>CAWCUW010000001.1:0-306988 GCA_963798815.1 uncultured Alphaproteobacteria bacterium
CCCGCCACGCTACACCTCCACTATTTTTGCGACGAAAGATTTGAAAGTTATGACATCGTCTGTCGCGAACTTGCAAGTTGCTTTGCCGGCAATGACCGAACATTGCTATTCATCGCTAACGCGAAAGCCAATGCTGACCCCGGGGCGATGAAATTTTCAGCACCCGGTATTTGCCTAGGCCGGGCCCCGGGAAGACTTACTCGAAATGCAGTTGCTCCGCTCTCGGCTCTAGAGCGGCCATCTAGCTGTTCTATCCATGCTTGTTGATATTGGGCGAATTGTGGTGCCCAGGGACGGACTACGGCAACTCAATAAACTCAATAACTTACGCAAAAGTGGGACACTCAATCTTCCCAATGAACATTATGCTTTCTGGCGCGAGTGTTCCACCAACTGAAGCCCTCTCCTGAATTCAGCTCCTTGGCGCAAAACGCGCTCGACCGAGCGCCGGGTTTCACATGGCCGTCATGCGATTTGGTGGATCCCGGATGCGGGGCCTTGGCGCCCTGCGTCAATCTCCGCTTTGGGTCGATTCCTGACCTGTAGCGATCAGCCGGGTTGATCCGTTAAATGCCGATAGCGGAGGTCTGCCCTGAGAATGAAACTATGCTCGTGACCTGTGTTGGCTTGGGGCTGGGCAATGAATGCTCCATCAAAGTCTGGCGAAGGGGCTCGCTTCGTGGGCATCATCGAACGCTTATCGGATGGATGGCGAGCATCGTTTCGTCTGCGAGTGCCGGGAGAGGTTTTTACCCAGCAAGGCGACACTGAGATTTTCGCTACCGAGTTGCAGGCCACGAAGTGGCTTCATACTCAAGCGGGCGCGCGCGGATGTTCTTCTATTGAGATAAGGCACGCTGACTCGCGATCTTAGCTGCGGTTCCAGCCCCTGAGCTAACTCCCGTGAGACTTCTTGTCCCGGTTACTCAAGGCTTGGTGAAGGAGGCTGCCAAGAGTCTTTAGTTGGGGACCCACGGTCTCCTCATAACGGGTCAGCCGTGTGTCTACGGCGTCGATGCGCTGTTCAAGAGCAGCAAACCGCTCCACAAGCTGCTCTCGCTTGAGGTATGTAGATGTTCCCGCAAGGATGTAACGCAGACCTTCGCCGATAATCCAGGTGAGGACTGCCCCCACCACTGATACAGCGAGAACGGCTATAGGGTTTTGACCAAGCTTCGATGAAGGATCGGCAAGGAAGAAAACCGTAGCCCCAAGAGCGAGGATCAGCACGGCAAGGACGCAGGCCAACATGTAGAGCACATTGCCAAGTCTTGGCGCCACCGGCGAGCCCCTCTGGGGTCGATCTCGATAAGCGACTAGAGAACCCCAGCCGTGATCAGGCCAAGCAGGATGAACGAGCCCAGGCAAAACAGCTTTAGCGCCAATACGTCTGCCTGGCGTCTCGTTGTTTGCTGGAACCTAAAATATCCCGATGTTTGTGGAATGGCCATTGTTTCCCCCGTTTAAGCTCCGCGGTCTGTGGTGCGGCTGCTCAAATAAACGAGATAATTGGCCAATCGTTCCCTAGGCTGCGGTGAAGTTGCTGGCGATGGATGGCGTGGCGCGCAGACGTTCGCCAAGCTACCGGCGTTGCTGCCACGCAAATAAACTGCGTAACCTTGAACTCAGACGCGAACGTGTGTCCTCGAGATTGCTCTCACCAGCATCATGAGGCAGGGGATGATCTGTGGCATAGCCCACCCAGGCTTGTCCCCCAAACGCGACAACATGCGATACCAATCAGCTTTGTGGGCGAACGCGGTCCTTTGTGCCGGTGGCAATGTCTGGTCAGCCGCAGCCGACTTGTACGTCTCGGCAATGCGACGGTATTGCTCCGGTGTAAAAACCATCGCGCCATAATGAGGTGCCGGCACAAAAAATCCCCGCCGCAGGATCTGAGGAACCATGCTGAGACTTGCGGGTTGACTGGCGGTGGGTCGGGCCACTGAGGGGGCAAAAGCCAATGTTCTTTCGGTCGCTGTTCTGGGAGAGGACGGTGCTTTCTCTTCTGGAGAAAGTGCAAAAGCTTCCACCTAACGTCCAAGCCGAATTGCTAAGCGCGTAGGCGACTGCATCGAGATAGCCAGCGCGGCACACGAGGCGGATTTTATGAAACGGTTGGCCGCTGCTGCAGTCGAGGAACGGGGGCAAGTCGCCGCCGAGGGGATAAATTCAGCACTGGACCAGCGGTGGGCCGCGCCCGCATTTGTCGAGGCATGGTGCGTGGCTAAACTGGGGCTTTACAATGATAGCTTGAGCCGACACAGCGCCATGGCAGTCGTTGCCGCCATCGAGGCGTTTGCGCTAGAGCGTCCGGCCTATCTCACCCGAGGTCCCGCCGCTGATCGGCTAAATGGCTAATTGCATAGATTGTCAGCGCTGACTCGCAGAACCGCGCGTCGGAGCGCCCTCTTGCCGGTGTTATCCGTCCTTGTTGCCCTTCGGACACGCTCGGCAAAACTGTCGTTCGTGTTGGAACGAAAGCTCTTGGCTTAGGTTGCACCTGTTTCACAGGGGGAAAGACTCCTTGAGAATGGTTAGGTTCCGTTTGGTTTCCATACGACCAATTCGGGCATAGCGCGCAGCTTCAGCCCCGTAGCAACACGCGAAGCAAGAGCCCGGATTCTGTTAGTCGGGCTCTTTGTTTTTTTGTGCCAGCGTGAGAGCGTATTTACTCCAGCTGTCCAGGACCCCTTTGATTGGTGTGAAGTTGCCAAAATTACTCAGCAACCGCTTTGGTTAAGGGCGCTGGAGAGTGGCGCCCAAGTTGCATGCGTCCTATGGGGGGCACATATTTCAAACATTGCTCAAGAAACGAGCCACAAATCGTGCGTACAAAAGAATAATTGACGATTGTCTCACGGTCCTGTTCTGCGGTTTCCCTAGCGGCCTTCGTTTCGTACTTAAGCACTGAGGTAGCGGGGCAGCTTCGTGGCGTGTCTCAGCAAGCAATTTTCAACTCATGGGTTGAGGCTCAGATAGACGGCGTGATGGGCCAGCTGCGAGAGCAATGCAGAGAAGAAGCAAAACGCAAGAGAGACGTTTGCCAGTGAACCCGATAGGCATGTGAGAGAGCGAACGTCCGCCTGGGTCAGAAGGCGGCCCAGTTCTCTTCCTCGTCAGGAGATCTCAGAAAGCTCGTCGAGTATTTGGGCGCGGTCAAGCTCGCGGGATTGCTGGAGCCTTAGGAACTCTTCCAGGAGACGCCAATCCTCGGCGGCATCGTGGCCGTCTCGCTCTGATTCGACGACCAGCTGCGTCTGTCGGGCGATGAAAGCTTTGCCCTCAGCGACGTTCTGTTCGGCCTGAACAAGTCGCCGCAGGAGAATCTCCCTGTCCATGTACCGCGCCTCCGAAAAATGCATCAGCGGCCTCAGGATCGTGACGAGTAGAAGCGCTTCTGGCCTCATAACAAAGTTGGTCAATCCCCTCTTTGGTCGCTGGACTGTGCAACCACTGAAATGCGTCTTCAACAGACGCATTATGCAGCCACTGGAACGCCTCCTTTAACGCGGGCTCGAACTGCAATTCAAAGGCGACTGATCGCCACCCATTAAATTTGCCGGAGCGCGCAAGTTCGTGTGCACGCCTTTTCATATGTTCGAGGGTGTCACTCATAGTGCGACCCATCTTCGCAATGAGTGAGATTATCGCGCCTGGTTGTGCGCGCCGTTGACATCACTTAGGGGTTAAGCCCGATGCGCCCGGGCCGCCTAGCAGAACGCAATCTAGGCTTGCCTCTGTGGGCTATCCCCACCGCCCACTAGGCTCCTGGCCTGACCGGGAGTGCGGCTTAGGATCCGTCGTCGTCACGTTCTACCAGGTCGACTTCTTCGGGTCCGTTTGAGGGGACCAATGATGGCGTATCCACTTATTGCGCTGATGCCTCGCGACGAGTGGTGGTTAGAAAGCTATTAATTGTTGTGCGCCATCTTGGTGCGATGGCCCTAACGCCTGAACAACACTCAACGATTGCGATGGCCTATGAAAAGGCCGCAGGCGACGAGATGGTGCCACCGCCACAGAGGGCAGCATTTGCCCGCAAGGCAGATTGGTTTCGCATGTTGGCCCGAATAGGGGCCAAGCAAAAATTAATCTCGCCGCGCCCCACAAGGCAGTCCCAAAAAGGCTCCCACCCTGCCAGCGAGAGTGCTGACGGACTGGGCAATTCAGGAATGGTCTCAGCGGCACGGCATCTATTTGCGTGGCAACAACGTCGGTAGCTTGGCGATGTCGCTCGCGATCCGGCGAGCCTCGTTCATCGTGAGCACCTTGGCGTCAGCCCGCGTCTCGCGCGCTTAGACTTAGGGGGCTTGGCCGGTCGGCGGAACAAAGCGATTGCCGAATCAGTCTATCTTCGTTCTACCATTCTGGACGGACCGCTTGGTGTGTTAAGGCCACTATTGGGGGACGATATGACCAGTTCCGAAATTCTCTACGCTGTCATGTTTATCGGAGTGTTCCCGGCGGTCTGGATTTTGGCTGTGGTTCTCGATCGATTTCTGCCGGACAATTCCAGTCACTACTTATTTCGAGAAACGCGCGAGCGAGACCAGCCGCTTGATCCGGACAACTGGAACTAAGTACCCGCGACCATGCCATCCGACGCCGCGCCCCACGATGAACAGCTAGCTAGGTCGACCCATAGCGGCTTGAAGTGGCGCATGCTCACTCGCTCCACGGCAGAATGGAAGCAAAAGAAGTGCCATTGAGCTGCGGCTGGGTCGCCGGTTCGAGTCCGGCCCGGGGAGCCGGATTATGATTCCCCGCGCCGATCCGACTGGAAGGCTTTGCGTGGAAGGATAGGCAGCTGAGGGAACACCTCCTTGAATCTCGCTTCCCTCATGACAGCGGCATTGGAAAGAACCTCGCCTGGAGAAATCGGCCTCCAAGCGCCATCAATCAGCCACCAAGCTTCAATGTTGGTGAAGCGAACAGCGTTCCCATCGAGCATTCCGAATTTGACGCCCATGGGAAGGACTTGGGGGGCAGGCTCGTGAGGGGCAGCCCTTTTTTGGAGTTCCGGATTGTCTTTCATGTGGCCGAGTAGCATCTGCGCGAACGATCTGGCGTGTAGGTGCCTTCGTTGCTTGAGGCTTTCGCTCTTCTCGTTTCCTCGCAGGGGCTCGGGATGTGGATCCTCTCGTAGATCTCTTTTCTGCAGTGCTTCTTTGAAGCCCGGGTTTCGGTCGACCAACTTCTGGCTCAGCGGTCTTAGGGGTTTGGGCCGCAAGCGTCGGCGTCTCGACTTTTTGCTTAGTAGGCTTTTGCTTTGCCCTCGCGGATAGCGGGATCTTGCGCAGTCGAGACGGTGCTCCTGAAGCGGACGAGTAAGTGACTTCTGGGCGGGCGCTCTTAGGTCTGGCTCGGGCGTACGCTCCGGCACGGCGCTAAATCCGAACAGCCGCTTGTGGACTTCCTCAGCCTGGGCGGTACATTCATTGAGTTGCTTCCACCAAAAGCTCGCCTGCAACTTCGCTATCTCGAACGGGTCCTTAGCGCTTGCTAAGCTCTTCGCTAGATCGAGACCTGCATTAAAATTCCTTTGGGTGATGCGAATGATCTGGCGGTTTACCGCCTCAGCGCTTTGGTTCGCCGCGTCAAAAAACTTTTTAAAGAAATGCATCGTCGCTTCGTACTCGTACACTCATCGTCTGCTCACATTCTACCCGGCAAAATTCACCGCTGTTACCCAATTTGTTACCCACACCCAATTCGGTTGCCATCGGGAGCGAGCGCGCAGCGACCTCAAGCCATTGAATTAAGGGTCTTAAGAATGGTGCCCAGGGGCGGATTCGAACCACCGACACGCGGATTTTCAGTCCGCTGCTCTACCAACTGAGCTACCTGGGCCTATTGGGCAATTTAGTGAGGCGCGCGCTCCCGCCAGGCGGGAGGCCATAGCCCCGGACGGCAAGACCCTGGCTTATAGAAAATCGCTATCCTGCTGTCGAGACTCCGAATCTCGTCCCCTTGCCGCTATTCGTCGTCCTCTTGCGTCTCGTTGCTCGCGACCGGTGGGCCGGGCACCACGTAGCGGCCGCCAAGCCAGCGGCCGAGATCGATATCGGCGCAATGCTTCGAGCAGAACGGCCTGAATTCCTCCGATCGCTTCTTGCCGCAAATCGGGCACTTAGGCGCTTTGGCCGACGCCCGCGCGGTCTTGCCGGACCCTTGGGCCAAGCGGGAGCGCGCGCTCACTCGGTCTCCACCTCGGCTTTCGACAGCCATAGATGGCTCACCGGAAAGCCCTCGCCTTGCAGCAGGCTCACCACCTCGGTCAACGGCAAGCCCACCACGTTGGTATAGGAGCCGACGAGCTTCACCACGAACGACCCGGCGATGCCCTGGATCGCATACCCGCCCGCCTTTCCCTTCCACTCGCCGCTCGCCAGATAATTGCCGATCTCCTCGTTGGAGAGATTGCGGAACCTGACGCGCGTCTCGACCACCCGCTCGCGCCATCTGCCGTCGGGGGTCAGCAGGCAGATGGCGGTGTGCACGCGATGTGCGCGGCCGCGCAGCAGGCGCAGCGCGTCGCCCGCCTCATGCTCGAGCTCGGCCTTGCCGAGCACCCGCCGGCCGACCGCCACCACCGTATCGGCGGCAAGCAGGAAGGCCTTGCCGTAGTCCTTGTCGCCACGGATCAGCTTGAGCGCCGCTTCCGCCTTGGCCCGCGCCAGCCGCCGCACGATATGCCGCGGCACCTCGCCCTTGGCCACGCTCTCGTCGATGGTGGCGGGGCGCAGCGCATCGGGGGTGATGCCAACCTGCTCGAGCAGCGCCAAACGCCGCGGCGAAGCCGACGCCAGCACGAGCTTCGGCCTGAACGCGCTCGGTTGCGCCCGCGTCGAGCGCGGGGCGCGCGACGGCGGCGGCAGCGCCCGCGCCTTTTTCGGCTCGGGCCTCGCCTGCTGCTCGGCCTTGGCGGGATCGGCCCGCTTAAGCCCGAGCTTGCTACTTAAAGCGGTAAGTGATCCGACCTTTAGTGAGATCATAGGGTGTCATCTCGACCAGAACCTTGTCGCCCGCAAGCACCCTGATGCGGTTCTTGCGCATTCGCCCCGCCGTGTGCGCGATGATCTCGTGTTCGTTCTCGAGCTTCACCCTGAACGTGGCGTTCGGGAGGAGTTCCGTCACAACCCCCGGAAACTCCAGCATCTCTTCCTTCGCCATAAGGCTCCTTCCGCATCGAAGTTCGGCGGAGAATGGTCGCAGGGGCGCACAAAATCAAGGCCGATTCCGGTACTGCGCGGCTGCTACATACCTCCCCCTTGGGTGGAGGTCCGACGACGCCTTTTGGCCGCGTCGGCATTGAGGGCCGGCCTCGCCCCGCCCGGCGCGCTTGAAATGAGCGCGCTCCCCACCCCATCAAGTGGCGGGATGGAGTCCGCTGCCCGACTGCAAGCGACAACCCACGTGGAAATTTCTCGCCGACGCGGCGACCGGGATGCGGAGATTAACGCCGCCGAGGCCGGGGATAAGGGTCGGGCATTGCCGGCTGTCGGAAGAACGTATGGCTATCGACGAGGCGAGCTAGCGCTGACCGCCAGCGTACTGGTGATGGCGGGCGCGACGGGCAGCCTATGGTCCTTAAAGACCGGCTCGAACTCCGGCAGCACAAGAATTCGCTCCCGCCCGGCTCAGATGATCTTCGTCGCGGTATAGCGCCCGTCCATCGGCCACAATCATGCAGCGTACGGAATCGCAAAGCCGTTTATGTGGCCAGATACGAACGAGCCTTGCCGAGTTGTTCACCCGGTCGAGAATGGAAAACGCCGTCGTCTCTCGCGCGTCGAAGTCTGCGCGCGGCAAGTTGAAGCTGGCGGGATCGCGCCCCGTGGCGACCAACCGGCTCAGCGTCGCCGGAACGCGGAAACTGAGCTCTGGAGTGGGGTAGACGAGGACAACTCGCTTGCCCGCGGCGAGCAGCCGTCTGACCGTGAGATTGAGTTGGCGCTCAAACACCTCGTTAAGCGCTGCGGCATCTAGAGCCTCGCCAGACTCGCCCACAAGCTGACCGCTGACATTCGGCTGCATCGGACGTAATTTGCCCATGATGTACTGTGAATAGCGAGAAATCAGGATCACTGAGTTGACCTCGCGCGATTCTTCCAACGCGCGCAGAACCTCGACGTTTCTTGCGTAGCACCCGGCGTACCGTCCGTCGCGGTGCACACCGAAGAGGGGAGGACAGCCGCTGGCGACGTAGGCTTTGAACAACTCCCCGTGTCGCTTCGCCATCTCGGCCAGCGCCGGTATCATCGCGATCGCATGGCTGTCGCCCCAGAGCGCGTAGCTCGGCTTTACCTGCGCGCCTACGACACATGGATGACCGTGCGGAGCAAGCACGCAGGACGCTTGCAACGCATAGTCGCTGTCAGAAGCTTTAGCGCTGCGGCCTATGGCCGACGCCTCCGGCGACAGGCGCCCAGGAAACCCCTTCCCGCGCACGTCGAGTGTTCCGCCGAAAATAACGACGGCAATGGCAGTGGCCGCCCCGGCGAACAGCAACTCCCGCGAGATGCGTGTCGGCTTGCGACGAAACGGCTGCTCGACATAAGCCCTAGAGAGCCCGGCGAGCACGAAGCTTGCGACGACGATCGCGGCCAGCTGGCCGCCGCTCAACTCGCGGATATTGTAGTAGCGCGCAAACACCAGCAGCGGCCAATGCCAGAGGTAAAGCGAGTAGGAGATCAATCCAACGAAGGCGACCGGCCAAAGACTGAGCGCCTTCGACACCATCGAGCTCCGTTCAGCTTGACCCGCATAGATTAGAAGCGCCGCTCCCAAGCACGGGATGAGCGCGCTTGCTCCCGGAAAGGGCGTGGCGGAGGAAAAGTAAAATAGTAACCGATCAATGCGAGGCCGGCGAGGGCTAGAGCTTCGCGCAGCACCTGAGACTTTACGCTCGGCACGATGCCCGAGGCGAGCAGCGCCCCCAGCAGCAGTTCCCATGCGCGCGTCGGCGCAAGATAGAAGGCAGAGTCGGGATCTATGGGAGTGATCCGGATCGAAGCTGCAAGCGACAGAACGAACAGAGCGAGCATCACTCCGATCCAGCGCCGCCCACCCCAACGCACCGCGAGCAGCAGAATCAGAGGAAAGAGGATGTAGAATTGCTCCTCGATCGCCAGGCTCCAGGTGTGCAACAGCGGCTTGGTGTCGAGTGGCGCATTGAAATAACCGGAATCCCCATAGAAATGGATGTTGGAGACGAACAGCGCCGTCGCCACCAGGCTCCGGCCGAACGCCACCAAGTCCGGCGGCATGAACAGCCCCAGAGCCAGGACGGAGGAGACAGCAAGCACTAAGAACAGCGCCGGGAAGATGCGGCGGATGCGGCGCTCATAAAAGCTCAGGAGTGAGAAGCGTCCCTGTCGCATCTCGCCGAGGATCAGCGAGGTGATCAAGTAGCCGGAGATGAGGAAGAAGATGTCGACGCCGACGAAGCCGCCGGAGACTTGGCTTACGCCCGCGTGGAACAACACGACGGGAACCACCGCGATGGCACGGAGTCCGTCGATATCGGCCCGATGACGCACTCCCTCCTCCCCGCCGAAGAAGTGGCAACCAACCAAGATCATTAGAGGTTTGGCGCGGGAACTCTGTCAATCTAGGGTTGTCGCGCACCAATCGTTTTCTTGTGTTGTGTGACATAAAAAATACAGGGGTGGGGAGGCTGCGCGCCTCGCCGTTGCGAGCTCGGTCACTCTTCAAGCAAGACCTCGCCGCGAGTGCTGCGCCGATCGTAGCGGACCTGCGTGCCGAGCTTCCTCGATTTGGCCGCCACGTCCGCCGCGATCCGTTCCGCCAATTCAGCGCACGCGAGCTTCGGCCGACCGCGCCGATCGGGCCCGCCATCGAATTGCAGGTCGATCGGAATGAGCTGAATTCGTTTGAGAGCGCCATCGGCAATCGAGAGCTGCGCGACCAAGCCTTCGAAAGTCCGGCGATCTCGCAACAGTGCCGTGAAGCGTCCAGGCCGGGAGCGGAGCTCCTCGAGCGATGCGTCGGCCGCAAGCCCAGCCGATTCATAAACCTCTGCGGGAAATCGCCGGACATATTCCGTCTCGAAGGCAAAATCTCCCAACGAGTAGAAGATCGGCCTGCCGCGATAAAGCTCGACGCCGCGAACCTGGTGGGGACCCGTCACCACGACCGCGCTCGCCCCTCGGTCGATGGCCTGACGGGCAAATTGTGTGAGCCACCTGCCATGCCTGTGCGCATGCACCGACGCCACGACGATGTCGGCGTTGGCGGCGGCCTCGGAGATAGATTTGAGATTGGCCTCTCGGTCCCCAGGGAAGATCTTCCGGCCCCAGGAGACGACGATCTCCAACTCAGGGCGCGCGCGCCAAGCCGGTACCCGCAATATCCGCCGGCAAGCCTCCCACGCGCGCTGCGCCGCCTGGAAAGGCCTCAATGTCATCGACTGTTCGCTCCCAACGGTCAGAGGGTTGACCCCAGGCCGCCCGTGCAAATCCGGTCGCAAAGCGGATGCCTTGCCGTAGCTTACGAAATCGGCCGCCATCGCCACCAAAGCCACGCTGCCGCCGTCGCACGGGAAATATCGCGGCGCGCGGGCGCGTTGCAGGTCCGGTCCGGATCCGGCGACGACCATACCCTCGCGCTCGACATGCTCGAGCGTCTCAAGGATGCCGGCCGCGCCATAATCGAACGCGTGATTGTTCGCATGCGCCAGCATATCGAAGCCGGCCCATTTCAGCTCGGCGGCAATTGACGGCGGCGACGCCATATGAACCCCGCCGGAGTTGGCCTGGGCGTGACCTTTGAATTCATGGATGACGGTCTCGAGATTGGCGATGGCCACGTCGGCGGCGCGAATCTCCTCGATCAAGCCGAGAAACTCGGCGTCGTGGACATGCGACCAGGGCCGCGTGATCAAGGCGTCGCCGGCAAGCAACAGGGTCATCTCTCGGCTCATGGTCGATCGACCCTCCTTGCCCGCATTGTTAGACCGGGCTCGGTGTCCGGTCAAAAAGTGCGCCTTTAGACACCACCGGCGCCCATCATCGGGAAGCGCTGCTTGATCTTGCGGAACAGCGTGTCGCGCAAAGCGCGGTAGGCGTCGAGAATCTGCTCGCGGCTGCCCTCGGTCAGCGAGGGATCTGGCGTCGGCCAATATTCGACATCGACGGCGAAGCCTTGCGCCAGCTGTAGCGCCTTGTGATGCGCTTGCGGCGAAAGGCTCACGATCAAATCGAACGAGCCATCCTTGAGTGCATCGAGCGACTTGGGCGCATGCCGCGAAAGATCGATGCCGATCTCGTCCATCACCGCGGCGGCGAACGGGTCGAGCTCGCCGGCGCGCACGCCCGCCGAATCCACATAGATGCGCTGACCGGCAAGATGCTTGAGGATCGCTTCGGCCATCGGCGAGCGCAGCGCGTTGTGATTGCAGGCGAAGAGGACGGCGCTCGGCAGATCGCCCCCTGCCCGCAAGAGATCAGCCCTTCCAGTGCAGCGCGCAGAGCAGCGTGAACAGGCGGCGGGCGGTGGCGATGTCCACGGCGATCTTGCCCTTGAGCCGCTCCAGCAGCAGCCGGCTGCCCTCGTCGTGCAGCCCGCGCCGCCCCATGTCGATCGCCTCGATCTTGGAGGCGGGCTGCGTCTTGATTGCCTGGTAATAGCTCTCGCAGATCAGGAAATAGTCCTTCACCAGGCGGCGAAACGGCGAGAGCGACAGCATCACATGCTGGATCGGCTCCCGCTCGGTGTCGCCCACGGTGAACACCAGGCGATTGTCGGCAAGCGAAAGCCGCAGCGTATAGGGGCCGGCGTCGTCATGGTTCTCCAGCGCGAACCGGTTGCGCTCCAGGAGATCGAAGATGGCGACCTCGCGCTCATGCTCGACCTCGGCATTGTTGCGGCCGATCGAGGCGTCATCCAGCGTCACCTCGATGAGGCGCGCCGCTTCCGGCCAATCAAGCTGCTCCTCCGCGTCGTGCTCCTCGGTGGCCATGGCCTAGTCTCTCGGATTGAGCCTGATGGCGACGGAGCGGCGATGCGCGTCGAGTCCCTCGGCTTCGGCCAGCACCATCGCGGCGGGACCGAGCGCGGCGAGGCTGTCCGGATCGAGCTTCAAAGTCGAGGTGCGCTTCATGAAATCGAGCACGCCGAGACCGGAGGCAAAGCGCGCGCTTCGCGCCGTAGGCAGCACATGGTTCGAGCCGGCGACGTAGTCGCCGATCACTTCCGGCGTGTAGCGGCCGATGAAGATGGCGCCGGCATCGTGGATGCGGGCGGCGAGCGTGTCGGGATCGCCGGTGGCGATTTCCAGATGCTCGGGCGCAAGCCGGTCGGCGAGCGCGGGCGCTTCGTCGAGAGTTCGCACCAGGATCACGGCGCCGAAATCGCGCCAGCTCGCGCGCGCGGTCGCGGCCCGCGGCAGCACGGCAAGCTCCGCCTCGACCGCCTGCTTCGACCGCGCGGGCGAAGGCTCGATCGTCGGTGATAAGGATCGCTTGCGCGGCTGTGTCGTGCTCGGCCTGGGCGAGCAGGTCCGCGGCGATCCAAGCCGGATCGTTGTCCGCGTCGGCGATTACCACCACCTCCGAGGGGCCAGCCACCATGTCGATGCCAACCTGACCGAACACCTGGCGCTTGGCGGCGGCGACATAGGCGTTGCCGGGGCCGACGATCTTGGCGACGGGAGCGATGCTCTCGGTGCCGTAAGCCAACGCGGCGATGGCCTGCGCGCCGCCCACGCGGTAGATCTCGCTCACGCCGGCAAGCCTGGCCGCGACCAGCACCAGCGGATTGAGCGCGCCCTTTTGCGCCGGCACCACCATGACGAGGCGCGGCACGCCGGCGACCTTGGCCGGCACCGCGTTCATCAACACCGAGCTCGGATAGCTCGCGGTGCCGCCCGGCACATAGAGCCCGGCCGAGGCGACCGGGGTCCAGCGCGTGCCGAGCTCGACGCCCAGCCGGTCCGTGTAGAGATCGTTGTTCGGCAGCTGCCGCTTGTGGTGGTCGAGGATGCGGTCATGCGCCAGTTCCAGCGCTTCACGCGTCGTCTTCTCCACTTGCTCGTGCGCCGCTTCGATCTCGGCCGCCGTCACCTTGAGGCCGACTTTGCCCAAGTCGAGATCGTCGAATTGCCGCGTCAGATCGAGCAATGCCGCGTCGCCCTCGGCGCGCACCCGCGCGATAATCGCGGCGACCGCCGCGTTCACATCGGCCGCCTGCTCGCGTTTCAGCCCGAGCAGCGCCTTGAAGCGGTCCTCGAAATCCGGATCAGCGGTGTTGAGCCACGCGGCCATGGCGACGCGCGTTCAGGAGCCGGGCTCGGTGCCCGGGTGCGCAGGCTTTGAGCGCGTGCTCCAGGCGGGGCCGAGGTCCTTGAGCTCGGCCTCGATGCATTCGACCTGGAGTTGGATCGTGGCTTCGCCGGAGAAGGTGAGGATGACCCGGCCGGCCGGCGCCTCGTCGGGCTCGAAGCGCACCGCGAGCAGCGACAGCACCCTCTCCTCGGCGCTTGGCCTCACATTCTTGAGCTTTGCGCCAAACACGCGCTCGAAACGGAGCGCGGTCCGCCGCCGCTTGAAGTCCTTGCCGTTGCCGCTTTGCGCCGCCTCCCAGTCGAAGCGATTGAGCACGGCGGCGAAGCGCTTCCGTCGACGGCTGATAAACCATGTCGCCGACGCGCACCACCGCATCCTGGAGATGCGACGAGACGACGGCGAGGTCCTCCTCATCGAGGGCGATCAGCTTGAGAGGTTGCATGGCGGCAGGGGCGGTCAACTCGTTACGGCGTAGGGCTAGCACGCCGCGCCACGACATGAAACTGTCAACTTCGGGCGTCCCCTAGCTCGATAACCGCTCGATCTGCGCGCCGCATTGACCGAGCTTCTCCTCCATGCGCTCGAAGCCCCGATCGAGGTGATACACCCGGCCGATCATCGTCTCGCCTTGCGCGGCGAGCGCGGCAATCACCAGCGACACCGACGCCCGCAAATCCGTGGCCATGACTTGCGCCCCGCGCAGGCCACTGACTCCGGTAATGAGGGCGGTATCACCCTTGAGGTCGATCTTGGCGCCGAGTTCGAGCCAACTCCTGCACATGCATGAAGCGGTTCTCGAAGATGGTTTCGCGTACTTCGGAAGTGCCGTTGGCCGTGCACATCAGCGCCATGAACTGCGCCTGCAAATCGGTGGGGAACCCCGGGAAAGGCTGGGTCTCGACCGACACGGGACGCAAGCCGCCGCCGTTCCGCGCGACCCTGATGCCGGTCGGCCGCTCCTCGATCTCGACCCCTGAGGAGCGCAAGGTTTGCAACGCCTCCTGCAAGAGGTCGGGGCGGGCCCCGTCGAGCAGCACATCGCCGCCGGTAATGGCCGCGGCCATGGCGTAGGTCCCGGTCTCGATGCGGTCGGGCAGCACGGTGTGATCGGCGCCATAGAGCGTCTCGCGTCCCTGGACCCACAAGGTCGGCGTGCCGAGTCCCTCGATGCGGGCCCCCATCCTGATCAGGCAGTTGGCGACATCGACGACCTCCGGCTCGCGCGCCGCGTTCTCGATCAGGCTTTCGCCCCTGGCGAGCACCGCCGCCATCAAGGCGTTGTGCGTGGCGCCGACCGAGACCTTGGACAGCGCGATCCTGTTACCCGTCAGGCCGCGCGGCGCCCGGGCGATGACATAGCCGCCCTCGAGCTCGATCTCCGCGCCGAGCGCCTCGAGCGTCTGCAAATGCAGATCCACGGGCCGCGTGCCGATGGCGCAGCCGCCGGGCAACGACACCTTCGCCTTGCCGCAGCGCGCGACCAGCGGCGCCAGCACCCAGAAGCTCGCCCGCATGCGCGCGACCATCTCGTATGGCGCGGTGGTGTCGACGATTTCTGGCGCGGTGAGCCGGAACGTCTGGCCGTCGCTGGTGCGTTGGCCGGACCGCTTGCCGGCGATGGTCACGTCGACGCCGTGATTGCCGAGAATGCGGGCAAGCAGATTGACGTCGGCAAGCCGCGGCACGTTATGCAAGGTCAACGTCTCGCGGGTGAGAAGGCTAGCGATCATCAAAGGCAACGCAGCGTTCTTGGCGCCACTGATGGGTATGGTGCCGGTCAAACGCTGGCCGCCGACAATGCGGATACGGTCCATGACGTTATTACTCCCTCACGCCCCTGCCCTGTTGTTCTTGTTGTGAAGACCCCCGTCTTCGCCGGCGGCCGGACCCCCGTCAGGCCGCCGCCAACATACCAATCTACTCCTCCTGGCTTAACTCTGTCTCCCCTCATTACGATCCCTTAGGGATTGCTTGGCCTTGGCCTGGGCCTTGCGTTTCAACAAATTCGCCCTGAGCTCGGCTTCGAGCCGTGTCCGGCGCGCCTCGGCGTCGGTCTTTTTTTCGGATTTGTCCTTGGACTCTGTGGCCATGCCGCTCGCGCTCGCTGCTGTCCCAGCCTTATAGCATGCCCATATCCATCCCGATCCGGGCGGGCGGCCTTCGCCTTGCATGCACTTGCCTGCTATGGCAGGGTCGCGCCCGGAAACGAAGGCATTCTCGGGGAGCGGCCATGCCGCCTCCAGATTCTCGGCCGGTTCTCTAAGCCGTCGTAGCTCAGTGGTAGAGCACGTCATTGGTAATGACGGGGTCGGTAGTTCAATCCTACCCGGCGGCACCACAATTACAATAACTTAGCAGAAATTTCGTGTTTGGCCCTCGTGCTAGTAAGCAAATAGTAAGCACCGGAGCACGATTTCGAGCTCTCGATGCGAGGCTGATATGCTCGGCGGCTAGCGGGTCAAGACGACAGGAACTTTGATGCCGAGCATAAATCAAATCACCATTGAACAATTGCGCGCATATGCCCGCGCGAATGACGATGGCGGATGGGCTAAAGCCGAGGAGGGGCGGCAGGGGCGAGCACCCAAGAACGTGCCAGACTACTAAAATGTCCCACCTTTGTCCCACCACTGACTAAAACAAACCGCAGAATACCGCCCTTCTTTACGCGCAGCACCATCTCACTCCGCATGGGGTGAGAGAGGGGATTGAGAAAGAATTGCCAAGATGGCGAAGGAAACAGAGTCGGTGATCCGACAAGCGGCTCGCCGGTGGCACGCTGTCGAGAGACGGCAGCGTTGGAAGAGGCGCTGAAGGCTAGATCCGAATTGGAGAAGCTTGAGGTAATCATAGATATGCGAGTCGCTAACCCCGCATAGGGACGACCTCAGAGCTTGATCGCGAGCCCGCCTCAGTGCGGGCTTTTTTTATGCGCCGCCGACTAATTGCAATATCCGAAAGGGAAGATCACCCATGTTTGAAATGCCTGCCGTTGATGAATGCATCGCCGCCAAACAGCGCGAGGTAGAGCGCCAAGGGCTTGCGGAGGAAATTCTGCGCGAGTGGCTGCTGCCGCGGTATGGGCCTGCACTCCGCAGGATGCGAGCAGCCCGCGCGGGCAAGTCGGCGCGTACGCGCAAGCAATACGAGTCCCGCTTCGAGCTGTTCGCCGATGACACCACTCCGCGCTGAGCTCTACACCTATGCGGCGTTCGCTTTCCTGATTGCCATCTTGCTTCTCTGAAAAAAGGGCTTCGGCTTCTCGTTGGCTCCGCGGCGGTGAGGTCGAGCGTGGCTGGGTAAGGAACTCCATCTTTTGAGGCGCCGGGCCTGGCAAGCTCATCACACTTCGGAGCAGTTGAACGACATCCGTGGCGGTCTGTGGAAAGCATGATCCGAGATTGGCTTGAGGATTAGTCAATTCTCTACGCCCGCAGGCGGCAAGGTGGGGGGCCGTCCTATTTCACCCAGCGCTTCGTTGATGGCTTCGCGCGTTTCCTGAACCTGGGTCTGGCCTTCACGCGAGACGATGATCGCATGGGCATTCGGGTGAGACACCTGCGGGATGGCGCGGGTGACGCCGGTCACCTTGGCAAGAACGATGTAGACTGGCCCTCCGCCTGGCAGGGTAAATTTCTTCAAAGGTCGTCCGCCGCCTACCTTCTTCACTACGCTGGCGAGACTTTCTTTGACGTAGACACGGTCCCAACCGTAGTCGATCACGATGGCATTTCTCGGCTCGTCGCTGGTGGAGGTGGCGCGGATGCGCCAAATCTCGTCCGGGTTCACCTGCTGCGAATCGCCATCGAGCGTCTGGAAGGTGAGCTGGGCCCCTTGCGCCGCCGCCGCCGTCCAGCTCGCAAAACAGAGGCATAGCAGCGCCAGCACTGAGAGAGATGATTTCAGGGCATCCATCAGCAAAGCCCGGCGCATCGTTCCTCACCTCGACGTATAATACTCGTAACAGAAGCAAATCAGGGGGCAATGATGACAAAGAAACGCGCCAAGGATCGAGGTGCTGGTCGCTCAAACGCCAACCTCGGTCAGAAAGAAGCCAAGCAAGAGGCACTGAGCAAAGAGCAGTTCAGCCATATGAAAGGAGGCAAGGTGGCCAATTCCCTAGAACAGCAAAAGCAGAAAGAACAGGCCAAACGGTAGGGTCGCTCCTTATAACCCACTCCACCCCAACGGCTTCCCCAGCACGTCTTCCATTCGCCACGGCTTGACCGAGTGCAACTGACCACCGCATTCGGCACAGCGAAGCCGCTCTGAGAGTTGCGCGAGGGTAAGCCCCATAGAATACGAGGGAGCCAATTCATCGGCCGTAGCCTGGTCACGCGACAGCACGGGCAATGGCGCTCGATGTGAGTGAAGCCCTCTGCCTCAAATTCCTCGATGGTCGCGTGCAACGGGTCCATGATCCGCAGCATAGCCGGAGAGCCCGCGCCCCTTGAAGTCCGCTTTAGCTCAAACATCGAAAAGGACGATCGGCCGCTGGGTGCGATATAATGCATCGGCCATGACTCAATCGGAAGTGAAGACCGCACGGATAATCTTTTACGTCGCCGCGATAGTGAGCGCGATTTACGGATTGCTGTTTCTGTCGATGCCGGAAAGGGCGCTTGAACTCAGTGACGATCCAGGCGTCCCTGCTGATCCTGGCTGGGTGCGCTGGAGTGGCGGGGTTCTCATTGGCATCGCCCTGACAGCGTGGCTCGCGGCACAACAGCCTGACAAACAAACGCCGCTAGTGGTGGGCTTGGCACTCGCCTATTTGCTGGTAGCTTTGTCGTTGCTCTACAGCACAATTTCCGGGGAGTACCGGGGAGCGCAATGGTTCATTTGGCTACCCATTCTTATCAATGTTGGTTTGTTCGCTGCCATGGTGTGGCTACTCATTAGGCAACAAGGCTTTGGTCTTCGGTTGTGATGATAGACCCGAGAGCGCACGCCCCCGAATTCACCGCTGCAAATTGAAAAGGGCGCCGACCGAAGCCGATGCCCTCTTCGCGATGGTTTAATGGGGCCTACGCACAAACGTCACACAGGAGGCGCATTTTGAACTTGATGGGAATCTCCCTCTCCCATCTCGGTTCCCCCGAACCGAACCCGAAGAAGCCCCCGTCGCAACATGGTGTCTCCCCCGTCACCAGTGGGGGCTTCTTCTATTTTTTCGCCGCGAGCTTCAAGTCCCGTGGCGGGATTCTGTGAGTGTCATTCGCGGAGCGTGATGTTACTCGCCACACGCCGCGCAATCGACGCGCAACAACGTCACCAGGAGATCGTCCCCTGTCGCAGTGCAAGGAATGCGACGAACGCTGACGCCATCGCTGCCAGCATTGCACCACCTGCGATGATGAGGGCGGAGATCGCCCATACCTTCATAGCTCTGGCCTCGTCCACGGCCTCGCGGGCCGCAGCCAGTTGCTCCGCAGCGGCTGCTTCCACCCGACCTAGTTTCATCTGGTCGAGGTAGCGTTCTACTACTGGTCGGGCCGGCTCGCCCCAGACGCCCTTCTGAAGGCCCACCTCAATTTGCTCCTCGGAAAGCGCCTCAAGATCGAGGAACAGCTGCTTTTGGCTCTCGGCCATACGCACACACCACGCTCATGAAAGAAGCCCCGGACAGGAGCGTCCGGGGCTTCTCCGGTCCCTAATTCCCCTGACAGAACCTCTTGTGGGCGGAGATGGGGGATGGCCCACGCAGCCAGCCTAGACCCGCTAGGCCAAGCCTTAGATTGGCGCATTGGTTGTAACCCCTAAGGCGATCTCTCCTCTCACGCCAGGCCGGAGCTATAATTGTACCTCCTTGAAGTAAGTGCTGAAGCTGCAATGAGTGAGAAACTAAGGCGCATCCAGCAGCGCGCGCGTGAGCTTGCCCGTTCAGGCAAGTTCGTCGGATCGCGGGCGGTCGCATTTGAATTGCAGTTTGAGCCTGGCTACGCGCAAGCATTTAGATGGATCCACAGTCTTGCGACGCTAGACGAGTTGGACCACCTTTGCAGCAACGCCAGGACGCGCATCAACCGCACAGATCCTGAGGCTGCTTGACGCGCATCTCGGCACGCCATCTATTTGCGCGGCAGCGGCCTCGGCAGCTTAGCGATATTGTTCGCCACGCGCGTCGCGCCTTGTCCATCGTCAGCACATTAGCGGTGTCGGCGTCGGCTTTTTTCTCGCGGGCGTAGACGTATGCGAGAGCTTGGCAGGTCGCTTGGCAGTTGCCCAAGACATACAAGCCAGCGAGTCACACCTTCGCGCGCATGCTTCTGAAAACAAAAAGCCCCGCTAGGGACGGGGCTGAGTTGGAGACATCTAATGCTGGCAATCAGAGTCAGCCTCGGCTCACCAGCGCAGATATGTTAGCTCGATGCTGAAACCGACACTGTGTCTTACGTGTCGGGGAGAAGCTCTCAGCAATCCGCACTTCTACCGGCGGCACGCTGACGGTTACCGAGGTTTCGTGATAAAAACAGGCACTAGAGGTATAGCAAGTGCGGATGATGTTGCCAGTATTGGCGCAGAAGCGGCCCTATATTTGGGGCTAACCCATGACTGATAAACAACAACATTCCTCCCTGACAGGTGAGAAAAAGAAACGCCTGCGGGTATCGACGCTGAAGACTGAGCGAGATTGTGTGGCCGAGATGTCGAAGCTCTACAAGATGGCGCTGCATGGCGAGTTAAGTACGCCCGACCTAACCCGGTATGTGCAAACGATTACGCAGGTTCACAACGCGCTGACCATTGGCCGCTACGGCGCTAGATCGAGCTGATCAAGGACGCAATCGAGCAGCACAAGATCGAGAACGCGCAAAGCAATGTGGTGAGGCTGAAGCGTGTCCAATAATAGCAACAATGTGGGCAAGGAGCTCAAGCGACTCCGCAAGGAATTGGATGAGCTGAAAGCCAAGGACCGGGGTTTCACTTCCTGGTTGTCGATAAGACGACGACCGAGCAAGAGCGCGTCAATGCGATGCTTGCTGCCGGCACCATGCAAAAGGGCGACGAATATCAGGTGATACAACTCCCCTGGAGCGTAAGCCCGTTTAAAGGCTCGCCACACATTCCCAAGGGTAGTTCTGCGGATCCATACGCCGAGCCCGAACTGCCACCGCAGATCGCCACCTCATCATGGGGGGAACAGCGTGAGCGCGGAGAGAAGTGGGCAAGGCACCTCAAAGACATCGAGGCAAAGGGCGAGAGGTATGAGGGCGACAAGCCTAAGGGGGGTGCGGTACCAGATTACCCAGAAGAGGCAAAACTCGATTCTGCGAACCTCTGGGGGAAGCCACGGCGCATTCAAGAGACGGATGAAGGCTACCCGGTCATCGCCCAAACCCGCAAAAACATACGCGTCATCAACTGTCGCGATGACATCCAATGGATCGTACAAGTTCGCAACGGCAGCGGATGGCGAGGGAAACACTACTGCAAGACTAAAGAGGCACTAATCCGCATCGCAGGCCATCATCCAGCACTAGCAGCACTGCCAGAGTGGCACGAGTAGCCTGGAACATAGTTCGGGTTGAGTGAGTGCCTGTTGGGTTGAGAGGCTTGAGATAAGTCGGGGTGAGTTGGTTTTGATCAGTCGGGGTGAGTTGAGTTGGTTGATATTTGAGCGCGCTTTCGCAGGCAGCCCGCACCTCGACCCTCCCCCCTTCTTGCCCCCGGTGAGCTCGAGGCCGGGGGAGGCTAGGCCAAGGCGCTCTAGGCATCAGGGTTAGCCCATCTGTTAGCCCATCACCTGCAACGCCTTGCAAATCAAGGCTGAGCATCAGATAAGCAATCGGAAACCCCTCAGTTAGGCGCCCCTAAGCATGCTTATAGCCATTTTGGGCGCCGAACTTAATGGGTCCCATCTGACCGGCCATAACCTTTTTATGGGTGCCCAATACTTTGCTGTGCGGCGTATACCTCTTCACGTCCGACATCCATGCGATTGCCCCCTGCCTAGCAGCTGACCACTTCCCCCGCTTGCCAAGAATAGTGAGACACGAGGGCCGTGGCCAACCTGTGCCGCCGAAGTGTGGCAGTTGGGTTGACGATTCGTCGAAGGGGAGACGCTAAATTGGGAATGTTGGAAGGGGCGAATGGAAGAACCTTCACGAGCAAATCTGAGCCAGAAGGAGGCGGGGATTCCGGGCAGCGTTGCTGAGAAGTCACGTCGATTCGTATTCGGGCGCCCCGAAGGCATGAGCCGGAACCGCTTTCCGGTTTGGTCGTTTGAGCGGATAGGTCGAACGTGGGGGATCATCAAATGCGTGACATCCGTGCCGATCTGCAAGACCGCGCCAATCTGATTGCGGAGCAAATCCGCGCCACTCAGGGTCAATACGATGTGCATATCGAGAAGCTTAAGAGTGAGCATCAAACCATCTTGGAAGACTTAAAGTCGGCGCTCCACAACGTGCACATGGTCATCGGCTTCGAGGGTCGGCGCGTAAGTAGCTCAGTTCCAGCAACTGAGGTTGAGCCCCAGGGCAGCCGTTGTAGCCCTCGCCACCCGCAGCAGGCGCAATCGCATCAGCCGCCTTCCAATGAGTTGGCCCGCAAGGTGGCCTCAGTCGGCTTTGGGTAGGCGCGAGCCTCGAGCAGCCGAAGGGCGGAGCGCCAGTCGGAAATGGGCGAGGGACCGCTTCAATAGGCGACGTTCGTTAGACTTGAGGTGGGGCGTCTGTGCGGGATATTCGCGGCGACTTACAAGACCGAGTTGATCTGTTCGCGCAGCAAATCAGCATCGAGAGTGCTCGATTTGAACGGGGCATCTGACAACCTAAGACGGAACACGACAACCAGCTTGAGCATCTAGGCGCGGGGCTGAAGGACTCACCAGGATTTCAAGAGCCCTGTAAACGCGCACCGGCTTTTTGAGTTCCCTGGATACAGAGAGGGTGCCGGCCGAAGCCGACAGCTCATCGCTTTGCGTGACCGGCTGACGCTATTCGGGTGTCTCCTCGCCAGGAGAGTTGGGCGTCAGAATCTTCTTTGCCCGCGCGGTGCAACAGCAGCACGGCCTGTCACGGGGTCTGACCTGCCTTACTTACGGCGCAGAGGGCGTGACCGGATGTTGCTGGCTTAATGGTAAAAACAGAAACCTGCTCAATTGATTGGCGTTCGGCGTAGCGGTGGGGACTGACGGCCCGACGCTTATGATGAATCTGATCAAGCGCTTCATCACCGATGAGTCTGGATCCACCGCCATCGAGTATGCGCTGATTGCGGCCGGGATCGTTCTCGCCGCCTACACTTCCATGCAAGTTGTTGGCGCTCTCACCGCGGGCCTCTTTGGCAAAGCCGTTCTCAACCTGACCCCTGCTGTCCAGTAGGTCACAACAAAGACCCCCGCTAAGCTGAGGCAAAAGGCGCCGATCCAGAACCATGGCCCTCAAGGAATGGAACGTTCGCCCCTCAAGCACAGATTCGCGAGTTTGGGAGGCATGGTGCGGTGAACGAATTGTGGCTCAGGGCACAATGGATCACGCTTGGCATGTTGCATTGAACGAAGCCCGGAAGGCTAAGGGGAGGGCGCACCTATTTTATCGGCTGCGAGAAGGCATCAAGGAGAGCATAGACTTCCGACAACCAATTAAGAGAGGGCACCCGTGGAAGAACCCCCCTACCGTACCCCCTGGTGCAAGGGACGACGAGGAGTGATTAAGAAGAGTCGATGAAAAAGAGCCCCGGCGCAGCCGAGGCTCTCGTACTCGAATATTGACTCTGATCTAAACGGTGTTAAGCCACGAAATGTGGCGAGATTTTCCCTCTCTCGTCACAGGTCCCCCGAAAAGGACCGGAGGAGCCCCGCGTCATACCCCCGTCGGGGCTTCTCTTTGACGAATCGAATCTGTCCCCCAAAAAGGGCGACCGTGGGGCCGTTGTTGATGAGTGATCGAATAGCTCTTGCCCGCGTGATAGCCGCCCGCACTAAGCCACGCTTCATCGAGATTCCGCGCGAGCGTGCTGGCGGGAAGGTGCCCTTCACCGAGAAGCAGTTGAACGACATCCGTGGCGGTCTGACGGTTGAAGAATATAGGTGGAAGCTGATCCGAGAGTTCTTGAAGGAGTGAGCGAAGCGCGAGCCTTCTACTCTTCCTTTGTTCCTCGGCAGCTTTCAGAAGCATCGAAAAGTCGTCGCGCAGCCTCTGATGTGAAGGCATGCACTAAAATTGTTGCAGCATCTCAGGCTGCACCCGGCGATATCGGCTGAAGCATCTAAGCCCGTGGCGGTGCAGATGCTGTTGCAAGACTGGAAATCACTGTCGCAGACACGCAGACTTTGACTGCCAGCGGAGCATGCCGACCTGGGCGGGCTGATGGATTGAGTTTGAGGTGTGCCGATTAGGCCCGGGTTACCCGGCACAACCTGGTTGCCCAGGCCTGGTTGGAGGCGCTGTTGCGCCTCGGCAACTCCAAGCGGAACAGTGAATAAGACCGCAATCAACAACAAAATGGATTTGGTCATGGCGCCCCCCGACGCTTGCATCCTGACTTATTCAGGGTTCTCCAGATGAGGAAGGCAGTCAAGCCCAACTTGAAGGGGGCACGGTCATCGAGGGCGTGAGTCAGCCACGACGCCCCGAGCGGTTTGTCGATCACATCCTCATCCGCCACGGCTTGACCGAGTGAACCTGCCCGCCGCACTCCGCACAGCGCACCCGCTCTGATAGTTGCGCGATGGTGAGGCCCATCAAGATGGGAGGGAGCCAACGGATCGGCCTCAACCTCGTCATGCGACATCGAGCGCAATAACACTCGACCTACGTGAACTAGCCGCCGAGGATGCGCTCGGCTGACCAGGCCGCTTTGAAGCGGCGAGGCATTTGGTGCCTGCATAGCAAGAAGCCCCGACACGGGGGTTTCGGGGCTTCTCGGGTTCCGCGATGGAGGGAACCGCTGGGCGGGGAATTTTGAGGGGGTCCCCCCGCCACAAGTTCGGATTATACTTTGTTACACGTCAATTCGATTCCACCTTTGATGGGATGGTTAAAGCGAAAATGGTCGCCCACCGAAGCGAGCGACCACCTAAAGTTTGCATCGGCGGCTTAAATTGATTCAGTGCTTCGTGTCGTCCTCGGGCGGCTGGATACGCATTTGGATGGCGAGAATGCCCGCCTGCCGCACATCCTCTTCCGTAGTCCCGGGCCAACGTTCGACAATCTTTTTCTGCATTAAGAGGTCGGGCCCGCCGAGATCGCATTTAGCCCATGCTCTCAGCAAAAACCTTGCAATGTCGCGTTTCGTCTTATCGTCCATGGTCGAGGCTCTTAGGAAGCGTGCCCCGCGGACCTTGCCTTCGGCGCTGCGAGTCGCCCTCCCGGCAAGGTGTCGCTGCGACAATATTGGTCGCCGTGCGTTTCAGCGCCTCTGCGCTTCAAGCAATAAAATAGGGCGCCGACCGACGCCGACGCCGATCCAAAGAAAGCCCCGGATACTTAGGGAGCGCCGAAAACCGGCATCTCTAAGTCTCTGTTGGCCGAGAATGCGGTCGCAGGGTGGCTTTGCTTTGCGCCCAGCGTATGATCCTGACGATCGATTTCTTCAGGTGCTAGCTCGCTAACTACAACGCCCAATCGGTTGGAGAAGTCGAGGTCGGCAAGTCTGTACATGGTCATCCCCCTTTGACACAACCCCGGCCTGGAGGTGTCACCTCAGACCGGGGCCGCGTCCAGATTCAGGCGATTTGAAAAGTGCGAGTTACCGTGGTCTCTGCCCCCCGCAGTGGATCCGGGCAGCCACCCCGCACGAGTGACTTGTTATCACTCCTGCCAGTGAGTCGCTGTAGCCTCGGAGGCACATCAAGAAACAAAAAGCCCCGCTAGGGACGGGGCTGAGTTGGAGGCATTTGATGCTGGCGATCAGAGTCGGCCTCGGCTCACCAGCGCAGATATGTTAGCTCGACGCTGAAACCGACACTGTGTCTTACGTGTCACGTGTCGGCCTCTTCATGAGTTCGGAAAAGAAAAGAGCCGGGGGCGGACCTATTCTGCCACACACCCCGCGACCCTCACAAAAGCTCGATGAGCGTCAGAGCGCAGACTATGGCTACGACCGCCGCAATGAACATCACAAAGAGCTCCGCGTATAGACCGTCCATTCCAAACTAACTCGCGCGATATTGCGAGGTTGCGGTACGGTTTAGAACAGAGGTGTGAAAAGAAGAAGGGGCGCCGACCGAAGCCGACGCCCAAGGAGCAGCGGCCCAACTTAGTAGCATGGAGGAGAAAGGCCGCTTTAGACCAGCCTAGCCGCCAAGCCTTGAAGGCAGGTTAAGCCGAGTCGCGTCTCAAACATTCGTTCATTAGTGGCAAGAACGTTGCGAGCAACATTGCAAAGCTGCCGGGCTGCAACATAAGAAGGAATAGTACCAGGAAGGGCGGCTACGGCTTTAGATTCGATTGGACGCGAAAGCATTCTATGCTTGGCCACGGCGAGGGGAATGCTCGCCCTTAAAGGCAGGTCCTCGATGCCCTCAAAGGACTCGGATTCGATCGCGTTTGGTCGAACGATCTTTATCAGCGAGCGCGGTCACGACAGAAACAATGGATTGACGGCGGAAACTCCGGTCCGCACAGGCGCTCGGGCAGTGTGCATCTCCCTCAAAGAGAGGGGGACCGCATTCCAAATAACGGGTAGCCAAGATTTCGTCCGGTGCGTGAACGCTGAATTAGAAAAAAAGAGAACGCGTCGCCTTTGAAAGGGTCGCGTCGGAGCGATAAGGAGCTGCGGCGCAGTCCGACGCAGATGTCGAGCCGCTATCGGGGGTTTCACCTGAGGGCAGCAACTCCTAGAACCGCGCCCACGAAGAACAGCATAGTGCGACATCCATCGTAACTAGGCGACCTGTTGGTCCCGCCCGTCACCAGACGGTGTCAGCAATTCTTTGGCGCCTGCCAGCTTGGCGGCGAGACGCTGCCAACCCTGAGCGTTGTTCAGCAGTATTTCGTGAGCACTAGGGTCTGTCGTCTCGGCCGCCAGCTCCATGCATCGCTTGGCGTACGCGCGACACCCGTGTGGGTCGAGAGGCATAACGCAGTTACTCTCCGCATAAATTCCAAAAGCAAATGACAGGTTCAAGACCCCTTCGGCAGACGAGTTCCGCTGGTGACATTGGCTAAGCTGCCCACGATGGACGAGGCGCGCGCCCGTGGCGAGCAGTATCGCGAAGCTGCCGACGCTCTTCGCGTGGCGGGTTTGATCGACCGCCACGCCCCTTTACGGTGGTGCAATCACATACTGTTCAGGCGGCCTCAGGACCATCTTCGCGAGTGAGCCCCTTGCGCGTAGAGCGACAGAGATATTCTAGCTCTTCACGAGTAGATGGATTGAACAGCCATTCAAAGGCTTCTTGATAACCAGGTTCAAAACCGAGTTCGAAAGCGATCGACCGCCAACTCGCGAATTTGCCCGATAGCGCCAGCGCGCGGGCCCGCGCTTGTACGCGTCTAAGCGGGTCATTCATTACTGTACCTCACGACTTTACAATTCGCTGCACAGTATAAAGCGACGCGGTTGTCGGCTCGTTGCGCTTACGGGTTACACCCATTGCTCTTTAGTCAAAATATCACGCTTGTCCGAGGTGGGCATGCCTCGCCCGCCATTGGTTCCATACGCAGGGGAACCAGAGAAGCCCCCGCACCCTCAAGTGTCGGGGCTTCTTTCTCTTCCGACGAGTCCCGATTCCTCCCACTCGCTGATCAGCTTCCATCTGTATTCCCGGCAGTCAAACCGCCACGGATCCCCTCAGTTGCTCCTCGGTGAAGGGCACCTTCCCGCCGCCACGCTCGCGCGTCATCTCGATGATCGCGGGCTTGGGCGTAGGGTTTAATAAAGTTTTAAGCATGAAAGCAGACCTTCTGAGCAGTTTCGGCAGCTGCTGACGATCACCCATGCGCACATGGCTTATCATAGCAACTTTGCCTTGCTTGGGCGGCTGTGCGCAGCCTTACTACCCAGGGCCACAGCAACAGTCACTGCGCGTCCTGAAAACAGTCGAGAGTGCCGAGTGCGAGCGGCCAAGCGAGAGCGAGGCGATTAGCCAAGCCCTGCTGGAACCGCAGAAAACCAGTTCGTGGTTGGCAAGCATGCCAGCCGTAAGCCCTTGCGCCAGCGACCGACTAAAGTTTTGCAAGGATGTGAAAGGCCCCCCGGAAGAAGTCCGCGCTTGCCTTGTGCAGCACAAGGACGGACTAGGCGAGGCTTGTTCAACACAACTGAACATCACCGTGGTAAGCGCAGAATGAATTGCTCACAAGATGATCGGGTTCTCGATCTCGATGATGAGCCGGGCCGTCCGGATACGCCATCCGATGCAATTTCTCCAGTGCGCGGTCGAACGACGGCTCCCGGGACACTGAGCTCGAGGCATCGCGTAGCGCAGCGCGTTCAGGGCACATACGACGCAGCGCCGACACCCCACTGCCGCAGCGTGTCCTGGTAGGCGCGATACGCGGCCAGGAGAGAGCGTCCACCCTCCTCATAGCCGCCACCCTCGCGCAGCCGTGATGCCTATCGCGTACAGCTCGCCACGAGCGATCCGCTCAAGCATGTCGATGGTAACCCGGCATGAAACCGCGCGTCCGTACTGCAGCTCGATCTCCCCGCGCCCCTTGTCACGCACCGGCAGAGCCTCCGCTCGCCTGAACTGATCCAGCGCACGCTGCGGGCGTCATCTCCCAAAGGCTGCTTCCTTCATCGCTCCAAAAAAAATGGTCGGTTCCTCGCCGATTAAGGGAACGCGGCCGCCCTGGTAACCGCGATGAACTTTCTGTTCGGCGCCCTTTTTGGTTTCTCGACGGCCATCGGCGGCATCTGGTGGCTGCTCTATCTGTTGGGGCGTGAGGATGTATAAGCAGAGCGAATAACCGGGAGACGCATGTCCGGAGCGAGCGCCCTGCGCACGGCAACTCTGCCTAGTCGCCCAGCCCGGCTGGCGCGTCATCGAGCTTCGGGCTCGTCGATCGAGCCGCGATCGCACCCCTAGAGAATGCCGAGCTTGCCGAGCGTCCATACCGTCGCGGCGTAGAGCGCCATCGTCAGCAGGCAGGACAGTCCGAGCGCAAGCCAAAACCCCATGCCGCTTCTGAGCAGCGCCGGCAGCACCAGAAACATCGGCAGTGTCGGCAACACGAACCAAAAGGTCGATTGCGCCAGCGCGGCGATCCGCGCCGTGTCGGAGGTCTCGCGCCACAGCCAAATGAAGGCGAGAATGGATAGCAGCGGCAACGATAGGATCAGGGCGCCGATGCCGGGGTTGCGCTTGGCGACCTCCGAGGCCGCCGCGATGATGACGCCGGAGAGAAGAGCCTTGATCGCGGCGTACAGCATGGCACAACCTTAATGACGTACGGCATCAACCCTTGCTGTACAGCGCGTAGGCCGCGTAGCAGAGCGTCAGTGCAAGGATCGGCCTGAGCAGCCGTTCGGGCACCACGCCGGCGAGCCGCGCGCCGACCAGAATGCCCGGGATGGAGCCGCACAGCAGAGACACCAGCAGGCCAGGCTCCACATTGCCGAGGCCAAGATGGCCGAGGCCGCCCAACAGCGTGAGCGGCACGGCGTGGGCGATGTCGGAGCCGACCAGCCGCTTGGCCGGCAGCATCGGATAGAGCGCGGCGAGCACGGTGACGCCGATCGCGCCCGCGCCAACCGAGGTCAAGGTGACCAGCAGGCCGAGCACCGCACCGAACAGGACGGTGGGCAGCGTGCGCGGCGGGACGTCGCCCTTGTCGTCGCTGGGCGAGGTGCGCGTGACAAACGGATAAAGCACGATGGCCAGCCCGCTGATCGGCAATGCCACCACCAGGCCCATCCTGATCCAATGCGCGAGCTTCACCATATCGACCGGCAAAAATGCCATGACGAGAAGCAGCAGCGCCGCGGCGGGAAGGCTGCCGGCGGCGAGCCGCAACACGATCGGCCAATCGACATGGTCGGCAACATGATGGCGCCAGCCGCCCGCCGTCTTGGTGATCGAGGCGTAGAGCAGATCGGTGCCGACCGCGACTTGCGGGGGCACGCCGAAACTGGAGATGAGCAGCGGCGTCATCAGCGCCCCGCCGCCGACCCCCGTCAGGCCGACCAGCAGGCCGACGCCGAAGCCAGCCGCCACGAGCGGCAGCAAATGTGCTGCCGAGGTGAAATCAACCATTGCCGAAATGTCCCCTCCCTAACGCGCGGCAAGCTCGCGCCCCGACCCGGGCGTCTTCATTATAGCGGCTTATAGCTCGATCAGAACTGGAACTCCGACCGAGCGCAGCAACGCCGCCACTTCTTGCGCCCGCCGGTTGAACTCGGCGAGATCGGTCGGGGAGTCGCCGAGATCGGCGCACAGCCCGCGGGCAAGCAGCTCACGGTTGAGCACCAGCACGTTGTCGCCGACCGGCGGGGCGCCGGCCTGGGCCCAGGTGATGACGCCGCCGGCGACGGTCGCGCCGTCGATGGCGCTGACCAGCACGAAATTGCCGGTGAGCGGCAGGTCGCGGAACAGGTCGATCGCGGCGGCGCGACCGAGCAGAATGCGGCAATCGGCGATGTCGTTGACGTTGCAGGCATGCGCGGGCGTCGACGCCAAGGTTTCGAAATCGACCAGCGCCGAGACGCTCACGCTGGTGACGGGCGTGAGGTCGGTCGCGGTGCGCAGCAGATAGCCCGCTTCCGGATCGAACGGCGACTCCGATAGCCACACCAGCCGCGCCTCGATCACGTCGGCATTGGTGGGACGCCGCGGCACCTCCGACAGCACCGCGCCGCGCGAGATGTCGAGATCGGTATCGAGCACCAGCGTGACGGCGTCGCCCTTGCCGGCCGAGGCGAGATCGCCGTCCATGGTGGCAATGCGCCTGAGCGTCGCGCCAAGTCCGCTGCGCGCGTCGACGATCCGCTCGCCGACCCTGACGCGACCCGAGGTGACAGTTCCGGCATAACCGCGGAAATCGCCGGCGGCGCGCAGCACGAGCTGCACCGGCATGCGGAACGGCGCATCGTCCTGCACGGCTTCCGGATCGACCGACTCCAGATGCTCGAGCACGGTCGGCCCGGCATACCAGGGCATCCGCGCGGAGCGGTGCACCACGTTGTCGCCGGTCAGTGCCGCCACCGGGATGATGGCGACTTGCGCGAAATTGAAGCTCCCGGCCATGACGCGGAAATCCCGCTCGATCTCGCGGTAGCGCGCCTCTGACCAATCGACCGCGTCCATCTTGTTGACGGCGAGCACCACCTTCTTGATGCCGACCAGATCGCAGATCGCGGCATGGCGGCGGGTCTGGCGCTTCACACCGTGGCGCGCATCGACCAGCAGGATGGCGATATCGGCGTGGCTCGCGCCGGTCGCCATGTTGCGCGTGTATTGCTCGTGTCCCGGGGAATCGATGATGATGAAGCGCCGGTCCGGCGTCTCGAAATAGCGCCAGGCGATATCGATGGTGATGCCCTGCTCGCGCTCGGCCTGGAGCCCGTCGAGCAGCAGGCTGAAATCGATCTTCTCGCCATTGACCGCGCGATTATGCGAGGCGAGCAGAACGGCCGCGGCCTGGTCCTCGGTGACGCCGGCGCCGTCCCACAGCAGCCGGCCGATCAGCGTCGACTTGCCGTCATCGACCGAGCCGCAGGTGAGCAGCCTGAGCAGCGCGCCGCGATGCATGGCGGAAGCCGCCGCTGGCCTGGTCTGCACCGTCTCTTTCAGTTGCGTCGCGACATGCATCGAGGATCGCCCCTAGAAATACCCTTCACGCTTCTTCATCTCCATCGCCCCGGCCTGATCGTGATCGATCAACCGCCCGGCCCGCTCGGACACGCGCGCGGCAAGCGTCTCCTCGACCACCGCGTCGAGATCGGTGGCGCCCGACTCGATGGCCGCGGTGAGCGGCCAGCAGCCGAGGGTGCGGAACCGCACCTTGCGCATCACCGGCGTCTCGCCCGGCTCGAGCCGCATGCGCTCGTCGTCGATGACGATGAGCTGGCCGTTCCGCGTCACCACGGGGCGCTCGGCGGCGAAATAGAGAGGGACCACGTCGAGCTTCTCCAGCGCGATGTAGCGCCACACATCGCCCTCGGTCCAATTCGACAACGGAAACACGCGCACCGTCTCGCCCTTGCCGAGGCGGCCGTTCAACAATTGCCACATCTCGGGGCGCTGGCGGCGCGGCTCCCAGCGATGGCCGGCGGCGCGGAAGGAGAACACGCGTTCCTTGGCGCGGCTGGCTTCCTCGTCGCGCCGCGCCCCGCCGAAGGCGGCATCGAAGCCGCCGGCATCGAGCGCCTGGCGCAGTGCCACCGTCTTCATCACGTCGGTATAGACCGACGGCGGGTGGTCGAACGGATTGATGTTGCGGGCGAGCCCGTCGTGATTGGTATGCACGATGAGGTCGAGACCGAGCTCGCGCGCGGTGCGATCGCGAAAGGCGATCATGTCGCGGAACTTCCAGGTTGTGTCGACATGCAGCAGCGGAAACGGCGGCTTGGCGGGCCAGAACGCCTTGCGCGCCAGATGCAGCAGCACGGTCGAATCCTTGCCGATCGAATAGAGCAGCACGGGCGTGCGGAACTGCGCCGCCGCCTCGCGGAAGATATGGATGCTCTCGGCTTCGAGCAGCTTGAGATGCGAGGTCAGCGCGGTCATGCGGCCTTGCCTCCCCGGTTCGGGTTCATGTGCAAGCCGCACTCCTTCTTTTCCTCGTTCTCCCACCACCAACGTCCGGCGCGCGGATGCTCTCCCGGCTGGATGGCGCGGGTGCAGGGCGCGCAACCGATCGAGACGAAGCCGCGCGCATGCAGCGGGTTCACCGGCACATTGTTGGCGGCGATATAGGCGGTGAGGTCGTGGGTCGACCAATCGGCGACCGGATTGACCTTGATCAGCGCGTGCGCCTCGTCCCAGGCGGCGAGCTTCACATCGGCGCGCTCATCGGAATGCTCGCGCCGCAGGCCACTGATCCAGCCTTGCGCGCCTTTCAGCTCGCGATTGAGCGGGCGAACCTTGCGAATCTCGCAGCAGGCCTTGCGGTTCTCGACCGCGTGGCGAAAGCCGTACACGCCGTCGCGCGCGACCAATTGCTCGACCTCGGCGGCCTCCGGCACGACCAGGCGGATGCGCACGCCATAGCGAAGCTCCGACAACTCGACCGTCTCGAGCACCTCGGGGAACAGCCGGCCGGTGTCGAGGGTGAACACGTCGATCGCGGCTCCCGATTCGGCAATGGCGTGCAGGATCGCCTGATCCTCGAGCCCGAGGCTGGTGGAGAAGACGATGCGACCTTCGATCTTGCGGCGCATCTCCCTGATGCGGTCGGTGAGGCTCTTCACCCGCGCGAGCCGCTGGTCGAGCGCCTCGGCCTCTTGGTGCGAGGCGTCGCGGCGAAGCGGCAGCGGATTGCGATAGCCGCGCTGATAATTGCGCTGGATGCGCGACACCGCCGCCTTCCACACGCTCGCCTGCTCGGGATCGGTGATCTCGGCGGTGTCGAAGCCCGAGCGCAGCAGGAACTGCGCGAGGTCGGGGATCAAATAACCGACCGCCCTGATCTCGCCCTTGAACCCATGCCGCTCGCGCAACAGCACGGCGAGACTGATGCCGCGCCCGTCGCCGAACACCGGAAAACGGATGGCGATCGGCCCGGCATTACCGCCGGCCGCGGCAGCCAGCGCGCCGGCATCGGCGGTCGGCTCGAGCAGCGTCGCCACCTCGGCCGGATCGGCCACCAGCGAACCTGTGGCGAGATCAAGCAGCGCCATAGAGAGCCTCCTTGAACGGCTGCGCTCCGACGCGCCGCCAGGTGTCGAGGAAACTCTCCCCGTCACTCCGCTCGGCGAGATAGGTGTCGATGATGGTGTCGATGGCCTGCGGCACGGCTTCCGCCCGGAAGCCGGGGCCGATGATGGTGCCGACCGCGGCGTCGTCCTTCGGGCTGCCGCCGAGCGAAATCTGGTAGAGCTCGGTGCCTTTCTTGTCGACGCCGAGAATGCCGATATTGCCGGAGTGATGATGCCCGCAGGCATTGATGCAGCCGGACATGTTGAGCCGCAGCGGGCCGATCAGCTCCTGCCGCTTCGGATCCTCGAAGCGCTTGGCGATCTCCTTGGCGATCGGGATCGAGCGGGCATTGGCGAGATTGCAGTAGTCGAGCCCGGGGCAGCAGATCATGTCGCCCAGCAGGTCGAAATTTCCGGTGGCGAGCCCGTGCTTCGCCAGAATGTCGTACAGCGCGACCACATCCGAGGTCGCCACATGCGGTAGCATCAGATTCTGCGTGTAGTTGACGCGCGCCTCGTTCTTACTGAAGCGCTCGGCGAGATCGGCGACCAGCTCCATCGCCTCCGAGCTGGCGTCGCCCGGCGTGCGGCCCGGCTCTTTCAGCGATACCACCACGGACGAATAGCCCGGCACGCGATGCGGCTTGACATTGTGCTTGAGCCAATTGGCGAAGGCGGGATCGGTCTCGCGCCGCTGATCGAGCGCCTCGTCCCTGATCGGCCGTGCCGGCAGGTCGGGCGGGGCGAAATACGACATGATGCGATCGCGCTCGTCGGCCGGCAGGTCGATCGCGTGCTTATGCGTCGCCTCCCAATCCGCTTCCACGTCCTCGCGGAATTTGTCGATGCCGAGCTGATTGACCAGGATCTTGATGCGCGCCTTGTGAATGTTGTCGCGGCGGCCGTGCAGATTGTACACGCGCAGGATCGACTCGATGTAGGAAAGCAAATGCTGCTTCGGCAGGTAGGCGCGGATCTCCTGGCCGACATAGGGCGTGCGGCCCATGCCACCACCGACCAGCACGCGGAAGCCGTTCTCGCCGTTCGGCCCGCGCACGATCTTCAAGCCGATATCGTGGAAGGCGATGGCCGCGCGATCCTCGGCGGCGCCGGAAATGGCGATCTTGAACTTGCGCGGCAGCCAGCTGAACTCGGGATGGTAGGTCGACCATTGCCGCAGGATCTCGCACCAGGGGCGCGGGTCCTCAAGCTCGTCATTGGCCGCGCCGGCAAACGGATCGGCTGTGACGTTGCGCACGCAATTGCCGCTGGTCTGGATGCAGTGCATCTCGACCTCGGCGAGTGCCGCCAGCACCTCGGGGATATCGACCAGCTTCACCCAGTTGAACTGCAAATTTTGCCGCGTGGTGAAATGGCCGTAGCCGCGATCCCACTTCCGCCCGATCATGGCGAGCTGGCGCAGTTGCTTCGGCGACAGCACGCCATAGGGAATGGCGATGCGCAGCATGTAAGCATGCAGTTGCAGATAGAGCCCGTTGCGCAGGCGCAAGGGACGGAACTCGTCCTCGGAGAGCTGCCCGGCCAGCCGGCGCTCGACCTGATCCTTGAACTCCGCCACGCGTTCGCTCACGAAAGCGTGGTCGAACTCGTCATAGCGGTACATCGTACCAATCCTTGGTCAAAGTGGTGCGGTGCGCGGCGCGGATACGCTCGCGCACGGAAAGCGGATCGACGGTGCCGCCATTGAGCGCGACATCCATCGGATAGACGGCGACGACCTTGCGCGCCTTGACGTCCTCGGCGGCCTGCGCTTCGAGCAGCGCCACCTCGTCCTCGGTCTCGGCGATGCGCGCGCGGGCGAGCTCCTCGGTCCAACTTCCGTCGGCGGCGAGATAGACGACGATGCCGTCTCTGAGGCGGTTGGCGGTGACGACGCTAGGCACGCTTCAACTCCTCCGCCAGAATGTCCTCGATCACGCCCGCGGCGGGCAGGCCGGCCACCTCGCCGAAGATCAGCACCGCCGGGCTCTTCAGCCCGAGCCGCTCGGGGTGCGCGGCAAGCTCGGCGATGGTCGCCAGCACCCGTCGCTCGTCCTCGCGGCTTGCATTCTCGACCGCGAGCACCGGCAGGTGGGGCTTGAAGCCGGCGGCGATCAGCTTCGCCGCGATCTGGCCCGCGGTGGTGACCCCCATATAGACGAGCAGCGTGTTCTTGCCGCCCGCGAGCGCGGCGAGATCGAGATGCTCGAAGGAGGGCTCCTCGCCGCCCGCCTCGTGGCCCGACAGGAAGGTCACGGTGTGGGACATGTCGCGATGGGTCAGCGGGATTTGCAGGCTCGCCGCCGCGGCGATGCCGGCGGTAACGCCGGGCACGATCTCGATGGCGATGCCTTCGGCCCGCAGTGCATCGAGTTCCTCGCCGCCCCGGCCGAAAATGAACGGGTCGCCGCCCTTGAGGCGAACCACTGTCTGGCCGGCCTTGGCGCGGGCGATCAACAGCGCGTTGATCTCCGCCTGCGGCACGCTATGCGCGCCCTTGGCCTTGCCGACCGGGATCAGCTCGGCCTCGCGCCGCGCGTGATCGAGCACGCCCTCGCCGACCAGCCGATCGTAGAAAATCACATCGGCGGCTTTCAGCGCCCGTACCGCCTTCATGGTCAGTAGCTCGGGATCGCCGGGGCCGGCGCCGACCAGCAGCACGCGCCCGCGCTGAACTTGGCTCTCCGCCGCATGCTCGATGGCGGCGCCGATCAGCGCGCGGGCCTTGGCCTCATCGCCTTCGAGCATCGCCTCGGCGGCGGCGCCTTCGAACACCGCCTCCCAGAATTTCCGTCGCGGCGGACCTGAGGGCAGCCGCTCTGCCACCGGCCCGCGGAACTCGGCCGCGAGCTTGGCGAGCGCATCGAGCCGCGGATGCAACTCCTGCTCCAGCCAGGCGCGCAGGCGCTGCGCCAGCACGGGCGAAGCGCCCGACGTGCCGATCGCCACCGTCACCTCGCCCCGATCGACGATCGCCGGCAGCGCGAAGGTGCAAAGCTCGGGCCGGTCCGGCACGTTGACCGGCACACCCAGCGCGCGCGCAATGGCCGAGACGCGGGTATCCTCCTCGTCGTCCTCGGTCGCGGCGATGACCAGCGGACGGCCGCGCAATTGATCGATACCGGGGCGCGGCGCGATCAGCGACACGAGCCCCTCGGCGACCAGCGCGGTAATTTCCGGCACCACGCTATCGGCGGCGATGTCAACCACCGGCGCGCGCTTGAGCAGCAGCCGCGCCTTGACCGCCGCCAATTCGCCGCCGCCGGTGACCAGCGGCCGCTTGCCGTCGAAACTGACCAGGATGGGGAAGGTCCGCATGACTAGCCTCCCGCCACCAGCCGCTCGGCCGGCGCATCGGCGAGGCTCTCGGGGGCGAGCTCGAGCTCGAGCCCGTCAAGCTCCTTCGCCATGATGATCTGGCAGCAAAGCCGCGAGCGCTCGTCGACATTGAACGCGCCGTCGAGCATCTCAAGCTCCTCCGAGGTCGGGGGCGCAAGCTTCGCCAGCCAATCCTCGCCCACCCAGACATGGCAGGTGGCGCAGGCGCAAGCCCCGCCGCATTCCGCCTTGATGGGGAGGCCCCAGTCGCGGATCACCTCCATGACGCGCCAGCCCTCCAGCGCTTCGAGCCGATGCGACGTGCCGTCGGGCATATGCACGGTGACGAACATGACTAAGCGGCCCTCGAGAGATTTCGCGGCGAGAAGCTGTCAGGCGCATGCGAGCGAGCAGGCCGGCGGGACCCTGCGCCAACATCGTCCATGCCGGTGAAGGCTTCGTTCGCCTGCATCGTTCGCTCGCCCGAGAAAGTGTCGTTGCAGATATAGGGATTGTAATAAAAAATCGTTCTCCCAACTAGCCGCTCACGCGCAAAAGAAGCAAATTTGTTCCGCTCAGCGATAATTAGCAGAAATATTTTTCAAAGGGGTCGCTTTCAGCAGTTTCCATCCCGCGCCGGCGGAAATGGCGCAAACCCATTCCGCCGCTGCCGCCGCGCCTACGCTCGCTTCACCAGCGCGTCCCTGATTTCCTCGAGCAATTGCACCTCGCGCGAGGGTGGCGGCTCGCTTTGCGGCTCTTCCTCCTGCTTGCGACGCAGCGTGTTCATCGCCTTGATCGCCATGAACAACACGAAGGCCACGATCATGAAGCTGATCACATTGTTGATGAACAGCCCGAAATTGACGGTCGGCGCACCGGCCTGCCGGGCGGCGGCCAGCGAGGGATAGTGCTCGCCGTTGAGCGCGACGAACATGTTGGAGAAATCGACCCCGCCGGTGACCACGCCAATCGGCGGCATAATAATGTCGTCGACCAGCGAGCGCACGATGGTGGAAAAGGCGGCGCCGATGATGATGCCGACCGCCATGTCGACCACATTGCCGCGAAGCGCAAACTCCTTGAATTCCTGCAACATTGCCGCTCCTCCTTAGCCTCCCGTCTCCCGCAAAGTCACCACCATGCCACGTTTCAACGCCAATGGTGTCCCCGGAGTTTTCAAGCCGCCCGGCACCTGCTAACCCGTTGGCCGGTCTTGGCTGGGGGAAGCGACGTGGCGACAGAGGTTCCCGCAAACGAGCATCCGGCACGCGACCGCCATCAGCTGCAGACGCTGATCCTCGCCGTCACCCTGCTGCTCACGGCGCTACTGGCCGTTCTGGTCGTCATCGTCGGCGCGACCTGGCTCAACCGCTACGGCTTCGTGCATTTTCCGCTCGGCTTCTATCTGCTGGCGCAAGGCCTGCTCATCTTCATCGTCGTCGTGGCGTTCTGGTTTATCCGCATCCAGGAGCACATCGATCTGGCGCGCAGCGAACGCGAGGGGCGCGAATGATCCCGTCTCGCCTGCGCACGCCGAACCCGCATCTCGGCGCCTATTACGGCATCGTCACCAGCGCCTTCGTCTCGCTGGTCATCTTGCTGGCGATGTTCGAGCAGCTCGGCTGGGGCCGGCTACTGCTCGCTCAATGCATGATGTTGGTGCCGCTGGCGCTGTATCTGGTGATCGCGATCGGCGCGCGCACCTTCGAGGTCGAGGACTATTTCGTATCGGGTCGGCGCGTGCCGCCGCTGTTCAACGGCTTCGCGCTGGCGGCCATCGCGGTCGGCGGCGTCGGCTTTCTCGCCTACACCGGCACCGTGTTCTTTCTCGGCTTCGACGCGCTCGCCATCGGGCTTGGCTGGACCTTCGGCATGCTGCTCGCCGCCATCGTGTTCGTGCCCTATTTGCGCAAGGCCGGCTCCTATACCGTGCCGAGCTTCCTCGGTCATCGCTTTCGCTCACGCGGCTTGCGGATGGCGGCCAGCGTGATGCAGCTCCCGCCGACCGCGCTGCTCGTGGTCGCCGAGATCAAGATCGCCGCGCTGATCGCCGCGCTGTTCCTGCCGGTCTCCTTCTCCATCGCCGTGCTGGTGCTGGTGGCGCTGATCGCGGCGATCGCCATTCTCGGCGGCATGCGGTCGCTGACCTGGACGGCGAGCGCAGAGTTCCTGGTCGGCGCCGTCGGATTGACCGTGGTCGTGACCACCGTCTCGATCCTGCTCACCAACGTGCCGGCGCCGCAACTGACCTATGGCGAGATGTTCTCGTCCTTGCACAATGCCGAGATCACGGCGGGACTCACCCCGCTTGTGCCGAGCGGGCTCGCCACGGCTTTGCCGGGCATGATGCCGGCGCCGACGGTCAAGCCCTTCCTGCAGCCGTTCGGCAGTCTCGCTCCGATGGATTTCGCCACGCTGTTTCTCAGCCTCGCGCTCGGCACCGCGGCACTGCCGAGCCTGTTGATGCGCAGCGGCGTGACCAGCTCGATCGCCGATCAGCGCCGCTCGACCGCCTGGGGCCTCCTGTTCGTGGCCTTGTTCGTCATGACGGTTCCGGCCATCGCCGCCTTCGCCAAGCTCATCGTCTTCCGCGACCTTGCGCTGGCCTCGGCCTCCTCGCCTCCCGCCTGGCTCACCGAGCTCGCCGATAAGCACCTGTTGCAGGCCGCCGACGCCAACGGCGACGGCGCGATCGACGCGGCCGAGCTGCTCATCGGCCGCGACGGCATTGCGCTGGCGCTGCCATGGGCGGCCGGGTTGCCGTACGTGCTATGCGTGCTGATGGCCACCGCCGCGCTGGCGATCGCTCTCGCCGCGGCAGCCGCGCATCTGTTTACGCTGGCGGCGAGCCTGGCCGAGGACCTCTACCGCGTACTCGATCGCGGTCAGGCCCTCCCCCGGCTGATCGCGGCCTGGGCCGCGATCGCCGCCTGCTCGCTGGCCGCCGCTATGTTCCTGATGATCGCCGAGGTCGACCCGCTGAAGGCCGCGCTCACGGCCTTCGCCTTCGCCGGCGCGAGCTTCTTTCCGGCGCTGCTGCTTGCCATCTGGTGGCGGCGATGCACCAAATGGGGCGCGTTCGCCGCGGTGACGGTAGGCTTTCTGGTCATGATCGGCGAATTCGTCCTCGGCGGAATATTCGGCTTCAGCAACGCCGGATTTACCACCTCGCTCGCAAGTCTGATCGGCGCGCTGCTTGCCCTTGTGGCGGGCGTCGCGGTGAGTCTTTATTTGCACAAGCCGTCGCAGGGCGAAGACAACTACTACCAGGAGATGCGCGATCCAGAGGGCGAGGCCATCTACGATCGGGCGCAGGCGCGCGCGGCGGCGCAAGCCGCTGCTCAAGCTTCGGCGGCGGCAGAGACCGTGCCCAGCCACTGAGCGGGTAAATCGAGCGGGAGCACGATGAACGACCAGCTAGCGCACCGGGATAAGCGACTCACGCTCTATCCCGAGATCGTCCCCTACCGCACCGGACGGCTCAAGGTCTCGGACCTGCACGAGCTCTATTTCGAGGAATGCGGCTCGCCCGCCGGCAAGCCAGCGGTGCTGCTGCATGGCGGCCCCGGCGGCGGCATCAATCCGCTGATGCGCCGCTATCACGATCCGCGTAGCTATCGTATCGTGCTGTTCGACCAGCGCGGTTGTGGGCGCTCCACCCCGCATGCCTCGCTCGAGGAGAACACGACCTGGCATCTGGTCGACGACATCGAGCGCCTGCGCCAGCATCTTGGCATCGAGCGCTGGCAGGTGTTCGGCGGCTCATGGGGCTCTACCCTGGCTCTGGCTTACGCCGAGACCTATCCGGAGCACGTCACCGAGCTGGTGCTGCGCGGCATCTTCACGCTGCGGCGCTCGGAGCTCGAATGGTTCTATCAAGAGGGCTGTAGCTGGATCTTCCCCGACGCCTTCGAGGAATACTTGCGGGTGATCCCCAAGGCCGAGCGCGGCGATCTGATCGCGGCCTTTCACCGGCGCCTGACCGACTCCGATCCGGCCGTGCAGCTCGACGCCGCGCGGGCCTGGAGCGCCTGGGAAGGCAAGACGCTGTCGCTACTGCCCGACGCCGAGCGGGTTCGCCGCTTCTCCGAGGACCACTACGCGCTCGCCTTCGCCCGCATCGAGTGCCACTATTTCGTCAACGGCGGCTTTTTCCATACCGACGATCAACTGATTGCCGACGCGCATCGGCTGCGGGACATCCCCGGCGTGATCGTGCATGGCCGTTACGACGTGGTGACGCCGGTCAAGATCGCCCACGATCTCGCTCGCGCCTGGCCTGAAGCCACCTTGCGCATCGTCGCCGATTCCGGTCACGCCATGACCGAGCCCGGCATCGTGCATGAGCTGATCGCCGCGACCAACGCCTTCGCTCGCTAAGCCTTAGGCTTCGGCCGCATGGCCGATGAAGGAGAGCGCGACACGCCGCCGGTGCGGGCTCGCGCGGTGCTCGATGAGATAGACGCCCTGCCAAGTGCCGAGGGTCATGCTGCCGTCCTTCACCGGAATGCCGAGGCTGACCGCGGTAAGCATCGCCTTGATGTGGCTCGGCATGTCGTCGGGCCCTTCCTCGTGGTGGGCGTAGGCGCGGTCCTCCGGCGCCAGCAGATCGAGCGCATCGGCAAGATCGCGCCGCACGTTCGGATCGGCGTTCTCCTGGATGGTCAGCGATGCCGAGGTGTGGCTGACAAACAGGGTCAGCAGGCCGTCTTCGGCCGCGACACTCTTAAGCCAGCGCGTCAGCTCCCCGGTGATCTCGACGAAGCCTTTGCCCCGCGTCGCCACTTCGAGCGTATGGCTTGCCTGCACCATCTCGGCCACGGCTTGAACCCTCCCCGGCGAATCTTTCCCGCCCATGGTCACCGTGCCGCGCGCGCCTGACAAGGGGCCGGCGCGGACCTTGCCGCGTCCCACTATAGGGCGGGGTTTAACGCAAAATTTACTCGGTCTTGCCACCGTGGTTGCGACCGCTTCTTCGCGCCTTCTTGGACCGGTTTCTCGACCCTTCTGACGCGAATACGCCGGCGGCTCATGGCCAAGGGGAACGCGATGGTTTCGGACGCAAGCTGGCATAGCGGCATCGGCAGATATGGCAACGCGCCCTCCGGCGAGGGCCCGATGGATCAGCAATCGGTCGAAAGCCTGCTTCGCCGCCTCGTGCAGCGGGTCGAGGAGAGCGAGCGCCGCTATAGCGAGGCGCTCGAGGAGATGCATGCGCGGCTCGACCGGTTGGCGCAAACCACCGATGCTGCCCGCGCGGCCAGCGCCCCCGATCACTCAGAGACCTTCGACCGGCTGCACGACGAGGTGAGCAGCCTCACTAGGCGCCTCGAAGGCGAAGACTCCGATCCACTCGACGATTTCGAGCGGCTCGGCCGGGCCCTGTCCGGCGATTTGAACTACGCCGCGAGCCTGGGTGCTACGGCTCCAAGCACGCCCGGCCGGTTCGGCGCCTCCGCCTTCCCCGCGATGCCGAGCGAGGTGCCGCCGTCCGGCGGCCTGCCCTCTCACTTCCCCCTGCCGGACGTGGATTATTCCCGCCCAGCGCCGACGCCATCCTCCGTCAGCGACGCCGAGCTCGAATCACGCCTCGCCGAGATGGCGCATCGCCTCGAGGATTCGGTCGGCACGCCGATGCCGCCGGCGCTCGATGCCTTGAACGCGCGGCTCGACCAGATCAGCCGCGATCTCGCCAAGGCGCTGGAAACGCCGAAGACCCTCTCGCTTGAGCCGGTCGAACGCCAGATTTCAGAGATGGCCCAGCAACTGACCCGGGCTGAAGCGCAGCTTGCCAAGATCGGCGAAATCGAGAGCGCGCTGCTGCAATTGATCGAGCGGGTGGATGCCTCGCCGAGCCCGGACGACGTGGCGAGCAAGGCCGCCGAGGAGGCCGCCCGCCGCGTCGCCGAAGAGGTCAAGCTGAGCGGGGACACGACCGAGCGGCTCGAGGCCATGCATCGCGATCTGATGGCGATGAACGACAGGACGAAATCGAGCGACGACAAGTTCGCCGGTACCATCGAAGCGGTGCACGCCTCCTTGAAGGAGCTGGCGCAGCAGGTCGAACGCGCCGCAGCCACGCCGCCACCACCCGCGCCGGTGGTGACCGCACAGGCGCTACCGCCCACGCCGGCGGCGCCCGCCGCCAAGCCGCGCATTCCATTCGCCGAGCGCATGCGCGACCTGGCGCCACTGCCGGGCACGCCGGGTCAGCCGCCTGCTGCGGTGGCGATGGAACCGAGCGGGGAACCCGAGGTCGCCGAGACCGGCGACGGCAAGGACGCCTTGGCCAAGAGCAAGCCCGCGCCTTCGCTTGGCGAAGCGCCGGAGCCCGAGATTGCCCCGCGCTTCGGCCGCGCCAGGCGGGGCCCGATCGGCGAGATGGCCTTCGATCTCGACACGCCGACCCCGCGCCGCGCGATCGGCAAGGCAAGAAGCGACGCCGAATATGAGATCCCCGACGATCTCGTGGCGGCAGCCCGACGCGCGGCTCAGGCCGCCGCCGCCAAGGCCGAAGACCGCGGCAGCGGCTCACGCATCCGGCGCTTGCCCGGCGACGGCGAGACGGTGACGGGCGCCGAGCTGCCAGTGCGCCGCAAGCGGTCGTTTCTCATCATTTGTGCAGCCGTGCTGCTCGCGATCAGCGCGGCCCTGCTTTATAGCCGTTTGCGGTCCAAGCCCGAGCCCGAGGCTACACCTCCCGCCGTCGAGCAAAGCGCGCCCGCCCCGGCAGCGCCGGTCGAGGGCTCGTCCACACCCGACGGCGCGCCGGCCGCTGTCGAGCCCGCGCCGGAAACCCCAGCGACGCCCAGTTCGGGCTCTTCCGAGCTTGACTGGCAACCCGAGGTGACCCCGGCCCCGCACGATGCGGCCGACGTTGGCTCGAGCCGCAATTTCACCGATGTCGCCAAGTCGCCCTACCATCAGCCGGTCGCGGACGAGACGCAGGCGCAAGCGCAGCCCGCCTCGTTGACGCAAGATCAGACGCCGGCGCTTCCCCCCGGCATCGTCTTCTCGGTCGAGGACCCGACGGCGGGCACGCAAGGACAAGCCGCCACCGCTCCCACCGCGATGCCGATCAGCCTTCCTCTGGCGCCCGCCGATCTCGGGCCGCTGGCCTTGCGCCAAGCGGCCGCGCAGGGCGATGCGCGCGCGCAATACTGGATCGCCGTTCGCTACGCCGAGGGTGAGGGCACGCCGCAGAATTTGACCGAGGCCGCGCGCTGGCTCGAGCGCGCCGCGAGCGCGGGCCTCGCCCCGGCTCAGTACCGGCTCGCGGTGCTCTACGAGCGTGGGCAAGGCGTCGCCAAGGATCTTGGCCGGGCGCGGTCCTGGTATCAGGCGGCGGCGAGGAAGGGCAACGTCAAGGCCATGCATAATCTCGCCGTGAGCCTGAGCGGCCGCCAAGACGGCGACCCCGACTATGCGCTTGCCGCCAAATGGTACGGCGAAGCCGCCGCTTACGGTCTCGCCGACAGCCAATTCAATCTCGGCGTTCTCGAGGAGCACGGCCTCGGCATGCCGAAGAATCCCGGCGCTGCCTATCAATGGTTCGCCCTTGCCGCGAGGAGCGGCGACCAGGAAGCGGCGAAACGGCGCGACCAGATCAAGGGTGAGCTCGATGCCGCAGCGCTCACCGCCGCCGAGCAGGCCGTCGCTGACTGGACCGCCAAGCAGGCGGCCGTCGAGGGCAACGAGATCGAGGAGCCGCAGGACTGGGCGGATGCATCCGACGCCTCGGCCACGCCCAATACCGCGCTCGTCAACCAGGCGCAGGCGCTCCTCAACAAGCTCGGCTATGACGTTGGCGCGCCTGATGGGCTGATGGGCGCCAAGACCCGCGACGCGATCAAAAGCTTCGAGCGGCGCAATGGCCTCGCGGAGACCGGTCAGGTCACCGCCCCCCTCGTAGCCAAGCTCGAGCGCCTTGCCAGCTAGCCCGTACCGGCCGGAAACCCTGGGCGAGATGACATTTTCGTAAGGCTCGGCCCTTACGCATTGACAGCTTGGCGCGCGGCGAACAGTTTCGGCTTAACGCGCCACGCGAATCCCCGGCCGATGTTCCAGGTCTACCTCCCCATTGCCGAGCTTTCGGTGAACCTTTTGGTCATGCTGGGGCTCGGCGCGGCGGTCGGCTTCCTGTCGGGCATGTTCGGGGTGGGCGGCGGCTTCCTGCTCACGCCATTCCTGATATTTTCCGGCATCCCGCCGTCGATCGCGGTTGCCACCGGCTCCAATCAAATCGTCGCCACATCGGTCTCGGGTGCGCTGGCCCAATGGCGGCGCGGCAATATCGATTTCCGCATGGGGATGGTGCTGATCGTGGGCGGCCTGGCCGGCGCCGTGATCGGCGTGTTCTTCCTCAAGATCCTGCGCGCGGCGGGACAAGCGGGACTTATCATCTCGCTGACTTACGTGGTCCTGCTCGGCGTCATCGGCCTGCTGATGCTGAACGAGAGCGTGCGCGCCATCAGGCGGACACGCGCCGGCAAGCCAGCCTCGGCGCGGAAGCCGGGACAGCACAGCTGGATTCACGGCATGCCGTTGAAGCTGCGTTTTCCTCGTTCACGGCTCTATATCAGCGCCATACCGCCGCTGCTGATCGGCTGCGTCGTCGGCCTGTTGACTGCTTTTCTCGGCGTGGGCGGCGGCTTCATCATGGTGCCGGCGATGATCTATCTCTTGCGCATGCCGACCAATGTCGTGATCGGCACCTCGATCTTTCAGATCATCTTCGTCACCGCCGCCGTCACCGTGCTGCAGGCGACGTTCAATCAGACCCTCGATGTCGTGCTCGCGCTGCTCCTCGCCGCGGGCGGCGTCATCGGCGGACAGTTCGGCGTACGCGCCGGGCAGAAATTCAGGGCCGAGCAGCTGCGGGCCATGCTTGCCCTGATGGTGCTCGCGGTCGCGCTCCGGCTGTTGTTCGACCTGTTGCTGAGGCCGTCCGAGCTCTACAGCATCAGCCCTCTTCTGGCGGGGGGATGATGCGGACTGCGCTCACCCTTGCCATGCTGCTCGCGACCTCGGGGCTGGGTGCGGCAATTGCGGCCGAGCCCGCCCCACCGCCGGCGCCGCGCGAAGAGGTGGTGTCCGACATCTCCACCCGGGAGATCTCCATCCAGTCGAACTTCACCGGCATCGAGATCCTCATCTTCGGTAGCGTCGATCTCAGCGGGGCGGTCCAGCCCGACAAGGAGATCTACGACGTCATCGTCGTGCTGCGCTCGCCGAATCAGGCCATCGTCGCGCGCCGGAAGGAGCGAGTTGCCGGCATTTGGGTGAATGGCACGAGCAAGGTCTACGCGACCGTGCCGGGCTTCTACGCCGTCCTCTCCACTCGTCCCTTGCGGGCGATCACCTCCGACGAGACGCTGAAGAAACTGGGGATCGGTCTCAACAATATCGATCTCGGCAGGGCCGGCCAAACCGGTCCAGACGAGGAGACCTTCCACTCGACCGTGGTCAGGCTGAAAGAGAAGCAGCGGTTGTTCCAGGAGCACGACGACGGCGTGGCCTTCATCGGCCGCAGCCTGTTCAGGGCGGGCGTCGACCTGCCGGTCAATGTGCCGATCGGCCGCTACACCGCCGACGTATATTTGTTCCGCGACGGACAAGTGGTGAGCAAGAGCCAGAGCACGCTCGAGGTGACTCAGGCGGGTTTCGAGCGCGCGATCTATCTGATGGCTTTCAACCGGCCGCTGCTTTACGGGCTGGTCGCGGTCCTGCTCGCGGTGCTGGCGGGACTGGCCGGCTGGGTGGTGTTCCGCCGCGAATAGCTCAGTCGGGAAGCAGCAGGCTGCCGAGCACAGGGTAGACGTCGGTCCGGCCCATCATCCAAGCCTCGAGCTCCTGGCGGCGGGAGAACAGCGGCCCGAACGCCTCGTCGAGCACGTTGAGGCCGCCGGCATAGGCGCCGAAGGCCGGCATCACGAGACGGACGCCGTCGGTGGCGAAGCAGCGGCGGCGAATCATCGACCCGCGCCGGGCGATGCGCGCCACCGGATGCAGATGTCCGGCGATCTCCCGCGCCGACGGGGTAGGCGAAGGCTCGTGCCGCAGCACAAGTCCGCGAATGGAGAGCGTGGCGCACACCGTGCCGCCGATCGAGGCGGGCAGATGCGGATCGTGATTGCCGCAGATCCAGAACCATTCGCGCCCCTGCTGCAGCCTGAGCAGGAAGGCGCGGTCGTCGGCGGCGATGCGCTCGGCGGATTCCGCGCGATGGAAGCTGTCGCCGAGCGCCACCACGCGCGACGGCTCGACCGCGGCGATCACCTTGGCCAGCCGCTCCAGCGTGGTGCGCGTGTCGTAAGGCGGCAGCAGCATGCCGAGCGCGGCGAAGGCGGCGCCCTTTTCCAAATGCAGGTCGGCCACCAGCAGCGTGTCCTCGTCCTGCCAATAAAGCGCGCCGGCGGCGAGCGGCCGCATGGCGTGTCCGGAGACACTGATATGCGCACGCAGCGATGGGGCTGTTTCCGGCATGAGATCAGGCTTTGCGCGCAGCATGTCCGCTTAAGGCCTCCGCGATGAGCTCTTCGACCGTCTCACGCAACAAGACCTCACTCGCCTCCCCTGGAACGCTCTCACGCCCGATCTCGAGCATGACCGGCACGGCGAGCGGCGAAACCTGGCGCAGCGCAATATGCCTGATTCGCCCGCTGATTCGCCGCAAGAATTGCCCGAGGCGGCCGACATCGATGAGTCCCGTTGCCGCATCGGCGAACGCCGCCTTGAGCAGGATGTGGTCCGGCTCGTGCTGCCGCAGCACATCATAGATCAGGTCGGAGGAGACCGTCATCTGTCGTCCGGTCTTCTCCTGGCCGGGATGGCGGCGCTCGATCAGCCCGGAGATAATGGCGCACACCCTGAAGGAGCGCTTCATCAGGCTCGACTCGGCGAGCCAAGCATCGAGATCGTCGCCGAGCATGTCCTCATCGAACAGTCGCGCGAGGTCGAGCCGGCCGGTCTTGATCATCTCGCCCATGTCGCTCAGCGCCCAGATCGCCAGCGCATATTCATTGGCGACGAAGCCGAGCGGTGCGGCGCCCGCCCGTTCCAGCCGCCGCGTCAGCAACATGCCGAGGCTTTGATGCGCGAGCCGGCCCTCGAACGGATAGCAGACGAGATAATGCTTCTGCCCGCGCGGAAAGGTCTCGACCAGCACCTCATCGGCGCTTGGCACCACCGAGAGCTCGGCCTGGAGCCGCAGCCAATCGGAGACTTGGTCGGGAAGCCGCGACCAGGTGGCGGGCGCTGCCAGCATGTTGCGCACCCGCTCGGCCAGATAGGTCGACAGCGGAAACTTGCCGCCTTCATAGGCCGGCACCTTGGGCTCGGTTGCATGCGCGCGGGTGACGATGGCGTCGGTCTCGCGCAGGCCCTCGAAGCGCAACACCTCGCCCGCGAACACGAACGTATCGCCCGGGGTGAGCTGCTCGATGAAATATTCCTCGACCTCGCCGAGCACCCGCCCGCCTGCGAGCATGCTGGACGGCTTGAGCGCGCCGCCTTTAAGCCGGGCAAGCCGCACTCGCACCATCGGTGCCTCGACGATGGTGCCGACATTCAGCCGGTATTGCTGGGCAATGCGGGGATGCGCGACGCGGTAGGTGCCCTCGGGCGTCTTCTTTAATTTCGCATAGCGCTCGTAGTTGGCAAGCGCGTAGCCGCCGGTCGCCACGAATTGCAACACCTGATCGAAGCCTTCGCGCAACAGACCTTGGTATGGCGCGGCACTCGTCACTTCGCGATAGAGCCGGTCGGGATCGAACGGCGCGGCGCAGGCGGTGCCGAGCACATGCTGGGCCAGCACGTCGAGCGCGCCCGGCCGCGACGGTGGCGTGTCCTGTGCGCCCTCCTCCGCCGCTTCCAGCGCCGCCTGGCATTCCACCACCTCGAAGCGGTTGGCCGGCACCAGCAGCGCCTTGCTCGGCTCGTCCAGCCGGTGATTGGCGCGGCCGATGCGTTGCGCCAGCCGGCTGGCACCCTTCGGCGCGCCGACATTGATGACGAGATCGACCTCGCCCCAGTCGATGCCGAGATCGAGCGTCGAGGTGCAGACCACGGCGCGGAGCTTGCCCTGAACCATCGCCGCCTCGACCTTGCGCCGCTGCGCCACGTCGAGCGAGCCGTGATGCAGGGCGATCGGCAGATTGGCATCGTTGTAGCGCCACAGCTCGTGGAACAGCATCTCCGCCTGCGAGCGCGTATTGACGAAGATCAGCGACAGGCGATGCGCCTTGATCGAAGCGTAGATCTCCGGCAGCGCGTAGCGCGCCGAGTGCCCAGCCCAGGGCAGATCGGCGGTCGAGCGCAGGATGGCGATGTCGGCGCGGGCCCCCTCGCCCGCGGTGACGATCTCGGCAAGCCGCGTCGCCGCCTGGCCCTGATGCGGCACGAGAAACGAGGCTAGCTCGTAAGGCCGCGCCACCGTCGCCGACAGGCCGATCGCCGTGAGCCCCGGCGCGTGGCTGCGCAGCCGCGCCAGATCGAGCGCCAAGAGATCGCCGCGCTTGCTGGAGGCAAGCGCGTGCAGCTCGTCGAGGATCACATATTTCACGCTGCCGAACAGCTCGGCCGCGCCTTGATGCGACAGCATCAGCGCGATCTGCTCCGGCGTGGTCAGCAAAATGTCAGGCGGCGCCACCCGTTGACGCGCGCGGCGCGACGGCGGGGTGTCGCCGGTGCGGGTCTCGAGCCTGATCGGCAGCTCCATCTCGGCGACCGGCATGGCCAAATTGCGCGCAATGTCGACGGCCAGCGCCTTGAGCGGCGAGACGTAAAGCGTATGGATGGCGGTTGCGGGCTTGCGCTTCGGCGGCTGGCGCGCCAGATCGACCAGGCTCGGCAGGAAGCCGGCCAGCGTCTTGCCGCCGCCGGTCGGCGCGATCAGCAGCGTGTCGCGGCCTGAGCCGGCATGGTCGAGCAGCGCCAACTGGTGCGCGTGCGGGCGCCAGCCGCGCGCCTTGAACCAGCCGGCGAACGGCTCTGGCAGCCCGGCTGGGGCGGTTTCGACCACAAATCTCTTGGGTGCACGCATCGCTCTTCCGCTTGACCTTCGTGACCCTTCGCACCAATTCTGGCGTAATTCGAGTCGAAGCTCCTAGGGCGCTGTGCCCGGCGAAAGGGAGAGCTGACAGATGGATCGGTTTTTTGGCGGCAATCCGGCGCTGGTTCTGCTCAGGCTGGCGATTCTCTCGCTGATCGTGGGCGTCGTCCTCGCGGCGCTGGGTTTCAGCCCGTTCGAGCTGATCGACAGCCTCAGACGCCTGGTCGAGCGCATCTACGACATGGGCTTTGCCGCGGTGGAGAAGGCGTTCCGCTACTTCCTGCTCGGCGCCGTCATCGTCTTCCCGGTCTGGCTGGTGACGCGCCTGCTGAAATCGCTCGGCCGCACCAATGGCGATTTGGTCAACTCAAGCTCGCCCAAGCGCGAGGCCTAAAGGATAGCGAGCACCGCCTCAGGCGGCCTGCCGATCGCCGCTTTGCCGCCGACGACCACGATCGGCCGCTCGATCAGGATCGGGTTCGCCACCAGCAGCGCGAGCAGCGCGTCCTCTTTGAGATCGCGATCCTTCAAGCAAAGCTCGGCATAAAGCGGCTCGCCCTTGCGCACGATATCGTCGGCCTTGAGCCCGAGCTTTTTGAGAATGGATTTGAGCTCGGCAGCCGAGGGCGGGGTCTTCAGATAGTCGACGATGTTCGGCTTGAACCCGCGCGCTTCGATCAGCTTGAGCGTCTCGCGCGATTTCGAGCAGCGCGGATTGTGATAGATGGTGACGTTCACGCCGACCCTTTCTCCGACCATTCGCCCGCGCGCCGCCCGATCAGCGGCGCGAGCGTGCTGTGCTTCCCCGCCTGCATCGCCTCGATCAATGCCCGCTTGATGCGACCGGGCAACCCCGGCCCTTCGAACACGAGCCCGGTATAGAGCTGGAGCAGCGTGGCGCCGGCCTCGATCTTGGCCAGCGCCGTTTCGCCGGAATCGATGCCGCCGACGCCGATCAGCGGCAGCTGGCCTTGCGTGAGCTGGTAGACAAGCGCCAGCATTCGCGTCGAGCGGGCGAAGAGCGGTCGGCCCGAGAGGCCGCCGGTCTCGCGGGCGAACGCGATCGTGTCGACGTCGTCTCGGGAGAGCGTGGTGTTCGACACGATGATGCCGTCAACGCCATGCGCTTGGATGACATCGACCACCTCCGGCAAGTCGGCATCGGCGAGATCCGGGGCAAGCTTCACCAGCAGCGGAGGCTTGTGGGTGAGCGCCTGGCGCGCGGCTTGCACGCGCTCGAGCAAATCATCGAGCGCTTTCGGCGCCTGGAGATCGCGCAAGCCTGGCGTATTGGGCGATGAGATATTGACGGTGAGGTAGCTGGCGACTTGGGCCATGCGTTCGATGCCCGTCACATAATCGGCGATGCGATCCTCGCTGTCGCGCCCTGCCCCGACATTGACGCCGACGATTCCTTTCGGCCGCTCTTGCAGACGGGCAAGCGCCGCCGCCTGTCCCTCATTGTTGAAGCCGAGGCGGTTGATGATGGCGTGGTCCCGGGCGGAGCGAAAGATGCGGGTGCCTGAGTTGCCGCTTTGCCCGTGCGGCGTCAGCGTGCCCACCTCGACGAAGCCGAAACCCATGGCGAGCAGCTGGTTCGGCACGCGCGCGTTCTTGTCGAAGCCGGCCGCCATGCCGATGGGATTGGGAAAATCCAGGCCGAACACGGTCTGGGCCAAGCGCCGGTCGTCAGGGCCGTCGGCGCGGGGATAAAGCCCAAGCTCCAGACTTTTGAGGGCGATATCGTGGGCGGTCTCGGGATCGATCGCCTGAAGCAGCGCCTGGCCAAGGCCGAACAGCCCGCTCATGCGAAAACTCCGTCCGGCAGGACGTGTCGGCCGTCCGGTCCGAGCGTAAGCGGTTCGCTCCACAGCACGGCGGCAAGATCGAGCGGCGCATAAAGATGTGGGAACAATGCGCCGCCACGCGAGACCTCCCATTTCAGCGAAGGCCCAAGCCGCACCAAATCGAGCGCGACGAGAACGAGGCCCTCCTGCCCAATGAAATGCGCGGCGAGCGTTGCAGCAAGCTGATGGCCGGCGGAAAGATGGATGAAGCCGTCGCGGGCATCGTCGGCCGAGCCGTCGAAACGCCCCGCGGTCCACGCCGCTTCGAAAGCGGTCTCGTTCAGGACTTTATAGACGGGCTCTGCCATGGCTCGGGTCTGGAACCTATCCGGGCGCCACAGCGGCGCAAGAGGCAAAGCATCCCCGGTACGGTATCGCTCGTTTCCTGGTGGACAAGCCATGGAAATAAGCCATAATTCCTACCATAGGCATAAATTCCGATTCGTAAGTTTCAGGCAACGGGGCCCGCTTCCCCTGAACAGGCTCACCCACACCAGGGTATGGAACGCCATCGACGCGCTCGCGCGGCGCTATAGCCTGTCGGCGTCCGGGCTCGCCAAACGCGCCGGACTCGATCCCACCTCGTTCAACAAATCGAAGCGTGTCACCGGCGAGGGGCGCCCGCGCTGGCCCTCGACCGAGAGCCTCGCCAAGGTGCTGGAGGCGACCGGGGCCAGCTTCGAGGATTTCACCCAGCTGATCACCGCCGAACCGCGCGCCGCGCGGCCGATTCCGCTGATCGGCTTGACCCAGGCCGGCGGCGGCGGCTTCTTCGACGATGGCGGTTTCCCCGTGGGCCAAGGCTGGGACCAGATCCGCTTCCCCAAGGTCGACGACGAGAACGCCTATGCGCTCGAAGTCACCGGCGACAGTATGCAGCCGCTTTATCGTGACGGGGATATCCTCATCGTCTCGCCGAACTCCGCGCCGCGCAAAGGCGACCGCCTCGTGCTGCGCACGACCGACGGCGAGGTGATGGCGAAGATCCTGGTGCGGCGGACGGCGAAGACAGTCGAGCTTGCCTCCTTCAATCCGACCCACGCCAATCTGGTCTTTCCACTGGACCGCGTCGATTGGATGGCGCGAATCGTCTGGGCAAGCCAATAGCAGACAGCGAAGGCCGAGGCCCGTAGAATGACCCGACCAGCGCGTGTTCGTGCTGGCTTAGGTTGGGGGGATCCGATCGCATCATGGAGCGTGCCTCGCGCATCGTCTCGATCTTGCTCGGAATCGGTATCACAGCCCTGCTGTGGCCGGTCGCAGTTCCTCTGGGCTTCGGGCAAGTCTGGTGGGCAAGTCAAAAGGCGCAGTCGCAGTCCGACGCGAAGCCCGTTGCCCCGCCGGCGCCACCGCAGCAAGTCGCCCCACCTCCCCCGCCTGCTCCGCAAGCTGCCGCTCCCATCCCGCCGCCCGTGCCGCCGCAACATGCCGTCGAACCCGACGCCGTCTCACCCCAACCTCCTCCACCGCCCCAAGACGAAGCCAAGGCCGAGCAATCTGCGGCTGTGAACGCCAAGGACACGGATAAGACCGGCGCCGTCGCACCGCAAACTGCGCCGAAGCTCTATTACCGCGTCACCGTGCGCGACGGCGGCACCCTGGAATCGGGCAGTGTCGTCATCAAGCTTGCCGGCATCGCCGCCCGCGATGACGAGGCCACTTGTAAAGGGACGAATGGCAAAGCATGGCCGTGCGGCGCCGCCGCCAAGGCGGCTCTGACGCGGCTGATCCGCACCCGCGCCGTTACCTGCGAAGTGCCGCAGCAAGGCGCGCCGAAGGAGGTGGTTGCCCGCTGCTCGGTGGCGGAAACGGATATTTCCACCTGGATGGTGCGCCAGGGCTGGGCCGAGCCGAGCGACGCTAACGAGCCCGCGCTGGCCAAAGCAGCGGCGGCCGCCAAGAAAGACAAGCTCGGGCTCTGGCGCGGAGCGGAGTGAGCGGCTGCCCGCTCGCTACTGCGCGCTCTGGTCCGAAGCCGTGGCGCCGGTGGTTGGGTTCCTGCGGTCCGGCTGATCGACTTTTTTGGTATCGCTCTCCGCGGTGGCGCCGCTATCGGCCCCTTCTTGGGTACCGGATTCCTCGCCCATCTTGGCGGAGCCTTGACTATTCTCGCCCTGATCGGCTGCGGGCTGAGCTTCGTCGGCGGCGACGACGATGGCGCCCGGCGGCAAGGTCAAGTCCTGATCGGTCGGCACGTCGGCGCGCGAGGTGATACCCAGAGTGAGAGCGATCACCGCGGCACCGGCAAACAGTGTGTTGGTCTTGGTCATTTTGCGTCTCCTCTCGTAAGCAAAACTCTCTTGCGGGGAGCGCTGTTCCGGCAAAAAGATCGGCGCGGACCGGAACTTTTCCGGTTCGCGCCGCGAAAACGACCTGAGCCCGCCCGCGAAACGCGCGAGTGGGACTCTGCTTATTCGGGTTGGTCGCTGTCCTCGTCCTCGTCGGGCGGCATGACATCGTCGCTCTCCTCGTCGGGAGCGTCGCCGGTCGTGGGATTTCTGCGGGCCGGTTGATCGATCTTGTCCGTGTCGTTCTCCGGCGCCGAACCCTGATCTTCGCCGACATATGTGCCTTCGCCCGTGCCCATCTTCGCCGAGCCATCGGACTCGCTATCGTCGCCTGCCGCACTATCATCGTCGGTCGCGTTATCATCCGCCGCGACGATAATATTCTTGGCGGTCACGTCATTCCGCTCGCTCGCTGCGGCGGCGTAGCCCGACATCCCGAAAATCAACACCCCTGCCGCGGCAGTCACTCCCAGCTTTATCTTGGTCATTTAAATCATCTCCTACCTAGGACGACCAATTCTAGGCGTAACACTTGGCTCGGCGCGGGGCGGCCATCCGAGGCAAAAAGACGCGGACCGAGCCATCGCCCGATCCGCGTCCTCAAGACGTGCAAAACGCCGCTAAGCTAAAGCGGCGCTTGAGAAATCAGCCTACGAGTTGTCGCAAACGACCTTCAGGTCGATATTGGCCTCGTCCATGCTCGGATAGCCCTGCTTGCCGACCTGCATGCCGAGCTCGTCCTCGCTCACCATGTTCTGCTCGACCACGCGGCAATGCTGATTCTTGTCCTTGATGATGACGAACTGGCTGCCATCGGCGGCGAAAGCAATACCGGCAAAGCCGAACACGATAGCGGCGGTAAGAGCATACTTCATAAGGGAACTCCTCCTGGGTTGGTGCCCAGGAAGTAGCCACAAACCTTCTAAAACATGCTGAATTCAATTCCCGCAACTTGCCAACAAGTTGCGGAATTCGCCGCCGCGCCGAGTTAGGAGACCGATACTTCCTCTTTCACCTCGTCGGTGACGACCTCGAACGAGGCGAGCGTATGCGGGCCGAACGAGGTGGTGATGGCGACGTCGGTCGCGTCGCGCCCACGGGCGATGAGAATACGGCCAATGCGCGGAACGTTGTGGCGCGCATCGAACGTGTACCAGGTGCCGTCGAGGAACACCTCGAACCAGGCGCTGAAATCCATCGGGCACGGATCGGGGGGAATGCCGATATCGCCGAGATAACCGGTGCAATAGCGCGCCGGGATATTCATGCAGCGACAAAGCGTGATGGCGAGATGGGCGAAGTCGCGGCACACGCCCCGCTTCTCGATATAGGTGTCGTATGCGGTGCGGCCGACATGGGCATGCTCGTAGCCGAACTTGACGTGCTCGTTGACGAAGTCGCAGATCGCCTGCACCAACCCCCAGCCCTTGCGCACCTTGCCGAATTTCGACCAGGCGATGTCCGAGAGCCGGTCGGTCTCGCAATAGCGGCTGCCGAGCAGATAGACCAGCGTATCCACGGGGAGTGTGTCGAGCGATAGCTGCGGCGCGAGCGGGGCGACGACATCCGGCTCGCCGCTGTCGTTGATGAGGAAATCGGATGACAGCGTCAGCCGACCCTGCGGTGCGCGGATCACATGGCAAATATTGCCGAAGCCGTCGACATATTCGGTGATCGGCACGAAGGGGTGCACGGTCAGCTTGTCCTCGGTGATGAGGTCGAACCGCCGATCCGGATGGACGCTCAACGTCAGGATCATCGGCGTCGGCTGCAGGCAGTCATACGCGATTGTGTAACCTGCACGAACTTTCATCACATCTCGCCCAGTTAGTGAGCTGCGCTGGCCCGATCAAGCACTCGCCCCCAACTGCAAATGGCTGGGTGCGTGTCCCTGATACTCAGTTTTGCGATTAGCCTACCAGCAACACTCGTGCCAGACGAACGCGCTAGGCGGCTGCAAGTTCACCGCTCAGTGCCTTTTTGATCAGAGCGCGCGTCTCGGCGATGCCGTAGAGCTCGACGAAGGAGCCGAAGCGCGGGCCTTGCGTCTGCCCGAGCAGCACCTCGTAAAGCGCGCCGAACCAATCGCGCAATGGCTCGAAGTCGTGCTGCTTGCCGACGGCATAGACCTCCGCCTGGATTTCTTCGGCGAGCGCGGCCTTCGGCAGCTCGGACAGGCGTGCATCTAGCTCCATGAGCGCCGCCCGCTCCTTGTCGGCGGCCGGGCGATAGAACTTCGCCGGCTTCACAAAGTCGTGGAAGTAGCGGATGGCGTAGCCGACCAGTTGATCGAGCAGCGGATGCGCTTCCGGCGTGGCGTCCGGTGCGTAGCGCCGGATGAAGCCCCACAGCACTTCTTTGTCCTCGGAGTTGGAAGCGCTCGCCAGATTGAGCAACAGCGCGAAGCTGATGGGGAGCTCGGCCTGTGGCGGCTCGTCCTGATGGATGTGCCAGACGGGGTTCATCAGCCGCGCCGCCGGCTCCTCCTTCGGAAAAGCGGCTAGATGCCCGACATATTCGTCGACCGCGCGCGGGATCACGTCGAAATAGAGCCGCTTCGCCTTGCGTGGACTTTGGAACATGTAGAGCGACAGGCTCTCGGGCGAGGCGTAAGTCAGCCACTCCTCGATGGTGAGGCCGTTGCCGCGCGACTTGGAGATCTTCTCGCCGTTCTCGTCGAGGAAGAGCTCGTAGTTGAAGCCTTCCGGCTGCTGCGCACCGAGGATGCGGCAGATGTGCCCGGCGAGGCGCACCGAATCGATCAGGTCCTTGCCCGCCATCTCATAATCGACGCCGAGCGCCGCCCAGCGCATCGCCCAATCCGCCTTCCACTGCAATTTACAATGGCCGCGGGTCACCGGCACCTGCGTCAGCCTCCCGCTGTCGGGATCCTTGTAGACGATCGAGCCCGCCACGGTGTCGCGATCGACGATCGGCACTTGCAGCACCTGGCCCGTCGTCGGCGAGATCGGCAGGAAGGGACTGTAGGTCGCGCGACGCTCGGGGCCGAGCGTCGGCAGGATCACATCCCTGATCGCATCGTAATGGTGCAGCACCTTGAGCAACGCCGCGTCGAAGCGCCCGGATGTGTAGCACTCGGTCGCCGACAGGAATTCGTAGTCGAAGCCGAACGTATCGAGAAATGCTTTCAGCCGCGCATTGTTGTGATGACCGAAACTTTTATGCTCGCCGAAAGGATCGGGCACCTGCGTCAACGGCTTGCCGAGATGCTCGGTGACCATCGCCTTGTTGGGGATGTTGTCGGGCACCTTCCTGAGGCCGTCCATGTCGTCGGAGAAGCAGATCAGCCGCGTCGGGATCTTGTCCTCGGTCAGCACGCGGAACGCGTGACGCACCATGGTGGTGCGCGCGACCTCGCCGAACGTACCGATATGCGGCAGGCCCGAGGGCCCGTAGCCGGTCTCGAAGATAATGGCGCCGGTCGGCTTGGGGATGCGCTTCAGCCGGCTCAGGACCTTGCGCGCCTCCTCGAACGGCCAGGCCTTGCTGACATGGGCATGCGCGAGAAGCTCGGAGCTGACCTCGATTTTCGGCGCGAGCTTGGCTTTCGCCTTGGGCGCCAGGGGGGCATGCGCGTCTTTCGCGCGGCTCATGCTCGCTTCGAGTTGCGGCTCGGCCGAGCGGCGTGGAGCGCGATGAGGCGTCTTGGTGCTGGGCGGGCGGGCCATGGCCGGAAACACAGGTGCTGGTGGCGTTGTGAGTGTCGCCCGACAAATTTCACAAATCGCTAGCTAGCGCCAGTCTTTCCGGGAGCAACTCCCTCCCCCTCAAGGACTGGGGGGCTTGCCCCTGTGGGCGCAATTGCCTACGGTCGCGCCGCTTTTGGGCCTCAGCGCAATCACAGGGGGATCCATATGACCGAGCCGTTGAACCATCACGCCGCGCTCATTTATGTGATGGTCACGATGTCGGCCGTGGACCGCACCATGACCGACGCCGAGCTTTCCCGCATCGGCGAGATCGTCTCCCACCTGCCGATCTTCAGCGATTTCGATCAAGAGAACCTGGTCAAGACGGCTGAGGGCTGCGGCGAGATCCTGAGCGCCGACGGCGGCCTCGACCATGTGCTGGTGCTGATCCGCAGCAACCTGCCGAAGAAGCTGCGCGAGACGGCTTATGCCATCGCGCTCGAAATCGCCGCCGCCGATCTCGACGTGAAGCCGGAGGAAACGCGCTTCCTCGAGATGCTGCGCGACAGCCTCGAGCTTGACGCGCTGACGGCCACGGCCATCGAGCGCGGCATCAGGGCGCGCAACCTCGTGCTCTAGTCCAGTCGCGCCGTCGCGCGGCAGACGCATTGGCAAGACCGTGCTCGGTCTTTTCCCATTCGAAACGCGCCGTGGCGAATTGCCAGAGCGCGCGATAGGCCGCCGCCGAGATGAGCAGCCAATAAATCGGCATCAGCGGAATCTGCGCGAGCAGTCTGGCGTATCCGCGTCGTCGCAGCGCCAGCAGCCCGAGTGCCATCGAGGCGAGGTAACCAACCGAAAGGTCGAAGCAGGCGATCAGCCAGAACGGCCAGCCGAGCGGACTCTGCGGCAGCGCCAGCATGCCCCGCGTCACCAGATCGAACACGGCCAGCGCATAGAACCAGGGATGCACCAACGCCGACAACACGGTGCCGGCGACCATGATCTGAAAGGCGAGAAAGCCGCGCGGGCCGAGCTCCCGCCATAGCGCGCGAGGATCGCGCATATGCACGAGCCAGGTCTGTAAATAGCCTTTGAGCCAGCGCGTGCGCTGACGCAGCCAGCTCATGAAGGCCGAAGGCGCTTCTTCGTAGGTCGTCGACCCCAACATCCGGCAGCGATAGCCGTTGCGTGCGAGCCTGATGCCGAGATCGGCATCCTCGGTGACGTTGAACGGGTCCCAGGCCATCAGCCATTTCAGCGCCGAGGCGCGGAAATGGTTGGACGTCCCGCCGAGCGGTAGCGGCAGCTTGAGCCGGTCGAGCGCGGGCAATAGCCCGTCGAACAGCGCGCAATATTCCACGGTGAACTGCCGCGTGAGGAAAGTGTCGAACGGGTTATAGACGCCAAGCCGCGCCTGCAAGCAGGCGAGGTCGAGCGGACCGCTGCGGAACGCGTTCAACGCTTGGCGAAGCTGGCCGGGCTCGGGGCGGTCCTCGGCATCGTAGATCCCGATATAGTCGCCGCGGGCGAGCGGCAGCGCGTAGTTCAGCGCCTTCGGCTTGGTTCGCGGCGGCAGCTCCGGCACGACGACAAGCTCGAACATGCCGGGCAGCCGGAGCGCCCGCGCCGCGCCGATCGTCGCGGTGTCGCTCGCCTCGAGAATGATCTTGATGTCGAGCTTCGCCGCCGGATAGTCGAGTTGCGCGAGCGCGCTGGCGAGCGGAGCCAGCATGTGCGCCTCGCGGTAAAGCGGCACCAGCAGCGTGTAGATGGGGAGCGCGCGATCCGGCAGACGCGAACAGGACGCTTTGTCGCCGTCGTTCAGCGATGCGAGCAGGCCATAGGCCGCGAGCAGGCGAAATCCGATCAGCGGCACGAACATGACAGCGAGACTTGCGGTCACGACCCACACTGTCCCGGCGGGCCGAAGCGCAAGCGCGGTCAGCACTATCAGCGGGGCGAGACAGAAGACGAGGCGCTGCCAAAGTGCCATCCGCGTCCGCGCGCTTTGCTCCGGCTTGCGCGCGGCCAAGCCGGCCACGGCATGACGCGCCAAGGACGGAGCGAAGTGGCGACAGATGGCGCCCCGTACCGTCTGCGGCGAGGTCAGCGAGAACCGATAGGGCGCAAGCCGCGCCAGCATCTCGCGCAGCGCATTCGGCCTTAGCCGGTCCGGCGCCAAGACGAAGCCCTTGGCGCGCGCGCGTTCTTTCAACAGGCCGCTGGCAAGGCTCTCGCGCGGTGTTGCCGCCGCGGCAGGTGCGACATCGGTGGCGGGGAGCTGTGCCTTGAACGGGGCGCCGCAGTGCTCCGCTAGCGCGCGGTAATAATCCGCCGCGTCGAGCCAGCCATTGGCGATCAGCACCTCGTGCGGATGCACGCCCCACGCCGCCGCGATCGCTTCGGCGCGCGTTAAAGTGGCGGAATCGACAAAGCGTCCGACGAGGAAAGCGTATTCGGAGCGCGGCAATGCCTCAAGGCGCGCCGCAAGATGCGCGTGCTGCCTGCCAGACCGGAAAGACTCCGCCACAGCCGACACGGGAATACCCCCCGCATTCTCCCGCGAGTATTTGCAATTTTGAGGCGCAATATTGGAGTTTGGCTGCGAGTTGTAGCAAGTAGTACAATGTAAACTTGTAGAATTTAGTCCTACAACTTAATGGTGCTCCCGCTCTTGGCACGTATGGCAAAGCCGCGTTAAGAGTGAAGCGTGACCGCTGCGCGCAATCCTCCCCCGAGTTCGACCCGCTTGCCACTGCTGGCTTGGGCATTGACCGCGCTCGCGGTCGTCGCATTCCTGCCCGCGCCCGCCTCGGCGCAAGTGCGCAACGACATCGTTCCCGACACCTGGCAAGGCGATGCGCTGCGCCCCAAACCCGACATGCGCGGGCTGGAGAAGCTCCGCTTCATCACCGACAGCGACTATCCCCCGTTTCATTATCTGGACGAGGTGGGCGCATTGACCGGCTTCAATGTCGATCTCGCCAAGGCAATCTGCGAGACCTTGGAAGTCCAATGCGAAGTCAAGGACGTCGACTGGGCGGATATCTTCACCACCCTCGACCGGGGCGAGGCCGACGCGGCGATCGCCTCGATCCGCATCAGCGCCGAGTCGCTGGAAAAGGCGGACTTCACCTCACGCTATTACGCGACGCCGGCCCGCTTCGTCGCGCTGAAGACCAACCCGCTCAAGGACATCCGCCCGGAAACGCTTGAGGGCATGAAGGTGGGCGTCGCCAAAGGCACCGGGCACGAGGCCTATCTCAAGCTGTTCTTTCCCGACGTCGCCGTCGCCACCTTCGACAGTTCCGAGGACGCCACCAAGGCGCTGAAGAACGGCGCCATCGATTTTGTGTTCGGCGACGGCATCGGCCTCACCTTCTGGATCAACGGCGTGACCAGCGAGGGCTGCTGCGAGTTTCGCGGCGGCCCCTATCTCGACGCGAAATTCTTCGGCGAGGGCGTGGGCATCGCCGTGAAGAAGGGCAACCGCCACCTCGCCGAGGTCCTCAATTACGGGCTCGAGCAGGTACACGCGAGCGGCCGCTACGAAGAGCTGTTCTTGCGTTATTTCCCGATGAGCTTCTTCTGATCGCCCGGCTGCTTGCCGAACGGCAGCCACAGGCTCCAGCCGAACCTGGCCGGCGCTTCGCTCTGATAGGGCGTGAGGCCGATGGTCATGCCTTGGTGGCCGGCTTCGGGCTGCGCCGTATAGGTGCGGAACAGCCGGTCCCAGAGCGAGAGATTGAAGCCGTAATTTGAATCATGCTCGCGCCGAATGACCGAGTGATGCACGCGGTGCATGTCGGGGGTCACCACGAACAGGCGCAGCACGCCATCGACCCGCGCCGGAAGCGCGATATTGGCGTGGTTGAACATGGCGCAGGCGTTGAGGATGACCTCGAACAGGAACACCGCCAGCGGCGGCGCGCCGAGCGGCACCACCACCACGATCTTCCACAGCATCGATAAGGCGATTTCCACCGGGTGAAAGCGCACCGCGGTGGTGACGTCGATATCGCGGTCGGCGTGATGCACCTGATGCAGGCGCCAGAACAACGGCACTTTGTGCGAGACGAGATGCTGCGCCCAGATGGCGAGATCGAGCGCGAGCAGCGCCACCGCGATCTTCAGCCAGTCTGGCCACGCGACATGGTTCAACAGGCCAATGCCGTGCGTCTGCGCATAGAACGCAGCGGCGATGGCCGCGATCGGCACGGCGAGCATCGCCATCAGCCGCAGCACGATACTGTCCGTTACGCTGATGCCGACATTGGTGAACCAGCGCCTCCCCTTGGAAACACTGAGCGCGCGCTTCGGCCAGCCGAGCTCGACCAGCGCCATAACCAAGAACACGCCGAGAAAGACGCCAAGCCGGATGATGCCGTCGCTCTGGCCGAGGAAACCGTCCATGGTCCGATGTTAGCGGGGAAGACCGCAGGCGTCAGTTGCCATGCTTGGCGGCGCGCTCACAGCAATTCGAGCGGGCGGCGTCCCTTCGGCGGCGGGAAGGCGCGATTGAGCTCGGCCAGGTCCTGCTCGGTCAAGGCGATGTCGAGCGCGGCGCGGTTCTCGCGCACATGCTCCAAGGTCGTGGCCTTGGGGATCACCATCATGTCCGTATGACGCAAGACCCAGGCGAGCGCGATCTGCGCCGGCGTCGCCCGGTGGCGGATCGCCACGCCGGTGAGCGCCCGGTCGCGCAACAGCCGCCCTTGTTCGATCGGCGAATAGGCCATGATTGGGATGCCGCGCTCGCGGCACCAAGGCAGCACTCCGGCCTCGATCCCCCGTCGCCGCAAATTATACAGCACCTGGTTGCTGGCGCAGGCTGCCCCGCCCGCGACCGCAATCAACTCCTCCATGTCGTCGACATCGAAATTGCTGACCCCCCAGGCGCGGATCGCGCCGGCCGCCAGCAGCGCCTCGAAGCCCGACACCGTCTCTGCAAGCTCGGGGCGCCCGCGCCAATGCAACAGATAAAGATCAATGCGGTCTGTCTTGAGCCGCTTCAGGCTCCGCTCGCAGGCGGCGATAGTCCCGGCGCGGGTCGAATTCTCGGCCAGAACCTTGCTGACGATGAAGCACTCGTCGCGCCGCCCGGCAACCGCCTCGGCCACCACCTCCTCGGCGCCGCCATTGCCGTACATCTCGGCGGTGTCGATCAGCGTCATGCCGAGATCGAGCCCGAGCTTCAGCGCCGCCACCTCGTCTTGGCGCGCTCGCCCGCTTTCGCCCATATGCCAGGTGCCCTGGCCGAGTTGCGGCACTTTCTCGCCGGAGGGAAGCGTCACGCTGGGGATGGCGCGCTGTGTCATGAAACTCCTGTGCAGGCTTAAGCCGCCGCCGGTGACATCCGGCCCCGTGCGCGCGGGCTCATGGCAAACAGAACGAGGAACGCACCGGAAGCTGCGGTCAGGACTCCGACATACAGGAAGAACACGGTTTCCTGATCTAGCAGGTCGGTTGCCGCTAAGAAAAATACCAGGCCGAGCAGTAACGAGGCCGCGCTCGCAAGCATCAACCAAATGCGGGTCACCGGGCCCTTCAGTCGCCAGAGGGAAATAAGCAGCAGCCCGCCGCTCAGGCTCGCCCACACCCCCCAGCCGGCCAGCACTGGGTCGAACTGATCGACGAGGAATGGGTCGTTGGAGGGGAAACCGCTCAACGCAACTTCACCGGAAAACAACATCCAGGCGAGCGATGCGGTGCCGATCAAGACACCCGCCGCGCCGCCCAAGACGGCAGCGGCGCCGCTCTCGCTACGCGCGCGCGGGGCGAGAGCCAATCCGCCGCTGAGGATCATGCAAAGCGTCAAGGGCACGACGATCAACCCTGGGATCGAACCGGCGTTCCACAGCCAAAAGTCGGGGAACAGATACCAGAGCAGGAAGGGGAGACCGCCGGCGAAGAGGAGCAGGCCCTTCGCCACAAGAAAGCCGGGCCGTTGGTAGACTGCCTCACCGGCAGCCTTCGATGCCATGACGCCGCGGCGGCCCAAAGCCGCGCGGCGAAGTCGAAAGGCAAACCCGGCGAATAGTGCGCCGGAGATGAGAGCGGTCGATCCGGCCCACCCTATGAACGCTTCGCGGCGTCCTGGTATGGGAAATATGTTCTCCACCCATTCCGCAGCGAGCTGGGCCAGCGGAAACAGCAACAGGACGAGACCTGCAGCTGCCAGCCAGCGGCGCCCAAAGGACAGATCCAGGCCGCAAGCCGCAAAGAGCAACAACAGTCCGCAGGCCACCAGCGCGACCTGATAGGCGAGAGCGACGAAGCCGACGACCGAACCGCCGTTGAAGAATACGACGAGCCCACCAACTATGATGATGGCGCTTTCCGCGATCAAGACGCGCCAGCGCGTGATTGCTCTCGAGGCCAAGAGGCCCGGAGCGATCGTCGCGGCGCCACAGGCGATCATGTACACGCCGAGCCATCGCACCCAGGCGAGCCCCGTGCCGACCGGCGTGTCGTTGAGCAAGTCTTCCCGGGTGCTGAACCACCAGAACAGTGCGCCGGCGCAAACGCTGAGCACCGCCCTTGCGGCAAATGCCCACCAGAAGGGAGCGAGCACGGCGCCCGCGGTGCTCAGTGCTGCTGCCTGTTCGGCTGGGGCGGCGGCGAGCCTTCGCCCGTCGAGATGGAAGCCGAGTACGAGGTACGACGCGCCCAATGGGATGAGAAAACCGCCGACCCATCCTGCGACCCAGCGCCCGGCCTCCTCGACCGGAGTGGCAAGCGTGAGTAAAACGACGCCGAGCGCCAGCGATGCGGCCGCCCCGAACGCAAGCCACGCGTTACCCTCGCGGAACGTCAAGCGAGAGGCCGCAATCCCTCGCACCGCGCCTGTGCCGAGCGCCCAGGACGCGACCAGCATCGAAAATGTGCTGAGCACCGACGGCGCCGCCGCGATCAGCACACCAAACGCAAGGCTGACGAGGCCTTCGACCACGAACAGATAGCGCCATCTGGTGCTGCCACGGCCGATGCCAACCGCAGCGGCGAGAATGGCGTCGGCAACAAGATAGACGGCGATCAGGCCAACAAAAAAATTGTGATAGTTGAAATAGCCCCACAGCGAAAACTCGTAGCCGAGGCCGACGATGAGGGCGAGCACGCCGCGCAATGCGAACAGCCACCACTTGCCGAGAAGCGCCTCGCCAAGAGAGGCTGTCGATGCGACGGTCGTCGGAGCACGCGGTGGACGCTCAAGCGTGCGTGCCGGCGGCTCGACCTTGACCATCTTCGGCGGTGGCGGCTCGCGCGGGTCGGTGGTTTCGGCGATCGGCGGAGTGGCGATCACGCCGGAGGCCTCCTCGATGATGCCGGCAGAGCGCTCCTCCTCGCGCAGCATCTGCGCGAGGATCTGCATATGCGTCGCCAGCCTGCACTCGAAGGCATCGATCCAGTGGATCTCCGAGAGGAACAGTTGCAACTCCTCCGAGGGGTCCACTTCCTCGATGCGGATTGTATAGACCGGCTTATCCTTGCGATCCGCCTGCTCGACCTCGCGCCGCACGAATTTGGAGTTGTTGGCCGCGCTCGACAGCACCAGAATGAAGCAGCGCGAGGTGGCGATGCCGCGCACGATCTCGCCGGCATATTGCTTGCCCGGGCGGACGTTGCGCGGGGCGATCCAGCAGGTCAGCCCGAGCGCTTCGAGATGGCTCGCAATCTCGAAGGCCGCGGCCTTGTCGGCCTTGGTGGCATAGCTGATGAAGGCCGAGTAGGTCGTGGCCTGGTCTGAGGTCTTGGCCTGGCTCGGCGGGACGGACATTGGATGGCGTGCGCAGGGTCGGAGAAGGGCTTGGCGGGTCCCGCCAACACCAATCTACCCTAGCGGGAAGCGGCGGAAAATCCCGCTTCTCGCTCGAATCCGCCAGCTTGCGGCCGTGTGCTCGGCCTCACGCCTTCTTCGCCGCCGCGCCCGCGGGCATCTTATGCTCTCGCTCTTCCTTCTTGGCGTGCAGCTGGAACGCCAGGATGAGCAGGAAGATGCCGAATACCAGGGCGTAGGCGCCGATCCAGATCGTCAGCACCACGGCGCCGATCAAAGGCTCGATGACGAGCAGGACGCCGAAGATGACCGAGGCGATGCCGCCAAGCGCGAGCCACCAGCGGCCGTGATCGAGATTGAGCGAGAAGGCCGCGCTGAGCATCAGGATGCCGGAGACCACCGCCCATACCGCGACCAGCCAGATCAGCGCGATCAGCGTGATCGCCGGCCAGAGCACGGCCACGGCGCCGGCCGCGAGGTCGACGATGCCTTCGAGGATGAGCAGGCCCCAGCGCTCGCCGTTCCGCGCCGCCTTGATGCCGGAGATGATGGCGAACACGCCATCGACCAGCATATAGGCCGCAAACAGGATGACGAAAACCTGCACGGCAATGCCCGGCGTCAGCAGGCAGATCAAACCGAACAGAATGCCAAGAATGCCGCGCAAGCCTACGGCCCACCAGCCATCCGCCAAGACTTCGCTCATCGCGTCACAGCGCGCCTTGCGCGCGGTGACGTTTGCTTTTCCCGAGGTTGTGGTAACGGCCATGGGACGATCTCCTTCGATCAGCCAGGTTGATCAGTAAGCTCGCCAAAAAATCCTGCTCAGGCGAATCGATTAAGCGGCGATCATGAAGCCAATATTACCAAAGCGGACGGGCAATTCGACTTTTGTCCACATCGGCCGCGCCCCGGCTAGAGCTCCATACCGACCTCTGAGGCGAGCCCAGCCACCGTCTGGCGCAGCCACACATGGCCCGGGTCGTGGTCGAAGCTAGCATGCCACAGCAGCGAGATGGTGAAGGTCGGCAACTCGATCGGCGCGGGGCTTGTCGCCAAGCCGAAGGCCTCGGCGAAATAGCGCGCGAGCCTCGACGGCATGGTGGTGATGACCGGCGCCCGTCGCAGCACGAACGGCACGGCGAGAAAGCCCGGCGTGGTCAAGGCGATCGAACGCTTGAGCTTGAGCTTGGCCAGCGCCTCATCGACCGCGCCGTGGGCATCGTCGGTGAGGCTGGTCAGCACATGCGGCACGCTCAGATAGTCTTCGAGCGAGAGGGGTGGGACGAAGTTCACGCGCGCCGGGTTGAACAGGCAGAGGAAGTTGTCGCTATAGAGCGCGCGGCGCTTGTGATGGATCTGCCCCTGATCGAATACGCCGATGCCGAGGTCGAGGCTGCCGGTGTCGAGATCTTCCAGGATGGTACTGCGATCGATCGGCCGGAGACGCAAGGAGACGGCGGGCGCGGTCTCGCTCAGCCGCGCGAGAAGGCTCGGAATCACCGCGACCTCGATGGAGTCGGCCAGGCCGATCCTGAATGTGCGGTCGGCGGTCGAGGGATCGAACGCCTCGCGCTGGAGCACCGCCACTTGGATCTGGGAGAGCGTGACGCGCACCGGATCGGCGAGCGCAAGCGCGCGCGGGGTCGGCCGCATGCCGTCGGCGCCGCGCGTCAGCAGCTCATCGCCGAACAACGTCCGCAGCCGCGCGAGATTGTGACTCATCGCCGACTGGCCCAGCCCAATGCGGGCTGCCGCGCGGGTAACGCTGCGTTCGGTCAGCAACGCATCAAACGCAACCAAGAGGTTGAGGTCGAGCCGGCTTAGATTAGCGTGGTCAATGTTTGTCATTGATATCATCGATTGGAACGATGATACGAAACTGCCCATGTTTAAGGCAAGGGTTAACGAGGCCGGTTCGAGGGCGTCAGATGAAGATTATCGGCGCAGGCAAGCTCGGCAAGACTCTTGGCAACGCCCTGGAGGCCAAAGGCCACGACATCCCCTATGGAACCCGAGACCCGGGTAAGGCAAAGACCGCCGTCCAGGCGCTTGCCGGCGTCGAGCCGGTCATCCTCGCCACGCCCGCTCTCGATCCCGAAGGGCATCCCGCTCGATCGCGCGGCGACGCTGCTCTGCGCGGGCATCACCACCTATTCGCCGCTGAGGCATTTCGGACTCGAGGCGGGCGACAAACTTGGCGTGGTCGGCTTGGGCGGACTCGGCCATATGGCTGTCAAGTTCGGCCACGCCATGAGTGCGCACGTCACCGTGCACAGCCAATCGCCGGGCAAGCGCGACAATGCGCTGGCGCTCGGTGCCGACGACTTTCTCGGCGCTATCGCTTCGTGATCGACCTCGCGAGTCTGAAAGCGGGCGCTTCCTAGCGGCGTCCGTGCGAGGCCACCGGCCGTCCTTCTGCACCGCGAGTCGGGAGGGCGGCCGGACTGCGCACTAAGAGCGATCGACGCCCGGCTCCGCGTTAATCTTTCATTATGGTTAACGGCCCTCAGCCCTCAAAAAGCCATGAAACGGCGGAAAATCAATATGTTCCCCGCAGGCCGCAAGGCCCGCGGGCATTAACTATGTCCGAGTAATCGTCAGCACTTCTGGGGCCGGGGGAAGGAAGCTGATGACATGCGTAGTCGCGACCTCATTGCGCTCGCCGCGTTCGGCGTCATCGCGTTAACCGTTCCCTGCGCGGCGCAGACCGCGTTGCCGGGGGAGCCGGAACCGAGCGTTTCGGTAGCGAAGACATCGGCGCCGCAGTTGCTCGCGCCATCGCAGCCGCAACCGGACGAGGCCGTGGCTCCCGCCGTTCAGCCGGCGCCCTCCCCGCCGCCGCAAGCGATGCCTGCCGCCGCACCGCCCACCGAGGTCAAGACGCAGTCCTATACCACCATGCGCCCGCCGTTGCCGGTGACGCCTGTAGGTGAGGCTGCGCCGGAGCCGCAAGGCGCGTTCTCCTCGCCCGATCGGCTGATGGATTGGATGTCCAACTATCGCAACCATAAGAACCCCTCGCGCGTGCCGGCCGCGGTCCACGCCATGAAGGATTACGGTCTGTTTGCCGATGAGGAGAAGGCTTGGTTCTGCACCGGCTTCATCGCCGGCGTGCTCGGCTCCAATCCCAAGGACGGTCCCAAGTTGATCCCCGGCATGTTCCCGATGCCCGACAAGGAGCAGGCGGTGATCATCAGGGCGATTGCCTATTCAGGCCGGCCCGACTGGCGCGAGCTGCTGGAGAAGACCTCGCCGCGAACGCCGCTGCGGCGTCCGCTGATCGACGATTTCCTCGCCGGCAAACGACCGACGCTGATGGAGCTGCCGCTCGATACCGGCGGCTCGCCCGGCATTTATGCGCTGTGGGGCTACTACGTCGCCACCGGCCAGTATGAGCCGGTGGTTCGCATCATGCAGGCGCTGCGCTGGTCGAAGAAAAAAGGCGACAGCGGCTTCTCGTTCCGCAAAGTGTTCACCGGCTGGGGCAGCGATCCGAGCGCCATCGACAAGATCACCACCGGCGGCACGGCGAAATGGACGCTCGCCTCCTACGCCGAACGCGACCGCGCTTTGCTTGCGCTCTACCGCGCCGAATATGCGCGTCAGCCGCAGGACATCGCCGTGCCGCTGAAAGACGTCATCGACGCCGCGGAGATCTTCGAGTCCGAGAGGGTCCGCAAGGATCAGTTCGGCGCGATCGAGGATGCGCAGCGGGCGCAGTTGAGCAACGAGTTGGGCATGACCAAGGGGGCGACGGCGGGCTCCATCGCCATCGCCACCGGCTGCGTGGCGGCGAGCGCGCTAGGCCAGGCCTATATCGCGCTGCCTTGCGTGCTCGGTGGCGCTCTCTATACCGGCGCCGTCAAGCTCGCGCACTAGGGCGGAAGCTACTCGCTGCCGCGGCGAATGAAGTAGCCGACGAGAACGCCGAGCCCGACCGCGAGCACCAGGGAGGCGGCAAGATTGTCCTTCATCACGTCCTCGGCATCGTGCGCCGTGTCCAAGGCGTAGGCGCGGGCGCGACCGAGATGCCGGCCGGCGTTCTTGCCGAGACCGGACGAGAGCTCGGCGACATAGCCGCGAAGCGCGTCGATCTGGTCGTAGAGATCGTCGACGTCGAGATTGTTGACCAACCTCGCCGCCTTGCGTTCAGCCTTAGCCAAGTTCAACATACGCAATCCTCCTCAAAAAGCCGAACGCTTAAGCCCGCCAATCGGCGCGAGCCTAGCAGAAACGGTCTCGCCCCGGCTTGCGTTCCATCCTTGCGGTTTCGAAGGGGTTAGCCTGGTGGCGCTATTTGTCGCGGAGAAGGGTTGGAGCGGGCGATGGGGATCGAACCCACGACCCGTAGCTTGGGAAGCTACTGCTCTACCACTGAGCTACACCCGCGGCCGGAACGAGTCCTATCATGGCCGGCAGGAGGCGGAAAGCGGCGCTTCACGGCAGGGTGATGCAGCCTTGTCTTGCGGACGGTCGCCGCCGCGCTGTTAATGTCCCCGCTGGAGGATCGGAATGGCCGACACCGCGTTGCTGGCGCCGCTCAAGAAATTCGCCGACCCCGATGTAACCGCCAACAGCGAGCGCCGCGCGCGCGTCGCGCTAGCCGGCTTGCGCACGCTGTGGATCAACACCGGCAGCCTCTGCAATATCACCTGCCGCAATTGCTATATCGACTCGAGCCCCGAGAACGATCGCCTCGCCTACATCACCCGCACCGAGGCGGCCGGCTATCTCGATGAGATCGAGCAGGGGCAATGGCCGGTGCGCGAGATCGGCTTTACTGGCGGCGAGCCGTTCATGAATCCGGACATGATCGGCATGCTGGGCGATGCGCTGCAGCGCGGCTTCTCGGCTTTGGTGCTGACCAACGCCATGCAGCCGATGCTGCGGCCGCGCATCCGCGAGGGCCTGACGCGACTGCGCCATGTCCACGGCCGCCGTCTGCTGCTTCGCGTCAGCCTGGATCACTATACGCGCGAGTTGCACGACACCGAGCGGACCGGCGGATCCTTTGCCAAAACACTGCAAGGCATCGACTGGCTGGCGCGTGAAGGCTTCGCGCTGGCGCTGGCCGGACGCACCTGCTGGGGCGAGAGCGAGGGTGCCGCGCGCGACGGCTATGCCGCGCTGATCGCCGCGCGTGGCTGGCCGATCGATGCCTACGATCCTGCCGCGCTCGTGCTGTTCCCCGAGATGGATTTGCACGCCGACGTGCCGGAGATCACCGAGGCCTGCTGGAGCATTTTGGGCAAGGACCCGAACGACGTGATGTGCGCTTCGAGCCGCATGGTGGTGAAGCGCAAAGGCGCCGCGGCGCCGGTCGTGCTGCCATGCACGCTGTTGCCCTATGATCCGGCTTTCGAGATGGGCGCGACGCTGGCGCAAGCCGCGCGCGCCGACGGCGGCATGTTCGAGCACGGCGCGGTCAAGCTCTGCCATCCGCATTGCGCCAAGTTCTGCGTGCTCGGCGGCGGAAGTTGCTCGGCCTAGTCCTGCTTGAAGTGCTTCGACAGCTTCAGGCCTTGCGCCTGGTAATGCGAGCCGATCCCCCGGCCATAGATCGTGTCGGGGATGTCGGTGAGCTTGTCGTAGACCAGCCTGCCGACGATCTGCCCGTCCTCCAGAATGAACGGGATGTCGAGGCTGCGCACTTCGAGCACGGCCTTGGCGCCGGGCGCCTTGCCTTCCGTGTAGCCGAAGCCCGGATCGAAGAAGCCGGCATAATGCACGCGATACTCGCCGATCAAAGGATCGAACGACGCCATCTCGGCGACATAGGCGGGCGGCACCGAGACGCTCTCCTTCGAGGCGAGGATGTAGAACTCATGCGGGTCGAGCACCAAGCGGTGGTCCTTGCCGAGCCGCACCTCCTCCCAGTACTGCCCGACATCATAGGCGCCGATCTCGTCGACATCGATCACCCCGGCGTAGCGGCGCGCGCGATAGCCGACGAGACCCGAGGGCGGGACCGGCGCCAGGCTGATGCGCAAATTCAGACCTTCGCGGATCGCCGCCTCGCCCTCGACCAAGCCGACATCGGAATGGATCTCCCGCAACGCCCGGTCGCCGACCCGGCCGGGCTGCTCGCCGGCATCGAGTTGCTGGCCGACGCGGCGGCGGAACCTAATCTGATTGAGCCGCGAGCCGTAGCGAACCTTGATGGAAAAGGTGCGCGGGCAAATCTCGGTGAACAGCGGGCCTGAATAGCCTTCCTCGACGCTGTCGAACCCGTCCTGGCGGTCGGCGATCATCCGCGTGAACACGTCGAGCCGCCCGGTCGAGCTTTTCGGATTGGCAAAGCCGGCAATGGTCGAGCGCAGCTTGAGCTGCTCGATCAGCGGCACGAGATAGACGCAGCCCGCTTCCAGCACCGCGCCCTTGGTAAGGTCGATCTCGTGGAATTTGAGCTCGGCGAGCTTGTCGCGCACCGTGGCGTTAGGGCCGGGCAGGAAGCTCGCACGGATGCGATAGGCGATCTTGCCGAGCCTGAGATCGAGGCTTGCCGGCTGGATCTGGTTGGTCTCGATCTCGGGCGCGCCGGCGATCTCGCCACCGGCGATCATCGCGCGGAGCGCCTGGCTCGGCAAAATGCCGGTGCGGGCGAATACGCTGCGTGGACCGTCCACGGGGTCGGCGGGCGCATCCTCGGGGAGCGCCTCGAAAAGCCTGTCGCGCGGGGTTGCTGGCTGCATGCTACGTTCTGTCACCTGCCGGGGGTTGCGGTCACACTAAGCTCGGCCTTCTCCCCCGGATTCACAAGGGGAGAGGAATGAGGAGGCCGAACCATGCTTATAGGCCATCTTGCTCTCGTCGTTGCCGCTCTCTTCACCGGCGCGGCGTTCTACGTCAATTTCGCCGAGCAGCCGGCCCGGCTGGAGCTAGACGACCGGGCGCTCCTGGCCGAATGGCAGCCATCCTATAAACGTGGCGCGCTGATGCAGGCGAGCTTGGCGATGCTCGGCTTCCTGCTCGGCATCGTCGCCTGGTGGCAAACCGGGCTCCCGGCCTTCCTCCTCGGCGCACTTTATATCCTGGCGCCTTGGCCCTGGACGCTGCTGGTCATCAAGCCGGTCAACGACGCGCTGATGGCGACCGACTTGGCGGCGGCCGGAGCCGAAACCCGAGCCTTGATCGTCAAATGGAACCGGCTGCACGCGGTTCGGACCCTGCTCGGCGCAACCGCCGTCGTTTCCTTTCTCTTTGCCGTCTCCACGGGTTGACCCTGGCCGAGACTTGACGCGGACGCCTCGGCGGGGGCATTAATGGCGCCTCGTGGTGATTTGGCCGGCCGGCTTGCAGCCACGTTAAACAAGTCGCTAAAAGGCCGTGCGAGGCGATCTTCAAGCCGATCCCGGTCTTTTGGCGGCAGCCAGAGTCCGGGTTTTTTTATGCGGCCGGTCCCAATGTGATTTCGAGAGTGGAGCTGACCATGGCCGCAAACAAGAACCGAACCAAGGGCGCGAGCGCCTGGCAACCGGCGACGAAGCTCGTGCATGCAGGCACGCTGCGCAGCCAATTCGGCGAGACGTCGGAAGCCATCTTCCTCAACTCGGGCTACATCTACGATAGCGCCGAGCAGGCCGAGGCGCGCTTCAAGGGCGACGAGGACGGCTATGTCTATAGCCGCTACGCCAACCCTACCGTGTCCATGTTCGAGACGCGGATGTGCGCGCTGGAAGGCGCCGACGCGGCGCGCGGCACCTCGAGCGGCATGGCCGCCGTCGCCGCCTCGCTGCTCTGCCATTTGAAGACCGGCGATCACGTCGTCTCGGCCCGCGCCCTGTTCGGCAGCTGCCGTTACATCGTCGAGGATCTGCTGCCGCGATATGGCATCGAGACCACCCTGATCGACGGGCGCGATCTCGAGGCTTGGGAAAACGCGGTGAAGCCCAACACCCGCGCCTTCTTCTTCGAGACGCCGACCAATCCCGTGCTCGAGCTGGTGGATATCGAAGCCGTGGCGAAGATCGCCAAGCAGGCCGGCGCGCTGACCGTGGTCGACAACGTGTTCGCCACGCCGCTGCTGCAACGGCCGATGCAGCTCGGCGCCGACATCGTCGTCTATTCCGCCACCAAGCATATCGACGGCCAAGGCCGCTGCCTCGGCGGCGTCGTGCTTGGGCCGCAAGAGTTCATCGAGGAGAAGCTGCACAACTACCTCAAACACACCGGCCCCTCGCTCAGTCCGTTCAATGCCTGGGTGCTGTTGAAAGGGCTCGAGACGCTGCCCGTTCGCGTCGAGCGGCACGTCGCCTCGGCCGCGGCGATCGCCGATTTCCTCGCGGCACGCAAGGATGTGGCGCGCGTCTACTATCCCGGCCGCGCCGATCATCCGCAGGCCGCACTCGCCAAGCGGCAGATGGCGGCGGGCGGTCCGCTGGTCGCCTTCGAGGTCAAAGGCGGCAAGGACGCGGCCTTCCGCTGCATGAACGCGCTCGAGATCATCAAGATCAGCAACAATCTCGGCGACGCGAAGAGTCTCGTCACCCATCCCGCCACCACCACGCATCAGCGCCTGGCGCCCGAGGCGCGCGCGGAGCTCGGCATCTTCGACAACAGCGTGCGGCTTTCGGTGGGGCTTGAGGATGCCGGCGACCTGATGGCCGATCTCGACCGGGCGCTTGCCGCCGCCAACTGAGCGCAGCCGATGCCTTGCTCACGCCTAGCCGCTGTGCGACCTTTTGCGCGCGTTTCAGCGTGCTAACGAGGACGATCATGTGCCGCAATATCAAGACGCTGTATAATTTCGATCCCCCCGCCAGCGACGAGGAGATCCATCTATCCTCGCTGCAATTCGTGCGGAAGTTGAGTGGCTTCACGCGCCCGTCGGCGGCCAATCAGGCCGCGTTCGATCGCGCGGTGCACAAAGTCTCGATGGCCGCGCGCGAGCTGGTCGATTCCCTCGTGACCACTGCTCCGCCGCGCGACCGCGAGGTCGAGGCGACGAAGGCCCGCGCCCGCTCGGCAGCGCGTTTTCCCGCGACATCCCGTCACGCGACTTAAGGGTGGCGTAGCCGCAGCCGGCGTATCCTCGCCGCGGCAATCGCCGCGCTTATGCGCTTCTCGATCTCAACCGCCAACAGGGTCGCGACACCGACCCCCACCACCACCAAGCCGTCGGGCAAGGCGATCGACCCGGTGCCAAAGACCGTGTGCATGAAGGGGAGATAGGTGAAGCCCAGTTGCAATGCGACGACAATGCCAACGCCGATCAGCACCGCCGGCGTGCCGAGCACGCCCTGCCAGGTGAGCGACGGGCCGTGCACGTAACGAACGCTGAACAGATAGAAAATCTCCATCACCACGATGGTGTTCACCACCATGGTTCTCGCCGTCTCGATCGAGACGCCGCGCTCGATGGCATAGAAGAATACGCCGAACACTCCGACCACGAACAGCAGCGACACGAAAGCAACGCGCCAAAGCAAGTGTGCTGACAGCAACGGCTCGTCGGGCCTGCGCGGCGGTCGCTGCATCGTGCCCGGCTCGGTCGGCTCGAAAGCAAGCGTGAGGCCAAGCGCCACCGCCGTAACCATATTGATCCACAGGATCTGGATCGGCGTCACCGGGAGGGTCAGCCCGAGAGCGATGGCCGCGATGATGGCGCTCGATTCGCCGCCATTGGTCGGCAGCGTCCATTCGATCACCTTCCGGATATTGTCGTAGACCGTACGGCCTTCGCGCACGGCAGCGACGATCGAGGCGAAGTTGTCGTCGGCGAGCACCAGCTCGGCGGCCTCCTTCGCGGCCTCGGTCCCCTTCCGGCCCATGGCGACGCCGATATCCGCGCGCTTCAGAGCCGGCGCGTCGTTTACGCCGTCTCCGGTCATGGCGGTCACGGCGTGGTCGTCTTGCAATGCGGCAATCAGGCGAAGCTTGTGCGCGGGGCTGGTGCGGGCGAACACCGTGGTCTCGCGCGCCACAGCGCGCAACGCCTGATCGTCAAGCTGGTCGAGCGCCGCCCCGGTAACGACCTTGGGTTGGTCGGCGAGCTTCAGCTGATTGGCGATGGCCGCAGCCGTAACCGCGTGGTCGCCGGTGATCATTTTCACGCTGATCCCGGCCGATCGGCAATCCCGCACGGCGGCAAGCGCCTCCTCGCGCGGCGGATCGATGAGCCCAAGCAGGCCAAGCAGGGTCGCTCCGCCCGTGACGTCCGCAAAGGCAAGGTCTCGCTTGCCCTTCGGCATCTCCTTGACCGCCACCGCGAGCACGCGCTGGCCCTGGCTCGCAATCGCGTCGGTGCACGAGCGCCAGAATTCCTCATCGAGCGCCTGCTCGTTTTCCCCGACGCGCTGCCGGCTGCACAGGCCAAGCACACGTTCCGGGGCCCCTTTGATGAAGGCAAAAGCGCGCCCCTCGTGGCTGTGATGCAGGGTAGCCATGAACTGATGTTCCGTGTCGAAAGGAATCTCGTCAGTGCGAGGGAACTGCTTGCGCAAGAGGCCAGCGTCAAAGCCCGCCTTGACGCCGAAGCTGAGCAAGGCGCCCTCCATCGGGTCGCCATCGACGACCCATGTATTGTCGGCACGGCGGAGCTCGGCATCGTTGCAGAGAATGGCGGCCTTCGCCGCCGCGAGCAGCACCGCATACTCGCCCAGATCGATCGGCCGACCGCCGACCTCGAAGCCCCCCTCGGGCCGATAGCCCACGCCCAGCACGTCGAACTGCTGCTGCGCCGTCACCACCGCGCGCACCGTCATCTCGTTGCGGGTCAGCGTGCCGGTCTTATCTGAGCAGATCACCGAAACCGAGCCGAGCGTCTCAACCGCTGGCAGCCGCCTGATGATCGCGTTCCGCGCCGCCATGCGCTGCACGCCGATCGCCAGCGCGATTGTCATCACGGCAGGCAGGCCTTCCGGGATCGCCGCAACAGCCAGCCCGATCATCACCATGAACGCTTCGGGCCAAGGATAGCCGCGCACGAAAACCGCAAAGACGAACACGGCGACAGACATCACGAGAATGATAAGCGTCAGTCTTTGCGCAAGGATGGTCATCTGCCGGAGCAGTGGCGTCGTCAGCGTCTTGACCGTGCCGACGAGTGCGCTGATGCGGCCGAGTTCGGACTCCGCGCCGGTGCCCACCGCAATTCCGGTGCCGTTGCCCACGGCGACGAAGGTGCCTGAGAATGCCATCGCGGTGCGATCATTGAGCAGAGCGTCGGGCGAGACGGGCTTGGCGGATTTCCCGACAGGAACCGATTCGCCCGTGAGCGCCGCCTCGTCGATACGCAGATTGCGTGTCCGCACGAGGCGCAAGTCCGCCGGCACCCGGTCGCCGGGCTCAAGTTGCACAAGATCGCCGGGGACGATGTCTTCCGCCGCGACCACTTTCCGCCGGCCATTGCGAATGACCGAGGCACGCGGATCGATCATCGAACTGATGGCTTCCAGCGCCCGCTCGGCGCGGCCTTCTTGCAAATACCCGATGATCGCGTTGAGCAATACGACGACGAGCACCACGAACGCATCGACGAGGTTGCCGATCGCGGCGGCCAGCGCGGCGGCGGCAATAAGCACATAGATAAGGAGATTGTGGAATTGCCGGAAGAAGCGAAGGATGTCGCTTCGCTTCGGGGATTCTGGCAACCGGTTGGGACCAAAGCGGAGCTTACGCGCCTCCGCCTCTTCCGAGGCGAGACCTTCCGGTCCGGTCCCGAGCGCCGCAAAAATCTCCGCCACGGGAAGCGCATGCCAAGCGCGCGCCGCGGTCTCGCCCTGCGGCTCCATAGTGCCTGCCTTGCGTTCTAACCTGTCCGACACAGCCATGCGTTGCATAGGCTATTACCCTGTCTTCAGCTTGATGCACATCAACGGCTGGCTTTTTTCCGCGAAGCGCGGCATGGAAAGCGCGTCGCCATGACCAAAAGCCGAAGCCAGCTCAAGCCGTCGAGAGGTTCGTTTTGACCACTCCCGCCATGCCAAAGGGTCTGCTGACGACGCTGGTCGGCTTCGACACGACCAGCGCCAAGTCGAATCTCGAGCTGATTGCCTTCGTCGAAAATTATCTCAACCGCCACGGCATCGCCTCGACGCGCGTCCCCTCGCCCGACGGCACCAAGGCCGATCTGTTCGCCACCATCGGCGAGATCGGCGCGGGCGGCATCGGCCTGTCCGGCCATAGCGACTGCGTACCGGTGGAAGGTCAGCGCTGGAGCAGCGACCCTTTCACGCTGACGGAGCGCGATGGCAAGCTCTATGGCCGCGGCGCTTGCGACATGAAGGGATTTATTGCTTGCGTGCTTGCCTCGGTGCCGCTGTTCAAGTCGCGCAAGCTGAAGGAGCCGATCCACATCATCGTCTCGTATGACGAGGAGGTGGGCTGCACCGGCGTGCGTCCGCTGATCGCCCGGCTTGGCGCCGACCTGCCACGGCCCCGTGCCGTCATCGTCGGCGAGCCGACCAGCATGAAGGTGATCGATGCGCATAAGCGCATCGACTCCTACCGTACGCGCGTCACCGGCCGCGAAGCGCATTCGAGCATGCCCGAGATCGGGGTCAACGCCATCGCCGCCGCCTCGGCCTTGATCGGCGAGCTTGAGCGCCTCGGCGCCGACATCGCCGCGAGGCAAAACGACCCGCGCTTCGAGCCGCCCTACTCGACCGTCTGCGTCGGCACCATCAAAGGCGGCACCGCGCCCAACATTGTGCCCAAGCATTGCGAGTTCCAGTGGCAGGTACGGAGCCTGCCGAGCGCGGCGCCCGCCGAAGTGCCGCGCGATCTCTCCGCCTTCGCCGAGACCGCGCTGCTGCCACGCATGCTGCAAGTGACGCAGGAGGCCGCCATCGACACCGAGACGCAAGGCTCGGTGCCGGCCTTTGTGGCGCGGCCGCGATCCGAGGCCGTCGCGCTCGCGCTCGAATTGACCGGGGCCAAGCACACCCACGCCGTGTCCTACACCACCGAGGCTGGGCTATTCGAGCAAGCCGGCTGTCCCGCGGTGATCTGCGGGCCGGGCAACATCGCCCAGGCCCACGCGGCCGACGAATATGTGTCGATTGCCCAGCTCGAGGCCTGCATGGCCTTCCTCGCAGGCCTCGCCGACCAACTCAGCGCTTAAGCGTCGGCGAAGGAGGCGGGGTCGAACTGATAGCGGCTGTTGCAGAACTCGCAGGTGACCCACATCTCGCCGTCGACCACCATCTCGGCGAGATCCTCCGCCGAGAAGCGTCTCAGCAACTCCTCGACGCGCGAACGCGAGCAACTGCAATAGCTCTCGAGCGGAATGGCTCGAAATGCGCGCACCTGCTCCTCGTGGAACAGCCGGTAGAGCAGCCGGTCGGGCGGCAGCATCGGATCGAGCAATTCGTGATCCTCGACCGTCTCGGCGAGCGCCCTGGCGCGCGTCCAATCCTCCTCGGCGAAAGCCGCTTCGCGCCCCACAGAGCGGCCGCCCTCGCGCGTCAGCTTCTGCACCAACAGCCCGCCGGCGCGCCAAGTCCAGGATCGGTCGCCCGCGCTGCCGGCGCGATAGTGCCGCGCCACGGCGAGCCTGATGAAGGTGGGGAGCTGTTCGGACTGGCGGAAATAGGTGTCCGCCGCCTCGGTCAGGCTCTCGCCTTCCAACGGCACGACCCCCTGATAACGCTCGGTGTCCACGCCCCGGTCGATGGTCATGGCGAGATTGCCCTCGCCAAGCAGCCGACCATTGGCGGGAAGCTCGGCCAAGCGCTCGGCGGAGAACCGCGCATAGCCGCGCAAGCCGCCCGGCACCTGATAGTCGGCAACCAGGAGATCGACCGGTCCGTCGGTCGAGGCCTGCAAAATGAACTTGCCTTCGAATTTGAGCGCGGCGCCGAGCAGCGCGGTGAGCGCCACCGCCTCGCCGAGCAGCTGGGACACGGGCTCGGGATAATCATGCCGCGACAGGATGGTATCGACCGTGGGCCCGAGCTTGACCAGGCGGCCGACCACGTCCGCCTGTTCGGCCTGGAATGGCAGGATGAGATCGTCCTGCGGAATGTTGAGCTCGACGCGCCCTTCCGATTGGTGCTCCGTCATCGCCCGGCCCCCCGGCGCTTGCCCCTGGTGGCACCTCGCTTGGTGCCGCCGCCGAGACGCCCCGCGCCGAGACACCAGGCAAGGATCGCCTTCTGCACATGCAGCCGGTTCTCGGCCTCGTCCCACACGGCGGATTGCGGGCCGTCGATCACCGCTTCCGTCACCTCGTCGCCGCGATGCGCCGGGAGGCAATGCATGAAGATCGCGTCTTTCGCCGCCGCCGCCATCACCTTCTCGTCGACCTGGAACGGACGCAGCTCCGCCTCGCGCTTGTTCGCGTCGTTGTCGCCCATCGACACCCAGACATCGGTCACCACGCAATCCGCGCCGCGCGCGGCGACGAGCGGATCGTCGCTGACCTCGATCGAGGCACCTTCCGCCCTGGCCCAACCGAGCAAGGCGGGCGACGGCGAAAATGCGGGCGGCGAGGCGATCCGCAGGGCGAAGCCGAACCGCGCCGCGGCATGCACCCACGAGGTCGCCACGTTATTGGCGTCGCCAATCCAGGCGATTGTGCGGCCTTCGATCGGTCCTTTCAGCTCCTCGAAGGTCATCACGTCGGCCATCACCTGGCAGGGATGCGACCGGCAGGTGAGGCCGTTGATCACCGGCACGCTGGCATGCGCGGCGATCTCGGTCAGCGTTTCCTGCGGTCCGGTGCGCAGCATGATCGCATCGACATAACGCGACAGCACGCGCGCCGTATCGGCGAGCGTCTCGCCCCGGCCGAGTTGCATATCCTGGGGGTTGAGCGCGAGCGAGGTGCCGCCGAGTTGATGGATCGCCACCTCGAAGGAGACGCGGGTGCGGGTCGACGGCTTCTCGAAGATCATGGCAAGCACCGGATGCGGCTTGAGCTTCAGGCTCTTCGGCACGCGGCCCTTGCGCTTGATCTCCGCCGCGAGATCGATGATGGCGCGCAGCGTCTTGGCGTCCAGCGCGTCGATATCCAGGAAATGCTTAGGCGACTGCTTAGAGGGCATGGCGGTTCGGCGGCGCGTCAGGGGTTGCGGCTAGGCGTGGGCGAGTGCGTCACGCTTGAGCGCGACGCAAGCGTCATCGAGGGTGGCGGCGGCAAGCTCGATCTCCGCCTCGCCGATGATCAACGGCGGCAGCAGGCGCACGACATTATCGCCGGCCTGCACGCTCAGCATCTTCCTGGCGCGCAAGGCCTCGAGCAGTTTCTGGTTCGGCAGCTTGCATTTCAATCCGAGCATCAGCCCCTGCCCGCGCACCTCTTCGATGATCTCGCCGTGCTCGTCCTTCAGCGCGGCGAGACGCTGCTTCAACCTTAGCCCCATATTTGCGACATGATCGAGAAAGCCGTCCTCGAGCACCACGTCGAGCACGGCGTTGCCGACCGCCATGGCCAGCGGGTTGCCGCCGAAGGTGGAGCCGTGGCTGCCCGCGGTCATGGCCGAGCCGACCGCCTCGGTCATGAGACAGGCGCCGATCGGAAAACCGCCGCCTAACCCCTTGGCGGAGGCCATGATGTCGGGCGTGATGCCCGCCCATTCATGCGCGTAGAGCCGCCCGGTGCGGCCGACGCCGGTCTGCACCTCATCGAGCAGCAGCAGAATCCCCTTGTCGTCCGCGAGCGCGCGCAAATCCTGGAGGAAGCGCCAGGAGATTTCCCGCATACCGCCCTCGCCCATGATCGGCTCGATGAGGATTCCGGCAGTGCTCTCGCCGATCGCCGCCTCGACCGCGTCGATATCGAGCGAAGCCACCTGGTCGAAGCCGTCGACCGGCGGCCCGAAGCCTTCGAGATGCTTCGCCTGGCCGCCGGCGGCGATGGTGGCGAGCGTCCTGCCATGGAAGGCGCCGTCGAAAGTGACCAGCCGGTAGCGCTCGGGCGCGCCATGCTTGAAATGATAGCGCCGCGCGGCCTTGATGGCGCATTCGACGGCCTCGGCGCCCGAATTGGCGAAGAACACCCTGTCGGCGAAGGTTGCGGCGGTGAGCCGCGCGGCGAGCCGCTCCTGCTCGGGGATGCGATGCAGATTGGAAACGTGCCAGAGCTTTTTCGCCTGCTCCGACAGCGCTTTCACCAGATGCGGATGCGCGTGGCCGAGCGCGGTGACGGCCACGCCGCTCGCAAAGTCGAGATAGCGCTCGCCGTCCTCGGTAAAGAGATAGGCGCCGTCCCCGCGGGCGAAGCAAAGCTCGCTGCGGGCATAGGTCGGAAGGAGGGCCGACATAGGATCTTCGCTGTCCTGAAACAAAATCGCCGCCGACCGGCGGCAGCGAGCAATCTCAGAGCATTAGGTCTCCGGTCGGAGCGTGTCAATCGGGGCACATGACGGCTTTATCCAACGCTCGTCCACCTTTCCATCCACGCATGGGTTTGTGTTCTCGCAAGATAAGTGGCAGAATCCACTTGGTTCCGGTGGAAAACGGACAGAACAAGCGTGGCGGACGCTTGCCGCATTTTTCCGGATATAGTAGCGTATAACCGCTCGGCTACAAGATGTCGTGGGTGCTGCGTCGCGCCCGGGCGGTAAAACCCAGCAGTAATTCCGAGTTTTCAAGCGCCGTCTCTAGGCAGACGGGGGGATTTTGAGTCCAATTCGAGGAGGCCAAACCATGGGCTGGACCGACGAGAGGGTTGAACTGCTTAAGAAACTTTGGGCCGAGGGCTTGAGTGCAAGTCAAATCGCGGGCCGCTTGGGCGGCGTGACGCGCAACGCGGTCATCGGCAAGGTGCATCGTCTGGGTCTGTCGGGGCGAGCGACCAGCTCGCGTTCGTCGAGCCCGAGACCGCGGCGCACGCATGTGCCGCGCGCCAATCGCACGCCGTCCCTGATGTTCGGGACGCGCGGCGCCAACGCGCTCAAGCCGCAATTCGAGACCGAGCTCGATCTTGCGCCGGCGCCGCTCGAGGAGCTGGTCATTCCGCTGCATGAGCGGGCGAGCATCCTGACGCTGAAGGAAGCGATGTGCCGCTGGCCGATCGGCGATCCGGGCGAGCCGGAGTTTCATTTCTGCGGCCGCAAGAGCTGCGCCAGCTTGCCTTACTGCGAGCACCACGCCCGCATGGCCTATCAGCCGGCGCAGGCGCGGCGGCGCGAGAAGCGCTTCGCCTCCGGCTAGGCGGGGCGGCATAGCCAAAGCATGCGGCAGAAACACGAGAGGCGCCCAAGCGGCGCCTCTTTCACGTTTGCGCTGGTCAGAACCTATGCCGTCTCTTCCAGCTTGTCGGAAAAGGCGTAGCCGGCGCCGCGCACGGTGCGCACCGGGTCGGTCTCGTTGCCGCGCATCATGGCCTTGCGCAAGCGGCCGATATGCACATCGACGGTGCGCTCATCGACATAGACGTTGCGGCCCCACACCCCGTCCAGCAATTGCGCCCGGCTGAACACGCGGCCGGGGCTCTGCATCAGGAACTCGAGCAGCCGGAACTCGGTCGGGCCAAGATGCACCTGCCTGCCGTTGCGCGTCACCCGGTGCGAATCCCGGTCGAGCTCGATATCGCCGACGCTCAACACTGCGGCGATGCGCTCCGGGTTGGTGCGCCTGAGGATCGCCCGCACCCGCGCCATCAGCTCGGGCAGCGAGAACGGCTTCACCACATAATCGTCGGCGCCGGTAGTGAGCCCCCTGATGCGGTCGTTTTCCTCGCTGCGCGCGGTCAATAGAATAATCGGAATGGTGCGGCTGTCCTTACCGGTGCGCAGGCGGCGGCACAGCTCGAGCCCGGAAATGCCCGGCAGCATCCAGTCGAGCACGATCAGATCCGGCGAGCTTTCGGCGATCGCCATCTCGGCCTCGTCGCCGCGATGCACGACATCGACCGTGTAGCCTTCGGCCTCTAGGTTGTAGCGAAGCAGGAGCGCCAGCGGCTCCTCGTCTTCGACCACCAAGACCTTCGCTCCTGGGCTCACGACGTTCATCTCAAGCATGGGTTACCCCGCCGACCGCTTCAGCGCGACCGGCGTCGTGCTCGTGGTGTCGCCTTTCGGGCGTTGATCGGTAATCGCCGCGCCGTGCACGAGATAATAAACGGTCTCGGCGATATTGGTGGCGTGGTCGCCGATGCGCTCGATGTTCTTGGCGCCGAACAGGAGATGGGTGCAGAGCCCGATATTGCGCGGGTCCTCCATCATATAGGTGAGCAACTCGCGGAACAGCGAGTTGTACATCGCGTCGATCTCCTCGTCCTTGTACCAGACCTTGAGCGCGCGGTCGGCGTCGCGCTCGATGAAGGCGTCGAGCACCTCCTTGAGCTGGCCGAGCGCGAGTTCGCCCATATGCTTCAAGCCAAGCATCAGCTGCTTCGGCTGCTGCTCGCTCACCACGGCCACGGCACGCTTGGCGATGTTCTTGCCGAGATCGCCGATGCGCTCCAAATCGTTGGAGATGCGTAGCGCCGACATGATCTGGCGGAGGTCGTAGGCGAGCGGCTGGCGGCGGGCGATCATCACCACCGCTTGCTCCTCGATTTCGCGCTGCAGCGCGTCGACCGCCTCGTCCTCGTTGATGGTCGCGGCGGCAAGCTCCGGATCGCGGCGCTCGAGCGCCTCGATCGACTGTCCGAGCACCTGCTCGGCAAGACCGCCCATCTTGGCGACCTTGTTGTTGAGCAGGGAAAGCTCCTCCTCGTACGACCGGACGATATGTTCGTGCTGCTTATCCATTCGATGGTCTCCTGGGCGCTTTCCCGCCTTAGCCGAAGCGGCCGGTGATGTAGTCCTGGGTGCGCTGCTGTTTCGGATTGGTGAAAATCCTCGTCGTCTCGTCGAACTCCACCAGCTCGCCGAGATACATGAAGGCGGTGAAATCGGAGGTGCGCGCGGCCTGCTGCATGTTGTGGGTGACGATGGCGATCGTATAGTCCTGTTTCAAGACGTCGATCAGCTCCTCGATCTTGGCGGTCGAGATCGGGTCGAGCGCCGAGCAGGGCTCATCGAGCAAAATGACCTCTGGCCTGATGGCCACGGTGCGGGCGATGCAAAGTCTCTGCTGCTGGCCGCCTGAGAGGCTGAGGCCACTGGCGTCGAGCTTATCCTTCACCTCGTCCCACAAGGCGGCGCGCTGAAGCGAATCCTGCACGCGAGCGTCTAGCTCCGCCTTGGAGAGCTGATCGTAGAGACGTACGCCAAAGGCGATATTGTCGTAGATGGTCATGGGGAACGGCGTCGGCTTTTGGAACACCATGCCGACCTTGGCGCGGAGCAGATTGATGTCCTGCTTCGGGCTGAGGATGTTCTCGCCGTCGAGCATCACCTCGCCTTCGGCCCGCTGATTGGGATAAAGGTCGTAGATGCGGTTCAAGATGCGCAGCAGCGTGGACTTGCCGCAACCCGAAGGACCGATAAACGCGGTCACCTTGTTCTTCAAAAGGTTGACGTTGATATCCGAAAGGGCGCGGTAGGCCCCGTAATAGAAGTTCAACCGCTTGACCGTCACTTTATCTTCCACCGGGACAACCTCTGCCGGTGTCGCGGCCTGCTCTTTCACGTCGGTATGAATTGCAAGAACTCATAGGGGCACCTTCTTGGCTGAAAGGGCTCTAGCCAAGATGCTCAAGCCCAGCACGGTAGCGGTGATCAGGAGAGCCCCGGTCCAGGCCAGCTGCTGCCAGTCCTCGTAGGGGCTCAAGGCGAACTGGAAAATGACCACTGGCAAGCTCGCCATCGGCGCGTTCAGGTTCCAGCTAAAGAATTGGTTGTTCAGTGCCGTGAACAGCAGCGGCGCGGTCTCGCCGGTGATGCGCGCAATTGCCAGCAACACGCCGGTAATCATGCCGGCGCGGGCGGCGCGATAGGCCACGTTCTTGATCACCAGCCATTTCGGCATGCCGAGCGCAGCCGACGCCTCGCGCAGAGTATTGGGCACGAGCAGCAGCATGTCCTCCGTGGTTCTCACCACCACGGGAATGACAATCATGGCGAGGGCGACGGCACCCGCCCAGCCGGAGAAATGCCCCATGGTTGCGACCATGATCTCGTAGACGAACAGGCCGACAACGATCGAGGGAGCGCTTAGCAGGATGTCGTTGATGAAGCGGACCACCATGGTGAGCTTGGCGTAGCGGCCATACTCGGCCATGTAGGTGCCGGCGAGGATGCCGAGCGGGGTGCCGAACGCCACCGCGAGGATGGTGAGGATCAGGCTGCCCACGATCGGGTTGAGCAGACCGCCGGCGCCGCCAGGCGGCGGCGTCATCTCGGTGAACACCGCAAGCGTGAGCCCGCCCACGCCTTTCACCACCAGCACCAGCAAGATCAACACCAGCCATGTCAAGCCGAAGGCCGCCGCGCCGATCGAAAGCGCCGTCGCCACGCGATCGCCCCAACGCCGGCGATGATATCTGGGAGTCGCTACTACGTTTGCCACGGCTAGTTCCCCGCTTTCATCGCGATCCGCATCAGCATCAGGCGTGCCGCGGCCAGCACGATGAAGGTGATCAGGAATAGGATCAGGCCGAGCGCGATCAACGAAGAGGTGTAGAGATCGCCGGTCGCCTCGGTGAATTCATTGGCGATGGAAGCCGAGATAGTGGTCCCGGGCGCCAGGATCGAAGGCATGATGCGGTGGGCATTGCCGATGACGAAGGTCACCGCCATGGTCTCGCCGAGCGCGCGGCCAAGTCCCAGCATGACGCCGCCGATGATGCCGACCCGCGTATAGGGGATCACCACGCGGCGCATCACCTCCCAGCGGGTGCAGCCGATACCGTAGGCGGCCTCTTTCAGCACCGGCGGGACCGTTTCGAACACCTCGCGGGTGATCGAGGTCATGAAGGGCAGTACCATGATGGCGAGGATGAGACCCGCCGTCAGCATGCCGATGCCGTAAGGCGGCCCGGCAAACAGCGAATTAAGCACTGGAACGTCGGCGAAAATATCGATCAGCAATGGCTGCACGTGGGTCTGGAACCAGGGCGCGAACACGAACAAGCCCCAGATGCCGTAGATGATGCTGGGGATGCCAGCTAGCAGCTCGATGGCGATGCCGATGCTGCGCCTGAGCCGATCGGGACAGATCTCGGTCAGGAAGATCGCAATGCCGAGGCTGATGGGAACGCCGATCAGCATGGCGATGAAGGAAGTGAGCACCGTGCCGTAGATCGCCGGCAGCGCGCCGAATTTCTCGGTGACCGGATTCCAACTTTGCGAGGTGAAAAAGCCGAAGCCGAAGGCACGCCAGGCAGGCAACGAGCCGTCCACAAGCGCGATCATGACGCCGGCAAGCAGCGCCAGCACGGTAAGCGCTGCCGTCAAGGTGACGGCCTTGAAAATCTGGTCGTCGCGGTTGAAGCGACGTAAGGTCTTGGCGCGCTTCGTTTCGTCGTGGACGAGCGTGAGATGTCTCTCCGCGACGGCTGCGCCTGTCATCTCGTCTACCCCTAACCCGATGTGCGCCCTATGGCGCCTTGAGCGAAAAGGCGAGGATAGGAACGGCGGACCCGCCCCTATCCTCGCAAAGTGACGCTAGTTCATCGCAAACACAGGATTGCCAGAGGCATCCTTGATGTTTTTCCAGTCTTCATGCACCAACTCCACGACTGGGTCGGGGAGCGGGATGTAATCGAGCTCCTCGGCCATCTTGTCGCCGTTCTTGTAGGCCCAGTCGAAGAACTTGAGCGCGCCCTTGGACGCATCGAGATCGACCGGCACCTTATGCATCAGGATGAAGGTCGCCGCGGTGATCGGCCAAGATGCATCACCGGGCTGCTCCGTCAAGATCACGCCGAAGCCCGGCACGGACTTCCAATCGGCGTTGGCGGCAGCCGCCTGGAACGAGGCGAGCTCGGGGGCGACGGCTTTGCCGTCCTTGTTGAACATGTTGGCGTGAGTCATCTTGTTCTGCTTGGCATAAGCGTACTCGACATAGCCAATCGAGCCCTTGGTCTGGGTCACGTTGTTGGCCACGCCTTCGTTACCCTTGGCGCCGATGCCGACCGGCCATTCGACCGAGGCGTCGGAACCGACTTTATCCTTCCAGGCCGGGCTCACCTTGTTCAGATAGTTGGTGAAGTTGAAGGTGGTGCCCGATCCGTCCGAACGATGCACGACCGCTATCGCCTGTGACGGCAGTTTCACCTTCGGATTGAGCTTCTTGATCGCCTCGTCGTCCCATTTGGCGACTTCGCCGAGGAAGATCTTGGCCAGCGTCGGCCCGTCGAGCACGATTTCGCCCGCCTTGATGCCTTCGACATTGATGACGGGAACGATGCCGCCCATCACCATGGGGAACTGGACGAGATCGTTGTCGGTCAGCTCTTTCTCGCCGAGCGGCTTGTCGGTGGCGCCGAACGTCACCGTCTTGGCTTCGATCTGCTTGATGCCGCCGCCCGAGCCAATCGACTGATAGTTGAGCCCGACGCCCGTGTCCTTCTTGTAGGCATCGGCCCATTTCGCATAGATCGGATAGGGGAAGGTCGCGCCGGCACCCGAAATATCGGCTGCCTGGGCCGTGGTAATTGTGAACGCTGCGGCTAAGCCAACCGCTGCCGCATAAGACATAACCCTCATTTCGCTCTCCCTTAGGGGTGGAGATAACGGTCCCTCAACGACCATACGGGCCGGGGACCCTTCCCCGACCTCCGGGCGAGCGTTACCGCCGGGTAATAAAGCTACTATGTCACTTAAATGACAGTTGGGTGACAGTCGCGAAAGCGGGCTGAAATGCGGGGGCGAAGGGCTGTGGAAAGAAGCCGAATTAGCTCGCGGCCCTGTCCGCCTGGCTCGCGCGTACCTCGTTGAGCATGACCGTAAAGGTTGAGCCCTTGGCCGGCTTCGAGGCGATGGCGAGTTCGCCCCGATGGCGGTTGAGGATGTGCTTGACGATCGCCAGCCCAAGGCCGGTGCCGCCCTTCTCCCGGCTCGACGCCACATCGACCCGGTAGAAGCGCTCGGTGAGCCGCGGCAGATGCTCGGGCGCGATGCCGGGCCCGTTGTCGACCACGGCGATGGCATAGCGGCCGGACTGGCGTCCAAGCGAGGGAATGTGTTTCGCCTCGATCCGCACCTGGCCACCCCGCTCGCCATATTTGAAGGCGTTCTGCACCAGGTTCTGCATCACTTGGAGCAGTTCGTCGCGATCGCCGCGCACGATCGCCGGCCGCTGGAAGCGTCCCACCTCGAGCCGGAAACCCGTCTCGCGCGCCAGCGGCTCGAGCGTGTCCTTGGTGCTGTTCAGCACGTCGTTGAGATCAACCAGGTCGGACGGCGGCACATGCGCGTTCATCTCCACCCGGCTCAAGGACAGCAGCGCATCGATCAACCGGGTCATGCGCGAGGCTTGCTCGGCCATGATCGGCAGGAAGCGCTCCCGCGCTCCCGGATCGTCCTTGGCGGTGCCTTGCAGTGTCTCGATGAAGCCGCGCAGCGAGGCGAGCGGCGTCCTGAGCTCGTGGCTCGCATTGGCGATGAAATCGGCGCGCATCTGGTTGATGCGCTCGCCCTCGGTGAGGTCGCGCAGCAAGACGAGGATATTGCCGCCGCGCTCGCTGCCGCGCGCCAGCGGCGCAACCGTCGCCGCCATGCGCCGGCCGACCGGGACGCGCTCGGCATAGGTGACGGTGACGGCGCGCCCGCGCTCCGGCGCGGCTGAGACGGCATCGAGAAACTCGGGGGTCCTGATCACGGAAGAGATATGGCTCCCTTCGCGCAAGGACGCGAACAGGCCGCGCGCCGGAGCATTGCAGAACAGCACATGCCCCGCCGGGTTGAGCACGATCACCGGATCCGGCAGCGCATCGGCCATGAGATGCATGGCCGAGGTCGTGCGCGAAACGGCGCTGGGCCGATCGAGCGCGCCGACCAGCGCCTGATCGCCGTCTTGGCGAGGCAGCAGCACCACCGAGGCGACGAAACTGACGAAGCCGATCAGGGCGAAGGCCTTGGAGAGACCGGCGATCAGCACCAGCGAGGCCATGATCACGCCGACGGCGACGATCAGCCACAGGGCGGCCTTGAGGCGCGCCCCGATCTCGCGGAACGGACGCATGACGACGTTACCGGCCCGGACCAGGAGGCCGGGCTCAAGCGTCCGCGAGCTCGGTTCTGCTTGATCGCTCAATGGCTTCTCCCCGCCCACCCGGACGAATCGCGAAGCGGCTCATCGCAATGATTGCCTTTGCAATATCACGCTTTTGCGACAGGCTTGAGGGTCTTGCGTGACGGTCTTATGACGAAAACCCCACCATCGTCATGGCTTCCACTCTGTTGATATAGTGCACGCTCAGGCCTTCGCCATGGGGATGCCAGCCCGTCGCACCGTTTTTCCTTCCGTTAACCGACAAACCGCTGAAAGCCGGGGGACTATGATGCGGTCCGACGCAACGTGCTTGATCGTGACCGCACTGCTCGCGCTGCCTATCGCGGCCGATTTCTCCCCCGCGCGCGCCTGCGCGCCGTCAAAGACCTGGACCACGGGACCCGACGCGGAGGCGGGCTTCGTGCTCGCCGAAGGCGATGTCGCGGCGGTGCGGGCGGCGGGGCCGTTCGAGGTGCCGTGGGCCCTCGCGCGCCTGCCCGACGGCTCCTTCCTCGTGACCGAACGGCCGGGACGACTCCAGCACGTGCGTCCCCAAGCCGACACCAGTCAAGTTTCCGGGACCCCTCCCGTGCTTTACACCGGCCATGGCGGTCTGCTCGACGTCGCCCTCGACCCGGAATTCGCGGAGAACGGCATCATCTACTTGTCATTCCTCCAGGGTGAGGAATCGGCATCGACGATCAAGGTGCTCCGGGCCCGGTTCGACGCCGAGCAGGAAAGGCTGGTCCACCAGCAGGTGATTTTCGAGGGGAGCCCGGGCCCGAGACCCGAAATGCTTGGGGGGCGGATGGCCCTGACCGGCGACGGTTACCTGTTCCTTTCGCTCGGCGACCGCTGGGATACCGCCAGCGCGCAAGATCTTTCCAACACCGCCGGCGCCATCGTCCGCATCAAGACCGACGGCTCGGTGCCCGACGACAATCCATTTCGCGGCACCCCAGGCGCGCGGCCGGAGATCTGGAGCTATGGCCACCGCAACCCGCAAGGCCTCGCCTTCGATCGCGCCACGGGAGAATTGTGGTCGGACGAGCACGGGCCGCAGGGCGGCGACGAGCTCAATCGGATCGTGCGCGGCGGCAATTACGGCTGGCCGATCGCCACCTTCGGCGTGGATTACTCTGGCCGCCCGATCGCGGTGAACAGCGAGCAACCGGGCACGGAACTGCCGGTGCATTATTGGGTGCCGTTCTCGATCGCGCCTTCGAGCCTTGCGGTCGAGACCCAGCCCTCCACCACCGAGATCTGGATCGGCGCGCTGGCGGGCCAGATGGTGGTGCAGCTGAGCCTCGTCGACAATTGCGTGCTGCGCGAACAACGCCTGTTGCGGAATCAACTCGGCCGCATCCGCGACGTGCGCATCGATCCGAGCGGCGCGCTCTATGTCTTGACCGACGGCGGTGAGGGCATGCTCTACCGGATCGAGCTGCCGCATGGCGAGATGCGGCAAGTCGGCAAAGGCCCCTTCTAGCGATTGCCCGCGCCGGCGGCGGGCGTATGCTCAAACGAATATGACAGCAAGGATCGGGGTGCGCCGCCGCAGCCGACCGCCTAATGCTGGGTCAATCGGGAGCGACCTCAGGATAGAGCCGATGCGCCGCACAGTTTCAGCCTCGATCGCAACGCGAACCAAGGCACTCAGCCTGGAGGAGGCGCGATGGGCGGCCTTCGTCGCCCGCGACGCGGCCGTCGACGGACAGTTCTTTATCGCGGTGGAAACCACGGGCATCTATTGCCGCCCATTGTGTCCCGCAAAGCGAGCAAAGCGGGAAAATGTGCGCTTTTACGCGACGGCCGCAGAAGCCCAGCGTGCCGGCTTCAGGCCCTGCAAGCGCTGCAAGCCGAACAAGTCGTCCTTTGTCGAGCAGCATGTCAAGAAAGTCGAAGACGCCTGCCGCCTGATCGAGACGGCCGAGGCGGAACCCAAGCTCGACGACCTCGCCGCGGCCGTGGGCTTGAGCCCTTATCACTTCCATCGCGTGTTCAAATCGGTGCTGGGGGTGACACCCAAGGCCTATGCCGCCGCGCATCGAAGCAAACGCGTGCGTGCGGAGCTTGGTCGCAGCGCCACGGTGACCGCGGCGATCTACGGCGCCGGCTTCAATTCCAACGGCCGCTTCTATGCGACCTCATCGGAGACGCTCGGCATGACGCCAAATCAATTCCGCGCCGGCGCCCCCAATACGGAGATCAAATTCGCCATCGGCGAAAGCTCGCTCGGCTTGGTGCTGATCGCTGCGAGCGACAAGGGTGTCTGCGCCATTTTGTTCGGCGACGATCCCGAGGCGCTGGCACGCGACCTCGAGCGGCAATTCCCGCGGGCGCGGCTGGTCGGCGACGATCAAGCCTACGCGCAACTCACCGCCAAGGTGATCAGCTTCGTCGAAGCTCCGCGCCGCGATCTGGACCTTCCCTTGGACATCCGCGGCACCGCCTTTCAGCGGCGCGTGTGGGAAGCGCTTCGCCGCATTCCGCTCGGAACGACGGCGACCTATGCGGACATCGCCAAGGCGATCGGTGCGCCGCAAGCGGTGCGCGCGGTGGGACGGGCCTGCGGCTCGAATCCGATCGCGCTGGCGATCCCCTGTCACCGCGTGGTTGGGTCGAATGGAACGCTGACCGGCTATCGCGGCGGCATCGAGCGGAAGCGCGCGCTGCTTGCCAGGGAAGCCAAGTCCTAAGCTTCAGCGCGAGAGGCGCTTGTTCGCGAGATCGTTGAGATAGCCCTGCCAGCGCGTTTCCTTGTTCTCGCCGAGATCGCGCAGATACTCCCACACGAACAGACCGGTATCGTGACCGTCGTCGAACACGATGCGCACGGCGTAATTGCCGACCGGCTCGATCCGCACGATGCCCACGGTCTTCTTGCCGGCAACGGTAACGCGCTGTGCCTCGCTGTGGCCCTGCACCTCGGCGCTGGGCGAGAGCACGCGCAACAACTCGGCGGGCAGCGCGAAGCTCTTCCCGTCTTCGAACGTCACGCTGAGGACACGCTTATCCTTGTCGAGCCTGAGCTCGGTCGGCCAGGAATTGGCCATCGTCACGCCTCACATCTCAGCCGAGGTCGATATCGCCCTCGACCACGTGGTTAAGCCCGGTGCCGGCCGCCGTCAGCACCATTCTCATCTTCAATTTGCCCTTGCCGCCGAGATCTTCCTCGCGCACCACGCGCTCGATCTCCTGCTGCGAGGTGACGCCCACCTCTTTAAGGTATTTCCGTAGCGACATGTTGAACCGTTGCTCGTCCATCCTTGGCCTCCTGCAGCTCTGCGTCCCATGCTATGGAAAGGGCGAAGCGCCTATATTAGAGACCAAAGCCCATGCCGGTCACCCCACACAAGGCCCGCGTTAGACCGAAGAGGAAACCCGGCCGCAAGATGAAGGTTAAGACCTCCGTGAAACGTCGCAGCGCCGCCGCCGCGGCGCTGGCGACGCCGCTCTATCGCAAGCGCGTGGTCAAAAGCGCCAAGGCCTATAGCCGCAAGCGCGCCGCCCAAGTGCAGGGCGAGGAAGGCGAACAGGCATGACCGAACGGCCCCTGATCGATCCTTTTGGCCGACGGATCACCTATTTGCGCGTCTCCGTCACCGACCGCTGCGACTTTCGCTGCGTCTATTGCATGGCCGAGACCATGGAGTTCCTGCCGCGCCAGGATTTGCTCAGCCTCGAGGAGATCGATCGGCTGGCGAGCGCCTTCATCGCGCGCGGCGTGCGCAAGCTCAGGCTGACCGGCGGCGAGCCGCTGGTGCGGCGGAACATCATGTGGCTGGTCGAGCGGCTGTCGCGGCATTTGGGCCAAGGCCTCGACGAGCTGACGCTGACCACCAATGGCAGCCAACTCGGCCAACATGCCAAGGCGCTCGCCGCTTGCGGCGTGGCCCGCATCAATGTCTCGCTCGAACTCGCTCGACCCGGGGAAATTCAGGGAGATCACCCGGAGAGGCGACCTTGCGCAGGTGCTGCGCGGCATCGACGCGGCCGTAGCCGCCGGGCTGGCGATCAAGATCAACACCGTCGCGCTTCGCGACGTCAACGAGGACGAGATCGAGGAGCTGATACGCTGGGCGCATGGCCGGGGTTTCGACCTGACGTTGATCGAGACAATGCCGATGGGCGAGATCGGCGCCGACCGCACCGGGCAATATCTTCCGCTCTCGCTGGTGCGCACGCGACTCGCTCAGCATTTCACCCTCGACGACATCGATCACCGCTCGGGCGGTCCGGCGCGCTATGCGGTCGTGCGCGAGACCGGCGGCCGGCTCGGCTTCATCACGCCGATGACTCACAATTTCTGCGAGTCGTGCAATCGTGTCCGCGTCACCTGCACCGGCACGCTCTATATGTGCCTCGGTCAGGAGGATGCCGCCGATCTCCGCCAGCCCCTCCGGGCAAGCCCGGACGATGACCTGCTTCACGCCGCCATCACCGCCGCCATCGCGCGGAAGCCAAAGGGCCACGATTTCATCATCGGCCGAGGGGAACGCCCTGCCGTGGCACGGCCTATGTCGTTGACGGGCGGCTAGGGATCGCTGAAATCCCCGATTTCCGCGGATTTATTCCGGAGGCGCCCGATCGCCCGGTTTGCCGGCAAGCTTTGTTAATCAATCAGGTTTCCCCGTTCTTAACGCATCACGGGGCAGACTCCGGCCGTTATGTTGGGTTTGGCGTCGCTCAAGAAACATTGGTACTGGGCGGGATTGGTGGTGCTCAGCGCCCTGATCGCGACCGCAGCCCTTGTTGCGCCCGGCAAGATCAGCCGTTACGAGCTCGAGCGCGAGGCGTTCACCGCGGCGCAGCGCCTCAGAGTGCAGATGCTGAACGAGCCCGACACTCTGTTCTACGCCCTCTCCAGCCCGTCGTTTACGACGCAATTCACCGACATTCTCAACAAGTGGGGCTACAGCCATCGCGTGCTCCGCTATGAGCTTTACGATCAGAAAGGCAACCTGGCTTTCACCAGCGGGCTCGCCGGGCTGAAGCTCGATGATCATCTCGCTGCTCTGCTCGTAAAACCCTCCAGTGAAGCGCCTTCAATCGCCCTCTATAAGAGCCAGGACGGCGCTGAGCCGACCAATTTTGCATCGCTCACGTTGCCGCTCGCGGTGAACGGCGAACCGCGCGGCACGCTCGTCGTCTATCTCGACCAGAGCGACCAAGCCGCCGTGCTCGCCAATTATTTCAATTGGGTGGTCGGCATCACGCTCGCCTTGCTTGGCGCCGGCATCGCCGTTCCCGCCGCGTTTGCCGGGATGCGCGGACGCGAGCGGCGCAAAGCGGAGGAGCAAGTCCGCTATCTCGAGGAGCACGACGCCCTCACCGGCCTCGCCAATCGCAAGGCCTTCATCGATAGTCTCTCCGCCGCGATCGGCCGCATGCAGCGCGACCGCACGCATATCGCCGTGCTCTGTCTCGACATCGACAAGTTCAAGGAGATCAACGAAGCGGCCGACCATAGCGGCGGCGACCAGGTGTTGCGCGACATTGGCGGCCGCATCCAGTCGACCTTGCGCGAGAACGACCTCATCGCGCGGCTGGGCGGCGATGAGTTCGCCATTGCCCTCGTCGACATCACCAATCTCGGCGACGTCATGGCCTTTATGAATCGACTGGTCGAGGCATTGCGCCGCCCGCTTCAGGTCGCCGCCAAGGAAATGCTCGTCACCACCAGCGTCGGCATCGCGCTCGCGCCGGCCGATGGCGATACCGCGACAACGGTACTGCGTCACGCCAGTATCGCTCTGACCCGCGCCAAGGGCGACGGCGGCCAACGCATGTGCTTCTTCGAGCACAGCATGGACAAGGCTCTACAGCGCCGCCGCCTGGTCGAGCATGAGCTGCGGCTCGCCCTCGGACGCGAGGAGTTCGAGGTGGTCTACCAGCCGCAATACGACCTCGCCACCGAGCGTCAATGCGGCTCCGAGGCGCTGGTTCGCTGGCACCACCCGGTGCACGGCAAGATCGCCCCGGGGCATTTCATTTCCGTGGCCGAGGACACAGGCCTCATTGTTCCGCTCGGCGAATGGGTGCTGCGGCGCGCTTGCACCGACGCGGCCAAATGGCCGGAGCCGTTGATCGTCGCCGTCAACCTGTCGCCCGCGCAATTCCGCGACGGCGATATTGCCCAGACCGTCGCCGAAATCCTCAAGGAAACCGGCCTGGCGCCGCGAGCGCCTCGAGCTCGAGATCACCGAGAATCTGCTGATCAACGATACCGAGGAGGTGCTCGGTAAGCTCAACCGCTTGCGCGAACTGGGCGTGGCCATCGCCATGGACGATTTCGGCACCGGTTATTCGAGCTTGAACTATCTCGCGCGCTTCCCCTTCTCCAAGATCAAGATCGACCGCCAGTTCATCCGCAACATGACCCGCGACCCGGCGACGCGGGCGATCGTCAAGACCATCATCGCGCTCGGCAAGTCGCTCGACGTGACCATCACCGCCGAGGGCGTCGAGACCGAAGAGCAAGCGGCAATGCTGCGCGAGTTCGGCTGCCCGCAGGTGCAGGGCTTCCTCTACGGCTATCCCGGGGCTGCCGAGACCGGCGTGAAGCCGGAAGGCAACGTGACCTCGATCACGGCGGCGCGCAGCAGCGCCGCCTAGCCCTCCCCGATCATTTCCGTTTGGCAGGCGCGCCGGGCGTGAACAGCCCGCTCATGTTGCCGCTGAACGGAGCGATCTTGGTATCCTTCTTGGCCGAGCGGCGAACGATGGGCTTGGTGCTCCGCTGCACGACCGGCTTCTTCACCGCCTTGCCGGGGTTGGCCGCGGTGGGCTTGGCCTGGCTTTTGGGCCGAGGCGCGGCAAGGACGGGCTTCCCAGGCGGCGCCGTGGGACTGGCATTGGCGATGACCGCCGGAATATCGGGCTTGGCATCGGCTTTCGGCTGCGGCGCGCCGGGCTCGGGCGCGGCTTGAAGCCGGGCATTGTCTTCCACCGGCTCAGGCGACGCCGACAGAGCTGCGGTCTGGTCCGGGTCCGCTTCTGCGGCGTCGAGATCGACGGCGACGGGAGTGCCCTTGGGCACAATCAAGCTGCCCGGGCCCGGCAGCGTAACGATCATCGGCAATAGCAGCGCAAGTCCGATGACGTGGATAACGCCGGCATAGATGAGAAACACCGGCACTGTAATTCGTTTCAGGTCGATCAAGTCAGCGATCCGCGAAAAAATTGCCTCTGTGCACGCGGTTACGCCGAATCCGAGTTAGCTGAGTCGCACGTCGCTGTCCAAGCCTTTAGCTTTCCATCACAATTCGCGGGGCGGCACGCGCGCCGCCCTCTTTGCGCCCCAGCTCGGCGAAGGCGCGCGCGGCGATCTCGCGATAGGCTTGCGCCGCCGGCGAGGTGGGATCGCTCGCCACCACCGGTCGGCCTTCATCCGAGGTCTCGCGGATCGCTAGCGTCAGCGGCACCTCGCCGAGAAACGGCACGCCGAGCCGCGCTGCCTCGCTCTTCGCCCCGCCATGGCCGAAAATATTCGAGGCCTCGCCGCAATGCGGGCAGATGAAGGTGCTCATGTTCTCAACGATGCCGAGCACCGGCACGTTCACCTTGCGGAACATGTTGAGCCCCTTGCGCGCGTCGATCAGCGCGAGGTCCTGCGGCGTCGAAACGATCACCGCGCCGGCCAGCGGCACTTGCTGCGCCATGGTGAGCTGCGCATCGCCGGTGCCGGGCGGCATGTCGACCACCAGCACGTCGAGCTCGCCCCAGGCGACATCCTTCAACATTTGCGACAGCGCCGACATCACCATCGGCCCGCGCCAGATCATCGGCGTCTCCTCGTCGACGAGGAAACCCATCGACATCACCTTCAGCCCGTAAGCCTCCAGCGGCGCGAGCTTGTTGCCGGCGATCTGCTGCGGCTTGTCCTTCAGCCCGAGCAGGCGCGGCATCGACGGTCCGTAAATATCGGCATCGAGAATGCCGACTTTGAGGCCGCGCTCCTTCAGCGCGAGCGCGAAATTGACTGCCGTCGTCGACTTGCCGACACCGCCTTTGCCCGAGGCGACGGCGATGATGTTGGCGACGCCCGGCACCCCGCCGGGGCGGTGGCGCGCCTCGCGGGCGGCACCCGGCTGCGCGAAGGCCGGCCCTTGCGGCGCCGCCGCTTGGCCTTTTCCATTGCCGCCGCCTCCCGAGGCCCCGGATGCACGGTCCGCCGTCAGCGTCACCACCACGCCGTCGACGCCGGGCAGCGCTTTCACCACGCTCTCGGCCGCCTTGCGCAAAGCTTCGAGCTCGCCCGCGCGGCCCGGATCGACGGAGATCGCGAAATAGACCTTGCCCTTGTTGATGACGATCTCGGAGACGAGACCTTGGCTGACGATGTCGGAGCTGAGGTCCGGGCCTTTGACCCGCTTCAACGCTTCGAGCACGCGCTCTTTGCTGGGAGTTTCGGTCATGATGAGGTTATGTAGTCCTGCTTTGTGCCGAGACCAACCATCTTGTTACCACCAACTTTCGGTTTGCAGCACGTGCTGCGGCGGCGCCGCCGGCTCGAGACCGTGACGCGCCAGCCAGACCGCCGAGCCGAGTGAGGCTACCGCGCCGACCAGGCAAACCACGCCGACCCCGAGCATCCACCTGCTCTTGCTGCCGAGCTCGGCCGCGCGCGCCTCTTCCGAGTTGACGCTGATCAGGAAGCGCTGCCCCTTGCTGCCGCGCGGCGGCGCGCCGATGCAACGGTCGTCACCGACCACGCCGAGCACATAAATCTCCACGTCGAGCGGCAGGTGCATTTCCCTGTAGCGGAAGCACAACGTCCGATCGGTGTTGTTGATGGTGCCGAGCGCGGTCTGCATCACGCTTTCGCCTTCAGCCGCGTGGCGGCGAAGATCCTCGCGGGCGACCGCTTCGATCCCCTCGATGATCGCCGACTCGGGCAAGACCCGCGCTCTGCCGCTCGCGTCCTCGATCTCGAACGGGGCAAACAGCGTGGTGGTCTTGACGATCTCCGTCTTGCGCTTGCAGCAGGAGGTCTTGCGATGGGGGTCATATTCGAAGAACTCGTAGTCGCGCTCCACCGTCGAGACGAAATGTGCGCAAGCGGCGTTCGACAGCTCGCCGGTCACGGGCGAAGCGCAGCAGAGCCTGCCCTTGACCTCGACCAGGCTTCCGGGCGGGAGCTTGGCGACATGCGCCGCCGGGGTCGTCTCGGTCGCGCGCATCAGCGCCATGTCGCTGCGCGACGATCGCCAGCTCCACAACAGAAATGCGGCGCTCGGCACCAACAGGACACCGATCAGCACCAGCCATGCCACCATCTCGCAATCCCTTCTTCGCCCGGCGGACAGCTCCGGCAGGACTTCGTCTCGTCGCTCCTACCGGGAGATGGCTACACCCAAAGGGGTAAAGGATTGGTCCAGGCGAAATCGGCCGGAGCACCGCGCCCCCCCAGGCGCAGCCCCGAAAAACAGTGGTGGAGAGTCATGACAGTTGCGCCGCACACGTCACGAATTGGCCTTGTTTAACTGGAAGCCTCACCTTGAGTAGACGATCGGAACGCTGGGGGGCGTAAGCAGCCGGTCGACGAGTTGGGAGTACGATCAGGCGATGTTTGGGCCCCCTGTGCCGCCAGCACCTGGCGCGCGCGTTGACTGCGTTATTGATCAGCGCGCAATCGATCAGCGTGAAGTCCACGATCAACGGCTCGACCGCTCACGCGCAATTTTCACCAGCCTGAAACCAATCTCCCTCGTCAAGGTTTTGACTCGTCGATCCATCGGCGATCGACAACATGAGAGATTCGCGAGCAGCCGCCTGGAGGCGGGTGGCGGCTCCGATTCGGACGACGATAAAGTGCGCCGTCCGCTTTCACCGACCCCCGTATCAAGGGCCGCCAGCGGCCATAACCCGGCAGAGGCGTAACGCGTGGCGCATCGAAATAGTACTCCAGTCAAGGCTTCCTTAACCCTGTTGTGGCTATTCATGTCAGGGCGAAGGCGAAGCGCCATAGCGTCTGCCCGTCAGCCATATCCACAGATGCGAGGGGGAACATGCGCGTTGTGGTCGGTTCGGAAAATACGAGGGACTTGAGACAGAGCGAGCTTCGCCGGCATCTGCAAATGATGTCGCGCTTTATCGAGGTCGCCAAAGTCGGCTCGTCCCTCACCATGATTCTGCGCTCGGCCGGTTCAGACCCGGCCAAGGCGCTGATCGGTACCAAGGGCGCGCTGCAGCGCTCCGGCGTGCGCGTCAAGGTGATCCTCGCAAACCTCGAGCCCGAGGACGAACTGCGGCAACTCTTCGCCGCGATCTCGGAGCTGGCACCGAACGTGGGCGCCGGCGAACTGATCCGCTGGGCGCGCAATCCGCGCCTGCTCGACGCGCATGAGCAAGTGACCTATGGCGAAGCAATGTGCTGGTCGGGCGACGCCATGCGCCGCGATGCCGACAGGCGCAATGCACTCACCCTGTTCGATGAGCAGACCGCCGACACCGTCCGGCTCGGTCACCTCGCCTTCAGGGCGCTGTGGCAGGCATCCTCATTCGTGCCTGAGCGGCGCCTGACCGGGCCTTTGAGCGCCCGTCCCTCCGGCGCCTACGAGCGCGACCAAGCGCCCGTCATGCCGCTCCGCCCAAGCCTGCAAGGCTGGCCGCTCGTCCGCCACTAGCAAACGGGTTATGATCGCGCCGTCGTTCAACTGACGGAGAGTTCCGTGACCGTAAGACCGCTGCTGGTCATCGCGCTGCTTCTCTGCGGCGCGGCTGCTCACGCAGCCGATGCGCCGTCCGGCCCCTATCTGTTCGACCTGCTGAAGCAGAAGCCTTATCTCGCCGCATGGAACGCCATGCTCGCCGGCGCCAGCGTCCCCGCCTGGGTCAGGAGTTACCCCAAGACCTTCGACGGCCCATCGAGCCCATCGAAGAGCGTGCCGATCCAGGGCAAGGTCTACACGCTCGGCTGGGTGTGCAAGGCGCATGATTGCGGCGACAACCAGCTTCACGTGCTGTTCGCGCCGGGCGCCGCGCAAGCCTGGGGATTGCTGACGATCTCGGGTCAAAAAGCCTGGCTCGGCACCCCTGACCCGGCGATCCAAGCGGCGATCAATAGCAACCTCGAATAACCGTATTCATCACGCCCTGCTGTCAGCCATGGACGACACGGATCAGCTTCTCCCGCTCTGCTTCGTGCTGATGCCGTTCGGCAAGAAGATGGACGCCGCCGGCCGCGTCACCAATTTCGATTCCGTCTACGCCAAGATCATCGCCCCGGCGGTCGAACGCTCGGGGCTCGAGCCGATCCGCGCCGACGAGGAAAAGATCGGCGGCACCATCCACAAGCCGATGTTCGAGCGGCTGATGCTCTGCCATTACGCCGTCGCCGACATCACCGGCGCCAATCCCAACGTGTTCTACGAGCTTGGCATCCGTCACGCGATGCGCCCGCGCAGCACGGTGATCGTGTTCGCCGAAGGCACCGTGCTGCCGTTCGACATCGCCCTGGTGCGAGGGCTAGCCTACAAGACCGACGGCGCCGGCGAACCGGTGGACGCCGAAACGACGCTCGCACAAATCGCCAGTCAGCTCGAGGCCGCGCGCGGCAACCCGCACGACGACAGTCCCATCTTCCAGTTGGTCGAGGGCGTGCCGCGCTGGGACGTGGATCACTCCAAGACCGACATCTTCCGCAAGGCGGTCGACTATTCGAAGCGCTACAAGGATCGTTTGCGCGCGGCGGTAAAGGAAGGGGCGGACTCGGTCAAGAAGGTTGCCGACGATCCGGCGCTGGCCAACCTGCTCGAAGTCGAGAGCGGCGTGGTGGTCGATCTCTTTCTTTCCTTGCGCGACGTGAAGGCCCACGCCGCCATGATCGAGCTTTACAACCGCATGCCGCCGCCGTTGCAACGCGCCAAGATGATGCGCGAGCAGCTCGGCTTCGCGCTCAATCGCGAAGGCCGCTTCGAGGAAGCCGAAAAGGTTTTGGGTGAGGTGATCGCCGAGTTCGGTGCGTCGAGCGAGACCAACGGGCTGTTGGGTCGCATCTACAAGGACCGTTGGGACCTCGCCAAGAAAGAGGGCCTGCCCGAGGCGCGCGCGCTGCTCAAGAATGCCGTCGACACCTATCTTGCCGGCTTCGAGGCGGATTGGCGCGACGCCTATCCCGGCATCAATGCGGTGACCTTGATGGAGATGATGCCCAAGGCCGACCCGCGGCAAGCGGAGATCCTGCCGGTGGTGCGCTATTCCGCCGCGCGCAAGGCGGCCAAGGCACCGGACTATTGGGACCACGCCACGCTGCTCGAGCTTGCCGTGCTCGCCCGCGATGAAGACGATGCCAATGACAGGCTCGGCGACGCACTTTCCGTCGGACGCGCCTCCTGGGAGCTCGAAACTACGGCGCGCAATCTCGGCCTGATCCGCGCCATGCGCGAGGGGAGAGGCGAGGACGTCACCTGGATCAAGCAGCTCCAAGACACCCTCAGCGAGCGTGCAAAGCGTCTCGAAGGTGACAAAACCTTAAGCTGAAAACGCTTCCTGCGCTTTGGAGGGATAGAGTAATCTCGGCCGCTCGGCAGCGATCGCTTGGTTAAGGTGGGACCAAGCTCGCGCTTCCGGCCAGACAACAAACCATTCGGGAGGTTAATCGTGAACCGGCGTGAATTCCTCATGTCCTCCGCGTGCGCCTGCTTGGCCACCGCCACCGCCAAAATCGCTCCACTGTTTGCCCAGGATGCGCTCGCCTCACCGAAGCGACTGTGCGCCATGCCACCGCCCACGCCGGCAGCGAAAATCCAGGCCAACCGCGTCGTCAATGCGTTGCGCGCGCATCGCATGAGTTTCCGCGGCACAACTCCGGTGCCGGTCCGCTGGCACATCGTGCATCAAGGGCAACGCGGCAAGCTCCCGGAGAGTCAGCTCAAGGCGCAGATGGCCACGCTCAACAAGATCTACGCGCCGACCGGCATGCAATTCAAAACCATCGACGTGGAAATGAACGAAAATCCTGCCTGGTTTGGCATCGATATCGAGACCGATGCGGTGAACGAGATGAAGGCGTCGCTCGGCAAGGATAGCGAGCGCTGCCTCAACATCTTTACCTGCGAGCCAGCCAACGGGATTCTCGGCTTCGCCGCCTTCCCCTGGGACCTAAAGCAAGCGCCCGAAATCGACGGCGTCATTCTGCACTATGCGAGCTTGCCGGGCGCCGCCAGGCCCCCGCAGAATTGGCCGTTCGACCTTGGCATGACCGCCGTGCATGAGATCGGTCATTGGTGCGGGCTCTATCACACCTTCCAGGGCGGCTGCGAGGCGCCCGGCGACGACGTCGAGGACACGCCGTTCGAGGCAAGATCCGCATTCGGCTGCCCCGTGCACCAGCCCTCCGCCTGCCCGGGCGAGACGCGCTACGACCCGGTCGACAATTACATGGATTATACCGACGACGCTTGCATGAAGCATTTCACGCCGCAGCAGTTCCAGCGCATTCGGGACATTGTCGGCTATTATCGCTACCAGCTGAACCCGCAAACCGCCCGATCCTCGCAGCTCGAGCAACTGCGCGCGACGCTCGAGTGAGAGGCGCCCTCCGTCTGCTCGCGAGCTGCGCCGCGATTGCGGCGGGGCTCTGCGCGGGGCCGGCGCAGGCCTTCAAGAAATCTTGAAGGCTGCGACATCGTCGCCTTCGCCGCGCCATCGTCGCCAACTCCAATCGCGCCCGAGCGCTGGGAGGCTTATCGCCAGCAGGTGGCGACCTTGCTCGCCGACCCGTCATCGTCGCAAGACCTGCGCGGGCTTGCCTTCGCCCTCATCGACATCGAGAAGCGCTTGCTCGCCCCCGAGCAGGGATCGCAGGCCTATCAGGACTATTTGGCAAGCGACCGCTGCCGCCTGCTCGACAAGCTGAATGCGCGCGCGGTCGATACGTTGCTCGACCAAGCCGCGAAATCCACGCCGGCCCCGGTCATGGCAGCGCTCCGCCAAGTGACGCAAGCCGCGCTGGCGCAGATCGACAGGATCGAGCGCTCGGCGCGCTTCCGTTCGAACGAGGACCGGACGTTGATGCTGGCGGGATATTATTGCTTCGTCGCCGGCGCGATCATGTCGCAGCTGCCGCCGGAGCGGCAGCAAACCATCACGCTCGCGGATTTCGGTGAGACCGTCCCCTGCAAGGACGCCGGCCGCACCGGGTGAGCGCCGACAGCCAGCCCAGACGAAAGGAGTTCCAGCTCGCATGACCGTCCCGCGGGAGATGCAGGCGATGGTGCTCGAGCGGGCCGGCACGCCGCTACAAGCCGCCTCGCTGAAAGTACCCGAGCCGGGGCAAGGCGAGATCCTCATCAAGGTCGCCGCCTGCGGGGTGTGCCGCACCGATCTGCACATCTTCGACGGCGAGCTGTCGCAGCCCAAGCTTCCGCTCGTGCTCGGCCATGAGATCGTCGGCCATGTGGCGGCACTCGGGCCGGGCGCGGTGGACTTCGCCGTCGGCGATCGCGTCGGCGTGCCGTGGCTGGGATCGACCGACGGCACGTGCTTCTATTGCCGCTCGGAGCAGGAGAATCTCTGCGACAACCCGCGCTTCACCGGCTACCAGATCGACGGCGGCTATGCCGGCTATACGGTGGCCGACGCCCGTTACGCCTTCAACCTGCCTGAGGTCTATAGCGATGCCGAAGCCGCGCCGCTGCTTTGCGCCGGGCTGATCGGCTACCGCTCGCTGAAGCTCGCCGGCGATCCACACCGCCTCGGCATCTATGGCTTCGGCGCGGCGGCGCATATCGTCGCGCAAGTGGCTCGAGCGCAAGGCCGCGAGGTCTATGCCTTCACCCGACCGGGCGATAAACAAGCGCAAGACTTCGCCTTGAGCCTCGGCGTGGTGTGGGCGGGCGGCTCGGACGTCCTGCCCCCGCAATCGCTCGACGCGGCGATCATCTTCGCCCCGGTCGGCGCGCTGGTACCAACGGCGCTCAGGGGCGTGCGCAAGGGCGGCGTCGTCGTGTGCGGCGGCATCCACATGAGCGACATCCCGAGCTTCCCCTATGACATCCTGTGGGAGGAACGCGTACTGCGCTCGGTCGCCAATCTGACCCGGGCCGACGCGCGCGAATTCCTGGCGCTGGCAGCGAAACTCTCGGTCAAAACCAGCGTGAGCCCGATGCCGCTAACCGCCGCCAACGAGGCGCTCGAGCGCTTGCGCCGCGGCGAGCTCACCGGCGCCGCCGTGCTCATCCCCTAGGCTCGCCAGAGGCTTCTAGGGCTGCGGCAGGCTCTGGCGAATCTTGCGGCGCTGCTGCTCGGTCAGCTCGGGCACCGGAATCTTCCGGTACTGGCTGCGCGCCAGGGGGAACAGCCTGGCGATCTCGATCTGCTTGCCGATGCTGCCGCCATTGAACACGAGGATCGACCATTCATCCGGCGTGTCGGACAGGCCATTTAGCGCGCCGTCGGCATTGAGATCGAGGCGGCGCCTAACCGCATCGATTCTCCCATTCTGATCCCAATCGATCGGACCGCCGGCCGCCACGGACCTCGCCGTATCCGGGTTCAGCCAAAACACCGTGTTGTAGCCGCGAAGATCGTCACTCCGGCCGAGGCCTTCGCGTTCCTTCAAGGCGCTTTCCGGCAAGGCGGGCACGGCAAACCGCTGATAGTCGAATACCCCCTTGCCGTCGCGGATCACCCCGTCGGTCTGAAAGAAGTAATTCATGATGCTGAGGTGATTGGGCTTGTAGTTGATGTCCTCGCTGCCACCGTGCCTGAGTCCGAGATTGTGTCCAAGCTCATGGGCGAAGGTCCCGACCTTTTCCGAGTCGGTGCCGCCATCCCCGTTGTTCCACTTGCCGAGCGTCACGATGAAGTCGGACCCCGGAAGGGCAAACGAGTATCCGCTCGACAAGTCGCCGTCATAGCCGTTGGCCCATATCATGTAGTGGTAGACGGGCGCGCGCTTCGGGTCGAAGTTCGCCTGCTTCAACTTGCTGAATTCTTCTTCAGACGGGTTGAGGTCCTCGTCGTAAGGCACCTCATTGCCGAGCTCGAGATGGATGTTGATGCCGTCGCGCCCGTCGGGATTGCTCACCGGACTTGAGGCGTAGATGAGGGCGATGCGCTTCAGCACCGCATCATTCGGAGCAAGACCATGTCTGGCGGTCTGCCGCCGCATATAGTCCATCTCCACGAAGATGTCCTTGTGCAGCGGCGAGGCATGCTTGGCGCGGAGGTCGATGCCATTCACGCCATAGACTTCCCATCCATCGAGCAACCCGTCGCCGTCGGTATCGGCATTGGCCGGGTCGGTACCGAGCTGCCGCTCCACATTGTCGGGCAGCCCGTCGCCATCCCCGTCGGCAGCGGCCGCGGCAGTGGCAGCGGCAGGCCGTCGTTCAGAGCTCAGGTCCTCGGCTTGGACATCCGCGGGCACCGTGAACGACTGCAGCGCGTCGTGCAGTCGCTTGTTTTCTTGTTCCGTGATGCCCTCTTCGGCGAAGGCGGGCGAGATCGTCGCGAACAGGAGGATGGTGAGCAGACCCACAACAACACGGGTCACGGGGGACACCTTTTGCATCGTCGGGCCCCCAAATTAGCAAAACCGCCGCGCGAATCCAACGCGAGTTACACGTCGGCGGGCGCTCTGCCCGCGACGCCGACCCTCTAGCCAGCGGGGGCGGACGGCAAAGCGCTAGCGGTCCTTGCCGACCTGGATGTCGATGCCTTTATCCTTGGTGATCTCGCCGGAGAACCCCGGCACGTCGATCTTCAGCACCTCTCGGTGCTGCCGCTCGTAAAGCACATAGGCCAGCACGCCGAGGCCAACCACGGCCACCCCGAGCAAAAACGCGAGCATCGGACTTACGCTTCTGCCTGCCATCGCTATCCCTCCTAGGTTGTTGGGGTCCCTGACGAACGCCTTGTTAGCCGCCTCGTTCCCATTCCACCCGACTCGACATCCGCAACCTTAGGTTCCGCTTGACGCAGGTCAAGGTGGAGGAACAGGATTGGCCCAGAACAAGCTTTAAAAGCGGCCCCTCGTGTCCATGGGAGGACAGTATGCTTCACCAAGTCATCGAGACTTTGAATGCGCGGGTGGCGTTGCGCCCGCGTTACGAAAATTTCATCGGCGGCAAGTGGGTGGCGCCGGTCGACGGCAATTATTTCGACAATATCAGCCCCATTACCGGCAAGCCGGTCTGCCAGATCGCCCGCTCGCAGGCAGCCGACATCGAGCTTGCGCTCGACGCCGCCCATAAGGCCAAGGACGCCTGGGGCAACATGGCGGCCGCCAAGCGCGCCGAGATCCTCAACAAGATCGCCGACCGCATGGAGGAGAACCTCAAAGTGCTCGCCGCGGTCGAGACCATCGACAACGGCAAGCCGATCCGCGAGACCACCTTCGCCGACATCCCGCTCGCCATCGATCATTTCCGCTATTTCGCCGCTTGCGTCCGCGCGCAGGAAGGCTCGCTGTCTGAGATCGATCACGACACCATCGCCTATCACTTCCACGAGCCGCTCGGCGTGGTCGGACAGATCATCCCGTGGAACTTCCCGATCTTGATGGCGGTGTGGAAGCTCGCGCCCGCGCTCGCCGCCGGCAATTGCATCGTGCTGAAGCCTGCCGAGCAGACGCCGATGTCGATCATGGTACTAATGGACATCGTCGGCGATCTGCTGCCGCCCGGCGTGCTCAACGTCGTCAACGGCTTCGGCGTCGAGGCCGGCAAGCCGCTCGCGCAGAACAAGCGCATCGCCAAGATCGCCTTCACCGGCGAAACCACGACCGGCCGCCTGATCATGCAATATGCCTCCGAGAACCTGATCCCGGTCACGCTCGAGCTCGGCGGCAAGTCGCCCAACATCTTCTTCGCCGATGTGATGGCCGAGGACGACGCCTTCTTCGACAAGGCGCTCGAAGGCTTCGCCATGTTCGCGCTGAACCAGGGCGAGGTCTGCACCTGTCCCTCGCGCGCTCTGGTGCAGCGCTCGATCTACGACAAGTTCATCGAGAAGGCCGTTGCCCGCGTGAACAAGATCAAGCAGGGCAATCCGCTCGAGCTCACCACCATGATCGGCGCGCAAGCCTCCAACGACCAGCTGGAGAAGATCCTGTCCTACGTCGATATCGGCAAGAAGGAAGGCGCCAAGCTCTTGACCGGCGGCGAACGTCTCGCGCTCAACGGCGAGCTTTCGGAAGGCTATTACATGAAGCCCACGGTGTTTTCCGGCAACAACAAGATGCGCATCTTCCAGGAGGAGATCTTCGGCCCCGTACTCTCCGTCACCACCTTCGAGGACGAGGACGAGGCGCTCCAGATCGCCAATGACACGCTGTACGGACTCGGCTCCGGCGTGTGGACCCGCGACATCAACCGTGCCTATCGCATGGGCCGCGGCATCCAGGCGGGTCGGGTGTGGACCAATTGCTACCACCTCTACCCGGCGCATGCGGCGTTCGGCGGCTACAAGAAATCGGGAATCGGGCGCGAGACCCACAAGATGATGCTCGACCATTACCAGCAGACCAAGAACGTGCTGGTGAGCTATAGCCCGAAGGCGATGGGCTTCTTCTAAGGGAGCGGCGGCAACAATATCGGTGTCATTCCCGCGCAAGCGGGAATCCAGTAACTCCAGTGGTGTCAGTAAACCCCGACCGGGGTCACTGGATCGCCAGGTCAAGCCGGGCGATGACAGAGATGCTTGTGATGGTTGAACGAGTCCTTGCCACCGACGCCGCGCTCGAGCTGATCGAGCGGCTGCGCGCCAAGCACGGTCCACTGATGTTCCATCAATCGGGCGGCTGCTGCGACGGCTCGGCGCCGATGTGCTATCCCAAAGGCGAATTCCGCGTCGGCGGCAACGACGTGCAGCTCGGCGCGATCGGCGGCTGCGACGTCTATATGGACGCCGACCAGTTCGACTATTGGAAGCATACCCAGCTGATCATCGACGTGGTGCCGGGGCGCGGCTCCGGCTTCTCGCTCGAAGCGCCCGAAGGCGTGCGCTTCCTGACGCGCAGCCGCGTGTTCACCGACGACGAGGTGGACGCACTCGCCGGAGTTCTGAGCCGACCTACCGCGACGGTGCGAGCTTTACTGGCGGCCCTGCAACAGCAGATCGACCCGGCGCAGAAACGACGGTACCCGGTGCGATCCCGCGCGCTTGGACTTGGCCGGCTTCGCCGCCACGCTGTCCTGAGCGGCCTTCGGCTCTTGCGCCGGCTTGCTCTCCTCGGTCGCCTGGTGTTGGCAGTTGGGGCCTTTGCCCTCCGACACGCCGGCCGTTACGGCCGACGTGCCGGGACCACAAAAGGGTTGGTTTCGACCGCCTTGCTGTTCTTCGCCACGCATTGCTCCAACCGCTCGAACGCGGCGGTGCTCTGGTCGAGCGGCACGCGGATGGTGGCGCCGGCGGCGACCACATTCAGCGCGTTGGCGGAGCGAAGTCCAGACTCGAATTTCTTGTCCTTCACGTCCATCGACACCGAGTTCGGCTCGGCGGCGACCTCGGTGTCGAAGCTCAGCGGTCCGAGCGTCATCTTCACCGGATAGTCCTTGCCGCGATCGAGCTTCCAGTTCGGCGATCCAAGCTCGAGGCTGAGCCCGTCGCTGGTGCGCACGAAGGTCGCCACGATGTCGTCCTGCAAACTGCGGTTGATCGAGCAGCGATCGAATTTGTCGCCCTTGAAGGTCGCCTCGATCTCCCAAGGACCGATCTTTTCGGATTGGCTGTCCGCCGCGGCAAACGCCGACGCCGGCATGGCAAAAACGGCGATGGCAAGCGAAGCGAACCGGGCACCCCGTTGGATGCGGCCGCTCCGCGCGCGCGAGCTGTTGGTCATTGCTGTGACCCCGTCAATGTTGCGGAAAACGCACGAAACGCTAGGCGATGCGACTAGAACGCCTCAGCCCCGAGGGGAGTTCCGCGCGCCGCCGGACCGCGCCCGCGCGCCGTGCAGATGCTGCTCCAGCAGCCGAGCGTTTTTGCGGTTCGCCTTCCACACGAAGTCGAACATGTCGCCGAGCACCGGGATGGCACCGACCACGAAATCGATGCCGACATTGCCGAGCATGCGCGCCAGCGTCAGCTTCGAAGCTCCGGTTTGCCAGGCGTGATGCACGATCAAGAGCGACAGCGCGCTGGTCAGCACATCGCCAAGCCCTGGAAACAAGCCGAGCACCGAATCCCAGCCGAAGCGGAGCGGCGTGCCGGGAATGCGGAAAGCGTCATCCATCAGCGTGGCGAGCCATCTCACCTGGGCGAGCCGCTGCTCGTGGCTCATCCCCGCGGTGTAGTCGCGCAGATAATCGGCAGGTCCCCGCGCGCGCGACCAGGGGTCCGAGCTCGCTGGGACTGAGAATTTCGAACTCGACTGCTCATCGTGCTCGGTGACCTCGATTCATGTTCGCGCCGCATATGGGGGCTTCACGCCCACCATCAAGTGCTAGGCCAAACGCGACATGCTGAGGCGCCGTTCCCTGGCCGGCCCGGCTTATGCCGGTGCCTTCCGCTTGGCCCGGCGCGCGAAAGCGTCCCAGGCGCGATCCAGCGTGTAAGGTCCAGTGCGCGCGATAATGGCATCGACCTCGCCCTTGCTCAGGAACTTGGTCCGGCCCATGGTCATGGCCTGCATCTGCAATAGGGCGTTCCGCTCGAGATAGACCGACACGAACACCGCTTGCCGAATCGAGCCGGACGCGACTACGGCGCCGTGCCCGCGCATCAGCAAGGCCGAGCCTTGGCCCAGCCCCTTCGCCAGATCGCGGCCCATCTCCATGCTGTTCACCAGCAGCGCCGTGTCGCCGAAGCCGTCTTGCGAATCCCACAGCGGCACCTCATGTCCGATCGAGGCGCACATATGCTGCACCGGCCTCAGTGGGTTGCCGGTGACGCCGAACGGGATCGTGCTCGGCGAATGGTTGTGCACCACGGACTGAACGTCGGGCCGCGCCTCGTAGATCGCGCCATGGATAAAGCGCTCGATATAGGGCGCGAGACCCTTGGCCTTCTTCGCGTCGGCCGGCTCGCCGTCGAGCGTGTAGGCGAGGATGTCCTTGGCCTCGACCAACTCGGGCGCGCGCGCCCGCGACAACAGATAGACATTGCTGTCCTTGGGATGGCGCACGCTGACATGGCCGAACGAATCGACGATGCCTTCGCGGGCCAGGATGCGGTTGGCGGTGACCAGTTCGTCGATGAGCGCTTTCAGCTTGGCCATACGAGCTCTTTCACTTCCGTGGCGGCCGGTAGCTTTAGCTGGTCGAGGGTGCTTTTTCCACCGGTTTGGGCTCGGGCGGCACGGCCGCGGCTTCGCGGCTCGACTGCGCCACCAGCATGGCGATCTCGGCGACGTTATCCAGCATGGCCTTGGCGATCTCATGCTCGCCCATGACCACGAGCGTCGCTCCATGGCGCTTGAGATAGTCGATCTCTTCCTGCGAATGCGCGCGCGCGATGATCGACAGATTTGGATTGATGGCGTGGGCCTGCTGCACCACCTGGCCGCCCTCGAACGCGTCGGGGATGGCAACCAACAGGCAGCGCGCCTCGGGCAGATTGGCCGCCGCGATCACCGCCGGATCGGCGGCATTACCCTCGAGCGCCTCGATGCCCTCCTGCCGCAGCGCCGCCACCCCATCCTCGTCGTCCTCGATGACGAACAGTGGCACGCTCTGCTCGCTCAGGACCGAGCTGATGAAGCCGCCGACCCGTCCATGACCGACCAGAACGACATGATTTTTGAGACTGGTGGGCCGGATCGGCTCACGCATCGGCGCGGCTTCCTCCGGCGCTTCGGCCGCGGCGGCGTCCGCAAGCGCCTTCTCGCGCCGGGCCGAATAGATGTCGAGCGCCGCGAACAGCAACGGATTGACGAGAATACTGATGATGGCGCCGGCAAGAATGAGGTCGCGGCCATCTTCCGGCAGAAGGCCGAGCGCGAGACTGCGGTCGGCGAGGATGAAGGAGAACTCGCCGATCTGCGCCAGCGAGGCCGTGATCATCAAGGCGGCCGAGCGCGAATGCCCGAACAGCCTTACCACCAGGAACGCCGCGAGCGATTTGCCGACCAGGATGATCAGCACGGTGGCGAGCAGTGCCAACGGCGCCGCCAGCACGATCGCGGGCTCGAACAACATGCCGACCGAGACGAAGAACAGCACGGCGAAGGCATCGCGCAGCGGCAGCGACTCGGTCGCGGCCTGCTGGCTCAATTGCGACTCGCTCAACATCATGCCGGCGAAGAAGGCGCCCAGCGCCAGCGAAATGCCGAACAGCTCGGCCGCGGCGTAGGCGACGCCGAGCGCCAGCGACAGCACGGCAAGCCGGAATAGCTCCCGGCTCCCGGTATGGGCGACATAATGCAGAATGGCGGGGATCAGCTTCTTGCCGACCAGCAGCATGACGGCGATGAAAATGGCGAACTTGCCAAGCAGGATGGCGATCGAGCCCGCGATCTCGACCGCACCCGGCGCCGTCTCCATGCCGCGGAACAACGCCGTGAGTGCCGGCAGCAGCACCAACACCAGCACCATGGCGATGTCCTGCACGATCAGCCAGCCGACGGTGATGCGGCCGCGCTCGGTCTCGATCAGCCTGCGCTCCTGCAGCACCCTCAGGAGAACCACGGTGCTCGCCACCGACAGCGCCACGCCGAAGATGAGCCCCGCCCCCGCCGACCAGCCGAGCCCCCAGCCCACGGCCATACCGAGCGGGGTGGCGACCAACCCTTGCGCCAGCGCGCCCGGCATGGCGATGGCGCGGACCGAGAGCAGATCCTTGAGCGAGAAGTGCAAACCGACGCCGAACATCAGCAGGATGACGCCGACCTCGGCCAGCTGAATGGCGATGTTCTGGTCGGCGACGAAGCCGGGCGTGGACGGTCCGATGACGATGCCTGCCACCAGATAGCCGACCAGCGGCGGCAGCTTGAGCCGGTTGGCAAGCACGCCAAAAGCGAAGGCGAGCACGAGGCCGATCGTGATGGTCGATACCAGTGGCGCCACATGCAGCATTCGAGCGAACTCCCGACCCATACCCTGACAATGAATGGCGCAGTCGACAATCCCTTAGCGTGCATTGGTTGATGTTGGTCGGCGTTGATGGAGCGTTAGGCACGCGGGCGGCGAAGCATCGCCATCCCGACCCCCGAGGCTGGCCTTGCCCACCTCGCCATGCTTTAATGTCGCCGTGAGTGCGTTCGACTACAGCGCTCCCGCCGAGCTTTATGCCAGCGCGAGCAAGACCGGTAAGCGGCCGATGCGCTACACGCGCTTCAAGAGCGCCGCCGAAGCGATCAAATACGCCGTCGAGGTCCTTCCGCCCGAACTGCTCATCGGCAGCACGCTCGAAGTCAACGAGGAGCGATTCGACGGCTTCGGCATCAAGGCGCTGTACGACAGCGCGAAATATCCGTTGCGACGGAGAAAAGTCAGCTAGCTCGTAGATTTGCGCCTGGTTTCTTAACCGCAAATGTCCTGTTTAACTTGACATTAAGCGGACTGGCCTCCATGTTCCCCTCACATTGATTGCTCGCGATCGCGCGTAGCTGCCGCATATCCGCGGCGCCTCATCCCGAGACAATTCCTTCTTTCATCGTCTGTCCCCAGATAGCGCGTGGGGCGAGGCAAACGCCGAACACGGCCTCGCAAACGCGCATGTGTTGCGCCTCGAGGCCTGTTACCGGCGCATAAGGACTTTTTCTGAGTGACCAACACCACTTTCGACGGCCTCGGCCTGATCGAGCCCCTGCGGCTCGCGCTGAAGGCTGAAAACTACCTGAAACCGACGCCGATCCAGGCGCAGACCATTCCGCTGCTCGCCGAGGGCAAGGACCTGTTCGGCATCGCCGAGACGGGAACCGGCAAGACGGCCGCCTTCGCGTTGCCGATCCTGCAGCGGCTTTCGCTCCAGCGACTGCCGCGCACGCCCGGCGCGCCGCATGCGCTGATCCTGGCGCCGACCCGCGAGCTCGCCAGCCAGATCGCCGAGCGGTTCGCGGCTTACGGACGCAAACTGCCCTTGCGCACCGCCGTCATCTTCGGCGGCGTAAACCAGCATCACCAGGTCAAGGCGCTGAAGGCCGGCGTCGATATCCTGATCGCCACGCCGGGACGCCTGCTCGACCTTTGCAATCAGCGCCACATCCGGCTCGACAAGGTGTCCATCCTCGTGCTCGACGAAGCCGACCGCATGCTGGACATGGGTTTCATCCATGACGTGCGGAAGATCGTTTCGCAGTGCCGGCGCGATCGCCAGACGCTGCTGTTCTCCGCCACCATGCCGCCGCCGATCGCCAAGCTCGCCGCGGATATTCTCGACCATCCGGTGCGCGTCGATATCGCTCCGCCCAAGGTCGCGGTGGACCGCATCGAGCAGCGCGTGTTCTTCGTCGGCGCCAAGGAAAAGCGGGCACTGCTCGAGAGCCTGCTCAGCGATCGCCGCATGGATCGCGTGCTGGTATTCACCCGCACCAAGCGCGGTGCCGACCGCGTCTGCCGCAATCTCACCCAGGCCGGCATCGCCACCGCGGCGCTGCACGGCAACAAGGCACAAAGCGCGCGGGTGCGCGCGCTCGATGCGTTCCGCAACGGCAACGTGCGCATTCTTGTCGCCACCGACATCGCCGCCCGCGGCATCGACGTACCCAACATCAGCCATGTCATCAATTATGAGTTGCCGAACGAGCCGGAGAGCTATGTGCACCGGATCGGCCGCACCGCCCGGGCCGGCGCCGAAGGCGCGGCGTTGTCGTTCTGCGACCACAGCGAGCGTCCCTATCTTCAGGCGATCGAGCGATTGATGCGCTCGAGCGTCAACGTTGGCGAGCATCGTCTTGCCGTCACGCCGGCCCCGCTGCCGGCGCCGCATAAGCCGCGGCCGCAGGGCAGGACGCCCGCTCCGGGCAAGCGGCGCAGCCAGTCAAATGGCCGGGGCTTTGCCGGACTTCCACGCGCGGCGCAGCGCTCCTCCAGGGGCGAGCGCGCTCATCCTCTTAGAGGAGATTTGAGATGAGCCAACCTCCTTCACGCCATTCCGCAGCAAGGCGCAATGCCGAGGCGCTTCTGAGCAAGGCGCAAAAGCGGGAACAGAGCTTCAAGCTCGAGCAGGAGCGCGAGAATGAAGCGGTCGCGCTCAAGACGGCGCGGCTCCGCGAGCTGCGTCTCGCCAAGGAGGCGGAAGACGAGAAGCTGAAGGCCGCGGTGCGGCCCGCCGCCCCGCGCGCTCCCAAGCCGCGGCGATCGAAGCAGACTTAGGGTTCATCTCGAAAGCGAGTGACGGACATGGCATTCAAGCCCAATTACAACCAGCAACGCGCCGACCGTAACCGGGCGAAGGAACAAAAGAAGCAGGAAAAGCGCCGGCGTCTCGAAGAGGAGACGGCGAAGCGCAAGGCGGCGCGTAGCGACACGCCCAGCCCCGATAATCCTACAGAGGACGCCTGAGCGCGAGTTCGACCATGGCCAAGAAACAACAAGCCCGTCCCAACGGCTTCGTCCTGTTCGATGTGCTGTACGAGGATGGCACCCAGACCTCGAACCGGAAAGTTCCAGCCGAGGTGCTCGGCGGCCTCGACGGCGACACGCCGGCACGCGCCATCGTCGAGTCGCAGGACCGCGAGATCGGCGAACGCTCTGGGCGCCCGCGCGGCCAGATAAAATCGATCAAGCGCGCACGCAAGGCTTAGCGCCGCCCCCCGGGGTCGCCCTCTCCGCTACCGGCGTCTCGACTATCTCCCTGAAAATACTTGGATTTGCACGCGCTCGGGCATTCCGACTGACAGCCCTGCGCCCGGCGCGGTCAGCTGCGGTTACAGTTACCGCGCCAGTTGCCCTCGATTATAGTGCGCGCGGCCCCTGCCGAAACAACGGCCGCACGTCGTGCAGTGGGGCCAGTCACGGGCGCAAGGCTCAGCGGGGCAAGCAACTTCAACGTCAGTCTGGGAGGTAACTTCATGCAGGTTCTTGTCGCGTCATTCAAAGTGATGTTCGCTCTCGCCGTTTCTCTCCTCTTCATCGACGCCGCGCAGGCTCAGGCGACCGAGGTCGAGACCGATGCGGGGGTCGTCACCATGGTCGGCACCGTGGAGGCCATCGACGCCACGCAGCAGATCGTCACAGTGGTCGGGCCGAACAATAATTGGGTGGAGGTGAAGGTCGGTCCCGAGCACCTCAAGCTGATCAAGCTCAAGGACAAAATCACCATCAGCTATGCCGACGAGGTGGCGGTGGGCCTGCACAAGGTGAGCACCCCGAAGCCGGGCGACAGCATCGAGCAGGAGGAGACCTCCGGCATGAACATGAATCCCCAGACCGTCGCCGAGCAGGATTGGGTCGAGGCAACGCCGAGCGGCGCCACCGATCTCACCACCATCGAGATCACCGACACCGTCGCGGCGATCGACAAGCAGCAGCGCACCATCACCTTCTACGGCACCGGCGGCAAGACCCGCATCATCGGAGTGGCTCCGAGCGTGCAGGGCTTCAATCAGGTCCAGGTCGGCGACACGGTCGTGCTGGAAGTCACCCGCGCCGTGGCGGTCAACGTCAAGCCGATCTAACCGCGACATGCGTGATTAGGAACTCCTGGTGACGCCCGGCGTTGTCGTCGGGCGTCATTTCAAGTTCGAGGAATTCACTCATGGCACGCAAATATTCCAAATCCGCCTCGAAAGATGTCGAGCGCGCGGTGCACAAAGAGAAGCGCGGAACGCTGAAGAGCGGCCGAAGCGGCAAGACCGTCAAGAGCCGCAAGCAGGCGATCGCCATCGGCCTGTCCGAAGCCCGCAAGAAGGGCAAGAAGGTGCCGAAGAAAAAGGCGAGCTAGCCCCGGCGGCAGATCGCCGGCCTTGGACCGCCGATCACATCGAACTCGGCGCCGATGACCTCATGATCGGTAATGATGCACTCCCAAGAACCGACGGCGGGGAACTCGGCGAGATCCTGCCGCTGCTCTAGGAACTGCATGGCCGCGAGATAACCGCCGTGGCCCATGCACGCCGAAGGCGACATCGCGTCGGCGAGGAAGTCCATCGGCACCGGCACGTCGATACAACCCAAGGCCACCAGAGCCGCCCTGCGCTCCTCGAGCGTCATCGGCTGTTCGTCGTTGTAGACCTTGCCTTGGTTGGTCGGCTGGAGGGGCGTCTCGGCGCGATGGCAGGCCTTGACGATGAGCTGCACGTAAACGGTCTTGTCTTTCTCTTCGCCCATTCTGCCCGGCCGCGACGGATCGCTCTGGGCGTCCCCGGCGGCGACTGAGCCAACGGCCGCGAGGCTCAGCGCGAACGCGGCGATCAAATGACGAATCATGGCAACTCTCACCTTGCTAGAGCTGACCGGCCACGCTCCTGATCGTCTCACCCGCGGCCCGACCGGCGCCGCTTCATCACGTCTGCCGATATTACACGGCTTTCGCCCCTGGCGCGACCGGCGCGGGGCTGCTCACGATGGTGTGACCTCATAACCAAACTCCGCCGCCGAGGCGGTGAGCCAGCGCCAAAAGCTTTGCGATACGCTGCGGAAGACGGCGATGTCGTAGCTCTGCGGATCGCCGGTCTGCCAGAGCTGCACACCCATCAGCGAGATGGTGCTGGTGACGGCGCTGCCCAACGGGAAGGCGCGCGGGTCGAGATCGACCGGGAGGCCCTTGGCGAGCACGTCGCGGGCGCGTGGACCGCCGATCCGCAGCACTGTCCGCCCGCCGCTCTGGTCGGAGATCGAGGCCAGCCCTTTCAGCCGCTGCGCCAGATCGCGGGCGAGCGTTTCGTTGCCAAGGGTCTGCGAGACGGCAAGCCATTGCCCGGGGCCATAGCCGATAAAGCTCACCGACGATCCATGCGCGACGCGGGAACCCTCCGGGAGCTCGACCCTATAGGCGCCGGCGACGGCGTCCTTGAGCCCGGCGGCTTGTCCCTTGCGTGCAGCGACCGTGGCGAGTCCAAGTCCGACGCGTTCCTGGATCACCACGCCAGGCTCGCCGCTCGGCTTGCCGAAGCGGCCGGGGGCGGCGACGCCGGAGAGCGCCGAGATGGGACGGAGATGCCGGTCAGACACGGAGGCGCTCCCCTTCCGCGTCGATGAGGCAGGGCGGGCGCACCTCGACCAGCACATCGCCGCCGCGCACGGGATCGTAGGCGCGCAGGATCTCACCATGTCGCTCGGGCCCGCGCGCGAGCAGCGCAAGCCCGAGCCAATGGTTGAGCGAGGGCGAGAAGGCGATCGAGGTGACGTAACCCTGATCGTTGCTGGCCACAGCCTCGACATCCTTCGGAATGAGATGCGCGCCGGCGCAAATCCGCTCGCCCCGGTCGAGCGGCCGCAGACCCACCAGCGACGGACGCTCGGGATCGGTCAGCGCCGGCCGCGCCGCCATGAAGCGGCCAATGAAATCCTTCTTGGTGGACAGCATCTTGCCAAAACCGAGATCGTGCGCCGTGGTCTGCCCGTTCAGCTCGCCGCCGGCGGGGTGCCCCTTCTCGATGCGCAGCACGCCGAGCGCCTCGGTGCCGTAAGGCGCGATGCCATACGCCGCCCCCGCCTCCATGATGGCGCGCACCAGACTGTCGCCGTAACGCGCCGGCACGGCGATCTCGTAGGCGAGCTCGCCGGAGAAGGAGAGGCGATAAAGCCGCCCCGGCGTGCCGCCGCACACCGTGACATCACCGCAGGCGAGATAAGGAAACGCCGCGTTGGAAAGATCGTAGGCCGGATCGACCACCGCTTGCAGCACGTCGCGCGCGCGCGGACCCGCCACCGCATATTGCGCCCATTGCTCGGTCACCGAGACCAGCTCGACGTCGAGCTCGGGCCAGAGCACCTGCTGGGCGAATTCGAGATGCTGCATCACCTTGACCGCGTTGGCGGTGGTGGTGGTCAAGAAATAATGGTCCTCGGCGAGCCGCGCGGTAGTGCCGTCGTCGAGCACGAAGCCGTCCTCGCGCAGCATCAAGCCGTAGCGCGCCTTACCCACCGGCAGCGCCGAGAAGGTGTTGGCATAGACCCGGTCAAGGAAGATGCCGGCATCCCTCCCCTGCACGTCGATCTTGCCGAGCGTCGACACGTCGCACACACCGACGGCCTTGCGGACATTCGCCACCTCGCGGTTCACCGCGTCTTGCGGCTCCTCGCCGCGCTTGGGGTAATACAGCGCGCGCAGCCACGGGCCGGTCTCGACAAATACGGCGCCCTGCTCCTCCGCCCAGGCATGCGATGGCGCGAGCCGCGCGGGGCGGAAATCCTGGCCGCGATGATGCCCGGCAAAGGCGCTGATGGCGATCGGGGTATAGGGCGGGCGGAAGGTCGTGGTGCCGACCGCGCCGACATAGCGCCCGGTGATGTTGGCAAGCACCGCCGCACCGTTGGCATTGGAGGTCTTGCCCTGGTCCGTCGCCATGCCGAGCGTGGTGTAGCGCTTGAGATGCTCGGGGATGCGGAAGCCTTCGCGCGCGGCGAGCTTCACGTCCGATACCGTCACATCGTTCTGGAAATCGACGAACGCCTTGCCGCGACCATTGGCGACTTGCCATAGAGGGCTCGGCGTCACGCTGGCTTCGTCCGCAACGGCGGGAGCGCCACGGGCCTGTGCGGTAAATCCGCATTCGGCGGCTGCCGCGGCGCCGGCTTCCTCGCCTTCGGCCACGCAAGCGCCGAGGGTGAACGATCCGGCCGCCGCGCCGGCGACGCTCATGCCTGGAGGGAGAGTCCCAGGCACCAGCGCCGAGAGCGCATCGCTCCATTGCGGCTTGCCGTTGAGATGGGTGGTGAGGTTGACGGTCGGGTTCCAGCCGCCGGACACGGCAACCAGATCGCAGGCGAAGCGCTCGGTCTTGCCGCTCGCATCGCTGACCTCCACGCCTCGCACGCCATGACCTCCGCGCACCCGCTGGATCGTGGCGCCTGACAGATAGCGGGCGCGCGCCGTCTCCGCCGCCGCTTGCGCGCGCGGCGAGGCGCTCTTTCTGGCATCGATCAACGCCGCCACCCTAACGCCTGCCGCGGCGAGATCCTCGGCGGTGCGGAAGGCGTCGTCATTGTCGGCGAAGATCACCGCGCGTTTTCCCGGCGTGACACCGTAGCGGTTCACATAAGCGCGCACGGCGCCGGCCAGCATGACGCCCGGGCGGTCGTTATTGCCGAACACGATCGGCCGCTCGATGGCCCCGGCCGCCAGCACCGCGCGCTTGGCCACGATGCGCCACAGCCTCTGGCGCGGCTCATGCGCCGGCGGCTTAGCCACATGATCGTTGACGCGCTCGATCGCGGCATACGTGCCGCCGTCGTAGACGCCTTGCACGGTGGTGCGGCGCAGGATGCGGCAATCGGGCAAGCTTTCGAGCTCAGCCTCGGCCGCCGCCACCCAGTCGAGCGCAGGACGCCCGTCGATCTCATAGCGCTCGGCGAGCAGCCGCCCACCAAGGCGGAAATCCTCCTCGCACAGGATCACCCGCGCGCCGGCACGCGCGGCGGCGAGTGCCGCGGACAGGCCGGCCGGCCCTGCGCCGATCACCAGCACATCACAAAACGCATTGGTCTTTTCATAATGATCCGGGTCCGGCGCCTCGGCTGCGCGGCCGAGTCCCGCGGCGCGGCGGATCGCCGGCTCGTAGAGCTTCTCCCAGAAGGCGGCCGGCCACATGAAAGTCTTGTAGTAGAAGCCCGCGCCGAAGATCGGCGAGAAAATCTGGTTCGCCGCCAGCAGATCGAGCCGCAGCGAAGGCCAGCAATTCTGGCTCGCCGCGGCAAGCCCATCGTACAGCTCGATGGTGGTGGCGCGGGTATTGGGCTCGCGCCGCGCACCCGAACGCAGCTCGACCAGCGCGTTCGGCTCTTCCGACCCGGCCGTGAGGATTCCGCGCGGGCGGTGATATTTGAACGAACGGCCGACCAGCCGGGTGCCGTTGGCGAGCAGAGCCGAGGCCAGCGTATCCCCCTGGAAGCCGGTGAACTGCTCGCCGTCGAAGGTGAAGCGCACGGGCTTCGAGCGATCGACCATTCCACCCTTGGCGAGCCGGTTGGGCTGGGAACTCATGCTTCAGCCCCCTCGCCCGCGAACTCGACGGCGACGATCTCATGCGTGGTGATGTTGCGCGTCACCACCAGCCACGCATGGCAGCCCGCGCTGTGGTGCCAATGCTCCCGGTGCAGTCCGGCGGGGTTGTCGCGGAAATAGACGTAGTCCACCCACGCGTCGGTCGCTCCCGGCTCGAGGCTGTTCGGCCTCCTCACCGTGGCGTCGCCGCGATAGGTGAACTCTTCCAGCGCCCGCTCCCCGCAATAAGGACATTTGATCCGCATGGCTTAGGCCTTCAGTGCAAATTGGGCTGCGCGCCCATGCCCTTCTCGTCGATTACGCGGCCTTCGGCGAAGCGATCGAGACGATAGGCGGCAGCGAAGGGATGCGGCTCGTCCTTGGCGATCAGGTGGGCGAAGCACCAGCCCGCGGCCGGCGTGGCCTTGAAGCCGCCATAGCACCAGCCGCCATTGAGATAGAGATTGGCAAGCGGCGTCTTGTCGATGATCGGCGAGCCGTCCATCGTCATGTCGAGCAGCCCGCCCCAGGTGCGCAGGATGCGCAAGCGGCCGATCACCGGCATCAGCGCCATGCCGCCTTCGCACACATCCTCGATCACCGGCAGATTGCCGCGCTGGGCGTAGGAATTGTAACCCTCGATGTCGCCGCCGAACACCAGCCCGCCTTTGTCGGACTGGCTGACATAGAAATGCCCGGCACCGAAGGTCATCACCACGTCGATCACCGGCTTGACACCCTCGGTAACGAAGGCCTGCACCGAATGGCTTTCGATCGGCAACCGCAATCCCGCCATCGACGCGACCCGTGTCGAGTTGCCGGCGACTGACAGCGCCACCTTGTTGGCGCCGATGAAGCCCTTCTCGGTTTCCACCCCGAGCACGCGGCCATGCTCGACGCGAAAGCCGGTCGCCGCGCAATTCTGGATGATGTCGACGCCGCGGCCGTCCGCCGCGCGGGCATAGCCCCAGGCCACCGCGTCATGCCGCACCGTGCCGCCGCGCGGCTGCAACAACCCGCCGCGAATGGGAAAGCGCGCATTGTCGAAATCGACGAACGGCACCAGCGCGCGCACCTGCTCGCGGTCGAGCAGCTCGGCATCGACGCCGTGCAGCCGCATGGCGTTACCGCGCCGCGCATAGGCGTCGCGCTGCGGGTCGGAATGGAACACGTTCAGCACGCCGCGCTGACTGACCATGGCGTTATAGTTGAGGTCCTGCTCGAGGCCCTCCCACAGCTTCATCGACCACTCGTAGAACGGGAGATTGCCGGGCAAGAGATAGTTGGAGCGGACAATGGTGGTGTTCCGTCCGACATTGCCCGAGCCGATATAGGATTTCTCGACCACGGCGACATTGGTGATGCCGTGCTCCTTGGCGAGATAATGCGCGGTGGCGAGCCCATGGCCGCCGCCGCCGACGATCACCACGTCATAATGAGGCTTGGGCTCGGGCTCGCGCCAGATCGGCTTCCAATTGCGGTTGCCGGTGGCCGCGTTGACGAGGAGACTTCCGAGCGAATAGCGCATGGCCCGATCATGCGCCGCCTTACCCGCGTCGATTGACATTTCGCGCCGCTTGTTTGACATTTTGCGCCATGGCCAAGGATCAAGCTCCGACGCAGACGGTGGGCTTCCTGCTGGTGCCCGGCTTCGCGCTGATGTCCTATGCGGCGGCGGTGGAGCCGTTGCGCGCGGCGAACCTGATCGCGGGCCAGGAGCTTTACCGGTGGTGGAACGCCGCTCCCGGCGGCACCCCGGTGATGGCTTCCAACGGCCTCGCCATCATCCCCGATTGCGGCACCGCGACCGAGCGTGCGGCCGACATGGTGTTCGTCTGCGCCGGCGGCAATCCGGCTTTGTTCGACGACAAATCCGTCTTCGCCTGGCTCAGGCGCTTAGCGCGCAAAGGCGTCGCCATCGGCGGCATCTCCGGCGGTCCTTACCTGCTGGCCAAGGCCGGCCTGCTCGATCAGCGCCGCGCCACGCTGCATTGGGAGCACCTCCCCGCCTTCCGCGAGGCTTTCCCCGATGTCGCGGTGGTGCCGTCGCTGTTCGAGATCGACGGCAATCGCATCACCTGCTCGGGCGGCATCTCGGCGCTCGACATGATGGTGGCTCTGATCGAGCGCGATCACGGGCGCCAGCTCGCGGCCGCGGTCGGCGACTGGTTCCTGCACACGCATATCCGTGAGGGCTTCGGCCCACAGCGCATGGATCTGCGCTACCGGTTCGGCGTCGCCGACGAGAAGCTGCTCGCGGTGCTGCGCGCCATGGAGACCAGCATCGAGACCCCGCAGACGCGCGCGGCGCTGGCGCGCCAAGCCGGCATCTCGCTCCGCCAGCTCGAGCGGCTGTTCCACCGGCATATCGGCCATGGCGTCCATTTCCACTACCGCTGGCTCAGGCTGGAGCGGGCCCGCCAGCTCCTGCGCGAGACCACGCTGCCCGTGCTCGACGTGGCGCTCGCCACCGGTTTCGCCTCCGCCAGCCAATTCGCCCGCGCCTATGCCCGAGCCTTTGGCGAGCCGCCCAGCCGGACCCGCCTCAGCGGCTAAAGGTCGGCGTGGCCGGGCTTCGCCGGATCGTGCTAGCTTCGGCGCGATGTCGCCCCCCAGGCTTTCGTCCAAGACTTTGCGAGCAAGGACCGGCGCGCGCCGGCGCGCGGCGGCTTCGCGCGCGACGTCGGCCACCAGCGGCACGCAGACGCCCGACGCCTACGCCACGGGGTCGAACGCCCCGACCACCGGCGAGCTCCAGCTCGAAGTCTCGATCGGCCGCAGGGTGAGGCTGCTCCGCCAGCGGCTGCAACTCACCGCGACCGAGCTTGCCGCCGAGGCCGGCCTTTCCCCGGGCATGCTGTCGAAGATTGAAAATGGCGGGACGTCGCCCTCGCTCTCGACCTTGCAGGCGCTATCGCGCGCGCTAAACGTGCCGATGACCAGCTTCTTCGCCGATTTCGAGGAGCGCCGCGACTGCTCCTATGTACGGGCCGGCCAGGGCGTGCTGATCGAGCGGCGCGGCAGCAAATCCGGCCATCGCTATGAGCTGCTCGGTCATTCGCTTTCGGGCGATATTGTCGTCGAGCCTTATCTCATCACCCTCAGCGAGGACGCCGAGCCCTACGTGCTGTTCCAGCATGACGGCGTCGAGTTCATTTATATGCTGATGGGGAAAGTGATTTACCGCCACGCCGACAAGCTCTATCCAATGTCGGCGGGCGATGCGCTGTTCTTCGACGCGGGCGCGCCGCACGGCCCCGAAGAGCTGCTCGAGCGGCCGATGAAATATCTTTCGATCATCATCTACCCGCGCGGTTGAATTTCCTATTAGGAAACTTTATTTCACGTGGGTTGACGCGCGGCCTGCCCCCGTACATGGTGAAGGCCGCATTCACCGGAGGCTCTTCACCCATGTGCGGCATCGTCGGACTCTTCATCAAGGACCCAACGCTCGAGCCCGAGCTCGGCCGGCTCACCGCCGGTATGCTCGCCACGATGTCGGACCGCGGCCCCGACAGCGCCGGCTTCGCCGTCTATGGCCAGGGAAAGAGCGACGAGACCAAGCTCACGCTCCGCGCGCCCTCCGCCGTGGCGATGCAGGAGATTGCCGACAAGATCGGCCGCGACTTCAGCGATGCCAATGTCACGCTGCACGACACCCATGCCGTGGTCGGCGTCGAGGACCGGTCGCTCCCCCGTCTGTCCGAGTGGCTGGCGCAAGAGGCGCCCGAGATCGAGATTGTCGGCAGTGGTCGCCGCATGGAGATCTACAAGGAGGTCGGCCGCCCGGAGACGGTGGCCGAGCGCTTCGCGCTGGCCTCGATGCGCGGGACCCACGCCATCGGCCATACCCGCATGGCGACGGAATTGGCGGTGACCACCGACGGCGCGCATCCCTACTCCACCGGCAGCGACCAGTGCCTGGTGCATAACGGCTCGCTGTCCAACCACAACAATGTCCGCCGGGTGTTGAAGCGCGAGGGTTTCGCCTTCGAGACCGAGAACGACACCGAGGTCGCCGCCGGCTATCTCAGCTGGAAGATGCGCGAAGGCATGTCGCTCGGCGATGCGCTCAAGGTCAGCCTCGACGATCTGGACGGCTTTTACACCTTCGTGGTCGGCACCGAGAACGGCTTCGGCGTGCTGCGCGACGGCATTGCCTGCAAGCCGGCGGTGATGGCCGAAACGGATCGCTATGTCGCCTTCGGCTCCGAATATCGCGCGCTTGCCGGTCTGCCCGGCATCGAGACGGCGCGCATCTGGGAGCCCGAGCCCGCCACGGTTTATTTCTGGGAGCGTTGATCGTGCCGGAAGTCGATCTCGGCGCCACGCCGCTCAGGGACCTGAATGCGTCCCTTCACCGGCTGAGCGCCGACACCAATGAGCGGCACTGGATCGTCGACCATCCGGCCGGGCGTCATGCCATTGCCGCCGGACTGAATGTGCCGATCACCGTCGAGATCAACGGGCCGGTCGGTTATTACTGCGCCGGCATGAACCAGCTCGCCACCGTGCTGATCCACGGCAATGCGGGCGTCGGCGTCGCCGAAAACATGATGTCCGGCTTCGTGCATGTGGCCGGCGACGCCAGCCAATCGGCGGGCGCGACGGGCCGCGGCGGCGTGTTGCGCATCGACGGCAACGCCTCCTCGCGCTGCGGCATCTCGATGAAGGGCATCGACATCGTCGTGCAAGGCTCGGTCGGGCACATGAGCGCGTTCATGGCGCAAGCCGGCAATCTCGTCGTATTCGGCGATGCCGGGGATTTGCTCGGCGACTCGATCTATGAGGCCCGGCTGTTCGTGCGCGGCCGGGTGAAGAGCCTCGGCGCCGACTGCATCGAGAAGCCGATGCGGGAGGAGCACAAGCGCGCCTTGCACGAGGTGCTCGGCCGCGCCGGCTTCAACGGTGAGATCGACCCCTCGGAGTTCAAACGCTACGGCTCGGCGCGCAAGCTTTACAATTTCCATGTCGATAACGCCGGAGCCTATTGATGGATTGGACGCCCCGCACCACCCCGCGCCCTTCGGCCACGTTCGACGAATATTCGCTGTCGGAGATCCGCCGCGCCGCCGCGACCGGCATCTATGACATCCGCGGCTTCGGCGCCAAGCGGCGCGTGCCGCATTTCGACGATTTGCTGTTTCTCGGCGCCTCGGTGAGCCGTTATCCGCTCGAAGGCTATCGCGAGAAATGCGGCACCGATATCTGGCTCGGCACTCGCTTCGCGCAGAAGCCGATCCACATCAAGATCCCCATCACCATCGCCGGCATGAGCTTCGGCTCGCTCTCGGCGCAAGCCAAGGAAGCGTTGGGCCGCGGCGCCACCCAGGTCGGCACCTCGACCACCACCGGCGACGGCGGCATGACCGAGGAGGAGCGCGGCCACTCGAACATTCTCGTCTATCAGGTGCTGCCGTCGCGCTACGGCATGAACCCGGACGATCTACGGCGCGCCGACGCCATCGAGATCGTGATCGGCCAAGGCGCCAAGCCCGGTGGCGGCGGCATGCTGCTCGGCCAAAAGATTTCCGATCGCGTGGCGGAGATGCGCACGCTGCCCAAGGGCATCGACCAGCGCTCGGCCTGCCGTCATCCCGACTGGACCGGCCCCGACGATCTGGAAATCAAGATCGAGGAAATTCGTGAGATCACCGACTGGCAGAAGCCGATCTACATCAAGGTCGGCGCCTCGCGGCCCTATTACGACACCGCGCTGGCGATCAAGGCCGGCGCCGATGTGATCGTGCTCGACGGCATGCAGGGCGGCACCGCGGCGACGCAGGACGTGTTCATCGAACATGTCGGCCTGCCGATTCTCGGCGCGATCCGGCCCGCCGTCCAGGCGCTGCAAGATCTGGGCTTGCATCGCCAGGTTCAGCTCATCGTCTCCGGCGGCATCCGCAACGGCGCCGACGTGGCCAAGGCGCTGGCGCTCGGCGCCGATGCGGTGTCGATCGGCACCGCCGCTCTGATCGCGCTTGGCGACAACGATCCCGCGCTGGAAGAAGAATATCGCAAGCTCGGCACTCATGCCGGCTGCTACGACGACTGGCATGAGGGGCGCGATCCGGCGGGCATCACCACGCAGGACCCCGCGCTTGCCGCCCGGCTCGATCCCGCGCTCGCCGGCCGGCGTCTTGCCAATTATCTTTCGGTGCTGACGCTGGAGACGCAGACCATCGCGCGCGCCTGCGGCAAGAGCCATGTCCGCAACCTCGAGCCTGAAGATCTCGTGGCGCTGACCGTCGAGGCAGCGGCCATGGCTAGAGTGCCACTCGCCGGGACCGACTGGATTCCGGGGTCGAAAACGTCCTACGAATGAGGCGGTCGAGCCTCGGTTGAGTAACGCATAGGGGAGTCACATGGCGGTCGATCTTGCAGTCGAAGCCCGCGAGCGCGGGATCAAATATTTCCTGATTTCCTATGTCGATCTGTTCGGCACGCTGCGCGCCAAGCTGGCGCCGGCCGCCGCCATCGGCGACATGGCCAAGGACGGCGCCGGCTTCGCCGGTTTCGCCAGCTGGCTCGACATGACGCCGGCAGATCCCGACGTGCTCGCCATTCCCGACCCATCGAGCCTGATCCAGCTTCCCTGGAAGCGCGAAGTCGGCTGGCTCGCCGCCGACCCTTACATGAACGGCAAGCTGGTCGAGCAAGCGCCCCGCAACATCCTCAAGAAGATGGTGGCGAAGGCGGCGGACGCCGGCTTTAACATGAAAACCGGCGTCGAATGCGAGTACTTCCTGGTGAGCCCCGATGGCTCGGCGATCAGCGATGCGTCGGATACGCAGTCGAAGCCCTGCTACGACCAATCGGCGCTGATGCGCCGCTACGACGTGATCAGCGAAATCTGCGATGCCATGCTCGAGCTCGGCTGGGCGCCCTATCAGAACGATCACGAGGACGCCAACGGCCAGTTCGAGATGAACTGGCAGTTCGCCGACGCGCTCACCACCGCCGACCGGATGGCGTTCTTCAAATATATGGTCAAGGCGATCGCCGAGAAGCACGGCTTGCGCGCGACCTTTATGCCGAAGCCGTTCGTCAACCTCACCGGCAGCGGCTGCCACGTGCATGTGTCGCTGTGGAAGGGCAACAAGAATCTGTTCGACGACGACAAGGACGCGCTTGGCTTGTCGCGCCAAGCCTACAACTTCATCGGTGGGGTGATGAATGCCGCGAGCGAGCTGTGCTCGATCACCAATCCCACCGTCAATTCCTATAAGCGCATCAACGCCCCGGTCACGACCTCTGGCGCCACCTGGTCGCCCAACACCGTGACCTATGCCGGCAACAACCGTACCCACATGATCAGGATCCCGGGCGGCGGCCGTTTCGAGTTCCGCCTCGCCGACGGCGCCACCAATCCCTACCTCTTCCCCGCGGCGTTGCTGGCCGCGGGCCTCGACGGCATCGCCCGCGGTATCGATCCCGGCAAGCCGCTCGACATCGACATGTATGCCGAAGGCCATAAGGCGCCGGCCGGCACCAAGCGATTGCCGCTCAACCTGCTCGATGCGCTGCGCATCACCGAGGGTTCGGCGCTGTTGCGGCGCGAGCTCGGCGACGAGTTCGTCAACTCCTACATCAAGCTCAAGATGAAGGAGTGGAACGACTATGCGCGCCACCTCACCCAGTGGGAGCGCGCCAACACGCTCGACTGCTAGTTTCATTCACGACCCGGGCCATAAAAAATGAGGCGCCGGCATCGCTGCCGGCGCCTCGGTCTAGAGCTCAGAACTCTCGTCTAATAGTAGCGATCGATCGCCGACCTGGTTTCGTCGCCGCCGCGGTCGGCAGCCATGTCGTCGGCGATTTCTGCATTTTCCTGGCGCGTCTGGATAATGTGCCAGCCGATCCAGAAGGCAAACCCCAGGATGACCATGACCACCTCCCATCCCTGAAAAGGATAGATGGCCCCGACATCCTTGAGGTCGACGGCCCAGCTTGTCATTCCATTGGTCGACATTTTCGTTCTCCTCTCGGATGCTATTTGATCATCGCCTTCTCGGCGGTGCCCACTTCGCGGACAGAGGCCTCGAAAGCGTGGTTGAGCGCAAAGTCGACGCCCTCGAGCTCGACCTTCTTCGGCACGCGCAACAGTCCCATACCATCCATGATTTTGCAGGCGATCCAAGTCGGGATGAAGCCGAGCAGGAACATCAAGCAAGCACCGGCGAAATTGCCGAGCGGATTGATATGCGCGAAGCCTTCATAGGGGGAGGACGGCTGTCCCCACAGCATGAAGCCCGCAACGACCACGCCGAGGAATCCGCCATAGCCGTGCACCGCGACGGCACCCACTGCATCGTCGATCTTGAACCGGCGTTCGACAAAATAGTGCAGTTTGTAGCAGCAGACCGGTATCAAGGCGCCGAGCAGCATGGCCTGGATCGGATGATACAGATCGTTGCCGGCCGAGGTGGCAATGACGCCGCACAACCCGCATGAGAACGTCCAGAAAGGATCGCCCTTGGAGATGAGATAGCCAGCCATCATGCCGCCCGATAGCGACATCAGGAAGTTGAAGGTGATCGCCGAAAGCGTGGTCGGCGCGAGATAGATATTTGTCGCCGTCCACGTCGTGCCGGTGATCTGCCCGGCGATCGTTTCCGGGCCGATGATCGGAATGTTGCACGCGGCATAAAAGCCCCAGAAGCCCGTATAGATCAGAAACAGTCCGATACATACAAGCCAGGTATTATGGGGAGGTAGATCGCGCGGCGTCCCGTCCGCGCGGAATTTACCGATGCGGGGACCGAGCACGATCAAAAAGGCAAGGGCCGCGCCGCCCGCAATGGCATGCACGACGCCGGAGGCATAGGCGTCGTGATAGCCCCAAAGCTTCACCATCCAGCCTTGCGGATGCCAGCCCCAGGCCGCATCGAGGATCCATAAGACCGAGCCGAGCAGCACGGCTATGATCCAGAATGCGCCCGAGCGGGCGCGCTCGATGATCGCTCCCGAAACGATCGAGGCGGTGGTGATCGAGAACAGAAGGAAGGCGCCCCAGAATACGCCATTGAGGCGGTGCCAAATCAAGGCATCGGCCGGCGTGACGCCCTTCTCACCCGGGTTGACGCCGGAGAGATGCGCGCCCATCAGCGGATTCCAAGGTTCGGCGAATGGTGCTGGAATCAGCCCGCCGGTAATTCCCGGTCCGTTGGGAAACGCAAAATAGATCCACCAACCGAACAAGAAGAAGGTGACGGTCACGATCGGAATCGCGATCGCATTCTTCATCAGCGTTTTCAGGTGATTGCGTCGGCGAGACACGCCGACTTCATACGTGCAGAAGCCAACATGGATCAGAAACATCATGACGATGGTCACGAAGTAGTAGAACTCGGTGAAGATCGTCGTTAGCGCATTAAGATTGCCGTCCATTGATTTACCCCCTGTTCCCCTCAGTGCCCGATGACGCGTCGGCCAGGACGCGTTCGCACCGCCCTCCGTTGGACGATGCGTTCCAGTTTGCCTTCCTCGTTCGCTGATGCAGGCCTTGCCCCTGTGCGCCCCCGCACAGTGCATCCCCTGCTCGTCCCCTCCCCCGTTGACTTCAAGATTTGCTTGCCCGATTGCCGAAGATGCTAGGCTTCTCGCGAAAAGCCGTCAATCGATATGAAATTCCTTTTACCCGGAGGAAAGCATTGAAAATCCAGGGTTTTTTTGGCAGTGGCGAGACCACAATGGGCTCGTTTATCAAGCCGCTTTGACAATTGGCCGCACCATGAGCGACCCAATCGCCAAGCCCCACAGCGGCAAAAACCTGCGCGCCGACTTCCTCGCCTGGCAGTGCCGCATCAGGCAGTTCGCCATGCGCCAGGACGGCGCCCGCCCCTCGCCCGGCATGCGCCCGCGCGTGTGCGACAGATCGAGCCGCGAATTGTCGCCGGCGCTGACCGTGCTGATCCTCCCGCGCGATCCCACCGAGAGCACCGACTTCTTCCGCTTCCAGGTGATGAAGACCGCAGACCCGCGCGATCTCTATGACCGCGCGCTCAGCTTTTTGCAGGCCGATTATTTTCAGCAGCCAGCTGAGTTCGGCGACGTTCTGACGGCGACGCTTCCCCCGCGATCCGAACTCGCGGCGCGATTAATTCGCGACGGCCGCTGCGTACTCGAGTTCGAGCAGTTCTCGCAAAGCTATCGATTGCCGTGCGCGGTGTTTGTCGCCGAGGCCGGTGAAGCGATCCGAGAGGCGACGCTGTGGCACAATCGCCTGTTCAATCCCGCGCTGCCTGACGATGTGTTGGTGCTGGGGTTCCGGCCGGACTGGCGATCGGCCGAGACCGATCGAGCACCCGTCTAGAACTTCCGATAGGCCTTGTTCAGCTGGTGCAGCGGATGGTTGGGCGAGGTCTGGAACCGGACCAAGAGCTCGCGCGCCAGCATGTCGCGGTCCTGCTGATTGTCGGGCAGCTTCATCGACTTCGGAATCCGCACCCAGCCGTTGATGTTGCGGTCGAAAATGGCGGGCTTGCCAGCCTCATAGCCCATATGCACGTCTTCCAGCCAGTTGAGATCGTCCCAGCCCATGAACTCCATATAGTCCCTGAGGAACGGCGTGAGCCGATCGTAGTCGGGCAGCAGATTGACGTCGTAGCGATAGCCGATGTGCTGGCCGATCTGCTTTTCGCGCGCGGTATCGAGCCCGGCGGCATCTTTCAGAAATTTGTCGACGTCGCTCTTGGCCCTCGGCGTCTTGCCGGGCTTGTCGTCTTTGCCGTTCTTACCGCTCTTGCCGGCCATCGCCTGCACTCCGCTCATCCGATCTTGTGATAATTGTCGACGCCGACGGTGTAGTCGGTGCCGGCCAACGGCACCTGCGCCATGGCCGAGGCTTCCATTGTCAGCGCGGCGAGGTCTTCCGGCTCGAGACTATGCACACTGGTCTTGCCGCAGGCACGCGCCAGCATCTGCGCCTCGAGCGTAAGCGTGTGCAGGAAATTATACACGCGCTCGGCAGCCGCGTCGGGATCGAGCCGTTTTCTCAGCTCGGGGTCTTGTGTCGCTACGCCGACCGGACAACGCCCGGTATGGCAGTGATAGCAATAGCCGGCCGGCACGCCGATCTCGTTCTCGAAATCGGATTCCGGGATCTCCTTGTTGCAGTTGAGCGCCATCAGCACCGAATGGCCGATGGCGATGGCGTCGGCGCCGAGCGCCATGGCCTTGGCCACGTCGCCGCCGTTCCTGATGCCGCCGGCATAGACGAGGCTGATCTCGCCGCGCTTGCCGAGCTCGTCGATGGCGCGGCGCGCCTGGCGGATGGCGGCGATGCCGGGCACGCCGGTATCTTCGGTCGCCACATGCGGCCCCGCGCCGGTGCCTCCCTCCATCGCGTCGATATAGATGGAGTCGGGCCCGCACTTCACCGCCATGCGCACATCGTCATAGACCCGCGCGGCGCCGAGCTTGAGCTGGATGGGAATCTCCCAGTTGGTCGCCTCGCGCACCTCCTCGATCTTGAGGGCGAGATCGTCGGGCCCGAGCCAGTCCGGGTGGCGCGCCGGCGAGCGCTGGTCGATGCCGGCGGGCAGCGAGCGCATCTCCGCCACCTGATCGGTCACTTTCTGCCCCATCAGATGACCGCCCAAGCCCACCTTGCAGCCCTGGCCGATAAAGAACTCGCACGCGTCCGCCAGCCGCAAATGATGCGGGTTGAAGCCGTAGCGCGACTGGATGCACTGATAAAACCATTTGATCGAGTAGCGCCGCTCGTCGGGGATCATGCCGCCTTCGCCCGAGCAAGTGGCCGAGCCCGCCATGGTGGCGCCGCGGGCGAGCGCGATCTTCGCCTCGTAGGACAGCGCGCCGAAGCTCATGCCGGTCACGTAGACCGGAATGTCCAGCACCATCGGCCGCTTGGCCTTGGGCCCGATCACCGTCTTGGTGTCGCATTTCTCGCGATAGCCCTCGATGACGAAGCGGGTCAGCGTGCCGGGCAGGAAGGTGAGATCGTCCCAATGCGGAATCTTCTTGAACAGCGAGAAGCCGCGCATGCGGTAGCGGCCGAGCTCCGACTTCACATGGATGTCGTTGATGACCTCCGGCGTGAAGATCTGGCTCTTGCCCAGGATGAAGCGCTTCGCCTCGGCCGGCGCCTTGGCGCCGACTTTGCCGTTTTTGCTCTTGCTCATCGTTTTGCCCAGCGCCCCTCGCTTACAGCACCAGTTTCTTCTCGGACGGCTCGAGATTGTCGTAGTTCCACAATTGCTTGCCGGCGACGATCTTGCGGAAACCGCCGACGCCGCCCTTGGGCAACAGATCGTACATCTTGAGCTTGCGCGCGAGCCAAGCTTGGTCGAGCTCGCTCACCTCGCCCCACACCGCATCGACGCCGAGGCTCGCCGGCTTGCCGGCGATATAGATCGTGCCGTCATACATCGAGTCGCCGAGATTCTTGCCGGCATTGCCGCAGATCACCATCCGCCCGCGCTGCATCATGAAGCCGGTGAACGCGCCGGTATCGCCGCCGACGATGATCGTGCCGCCTTTCATGTCAATGCCGGTGCGCGAGCCGACATCGCCCTTGCAGACGAGGTCGCCGCCGCGGATCGCCGCGCCGAATTGCGAGCCCGCGTTCTTCTCGATCAGGATCGTGCCGCTCATCATGTTCTCCGCGCAGGACCAGCCGACGCGGCCGGAGATGCGCACATTCGGCCCGTCGATCAGGCCGAGACCGAAATAGCCGAGTGAGCCCTCGATGATGAGGTTGAGCCGATTGAGAATGCCGACGCCGATCGAATGCTTGGCGCCCGGATTCTTGATGACGATGGTGCCGAAACCGTCCTGCATCAGCTCGCGGATGCGCGCATTGACCGTCTTCGATTCCATGTTGGAGGCGTCGATCTCCGCCCGCTTGTTGTAGTCGACGTCGTAGGCGTCGGGCAGCGAGAAGCCGTGATGGGCTTCGTTCAGATCGATGTCGAAGAAGGCCTGCTGCGTGCGGCCGCCCAGCGTCTCGGTATGCAGCCCCATCTCATGCGACAGTAGCTCCTGCGCCGATAGCTCGCCTCGCGTTAGCGTTGCCATACGCGGACCTCTTCGTCGTAGGGATCGGACGTATCGATCTCGTGCGGCACGATCGAGCGGATGGCGACCTCCTCGGAGGCAAGCGCGATGAGATTATCGCTCTCGAACAGCACCATCGGCTTCGCCGCCATCGTATCCTTGGCCATGCCAAGCTCGTTTTCCGTCGCAACGACGTAAGTGAACACGCCGTCGATCTCCTTGATCGAGGCCTTGAGCGAATCTTCGAGCGTCGCGCCCTGCTCGAGATTGTTGGCGGTGTAGACCGCAAGCAGCTCTGAAGTCGCAGTTCGACATGAAGCGGTGGCCGAGCCGCTCCATCTCGCGGCGCATGATCCAGTAATTGGTGATTTGCCCGTTATGCACCACGGCGATGTCGTTATAGGGATAGGCCCAATACGGATGCGCCGAACGGATATCCACATCCAACTCGGTGGCCATGCGGGTATGACCGATGCCATGCGTGCCGCGGAAGCTGCCAAGCCCGTATTGCTCCGACACCTGGGTCGCGTCGCCGAGATCCTTGATCAGCTCGAGCGCGCTGCCGAACGACAGCACCTCGGCGCCCTCGATCTGCTCGATATCGGCGGCGAGCCGCCGCGTGTCGCCGGCGTAGCGCAAGCGATAACGAAAGGCATAGGGCGTGGCCTCGGCGACCTCGACGGTTTCAGCGCCGATCTCGGCGAGCATCCGATCGACCTCGGCCTGCCGCTCCCTGATCTTTTGGCGGATATGATGATCCTTGGTCATGTCCTCCTGCTCGGCGAGCTTGAGGCGCATGACATATTCGTTGGCGGTCGAAGGCCCGTAGATCGCGAACCCGGTCGAAATCGGGACCGCGATGCTTCAGACTTTTCAACATCGCCGTCATCTCCTTGCCGACGCTGGTCGCGCCGTCACGGTGGATGAGCCCAGCAATTCCGCACATCGTCTCGTTCTCCTCCCTTTGTCTTCGCTGCCGCTCCGCGACTTGAGCGCGGGTTGTTCGGCCATTGTTACGGCAGGCAGTCGAGATACGTCTTGAGATCCCATTCGGTGACGGTGTGGAGGAAGCGCTCCCACTCGTCCCGCTTATACTCGTTGTAGAGCCGATACATATCGCCGGGCATCGCCGAGCGGATCACCTCGTCCTTCTCGAGCGCGTTCAGCGCATCGCCGAGGGTCATCGGCAGCTTGCGGACCTGCTTGCCGGCCTCCATGGCTTGATAGATGTTGCGCTCCTCGGAGGGTCCCGGGTCGAGCTTGTTCTTGATGCCGTCGTCCATGGCCTTGAGCAGCACCGTCGCCATCAGATGCGGGTTCACCATCGAGTCGACGGCGCGATATTCGAAGCGCCCCGGTGCGGACACCCGCAACCCAGTGGTGCGGTTCTGGAAGCCCCAATCGGCGAATACCGGCGCCCAGAAACCCGTATCCCATAAGCGGCGATAGGAATTGACGGTGGAGCAGCCGACCGCGGTGAGCGCGCCGAGATGGGCGACGATACCGCCGATGGCCTGAAGCCCGATCTTACCGGGTAGCTGGATGTCGTCGGTCTCAGGCATGAAGGTATTGTCGCCGCCTTTGCGGTAGACATAGTTCTGCTTCATGCCGGGCAGTTTGCCCTCGTCGTTGCCGAGCGTCTTCACCTCGTCCTCGCCGCCACGCCACAGCGAGATGTTGTGATGGCAGCCGTTGGCCGACACGCCCATGAACGGCTTGCACATGAAGCAGGCGATGATGTTGAACTCGCGCGCCACCTGCGCGCAGATCTGCCGATAGGTGGAGAGCCGGTCCGCGGTCCTGAGCGCGTCGTCATAGGTAAAGTTGAGCTCGAGCTGGCCGGGCAAATCCTCGTGATCGCCCTGGATCATGTCGAGGCCCATCATCCGGCAATAGTCGATGACCCTGAGATAGACGGGACGCAGGCTCTCGAACTGGTCGATGTGGTAGCAATACGGATTGGAGTAGCCGCCGGCGGGCTGGCCGTTCTCGTCCTTCTTCAACCACATCATCTCCGGCTCGGTGCCGTGCCGAAGCTCCAGGCCGTGGTCCTTCTTGAACTGATCGTGGATGCGGCGAAGATTGCCGCGGGCGTCGGCGGTAAGGAAGCCGCCTGGGTCCTTCCGCTCCTCGCGATTGCGGAACAGCGTGCACCACAGCCGCGCCACCCGCTTGTCCCAGGGGAGCTGCATGAAGGTCTCGGGCTCGGGAATGCCGACCAGTTCGGCCGCCTCCGGCCCATAGCCGAGATAATCGCCGCGCCGGTTGAGGAACAAATTCATGGTGGCGCCGTAGACGAGCTGGAAGCCCTTCTTCGCCACGCTCTCCCAATGGTCGGCCGGAATGCCCTTGCCCATGATGCGGCCGGTGACCGACACGAATTGCAGATAGAGATAATCGATGCCGAGCTCGTCGATCTTCTTGCGAACCTTCTTGACGAGCTCCTTGCGTTCCGGATCGTCGACGAAGCGCTCAATGTCTTGCGTGCTGGCCGAGTGGCCCTGCTCCAACGTGTCGTTCATCTCGATACCCCTATGCGAACTCAACTCCACGGAAATGGGCTGTGCGAGGTCGGATGCAACTCGCCCTTGGCGAACCGCGCGAAGCGGAACGGCTCGAGCAGTTTACTCTTCTCGCCCACCAGCTCCTGCGCCACGAGCTTGCCCACGCCGATCATTTTATAGCCGTGATTGGAGTCGGCAATGACATAGACATTCTCGCGGAACACGTCGAACACCGGGAAATTGTCCGGGGTGAAGCAGCCCAGCCCGCCTGAATTCTCTTCCCGTTTATAGTGCGGCATCTGGCCCTCGAAGCGCTTTTGGCAATGCGCCAGGGCCGAGCACCACATCTCGATGAAATCCTCGCCGACCACGAATTCCGGCGAGTCGGGACCATACGGATCGATCGCCACCTGGTCGGGATCCTGATCGACCTTGTAGGGCGAGGCGCCGCCCTGGACGCCGCCGAAGCTGAAATCGGGCTTGTAATAGATGCCCCACAGCCGATCGGTGATCAGCTTGCCGTCGCGGTCCGAATAGAGCGGCGCGTCGGTATCGACATGCAGCACGGGGGGAAAGCGCCCGTCATTCGTCCGGTGCATTTCGGGATCGACGCCCAGCGTGCCCTCCTCGAGGCACCAGAAGTTCCACATCGGCACGTCGGTGCGGACCTTGCCGTTGGCCTTGACGGCGATCTCTTTCGGCAGCTCGAGCATGTTCCAGATCTTGTTGACCCAGGGGCCGACGCCGACCACCACCGTCTCGCAGGCGATCCGCCCTTGATTGGTATTGAGCGCCGTCACCGCGCCCGAGTTCGAGCCGAACTCGAAGCTCTTCACCTCGACGCCCGACAAGATGCGCACGCCCTCGGCCTCGGCCTTGGCGGCGAGACCGTGCATGCTGGCCTTGTTGTTGGCATAGCCGCCGCGCTTCTCGTGCAGCACCGAGGTGATGCCTTGCGCCTGCCAGTCGTCGAACAGGCCTTTCATATATTTGGCTGCCGCGCCGGCGCCCTCGATGAACACCAACTCGTAGCCGATCGCCTTTTGCTGCTCGTAGATCGAGCCGACGTCCTCGCGCATGCATTCCGGGCTGATCTGCATGTAGCCCACGGGATGATAGGCGTAGGTCTTGGCGTCGCTCTCCCACACATCGACCGAGTGGGCCATCAGCTCGCGCATGGCGGGCTGGAAATAGTTGTTGCGCACGACGCCGCAGGCGATGCCCGACGCCCCGGCGGCGATGGCGGTCTTGTCGACCACCAGAATGTCGGCGCCCGAGCCTTTGCCGGTGGCTTTCAGCATCTGCGCCAGATGAAAGGCCGTGCTCAGGCCGTGGATCCCGGCACCGATGATGGCGTATTTGGTTGCCTGCGGAACCGTCATGCTGGCCTCCCGGGCGGCCTAAAATTGGTCCGGCTTTGGTCCCTATTTGTGGACCCAATCAACAAAATAGGGCACAGTCGCGTCTGGACCCCTTGCTCATTTATATTAGTGCAGGGGGACTATCTGTTGTAAACCAATTTCTGTTTGCGGGGCCCAAAGCGGTCCCAACTTGCAGAGGAGGGCAGCGTCGTGTCCGAGCATCGGAGCCGGGAAGCTGAGCCCATCTTGGTCGGACTGTCGAAGTCCGGCAGAGGACCGCGCGCGATCTCCGCCTATCTCCAGCGCGCCATCGAGACCGGCGCCTATGGCGAAGGCGACAGGCTGCCGCCGGAGCGCGAACTGGCCGCGACGTTTCAGGCTGCGCGCAGCACCGTGCGCCGCGCCCTCGATCAGCTCGAGAAGGCGGGCCTCGTGTCGCGCCGGCTTGGCAGCGGCACCTTTGTCGGCGCAACCAGCACCGCCAACCGCAAGACGCACGACCTTGCCGATCAGGTCAGTCCAATCCAGCTGATCGAGGCGCGGCTCGCGGTCGAGCCCTTCACCACGCGGCTCGCGGTGCTGCATGCCACGCGCCGCAATCTCGACGACATGGAGCTGGTGCTGAAGCACGCCGAGGAGTCGCTCGCCGACAAGGACTCCTTCTCCAAATGGGACGGCGAGTTTCATCTCCTGATCGCCCATGCCTCGGGCAACCCGCTGCTCATCAATGTCTACCGGCAGATCAACCATGTGCGGCTGCATGCGCAATGGGACGCGATGAAGGAGAAGATCCTGACGCCCGAGGTGGTCGCCGCCTATAACCGGCAGCATCGCGAAATTTTCAACGCGCTGCATGAGCGCGACGCGCAAGGCGCCTATGCGATGATCACCGAGCATCTGGAAAAAGCCCGCGAAGACCTGGTCAAGGCGAACAGCCCTTAACGCGCTCATCGCCATCGGCCTGACCATCTGCCGCCTTCTCGCCGCACACCACCGCCGATCTTCGGTAGCATTGCCGCGCTTGCCGCGTTATAGCGCCTATCGAGTGGCTCTCGAATATGCCGACATTCCGACGGCCACTGGAGAGGGGCAAGACTTGGGATCGTTTTGGAAGAACCCGTGGGTCAAGCGGCAGACGCTCCGCTTCCGGCGGCCTGTCCAGATCATCGTCAGTCCCATTGCCGCCAACCTCATCCGTTTCGTCATCAACACATCGACGGTCATCGCCGACCCGCCTAACTATGTCGATCGGGCCAAAGAGCTCCATCCCTCGATCATCGCCCTATGGCACGGCCAGTTTTTCCTCTTGGCGGGAATCTATCCGCCGGAAATCCCCGGGCGCGCCATGGTCGCGCGGCATGAAGACGCCGAAGCCCTCGCCCGCGTTCTCCGCCGGTCTGGCCTGGGCCTTATTCGCGGCGCGGGAGCGGCCGGTCGCCGCCGCGACCGCGGCGGCGCCGAGGCCGCGCACGGAGCGGTTGCCTCGCTGCGAGAAGGCTTCAGCGTTGCCATGACCGCCGACGTGCCGCCCGGCCCGGCGCGCAAATGCGGCATGGGTATCGTGACGATCGCAAGCCTTTCCGGCCGGCCCGTCGTCCCGTTTGCCGTCGCCACCTCCCGCTATCGAGCGTTCAACTCCTGGAGCCGCATGACCATCAATCTTCCCTTCTCGAGATTGGGCATCGTGATGGGCGATCCGATTTACGTGCCCGAGGGGGCCGGACGCGAGGAACTCGAGGTCTATCGCCAGCGCATCGAAGCGGCGTTGAACGAGACAACGGCAAAAGCCTATGCCGTGGCCGGCGCCGACCCGACCCGGGCTACGCCCCCGCCCTACCAAGCGAAGCCCTCTTAGCGCTCGGCGCGGCTCTAGCCGACCGCTTCCAGCCTGCCCTCGCGATCGAGCGCGCTGAACTCCTCATCCGACAGCACGATATTGACCGCCGCGACGTTCTCTTCGAGATGGGCAACCTTCGATGTGCCGGGAATCGGCAGCATCACCGGGCTTCGCCGCAACACCCAGGCGAGCGCGATCTGGCTTGGCGCCGCCTGGTGACGCTTGGCAATGCTGTCGAGCAGTGACCCGGGCTTGGCGAGATCGCCGGCGGCGAGCGGGAACCACGGAATGAAGCCGATGCCGTTCGCCTCGCAATATTCCAGCACGTCCTCGCTACCGCGATCGACGAGATTGTATCGGTTCTGCACCGTCGCCACCGGAAACACCTTCGACGCCGCTTCGATGTCGGCGACCGAAACCTCGCTCAAGCCCGCGTGGCGGATGATGCCGTTATCGAGCAGCGATCTGATGGCGGCGAATTGCTCCTCGCGCGGCACCTTGGGGTCGATGCGGTGAAGCTGCCAGAGCCCGATCTGGTCGACGCCCAGTTGCTTGCAGCTCTTGATCGCCTGCTTGCGCAGATAGTCTGGATGCCCGTCCATTTCCCATTTGCCGGGGCCGGGACGGCGGAAGCCGGCCTTGGTGGCGATCAGCATACCTTTATAGGGATGCAGCGCCTCGTGGATCAGCAACTCCGACACGTCGGGTCCGTAGGAATCAGCGGTGTCGACGAAGTCGATGCCGAGATCGGGCAGGCGCTTGAGCGTGCGGAGCGCTTCCTTGCGGTCGGCCGGAGGACCCCAAATGCCGGCGCCGGTGATGCGCATGGCGCCAAAGCCGAGGCGGTTGATCTTGATATCGCCGCCGACCTTGAAGCTGCCGGACTTCGCTGCGTTGATTTGGACCATCACCACTCTCCTTGCAAAACTGCGTCGGTTCTATCGGTTGTCCCAAGACATAGGGACGGCGGCGCAAATCTGCTTGCGATGGATTGCCGCGCTAGGCTGCACAAGTTTCGCGCAATCACGGTGACGTGTTGTCATCCTTAACCGCGACGCCGCGACGACCTAAATAAATCCGTCTTGGATAACGCGAGCAAGCCCGGCATAGTTGCTACGAGCGTGCGTCTCCGCTGAACGGAAAATCTCAAGCGTGGCTCCTGTCGAAGAAAAAACCGTTCTCGTGCTGCAAGGCGGCGGAGCGCTTGGCGCCTATCAGGCCGGTGCGTATGAGGCGCTGTGCGACGCCGGCTACATGCCGAGTTGGCTTGCCGGCATCTCCATCGGCGCTGTCAACGCGGCGATCATCGCCGGCAACCCGCCCGAGCGGCGCGCCGAGCGACTGCGCGCATTCTGGGAGCGTGTCTCCAGTCGGCTGCTCGCCTGGCCGCTCGGCAACGATGACAATTCGCGCCGCGTCTTCAACGAGACCAGCGCGACGCTTGCCGCAGTCGGCGGCGTGCCCGGCTTTTTCGAGCCGCGCGTGCCGCCCGCCATGTTCATGCCGCAGGGCACGCCGGAAGCCATCAGCGTCTACGACACCGATCCGCTCAAGGCCACGCTCATGGAGCTCGTCGATTTCGACCTGCTCAACTCCGGCGCGGTCCGCTTGAGCGTCGGCGCGGTCCAGGTCTTAACCGGCAACATGAAATATTTCGACACCGCCAAGCAGACGGTCGGGCCGGAGCACGTGATGGCGAGCGGGGCGCTGCCGCCCGGTTTTCCTCCCATCGAGATCGATGGGGAGCCCTATTGGGACGGCGGGCTGGTTTCCAACACGCCCCTGGAATATGTGCTCGAGCGAAGCGGCCCGCGCCAGGACATGTGCATCTTCCAGATCGACCTGTTCAGCGCCAAAGGCTGCCTGCCGGAGACCCTGTTCGATATCGGACAACGCGAGAAAGAGATCCGCTATTCGAGCCGCACGCGGCTCAACACCGACATCTTCCGCGAGATGCAGACCATCCGCCGGGCCATTCGCCACTTGCGGACGATGGTTCCGGCGGAATTCGGCGACAATGCCGATTGGCAGATCCTCGATCGCGTGGCCTGCGACGCCGCCATCACCATCGTGCTGCTGATTCACCGTCGCGCGGCCTATTGGACGCAATCCAACGACTACGAGTTCTCGCGGTATTCGATGGAGGAACATTGGGCAGCCGGCCGGGCCGACGTGGAGCACACGTTGAACCATCCCGACTGGAAGCACCGCACACGGCCCGAGGAGGGCGTGGCGGTGCTCGATCTGACCCGGAATATGGATACCGATCCGAAGGAACGCAGCCTATGAAGATCGCCGATGTGCGCAAACGCGCCTTCGCCATGCCGCTGACGAGCCCCGCCTTTCCGCCCGGGCCGTATCGCTTTGTCGATCGCGAATATCTGATCATCGCCTACCGCACCGACCGCGACGCGCTCGAAGCCGTGATCCCGGAGCCGCTCAGCTTCGACGAACCGACCGTCAAATATGAATTCATCCGCATGCCGGATTCGACCGGCTTTGGCGACTACACGGAATCGGGACAGGTGGTCCCGGTCAAGTTCAACGGCAAGGACGGCAATTACACGCTCGCCATGTTCTTGAACGATGGGCCGCCGATCTATGGCGGCCGCGAGCTGTGGGGCTTTCCCAAGAAATACGCCCAGCCGACGCTCTGCGTCGACCGCGACACGCTGGTCGGCACGCTCGATTACGGGCGGGTGCGCATCGCCACCGGCACCATGGGCTTCAAGCACAAGGCGCTCGACCTGAATCAGGTTCGCGCCGGGATGGAAAAGCCGAATTACCTGCTCAAGATCATCCCGCATGTCGACGGCACCCCACGCATCCTCGAGCTGGTCGATTACCGGCTGGAAGACATCGTCATGAAAGGCGCCTGGTCTGGACCGGCCGCGCTCGACCTGCACCCACACGCCCTGGCGCCGATCGCGGAGCTTCCCGTGCGGGAAATTATCTCCGCGACGCATATTGTCGCGGACCTCACCCTCGGCATGGGCAAGGTCGTTTACGATTATCTCAAGCAGTAAGGAGACCTCGCATGCGGCTCGACGGCAAGGTTGCCCTCATCACCGGCGCCGCGAGCGGCATCGGCCATGAAATCGCCAAACGCTATGTCGCGGCGGGCGGCCGCGTGGTCATCGCCGACCTCAACGAGGATGGCGCGGTCGCAGCGGCGAAGCAACTTGGCGGCGCCAAGGAAGCCATCGGCGTCGGCATGGACGTCTCCAAGGAAGAGCAGGTCAATGCGGGCGTCGAGCGCGCAGTCAAAGCGTTCGGCACCGTCGATATCCTGATCTCCAATGCCGGCATCCAGATCGTGCACCCGATCGAGGAATTTCCCTTCGCCGACTGGAAGAAGCTGCTCGCCATCCATCTCGACGGCGCCTTTCTCACCACCAAGGCCTGCGTCGAGCACATGTACCGGCAGAACTCGGGTACGCTCATTTATATGGGGTCGGTGCACAGCCACGAGGCCTCGCCGCTGAAGGCGGCCTATGTCACGGCGAAGCACGGCCTCCTGGGCCTCGCGCGGGTGATGGCCAAGGAGGGCGCCAAGCACAATGTGCGCTCGAATGTAATCTGCCCTGGCTTCGTCAAGACGCCGTTGGTGGAAAAGCAGATCCCCGAGCAGGCCGCCGAGCTTGGCATCAGCGAGGAGCGCGTAATCAAGGAAGTGCTACTCGCCGAGACGGTCGACCACCAGTTCACTACGGTCGAGGATGTGGCGGAGGTGGCGCTGTTTCTTGCCGCGTTCGATACCAACGCGCTGACCGGCCAGTCGATCTGCGTCAGCCATGGCTGGCATATGAGCTGACTATTTCAGGGGCGGAAGCGGCAAGGATTCGTAGACGTCCTTGATCACCTGCTTGACCTGGATCCAAGCACGCCGCGCGACACTCTTGGGGCTGCCCCATTCCACGGCCTTGTCGATCTCCTCGTTGAGGCTGCGTTCACGCTCGGCAAGCTCGGGCAAGGTGGCCTCGCCGAACACCGCCGTCTGCGTCTCGAACTCGGCCTTGATGCGGTCGAGCTTGGCGATCGCCTCGGCGCTCTTGCCCCGCTCGAGTTGCAACAGCGCGTGGTAGACCTCCTTGGTCCAGCCATTGACTTGCGGATCGCCGTCGAGCTCGGCAACCGTCGCCGCATGGTGCTGCAAATCCCGCGACAAATAGCTGTCGATATCGGCCGCCGCCTGCGTGTCGCCCTCCGGCCATTCGATCGCCAGCTCGGTTGCGGCCCTGCCGGCCGCCTCGCGCCAATCGTCGAGAAAGGTCTCGTAGGAGACAAAACAGCGCGGGTGGCCGCCGGTGGACTCGACCGCGTCAAGCACATGCCTCAACCAAAGCAGCCCGGCGAAGCCTCGCGTCATGCGGTTGCGCCTGCGCAAGGACGCCGTAACGGCGAGCGGGTTGCGCTGTAGCAGCACGAAGCGCGGGGTGATGTCGAGCTCGGCCAGCACGTCGTTGTAGAGTGGCACGAACCGGCACATGCGCGGATCTTTGATCACCATCAATTGGGCGTCGGCATATTCCTCGGCGAGAATGGTTTTGATCCGGCTCTTGTAGTGGTCGAGGCGCTTTCCCAGACTCGCCGGATCGAAAGCCCGCCAATCGTCCCAGCGACTTCCAGCCTCTTCGAGCATGGCTTCGTGCAGACGCACGAGCCGTTCGGGCTCCCAGTGATCTTCGTTCTTCAGGCTCAGCATCGGCTGCTTGGGCAGCGCGGCACCCAACAGGCCCAATACGCGCGTGACCGCGGAGGTGCCCGATCGATGCATCCCCAGCACGATCAATGCGGTGCGCGGCGATAAGCCAGGCTCCGGCCGCAAAGCTGCTGGCGTTGTTGCGTGAGTTTGCACTGGTCTTGACGCTTGCCCACGCCGTCCGCCAACGCGCGCGTGCCTTACCGCAAAACCGGAGACCCGATACCGAGGCCGCCCGTCAGGACACGCATCCACGCCGAAGACGGCGAATTCCCATTACGCCTCGGCCCCAAGGCGCGCCGACAATCTGTTAGAAAAATCCTCGGCATGCAAGCGTAGCAGCCTAAATGTTGCGCAATTACGACAGGTTTTGCCGTCCCTTGGCAGAATATTTGCCGGGATCGCCGCGTCTGGCTTTTATGCAGTTGACTGTGCGGATATGATCCTTACGACAGCTATGCAGCCATCTCGGGGGAACACGTCAAATGCGTCAGCCTACGCCCGGCATTGCTAGTCCTGTTCGCTGGACCAATTGCCTACAGACCTCGCGTCGGGAGCAACCGCCGTTGATCGGATTGGTGCGCGGCGAAGGCGTTGGCCCCGAGGTCATCGCCGCGGCGCTCGAAGTGCTGAGCGCCATCGCCGACAGTGACACATTGGCGATCGAGGCCTGCGAGGATGTGGAAGTCGGCAAGCGGGCCGAGAAGAAAAGCGGACGGGCCCTGCCGGACACCGTGATCAATTTTTGCGAAGGGATCTTCGCGCGCGGCGGCGCCATTCTGCACGGCCCGGCGGGTGGACGCTTCGTCTACGATCTAAGGCGGCAGTTCGACCTGTTCTTCAAGATCAGCCCGTTGCAATGGACCTATCAAGTCCAGGCGTTCCTTCCGCGATCCGAAGGAGGACGCAAGCTCGACCTCCTCATCGCGCGGGAGAATTCCGGCGGCATCTATCAAGGCTCCTGGCAGGACGAGGACGACGCGCCTGGCAACCGGCTGGCCCGCCACAACTTCACCTATACCGAGGACCAAGTGTGCCGCTTCATACAGGCGGCGGCCCGCTTGGCCAAAGAGCGCAGCGGCGATTTGACCGTGGTGTGGAAGGAATCCGGCATCCCGTCGATCAGCCGGCTGTGGCAGGCCTGCGCCGACGACGCCGCCAAGCAACACGGCATCAACTACCGCATGGTCGACATCGACCTGATGGCTTACCGGCTGATCCGCGAGCCGCAAGTTTTCGACGTGATCGCCGCGCCGAACCTGTTCGGTGACATCTTGGCCGATCTCGGCGCCGCCCTGCTGGGATCGCGCGGCGCCTCCTTCTCCGGCAATTACGACGAGGCCGGCAACGCCGTCTATCAGACCAATCACGGCGCCGCCTTCGACCTTGCCGGCACCGATCGCGCCAATCCCGCCGGCCAGATTTTCTCGCTGGCGATGTTGTTGCGCGAGAGCCTCGGGCTCCATCGCGAGGCCGCCATCATGGAAGAGGCGGTACGCTCGGTGTGGACCGAAGGCTGGCGGACCGATGACGTCGCCACGCCAGGCACGCCGACGATCGGCACCAAGGAGATGGCCTCCCGCGTGGCGCAGCGTGCCCGCGAGATCGTGGAAGCGCGAGACAAGTCGGCGGGCGAGAGTATCGGTAATGAAGCCGCTGCTCGTCCTAGTTGACCTGCAACAGGATTATCTGAAGTCCCCTCAACTTGATCCGGCTGCTGGGAGTGTGGTGGATGGCGCCGCGGCGCTCCTCGCCGCGGCTCGCGCGCAAGCGGTGCCGGTGGCGCATGTGTGGACCACGGTCACCCGCGATCCCGACAATCGCATGGCGCATTGGAAGCGCGAGGGGCTTTGGCAATGCGAAGCCGGGACCCCGGGTCATGCCCCGCCCGCCTCGCTGGCCCCGCGCCCGGGCGAGCCGATCGTGCACAAATCCGGGTTCAGCACCCCCGACATCGCCGCCTTCATCGAAGGACTCGGCCGCGACACTGTCGTCGTCGCCGGGGTCAAGACGCATGCCTGCGTGCGCCAGCTCGCGCTCGATGCCTGGCAGGCCGGGCTCACGGTCATCGTCGCCGCCGATGCGGTGGGGAGCGACGATCCGCTGCATGCCGCCGCGACGCGCCGCTACTTCAAGGCGCGCGGCATCGAGTTCCTGTCGAATGGCGAGCTGAACGAACTGTTCGCCCGGGATGCAAGCAAAGTCGCAGCCCCGCCCGCGCGCGTCAGTGAGCCGATCGCGGCCGCCGCCGTCGCATCGAGGTCATGGCGCGATAGGGCGCCCGCCGAACGCGCCGAGCTGATGCGCCGCCTTGCCGGCGTGCTGTCTCAAGAGATCGAGCCCTTCGCCGCGCTAATGGCCGAGGAGCTCGGCAAGCCGCTCAAATTCGGCCGGCGCGAAACGGAGTCCGTCGCGGCGATGCTGGGCGCCCTCGCCGCGCGTGCCGCGGAGACAAGTGCGGCGGCAAATGGCGCGGACTACGCCGACCGGCGGCGTCCGCACGGCGTCGTCGCCGCGATCACGCCGTGGAACAACCCGGTCTACCTGCCGATCGGCAAGATCGCGCCCGCCGTGCTTTATGGCAACGCCGTGGTGTGGAAGCCCGCGCCAGAAGCGCGCGCCGTCTCGCGCCGGTTGATCGAATGTCTCGCCAAGGCCGGTTGGCCGGAAGGGCTCGTGCAACTCGTCGAGGGCGGCGAACGCGAGGGCATGGCGATCATGACCGATGCGGCGGTCGGCGCGGTGACACTGACCGGGGGGTCGCTGGCGGGTTACGCCGCACAGGAAATTTGCGGCCGGCGTCGCATCGCGCTCCAGGCCGAGCTCGGCGGCAACAACGCGGCCATCGTCTGGTCCGATGCAGATCTTGAGGACGCCGCCCGCCGGCTCGCCGCCGGAGCCTTCGAGATGGCCGGCCAGCGCTGCACCGCCAATCGCCGCGTGATCGTGCACGCAGACCTGCGCGAGGCTTTCCTGCCCATGCTGATCGATGCCACCGCCGCGATGCACTGGGGCGATCCATCCAACCCCGAGACCGATATCGGCCCGATGGTGAGCGTGAAGCATCGCGATCGCGTCGCCGCGCTCGTCGAGCGGGCTCGCAAGGATTGCGCCCCGCCGATCCTGCCGCTTGGCGACACGCCGCCGAGTGGCGCGCGGCCTGCGGCGCCGTTCTACCCCCCCACCATCCTCGTCTGCGACGACCCCGACAGCGAGATCGTGCAGCAAGAGAGTTTTGGGCCGGTCTTGGTCGTGCAGACGGCGCGCGATTTCCCTCACGCCATCGCCCTGATGAACGGTGTGCGCCAGGGGCTTGCCGCCGCCTTGTTCGCCGCCGCTCCGGAGATCGTGCGAGCGTTTCTCGACGAGGCCGAGGCCGGCATTCTCAAGCTCAACCAGTCCACCTCGGGCGCCGATGTCGATGCGCCGTTCGGCGGCTGGAAGAGTTCGGGCCTTGGACCGCCCGAGCACGGCCGGTTCGACCTGGAATTTTTCACGCGGCAGCAGACGGTTTATGGCGGTCCTCGGTGAGCACCCGCTAGGGCTCGGGTTTCGCCCGGCGAGACACCATTGGCGCTTCCGCTTCGGCATGGTCGCCGCGCGCCCGAGCGGCTAAACTGGAGGCGGGCATTGCCGCCCGCGGGCTAGGCAGTGCTTTCGGGGGAAAGTCATGACGCAGAGTATGCCGTTAGTGAGTGATCTCCTTGGCGCTCCCGCCAAGCGAGGCAGATCCACCCTGGACAACATCGTCCGTCCCTTGGCCAAGCGATTGCAGGACGACCACATGTCGGCGCTTGGCATCGCCAACACGATGCGGCTCGCGCGCGACTACAACTGGATCAAATACCGCCGGCAGCATGCTTGGCGTAACCGGCTTTACCGCGAGCAATTCGAGGCTCTGCTGGCGGAGAATGGGGGCCTCACGCGCCCGCGCATCGAGCTCAACGACGGCTATGCCATCGACACGTCGATGTCCTTCCCGCATCTCGATCGCATCCTCGACGTCTCGGAAGAGATCATCGAGGAGCGCTCCGGCGTGGTGCGGCGCCAATATCGCAGTTTCTTCCAGAACATCTGGACCGAGGAATATGTGCGCCGATACCCGGCCTTCCTCGATTTCGCCACGTCGAGCGACATCCTGGCGCCGGTGGGCGACACGCTGCGAAGCATTCCGATCATGTCGACGACGGCGCCGCCGGGGATTCGCTTCGTCGAATCCAGCGAGGCTTTCGACACCGATCCGACCCGGCCGAAGGACAGCCAGCTCTATCACATCGACCCTTATTCGCTGCCGAATCTGTATGTGATCGTGCTGCTGCGCGACACCACGCACGAGCACGGGCCGCTGACCTTCCTGCCCCGCTCGATTTCCCAACGGGCGGCGAAGGAACTCGGCTATTGGAGCCGCGGCGTGCCCTACCGCATGCCCGATGAAGCGGTTTATTCCGTGGTCGACCCCAAGGAGGTGATCGAGTTTGTCGGCGCCCGGGGCTCAGTCCTGTTCATCGAGTTGTCCGGCTGCTTCCATTACGGCAGCCGCAACTCGGTGAAACCCCGCTACCAGCTGATGCTGGGCTATACCGGCGCGCTGCGCACCGATTTCACCGAGGTCACCACCACGCCGAAGCTGTTTCCGATCAGGAGCACGGATTCGCGGCTGCGCAAGCTGGCGTTGGACCGGGGCATGCTGGAGTAAACCGGGACAGCGCAAGGCCCTGCGCGGACAGGCTCGCCGCTACCAGACCGGCACGATCAGCGACCTCAGCGGATCGTCGCCATATTTCTCATAGAAAGCCGCACTGCGCTCCACCCGATCGGTGATCGGAACGTCTTTCTTCCACTTGTACTGAATCATCAGCATCAGTCGCTCTTTGCTTTGCTGACGGCGCCCGAAATGGAAGCAGCGCGAGGTATCGACAAAAATGCCGGTTCCCGCTTTGCCGGTGAAATGCTGCACGTCCGATGGCTTAGCGTAGCTGAAGATCACCTCGTCGGGAACTTCCTCGCCCATCTGATAATCGATGGCGCGGACGATTTCCTGGGAGATGTTGAGCGGCAGGAACGTGAAGGGACCGCTGTTCTCGTCGACGTCGCTCATCGCTATCATGAACTTGGCCTGGCGCACGACGACCGGCCGGGCGCGGGCGCCGATATGGAACAATTGCGGGCCGCCGGGACCGTAAGCCTCGGGCTTGGTCCACCACAGCCGCGGCTTCGCCAACACGGGGATCTCGCCCATATAGTCGGCGGCGATCTGTAGCATCTCGTCGGAGAGTGCAAGGTCGAAGAACGCGGGAGCGTCTTCATAGCGTGTCGCGGCGAGCAGGTCGGCGCCGCGGAAGGTGCGTGGGTCCGTCTTGCTCTCGGAACGCTTCGCCTCGAGCAGTCGGTTGGCGAAGTCGATGGCCGCGGGGACGCCGGCGAGCAGGCCCGGCGCGGGCCAAGCATAGCCGTCGATATCCGTTGTTGCGGCCAAGGCATGCAGATCGGCGCGGCGGCCCACGCCGCGCATCAAGTCCTTGCGCTCCGGCTCGGACATTTCCGCCGCGGCTTGCGACGCCACAGACACTCCTGCGACCACTGTGAGTTCCCCCTTTGACGAGCTTGCGTATTACCCGCCCAGCCGGGATCCAGTCTATCCGTAAGACCCCGTAGCCGAAAGAATTTTAGCGGCGGGAGAGCTGCTCAAGGCGCTGTTGCATGGCCGTAAGCTCGGCCTTCAGCGTGGCGATCTCGTCCTCGTTCGGCTTGCTGTTGGCTGCCAACTTGCCTTCGGTCTTTTCGGCCTGCGCCTCCGCGGCGGTACCGATCGCCGTCGAACCGTCAGCCTTGGTGAACGGTGTGAACAGGCCGAGCGCTCGCTCGAATGCCGCGAAATTCTTGCGCACCTGCTCCTGCATCGCCTCGAATGCGGCGGTGCCGAAGGTGTGGGCGAATTTGCGGCGATATTGCTCCTGCTGCCGGGTGAGCGAATCGAGGCTGAACTCGAGATAGCTCGGCACCAGCTTCTGCATGCTGTCGCCGTAAAACCGGATCAGCTGCCGCAGGAAACCGATCGGCAGAAGGTTGGTGCCCCTGCTTTCCTGCTCGACGATGATCTGTGTCAGGACCGAATGGGTGAGGTCTTCACCGGTCTTGGCGTCGTAGACGACGAAGTCGCGCTCGCCTCGCACCATTTCGGCCAGGTCCTCGAGCGTCACATAGGTGCTTGTGTCGGTATTGTAGAGTCGGCGGTTCGCGTATTTCTTGATGATGACCGGCCGGCTCTCCTGTTCGGCGTCCCTTGCCACGTGTCTAGCGCTCCTACGCCTTGGGCGCACGCCCAAGGTTGCTTTATGCCGCAACTGCGAAATAAGTAGCACGTTCTTTGTGCGCAGCACCAGAGGCTTTGCCGGGAGCCTTAACGCGGCCCCAACCGTAGGCTTCCATTGCAGGAATCACTACGTTATGACCTTGGGTCCCGTGGGAAGTGGAGCGAAGTATGAAAGAGGAAGAGATTGTCATCGTCAGCGCGGCGCGCACGCCGGTTGGCTCCTTCAACGGCTCGCTGTCGAGCCTGCCGGCGCACGCCTTGGGCCAGGTCGCGATCAAGGCCGCGTTGGAGCGTGCCAAGGTCGATCCGGCCGATGTCGATGAAGTGATCATGGGCCAGGTGCTTCCGGCCGGCCAGGGCATGAACCCGGCGCGGCAGGCGGCGATGGCCGCCGGCGTGCCTATCGACGCGACCGCTTTCGGTATCAACCAGGTGTGCGGCTCGGGGCTGCGGGCGGTCGCCCTCGGCGCCCAGCAGATCGAGACCGGCGCTGCCGACATCGTGGTCGCCGGCGGTCAAGAGAGCATGAGCCTATCGCCTCATGTCGCCCATCTGCGCAACGGGCAGAAGATGGGCAACTTGGAGCTGGTCGACTGCATGATCAAGGACGGGCTGTGGGACATTTTCAACGGCTACCATATGGGCGTGACGGCCGAGAACGTCGCGCGCCAATGGCAGATCACCCGCGAGGAACAGGATAAATTCGCCACCGCCTCGCAGAACAAGGCCGAGGCCGCCAGGAAGGCCGGCAAGTTCAAGGACGAGATCGCCCCCGTCACCGTCAAGACGCGCAAAGGCGAGACCGTGGTGGCCGAGGACGAATATATCCGCGAGGGCGCCAAGGTCGAGGATGCGGCGAAGTTGAAGCCTGCCTTCGACAAGGAAGGCAGCGTCACCGCCGCCAATGCCTCGGGCATCAATGACGGCGCCGCGGCGGTGGTGCTGATGACCGCCAAGGAAGCCAAGAAGCGTGGGCTGAAGCCGCTGGCCCGCATCGCCTCCTGGGCCACCGCCGGCGTCGATCCCAAGCTGATGGGTTCGGGCCCTATCCCCGCCTCGCGCAAGGCGCTGGAAAAGGCAGGCTGGAAGCCTGGCGACCTCGACCTGGTCGAGGCCAACGAGGCATTCGCCGCGCAAGCCATCGCCGTCAACAAGGATGTCGGCTGGGATACCGCCAAGGTCAACGTCAATGGCGGGGCCATCGCCATCGGTCATCCGATCGGCGCCTCTGGCGCGCGCGTGCTCGTCACCTTGCTGCACGAGATGCAGAAGCGCGACGCCAAGAAGGGCCTCGCCACGCTGTGCATCGGCGGCGGCATGGGCATCGCCATGTGTGTCGAGCGGGAGTAACGGCTCCCCCGCTCGCGTTCCATATTGCATCCCCCCGCGAGGTCTTCGCGGGGGATTTCTCACGTTGAATTTCGCATCAGGCGCCGAAGAGCGCTTCTTTAGGGAGGAAGGCATGGGAAGAGTGGCTCTCGTCACGGGAGGAACGCGCGGCATTGGCGCTGCGATCTGCAAGGCTCTGAAGCACGCCGGCTACAACGTCGCCGCCAATTACGGCGGCAACGACGACGCGGCCAACGCCTTCAAGAAGGAAACCAAGATCCCGGTGTTCAAATGGGACGTGGGCGACTACGTGGCCGCCGAGCAAGGGATCGTCAATGTCGAGAACGAGGTCGGCCCGATCGAGGTGCTGGTCAACAATGCCGGCATTTCGCGCGACGCCATGCTGCAGAAGATGACGCACGAGCAGTGGGAGCAGGTGATCCGCACCAATCTCGATTCGCTGTTCAATCAGACCCGCCCGGTGATCAACGGCATGCGCGAGCGCGGTTTCGGCCGCATCGTCAACATCAGCTCGATCAACGGCCAGAAGGGCCAGCTCGGACTTGCCAATTACTGCTCGGCCAAGGCCGGCGTGATCGGCTTCACCCGCGCGCTGGCGCTCGAGAGCGCCCGCAAGGGCATCACCGTCAACGCTATCGCGCCGGGCTATGTGAAGACCGACTTGCTCTCCGGCGTCTCCGAGGACGTGATGAAGGGAATCGTCGGCCAGATCCCGGTGGGTCGGCTCGGCGAAGCGGATGAGGTCGCGCGTTGCGTCGTGTTCCTCGCCGCCGACGAAGCGGCCTGGATCACCGGCTCGACGCTCACCATCAACGGCGGCCAATTCATGGATTAGGGCTGGAAGCCCTCCGGCGCCAATTCGAAGCCGGCGAAGTCGAAACCCGGCGCGACGGTGCAGCCGGCCAGCGTCCACGCACCTAAACTCCGCGCGCTCTGCCAGGCATGCGCCGGCACCAGGCCTTGCGGATGCTCGCCGGCAAGCAAGTTGGAGCCAAGACGATATTCGTGGCGCGTGTCGCCGTGCTTCACTTCGAGCAGCAGCGGCGCGCCGCCATACCAATGCCACAGCTCCACGGCGTTTACGCGATGCCAGCGCGACACCTCACCCGCCTTGAGCAGAAACAGAATAGCGGTCGAATGCGCGCGCCCATGCGGACCGGTCTCGTCGCGGAAGGTCTCGCGGAACCAGCCGCCTTCGGGATGCGGCTTCAGCTCAAGCCGCTTGATGACGTCGTCGGCCGTGAGGGGTGCTGACACGCTTCAGAACCGGTCTTTGCGCTTCCTGATCTCGCCGAAGATCTCGTAGAGCTCCTTCCCCTCCATGCCGAGCCGCTTCTGAATATCCGGGCTCGACGGGCGCAGGAACGGATTGGTGGCAAGCTCCTGGGCGATGGTGGTGGGCAGCGCCGGCTCACCTTCCTCGGCGAGCGCTGCGGCTTCCGCGGCGCGCGCGCGCAACGCCTCGTTCTCGGGCTCCACCGTCAGCGCGAATCGGCAATTATTGGCGGTATATTCGTGGCCGCAATAGAGCGCGGTCTCCGGCGGCAGCGCCATCAGCTTCTTCAGCGAGGACCACATCATCTTGGCGTCGCCCTCGAGCAGCTTGCCGCACCCGACCGAGAACAGCGTATCGCCGACACAGACGATCCCGGCTTCCGGAAAATAATAGCTGACATGACCCTTGGTATGCCCGGGCGTCTCGATCACCCTCCCCTTCACGCCGCCGATCTCGACGCTGTCGCCTTCCTTCACTTCGATGTCGATGCCAGGAATCGAGCCGGCCTCCTTGGCGGGACCGACGATGGTGCAGCCGGTCATGCGCTTGACGATGGCGTTGCCGGCGGTGTGGTCGTGATGATGATGCGTGGTGAGGATATGGGTGAGCGTCCAGCCTTTCTCGTGCAGCGCCGCCAGCAGCTCTTCGGCGTCGGGCGCATCGATCGCGGCGGTGGCCTCGGTTGCTGGATCGTGCAGCAAGACGCCGTAATTGTCGCTGCGCGTCGGGAATTGGTGAACTTCGAGTTTCGCCATGATCTACTCTTTGGTTGTTCGCTCGCTCACGGCGCGCAACCTAGCACCTTCGCGAAAGGGATTGAAATGCGAGGTCCGGAAGTTGAGAACGAACTCTAAACGCTAGTCGCGTCAGGATCGGTCCGATGCACCTGGACGCCATCGATCTCAAGGATTTTTACGCCTGCCCGTTGGGGCTCGTGGTGCGCCGGCTGCTTGGCGCGCGCATCAAGGCGCGGTTCGGCGCCCTCAAAGCCATGAGCATATTCGGGCTCGGCTTTGCCGCGCCGTACCTGGCCTTGTTCAGGACCGAGGCGCGGCCGTGCGGCGCGATGATGCCGGCCCTGCTCGGCGCCATTGCCTGGCCCGAGCAGGGTCTCGCATCCAGCGTGCTGGTCGATGAGACCGAACTCCCACTCGACGACGAAGCCGCCGACCGGCTGTTGCTCGTGCACATGCTCGAATGGTCGGAGAAATCGCGCGCGCTGCTGCGCGAGATGTGGCGGGTGTTGAAGCCGAATGGCCGGCTACTGATCGTCGTGCCCAATCGCCGGGGCTTATGGGCGCGCGTCGATACCACGCCGTTTGGCTATGGCAGCCCGTTCAGCCGGCGCCAGCTCACCACGCTTTTGAAGGAGGCCATGTTCTCGCCGGAGGAATGGGAATACGCGCTCTACATGCCGCCGTTCAATTGGCGCATCCTGCTGAAATGGCCGATGTTCTGGGAGCGGCTCGGGCTCGTGCTGTGGCCGACCTTCTCCGGCGTGATCCTGGTCGAGGCGACCAAGCAGGTCTATGCCGCCGTGCCGTTGCGCGAGCTGCGCAAGGTGAAGCACCGCCGCATCGTCCCCGTCCCCGCCGGCGTCACGCCGCGCGAGGGTTAGCGCGACAGCAGGAACACCGCCTGCTCGCCGAACAGATTCTGCGCGAACGCGGGCATCGAGACGCCGAGCTTCCGCCCATAGGCATTGAGCGCCACCGCGCGCTCGACCTTGGCGCCGATATCCTCGCACAGCCCACGGAAATCCTTGATGGTGCAGAGATGGATGTTCGGCGTGTCGTACCAGCGTTCGGGCAGATTGTCGGTCTTCGGCATTCTGCCGCCGAACATCAGCCCGGCGCGCACGCGCCAATGCCCGAAATTCGGAAACGACACGATCGCGCGCTTGCCGATGCGCAACAGCTGCTCGAGCACATGCCGCGGCGAATAGGTCGCCTGGATGGTCTGCGACAGAATGGCGTAGTCGAAGGCCAGATCCGGATAATGCACGAGGTCGGTATCGGCGTCGCCCTGGATCACCGACAGTCCGCGCGCCACGCAGGAATTCACTCCCGCCTGGCTGAGCTCGATGCCGCGTCCCTCCACGTCACGCTTCTCCGCCAGCAGCCTGAGCAGCGTACCGTCGCCGCAGCCGATATCGAGCACGCGCGCGCCCGGCTTCACCATCTCGGCGATGAGCAGCAGGTCGACGCGGCTCGTCTCGCCCGCGCGAAGGAGATGCGGCGGCAGGTTGACGTTCACGGCAGCCATCCTTCCGGTCCCGCCACCCCGCGCTTCAGCGCCGCGGCGCTCAAGAAACCGCGGATCGTGTCGAACAGCTCCGGCTCATGTAACAGAAAGGAATCGTGGCCGCTGTCGGTCTTGAGCTCGACGAAGCTGACATCGGCGGCGACCGCGTTCAGCGCATGCACGATCTCGCGGCTCTCCTCGGTGGGGAACAGCCAGTCGCTGGTGAAGGAGACCAGGCAAAAGCGCGTCTTGGTGCCGACGAAGGCATTGGCCAGCACCCCGCCGTGGTCGGCGGCGAGGTCGAAATAGTCCATCGCCCGCGTGATGTAGAGATAGGAGTTGGCGTCGAAGCGGTCGACAAAGCTCAGCCCTTGATGGCGCAGATAGCTTTCCACCTGGAAGTCGGCGTCGAAGCCGAACGTGACCTTCTCCCGGTCCTGGAGATTGCGGCCGAACTTGGTATGCAGCGCGTCGTCGGACATGTAGGTGATGTGCGCGGCCATGCGCGCGACGGCGAGACCCTTGCGCGGCGACCTGCCCTCGTCGAGATAGCGGCCCTGACACCATTCGGGATCGGCCATCACCGCCTGGCGGCCGACCTCGTGGAAGGCGATGTTCTGCGACGAGTGGCGCGCCGCGCAGGCGATCGGCACGGCGGAGAATACGCGGTCCTTATAGCTCGCGGCCCACTCCAACACCTGCATGCCCCCCATCGAGCCTCCAAGCACCGAGAGCACGTCGGCGATGCCGAGATGATCGAGCAGCCGCGCTTGCGCGCGAACCATGTCGCGCACGGTGATAACGGGGAAGTCGAGCCCGTAGGCGCGGCCCGTGGCCGGGTTGCTCGAGCTCGGACCCGTAGAGCCCATGCAGCCGCCGATGACGTTGGCGCACAGCACGAAATAGCGGTTGGTGTCGATCGGCTTGCCGGGGCCGACCATGGTCTCCCACCAGCCGGGCTTGCCGGTGACGGGATGAATATTGGCCACATGCTGGTCGCCGGTCAGCGCGTGACAGACCAGCACGACATTCGATTTCGCCGCGTTCAGCACGCCGTAGGTCTGGTAGGCGATTGAGAACGGCGCGAGCTCGGCGCCGCAGTCGAGCTTGAGCGGCTCGTGCGCCGGGAAATGCACGATCTCGCTTTGCGGATTGGCGATCTGCGCCAGCCGCAGGGAATGATCGGTGAAGGCTTGCGCCGTCGGCGTTTCGCTCATGTTTGTTCCGCCCGGGCCTCATCCTTCGAGACGGGCCTTTGGCCCTCCTCGGGATGAGGCGTTGACTCCTCATGGTGAGGAGCGGCGCAGGCCGCGTCTCGAACCATGAGGCCACCTTAACTCCAAATTCCACAATTCGGCGTTAGCTAGGAGCTTACCGTTGAAAGTCAATCTTTTCTTTGCCTTGGCAAGAGGATTGGCCCTATGAGAGGCGCTTCGCTAGCCCGCTTCCAAGGAGCAAAACCGGATGGCCGCCGCCAAGCGGGGCTTGAGCCCGCGTCCAGGCGTTCTCGACATCGCGCCCTACGTGCCCGGCACGAGCGCGCTCGCTGGCGCGCACCCGGTGATCAAGCTCTCCTCCAACGAGACGCCGTTCGGGCCCTCGCCTAAAGCGGTCGAGGCCTACCTCGCTTCGGCGCAGTCGCTGTCGCGCTACCCGGACGGCTCGGCGCGACCCTTGCGCGAGGCGATCGCCAAGCTGTACGGGCTCGATGCCGCCCGCATCGTCTGCGGCTCCGGCTCCGACGAGCTGCTCAATCTTATTGCCAGCGCCTATCTTGGTCCGGGCGACGAGGCGATCTACAGCCGCCACGGCTTCCTGGTCTACAAGATCGCCATCCTGGGACGCGGCGCGACGCCGGTCATCGCGCCCGAGACCGACCTCACCAGCGATGTCGACGGCATCCTCGCTTGCGTGAGCCCGCAAACGCGCGTGGTGTTCATCGCCAACCCGAACAACCCCACTGGCACCTATCTCGCTTTCGACGAGGTGAAGCGGCTTCGCGCCGGCCTCCCCGACGATGTGCTGCTCGTGCTCGACGCCGCTTACGCCGAATATGTGCGCAAGAACGATTACGAGGCCGGTATCGAGCTGGTCGCCACCACGCACAACACGGTGATGACGCGCACCTTCTCCAAGATCTACGGCCTCGCCTCGCTGCGCATCGGCTGGGTCTATTGCCCGACCGGGATCGCCGATGCGCTGAACCGCATCAGAGGCCCGTTCAACGTCTCGGGCCCGGCGATCGCCGCCGGAGTCGCCGCGCTCGCCGACCAGGCTTGGGTGCAGCGCGCCGTCGAGCATAACGAGGTCTGGCTCGCACGCATGACCGAGGCGCTTTCCGCCATCGGCATCGGCGTGACGCCAAGCGCGGCGAATTTTCTCCTGCTGCATTTCCCTAAGGGCAACGGCAGATCGGCGCAGTCGGCCGACAAATACCTGCATGAGCGGCGCATCATCTTGCGGCGCGTGGAGGAATATGGCCTGCCCGATGCACTGCGCATGACCATCGGCAGCGAGGAAGAGAACCGCGCCGTGCTCGACGCGCTGACATCGTTCATGGACGCCAACGGCGCGGCGCGGCGATGACCAAGCCTCTGTTCGACACGCTCGCCATCATCGGGATGGGGCTGATCGGTTCGTCCATTGCTCGTGCCGCGCGCGCAAAAGGCGCCGTGCGCAGCATCGTGGCCTCGGCGCATTCGCCGAAGACGCGCAAGCGCGTCGTCGAGCTCGGTCTCGCCGACACGGTGACCGAGACCAACGCGCAAGCCGTCGAGGGCGCCGACCTGGTCATCGTCTGCGTTCCGGTCGGCATTTGCGGCGCGGTCGCCGACGAGATTGGGCCGCATCTCAAGGCCGGCGCCACGGTTTCGGATGTGGGTTCGGTCAAGGGCTCGGTGGTGCGCGACATGGGCTCGCATCTGCCGAAAACCGTGCATTTCGTTCCCGCCCATCCGGTCGCCGGCACCGAACATTCCGGTCCCGATGCCGGCTTTGCCGAACTGTTCGACAACCGCTGGTGCATCCTGACGCCGCCGCAAGGCACCGACCCTGACGCCGTGGACAGGCTCGCCGCCTTCTGGCGTCGGCTCGGCGCCAATGTCGAAACCATGACGCCCGATCACCACGACCTGGTGCTCGCGGTCACCAGCCATCTGCCGCATCTGATCGCCTACACCATCGTCGGCACGGCCGACGAGCTCGAGACGGTGACGCGCTCGGAGGTGCTCAAATTCTCGGCCGGCGGCTTCCGCGACTTCACCCGTATCGCCGCTTCCGATCCGACCATGTGGCGCGATATCTTCCTCGCCAACAAGGACGGCGTGTTGGAGATGCTCGGCCGCTTCAACGAGGACATCGCCGCGCTGACCAAAGCCATCAGGCGCGGCGACGGCGAGGCGCTGTACGAGCAGTTCACCCGCACTCGCGCCATCCGCCGCGGCATCATCGAAGCCGGCCAGGATACGGACGCGGCCGATTTCGGCCGCCCGCACGGCCATGAGGATTGAGCGGGAGCCGGCTGAGCTTTGGGTGTTCGGCTATGGCTCGCTGATGTGGCGGCCGGGCTTCGACTTCAGCGAGAAGGCGCCCGCGGCGCTGATCGGCGCGCATCGTTCGTTGTGCATCTATTCCTTTCATCATCGCGGCACGGCGGAGAACCCCGGTCTCGTGCTCGGCCTCGACGAGGGTGGCGCTTGCCGCGGCGTCGCCTTCCGCGTGGCCGCCGAGCGAAGCGACGCGACCCTCGCTTATCTGCGCGAGCGGGAGCAGATCACCGACGTCTATTTGGAGGCGATCAGGCCGGTCAGTCTGCTCGACGGCTCGGGCCGCGAGCTTGAGGCGCTGTGCTATTTGGTCGACCGGACCCATCCGCAATATGCCGGCCGGCTGTCGACCGAAGCCCAGGCTCGCCTGGTACGCTCGGCGGTCGGCGGCTCAGGCTCGAATATCGAGTATGTGCTGAACACCGTGCGCCATCTCGAAGAGGCGGGCATTCACGACGTCGAGCTGATGGCGCTCGCCGCCCGGCTTGCCGGCTGATCTCGCGGCTATTTGGCGGCAGGCCGCGCGGTCGGCGCTTCCCTGGTCAGTTCGGGCGCGCCGAAGAAGTAACCCTGCATGTAGGATACGCCCGCCTTCTCCAGCAGCTTCGCCGTCTTCTCGTCGCCTACCCATTCGCCCACGGTGGTGATGCCGAAGCTCTTGGCGAGGTCGATCAGCGTGCGCACGAACAGCTCGTCCTCGGCCTGGGCGCCCAGATTCTGAATGAAGGAGCCGTCGATCTTGACCATGTCGACGCCGAGCAGCCGCAAGTTCCGGAACGAGGTATAGCCGGCGCCGAAATCGTCCAGCGCCACGCGGCAGCCGAGCGCCTTGAGCGCCGCCACGAATTTGGCGGTCTCCTGCAGATCGGAAATGGCGGCCGTCTCGGTGATCTCGATGGTGAGACGTTCGGCAAGACCCGCCGCCTTGTTGAAATGCGCCTCCAGCCCATGCAGCCATTGCGGGTCGGTGGCGGTCGCGGCCGAGACGTTGAGCGCGAGCTTGATGTCCGGCGCCGAATGTAAAAGCTCGATGGCCAGCTCGAGCGCGCGGTGGTCGACCAGCTTGGCGAGGCCGAATTGCTCTGCCACGGGAATGAATTCCGAGGCCGAGGCGATCGTGCCGTCGGGCCGCTTCATGCGCAACAAGCACTCGTAAAGCTCGGGCTCGTGGCTACGCGAGGTAACGATCGGCTGTAGCGCCAGGATCATGCGGCGATCGTTGAGCGCGCGCACCACCTCGTCGGCGATTGCCACCGAGCGTCGGCGCTCCGAATCGCGCCGCTCGCAGTGCTGATACAGGGTGAGACGGTCGCTGTGGCTGTGACGGGCGAGATCGAGCGCCTGGAGCGCGCGGGCGATTGCGGCTTGAGAATTGCCGGCATGCTGCGGCAGCAGCACCGCGCCGACCGATAGCGAGGTCGCCACCGCGCCCACGCTGGTGTCGATCACGCTGTCGCGCACCGCCGCCATGATACGCCGCGCGATAACTTCGACGCCCTCGGCGTCGCAATCCTCCAGCACGATGCCGAACTTGTTCGAGGAGAAGCGGCCGATGCAGTCCCTGCCCCGCAACGCGCGGCCGATGCGCCGGCCGGCAATGGTGATGACCTCGTCGCCGACGTCGTAGCCGTAGGTCTCGTTGATCAGGGTGAGATCGTTGACGCCGGCCAGCAGGAACGCGCCCTTGGTGGGCGTTCGTCCCGCGCTGCCGAGGAAGCGGGTCAGCTCTTCGGTCAGTCTGGTGCGATTGAGCTGGCCGGTGAGCTCGTCGTGATTGCCGAGATAGAGCAGCCGCTCTTCCTCGCCACGGCGGTGATTATCGATGAGCCTGAGCGTGCCTTGCGCCAAGCGCGGCCGCGATTCGGCGTCAATGGTGCAGACCCCGGTGTCCTCGACCCACACCGCGGCGCGGCCGCGGCGTCCCTCGGGAAGGAAACGGTAACGCAGGCAATAGCGCCACTCGGTCCCGGGGGGGAGATGTCGACCGCCGGTGATCCCGTCATAGCGCGCGCCGGCATGCTCCGGATCGACGAGGAGGGCAAAGCCGCGGCCCTTGGCGATCATCTCGAGGTCGCCGACGCCCAGCACGGTTTCCGCATTGGCCGCCCAGTCGATCCGGTCGCTAGCAAAGTCCCAGCGATAGGCGGTCTCGAGGATCCTGGTGAGGATCTCTTCAAGCTCGAGTGGGGATGCGTCGCTCACGTCATCGTCGCGCTCGCCGAAGCCAAGGCTTCCGGCGCCGTGCGGACGCGCCGGCGGCTCGGGATTCATCTCGGCGAGCTCCTTAGACGACGTGCTCAACTGACTGCCCCCATCGCTTCGGTGGGGCGCCTTCTGGCGCCTCGCTTGTTGGCGCACACCTTAAGCAACAACGCTTAAGAAAGGCGGAAGCCAGCCCATTAGCTCTAGAGCGAGATGGTGCCCGGCGCCCATTAACGACAGGTGCGGGGACGGCTTTCGTTAGGCTTGGTTGATAAAACCTTGCACGCCTGCGCGAAGCGAAGCCTTAAGCGGGGCCGTGCGTGCTGTAATCGCGCCGCGCGGCATTGATGGTGACGGAGAAGCCTGCAATCACGTCGATCATCGCCATTAGCATCAAGAGAAAGAAGGTTGAGCTCGCCGCTCTGTCCCAGATCAGGAACAGGATCAGGCAGACCACGAACACGATCATCGAGAACGCGTGGTCGACGACCGTGGCGCCGCCGGTGCGGGTTGCCTTCAAAATCTCGAAGAACAGCAGCCCGAGCGCGACCACCAGGAGAATGTCGCCGAGCGCGATATGCCAAACGCCTCCCGACGGCAGACTGACGTCGAAACGGGACATGACGAAATCGGCGCCCGCGGCGGCAAAGCCCACATAAGCGAGCAGCGGGATGATCAGCAGCGGCAGCGACGAAATCCAGCTCCGCCGCCCGCGCCGGTGCACCGGCCTGCTTTCGGGCTGAGGTTCCATCGACACCGGCGCATCCTCCGTCCCCAAAGCGATCCTGCAGCCTTGGGCTTACGCCTCTTCCTTGACGTCGAGCACCTGGCGGCCACGATAACGGCCCGATTTGAGATCGATGTGATGCGGCCGGCGCAACTCGCCTGAATCCTTGTCCTCGACATAGGTCGGCGCCGCGAGCTTGTCGTGGGCCCGGCGATTGCCGCGCTTCATGCGCGAGGTTTTTCTTTTGGGTACAGCCATGGTGCAAATCCTGTCAGCGGCCCCTGACGGGCCTTCGAGCCCGCCCTTATAGGGGCAATCCGCAGGCGTGGCCAGGGGCCGATCGCGATTAAAGGCGCCTTTATCGGGGCGGCAAGACGCAGCCCGAACGCTGCACCATGATCGGCATGCGGCGCTCGACCGCCCTGGAGATGACGAGCGCGCGCCGGCTTTGCCTGGCTGGATTTCTGAAACGCGGGTTGGGCAGCGCCGCGGCAAGCAGCACGGCTTCGTGGCGGGTCAGCTCAGCCGCACTCTTATGGAAATAGTATTGGCTCGCGGCCTCCGCCCCGAAAATGCCGGGGCCGAATTGGGCGACGTTGAGATAGACCTCCATCATTCGCTGCTTCGGCCACAGCGCGGACATGACATAAGCGAGCGGCACCTCGAGCGCCTTGCGGACGTAGCTGCGGCCGGTCCCGAGATAGAGATTCTTGGCTGTCTGCATCGGGATGGTGCTGGCGCCGCGCAGCCCGCTAAGGCCGCCGCCTTCCTTGACCGCCTCTCGCACCGCCCCCCAATCGACCCCCCAATGCGCGCAAAACCGGCCATCCTCGCTCGCGATCACCGCCAGGGGAAGCTGTGGCGAGATGTCTTCCAGCGTCACCCAGTCGCGCCGCAGCGTGTTGCCTTTCAGCTTCTCCACCAGCATCACCGGGGTGATCGGAGGGTTAACGAAGCGGAACACGACGATGGACAGGAGAACGATGGCCGCGATGCAGACCAGAAAACGCGCGATGCGCCTGAGCCAAGGATGCTTATGGTGCCGCTTGCTGCGCTTTCTCGTGCGCTCGCCTGACACCGCTTGAATCGCCATAAGCCGCCTTGTACCTCTGGGTTGCCGCCTTGAGCAACGGCGTATTAGGGTAAGGATTACCGACGCTTTTGCGGCAAAGAGCCGCGATTCTCACGCTTTCCCCACGATGGCCTTTCTCGCAGAGCTCGAACGCGTGGCTCAAGCCGTCGAGGCACGGCTCGACCGCCTGCTTGCCCAAAATCGCGGCGCGGCCCCGCAAGGCGCCCGGCTGGCCGAGGCGATGCGCTATGCGGCGCTTGGGGGCGGCAAGCGGTTACGGCCCTTTCTTCTCATAGAATCGGCACGATTATTTGACATCGCCCCGGAAGACGCTCTGTCCGCCGCTTGCGCGCTCGAATGCGTACATTGCTACTCCCTGGTGCACGACGATCTGCCGTCGATGGACGATGACGCCATCCGCCGCGGCCGCCCCACGTTGCATCTCGCCTTTGACGAGGCGACCGCCATCCTTGCCGGCGACGCACTGCTGACGCTCGCCTTCGAGATTCTGGGCGATCCGCGCACGCACCCCGCCCCCGCCATTCGCGCCGAGCTGATCCTGTTGCTCGCCAAGGCCAGCGGCTGGCACGGCATGGCCCTCGGTCAGGCGCTCGACCTCAGCCCTGCGCGCAAGGATTTCGGCGCGGGCGAAATCGCGCAGATGCAGGCGCTGAAGACCGGCGCCCTGTTCCGCTTCGCTTGCGAGGCGGGAGCCGTGCTCGGCCGCGCGGGACCGACGGAGCGTGCCGCGCTGCTGCGCTATACCTCGGCGTTGGGTCAGGCCTTCCAGCTCGCCGACGATCTGCTCGATGCCCAGGGCGATGCCGAGGCGCTCGGCAAGGCCGTGGCCAAGGATGAGGCGCGCGGCAAAGCCACCCTCGTCGCCCTGCTCGGGGCGGACGCAGCGAAGACCAGGCTCGCCGAGCTGGTCGAGGATGCCGCGCAGGCGCTAACGCCATTCGGCGCCAAGGCCACCACGCTCGCCGAGGCGGCCCGCTTCATCGCCAAGCGGCAGGCTTGAGTAGGCGCCCAACTCGGTCTTCAATCCCACCGATGGCCCGCGCACAGCACATCCCCAGTAAAAAATGGCCCTGGCTGATACGCATCGTGATCGTGCGCCCACGGCTGTTCCTCTCGTTCCTGGCTGGCCTGCTTGTCATCATTCTGCTGACAGCCATCGACTACTCGGCAGCCGGCGCAGAGACCAAGCAATGGCCGGTCGGCTTCGACACCAATTTGCTGATGGGCTGGGATATCGGTCTCAGTCTCTATCTCGCTTGGACCTTCCAGTTGTTTGCCCATTGCACCACCGCGCATATGCGGCGGGAGGCGGTGCTCCAAGACGAAGGCAGCCTGACCATCCTGTTCCTGGTCATCGCCACCGCCGCGTTGAGCATGGTTGCCATCATCGTCTCGCTCGGCTCGGTTCCCGGCCATGCGACCCACAAGCCGCTCGATCTCCTGCTGCTGTTCGTCACCATCGTGCTGTCCTGGAGCTTCATCCAGACCATCTTCGCCCTGCACTATGCGCATGAATTTTATGCCGAGCGGCACGGCTCCGGCGGCGGCCTGGTTTTTCCCGACGATCCCACGCCGGACTATTGGGATTTCGTCTATTTCTCCTTCGGCATCGGCACCGCCGCGCAAGTCGCCGACGTCATGGTGACCTCGCGGCGGATTCGCAGGACCGTCATTTTGCACAGCATGGTGGCGTTCGTGTTCAACGTCACCGTGCTGGCGCTGATGGTGAACCTCGCCAGCGCCGCGATCGCCGGCAGTTAGAGCCGAATGCCGGCGGCTATTTCGCGCAAGCCTTGGCCGGCGCGGGATTCAGCAGAAACAGCGTGTGCTCGGGGTTCTCGGCTGACAGCACGACGAAGCCGCTGAGATCGATGCCCGGCACCAGCGCCACATGCTCGTCGGCGCCGCTGATGGCGAGCTTCAAATTCTTGCCGGCGCGCTCGAGCGAGAACTTGCCGAGAAAAAATCCATCGGTGAAGCAGGACAGCGTCTCGCCGGAGGCGACGCAGCGGGAGCCTCCCGGATTGGAATAGGTGTCGGGCTTGTCGCGCATCAGCGCGGTGAGCTTGGCGCGATAGTTGCCCGGCGCGTCGCCGTTTGCCCCCTCGCGCGCGGCGATCGACAGCGTGAGCGCCGCGACCTTCTGGCCCGGATGCTTGGCGAGATGCACGGCGTCATAGACGCGGCTCCAGCAGCCGATCCACGGGTCCGGCGCCTCGGTCTCGCCTTCGTCTTGCGCCAGCGCCGCCCAGCAGCCGACCACCAGCGCCAACAGTGCAAGCCAAACTGCGCGCATTGCCTACTCCGCGGCGTCCCGCTTGAGCTTAGATGACCGATCATCGCACCAAGCGCGTACACGCTTACACTCTTGCGCGCGCTTTGCCGCATAGTCGCGAAGGTCGTCGAGATAAGCCAACGGCGTGTCGCTTTTCGGCGCTCGGTCTTGGATCCAACCTGCATAAAGAGAGACACCGTCGCGAATAACCGGTCCCACTAGGGCGCCAAGCTGCGGCGTCTCAAATCCAAGCGCCTGCAAGAAAGCGCTGAAATCCGCAAATCCCTTCTTGTCGTCGCTGAAACTGTGAACGAGCAACACTGCCGTTTTTGTTCTATAGCGTTGCGCTTCAAGAATCGCGGAAGCCGCGCGATGCAATAGCTGGTAGCGCAAGGGCATTGCTGTCTCAGATGCCAAACCAAGAAGCCGGCAAAGGCCCTTCAATCTCTCTTCCTTTTCGTCGCTCCCATCTCGCCACTTATGGACATACTTGCCAAACGACTCTCCGGCCTTCCCCTCGACAGCGAGGATCGCAAGACCGTCGTTGAGACTGATGATGGCCAGAAGGTCCGTCTGGCTCGCTCGCCCTTCAGTTTTGAGATCGACCGTACGTTCCAAGAACGCGTCGACAAGCTCTACGGACTGAAATGTAGGATGACTGTTGAGGGCCGATTCGACGCGGGGCGGAAGGGCATTTTCGCTGAACCAGAGCGAGGCCAAGGCGTGTGCCGACCGTCCCGCCTTCCAGTGCTTCTCCTGCTTGCCCAGGTGTCGGACGACGTCTTCCGGCGCAAGAACGGGAACGTAGAGGCGTGGGATCATGTGAGTTACTCCGCAGCGCTGCGTCCGGTCAGGCCTTCGCCAAATCGCCGCTCGATATAGTCGAGCACCAATTGCTTGAACTCGGCCGCAGCACCCGGTCCGCGCAAGGTCATCGCCTTCTTGCCATCGATGAACACGGGCGCCGCCGGCGCCTCGCCGGTGCCGGGCAGCGAGATGCCGATATCGGCATGCTTCAACTCGCCGGGGCCGTTGACGATGCAGCCCATCACCGCGACCGTGAGCGTCTCCACCCCTGGATAGCGGCGCTTCCACACCGGCATCTCCTCGCGGATGAAATCCTGGATGTCGCGGGCGAGTTCCTGGAAGGTGGTGGAGGTGGTGCGCCCGCAGCCGGGGCAGGCGGCGACCAGCGGCACGAAGGCGCGGAAGCCCATGCTCTGCAACAGCTCCTGCGCCACCTTCACCTCGAGCGTGCGGTCGCCATTCGGCTCCGGCGTCAGCGAGATGCGGATGGTGTCGCCGATGCCCTGCTGCAGCAGCACGCCGAGTGCCGCGGCGGAGGCGACGATGCCCTTCGATCCCATGCCCGCCTCGGTCAGTCCGAGATGCAGCGCGAGATCGGAGCGCGCGGCGAGCATGGTATAGACCGCAATCAGATCCTGCACCGCCGAGACCTTGGCCGACAGCACGATGCGCTCGGGACCGAGGCCTAGCTCGACGGCGCGCTCGGCGCTCAGCAGCGCCGACTGCACGATCGCCTCATGCATCACCTCGCGCGCATCCTTCGGCTCGGGCAGCGCCGCGTTCGCGTCCATCAGCCGGGTGAGTAGGTCCTGGTCGAGGCTGCCCCAATTGACGCCGATGCGCACCGGCTTGTCGTGATGGAGCGCAATCTCCACGATCTCGGCGAATTGTCGGTCGCGCTTGTCCTTGAAGCCGACATTGCCGGGATTGATACGATATTTGGCGAGCGCCGCCGCGCAAGCCGGATGCTCTTTCAACAGCGTATGGCCGTTATAGTGGAAGTCGCCGATCAGCGGCGCCTCGATGCCGAGAATGTCCAAGCGCTCGCGGATGTAGGGAACGGCGGCAGCGGCTTCGGCACGATCGACCGTGACGCGCACCAGCTCGGAACCCGCGCGCGCCAGCGCCGCGACCTGAGCGGCGGTCGCCTCGATATCGGCGGTATCGGTATTGGTCATCGACTGAACGACGATTGGCGCATCGCCGCCCAGCGTGACATTGCCGATCCTGACCGGGATGGCGTGCCGACGCATGGAGCTATTCATAGCGAGAGGATACATCAGATTTCGGCGCCCCGCGCCAGGGCCTCAGGCCTCGTTGGGAGCCGCCGCGACACGCGCCCAGCCGTTGACCAGGTCGGCCAGCAGCGCGCCCACGAGCACGCCGGCAGCACCGCAGAAGGCCGTGGCCAGGTCGGGGACGCGGTCGGCGGTGAGTCCTTGGCCTGCTTCCAGCGCCCCAGCTAAAGCCATGAGCGCCGCCGCCACGATTAAGGGTCGCGGCCAGGCGAGGCAGAGGATCAAGGTAACGGCGAAATAGGCGATGCAATGCTCGATCAGGTAATGCAGACCGCTGCGAACCTGCCAAGCGACGGGCGCCAGCGTATCGGCCACGACCGCCGCCAGCAGAACGGCTCCCGCCAGCGCGAGCCATCTCGATGACAACGATGCGCGCATTCTCCAACTATAACGGCTGGAGACCCGAACACTAACTCGATAGCGCCGCGGTCAGCGCACCGACATTGTGCCGGAACATGTCGAGATAGGTCGGCGCCGGCCCGTCGGGCCCCGACAGCGCGTCGGTGTAAAGCTCGCCGCCGATCTTGGCTCCCGTCTCCCGCGCGATCTGATCCAGCAGGCGGTGGTCGGTGATGTTCTCCATGAACACGGCGGGGATGTTGTCAGCCTTGATCTGGCGGATGATCTTGGCCACGTCCTGCGCCGACGCCTCGCTCTCGGTGCTCACCCCCTCTGGTGCGATGACCTCCAGCCCGTAAGCCGCACCGAAATAGCCGAACGCGTCGTGGCTGGTGATGATCTTGCGCCGGTCCTTGGGAAGCTTCGCCAGCGCGCCTCTCACCGCGTCGTCCTCCTGCATGATCTCGCCGAGATATTTGCTGGCGTTCGCCTCGTATACGGCCTTGCCGTCGGGATCGGCGGCGATCAGCCCGTCGCGGATATTGATGACATAGAGCCTGCCGTTGGCGAGATCCTGCCAGGCATGCGGGTCGGTGATGGTCTCGGGCGTGCCACCCTCCGCCTCGACCATAGTGCGGGGCTTGACGCCGGTCGAGGCGACGATCGTCTTGCCCTTGAAGCCGGACGATTTCTCCAGCCGGTCCATCCAGCCTTCGAAGCCGAGTCCGTTGACGAACAGCAGCTGCGAGGACGCCAGGTTCTTGGCGTCGGCCGGCGTCGGCTCATAGACATGCGCGTCGCCGTCGGGCCCGACCAGGGTAACGACATCGACCCGGTCGCCGCCGATTTGGCGGACCATGTCGCCGAGGATGGAGAACGAGGCGACGGCCTTGACCTTGTCGGCGGCTTCCGCCCCGCTCGCCAGGCCGAGAAGCAGTGCAAGCGCCAGTCCAGCCGGTAGGAAACGACGTTGGTTCATGACTCGACACTCCTTGCGAAGATCAGGCTTCCAAATGCCTGCGCGGGACGAGGCGGTAGATCAGTCCGCCGCGCACGCCGACCAGGATCGACAGCAGATAGAACACGCCGCAGGTGAGGATGATCGCCGGGCCGGTCGGCAGATTGGCGTAGTAAGAAAGCAGCAGCCCGGTCATGCTCGACAGAAAGGCAATCAGCACGGCGACCACGATCATCCCCGACACGTCCTCGGCCCAGAAGCGGGCCGCGACCGCCGGCAGCAGCATGATGCCGACCGCCATCAACGTGCCGAGCGCCTGGAACCCGGCCACGAGATTCAGCACCACCAGCACCAGGAAGGTGAAATGTGTCGGCGAGCTCAAGGAACTCGCCGAGCGCAGGAACTGCGGGTCGAAACATTCGAGCACCAGCGGCCGGTAGATCGCCGCCAGCACCATCAGCGTGACGGTGGTGATGCCGGCGACCAGCATCAATGCCGCATCGTCGAGCGCCAGCACGGTGCCGAACAGCACGTGCAGCAGATCGATATTGCTGCCCCTGACCGAGACGATCAGCACGCCGAGCGCGAGCGACACCAGATAGAAGGCCGCGAGGCTCGCGTCCTCGCGCAGGATCGTGGCGCGCGCGACCAGGCCCGAGGCAAGCGCCACGGCGAACCCCGCGACGAAGCCGCCGAGCGACATCGCCGGCAGCGACAGCCCGGCAACGAGAAAGCCGATGGCCGCGCCCGGCAGGATCGCGTGGCTCATGGCGTCGCCCATCAGGCTCATGCGCCGCAGCATCAGGAACACGCCGATTGGCGGCGCGCCGAGCGACAGCGCCAGGCAGCCGACCAGCGCCCGGCGCATGAAAGCGAACTCGATGAACGGCTGAGTGAGGGCATCGATCATGCCGGCTGCCGCTCGCGAGCGGCTTCGTCCCGGGCGCAAATCTCGGCATGCTCGTCGAACGCCTCGACCAGCTGGCGCGACTTCAGCAGATTCGTAGGCGTCAGCACTTGGCGCGTCTCGCCCCAAGCCACCACCTCGCGCGCGATCAGCAGCGTCGTGGGGAAATGCGCGCGCACCTGCTCCATGTCGTGCAACGCGGCGAGCACGGTGCGCCCCTCGCCGTGCCAGCGCAGAATGAGCGCGATCAGATCGGCGATGGTCTTGCTATCGACGGCGCGGAAGGGCTCGTCGAGCAGGATGAGCGAGGCGTCCTGCAGCAGCAGGCGCGCGAACAGCACGCGCTGGAACTGCCCGCCCGACAGCGCGCCGACCGGACGATGCCCGAGGTCTTGCAGGCCGACAGTGGCGAGAGCGCGGGTGACCTCCGCGTTGCGCGCGCCGTCAAGCCCGCGCCAGGCGCCGATCTTGCGCCACAGCCCCATCGCCACGCAGTCGAACACCGAGATGGGGAAGCTGCGGTCAATGTCGATCTGCTGCGGCAGGTAGGCAATGTCGGACTTGGTCAACCCGTCGCGATGGATGCTGCCGCCGAGCGGCTTGAGCTCGCCCATGATGCCTTTGAGCAGCGTCGATTTGCCCGCACCGTTGGGACCGACAATGGCGAGCAGCTCGCCGCGCTGGACCTCGCCGGTGATGTGATGCACGGCGGGATGCCGGTCATAACCGAGCGTGAGATCGCGAAACACGATGGCCGTCTGTGTGTGCTGCATGCTCACGCCAACGCCCAGAACACCGCGCCCCACAGCAACGCCGAGGCGACCGCCACGAGCAAAAGCCGCGCCGGCACCGAAAGACGCAGCAGCGAGATGCCACTCGCCGGAGCGCTCGACGCCGCGACCGCGTGAATATGTGGCGCCGCTGCCTCGCTCTCTGTGGCAACCAGCGCCACGTGTCGATGAGCTTTCCCCCGCATCTTGAATTCCTTGCTGGCTTCTAGCGCGTCAGGCCGCACGGCAGGCGTGGCAAAGTCCGGCGATCTCGAGCGTCACCTGCTCGGGCGCGATCTCATCGGGCGCCAGACCGAGCAGGGTCGCCTGGTCCTCGTCGGTGAGCAGGATCTCGACGACTTTTTCGCATTGCCGGCAGATGGCGAAAGCGAACTTGCCGTCGCAGGCGCCATGACCGCAGGCGACGAAGGCCGACCGCGACTGGAGCCGGTGCACCATCCCCTTCTGCATCAGATCGTTCAGCGCGCGATAGACCGTGGGCGGGTGCGAGATGCCGGCGATCCTCACCTGGTCGAGGATGGCATAGGCGCTCATCGGCTCCTTGGCCTTGCGTAGGCAGGTCAGAATTTCGCTCTGATTGCGCGAAAGTTTGGGGTCGGGGTGATGATGGGTGGCGTTCATGCGCGATGATATAACATAACACTCCCTGTGCCCGTCAAGCGGCGCTTCTGTCGCAGTCACTCCGGCTCGGCGCCCCGGCCGACCGTGGCCCTCACCGACCCATCCTTTCTGTGCAGCACGGCGCGGCCGCCTTCGGTGCGGGCGAGATCGCAAGCCTTGCGCCAGGCGTCTTCCTGCTTGGTCCAGAGTTCGAACCAGCCCTTTTCGTCGCGAAGACGCCAGATGAGTCGCGAAGACGCCAGATGAATTGAGGCCCATCCAGGCTGAAGGGATTGAGGCCGTATTCCACGTGCCATTCCTTGTGGTTCATCGCGGCGCCCCAACGGGAACTTTCGCGGTTACTTTGCCCAGTCGAGAGCTTGATCGGAAGCCGTTTCGAGCGTGCAATGGCGACCATGCCCGGCCGCATCGAAATCGTCGAAGGCGACATCACTCGGCTTCACGTCGACGCCATCGTCAATGCCGCGAATAAGACGTTACTCGGCGGCGGCGGCGTCGACGGCGCCATCCACCGTGCCGCGGGCCCCGAGCTGCGCGCGGCCTGCGCTCAGCTCGGCGGTTGCGACACCGGCGAGGCGAAGATCACCCCAGGCTTCGGCTTGCCCGCGCGTTACGTGATCCATACCGTCGGGCCGGTGTGGGGCGGCGGCGAACGCGGCGAGACCAAACTGCTCGCCGGCTGCTACCGCAACGCGCTCTCGCTGGCGCGAGCGCACGGCCTCGTCTCGATCGCCTATCCGGCCATCTCGACCGGCGCTTACGGCTTTCCTCCCGATCGCGCCGCCTTGATCGCGCTGCGTACCGTGCTCGACGCGCTTGGCGAGGCCGGCACTCTCGAGCGCGTCGTGTTCTGCTGTTTCGGCGCGGAATCGCGGAAGCATCACGAGGCAGCCTTCGCCGCCGCCACTGTCGCTTGACCTGGCATGCGGCGAGCAGGCGGCTTTGCGTCACGAAACCTTGGGGCTAAGCTGGCAATTAATCGTGCCTGAGTCGCTTGGCGACCGAGGCCCCTACGCAACGCGGTGAGGCAGAGCAACGATGCCAGAGCTCGACCCGCTTCTGCTGTCGCGGATTCAGTTCGCCTTCACCATCTCCTTCCACATCCTGTTTCCGTCCTTCACCATCGGCCTCGCCGCCTGGCTCGTGGTGCTTGAGGCGCTGTGGCTGAAGACCGGCAAGGCGATCTACATGGACATCGCCCTGCACTGGACCAAGATCTTCGCCGTGTCGTTCGGCATGGGCGTGGTCTCGGGCGTGGTGCTGTCTTACGAGTTCGGCACCAATTGGAGCGAGCTGTCGCGGCGCGGCGGCAACGTCATCGGCCCGCTGATGTCCTACGAGGTGCTGACCGCCTTCTTCCTGGAGGCGGGCTTTCTCGGCATCATGCTGTTCGGCTGGAAGCGCGTGCCGAAATGGGTGCATTTCTTCGCCACCTGCATGGTGGGGCTCGGCACGGCGATCTCGGCCTTCTGGATCCTGTCGGCCAATAGCTGGATGCAGACGCCCGCGGGCTTCACCGTCGACGCGCAGGGCGTGCTGCATGTGGCCGACTGGTGGCAGGTGATCTTCAATCCGTCCTTCCCCTATCGCTTCGCGCATATGGTCGCCGCCGCTTATCTCACCACGGCCTTGATCGTCGCCGGCATCGGCGCCTGGTACATCTTGCGCGAACGCAGCGTGCCGCATGGGCGGATCATGCTCGGCATGGCGCTGAGCCTGCTGGTCTGGCTCGCGCCGCTGCAGATCGTCATCGGCGACCTGCACGGGCTGAACACGCTCGAATATCAGCCCGCCAAGGTCGCCGCGCTCGAAGCGCATTGGGAAACCGACCGCGGCTTCCCGCTGATCCTGTTCGCCATCCCCGATCCGAAAGCCGAGAAGAACAATTACGAGCTCGCCATTCCCGCGCTCGGCAGCCTGATCCTCACCCATGACTGGAACGGCGAGATCAAGGGGCTGAAATCCTTCCCGCCCGAGGACCGGCCCAATCCGATCATCCCGTTCTTCGCCTTCCGCGTCATGGTCGGCATCGGCCTGCTGATGCTTGCCGTCGGCTTCGTCGGCGCCGTGCTCTGGCTGACGGGTCGGCTTTACACCAGCACTTGGTTCTTGCGCGCACTGACCTGGGTATCGCCGCTCGGCTTCATCGCCGTGCTGGCCGGCTGGTTCACCGCCGAAGTCGGCCGCCAGCCCTGGACGGTCTATGGCGTGCTGCGCACGGCCGACGCGGTGTCACCGGTTCCAGGCGGCAGCGTGCTCGCCTCGCTCATTCTGTTCGTGCTCGTCTACGGCATCGTGTTCGGCGCTGGGCTCTATTACATTGCCAAGCTCGTGCGCCGCGGGCCCGACGCGACGCCGCCGGTCCCCGAAGAGGGCGACGCGGACCTTTCGCACCGTCCAATGGCAGCGGCGGGAAATCCATGACCGGAACAGCAGCAAGCCAAATGACCGAGTTCTTGCCCGTGATCCTGCCACTGGTCTGGGCAGCGATCCTGGCACTCGCGGTGTTCCTCTACGTGCTGCTCGGCGGCTACGATCTCGGCCTCGGCGTGCTGTTCCCGCTCGCCCCCTCGCACAAGGACCGCGACGCCATGATGTACTCGGTCGCCCCCTTCTGGGACGGCAATGAGACCTGGCTCGTGCTCGGCGGCGGCGGCCTGCTCGCCGCCTTCCCACTCGCCTACGCCGTGATGCTGCCGGCGCTCTACATCCCGATCATCCTCATGCTGATCGGGTTGATCCTACGTGGCGTCGCTTTCGAGTTCCGCTTCAAGTCGGAGCGCTATCGTTGGACCTGGGACCTGGCGTTCACGCTCGGCTCGATGCTCGCCGCGCTGATGCAGGGCGCCATCATGGGCGCTTTCGTGCAGGGCTTTACCGTGACCGACAACAAATTTGCCGGCGGCGCGTTCGACTGGTTGACGCCCTTCTCGGCGCTCACCGCCGCGGCGCTGGTCTCCGGCTACCTGCTGCTGTCGGCCGGGTGGCTCATCATGAAGGGCGACGAGGCCCTGCGCGAATGGGCCTATGGCATCGCCTTCAGCGCGCTCGCGGCGGTCGCGGCCTTCATCGTCATTTTCAGCGTCTGGACGCCGTTGCTGCATCCGGAGATCGCCGCGCGCTGGTTCAAGCCGGCCAACATGGTGATGCTGAGCCCGGTGCCGCTCGCCACCGCCGCTTGCGTCGTGGCGCTGTGGCGCGCGCTCAAGGCGCGCCAGCGCTATATGCCGTTCCTGTTGGGCGTCGGCATTTTCATCCTGTGTTACACCGGGCTCGCCGTGAGCCTGTTCCCCTTCATCATTCCGCCCGACATCACCATCTGGCAAGCGGCCGCCGCGCCCGAAAGCCAGCTGTTCATGCTCTACGGCGCCATCCCGCTGCTTCCCATCATCCTCGGCTATACCGCCTATTCCTATTACGTGTTCTGGGAAGCCTCCGAGCACGACGCCTATCATTGACCTCGGCAAGCTCTTGCGCTTGCGAGTCCTGAGTTAGGGCTTTACTGTCACAACTCCTAGATGAGTGTGACGGGGGGTTGCGTTGCACGTCATTATCCCGCACCGGCAAGCCGGCTGCCGCACCTTGGTCGTCAAGGCGCCGCGCCAAGCGCTCGCCCCCAGCGCCTGCGGCTCTCCCTCCCGGTCCTTGCCCGCGTTGCGGCCATGACCTTCGAGGAGGCACGCGGACAGCTGATCTCTGCCTTGCACCTCACCGCGGGCGTGCTCGATTGCAAGACAGTCGCCGGCAAGCTCGCCGACGGCGACGTGGCGCTGGCCGAGCTCGAACTGGACAGCCTCGTCGCCATGGAACTTTGCATCGAACTCGAGAGCAGCACGGGAGTGCGGCTCGATCTCGACGATCTTGCCGCCAATCCCTCCATCGATAGGATCGCGCGCCTCTTGGCGGTTCGCGCCTCTGCCAATGCTGGATGACATTGTCCAAGCCCTGCATGCCTGCCGCTCCGAGCGGCAATTTTGGCGCGTGCACATCAAGGCCGAGAACACTCTCACGCCGCTCGAGGTCGCGGCGCTCATCAAATTTTCACACCGCCTGCCAAGCGCTTCGCAGCGTTGGCTCGAAGGCCTCGCCTCGCTCGGGGGATTGGTCGTCGGCGAGCCACAGCCCTTCTGCCGTCAACCGCTCGCGCCGCATATCGATCTTTACCGCGACCCCTTCGTGCCGTCGGAGCGGAAACAGTTGATCTTCGGCTTTTGCGGCGCCGCCAATCGCCTGATGATGCCGATCTCATGCGTGCTGCAATATTTGCCGGCGGACGCTTGCGAGCTGGTGCTGCTGCGCGACCCGGCGAAGTTGCACTACATCTACGGCATTCCGCCTTATGCCGGCAGCTTGGCCGACCTCGCGCTTCGGCTGAGCGCCGCTTTCGCCGCCGAGCCCTACCGGCGCAGGGTATGCTACGGCACCAGCATGGGCGGCTTCGTGGCGCTGCAATGCGGTATCCTAATGCGGGCCGATGCCGCCATCTCCATCGGCGGCCGCTTCGCCTGGCATCCGCCTCGACTGAAGCGGGAGCCGACCGAGACCGTTCCCGGCTTCGATCCGCTTTGCGCCTGCAACGCCGCCACCGCGACGGAGCTCGTCTGCTACCACAGCGCCAACGAAGTTGATGTCGAGGACGCCACCCAGCTGGCGCACGTCGTGCCGGTGCAGCGCATCGCCATGCACGAGACCTCGGAGCACAACATCATCCTCGCGTTGGGCGACAAGGGCCGGCTCAAGGACTTCTATGCGGATGTGTTCGAGTTCTCCGGAGCGCGCACCGGACTCGGCGCGGCCGGCAAGATGCTGTCCGCCGTCGCACGCGTTGCGCCGGGCACTGGCCGAGCAGCCGGTCTTGCCAGTCCTCCAGGGGCCCATTAGGGTTCGGCGACGGCGGGGCCGCACGTTGAGGTCGTGCGCGTCGTGTTGGGGGTGAAAATAGACCCGTGTGGCCGTTGATCTCAGCGATCGCCAAGCGTGTCCGCGGCGGGCGACCGCGCGCCCCGGGTCGTTTCGTATTGCCCGAGCCGACCTTTGCCGGAATCGCCGATGCGCTGCGCGCAAGCCACTCGGAAAAAGACTCGCTCAAGCTGCAGAAATGGGCCGGCGGCATCCTCACCCCGCTGGAAGCCGCCGAGCTAAAACAGGGATCGCAGCGATTCCCGCCGCAAACCCAGGCATGGCTCGGCAAGCTCGCGGAGCTTGGAGAGTTTGCCACCGTGCCGCCGCAGCGCTATCGCCGGCAGGCTCTGGTGCCCAACATCGATATCTATAGCGACGCTTCCATTCCCCGCGAACGCAAGAGCCTCATTCTCGGCTTCGGCGGCGCGGCCGGCCAGCTGATGATCCCCACGCCCATCTTCCTGCAAAATGTTCCGAGCGACCGCTACGACGTGGTGGTGCTGCGCGATCGCACCAAGCAAGGTTACGCGATCGGCGTCCCACCTTACGCACATAACCTGTGGGAGCTCACGCAAAAGCTCACCGCCGAGCTTGCCGCCGCCACCTATCGGCGGGTTTATCCCTACGGCACCAGCATGGGAGGATTCCCGGCGCTGCGTTGCGGCATCTTGTTGAAGACGGAAACGGCCATTTCCGCGGGCGGCCAATTTCCGTGGTATCCGCCGCATCTCGCCCGCAAGGTCGACGTCCCGGCCTTCGATCCGCTTTGCGCGTGCTATGCGAACTCCAAGACCAAGCTCATCTGCTATCACAGCACCGGTTATCTCCCCGACGTCCAGAGCGTCGAGCTGCTGCAGCGCATCCTGCCGATCGAGCGGATACCGATCGAAGCGACTGGACACGCTTTCCTCGCCCAACTGTGGAGCGAGGGAAGGCTGCGGGCATTTTACGACCGGATATTCGACGGTGACTCCGGCCTAGCGCCGGCGGAACGATGCAGCAGGGCCGACCACGTCGCCTAGGGCGCGAACGGCGTTGGCCTCACCACTTGCCCGGCAAGTCATGCTCGGCGAGCCGCCGCTTCAGCAGCTTGATCCTGCCGTAAGCCTCCTCGACCCGCACGCGCGAGATGCGGCCATCCCGCAGGGCGTCGGCGATCACCGCGTGGATCTTCGGCCCAAGCTCGGGATCGCGCCCGAACACGTTGGAGAACACCAACAAGTCGGTACCCGCGTTGACCGCCTTGATGATGCGCTCCTCGAATGAATAGTTTTGGCTCACCGCGCCCATCTCCATGTCGTCGCTGACCACCACGCCGTCGAAGCCGATATAGCTCGCCCGTAGCGCCTGCACCGCGCGGAGCGACAGCGATGCGGGGAGTTTCTCGCCGTCGCTGAAGCGCGGATGATAGAGATGCCCAATCATCACCGCGTCCAGCATGCCCTCCTTGGCGAGGTTCCGATAAGGCTCGAGCTCGATTTCCTTCCAGGTGCCGGAGACATCGGCGAGCGTCTTGTGGCTGTCGGCATGGCTCGAGCCGTGGCCGGGAAAATGCTTTGCCACGGTGACGATATCGGCGTTGCGATGCGCGGTGATGAAAGCGCGCGCCAGCATGGTGACCGTATTGGGATCGGCGCCGAAGCTGCGGTCGCGCTGGCCGATCACCGGATTCCACGGATTGAGGTTGAGATCGACGACGGGGCCGAAATTAAGATTGAAGCCGGCCTCCGCGAGTTCCGCCGCCATCGCCGCATACAGCTTCTCGGCGCTGTCGGGCGAAGCGAAGCTCGGATTTCTGCCGACGCTGAACGCCGAGGGAAAATAGCTGTGCCCGTTCCGCTTGGTGAGCCGTTGCACCAGGCCGCCTTCCTGGTCGACCCCGATGAAGGGGACGGGAGAGGATTTGGCATTGCGCAGGAAGGCCGTCAGTCCCCGCAGCTCTGCCGGTCGGCCGATATTCTCCGGATAGAGCACCACTCCGCCGATGGTGCCCTTGTTGAGTTGATCGCGCACCGCGGCAACCCCCGCATCGCGCTCGCTGCTGCCGCTAAAGCCGACCATGATCATCTGCCCGATCATGGCGTCGAGCAGCGCGTCGGGCGGAGGCTTGATCTCGATATCGAAGGCCGACGCCGCGTTGCCGAGCGCAAGCCCTAGCGAGGCGAGACAGACTGCGATCAGGATCCTGGTCATGGACGTGAGGCGCTTCACAATCGACTAGAAGTCAAGCAAAAGCGAGAGGTAAGCCAAAGGCGATGGCGGCCCGCGCGATGCGGATTTCGTCACGATTATGCTTAGACTGGACCCGCCGGCGCCCCTAGCCTAGCCTCCGCGCCGTTGAGGGATGACCGCATGGTTAGCATCCGCCATGTCTTGCCGCGCCTGTGGCTTGCCGCCGCTCTGCTCGCGCCTGCTTTGGCGGCGGCGGAGCCGAAGCCGCCGACCGCCGAGGAGAATGCCGATGCGAGCTTCGCCCAGAGTTTCGTCGGCAAGACCTTTGAGGACGAGTTCGATATCGACGGCTGGACCGATCTCGGCGGCGGCCTGGTCGCGCCGCCGATCTATGTCCACGAATATCAGCGCGATGCGGACGGCACCTATCTCGTGCTGACCAGCCGCGAGGCGGCCAAGGAAGGCGCGCTGGCGCCGGCATCGTTCGTCGTGACCGATGCGCTGATCGTGCCGAAGCCGCAAAAGGACGCGGCGTTCTCCATCGCCTGTGTCTTGGCTGGCGACGACGCCACGCTAAAATATCTCGGCGAGGCCAAAGGCAGCGAGGACAAGGAATGGTGGACCGATGTCCGCCGCGCCTGGGAGATTTCACTCGAGACCGGACTGATCGCCTCGATTAAGCCCAAGGGAATTCAGTGCACCAATCCGGCCTGGTGAGGCTTGGGAGGAGTCGATGAAGGCCAGACTGAAAGGCTACGTGATCGCCGAGAGCGACGATATCGTCGAGCAAGGCGGCTATCACTATTTCCCGAGCGCCGATGTGCGGCTCGACTGGCTGGAGAAGGCGGAAAAGACCGAGGCTGACCGCGCCTGCCCGCATGGCGTCCAGTTCTTCGACGTGGTGATCGCCGGCCAGCGGCACGAGCGCGCGGCCTGGCGCTACGAGGCGCCGCAGCCTTCGATGCACCACGTCGCCGACCGCTTCGGCTTCTGGGAGGAGGTCGAGGTCGGCTGACGCCCGCGCGAGCGGCGCTACTCCCAGACCGGCAGCTTCTCCTCCGCCGCGAGCGCGGTCATCGCCCGCTCCAGCTTCGACACGAACTCCGCATAGCTGTCCGTGCCGTAGACCGGCTCGCCGATATTGACCGTGACGTTGAACGGCACCAGCAGCATCGAGCCTCGCGGCAGCGCCTTGCCGAGCCCATGCATGAACACGGGAAACACCGGCACCTTCGGCCGCGCATGCGCGAGATGGCCGATGCCCTTCTTGAAGGCTTGCAGCGTCTCCGGCTCGCCGCGCGTCCCTTCCGGGAACAGCACCAGGATCTCGCCGCGATCGAGCGCTTCCTCGGCGAGCTGGAGCGTGTTGCCGCCCTCCTTGCCGCTGCCGCGCTTCACCGGAATGATGCCGACGATGTTGTTGGCGAACCAGCCGCGCAGCCTGCTGGTGTAGAAATAATCCATCGCCGCCACCGGCCGGAGCTTCGGCAGCAGCCTGAGCGGCATCAGCGACATGATGGCGAGCGCGTCGAGATTGGAATTGTGATTGCCGGCGAGCACCGCCGGTCCCTCCTGCGGCAGCCGCTGGCGATGCCGCACCGTCAGGCCGAGCGCGACCAGGATCACCGCGCGCACCACCACGGCGAAGAACAAAAAGCGGAGCAGTCGCGTGAACGGGTTCCGGCTCATGGGTAGAAGAAATAGCGGATGAAATGCACGAAGGCGGGCGCGGCGTAAGTGAGGCTATCGACGCGATCGAGAATGCCGCCATGGCCCGGGATCAGCCCGCCGGTATCCTTGACGCCGAGATCGCGTTTCACCGCCGACCAGGTGATGTCGCCGAGGAAACCGGAGACCCCGAGAATGAGGCCAGCGAGCGCCGACCAGCGCCAATCCATCGGCGTGAGATAAGGCCCGATCAGCGCCGCGACGACGATGGTGGTGGCGATGCCGCCGATGAGCCCCTCCCAGGTCTTTTTCGGGCTCACCGTCGGCGTGACCTGATGGCGGCCGGTGAGCTTGCCCCAGCAATATTGCGCCACGTCGTTGAACTGGGTGAGCACCACCAGGAAGAACAGCAGCCCCACGCCGCCGGCGACCGGGTTGACCTGACCGCCCGACACCAAGAGCCACGCCATGTGGCTCAGCGTGAACACCGTCATCATCAGCCCCCAGGACAGCGCGCCGACCGCGCGGAGGAAGCCTTGCGTCTCGCCCTTCAGCGCCATCAGCGCCGGGAAGAACAGGAAGGTCCACACCGGCACGAACACGATGAACATGCCGTACCAGTCGATCGCCGCCCAATAGAACTGGATGGGAATGGCGAGATAGGCGAACAGCAACATGACGCGGTCGATGCGCCGGGTCGGGATCAGCGACAGATATTCCTTGAGCGCGAGATAGGAGATGAAGGCGAGAAAGACGATCGCCACGGTCTGATTGAACAGGATGCACAGCGTGAAGGCGCCGATCATCCACCACCAGGACTCGGTGCGCGAGACGAGCTCGGCATAGCGCTCGCCGGGATTGCGCCAGCGCATCGCCCAGACGATCGCGCTCGCCAGCACCAGCACGGCATAGATGCCGGCCGTGGCATAGACGACATTGGCGGGAATGCCAAACACCGGGCTCATGGCGCTTTGGCCTTGGCCTCACCGACGATGGTGCGGGCGCGATTGAGCATGGTGAGCGCCGAGAGCAGCACGAGCGCCGCGAGATAGAGCGTGCTCCATAGCCCCGGAGCGAGGCCCACGCCCAGCAACACCGCGAGCAGGCCGAAGGCAAAGGCGCGGTCGCTCTTGCCGAACGGTCCGGCATAACAGCGCGGCACGCCGATCATCGGCCCAAGCGCGCCGGTCATCTCGGCGATGATCCCGGCAATCACCACCAGCACCACCAGCGGCGCGTTGAGGCCGGGGATCAGGGCGAAGGGAAGATAGAGCGCGGCGTCGGCGATCACGTCCGACACTTCGTTCAACACCGCGCCTTGCACGCTCGCCTGACCGTGCTCGCGTGCCATCATTCCGTCGATGGCGTTGAACGCCATGCGCAGGAACAGCGTGAGCGGGAGCAGCAGCAGCGGCCACGCCGATGCCGGCTGGAGCGCGATCCAGGCGCCATGGGCGATGCTCAGCAGCAGCGCGCCGAGCGTCACGTCATTGGCGCTGAGCCCCGCGCCCACCAGCGCATCGGAGACCGGCCTGAGCAGGGCCTGGAAGCGCGGCTTGAGATCGTAGATGGTCGCCAAGTCCCCCGCCCCCTCGCGCCGACCCGCCCTTGTAATCCTTTCCCTGACTATCGGCCAGCCATCGCTATTGTCTGGCGTTCACCTCGGCCAGCAGCTCCTCGACCTTGGGCAGGATATTCGCGACAATCGCCGCCACGCCCTTGGCATTGGGATGAAGGCCGTCGCCTTGGATCATCCCGTCGTGCAGCGCCGCGCCCTCCAGAAAGAACGGATAGAGGATCAGGTGATAGCGCGCGGCGAGATCGGCATAGATCGCGCGGAACTGGTCGGCGTAGGCCTTGCCCATGTTGGGTGGAGCTTCCATCCCGGTAAGCAGGATCGGCAGCCCCCTCGCCTGCACCGTCTCGATGATCTTGCCGAGCGCCTGTTTGGTGCCGTCCGGCGGCAGGCCTTGCAGCGCATCGTTGGCGCCAAGCTCGATGATCACCGCGCTGGCATTGTCGGGCAGCGCCCAGTCGAGCCGCGCCAGCCCCGCCGCCGCGGTATCGCCTGACACCCCGGCGTTGATCACCGTCGCGTCGCTGCCGCGCGCCTTCAACGCCGCCTCGAGCTGAGCGGGGAAGGATTGGCCCTGCGGCAGACCGAGCCCGGCGGTGAGACTGTCGCCCAAGGCGATGATCACCGGCGCCTGCGTCTCTGCCGCAATTGCGGGCAACGGCGCGAGCAGGCCGGCGAGCATGATCCATAGCGAGGCAGTGCGTTTCATCTTTTCGACCTCTTTATCCTTCTCTATTGCCGGTCCCCGTGCCATCTGTCAGTCACTGGCGCTCAAGTAGCGAAGCGGTAGCGCAAAAAAATCCCTCGCCCCCCACCCATGGATCACACTCTGAAACAGCGTCGCCACTCGGCAATCAAGCTCGAAGATTTGCAGGTGACGCTGCCCTCGCGCGCCGGCCCGGTCGCCATCCTGCGCGGCATCGACCTCGAGGTGCGCACCGGTGACGCCATCGCCGTGGTGGGGCCGAGCGGCTCCGGCAAATCGACTCTGCTCATGGTCGTCGCCGGGCTCGAACGCGCCACGGAAGGTCGCGTCGAGGTGCTGGATACCGACTATGCCGGGCTTAACGAGGACGGGCTGGCGCGGCTGCGTGCCGCCAATATCGGCATCGTGTTCCAATCTTTCCACCTCGTGCCGACCATGACCGCGCTCGAGAACGTGGCGCTGCCGCTCGAGTTCCTCGACCGCGACGATGCCTTCGATTTGGGCCGCGCGGCGCTTGCCGAGGTCGGCTTGTCGCATCGCGAGGCGCATTTCCCCGGCCAGCTCTCCGGCGGCGAGCAGCAGCGGGTGGCCATCGCCCGGGCGCTCAGCACCCAGCCCTCCCTCATCCTCGCCGACGAGCCGACCGGCAATCTCGATCTCGCCACCGGCGCCGAGGTGATGGATCTGCTGTTCGGATTGAAAGACCGCACCGGCGCCACCTTGCTGCTGATCACCCACGACCGAACCCTCGCCAAGCGTTGCGACCGTATCGTGAGCTTGGCCGATGGCCGCATTGTGAGCGCCGGCGCGAAGCGCAAGGTCGCGACGTCATGACCGCTTCAAGCGTCGCCGCCGCGCCCGCCGCGTCAGGCTTGCGGCTGCCGCTGGCGCTCTCCATCGCTCTGCGCGAGCTGCGCGCCGGCGCCGGCGGCCTCACCGTGTTCGTGCTCTGCATCGCCCTTGGCGTCGCCGCGGTGGCGGCGATCGGCTCGCTGGCGGCGTCATTCGACGAGGCACTGGCGCGGCAGGGACGCCTGTTGATCGGCGGCGATCTCTCCTTCGAGCTGGTCACCCGCCAGGCCAACGCCGAAGAGCGCGCGGCGCTCGATGCGCTGGGCCAAGTCAGCGAATCGGCGAGCTTCCGCGCCATGGCCCGCACCGCCTCCGGCAAGAGCGCGCTGGTCGAGGTGAAGGCCGTCGACGATGCCTACCCGCTCTATGGCGAGGTCGCGGTGCTTGAGCCGGCGGATGCCGGCGCCGCTTGGCGCTTCCCCGGCGTGGTGCTGGTCGAGCGCGACTTGCTCGATCGGCTCGGCGTCGACATCGGCAGCCAGCTCAGCATCGGCGAGGCCAGCGTCATCATCGGCGGCGTGCTCGGCGCTCAGCCCGACCGGCTCGCCGATCGTCTCGCTTATGGGCCGAAGCTGCTGATGTCGCGCGAGACGCTGGCGCGTACCGGGTTGGTGCAGCCCGGCAGCTTGATTCGCTGGATCTATCGCGTCAAGCTCCCCGGCGATGGTGCCTCCGACAAGGAGGCTCTGAAATCCGCCCGGCGCGGCATCGAGAGTCAATTCCCGCAAAGCGGCTTCGCCATCCGCGACTGGACCGATCCCGCGCCGTCGCTCCGCCGCGACGCCGACCGCTTCACCCAATTCGTCAGCTTCGTCGGGCTGACCGCGCTCCTGCTCGGCGGCATCGGCGTCGGCAACGCCATCCAGAGCTACATGGCGAAGAAGCGCGAGATCATCGCCACCTTCAAATGTCTCGGCGCCCCGAGCCGGCTGGTGCTCGCCGTCTATTTTCTCCAGGCGCTGCTGCTGGCGCTGATCGGCATCGCCATCGGGCTCGTCGTCGGTGCACTCATCCCTTCCCTGGTCGCCGCGCTCTATGCCGACGCGCTGCCGATCACGCTGGCGGTCGAGCCGCATCCGCTGCCGCTGCTCACCGCCGCGCTCGCCGGCCTGCTCACCATGGTGCTGTTCGTGCTCTGGCCGCTCGGCCGCGCCGCCAGCGTCTCGCCCGCGGTGCTGATGCGCGCCCATCTCAGCGACGAGCGTGAGCGTTCGGCCTGGCCGTATGCGCTTGGCTCCGCGGCGGCGGGCTTGGCGCTGTTCGTGCTGGCCATCGCCGCATCCGAGGAGCGCGCCATCACCGCCTCGATCTCGGTCGGCATCGTCTTCGCCTTTCTCCTGCTCACCGGCTTCGGCCTGCTGCTGCAGCGCTACGCGGCACGGTTCCGCCGCGCCAAGCCGCCTTCGCTCGGGCTGGCGCTCGCCAGCATCGGCGGCCCGGGATCGCTCGCCCGCTCGATCGCCGTGTCGCTCGGTCTTGGGCTGGGATTGCTGGTCGCGGTGGCGCTGATCCACCGCTCGCTGCTCGCCGAGATCGAGAGCAATATCGAGGTCGACGCACCGGCCTATTACTTCCTCGATGTCGAGGCCGCCGATCTCGACACCTTCAAGCGCACGGTGCTGGCGGTCGAGCCGGCCGCCAAGCTCGACGACGCACCGATGCTGCGCGGCCGCATCGTGGCGCTGAAGGGCGTTCCAGCCGAAAAGGTCGATGCGCGCTCCGGATTCGCGCTGGGTGCTCTCCGGCGATCGCGGCCTCACCTACACCGATACCGTGCCGCGCAATTCCGAGATCGTCTCGGGCGAATGGTGGCCGAAGGACTACACGGGTGCGCCGCTCGTCTCTTTCGACGCCGAGCTCGCCAAGGGGCTGGGCCTGCAGCTCGGCGACCAGATCACGGTGAACATCCTCGGCCGCAATGTCGATGCGACCATCGCCTCCTTGCGCAAGATCGACTGGGAGTCGCTCGCCATCAATTTCGTCATGGTGTTCACGCCCAACACCCTGCAAGGCGCGCCGCACCGCATGCTCACCACGCTCGAATTCCCCAAGGGCACCGCGCCGGAGCGCGAGAGCCAAGTGCTCCGGGCATTGTCCGACCGCTTTCCACTGGTCACCGCCATCCGGGTCGGCGACATCGTCGAGGCGGCCAAGGCGCTGCTCGGCAAGCTGATGACGGCGATCGGCGCTACGGCCGGGGTGACCTTGCTGATCGGCGCCGCCGTGCTGGCCGGTGCCGTCGCCGCCGGCCAGGAGCGGCGTAAATATCTCGCGGTGATCTTCAAGACGCTCGGCGCCACGCGCGCCCGCATTCTCCGTGCCGAGCTGCTCGAATTCGGCCTGCTCGGCATCGCCACGGCGCTGCTTGCGGTAGCAATTGCCACCTTCACCGCCTGGGCGCTGTGCAAATGGGCGTTCGAAGTGGAGTTCGTGTTCTCGCCGCTCGCCGCCGTCGAAACGGTTCTGCTGGCCCTCGTCTTCGTGCTGGTGATCGGCGCCGTCGCCACCTGGCGCGTGCTGTCGGCCAAGGCGGCGCCCTATCTCCGGGCGGAATAGGGGTTAACGCGCCACGCCCTCGTCATCTTGCGCGGGCAGGCTCTGCCCCCCATATTCGTGGCCAAAATGAGTATCGTGAACTCACGCAGCTAGGGGAAAGGACCCTCTCAAACATGGCGGACCTCGACAGACGTTACGCGCAAGGCACGACGGTCGGACGCACCGATGCGGGCGTCGTCGACCAGGGCCTGCGCGCCTACATGATTCGCGTCTACAACTACATGGCGAGCGGCGTGGCGATCACCGGCGTGGTGGCTTACGCGATCTATGCCATGTCGGTGGTGCAGGGCGCGGGCGGGCTTGAGCTGACGGCGTTCGGCCAGTTCATGTTCCAGAGCGCCTTCAAATGGGTGGTGATCTTCGCGCCGCTCGCTTTGGTATTCTTCATCTCGGCGCGCATCAACTCGATGAGCCTGGGTACGGCGCAGGCCACGTTCTGGCTTTTCGCCGCGCTGATGGGCGCGTCGATCTCCTCGATCTTCCTGGTGTATGCCGGCGAGAGCATCGCGCGGGTGTTCTTCATCACCGCCGCCTCGTTCGGCGCGCTGTCGCTGTGGGGCTATACCACCAGCCGCGACCTGTCCGGCTGGGGCTCGTTCCTGTTCATGGGCCTGATCGGCGTCATCATCGCCTCGCTGGTGAACCTGTTCGTCGCCTCGACCGCGCTGCAATTCGCCGTGTCGGTGATCGGCGTGCTGGTGTTCGCCGGCCTGACCGCCTACGACACCCAGTCGATCAAGGAGATGTACAGCGTCAACGACGACGGCTCGGTCTCCGGCCGCAAGGCGGTGATGGGCGCGCTGCGGCTCTATCTCGACTTCATCAACCTGTTCATGCTGCTGCTGCAGCTGTTCGGCAATCGCCGCTAAGCAAAAGCATCAGCCACAAACATCAAGGCCCCGGCGTCACCGCCGGGGCCTTTTGTTTTGCGGACAAGCCTCTTGATCGAGGTCAAGGCCGTGCAAGCTGCGGCGACTAGATTGGCCGGCAAGGAGCTAGCCGTAGCGCGGGAAGGTGGAGAGAGCGGATGACAACAGATTGGCCGGAGATGACCAAAGAGCTGTCCCCTCGGCTGCGAGACCTGCGTCAGGCCATGCCCGAAGTGATGAAGGCCTTTGCCGCCATTTCCCACGGCGCCCTCACGCCGCAGGCGCTCGACACCAAGACCAAGGAGCTGATCGCGCTCGCCATCGCCGTCGCCCTGCGCTGCGACGATTGCATTGCCTTCCACGTCAAGGCCGCCTTGCAACAAGGCGCCTCGCGCGCGGAAGTCACCGAAGCGCTGGGCATGGCGATCTATATGGGAGCGGGCCCGTCGGTCATGTATGCGAGCCACGCGCTCGACGCCTTCGAGCAGTTCGGCGAGGCCGTCAAGTCGGACGACCGCGCCGCCTGATCGGCGTCCTAAGCCTCGACCAGACGCAAGCCGCGATCCAGCGCGCGCAACACCCGCGCCAGATCGTGGCCGCGCTTCAGGATCAGCCCCGTCGCCGCGATCACGCTATAGACGCCCTGCCGCCGCGAAAGCTTCGGCGCCTTCTCGATGCGGTAGAGCGGCGTTTCGCACGCGCGACGGAACACCGAGAACACGGCCTTCTCCTTCAGCGTGTCGATGGCGTAGTCGCGCCATTCGCCGCTCGCGACTTTCCGCCCGTAGACATTGAGGATTTGGTTGAGTTCCCGGCGATCGAATGAGATGTCGCCGCGTCGGGGTGAGAGCTCGGGATGTCGTGGGTCGCCGCCGGCCCTACGAGCCAGCGGCAAGATTATGGGTTCCGTTTCGCTCAATGGCGCCTCCTGTAACGGAAGCTTCATGATGAGCCGAGGTTTAAGGAAATTCAAGCCGAACGGCACCGTTACACGGGGTGTAACATAACGAAACATAAATCACACTTCGGCCCAAGTTCAGCCGTTGCCACGCCCCAAAGAAACGTATGATGATCGATGTTGCCTCTCGGCCCGGTCCAACGGAGAGGTCTTCGGAATCTCAGCCCCCCAGCCCCCCCGGGGTCTTCTCTCGGACCGGGCCATTTCATTCCAGAGGCAACGCATCGACGGGTCGGCTAGCCGGCCCGTTTTATTTTTGGGGGATAGGCTTCAGAGCTTGGACGAGCGCGCCGCAAGCAGCTCGTACTGGGCCGCGCCGAGGATCGGCCCGGCATTCTCCACCTGGAGCATGGCGACTAGACAATCCCCGCCCATCGCCTTGAGATCTTTCAGCGGCAGTCTGAGCGTCATCGCTTCGCCATCCCACATGCCGACCGGCGTGAGGTCTTTGACCGGGTGGTGATAGCTGAGCGTGCGGCCGCAATTCTCACCGCGGGCGACGCTCACCGTCGCCTCATCCTGGGCGAGCGCCAGCCAAACCGTCGCCGAGCGCTTGTCGGATTTGTCCGGCGCCGCGCCGATGCCGATTACCAGGGTGTCGCCTTCGGCATGCATCCTCACCGGCACCCTCACGTCCTCGAGGCGCGTCGTCGCGGCCTGCATCGCCTCCTCGATCGCCTGCGCGTCGCTGCCGACCGCGTGAATGACGCCGTCGACGACGATCTGCGGCGTGTAGACCCTGCCGTCGCCGCGCATGCGCGCATATTCGCGCTGGCGCTCGCTATTGGCGGCGCTGGACAGCGTGTCGTGCCAGCCGAGATAGTTCCAATAGTCGACCGAATAGGACAGCGTGATCAGGCCCGGCTGCTTGCCGAGCTGCGCCAGCAACTCGTCGGCCGGCGGACAGGAGGAGCAGCCTTGGCTGGTGAACAGTTCGAGCACGGCCTTCTCTTGGCCCGACGCACCGGGAGGTTGTGCCATCGCCGTGGTGGCGAGCGTGGCAAGCGCAACGCCAAGCCAGGCGCGCGCGGTTATGCGGAATAAGGGCCTCATGCCCGCTAGCATGCCGGAAGTGAGTCGAAATTTCCGGCAAAAACGGCTCACCTGGAGTCACAAACGAGTGACTTCGGGTGCCCCATATTGAGGCGGGCCGTGCAAGCCATCCATGAATTGAGCATGGCCGGGGCCAAGCCCGGCCAAGGCGACTGACCTACGTCAGGAGTTTTCCACTTAAGCCGCGTCGCGAGCGAGAGCGCGCAGCACGTAATGCAGGATGCCGCCGTTGCGGAAATAGTCCAGCTCGTCGAACGTATCGATCGCCGCGCGCACCGGCACGGCGCGCGTCTCGCCGCTGGCGTAAACCACATCCGCCTCCAGCCACTGCATCGGCTTGAGCTCCGTGAGGCCCTTGAGGCTCACCGTCTCGTCGCCCTTGAGCCCGAGCGCCTTCCACGACATGCCCTCGGCCAACAGCAGCGGCAGCACGCCCATGCCGATCAGGTTCGAGCGGTGGATGCGCTCGAAGCTCTCGGCGATCACCGCGCGCACGCCGAGCAGGCGCGTGCCCTTGGCTGCCCAGTCGCGCGATGAGCCGGTGCCGTATTCCTTGCCGGCGAAGATCACCAGCGGCACGCCCTCGGCCGCGTAGCGCATCGCGGCGTCGTAGATCGCCAGCTGCTCGCCTGAGGGGTAATGCACCGTGACCCCGCCTTCCACGCCGGGCACCATCTGGTTCTTGATGCGCGTATTGGCGAAGGTGCCGCGCATCATCACCTCGTGATTGCCGCGGCGCGAGCCGTAGGAATTGAAATCGTGCGGCGCGACGCCATGCTCGATCAGATAGCCGCCGGCGGGGCTGTCGCTCTTGATGGCGCCGGCCGGCGAGATGTGGTCGGTGGTGATGGAATTGAGGAACAGGCCGAGGATGCGCGCGCCCTCGATATCGGTGACCGGCGACGGCGTCAGCGACATCCCGGCGAAATAGGGCGGGTTCTGCACATAGGTCGAGCGCGTGTCCCAGCCATAGGTGAGCCCGCCCTCGACCGCGATCTTGCGCCATTCGGGATCGCCGCGGAACACGTCGCCGTAGCGCTGCTTGAACATCTCGCGCTTCACCGCCTTGCGCACCGTCTTGGCGATCTGCTTGGCCGACGGCCAGATGTCCTTGAGATAGACCGGCGTCCCTTCTGAGCCGAAGCCGAGCGGCTGCGATGCGAGGTCGATCGTGACCGATCCCGCCAGCGCATAGGCGACCACCAGCGGCGGCGAGGCGAGATAGTTCGCGCGCACGTCGTGATTGACGCGGCCTTCGAAATTGCGATTGCCCGACAGCACCGCGGCCACCGCCAGGCCGTTCTCATGGATGGTCTGCGAGATCTCCTCCGGCAGCGGCCCGGAATTGCCGATGCAGGTGGTGCAGCCATAGCCGACCAGATTGAAGCCGAGCTTGTCGAGATCCTTCTGCAAGCCGGCCTTGGCGAGATAGTCGGTGACCACTTGCGAGCCCGGCGCCAGCGAGGTCTTGACCCACGGCTTGACGCTCAAGCCCCGCTTCACCGCATGCTTGGCGAGCAGCCCGGCCGCGATCATCACATAGGGATTGGAGGTGTTGGTGCAGGAGGTGATGGCGGCGATCACCACGTCGCCGTGGCCGAGGTCGAAATTCTTGCCCTTCACCGCCACGCGTTTTCCGGCCTCGTGCGCCTTGCCGTATTCCTTGTCGAGCGCCTCGGCGAAGGCGGCAGCCGCCTTGGTCAGCGCCACGCGGTCCTGCGGGCGCTTCGGTCCGGCGAGCGAGGGCTCGACGTCGCCGAGATCGAGATCGAGCAGCGTCGGTGAACACCGGGTCCGGCGTGTCGGCTTCGCGGATAGAGGCCCTGCGCCTTGGCGTATTTCTCGACCAGCGCGATGCGCCGGTTCTTGCGCCCGGTCGCCTTGAGATAGGCAGCGTCTCCGCGTCGATCGGAAAGAAGCCGCAAGTCGCGCCATATTCCGGCGCCATGTTGGCGATGGTGGCGCGGTCCTCGAGCGGCAGGTCGGCGAGCCCGGCGCCGAAGAACTCCACGAACTTGCCGACCACGCCGGCTTCTTGCGCAGCATCTCGGTGACGGTCAGCACGAGATCGGTGGCGGTGACGCCGTCGCTTGAGCTTGCCGGTCAGCCGGAAGCCGATCACTTCGGGGATCAGCATCGAGATCGGCTGGCCGAGCATGGCGGCTTCCGCCTCGATGCCGCCGACGCCCCAGCCGAGCACCGAAAGCCCGTTGACCATGGTGGTGTGGCTGTCGGTGCCGACCAGCGTATCGGGGAAGGCGACCGCGGTTGCCGCCGTTCGCCTTCTTGGTCCACACCGTCTGCGCCAGATATTCGAGATTGACCTGATGGCAGATGCCGGTGCCGGGCGGCACCACGCGGAAATTGTCGAAGCGCCCGCGCCCCAGCGCAGGAACGCGTAGCGCTCGCCGTTGCGCTCATATTCGCTGCTCGACATTGATCTTGAACGCCTTGTCCGTGCCGAACGCGTCGACCATCACCGAATGGTCGATGACGAGATCGACCGGGCGCGAGCGGATTGATCTTGTCCGGATCGCCGCCGAGCGCCGCCATCGCGTCGCGCATGGCGGCAAGATCGACCACCGCCGGCACGCCGGTGAAATCCTGCATCAACACGCGCGCCGGGCGGAAGGCGATCTCCTTGTCGCTGCGGCGCTGTCTTCAGCCATTCGGCGACGGCGCGGATGTCGTCGGCGGTGACGCGTGCGGCCATCCTCGTGCCGCAGCAGATTTTCCAGCAGCACCTTGAGCGAGAACGGCAGGCTGGCAATGCCGGCGAGCCCGTTGGCCTCGGCCGCTTGCAGATCGAAATAATCGTAAGCCTCGCCGTCGACGTCGAGCGTGCGCCGGCAATTGAAGCTGTCGAGCGAGGGTTCGAGCGCCGATGTCAACTTGATCTCCTTCAAGGCGTGGCAAGCATCGTCGCGCATGCAAAGGCGTGGCCAAGTGTCGTCCGGGACGGTCCCGCCATCCCGGGAAGACGGCTCCTGGCTAGAGGCTGGCGCGTTGCCGCCTATATAAAAGCCCTTGCGGCAACGAGACAATGACGCGAAGAGACTGAATTCGCCGCTTCGCCTGCCTTTCCCGGTCTCAACTTGCGCAAAACCTGAGCAAATGCCGCTGAAGATCGGCCTCGCCGCTTGTGACTTGAGCTGCCAGCGCGGCGGCAGGACCGTGTTCGACGGCGTGAGCTTCAGCCTCGGCTCCAGCGAGGCACTGCTGCTGACCGGGCCCAACGGCGCCGGCAAGACCAGCCTGTTGCGGCAGGTCGCCGGGCTGCTGCCGCTTGCCGCCGGACGCTTCACCCTCGACGGCGCCGCGCTTGACGCCGAGCTGCCGGAGCTTTGCCACTATGTCGGCCATCTGAACGCGGTGAAGACCGCCTTCAGCGTGCGCGAGAACCTAGCCTTCTGGGCCGAGTTTCTCGGTGAACACGGCGGAAGCCTCGATCGCGCGCTCGCCGCCTTCGCGCTGACGCCGCTGGCCGAGCTTCCCGCCGGGCTGCCTCTCGGCGGGCCAGAAACGCAAGCTTGCGCTCTCGCGCCTGTTTACCGCCTCGCGCCCGATTTGGCTGCTCGACGAGCCGCAAGTCTCGCTCGACACCGCCTCGCTCGAGCTGCTCGACCAGGCGCTCAAGGATCATCTCCAGACCGGCGGCATCGCCCTGGTGGCGAGCCACACCCCGCTCAAGATCAAATTCGCGCATCGACTCGCGCTCGGCGGCAAGGAACGCGTCGCATGAGCGCGGCGCTCGCCCTGCTGCTGCGCGACGTCAAGCTTGCCTTGCGCGAAGGCGGCGCCATCGGCGTCGCGCTCGGCTTCTATCTCGTGGTCGTCGCCATCGTCCCGCTCGGCCTCGGCCCCGACCTCAATCTGCTGGCGCGCATCGCGCCGGGCATGTTGTGGGTGGCGCTGCTGCTGGCGGCGCTGCTCTCTGCCGATCGCATCTTCCACAACGACTATGAGGACGGTGCGCTCGACGTGCTGATCACCGGGCCGCTGCCGCTGCCGGTGGTCGCCGCCATCAAGAGCCTCGCCCATTGGCTCACCACCGGCGTGCCGCTGGCGCTGATCGCGCCGCTGCTCGGGCTGCTGCTCAATCTGCCGCTGCAGGCGATTCCGCTGCTGGTGCTGTCGATGCTCGCCGGCACGCCGGCGGTAAGTTTCGTCGCCGCGATCGGCGCCAGCCTCACGCTTGGCCTGAGGCGCAGCGGACTGCTGCTGGCGCTGCTGGTGCTGCCGCTCTACGTGCCGGTGCTGATCTTCGGTGTCGCCACCGCGTCAGCCGCAATCACCGGCCCCGCCTCGCCCTGGCCGCCATTGCTGATGCTGTGCGCATTGAGCTTGGCCAGCATGGTGCTGGCCCCCCTCGCCGCCGCCGCGGCGCTGCGGACCGCGTTGCGCTGACGTTCCCTTGAGGCCTGCGTCTAGCCCATACCGCCCCCGGGAACCAACTGGTTTTGCTGGGCGCGGGTGCATCGGGCTTAACCCCAAAGCGACCGCCCCTCTTGCTTCACCTAAGGGGCAGAATGCGCCGCTGAGCTGTGAGGCGAAGGCTCCTTCTCCACGGAATGATCCCGGGGTGCGCCACAGGCATGAAAGCACTGACTTTAACGTCTCTCGTTATGGCGCTGGTTTTGGCATCGCCGGGCGAAGCCAAGGACAGCACTGACATATCTCCCGGCACTCCGCTCGTCGCTCCTGTACCGCGCCCGGACCGAGCACGCCTCAAGCGAAACGATTCGGGCGGCGATGTCCCCATTCTCCAGAGGGCCCTCAACAACCATGGGGAGCGCTTGACGGTAGACGGCATCTTTGGGCGGCAAACCGAGAAGGCGGTGAAGGACTTCCAAGCCCAGAGCGGCCTGGAGTTGACCGGAGTGGTGGACTCAGGCACTTGGAGCGCTCTCGCGGCAAAACCTGCTCCGGCCAGCGACCCAGCGCTTGATCTCGCCAAGCGAGACGCTGAAGCGGCAAAAGCGCAGGCTATGGAGCTTGCGAAACAGGTCGACAGTCTCAATTCAGAGCTAAGGACGGCAAACGCTCAACGCAACGAGCTTCGGATCAAGTTGGATCTGGCCACGTCAAAGTCCGAACTCAGCCCAATCCCAGCTGAAGGACAAGCAGGCCTCTCTGGAAGAAATGCAAAGCGAACTCGAGACCGCCAAGCAAGACGCAGAGCAAGCAAACGCGAAGGCTACGGAGTTCGCGAAGTTGGTTGCCAGTCTTAACTCAGAGCTCGAGGCAAAGGTTCAAGCCAGTGAGTTTCCAACCAAATTGGGTCAGAACACCTCGGAGGCCAAATCCCAATCCCAGCTCAAGGACAAGCCGAAAGGAACGCAAAGCGAACTTGAGACCGCTCAGCAAGATGCGGAGCAGGCGAAAGCGAAGTTCGCGACGTTGTTCGCCAGTGTCGCGGACAACCAGTCGTATTTAGAAGGATGCAAAAGCGAACTTGGGACCGCCGAGCAAGACGCAGAACAGGCAAAAGCCCAGGCTGCGGAGTTCGCGAGATTGGTCTCCATTCTCAACTCAGAGCCACAAACCTCAGATAGGGGCCAGGGGTCGGCAAAAGCTTTCGGACCGAACGAGCAGCCTCCGACCATCTATGTAGACACGACATCCGCCGCTATCGCCATCGCCCAGATCAAGGTGGGCAACATCCTGATGGCGCGAGGCGATCTCGCCCAGGCGCTGGAATCGTACGGGGAGGGTCTGGCTGTTGCCAACCGCTTGGCTCAGGCCGACCCGAAAAACGCCGAGTGGCCGCACAAGATCACGCTAATTTTGATCAAACTGGGCGACGTCCAGATGGCTCAAGGCAATTTCGCCGAGGCGCTGAAGTCATACCAGGACGCTCGGTCCGTCGCCGACCGTTTGGTCAATTCCGACCCCGACAATGCCGGCTGGCAGCGCCTTCTCTCCGTTGCATACAACAAAATTGGCGATGCACTGGCGGCGGGAGGCAATCTCGCCGAGGCGCTAAGGACTTTTCAAGACAGCCTTGCCATTCGTGAGCGCCTTGCCAAGACTGACCCCGGCAATCCGGACCGCCAACGCGATCTCGCCATTAGCCAAGGCCACGTTGCCGCTGTACTGGCTGAACAAGGGGACGCCTCGCGCGCGCTCGACCTGCTCCAACAGGCGCGCGTCACCATTGCGCAGCTCGTGGAGCAATCGCCGGGTAACCATCAGTTGTCCAAAGACCTGGCCATGTTCGATGCCAACATCGCGAAGTTGGAGCAGGTCAGCGCGCCTGGGGCGGAGACTGCCCAACCCGAACAAGCCGTCAGATAAATTTCGATGGACATTCCAACTCCGGATGCGTGATCCGGGCCTCGGCATGGAACCCGCATGTCTGCGCGCATTGCCACTCCGGCCCAAACCCACTAGATCAACCGCATGATCAGCCTCGCCAATCCGACCCGGTTTTTGCGCCTGGTCGACCGCGTCGTGCCCTGGCTCGCCGGCGTAACCCTGATCCTGCTTGGGCTCGGGCTTTACCTCTCGCTGTTCGTGGCGCCGCCCGACTATCAGCAAGGCGAGACGGTCAAGATCATGTTCATCCACGTGCCCTCGGCGTGGCTCGCCATGTTCGGCTATATGCTGATCGCCGCCGCCGCGCTCGGCACGCTGATCTGGCGGCATCCTTTGGCCGATGTCGCCGCCAAGACCGCCGCGCCGATCGGCGCCACCTTCTGTTTCATCGCCCTCGTCACCGGCTCGCTGTGGGGCAAGCCGATGTGGGGAACCTATTGGGTATGGGACGCACGGCTCACCTCGGTGCTGGTGCTGTTCCTGCTCTATCTCGGACTGATCGCGCTATGGAACGCGATCGAGGAGCCCGGCCGCGCCGGCCGTGCCGCCGCGATCCTCGCGCTGGTCGGCGCCGTCAATGTACCGATCATTCATTACTCGGTGGTGTGGTGGAACACGCTGCATCAACCGGCGAGCGTGTTCCGGATCGGCGGCCCGACCATCGATCCCGCGCTGCTCGCCCCGCTCTTGGTCATGGCCATCGCCTTCACCCTGCTGTTCGTGCTGCTGCACCTGATCGCCATGCGCGCGGAGATTTTGCGTCGCCGCGTACAGGCGCTGCAACGGACGCAAGTCGAGCAAGCGGCTCTGGTGGAAGCTTGAGGCGATAAATGCCAGATCTCGGTCAGCACGCCGCCTTCATCATCGCCGCTTATGCGGTGACCTTCGTCGCGGTATCTGCGCTTGCACTCTTCATCGTCGAGGACGACCGCAGGCAGCGGCGCCTTCTCGCCGAGCTCGAGCGCCAGGGCGTCAGGCGGCGCTCGGCCCCGCCCAAGTCCGCGCCAAGCAAGCCGAAGTCGAAGCGGAAGGCCGCCTCATGAGCGAGGCGACCCGCGCTCCCACCCTGCGGCGCTTCGGGCTCGCGCTGCCGCTCGTGCTCTTCGCCGTTCTCGCCGGGCTGTTCTGGTACGCGCTGCATGCCGGCGATCCCTCGCTGCTGCCCTCGCCGCTGATCGGCAAGCCCGTGCCGAACTTCACGCTGCCGCCGATCGACGGCCTGAGCGCCGACGGCGCTGCCGTGCCGGGCCTTGCCACGAGCGATCTCGCGCAAGGCGCGCCCACCATCGTCAACGTGTTCGCCTCGTGGTGCGTGGAGTGCCAGGTGGAGCATCCGGCGCTGCTGGCGCTGAGCAAGGAGCCGGGCATCAGGCTCTACGGCATCGACTACAAAGACGACATGGCGTCCGCGCGTCGCTTTCTCGGCCGCTACGGCAACCCTTATGCCAGGGTCGGCGCCGACGCCTCAGGGCGTACGGCCATCGATTTCGGCGTCTATGGCGTGCCCGAGACCTATGTGGTCACGGGAGACGGCAAAATAGCCTATCGCCATGTCGGCCCCCTCACCGAGAACGCAATCAAGGACAAGATCCTGCCGCTGCTGCAGCCGAGCAGCAAGCCGCAAGGCTGATGGCTATTTGCGGATGGCGGTGACGATCAGATTGAGCGTCTCGAGGAAATCCTGCCGCTTGGCGGGGGGAAGGCTCGCCAGCAGCTTCTGGTCGGCGGCGGCGGCACCGGGTTGCGCCTCGCGCAGCGCCTTGGCGCCCTGCGGCGTCAGCTTGATCGCATACGCCCTGGCGTCGTCCTTGGCACGGCGACGTTGGATCAGGCCGCGCCCGAGCAGACGCGCGACGATATCGGCGAGGGTGGAACGGTCGATGCCGGTGCGCTCGACCAGGTCGGTCTGGGTGAGACCCTCCTCCTCGGCGACGACCGAGAGGACGGCGAATTGCCGTGGCGTAAGCCCGCTTGTTCGCGCTTCCGACGCGAAAATGTCGGCGGCGCACTGGCCCGCGCGATGGAGAAGGTGCATCGCGGAGCGGTCGAGGTGGTCTCTCGCTCCTTTAACCATATTGCCCCATGCCCAACTCGCGTAGAGCGTGTATCTCCAACAGGTTGCCCTTGGCGATCAAGGCGCTTTGCCACTCCTATACAACTCAAGACAGCGAACAGCAAACGACAGGTTGTAAGGCGATGCAATAAAATACGCCCCTGAAAGTCGGCATTTTGGGGCTATCCAGCATATCGGTACGGCCCGAGTCCCTTGCAAGAGACCAAGCACCGACACGAAGAAGTAACGTTTACAGGAGGGCTTAGGTTCGCTCTTCGTCCTCGCCATGGGGCGGCTCGCCATGGCGCTGCATCAGCGGCACCTGCGCCAGCGCGAACAGGATGGTGAGCGGCAGGAAGCCGAACGCCTTGAAGCTGACCCAGGCATCGGTCGAGAAATTGCGCCAGACCAGCTCATTGACGATTGCCATGGCGATAAAGAAGGCCGTCCAGCGCAACGTGAGCTTGCGCCACCCCTCCTCGCTGAGGTTGAACACCGGTCCGAACAACAGCTCGAGTACCGGCTTCTTGAACAGCAGCCCCCCCGCCAGCAGCACCGCGAACAGGGTGTAGACGATGGTGGGCTTCAGCTTGATGAAGGTGTCGTCGTGCAGATAGAGCGTCAGCCCGCCGAACACCAGCACGATGACGCCGCTGACCAGCGGCATGATCGGCAGCTTGTGATAGAGGATGCGCGCCGTAATCAGCGAGATCAGCGTCGCCACCATGAAGGCGGCGGTGCCGGCATAGATCCCCGCTAGCGCATTCCCGGCGAAGAAGATCAGCAGCGGCCCGAGCTCGATGGCGAGCTTGGGCAATAGCGCGGGCTCCGGGACCGCTTGCTTGGCGGGCGCTCCGTGACGCTCAAGCGGCCGCTTCATTCTCGCTCTTTGCTCCCGCGATGGCGCGGGCGAAATCGTGCGCGTCGAACGGCTTCAGATCGTCCAGCCCCTCGCCGATGCCGATCGCATTGATGGGCAGTTGAAAACGCTCGGCGATGGCGACGAGAATGCCGCCGCGCGCCGTGCCGTCGAGCTTGGTCACCACCAGGCCGGTGACCCCGGCGATCTGCTGGAAGATCTCGACCTGGTTGAGCGCGTTTTGCCCCGTGGTGGCGTCGAGCACGAGGATCACGCCGTGCGGCGCGTTGGCATCGAGCTTCTTCAGCACGCGCACGATCTTGGCGAGCTCGGCCATCAAATCCGACTTGTTCTGCAGCCGACCAGCCGTGTCGATCAATAGCACGTCCTTGCCCTCGTCGCGGGCGCGCTCGAACGCCTCGAAGGCGACGCCCGCCGGGTCGGCGCCGGCCTGCTTGGCGACGACCTCGGCGCCGACGCGCTCGCCCCAGACCTTCAGCTGGTCGATCGCGGCGGCGCGAAACGTATCGGCCGCGGCGAGCATCACGCTCAATCCGCGGCGGCGGAACACATGCGCCATCTTGCCGATGGTGGTGGTCTTGCCGGTGCCATTCACGCCGACCACGAGGACGACATGAGGCTTGGCGTCCGGCTGAAGCGCAAAATCTCGGGCAAGCGGCTCCAGCACCCCAGTAATCTCCGACGCGAGAATGTCGCGCACCGCGTCGGCGTCGATCCCCCGGTCGTAACGCCCGCCTGCGATCTTCGCGCGGATGCGCGCGGCCATGGCGACGCCGAGATCGGCCTTGATCAGCACCTCTTCCAGCCGGTCGAGCATGTCCTCGTCGAGCTTCCGCTTGGTGATGACGCTCGCCAGATTGTCCGACAACGCGCTCGAGGTGCGGGCGAGGCCCGCGCGGAGCTGATCGAACCAGCCCCGTCTCGACTCGGACGCGGCGGCGGCTTTGGGCGTCTCTGACTTGCGCTCGCCGTGCAGCGGCTCCGGTGGGGCCGGAAGGGGCGCGGCCTTTGGCTTAGGCGTCCGCTTGGGTTTGGCGGAAGCCTCCTTGGGCAAGCGCTCGCGCGCGGGCGGCTCTTCCCTAGGGGGACGATCCTTCGGCGGCTCGTTTTTCGCGGGGCTCTTGCTGGGCGGCTCCTGCTTGGGAGGCGGCGGCTCGGCGGGCTTCGGCGTCTCGTCGCCGACGCCGAGCAGGCGCTGGAAGAAACTCGCCTTCTTGCCTTCGGTCATGGCGCGACCGTCGCGATCAGCGCGGCGCCATCGTCGCCCGCGACCACGGCCTCGATCAGTGCGCCTGGTCCCGCGATCGCCTCGAGCCGCACCGGCGTGAAATCCGCCGCGCGCCCGGTCAGCTCATTTTCCATCAGCACGCTGATGCGGCGTCCCTTGGCGCCTTCGAGATGCCGCCGCAACGCGGCGACGCCCTTCTCCCGCAACTCGCCGGCGCGCCTGGCGACGACACTGCCATGCAGTTGCGGCATGCGCGCCGCAGGCGTGCCCTTGCGCGCCGAGTAGGGAAACACATGCAGGAAGGTGAGCCCGCAATCGTCGATCAGCGACAACGAGTTTGCGAACATCGCCTCGGTCTCGGTGGGGAAACCGGCGATCAGATCGGCGCCGAACACCATGTGGGGACGCAAGCGCCGCATCGCCTCGCAGAAGCTCACCGAGTTCGGCGCGGGCATGCCGCCGCTTCATGCGCTTCAGCGTCAGATCGTCGCCCGCTTGCAGCGAGAGATGGAGATGCGGCATCAGCCGCTCCTCCTCGGCGATCGCCGCGAGCAGCGCCGGGTCCGCCTCGACCGAGTCGATCGAGGAGAGCCTAAGCCGGGGCAGCTCGGGCACGAGCTTGAGCACGGTGCGCACCAGCCTGCCGAGCGTCATCTCGCCGGGAAGGTCCTTGCCGTAGGCGGTGATATCGACGCCGGTCAGCACGATCTCCGCATAGCCCTTCTCGGCGAGCCGCCGCGCCTGCGCCACCACCTCGCCGGCCGGAACCGAACGCGACGGCCCGCGGCCGAACGGGATGACACAGAAGGTGCAGCGATGGTCGCAGCCATTCTGGATCTGCACATAGGCCCGCGCGCGATTGCCGAAGCCCTCAAGCAAATGCGAGGCGGTCTCGGTGACCGACATGATGTCGTTGACCACCACCCGCTCGCTGCCCTCGAGGCTGAGCCCGGCGAAGGTCTTGGCTTCGAGCTTCTCCTGATTGCCGATGACGTGATCGACCTCGTCCATGCCGGCGAAGCGGGCCGGATCGATCTGCGCCGCGCAGCCGGTGACGATGATCTTGGCGTCGGGCCGCTCGCGGCGGGCTTTGCGGATCGCCTGTCGCGCCTGACGCACCGCCTCGGCGGTCACCGCGCAAGTGTTGACGATCACCGCCGAGGTGAGCCCCGCGGCGGACGCCTGCTCGCGCATGACCTCGAACTCATAAGCGTTGAGCCTGCAGCCGAAAGTGATGATCTCAAGGTCGGACATTGGCGGCTTCTAACATGAAAGGGCTCGGTCAGCGACCCTGCGCGAGGGTCATATCGGCGCGGGCTGGAACAGCGTTGCCGGCAGAGTGCCCTCGAAATCGAGCGCGTAAGGGCCGGTCATCAAGATATGGCCGTCACTCTCCCGCCACTCGATCATGAGATCGCCGCCCGGCAAGCTCACTCGCACCTTGCGCCCGGTCAGTTCGCGGCGCGCTGCCGCGACCGCGGCGGCGCAGGCGGCGGTGCCGCAAGCCCGCGTCAGCCCGGCGCCCCGCTCCCAGGTGCGGACTTTCAGCGCGTGCGGCGCCACGACCTGCACCAGCGAGATATTGGCGCGCTGCGGAAACAGCGGATGATGCTCGAGCATCGACCCGAACCGTTTCAGCTCGTAAGCCTCGACATCGTCGACGAAGAACAGGCAATGCGGGTTGCCGACATTGACCACCGACGGCGAATGCAGCACCGGCGCGTCGATCGGACCGATTTGCAGCTCGATCCGCCGCGTGTCGTGGAACGGCTCGGCAAGCGGGATCTCGTCCCACGCCAATCGCGGCGCCCCCATATCGACGGTGACGCTGCCGTCGGCGTTCACCACGGCACCGAGCACGCCGCTTTCCGTCTCGATGCGCACATCCGCCGCGTTGCGCTCGCCGGCGACGATCGCCGCCACGCAGCGCGCGGCATTGCCGCAAGCGCCGACTTCGCCGCCGTCGGCATTCCAAATGCGCATGAACACATCGGCGTTGCGCGACGGCTCGAGCGCGATGATCTGGTCGCAGCCGATCCCCTCCTTGCGGTCGGCGATGGCGCGCACTGCGTCCGGCCCGAGCGGCAGCGCGCGCGGCCGCGCATCGAGCACGACGAAATCGTTGCCGAGCCCGTTCATCTTGCGGAAGGATACCGATGGAGCCTGCATCATAAGCCTTGTCGCTTTGCTGCCCCTATATAGGGCGGGCGGGTCATGCACTTCCAGGGACGCCGCTCGGGCCTCGCTTAACGAGCAAGAAGGCGACGAAGGCGACCGCGGCAAAGGCGGCGCCGGCCAGGAAGGTGGCGGGAGCGCCGATCCGGTCCCACAGCAGGCCGGCCAGAACGCTGGCGATCAAGGCGGCAACCCCGGTGACCAGACCGAACAAACCAAAAGCGGTGCCACGCAAGCGGTCCGGCGCGGTCGCCGCGATCAGCGCCGAAAGCACCCCTTGGGTGAGCCCCATATGCAGGCCCCACAAGCCGATGCCGAGGAAGATCACCACGAGCGTCGAACCGTAGGCGAGCGCGAGGTCGGCGGCGATCAGCACGAGCAGGCCGCACAGCAGCAAGGGCCGCGCGCCGATCCGGTCCTGCAGCCTCCCGGCCGGGTATGCACTGGCCGCAAATGCGAGGCTCATCCCACCGATGACAGCCGGCGCCCAGGCCAGCGCGAGCCCCTGATCGGTCGCGCGGATGACCAGGAAGGCTTCGCTGAACCGGGCCAGCGTAAACACGGCGCCAGCGACGATCACCAGCCAATAGGCGGAGCCGAGCTGTTTGATGTCCTTGACCTCAAGCGGCGCGCGCGCCTTGGCCTCCTTATGCGCGGGCTCCTTGACGCCTACCATGAGCACGACGACAGCCAGCACCGCGGGGATCACGGCGAACCACAGCACCGTGCGGATGTCGTCGTTGAACAGATACATCAAGCCGATCGCCGCCGCCGGGCCGAGCGTCGCGCCGACCGTGTCGAGCGACTGGCGAAGGCCGAACGCCGCGCCCCGCTGGTCGGCCGGCGTCAGGTCGCCGATCAGCGCATCGCGCGGCGCGCCTCTGATCCCTTTGCCGATGCGATCGAGAAAGCGGGCGAGCAGCACCAGTCCGATGGAGTTGGCGAGCGGAAACAGCGGTTTGGTGACCGCGGCAAGACCATAGCCGGCAACGGTGAGCGCCTTGCGCCGCCCGAGCACATCCGACAGCCAGCCCGAGAACACGCGGGTGATCTGCGCCGTGGCCTCGGCAATGCCCTCCACCACGCCGAGCGCGGTCGCGCTCGCGCCGAGCGTAACCACCAGAAAGACCGGGAGCAGGCCATGGATCAGCTCGGACGAGGTGTCCATCAACAGCGATGTCAGCCCCAGCGCCCATACCGCCCGGGGCAAACTTCGGTCCGTTGCCGGCGCCGCGCGCACCGCATTCTCCGTCTGTTGGCATTGAGGCTTGGTCGGCGGTGTTATATGGCCTTCCTTGGCAGAGTCCATGGCGGCCTCTTCACGCAGTCGCAAACGCGAGAACACGATGATCTCAGTCCCATCCGCCGACCCGGTCGGCGCTCTCGCTCCTCACACTTTGCGGGAGCCTTTGGTTGGCGCCGCGTCGGGGCCGCTCGCCGGGCTCACCTTCATGGTGAAGGACCTGTTCGCCATTCGTGGCCACAAGGTCAGCAACGGCAACCCCGACTTCTATGCCCATGCCACGCCTGCGCATGAGACGGCGCCCGTCATCATCCGCCTGCTCGAGGCTGGCGCCGCATGCACCGGCATCACCATCTGCGATGAGTTCTTCTACAGCGTGCTCGGCTCCAACGCCCATTACGGCCAGCCGGTCAACACCCTCGCCCCCCAGCACGTCACTGGCGGCTCGTCCTGCGGCTCGGCTGCCGCGGTCGCCGCCTCGATGTGCGACTTCGCGCTCGGCAGCGACACGGGCGGATCGATCCGCGTGCCGGCGTCGTTCTCGGGGCTTTACGGGCTTCGCCCGACCTTCGGCCGCATCGGCATGCAAGGCGCCACGGCGATGGCGCCGAGCTACGACACGATCGGCTTTCTCGCGCGCGAGGCGGAGTTGTTCCGCAAGATCGGCCATTTGCTGCTCGCAGGCGACAGCATCGCCGCGCAGATCGACCGCCTGATTTTGGCCGAAGATTTCTTCGGTGCAGCCGAGGCGAGCGCCGATCAGGCCCTGTGGCGCGTGCTGGCCGGCATCGGGCCCGCGCTGCCCGCGCCCGAGCATCTGACCCTCGCCGGCGAGGAAATCCACGACTGGCGCGACGCCTTCCGCCTGATTCAGGGCTTCGAGCTGCAGTCGACGCTGCTGCCCTTCATCCAGTCGCACAATGTCGATCTCGGCCCGGGCATCAAGGAACGCTTCGAGGCGGCGGCGCAGATCACCTTCGCCGAGGCCGATGCCGCGCGCATCAAGCGCAAGGAAGTCGCGCAGCGCATCGAGGCGCTCCTGTCCCCCGGCACGCTGCTCGTGCTGCCGACCACGCCGACCCTGCCGCCCGAGCGCGGGATTCCCGACGGCGCCTCCTTCGCCGAGTTCCGCGCGCAAACCCTCGGCTATACCTGCCTCGCCGGCCATGCCGGCCTGCCGCAGATCTCGATTCCCGCGACCAAGGCCGCCGGCTGCCCCATTGGACTCTCCTTCATCGGCTGGAGGGGCGGCGACGAGGACCTGCTCGATTTGGCCGTCAAGCTTGAGCCTGTCTTAAGGAACATCGCCTAGGCTCCTCGCGCTACCGCTGGAGAACGCGATGCTCGACAGACCCACCTTTCCCTACGGCGCAGGCTTCCGCTCCCTGACGGCCGAGACGCCTGCGCCCGTCGCCCTCGCCGTCACCGGCGCGCTGCCGTCATGGCTGCAAGGCACCCTGCTCCGCACCGGCCCCTCCAAGTTCGAGGTGGGAGCGCGCAGCTATAATCACTGGTTCGACGGATTGGCGATGCTGCACAGATTCGCCATCGCCGATGGCGGCGTCAGCTATGCCAACCGCTTCCTCGAGAGCAACGCCTTTCGCGCCGCCGAGGAGACCGGCAAGATCACCTATGCCGAATTCGCCACCGATCCCTGCCGCACCTTGTTCGGGCGCGTCGCCGCGATCTTCGATCCCAAGCTCACCGACAATGCTTGCGTCAATGTCTCCAGCTATGCGCGGGAAGTGGCCGCCTTCACCGAGACGACGATGCCGCTGCGCTTCGCGCCCGACACGCTGGCGACGCTCGGCGTGTTTGGCTATGGCGCGGCGTTGAGCGGACAGGTGTCGACCGCGCATCCGCATTACGATGCGAAACGCGCCTGCCATTATAATTACATCGCCGATCTCGGCCTGAAGAGCGTCTACCGCCTGTGCCGCATCGGCGACGACGGCACGCAAGCCGAAATCGCCGCCATTCCGGTGGAGCGACCGTCTTATATGCACAGCTTCGGCATGAGCGCCGACCATCTCATCCTCACCGAGTTCCCCTTGGTGGTGAACCCGATCGACCTCCGGCTGTCGGGCAAGCCCTTCATTCAGAATTATCGCTGGGAGGCTGAGCGCGGGCTCGTCTTCCATGTCGTGGAGAAAGACACCGGCCGGCTGGTGCGCACGGCCAAGGCCGATGCAAGTTTCGCCTTTCACCATGTCAACGCCTTCGCCGACGGCGACGGACTCGCGGTCGATGCCGTCGCCTACCCCGACGCGAGCATCATCGATCAGCTTTATCTCGCCCGCCTCCGCGCCGGCGCTCCCATTACCGCCACCGGCACGCTGACCCGGTTCCATATTCCGCTCGCGAGCGAGGCCCCCGTCACCCGGCGTGTCTTGGCGAACCTTCCGCTCGAGCTGCCCCGCATCAATTACGCGGCCCATGCTGGCAAACCCTATCGCTATGTCTGGGGCACGGGCATCGCGGCCAAGGGGGATTTCCTCGATTGCGTCGTCAAGATCGACACTGCGACCGGCGAAAGCATGCGCTGGTATGCGGCAGGCCTCTACCCGGGCGAACCGATATTCGTGCCCGCGCCTGCTGCGGCCGCCGAGGATGACGGGGTGCTGCTGTCGGTCGTGCTCGACCTCGACAAGGGCCGCTCCTTTCTGCTCGTGCTCGACGCGGCGAGCCTCCAGGAGCTGGCGCGGGCCGCGACACCCCATGCCATCCCCTTTCATTTCCATGGCAATTTCTTCGCGAGCGGGCCTCGCCCGGCTTGACTTAACAGCCGTCCTCGCCGACATTCCGGCCACATTCAAGGCAGCTCCGTTTGAAGAGCCGCCGCCCTGGACATCTTTAGGGTGCTACCGGCCTCTGGCCTACTTGAGCACTGCGCTCAAGCAGCGCGAAGCGGGTAGCGCAAACTTAAAGGGGAGTCAGGGGGGTCAACATCCGCCAGCGCGTTGCGCCCGCGGGTGCGTTTGGTGTTGTGGGAATGGTTGATTTGGCAATGCGCGAAACCAAACTCTTGTCATGCCCCGGCTTGACCGGGGCATCCAGTAACCCCGGTCTTCGTAAGCGTGACTCCGGGGCTACTGGATCGCCCGCCTGCGCGGGCGATGACAACAGAGAGCGGGACTGATGTTCGAGACTCTATCCGAACGGCTTAACGCCATCCTCGACAAGCTCACCCGCAAGGGCGCGCTGAGCGAGGCCGACGTGGCCGAAGCCATGCGCGAGGTGCGCCGCGCGCTGCTCGAGGCCGATGTCGCGCTCGACGTGGTGCGCGACTTCGTCGACGCCGTGAAGGCGAAGGCGGTCGGCCAGGAGGTGGTGCGCTCGATCGCTCCCGGCCAGATGGTCATCAAGATCGTCAATGACGAGCTGGTGCGTGTGCTTGGGTCGGACGCGCAAGGCATCGACCTCGCCGCCACCCCACCGGTGGTGATGATGCTGGTCGGCCTGCAAGGCTCGGGCAAGACCACGACCACCGCCAAGCTCGGCAAGCGCCTGCAACAGCGCGACAAGCAGAAAGTGCTGATGGCGTCGCTCGATACGCGCCGGCCCGCGGCGCAGGAGCAGCTGCGCGTGCTCGGCGAGCAGACCGAGGTGGCGACGCTCGCCATCGTCGCCGGCGAAACGCCCACGCAGATCGCCGCCCGCGCGCTGAAGGCCGCCAAGCTCGGCGGCTATGACGTGCTGCTGCTCGACACCGCCGGCCGTACGCATATCGACGAAGAGCTGATGGCCGAGACCGCGGCGATCGAGACGATCGCCTCCCCGCATGAGACGCTGCTGGTCGCCGACGCGCTGACCGGCCAGGACGCGGTCAATCTCGCCAAGAGCTTCGATCAGCGCGTGGCGCTGACCGGCATCGTGCTCACCAGAGTCGATGGCGATGGCCGCGGGGGCGCGGCGCTTTCCATGCGCGCCGTCACCGGCAAGCCGATCAAGCTGATCGGCACCGGCGAGAAGCTCGACGCGCTGGAGGAGTTTTACCCCGAGCGCATCGCCGGCCGCATCCTCGGCATGGGCGACGTGGTCGGCCTGGTCGAGAAGGCGATGCAGACCGTCGAACTCGACAAGGCGCAGAAGATCGCCGCCAAGGTCAAGAAGGGCGCCTTCGATCTCGACGACCTCGCCGAGCAGCTGAAGCAGATGCAGAAGCTCGGCGGCATGGGCGGCGTGCTGTCGATGCTGCCCGGCATCGGCAAGATCAAGAAGCAGCTCGACACCGCCAAGCTCGACGACCGCATCCTGAAGCGCCAGCAGGCGATGATCGGCTCGATGACACGCGCCGAGCGCAAGAACCCGAAGCTGCTCAATGCCTCGCGCAAGAAGCGCGTGGCGGCGGGCTCCGGCACCAGCGTGCAGGACATCAACCGGCTGGTGAAGATGCATCGGCAGATGGCCGACATGATGAAGTCGATGGGCAAGAAGCGTGGGCTTCTCGGCAGCATGTTCGGCGGCGGGCCGCCGCCCGAACTGCCGGCCGAGCTTCCCGCTGGCATGCCGCAAGGCGGCTTGCCTCCCCTTCCGCCCGGCGGCTTTCCCGGCCTCCCCGGCAACTTCCCCGGTCTTCCCGGCGGGATGCCGCGCGGGCTTCCCGGCCTTCCCGGATCGAAGAAACGATAGATCAACCCGACTTAGGAGAACGAAGATATGTCACTGAAGATCAGGCTGGCGCGGGCCGGCGCCAAGAAGCGGCCCTATTACCGCATCGTCATCGCCAACTCGAGGAGCCCGCGCGACGGCCGCTATATCGAGAAGATCGGCACCTATGATCCGCTCCAGCCCAAGGACTCCGCCGAGCGGGTGAAGTTCGTCGAGGATCGGCTGGCGCATTGGCTCGGCGTCGGCGCCCAGCCCACCGATCGCGTGCTCAGATTCCTCGACGTGGCAGGCATCCGAAAGCGCGAGGCGCGGTCGAACCCGAACAAGGGCCAGCCCGGCAAGAAGCGTCTGGAGCGTGAGGAAGCGAAGAAGACCGCCGCAGAGGAAAAGGCCAAGGCCGCCGCCGAAGCCGCCGCCGCTCCTCCGCCGCCCCCGGCCGAGCCGGAGGCCCCGGCCGAGCAGCCCAGCGCTGAGTAATCGTTGACCGAAAAGCCAGACCGCGTGCTGCTCGGCGAGATCGGAGCGGCGCAAGGACTGAAGGGCGAGGTCCGCCTGCGCTCCTATACGCAGGACCAGGAGGCCATCGCCCGTTATGGCGTTCTGGAGGACGAGCAAGGTCGCGCGATCGAGATCGAGCGCGTTCGGGTCACGCCGAAGGCGCTGATCGCCCGCATCAAGGGCGTCACCACGCGCGAGGGCGCCGAGGCGCTGACCCACACCAAGCTCTATATCGCGCGCGCGCGACTGCCCGAGCGCGAGGACGACGAGTGGTATCACTTGGATCTGATCGGGCTGGCCGCCATCGCACGCGACGGCGTCGCGATCGGCAGCGTGGTCGGGGTGCATAATTTCGGCGCCGGCGACCTGATCGAGGTGCAGCCCGCCACAGGCGGCGCCACCGTGCTGGTGCCCTTCACCCGCGATACCGTGCCGGAGGTCGATGTCGAAGGCGGCCGCCTCACCCTCACCCCGCCCGAGGGTTTGTTCGATTAAGCATCGAAGGCGCCGTCATTCCCGCACGGGCGGGAATCCAGTAAACACTTACGGTCGGCTGGTCGTTTCCACCGGCCTCGGTTGCTGCATCGACCCCGCGAATTTGTTCGAGCGTCCGCATGAGTCAGAGCGATACCACCGCGCCGACGCGTTCCGCGCCCGTCTTTGCCTGGCTCGGGCCTCTCTCGGCATTCGCTGAATGGGGCACGGAAGGCTATCCGCGCGCCGTGCGCCGGCGGCTGACCATCGTCAACGTGATGGCGTTCCTGATCGCGTTCTTCTCCATCGTCTACGCCATCGTGTTCGCCTATTACGACGCGCACGCCTATCGGCACCTGATCGCCGCCAATCTGCTGCTGGTGGTGATCGCGCTGGCCGTGCCGCTCGCCCACCGCATCAACGACATCGCCGCGGCAGTCCTGCTCGCTACCGTCGAGTACACCGCCTTGTTCTTTTTCGTCCGCGCCTTCGGTCGCGAATCCGGCATTCAGATCAACTACATCATCGCCGCGGCGGTCGCCTTTGCCATCTACGGCATGCCCCGCTTCCGGCTCGTTACCGCGGTGATCGCGATCGGCCTTGCCTTGCACCTCGCCACTTGGTTCCTCTACCCGCAGGAGCGCGCGCTGTTCACCGCCGAGCCGAGCCTGCTCGCCAATCTCTATATCTCCTCCGCCGTCACCAGCTTCTGCATCATCGCGCTGATCGTGGGCTACGCCTTCAGCGTGGCCGACCAGGCACGGGCCGAGGCCGACGCGCTGCTCGCCAACATCCTGCCCGCGGCCATTGCCGAGCGGCTGAAGGAACGGCCCGACGAGCGGGTCGCCGACAGCGTCGCCGAGGCCTCCGTCCTGTTCAGCGATCTGGTCGGCTTCACCGAGCTCGCGCACGAGCTCGGCGCGGCGCGCACCGTCGCCCTGCTCGATCAGATCGTCACCGAGTTCGATCGCCTGGCCGCGCACCACGGCGTGGAGAAGATCAAGACCATCGGCGACGGCTACATGGCGGTAACGGGCGTCAGCCTGCCGCAAGACGATCATCTCTGCCGGCTGGCCCGCATGGCGCTGGGACTGCCGCAACTGGTCGAGCGGCTCTCCGCCGCGCATGGCGTCGATTTGCGGGTGCGCATCGGCATCGCCATCGGCCCGGTGATGGCCGGCATCATCGGCACCGATAAATTCTCCTACGACGTGTGGGGCGAGACGGTGAATCTCGCCTCGCGGCTCGAGTCGCACGGGCTTCCCGGCGAGATCCAGGTGTCGGGCGCGGTACGCGAGGCGCTCGGCGAGGGCTTTCTGTTCGAAGCGCGCGGGCCGATTCAGGTCAAGGGCGTGGGGCGGCTGGAGACCTGGCTGCTCAAGCAAGAGCGCGGGCCCATCGAGAAGGCCGCGCGGGCATGACCGCGACCTGGCGCGCAACCGTGCTCACCATTTTCCCCGAGATGTTCCCGGGACCGCTCGGCGCGAGCCTCGCCGGCAAGGCGCTGGCCGAAGGCAAATGGGCACTGGCGACCATCGACATCCGCGACTTCGCCACTGACAAGCATCGCTCGGTCGATGACACGCCGGCGGGCGGCGGCGCCGGCATGGTGATGCGCGCCGACATCGCCGCGGCGGCGGTCGATGCCGCGCGCGCCGACGCAAAGCCCGGCACGCCTACGCTTTATCTCTCGCCGCGCGGCATGACGCTGACGCAAGATCGCGCGCGCGCGCTGGCGCAAGGTCCCGGCGCCATTCTGCTGTGCGGCCGTTTCGAGGGCATCGACCAGCGCGTGCTCGACGTGCGTGACATCGAGGAGATTTCCATCGGCGACTATGTGCTGTCGGGCGGCGAGCTTGCCGCGCAGGTGCTGATTGACGCTTGCGTGCGGCTGATCCCCGGCGTCGCCGGCAATGAAAGCTCGCTGGCCGAGGAGAGTTTCGCGAGCGGGCTGTTGGAATATCCGCACTACACGCGGCCGCGCGACTTCGAGGGACGCGCCATTCCCGAGGTGCTGCTGTCGGGCGATCACCAGAAGATCGCCGAGTGGCGGCGCGCGGAGGCCGAGCGGCTCACGCAAGAGCGCCGGCCCGATCTGTGGCAGCGCCATAAGCGGAAACCTTGATCGAGGTCAGACACGGCGGCGCGGCAAGTGCTATCAAGGGAACCAAATACGGAGGTGCTGAGCATGAAGAATGCGGTGCTGCTGGCGAGCGCGATGCTGCTCGCGTCGAGTTATGCAGGACATGCGCAGGAGGCCGATATCGCGGCGGGCCAAGCCTACGCGGAAAAGGTCTGCGCCACCTGCCATGCGGTCTTGGCCAACGAGAACATGTCGCCTTTGGTGGAAGCCCCGACGTTCCAGTCGGTGGCCGATACGCCGGGCATGACCGAGATGGCGCTCTCCGTCTGGCTGCAAAGCTCGCACCCCACCATGCCCAACATCATTCTCAAGCCCGACGAGCTGCGCAACGTCGTCGCCTATATCCGCAGCCTGGACCGCAAGGGCTAAGCGCGTCATGCCGTTAAGGACGATTGTTGCGGCTTTGCTCTTGCTGGTTCTGCCCGCGAGCGCCCATGCCGACCTCGAGGCGCTGCTCGGCAAATACGCCACCACCGACGGCTGCGCGAGCGCCACGCCCGAGTTTGAGATCAGGCGCGGCATTGTCGAGGGACCGAATTTGCTCTGTATCCTCGGCGCCCCGAAGCAAGCCGGCAGCGGCCAAGAGGCTTACGAGGCGAAATGCACCCAAGACGACAAGGTGCATCTTGGCGTGCTGACGCTCGACCTCACCGCCAAGGACCTCATCAAGCTCAGCCTGCCGGAGAACAAGGACTGGATTGCGCTCTACCGCTGCAAATGAACGTCTTTGGCTCCTCCTCAGGGTGAGGCGGAGCAAGCGTAAATCCATCGACAACCGCCGAAAGCTAGGCTAGGAAACCCCCGCGCGGGTGCTTCCCTGCCCCGCGTTTACAGCGGATCAATCAAAAAGAATGGCGTTCGCCGGAAGGCTCGAAAGGCCAAGGCAGGCGCCCAGGAAAGGTTATTGCCATGAATATCATCGAGCAGCTCGAGCAAGAGCAGGCTGCCGCGCTCTCCAAAAAGCGGAAAATTCCCGCGTTCGGCCCCGGCGACACCGTGCGCGTCAACGTCAAGGTGGTCGAGGGCGAGCGCACCCGCGTGCAGGCATATGAGGGCGTCTGCATCGGCCGCGCCGGCGGCGGGCTGAACGAGAATTTCACCGTGCGCAAGATTTCCTATGGCGAGGGCGTCGAGCGCGTCTTCCCGGTGCATTCGCCGCTGATCGAGTCGATCGAGGTGGTGCGCCGCGGCCGCGTGCGCCGGGCCAAGCTGTATTATCTGCGCGGCCTGCGCGGCAAGGCCGCCCGCATCACCGAGCGCCAGGAGGTCAGGGGCAAGAAGGCCGAGCCCTTCAAGGGCTTCACCCGGCCCAAGGGCGAGCCAGACGATCTCAAGCTGATTCCCGGCGTCGGCCAAGAGCTCGAGCACAAGCTGAACAAGCTCGGCCTGATCAAGTTCGACCAGATCGCCAATCTCACCGACGACGAGATCGCCAAGCTCGACGAGACGCTCAAGCTCAACGGCGCCATCGAGAATAACGATTGGGTCGCCAAATCCGTCGAGCTGATGGCCGAGACCACGGCCGACGAGGTCCCCGCCGAGGAAGAGGAAGAGACAGAAGGCGACGAGACCGAGGCCAAGCCCGCGAAGGCGGCGAAGGCCAAGGACGCCAAGCCGACCAAAAAGCCCAAAAAGGGTTAGCTGCTCTCGCTGACCCTGATGATGCGGCCAGAGCCGGTGATTTTGACGTCCAGCACCGGATCGCCAGCGTAATATACGTTGCCGTTCCCGGTGATCCGTACTGCTAGACGGTCAGTGACCCTAGCCTGAACATCTCCGGACCCCGAAATTCTAATGCCAGCCTCTTTGCAGGTAAGGGCGTACGACCGATGGTCGCCTGAGCCGGCCAATTCGATCGTCTGACGGTCCGCGTAGCCTGCCAGAGTGAGAGCGCCAGAGCCGCTCAGTGTGCTGGAAAGGTGGTGACCGACAACCTGAAGGTCTATTCCACCGGAACCTTGGACTGACAATTCGACATTGGAAACGTCGAATTGACCTCGCCCGAGAATGCTGCCGGCGCCGAGCACGCCGAGATGCCTAACATGAGGGATCTGGATGTCGAAATCCAAGCCTCCGGTGGGTTCACGCGGGCCCGGGAAACGAATCTTGAGAACATCGCCGGCCACGGGGGTCTCAAGCAGGCCGATGAGCGCATCATCCCCATGTACGATGACCTTTTGATCGACCGCTTGCGATAGCGAGATCGTGCCTCCGATGGCAAAGGCTACTCCGGAAAAGCTTGGCAGATTCAGTTCGCGGCTGACCATGTCACGGAAGCACCAAGCTAGTGGTGTGCGAGGATTTCCGGGAAGGCCTTGTCCAGGACGCTGGGCAAGCGCCCTGCCACGATTGCGATGGCGCCTCGTAGCGTCTCGCAATGCTGCAAATAGGGATGAGGGTCGCCGGGGCTTCGGATCTCCATGTTCCCGACGCAGGACCTGCACCACGGCCTGGCCCAGCACACTTGGCACTCCGGCACGTCAGACTTTGTGATCACGTCGACCTTGCCGGTAATCGAACTGAGATATCTCGGATTGTTTGTGAACATGTTGCATTGATAGAGTTCGCCGTCGCTGGCCACGGCTAAATTCGAGACGCCGGCAGGACAGAAATTGTCCGTCCCTGGCACTTTTATCTGTCCGAGAGTCTCGAGCAGCAGCCCGTAGGGAACGACGTTTCCCCGCTCGTACTCGTCCAGCGCGAAATTCAATGCGTCGAGCTGAAGCTGGACCGCGGTTCTCCAATCACCATTTTCGTTGAAGCCCAGTTCGTCGCCAGGCGCGGTCGATACGACCACAATGTCAATTTTGCCCTCACCAAAGGCGCTGAAATATTTCAGCAGATCTATAATCGTCAGGCCGCTGGTGAAATGTCGATAGGTGTACGTGCACTCTATGTCGAACGCGATGCTCTTTTCGCTCAAGCGCCGCAGATTGTCGGTGATCTCGTCATAGCTCCCTTTGCCCTGTTTAGTGGGTCGCAGCTCGTCATTGATTTCACGTGGCCCGTCAAGGCTCACGACTAAACGAAACTTGTGGTCTTCGAACAGCTGCAAATGCTCGTCCGAAAGCACGGTAAGATTCGTGATTGCGCTAATGGCGGGGCGTGGATCGAGGATCCCATGCTTCACCAAATCTTCCATTTCTTTGGCGACGGCCTGCATTGCGGAGAGGTTGAGCAGTGGCTCACCGCCGATGAACTGAACCAGATTTATCGTTCGATGTTCATGGGCCGCTTCGCGCAGCCTCTGCACCGCGAGAGCGGGCGCAATCCGGATTGCCGGACCGCCATAGTCTCCACCGGCGGCGTAGCAATATTTGCAACCCAAATTGCAGGTTTGGGTGGAGTTGATGGTGAGGCGGCTCAACATCGCTCTGACTCAGGGATGAGTTTGCTATTCAGGCACAACCATTGCCGCAGTTCCCGTCGGCTGCGAGGTTGTTTCCACCTATGAGTTTTTCGAGTCGGATGGCCCGATCGCCAGAAAGCTTTTCCGCCGCCTTTATCACGCTATCGATTTTCACCTTGGCGGCCTCAACCAATCCCTGTCCCAACTTCTCGGCTGCGTCCGCTGAAAGTCCGTCAAAATTTATGATGGTCTGGCCAGCCATTGGTCGCTCCTTTCTGGGGGTTACATGTCCGATTGCCGTCGCCTGCGATCGACTCTCCATTAGGTTGCATCATTCTACAGTACAACCGTGTGCCTCTGTCAAGATACAATCATAAGTTGCATCTGAAAAAGCCGCTGGCTTCATGCCGAACGCCGTTTACTCAGCTTCCATCGCGGCCGCCGCAAAAGAGGAAAACGGAGAAGACCGATCTTCGGCTCGACACAGGTGAGGATTCCTTGCCCGGCTCTCAACAGGAGATTTGTCAATCGCGTTGCGACATCCTATTTCCTAGCTTCGACACGTCCTCATCAATGGCCATGACCAAGCCCCGCACTCTCTACGACAAGATCTGGGACGCGCACCTGGTGCACGAAGCGCCGGACGGCACCTGCCTGCTCTATGTCGATCGCCATCTGGTGCATGAGGTGACCAGCCCGCAGGCCTTCGAGGGATTGCGCATGGCGGGCCGTAAGGTGCGTGCGCCAGAGAAGACGCTGGCCGTGGTCGATCACAACGTGCCGACCACCGACCGCTCCTTTGGGATAGACGATCCCGAATCGGCGCTGCAGATCGAAACCCTGGCGCAGAACGCACGCGATTTCGGCATCGAATATTATCATGAGCGCGACAAGCGCCAGGGCATCGTGCATGTGGTCGGGCCCGAACAGGGCTTCACTCTGCCCGGCACAACAATAGTCTGCGGCGACAGCCATACCTCGACGCATGGCGCGTTCGGCGCGCTGGCGCATGGCATCGGCACCTCCGAGGTCGAGCATGTGCTCGCCACCCAGACGCTGATCCAGTCCAAGGCGAAGAACATGCTGGTGCGCGTCGACGGCGCGCTCCCGGACGGCGTTACCGCCAAGGACATCATCCTCGCCATCATCGGCGAGATTGGCACCGCCGGCGGCACCGGCCATGTCATCGAATATGCCGGCGAGGCAATCGAAGCGCTCTCCATGGAAGGGCGCATGACCATCTGCAACATGTCGATCGAGGGCGGCGCCCGCGCCGGCCTGATCGCGCCCGACGCCAAGACCTTCGACTATATCAAGGGCCGCCCGCGCGCGCCGAAAGGCGGCGCCTTCGAAGTGGCGAAGCATCATTGGGAGAAGCTCTATTCCGACGATGGCGCGCATTTCGATCGCATCGTCGGGCTGAAGGCGAATGAGCTGCCGCCGATCGTCTCCTGGGGTACCAGCCCCGAGCAGGTCGTCTCCGTGTCGGGCCGCGTGCCGGTGCCGTCGGAGATCGCCGACGAGACCAAGCGCAAGGCCGCCGAGCGCAGCCTCGACTATATGGGCTTGCAGGGTGGCGAGAAGATCACCGACATCGCGCTCGACCGCGTGTTCATCGGCTCCTGCACCAATGGCCGCATCGAGGATCTGCGCGCCGTGGCGAAAGTCGTCGAAGGCCGCAAGGTGAGCGAGACGGTGCGCGCCATGATCGTGCCGGGCTCCGGCCTGGTGAAGGCGCAGGCCGAGGCCGAAGGGCTCGACAAGATCTTCAAGGACGCCGGCTTCGAGTGGCGCGAGCCCGGCTGCTCGATGTGTCTCGGCATGAACCCCGACCAGCTTGCCCCGCGCGAGCGCTGCGCCTCGACCTCGAATCGCAATTTCGAGGGGCGCCAGGGCCGGCTAGGCCGCACCCATCTGGTCTCGCCGCAAATGGCGGCCGCTGCCGCGCTCGCCGGCCGCTTCGTCGACATCCGCACCTTCCACTAAACACCGGACACGCCGCCTCTAGCGTCTCGCGCATGGGGGGAACCGCGAGGCGCCGAGACGGCGTGCCGACGCTAGGGAGAGGAGACTCCCCGACGAAGCCTAGTACTTCTTCCAATTGCCGTTCTTGTAGGCCTGGCCCTTGTACTTGCCCTTGCCGTTGTTCCAGTTGTTGTTGCCGTGATGCTCGTCCCATTTGTGGTGGTGGTTATTGCCGTACCAGCCATAATTCCAACCCCAACCGGGATAGAGGAAATAGCCGCAATAGCCGTTCCACGGCCCGCAGGCGTAACCGGCCGACGCCGGCTGGGCGCTGGCGACACTGCCGGCAAGCGCGATGCCGCACACGGCGACCGCACCAATCAGACTCTTTCTCAACATCGAATTTCTCCGCGTTTCGATGCTTCCGCGTGATTGCGTGAAGCACTTGAGACGGAATTTATGGCTGGGCGATTGAACCGGGCCTGAGCGGCGAATTCATCTGCCGTTCAGATTGGCTTCGCGGTCAGTGCGACATCCTGGAATAATGCCGACCATGAGCAAGACCGACTGGAGCAAGCTCGAAGCGCCGAGCCTCGTGGCGTTCGAGGCGATCGCGGACGCCGCCTATCGCCGCCTGCCCGGGCGGTTCCGCGCGCTGACCGGCGATCTTCTCATCCGGGTCGAGGACTTCCCCACCGACGAGGTGCTCGATGCGATGGGAATCGAATCGCCCTTCGACCTGCTCGGGCTCTATTCCGGCGTCGATCTCGCGCGCAAGAGCGTCATGGACGTCGCCACGCTGCCCGACATGGTGTTCCTCTACCGCCGCCCGATCCTCGATTATTGGGCCGAGCACGAGGAGACGCTTGGGCACATCGTCACCCATGTTCTGGTGCACGAGATCGGCCATCATTTCGGCCTTTCCGATGCCGACATGGAGCACATCGAAGCCGAAGCGGCCGTGTGACGGGATTAGCCGTTGACGCTTGCCCCGCCCCGCCCGCAGACTGCGGCAAGGCAAGTGGGACAGGGCGGCAGAGGGAACGATAATGCGGTCAGCTGCCCGTCTCATGGGGCTTGCGCTCTGTCTTGCGCTGGTCGCATCGAGCCATCACGACACCGCGGTCGCGATCGAGCAGGGCAAGCTCGTCGCACCCGGCCGCCTCGTGGTTGCCGGCCGCAGACTGTCTTGCGGCGCCACCGCCACGCTGCTGCGCGACTTCGAAGGCTTCGCCGTCTCCTCCACCGTCATCATGCTGAACATGCAGGCACTGAAGGAGCTGCCACGGCCGGTGCAGTGGCTGATCTACTATCATGAGTGCGGACACATCCTGTTCGGCCCGAGCGAGACGGTGGCCGATTGCTACGCCGTGCGGCGGGCGCGGCGCGAGGGTTGGCTCAGCAAACAGGCGCTCGAGGATGTCTGCGCGCTGTTCAACATCGCCGGCCACGGCCCTATGCACCCCGATCCCGAGGCCCGCTGCGACCAGCTAAGGCAATGCTTTGTCAAGAAAAGTGAGCTATCCGCGAGCGGAGACGGCAAAGAAGACGGCAGGTGAGACATTCCTGCAATTGCGCGCAATTGGGCGCGGTCTTAAAGTGCGAGTCGACATGAGGGATGGACGGGCAAGTTTGGGTGTGGCGCTTGCTGGCGCCTTGGGCATCGCGCTCTGCCTCGCGAGCCCCGCAGCCGCGCAGGACTCATGGTCCGGCAGCGAGGGCTCGACCGCTGCCGGCCCGAGCCTCGACGACTATCTGAAAGAAGCCGGTCCCGGCGCCAAGCTGGTTCCGCAGGGCGCGCTCAAGCTCGACGGCAAACCGGTCAATTGCGGCAAGCGGCCGACCGTGCTCACCACCAATTTCGACAGTTGGGGCGGCGCCTTCCCGGGCTTCCTGATCCTCAACACCAAGAAGATCAATGGCCTCTCCACCCAGGTGAAGCTCTATATCTACAGCCATGAATGCGGGCACCAGTTCATCGGCGCCGACGAGACGCAAGCCGATCTCTTCGCCATCCGGCGCGGGGTGAAGTGGGGCTGGCTGGATGCCCAAGGCATGGAGGATATCTGCACCTTCATCTCGCAATTGAAGGGCGACGGGGTGCATCCGCCCGGCCCGCAACGCTGCGAGACCATGCGCAAATATTATCGCGAGCTGCTCGGCTCGGCGGCGCAACAAGCCGCCACGCCCACCACCTCGTCGCAGGCGCAGACGCTGGGACCGCCGCAATAGCTGCGGCGTCAGAAGATCCAGGCGATCATCAGCCAGAAGATCACGAAGAAGATCAGAAAGCCGGCGATGGTGAAGGGTAGCTCGCCGAAAATGGCGTCGCCGCCCGACACGACCGCCATGATCAGAATGGCGACGAAGGATACGCCGAAGGAGATCAGCGCGGCGGTCTTGAGCCCGATGCCCGCCGAGAACGGGTCACCCTCCGCGTTGAAGCCCAGCAAATAATAGAAGCCGGCGCCGCCGATCACGATCAGCACCAGCAACGCCGCCGCCGCGGCAATGAACAGCCGCAACGCCTCGTTGCGCTCGCGCCGGTCGCTTTGGCTTGGCATCTGGCGGCGTCCTCACTCAGTCTTTGTTGTTATGTATTTCCTGGGCCTTGGCGATCGCCTCCTGGATCACATACGGGTCAGGCAGGTCGGCGATGGTGAACTCCGGTTCGTCTCCGGCGGTCGAGATCTGGATCGTTCCCACGCCGAGAATGCGATTGACGAAGCCTTGGGTGATATGCACCGAGCGGACGTGGCTGAGCGACACCGAGGTGCGGTCCTTGCTCAAGATGCCCCGCTCATACATCAGCTCGTTGTCGGTGACGGTGAGCGCGGTGGCCCGCGTCTTGATGTACCAATAGAGCAAGATCAGAATGCCGATGCCGAACGCGGCGATCAGCAGGACGCAGAGGATGAACCAGAAGGGATGCGCCCGGAACATCGCCGGGTGCGCCTCGTAAATCACCGTTCCCGCCATCTGAACTCCCTCACGCCGCGCTTTTTTGCCCCGCGGACCTTAGTGCCTGCCTTGACGGCTGAAAAGCGGAGATATCGGCCGTTTAACACGCCCATACGACTGGAAAGCTCGGCCGCTTGGCGCTACATAGGCTTTCGTCGCACGAGGACATCATGCAGAAATTCACCACGCTCACCGGGATCGCCGCCTATCTGCCCATGATCAATGTCGACACCGACATGATCATCCCCAAGCAATATCTCAAGACCATCAAGCGCACCGGGCTGGGCTCGGGCCTGTTCGCCGAGCTGCGCTATGACGAGGCCGGCAAGCCGCGCGCCGATTTCGTGCTGCACAAGCCGCCTTACGACAAGGCCAAGATCCTCATCACCGGCGAGAATTTCGGCTGCGGGTCAAGCCGCGAGCACGCGCCCTGGGCGCTGCTCGATTTCGGCATCAGCTGCATCATCGCGCCGAGCTTCGCCGACATTTTCTACAACAACTGTTTCAAGAACGGCGTCCTGCCGATCACCCTGCCGCAGGAAGAGATCGACAAGCTGATCGACGATTCCGCGCGCGGCGCCAACGCGGTTCTGCACATCGATCTCCCCGCGCAGGAGATCAGGGGACCCGACGGCGGCAAGATTCATTTCGACATCGATCCGTTCCGCAAGCGCTGCCTGATGGAAGGGCTCGACGATATCGGGCTCACCATGGAGAAGGCGGACGCCATCGAGGCCTTCGAAGGCAGGGCGCGCACCGAGCGCCCCTGGGCCTGAGGCTAAGGCCGGCCATCTCCGCTTCTCTCGAAGAAGAAGCGCAGCATCTCGCGTGACGCATCCGGGCCGTCGGGATCGGTATAGGAACCCTGCGCGCCGCCGCCCGACCAGGCATGACCGCTGCCGTGCAACAGCCAGTCCTCCACCACCACCGCCCCATCTTGGTCGCGGATGACGGTGCGGGTATAGGTCCGGCCCTCGGACGAGCGAGTGTCCGCGCGTTCGATGCGCTCACCAAGCTTGGACACGCCGACGATCCCGGCGGCGTTGGAGGAATGCACGATGCTGTCGGCATCGCCGTGGAAGACGATAGTGGGCATGCGCGGCAACTCTGCCGCTGCCCCACGCGGTTTTCGCAAGCGCCGTCCTCGTGAACCGGCATTGCCACGCATCGCCGCGAAGGCCGAAGGAAGATCGGTTGCAGATTCGTAGGGCAGACCGGAATGGACGCCAATCGCGGCGTAGATCTCAGGATAGGTGGCCGCCATCACCGCCGCCATGGCGCCCCCGGCGGACAGGCCCGCGACGAACACCAGGTCTGGATCGACAGCGTAATTGGCGACGATCTCACGGGTGATGCCGGCAATGATGGCCGGTTCGCCGGCCCCGCGCTTCTGGTGCTCGGGCATGAACCAGTTCCAGCAAAGCGATGCGTTTGCGGCCTTGGACTGGCTGGGATAGGCGACGATCAAGCCATGCTCCTCGGCGCGCTCGTTCATGCGCGTCCCCGCCGCGAAGTCATCGCCGTCCTGCGTACCGCCATGCAGCATCACCAGCAGCGCGCGCCGGCCGTGCGGGAGACGGCGAGGAATATAGAGCCTGTAGTCTCGGCTCCCGGCGGCGCAGGCAAAGGAGCGGCTGAGGAACTGAGCGCCGTCCGGCACCTCGACGATCTTTGTCGGCCTGCCGACTTTCAGCGCATCGAGCTTGAAGCGTGGCAGTCCCATGTCGCCATGCGGCGGGACCATCTCGCCCATGCGCCCTGCCCACAGCGCGGCGTCCGGCGATAGCGGCAGTCCCTGCGCAATGCTTGCGCCGGCCTCCGTCACTTCGGGCGCGGCGACCTCAGCCGTAAGATCGATCACCGGGCCTTCGATCGCGCGCACCGTCCCTGCCGGCTCGGCCGGCGCGGGCTGCTCCCTGCCGGACAGGGCGGTTTGAATGACGCGCGTGGCCTGCATCAGCTTCTTTGCCTGCATCAATCGCATGGCCGCGCGCATGCCGTTTGCAATATCCATGTTCATTGCTTGAATCCTTTTTGGGATGTTTTCGCGCCGTCAGTTGATGCGATCGGCCAGCGCGGCCTTGATCTCTTTGCTGGCGTGAAGCGCGCCGAGCACGGTAATCGATTCAATCGTTGCCGCAGCGAGCGCCGGCGTCACGTCCGGCGCGAAGCTCGTGAGCCCGAGCACCTTGATGTGCAGCTTTTCGCCGGCGGCCTGCACGGCCTCCAGATCCCCTCGCGTGTAATGCCGCAAGCCGAGCTCGAGCGTGTGCCGTACGATGGATTGTTTGACCTCGTCGCGATGGGTCGAAAGCTGGTTGCGGATCGCCGTGCGGATGAAGTCGGTTCGGTTGGAATAGAAGCCCTCCTGGACCAGCAGATCGATATGACCGAGGTCCACATAGCCGAGATTGATGGTGATCTTTTCGGTCTCACCGGCTTTGTCGCGCAGTCGAACGATCTCGGCGGCCATGGCTTTCCTCCATCCATATGGATGATATATGGATGGTTAATGGATGGAAGTCAAGGCCGCAGGCGGGGCCGGTCGCTAATCGGGCGGAACGGTTCATAACTCCGCCCCAGCAATTGGCTTGCTGGGTCCGCTGGCGTACGCTTTGGGATTCACAGGGGGGGACAACGATGGCAGCAGCGACCAAGAAGCTCACATCCGGCCAGAAGGCGGCACAGACGCGCAAGCGCCGGGCGGCCGCCGCCAAGGGAGCGGCAACGCGCAAGCGCAAGGCGACCGCCGCCAAGGCGGCAGCGACAAGAAAGCGAAATAAGCGGTAGAGGCTCTCGGCTGCGCCTCGGGAACTTGATGAACGCTTGAGCCCGCAGCGTTAGTGCCTATTCGAACGGAATCGGCGTCGTCGCCTGCTCGATCAGCGTCTTGCCGTCACGGGTGATCTTCAGCTTGGCGAAATATTTCCACTCCGACGGCCAGCCGCCGGCCGGCACGCCCCGCTTGCCCGCTTGCAACAGATAGCTCGCTTTGTCCTCGGTCAGCGTCTCGCTGTTGGTGAGCAGTGGCTTCTCGTCGTTGCACAGCACAATCTCGACGCTGTCGCCCTTTTGCAGATCGGCGGCCGAGACATAAGCGATGGCCGGCGAATTGAAGCGGGGGACGGGCGGCGTCCCCTTGTCCAGCTCCTCTTGCGTGACCTCGTGGTCGGCGAGGCCCAAGGCCAACAGCTTGGTGTCCTCGGCCGAAGCCGGGGCCGCAACCCCGCAAACCAACAACACAAATAACAGCGCCCTTGTCAGCATTTCCTACTCCCTTTAGGCAGAGCCGGGCCGGTCTAGCACAAGACCGGCCGGGGGAAACGGCAAAGGAGCGGCTCGACCATGACAACCTATAAGCTTCTGCTGCTCCCCGGCGACGGCATCGGCCCCGAGGTGATGGCCGAGGTGTCCCGCCTGGTGGCGTGGATCGACGCGCAGGGCCTGGCCAAGCTCGAGACCGAGACCGACCTCGTCGGCGGCTGCGCCTACGACGCTCATGGCGAGGCCATCTCCGAGGCGACCATGAACCGCGCCCTCGCCGCCGACGCGGTGATGCTCGGCGCGGTGGGCGGTCCAAAATGGGATGGCGTGGCTTACGACCAGCGCCCGGAAGCCGGCCTGCTCCGCCTGCGCAAGGATCTTCAGCTGTTCGCCAATCTCCGGCCCGCGATCTGCTATCCCGCGCTCGCCGACGCCTCCTCGCTCAAGCGCGACCGGGTCGACGGGCTCGACATCATGATCGTGCGCGAGCTGACCGGCGGCGTCTATTTCGGCGAGCCGAAGACCATCACCGATCTCGGCAACGGCCAGAAGCGCGCCGTCGATACCCAGGTCTACGACACCTACGAGATCGAGCGCATCGCCGCGGTCGCCTTCGACCTCGCGCGCGAGCGCAAGCGCCTGGTGCATTCCGCCGAGAAGCGCAACGTGATGAAGACCGGCGTGTTGTGGAACGAGGTGGTGACCAAGGTGCACAACGAGCGCTATGGCGACGTGACGCTGCACCATATCCTCGCCGACAATTGCGCCATGCAGCTGGTGCGTCAGCCCAAGCAGTTCGACGTGATCGTCACCGACAATCTATTCGGCGACATGCTGTCGGACGAGGCGGCGATGCTCACCGGTTCGCTCGGCATGCTGCCTTCGGCCTCGCTCGGCGAAGCCGACGCCAAGGGGCACAGGCGCGCGCTCTATGAGCCGGTGCACGGCTCGGCGCCCGACATCGCCGGCAAGGGCGCGGCCAATCCGATTGCCACCATCGCCAGCCTGGCCATGTGCCTCCGCTATTCCTTCTTTCTCGGCGACATTGCCGACCGAATCGACGGGGCCATCGCCCAGGTACTCGACCAGGGCTTGCGCACCGCCGACATCGCCCAGGACGGCTGCCGCACCGTCGGCACCACCGAAATGGGCGAGGCGATCATCGCCGCGCTTAACCGCGCTGGCTAGCCGCTCGAACCGCAGTTACGCGCGGCTGAACCTACTGGCGGGGGACGAGATCGATCAGCACCGGCCAGTGGTCGGAAACTCCGCTGCCATCGTTGAGATTCGTGTCTTTGGGCGTGACTTTGCCGTCCGAGCTGGTGGCAACCTGCTCCGACGACACCACTGCGGTGCGGAAGCTTCCTAGATTTGCGAACCAGCTGGCGCCGTTGGTGGCATCCGCCACGAGATTGTCCGAGACCAAGAACGTGTCGAGGAAGGACCAGGTGGGCCACAGCTCGCCATTCGGCCGATGGCTGTCGTATTCTTCCGAGCCCGGCTCGGCGCACCCTTTGCGGACCTCCGGCGGCACCTGCCAATGTCCATCCGATAGCATGTGGGCAAAAGCATCCCCCTGCGCATCGGAGCAGATGAAATTGAAGTCCCCGCCGGCGATCGCCATGGCGCCCGCAGGCAGCGCCGCCTTCACCTCGTTCAGCTTTTGCATCGCATGCTCGCGGCAGATGGCTTTGTTGCCCGACGGAAAGTGCACCGCGAACAGGTATAGAATCCTGCCGCCGGGAAGCGTCAGTGGAACTTCCGTGATGTCGCGCGTCGAGCCGCAAATCGGTGCATCGGTGCCGAACTCGACCTTGTGCGCCTTGGGCTCTCCCACCGGCAGCCGCGTCAGCACTCCCACATCGATGCCTCGGTCGCATTTCGTGTCGGTGGTATCGAGCTCGACGACCGTGGGATAACCGAGTTTCTTGTTCAGTTCGGCGAGGACGTCTCTGTTCTCCAGTTCGGGCATGATGATAACATCGGGTAACGGCTGAGCAGTCAGGAGCACATCGGCGATAGCTCCGAGTTTTCTGTTTAGCTTTTCGTTCGTCCAGTCGATCGTCTCGCACTCCTCAATCCGAGCGGCCTGGGTCCGGGGATTGGCGACCCCCCGGCACGCCTTCTCCGCCTCCTCCGAAAAGCGTTGTGCGCAGGCTTCGTTGTGATTGGGGTCCAGCTGTTTGGTAGCCAGCGGTAGGTACGTGTCATCGAAGGGATTGTTCGGATCATTCTCCGTGTCGAACAGATTGTCGACATTCCAGGACATGAGGGTAAGCGTGCGCGACGTCGTTGGCCCTGCTGTGGGGCAAAGCTGGCTGAACTGCGTGCAGATAACACTCCGCAAGGCTCGCCACGATCTGTCCGTATCGGCTTTCCGCACGCTGCTCTTGTTAAATGCCTCGACGTCCTCATCGAGCTTTGCATATCGGGCTGAAGTCGCCAGATCCGTGCCCTTGAAGGCGGTGTCGACGTTCACGACGTTCTTCAGCGTGTCGTCGACGAAGATGATGGATTTATAGGTTCCGACATCCTTGTAGGCCGTTCCCTTGTCTGTGCCCGGCAGCTCACAGCTCGCGGTCGAACTCGCCAGCAAGAGCTGGAGCAGCACACCTTTGTCCTGGCCGCTGGCCATCAGCACGCCGTCCGCATAAGCGATTGGCCTGCTCAGGGTATCGTGTCTGACTTGAGGGAAGCACTTGTCGGCGAACTCGACGGCGTCCTTCTTGGCCTTGACCTCGACGACGCCAAGTTCGGCGTTGTCCACTTTCGTCTTTAGTTGAATGACACCGGGGTCGGAGCAAAGCACTTGGCCGCAAGCCGGCGGCTTCTCGCAAGGAATGTCGCCGCAGGTTGGTTGACCGAGAAAAATGTATTTCTTGTCGTCTGCCGCGAGTTCACGCAGGGTGGGGCTCATCATGTCCGGACCCCGCCCGGTGAGCATCATCACCGGATAACCTTGGCGCCGCAAATCGGCCACCAATTCCGGGGTCGAGGGCTCAGGCGGCGTCATACCGCCCAGATCATAAATAAGCCGCTGCACTTTCAGCAGCCCGGGCACGTCCTTGGCGACGCTGAAATTCGATGGCGGCCCTTTCAGCAAGTCCGACTGCCAGTTGTACCAAGCGTCGCTGCCGAGATCCTGGTTCATCTTCAGCAGAGTGTTGTCGATGTCGAACACGATAAGCGTGTCTTTAGGGGCCATGCCGCACTGGTTGATGATGAGTCGAACGTCTTCCACGTCCTGGGCTTCGTTTAGCTGATGGCACTTGACCTCGGAGGGGGAGAGCGGCGCCGCGAACGCCGTAGTCGGAAGCAGCGCCAGCGCTAGACCCAACCCGACGCGGAACAAGAGTCGGCCATCTGCGGTCATGGGGCCCTCCCAGCGGTATCGGCGAAGCGCGCTATGTGATGGTCGGGACGATTTTAGCAAAGACCGGGATTGAAACCTATGGTTTCATCCGTCACAATTTCTTCGCAATAGTTGCAGTCTCCGCCCACTATGATCGAGGGCGCGCGGGGCCTGCCGAGCGCCCGAAATCCGTTGCGAAATGGAGGGTTTGATGCGTATCGCCGCGTTGGTTGTCGTTGGCCTGGCCGCTGGCGCCTCTGTGTCGGCTGGCGCTCACGCGGCGGAGGCCGGCTGCGCCTGTCAGCGCGCCGACGTCAAGCTCACTGTCCCCGGCAAGAGTGAGTGCGAAATTGAGAAGGGCCGCGCCGAGTTGAGCGGCGTCGCTTTAGTCGGCGATCCGAAAATCGACGGCGCAAAGAGGTTCATGGCAATCTCCAACGCGGCTCTCGGCGATAAGCGGGACGCCATGCTGCAGATCTATGAGGGCGATCCATCGAAGGGCTATACCTGGAAGAAGGATGTTGAGCTGTTTCAACCCAGCGACGGAGAATGCAAAGATGCCGATTTCGAGGGGCTGACCCGCGCTGGCGATGTCTATTTCGCCATCGGGTCTCACTCCCACGATCGGAAGAAGCAGGACGAGGACCTCACTTATCAGGAGAACCGAGAAAGCCTGGAAGTAGGCGGCATCGACTACTGTGCGTCACGCTACCAGCTCAGGAGTTTCCGCCTCAATGCCGACGGCACTCTGATCCCAGTCAACGTTACAAGCCTGGAAGCCTTGTTTGCCAGCGATCCCATTCTGCATCCCTTCGCCGCGCTGGCCAGCAAGGAGAACGGTATCGACATCGAAGGCATTGCCGCCACCGATCGCGATCTCTATGTCGGCTTCAAGGGGCCGGTGCTGCGCCAGAACTATGTACCGAATTCTGCATCTCGACCACGACTTCAACCCCGTCGTCTCCGCCGAGTCGCAGTCACCTCTTCTGTTTGTCGATCTCGGCGGCCGCGGCGTGCGCGACATGACCGAGGGACCCGGCGGCAGCATCTTTATCCTTGCTGGACCAAACGGGAACGAGGACCAGGCCTTTGCGATTTATCAGTGGGACGGCAAAGACCAAATCGGCGGCGATGGTCACAAGGTGGAACCGCACAAACTGTGCGAGCTCGGTCATTTCAAGCCGAGTGGCAAACCCGAAGGCATCGCCTATATTGGCCGCGCGGACGGCGGTGGAGAAAGGTTTCTATTGGTCTATGACGGCGACACCCTCCAGGCGGCGACAGTCATTCTCGAGCCAAAGCAATAGCCGTCGCCTGTCCCGCCTCAAACTCTCGCCGGCCGCGACGCCTAGGGAACATCAAATGCACCGCATCGTCGTGTTTGCCGTCGCGCTAGTGGCTGTCCTGATCGGCAGCCCCGCCCCGACGCGCGCCGAGCCAGCCAACCCTGCACCCGCGGGAACACCGACAGCGCCCGCCACGCCGGATGCCGAGGCCAAGCGCGTGCTCACGCCGGAGGAGCAGGCCGAGAAGGACGCGCGCAAGGCCTGCAAGCAAAAGATCTGCGACATCATCGCCACCCGCGATCCGAACGGCGAGGACGTGGCTTGCGACATCGTCAAGACCTGGCGCGAGGAGGACATCGTCAAGATGCTCGGCGGCAAGATCGGCTGGCCCTGGGGCAAGGCGGTGTGCCAGTCGAAGCTCGAGCTGAAGCGCAAGCCGCTGGCCTTGGCGATGAGCGAAGCCGACTACGAGATCGTCATGCCGGCGCAAAAAGTCCGCTGTACCCTCGCCCAGAAAGACAAGGGCGAGCCCTATGCCATCGAGCTCACGCTCGCGCCGAAGGTCAAGTTCGAGAACGGCAAAGCCTCCGAGGCGACGCTCAATTGGGGTGAGGCCTCGGCGCCGATGTTCATCTATCCGCTGATCTATGCCGGCACCGGCTTCGACAACTCGAGCAACGTCCTGGGGCCCGAGGTGGTGCACCTGGTGAACGAGTTCACCACCAAGAAATGCGCCGAGCTGAAGGCGGAGCTGCCCGCCGGCCAGCCGTAAGCGGCGGCACGGCCAAAGAGAACGCTGCCGATGACCTTGCCCCAGGGCGTCTTTACCGCCGACGAACCCGATTCGAACCAGTCCGCTCAGCCGAACAACCGGCGCACCTCGCAGTTGCTCCGCGACTTCGTGGCGAGCGAGACGGGGCCGCGCATCAGCCTCGGCGCGCTTCGCGACGCGCTCGACGATCGCGGCTTCGGCGTCCTGCTGTTTGTCTTCGCCTTTCCCAATCTCCTGCCGCACAACATCCCGCTCGTCTCCGCCGTGCTCGGTCTGCCGCTGGTTCTGCTCGCCGCGCAGTTGTCCTACGGCCGGCACAAGCCGTGGTTCCCCTCCTGGCTCGCGGAGCGTTCCTTCCCGCGGCTCGGCTTCACTGCCATCGTCATGCACGCTTTGCCCTATCTGGAACGGGCCGAGCGCCTGCTCAAGCCGCGCTTGACGGGGTTATTGTCGTGGACCGGCGAGCGCTTGATCGGCATCGCCATTTTCGTGCTCGCCATCGCCCTGACTTTGCCGATCCCGTTCGGCAATTTCCTACCGGCATTCGCCATCGCCATTATCGGTCTCGCTCTGGTCGAGAAGGATGGCGTGGCCGTGCTGGTGGGCCTCGGCGTGGGAGTCGGGAGCCTGATCGTGATCGCCATCGTGGTCGGCGGCTTGATCGCTGCCACGCAGTTGCTGCTGTCAAGCCTGTTCGGCTCGGCCTAGAGCATGATCCCGAAAAGTTGCAGACTTTTCGGATAAGATCATGCGTCACAGACAAGAACTTAGAGCGCTATCGCAATTCAATCTCAGACGATAGCGCTCTAGGCCACGCCGGCCCGGGCGAGCTCCGGCCCGAGCTGCCCGGTCAACCACAGCCTGAACATGCGGATGTCGCATTGGAACGCCCAGGCGGGATGCGAGACCATCGCGGGGCGGTTTTTCTCGATGAGGAAATGCCCCGTCCAGGCGCACAGATAACCGAGCGCCGTTCCTGCCAGCACCACGAGCGGATTGATGGCGAGAAGGCCCAACACCAGCGCCGTGGCGCCGATTCCCGTGCCGGCCACGTGCAGCCGGCGCGTCCCCTCTTGCGCGTGGTAGCGGAGATAAATCTTCCAGAAATCGTCGAAGCTCTCTGCGCCGGCGTCAGCCAATCGCGTGTCCTCCTTGGGCCCGGGGCAAGGCAGCGTAGGTCGCGGCTTCGCACCGGGTCAAGCTGGCCGGCTCCGGTCCCGGCGCGTTCGCGCTCGATAATCTTCAGACTAGCGCATCGCCGTGTGCGCGGCGGGGGTGACGCGCCACACAATATTGCCGACATCGTCGGCGACCAGCAGCGCGCCGGCCTTGTCGATGGCCACGCCGACCGGGCGGCCGCGCGCCTCGCCGTCAGCGACGAAGCCGGTCAACACGTCGACCGGCAGGCCTGACGGCTTGCCTTGCGCGAACGGCACGAACACCACCTTGTAGCCGCCGAGCGGCTCGCGGTTCCACGATCCGTGCTCGCCGATAAACGCGCCGGTGCGGAACGGCTCAGGCAGCAGCGCCCCTTGCGCGAAGGCAAGCCCGAGCGGCGCCACGTGATTGCCGAGGGCATAATCGGGCGGGATCGCCGCCGCCACCGCTTCAGGATTTTGCGGCTTCACCCGATCATCGACGTGCTGGCCGAAATAGCTGAACGGCCAGCCGTAGAACGCGCCGTCCTTCACCGCGGTGAGGTAGTCAGGCACGAGATCTGAGCCCAGCTCGTCGCGCTCATTCACCACCACCCACAGCACGCCGGTTTGCGGCTCGAAGGCGAGCCCGACCGGATTGCGCAAGCCGGTGGCGTAGGCGCGGGCCTCGCCCGTCGCCGGATCGATTTGCAAAATCCGCGCTCGATCCTTTTCCCAGTCGAGCCCATTCTCGCCCGCATTGCTGTTAGACCCGACGCCGACATAGAGGCGCGATCCATCGGGCGAAGCGGCGAGGCTCTTGGTCCAGTGATAGTTGATGGGCCCCGCCGGCAGATCGGCGACCTTGGCCCCCTGCCCGGCCAGCTCGGTAGCGCCGTCCTGGTAATCGAATCGCAGCAGCGCATCGGTGTCGGCGACGTAGAGCTTGTCGCCGATCAGCGCCATGCCGAACGGCGAGTTCAGCCCCTTGAGGAACACGCGCGTGGTCTCGGCCACGCCGTCGCCGTCGGCGTCGCGCAACAGCATGATGCGGTTCGGGCTCGGCACGCCCGCGCCGGCGCGATTCATCGCCCAGATCATCACCTTTCCCTTGATCTAGTCCATCAGGCCACTACCGCCGGCCCCGTCGTCCTGCTTCGGCGTGTTGGTCTCGGCGACGAGCACATCGCCGTTCGGCAGGACGTAAAGCCAGCGGGGATGATCGAGCCCGGTAGCGAAGGCGCTGACCGCGAGCCCCTTGGCGGGTTCGGGCCTCTCGCCTTGCTTCCAGCCGGTCGCCTTGGCGATGTTGAGCGTCGGGATCAGCCTCTCTTTGGGTGCCGGCAGGGTGGGATTGGGACCCTGCGTCGCCTGCTCGGGCAATTCCGCGCTGTCGCGGCAGCCCGCCAGCAGCAGCACGAGCGCTGCCGCCGCCGCAATTCGTGTCAGTGAGATCACTCGATGCATGTCACCTGGTCCTTACCCAGCTTGAGCAACGCGCGCGGGAAGCATGGGGTTGCAGCCCACTCGGGCTGACGGCTTTACTTTGCGCACTCCTTCCCATACATCCGGCGCCAAGGCGCGGGGAAATTCTCGACCCGCCATGGAGCAGATCGATGGGTTACAAAGTCGCCGTCATCGGCGCCACCGGCAATGTCGGGCGCGAGATGCTGAATATCCTGGCCGAGCGCGAGTTCCCGGCCGACGAGGTGTTTGCGGTCGCCTCGCGTCGCTCGATGGGCGTCGAGGTCTCGTTCGGCGATAAGCGGCTCACCTGCCGCGACCTCGAGCAGTTCGATTTCCGCGGTGTCGACTTCGCCCTGATGTCGGCCGGCTCCGCCGTCGCCAAGGAGTGGGCGCCGAAGATCGGCGCGCAAGGCTGCGTGGTGATCGATAATTCCTCCTGCTGGCGTTACGACCCCGACGTGCCGCTGATCGTGCCCGAGGTCAATGCCGACGCGGTGGTCGGTTTCTCCAAGAAAAACATCATCGCCAATCCCAATTGCTCGACCGCGCAGCTCGTTGTCGTGTTGAAGCCGCTGCACGACCACGCCAAGATCAAGCGCGTGGTGGTGGCGACCTATCAGTCGGTGTCCGGCGCCGGCAAAGAGGCGATGGACGAATTGTGGGATCAGACCAAGGGCATCTTCACCACCACGCCCACCGAACCCAACAAATTCACCAAGCAGATCGCCTTCAATGTCATCCCTCACATCGACGTCTTCATGGAGGACGGCTCGACCAAGGAGGAATGGAAGATGATGGTCGAGACCAAGAAGATCCTCGATCCGAAGATCAAGCTCACCGCCACCTGCGTGCGCGTGCCGGTGTTCGTCGGCCATTCCGAGGCCGTCAATCTCGAATTCGAGGATCCCATCACCGCGGCTGACGCGCGGCGCATCTTGCGCGAGGCGCCGGGCGTGCTGGTGGTGGACAAGCGCGAGCCTGGCGGTTACGTGACGCCGGTCGAATGCGTCGGCGATTACGCCACCTATGTCTCCCGCATTCGCGAGGACCAGACCGTCGACAACGGGCTGTCGCTGTGGATCGTCTCCGACAATCTGCGCAAGGGCGCGGCGCTCAACACGGTGCAGATTGCCGAGATCATCATCAACCGCAATCTGCTGGAAAAGGCCGCCTGAGCCTCGCGCTGCTCAAGGCTCGCCGATTGCCGCGAAGCGACCGGTCTCTTGCTCGAGGCTGAGCAATTGTCCCGTGCCGAGATCGAAGTGCAGCCCGTGCAAGGCGAGCAGTCCTTCCTTCAAACGCTTCTGGATGAACGGGAAGGTGCCGAGATTGGCGATCGATGAGCGCACGGCGGCGAACTCGAAGGCCAACTGGTCGCCATAGGCGAAGATGTCGCTATCGACCGGCTTGAGATTATCGAGCAGCGTGAGCCAGCGGCCGATGAAGCCGTGCTCGGGAATCTTGTCGCGCACGCCACGGCGGTAGGTGTCGACGCCGCCGCAATGCGAGTGGCCGAGCACGATGAGGTGCGGCACCTTGAGCGCGGTCACCGCATACTCCACCGCAGCGCTGGTGCCGTGATACTTCCCCTCCGGCTCGTAGGGCGGCACCAGATTGGCGACGTTGCGCATGATGAACAGCGAGCCCGGTTCGGCGTCGAAGATCGCCGACACATCCACCCGCGCATCGCAGCAGGCGATCACCATCGCCGTCGGCGCCTGGCCGAGCTCGGCGAGCTGAAGATAGCGGCCCCGATTTTTCGCGTGCTCATCGCGACGGAAACGGAAATGCCCCTCGACTAAAGTTTTCGGTAAACCCAACAAATTCATTCTCCTGCGTCACAAAACCCCGTCAACCATTTCAGCCGCTTGCGCGTTTGTCTAGGGAGCGGGTCAATAGAGCGCTCCTATCGACCGTTACGGAGTGGCTACTTGATCTTGCTTTAGGCCTAGCGCGAAGCTTCCGACCGTCGACAGTCCCGAAAGAAGCGCGAACATCTGCGCCAGCCGGCATGAGGAAACGTGAGGACGAGGCGGCATGCGTGATTCACGCCAAGCCTTGATCCAATGCAACAGCGACGCGGCAGCAGATCGTTGCTCATTCCCCGCCTGAGCGCGGGAGATCTTCAACATCGTGCGCCGGGTCGCCCCAGACGAAGGAGTGTGTATCCATGGCAAAAGTTCTCGCCGTTCTCTACGACGATCCCGTCACCGGCTATCCCAAACAATACGCCCGCGACGACATCCCCAAGATCGACCACTATCCCGGCGGCATGACGACGCCGACGCCAAGCAAGATCGATTTCAAGCCGGGCGCCCTGCTCGGCAGCGTCTCCGGCGAGCTCGGTCTTCGCAAATTCCTCGAGGACGCTGGCCACACCCTGGTGGTGACCTCCGACAAGGACGGTCCCAATTCGACCTTCGAGAAGGAGTTGCCCGACGCCGAGATCGTCATCTCGCAGCCGTTCTGGCCCGCTTATCTCACCAAGGAGCGGCTGGCCAAGGCCAAGAAGCTCAAGCTCGCCATCACCGCCGGCATCGGCTCGGACCATGTCGATCTCGAGCAGGCCATGAAGCAAGGCATCACCGTCGCCGAGGTCACCTATTCCAACTCAATCAGCGTCTCCGAGCACGTGGTGATGATGATCCTGGCGCTGGTGCGGAACTACATTCCCTCCTATGGCTGGGTGGTCAGAGGTGGCTGGAACATCGCCGACAGCGTTGAACGCGCCTACGATCTCGAAGGCATGAATGTCGGCACCGTCGCCGCCGGCCGCATCGGTCTCGCCGTGCTGCGGCGGCTGAAGCCGTTCGACGTCAAGCTGCATTACACCGACAAGCATCGGCTGCCGAAGGAAGTCGAACAGGAGCTGGGGCTGACCTATCACCCCACCGTCGAGTCCCTGGTCAAGGTCTGTGACGTTGTCACCATCAACGCCCCGCTGCACCCTGAGACCGAAGGCCTGTTCAACGACAAGCTGATCGGCATGATGAAACGCGGCTCCTATCTGGTGAACACCGCCCGCGGCAAGATCGTCGACCGCGATGCCGTGGTCCGCGCGCTCGAATCCGGTCAGCTCGCGGGCTATGCCGGCGATGTCTGGTTCCCGCAGCCGGCGCCGAAGGACCATCCCTGGCGCACCATGCCGCATCACGGCATGACCCCGCATGTCTCCGGCACGACGTTGTCGGCGCAGGCGCGCTACGCCGCGGGCACGCGCGAGATCCTCGAGAGCTATTTCGCCAAGAAGCCGATCCGCACCGAATATCTGATCGTGGACAAGGGGAAGCTCGCCGGCGCGGGAGCGCACGCCTACACGCCGGGCGACACCACCAAAGGCTCGGAGGAAGCGGCGAAGTTCAAGAAGTCAGCGGCCTAAAGCAGCATTTCGCCGTTCCTCGCATCGCGAGGGACGGCGATCCCCTTCGGGGGCGCGCGAGCTACTTCTTCTTCTTGCTCGTCACCTTTTTCGAGGTCGACTTCTTGCTGGTGGTCTTCTTCGAGGTCGACTTCTTCTTGCTGGTCGTCGCCTTGCCGCGCAGCTTGTCGGCCTGGGCTTTGGTCATCTCCCCGGCGTCAACCAGGGCCCCCACGCAGGCGTGCGAGACCTTCTTGATATTGCGCGACATGCAAGCGCGCAGCCCCTCGGTGCCGAGTCCGTACTCGCTGCAATAAGCGTGATAGTCCCCCTGACAATCGCGCTTCTCGCGCTCGGTGATGGTCCCGGCCAAAGCGGGAAGCCCGAGCAGAACAAGCACGAAACCCGCCGTGCCAAGGGCGATACCGAGTGTGGCTTTCATGTCGTTGAACCTGTCTGATGGCCGCATGAGAGGAGGCAGGAAGGCCGACGATAACCTAAACGCGGGCGGCAAGTAACCGTTCGACCGAGGCCAAATCATGTCATGGCGGGGTCGAAACGTCGACCGACGTGGATGCTGACCCGCCTCTCTACCCAAGCTTGCCCTCGACGCTAAATCCCTGCGCCTCGAACGCCGGCGCGGCCTCCGACGACAGCAGAAAGTCGAGGAATTTGCGCGCCTCAGGCTTGGCTGCAGCGGTGAGCGCGACGGGATAGAGGATCTTCGGATGGCTGTCGGCCGGGAAGATGCCCACGACGCGAACCGCCGGCTCGGACTTGGCGTCGGTGCCATAGACGATGCCGAGCGGAGCCTCGCCTCTGGCGACCAGGGCGAGCGCCGCGCGCACATTCTCGGCCTGCGCCACCCGCGGCGCGACCGCGTCCCAAACCCCGAGATAGCTGAGCGCGGCCTTGCCGTATTTGCCGGCGGGCACGGCGTCGACCCCGGCCATCGCCAGCCGGCCGTCGGGCCCCAGCGCCGCAACGATAGGAAAGTCCTTTGTTATCGGCAGCACCACGTCGGACTCCTTCGGCGCGATCAGGACCAGGGTATTGCCGAGCAGCGTTTGCCGCGAGGCAACGTCGATCAACGTCTTCTCTTGCAGATAATCCATCCAGTCGAGATCGGCCGAGAAGAACATGTCGGCCGGCGCCCCCGCCTCGATCTGCTTGGCCAGCGCCGAGGACGCGGCATAGCTGATGGCGACCTTGTCGCCGGTTTTGGCCTGATAGAGCTTGGCGGCATCGTCGAGCGCGGTCTTGAGGCTCGCCGCGGCGAAAACGGTGATGTCGGCGGCTTGCGCGGCCGCGGCCATGAACGGCAGGGCGAGCAGGCCGAGGATAAACAGCAGCAAAATGCCGCGGCGGGACCAGCTGGGGGACATGATGTTCTCCTTGGCGAGGGGAATTTCTGCCCTGAAATGCGTTCGCTGACAAAGCGAAAGGTGGAATTCTCCCCTCAACGTCCCCCCTGGGCCGGGGTATTCCATCGGCGCGTTGCAACCCTTTGCCAGCGGCGTTGCCTCTTGCCGCCAGCGCAAAGGGCGTTCAGACTGATACCAATCAATAAAAGCAAGCTTCGTCGCAAAGGGGGAATTTCGAATGGCGAGCCCAGCTCAGGCAGATTCCGGCGGCTTACTTGGATGGCTCGCCCGCGAGCATACTGTCGCCAAACCCGGCTTCAGTCGCTGGCTGGTGCCGCCGGCGGCGCTCTGCGTGCATCTTTGCATCGGCCAAGCCTACGCCTTCAGCGTGTTCAACCTGCCGCTGACCAAGCTGATCGGCATCACCGAATCGGCGCCGCAGGATTGGACGCTTACCGAACTTGGCTGGATTTTCAGCCTCGCCATTGTGTTCCTTGGCCTCTCTGCCGCCTTCACCGGAACCTGGCTTGATCGGGTCGGCCCGCGCAAGGCGATGTTCACCGCCGCGCTCTGTTTCGGCGGCGGCTTTTTGATTTCCGCGCTGGGCATCTATCTGCACCAGCTTTGGATCATCTATCTCGGCTACGGCGTGATTGGCGGTTGCGGCCTCGGCATCGGCTACATCTCGCCGGTGAAGACGCTCATCACCTGGTTCCCTGACCGGCCGGGCATGGCGACCGGCATGGCCATCATGGGCTTTGGCGGCGGCGCGCTGATCGCCTCGCCGTTGTCGGTCTGGCTGATGCAGCAATTCGCCACGCCCACCCATGTCGGCGTGCTCGAGACCTTCGTCGTCCTCGGCGTCGTCTACATGTTCTTTATGATGATGGGCGCGGTGATCGTGCGCGTGCCGGCGCCCGGCTGGGCGCCGAAGGGCTACGTCGCGCCGGCCCAGCCCAAGAAGCTCATCAGCAAGGCGGACGTGCATGTCGACGAGGCGCTGAAGACCCCGCAATTCTATCTGCTGTGGGCGGTGCTCTGCCTCAACGTCACCGCCGGCATCGGCGTGCTCGGCCAAGCCTCGGCCATGAGCCAGGAGATGTTTCCAGGCCGCATTAGCGCCGTCGCCGCCTCGGGTTTTGTCGGCTTGCTCAGCATCTTCAATATGCTGGGCCGCTTCTTCTGGGCCTCGACCTCCGACTATATCGGCCGGCGCCCCACCTACATGATCTTCTTCGCTCTCGGCATGGCGCTCTATGCCGCCGTGCCGTGGACTGGCCACACCGGCAATGTCATCCTGTTCGTGGCGTTCTATTGCGTCATCATGAGCATGTATGGTGGCGGCTTCGCCACCATCCCCGCCTATCTCAAGGACATCTTCGGCACCCGCTATGTCGGCGCCATTCATGGCCGCCTGCTCACCGCATGGTCGACCGCCGGCGTGCTGGGGCCGGTACTGGTGAACTACATCCGCGAATATCAGATCGACCACGGCGTGGCCAAAGCCAACGCCTATTCGGTCACCATGTACATCATGGCCGGGCTGCTGTTCGTCGGCTTCCTGTGCAACTTCTTCATGCACCCGGTGGATGAGCGCCATCATTTGAAGGCAGAGCCAGCGAGCGCCTGACGAAAGGACCGGAGCATGGCAACACAAGCGACCAAGGGGCCGAAGCCCGAAGACGTCTCCGACGCCAATGCCGTCAAGCTGGCGCTGGCCTGGAGCTTTGTCGGCATTCCCCTGCTGTGGGGGGTCTACAAGACCCTCGTCAACGCGGTGCTGCTGTTCCAGTAGCAGCGCGGAAATGGCCGGAATCCGTGGTTCGGTTGGCCCGATTAGCAAGCTTTCCTGTCAGAATTTCTTAATCTGGCATTCAGGTGCTTTTCATGGGGGCTTCATGCGACATCCATCGCAAATGGCCAAGTATCCTACTCGTAAGTTCACCGAAGGAGACGACCCAATGAAAGAGTGGCTGAAACCCGAGATTTCCGAGTCTGAGGCTGGCATGGAAGTTACGAGCTATCTGCCTGCCGAGCTCGACCGCGCTTAATTAGCCGCGTCGATCTTACGAGTTTTCGCATGAGGTGGCGGTCCCCGCGCAAGTGGGGATCGCCATTTCTGCGTCTGGGGCGCCCCGGCGCCGACCCTTTCCCGACCCGAACTTCCCCTTGAGCCCGGCATCTGGCTAGATAGGCCTCCCGCAAGCCGAGATCGGCCGCATGCAGCCTGGCACCCCCCGCTCCTCCCTCCGCTTCGTGGATCGGCCGAGCTGATGGACAGTTTCGGACTTCTTATCGCCGCCGTTCTCGCCATCCCGGTTCTGGCGGTGATCAGCATCGTCGTGGCGATGGGCACGCGGAATCGCCTCAAGCAGCTCGAATTGCGCATCGCCGGACTGGAATGGAAACTCGCGGCGCTTGCCGACGAAGCGCCTCTAACCCCGTCCGTCTCTGCCGCTATTCCCGAGCCAGAGGGAGAGCGGGCCGCAACCGAGGCCGAGCCTCCACCTGCGGCAGAGCCTGAGCAGGTCGCCGCAGCTTCAACCCCGCCGCAGCCCGCGCGGAAGACAATCAGCCTCGAAGAGCGTTTCGGCACCCAATGGGTGGTCTGGGCCGGCGGCATCGCGCTCGCGCTCGGCGGCTTTTTCCTGGTCCGCTATTCGATCGAGCAAGGCTGGTTCGGGCCCGGCGCGCGCGTGGTGCTGGCTGGCATCGTCGCGCTGGCTCTGATCGTCGCCGGCGAATGGGCACGACGCCGCGAGATCTCGACCGGCGCCATGGGGCTTGCCAAGGCTGACATCCCGAGTGTGCTGACCGCCGCCGGCACGGCGATCGCCTATGCCGACGCCTATGCGGCCTACGCGCTGTACGGCTTCATCGGCGCAGGCGTCGCCTTCGTGCTGCTCGGCATCGTCGCGCTCGGCACGCTCGCCGCCTCGCTCGTGCATGGACCGGCGCTGGCGGGTCTCGGCCTGGTCGGCGCCTTCCTCACCCCATTGATCGTCGCGACCGAGCAGCCGAATTATTGGGCGCTCTATCTCTATCTTGCGGTGGTCACCGCCGCGTCGTTCGGCCTCGCCCGCGCGCGGCTCTGGCGCTGGCTCGCCGTCACCGCCGTTGCCGCGAGCGTGCTCTGGGCGCTGCCCGGCATCGGCGATCTTCAGGCGCTTGGCCCCCACGCCTTCCACCTCGCCGCGGGCTTCACGCTCGTGGCCCTGCTGATCGTCTCGGGCCTGTTGTTCGGGCCCGATGCCGCGCCGGGCGAAATCGACCTCGTCTCGTCGGGAGCGCTTGCCGCCTATCTGTTCGCCGCGATGCTGCTGGTGCTCGCCACGGGTCACGACAGCCTCGCGCTCACGCTGTTCGTCGCGCTGGTCGCGGCGACCGTCGCCATTGCCTGGCGCACCGACGCCGCCACCGCCGCGGTGCCCGCCGCCGCGATCCTCGTCACGCTGATCTTCCTCCACTGGTCGCTCGATTTCGACGTGAGCGAGCTTGGCCTTCCCGGCGGCCCGGTGCCCGACAGCATGTGGAAGCCCGAGCATTATCTGTTCGGCGCGCCGCTGATGCTCGGCGGCTGCTTCGCCCTGCTGTTCGGCGTGTCGGGCTTTTTCGCGCAAGCGCGCGCCGCCAACACGCTGATCGCCGTGCTGTGGAGCGGATCGGCGGTGTTTGCCCCCCTCGCCATCCTCATTGCCCTCTACTACCGCATCGCCGGTTTCGACCGCTCGATCCCCTTCGCCGGCGCCGCGGTCGTGCTCGCCGGCGCCTTCGCGCTCGCCACCGAGGCGATCGGCAAACGGAGCGAGCGGCCGGGCAGTGAGGCAGCGAGCGCCATCTTCGCCACCGGCTCGATCGCCGCGCTCGCGCTTGCGCTCAGCCTGGCGCTGGAGAAGGGCTGGCTCACCGTGGCGCTGGCGCTGATGGTTCCCGGCATCGCCTGGGTGGCCGAGCAGCGCTCCTGGCCGGCGCTGCGTTGGCTCGCCGCCGCGGTCACGGTCGGCGTGCTCGGTCGCATCATCTGGGAGCCGCGCATCGTGGGCGAAGCGCTAGGCTCGACCCCGGTGTTCAACTGGCTGCTATGGGGCTACGGCGTCCCGGCCGCCGCCTTCTGGCTCGCCGGCCACATGCTGCGCCGCCGCGCCGACGACGCCCCGGCCAGGCTGATCGACGCGGCCGCCATTCTGTTTACCGTGATGCTGATCGTGTTCGAGGTGCGCCACTACCTCACCGGCGACCCCTATGGCGAGGGCAGCCCGCTGGCCGAGACCGCGCTCGACGTGTCGCTGTTGCTTGCGCTGGTGATCGGGCTGGAGCGCCTGCGCCTGAAGAGCGGCAGCATCATTCACGATCTCGGCGCGCAGTTCCTCGCCGCCATCGTCTTCGTCATGATCGTGGTCAGCCTGGGGGCGAGCGACAATCCCTTCTTCACCGGCGAGCCGGTCGGCGGACGCTTCATCAATTTGATCTTGCTCGGTTACGGCCTGCCGGCGGTGCTGGTCGGCATTCTCGCCGTGATCACTCGCGGCAAACGGCCTTATTGGTACAGCACCACCGCGGCGGCGACCGCCCTTGCCCTCGCCCTCGCTTATCTCTCGCTCCAGATCTGCACGCTGTTCCACGGCCCGGTCCTGACGCAAGGCGAGACCTCCGACGCCGAGCAATACACCTACTCGGCGGTCTGGCTCATGTTCGGCGTGGCGCTGCTCGCCGCCGGCATCTTCCTCCGCTCGCTGCCGTTGCGCGCGGCGTCGGCCGCCGTGGTGGTGCTGACCGTGCTGAAAGTGTTCCTTATCGACATGTCGGATTTGACCGGCATCTACCGCGCGCTGTCGTTCCTCGGCCTTGGCGCGGTGCTGATCGGTATCGGCTGGTTCTATCAACGGCTGCTGTTTCCCAAAGCGTCTCCGCCCGTGGCGGCTTCCGGCGAGGGGTGACAGACACGGGGCCGCCAACTATGGTCCGCCCCGGCCATTGCAAATTCCGAACGGACCCATGAACGACACCGACGCAAAAATTCACGACAAGACCGTCACCGGCAACTATTTCGAGGATTTCAAGCTCGGCCAGGAGATCGTGCACGCGACCCCGCGCACGCTCACGGTCGGCGATACCAGCCTGTTCACCGCGCTCTACGGCTCGCGCTTTGCCGTACAGTCCTCCGACGCCTTCGCCCACGAGATCGGCTATCCGCGCTCGCCGATCGACGATCTGCTCGTGTTCCATATCGTCATCGGCAAGACCGTGCCCGACATCTCGCGCAACGCCATCGCCAATCTCGGCTATGCCGAGTTCCGCTTTCTCGCCCCGGTGTTTCCCGGCGACACGCTGGCCTCGACCTCCACGGTGATCGGCGTCAAGGAGAACTCCAACAAGAAGAACGGCACGGTCTATGTGCGCTCGACCGGCAAGAACCAGCGCGGGCACCCGGTGCTGTCTTATGCGCGCTGGGTGATGGTCAACAAGCGCGACCTCGATGCGCCGCCGCCCTCGCCCGTCGTGCCGGAGCTTGCGGCAAGCGTCGAGCCCTCGACGCTCGGCGCGGCGCTCCCCGCCCTCGATCTCGGCGGCTACGACTATGCGCTCGCCGGTTCGCCCAAGCGCTGGGGCGATTATCAGGTCGGCGAGAAGATCGACCATGTCGACGGCCAGACCATCGAGGAGGCCGAACACCAGCTCGCCACCCGCCTGTTCCAGAACACGGCGCGGGTGCATTTCAATCAGCATGTCGAGGGCAAAGGGCGCTTCGGCCGCCGCCTCGTCTATGGCGGTCACATCATCTCGATCGCGCGGTCCTTGAGCTTCAACGGGCTGGCCAACGCCTTCCACATTCTCGGGCTGAACGGCGCGCGCCACGTGGCGCCGTCCTTCGCCGGCGACACCATCTATGCCTGGAGCGAGGTGCTGGACAAAGCCGAGCTGCCGGGCCGCTCCGACCTGGGCGCGCTGCGCTTGCGCACCTTCGCCGTCAAGGACCGCGCCTGCGCCGACTTCCCGGGGGTGAAAGCCGACGGCAGCCTCGAGGACGGTGTCGTGCTCGACATGGATTACTGGGTCGCCCTGCCGCGCTAGAGACTTCGTCTCGACCGCTCAACGATTGTCATGCCCGCGAAAGCGGGCATCCAGTATCCTCGGATCTTGAACCAAAACGTGATGCCGGTGGTTACTGGATCGTCCGCCTTCGCGGACGATGACAGCTCAGGAGGAAGGCGATGCGACAGAAATTGGCTTGGGCAGTTCTAGGAGCCGCTCTCAGCCTCGCCTCGTCCGCGCTTGCGGCAGGCACCGCCTCCGCCGTGTTGAAGGATGCGAGCGGCAAGGAGGTAGGGAGTGCCACGCTCACCTCGACCCCGAGCGGGGCGCTGTTGAGCCTGACCCTGACCGGGGTCCCGCCCGGCGTGCACGCCTTGCACATCCATGCGGTCGGCAAATGCGAGCCGCCCGATTTCAAGTCCGCCGGTCCGCATTTCAATCCCGACCAGACCAAGCACGGCATCATGAACCAGGAGGGTCCGCATGCCGGCGATCTGCCCAACCTCCACGTCCCGGGCGATGGCAAGCTTGAGGTCGAGTTCCTCGATCCGGCCGTGACCTTGAGCCAGGAGGCAGCGCTGCTGGACGCCGACGGCTCGGCGATCGTCATTCATGCCGGCGCCGACGACTACACGACCGACCCCGCCGGCAATGCCGGCGACCGCATCGCCTGCGGCGTCATCACCTCCCCTTAGGTTCCTCCCCCTGTTAGGGGGAGGGAGTTCGCCTCGATTGCCCCCGGGGCGCCTCTTGCGTTATGACAGGGCTCGTCTGGGCAACAACAGCACCGAAAACCCATGGGCAACGCCAAATTGGGGGCTGAGCGGCCGCTCTCCCCGCACCTGTCGATTTACCGGCCGATGCTCACCATGATGATGTCGATCGCTCACCGCGTCTCGGGTGCGGCGAACGCCGTCGGCTTCCTCCTGCTGGTCTGGTGGCTGGTCGCCATCGCCTCGGGCCCGGAGGCCTACGCCCAGGTCTCGAACTTCTTCGCCAGCATCCCCGGGCGCCTGCTGCTGTTCCTGTTCAGCTGGTCGCTGATCCACCACATGCTGGGCGGCATCCGCCATCTGATCTGGGACACCGGCCGCGGCCTCGACAAGGTCAGCATCGAGATCTTTGCTTGGGCGACCATCATCGGCTCGACCGTTCTCACCATGCTGGTCTGGGTCGCCGGCTATTGGCTGAGGGGGGCCTAACGATAATGGCGACACCGCTCAAGCGCGTGCGCGGGCTCGGCACCGCCCATCACGGCACCGAGACCTTCTGGCGCCAGCGCCTGACGGCGGTGGCCAACGTGCCGCTGGTCATTTTCCTGATCTTGGCGGTCGTCACCCATATCGGCGCAAGCTACGCGGACGTGCACGCCTTCCTCGCCCGGCCGCTCGTCGCGCTGGCGTTTGCCGCGCTGATCCTCTCCGCCGCCATCCATATGCGCATCGGCCTCAAGGAGATCATCGAGGATTATGTGCATGGCGGCGCCAAGGTCGTTGCCATCGTGCTCGCCACCTTCTTCGCCGTCGGCATCGGGCTGGCTTCCGTCCTCGCCATCATCAAGATCAGTCTCGGATCGTAGTTTCATGCCTCAAGACGCGACCCCCAAGGACACCCCGCCGCACAACGCGGTCCAGATCAACGGCCGCGCCTATCCGATCGTCGACCACGCTTACGACGTGGTGGTGGTCGGCGCCGGCGGCTCGGGCTTACGCGCCGTGGTCGGCTGTAGCGAAGCGGGCTTGCGCACCGCCTGCATCAGCAAGGTGTTCCCCACCCGCTCGCATACCGTCGCCGCCCAAGGCGGCATCGCCGCCGCGCTCGGCAATATGGGCCCCGACGATTGGCGCTGGCACATGTACGACACGGTGAAGGGGTCGGATTGGCTGGGCGACCAGGACGCCATCGAATATCTCTGCCGCAACGCGCCGGAAGCCGTGTACGAGCTCGAGCATTGGGGCGTGCCGTTCTCGCGCACCGAGGACGGCAAGATCCTGCAACGCGCCTTCGGCGGCATGACCACCGATTTCGGCAAGGGCCAAGCCAAGCGCACCTGCGCCGCCGCCGACCGCACCGGCCACGCCATGCTGCACACCATGTACGGCCAGGCGCTGCGTCACTCGGCCGAGTTCTTCATCGAATATTTCGCCATCGACCTGATCATGGACGACGAGGGACGCTGCCGCGGCGTGGTCGCGCTCTCCATGCAGGACGGCACGCTGCACCGCTTCCGCGCGCATCAGACCATCCTCGCCACCGGCGGCTACGGCCGCGCCTATTTCTCCTGCACCAGCGCGCATATCTGCACCGGCGACGGCAATGCCATGGTGCTGCGCGCCGGGCTGCCGCTCCAGGACATGGAATTCGTGCAGTTCCACCCGACCGGCGTCTATGGCGCCGGCGTGCTGATCACCGAAGGCGCGCGCGGCGAAGGCGGCTTCCTGCGCAACTCCAAAGGCGAGAAATTCATGGAGCGCTACGCGCCCTCGGCCAAGGACCTGGCCTCGCGCGATGTGGTGTCGCGCGCCATCACCATCGAGATCAGGGAGGGCCGCGGCGTCGGCCCCGACAAGGAATACATCCATCTCCATCTCGATCATCTGCCGCACGACATCTTGCATGAGCGGCTGCCCGGCATCTCCGAGTCCGCCCGCATCTTCGGCGGCGTCGACGTCAAGGTCGAGCCGATCCCGGTGATCCCCACCTGCCACTACAATATGGGCGGCATCCCCACCAACATGCATGGCGAGGTGATCTCGCCCAAGGACGGCGATCCCGACGCCATTGTGCCGGGGCTGATGGCGCTCGGCGAGGCGGCTTGCGTCTCGGTGCATGGCGCCAACCGGCTCGGCTCCAATTCGCTGATCGACCTGGTGGTGTTCGGCCGCGCCGCCGCGCATCGCTGCGCCGAACTCATCCAGCAAGGCGGCGCCATCCCCGAGCTGCCGAAGGGCGCGGGCGAGGATGCGATCGCGCGGCTCGACCGCTTCCGCTATGCCGACGGCTCGATGCCGACCGCGGAGCTTCGCCTGCGCATGCAGAAGACCATGCAGCGCGACTGCTCGGTGTTCCGCACCAAGGAGGTCCTACAGGAAGGCGTGAAGGCGATCCGCGGCGTGTGGGACGACATCCAGCATATCGGCGTCACCGACCGCTCGCTGATCTGGAACACCGACCTGATCGAGACGCTCGAATTCGACAATCTGATCGCGCAGGCCGCCGTCACCGTGCAAGGCGCGCTTGCCCGCGAGGAGAGCCGCGGCGCGCATGCGCGCGAGGACTTCCCCAAGCGCGACGACGTCAATTGGATGAAGCACACGCTGTCATGGGCCGACGACGCCAGCCACGAGGTGACCCTCGACTTCCGCCCCGTGCACAGCTTCACCCTCTCCAACGAGATCGCCTATATCCAGCCGAAAGAGCGGGTGTATTGATCGGCATCTGGTTCCTGTTGGCATCGGCTTTGGCCGGGCTGCTGTGCCGCCGGCTCAACACCGCTCTCATCGTCGGCGCCGTGCCTGCGCTGCTTTACGCAATCCTGGTCGTGGTTGGCCTTTGGCACCTGCTGGGCGACGCCGACCTGCCCTATCTCCTCGGGGCGCTGACGGTATTTTGCCTGGCGATCGTGGCGGCAGCCGTGCTGGCCTTTGGTCTGCGCCGCGCACTCATCAGCCTGTTCGACACAAGGGCGAGCGAAACGAATTAAGGAGCGGTGTCGCGCTCGAGCAGCTTGCCGAGCACCGCCTTCACGCCGTCGAAGTTGAACGGCTTGGACAGCAAGATCGGGTCGGCGAAGCCCGCCGCTGCGTCGATAGTGCCGTCACCGGTGGCGAACGCAAAAGGAATTCCCTTTATTTTCAGGGCGCTGGCCACCGAATAGGAATATTCTCCGCCCAGATTGACGTCGAGGATAGCCCCGTCGAGGGCTGCATTACCGGCAAAATCGAGCCCTTCCTGCACCGACCGCGCCGGCCCGACGACCTCGCAACCGAGTTCGCGTAGCCAGTCCTCGACCAGCATCGAAACCAAGGGCTCATCGTCCAAGACGAGGATGCGCGGCAAGCGAGACCTCCCTAGCAAGCGTTCGCTGGTTAGAAGCCTAGCAGTGGGTTAGACAAGCCGCTAGGGGCGCAAATCCCCTCGGGAGGTAACCGTGGAACGTATCGTCAGGGCCCATCGCCTGATCAGGTCTTCGAGGATCATCGTCCTCGTCGGTTTCGGTCTGGTGGCGGCCGCGGCGCTGGCGGTGTTGATTGGTCTGGTCCGCTCGAGAAACGCGGACATGTTGGTGCTGCACACGCTGGATGTACGGCAAACCGCTCAAGCGTTGCTGATCGCTTCCCGGGATGCCGAAAGTTCGGTCCGCAGCTTTCTGCTCAGCTCGGACAGCGCGGAACTTGACACGTTCGAGCCCGCGCTGGCTGACACCGCGCAACAACTCGGCGACCTGCGCACGCTGACCGCCGATAACGGCATCCAGCAGGATCGCGTTCAGGAACTCGCCCGCTTGGTTCAGGCTAAAAACGAGCAATTGAGCACATGCGTCACCCTGGCAAAACAGGGGCAGCGCGATGCCGCGCTCGCCGTCATCAATTCTCCCAAGGATCGCCAGCTGTTGGACGAGATCAGAACCAATATCGAATCGATCTTGGACACCGAGCAGGTTCTTCTCAAGGACCGGCAGGCCAGGGCCGCTGAGCTGCGTTATTTGCTTGCAGGCTTGGTTGGCGTGGCCCTGTTGGTCGCCACCATCCTCGCCAGCATCCTGGCGATCGCCACGCGCAATGCCCTGAAAGGGCTGCTTGCACTCACGGCCGAGCTCGATACGGAATTGAAGGCTCGTCAGGAGGCGGAATCGACTCTGCGTCAGGCGCAGAAGATGGAAGCGGTGGGCCAGCTCACCGGCGGCGTGGCCCACGACTTCAATAATCTCCTGACCGTCATCATGGGCAATCTCGACACCATGCGTCGACAGCTCGCTGCGGCGGCGAATCCCGGCGATGTGACCACGCTGATCGCGAAGATGACCAAGCCGCTCGAGTTCGCCGTGCAGGGCGCAAACAGCGCAGCCAAGCTGACACAGAGGCTGCTCGCGTTCTCTCGCCGGCAGGCGTTGGAGCCCACCCGCATCGACGCCAACCGGCTGGTTTCAGGCATGCTCGACCTGCTCAAGCGCTCGTTGGGCGTCGACATCAGCATCGAGACCGTGCTGGGCGCGGGACTTTGGCCGGCCTTCGCCGATCCGAACCAATTGGAGAGCGCGCTGCTCAATCTTGCGCTGAACGCCAAGGATGCGATGCCCAATGGCGGCTGCCTCACCGTCGAGACGGCCAACACCTATCTGGATGAGGCGTATGTACGACGGTTCGGCGACGTGGATGCCGGCCAATATGTCGTGCTCTGCGTGACCGATACCGGCACGGGAATTCCCAAGGACTTACTCGATCGCGTGGTCGAACCCTTCTTCACCACCAAGCCCCCCGGCGAAGGATCGGGGCTCGGCCTCGCCATGGTGCACGGCTTCGTCAAGCAGTCGGGCGGCCATATGCGCATCTATAGCGAGGAGGGGCATGGCACGACGGTCAAGATCTACCTGCCGCGCCTCACCAATATCGATGAGGTTAGCGCCACGCCAGCGGGCAAGCCCGCGAAGGTGACTCCGGTGCCGCGCGCCCGCGCGGGCGAGACCATTCTCGTCGTCGAGGACAATGAAGGCGTCCGGGAATACGCCAAAGAGGTGTTGGAGGACCTCGGTTACCGCGTGTTCGAAGCCGGCGACGTGGACCAGGCTTTGGGCGTGTTGAACCAGAAGCCGCGCGTCGATCTCCTCTTCACCGACGTGGTGCTGCCGGGAGCTGGCAACGGCCGGGTGCTCGCCACCAAGGCGCGCGAGAAATATCCGGACCTGCCGGTGCTTTACACCACCGGCTATACGCGCAACGCCATCGTGCACCAGGGACGCCTCGATCCCGATGTCGAGCTGCTGAACAAGCCCTATACGCAGCAGGATCTCGCCCGCAAAATCCGCGACGTATTGGACCGTTGACGCGAAGCGGGCTTGCCCGCTGCCACGCCTGCCGCTACCAATTGGCGCAAGAGAAGGTTCTCCGATGGTCCAATTCACGCTTCCCAACAACTCCAAGGTCAAAAAGGGCAAGGCGTGGAATCCGCCGGCCGCCGACGCCGCAAAGGACCGCTGGCGCGAATACCGCATCTATCGCTTCGATCCGGAGCTGGGCGAGAACCCGCGCGTCGACACCTATTGGGTGGACATGAACGATTGCGGGCCGATGGTTCTCGACGCGCTGCTCTGGATCAAGAACAACGTCGATCCCACGCTGACCTTCCGCCGTTCGTGCCGCGAAGGCGTGTGCGGCTCCTGCTCGATGAACATCGCCGGCACCAACACGCTGGCCTGCACCATGCATGCCGACGACGCCAAGGGGACGATTGCGATCTATCCGTTGCCGCACCTGCCGGTGATCAAGGATCTCGTGCCCGACATGACGAATTTCTACGCCCAGCACCGCTCGATCGAGCCCTGGCTCAAGACCGATAGCCCGACGCCGCAGAAGGAATGGCGGCAATCGCATGAGGACCGCGCCAAGCTCGACGGCCTCTACGAGTGCATCCTGTGCGCCTGCTGCTCGACCGCCTGCCCGTCTTATTGGTGGAACGGCGACCGCTATCTCGGGCCGGCCGTGCTGTTGCAAGCGGATCGCTGGATCGAGGACAGCCGCGACGAGCGGACCGGCGAGCGGCTGGACGAGCTGGAGGATCCGTTCCGGCTCTATCGCTGCCACACCATCCTCAACTGCACCAAGGCCTGCCCCAAGGGGCTGAACCCGGCCGCCGCCATCGCCTCGCTCAAGCGCAAGCTGGTCGAGCGCGCGGAGTAGGCTTTACTCCGCGTCGCCCACAACCGTTTGGCGTTCTAGAGAATTCCGAGCCAGCTCCAATTCGACTTGGCAGGCTCGCCAACCGGCTCCGGTGGCTGCTGCTGTTGCTGTGACTTGACCTCTGGAGCGTATTCGCTTGGCGCGGCGTGCACCGGCGTCGCGCGTTCGGCAAGCTTCGCCTCGAATTTATCGTTCAAGTCCTTCAGCGCTGCCGCGAACTGAAAGTCGGCGGCCTCGCGCACTTGCCTGCGAATCTCGTCCATGAACTCTCTTTGCTGCCGCTGCCACTCCTGCGTCTGGCTGGAATTGAGGTCCGCCAGCAGGGTTTGAACGGACTGATGCTGGCGTTGCATCGCATCGACGATGGCTCCTTCGATGCGTGACACGGCATCGTCGACGCGAGGAACGAGACCTTTCTCGATCGTGTCGATCACGGCCACCGTTCGGGCGCTTTCCCCAGCCGCATAGGTGAGGCGGCCATCGACTTTCGGAAAGGCATTGATCAAATCGCTTATCGCAATGGACTGCTCCCGCTCCGCGGCGGCCTGCCGCGCCGCTTTCGCCAGATCGTCAAGATCGGACGTCGGCGGCAGCGGCTGATAGCCGATGTCTCGCGAGGACTTGGTATGTTTCTTCCCAAGCCTCTGCATCGCCGCTTCGCGGAGTTGAACGATATCGCCGACCCGCTCGAGTAACCGGCGTGCGCTTTGGTCCAAGGTCAATGCAAGCATCAAGTGGTCAGAGCTCAAGCTTGCGTGATTCAAGCTGCGCGCGATTTGCGCGGCACGGTTCAAGCAGTCCGAAGCCGATGTTTCCAGGCCGGGTATCTGATCATGCGTCGGTTTGGACGCGACCTCTTCGGCGACTTCGGCCTGACCGTCTGCCTGTGTGGTGGTTTGGCTCTGCGCCGCGCCGTTTCCGGCTTGTTGCTCCGCGCTCGAATGCGGTTGGTTGTCTTGACCCAAATTGCCGTGGTAGCCGAAGCCCGTGAATCCTGAATCGCCCATCTCGATGGTCATGTTACCCCCCTATACTGCCCCCATTGCATCGCTGCTCAGCATCACAACTATAGGCTGTAGCAGGCCGCGCCTCAATACCGTTAACTATTGGCTAACCCTGGCAGAATGCCCGCTAGCAGGCCGCACGAGGAACGGGAAAAGCTCATGATCGACCATATCGGCATGCCGGTGCGCGACCTCGCCCGCGCCTCCGAGTTCTATCTGCAGGCGCTTGCCCCGCTCGGGATCGCCATCGTCATGCAGGTCTCCGCCGAAGAGTCCGGCCATGGTGCGGCGGTCGGCTTCGGCGCCAACCAAAAACCGTTCTTCTGGATCGGCGAAGGCGAACGGCTCGGCGGCCATGCCCATGTCGCCTTCGCCGCGTCATCGCGCGAGGCAGTCGATGCCTTCTATCGCGCCGGCCTCGCCGCCGGCGGCAAGGACAACGGCGCGCCGGGCCTGCGGCCGCATTACCACGCCAATTATTACGGCGCCTTCGTGCTCGATCCCGATGGCAACAATATCGAGGCGGTGTGCCACGCCCCCGCGCTCAAGTAGCGAAGCGGTAGCGCATCAAAAACTCGCTCAAGTAGCGAAGCGGTAGCGCAGAAAAAAATCGCATAGCGCTATTGGCGCACGCATTTGGGCAGCGAGAACTCGCAGGTCGGCACTCCCGCTTGGCGCATCTGTTCCGCCTTGTCCGGATCTCTCACCTTCTGCCAATCATACGGGCTGTGCACGTCCTTGTGCGCGAAGTTCACCCTGACCAGCTTGCCGTCCTCGAACACCAGGCTTGCCGAGCAGGTCCAGTCCTTGTCCTGCTTCTTTTGGTTCTTGCCGAAGATCGAGGCGAGCTTGTTCTTGTTCTTGTCGTCGGACTTCTTGTCGTCGGCTTTGGACTTTTCGGCCGGCACGGGCCCTGCGCCGGAATAGCGAAAGGTCAGGGTTTCCTTGCCGGGCCCGCTCTCGAACCGCGAATGCGGCTCGCCGGCGCAGGCGATGATGTCGGCCACGCTCATGCCGAGATAGGGCGCCGCCGGGTCCTGCTTGGCGGCGGCATCGACGGCCGCATAGAGGCCGACGCAGGCCGTCACGGCAGCGATCTTTGCCAGGCGCGCGGCGATGCCGGGGGAACAGCGCATGCCATGCTCGTCGCTCGCAAATCCGGCGGCATGATGGCGGCGGCAGGCGGCTACAGTGCCGAGAAGAAATCGTAGAGCAGCTTGATATTCAGCGTGATCAACGTCACGGCGATCAGCACCGCCAGCGCGGTCACCCAGCGCGGCGCGACCAGCGCGCCCATCTTGCGCTTGTCCGCCGTGAACATCACCAGCGGCACGATGGCGAACGGCAATTGCAGGCTCAGCACCACCTGCGACAGGATCAGCAGTTCCGCCGTCCCGCGCGCGCCGTACCAGATGGTGACCACGGCCGCCGGCACGATGGCGATGGCCCGCGTCACCAGCCGCCGCGCCCAAGGCGGCAGGCGAATATCGAGGAAGCCCTCCATCACGATTTGCCCCGACAGCGTCGCCGTCACCGTCGAGTTGAGCCCGCAGGCGAGCAGCGCGACGGCGAACAGCGTCGGCGCCATCGCCGAGCCGAGCAGCGGCGCCAGGAACTTGTAGACCTCGCCGAGCTCGGCCACGTCGGTCTGCCCGGTCCGGTGGAAGGTCGACGCGGCAAGGATCAGGATCGAGGCGTTGATCAACAGCGCGAACATCAACGCGATGGTGGAATCGATGGTGGCGAGCGTGATCGCCTCGCGCTTCTCCGGCACGCTGTCGCCGAACGCACGGGTCTGCACGATGCCCGAGTGCAGATAAAGATTATGCGGCATCACCGTCGCGCCGATGATGCCGAGCGCGAGATAGAGCATGTCCGGGTTCTTGACGATCTCGACCGTCGGCGCGAAGCCGCGGATCACCTCGCCCCAATCGGGATCGGCCATGGCGATCTGGATGCCGAAGCAGACGGTGATGACCAGGAACAGCGTCACCACGAATGCCTCGACATAGCGGAAGCCGAGCTGCTGCATCCACAAAATCAAAAACACGTCGAGCGCGGTGAGCAGCACGCCGATCTCGAGCGGAATGCCGAACAAGAGATTGAGCCCGATCGCCGTGCCGATCACCTCGGCGAGATCGGTGGCGCAGATGGCGAACTCGGCCAGCGCCCAGAGTGGAAGCGCGATGTAGCGCGGGAAGGCGTCGCGGCAGGCGCGCGCCAGATCGCGCTTGGAGGCGATGCCGAGCCTGATGCAGAGCGCCTGCAGCAGGATCGCCATCAGGTTCGACAGCAGCGCGATGGAGAGCAGCGCGTAGCCGAACTTGGAGCCGCCGGCGAGCGAGGTCGCCCAGTTGCCGGGGTCCATGTAGCCGACCGCGACCAGATATCCGGGGCCGAGAAAGGTCAGCAGCTTCCGCCACAGCGGGCCGGTGGGACGCGTCCGGATCGAGCCGAACACCTCCGCAAGCGACGGCGTGCCGCCCGCGCGCCGCCAGCCGCGGTCGTGCTCATGCTGCTGCTCGGCGGGCGCCGCCTCGAGCGCCGCCGCACCTGTCTCGTTGGCCGCCTTGTGCGGGCTCAGCATGATGATCCTTCGATTCGGGAGAGGAACCCGAAGGCTCGCAAAAAGCGGCCCCTAACGGACCGCCGCATCCTGTATGTATCTTAGATGCGAATAATTTGCAAGAGCAACTACGGGATCGCGGGCTGTCGGGTGGGCCTGGCTCGGGTCGGCTGTTCGAAGATCGCGATTAATCGACTAGGGCTGATGGCTCAGCCAACGCCCGAACCTGCGCAGCAAGCACGAACCAGTCGGCAAAGTTCGGCCTCTTTTGCGGAAATTGCAGCTCGCCCGAAAGCAGCAACTTGATGGCGTCAGCGAGGTAGCCTCTAACTTCCGGCGAAAGCTGCTCGGCGCGCTGAATGAACATGGCCAGCAAATCGATGCGGCGGGTGGCAACGCAAATGTCGATGTGCTCTTTTGTTGCCTCAGACACGGTATACCGCATCGCAGCGCGTCCTCACCTTAGGCTCAGGTCACTCTCAGTTTTCACCGGTTGACGGTCTTCCGGGCGGCGACGTCTCCACCATGGTCCAGCATCGTCGCCCTACGGACGCGCAGCGGCTCAATTTGCTGAGGCGGTGAGGACCTTGGGGGTCAACACCCCAGCCACCACAACGATGGAACCGCCCATGGTGAAGACAAGAACGAGAAGCGACAGGGTAGCGATGACGAACTTCATGGGATGCCTCTGGGGCGAACTGTCCCAGAAGGTTACATTGGAAACTATTGATTAACCGTAAATGAGCTTGCTCGAACACCGCTCTCGTCGATCCGGCCGAAAGCGGAAGGAGCCGTGGCCGAGGTTCGTCGGGCCCGGGCTCCTGACCAGCATGCGCGCCCTGGCGGTTAACGCTAGCTCGCAATTTTGCTTCAACGTGTAATTTTCCCGCCTACAATTGCGTATTGCCAAGGACGGGTGGCCGAAAGGCGAGGCACTGACCAGCATCGCCGCCCTGATGAAGGTTCGATCCCCCTCCAACCTCCCTTGGCTAATGGAGGCAGTGCATGGCAGGCGAGCCGAGTCTGTATCGACAGCGCGCCCTCGTCTGTGCAAGCCGTGCCGCCGAATGTGGCGCGCCTGCCGCCAATCGGAAATTTGCTGATCTCGCTATAGTCTGGCTGATGCTCGCGGCTGAACTCGAGGGCCAGGTTTGTCGGCGCCCCGCTAAAGCATCGGACTTCGGTTCGAAAAGGGAGCCTGACGCATGATCGAAGGTCTCTCAAAAGTCCTGACCATGACGGGTGAAGCCCACAAGAGCGAAACCGATGACAGTGTTGAGCGCGTGGCTATTGCCGGGGCGAACGCAATTCAACGCCTTATCGCTGATCGCGACGATTTCCGTAACCGAGCGAAAGTCCAACAGCAGGACTTACTCTCTTTGAATGCTGTCAACAAAGAGCTGCGTAGCCGAATTGTTTTGGTTCGCCATCATTACGTTGAACTTGCCACCGGAATCATCGCTCAGCTCGAGCAGTTTGATCGAGCTACACGTGCCGCATTGCAGGATAAAGAGCCTGCTCCTCCCCCACAGAACGACGATGCTGATCTCCTTGCGCTAGCGAATCGCCTCAAGCCAGACACCTAGGCTGGCGTCAGCGGGGAATGTTTGCGAAGGGTTTGCAGTGCGCCGCTTTGCGGCTGTGAAGTTGCAAACCGTCTCTCTCTGGATAACGCGCGCGCGCCTGAGGTGCCGCGATCAGAATGCGGTCGACTAAGCGCCGTTTACTACCCTACGGCTTGAATCTGGTGCCGGGGATTTTGCTGCATTCGGCTTTGGTCAGCTCGAGATAGCCCTTGCCCTTGCAGGCGTTCTGGCCGGGACAGCCGTTCTTGCCGCCGCAATCGCTCTTGCCCTTGCAGGCATTGGCGCCGATGCACTTGCCCCTGGCGCCGGCGGAAGCGACGCCCAGCGGCGTGCCGACCACGACGATCAGCGCGGCCACGGCGATGGCGATGGCGGCGCCGGACTTATGGGCGGGTTTCATCTTCGCTTCTCGCGCATGCCGCATTCTAGCGGGCCCGCATTCACCGCGACATCACAGCTGCGTGCGTGAAGCGGGCGGTCCCGCTACTCCGTCATACCGGCGAAAGCCGGTATCCAAAGCCGCTCGCGCCGTGCCTGCTGTCCTGGATCCCGGCTTGCGCCGGGATGACGCCCATTGCTGCTCACTCACAGAAAAACCGAGCTCGTCATGGCCGGGCTTGTCCCGGCCATCCACGATTTAAGTCTACGGCAGGGGCGAAATTCGTGGATGGCCGGCACTTCGGCCGGCCATGACTGACCGGATTGCGTTGTGCCCGCACAATCCCCGCCCCCCAAACCTCGCTTACAATTGACCCACCTCGTCCTTCTAAGGGGCGCGCTCTAGAGGCGTCTTGATCGCGGGACGGGGTGCGGCGCCCGCGGGCCTTGTCGCAACAAGGCACTCGGGCGGCAGCGGAGCTCCTCCCGGGACCACTACGAGTCCCCGCCAGGAGCTGGCTGAAGGCTCGGCCGGCGATAAATGCGTGACAGGCCGGACTAAAGCGAGGCCCGCTGCCGCAATGAGAACGCCGCAAATGGCATGCGCCCAGGCGCATCCGAGCAAGCGCTCAAGTAGCGCGAAGCGCGGTAGCGCACGAAAATGAGCGCATGTGGCGCGCCGCGAGGCGCCTGCGTGCCGCAAGGCACGAACCATAAGGATTTTGCGCTTCTCGGCGCGCCATCCCCCTCAAACCCCGGACGCTTCCCGCGTCGCGGCAAGGAGCCCGCATGTCTTGGAGTCCAACTCCTCTCCCCCTGGGGAGAGGGGAGAGATTCCGGCATCTACGCAACCGGAGATTCTCGGATTTTTCCTGGGGCCGCGCCGCAATCAGCCCAAATTTGAGCTGCTTTTCATGCTAGCCGAACCAGACGTAATCGGGCACGTTAGGGGAAGGGACGGGGATTCTTTGCCGGGCGCGGCATTTCGCCTGGCGCGAGGGAGCTGATGATGAGATCAATCGCACTCGGGCTGCTGCTCGCGGCTTCGGCCTGCCTGCCGGCATACGCGGCCGAGCCTGACGGGCCCACCGCTCTCATCGACCAGAAAGAGGCCGTGCGCATCGGCGTGCAAGGCCTGCTCGCCGACAAGGCCGGCGATACCAGCATGCGCAAGGCGCAGAAGAACGCGCTGATCGAATATTATCTGGTTCCCGACCAGCCGCTGCTGTGGGTCGACGACAACGGTCTCACCGCCCGCGCCAAATCCGTCATCGCCGAGATCGGCAAGGCCGACGACTACGGCCTGACCGCCGCCGACTACAAGCTCCCCGATCCCGGCGGGTTCAACCCCTCCGATCCCAACGCCAAGACCTGGCTCGCCGATGCCGAGGTCAAGGTGAGCTATGCCGTGCTGGATTATGCCAACGACGCGCGCGGTGGCCGCATCGATCCCTTGCGTGTCAGCAAGAATCTCGATCCGAGCCTCGCGCTGCCCAAGCCGTCGGAAGTGCTGGAGTCGATCGCCATCCGCTCCGACCCCGGCGCCTATCTTAGAAGCTTCCAGCCGGATCAGCCGCAATTCGAGGCGCTGCGGCAGAAGCTGCTCGAGCTCCGCGGCGGCAAGGCCGAGGAGCCGAAACCCGGCGTGGTGACCATCCCGCCCGGACCGTTGCTGAAATTCGGCGTCGAGAACGAACAGGTCGCGCTGCTCAGGCAGCGGCTCGACGTGCCCGCCGGCTCGAATCCGAACCGGTTCGACGAGGCCGTGCTCGAAGCGGTGAAACAGTTCCAGCGGTCAACCGGTTCATCGGCCGACGGCATGGTCGGCTCGGGCACGCGGCGTCTGCTCAATGGCGGCCCGGCGCAAGAGCCGGTGGCCAGCCCCGCCCGCATCAAACAGATCCTGGTCAATATGGAGCGCTGGCGCTGGCTACCACATGATCTCGGCGCGTTCTATGTGACGGTCAACATTCCCGAGTTCACCCTGCGCGTCGTCGAGGAAGGCACGCCGATCCACACCACGCGCGTGGTGGTCGGCAAGCCGGACAAGCAGACGCCGATCTTCTCCGACGAGATGGAGGAGATCGTGTTCAATCCCTATTGGAACGTCCCCAATTCCATCAAGAACGAAGAAATCGCGCCGTATATGGGCCAAGGCGGCGGCTTCTTCGGCGGCGGCGTCGACACCTCGGTGCTGCAGCGTCACGGCCTGCGCATCAAATATGGCAACCGCGACGTCGATCCCGACTCGATCGATTGGAGCCGCAACGACATCCGCAATTTCGATCTGGTGCAGCCGCCGGGACCGAGCAACGTGCTCGGCCGGGTGAAATTCGTGTTCCCCAACGCGCATGACGTCTACATGCACGACACGACGCAGAAATTCCTGTTCAACAATCCCGTGCGCGCCGAGAGCCATGGCTGCATGCGGGTGCAATATCCGGAGAAGCTCGCCGAGATCCTGCTCGCTCATGACAAGGGCTGGAGCGCGGCGCGCGTCGAGTCGACCTTCGATGCCGGCGGCGACAACCACGTCGCGCTCGATCAGCACATCCCCGTCTACATCACCTATTTCACCCTGCGGGTGAACGACGACGGCTCGATCTCGACCTTCAACGACATCTACGGCCATGACGGCAGGATGACCGCGGCGCTGACCGGCAAGGGCTACGTGCCGGACAGTTGGGCGCAAGACGAGGAGATCGCCGACAATCAGCCCTGGGCCGCACCGCCGTCCAACAACAAGCGGCGCTTCAGGCCGGGCCGCGACACCGACTTCACCCGCGCCCTGTTCGGGTTCTGAGACGGGACGCGAAGACGCGAAGCGTCGCCCTTCGCGACGGCGCGTTGCGCGCCTCTCAAGGCGAGGCGGCGCGTCTTATCCCCGCATCTCGGCCTGACCTTACAATCCAGCGCAGCGGTTCCAATGCCTCGCCAACCGGGGCAGACTGGCACCGGGAACCGGGGGTTGCCCCAAAAGTTGCTCTTTATGACGGCATCGGCCGGTGCGGCACTAAGCCCGAAACGCGACTGCGCCGATCGAACTAAATAGCTAGAGTGACAAGTCGAGAGAGGGCACTTTGATGTTGATCGTTGGTGCAGGCGCTGCCCTTACCGCCATTACCGCGTTCTACCTTTGGCTGTTTGTTAACAGACTCCGCGCTTCATGGCGCGAGCGGAAAGCGAAGGAACGCTTCGCGCAACGTCGCGTCCTCGGTGAGCAGCCAAAGCCTAAGGAGAGGACGGCGGGAAACGGCGCCCTTAGGGAGAATGAACATGAGCATGTCCAGCATTTTCACTAGAATTGGCCTTGTGGCGCTCGCCTTGACCGCGGGCGCCGTGCTGGCGGCATCGCCGGCGGCGGCGGCCAAGCGGCAGAAGGTCTATGTGTATGTCAACAAGGGCGCGGAGACTTACGGCGATTTCCGAACGCCCGCCGGTCCGCGCCGCATGCTCATCCGCGACCGCCTCACCGGGCCGCGCTGGGGCTATATCGGCCCGCATTACGAGTCGCGGTTCGGCCCTGGCTATCACACCAACGGCCCCGGCATCGGCATCGAGAAATAGACTTAGCTCACTCGCCAAGCTTGCCGCCGATCTTCGGCACCACCGTCCAGCCCAGCGCCGCGAGCTGCGAGGTCGCTAGCGGGCTCGCCCGCCCGGTGATGCACATCTCGCCGCGGCCGCCGCCGGCAAGGCCCTCCAGCGGCGCGCTCCAATAAAGATAATCGACTGGCAGCAGGCTGACCGTGCCGCGCCCGGTGGCGATCATGGGCGCCCGGCCCGCTCGAACGAAGCCGCGCACCGGCGTCACCTTCTCGTTGTATTTGACGATCAGCTCCGACTGGCGGCGATAGTAGAAGGCCATCTCGACGGAATTCGCCTGCGCCGCGGTCTCCACATAGATTTCCCGCCCGTCCACATTGCCGAGCGTCTTGAGCGCCACGACGATCACCGCCTTGTCAGTCGGCGTCAGGTAGGGGTTGGCATAGAAGGCATCCTGCGCGCTCTTGGCGATGCCCATCGCCGTGAGGAATTCGCGCCCCGTCTGCTCGAGCTGAGCCGCTGTCTTGTCGCGCAAAGCCTCGCGCAGCTTCTGACTGGTGCTGGTGGCGCTGATGGCGATGCCGACGCCGCCGGTAACGAAGCCGAGGCCGATATTGACGCTGGTTCCGCCGACGGCATTGGCCGTGGCGAGCCGCGTCAACTCGTCGTCGAGGGGCTTGAAGCTCGTATAAGGATCGACGCCGAGATCGAAGGCGATCTTGCGGCGCGCCTCGGCGCCGCCCGACACGGAAGCGATGATGCCTTCCTTGCGAGGGTCGGTCGCCTCCATCGCGGCGTTTACGCTGCCGAACAGATTGCCGACGCCCTTGAACGTGTCGGAGATGGTCTTGCCTGGCTCGGTGATGAGCCCCTTGGCGGTGCCGAGCGGCTTCAGCGCGGTGCGCCCGGCCGCGTTCACCACGGTGCCGGCGGTGTCGATCTCCGCGAGCTTCGCCGTCGCCGCCATCTCCCTGGCGCGCACCCGCAACAGCGTCGTCCCCTTGATATGGAACGTGCCCCACTGCGTGTTCACCGTGAACACATATTGGTAGTTCTCAACCGCGACGCGGTTGTCGACGGTGTAATACGGGCTCTTCAGCAGGTTTGGCGGCAGCGCCTGGCTCGCGGTGAAGCTGGGCGGCTGCTCATATTGGCCGGCTTGCGGCGCGGCGCTCAAAACCGCCAGGGCAACCATGGCGGACAGCGCGCCGAGCAGTGCCGCGCGCGCACGAAGCCGTGTGACTGTGAACATGACCGACCCCCGCGGACGCAACCCTCTTCCCTCGAGGCAGACTTTAGCCTCAAACCGAGGCGCCGACAAAGGGGCGTGCGTGGGTCCAGCCGAACGGCCGTTTTTCGCCTATTTGAGCAGGGCGAAATAGATCACGTAGAGCCAACTGAAGAAGCCGTGGATGATGGCCCAGAGGATCGAGTGGTTGTTGGTGTAGGAGATGGCGATGGCCAGCGCGGTGCCGAAGCTGATGCCGTATTTTGCGCCTTCCATACCGTAATTGACGTTCATGCTGCTGCCCTCCCTTGGGAGCACGATCCGGAAAGTGCGAACCGGTTTCCGATAAGATCATGCTGAAAAAGCAACGAAGCGAATCGCTGCCTGCGGCGGACTATAGGCCCAAACCAGCGATGGGACTCGGCCTGGATGGAGAGTGAAGCCATGCGACTGCGGAATTGGATCGTTGCCGGCGTGCTTCTCGTCGGCGTCACCGGCGCCGGCCTGGTGCTGGCGCGCGAGCCCGAGGGCCAAGGCACCGTCACCTCGCAGCAGGTTTTTGCCGAGCCGCTGGCCGGAGACGACAGCAAGGAGGTGGTTGCCCAGACCTACATCTTCCCTCCCGGTGCCGTGCTGCCCTGGCATATTCATCCCGATGCCCAGGAATTCGCCTATGTGATCGAAGGCGATTTCACCTTCGAGCGCGCTGACCAAGCGCCGCAAGCGATGACGGCGGGCGGGTCCGAGTATCTGCCCCCGAACATCGTGCATCGCGGCATGAACAAGGGCGACAAGCCGGTGAAGCTGTTTGTCGTGCGCATCAAGCCCAAGGACAAGCCGCTGGTGGTGGAGGTCCCTGCCCCGCACTGAGCCTCAAGACCGCTTGCGCCACAGCGCATAAAGCCCGATCGCCCAGGCGGGCAGCACGATCGCCCAGTGGAACAGATTCACGCGATCGTTGAGCAGCATGCCGAGATGCTGCGAGGTGAACGTGCCGAGCACGGCGAGCGCCGTATAGAATGCGGCGCAGGTGAGCACGAAGGCAATGGCATAGCGCGGATTGAAGAAGCCGATATAGGTGCCGATCAGGCCCCAGACGAGATTGATCGCGGCTAGGATCGGATCGATGCGGAAGCCAAGCGGGAAGTGGTCGGGATTGCTGCCGAAGCCGTAATAGGCATAGGCCAGAAGGGCGAGACCGCCTTGCGCCAGGAAATAGACGCTGAGCCGGGCGAGCCACACCACGGCCGGCCAATGTTCGGTTTCGGGCTCGCCTACCGCCTCGTCTTCTGCCATGTCGCCCTCCCCTCCCCCAAGAAAGGCCCAGCCGGAGAGCTTAGCCGATCGGCCCCAAACCGGTCCATGCCCGGCTAGTACCTTGCGCGCGGGCCCGATTGCATCTAACCAACCACGCGTTGGTGTTGGCCTGCGGGAGCAGCCGACGGGCAGTCTTAGCGGAAGGGGATCTCATGGCGCGTAATCGTATTGCGCTGGTCGGCGCTGGCCAGATCGGCGGCACGCTAGCCCATCTTGCCGGTATCCGGGAGCTTGGCGAAATCGTCCTGTTCGACGTGGTCGACGGCGTACCCCAGGGCAAGGCGCTCGACCTGTCGCAATCGGCGCCGGTCGAGGGCTATGTGCCGAAATTCAAGGGCACCAACGAATATGCCGAGCTGAAAGACGCCGACGTGGTGATCGTCACCGCCGGCGTCCCGCGTAAGCCCGGCATGAGCCGCGACGACCTGATCGAGATCAATCTGAAGGTCATGGAGCAGGTGGGCGCCGGCCTGCGCAAATACGCGCCGGAGGCCTTCGTCATCTGCGTCACCAACCCGCTCGACGCCATGGTCTGGGCCTTGCAGAAGACCAGCGGCCTGCCGCGCAACAAGGTGGTCGGCATGGCCGGCGTGCTCGACGCGGCGCGGTTCCGCTTCTTCCTCTCCCAGGAATTCGACATCAGCCCCGAGGACATCAATACCATGGTGATGGGCGGGCATGGCGACACCATGGTGCCGCTGATCCGCTATTCCTCGGTGGCCGGCATTCCGCTGGCCGACCTCGTCAAGATGCGCTGGATCACCCAGAAGCGGTTGGACGACATCGTGCAGCGCACGCGTGACGGCGGCGCCGAGATCGTCGGCCTGCTCAAGACCGGCTCGGCCTTCTACGCACCCGCCGCCGCCGCGCTCGAGATGGCGGAATCCTATCTGAAGAACCAGAAGCGCGTGCTGCCCTGCGCCGCCTATCTGAACGGCGAGTATGGCGTGAAGGGCATCTATGCCGGGGTTCCCATCATCATCGGTGCCAAGGGCGTCGAGCGGGTCATCGAACTCGACCTGAGCTCGGCCGAGAAGGACGCCTTCATGCATTCCGTCGAGTCGGTAAGGGCCCTGGTCGAATTGTGCCAAAGGATCGCGCCGAGCCTCGCCAACGCTTAAGCCTGCTGCCCCACAACGCCTAAGGCGCGGCCGGTAACCGGTCGCGACACCTCCCATGAACATCCACGAATATCAGGCCAAGGCCCTGCTGCATGCCTACGGCGCGCCGGTAGCCGAAGGCCACGTCGCCGAGACGCCGCAGGAGGCCGCGGCGCACGCCAAAACTCTCGGCGGCGAGACCTTCGTGGTGAAGGCGCAGATCCACGCCGGCGGCCGCGGTAAGGGCGGCGGTATCAAGCTGGTCAAGACCTTGCAGGAGCTGCACGCCGAGGCCGATCGCATGCTCGGCAAGCCGCTCATCACCCCGCAGACCGGACCCAAGGGCCGGGTCGTGCGCCGGGTCTATGTCGTCAAGGACGCGACCATCGCCCGCGAGCTTTACCTCTCGCTGCTGGTCGATCGCGGGTCGGGGCGCGTCGCCTTCGTCGCCTCGACCGAAGGCGGCGTGAACATCGAAGAGGTGGCCGCGAACACGCCGGAGAAGATCGTCACCCTCACCGTCGACCCGGCCTCCGGCATCAGCGATTTTCATGGCCGGGTGATCGCCTCGGCACTCAAGCTCGAAGGTCCGCTGGCCAAGCAATGCGCGGCCCTGGTCAAATCGCTCTACCGGCTGTTCGTGGAGAAGGACGCGAGCCTGATCGAGATCAATCCGCTGGTGGTGACCAAGGACGGCAATCTGCTCTGCCTCGACGCCAAGATCGGCTTCGATGACAACGCGCTGTTCCGTCACAAGGACATCGCCGACTTGCGCGATATTCACGAGGAAGATCCCGCCGAGGTTGAGGCCGCCGATCTCGGTCTCTCTTACGTGAAGCTCGACGGCTCGATCGGCTGCCTGGTGAACGGTGCGGGCCTTGCCATGTCGACCATGGACATCATCAAGCTTTACGGCGGCGAGCCCGCCAACTTCCTCGATGTCGGCGGCGGCGCGAGCAAAGAGCGCGTGGCCGAGGCATTCAAGATCATCCTGTCGGACCCGCACGTTAAAGGCGTGCTGGTCAACATCTTCGGCGGCATCATGCGCTGCGACACCATTGCCGAGGGCATCATTGCCGCGGCGCGCGAGATGCACATTTCCGTGCCGCTGGTGGTCAGGCTGGAAGGTACCAATGTCGAGCGCGGCAAGGCCCTGCTGCGGGACTCGGGACTCGCCATCATTCCCGCCGACGACCTCGACGACGCGGCCAAGAAGGCCGTCGCCGCCGTCAAGGCCGCGGCGTGAAACTTGCAGGGTAATCAGATCGTCCCATGTCGGTCCTCGTCGATAACCACACGCGCGTCATCTGCCAGGGCTTCACTGGCGCGCAAGGCACGTTCCATTCCGAGCAGGCCATCGCCTATGGCACCAAGATGGTCGGGGGCGTGACGCCGGGCAAAGGCGGCACTACGCATCTCGGCCTGCCGGTGTTCGACACCGTGAAAGAGGCGGTGGCGGCGACCGGCGCGGACGCGAGCGCGGTCTATGTGCCGCCGCCGTTTGCCGGCGATGCCATCCTCGAGGCGATCGACGCCGGCGTGCCGCTGGTCGTCTGCATCACCGAAGGCGTGCCGGTGCTTGACATGGTCAAGGTGAAGCGTGCGCTGTGCGGCTCGGCAACGCGGCTGATCGGCCCGAATTGCCCGGGCATCATCACTCCCGGCCAGTGCAAGATCGGCATCATGCCGGGCCATATCCATAAGCCTGGCAAAGTGGGCATCGTCTCGCGCTCGGGCACGCTGACTTATGAGGCGGTGGCGCAGACCACCGCCGTCGGCCTGGGCCAGTCGACCTGCATCGGCATCGGCGGCGATCCCGTCAACGGCACCAACTTCGTCGATGCACTGTCGCTGTTCCTCGGCGACGACCAAACCGAGGCCATCATCATGATCGGCGAGATCGGCGGTAGCGCGGAAGAAGATGGCGCCGAATTCCTCATCGAAGCGGGAAATACCAAACCGGTCGTCGGATTTGTCGCAGGCTCGACCGCCCCGCCCGGTCGCCGCATGGGCCACGCCGGTGCCGTGATCTCGGGCGGCAAAGGCGACGCAAAGCACAAAATTGAGGCAATGCGCGAGGCGGGAATTGTCGTGGCAAACTCGCCCGCCGCCCTTGGAACAACCCTTGCACGATTATTAAATGACAGCTGAGGCGAGCGCCCAAAGCTCGCCTTGTTTGCCGGGCACGCCGGTGGCCCTTCAACGGCCGGCAGGGTTGACTTAAATGACGCGACACGAACTGAACGACGTGTTTCTCCGCACGTCGTTTTTGCAAGGTGCCAACGCCACCTATCTCGCCGAGCTCTACGCTCGTTACGAAGAGGATCCCGCCACGCTCGATCCCGAGTGGCGCGCGTTCTTCTCGAGCCTCGATGACCGTCGGGACGATGTCATCGCCGGAGCGCGAGGTCCCTCCTGGGCGCTTTCGCGGGGAACGGCGGTCGCGACGGCAGCGCCGCGCGGCGCGCTGAGCCAGCGTGAGGCGCTGGCCGCGGCGCAGGACACGTTGGGCGCGCGCATGCTGATCCGCGCCTATCGCACCCGTGGCCACCTCGCTGCCAAGCTCGACCCGCTGGAGCTCGTCACCCGCCGCGAGCATCTCGAGCTCAAGCCCAAAACCTACGGCTTCACCAAGGCCGACTACGAGCGGCCGATCTATCTCGGCGGCGCGCTTGGCCTCGAGTTCGGCACGCTGCGCGAGGTGCTCTCGATCCTGAAGCGCACCTATTCCGGCCATATCGGCGTTGAGTACATGTACATCTCCGACCCCGAGCAACGTGCCTGGATCCAGGAGCGCATCGAGGGCCGCGAGATCAGCTTCACGCCGAACGGCAAGAAGGCCATCCTCAAGAAGCTGATCGAGGCCGAGGCGTTCGAGCGCTTCCTCGACTTCAAATATACCGGCACCAAGCGCTTCGGGCTCGATGGCGGCGAGTCGGTCGTGCCGGCGCTGGAGCAGATCATCAAGCGCGGCGGCCAGCTCGGCGTCAACGAGATCGTCATCGGCATGCCGCATCGCGGGCGCTTGAACGTGCTTTCCAATGTCATGGGCAAGCCTTATAGGGCGATCTTCAACGAGTTCAGAGGCGGCTCGGCGCATCCCGACGATGTCGAGGGCTCCGGCGACGTCAAGTACCATCTCGGCGCCTCATCCGACCGCGAGTTCGACGAGAATCGCGTGCATCTCTCGCTCACCGCCAATCCGTCGCATCTGGAGATCGTCGATCCGGTGGTGCTCGGCAAGGTTCGCGCCAAGCAGGACCAGCGCAAGGACGACGAGCGCAAATCGGTGCTGCCGCTCTTGCTGCATGGCGACGCCGCCTTCGCCGGACAAGGCGTGGTGGCGGAATGCCTCGGCCTCTCCGGCTTGCGCGGCCACCGCACCGGCGGCTCGCTGCACTTCATCGTCAACAATCAGATCGGCTTCACCACCGCCCCGCGGTTTTCGCGCTCCTCTCCCTATCCCTCCGACGTCGGCAAGATGATCGACGCGCCGATCTTCCACGTGAACGGCGACGACCCCGAGGCCGTGGTGCATGTCACCAAGATCGCCATCGAGTTCCGCCAGCGCTTCGGCAAGCCGGTCGTCATCGACATGTTCTGCTACCGGCGCCACGGCCATAACGAGGCCGACGAGCCCGCCTTCACCCAGCCCCTGATGTATCAGCGCATCGCCGAGCACCCAGGCGTGGTCGAGGTCTATGCCAACCGCTTGGTCGATGAGGGTCTCCTCACCCGCGAGGAGGTCGATCGCATGCAGGCGGACTTCCGCAATTTTCTCGAAGAGGAGTTCGCCGCGGGCGAGGCCTATCGTCCGAACCGCGCCGACTGGCTCGACGGCAAATGGTCCGGCATCGGCCATGCCGAGGAAGGCGCGCGGCGCGGCGTGACCGGCGTCGATCTCGATTTGCTGAGAGAGATCGGCCGCAAGCTCACCTCCTTCCCGAAAAGCTTCACCCCGCACAAGACCATCGCCCGCATCATGGCGGCGCGTCGCAAGATGATCGACGAGGGCCGAGGCATCGACTGGTCCACTGCCGAATCGCTCGCCTACGGCACGCTGCTGGTCGAAGGCTTCCCCGTGCGCCTATCGGGCCAGGATTCGGAGCGCGGCACCTTCTCGCAGCGCCACGCCGTGTTGATGGATCAGGTTAACGAGAAGAAATACACACCGCTCAAGCATCTCGCCCGGGATCAGGCGCGGTTCGAGGTGATCAACTCCATGCTGTCGGAGGAGGCGGTGCTCGGCTTCGAATATGGCTACAGCCTCGCCGAGCCGAATGCGCTGGTGCTCTGGGAGGCGCAGTTCGGTGACTTCGCCAATGGCGCGCAGGTGGTGGTCGATCAGTTCATCTCCTCCGGCGAGCGGAAATGGCTGCGCATGTCAGGCTTGGTGCTGCTGCTGCCGCATGGCTATGAGGGCCAGGGTCCGGAGCATTCCTCCGCGCGGCTCGAGCGCTATCTTCAGCTCTGCGCCGAGGATAATTGGCAGATCGCCAACTGCACCACGCCGGCCAACTATTTCCACATTCTCCGCCGCCAGCTGCATCGGTCGTTCCGCAAGCCGCTGGTGTTGATGACGCCGAAGTCGCTGCTCCGTCACAAGCGCGTGGTATCGAATTTGGAGCAATTCGGACCGGACTCGAGCTTCCATCGCCTGTTATGGGACGACGCCCAGTTTCTACCCGACCAGGCGATCAAGCTCGTCCCGGATGACCAGATCAGGCGCGTGGTGCTCTGCTCGGGCAAGGTCTATTACGATCTCTACGATGAGCGCGAAAAGCGCGGCGTCGACGACGTCTATCTCCTGCGCATGGAGCAGCTTTATCCCTTCCCCGCCCGCGCGCTGATCCAGGAACTCACCCGCTTCAAGGACGCAGAGATGGTATGGTGCCAGGAGGAGCCCAAGAATATGGGCGCCTGGAGCTTCATCGAACCCAACCTCGAATGGGTGCTCGACCATATCGGCGCCAAGCATCGGCGCCCGCGTTATGCCGGCCGCCCGAGCTCGGCGGCCACCGCGACCGGACTGATCAGCAAGCATGCGCGCGAGCTGAAGGCCTTTCTCGAAGAAGCGCTGGGTTAGACGCAAACCATAGAGGCGACGGCCATGGCGACTGAGATCCGGGTGCCAAATCTGGGAGAGTTGATCGTCGAGGCGACGGTCGGCCAATGGTTCAAGCAGGCGGGCGACACCGTCTCCGCTGCCGAGCCTCTGGTCGAGCTCGAGACCGACAAGGTGACGGTCGAGGTGCCGGCTCCCGCGTCGGGCGTATTGGCCGAGATCGCGGTGAACACCGGCGAGACCGTTCCGGTCGGCGCGCTGCTCGGCGCCATCAGCGACGGCGACGGCAAGGCCAAACCCACCAAAGCAAAGCCTGAACCCGCCAAAGCCAAGGCTGAGACGGTGCCGCTCAGCCTCGCCGCGGCGGAAGCGTCGGCCATCGCCGAGGAACCCGCCTTGCGCGCCTCCGCGCCCACCGAGCCCAAGACGCTCGAGCGCGAGCCGACGCCGCGCCAGGAAGTGAGTACCGAGGAGATGCCGCCATCGCCTGCGGCGCGCAAGCTTGTCGCCGAGGCAGGCATAGACGTCCATGACGTGCAAGGCTCAGGCCGCCGCGGCCAGGTATTGAAACACGACGTGCTGGCCAAGCGTCCCGCCGCGCCGGTGACGAGCATCGCCGACGCCGCCGAGGCGCTGCTGAAGCGCGAGCCGAAGCCTAAGCCCCCGGCCCCATCGCGCACCCCGCTCGCGCCGGACGACGCCTCGCGCGAGGAGCGCGTGCGCATGACGCGGCTGCGCCTGACCATCGCCAAGCGGCTGAAGGAGGCGCAAGACACCGCCGCCATGCTGACCACGTTCAACGACGTGGATATGAGCGCGGTGATGCAACTCAGGAAGGACTACCGCGAGGCCTTCGAGAAGAAGCATGGGGTCAAGCTCGGCTTCATGGGCTTCTTCGTCAAATCCGCGGTGCAGGCGCTGAAGGAAATTCCGGCGGTCAATGCCGAGATCGACGGCGATGACATCGTCTACAAGAACTACTACCACATCGGCGTCGCCGTCGGCACCGAGCGCGGCCTGGTCGTGCCGGTGCTGCGCAACGCCGATCAGCTCAGCCTCGCCGAGATCGAAACGCAGATCGCCGATTTCGGCGCGCGCGCGCGACAAGGCAAGCTTGCACTGGAGGAGATGCAAGGCGGCACCTTCACCATCTCCAATGGCGGGGTTTATGGCTCGCTGCTCTCCACCCCCATCCTCAATGCGCCGCAGTCGGGCATTCTCGGCATGCACCGTACCGAGGAGCGCGCGGTGGTGCGCGATGGGCAGATCGTGGCGCGGCCGATGATGTATCTCGCGCTCTCCTACGACCATCGACTGGTCGACGGCAAGGAGGCGGTGACGTTCCTCGTGCGGATCAAGGAAGCCATCGAGGACCCGAAGCGCCTCGTGCTCGATCTTTAGGGCCGCGACGGCTGCCCGGTTGAACTTTTTGTGGTAAGCCGCCTGCAATGACCCAATACGACCTCATCGTCATCGGCACCGGACCCGGCGGCTATGTCTGCGCCATCCGCGCGGCCCAGCTGGGCATGAAGGTCGCCGTGGTGGAGAAGCGCGCCACGCATGGCGGCACCTGTCTCAATGTCGGCTGCATCCCCTCCAAGGCGCTGCTGCATGCGAGCGAGGCTTATGCCGAAGCCGGCCATGGCTTCGCCGCCATGGGCATCAAGGTCAAGCCGGAGCTCGATCTCCCCGCCATGCTCGCCTTCAAGGATCAAGGCGTGAAGGGCAATGTCGACGGCGTCGCCTTTCTCCTGAAGAAGAACAAGATCGACCACTTCCACGGCAGCGGGCGCATCCTGGGAGCGGGCAAGGTCGAGGTCACCTTCATCAATGGCGAGAAACAGCTGGTTGACACCAAGGCGATCGCCATTGCCACCGGGTCCGAGGTGGCAAACCTGCCCGGCATCGCCATCGATGAAAAGCGCATCATTTCCTCCACCGGCGCCCTGTCGCTGCCGCAAGTACCGCAGCGGCTAGTGGTGATCGGCGCCGGCTATATCGGGCTCGAGCTCGGCTCGGTCTGGTCGCGGCTCGGCGCGCAAGTCACCGTGGTCGAGATGCTGGATCGCCTGGCGCCGGGGCTCGACGGCGAGGTAGCCAAACAGCTCCAGCGCGTGCTGACCAAGCAGGGCCTGACCTTCAAGCTCGGCACCAAGATCGCCGCGGTCGACGCCAAGGGCAAATCGCTCATGCTCACGCTCGAGCCGGCCAAAGGCGGCAAGTCCGAGACGCTCGAATGCGATGTCGTGCTCGTAGCTGTCGGCCGGGTGCCCAACACGCAAGGCCTGGGGCTCGCCGACGCCGGAGTCAAAACCGACAATCGCGGCCGCATCGTTGTCGATGAGCATTTCGCCACCAGCGTCCCCGGCATCTATGCCATCGGCGACGTGATCAAGGGACCGATGCTGGCGCATAAGGCCGAAGAAGAAGGCGTTGCTCTCGCGGAGATCCTGGCGGGCCAAGCCGGACACGTGAATTACGACGTGATCCCGAGCGTGATCTATACCGCGCCCGAAGTCGCCTCGGTCGGCAAGACCGAGGAGGAGCTGAAGCAGGCGGGCATCGCCTACACGGTCGGCAAGTTCCCCTTCACCGCCAATGGCCGCGCCAAGGTCAACCGCACCACCGAAGGCTTCGTCAAGATCCTCGCCGACGACACGACCGATCGCGTGCTCGGCGTGCATATCATCGGCGCCGATGCCGGCACCATGATCGCCGAAGCCGCGGTGTTGATGGAGTTCGGCGGCTCGGCCGAGGACCTGGCTCGCACCTGTCACGCGCACCCGACGCTGAACGAGGCGATCAAGGAAGCGGCGCTCGCCGTCGACAAGCGCGCCATCCATATGTGAGCAGCGGCGTCAGCGCAGATTGCGCGGCGTGTCGGCGAGCACCGCGGCGGTGAGCGCGGCAAAGCCGACCAGCTCGATGCAAGCGATGATCGCGTGCCCCCACTCCCAGCGCGCGCGATAAACGGTCCAGTCGTCCGGCACCGGGCCGTTGACCCAGCTGGCCAGCTCGACATTGACGGGATAGACCAGCACCCACCACAGCAAGAGCGCCATGGCGAAGAACAGCGCGGCCATGAGCGCGAGCCTGAAACCGGGTCGGCCATGCTCGCGCACGAGATAGGCGAGCAGCGCCAGCGCAATCACGCAAGCGACATCGATCACGGCGCCGATCGAGCCGAACATGGCATAAAGTCCGCCCTGCACCGTCGAGCCGACCCACAGATATTGGTCCCAGCCGAGACGCGAGGGGAGCTGCATCAGGTGGCAAAAGCTCAAGCCCAGCGTCAGTGCGGCCAGCATCACGGCCACAAAGCGCATGATCCGTAGGGTGCTCAAGCGTCGGACTCCCAGTCGGCTGCCTCGATGATGCGCAAGCGGCGCACGGTAAGGTCGTCGATCTCAACCTTACGCAGGCGGGCCTTGCGAATCTCCAGCCTGCCGACAGCCAGGGCACCGATGGCCAGGGCACCGACAGCGAGCGCGCTGATAGCCAGCGACCCTATTGCCAATGTCCCAAGCGCCGTGGCACCTGACGCAACCGCCGACACACCAACCGGCGGAAGCTTCAGCACCGACGATTTCACTGCCGTTGCATGACGCACGCCACGTGATGGCTCGCTACGTGGAACCGAGTTCCGCGCGAGGACGGAGAAGCAAATCGCTCCCACGATAAATGCAAGCCCGCGCATATAGCCTCCGACGCAGGCTCGGTTCTACCACGTTCCCGAGCCGCGCACGACCGGAGGGCAGGCGCGGCCTAATCCAGCGTGCGGCGGAAGCGGAACAGTGCGAGCCCCATGGCGACGGCCATGAACAGCACCAGCGCGAACACGTCCATCTGCATGTCGGCGAAGCCGGTGCCCTTGAGGGTGATGCCACGCACGATGCGCAGGAAATGCGTGAGCGGCAGCGCCGCGCCGATGGCTTGCGCCCATTCCGGCATGCCGCGGAACGGGAACATGAAGCCCGACAGCAGGATATTCGGCAGGAAGAAGAAGAACGTCATCTGCACCGCTTGCAGCTGATTGGTGGCGAAGGTCGAAAACGTATAACCCACGGCGAGATTGGCGGCGGCGAACAGCGTCGACAGCGCCACCAACAGCCACACGCTGCCCAAGATCGGCACATTGAAGAGGAAATGCGCCGCGCCGATGATGATCGTCATCTGCACGAAGCCGACCAGCACGAACGGCGCGATCTTGCCGATCATGATTTCGACCGGCTTGATCGGCATGGCGAGCAGGCTCTCCATCGTGCCGCGCTCGATCTCGCGCGTCACCGCAAGCGCGGTGAACATCATCATGGTCATGGTCAGCACCACGCCGAGCAGGCCGGGCACGATATTGTATTGCGTGACGCCCTCGGGGTTGTAGCGGCGCTGTAGCCTGAGCTCGAACGGCGGCGAGGTCGCCTTGACGCTGGCATCGGGCCCGCGCAGCTCGCGTCTGAGCGCCGTATCGATCAGCCCCTCCACCGCGGAGATCGCGGTTCCCGTCGCCACGGGATCGGTGGCGTCGGCGATCACCAGGATGGCGGGCCGGTCGCCCCGGCGGACATCGCGCTCGAAGCTCGCCGGAATTTCGATGCCGAATTGCGCATCGCCCGATCTGATCAGCCTGTCGAGCTCCTCGGGATCGCGCACCTGCCAGCGGAAATCGAAATAGTCGGTGTTCTTCATCGCCGCCAGCACGGCGCGGGTCAGCGGGCCATCGTCGCGCACCAGCACCGCCGTCGGCAGTTGCTTGGGATCGGTGTTGATGGCGTAGCCGAACAGGGTCAGCTGGAGGATCGGCACGAAGATCATGGTGGCGAAGGTCAGGCGGTCGCGCCGCATCTGCACGAATTCCTTGACCACCATCGCCCACATGCGCCGAAGGAAGCCGGGATCGTGCTCGGTCGCGCCGTTATAGCCGGACGGACTCATGCGTAATTGTCCTTGGCCTTGTCCATCAAGAGGATGAACACGTCTTCCAGCGAGGGCTCACCGCGCGTCCAGTGATGCGCGCCGTCGGATTTCTTCGCCGCCGCGATGGCGTCATCCAGCGCGCGCTTGTCGCGGCCCGACACATGTAGCTCGGCGCCGAACGGCGCCACCATGTCCACGCCGTCGCAGGTTTCCAGTCTGGTGGCAAGACGATGCAGGTCCTTGCCCGACACGATCCACGTGCTGAGCTTCGATTGCGTCACCACCTCGCGGGCGGTGCCTTTCGCCAGCAGCTCGCCATAGGCGATATAGGCGATCTCGTGACAACGTTCCGCCTCGTCCATGTAATGGGTGGAGACCAGCACGGTGATGCCCTCGGCGGCGAGGTTGTGGATCTCGTCCCAGAATTCGCGCCGCGCCTTGGGATCGACGCCGGCGGTCGGCTCATCGAGCAGCAGCAGCTTCGGCTGCGGCAGGATGCAGGCGCCGAGCGCGAGCCGCTGCTTCCAGCCGCCCGACAATTCGCCGGCAAGCTGGTCGGCCCGGGTGGAGAGCCCGAGCCGCCCGATCGCCTCGCGCGCCGCTTGGCGCGGATTGGGAACGCCATAGACTCGCGCGACAAATTCGAGATTTTCGCGAATTGACAGATCCGCGTAGAGGCTGAAGCGCTGCGTCATGTAGCCGACATTGCGTTTGATCGCGTCGGACTGGGTGCGAATGTCGTAGCCGAGACAGGTCCCCTCGCCCGCGTCCGGCGTGAGCAGCCCGCACAGCATGCGCAGCGTCGTGGTCTTGCCGCTGCCGTTAGGCCCGAGAAAGCCGTAGATCTCGCCCTTCGGCACTTGCAGGCTGAGATCGTGCACGACCGTGCGCGCGCCGAAGCTCTTGGTGAGCCCATGCACGTCGATGGCGATCTCCTTCATCGTCGCACCAGCTGCTGACCCGGCCCGAGCGTCACCGTCACCGGCTGGCCGGCGGTGAGAGCGGTGGCGTCACCCTCGGGGCGCGCCTCGACGAGATAAACGAGTTTCTCCCGCTGCTCGCGCGAGAAGATCACCGGCGGGGTGAATTCGGCCTCGCGCGCGATGAAGTTGATCTTGGCATGCAGATCGGGCGGGCAGCCGTCGCAGCTGATTTCGACGTTTTGATCGACCTGGAGCCGCGCGCGGACCGGCTCGGCGACGAAGAAACGCACCTTGAGATTGCGCGGCGGCAGCAGCGCGACCACCCCCTGCCCGGAGTTCACCACTTCGCCCGGGCGGAAATACACCTCTTCCACCGTGCCTCCGGTCGGCGCGAACACCTTGCGCTTGGCGAGATTCTTCTCGGCCTCGCTGAGCGCATGGCGCGCGGCCTCGGCGTTGGCGGCCGCCGCATCGATCATATCCGAGCGGCCGGGAAGCTTGGCCGCGATGATGCGCTTCTCGGCCTCGGCCACCGCGGCCTGGTTGCGGTCATGCTGGGAGACGGCGTCGTCGAGCTGCGCCTTGGTGGTCCAGCCTTTGTCGTACAAGGACTGCGCCCGGTCGAGATTGTTGCTCGCCACCTGGAGCATCGCCTGCGCCTCGTTGAGCGCGGCCTCCAATACCTTGATCTCGTCAGGACGCTGAATTTCCGCTTTGACGTCGGCGAGCCGCGCCTCTGCTTCCTGCACGCGCGATCGCGCGGCGGCGACGGAAGCCTCCTGCTCCGAGCTTTCCAGTTCGAAGATCGGATCGCCCGGCTTGACGGCAGCGCCTTCCTCGACGCTGAGCTCGGCGATGCGGCCGCCTTGCTCGGAGCCGACCAGCACGAGATCGGCCTCCATATAGCCGGGGAACTCGACGTCCTCATTGGCATGGAAGGTCATCAGCACGAGAATGAGTCCCGCCGCGATCACCATGCCGCCGAGGAGAATGACCATTCGCTTCATCGTGCGGGCTCCTTGGCGGCGGGTGCCCTGATTGCATCGGTCAACAGCTCGACATTGGTCCGGAGCAGCGCGTCGGTGTCGAGGTGATGATGCCGCTCGAACAGGTGCCTCCAGAAGATGGCGGTGATCACCGGCGCGAACAGAAGCTGAGGATAGTCGCGCAGAGGCGTGGGTTTGAACTCGCCGCTGGCGATGCCGCGATCGATCAACCGTGTCATGGTCTCGATGCCGCGCGAAACTACCTGCTCGTAATAGAAGGCGGTGAGCTCCGGATGCTTGTGCCCTTCCGCGATCAGGAGCCGGGCGATGAAGGCGCGCTTGGAGCCGACCAGTTCCTGAATGAAGGAGAGGAACGGGCCCTTGAGAAAGGCCTCGACCGACAGCTCGGTCTTCTCCATTCGCTCACGCATCGCGTCGAAATGCGCGGTGATGACGCTGCGCACCACCGCCTTGAACAGCTCTTCCTTGGTCTTGAAATAGAGGTAAGGCAGCCCCTTGCTCACCCGCGCGCGGGCGGCGACGTCCTCGACCTTGGTCGCGGCATAGCCATGCGTGGCGAATTCCTCGAACGCGGCATCGACGATCTCTTGCGGGCGCGTGTCGCGCCGCTCCCGCCGCTTCGCGCCGGGGGTCTGGTCTTTTCGCACTGATTTCTCTTGGGCCATGGCTTCGCCTCTTGAACCGCTGGCCCAATATAATGACTGACCGGTCAGTACTGCAATAGGCAGCCTGGACCGGTTCAGGAAATGGCGGAAAACTGGGCTTTTGCGCTTTAGGCGCGAGGGTGGGCGCTGTCGTAGGTCTTGAGCAGAAGCGCCCGGTCGACCTCGGTGTAGCCCTGGGTGGTGGAGAGGCTGGCGTGTCCCAGCAACTCCTGGATCGAGCGCAAGTCGGCGCCGGCGCCCAGCAGATGCGTGGCGAAGGAATGGCGCAACGCATGCGGCGTCGCTGTCTCGGGCAGCCCAAGCGCTTCGCGGGCGCCGGCAATCCTGAGTTGGATGATGCGAGGTGAGAGCTGCTTGCCGCGCGCACCCACGAACAGCGGATCGTCAGACCCGAGTTGCAGCGGGCAGAGCGCGAGATAGCGCTCGACCGCCTCGCGCACGAGCGGCAGCACCGGCACCACCCGCGTCTTGTTGCCCTTGCCCGTGACGCGCAGCATGTCGCGGCCTTTGATGGGCGCATCCTTGCGCTGGAGCGACAGCGCCTCGGAGATGCGCAAACCCGAGCCGTAAAGCAGCGCAAGCACGGCGGTATCGCGCGCCAGGATCCATTCCGGCGCGTCGGGTGAGGCGATGTCGGCGCCGTCGACCAGGGCCGTCGCCTTCGGCGCGGTGAGCGGCTTCGGCACGGAGTGCGGCAGTTTCGGCAAAGACACGGCGCGGATGGCGTCGTTCTTGCCGTAGCCCCGCCGCTCGAGGAATTTGTAGAACATGCGCAGCGCGCTCAAGGTCCGCGATAGGCTGCGGCTGCCCACGCCGTCATTGCGCCGCGCCGCAAGGAAGCCGCGCACGTCGCGCGCCTGTAGCGCCAACAGCTGCTTCATGTCGGGCAGCTTGTTCAGCTTGCCGGCGAAGAAAGCGAGGAACTGGGAGATGTCGCGCTCATAGGCTTCGGCCGTGTTGGCGGCGAGCTGGCGCTCGATGGTGAGATAAGCAAGCCAGCCCTCGACCGCCTCCTTGACGTAAGGCGACCCCATATATCCGGGTGATTTGGCGTCGTCGGCCAAGCTGGCGATCCCCCTGCAATCGACGCGGATGAACGGCACGCGCGAGAGCAGGCTACTATGCGCTGCTGAGTCGTTAATCGCAGACTAAACGAGAAGAGCGTCCTCTGGCCAAGACAAAGACCAAACCGAGACCGGCGAAAGCCGAAGCGAGCCTGACGGTTCCCGTAATGCTGCCGCTCGCGCTGCCGGCGGCTTACGACTATCTGGTGCCCGAGGGCATGGAGGTCGCGCCGGGCCAGTTCGTCGTCGTGCCGCTCGGACCGGTCGACTATCTCGGCGTCGTGTGGACGCGCCCCGAGGGCGAGGCGCCGGCGCAGATCGAGCGTAAGAAGCTGCGCGAGATCGTCGAGCTGGTGGACGAGGTGCCGCCATTGCCGCGCGTCTCGCTCGATTTTGCCGACTGGGTGGCAAGCTACACTCTCTCCTCTCCCGGCATGGTGTTGCGCATGATGATGAGCGCGGGCCGCGCCTTCGCTCCGCCGGCGCCGCGTTATGGCGTGCGGCTGGCCGGACCCCCGCCCGAGCGCATGACCCCGGCCCGCGCCCGCGTGCTGGCCGCGGCCAATAACGGCCTCATCTGGGTTAAATCGAGCCTGGCCGAGGCGGCGGGCGTCAGCCCCGGCGTGATCGACGGCCTGGTCGATTCCGGCGCGCTCATCGCCGAGCCGCTCCCCGACTGGCACGACATCCCGCTCGACCTCACCCGCGAACGGGCGACGCTGACCAAGGAGCAGGCCGAAGCCGCGCGCGAGTTGCTCGCCAATACCAGCGATGGATTCGCCGTGAGTCTGCTCGACGGCGTGACCGGCTCGGGCAAGACCGAAGTCTATTTCGAGGCGATTGCCGCGGCGCTTTCGCGCGGCAAGCAGGTGCTGGTGCTGATGCCCGAAATCGCACTGACCAGCCAGTTCATCGCCCGTTGCGAGGAGCGCTTCGGCGCGCGGCCCGCGGAATGGCATTCCGGCGTCTCGGCGCCGCTGCGCGGCCGCATCTGGCGGGCCGTCGCCGAGAACAAGGCGAAGCTCGTGGTCGGCGCGCGCTCGGCGCTGTTCCTCCCTTTCCCCGATCTCGGCCTCATCGTCGTCGATGAAGAACACGACCAGAGCTACAAGCAGGAAGAGCGCGTCAGCTATCAGGCGCGCGACATGGCGGTGGTGCGGGGCTCGCTCGGCGGCTGCCCCGTGGTGCTAAGTTCGGCGACGCCCTCGATCGAGAGCCTAGTCAACGCCAGCCAAGGCCGCTACCGGCATATCCGGCTAGGGGTGCGCTACCTGGCGGCCGGTCTCCCGGCCATAGCGGCCATCGACATGCGCGCGAACCCGCCCGAGCGCGGACGCTGGCTGTCACCCGTCTTGGTCGACGCGGTCGCGCAGACGCTGGCGCGCGGCGAGCAGGCGCTGCTGTTCCTCAACCGTCGCGGCTATGCGCCGGTGACGCTTTGCCGCAAATGCGGCTTCAAATTCGAATGTCCGAACTGCTCGGCTTGGCTGGTCGAGCATCGATTCCGCCGCAGGCTCGAATGCCACCATTGCGGGACCTTCGTGCCGATCCCGGAGACCTGCCCGAATTGCAGCGCCGAGCATTCGCTTGTGCCCTGCGGGCCGGGCGTCGAGCGCATCGCCGAGGAGGTGGCCGAGCTTTTTCCCGAGGCGCGCCGCGTGCTGCTGTCGAGCGATCTGACGCCGAGCATCAGCGATCTCCGCCAGACCCTGCGCGAGATCGAGGAGCGTGAGATCGATGTCATTATCGGCACCCAGCTCGTCGCCAAGGGCCACCACTTTCCTGGTCTTGCTCTGGTCGGCGTGGTCGATGGCGATCTCGGCCTCGCCCAGGCCGATCCGCGCGCCGCCGAGCGCACCTTCCAATTGCTCAGTCAGGTCACGGGTCGCGCCGGCCGCGAGGCGATTGCCGGTCGCGGGCTGATCCAGACCTATATGCCCGAGCACCCGGTAATCGCCGCACTGGTCTCCGGCGATCGCGACAAATTCCTCGAGCGTGAGATCGAAGCGCGGCGCGAGGCGACGCTGCCGCCATTCGGACGCCTCGCCTCTCTGCTGGTGAGCGCCGGCGCGCGAGACGCGGCCGAGGCGTACGCCCGCGCCGTGGCGCTCGCTGCGCCGCCGGCAGCCAAGATCCAGGTGCTAGGGCCGGCCGAGGCGCCGCTTTCGGTGATCCGCGGCCGCCATCGTTATCGCCTCTTGGTGAAGTCAGCACGCGAAGCCGATCTGCAAGCCTATCTGCGGCTTTGGCTCAGCCAAGTGCCGAAAGCCAAGGGCGATGTGCGGCTCACCGTGGATGTCGATCCGTATAGCTTTTTGTGAGCAGCTACGCTCCGCGAATCTCTTGCGCGGCGCGCGCCAGAATCTCCACGATCTTTGTCTCGGCATCCTCGTCACCGGTACCAAGCCGCTTCGCCGCCACCTCGCGCAGATTGTCGAGCGCGGCATTAACGAGCTTCGGCATGCTGGCGTCATCGCCGTGCCGGTCCTCCCACGCACGTCGTCTTCGCGCGAGCTTCTTGCCGAGCGCTTCGAGCCGCGCCAGTACCATGTCGGCGATGTCGCGATTTTCTTCGAGATAGCCGCGCCCGTCCTCGGTGATCGTGTAGCGCTTCTTCGCACCCTCGCTCTCGGCGGTGACATAGCCCGCCTCTTCGAGGAAGGTGAGCGTCGGATAGACCACGCCCGGGCTCGGGCTGTAGGCACCGCTCGTCTTCTCCTCGATCAGCTTGATCAGCTCGTAGCCGTGGCGCGGTTGCTCGGCGATCAGGGTCAGTGCGAGCAACTTGAGGTCGCCTTGGGCGAGCATGCGGCCGACGCGGAACCAATCGCCGCCTCCGCCCTCGGGGCCAGGGCCCCAGCCCGGCCCTCTACCGCCGAAGCGGCCAAAACGCCGCCCTGCCCAATGTTTACCGCCGCCGCAGCGGTCTTCGGAATGTCTCAGTCCATGCATTTTAGGGTTCTCCTCTAAAAGATATATCGTAAGATAATACGCTGTAGCGGCTATCGCAAGATATATCTTTCCGGTCACTACAGACCGCCCGGCCGGTCAGAACCGTCGCATCCCAACAATTTTCAAATCGGGGGGATCAGGCGCCCGTGGTCGTCTCGGTCTTTTCGGCGCGGGCATGCACCCATTTGGAGTGCTCGGCCGAGACCAGCGCGCCCACCCGCTCGGCGAGCAGCCGCTGCGCCGCCTCGGGCCTGAGATTGGCGTAAGGGCCGGCTTTCTCGAAGAAGAGATGCTGCTCGTTGCGCAGGCCCTCGCAGGTGGCGCGATACAGGATCCAGTTCTCCTGCCATTTGTTGATCTGTTGCAATCCTTCGAACAGCAGGATCGCGCCGGCGGCGATGGCGACCAGCAGAGCGCGTGAATCATGCAGCCCCGGGATCTTGCCGTATTCGGCGAGGATGGGGATCGAGACGGCGAGCAGGATGATGGCGATCTTCGAGGCCTTATAGGCGCGCTGGGCGGCCTTGGCCTTGGTGTCGTACCAGGCGATGTTGGCCTCCAGCCGTTCCCAGAGCGGCTCCATTTTCGGCGCCTGCGTTTTCGCTGTTCGACCCGCTGCCATCGCTCTTGCTCGAGCCTTCTGATCCATGTCGCCGGACGCTGCTTACAGCCTCAAAACCGGCCCGGCAAAGCCCTTTCTTTTGGCCATTCGAGTGCTCACGATATTGCACCCCCCTCCCCCATATGTTACAGGCTCCGCGGGCTTCCGGGGGGATCGTCCGGCAGGGTTTCGCCCTGTTGACGCGGTGGCACCAATCCAACAATTTCGGCTCCGGGGACGAGGCAGCTAGAAAAGCGCCCGTTCGGGAGGAAAGGCGTTTAGGGGTGGCAGGAGAGGTCGACACCAGTTCTGGCGTAGCCGGCCGCTATGCGACCGCTTTGTTCGAGCTTGCCCTCGAGGCAAATGCGCTCGAACAGGTCGAGGCCGACCTCAACCGCTTCGGCGAGGCGCTCGACGCCTTCGAGGACCTGACCCGGCTGGTCAAAAGCCCCGTCTTCTCCGCCGATGAGCAGGGCCGTGCGCTGGCCGCCATCCTGGAAGAGCTCAAGATCGAGGGGCTGACGCGCAACTTCCTGCTGCTCGCCGCCAAGAACCGCCGCCTGTTCGCAACGCCAGACATGGCCCGCGCCTTTCGCGCCATGCTCGCCCGGCACCGGGGCGAGATGAGCGCCTCGGTCACCGCGGCGTCGAAGCTCACCGAGACCCAGGTCACCGCGCTGAAACAGGCGCTGAAGGCCGCGCTCGGCAAGGAGGTGATGCTAGAGGAGCGGGTCGATCCTTCGCTGCTCGGCGGCCTCGTCGTCAAGGTCGGCAGCCGCATGATCGATACATCGCTGCGCACCAGATTGAATTCTCTCAAAGTCGCCATGAAAGAGGTTGGCTAATGGATATCCGGGCCGCTGAGATCTCCGCGATCCTCAAGGAGCAGATCAAGAATTTTGGCCAAGAGGCGGAAGTCGCCGAGATCGGTCAGGTGCTGTCGGTCGGCGACGGCATTGCCCGCGTCTACGGCCTCGACAAGGTGCAGGCCGGCGAGATGGTCGAATTCGCCGACGGCACGCGCGGCATGGCGCTCAATCTCGAAGTCGACAATGTCGGCATCGTGATTTTCGGCGACGACCGCCACATCAAGGAAGGCGACGTCGTCAAGCGTACCGGCGCCATCGTCGAGGTGCCGGTCGGCAAGGCGCTGCTCGGCCGCGTGGTCGATGCTCTCGGCAATCCGATCGACGGCAAGGGCCCGATCGAGGCGCAGGAGAAGCGCCGCGTCGACGTCAAGGCGCCCGGCATCATTCCCCGCCAGTCGGTGCATGAGCCGATGCAGACCGGCCTGAAGGCCATCGACGCGCTGATCCCGATCGGCCGCGGTCAACGCGAGCTGATCATCGGCGACCGCCAGACCGGCAAGACCGCCATCATCCTCGACACCATCCTCAATCAGAAATCGATCAACGCGCTGGGCGACGACAAGAGCAGCCTCTATTGCATCTATGTCGCCATCGGCCAGAAGCGCTCGACCGTCGCGCAATTCGTCAAGGTGCTCGAGGACAACGGCGCGCTACCCTACTCGATCGTCGTCGCCGCCACGGCCTCGGACCCCGCGCCGATGCAATATCTGGCGCCGTTTGCCGGCTGCGCCATGGGCGAGTTCTTCCGCGACAACGGCATGCATGCCGTCGTGTTCTACGACGATTTGTCCAAGCAGGCCGTGGCCTATCGCCAGATGTCGCTGTTGCTCCGCCGCCCGCCGGGACGCGAGGCCTATCCCGGCGACGTGTTCTATCTGCATTCGCGGCTGCTCGAACGCGCCGCCAAGCTGAACAAGGACAACGGCTCGGGCTCGCTCACCGCTCTGCCGGTGATCGAGACGCAAGCCAACGACGTGTCGGCCTATATCCCGACCAACGTCATTTCCATCACCGACGGTCAGATCTTCCTCGAGACCGATTTGTTCTATCAGGGCATCCGCCCCGCGGTGAACGTAGGTCTGTCGGTGTCGCGCGTGGGCTCCGCTGCGCAAGTGAAGGCGATGAAGCAGGTGGCGGGCAAGATCAAGGGCGAGCTCGCGCAATATCGCGAGATGGCCGCCTTCGCCCAGTTCGGCTCCGACCTCGACGCCACCACCCAGCGCCTGCTCAACCGCGGCGCGCGTCTAACCGAGCTGTTGAAGCAGCCGCAGTTCTCGCCGATGAAAGTCGAGGAGCAGGTGGTGGTGATCTATGCCGGGGTGAACGGCTATCTCGACCCGATCAAGGTCGCCGACGTCGGACGTTTCGAGGCCGAGCTGCTCCGCTATATGCGCGCCGAGCATGCCGGCATTCTCGATGCGATCCGCGATCAAAAGGAAATCTCCAAGGACACCGGCGACAAGCTCAAGGCCGCCGTCGACAAATTCGCCAAAGCGTTCGCGTAGGACCGAGTAGCTGAGCCATGCCGTCGCTGAAAGATCTGCGCAACCGCATCGCTTCCGTCAAAGCGACGCAGAAGATCACCAAGGCCATGCAGATGGTGGCCGCGGCGAAGCTTAGGCGCGCGCAGACCGCTGCGGAGGCGGCGCGGCCCTATGCCACCCGCATGGAGGCGGTGCTCGCCAACCTCACCACCGCGCTCAAAGGCCGCGACGGCGGCCCGCCACTGATGGTCGGCACCGGCAAGGACCAGGTTCATTTGCTGGTGGTCTGCACCGCCGAGCGCGGTCTTTGCGGCGCGTTCAATTCCTCCATCGTCCGGCTCACCCGCGAGCACGTCAATCGGCTGCTGGCCGACGGCAAGCAGGTGAAGATCCTGTGTGTCGGCAAGAAGGGCTTCGACCAGTTGAAGCGGCTCTACGCGCCGCTGATCATCGACACCATGGACTTCCGGGGCGTGCGCCAGCTGTCGTTCGAGCATGCCGAAAAGGTGGCCGGAAAGAGTCCTTGAGCTCTTTGCCGAGGGCGCATTCGACGTCGCCACACTGTTCTACTCGCGGTTCAAGTCCGTGATCAGCCAGATCCCGACGGCGCAGCAGATCATCCCGGCCACCATTCCCGCCGAGGCGCCCCCGCAGGAATCCGCGCTCGGCGGCGCAGTCTACGAATACGAACCCGACGAGGCGGATATCCTCACCGAGCTTTTGCCGCTCAACATCACCGTACAGATCTTCAAGGCGCTACTCGAGAACGCGGCCTCCGAGCAAGGCGCGCGCATGAGCGCCATGGACAACGCCACTCGCAATGCCGGCGACATGATTGATCGTCTGACCATGAAATATAACCGCTCGCGCCAGGCCATGATCACCAAGGAGCTGATCGAGATCATCTCCGGCGCCGAGGCGCTTTAGTCACCGAAAGACCGTAAGGAACTTTTGCCATGGCAAAGAAGTCACCCGTAATCGCCGAGACCAGGAAGCAAGAGAAGAGGATTGCCGAGGGCAAGGGCACCAAGGGCTATGTCCGCCAGGTCATGGGCGCCGTGGTCGACGTTCAGTTCGCCGATCAGCTCCCCGAGATTTTGAACGCGCTCGAGACCGACAATCACGGCAACCGCCTCGTGCTCGAGGTCGCGCAGCATCTCGGCGAGAACACGGTGCGTACCGTCGCCATGGACTCAACGGAAGGTCTGGTGCGCGGCCAGCAGGTGGTCGATACCGGCGAGCCGATCGCCGTGCCAGTCGGCGAGGAGACTTTGGGCCGTATCATGAATGTGGTGGGCGAGGCGGTCGACGAAGCGGGTCCGATCAAAACCGCCGAGAAGCGGCCGATTCATGCCCCGGCTCCAGCCTACGTCGATCAGTCTACCGAGGCCGAGATTCTGATCACCGGCATCAAGGTCGTTGACCTGCTCGCGCCTTACGCCAAGGGCGGCAAGATCGGCCTATTCGGTGGCGCCGGCGTCGGCAAGACCGTGCTGATCATGGAGCTGATCAACAACGTGGCCAAGGCGCATGGCGGCTATTCGGTGTTTGCCGGCGTCGGCGAGCGCACCCGCGAGGGTAATGACCTCTATCACGAGATGATCGATTCCGGCGTGAACAAAGACCCGCGCAAGACCGGCAGCGCCGCCGGCTCCAAATGCGCGCTGGTGTACGGGCAGATGAACGAGCCGCCGGGAGCCCGCGCCCGTGTCGGCCTATCGGGCCTCACCGTCGCCGAATATTTCCGCGACCAGGGCCAGGACGTGCTGTTCTTCGTCGACAATATCTTCCGCTTCACCCAAGCCGGATCCGAGGTGTCGGCGCTGCTCGGCCGCATTCCCTCGGCCGTGGGCTATCAGCCGACGCTGGCCACCGACATGGGCGCGCTGCAGGAGCGCATCACCACCACGCAGAAGGGCTCGATCACGTCCGTGCAGGCGATCTACGTGCCGGCTGACGATCTGACCGACCCGGCGCCCGCCACCTCCTTCGCCCATCTCGACGCCACCACCGTGCTGTCGCGCGGCATCGCCGAGAAGGGCATCTACCCGGCGGTGGACCCGCTCGACTCCACCTCGCGCATGCTCTCGCCGCTCGTCGTCGGCGAGGAGCATTACAAGGTCGCCCGCCGCGTCCAGGAAATCCTGCAGCGCTACAAGGCGCTCCAGGACATCATCGCCATTCTCGGCATGGACGAGCTATCGGAAGAGGACAAGATCACCGTGGCGCGTGCTCGCAAGATCGAGCGCTTCCTGTCCCAGCCCTTCCATGTGGCCGAGGTGTTCACCGGCTCGCCCGGCGTGTTCGTCGACCTCCCCGACACCATCAAGGGCTTCAAGGGGCTCTGCGACGGCGAGTACGACCATCTGCCGGAGGCCGCCTTCTACATGGTCGGCACCATCGAGGAGGCCGTCGGCAAGGCCGAGAAGCTCGCTGCCGAGGCGGCTTAACCAATGCCTGACCCGTTCAAATTCGAGCTCGTATCGCCGGAGCGGCTACTCGTTTCGGGCAAGGTCGAGCAGGTGCTGGTGCCAGGCGCCGAGGGCGACATGACCGTGCTTGCTCATCACGCACCGCTCCTCACCACGCTTCGCCCCGGTCTGCTCGATATCGGCCTCCCCGGGGGCGAGCATCAGCGCTATTTCATCCGCGGCGGCTTTGCCGAGGTTGGCCCCGCGGGGCTTACGGTCCTTGCCGAGACGGCGATCGACCTGGTCGAGCTCGACGCCGGCCGACTTGCGCAAGCCGTCAAGGATGCCGAGGAGGACGTGGGCGATGCCGCCGAGGGCGCCGTTCGCGACCGCGCCCAGACCAAGCTCGATCATCTGCGCCAAGTGCAGACCGCGTTGAACCTGTAAGGGCTCAGCCGGCGAATGCGCCGAGTTCCTCGATCACGCGGAGATAGACCTGGCGCTTGAACGGCACGACGAGCGCCGGCAGCTCGGCGAGCGTCACCCACCGCCAAGCGTCGAATTCCTGGTCATGCCCATCGCGCGGGCCGAGGTCGATCTCGCTCTCCGGACCCTCGAAGCGGGCGGCGAACCACAGCTGCTTCTGGCCGCGATAGCGGCCCTCCCAGGCGATGCCGATAAGCTCGTCTGGAAGGTCGTACGTGAGCCAGTCCCGGGTCCGCGCCACTAAGCGAGCACTGGTCACCCCGGTTTCCTCGGCGAGCTCGCGGCGAGCGCCCGTCTCCGGCTCCTCGCCTTCATCCAGGCCGCCTTGGGGCATCTGCCACCACGTGCTGTCGACGCCTTCCTCGCTCCGGTCCGAGCGACGCCCGACAAAGACGCGACCTTCGGCGTTGATCAGCATCACGCCGACACACGGCCGGTAGGGCAGCCCTTCTGTCTCTGTCATGGAAATGCGTTCAGCTTTGCCGCTGCGACCTAACCGCGGCGCTCACCGGCACCAGCACGAAACCTTTCGCCTCGAGCTTAGCCGCCCAGTCTGACAGCTGCTTGACGGTGGCGGGTGAGGCCTTCACCACGCCTATGGCGGAGCCCCGTTCCTTTGCCGTCGCCTCCAGCTGCGCCAATTGCTTGGCGAGATTGCCCGGATCGATCTGCATATTGGCTACCGAGTAGTCGAGGCCGATCGTGCCGGCAACCTGGCTGACCGTCGAATCCTTGACACTCCCGTCATCGATATATAGCAGGCCGCGCTGTTTCAGCTCCTCCAACACCGGGGCTAACGAGGCGGACGTCGCCTCGAATTTGTCGCCCATGTGGTTGGTGACGCCAACATAGCCGGTGTAGCGCGACATCAGCCATTGCAGGCGCTTCATATTCTCCTGTGGCGGCAGCGTCGTCAGCAGCGTATGCGGACCCGGATCGACCGTCGGGTAGTTGTTCGGCTCGAGCGGGATCTGCAACAGAACTTCATGACCGTCGTCGCGGGCCCGGCTCACACTCTCTTGCAGGTTCCGCCCATAGGCGCCGTACGCCACGCTGATTTGCGCCGGCAGGCCTTTCAGCACGTCGCCGGCGGGTGCGTCAGGCAGGCCGAGTCCGGTCATCAAGACGGCAACGCGGGGCGGGTCTCCGGCCTTGGCCAAGACATAGCGCGACGGCCTGGCATAGACATCGATCGGACGCCGCCCGTCACTCGCCACTCTGGGCAACGGTCCATATTGCGATTCCTCGACCAGTTCGGCGACGGGCGCCGTGGGAAGGGTGATCGACCCGGTTTCGCTGTCTGGAATCGTCGGGGGCGGCGGCGGCGGCGGCGCGGCGGCCGGCGCCTCAAGCGCCGCCTGTTGCACCCCCGTGGCGGCGGGCGCGGCGCCTTGTTGGCCAGGTTCCTCTGGAGGCGCGGCATCGTCGGGCGCCGCAGGCTGTGGCGGCACGACCGGCAGCATCTGCCCCGGGGGCGCATCGACCATCGGGGCTTGCGGCGCCTGAGAGGGTACGCCGAAGCCGGGCGGAAGGTCCATTTGGCCTTTGGCTTCGGCTGGAGGCGCCGGTTCGGCGGCAGGTTGGGCCTCGTCAGGAGGCGCGGGCGCCTCGGTCGCGGAATCGGAAGCGGGCGCGCCGGCGCCCGACGCGGTGGCCGGCTCTATTTGCAAAATGGCGACGGGCTCGCCCGCATCGCTGCCCGGAAAGAAGGCAAGCACCGCGATGCCGATCACCAGCGTCCAGAATACCAAGCCAGTAGCGACGGCTAGCGCCTTCATTCGACTTTACCTCCCCGCTCGCCGGCCAGTCGTGGTTGCAAGCCTCCTATCCCCCCGGCGATTTTCGTCGTCATGGCCGGTGTCGCCGGCCTCGCAGGCGAGGCACGGGCTTAATTGGCCTCAGCCTTCTTTTTCGCCTCCGTGTCGACCGACTTGATGCCGCGCAACAGATCGAGCGCGTAATTCAACTGGGTATCCTTGTCCTTCTCGGGCGCCACATAGGCCGAGCTTCCGGACTGCTCTTCGTCGTCGCCGGCCGCGCCTTCCTCATTGTTGGCATCCCCACCCTTGAGGTGACCGCGCAGATTGGCTTCGCCGCGGGTGCTCTGAAGGTCGGCCTTCTGCTTGAGGTCGTCGGGCAGTTCCTCCTCGACCACAACCTCGGGCTCTATGCCCTTGGCCTGGATCGAACGACCCGACGGCGTGTAATAGCGTGCGGTGGTGAGTCTGAGCGCGCCATTCGAGCCGAGCGGAATGATGGTCTGCACCGAGCCCTTGCCGAAGGAGCGCGTGCCAAGAATGGTCGCGCGGTGATGGTCCTGCAACGCGCCGGCCACGATCTCCGAAGCCGAGGCCGAGCCGCCATTGATCAAGACGATGATCTTCTGTCCGTCGGTGATGTCGCCCGGGCGGGCGTTGGAGCGCTGCGTCTCCTCGAGATCGCGACCGCGCGTCAGCACAATGGCCCCCTGGTCGAGGAAGGCATCCGAGACGGAGATCGCCTGGTCGAGCAGGCCGCCGGGATTGTTGCGAAGGTCGATGATGTAGCCCTTGAGATTCGGGCCGAGCTGCTTCTTCAGATCCTCAATCGCCTTTTGCAGATTGGCGGTGGTCTGCTCGTTGAAGGTGGTGACGCGGATATAGCCGACGTCGTCGCCCTCGGCGTTGTATTTCACCGGGTTGATGTGGATCACGTCGCGCGTGACCTTGACGTCGAACGGATCCTCGGTGCCCTTGCGCACGACGGTGAGTGTGATCGGCGAATTGACCGGTCCGCGCATCTTGTCCACCGCCTCTTGCAAAGTGAGGCCGAGGATCTGTTCCTTGTCGAGATGGGTGATGAGATCGCCGCTCATCAAACCCGCCTTCGCCGCCGGGGTGTCCTCAATCGGGGCAACGACCTTGACGACGCCGCTCTCCATCGTGACCTCGATGCCGAGGCCGCCGAATTCGCCGCGGGTCTGCACCTGCATATCGCGGAAATGTTTCGGATTGAGATAAGCCGAATGCGGGTCGAGCGCGGTCAGCATGCCGTTGATGGCCGACTCGATCAGCTTGGGATCGTCGGGCTTCTCGACATAGTCCGAGCGCACGCGCTCCAGGACCTCGCCGAACAGGTCGAGCTGGCGGTAAATCTCCGAGTTAGCGGCCGACGCCGACTGGCTGCGCGCCAAGCTCACCATGGTCGATCCGGCAGCGACCACGGCCAACACCAGAAGCGCCCACAGCGCGTATTCGGATTTCCGCATTATCCTTGCACCTTTTCGGAAGCCTGGGCCCACCATGGGTCAGGGTCTACTGGCCTACCGTCCTTTCTGAATTCGACATAGAGGACGGGGCGCGAAGTATCGTCGCCTTGACTCGCCGCTGCCGAGTTGCCCATCACCGCGATCGGCTCTCCTGCAAGGACAAACTGGCCCAGGCTTACGTCTATGCGGTTCATCCCCGCAAGCAGGATATGATAGCCCCCGCCTGTGTTGATGATCAATAGCTGCCCATAGGAGCGGAACTCCCCGGCATAGACCACCCAGCCGTCCGCCGGGGCGGTAATCCGGGCTTCGCCGCGGGTTTGCAGCGAGATCCCCTTGAGCGTGCCGCCCGCCGCATCGGGGTCGCCGAAATGCTTCACCGTCCGCCCCTGTGCCGGCAGCCGCAGGCTGCCTTTGGCCGCCTCGAAAGGAAGTGCCGGCTTGAGCCGGTCGGGGCTGGCAAAAGCGACTTTGGTCCCCGGCTTGATCTCGACCACGCTCTCGTTGGCCGGCGTGGCCAAGGCCTGTTGCTGCTCCCGCGCCAGCAACGCGCGCTCGGCGGCGAGCTCGGCGTCGTATTGAGCGATCTCGACCTTGGCGATCTGCGTGTCGAGCCGGTCGATCAACTCGTTCAAATCCGTGACGGTCTGCGCCTGCTCGGCCGTGGACCGCTGGAGCTCGGCGAGCTCGGCCTCGCCTTGCGCGGCGGCGCGCTTCTTCTCCTCGAGCAACCGGTCGAGGCTCGCTTGCTCCGCCGCCAACCGCTCGGCCTCGCTCTTCTCCTTGTCGCGCTGGTCGCGGATGCCGTTCTCGACCGTGACCAAGCCTTCCAGCTCGCGCGAGAGATTGTCCGCCTGATATTTCAGCTCGGGAAAGATATTGGCGAGCAGCATGGCGCTGCGTACCACCGCAAGCGCATCGTCGCGCCGGGTGACCAGCGCCGGCGGCGGTGTGCGACCGATCCTCTGCATCGCGCTCAGCATCTTGACGATGGCTTCCTTGCGTTCGGTGATCGAGTTTTGGATGACGTTGACCTGCTCGGTGAACTCGGCAAGTTTCGCTTCGGTCTCCGACAGCTTCGCTTCGCTCGCCTGCACGCTCTTGCCGGCGGCGATCAGCTCGTTGTTCAGTTTCGCCCGTTCCTCCGCCAGCGCCGCCAGATCCTTGCTCAGCCCCTCGGCCTTGGCGCGGCTCGACTGCAGCTCCTGCTCGGTCTGGTTGAGCTTTTGCTTCGCCTCGTCGCGGGACAGATCCTCCTCGGCCGCGGCGAGCCACGGCGACGCGCAGACCAGGGCGGCAACCAGCAGCGCTGACCAGACTCTGTGGCGTGGGGAAGTCAATCGATCAGGATGCGCCATGCGCCTTGGCCGTTCAGCCGATGGCAACGACAACGGAGCGGTACGGCAGAATCAAGGCAATTGGCTTACCAATCCTTAACCTTGGGCGGCCGTCAGGCCCGATGATAGGGATGGCCCGAAAGGATCGTCGCCGCGCGGTAAATCTGCTCGGCGAGAACGATGCGGGCGAGCCCGTGCGGCAAGGTCATGGGGCCGAGCGAAACGCGCTTCGCCGCCTTGGCGAACGCAGCCTGGCCGAGGCCGTCGGCGCCGCCGACCAGGAAGGCCACGCCTTCGGTCCCATCGTCGCGAACCTTTGCCAAAAGCCTGGCAAACGCCTCGCTCGACAACGGCTGACCGCCGGGATCGAGACACACCAGCAGATGCGCGGTGGGGATCTTGCCGAGCAGCGCCTGCGCTTCGGCATCTTTGCGGGCTGAGGCAGTTGCAGCCTTGGACTCCGCCACTTCGATCGCATTTAACGGCGCTAGATGGAGCTTACGGCCGACGGCTGCGGCGCGGCCGAGATAATGCGCGAACAGATCGCGCTCCGGCCCCTGTTTCAGCTTGCCGATGGCAGCGATCAGGAGCCGCATGCTTGCTCGCCTTCAGGCCAAGCGGCCGGGCAATCGGATCAGATCACCAACCGCTCCATGGGGCGATCGGCCGACCACATCTTCTCGAGGTTATAGAACTCGCGAACCTCGGGCCGAAAGATATGGACGATGACGTCGCCGGCATCGATCAGCACCCAATCGCATTGGGGCGTCCCTTCGACACGAGCGCTGCCAAAGCCTTCGTCTTTCAGTTTTTTGATGATTTGGTCGGCAACGGCGCCGACATGCCGTTGCGAGCGTCCCGAGGCGACCACCATCTGGTCGCCGATCGAGGTTTTGCCTCTCAAGTCGATGGTCGCGACCTTCTCCGCCTTGGCGGCATCGAGCGTGTCGAGCACGATCTTGAGTAGACGATTCGGATGCGCGCCAAATGACGCGAATCCGGTGGGAGGTGTGCCGTGCGCGGCACCCTCTCTAGCTGAGCGCATGTTTGAGTGGGTATCCTTCTGCCATTGCTCCTCGACGAAGCCGCTATAGCCGATGCGCATGCTAAACGCATGACAACGCGCTATGGATGCCGCTTCATGCCATAAACATAGTATGGCCACCGCCGGCGCTCAATAGCTCTAGTGTCGCTTGCGCTTTTTCTTGGGCTTCTCCTCCTTGCCTTTTGCCTTGTCCTGCTTCGCTTTCTTCGGCGTCTTGGCCTGCTTGGCGCGCAGTTCGGTCGAGGAAAGCCCAGAGAGCGTATGGGTGAGGATGGTCCAGGCGGGAGGCACGAGCCGTGCCAGGCCGCGTGCATCTGATTCGTCGACCTGGTAGGCGGCGAAGCGCTGCGCCGCCTTGCCGGCGCGCGCTTTCAGCCTGAAGCCGGGGCGATCCAGCACCGCGATCGGCACGGCGGCGAAGATCTCCTCCCAGGCACGCCAACGATCGAATTGCGCGAGATTGTCGGCGCCCATCAGCCACACGAAGCTCACCCCCGGAAAGCGCCGCTTGAGCTCGGCGAGCAAATCGACCGTATAGGCCGAGCCGCTACCCGCCTCGAAGCCGGTCACGGCGATGCGCGGATGCCTCGCCAAGTCGCGTGCCGCCGCGACGCGGGATTGGAGGCTCGGCAGCTTAGTGGCATCCTTCAGGGGATTGCCCGGCGTGACCAGCCACCAGACCCGATCGAGGCCGAGCCGCTTCAGCGCCGTGAGACTGATCGCGCGATGCGCGTCATGCGGCGGGTTGAACGAGCCGCCGAGCAGGCCAATGCGCATGTTGGGCGCCGCCATCGGCAGCTTGGTGACCTCCGGCTTGGGTGTATTCAACTGATGTTTGGCATCGCCCTCACGATGGGCGCGCTGCCTTTCGGCGTGCTTCTTTTTCGACAAGGCGCTCCCCAGCTGGACTTAAGGTCGGATCTGGCCTTGCCCGCGCACGACATATTTGAACGTCGTTAGCTGCTCGAGCCCCACCGGGCCACGTGCATGGAAGCGGCCGGTAGCGATACCGATCTCGGCGCCCATGCCGAACTCGCCGCCATCGGCGAATTGCGTCGAGGCGTTATGCAGCACGATGGCGCTGTCGACGCGGGCGAGGAACTGCTCGGCCGCTTGGTTGTCCTCGGTGACGATGGCGTCGGTGTGTTGCGAGCCGTAGCGCGCGATATGGTCGATCGCCTCCTCCAGGCCGTCGACCACCTTCACCGCAATGATGGCGTCGAGAAACTCCTTCGCCCAATCCTCTTCGCTCGCGGCCTTCACCCGTCTGTCGGCGGCTTGCGTCTCGGCATCGCCCCTGACCTCGCAGCCCGCCTCGATCAGCATTGCGACCAACGGCCCAAGCTGCGTGGGCGCGACCGCACGATCGACCAGCAGCGTCTCGGTTGCCCCACACACGCCGGTGCGGCGCAGCTTGGCGTTGAGCACGATGTGCTTTGCCATGTCGAGATCGGCGGCCTTACCCACATAGACATGGCAGACGCCTTCGAGATGGGCGAACACCGGCACGCGCGCTTCTTCCTGCACGCGCGCCACGAGATCCTTGCCGCCGCGCGGCACGATCACGTCGATGGCGCCGCCCAGTCCGCCCAGCATGAAGCCCACCGCCGAGCGATCGACCGTCGGCACGAGCTGGATCGAGGCTTCCGGCAGCCCCGCGGCGACCACGGCTTCGCTCAAGGCATTGGCGATCACCAGCGAGGTGAGAAAGCTCTCGGAACCGCTGCGCAGGATCACCGCGTTGCCCGACTTCAGGCAAAGCGCCGCCGCGTCGGCCGTGACGTTCGGCCGCGACTCATAGATGATGCCGATCACGCCGAGTGGCACGCGCACGCGGGAGATCTCCAGGCCGTTCGGCCGCGTCCAGCGCGCCATCGCCTGGCCGACCGGATCGGCAAGCGCCGCCACCTCGCGCAAGCCCCTCGCCATCGCCGCTACGCGCAACCCATCCAGCCTGAGCCGATCGAGGAAAGCAGCGTCGCGGCCTTTGCTCTGTGCAGCCTCGAGATCCTGGCGGTTGGCCTCGACGATTTTCTCGGCAGATAGCTCGATGCGCGCCGCCATCCGCTCGAGCGCTTCGTTCTTCGCTTGCGTCGAGGCAAGCGCAAGCTCCCGCGCCGCCTCGCGCGCGCGACGTCCCATATAGAGCATCATCGGTTCGATGCTGGCTTCCGGACTATTGGAGAGCACGCTCAAGGCTAATTCTTCCGCTGCAAAACCATGTCGTCCCGGTGGATCAGCTCGGGGCGCCCAAGGTAGCCGAGAATCTCGGCGATTTCACCGCTCTTGCGGCCGATAATGGCCTTGGCGTCGGCATGGTCGTAAGCCGTGAGCCCGCGACCGAGCTCGGTGCCGTCACCGTTCCTGATCACCACGGCGTCGCCGCGCTCGAAGCTCCCATCGACTCGGGTGACACCGGCCGGCAACAGACTCTTTCCCGAAGCCAGCGCCTGGGCTGCCCCACTGTCGACGGTAAGAGAGCCCTTCGGCTCCAACGTTCCGGCGATCCAGCGCTTGCGCGCCGTCACCGGGTCTTGGCGGGCGATAAACCAGGTGCCCGCCCCCTGCTCGGCAAGCGCCTGAAGCGGATGCATCACCTTACCCAAGGCGATCACCATATGCGTGCCGCCGGAGACGGCGATCTTGCCTGCTTCGATCTTGGTCACCATGCCGCCTTTCGACAGCTCCGAGCCGACATCTCCCGCCATGGCTTCGATCTCCGGGGTGATCTCGGACACCTCTTCGAGCCGCCGCGCATCGGCGCGCGAGCCGGGCGGCGCGGTATAGAACCCATCGACATCGGACAGCAGCACGAGACAGTCGGCGCTGATCATCGAGGCGACGCGGGCCGCCAGCCGGTCGTTGTCGCCATAGCGAATTTCGCTCGTCGCCACCGTGTCGTTCTCGTTGACGACCGGCACCGCGCCGAGCTTGAGCAGCGTCGTCACGGTGTTTCGCGCATTGAGATAGCGGCGGCGTTCTTCGGTATCGCCGAGCGTCAGCAGCACTTGCGCGGCGACCAGCGACCGGGCGCGGAACGCCTCTTCATAAGCATGAGCGAGATCGATCTGACCGACCGCCGCCGCCGCCTGACTGTCCTCGAGCTTGAGCGCGCCCTTGGGCAGCTTGAGCGCGTTGCGGCCGAGCGCGATCGCGCCTGAGGAGACCACCACCACCTCCTTGCCGGCGCGACGCAACTCCGCGATGTCGTCGGCCAGCGCTTCGAGCCACGCCTGGCGCAGCGTGCCGGCCGCCATATCGACCAGCAGCGAGGAGCCGATCTTGACGACGATGCGCTTGGCGCCCGTCCATTCGTCTCTCATGGCCGCCATCCTCGTGCCGGCGCCCTCTCCGCCGTCGCATCCTGCTTGGCGTGCGCGCGCCAATCCCTCACCTCGCTCGCCAGCGCGCGCAAAGTCTCCTTCACGCCTTCGCCGGACGCGGCCGAAACGATGAGCGGCGCCACGCCTGCAGCCTTCTTCAAGGCGCGCGCTTTCATTTTCATTTCGTCCTTGGGTACGGCATCGGCCTTGGACAGCGCCACGATCTCCGGTTTGTCGACGAGCCCCGCGCCGTAAGCCTCCACCTCGCCGCGCACGATCCCATAGGCTTCCGCCACGTCGTCGAGCGTCGCGTCGACGAGATGCAGCAGCACGGCGGTGCGCTCGACATGGCCAAGGAAGCGGTCGCCGATGCCAGCGCCCTCATGCGCGCCTTCGATCAGCCCGGGAATATCCGCGAGAACGAAATCGGTGCCGTCGACCCGCACCATGCCGAGATTGGGATGCAGTGTGGTGAACGGATAGTCGGCGATCTTCGGCTTCGCCGCGCTGACCGCGGCCAGAAAGGTTGACTTGCCGGCATTGGGCAGTCCGATGATCCCGGCATCGGCGATCAACTTCAGCCTGAGCCAGATAGTCATCTCCTCGCCTTGTTGCCCGGGATTGGCGTGGCGCGGCGCCTGATTGGTCGACGACTTGAAACGGGCATTGCCGAAGCCGCCATTGCCGCCTTTAAGCAAAACGATGCGATCGCCCGGCTTGGTCAGGTCGGCGATCAGCGTCTCGCCGTCGGCATCGACAATCTCCGTGCCGGGCGGCAGCTTCAGCACGACGTCGGCGCCCTTGGCGCCGGTGCGGTTCTGGCCCTTGCCGTGGCCGCCCTTCTTGGCCTTGAAATGCTGCTGGTAGCGATAGTCGAGCAGGGTATTCAGATTGGCCACGCATTCGACGATGACGTCGCCGCCTTTGCCGCCGTCGCCGCCGTCAGGCCCACCGAACTCGATGAACTTCTCGCGCCGGAAGCTGACGCAGCCATTGCCGCCGTCGCCCGAGCGCACATAGACCTTGGCTTGATCGAGGAATTGCATGGCAACGGCTTAGCACCGGCTTCTTTCCAATACACTACGGGATGCGCCTGGCGACGGGCTCAGGCCCTCAAGGCGCCGGCCAGCGCCGTGGCGCGCTCCAGCCGATACGTCACGCAATACGCCTTGGACCCGCGCGCGGCGCAATCTCGCGCCTCTTGTCCCTGCGGCGTGAAGCCGAACTTGGCGATGATCCGCGCCGAGGCCGGATTGTCGCTGAAATGCCCGGCCGTGAGATAGGCGAAACCGCCGGTCTCGAACGCGTGCAGGATCAAGCACGCGCACCGCCTCGCTCGCATAGCCCATGCCCCAATACGGCTTGCCGATCCAATAGCCGAGCTCGGCATGGTCCTCGCCGAAGGCGCGATAGCCGGTGCAGCCGATCAGCGCGCCCGACCTCTCGATCGCGAACACGACGCCCTCCTCGCCGGCGATGGCGCTCGCGAGCCACTCGGCGGCCATCTGCTCGCTGTAGGGATGTGGGATCGTGCCGGTCATGCTGGCCACGTCGAAATCGCCGGCGAGCAGGCTGATCCGTGCCGCATCCGCAAGCAGCGGCAGCCGCAACACGAGCCTTGGTGTTCTGATGCTCACGGGAGGTAGGCTACACGTGCGCCTGCGCGCAGGCGAGCCGGGAGACGTCTAGCTCGGCTTCACCGAGACATAGACGCGGCCCTTCTGCTTGGTCGCGAACTCGACATCGCCTTCGCGCAGCGCGAACAGCGTGTGGTCCTTGCCCATGCCGACGCCGTCGCCGGGGTGCCATTTGGTGCCGCGCTGCCGGACGATGATATTGCCGGCGAGCACGCTCTGGCCGCCCGACTTCTTGACGCCGAGTCGGCGTCCGGCCGAGTCGCGGCCGTTGCGCGAGGAGCCGCCTGCTTTCTTATGTGCCATGGGTGAATTCCTTACTTCTTCGGCTTCGACGCGGGCTTCTTGTCAGCCTTGGCTGCCGGCTTCCGCGCCGCGGGTTTGGTTTCCTTCTTGGCGGGCTTCGCCTTGGCCTCTGGCTTGGCCTTGGCTTCAGCCTTCGGCTCCGGCTTCTTCTCCGCCTTTTTCGGCTCGGGCTTGGCAGCCGCCTTCGACGGCTTCTTGCCGTCGGTCAGGATCTCGGTGATGCGCAGCGCCGTCAGCTCCTGGCGATGGCCCTTCTTGCGGCGATAGTTCTTGCGGCGCTTCTTCTTGAAGACGACGATCTTCTCGCCGCGCGTCTGCTCGATCACCTCGGCGGCGACCGACGCGCCGGAGATCGTGGGATTGCCCGTCTTGGGGCTATCGCCGCCAAGCAGGATCACCTCGGAAAGCTCGATGATATCGCCGGGCTTGCCCGCGATCTTCTCGATCTGGATGATGTCGTTTGGCGCCACGCGATATTGCTTGCCGCCTGTGCGAATGACCGCGAACATGTCCGTTATCCGTTCGAATTCTGGGCTTGAGAGACCGGCGCCTCAGGCGCGCGAACCGAGCCGCGAATAGCCTTGAAGCGGCGCAATATAGAAGGCAAGGCCGATAAGTCAATTCCCCGCTGGCTAGAAAATCGCAGAATTCCGGCCCTGCCGGTTGCCGTTCTGGCGAGGGCAAGCTACATCAGCGCTCCGGAGAGGTGCCAGAGTGGTCGAATGGGACGGTCTCGAAAACCGTTGTACGGGTAACCGTACCGTGGGTTCGAATCCCACCCTCTCCGCCAATTGATGTCCCACCTCAAAATTTTGGCGCCATCCCCCTTCGACAGCCTCCATTGACGTAGGCTGAGGGTCTAGAGACCTCACAGCGGAAATGCCGAGATCAACTCTTCCTGCCACGCCTCGACCTCGCGCCCGATGGTTGTCGCCTTACTCGCAAGCACATCGGCCGGCATGACCATCGCCTCAGCCCAAGTTATGGGGGCGTTGAAGTTGCGCCCCCTCGTCGAGGCGTAATCCAGGAATTTATGTGTCGGCAAATCCGGCTGCCCCCCGAGGAATGCTATCCACACGCAGGGTATGCCGAACAAATCCGCCGCTATCAAACCATGCAGGCTGCTCGATAGAACAAGCTCGGCCGATGCGATCTGCGTAAGCACGTCATCGACTGGCTGATCCGGGCCGACGAGGCGCCAATGCTTCGGCAGATCGCCCAAGCGTCTCTTATCCAAGAAATGTGGAACCGCCGCCACGTAGCTGTCTTTTTTCGGTTGGCGAATGAGACGGCTCGAAAGAATGCCCGGATCGCCGAGCGTGATGCGACGAACTCCGACTCGCTCCGCGGTCAGCGCGCCGCGCAGCGCATGAACATGCAGCCTTTGTGGCCACCCAATCTCATGCTGATCGAACAGGGTGCCGCTGCCCCACACGTGGAGGTCGCGGGGCTGGAGAAATCGCTTCCATGCTGACGGCTTTCCGATCTTCCAGACATAAAATTCGAGAATGCTCCCGGCGCCGAGCAGCTCGGCGTCTTCGAGACCAACCGGAATTGCCTCGGCTCCGAACAAGCGATCGAGAATGGGAATTGTAATTTCGTCGCCGAAATTGCCGTGCTGCAATATCTTTGTACGCCAGCGATAGATTCGAACGCGGCGCATCACACGATCCCCCAACTGAATGCACGAGGGTGCGTTGCAAAAACTACAGACTATTGCACGACCTGTTACGCCTGCCCACGAGCTAACGATCGAAATTGTCCCGTGAAAACTGCTTTAACGTCTTCTCCCCGTTCATCCGATGCGCAATAACAGGGCCAGGATGATGAAATTGCGTGCCATGCGCTTTGCTTTGACCGAACAGCGGTAACCTTCCCCATGCGCCTCCTCCTGGTAGCCGACCTGCATTATTCGCTGCCGCAGTTCGATTGGGTCCTCGACATGGCTCCGGACTTCGATGTGGTGGTGATGGCGGGCGATCACCTCGACCTTGCATCGATTGTCGATGGGCGCGCACAGAGCGTCGTGGTGCGGAAATATTTCGACCGCCTACAGGCCAAGACCAAGCTCGTCATTTGCTCCGGCAATCACGATCTCGACGGCAAGAACGCTGCCGGCGAGAAGGCCGCCAAGTGGCTGGCGGTGCCGCAGCAGGAGGGCGTGCCGTCGGACGGAGATTCCTTCATGCTCGGCGACACGCTGTTCACCGTCTGCCCGTGGTGGGATGGTCCAATCGTCAAGGCCGGCATCGCCACCCAGCTGGCCGAGGCTGCCGCGACCAAGCGCGGCAAGCGCTGGATCTGGATCCATCACGCGCCGCCCGCCAAGTCGCCGACCAGTTGGGGCGGCGATAGATATTTCGGCGACGTGGAACTGCTGGAATGGATCGAGCAATACCGGCCCGACATGGTCCTATCCGGCCATGTGCATCAATCGCCCTTCGTCAAGGACGGCTCATGGGTCGATCGCATCGGGCCGACCTGGGTGTTCAACACCGGGCAGCAATTCGGTGCGCCGCCGGCGCATATCATCATCGACACCGATGCCGACGAGGCGCTGTGGTTCTCATCCGCGGGCAACCAGATCGTGACGCTTAGCGCTGCGCTCGAACGGCCGGTGCCGAAGCTGCAGGCGCTCCCCGACTGGCTCAAAGCCGCGGATCGGCTTCGCGCTCCGGGCCCGGGGTGAACTCCTGGTGCTGCTGGTGGATCAAGCTCTCGAGCACCTCGCCCACCATGCCAAGATGATTGCCGTGCCCTTCGAATTGCCGCTTCAAGTCGACGAGATAGGTGGTCGCCGCGTTGAGGCGCTCGGCAAGCAGCCGGCCGAGCAGAAACGCAATCTCGGGATTAGATTTGAGGAAGCTCTCGGCGTCGTCGAACACGAACACGACGACCGGAGACTTGGCCTTGACGGTTGCCGTATGCGGCCGGTTGAGCAGCACCGACATCTCGCCGAACACCGCGCCCGCATCGCCGATCACGGCGACCTGCGTATCGCCGCGCAACACCTCGACGCTGCCTTCAGCGAGAATGTAAAGCCGCCCGGAGGTCTCTCCCTCTGACAGGAGGACAGTTCCCGGAGCGAAGTCTTTGCGCGGTGCGCCCGCGCATTTATCGAGGATCGAGGCCATCGGCGGTTCAACCTAACAGCTTGCGGGCGCGTTGGAAACGCGGCTAACGCGCAGGCTCAGGAGCGGCACCAATCCTTGCGCCGCGGGCAAGACGTCTTGGTGCAGACATAGGGCTCGGCAAGGCCTTCGCCGATCAGGGTCGTCCCGACGTCCTGTCCGCGCACGCTGAGCGTGGCGCAATAGCGGCCGAAATTGCACTGCCCCGTCCCCTCGGTGCCGGGCGCGCAAGCGCACGGGACGCGCCGAAGATCGATTTTGCCGCCGGCGACAAGCTGGCTCAGCCGCTGCGTGGCCGCTTGCGACAGCGCGCGCTCGCGCTGACATCCGGCATTGGCGCCCGATTCCGGCGTGTTGAAGCCAACCAGGCGATACACCTCTCCACCGCTCCGGATCGTGTCGCCGTCGACGATCTCGACGCGGAAGGATTCGAGCCAGGCGAGCGGTTGCGTCGCGCTCATCAGGGTTGGCAGCCTGGAGATCGAGAAGCCACCCCACAGCAAGAAGATGGCGCCGATAATGAGGTTGAGCTCGACGAGCTGATAGCGGGAAATGACTCGGCGCAGAATGTTTGGTCGCGCCGGCACGTAACGCCGGCCGTGCTCGAACTCCGGATGGACGACGCGAGACATGGACGCTCCAGCGGGGTCCTCCCCGCTCCCTCGCCCATGCTTCTAGTCGTGAGACGCAAACAAATCGTTCACTGGCGGCGTTGAGCCGGCGCGCGGTTAATGGCCGCCTAATTGCCGAGGAAGTTCTGCAGCAGCTGGTTTGCCGCTTGTTGGGGTGGGGCGGCTTGCCGCTTCTTGCTCTTCTTGGTTTCGCTGGGCGCGGCGTCGCTCACCGGCTTTGGCTTCGGCTTGGCCTTCGCGGCCGGCTGCGGTTCAGGCGCCTCGGCCTCGTCGGTGGCCGGCTGTGGCTCCCCGCCGAGCAACGCGCCGAGGCCGCCAAGCGCGCCTTGCTGGAGCACGTTGCTGCCGACCTTGCCGTTCTTGATCAGGCCGCCGATCGCGGACACGCTTCCGGTCGTGGCGGCACCAGGCGGTGAGACCAGCCCGCGGCCCAGCCGATTGAGCTGCTGATAGGCAGCCGCGGGGTCCTGGAGAATGCCCTCGATATCGGGATAGATCGAGGGCCTAGCCCAGGGTCCGGCGATCATGATCGGCACGCCGAGACCTTGCAGGTCGCTCTTGCCGCCCTGACCTTCGAGACTTGCGACCAGCTGCGGATCGACGCGGAATTTGAGCGTCCTGCCCGGCAGGTCGACATTGCCTGCCCCGGCCATGCGCACCAGAGGCCCGGCAAGACGGAGATCGGCGGTCTGCGCCTGGCCCTTGGCGATCTTGAAGCTCGCGCCCAGCGTGGCGAAGTCGGTCTTCTCAGCCGCGTTCTCCTGCCATCCTGACAAGATGCCGGTGGTCAACCCGCGCATGGTCTTGGCGATATTGATGCCGCGGATCTCGCCGTTGCTGAACTCGAACTTGGCTGAGCCGTTCAAGGCCGAAACGATGGCGCGCTGGCTTGCACCGTTGCCGACGACATCGAGCGAGATCGCGCCGGTGCCTTCGAGGTTCTCAAAGCCCGCACTGTCCTTAAGGAAGGGATAGGCGGCGAAATTCGCCAGCGACAGCCGGATCCGCTGCGCCGCGATCTTGCCGCTCGCATCGACATCCAGCGCCGCCGCGCCCGCGCCGCCATAAAGCTGGAAGCTCGGCAGCGATGCCGAAAGCTTGCCGCCGGAGATCGTGGCCTGCAGCGTGGCGTTGCCGATCTTGATGTTGCGGTAGATGAGCTGGCCCGCGGTGAGCTTGAGCTTGGCGGTAACGGCTTTGAGCCCCGAGAAATCGATGCTGGCATCGCTCCAGCCGGTCTCGCCTCCATTGCCTCCACTGCCCCTGGTGGCGGAAGGCGCGGCCCCAGGCTGCGACAGCAATGCATCGAGGTTGAGCGTTTGGCCGGTGAACGCGGCGTTGATGGCGGGAATCGTACCCGACAGATCGGCCACCACCGATCCCGCCAGGCTGTTGCCGCTCGCGTTCAGGATCAGCGGGTGGAGCGTGAGCAGGCTGCCTTGATAACCGCCGCTGCCGGCCAAGGATTTATCGCCGGCGCGCGCGGTGAATTGGCTGAAGACGAAGCCGCCGTTCTTGTAGCTGGCGATGCCGGTCAGCACGGCCTTCGCCTCGAGATAGGACGGCGCAACGATGTCGAGCGAGACCGGTACGGCCTCGCCGTCGAGCAGCTGCGCGAGACCGCCGATCGAGCCCACGGCCTGGATCTTCCGACCGTCCAGCGCGGCACTGGCATCGAAGGCGAGGGTCGCGTCGGGAGCGGGCATCGAGGCTTCAAGGTTGAGCGCCTCGATACGTTTGCCGCGCGCGCCGGCCGAGCCCGGCAGGATCAGCGTGCCGTTCTTGATGAGGAGCTTATCGAGGCTGAGCGACCTGAGCGCGGCCGTCGGCGATCCTGGGTCCGCTTGCGGCGGGTCCGCATCCTCGGCGCTGTTGCCGGCCGTCTGCGTTTGCTGCACTTCGATCACCGGATCGACCAGCGTCACCTCGGTCATCTTGACCTTGCCGCCGAGCAACGCCGACAGCTGCAAGCCGAAGCGGAGCGACTTGGCCGTGGCGATCTCGGACGTCGCCGCCGCCCCGCTTTTGGCGATGCCGACATCCTCCGCGACCAGATCGAGCGAGGGGAACAGGGAGATCTGCACCGGTCCGCTGACGCGTAAGCGATAGCCGGTCGTCGAATTCGACCTGCGCAAACAGGCTATGCCGCAGATCGTCGGTGGAGATGAATAGCGGCCCGACGAAGACGATGATGGCGCCGATGATGGCGATGGCCGCAAGGCCGAAGAGCGTAATCCGCACGTGCCCCTCCGAGGTCAAAAATTCGGTTGGTTAACGAATTACGCGCCAATCCTAAAATAAGGGATAAGGAAGCGATCCTGAGCCGCGCACGGCGATCGTCTCGAATGGGAGGTGCCCATTGTCCTTCGCGTTGACCCGAAGACAGGTGCTGAAGGGTGCCGCCGGCGCAGCGCTCGGCGCGAGCCAGTTTCGCGGGCTCGCCCGCGCGGAGCTGCCCGTCGTTACAACGTCGTCGCCGCCGGACTGGCGAGGGCTCGCGCAACTCCTTGGCGGCGAGCTCCTGCAATCCGACACGCCCGACTTCGCCCGCATCGCCACGCCCTGGAATTTACGCTTCGCCTCGACGGTACCCGCCTGCATCGCGCGCTGCGCCTCCTCCGAGGATGTCGCCATCTGTCTGCTCTGGGCGCAAAGGAACGAAATGCCGATCGCCATCCGCTCCGGCGGACATTCTTATGCGGGCTTCTCGACCACCGACGGCCTCATGATCGACGTGTCGGCGATGAACGCGGTCGACGAGATCGACGAGGAGGGTCTCCTGCGCCTGGACGGCGGCGCGCGCAATGCCAATGTCTTTACCGCGCTGCAAACGGGCAATCACGCGATCACCCACGGCCGCTGCAAAGGCGTGGGCGTCGCCGGCCTCACGCTCGGCGGGGGTATCGGCTTCAGCCAGCGCCTGCACGGGCTCACTTGCGACCAGCTGGTCGAGACCGAGATCGTCATCGCCTCGGGCGAGCGGCTCCTCTGCAACGCCACCGAGAATGCCGATTTGTTCTGGGCGTGTCGCGGCGGCGGTGGTGGCAATTTCGGCGTCAATGTCTCGCTCACGTTTCGGACCTTCCCGGTCGGCGACTACACCGTCTTCAAGCTGGTCTGGAGCGAAGGCATCGAGGATCTGCTGCCCACCGCGCTCGAGCTGTTGCCGTCGTTGCCCGACCGGCTCGGCTGCAAGCTCCAGGTGGAGGCCGGCAGCAAGATCGCGCTCAATCTCCTCGGTCAACTCGCCGGAACCCAGGCCGAACTCGCGGAGCTGCTGGCGCCGCTCTACCGCATGGCCCAGCCGAGCGAAGCAGCGATCAGCGTGCTGCCTTATTGGCTATCGCAAGCAATTCTGGTCGAGGATGGCACGCCCGAATATTCGCATGAGCGCTCGAGCTACATTTATCGCCCGCTGCCCGCCGAGGGCATTGCCACGGTTCTCGACTTCTTGCGCCGCTGGCCCGGTACGCATGACGGCGCCGAATGGAAGATATTCCTGGCGGGCGGCGCCGTAGCTTCGGTCGCGCCAGACGCCACGGCCTTCGTGCATCGCCAAGCGCTGATGCTGAGCGCCATCGACCTCGCCTGGACGCCCGAGGATAACAACGCGGTGGTGGCGGATAACGAGGCATGGCTCGACGAATTCCATGCCGCCATGCGCCCGTTCACCTCGCACGAGAGCTTCCAGAATTTCATCGATGGCGCCGAGACCGATTATCTGCGCGCCTATTACGGGAGCAATCTCGAGCGCCTGGTCGAGGTCAAGCGACGCTACGACCCCGACAACCTGTTCCGCTTTCCGCAGAGCATCCCGCTGTCGCTCTAGCGGGAAAATTTAGTGGCCATAGAACTCCGGAGAATAGCCCGCGCAAGAGCCTTTGAGCCGGTTGTCGTAGCCATAAACCTGGCAGAGATAAACCTTCTTCAAGGCGTTGTTGTGCACCTCTGCCGGCGTGACGTTTGCGCCATAGCTCCGCGCGACGCGCGCGATCTGTTCTTCCTCGCAATAGGGCGTGGCGATCAAACCGTTTTGCTTGGTGACCTGGAAATTGCCCTGGCACTCGATGCGCGCCGCAGCCGGTGACGTCGCGGCGAGCGCCAGGAGCGCCGCGGCCGCAAGCGTGGTGAAGGCGCTGAAAGATGACTGTTCATGACCGCTCCTTTGTCAAAGCTCGGGCCAGACGCGAATCTGCCAGTTGTGATTTAGGCACGCCTTTCCCTGCTGCAAAGGGGCGGGGCCGCGGGAGTTTAGTTTGATTAGTTGAAAAGTCGCGAACTCCAGCAACGCCGATCATTTACCGGCCGTCTCTAGTTTTCCTGGCCCGTACTATCGATCCCCCAGGGAGCGACTTATGACCAAGCGGTTCCTTGCGCTGCTCATCCCCAGTCTGCTTGCCGTCTCCGCCGCCTATGCCGTCACCGGCGACGACCTTCTGGGTGGTCTACCCGCGCCGCCGGAGAGCCAGATCCTTCGCACGCAAGACATCGCTTCCGGCGGTCAGCTCGCCCACTACATGACCTCGGCCAACCCGATTGCCGTCATCGAGGCATACGCACAAGCTCTGCCGACGTCAGGCTGGACCGTCACGTCGAGCGGTGGGCGCGGCTCCGAAGATGGCGGCAATGCCGGCCTGCAGGCGACCAATGGAGCAAAATACTTGACGATCAATGCCGGCGGGCCGGTCGGGACGACCTATGTGAGCGTGTGCGTTTGGCCGTCCAAGCCCGACCGCGATCATTGCAACATCGACAATTAGACGAGTTCACGCCCGCGGTCCCTATTCGCCGCGAGGCTCGACCGAAATTGGGGGCGCCGGCGACGGTCCGGCGCCCCGTTGATTTTCAAGGCCTTGCTCGGCTATTGCGGCACGACGCAGCTCCCGTCGTCGAGCTGAACAGCGCCTTCAGGACATGGTGCTTTGCCATTGTCCTTCCTGTGCTTGCCCTTGCCGTCCGCTTGTTCGCGTCTGGCGGCGCATCGCCTGAAGGCGACGGCGGAGGCGGCGCCGTTTCATCCTGCGGCGGGGGAGGCGGAGGCAGCACCTGCTGTCCGGGCTGCATCGGCTCGCCGTGCCCCTTGTTGAATTTGTCCTTGCCCTGCTTGTGGGGCTTCGGAGCCTCTTCGAACCGGAGGCGGCGGCAGCGACTCCTCCTGTGGCGGAGGGGACGGCGGTGGGACGGCGCCTCGTTGGGCTGGAGTTGCTCCTGGCCATTTCCCTCCTTGGCCTTCGGCTTATGACCCTTATTCACCTTCGGCGCCGTCTCCTCGACGGGAGGAGTAGGCGGCGGTGGGGGAGGCGCGATCTCCTCAGCCGGCGGCGGAGGCGGGGGTGGCGTCATTTCCTCTGCAGGAGGCGGCGGAGCCTTCTCCTCAGCCGGAGCTGGGGGGGCGGCGGCACAGCCTCTTCCGCCGGAGCGGGAGGCGGCGGCGGCGCCGTTTCCTCAGCCGGGGGCGGCGGTGGGGTCGCTTCATCGGCTGGCGGGGGCGGGGGCGGCGGAGCGGCTTGCTCGGCAGGGGGAGCAGCCCCATCGGCCGGAGGCGGTGGTGGCGGGGCGGCGGCGGCGGTAGCGGCGTCGCCTGCGCCAGCCTGGCCCTCCTTCGTTCCTTGGCCGGTGGATGGACCGGTCTCAGCGGCCTCGGGCAACGGAGGCGTTTTGACTTCCGGCGGAACCAGCAGTTGGTCCGTGCTCGGCGCGCCTCCTCCCTGCTGCTTGGTCTTGCTCTCCGCCGCGACCTCATCGATCTGCTTCGGTTTGGCCGGAGCGACCGGTGCGTTCGCCGTCTCGGCGGCCGGCTGGAAGATCTCGATCGAGTCGCCTTGGACCTTGCCGGCCCGCTTCTCGTCCCTGGTTCTGTCGACCTTGTGGACGACGACCTTCTCGTTGGTCTTCTGCTCGATGTAGGTGACGTTGACGACCTTGTTCACGACCACATTGTTATTGGTGATCGTGACATTGCCCAGCGGCTGGGTTTCGCGCAGGATCGGATTGAAGCGATTCCTGTCGCGAACGATTCGGCGCGGCAGATCGTCGGACAACAAGTCCCGGTTGGGCACGACCTGCCAGTAATAGTCCGGCACGCCGCGCGCATTGATCTCGATGCTGACGCCTTCGTCGTAGGCCGGCGGCAGCGGCGCCCAGGCGAGATAGTCGTTCGACGAACGCCACGACACCCAGGCCGGCGCCCAGCGATTGCCCGGCACCCAGAACCAGCCGACGCGATTGGAGAATCCCCAGCGGCCGTAATGATAGGTCGCCCAGCCGAACGGCTCGTTGGAAACCCACATCCAGCCGTAGCGATCGGTGAACGCCCAACGGCCGACCGTATAGGGCCGCCAAGAGGGTCCGACATTCTGCGGCACCCAGACATACTGGCCTTGCAGCCAGATCCAATTGCCGTAGGGCGCAAGCCGGTTGTAGAACGCACCGCGATTGGTCGCGCCTTCGCCGTAGGGGTTTCCACCGCCCCAGCGGTTTCGATCGGCATAAAACGGCCGGCCACGATAATTGGCATCCCAATAGGGGCCGAGATCGAACGAGACGACGCGGTAGCCGAGCCTCGGCGCATAGTCGCGCAGCGAATAGTAGTAGCCGCTATACCAGCCTTGCAGATAGATCGAGCGCATCCAGCCGCGATTGCCCTGGAACAACACATCGCACCAGGTGTAGTCGCCGAGGCAGCCGAGGATGGCGATCGGCGCGTGCGAGGGCACGACCAGCAGCGCCGGATAATAGGTGCCGGGACCTGCCCTGAGATTGACATTGGTAACGGGATAGCCGTTGGGACGCGGCGCTTGCGCCTGGACCGGTGTCACGAACGCGACTGCCGCTGTGAGTATCGCGGCGGCCAGAGCGATAGCGAGCCGGCGAAGGCTGCTCTCGAAGAAACTCATGATGCTCGCTTTCCTAGTTTCGAGGTTTGGCAAAAATTCCACTCGGCGATCCCGTGGGCGGCATCGCCAGCCAACACCATTAGGCCGGCCGACTTGAACCGCTTCCATCCGCCGCGTTCAGCTCGCGTTCATGCAGAACGGCCGCGACCCCGCAGGCGTTTCCTTACACCCAATCGTGTCGAAAATCGGCCTCTGCCGGCCTTTTCGCCACCGCTTGCGCGGCCGGGCCAAAGGCGCTTCGACTGGACCTCAAGCCCGGTTAGACGCAACACTGGCGGCCGCGCGCGATTTTGCACCGGCCCCATTCTTCCGTTACGGCGAAAGCAAGCATGCCGTTGCCTCCATTCAAGGACGTACGAATTGGCGTGATGGGCCTCGGCTATGTCGGCCTCCCGCTCGCCGTCTATCTGGCGCGGCATTTTCCCGTGCTCGGCTTCGACATCGACAAGGAGCGCGTCGCCGAGTTCGATCGGCGGCGTCGACCGCACTCGCGAAGTGACCGAGGAAGAGTTCGCGCAGGCCGCGAAGATCACCTATTCCGCCGATGTCGCGAGCCTCAAGGAAGCGAATTTCTACATCGTCACGGTGCCGACGCCGGTCGATCAGGCCAAGCGCCCGGATTTGAGCGCGCTCGTTGCCGCAAGCCATGTGGTGGGCACCGTGCTCTCGCCCGGCAATGTCGTGGTCTACGAATCGACGGTGTTTCCCGGCGCGACCGAGGAGGTCTGCGTGCCGGAGCTCGAGAAGGCATCGGGGCTTGCGTTCAACCGCGAGTTCTTCGCCGGCTATTCGCCTGAGCGCATCAATCCGGGCGACAAGACCCATCGCCTTCCCTCGATCGTCAAGGTCACCTCGGGCTCGACGCCGGAAGCCGCCGATCTGGTCGATGCGGTCTACGCCAAAGTCATCACCGCCGGCACGCATCGCGCAAGCTCGATCCGCGTCGCCGAGGCCGCCAAGGTCATCGAGAACATCCAGCGCGACGTGAATATCGCGCTGATCAACGAGCTCGCCATGCTGTTCAAGCAGTTGGGCCTGGAGACGCGCGAGGTGCTCGAGGCTGCCGGCACCAAATGGAATTTCCAGCCTTCCGCCCGGGCTGGTCGGCGGCCACTGCATCGGCGTCGATCCCTATTACCTCACCCACAAGGCCGAATCGATCGGCTTCCATCCGCAGATGATCCTCGCCGGTCGCCGCATCAATGACGGCATGGCGGCCTACGTCGCCAACGACGTGATCAAGACCATGCTCAAGCGAAGCAGAGCATCGATCGCCCGCGTGCTGGTGATGGGCTTCACCTTCAAGGAGAACGTGCCCGATACGCGCAACACCAAGGTGGTCGATCTCGTGCGCACGCTGCGTGATTCGTCGCCGAGGTCGTGGTCTACGATCCGATGGCCGATATCGCGCTGGCTAAGCACGAATACGGGATCGACCTCACCAACGAGCTGCCAAGGGCCGTTCGACGCCGTCATTCTCGCCGTGAAGCACGACGCCATCGCCAAGCTCGGCGAGACGGGCATCAACGCGTTGCTCGCGCCTGGCGGTCTCATCTACGATCTGAAGGGCATACTGCCGCCATGAGCGAGCCATGCGCGCATTTAGCCGCTGACGCGCGGTAAGCGCTTTTTAACCGCGCCGGATCGACGATGGCAAATCAGCGAAGGGTGCGGGCGTGACCTTCAAAGTCGAACTGCTTCTCATTGTCGGCCTGATCGTGGCGAGCCTCGTTCTCGCTCCCATGCTCGAAGGCACCAGGCTCGCGACGATCATCAGTCTGGGCGATGCTTCGCCGGGGATTCCCACCATCATCATCACGCTCACGGCCCTGCATAGACCGGCAGCCGATCCTTGAGCGCCGATAGCAAGCTGCCGTTGCGGTCGCGTCCCGAGACGATCGGCGCGCCATTGCCCAATCGATGCCCAGCTCCGGATCGTCGAAGCGCAGCACCAGTTCATCGGCAGGGCTGTAGAGATCGTCAAGTTCTCGAAGAACTCGGCGACGTCCGAGATCACCACGAAGCCATGCGCGAAGCCGCGCGGAACCCAAAGCTGCCGCCGGCTTTCCTCGCTGAGCTCCATCTTGACGTGTTGCCCGAAGCTCGGGCTGCCCAACCGCACATCGACCGCGACATCGAGCACCGTGCCGCGCAGCGCGGTTACGAGCTTGCCTTGGGGATGCGGATTCTGGAAGTGCAGCCCGCGCAGCACGCCCCGCGTCGAACGCGAGAGATTGTCCTGCACCAACGGAGCCGTGATGCCTGCCGCCGCATAGCGGCCGGCATTGAACAGCTCATAAAGAAGCCGCGGGCGTCGCCAAGAACCGCCGGCTGGATAGCCACGACGCCGGGAATGGATGTCTCGACAATCCGCAAATTCGCAAGCCGACCCCCGCGTGTTCGCCCACCCTGCCCCGCAGCAAGATAGCACGCACGCTATCGCCAAGCCCACGCCGCCGCATTTCTTGCGCAGAACCGATGGCTAGGGACTAATATTGCCACAGCGAGCCGAGTAGGGGTAACAGTTGCGCCATGAAGGGCATCATTCTGGCGGGGGGATCGGGCACGCGGCTTTACCCGGTGACCACGGTGGTTTCCAAGCAGCTGCTGCCGGTGTTCGACAAGCCAATGATCTATTACCCGCTGGCGACGCTGATGCTCGCCGGGGTCCGGGACATTCTGATCATCACCACGCCGCAGGACCAGCATCTATTCGAGCGCCTGCTGGGGGACGGCTCCGATTCGGCCTCTCCTTCACCTACGCGGTCCAGGAGCATCCGCGCGGGTTGGCCGATGCTTTCATCGTCGGCGCCGAATTCATCGGCTCCGACCGGGTGGCCCTGGTCCTCGGCGACAACATCTTCTACGGCCATTCTTTGCCTGAGGCGCTGGCACGCGCCGGGCTGCGCGCTCCGGCGCAACAATCTTCGGCTACATCGTGCGCACGCCGGAAGCCTACGGCGTCGTCGAGCTCGACGGCGGGGGACGACCAGTATCGATCGAGGAGAAACCCAAGCAGCCGAAGTCGAACATCGCCGTGACCGGCCTCTACTTCTACGACAACGACGTGGTGCAGATCGCCGCCGCGCTTAAGCCGTCGGCGCGCGGCGAGCTCGAGATCACCGACGTCAACCGCGTCTATCTCGAGCGCGGCGATCTCCATGTCGAGGTGCTCGGCCGCGGCTTTGCCTGGCTCGACACCGGCACCCACGCTTCGCTGGTCGAGGCGAGCCATTTCATCCAGATCCTCGAGCAACGCCAGGGCATGCGGGTCGCTTGTCCGGAGGAAATTGCGCTCGGCTCGGCTATATCACGCTCGACCATTTCCATACGCTCGCCGAACGCTGCGCCAAGAGCAGCTACGGCAGATCTGCTAAACATCCACCGCTCGTTCCACCCAATCCCGCTTGACGGAGCTTTGATCACATGCGGTTTCGCGGCACTACAGTCTTCGTCACTGGCGGGGCAGGCTTTATCGGCTCGGCCGTGATCCGGCATTTGTTCGACGAGACCGAGGCCAACGTCGTCAACATCGACAAACTTACTTACGCCGCAAATCTCGCACTCGATTCCGCAAGCCGCGAACCACGCCCGCTATCGCTTCGCCCGCGTCGACATCGGCGATGGGCCGGAACTTCGGCGCTTGTTCAGACGCACGCGCCGCGCTGCGTGATGAACCTCGCCGCCGAGAGCCACGTCGACCGGTCGATCGACGGTCCCGCCGAGTTCATCGAGACCAATATCGCGGGGACCTCGCTCTGCTCCAGGAGGCGCTGCGGCATTGGCGCGGCCTCGATCCGGCGGCGCAACGGCGCTTCCGCTTCCACCACATCTCGACGGATGAGGTTACGGCTGGCTCGGTCCCGACGGTTTATTCACCGAGACGACGCCTTACGCGCCGAACTCGCCTTACGCGGCGTCGAAGGCTTCGTCGGATCATTTGGTTCGCGCCTGGCGCAAGACCTACGGGTTGCCGACGCTGCTCACCAATT
>CAWCUW010000002.1:0-1353261 GCA_963798815.1 uncultured Alphaproteobacteria bacterium
ACAACCATCGCCAAGCCGGGCGTGCTGGCAGAGGTGGTGCTCAGCGTCGACGGCAAAGAGGTCGGCCGCACCACTGTGAAGCGGACGGTACCGGCGGCGTTCACGGCCAGCGAATCCTTTGATGTCGGAATTGATCTCGGCTCGCCGGTGTCGCTCGATTATTTCGATCGACGACCGTTTGCATTTAACGGCGTGATTGAGGACGTGAAAGTCGAACTGAAAACGAACTAACTGCTGAAAACCGGACATCCTGCTAGTTCCGCGGCTGACGAAAGGCCGATCTTGACCGAAACCCGGCATTTCAGTCATTCATGAACCCATCAGTGAGATAGGGGTGCGTGATGCTGCAATGGTTTCAGCGAATATTGCCGCGCCAGAACGTCTTTTTCCCCGCCTTTGAGCGACACGCCGCTGTCATGGTCAAAACGGCTTTGGCTTTGCGCCATCTGGTCGCCGGCGACCAGCTCAAGCTCCGCTTCCAAGAGATCATAGCGCTGGAGCACGAAGCCGACACCATCGCTCGCGAAGTCCTTCTCGGCCTGCGCACGACCTTCATCACGCCGTTTGACCGGGCCGACATTCAGAGCCTGATCACCTCGATGGACGATTCCGTCGATGAATGTAAGGCAACGGCGAAGGCCATCATGCTGTTCGAGATGACCAAGTTCAAACCGGACATGCGCGCGATGGCGGACGCGGTGGTAGAATGTTCCGAACTCGCGCAACGCGCGGTCGTGAAGCTGTCCGACGTGCCGCGCAACGCAGCGGAGCTCAACGAGATCTGCCTGCAGATCACGCGCATCGAAGGGGACGCAGACGACGCGTACGACCGCGGACTGGAGCAGCTGTACCAAAAAGTCAAAGGCGGGAATGCGCTCGACTTCATTCGCGGCAGCGAGATCTATAAGCATCTGGAGGACACCGTGGACAGCCTTGATGACATCGCCGACGAGATTCAAGGCATTGTGATCGAGCACGTCTGAACGCAACTTTGAACGCGAACCAGGGGGGCCTTTTCCGCGATGGCAAATTCGTTCGTGCTGCTTGCCGCCCTCATCGCGGTCGCTCTCATTTTCGATTTTCTCAACGGCCTGCACGACGCCGCCAATTCGATAGCGACAGTAGTCTCGACGCGGGTGCTGTCGCCCAACGTCGCCGTGGTCTGGGCGGCGTTCTTCAATTTCATCGCCTTTCTGTTCTTCGGGTTGCATGTGGCGCAGACCGTCGGCACCGGGATCATCTCTCCGGACATCGTCGACGGTCAGGTTATCTTCGGGGCGCTGATGGGCGCCATCGTTTGGAACCTGCTGACCTGGTGGGGGGCGATCCCCTCGTCGAGCTCGCATGCCCTGATTGGCGGGTTAATCGGTGCGGGCGCAGCCAAGGCCGGGTTCAGTGCCGTAGTCTGGTGGGGCACGCTGAAGACGGTGGCGGCGATCGTCTGGTCGCCGCTGCTTGGCTTCGCGCTGGCGCTGTTGTTGTGGCTAGCGCTGGCATGGCTCTTGATGCGGAGCACGCCCTTTGCCGTCGACAAGAAGTTCCGGGTGCTCCAGCTCGGGTCCGCCGCCCTCTATTCCATCGGCCATGGCGCCAACGATGCGCAGAAGACCATGGGGATTATTGCTAGTCTCCTCTTCGCCAAGGGTCTGCTCGGGTCCGATTTTTACGTTCCGTTTTGGGTGGTGTTGTCCTGCCAAATCGCCATGGCTCTCGGCACGCTGGTCGGCGGCTGGCGTATCGTCAAAACCATGGGATCACGGATCACGCAGCTGAAGCCCGTCCAGGGATTCTGCGCTGAGACGGCAGGCGCGGCGACGCTCTACCTGGCGACGTCGTTCGGCGTTCCGGTCTCGACGACGCATACAATCACCGGCGCTATCATGGGAGTCGGCGCTGCGCGGCGCGTTTCGGCTGTCCGCTGGGGTATTGCCGGAAGCATCATCATCGCCTGGGTGATCACGTTGCCCACCGCGGCGCTGATCGGCGCGTTGTTTTACAAGTGCCTGGCAATTTTTACTGCGGCCTACGGCCTTTAAATGTCGCCTTAGTCCTCAGCCTCGTCATATCTCGGTGGGGCTTTTGTGCGATCTTCGCGCCCGCTTGAAGAGTGCCGAGATCGAGGTCCATCACCAAACAGCATCCAAAGGACGAACGGGAATACTACGACGCACATTCCCGCAGCCAAGACTAAGACGAGGCCCGCTACTGTGTTGAACATGTTGATGCCCTTCGAGTCCGCTTGTGGCACTAAGCGGACGTGCCACTCGGGCTGACTAATGTCCGCTTTCGGGGGTAAATAGGACGTACCTAATTCCCTCGCTAACGTCTGTTGATGACCCACAGCGGACATTGCGAATCTTCGCGGCGTCCTCGGCCCCAGCCGATAAGGCGGAGGCTTTCCGCATGATCCGCCGAGCGACTTGTAAGGATGGCGTAAGGTCCATCGTGGTCCTCTCTTCGGACGCGAGGCTGACGGGGGAGAGCGCCTGAATGTGCGACGTTTCGCCGAAACACCGCCGGATCCGGCGCCTTCCTCGCCGTCAAAGCGCCTTCATTTCCGCCCAACGCATCGTTGCTCGCTCGAGGGTGCCGACGCGGAGTGCTTCTCCGCCGTCCTTGAGCCGAAACTAGGGGGACGCGCGATGCGCCTCTTGCTGATCGAGGATAACCAGCGGCTCGCCGACTATCTCGGCACCGCCCTGCAAAATGGCGGCTTCGCCATCGATCATGTCACCACCACGGTCGATGCCGAGAGCGCGCTGTCGGCGACCCACTACGACACGATCCTGCTCGATCTGGGTCTGCCCGACATGGATGGCCTCGTCTGGCTCGGACACCAGCGCCGCCGGCAAATGACGCGGCCGGTGCTGGTTCTCACCGCGCGCGACAGCCTGGAGGACCTCGTGGCCGGCCTCAATCAGGGCGCCGACGACTATTTGCGCAAGCCCTTCGAGCTTGACGAGCTGATCGCCCGCGTTCGGGCGCTGCTGCGCCGGCCCGGCGAGGCGCTGGGCGTCAAGCTCACCGCCGGCAACGTGATGCTGAACACCAGCGAGCGGGAAGTGAGCGTCGCCGGCGAGCCGGTGGAGTTCGGCCGCCGCGAGATCGACGGGCTTGAGCTCTTGCTGCGCAGGGCAGGACGCGTCGTGCCCAAATCCGCCATCGAAGACGCGATTTATTCATTCGGGGAGGATCTGGCCTCCAATGCCATCGAAGTGCTCGTCCATCGCATTCGCCGACGCCTGCAGGAGGCGGGGGCGGATATGCACATTCACACATTGCGCGGCGTGGGCTATGTGCTCTCAGCAAAGGCAACCAACGACTAGTTCGCAACATGCTTCCGCCTCGCTGTGGCTCAGGCTGATCGTCGGGCTGGTCAGCGTCTCCCTGCTTGCGGTCGGGACGGCGAGCGCGGTGCTGTATGTCAGGTTCAAAGCCAAGAACACGCAGTTCCACGAGCAAACCCTGCGCAATCAGGCGGCGGTGATCGCCGGTTTTGTGAAGAAGGAAGCGCCGGGGCCGATCGAGCTGCCGGCTTACGTGACGGAGGCATTCACGGCCAATAGCGGCCGCTATGCCGTCGTCGACCGCAACGAACAGCTCCTCGCCGCCTCGCCCGGCGTCACGCAGCCGATCACGGCAGTCAATACCAGCGCGCCAAAGGATTTCTTCGTCCTCCAACCCTCCGACGAGCAGCCGCCGTTTTATGGCTTTTCGGTCAAAACTCCCTACGGTGACGAGTCCGTCTGGGTGCAGGTCGCCTTCCATCCGGGCAACATCGTCTATGACAGCGTGCTGGAAGAATTCGTCCAGGATATCGCCTGGATCTGGATCCCGTTCGTCGTCATCCTGCTGCTGGTCAATCTGCTGGTGGCACGCATCGGCCTCGCGCCACTGCGCACGGCCGCGAACCAGGCCGCGGCGATTGGACCCGGCTCCGCATCCATGCGGCTGACGGAAGCCGGGCTGCCGCGCGACGTGCATGCCCTTGTCGCCGCGGTCAACCAGGGATTGGACCGGCTGGAAACCGCGTTCGACGCGCAAAAGCGGTTCATCGCCGATGCCGCGCACGAGCTCCGCACGCCCGTCACCGTGCTCAAGGCGCATGTCGCGATTCTCCCGAAATTCGAAGGCCATGACCAGCTCGTCGACGAAATCGGTAGCCTCCAGCGTCTCGTCAACCAACTGCTCGACGTGGCGCGTCTCGACGTGCTGCAGCTCGGCGCCGACAACGTTGCCGACTTGACTAGTGTCGCTACCGAAGTCGCCTCGCATCTCGGGCCGACAGCTATCGACAACGGCCGATCCATCGAAGTGGTGGCGCCCAACGAGCCGGTGCATATCTGCGGCGCCAGCGACTATCTGTTCCGGGCGCTGCGCAACATCGTGGAGAATGCGCTCCGCTATACGCCTGTAGGCACCACGGTCTCCATCGTGGTGACCAACCCGCCGGCGATACGCGTCATCGACCGGGGGCCGGGCGTGCCGACCAACCAGAGACACGCCATCTTTCGTCGTTTCTGGCAGGGCGATCGAGAAGCGAACAAAGGCGGTGCCGGTCTGGGCATGGACATTGCGGCTCGCACCGTCGTCGCTCATGGCGGGGTCATGTCGGTGGAGGATGCTCCCGAGGGGGGTGCCGTCTTCACCATGCAGTTCGAGTCGCTGCAAACCTAGAATGGCAGTTTGCCCGCCCGCGCGCCGACGCTTTGACGCCCGATTCCTTAAGGATTGTGATCTTTTAACGGCCGTAAGCCGTCTGTAAGCAGCCGGGGCGACCGTTCTCCCTCGCGTGATAAACGCACGAGGGGGAAATTCTTGATACGCACAGCGATCATTCCGCGTGACCACGATTTGCGTGGCGCGACGGAGCAGCTGATTGCGGAAGTTTACGCGCTTCGCCATGCGGCGCGCGTCACGGCTTTTCCGGCGACGCTGGTTGCCATGGTGAGCAGTCGGGGTGAACTGCTCTGCGCCGCAGGCTTGCGCTTTGCGGCGGATGGTTTTTTCTCCGAATGCTATCTCGACGCCCCGGTCGACGAAGTGTTGTCGGCCTTGTGGTGCGAGAGGGTAGGTCGCGAGCAGATCTTCGAGGTCACCTCGCTCGCCAGCCGCTCCCCGCATATCGTTGGATCGTTTCTCCGCAAGATCGTCGCCTGGGGCAAGGCGGCCGGATTTGAATGGGCATTCTTCACGGCCACCACGCCCCTCAAGGGACTGCTGGAGCGCATCGGTCTGCCGCTTATGCCACTTGCGGTCGCGGACCGGGCGCGCGTTGCCCATCCCAACGACTGGGGGTCCTATTACGAGCTCTCCCCGAGCGTGTGCGCCGTGCACCGCGAAGCGGTCGCCCCTTGCGAGGATCAAGCCAGGGCCTTGGTCCATGGCTGAGTTCCTGCGAGCATTGCACGGCTCGCGCTGTCGCGGCGACGCGACGGCGATGTCGGACCAGCGGGGCACACTGTCGCGACGAGAGCTCGCTGCGCGTGTCGCCGGCATGGCGGCGGAGCTGCGTGGGCTGCCTCAGGTCATTGGCCTGCTCGGCGCCAACGGAATTGACTGGGCGGTGGCGCAACTTGCCGCTTGGATGGCGGGCAAGACGGTCGTGCCGCTGCCGAGCTTCTTTAGCGGTTTGCAGCTCGAGCACATCCTCGGCGACGCGGGCATCGACCACGTGGTGGCAACCCCAGATGCGCTGGATCTTGCGGTGTTGCTCGGCACCGGCATCACGCCCATCTCGAAGCGAAGCCCGAACGGCTCGACTGTCCTGTCCCCCGGCGGGGGAATGATCGTCTACACCTCCGGCAGCAGCGGTCGTCCAAAGGGCGTGCGTCTTGGCATCGAGCAAATCGATTGGCAGGCGGGCGCTCTTGCGGCGGCCATTGAGGCCACCGCGCAAGATATCAATTTGTCGATCTTGCCCCTCGCTCTACTGCTCGAGGCCATTACCGCCATCTGCGTGCCTGTACTGGTCGGCGCGAGGACCCATTTTGCGTCCAGCCTGGCCGAAAGCATTGGCGTTGGGCGTCCGGTCGACCTGGCCGCCGCCTTTGAACAGACTCGGCCCACCACGGCCGTGCTGGTGCCGCAGTTGCTTTCTGCATTGGTTGCTCAGCTTGCGGCTGGCAACAAGCGGGCGCCGGGCAGTCTGCGCTTCGTCGCCGTCGGCGGCGCGCGCGTTTCGGCGACCCTGACTGAGCGCGCCTGGGAGCTCGGCATCCCCGTGCACGAGGGCTACGGGCTCACCGAATGCTGCTCGGTCGTTACCTTGAACCGGCCAGGCCGACGCAAGGCCGCGACCATGGGCGAACCGCTCCCGGGCCTCGACGTGCGTATCGAGGACGGCGAGGTCCTGGTGAGCGGGCCATCGGTCATGAGCGGTTACCTGCACGTCAATCCTGCGGAAAAACCATGGCGCACCGGGGATCTCGGCAGTCTGGACGAAGACGGCTTCCTATCGGTCGCCGGGCGCAAGGACACGCTCCTTGTGATGTCGTCCGGCAGAAACGTCTCGCCGGAATGGATCGAAGCGATGTTGATCAGCGATTCCCGCGTCGCGGCGGCAGTGGTGCTCGGCCATGGGATGGATCAGCTTAACGCGTTGCTCGTTCCGTCAACTCTCGGCGAAGCGTGGCTGACGGAGTCGCCCCGCGCCCACATCCTGCTCTGGCTCGAACAGGTCTGCCGCGACGCTCCGCCCTATGCCGTGCCAAGAAACTTTGTCGTCTGCCCGTCGTTGCAGGCGAAGCAAATGGGCCTCTTCACCGCGAATGGGCGCATCGTGCGCAGCGCGGCATTGCGGGCCTATCCGGCCTTCATGCGCGCGCGATGCCCTGCCGCGGCGTGAATTGTTACCGAGCACCTCCACCAGCAACGCATTTACAAGCAACAGGAGAGTCCCGTGTCCTTCTATGATCGACTCATTGCCCAGACTGAAAAGGAGCGGACGACCTTCACGTCAATTCCGCTCATCCGCGAAGCCATTAATTCTGGCGCGTCGCGCGCGCTCTACCTCGACTTTCTTACCCAGGCTTACCACCATGTGAGGCATACGTTTCCGCTGCTCGCATTTGCCGCGGCGCGTACGAGTGACGACGCCTATCAAGACGCACTCGTGGAATACATGGGGGAGGAGCGCGGTCACGAAAAATGGATCCTCAATGATATCGAGGCCATGGGCGGCGATGCTGTCGTCGTCCGTGACGGGAAGCCGGGCATCGCCTGTCAGGTAATGGTGGCCTACACCTATTATGCGATCGAGTGGATCAGCCCCTACGCCATGCTCGGCAGCGTGCATGTGCTTGAGGGGATGTCGACCCTGCTTGCAGACAAGGCTGCGAACTCCATCCAGCGCTCGCTCGGCGGTCGCGGCAAGGATGGCTTCTCCTACCTCCGGTCGCATGGAGCGCTCGATATCGAGCATGTGGCGTTCTTCAAGACGCTGGTGAATGGACTTACCGACGCCAATATCCAGCAGATCGTGATCGACGCGTCGAAGGTGTTCTACCGCCTGTACGGCGACATCTACCACGAGCTGGCGGCCCGGCATCCCGTCAAGAGCCATGCAGCTTGAGGGAAAGCGTACGCTCATCACCGGAGCAGGCTCGGGAATCGGTCGTGCGCTGGCCATCGAGGCCTCGCGTCGGGGCATGACGGTCGCTCTGTGCGGCCGCCGTGCAAATGCGCTGTACGAAACACTGGGATTGATGGCTCCTGGCAAAGGTCATCTCCGTTTGCAGGGCGACATCACCGATCCGGTCGTGCGGCGCGGATTGCGGGATTACTTGTGGCAGCATTGGCGCGGCCTCGATGTCCTCGTCAACAATGCCGGAGTTCTCACCGTCGGGCCGCTGGCTCACACCACAGATGCGGAGCTGGAGCGGGTCTTGGCGACCAATGTCATTGCGCCTGCAGCTCTCAGTCGGGAGATGCTGCCTTTGCTCCGCCGCACCATGCCCTCGCGCATTGTCAATGTCGGCTCGATGTTCGGCGACATCGCCTATCCGCTGTTTGCGACCTATTCGGCATCGAAATTCGGACTGCGCGGACTTTCCATGGCGATGCGGCGCGAGCTCAAACCATATGGCGTCGGCGTGACCTATGCCGCGCCGCGGGCGACGCGAACCGAATCGAGCTCCGCCTTCGATTGGCTGATCGCACCGCTACAAATGCGCGTTGATGATCCGGCGACGATAGCGACGCAAATCTGGCGAGCTGTCGCGCGCGAGTTGGACAGCGTCTACGCCAAGGGTGCCGAGCGCCTTTTCGTGCTTGTCCAGAAATTTGCGCCGAAGCTCGTCGACCGGGCGATTGCCGCGCAGATGGCCGACCCGCGCATCCGCGACTATCTCGACAGACGCGAAGGAGGCGCGGCAGCGCGCGTGGACCGTCGGGAGGATGACGAGCACGCGGCGAACGGAAATGTTTCGACCAGCCCGACGCCAAGTCCAAGGCCGGTTCCCGCCGCGGTTGCGCAACCGGCATAGACCGCGCGGAGAGCCCTGTCGCCCCGGATGGCTCGGCCGGCAAACAAACGGAGGTTAAAGCGATGAGATACGTGGCTCTGTTGACGCTATTTGCGATTCTCGGCTGTGCGCAGCATGCCGATCTGCCGGCAACGCCGATCGCATCTTCCGCGGACCAAGGAAAATGACGCTTAAGCCGCGGCCGTCCGTTGCTTCTCCGCCAGCGCCAAAAGGCCCGGAACTGCAAAACCGGCCTTGACGGTTTCGATGCGGATGCAATCGCTTGCAAAGCCGGCCTCGACGAGCAGTGCCCGCAGTCGCTTATGGTCGAACAGCCGATGCGTGTCGGGACCGGCAAAAGGCCAGCGGCGCATGATCGACCCGTGCGTCGCGTAGAGCACCATGCGGCCTCCGGGTCGGAGCACGCGCCGCGCCTCGCCAAGGGCCGCGGAATTCGCCATGAAGTAGACGACGTTCACCGCCAAGATCGCGTCGGCGATGGCGTCGAGGAGCGGAAGCCTGGCGAAGTCCCCGCCGATCAGTTCCAGCCCTCCGGTCTCCACCGCAAGCCGGTTGCGGCGCGCGGCCTGGGCGAGCATCACACCTGACCAGTCAATCCCGATGACCTTCGACCGTCGCGCGACATGAAGCAGCGCCTGCAAGGCACGGCCCGGACCGCAACCCAATTCGAGCAGGGTTTCGCCGTCTCTCGGGCTTAGTGCGGCGATGGCCAGGGCGTTCGCCCTGGCATTGAGGAGAGCCATCAGGGCGCCCGTCACCCGGCCCCAGAGGCTCGACGGGCGGCGCAGTTGCCCGCCGATCCCGTGAAACAAGGCCGCACGCCTTGCACGCATGTGCGTGAGCATCATCCGCGGGAGGCGCTGGCTTGCGCCTTGGCCATGAGCTCGCGGATCACGGCGCGACGGTTCTTGTCCCATAACGGCCGGTTCGGCTGAGGCGGTAACGACAAAGCATGCTTCAGCAGCTTATAGGCGGCCGCATATTCGTGCTGAGTCATCAAAAAGTCGGCGTAGAAATAATTGGCGTCCATACCGTTCGGCGCGAGCGACACCGCCTGCGCGAGCAACTGGCGAGCTTTTTCGTTGTCGCCGAAGCCGAACGGAAATCCTGGCACGCGATAGTACAACACGCCGAGACTTGCCGGCGCGCCGGCATCGAGCGCCGCGGGGTCCTCCCGATAGGCCGTCTCGAGAATGGCCTTCGCGGTCTTCGCGTAGCTCATGGCCGATAGTGTGCCGGCCATGCCCGCCTCTTCGCTGGTGACGATACCTTCCCAGATCGACGGCTCGACCCGGTCGGGATATTTCTTGACGATTCTGGCGGCGAACCTGGCAAGCGCGTCGATATGCGCGAATTGGTTCGGTGAGCCGTCTTCCTCGAACTTGATATGCTCCCACTGAATCTCAATGGCGTGGATGTCCGCGTCCATGGCTTTGAGATTTGAGGCAATCGCGGCGCCGGCTGTGGTGTAGGCAAAAGCCAGCACAGTGAGCACAGCTAAGGGCATGTTCCGCATTCGTCTTGCTCCCAGAGTGTTCCCAACGTGTGTAAGGACAGGATCCCGCGTCTTCCGGCTTAGTGGCGGAGACAGCGCAGGAGAAAAGGCGCTTTAGGTGAGGGGTACTGGTTCAGCGAACGCGGCCTAACGCCGCCGCGTCCAGCAAGCCGTAGCATCTGCTTCCCTCGCGTATCCGTGGCCCGAGAAAAAAGATCACGCCTAGCTTACGCCTCGCTTACGGACGTTCTGTAGCCATGTGAGGGAATTGTGCTGGCCAATACGAAGGGCGCCCCGCGTCCGCTTATGGCACTTAACGGAAGTTTCGAGCTCGAGCCATGTCAGCTTTTGACCCCAAGCGGGCCTCCCGATGACCCGTGAGCTTCTGACGCCAGAAAGACCTTCGTTGATCCCGATCAACGGAGAGCCGACGCGGCTGAGGTACTTCCTAAGTTGCGATGGAGGAGTTGCTCTATGTGGAGCTATGGCCACGGTTGGATGATGAATGGTGAAGGCATGGGCTTCGGCTTCGTGTTCTGGCTTGTAATCCTTGCTATGATCATTGCGGGCGCGGTGTGGTTCATCCGTTCGCAGTCACTTGCTGGCAGCCAGCGATCGCCAGAGCGGCGTTCCCCAGCCTTTGAGGCCCTGGAAGAGCGTTACGCTCGCGGAGAGATGACCGCGAAGAATACCTCCAGAAGAAGCGCGACATCACTGATTGAAGCGCGGGCGACCTCGCCGGCTTGGGCGCCTGATAGGCGCGTAAGTCGGCCTATATGACCCCGGGGATTTCGGGTGGCGCTTCTCACGCTAGAAGACATGTCGGAGCACGCCATTGATCCGCCCCTTAGATCGGCCGTACTTCAAATTCGCGCTTTGAGTAGGCAAGCGAAACGTAATGACAGAGATGAAGCTTGAATCACATGCAGTGTGGGATAGGTCCACGCGGTGGTTCCATTGGATCAATTTTGTTTGTGTCGTCGCCCTGGCGGCCATTGGCACCGCCATCCTTTACGACAAAGAGCTAGGCGTGACCGATGCTGGCAAGATCCTATTGAAGACCACCCACGTTTGGTTTGGATACATCTTCACAGCCAACTTGGCTTGGCGTCTCGCCTGGGCCTTCATCGGCAATCGGCACGCAAGCTGGTCGGCTATTCTACCGTTCCACAAGGGCTACGGCGCTGCGCTCAGGGCGTATTCGCGTGAACTGCTTCGGGGCGATGTGCGACCCTATCTGGGTCACAACCCCATAGCGCGCATGATGGTCTCGACACTACTCATCCTACTTGTATTGCAGGCCGTGACAGGTCTCGTTCTCGCTGGAACGGACATCTACTATCCGCCCTTTGGTTATTGGATTGCTAGCTGGATTGCCGCGCCCGGGGTCGATCCAGCGACTATTGCCCCATATGACAAGGCTGGCATCGATCCCACATCATGGGAGGCGATGCGTTCGTTCCGCTCATCATTTGTGATGGTTCACTACTGGAATTTCTACGCACTTCTGTCTGCGATCGCCATCCATATCATCGGGGTGGTCGTGACCGAGTTACGCGAAGGAGGTGGCATCGTCTCCGCCATGTTGACTGGGCGAAAGGTATTCGATCGGAAACCGGTGGACGATGTCGGAGCGAGCTCCGGATAGGACCGGACAGCCAATAACTGCGTCTGCGCAAAGAAGTCGAAGCGCGACCAAGAGGAAAAACATGAGCCGTCTTCGCCTGCACTCAGAGCAGCACCTCGTCAAACGCATTGGGTGGTTGAGAGCTGCGGTGCTCGGCGCCAATGACGGCATCGTCTCGACTGCGAGTTTGATCGTCGGCGTCGCCGCGGCGGCCGCGACACAGAACGATGTTTTGATCGCGGGTGTCGCGGGCTTGGTAGCTGGCGCCATGTCGATGGCCGCCGGCGAGTATGTCTCAGTGAGCTCACAATCCGACACCGAGCAGTCGGATATAGCGCGTGAGCGCAAAGAGTTATCTGATGCTCCAGAGTCCGAACTCGAGGAGCTTGCCCAAATCTATATCAAGCGTGGTGTCGATCGTGCCGTTGCACTGCAGGTCGCCCAGCAGCTGATGGCGAAAGATGCCTTAGCGGCGCACGCGCGGGACGAGCTTGGGATATCCGAAATTACGACCGCGCGTCCGGTGCAAGCGGCACTGACGTCGGCCGCGACGTTTTCTGTAGGGGCGGCCATGCCGCTGCTCATGGTTGTCGTCTCGCCCGTCGGTGTCCTGGTCCCCATGGTGTCCGCTGCGTCGCTGGGCTTTCTAGCTCTTTTGGGTGCAATCGGAGCAAAAGCCGGCGGTGCAAATGTCCTGCGCGCGACCACCCGAGTGACATTCTGGGGTGCGCTGGCGATGGCTCTCACCGCCGGTATTGGCAAACTCTTTGGCACGGTTGTGTAAAAGATTGGCCTGCACAGACTTATGCTCCTGACCCGAAGCGACCTTGGTTGATCCGATCAGGTTAAGTGGATGCAGGCCGAAGTGCGGCATGACCCGAGACTATTCACCCGATGAAATATTGTTTCTTGATCGTTTGAACGTCGGGCTGCTGGCTATAGCCCTTATAGGGCTTGTTTTCGGTCTCGGCCTTTCGCTGGCCGGACTACCGGAGCCGGCTGCCTTCGTCTGGTCTGCCGGCGTCGCCCCCGTTCTGGCGGCGCTCTTAGTCCAAATCGTGCGGAGCATCCGGAAGGGCGAGGTAGGACTCGACATCGTCGCGGCGCTGTCGATGTCGGCCGCTCTGTTCTTCGGCGAGATGCTCGCGGCAGCTGTGGTCGCGCTGATGTACTCGGGGGGTACGCTCCTCGAGAGCTTCGCCGAAGGCCGCGCCCGGCGCGAGATGAGCGACCTCTTGTCTCGTGTGCCCCGGACAGCCACGCGCTACCGGGACGGCGCTCTCGGCGAAGTGCCTCTGGACGAGATCGAGCCCGGTGATCTGCTGCTGATCCGGCAAGGCGACGTGGCCCCCGTGGATGGCGCCCTGGCGAGCGACCGAGCGATGCTCGACCAGTCGGCGCTAACCGGCGAGTTGATGCCCGTACGGCTGGACCGCGGCCAAGACGTAATGAGTGGCTCGACGAACGCAGCCGAAGCGTTCGATCTGCGCGCCACCCGCCGCGCGGCGGACAGCACCTATGCCGGTATCGTCAGACTGGTTGAAGCCGCGCAGAAGTCCAAGGCGCCGATGGCTCGGCTCGCGGACCGGTATTCGCTACTCTTCCTCGCCATCACGGTCGCTCTGGCCGCCTCGGCCTGGTGGTTCACGGGTGACCCGATTCGGGCAGTCGCCGTTCTCGTCGTCGCGACGCCGTGCCCTCTTATCCTTGCCGTCCCGGTGGCACTAGTGGCGGGACTGTCGCGGGCGGCGCATTTTGGAGTGCTAATCAAGGGTGCCAAGCCGTTAGAGGCGCTGGCGCGAATCCGGACGCTTATCCTTGACAAGACAGGCACACTCACCGATGGCCGTCCGCAGATCGTTTCCATCGATACCAACGGCGCCCTGTCCGAAAACGAGGTTCTGTACTTCTCTGCCGCGATGGATCAGGCATCGAGGCATCCGATAGCACAGGCGATTGTTGCCGCGGCGCGCGAGCGCGGGGTCGCCCTTCCGATCCCCGAAGAGGTGGTCGAAGCGCCGGGAGAAGGCGTCGCCGGGACGATTGACGGCCGTCGTGTCCTCGTTGGCGGTATCGGTTTCGTTGCGGCGCAGGTCGGCGAACAGGCTCTGGGCGAAACGGCGCCAGAACCGGGTGCGGTGATCGTTGCGCTAGCGGTGGATGGAAGGTCGGCAGGGCATCTAGTGATGGCCGATGCTCTAAGATCGGGGACAGCTGAACTTCTTGCAGGGCTGCGTCGGCAGGGAATTGAACGCATTTTACTGGCGACAGGCGACCGGCGCGCGGTGGCGGATGCCGTCACTAAGGGGCTGGGGCTCGACGGGGTTCGGGCCGACCTCACTCCCGACCAGAAGGTGCTTCTGGTTCTGAGCGAGCGAAAGAACGGCCCGGTGATGATGGTCGGTGACGGCGTCAACGACGCGCCGGCGCTCGCGGCAGCCGATATCGGTGTTGCTATGGGCGCGCGGGGCGCGGCCGCCTCCGCCGAGGCGGCGGATGTCGTCCTGCTGGTCGACAGCCTGGACCGCCTGCTGCTGGGGCTGAAGGTGGCCCGCGGATCACGCAGGATCGCGGTCGAAAGCGTCATCGCCGGGATTGGCCTGTCGGTCGCAGGGATGATCGCCGCGGCGTTCGGTTACCTAACACCGGTGCAGGGCGCGGTTCTTCAGGAGGTGATCGACGTGACCGTCATTCTGAACGCGCTCAGGGCACTGAGGATCTCGCCACGAGAGGCGACCCGGATCGCTATAGGTCAGGAAGCAGTCGTTGGCCCCGTGCCGCCGCCTTGATGTCCGCCAATGGCACTTAGCGGACCTAGGCAAAGGCTAAGCCGATGTCCGCTCTACGGCGCAAAGCAGACATTGGAATTATGCCGATAAGGCACGATAGACAGACGCCTTGGACAGAGAAGTCTGCCGCATAATTTCCGGCACTGTCTTGCCAGACTTCCTCAGCTTCCTCACTTGCTGGATCGTTTCAGGGATTAGGAGAGGCTTGCGCCCGAAGCGGGTTCCGCGCTCGCGCGCCTTCTTGATCCCATCCATCTGTCGCTCGCGGCGAATGTCATTTTCGAACTCAGCGATCAGCGCCAGGATACCCATGATGAGCTTGCCAGTGCGGGAGCTAGTGTCGATTGACGGATCATCGACGACCTTGAAGCTAACGCCCTTGTCGGCAAGCTGCGATACGATGCGGTAGAGGTCCGATGTTGAGCGCGCGAGGCGATCAATCTTTGTCACCAAGAGCGTGTCGCCTTCGCGCAAGTACTCAAGACAACGCTTCAGCTCTGGACGCCCTGCATCGACGCCCGAGCGCTTCTCCTTGAACACCTTGTCGCAGCCTTTGAGCCTCTCACGCTGCACGGCGAGGTCTTGCCGGTGCTCGACACCCGGGCGTAGCCGACTGTTGGCATATATTGGTTCATTTTCCTCTTAGACGTGGCGAGAACCACATTAAGAGACACATTTTGGAACGGGTCAAGGGCTAGTTTCTTAATGTATACTTTTAGAGGCAATTGAGCCTAGTGAGTAGGACCACTCAATTTCCGCTTTGGAAGCTAATGCGGACGCGCGGGTCGACGCCCAGTCACGTCTGCTATGTGCCAATAGCTGACCTCGCGTCGACACGCCGTTCTGCTATATGTGTCGAGGACAAGGAGGCTAATGTAATGAGAAAAATCTACGTTTCTGACAGCGGCAACGACAAAGACGATGGCCTCAGCGCAAAAACACCAATCCGTTCTTGGCAGCGGTTTATCCAACTCTGTAAGGCAACGACGAAATCATCATTATGGGGAACGCTGACACGGGGAAGATGAGACTCATCGCTGAGATAGATAAGAAGGGTCGCATCGCTCAAGGCGAGGTTGCTCCGAAGGCCTCTTAGTCGCGACTGTCTCCGTAGCCACTACCAATGCGCGCTGGTTGTCGAGAAATCATGGTCATAACCAAAATTGCTCAGCTTGTGGCTGATGCCAGGACCGAACTAAAGCGTCTCGGAATCGATACCGACGGCAAACGCTCCGATGAACTATTGAACATGGCACGCGAGCAGCGAAATAACTGCCGCGCGCCCCGACCCAAACCAGAATAAGCCAGCAGACGCCGCTTACAAAAAAATTGCCTACGGCGTCACGCTGGGCTGCAGCGACTGCATGCGCGCTGATACCATTCTGGGCAAGATGCGGTTCTCCACCCCACCGGCCAGACGCTCGCGACTTGAGCTTGATCACGTCAATGCCATTCGCGCGGTGGCGCACGAAATGGGGCTCAATTCAGTCGCGCTGGCCACTGTGCTGCAATTCGAACTCTCCCTGCGTCAGAAGGACGTTATCGGAGAATGGGAACCTGCACCCCTGACCGCAGGAGGCATTGTTCACCAAGGCACCCGCTGGACCAATGGCCTTCAATGGTCAGACATGGACTCGGCTATGGTTCTGCGTAAGACGCACACCAAGACGGGGGCTTATGTCGAGTTCGACTTGAAGCTCTATCCGATGATCCTGGAGGAAATTCAGCGCGTCCCGCGGCAGAAGCGAATCGGACCGATGATTATTTCAGAGCGCACTGGCGAGCCTTATAAACACCGCACCTTCACCCAGACTTGGCGCAAGGTCGCCAACAAGGCGGGTGTCCCTAAGAGCGTTTGGAACATGGACGCTAGGGCAGGGGCTATCTCAGAGGCCTATGACGCGGGTGCCGTCGAGACTGACGTAATGAAGCATGCCGGTCACAAAAACCGCCAGACCAGCGCCCGCTACAATCGAGGCACCTTAGAACAGACTTCCCGCGTAGCCCGTCTCCGTCTCGCCAAGCGCACGGAGAACAAGTCGTGAAGGACGTATGGGGGACGCGTGAGGGACGCGTTGGGTAACTACCCGCATGGAAAGGAGAAAGTGAGCATGAACTACAGGATGCGGAACTGCTCCTTGCTGGCGAAACCCATCGAGGCCCGACAATAATCCAGCACCTGGGCCCAGGAAGAGAGCACCGGGCGCTCCAGCACTTCGCCGCGCATCAGCCTGAGCGCCGCGGCACGCACCAGCTTGAGCTCGGTAATGGCGGCCTCGCCGATGCCTGGCACCTCGCGCAACAGCTCTCCTGGGGCGTTCACGGCCTCGGCGAAGGTGCCGAAGCGGGCGATCAGCGCTTTGGCGAGCGGCTTGGTATCGCGCCGCGGCGCGGCGCGGAACAGGATCAGCTCGAGCAGCTCATAGTCGGGGAGGGAGTGGGGCCTGCCTCGCGGAAGCGTCGTCTTAGCCGCTCGCGATGGCCGAGATAATGTGGCTTGCCCGCATCCTTGAAGCCCATTCAACCTTCGCTCGATTGACGAACAAAAGGAGGCCGGTCCAGCCCCCGCGGCGAGACCGTGAATACCTCGCAGCCCGTCTCGGTGACGCCGACAGTGTGCTCGAACTGTGCCGAGAGCGAGCGGTCGCGGGTGACCGCCGTCCAGCCGTCCGACAGGATCTTCACATGCGGCTTGCCGAGATTGATCATCGGCTCGATGGTGAACAGCATGCCGGGCTTGAGCTGGAGTCCTTCGCCGGGCTCGCCGTAATGCAGAATATTCGGCCGGTCGTGGAACACGCGCCCCAAGCCGTGGCCGCAGAAATCGCGCACCACGCTGCAACGCTCGCTCTCGGCATAGGTCTGGATGGCGGCGCCGATATCGCCGGTGGTAGCGCCCGGCTTGACGGCGGCGACGCCCCGCATCAGCGCGTTATGGGTCACCTCGAGCAGCCGCTCGGCAGCGCGAGAGATCTTGCCGACCGCGTACATGCGGCTCGAATCGCCATGCCAGCCGTCGACGATCAGCGTCACGTCGATATTGAGGATATCGCCCTCCTTCAGCGCGCGTGGGCCAGGAATGCCGTGGCAGACCACATGGTTGAGCGAGGTGCAGATCGACTTAGGGAAGCCGCGGTAATTGAGCGGGGCCGGGATGGCGCCATGCGCCATGGCGAAGGCGTAGACGAACTCGTCGAGCGCTTCGGTGGTGATTCCGGGCCTCACCTCGTCGACCAGGAGGTCGAGCACCTCGGCCACGAGCCGTCCCGCCTTCGCCATGCCGGCGAACGCGTCAGCCCCGTGGAGTTTGATCTTGGTGTCGCGCGCCTGGGCGCGGGCAAATTCGAGATTGGACATGGGATGCGATTATAAGGAACTCGCGTTCACTTAGGTGGAAATCTCTCGCTGTGCAACGGGGCCCGCCGTCCCGGCTTCCTGGCATCATGCCGAGAAGTGCGGCAACTCTAAGAAGCTGCCAGCCAGGCGGCAAGCCGCTAGACTTCCATCTCGCTCGCAAGCTTCGCCGATGAGACCATGGCAGACCCAGACCGCGCCCCCAGTACCGTCACCGCCGCGCTGATCGTGATCGGCGAGGAGATCCTGTCGGGGCGCACCCAAGACCAGAACATCGCCTATATCGCCTCCTACCTCACCCGCGTCGGTATCTTGCTGCGCGAGATCCGGGTCGTGGCCGACATCGAGGCCGAGATCGTGGCGGCCGTGAATGCGCTGCGCCCGCGCTTCACTTATGTCTTCACCACCGGCGGCATCGGGCCGACCCATGACGACGTCACCACCGACGCCATTGCCAAAGCCTTCGCGGTCGAGGTCGTGGTCGATCCGGCGGCCGTCGCGGCCATGCGCCAGCGCTTCAGCGATCAGGAGCTCACGCCGGCCCGGCTGCGCATGGCCCGCATCCCCAAGGGCGCCGCGCTGATCGACAACGTGCTCTCCCGGGCACCGGGCTTCATGCTGGAGAATGTGATCGTCATGGCCGGCGTCCCGCGCATCATGCAGGTCATGCTCGATGCGGTGGCGCCGCGTCTTGCCAAAGGCCGGCCGATGCTGTCCCGCTCGGTTCGCGTCGACGTGCCGGAGGGCGACGTGGCTGAAGGCCTCGCCGATCTCCAATTGGCGCATCCCGAGGTGCAGATCGGCAGCTATCCGTTCTTCGAGAACAAGCGGCTCGGCACCTACGTTGTGCTGCGCAGCATCGACGTGGAGAGGCTCGCCGCCGCTGAAAACGCGCTGTGGATATTTATTCGCCGAGAACGCTTTGCAGCCTCTGCTGCCGACGAAGCTTGAAGGATTTTAGCAAAAAGCGAATCACCGCCCGCTGGGGCGCGGCGCGAGTTGGGCCTGACGCGAGCGCCCGCACGCAACATCCCGCGCTGGCCCGCCGGCAGAACTCGGCGTCGCTTCGCGAAGCGGACGTAGTCACGATCGCATCGCAGAGCGGACGGTGCCAGGACGCGCACCACGCCATGCGCGCCGCTCGCCGAGAGTCGATCGAGCGATGCGGCGGCGAGCGCGAGAGGAGAACCGGGCTGAGGCGCGATGCGTGCCAAGCCGCGCGCAAACGTTCAGCACAGAGGCCGATCCAGGTCCCTGCGCGAGTCTATAACTGATTGTTTTGGAAGGGAAATAAAGAAGGCGCGGGGACGATGCCCCGCGCCTCTTGAGAGCTATCTCTTTTTGGCGGTCTTACGACGAGCAGTGCCCGTCTTCTTCGCCGTCGTCTTCTTCGCCGCGGCGGTCTTGCGCGCGGGCTTCTTCTTCGCTGGTTTCTTCTTCGCTACTGCCATAGTTCATCCCTCCTTCGGGCTGGCTGGCTGTTAAATCACTCTAGCTACATCCACTCGTCGAACCGCACGTATCGCATTTGAGACACGTGCCGTTTCGGACGAGGGTAAAGTTTCCGCATTCTCCACAAGCTTCTCCTTCATAACCCTTAACGCGCGCTTCGGCCACAAGTTCTGATGCGCCTCGTTCAGCGAACGCTTCGACGGACCGGGCAGCGTGCTCGGCCGTCTCGGGTGAAGGTAATTGAGTGGACGCGGTGGCAAAGCTTGTGGTGCGCGGCTGCGCGTCGTCGCGGATTTCTGTCTGCAACGCACGCGCATGAGCACCAGTGCTCTGCGCTTTGCTCGACCCAACAAACTTTCGCTCGCCCAGGCGACCACGTGTGAAGCCTGGCGAGACGAGAGCTTCGGTGGAACGCTTGCCTTCGCCCGCGTCACCAGAGCCGAGTGTAGTACTGCCGATCTCACTTGGATCAACATGAGCAAGCTCGTAGCGCCCAAGATAAGAAACTGCAAGCTCCCTGAACAGGTAGTCAAGGATCGAGGTGGCGTTCTTGATGGCTTCGTTCCCGCGCACCGGACCTGCTGGCTCGAAGCGCGTGAAGGTGAAGGCATCGACAAACTCTTCCAACGGAACGCCATACTGCAAACCGACGGACACCGCGATCGCGAAGTTGTTCATGAGCGAGCGGAAGGCGGCGCCTTCCTTGTGCATGTCGATAAAAATCTCGCCCAGACGTCCATCTGCATACTCGCCAGTCCTTAAATAGACCTTATGACCGCCGACTACCGCTTTCTGCGTATATCCCTTGCGCCGATCAGGCAAGCGTTCTCGATCGGCGCGCGCGCGTATCCGCTCGATCACGCGCTCGACGATACGCTCGGCGACGACAGTAGCGCGTTGCACCTGCGGCTGATCGGAGGCGATGGCGGCGAGCACTTCGTCTTGCTCCTCCTCCTCGTCGGCGAGGAGCTGCGCGTTGAGCGGCTGCGACAGCTTCGAGCCGTCGCGGTACAGCGCGTTGGCTTTGAGCGCGAGCCGCCAGGAGAGCTGATAGGCCTGCTTGCAGTCTTCGACGCTCGCGTCGTTCGGCATGTTGATGGTCTTGGAGATGGCGCCGGAGATAAACGGCTGCGCCGCCGCCATCATGTGGATATGGCTGTCGACCGAGAGGAAGCGCTTGCCCTTGCGGCCGCAAGGCGAGGCGCAGTCGAACACCGGCAGATGGTCCGGGTTCAATCCCGGGGCGCCTTCGAGCGTCATGGCGCCACAGGCAAACTCGTTGGCCGCCTCGATTTCCCGCTTGCCGAAGCCGATCTCGGCCAAGAGATCGAAATCGGCCTGATCGATCCGCTCCGGCGAGAGGCCGAGCGTGCCGGTGAGGAAGTCCTCGCCCAGCGTCCATTTGTTGAAAACGAATTTGATGTCGAAGGCCGACGCCACCGCCTTCTCGACCGCGGCGAGCTTCTCCGGCGTGAAGCCTTTGGCGGCCAGCGTCTCGTGATTGACGCCAGGAGCGCCCGCGAGCGTGCCCCGGCCCACCGCATATTCGATGATGCGCTTGATGGTCTCCTCGGGATAGCCGAGCCCGCGCAGCGCCTCGGGCACCATGCGGTTGATAATCTTGAAATAACCGCCGCCGGCGAGCTTCTTGAACTTCACCAGCGCGAAATCGGGCTCGATGCCGGTCGTATCGCAATCCATCACGAGGCCAATCGTGCCGGTGGGCGCGATCACCGTCGCCTGCGCATTGCGGTAGCCATGCAGCTTGCCAAGCTCAAGCGCCCGCTCGAAGGCATGCACGGCATGCGCCAGCAGTCTTGGATCGGGGCAGGAGGCATGATCGAGAGGCACGGGCGCCGTGGCGAGACCCTCATAGCCGTCTTTCTCGCCGCGGGCCGCGCGCGCGTGGTTGCGCATGACCCTGAGCATGGCTTCGCGATTCGCCGCATAGCCGGGGAAGGGACGAAGCTCCCGCGCCATCTCGGCACTCGTCGCGTAGGACACGCCGGTCATGATCGCGGTGAGCGCCCCGCTCAGCGCCCGGCCCGCCGCTGAATCGTACGGAATACCCGACGCCATGAGCAAGCCGCCGATATTGGCGTAGCCCAAGCCCAGCGTCCGGTACTCGTAAGAGAGCTGCGCGATCCGGCGCGAAGGAAACTGCGCCATGGTGACGGCGATCTCGAGCACGACGGTCCACAGCTTGATCGCATGCTCATAGGCCTCGATGTCGAAGCTGCCGTCCGCCTTGCGGAACGCCATCAGATTGACCGAGGCGAGATTGCAGGCGGTGTCGTCGAGGAACATGTATTCGGAGCACGGGTTCGACGCCTTGATCTCGCCGGCCGCCGGGCAGGTGTGCCAGTCGTTGATGGTGGTGTGGAATTGGATGCCGGGATCGGCGCAGGCCCAGGCGGCATAGCCGATCTGCTCCCACAGCGAGCGCGCCTTCACCGTCTTCGCCACCTTGCCGGTCTTGCGGTAGGTGAGGTTCCACTCGCCGTCCTTCTCCACCGTGCGGAGGAAATCGTCGGTGACGCGCACCGAATTATTGGAATTCTGCCCCGATACGGTCCGGTAGGCCTCGGAATCCCAGTCGGTGTCGTAGACCGGGAACTTGATCGAGGTGTAGCCCTGGCGGGCGAACTGGATCACCCGGCGGATCGCATTGTCGGGTACCTTGGCCTTGCGCGCGGCTTTCACCTCGCGCTTCAGCGCCGGATTGCACTTGGGATCGAAGCAATCGTCGCCATTGCCTTCGCAATTGACGCAAGCCTTGAGGATGGCGTTGAGCCGCTCGGCGAGGATCTTCGAGCCGGTGACCAGCGCGGCGACCTTGTGCTCTTCGTTCACCTTCCAATTGATGTAGTCCTCGATATCGGGGTGGTCGATGTCGACCACGACCATCTTGGCGGCGCGGCGCGTGGTGCCGCCGGATTTGATGGCGCCAGCCGCCCGGTCGCCGATCTTGAGGAAGCTCATCAGGCCGGAGGACTTGCCGCCGCCCGACAGAGGCTCGTTTTCGCCCCGGAGCCGCGAGAAATTGGTGCCGGTGCCCGAGCCGTACTTAAACAGACGCGCCTCGCGCACCCAGAGGTCCATGATTCCGCCCTCGTTGACGAGGTCGTCGTCGATCGACTGGATGAAGCAGGCATGCGGCTGGGGATGCTCGTAGGCCAACTCGGACGCCTTCACCTCGCCGCTGACGTGGTCGACATAATAATGACCCTGGCTGGGGCCATCGATGCCATAGGCCCAATGCAGCCCGGTATTGAACCATTGCGGGCTATTGGGCGCGCCCACCTGCATGGCGAGCATGTAGCGGAGCTCGTCGTAGAAGGCGCTCGCGTCCTCCTCGCTGGAGAAATAGCCGCCCTTCCAGCCCCAATAGGTCCAGGTGCCGGCAAGCCGGTCGAACACCTGTCGCGCGTCAGTCTCACTACCGAACCGCTCGGTCTCGGGCAGCGCGGCGAGCGCCTCCTCGTCGGGGACCGACCGCCACAGCCAGGAGGGGAGGGTATTCTCCTCGACCCGCTTCGACTTCAGCGGCACGCCCGCCTTGCGGAAGTATTTCTGGGCGAGGATATCGGCGGCGACGCCGCTCCAATGGCTTGGAACCTGGAATCGCTCGAGCGAAAACACCACCGAGCCGTCCGGGTTACGGATCTCGCTCGCGCTTTCCCGGAACGGGATGGCGTCATAGGGCGACTTGCCCGCCTCGGTGAATTTCCGTTCAATCCGCATGTTGCTCCCACCCCCTAGGAATGTTCCCCGCGCGCGTCCCTCACGCGCAACGGACGAAGCTGAGGCGATTCGCCCCAACCATCAACATGTATGCATCCAAACCCTAACTTACCACTAAACCCTGTGGGAGACCACGAGAAGTGGCGGTGGGGAAGTCGGTGGATGATATGTGGAAACTCGGTGGAGGAACGGCAAGCTGGAGGCCGGTGAGAAGCCCTTTGCGAGGCTTTTTGACGGTCTGTTTACGAGCGGTTCACTACGCTCGTTCCGATAGTGGATGTCGGGCCAACGAGCGGCCCCAAGGTTCGTAGTTCCATGCTCTACCACCGTGCTTACGGCCGCGATCTCGATACCCTCGCGGTCACCGTTATCGACAATCGCCGGCCCATGCTGTCGCTGATGCGGGGCATGCTGGCCGCCATCGGCGTCGGGCGCATCGATACCTATGAGAGTCCGACTGAAGCCTTCGCCGTGATGTCCTTGGCCGTTCCCGACCTGGTCATCGCCGCGTCGTCGATGCAGCCCTTGACCGGGGCTGCGCTGGTCAAGGTCATGCGTCACGCGCTCTCCGGCCCGCTCTCGCTGGTACCCGCCATGATCATGAGCGCGCGCGGCAGGCGCGCGCTGGTCGAGGAGTCGCTCAGGGCAGGGGCGCATCAAGTCCTCGTGTTGCCGATCTCGGCGAGCACGCTCTATCGCCGGCTCGACTGGCTGATCAACGACGATCGGCCCTTCGAGCTCAAGGGGGAGTATTATGTCGTCGCGGGGCTCGAGGAGCGTCTCTCGCTCAGCGTGCAGCGGCCGGTTTATGTGCCTGAGGACCGCGACCTTCCGCTTCCGCCCGCGCCTGACGAGGACCCTGCTCCGATGTTCGACATCGCCAGGAAGGCGCGCCTCGCGCCGAACTAGGCGCCGCCCTGGACAGGGGGCCACCTTCGGCCCATAGTCGCCGCCCACAGCAATAAGCGCCGAACACGCGAAACAATGGGCATTTTCACCGAGCTCTTTGCCTGGTGGACGGGCAATACTATCGGCACGCGCCTCTATACCTGGCGCAAGGGCGAGCGCGTGGGCGAGGACGGGCTCGGCAACCTCTATTATCAGGAGCGCGACGGCAAGCGCCGCTGGGTGATCTATAAGAGCCTCGCCGAGCCATCGCAGATTCCGCCGGCGTGGCACGCCTGGCTGCATCACACCGTCGACGTACCGCCGACGCTCGAGGACTATCGGCCGCGCCCCTGGGAGAAGGCACATCGCCCTAATCTTACCGGCACCTACGAGGCCTATCGACCGCCCGGTTCGACGCTGCGCGCGGGTGCCACGAAGCCGCCTCTGGACTACGAGCCGTGGCAGCCGAAATGAGTCGGGACACGCTTCTCGACACCGCCCCGCCGAAGGCCGTCCAGCGCTGGTCCGCCTCCGACTATGCGCGGAATGGCCGCTTCGTGCAGGAGCTGGCCGGGCCGGTGTTCGGCATGCTCGGCGCCAGGCCTGGCGAACGGATTCTCGATCTTGGCTGCGGCGATGGCTCGCTGACCGCCGAGATCAAGGCATCGGGCGCCGATGTGCTCGGCGTCGATCTCAGCGATGAGCTGCTCGCCGTCGCGCGGATGAAGGGCCTCACGGTCCGCAAGCTCGATGGCCATGCGCTCGATTTCGTCTCCGAGTTCGACGCGGTATTCTCCAACGCGGCGCTGCATTGGATGCGCAAGCCGCATTTGGTGATCGCCGGCGTGCATCGCGCGCTCCGCGCGCGTGGCCGCTTCGTCGGCGAGCTTGGCGGTCATGGCAACGTCGCGGCCATCGCCACGGCGATGCGGGCGGTCGGCGCGGTGCGGAACGGCGATCCGGCGCTGGTGGCGCCGTGGTTCTTCCCGACGGTGGAGGAATATGGTCGGTTGCTCACCGGAGGCGGGTTCACGGTGCGCGAGATCGAGCTTGTCCCCCGGCCGACCTTGCTCAAGACCGGCATCGAGGGCTGGCTCCGAACCTTCGGCAGGTCGTTTTTCGATCAGTTTCCGGAGCCTGAGCGGACGCAAGTTGTGGGCGAGGTCGCTGAGCTGCTGCGGCCCTCGCTGTGCGACAGCAGGGGCACTTGGACCGCCGACCATATTCGGCTTCGTTTCTCCGCCGAACGCGGCGCTTGACGAGAGCCGCCACACCAATGCCCAATTCATGGCCGAGGCGTTTGATGGCAAGGAGCGCACCGGAGCGAAAGTCGGGAGGCCCGTTCACAAGGTGTGCGGCATGATAGAACGAAACACGCTACGCGTTTGCGGTTTGGCCGGGGCGACGTTCCTCTTTATCGCGGCCTTCACACTGGCCTCCGGGCTCGCGGTGGATCTTGCATCGGCGGAAACGCTCAAGAACCCGATCGCGGTATTCGCCGCGCTCGACAAGGTGACGGGCCGCATCTCTCATCTTGAGATTCCCATCAACAAGACGGTGGCGTTCGGCGCGCTGAAAGTGACGCCGCGGGTCTGCGACACGCGACCTCCGACCGAGGCGCCGAATACCGCCTCCTTCGTCGAGGTCGACGAGGTGAAGCTCACTGGCGAGGTGGAGCGGATCTTTACCGGCTGGATGTTTGCTGAAAGCCCCGGCCTTCACGCCGTCGAGCATCCGGTGTTCGACGTCTGGCTCACGAGCTGTAAGACGCCGGAGGGTGTGACGCCCTCGGGCAGCAGCGCGAAGGCGCCGCCCGCCGCAGGGGCGCCGGCTCCAGCTCCGGCAGCCGCGCCCGCTCCGCCGCCTCCGCCGGAAGAGGCGGCCGCGCCGCCCGCGCCGTTGCCTTGGGCCAAGCCGCCGCCTAACGCGGCCTCGAGCAATCGCTGAAACTCTTCGCGGCTTACCTCGATCGCGCCGAACCGGGACAGATGCCCGGTGACGAACTGCGTATCGAGCAGCGTGAAGCCGCCATATTTCAGCCGCGCGATCAGATAGACGAGGGCGATTTTGCTCGCGTCCCGCACTCTTGAGAACATGCTCTCGCCGAAAAATGCGCGGCCGAGGTGCACGCCGTAAAGGCCTCCGACTAAATCGTCCCCTTGCCAGACCTCGACCGTGTGGCAATGGCCGAGCGCGAACAGATCGCGATAGAGGCTTCTGATCCGCCCGTTGATCCAGGTGCTGCGCCGGCCCGCGCGCGGCGCAGCGCAGCCTTCGATCACCGCCTCGAAGTTCTTGTCGACCTTGACCTCGAAGCCGCCGTTCCTGATGGTGCGCGCCAGCCGCTTCGGCACATGGACGTGGTCGAGCGGCAGGATGCCGCGCCGCTCAGGCTCGATCCAATACAGCGCGTTGTCCTCGGCGCTTTCGGCCATGGGAAAGATGCCGCAGGCATAGGCCTTGAGCAGCACCTGCGGCGTAATCTCGATCATGACGTCGTCGATGGAGGTCATGGGGGACTACCCGCGGCTGTTGGCCTTGGCGAGATGGTTTTCGAGCCAATGGATATCGTAATTGCCGTCGACGATATCCGGCTGAGCGATGAGCGAGTTGAAGAGCGGAATGGTCGTCTCGATGCCGTCCACGACGAACTCTCCCAGCGCCCGCTTGAGCCGCATCAGACACTCGTTGCGGTTGCGGGCGTGCACGATCAGCTTGCCGATCAGACTGTCATAATACGGGGGGATGGTGTAGCCGGCGTAAGCGCCGCTATCGACCCGGACGCCCAAGCCGCCCGGCGGGTGGAAGTGGGTGATGGTCCCGGGCGAGGGACGGAATGTATGCGGGTTTTCGGCGTTGATGCGGCATTCGATGGCGTGCCCGTTGAACCGGATGTCCTCCTGGCGATAGGTCAGCGGCGCGCCGGCCGCGATCCGGATCTGCTCGATGACAAGGTCGAGCCCGGTGATCATCTCGGTGATGGTGTGCTCGACCTGGAGACGGGTGTTCATCTCGATGAAATAGAATTCGCCGCCCTCGTAGAGGAACTCGACGGTGCCGACGCCGCGATATGCCAGCGTGCGCATGGCCTGGGCCACGGTCTCGCCGATGCGCACGCGCTCGCTCTCGTTCAGCGCCGGCGATAGCGCCTCCTCCCAGAGCTTCTGGTGACGCCGCTGCAGCGAGCAGTCGCGCTCACCGAGATGGATGGCATTGCCCTGGCCGTCAGCCAGCACCTGAATTTCGATATGGCGGGGATGGGCGAGATATTTCTCGAGATAGACGGTGTCGTCGCCAAACGCGGCGCGCGCCTCGTTGCGTGCGCTGACGAGCGCCGGCTCAAGCTCGTTCTCGAACAGCGCCAGCTTCATGCCACGCCCGCCGCCACCGGCCGAAGCCTTGACCAACACCGGATAGCCGATGTCGCGCGCAATGGCCCTGGCCTCCTCGAAATCGCTGATCAGGCCTGACCCCGGCACTACCGGGATGCCCAATTCGATCGCCGCTTCCTTGGCCCTGATCTTGTCGCCCATCAGCCGGACATGTTCGGCGGTCGGGCCGATGAAGGTGATGTCGTGCTCCTCGAGGATCTCGGCGAAGCGTGCGTTCTCGGCCAGAAAGCCGTAGCCGGGGTGCACCGCGTCGGCGCCGGTGATCTCGCAAGCCGCCACGATGGCCGGGATGTTGAGATAGCTCTCCTTCGACGGCGGGCCGCCGATGCAGACGCTCTCGTCGGCGAGGCGGACATGCATGGCGTCGGCATCCGCCGTGGAGTGCACGGCGACGGTGGCGATGCCGAGCTCCTTGCAGGCGCGTTCGACGCGAAGGGCGATCTCTCCCCGGTTGGCGATCAGAATCTTGTCGAACATCGCATCCCGGCTAGCGTTGCTCGATCACCGCCAACGGCTCGCCATATTCGACCGGCTGGCCGTCCTCGATGAGGATGGCGATGACGGTGCCGGCGCGGGGGGAGGGGATCTGGTTCATGGTCTTCATGGCTTCGATGATGAGCAGCGTCTGGCCGGCGGCGACCTTGGCGCCGATTTCGATGAAAGGCGGGGCGCCGGGCTCGGGCGAGCGATACGCGGTGCCGACCATTGGCGAGGTCACCGTGCCGGGATGGACGATGAACTCCTCCGTCCGCGAGGGAGCGCGCAAAGCTTCGCGTGAGGCCTGATCGGGCAACTCGGCGGCGAACACGGCCTTGCCGCCGCGCGCGACCCGGATGCGCCGCCCTTCGTGCTCGATCTCGATCTCGGTCAGGCCGGTCTCGTCGAGGAGAGCCGCGAGCTCGCGGATCAGGTCCTTGTCGAAACTGCCCCCTTGCTGCGTCATGAACGGCGTCCTCTCCCTTCAGCCATTACGTCGATTTGCCGGCCGCGATGGTGGCGGCCAGCGCCTCGATCGCGAGCTCATAACCTATAGAACCGAAGCCGCAGATCACACCCTTCACGGCCTTGGAAATATAGGAATGATGGCGGAACGGCTCGCGGGTGAAGATATTCGACAGATGCACCTCGACCGATGGGGTCTGGCAGGCCAGCAGCGCGTCCAGCAGCGCGATCGACGTATGCGTGAAAGCGCCGGCATTGACGATCAGACCGGCAGCGTCAGTCCTCGCCTCCTGGATCCAAGCCACCAACTCGCCCTCGTGGTTACTTTGGCGAAACTCTAGCGGAAATCCAAGCGCCGTGGCCTTTCGCTCGCATCTTGCGCGAATGTCCTCGAGCGTCTCGCGGCCATACACCTCCGGCTCACGCGACCCAAGCAGGTTGAGGTTGGGTCCGTTCAAAACGTAGATCGGTTTGGCCATGGCGGCTTAGCGAGTGCCTGATATGCCGGACGCGCGCGAGGAGCCCGCGCGCTCATTTCGGCGGAGGAAACCGGCCCCTTTATCAGCTTTTCCGCCGTTCGGCAAAACTCGCCGCGGGGCCGGGGAGGGACGCTTTCCGCCGCCGGGCTGTCCTTAGCACGTAGCTTTGCAGCCCTTCTCGCGAATTTGCGCGACGTCCTTGACGAACTGATCGTACAGGTCGTCGGGCGCGCCCGGGATAACCTGGTCGCCGACCAGGTAGAGCGGCGTGCCCTGCAGCCCGAGCTTCTGGGCAAGGTCCTTGGCCTCGTCGAGCGCCTGCTTGACCGAGGGATCTTCCATGTCCTTTTCCAACTGTGGAATGTCGAGGCCGAGTTCACCGGCGACCTTGAGCGCCTTGTCCTTGTCGGCCTTACCCGGCTCGGTGAACAGCTTCTGGTGCATCTCGAAATATTTGCCTTGCTTACCGGCCGCAAGCGCGGCCTTGGCGGCGGCTTCCGAGTCCTCGCCGAAGATCGGCAGCTCTTTCAGCACGACGCGCACCTTGCCGTCGTTCTCGATGAGCTTGACGACCTCGGGCAGAGCGCGGCGGCAGAACCCGCAATTGTAGTCGAAGAACTCGACCACGCTCACATCGCCGTTGGGATTGCCGGCGACATAAGCGTGCGGCGAGCGGAACAGGGCATCGGCATTCTCGCTGACGACCTTTTGCTGGTTGGCCGCCTGCTCTGCCGCCTGGCGCTTGTCGAGCTCGTTGGTCATCTCCACCAGGATCTCGGGGTTCTTGGTGAGATAGGAATGCACGATGTCGGTGATCTTGCTTTCGTCGAGCGCCGCGGAAGGAGCATCGACCAGTCCCGGCGCCGCGCGCCAAATGACGAGGAGCGTCGCGGCCGTCACAAGCGCGGCAACGACGGCGGCCACGAGCGCTGTGGCAAGGCCAGTCTTGGGGGTCATGCTGGGATCTCCGGGGGCTACGGTCAGTTGGGTCGGGGGACTTCGAAGGCCAGGATGTCGTCGGCTTTGATCCAGTTCGGCGTACCGTCGATCAGCCCGGCTTTGGCGCGCTTGGCCTGCATCTTGGCAAGCTTCAACTGCCCTTCATAGAAATAGGCTTCGGCCGATGCAAGCTCGGCTTGCGCCAAATATTGCCGTTTGGCGCCTGCCGCCTTCACCGCATCGGCCTTGCGGGCATAGGCCGAGGCCAGCTGGCGGTAGCCCATGGCCGAGCTATCTTCCCGGGCGAGAGCGGTGCGCAGATTGCTGATCGCCTCGTCCACCAGCTTGGGGTCGTTTGCGCCGAGCATGGCCTGACCCAGCATGATGCGGATCAGCGGCTCGTCGGGAGCGAAGTTCTCACCGCCTCGCGGAGTGGGGGAATCGCGGCGGCCGGCTTGCCGCTCTCGAACAGGAATTGACCCTCGATCTCATAGAAATACGGCCAGTCGGGTTTGGCGGCGATCAGCGCATCAATCAGCGGCGCTGCCACCTTGATGCCAGACTGGCGATAGGTGGCGATCGCGCGCGCATACATAGCCGGCAAGCTCTGGTCGGTGTCGGGATAGCGAAAGAACACCGTCTTCGGATCGTCGAGGAAGCCGAACAGTTTGGCCTTCATCAAATCGTGCCGGAACTGCAGCTCGGGCGGGTCGACATTGTTGTAATAGGGGCTCGAGGTCACAAGTTCGCGCAGCTGCACGATGCGCTGCTGCGGCAGAGGATGGCTTTGCAGATAGGGATTGATGCCCTGAACGCCGATCAGCTTGGCTCCGAGCACCTGGAAGCTCTCCAACATTCCCTTGCCGGATTGCTTGGTGGCATTGAGGAAGGTCACGGCGGCCTGGTCGGCGGAGGACTCCTCGTCCTGCCGGTAAGCGAGCAGGCTGCGCAGCGCTGCATCCTGGCCGCCATACGCGACGCCCATGCCGGCCTGACCGATCCCCGGAGACCCGGCGAACGCGCCGCCCACCATGGCGGCAAGCCCGAGCAGCTGCAGCATCAGCGCCGCCGATTGCGCGCGCGCCACCTGCGTACGCAGCCGGGCAAGGTGCCCGCCCGTGATGTGCCCGCTCTCATGCGCGATGACGCCGATCACTTCGTTGGGCGTCTTGGCCGTCATCAGCGTGCCGGCATGCATGAACATGTTGTGACCGTCGACCACGAACGCATTGAAGTTCTTGTCGTTGACGATATGGATCCGGATGTTTTGCGAGCCGAGTCCCGCGGCAGCGAAGATCGGTTTGGCGTATGTCCGCACCAGTGCCTCGGTTTCGGCGTCGCGAATTAATCCGCCGCCCGCGTCGGCCGACGTCGAGGTGACGAGCGCGGCGGCAAGCCCGCCGACGAGACCCGCGCGAAGGCGGCGTGGCATGGAGGCGATTCGCGGTTGAGCCAGGACAGGCATCGGTCGCCTGATCGTATATCTTAGCGAGGGCAGGGCAAAGGTGCCGACGCCGCACGCGGGCGCAAAACCACAGGCTGACAACAGCCCGAAGCGACGGTCTCTGCCAATGTCAGCCTGATTGGCTTTTGAATGCGGCGACAAATTGACACCGCACCCCGCCATGCCATCACGATGCCGACATCGAGCGACAGCAACGTCCGCCTAAGCCCACCAGCCTAGCGCTGCCACCATCCTCTGCGGCGTGGCGACTCGGGCTCGGCCGGCCCCTCGACGCGAGGCTCGCTGCTGGCCGGCGGTTTCTCGCTGGTCCTGGCGACGGTCGCGAGCGCGTGCTCGGCCTCACGATGCGATGGTTGAACCTCTTGCGGTGGACCGTCGTCTGAATGCTTCTGCCGCCCAGCGCCATTTTGCCGGCCATCGCCCTCGCCGGATGGCCTAGCCTCCTTATGCAGAAGCGCCTCGGCCGGAGCGTCGCCCTGAACCTCCTCGCCGGGGGATTGCTGCGGCCTCTGACCCGAGCGGCCCCGACGGCCGCCGCGACGGCCTCGCCGGCGGGGACCTTTGCGGTTCTGCCCGCCGTTTTCGCCTTTCAATTCGGCAGCTCTGGTCTCATCGGCGGCGCTTTCCGCCGCACTTTCCTCCCGCTCGTCATGCTCCTCTTCATCCTCATGCTCATCTGAGTGGGTGTGAGCATGAACCTGGGCATGTCCGTGAGGCGGCCGTTGTCCTTCACCGCCCCCCTCGGGGCGCCGGCCTCTGCGCCGCCTGCGCCGCGAACGAGATCCTTTCTGTTCGCCATCTCCTTCGGCTGCCTGCGAAGGGGCCGCTTGGGCCGGAGGCGCAACCTCTGGCGCCTCGTTGTGATGCGCCCAGTCCATATGCACCACCGCGCCTCCGCCATTGGCGATCTCGCCCTCGGCCGCGCGCTCGATCACGAATTGCGAGACATGCATGTTTTCGTCCGCCGTGACCGTGATGGGGATGCGGTAGCGCAACTGGATGTCGTTCAGATGCGCGCGCTTCTGATTGAGGATATAGAGCGCGACATCGACCGCGGTGGTGGCGACCAGCGGCACCACGCCGTCGGTGATCAGCCGGTCCTCGATGGAGCGCAGAATGTCGAGGGCGACCGACTCGACCGAGCGCACCATGCCGGTGCCCTGGCACACCGGGCAAGGCTTGGTCGAGCCTTCCAGCATGCCGGTCCTGAGCCGCTGGCGCGACATCTCCAGCAGGCCGAAATGGCTGATCCGCCCGACCTGGATGCGCGCGCGATCGTTACGCAGCGCTTCCTTGAGACGCCGCTCAACCAGCCGGTTGTTGCGCCGCTCGTCCATGTCGATGAAGTCGATGACGATCAGCCCGGCGAGATCGCGTAAGCGAAGTTGCCGTGCAATCTCGTCGGACGCCTCGAGATTGGTCTTGAGCGCGGTATCCTCGATATTGTGCTCGCGCGTGGCCTTGCCGGAGTTGACGTCGATCGAGACGAGCGCCTCGGTCTGATTGATGACGATATAGCCGCCCGATCGCAGCACGACTTGCGGCGAGAACATCGCCGCCAGCTGGCGCTCGACCTGAAAGCGGATGAAGACCGGCTCGGGCTCCTTATATGGTTTCACGTTCTTGGCATGGCTCGGCATGAGCATGCGCATGAAGTCCTTGGCCTCGCGATAGGCGTCGTCGCCGGCGACCAGGATTTCGTCGATGTCCTTGTTGTAAAGGTCGCGGATCGAGCGCTTGATCAAGCTGCCTTCCTCGTAGACGAGGGCGGGGGCGGTCGATTTCAGCGTGAGATCGCGCACGTTCTCCCACAACCGCAACAGATAGTCGTAGTCGCGCTTGATCTCGGTCTTGGTGCGCTGGGCGCCGGCGGTGCGGATGATGAGCCCCATGCCTTCCGGCACTTCGAGCTCACCCGCGATCTCGCGCAGGCGCTTGCGGTCGGTCGGCTGGGTGATCTTGCGAGAGATGCCGCCGCCGCGTGCCGTATTCGGCATCAGCACCGTGTAGCGGCCGGCAAGCGACAGATAGGTAGTAAGCGCCGCGCCCTTATTGCCGCGCTCCTCTTTCACCACTTGCACGAGAATGATCTGGCGACGCCTGATCACCTCCTGGATCTTGTAGGGACGCCCGCGACGGCGCCTGGTTCGCTCGGGGAGTTCCTCCAGCGCGTCTTCCGAGCCGACCAATTCGACCGTCTCGGTGACGACATCGCCGTTGCCTTCTTTCATCGCCACCGGCTGGCCGACGGTCTCGCCGTGCTCGGCTTCATCGTCGTCGTCGTCGTCAAATTCTGGCGTGTGGCGCTCGATCGTCTCGGGCGCCTCGTCCTCGGCATCGTCGTGCCGCTCGGCGGGCTCGGAGACCTCATGCACGAGGTCGTTTGCCTCCATGGCCACGCTTGCGGCCGGATCCAAAGGCGTGGTGTCGATCTCGTCTTCGATCACCTCCAGCCGGGCCACCGAAATGGGTTCGACTGCCGGTGCGCTTCCGCGCTCGGCCTCTCTCGGCCGTTGCCCTTCGTGGCGACCGCGCCCGCGCCGTCCGCGCCGTCGGCGACGTCCAGCCGCCGCATCGTCCTCGGCGGCCTCGGCTGCGGATGCACGGCTCTCTTCTTCGGCCTCAGCCTCGAGCAGGGCCTGCCGGTCCGCGACTGGGATCTGGTAGTAGTCGGGATGAATTTCGGTAAAAGCTAAGAAGCCGTGCCGGTTGCCACCGTAATCGACGAAAGCCGCCTGTAATGACGGCTCCACCCGGGTGACCTTGGCAAGATAGATATTGCCGCGAAGCTGTTTCTTATTCGCCGATTCGTAATCAAATTCCTCGACGCGATTGCCCTTTACCGCGACGACCCGGGTCTCCTCCGGATGCGCCGCATCGATCAGCATTTTGCTTGGCATGTTGTGTTTTCTCCGCCGCGCAGATGTCGGAGGGCGGGACGGAAATCCGCCATCCCGGGTTCGCGTCCGAGTTCCGCGCGCGCCAATGACCAATAGACCATGATTCGCTGCGACGCCCCATGAGTGGCCCGAAATTAGGCCGCAAGGGCGCGGCCACCATTGGCCGGCAAACGATCAGCGCGGTCCGTAAAGCCTCGCGATTTCCGAGGCTTATACAAATGCTCTGATCTTGCATCGCAGTCCTCACCGCCGCGTTCTTCACTTGCGGCCTGAGAATTTCCACCTGGCGGCCCGATTTCGCTGGCCGCCGCTTCCTTCTGCGTTCCGGCCGTTCGAATAGCCGGTTCGCGCGAAACAATTCAGCCCGTATCGCCGTTTGGCGTCCAAGGGCTCTGGCTCTGAAGCGAGCCTAGTCCTTATTACGGGCTTGGCGGGAGCGTTGGCAAGTGCCCCGGTAGCTTTTGCCAGCAAAGGGTCACAACAGTCGCTTAACGAGTGCGTGGTTAAGTTTTGGGGGAGATCGGGCCTATTTTGGCGCAGATCGCGAGGTCTACACTAACTGCCTCGCGGCGCCGCCGGCGCCCAAAACCGTTTGAGCTCAATCCGGTGAAGGATGATGCGAGGTGAGCGCGTCTTGACGGGATCGATACCCGCATGGGCTGTCGCCTGTGCCGTGCTGCTCGCCTCTCTTGGCCCGTGCGGTTCGGCGGCCAAGGCCGAATCCAATTCCGCGGTCGCCAAGGACGCACGCGTTGCCGGCGACCGCGAGCGGACCCGCTTCATTGCCGATCTATCCAAGAAGGTCGATGTGCACGTCTTTGCGCTCGGCAATCCCTATCGGGTCATCGTCGATGCGCCCGATGTGAACTTTCAGATGCCCGACGGCGTCGGCAAGGAGAAGCGGGGACTCGTCACCGCCTACCGCTATGGACTGTTCGCACCGGGAAAAGCGCGCATCGTGCTCGATGTGAGCGGGCCCTTCCTCATCGACAAGGCGTTCGTGCTCGAGGCGCGCGACGATCAGCCGGCGCGGCTCGTGGTTGAACTGGTGCCGACCGACGAGAACACCTTTCTTGCCAAGCTGAAAGAGTCGAGGGCGCCGGAAGCGGCGAGCGCCGCGCCGTCTGCCCTTAGCCAAGCGCCGTCGCGTCCTGCCGACGCGAAGCCCGTGGTGGTGTTGGACCCGGGCCATGGCGGCGTCGATCCGGGGACCAGCAGCGCCACCGGCATCACCGAGAAGGAGGTGGTGCTCACCTTCGCCCGGGTGCTCAAAGCGAAGCTCGAGGCCACCGGTCGCTACGACGTGTTTCTGACCCGCGACGACGATACCTTCCTGCCGCTGCGCGGCCGTGTCGAGTTCGCCCAGAAGAAAGGCGCGGGTCTGTTCCTCTCCATCCACGCCGACTATTTTCCCAAGCAGACCGACAAGGCGACCGGCGCTACCGTCTATACGCTGTCGGAGGAGGCCTCCGACGAAGAGGCAAAGGCGCTCGCGGCCAAGGAGAATTTCTCCGATGCGCTCGCCGGCGTCGAACTGCCGAGCGACTCCGACGGGGTGCTCGCCAATATTCTCATCGATCTCGCCCAGCGCGAGACACAGAACCGGTCGGTGACTTTTGCGCGTTCCATTGTCGGCGAGCTTGCCGGCAAAGGGTCGCTGCACACGCGTAGGCTCAGGTCGGCCGGGTTCCGGGTGCTGAAGGCCCCGGATATCCCCTCCGTGCTGCTCGAGCTTGGCTTCTTGAGCAATCCCGACGACGAGAAACGCCTGACCTCCGATGCGTGGCGCGATAAGACCGCCGCAGCGGTGGCTGAATTGATCGACGTCTATTTCGCCAAGCGCATCGCCAGAAACCCCTTCTGACCTTACCAAGTCCCGCAAGCGACCATTAAATCGGCGCGTTCCGCCGGTTCCGGCTGTTTTGTTGCCATAATCTTCGCTAGGGTTGCTTGAGATGCCCCACGGGGATTAAAACCAGGGGCGAGACGGGTCCGAAAACATGGATATCACTGCTGTCAAGCCGCCGGAGCAAAGGCGGCGCCGGCGTCGTGGCGGGTTTTTCCTACGCTTCCTCGGCTTCATGTTCGCCGCCGCGATGATCGTCTTCATCGCTGTCGCCGGCGCTGCTGCCTTCGTGCTGTGGAAGGTGTCGAGCGAACTGCCGGACTACGAGGTGCTCGCCAAATACGAGCCGCCGGTGATGACCCGCATCCATGCCAATGACGGCTCGCTGATCGCCGAGTTTTCGCGCGAGCGACGCATCTACGTGCCGATCACCGCGATCCCGGCCTGCATCATCGACGCCTTCATCTCGGCGGAAGACAAGAATTTCTATCAGCATGGCGGTCTCGACGTGCAGGGCATCGTCCGCGCCGTCGTCACCAATCTGAGCAATCTGCAATCCGGCCGGCGCGCGGTCGGCGCCTCGACCATCACCCAGCAGGTCGCCAAGAACTTCTTGCTCACCAGCGACCAGACGGTCGAGCGCAAGCTGAAGGAGGCGATCCTTGCCATCCGCATCGAGCGCGCCTTCACCAAGGAGCAGATCCTCGAGCTCTATCTCAACGAGATTTATCTCGGCGTGGGCGCCTATGGCGTGGCCTCGGCGGCTCAGACCTATTGGGACAAGGCGCTCAATGAGCTGACGCTTGCCGATTGCGCTTATCTCGCCACGCTTCCCAAGGCGCCGAGCAATTACGATCCATTCAAGTTCCCGGATCGGGCCGTGGCCCGCCGCAACTGGGTGATCGATCGTATCGTCGAGAATGGCCTAGCCACGAAGGACGAAGGCGAGGCCGCCAAGGCGCAACCGCTCGGCGTGATCAAGCGGCAGAATGGACCCAAGATCTTTGCTTCGGAGTTTTTCGCCGAAGAGGTGCGCCGCGAGATTCTCGATCGCTTCGGCGAGGACAAGCTTTATGGCGGCGGCCTTTCCGTGCGCACCACGCTCGACCCCGCGCTGCAACGCTTGGCCCGCACCTCGCTCGTCAACGGCTTTGTCGCCTACGACCACCGTCACGCCGGCTGGCGCGGGCCGGTGAAGCAGATCGATATCAAGGGCGACTGGGGCAAGACGCTCGGCGCCATGCCGGTGTGGAGCGATATCGACCCATGGCGGCTCGCCGTGGTGCTCAACGTCTCCAAGGACAGCGCCACGGTTGGACTGCGCCCCGGGCGCACCCCGGCCGGTGCCTTGGTCAAGGAGCGTGAGACCGGCACTATTCCCTACGAGGAGGTGAAATGGGCTAGGCCCAAGGTGGGGGGCAGCTTCGGCGGCACGCCGGCCTCGGTGAGCGCCGTGCTCAAGCCGGGTGACGTCGTCTACGTCTCGCCGCGCCTGCCGAAGCCGGCCGCCGACGGCACTCCGGGTGCACCTGATGACAGCCTCAAAGGACAGTGGGCCCTCCAGCAGGTTCCGGCCGTGAGCGGCGCGCTGGTGGCGATGGATCCGCATACCGGACGCGTGCTGGCCATCGTTGGCGGCTTTAGCTTCGCCGCAAGCCAGTTCGACCGCGCGACGCAAGCCCGCCGCCAGCCGGGCTCTTCGTTTAAGCCGCTCATCTACGCCACCGCTCTCGACAACGGCTACACACCGTCGAGCATCGTCGTCGACGGGCCGATTTGCGTCGATCAAGGCAAGGGCATGCCGCAATGGTGTCCGAAGAACTACGAGGCGGGCTCCGCGGCGGGACCCTCGACCTTGCGTTTCGGCATCGAGCACTCGCGCAATTTGATGACGGTGCGGCTCTCCCGTGACATGGGCATGCCGATCATCGCCGAATACGCCAACCGCTTCGGCGTCTACGACAATCTGATGCCCGCTTTGTCCATGGCGCTCGGCGCCGGCGAGACCACGCTGCTGCGCATGGTGACCGGCTATTCCATGCTCTGCAATGGCGGCAAGCAGATCAAGGCCACCTTTGTCGATCGCATTCAGGACCGCTATGGCCGCACGGTGTGGCGCCACGATACGCGCGACTGCTCGTCTTGCGGGGCGCGGGAATGGAGCAATCAGCAGGAGCCCGTGCTGGTCGACGACCGCAAACAGGTGATCGATCCCATGTCGGCGTTCCAGATCGTCAATATCATGGAGGGCGTCGTCCAGAGCGGCACCGCGCAGAAATTGAAAGTGCTTGGACGGCCGATCGCAGGCAAGACCGGCACCACCAACGACTATAAGGATGCGTGGTTCATCGGCTTCACTCCCGACCTCGTCGTCGGCGTCTATGTCGGCTTCGATCAGCCAAGCTCCCTTGGGCATGGGGAAACCGGAGGCAACGTCGCCGCGCCCGTGGTGCGCGACTTCATGCGCGAGGCGCTCAAAGACGTGCCGCCGGTGCCGTTCCGCGCACCGCCCGGCATCAGGCTCGTGCGCGTCAATCACAAGACCGGCCTGCCGGCGGGTCCCGGCGACAAGACGGCCATTTTGGAGGCCTTCAAGCCGGGTCAGGAGCCCATGGGGTCCACCGTCGAGGATCCGGATTTCGGCGGTGAGGGCGCCCCTGTCGCGCAAGACGATTATGGCGCGCCGCCGCCGCCGATGGGCGGACCTGGCCCGGGCCCCGGCCCGGCGCCGGGCGACGACCGGGCTTTGACATCGGGTACCGGCGGCCTTTACTAGACCCTATATCCGGTCGAACCTGGTCGGGCGGCGGCAATGCGGCCTGACGGCTGTTCCATCCATGCATCGTGCTTGAGGAAAAGATGCGCGCCGAAACCGAATCGGTCGTCGACGATATTCGAGAATCCTTGTCCCTGCTCAGGAGGCATCTTTGACCCCGACCAGGCCAGGACGAGGCTGAAGGCGCTCGACCGCGAGGCGGAGGCGCCGGACTTTTGGAGCGACAGCCGCCGCGCGCAGAGCCTGATGCGCGAGCGCCAGCAGCTCGAAGCCTCACTCGCCGCCTTCGACCGCCTGACCCGCGAGCTCGAGGATAACGTCGAGTTGGTCGCGCTCGGCGAGGAGGAGGGGGACGACCAACGTCGTCGCCGAGGCCGAGAAGGCGCTCCTCCGCCTCAGGCAAGAGGCGCACACGCGTGAAGTCGAGGCGCTGCTGTCGGGAGAGGCCGACGGCAACGACGCCTATGTCGAGATCCACGCGGGCGCTGGAGGCACCGAGAGCCAGGATTGGGCGCAGATGCTGATGCGCATGTATGTGCGCTGGGCCGAAGCGCGCCACTACAGCGCCGAGATCATCGGCGAGCACTATGGCGAGGAGGCGGGGATCAAGTCGGGCACCGTGCTGATCAAAGGGGCCAACGCCTATGGCTGGCTCAAGACCGAAGCCGGCGTGCACCGGCTGGTGCGCATCTCGCCCTTCGACTCGAATGCCCGGCGTCACACGAGCTTCGCCTCGGTGTCGGTCTATCCCGCGATCGACGACACGATCGAGATCGAGATCGACGAGAAGGACGTACGCATCGACACCTATCGCTCATCTGGTGCCGGCGGCCAGCACGTCAACACAACGGACAGCGCCGTCCGTCTCACCCATGTGCCGACCGGCATCGTCGTCACCTGTCAGAACGAGCGGTCGCAGCACAAGAACCGCGCCACCGCCTGGAAGATGCTTCGCGCGCGTCTCTACGAGGCCGAGCTGCAACGCCGGGAGGAGGAGGCGCAAGCCGAAGCCGCCGCCAAATCCGACATCGGCTTCGGCCATCAGATTCGCTCTTACGTGCTCCAGCCCTATCAACTGGTGAAGGACTTGCGGACCGGAATCGAGAGCACCAATCCGTCGGCCGTGCTCGACGGCGACATCGACCGCTTCATCGAGGCAGCGCTCGCCGAACGCATCCACGCCGACGCCAAGGCCTAAGCCGAGCCCTTCCGTCCCGCCGAACGCGGCTGTCGAAAACCGCGGTCTTGTCCAGTCAGCTATTCGGCGGCGCGCGGCGCGCTTGCCTCGGGCTTCGCATCGAAGCTCATGGGCTTGTCGGCCGACCGAGCGCTGCTTGCGCCGGGCGTCGCCTTGATCTCCGCGAGCGGATCGTCCGAGCGGCGCGACTTTCCTTCGAAATAGGCGCCCTGCTCGATGGCGAGGCTCTGATGGAAAATATCGCCCTCGACATGCGACTGCGCCTGAAGCGTCACGCGCAGTCCCCTGATCGATCCGACCACGCGGCCGCGCACCACGACGTCCTCCGCGATCACGCTGCCGATCACTTGCGACTTGTCGCCGAGGAGCAGCGAGCCGCAATGAATATCGCCCTGAATCTCACCGTCGACCTGGATCTCGCCCTTCGAGGTCACATTGCCGGTGATTGCCAGATCCTCGCCGATGATCGAGGGGACCATCTTGCTGGCGCTTGGCGTCGGGCTCTTGGCCGCATAGGTTGCCGGCCGCTCCGTGAAGGGAGTCTTCAGGTCGCTCCCGAGTCGCTCCCCCATCTTGGTGACGCTGTCTCCCGCGTCGGGCTTCTTCGTGAACATGACAACTACCTCCCCATCCGCAACTGCTGACGCAGGCGCCCAAGACTTTCCCGACGCTAGACTTGCGGCGTGCTTGCACAAACGGAGCCGCATCAAGGGATTGTCGTGGAGTTTCCCGTCAAAGGGCCAGAACCCCAGCGCCCACTCCTACCCCAACAATATCGCCTCGCTTTCGCCTTGTCATGCGGGTTCTCCCTGAATAAGCAGGTTGCGCGGGAGCGCCCAGGAGGGCCCAGAACCCCTTGAACCGCCTTCGTTTAGCCGATTTTACTGCCTCTTATGCAATGGCCCTTTATCCTTTGCGTCGGGCGCCGCGACAACGCGGCTTGGAAGGGTTGGGGGCCAGATTTGGGGGATGCCGACTAGAGCCATGAGCAGACTGGGGCGTCGCTTTCCATCCAAAGCGAGGTCGCCGTCGCGTTGCGTGCTAGCCACCTGCGAGGGAGCGGCCACGAGCGCCTCTGCGGCCGGCTCGTGTCGAGGCCACTGACAACATGAACGAGCCGATCTCAGGAGCGCTCGACAGGCTGACCACCGGAGGTGGCAGGGCGATCGTGGTGCTTCAGGCGCAGGCTCGAACCCTGTGGCTGCGGGCCCTGGTGCTGGCACGCCGATGGCTGCCGCGTGCCATCCCCGGTCGCGGCGGCGCCGGCGGGGCAACGAGCGAGCCGGTTTCGGGTGCTCTCGTCAAGCTGACCAACGAAAGCCGAAAGGTGATTTTGGCGTTGCCGGGACATGGTCGCGCGCTGGTGAAGCGGGTGCCGCAGCCGGTGCAGATCGAACTCAGGAAATTGTCATCGCGCGGCGCCCATGTGTGCCGTGAAATCTTCGCCGGCATTCTCGTCGTCGGGCTGGTAGCCATCGTGCTTGGCTATGGACGGCTCGGCCGCGGTCCGATTTCGCTGCAGAGCCTGGTTCCCTCCATCGAAGCGGCGATCAACGGCGAGCTTTCCGACGTTCGCGTGAAGATCGACGATGCCATCCTCCAGCGCGCGCCCGATGGGCCGGGCGTGCTGTTCCGCTTGCGCAATATCAGGCTGGTCGACAAGGACGGCTCGATCCTGGCGCAGGCGCCGTTCGCCGCTATCGGCATGAGCGGCAGTGCGCTTCTGTCGGGCCGCATCGCGCCCGGGAGCGTCGATTTCATCGGTCCGCGGCTTCTCTTGTTCTACGACGACGCCCAAGGCCTATCGCTTAAGTTCTCGCGGCCTACCGTGACCGAGAGCGAGGCGCCCATTCGCGGCTCGCTGCCGGCTGATGGTGCGCGACGACCAAGCCGCGCCTCTCGCCGCTCCGGAGACCGCGATCGCCAAGCGGCGGGTGGAGTCCGTGCCGGGCGGACAGGTGCTCGACGTGACGCGGACGGTCTCGGAGGTATTCGAGCGCGCGCGTAGCGGCAACACCTCGTATCTGACGCGCTTCGGCGTCAAGGATGCGCTGGTCGTGCTCACCCAAAACGGCGCGGAGACCTCGTGGCAGGTGCCCGATTTTTCCATCGATCTCGAACATAAGAACGGGCAAAGGAGCATTCTCGTCGGCCAAGCCAATTTCGCCTCGAGCAAGGGCGATTGGCAGCTCGACTTCCGCGCGGCGCAGCAAGCCCGCAAGCAAAGCCTCGGCGTTACCGCGCTGATCCAGAATCTGGTCCCGTCGGGGCTTGCCGGCAATTTCTCCTCGCTCGGCATCCTCAAGGCTCTCGACATGGTGGTGAACGGCGAGACCACGGTCGAGCTGTCCAACTCGGGCGAGTTCCTGGCCGGCGAGGCGAAGCTCGACTTGGAGTCGGGACAGATCACGCCCCCCTGGGATCCGGACAGCCCGCTGCGTATCGACAGGGGTGAATTGAATGTGAGCTATCTCAAGGAACGCGACGTGGTCGAGGTCGCTCCATCGACGCTGCGCTGGGGCGGCAGCAACGCGACCTTCAGCGGCGAGTTCCGTCCCGTGCGGCATCGCGGCATGCCGCCGTCCTGGAACTTTACTCTTAAGGCCGATCCGGCGGTGCTCGCCATCGAGGAGTTTGGGCTCACCCCGATGATGGTCGACGAATGGCAAATCACCGGGAGCATCGCCCCACAAGACGGCCGCGTGACCATCTCCCGGTTCGTCATCCGCTCAGGCAGCGCCTCGATCGAGCTTGCCGGCAGCGTGGTCGATACGCCGGGTGCCGAGGAAGTCCGTTTGGCGGGCATGATCAGCCCGATGCCTGTCGATGTACTGAAGCGGTTGTGGCCGAAATTTCTTGCCGGCAAGGCGCGCGCCTGGGTGCTCGAGCGGGTGACGGGCGGAGAGGTTCGTGGCGGCAAGTTCGCCGTCAATCTCGGTCCAGCCGACATCGCCAAGCTCGGTACAGGCGCCGAGCTTTCCCCGGAGACGGTCAATGTCGAGCTGAATCTCAACGGCCTGAGCATCGTCTACATTTCCGGTCTGCCGCCGGTGCAGACCAAGGAGGCCAGACTGACCGTGAGCGGCACGGCGTTTGCCGTCGATATTCCCGATGCCAAGATTGTGGTCCCGTCGGGAGGCGAGATCGCGCTTGGCCAAGGGCGCTTTTACATTCCCGATCTCCGTATCGACCCCCAACAAGGTGAGATCACCTTCGCCGCGGCCGGCGCCACGCCCACGGTGCTCGAGCTGCTCGACCACGAGCCGCTCGGTTACCTACGGGCCGTCGGCATGAAGCCGGACTTCTTGGGTGGCACGGCGGATGGGAATTTCACTCTCAACCTACCGCTGCTCTCGAATCTCGAGTTCAAGCAGATCAAGCTCAAGGGCGCGGCGCGGCTCAACGACGCCATCGCCTCTAACCTCGTCGGCAACGCCGAGGTGACCGGCGGCACGCTCGACGTGAACGTCACCGAGCAGGCCGTCGAAGCCAAAGGCTCGATCAACATCAAAGGGGTTCCGGCCGAGCTGGCCTGGCAGCGCATTTTCTATACCCCCGACGACCGCCAGCCGCCGATCAAGGTGACCGCCCGCCTCGATGCCGAGATGCGCGAGCAGCTCGGGCTAAAGGTCAATCATCTGATTCATGGGCCGACGCCGATCACCTTGGAGATCGCCCATCTCGGCGAAGGCGCCCCCGGGGGCATGCGCGTCCAGGTCGATCTCACTGAGGCGCAGTTGCTGTTCAACGGGTTGGGCTGGACCAAGCCTCCCGGCCGCGCCGCGACGCTGATGCTTGATGTGGTGCCCAAGCCGGACGGCGCGACCGATCTCGCCAATCTGAGGATTGTCGGCGACGACATCAATGTGCAAGGCGGTGTCGCCCTCGATGCAACTCAGCGCCTCAAAGAATTCTATTTCTCCGAGTTCTCCGTCAACAGCCTGACCCACCTCGAACTCACCGCCACCGTGCGCGACGACCAGGTGCTCGAAATCAGGGCGGAAGGACCGAGCTTGGACGGCAGGCAGTTCTTTCAGTCGCTGTTCTCCGCCGGCCAGCTCGACGCCTCGGCGGAGCCCGCCGACCCGTTCGGCATCGACATGACCGCGCAGATTGCCACCGTCACGGGCTTCTACGACACGACCATCAAGGACGTAGAGGTGACGGTGAAGAAGCGCAATGGCCGTCTGGTCATGCTTGACGCGAAGGGGGCGCTGAATGGCAGGGCGCCTGTCGCGGTACACCTTGCGCAGAACAGCGCCGGCGCGCGCGTGATCAGCGCCGAGGCGCGCGATGCGGGCGATGCGTTCCGCGTGGTCGGTTTCTATCCAAGCATCAAGGGCGGGGAAGCCTCGCTGGAAGTGAATCTCGATGCCGGCGGCATCGACAACAAGAGCGGCACGCTGTGGGCGCGGCAATTTACCGTGCTCGGCAACTCGGTGGTCAACGACGTGCTCACCGATCCGGATTCCGCGGCCGTGTTAGGCAACCAGAAGCAGCAGGTCACGCGCCAGCAGATCTACTTCAATCAATTGCGCGCGCCGTTCACGGTCGGCGCCGGCAAATTCCGCCTCAAGGATGCCTATATGAATGGGCCGATGCTGGGCGCGACCTTGCGTGGCACGGCCGACTTCAAGGCGCAGACGGTCGATCTTGGCGGCACCTATGTGCCGCTCTACGGCTTGAACTCAGCCCTCGGCTCGATCCCGCTGCTCGGCAAGGTGTTGGTTGGACGACCGGGCGAGGGCGTGGTCGGCATCACCTTTGCTATCAAGGGCAAGCTCGACGACCCCACCGTGCTGGTCAATCCCATGTCGGTGATGACGCCCGGCATCTTCAGGCAGATCTTCGAGTTCACCGGCTCGAACTCCGGACCAGGCCGCCCCGCCGCCGCCATCCTCCTACATGCAGCCCGGCGCGCATTTCTCCGGGGCCCCGCAATAGGATCGAGGCTTAGACCGGCCGGATCAAAGCGTGCCGCTTCTTGCCGAGCGAAAGTTTGACCACGCCGTCTTGGGTGAGATCGGCAAGCGTCAGCAACCGCCGCTCGTCCGCCACGGCCTCATCGTTCACCTTGAGGCCGCCCCCCTTGATTTGCCGCCTGGCCTCGCCGGTCGAATTCACGAAGCCCGCAAGCAGGCTTGCGTGCAAAACGCCGAGGCCTTTCTCCAGTTCGGCGCGCGGCACCTCCACGGTCGGCAGACTCGCGGCGATCAGCCCCTCCTCGAAGGTCGTTCGCGCCGTCTCCGCCGCGCGGTCGGCAGCATCGCGCCCATGCACCAGCGCCGTCGCCTCGGTGGCAAGGATCTTCTTCGCCTCGTTCAGCTCGGCACCTTTCAGCTTCACGAGCGTGGCGATCTCCTGCAGCGGCAGCTCGGTAAACAGCTTGAGGAAGCGCTCCACGTCGGCATCTTCGCTGTTTCGCCAATATTGCCAGTAGTCGTAGGGCGAGCACATGTCGGGATTGAGCCAGACGGCGCCGGCGGCAGTCTTTCCCATCTTGGCGCCCGACGCCGTGGTGAGGAGAGGGGAGGTGACGCCGAACAGCTCGATGCCGTCGGTGCGCCGGCCAAGCTCGATGCCACTGACGATATTGCCCCATTGGTCCGATCCGCCCATTTGCAGACGGCAGCCATAGCGGCGGTAAAGCTCGACGAAGTCGTAAGCCTGCAACACCATGTAGTTGAACTCGATGAAGCTCAAAGGTTGCTCGCGCTCGAGCCTGAGCTTGACCAAATCGTAAGTCAGCATGCGGTTGACGCTGAAGTGTCGACCGTAGTCGCGCAGGAAATCGATATAGTTCAGCGTGTCGAGCCAATCGGCGTTGTTGACCATCACCGCGCCGCTCGCGCCGTCGCCGAAGCTGAGGAACCTGGTGAACACCCGCTCGATACCGGCGATGTTCGAGGCGATCTCGACATCGCTCAGGAGCTTGCGCGCCTCATCCTTGCCGGAAGGATCACCGACCTTGGTGGTGCCGCCACCGATCAAGACGATCGGACGGTGCCCGGCCTGCTGCAGCTTGCGCAGTATCATGATGCTGACGAGATTGCCGACATGCAGCGAGGGCGCCGTGCAGTCGAAGCCGATATAGCCGGTGAGCCCTTCACTCCGCGCGAGCCGGTTTAGTCCCGCCTCGTCCGTCGCTTGATGGACATAGCCGCGGGCGTGAAGCTCGTTCAGGAAGTCCGATTTCGCGGTGCTCATCGGCTGGGCCGGTTGTCGCCTTCCCTAAGCAGCGGACTCTTTGCGCTTCTTGCCCTTGCCGAGGCGCTTGTCGAGATAGGCATCGACCACCTCCATCAGCCCGTCCATGCGGCCCTCGAAGAAATGGTTGGCGTCGGGCACGGTCGAATGGTCGATGACGATGCCCTTCTGCGTCTTCAGCCGGTCGACCAGACCGCGCACGGATTCGGTCGGCACAACTCGATCTTTCGCCCCGTTGACCATGAGTCCCGACGAGGGACACGGCGCAAGGAAGGTGAAGTCGTAGAGATTGGCGGGCGGCGCCACCGAGATGAAGCCTTCGATCTCCGGCCGCCGCATCAAGAGCTGCATGGCGATCCAGGCGCCGAACGAGACGCCGGCAATCCAGCAGGTCTGCGCATCGGCGTTATAGGCTTGCAGCCAATCGAGCGCGGTGGCGGCGTCGGCGAGCTCGCCGGGACCGTTGTCGAACAGGCCCTCGCTCCGCCCCACGCCGCGGAAGTTGAAGCGCAACACCGAGAAGCCGCGTTTCTGGAACGCGTAATACAGGTGATACACCACCTGGTTATTCATCGTTCCGCCGAATTGCGGGTGGGGGTGAAGGATGAGTGCCACGGGAGCGTTCGGGCCGCGCTCATGATGATAGCGGGCCTCGATCCTTCCGGCCGGACCGCTGATATTCACTTCAGGCATGTATGACTGGCCTCGACACGTTGCGTACAGGTTCCCAGCGCTTAAATGGCGTCGCGCAAGGTAACGGGGAAACGCGGAACCGCCGCCGCAAAACTTGACTCTGCCGCTCTACAATTCTACAACTTAAGATTAGAATTGTTCCAAACAAGGCCGCTCCGGAATAGCTGGGCATTTGGGGCGGCGCGGGCCGCGCTTCATAGCACGCGCGACGGGGGCTCGTGCAAGCGTTAACCGGCGGGGATTGGCCCCGCGAGCTTATGCAGAGCATGAACCAGCGTTGCTATCTCGACTATAACGCCACTGCTCCGCTTCGCGAGGAAGTCCGTGAGGCTGTGGCCGCGGCGCTGTCGCTCCATGGCAATCCATCTTCGGTGCATGCCGAGGGAAGGGCGTCGCGCGCAGCTGTCGAGGGCGCGCGCGCCAAGGTGGCGGCGCTGGTCGGCGCGCAGCCACAGGACGTGATCTTCACGAGCGGCGGCACCGAAGCGAACGCGCTCGCGCTCGCGGCGCAGGCCGGGCAGGCGTGGCATTGCTATCTTTCGGCCGTGGAGCATCCATCGGTGCTCGCCGGCGGACGCTTCTATCGCGAAACCACCACCATTATCCCGGTCACGCCGGACGGCCTCATCGACCACGAAATTCTTGCGAAAGAGCTTGAGAAACACCATCTAGGAGGGTGGAGGCCGTTCGTTTCCTTGATGGCCGCTAACAACGAAACCGGCGCGGTTCAGCCGGTCGCGGAAACTTTGAAGATCGTCCACCAAGCCGGCGGGCTTTTCCATACCGACGCCGTTCAGGCGGCGGGACGGATCAGGCTCGACATGGCCGCGCTCGGCGCCGACATGCTGAGCCTATCGGCGCACAAGATCGGTGGCCCCAAGGGCGTCGGCGCGCTCGTGCTAGGCAATGGCGCCTCGGTCGAGCCGTTGATCAAGGGCGGCGGCCAGGAGCGGCGAAGACGCGCCGGCACCGAGAACGTCGCCGGCATTGTCGGCTTCGGCAAAGCCGCCGAGCTCGCTGTGGCCGACCTCGGAAATGTTGGAACGATTTCCAAGTTGCGCGACGAGTTGGAGCAGCGTGCCTTGGCGATCGCGCCTGATGCCGTGGTCGTTTCGGCGGGCGTCGAGCGGTTGCCCAATACGAGTTGCATCGCCGTACCCGGTGCGAAGGCCGAGACTTTGGTGATTGGGCTCGACCTCGCGGGCGTGGCGGTGAGCGCGGGGAGCGCGTGCTCCTCCGGCAAGGTCGAGGCCTCGCATGTGTTGCGCGCCATGGGTGTGGCGGACGAGCTGGCCCAAGGCGCGATCCGCCTAAGCCTTGGTTTTGCGACCAAGCGTGACGATATCGAAAGGTTCCTGAGGGCCTTTGAGGAGCTGATTAACCGGCTCCGGCCCAAGGTGGCGGCGTAGGTGCCGCGAGAGAGATTTGGAGTAGACCATGCCTGCTGTGCAAGAGACCGTCGCTCGCGTCAAAGAGATCGACGTCGACAAGTACAAATACGGCTTCGCCACCGAGATCGAATCGGTGCGGGCCCCCAAGGGCCTGAACGAGGACACCGTCCGTTTCATCTCGGCCAAGAAGGGCGAGCCCGACTGGCTGCTCGAGTGGCGACTCGAGGCTTACCGCCGCTGGCTCACCATGCAGGAGCCGACCTGGGCCAACGTCGTCCATCCCAAGATCGATTTCCAGGATCTCTATTACTACTCGGCGCCGAAAAGCACCGAGGGGCCGAAGAGCCTTGCCGATGTCGATCCCGAGCTGCTGCGCACCTATGAGCGCCTCGGCATTCCGCTCTCCGAGCAGAAGGTCCTTGCCGGCGTCAAGGGCGCGCGGGTGGGCCCGCGCGTGGCGGTCGACGCCGTGTTCAATTCCGTCTCGGTCGTCACCACCTTCAAGGAAGAGCTGGCTAAGGCCGGGGTGATCTTCTGCTCGGTCTCCGAAGCGGTGAAGACCCATCCCGAGCTGGTGCGCAAATATCTCGGCTCGGTCGTGCCGATCACCGACAATTTCTACGCCACGCTCAATTCAGCGGTGTTCTCCGACGGCTCGTTCGTTTACGTGCCGCCAGGCGTGCGCTGCCCGATGGAGCTCTCCACCTATTTCCGCATCAACGCGGAGAGCACCGGCCAGTTCGAGCGCACCCTGATCATCGCCGACAAGGGCTCATATGTGAGCTATCTCGAAGGCTGCACCGCGCCGATGCGCGACGAGAACCAGTTGCACGCCGCCGTGGTCGAGCTGGTCGCGCTCGACGATGCGGAGATCAAATATTCGACCGTGCAGAACTGGTATCCGGGCGATAAGCACGGCAAGGGCGGCATCTATAATTTCGTCACCAAGCGTGGCGACTGCCGCGGGCCGCGCTCCAAGATCTCCTGGACGCAGGTCGAGACCGGCTCGGCCATCACCTGGAAGTACCCGAGCTGCATTCTGCGCGGCGACGGCTCGCGCGGCGAGTTCTACTCGATCGCCATCTCCAACGGCTATCAGCAGGTCAATTCCGGCACCAAAATGATCCATCTCGGCAAGGACACGTCGAGCCGCATCATCTCCAAGGGCATCGCCGCCGGTCATTCCAACAACACCTATCGCGGGCTGGTGTCGGCGCACCGCCGGGCGAGCAATGCGCGCAACTTCACCAATTGCAACTCGTTGCTGATCGGCGACAAATGCGGCGCGCATACCGTGCCCTATATCGAGGCGAAGAACGCGTCCGCCACCTTCGAGCACGAGGCGACCACCTCGAAGATTTCCGACGATCAGCTGTTCTATTGCCTGAGCCGGGGGCTTTCGGGCGAGGAGGCGGTGGCGCTGATCGTCAACGGCTTCGTGCGCGACGTGCTCCAGCACCTCCCCATGGAGTTCATGGCCGAGACGCAGAAGCTGATCGGCATCTCGTTGGAAGGCAGCGTTGGCTAACACACCGACCATCGACGGCGATTTGGATGCCATGTCTCGCGAGCAGTTGCTCGAGGAGGTCAGACGCCTGCGCGCCGGCATCAGGCGACACCGAGACGCGACGGGTCACGATTTGTGCTGGTACCACCCCAAACTTTGGTCGCTGCTGCCGGAAACGACCGACCCATTGCCCGTCGTGCCGACCTGGTCGGAGTTCCTCGCCGGGTGCATCAAATACCGCCGCGACTTGGACAAGGCGCTCCCTGGCCGGGTCCAGTCGGTCGGAGAGTATGAAGGCGAAGATCCGCGAGGAGATTCGGTGCCGAAAGATCGGAAGAAGAACCGTAATGCTTGAGATCAAGAACTTGCACGTCAATGTCGACGGCCGCGAGATCCTGAAAGGCCTCGACCTCACCCTGCCGGCCGGCGAGGTACATGCCATCATGGGCCCTAACGGTTCCGGCAAGTCGACGCTCGCTTACGTGTTAGCCGGCAAGGACGACTATGAGGTCACCGCGGGCTCGGTCACCTGGAAGGGTCAGGATCTGCTGGCCATGGAGCCGTTCGAGCGTGCCGCCGCCGGCGTGTTCCTCGCCTTCCAATACCCGATGGAGATTCCCGGCGTCGCCACCATGACCTTCTTGCGCACGGCGGTGAACGCGGTGCGGAAAGCCCGTGGCCAGGCGGAGCTATCCACGCCGGACTTCCTGCGTCTGGTGCGCGAGAAGGCGAAGCTGCTCAAGATCGACCCCGAGATGCTGAAGCGGCCGTTGAATGTCGGCTTCTCCGGCGGCGAGAAGAAGCGCAACGAGATTTTGCAAATGACGCTGCTCGACCCATCGCTCTGCGTGCTGGACGAGACCAACTCCGGCCTCGACATCGATGCGATCCGCATCGTCGCCGACGGCGTCAATGCGCTGAGGAGTCCCGAGCGGGCATCGTTGGTCATCACCCACTATCAGCGGCTGCTCGACTATATCGTGCCGGACCGCGTGCATGTGCTGTCCGACGGGCGCGTGGCGCGCTCCGGCGGCCCCGAGCTTGCGCTCGAGCTGGAGCAGACAGGCTATGCCGAATTCGGCGGCAAGGCCGCCTAGCGAAAGCCGAACGATGGATCTTCCAGTCCAGCAATTCAGGACCAAGGCCGAGCAGGCCTTTCTCGACATGTTCGAGGCGGCCGGGAAGGCGCTTCCAGGCGCGCGCGATCCCTTCGTGTCGGGCCTGCGGCGCCAAGCCATCGAAGCCTACGGCCGGCTCGGCCTGCCGCATCGCCGCATCGAAGCCTGGAAATATACCGACCTGCGCGCCCGGCTGACCGACGTCAATCCGCTGTTGACGGTCGAAGGCATCGCGGTGAGCGAAGCTGAGCTTGCCCGCGCCCTTGGCGGCGAGCTCGCCGGCCTGCCGGCCTATCGCCTGGTGGTGGTCGAAGGCGATCTCAGGGCAGACCTGTCCCACATCGCGGACCTCAAGGCCGCCGGCGTCGAGGTGCTCTCGCTCGGCCACGCGCTGGAGAACCCGCCCTCCTGGCTCAAATCGGCTCTCGGGCAGATCAATCCGCGCAAGGACGATGCGGTGGTCGCGCTCAATACCGCGTTGATGACCGGTGGCGCCGCCATCCGCATCGGCGCCGGGGTCACGCTCGACAAGCCGATCCATCTCATCGAGCTCGACGGCAAGGGCGATCCGGCCACGACCGTCACGCGGAACGTCGTGATTGCCGAGCCGGGCAGCTCGGCCACGCTGATCGAAAGCTTCGCCGGCCTCGGCATCCGTGGTCTGCAGCGGAACGCCGTGACGGAGATCAGGGTCGGCGACAAGGCCGCGCTTCGCCATGTTAAGCTCGAGCGCGATGGCGAGGATGCGCTGCATCTCTCGACCGCGCTGATCGAGCTTGCCGGCGATGCGCGCTACGACGCCTTCCAGTTCTCGACCGGCGCTTCGCTCTCGCGCAGCCAGGGCTATCTCGCCTTCATGGGCGAGCACTCCGCCGCCGATATTTCCGGCGCCTTCCTCATGCGCGGCCAGCAACATTGCGACACCACGCTCTTGGTCGAGCACCGCGTGCCGCATTGCACCAGCCGCGAGCTATTCAAGGGCGTGCTCGACAACGAGGCGCGCGGCGTGTTCCAGGGCAAGATCATCGTCTCGCCCGGCGCGCAGAAGACCGACGGCAAGCAGATGGCCGGCGCGCTGCTGCTGTCCGAAATGGCGGAGTTCGATTCCAAACCGGAGCTCGAGATCTTTGCCGACGACGTGGTTTGCGGCCACGGCTCGACCTCGGGCCAGATCGACCAGGAGCTTCTGTTTTATCTGGAGGCGCGCGGCATCCCCGAGGCGGAAGCCCGGGCGCTGCTGATCCAGGCCTTCGTCGGCGAGGCGCTTGAGAAGGTCGAGGACGAGACGTTGCGCGATGCGCTGGCCCACGCCTCGGCCGCCTGGCTCGGCGTCAAGGTCGAGTGAGGATAGGGGCGATGACCGTGCTCACCCCGTCGGCCAAGGATCTCAAAGCCATCGAAGCGCCATTCGACGTTCAGGCGATCCGCGCCGATTTCCCCATCCTCTCCCGCAAGGTCAACGGCAAGGAACTCGTCTATCTCGATAACGGCGCCTCGGCGCAAAAGCCGCGCGTCGTGCTTGAGACCATCCAGCGCGCCTATGGCGAGGACTACGCTAACGTGCATCGCGGGCTGCATTATCTCAGCAACCTCTCGACCGCCAATTTCGAGAAGGCGCGCGAGAGCGTGCGCCGCTTCCTCAACGCGGCGTCCGATGCCGAGATCATCTTCACCCGCAACGCCACCGAAGCGATCAATCTGGTCGCCTCGTCCTACGGCGTGCCTCATATCGGCGAGGGGGACGAGATCCTGCTCACCATCATGGAGCACCACTCCAATATCGTGCCCTGGCATTTCCTGCGCGAGCGGCATGGCGCGGTCCTGAAATGGGCGCCGGTGTCCGACAATGGCGATTTTCTGCTCGATGCGTTCGTCAAGCTGATCACCCCGCGCACCAAGCTGATCGCCATCACGCATATGTCGAACGTGCTCGGCACCGTCGTGCCGCTGAAGGAGGTGGTGCGCATTGCGCATGAGCGCGGCATTCCCGTGCTTGCCGACGGCGCGCAAGCCGCCGTACATCTCCCCGTCGATGTTCAGGACCTCGACGTCGATTTCTACGCCTTCACCGGCCACAAGCTTTACGGGCCGACCGGCATCGGCGTGCTCTACGGCAAGAAGAAACTGCTGGAGCGCATGCGGCCCTATCAGGGCGGCGGCGAGATGATCGGCTACGTCACCACCGAGACGGTTACCTACGCCACGCCGCCGCACCAATTCGAGGCCGGCACGCCCGCCATCGTGCAGGCCATTGGGCTCGGCGCGGCCATCGACTATGTCGAGAGCGTTGGCCGCGAGCGGATCAAGGCGCATGAGGACGTTCTGCTCGATTATGCCATGCAGCGTCTGGGCGAGCTGAATTGGCTGCGCATTTTCGGCCGTGCCAAGGACAAAGGCAGCATCGTCGCCTTCAACATGGAGGGCGCGCACCCGCATGACGTAAGCACCATCCTCGACCGCTACGGGGTGGCGGTCAGGGCCGGCACGCATTGCGCCGAGCCGCTGCTCGCCCGCTACGGCGTCACCTCGACATGCCGGGCCTCATTCGCCATGTATAATACCGTCGAAGAAGTCGATATCCTGGTCGAGGCGCTGCACAAGGCGCGTGAGATGTTCGCTTGAGGTCGTGGCCGAGATGATTGAAAAGACTCAAAAGGAGGAACGCGAGGCCGAGCCCGAGGCTCAGGCCAGCGAGCCTGCAGAGATCAAGGCCTGCATCGGCGCGACCGGCGGCGGGGAGGGCGCTTCTTCCGCCATTCCTCCCGAGGAACTCGAGCGGTTGAAGAACGATCTGGTCGCCGCGCTGAAGACCGTCTACGACCCTGAGATCCCCGTAGATATCTACGAGCTCGGCCTGATCTATCGGCTGGATGTCGATGACGACCGCAATATCGAGGTGGACATGACGCTGACGGCGCCCGGCTGCCCGGTGGCCGGTGACATGCCGGGCTGGGTGGAGAATGCGGTCGCTTCGGTCCCTGGCGTGGGCCAAGTGAAGGTGAAACTCGTGTTCGATCCGCCCTGGGACATGAGCCGCATGTCCGAAGAGGCGCAGCTCGCCCTCAATATGTTCTGAAGCCAGACCTTGAACCCGTCCCCGAATTATCCCAACTTGAAGCCATGACCAGACCACGCCCGCAAGTGATGCGCCTGACCGAAGCCGCCGCTGAGCGCCTGCGCGCGCTTTCTGCCGCCTCTGGCAAGGAGACCGAGGGCGTGCGCATCGGCGTGAAGAACGGCGGCTGCGCCGGCATGGAATACACCATGACCTATGCCGAGGCCCGCGGGCCGCATGACGAGGTGATCGAGGACAAGGGGGTCAAGCTGTTGATCGACCCGACCGCGGTCATGTTCCTGCTCGGCACCGAGATGGATTACCGCTCGGACCGCTTGCGATCAGGCTTCGTGTTCAATAACCCCAACCAGACATCCGCCTGCGGCTGCGGCAAGTCGGTTTCGCTCAAGCCTGCCGAGACCCCTGAGCAGGCCTCTTAGCGAATCTCCGCGTCATGCCCGGACTTGATCCGGGCATCCATGCCGTTTCGCACCAAGTCAGACGCAAGTGACATGGATTGCCGGGTCAAGCCCGGCAATGGCGGAATGCGTAGAATCGCGGAAAGAGGGAAATTCCCGCCGGCTTAGGTCACGCGCACCGGGCGCATCATGAAGGCGGGGACGTGATCTCCCATGCCCTGCTGCTTGCCGCGCGACGCCTGAGGCGCGTTGCCCTGCGGCCGCTCGGCGGGAGTGCCATGCACCACAGGGCTGCTTTTCCGCTCGCCGTGATGTGGTTGGGGTTGATGCGGCTTGCGCGGCTCAACCCGCGCGCCGCCGCGATGCTCGTCTCGCTGCTTAGCGCCATTGCCGTTGCCGTGCTCGACTGCCGCGCTGCGCTGCGGCGGAAGCGGCTGGGACGGAGCGGGCTGAGCATGCTTCTGCAGATGACTGTGCTGAGGGCCCGCTGGTCCCGAGCTGCCCGGGCGCTTGCCGCGTTTGGCACGATTGCCACGGCGATGCTTGCCATTGCCGTTCGGCCGGGCTTCGGCGCCCTCATGCGGCTCCGCTTGGCTCGGCGCGCCGTCGATCCACGGGATCTCTTGCCGGAGCATCTTCTCGATCGCCTTGAGCGCCTTGAAGTCCTTCGGCGTCACCAGCATGGCGGCGAAGCCCTCGCGTCCGGCGCGGCCGGTGCGGCCGATGCGGTGGATATAATCCTCGGGGTGGATCGGCACGTCGTAATTAAAGATGTGGCTCACATCCGGGATATCGAGGCCGCGCGCCGCGACGTCGCTCGCCGCTAAAAAGGCGATGGTCCCGTTGCGGAAGGCATCGAGCGTCGCCGTGCGCTGATGCTGGTCCAAGTCGCCGTGCAGGGCGCCCACGCTGAAGCCGTGGCGGAGCAGCGACCGGTAGACGATGCCGACATCCTTTTTGCGATTGCAGAAGATGATGGCGTTCTTGACGGCGACTTCCCGCATCAAGGCTCGAAGCGCCTCGCGTTTGCCTGCGGGATCGTCGGGCGCCTTTTTCAAGCGTTGCACGATGGTCGCCGCAGCGGTCGCCTGCGGGGCGACTTCGATACGCTCGGGGCTGTGCAGAAATTTGTCGGCCAGGCGTTGGATTTCCGGCGGCATGGTCGCCGAGAAGAACAGCGTCTGCCGGGTGAAGGGGAGGAGCTTGCAGATCCGCTCGATGTCGGGAATGAAGCCCATGTCGAGCATGCGATCGGCCTCATCGACAACCAGGATCTCGATGCCGTTCAAGAGCAGCTTGCCGCGCTCGAAATGGTCGAGCAGTCGGCCCGGCGTGGCGATCACCACGTCGGCGCCGCGGTCGAGCTTGCGGTCCTGTTCGTCATAGGACACGCCGCCGATCAACAACGCCACGGTCAGCTTATGGTTCTTGCCGAGAATCTCGAAATGCTCGGCGACTTGCGCGGCTAATTCGCGGGTGGGCTCGAGGATCAGCGAGCGCGGCATGCGCGCCCGCGCGCGCCCTCGCTCCAGCCTCGTCAGCATCGGCAGCACGAAGGACGCGGTCTTGCCGGTTCCGGTTTGCGCGATGCCGAGTACGTCGCGGCCGGTGACGGCGACGGGGACGGCTTTCTCTTGAATGGGAGTCGGTTTCTCGAAGCCCGCCGCTTCAACGGCGGATAAAACTTTGGGGCTTAGGCCAAGATTTGAAAAGCTCATGCGTTAGCAAAATTCCGCGTGACCCGAAGCGCCACGCGTATCTTCTTTCTTTTAGGCGCAATCAATTTGCTGCAATGATTCGCAGCCTTGCGCAAGATTCGACTGGAGCACTGAGGCAATTATGCCCTGCATTGCTTCCCATCAAATAAGGGGCTGGACGTATTGGCGCAAGAGGCAAAAGCACGCAAAGCCCGGCGTGACAAGTCAATGACGGGGTTAATCGAGCGCGCCGCCCCGCCGGTGGTAACGGCTGCGGCCCTAGCGTTGTCACGACTAAAGCAGGATCCCTCGATCCTTCGCGCCGAAAAAACACGCTTGTGAACCCAACCTAACGTAGCGATTGATAGGCTATCGCCGCGCTTCGCGACAGAGGAACACGACTTGGCCATGCCAGCCAACGACCATGCCGACGTGGCAATCAAGCCGCCGTTCCTGTTCCTCGGCGCGCTCGCTCTCGGTTGCCTTTTGAGCCTCGTGCTGCCGATCGGACCGGGCTTGGCGTCGCCCAACGGGCTCGCCTTTGCCGTCGGCCTCATCTTCGTGGCGATCGGCTTGGCGCTCGGCATCCTCGCGATCCGCAGGTTCCGTTTGGCCGGTACCAGCGTCGTCCCGGGCGAACCGTCGACCGCGCTGGTCGTCGAGGGGCCTTACCGGTTCACGCGCAACCCGATCTATATCGGCTTCGTGCTGCTCTATTTCGGGCTCGCCATCATCTTGACCAGCGTTTGGGTGCTGGCGCTCCTGATCCCGGTGCTGATCGTCTTGCAGCGGGGCGTGGTCGAGCGCGAGGAGGTCTATCTCCAGCGTCAATTTGGCGACGCTTACCGCAAATACCGCGCGCGCGTGCCGCGTTGGCTCTAGCTCAGATATCCAGCTCGTCGGCCTTGGCGAATTCGGCGCGCTCCTGGATGAAGCGGAAGCGCGCGTCGGGCTTGTTGCCCATCAGCTGGTCGACCAGCTTGCCCGTGTCCTTGTCGTCCTCGGCGAGCGCGACTCGCAGCAGCGTGCGCACCTTGGGGTCCATGGTGGTCTCTTTCAGCTGTCGCGGCAGCATCTCGCCAAGCCCCTTGAAACGCGACACGTCGACCTTGCCCTTGCCGTTGAACTCGGAGGCCATCAGCGCGGCTCGATGCGCTTCATCGCGCGCATAGGCAGTCTTGGCGCCCTGGCTCAAGCGAAACAGCGGCGGCACGGCGAGATACAGATGGCCGCCTTCGATCAGCCCGCGCATTTCTTGGTAGAAGAAGGTGATGAGCAGCGAGGCGATATGCGCGCCGTCGACATCGGCGTCGGTCATCACCACGACCTTCTCGTAGCGGAGATCCTCCTCGCGATAGCGGGTGCCGGTGCCGCAGCCGAGCGCTTGGATCAGATCGCTGAGCAGCTGATTGTCGGCGAGCTTGGTCGAGCTGGCGCTGGCGACGTTGAGGATCTTGCCCCGCAAAGGCAGCACGGCCTGGGTCGCCCGGTCGCGGGCCTGCTTGGCCGAGCCTCCGGCCGAGTCGCCCTCGACGATGAAGATCTCGGTCCCTTGCGCGCCGCTCACCGCGCAATCGGCGAGCTTGCCGGGAAGGCGCAAGCGGCGTGTCGCGGTCTGCCGGCCGATCTCCTTTTCCTTGCGGCGGCGCAGACGCTCCTCCGAGCGGTCGACGACCCAATCAAGCAGACGGTTGGCTTGGGTAGGGTTCCCGGTCAGCCAATGGTCGAAGGCGTCGCGCACGGCATTCTCGACGATCCTCGCCGCCTCCGGGCTGGATAGCCGGTCCTTGGTCTGGCCTTGGAACTCGGGCTCGCGGATGAACACCGACAACATGGCGGCGGCGGTGCCGAGCACGTCGTCGGCAGTCAGTTGCGCGACGCGCTTATTGCCGGTGAGTTCGCCGTAGCCGCGCAGGCTCTTGGTGAGCGCCGAGCGCAATCCCGCCTCATGCGTCCCGCCGTCGGCGGTCGGTACGGTGTTGCAATAGGAGCTCAAGAAACCGTCATCGTTGATCCAGGCGATCGCCCATTCGACCGAGCCCGAGCCTTCGGTCTTCTCGATACGGCCGGCGAACAGGTCCTTGGTGACCGGCTCCTGGCCTTCGATGCGCTCGCTGAGGAAGTCCTTCAACCCGCCCGGAAAATGGAACACCGCGCTCTCGGGCGTGTCGCTGTCGCCGGCGAGCAACGCTTTGGCGCAAGACCATCTGATCTCCACCCCGCGGAACAGATAGGCCTTGGACCGCGCCATGCGGAACAGCCGGGCCGGCTTGAACGCGCAACCTTTGCCGAAGATCTTGGGATCGGGCCTGAAGCGCACGCGCGTGCCGCGGCGGTTTTTGATCGGGCCAAGGCTCTTCAACGGGCCGTCCGGGACGCCGCGCGTATAGGTCTGGCGATAGAGCTTCTGGCCGCGCGCCACCTCGACCTCCATGCTCTCCGACAACGCATTGGCGACCGAGACGCCGACGCCATGCAACCCGCCGCTCGTCTCATAGACCTTGGAGTTGAATTTGCCGCCCGCATGCAGCGTGGTCATGATCACCTCGAGCGCGGACTTCTTCTTGAACTTGGGATGCGGATCGACGGGAATGCCGCGGCCGTTATCGGTCACGGTGAGGAAGCCGTCTTCCTCGAACGCCACGCCGATATGATCGGCATGGCCGGCCACCGCCTCGTCCATGGCGTTGTCGAGCACCTCGGCGAAGAGGTGGTGCATCGCCTTCTCGTCGGTGCCGCCGATATACATGCCGGGCCGGCGGCGGACGGGCTCCAGGCCCTCCAGCACCTCGATATCGGCGGCGGTGTAGGCCTCCTCGGAACGGGCAGGGGTCCTCCCGCTCGCTGGTTGCTTACCGGGCTTGATCGGCTTCCGCTTCAACTCGTCCTCGAGCTTGGCGAACAGGTCGCGGGATGAAGCGGCGGCTTTGCGCATGGGTCTTTTCGACACCAACGGCTCCACGAATCTCTAATGCACAGGGAACGCTGTTTGCTCGCACGCAAAGCGGGCTTTTTCAAGAGTCGTGGCGAGGAGGGCAGGGGTCAGGCGATTTTGCCGCCGCCGCGCTTGGTGATGGCGAGCACCGAGGGGCGCGGCGGCCGATCCTCCCTGAAGTCCGGCCAGCGGGTTACCGGGTCCTTGAAGGTCGAGGGCCGGCCGAAGCCGATCAAGGCCTCGGCGCCGTCGGCCCCCGGGTGCTGCACGGCGACGAACAGCGTCTCTCCATCTGGCGTGAAGCAGGGACCGCACATCTCCGCGCCGATCGGCACGCGGAAAAAGAGCTTCGAGGTGCCGCGCAGCGGGCCGGTGGTTTCGAGCGCGAACAGCCCGTCGGCGCGCCCCGTGCGCGCCCAGTTGTCGCCCTGATCGGTGGCGATCCACAGCCGTCCCTGATTGTCGACGGCGGCATTGTCGGGACAGGCGAACCAGCCGTCTTTCGACGTCGCGGGGTTCCACAGCGCGCCGACCTCGCCGATCTTCGGGTCGCCGCATCTGACCAAGATATCCCAGGCGAAGCTGTCGGCCGCGTGGTCGCCGTCGGGCGGCGTCATCTCAATGATATGGCCGAAGGCATTATTGCCGCGCGGATTGGCGGGGTCCTTCTCGCTGTCGGCACGATCGGCGTTGTTGGTGAGGATGACATAGACCTTGCCGTTGATTTGGTTCGGCTGCACGTCCTCTGGCCGGTCCATGCGTGTCGCCTCGAGCAGCGACGCGGCCAGCCGGGCATCGATCAGTACGTCGGCTTGGCTCTTCAGCTTGCCGTAAGACCCCTCCTCGGTGAGCTTGCCCTCGCCGAATCTGAGCGGCATCCATTGCACCGTTCCGTCGTCGCGGAACTTCGCCACCGACAGCGTGCCTTCCGACAGCAAGCCCATATTGGCGGCGCGATCGTTCGGATCGAAGCGGCCCGCCGAGACGAAGCGATAGACATATTCGAAGCGCGTATCGTCGCCGCAATAAACCACGATCCGGTCGTCTTTGTTGCGGACGGTCTCGGCGCCCTCATGGCAGAAGCGGCCGAGCGCGGTGTGCTTCACCGGCACGGAACCGGCGTCGAACGGATCGATCTCGACGATCCAGCCGAACCGGTTCGGCTCGTTCGGCTCGATGTCGACATTGAAGCGGTTGATGAACTTGCCCCAGGCCTGCCACATGCCCGGAAGCTTGTAGCGCTCGTAGCTGGCGGCCTGCTTGCCGCCCAGTCCCTTGGGGACCGCGCCGCCCGGAATGCAGTGGTCGGTCCAGAAGTAAAAGTGGAAGTTCTCTTCCGCGGTCAGATAGGTGCCCCACGGCGTCATGCCGCCGGCGCAATTGTTCAGCGTCCCGATGATGCGATTGCCGGCAGCATCGGCGCTGGTCTGCAGGCGCTTGTCGCCGGCGGCGGGGCCGTCGACCGTCATCTCTGTGAGCGGACTGAGCCGCCGGTTATAGGGACTATCGCGAACCACCTGCCATTCATCGCCATCACGGATGATTTCCACGATCGTGACGCCATGCGCGGCCATTTCGATATCGACCAACTCCGCCGTCATGTCCTTGAAGCCGGTCGTGTCCTGGCGTTCCTTCAAGCTGGGGAACATCAGCTCTTCGTTGGTGTATTCGTGATTGACGCAGAGGATCCCGTGCCGGCTCGACCCGTCGATCGGAAAATAGGCGATGTAGTCGTTGTTGTAGCCGAACTGCTTCAGCTGGGCGGCGGCGCTTTGCTTGAGCGGATCGAACGGCGGGGAATCCGGAAACAGCGGATCGCCCCAGCGCAGCAGGGGCGGGCGGGCCCGGTAACCGTCGGCGACATGTTCCGTGAGGTCGACGCCGGCCTCGATCTCGTCGAATTCGAAGCTGCCGGCGGGTTCTGCGGCGCGCTGCAAGTCCGCGGCGAATGCGGCGGGACCGAACAGGCTGGCCGCTGCCACGACGCCGAGCGTTCCGCGCATCATATCGCGGCGGCTGAAGCGCCGCAGAATGACGTCGCCGATGGTTTCGGCGTCTGCGGGACTGCGCCCGAGATCGTCCTCGGCCTCGCAGGCCGCGGCCCGGTTGCGGAAGGTGTCGGAATTCGCCATATGCCCAGTGGAAGGTTAGTTTGCGGCCAGACTAGGTGTGGCCGGTGACAGATTGACGAAAGCGAAAAGGCCGATGGCGGAAGAAACTCCCATTTGCGATTTCGGCTGGAAGGCGCCGCCCTTCACCCTTCCGGCCACTGACGGCAAGACCTACAGCCTGGAGGCGTTGCGCGGGCCTAACGGCACGCTGGTGATGTTCATCTGCAATCACTGTCCTTACGTCAAGGCGGTGATCGACCGCATCGTGCGCGATTGTAACGAACTGCGAGAGCTCGGCGTCGGCGCCGTCGCCATCTCAGCCAACGATGCGGTGCATTACCCGGAAGATTCCTTCGCCAATATGCGGCGCTTCGCCGAGGCGCATCGCTTCGGCTTTCCCTATCTCTATGACGAAAGCCAAGACGTGGCGCGCGCCTATGACGCGGTCTGCACGCCCGATTTCTTCGGCTTCAACGCCGATCTCGCGCTGCAATACCGCGGGCGCCTCGATGCCAGCCGCAAAGAGGCGGCGCCCGGAGATGTCCGCCGCGACCTGTTCGAGGCGATGCGGCAAATTGCCAAGACCGGCGAAGGGCCGCGGGAGCAGATCCCCTCGATCGGCTGCTCGATCAAGTGGAAAGCGGCTTAGCATCCTCGAAGGGGGGCTCTATTAACCTCCGCTTAAGCCTACCGCTTTCCCCTTTGTTTACGCGCTGCCCCTAAGATTTATCTCAAAGCGGCGGGGTTTAAGCGTCATGGTGATGCGTTACGCCATGTTGGTGGCGCTGGCGGCAGCTTCGGTCTGGGCGCTCTTCAATGCGAGCGCCACGCGGGCGCCGATGCTGCTGGTCGATGCCGGCTATACCGCGGCGGCTCCAACCGGCGCCCAAAGCGACATCGCCTTCTGGCTGTTGGCCTCGATCGCCATCCTCATCACGCTTTCGCTGTTTCGCTTTGTGCTGTTCGGACTGCCGTCGATGGTCGACGGCTGGTTCCAGGAGCACAAGTCCTGGATCTACACGCTGATCGGCGGCGGCGTGCTCTACGCGGTGTTCTATTTGATGTAAGCGGCCCGATACGAAATCCGTTTTGGGGGAGCCTGGCGGGAACCTTGCTGCCGCGACGACGGGGGACGCGGAGAAGGTTCGGCAGGCCGGGCCAAAGTGGGGCGGTCGCCAAACGCGGCCGCCCCATCTTTTTCGGCGGCGTCGTTAGACGCTGTAATACATGTCGAACTCGATCGGGTGCGGCATCATCTCGAACCGCTCCACCTCTTCCATCTTCAGCTCGAGATAAGCGTCGATCGCGTCGTCGGTGAACACGTTGCCCTTCTTCAGGAAGGCGCGATCCTTGTCGAGCTCCTCGCACGCTTGACGCAGCGAGCCGCACACCGTCGGCACCTTCTCCAGCTCCTCGGGCGGCAGGTCGTAGAGGTTCTTGTCGATCGGGTCGCCCGGATTGAGCTTGTTCTCGATGCCGTCTAATCCCGCCATCAGCATCGCGGCGAAGGCGAGGTAAGGGTTGGCGGCGGGGTCGGGGAAACGCACCTCGACGCGCTTCGCCTTGGGACCTGCGCCGAGCGGAATGCGGCAGGACGCCGAGCGGTTGCGCGAGGAGTAGGCGAGCAACACCGGCGCCTCGTAGCCGGGCACCAGCCGCTTGTAGGAGTTGGTGGTCGGGTTGGTGAAGGCGTTGAGCGCCTTGGCATGCTTCAGGATACCGGCGATGTAATGCAGCGCCGCGTCCGACAGGTCGGCATATTTGTCGCCGGCGAACATCGGCTTGCCGTCTTTCCAGATCGACTGGTGGGTATGCATGCCCGAGCCGTTGTCGCCGAACACCGGCTTCGGCATGAAGCAGGCCGTCTTGCCGTAGGCGTGGGCCACCATGTGGATCACATATTTGTAGATCTGCATGGCGTCGGCGGTCTGCACCAGCGGTCCGAACTTGATGCCGAGCTCGTGCTGCGCCGCGCCCACCTCATGGTGATGCTTCTCCGTGACGACGCCCATGTCGGACATCACCGACAGCATCTCCGAGCGGAGGTCTTGCGCCGAGTCGATCGGCGGCACCGGAAAATAGCCGCCTTTGGTGCGCGGCCGGTGACCGAGATTGCCCATCTCATATTCGGTGTCGGTATTGGTCGGCAGCTCGATCGAGTCGATCTTGTAGCCGCAATTGAACGGCGTGGCGGCGAAACGGACGTCGTCGAATACGAAGAACTCGGCCTCTGGCCCAAACGTGGCGGTGTCGCCGACGCCGGTCTGCCGTAGATAGGCCTGCGCCTTGCCGGCGATCGAGCGCGGATCGCGCTCATAGGGCTCGTTGGTCAGGGGTTCGAGCACGTCGCAGAACACCGCCAGCGTGCTCTGGGCAAAAAACGGATCGATCACCGCCGAGGCCGGGTCCGGCATCAGCTTCATGTCCAACTCGTTGATCACCTTCCAACCGGCGATCGAGGAGCCATCGAACATGATGCCTTCGGCGAAGGCATCCTCGTCCATCAGCTTGGAGTCCATGGTCACGTGCTGCATCTTGCCCCGCGGATCGGTGAAGCGCAGGTCCACGAACTTGATGTCGTCGTCCTTGATCTTCTTCGTCACACTCTTAGCGTCTGCCATCGTACTCCCCTGTCATTGGCATTGATCAATGCCGCCTTTCCTTGGTTGGCGGGTACAGTCGCTCGGCCCGCGCCACGCCGGTCTCCTTTTAGCGCGCCGTTCAGATGGCGTCGTTGCCTGTTTCGCCCGTCCGGATGCGCACGGCCTCTTCCACATTCGACACGAAGATCTTTCCGTCGCCAATGCGGCCGGTCTTCGCGGACGCGATGATTGCGTCGATCGCCTTCTCCACCATGTTGTCGCCCAACACGAGCTCGAGCTTCACCTTGGGCAGGAAGTCGACGACGTATTCGGCGCCGCGATAGAGCTCCGTGTGGCCCTTCTGGCGTCCGAAACCTTTGGCCTCGGTCACCGTGATGCCCTGGAGCCCGATTTCCTGAAGCGCCTCCTTCACCTCATCGAGCTTGAACGGCTTGATGATCGCCTCGATCTTTTTCATTGTCTCGCTGCACCTCCCATGGACGCAAACAAGCGCTGAGCCGCGCGCTCCCGTCCGTTATCCTGAATGACTGTGGCCCAGCCAAAGCACGCCCTATGCCAATCTTTCCAGATGCAAGTTTCTGCCTGTATTTCAGACTGTTATTCGCTCACTGCAAAAGCTTGCGGCGTTCGCTTTGGCGTCGCTGCGCAACTTACAGGCACACTGCGTAAGAATTAAGCAGAATCGTCAGGCAGCGGCTTGTCTGCTTTATAAGGGAGCTTCCCCATTATGGACGCGGAATCGATGCTCGAGCTGCTGACCGCCGACGAAATGGCCCGGGCCGATATGCTTGCCATCGAGGGCGGCGTGGCCGGCGCGACGCTCATGGAGAACGCGGGTCGCGCCGTGGCTGACGAGGTCGCCAAGCGCTTCCCTGACCAGGAGAGCGTCGCCGTCCTTTGCGGTCCCGGCAATAATGGCGGCGATGGCTTCGTTGCCGCGCGCCATCTGATGGAGCGGGGCTACAGGGTGAGGCTCGGCTTCGACGGCGATGTGGGTCGGCTGCCAAAAGACGCCGCCACCATGGCCAAGCGCTTCGCCGGACGTATCGAGCCGCTCGCTCCCGACATTCTTTCGGGCGCCGGCGTGGTGGTCGATGCGCTGTTCGGCGCAGGTCTGGCGCGTTCAATCGAAGGCAAGCTCGCCACGCTGATCGGCCGCGTCAACGCTTCGACTGTTCCTGTCGTTGCCGTCGATGTGCCGAGCGGCATTGACGGCAGCACGGGTGAGGTAAAAGGGGTCGCGATCAATGCAGTGGCGACCGTGACATTCTTCCGGCTGAAGCCCGGTCATCTCCTCCTGCCTGGACGGATCCATTGCGGAGCGGTGACGCTCGCCGATATCGGCATTCCCGCCAGCGTGCTCTCGGAGATCGCGCCCAAGACCTTCGCCAACGAACCCGCGCTTTGGCTCGCGCAATTTCCCTGGCCGAAGGAGGAGAGCCACAAATATGCGCGCGGCCACGCGGTCGTGGTGTCCGGCCCGGTCTATAGCACCGGCGCCGCGCGGCTCGCCGCGCGTGGCGCGCTCAGAGTCGGCGCCGGGCTCGTGACTGTCGCCTCGCCGCGGGACGCGCTTCAAGTGAACGCCGCGCAGCTCACCGCCATCATGGTGCGCGAGGCCGACGATGCTCGCGGGCTGAACACCCTGCTGGCGGACAAGCGCAAGAATGCCGTGCTGATCGGGCCGGGCGTCGGCGTCGGGGAACGCACCAAGGAACTGGTCTTCGCGGCGCTTGCCTCGGGAGCTGCCGTCGTGCTCGACGCCGACGCGATCACCTCTTTCGGCGAGGAGTCTGGCGACGCTGTTTGCCGGGATCGGCGCGCATAAAGCGCCGGTCGTGCTTACGCCGCATGATGGGGAGTTCGCCCGGCTGTTCGGCGACCTTGTCGCATTGCCGAAGCTGGAGCGGGCGCGGCAGGCCGCTGCCCGATCCGGCGCGATCCTCGTATTGAAAGGCGCCGACACCGTGGTTGCCGCGCCCGACGGGGTGGCCTCGATCAACGCAACCACCAGCCCTTGGCTTGCCACCGCCGGAACCGGCGACGTGCTGGGCGGCATGGTGCTCGGGCTGCTCGCGCAAGGCATGCCAGGCTTCCTGGCAGCGAGCGCCGCGGTCTGGCTGCATGGCGCCGCGGCCAGAGCCTTCGGACCCGGTCTGATCGCCGAGGATCTGCCCGAGACGCTGCCCCTGGTGCTGCGTGCCCTGAACCCATTCGAGGCGCCGGCAAGCGGCAGATAGTCAGGCGTCCCGAGGGGCTTGGCGTCGCGCGCAAAATGGGCGAAATAGGCTAAACAACCGAGCGAATAGCGACCCTTTGTTGACATACTCCGGCCTTATGGGAGACATGGGAAAAGGGGCTTTGAGGGAAGGCCTGCCGCATCGTGGCCATGCACGCTTCTCGACATGATATTGGTTGGCTGCTCGCGGTCCTTCTCGTTACCGCGACCATCGCCACGGCCCATGCCGAGGACAAGACACTGCTGCGCGCGCGCGAGGGCGCCGCGGCCCTCATGCGCGGGCAATACGACAAGGCGGTCACGGCCTACGACGAGGCGCTCACCGCGCCCGAGATCGCCGACTTCATCAAGGCCAGCATCTATAGCGATCGCGGCGTCGCCAAATGGCGGATGAACCAAACCAAAGACGCAATCGAGGATTTCAACAAATCGATCCAGCTCTCGGCCGAGAACGCCATCGTCTATAACAATCGCGGCAATGCGCTGATGGACCTCGGCCACCCCGACGAGGCGGTCAAGGATTTCGACCGGGCGATCGCACTCTCCCCCAGTTACGGCGCCGCCTACAACAATCGTGGCAATGCGCACGTGGCGCTGGGCCAATCCGACGCGGCCTTCCAGGATTTCCGCAAGGCGGTCGAGCTGATGCCGCAAAGTGCCGTGCCGTTCAACGGGCGCGGTTTGGCGCATGAGCAGCTCAAGCGCTATCACGCCGCGATCCGCGATCTGACCCGCGCCGTCAGCATCGATCCGAAATATGTAGCGGCTTACCAGCATCGTGCCGACGCCTATCTCGCGCTCGGCATGTATCGCGAGGCGGTCGCCGACGCCACGCAGGTTCTCACCCTGCAACCCGACGTGTCACTCCCCGACATCTTGCTCCTGCGCGCCCGGGCCAATGAAGGCGACAAGAAGTTCAATGCCGCCTTGGACGATCTCAACAAGACGATCGAGGCCAAGCCCGATCTCGTCGATGCCTATATCGAGCGCGGCATCGTCTTCACCCAGGCGCGCCGTTTCGACGACGCCATGGGCGATCTGACCCGCGCTCTCGAGCTCGATCCGCAAAATGCCAAGGCCTACGCCATGCGCGCCTCGGTGAAACTCCAGGCCGCCCCCAGTGTCACCTCCAATCCCGAGGGCAATGCCCAGGCGAATGACGATGCGCTGAACGATGTCAATCAGGCTCTCCAGCTCGCAGCCAACGATCCGACGGCGTTGCGCATCCGGGGCAATGTCTACGAGGCGTTGAACCGCACCGACGAGGGAGTCGCCGACTACAAGAATGCGCTTGCCAAGGACCCGTTTCAGGCCGAGAGCCGCGATGCGCTGCAACGCCTCGGCCAAGAAGTGCCTCCCGAGGAGGGGCAGCCCCTGGGCGAGGAGGTTGCCGGCTGGGTGATCTCGGAGCCGCAACCGGGTCGGTATGTCGCCAGCAATGCGAAATATCCTGCGCTCAAGCCGGAGCTTGAGATGTACGGCTCGGGCCAGCCGAAGATCCTCGAGTGGAAGCTGTTGAAGGACGCGCTGACGGGCATCGGCCTGCTGAAATATTACGCGGGCGATTTCGGCGACGGCCAGGATTCGAGCCTCGAATATGTCGCCATCGTCGACACGCGCGCGAATAAAGTTATTTCCGTCGAGCCGCATGCCTGGGGAGACGCGCCCGCGCAATGGAACTGGCAGGCCGTCTCGGTCGTCGTCACCGATCCCGACGGCAACAAGAACGAGGTTCAGCTGCGCAAGGTGAGGCAAAAGGCGCCCGCCGCCCGTGACGATTTCTGGGGCTTCGACCGGCAGGACTCCTCGCCGCCCGAGAGCCGGCGTGCCCGCCGAGGTGGCGGAGGGGGCGGTGGTGGCGGTGGTGGTGGCATGTTCGGCTGGCTGTTCCATTGACCCTGTTCCTCGCCAGCGTGCGCGACGCCGAGGAAGCCGAATTGGCGCTTGGCGCCGGCGCCGATATCGTCGACCTCAAGGACCCGGCCCAAGGAGCGCTCGGCGCACTGTCTCCCGACACCATCGCCGCTTGCGTCAGGCAGGTCGCCGGCCGCGCGCCGGTCAGCGCCACCATCGGCGATGTTCCGATCGAAGCTGACGGCGTGCGCGCCGCCATCCGCAACACCGCCGCGCTCGGCGTCGATTACGTCAAGCTCGGCATCTTCCCCGGCGGCAATGCGCAACGCGGCCTGAAGCGGCTGGCGGGCGACACCGGCAAGCTGCGCATCGTCCTCGTGCTGTTCGCCGACGCCATGCCCGACTTCGACGCCATCGCACTCGCCGCCAGGATCGGCGCGCATGGCGTGATGTTCGACACCATGGGCAAGCGCGCCGGCGCTTTGCCGGAGCACATGTCCTATATGGGCCTCGCCGATTGCATTGCCGCCGCCAAGGCGGAAGGGCTGATCGTCGGCCTCGCCGGCGCGCTGCAAGCGCGCCACGTACCGAGCCTGCTCGCGCTGCAGCCCGATCTCATCGGCTTTCGCGGCGCGCTGTGCCAGGGCGGCGACCGCGCCATGCAGCTCGATTCCGAACGGCTCGCGGCCATCAGGGCCCTGATCCCGGAGCGGCCGCGCATTTTCCATGAGCCGAGCGTGGCCGAGCGCGTTCCCCAAGCGTTATGCTAGGGATGGCGGCACCTGCCGTCTGGTAACGGAGCCTTTGCGCCATGGAAGAGCGATTGCAGCGGACCGCGAAGCTTGTGCGGAGCGAGCCCAAGCCGCTCGATCGCGTCTTCATGCACGACCTGGTGCTCGACGTCGAGATCGGCGTCTACACCCATGAGAAGGGCGTCACCCAGCGCGTGCGCTTCTCCGTCGATGTCGACGTGCTGCCCGCCACCGTCGCAATCGACGACGATATCGGCCGCGCCTTCGACTACGACACCATCATCAAAGGCATCAAGCAGATCGTCGCCCGCGGCCATCTCAACCTGGTCGAGACGCTGGCCGAGGAGGTGGCGGCGCATTGCCTCGCCCATCCGCGCGCGGCCTCGGTCAAGGTCACCATCGAGAAGCTCGACAAGGAGCCGGACGCGGTCGGCGTCGAGATCGTGCGCGCCAAGGGGAGCGCCTGAATGGCGGGCCGATCCTTGCGCGCGCCGGCCGATCTGGCGCCCGCGAGTGCGACGCGACCCATCGTCGTCAAGCTCGGCGGCAGCGTCGTCCGCTCGGGCGAGCTTGCCGCCTGGCTCGAGGCGATTGCCGCCGCGCGCGTCCCCGTCGTCGTCGTGCCCGGAGGCGGCGCGTTGGCCGACGAGGTGCGCGCCTGCCAGTCGCGGCTCGGCTTCGGCGATGCGTCCGCCCACCGCATGGCGCTGCTCGCCATGGATCAGCTCGCCTGGGCCGTCGCCGGATTGCGGCCAGGTTTCACCGTCGGCGCCAGCGAAGCCGAGCTGCGCGAGGCGCTCGCGCGCGGCGCCGTCGCGGTCTGGGCGCCTTATGCGGCGATCGCCGGACGCGCCGATCTCGAGGAGTCTTGGCGGCTCACCTCCGACAGCCTCGCGCTCTGGCTGAGCAGCCGGCTCGGCGCCGCGCGCTGCTATCTGATCAAGTCGATCGCCCGCCCCAAAGCGCCGCGGCTCAGCGCGCGCCAGCTCGCGCGCGAGGGTGTCGTCGACCAGGCTTTTGCCGACATGCTGGCTGAGACCGGCACGCCGACCATTCTGCTCGGCCGCGGCGACCAAGACGCGTTTTCGGCTTGCGCCGCGGAAGGCGAACCCTGCGGCGCCGAGATCGCTTGAGCCACCTCCACTTGTCATTGCCCGGCTTGACCGGGCAATCCAGTAACCCCTGCGCAGTTTGATAACGAAGCCGGCGGCTACTGGATTCCCGCTTTCGCGGAAATGACAGCAAGCGAGCGTGGATGTCCGGGACAAGCCCGGCCATGACGAGATTGGCATTAGGTTGGAAGACCCCAAGCGCGTCATGTCTCAGCCTCGCGCAGTCGCCGCAGCGCGTCATCGAAGCCGACCCGCTTATCCTTCAACGCCAGGGCCTCGGACCAATCCACCAGCAGCTCGCAACAGCGCCGCGGCTCGCAGCAGCAGCGCGCGCGCCGGCAGCGCGATTTGCGGCACAGACGCCACAGCACGAGCAGTCGGGCCGCGAGCTCAAGGTCCCTTGTCAAATCGGTCGGCCGCGTCACGGTCCTTCGTCCTCTCTCCTCGTCATACCGGCGAAAGCCGGTATCCAGTGAAAAACAAACAAGGCCAGCGGCCGAGCAGGGCTCGCGAGTCTCACGCTGGATTCCGGCTTGCGCCGGAATGTCGACCAGCCATGCACCATCCTCTCCGCGGCGCGGAGCGCCCGGACTCTGCCTCTCTCCCTTGCCGCTCACAGCAAGGGTCATGGCGCGCCGAAAGGCGCGGTCTATCGTTAGCGTCGCGTCCGTCGCCGGACGCGCGGGCACCTTCCGGCGCGCCACAAGCGCTCAAGGTGCGAAGCGGTAGCGCATCAAAAAATGCGCATCTGCATCGCGGTAGCGCATGCTTTTTTGCGGCGTTCATGCGGTGCCGGGCCGCGCTTTCCGGTTAGGGCCATCGCGCTCAAGCAGGCCAGAGGCCGATAGCGCAACAACATCGCGCTCAAGCAGGCCAGAGGCCGATAGCGCAACACCCAAATCGTCAGCCAGCTCCTGGCAGGGACTCGTAGTGGTCCCGGGCGGAGCTCCGGCACCGCCCGAGTGCCGAACGTGCAAGTCCGGCCCGCGGGCGCCGCGACCTCGCCCACCTCACGTATGCCTCGCGAAGCGACCCTTAGCGGACGAGATCGAGAGCAGGATAAGCGAGGTTTGGGAGGGTGGGGATAAGGAGGGGATGAGTTTCCCTTGCCGTCATGGCCAGGCTTGTCCCGGCCATCTACGCGAAGGTCTAACCCGACTGCTTCCGCTTGTCATTGCCCGGCTCGACCGGGCAATCCAGTAACCCCTGCGGTTTCATAACGACCACCGGCGTTTACTGGATTCCCGCTTTCGCGGGAATGACACCAAGCAAGCGTGGATGGCCGGGACAAGCCCGGCCATGACACGCTAGAAGGACGGCGGACCATGAGAAGCGCGATATGCCTGAAAGCATCCTGTTCCTGACCGGACATCTGGCGCGGCCGCGGCTCGAGGCCGTGCTCGGCGGCATGAATGCCGGCTTCGACTGGAAGGTGCTGGATATCGGCGTCAAGGTCGCCGCGCTGATGACCGAGGACATCATCGCCAGGCGGCTGCCGAAGCCGGTCGAGGCCGACAAGATACTGCTGCCGGGCCGCTGCCGCGCCGATCTCGAGCGGCTGAGCGAGCGCTTCGGCGTGCCGTTCCTGCGCGGGCCCGACGAGCTGAAGGACATTCCCAGCTATTTCGGCCGGGCGCGGAAGGCCGCCGACATGACCAAATACGACATCCAGATCTTCGCCGAGATCGTCGATGCCTCCGCGCTTGCCGTCGAGGCGATCCTGAAGCGCGCGCAAGACTATGTGCAGAAGGGCGCCAACGTGATCGATCTCGGCTGCCTGCCCGACACGCCGTTTCCACATCTGGAGCAGACGGTCGGCGCGCTGAAGCAGAAGGGCTACCAGGTGAGCGTCGACTCGGCCGATCCCGACGAGCTGTTGCGCGGCGGCAAGGCAGGCGCCGATTTCCTGCTGAGCCTCAACGAGGCGACGCTGCGAATCGCCGACCAGGTCGCGTCTGTCCCGGTGCTGATCCCCAAGGAGCACGGCGATTTGGCCTCGCTCTATCGCTCCATGGATGCGCTCGACGCCAAGGGGAGGAAATATCTGGTCGATCCCGTGCTCGATCCGATCAATTTCGGCTTTACGGCGTCGCTGGAGCGTTACGCGCAGGTGCGGCGCGAGCGTCCCGACGCCGAGATGCTGATGGGCACCGGCAACCTCACCGAGCTGACCGACGCCGATACCACCGGCATCACCGCAATTCTGTTGGGCATCGCCTCGGAGCTCGAGATCAAGAACGTGCTGGTGGTGCAGGTGAGCCCGCACACCCGCCGCACCGTCGAGGAGCACGATCTGGCGCGGCGCATCATGTATGCCTCACGCGCCGAGCATGAGCTGCCGAAGGATTATGCCGACGGGCTGCTGGCGCTGCATGCGCGCCGGCCGTTTCCGCAAAGCCCCGAGGAGATCGAGGAAGCGGCGCGCGCGGTGCGCGACAAGAATTTCCGCATCGAGATCGCCGAGGACGGCATCCATGTCTATAACCGCGACGGCCATCACCTGGCGCAAGAGGCGTTCGCGCTGTACGACAAGCTCGGCGTGGACCAAGACGGGCCGCATGCGTTCTATCTCGGGGCGGAGCTGGCGCGGGCCGAGATCGCCTGGCGGCTCGGCAAGCGCTACGCGCAGGACGAGCCGCTGGATTGGGGCGTCGCCGCCGACGCGCCCGCCGACGACAAGACGCGGCTGAAAGCGGCCGGCCATACGCTGGTCGCCAAGAAGAAACGCGAAATGTCCTGATCGTTGCGAGCGCCGCCGCCATGCCCATGATCCGCGAATGCATCGTCACCACCCTCAACGGCGAGGGGAGCGTGCATATCGCCCCACTCGGGCTGATCGTCGAGGAGGGCGGCTTCGTCATCGCGCCGTTCCGCCCCTCGACCACGCTCGACAATCTGCGCGCCACCCCTTACGCGGTCGCCAATTTCACCGACGATGTGCTGGTCTTCGCCGGCTGTCTCACCGGCCGGAAAGATTGGCCGACCCGCGCTGCGACGCATGTTCCCGGTGCCGTGCTCGAGGGCGCGCTCAGCCATATCGAGCTTGCCGTCGGCACGATCGAGGAGGACGAGCAAAGGCCGCGCTTCCATTGCCGGATGGTGCACGAAGCGAACCATGCGCCGTTCCAGGGCTTCAACCGCGCGCAAGCCGCGGTGATCGAGGCGGCGATCCTCGCCAGCCGCTTGCACATTCTGCCGCGCGAGAAGATCGAGCGCGAGCTCGGCTATTTGCAGGTTGCGGTGGAGAAGACGGCGGGCCCGCGCGAGCACGAAGCCTGGCGGCTGCTGGTCGAGAAGATCGAAGACCATTACAAGCACGCCCCGCCGCCCTCCGGCTGAAGCCCCGCGCCGCCACCCAACCAACTGAACATCCACAGGAGCGAGGGCCATGAGCCCCATCAAGAACGTGACCGGTACAGCCTTTGTCGTGGCCGAGTTCCGCGCGCGCGAAAACGACGCAGCGCACCCGCTCTATGTCGACAAGGTCGTGCCGATCTTTCTCGATGCGCGGACCAGACAGGCGGCCGACGCGATCTCGGCCGACTTCGCCGCGGCGGCAATCAATGTCAGGCTGAGGACGCGCTATCTCGACGACCGGCTCGACCAGCAGCTCGCCGGCGGCTGCCGCCAGGTGGTCATCCTCGGCGCCGGCCTCGACACCCGCGCCGAACGCAAGCGCTCGCCCGGCGTCGCCTATTTCGAGATCGACGATGCGAGCACCATCGCTTTCAAGCGCCAACGGCTTGCCGAGCGTGGCATGGACGCGCCGGTGACCTTCATCGCCGGCAACTATGTCGCCTCCGGCGCGCTGCCGCTGCTCGAGGCCAATGGCTTCGACCGCGACCTGCCGTCCTTTTTCATTTGGGAGGGCAATACGATGTATCTGACCGAGGCCGATGCCAAGAAGGTCCTGCGCGACCTCAAGGCGGCGGTCCGCCGGTTCAGCATCGCCTTCGATTATATGGATACGGCGGTGGTGGCGAAGACCACCGGCGAGCTTGGAACCACCGTCTTCGTGGAACGCTTCGCCGCCATGGGCGCGCCCTGGCATTACGGCATCGACGATGTCGCAGCGCTCGCGGCGGAGACCGGCTTGACCCTCGCCGACACCACGACGGTCGCCGACCTGCACCGGAAATTCTGGCCCGGGCAGCCCATGGCATCGATCGTCTACGCGCATTACAGCCTCTGCACGCTGCAAGGGTGACCATGCGTGATGGCATTTGCCGTCAAGGCCCGCGACCGACTACCCTCGGCATGCGCCATTCCCGCGCCGCCTTCTGGGAGGAGGGTGCGACGATGAGCAAAGCTCGCCTTCGCGACACAATGGGGTGCCTTGCGCTGCTGATGTTCGGCGCGTCGGCTGCGCTTGCCGCGCCAACCGACGCGACCGAGGGCAAGGCCCTGCTCGAGACCAATTGCGGCCGCTGCCATGCCCTCGAAGCCACGGGCACCAGCCCGCTGCCGCAGGCGCCGCCGTTGCGCGAGGTCTATCTCAAATATCCCATCGATCAGTTGGAGGAGGGGTTCGCCGAGGGCATGGGCTCCCGCCACCGCGACATGCCGCAGATCCAATTCACCGACGATCAGGTCGCCGCCATCCTCAACTATCTCGGCAGCATCACCGGCGTCGACCCATCCAGCCGCGCGCGGGTGACCATTCCGGGCGAGACGCCGCCTTAGGCCATGGCGGCTCTGCCGACGTCACCCTGAGACCAACCATGCAGCTGCAATCGATCGATTGGGTGGTCGTGGCGGTCTATGCCGTCACCACGCTCGTCATCGGTCTCGTCTACACCAAGCGTGCCGGCCGCAACCTCGAGCAATATTTCCTGTCGGGCCGCAAGCTGCCGTGGTGGCTGCTCGGCACCTCGATGGTGGCGACCACCTTCTCCACCGACACGCCGAATCTGGTGACGGACTTGGTGCGGACCGGCGGCGTCAGCATGAATTGGCTGTGGTGGGCTTTTCTCATCACCGGGATGCTGACGGTCTTCTTCTACGCCAAGCTGTGGCGGCGGTCGGGCGCGCTGACCGACATGAATTTTTACGAGTTGCGCTATTCCGGCACGCCCGCCGCCTTCCTGCGCGGCTTCCGCGCCATCTATCTCGGCGTCTTCTTCAACGTCATGATCATGGCCACCGTCACGCTCGCCGCGATCAAGATTGCCGGCGTGCTGCTGGGCCTCGACGCTTACCGAACCGTCGCACTCGCGGCGCTCGTCACCGCGGTGTACTCGACCACCGCCGGGTTGTGGGGGGTCGTGGTGACCGATCTGCTGCTCTTCGTCCTGGCGATGATCGGCTCGGTCGCGGCCGCCTATTATGCCGTCACCCAGCCGAGCGTCGGGGGTCTCGAGGGCCTGTTTGCCAATCCGCTGGTCCAGGGCAAGCTCTCGCTGCTTCCCGATTTCTCCGATCGGGCCGCCGTGATCGCGGTGCTGATCGTGCCGCTCGCGGTGCAGTGGTGGAGCACGTGGTACCCGGGCTCGGAGCCCGGCGGCGGGGGCTATATGGCGCAGCGCATGCTGGCCGCGCGCAACGAGAAACAGGCCGTGGCCGCGACGCTTTGGTTCAACATTGCCCACTACGCGGTGCGGCCTTGGCCGTGGATCCTCGTGGCCCTCGCTTCGCTGGTCGTCTATCCCGAGCTCGCCGACATCCGCGCGCGTCTTCCCTATGTCGATCCCTCGATCGTCGGCCACGACCTGGCTTATCCGGCCATGCTCGTGTTCGTGCCGCACGGGCTACTCGGACTGGTCGTGGCCTCGCTGGCAGCGGCCTATATGTCGACCATCAGCACCCACCTCAACTGGGGCGCCTCCTACATTGTCGACGACGTCTATCGCCGTTTCATCCGGCCGAATGCCTCGCAATCGCACTATGTGAACGTCGGCAGGGCCGCGACCTTCGCCTTGATGATCCTCGCCGCGCTCGTCGCGCTCTGTCTCGACCATGCCATGCAGGCGTTCCAGATCCTGCTGCAAATCGGCGCCGGCACCGGTCTCATTTTCCTGTTGCGGTGGTACTGGTGGCGCATCAACGCCTGGGGCGAGATCGCGGCGATGGTGATCTCATTCCTGCTGGCGGTGTATCTGCATTTCGGCCACGCGCAACTCGGCTTTACGCCGCTCGATTCGGCGGCCGCGCTGGTAATCGGCGTCGTGGTGACGACAATCGGCTGGTTGGCGGTGACGCTGCTGACGCCGCCGACCGATCGCGCCGTGCTGCAATCATTTTATGACCGCATCCACCCTTATCCCGCGGGATGGCGCCGCGCCGTGGATACCAGCGGCAGGAAGGACGCCGGCGACGATCTCGCCGCGTCATTGCTTGCTTGGTTCCTAGGTTGCGTCGCGGTCTACGCCACGCTGTTTGCCACCGGATATCTGCTTTATGGACGCCGGGAGATCGGCCTCGTTTGTGCGGGTGTGGCCATCGTATCCGCTTACGGCTTGAAGCGGATCATTCCCAAGGTCGCGTGAAGGACCGAGATGCTGTTGAGCGGTGCTTGCGGCTAGCGTGGCCCGAGATACGGGTTGTTGTAGCGGGCGTCGACGCAGCGCTCGCCGTCCCAGTACTTATACTGGCCGCAGCTCACCGGACGAGCGGGCACGATGGCGATAATGGGAGGCGTCTCACCCGGCACCGTGACGTCCACATCGACATCCGGTGCGGCGTCGGGCAGCACCACCACAGGGGGAGGGCATCCGTAGCGCCGGCAGTACCGCTTCGAATAACCGGCCTGGTGAACGAGCGAGGGCGCGACGACCGCCGAGGAGAGTGCCGGCAACGATCCGGCGGCTGCGTCACGGGATGTGATGCCAAGGCCGAGACCGGCACTGATGAACACCGCCACAAGCGTGAGACCCTGACGCATGCACCTCTCCCTCATTCAATTGGTTGCTTCTTGACGCGTGAAAGTTGACCGAACCAAGGCTGGGCTGGGACAAAGCTTCGTTGGTTGGGCCAGCTCCTAAGTGTTACAGTTTTGCCGCTGCGGCAATGCTGAAACAATCCCGGGGGATGCGACGTTCTTTCTTGCTAAACAGGAGGTCAAAATGTCCAACATCTTCGGTTCAGAACTCCGGCTCCGCGGTCCCCGGCGGTAATCTCACCAAGCCTCTCGTGATTGCACTCCTAGCGCTGCTCGCCTCGCGCTACATGGCCGGCGGGCAGAAGCAATCGGCGCCCGCGCCGGATGTATCCAGAACTCCGGAAGCTCCGTTGCCGGGCTCGGCGCAAGATGCGTCCCCCGGCAGCGTGCTCGACGGTCTTGGCGGCCTGATCGACCAGTTCCAGAAAAAGGGCCTCGGCGACGTGGTCAATTCGTGGGTCAACCGCGGCACCAACAAGAGCGTGGCGCCCGATCAGGTGTCCGGGGCGCTCGGCCGCGACGTCGTCGATCAGCTTTCGCTGCGCACCGGCCTCTCGCGCGACCAGGTCGTGGCCGAATTGGCCCGCATGCTGCCGAATGTCGTGGATAAGCTGACGCCTGACGGCAGACTGCCGACCCAGCAGGAGATAATGCGGCTAATGTCCTAGCCGCATATCGTCCCTCACCGAGTTCAGCCAAGAAAGGGTCCTCCATGGGGATCATTGCCTGGATTGTGTTGGGTCTGATCGCGGGCTTCATCGCCAGCAAGATCTATGTCGGCTCCGGCCAGGGCCTGTTGCTCGACATCGTGCTCGGCATTGTCGGCGCGGTGGTTGGCGGCTATCTCTTTTCCGCCCTCGGCTCCACCGGCATTACCGGCTTCAATATCTGGAGCATGATCGTCGCCATCATCGGCGCCGTCATCGTGCTCTGGCTGTATCACATGATCACCGCCCGCGGGTGATTCGCTAGGAGGTGAGCGCTTCAGGCGCTCACCTCTTTCGCCTTTACCCTGAGACGCGCAGTTCGCATTCGGCGAGCAGCCCGACGGCAACCGCCGGCGCGCAATTCGCCGCCATGTCGCGGGCCTCAGGCGCGCAGTCGATCAACTCGGCGAAGTCAAAATAGCGACGGCCGAGCCGCTCGGCGATCTGCCTGGCGATGAAGCGCCCGCAGCCGGCGCCGATCACCGGCGCGTCCGGGGCGAGCGCCTCGCGCGCAAGCACCGTGCGCGCAGCCTCCTCGATCTCCGCGAGCTGGCAGTCGGCGAAATGCCGCGCGAGATCGGCGAAGGCGAGCAGCCCCGCCTCGCTCGCGTCACGTCCCAGCATGCGCGCCAGCCGCGCCGCGCTCGCCTCCATGCTCTTGCCCGCCAGATCGGGGGTCGGGTAGGGGTCGGCATCGTCTGGAAGCTCGCCCAAGAGGCGCCAAACGTCGGCCATGGTGGCGAAGCGCTCGGCGGCGATGCGTTGCACGCGGCCCTTGAACAAGGCGGTCCGCGCCACCGCCATCACCGGCGTGCGTACCACCCCCGTATAGACCAGCTCGCTCTCTGCCAGCCGCTCGCCGTCGGCATAGCCCCGCGCCGCGACGGTTCCGCCCTTGAGCGGGACCAGATCCGTCGTGGTGGTGCCGACGTCGATCAACAAGGCATCCGGCAGTATCTGCGCGATCAGTGCGGCGCTCGCGTGCCAGTTGGCCGACGCCACGTCGGCCGACCGCTCGATCGCGCGGAGGCAATCGAGCAAGCCCGACTTGGCACCGTAGAACAGCGCCTCGCCATCGGTCGCGTTCCGCATCATGTCGACCAGATAGGCGACGCCCTCGGCACGGTCGGCGAACACGTCCGACAGCTCGCCGGTCATGGTGACGGCGTGCGCGGCATGCACCGGGCAGAGGGGAAGCGCCGCCTCGAGCGCGGCGTCGAACTTGGCGCGATCTTGGCGGATCGGGCAGGGGATTTGCGCCACGCGCTGTACGCGCCCGCCCTCGACACGGGCCAGCTTCAGATTGGCGCCGCCCAGATCCCAACCTATTACGCAGGCCATTTTGTCCTCTTTCCGCGCTCCGACTGGGCTTGTCGCGGCCAAATCCGGAGCGCATCTAGTGGGAGGCAAGGCGCATGAAAGTTCCGGCTCCGCAAGAGCCTACAAGTGTTGGAGAGGCTGCATGGACGAATTCACCGTGATCCCGGCGCTCGATCTCAAGGGCGACGCCGTCGTCCATGCCAAATCCGGCAATCGCGCCGACTATCGGCCGATCGAAAGCCCCTACGGCGCTGCCGGCGACCCCTTCGCCATCGCCCGTGGCCTGTTGAGCCACACCGCCTCGCCGTCCCTCTATATCGCCGATCTCGACGCCATCGCCGGCGTCGGCAATCATTTCGAGCTGGTCCGCGGGCTGAGCTACGCGCTGCCCGACACCGCGCTGTGGATCGATGCCGGCTTCTCCGATGTCGCCGACTGCGCCTTCTGGCTGCCGCTCGGGGCGACGCTGGTGATCGGCAGCGAGAGCCTCGACGGCGCCGACGCCTGGCGCGAGATTCATGCCGCATTCGGCGAGGGGGTCGTGCTTTCGCTCGATTTCGATGCCGATGGCCGCAAGGGCCCCGACGCGCTGTTCGACGATGCCTCGCTGTGGCCCCGGCGCGTCATCGCCATGAACCTGAGCCGGGTCGGCACCAATTCCGGCCCCGACACCGATGGCATCAAGTCCCTCGTCGGCATGTCGGACGGCACCGCCATCTTCGCCGCCGGCGGCATCAGGGACGCCCGCGATCTCGAGGCGCTCGCCGATTTGCAGGCGCAAGGGGCACTGCTTGCCACCGCGCTGCATCGCAATGCCGTCACGCAAAAAGAGATCGCCGCCCTCTCGCGAGAGCGGCGATCGTAGCGAGAGCGCTCACACGCCCAATCGTCAGAAACCCAGCTTTTGGAGCCACCGCCGAATCGGGCCCGGACCACCTGAATTACCGGGTTGCCCCCGACCTGGGGGTTCTCCCTTTCAACCAGCCGCGAACGGGTGGTGCGCGAAGTCCTTCTTCGCCGTGACTTCGGACGCCTTCGGCTCGCCTTTGACGGCGCGGGCGAGGGCTTCCTTGGTGGCGCGATAGTTGAAGTCCTGGATCTTCTTGTCGTCCTTGGCTTCCCAATGGATGAACACGCCGACGCAGACATAGAGATCGTCAGCCTCGTTGGCGGGGATCACGCCTTCGGCGACGGAATCGGCCACGGCCTTCGCCACGGCATATTGCGCCGGTCCGAACATCTGCACGGCCTGGCGTGCATCCTTGATGGTGACCTTGTTGTACAGGATCGTTGGGGGCTTACAGAGCAGGTTGGGGGCGATCACCGCGAGCAGGGTGGTGAAGCCATCCTTGTTGTTGGTAAGCGCATTGCAGAACGCCTGTTCGACGGCGCTGCCACGCGGACCGATAAGCAAATCGATATGAGCAACTTCGTTACCGTCACCGACGAGCGACTCGCCGACACCAACTCCACTGATTTTGGGCATGAAACCCCCTCCCTAATGGGCTGATACTACGTATTGGCTAGCGGGCGCTGACGGTGCTGCCGCCGAACGCACACCGACGAGAGCTGCTTTGGCTAAGCATCTCCGTCCGCAACTCCTGGTTAGAGCTCCGCGGGGAGAAGATAAGCCGGGGGCTGAGAGATCGGCAAGTCGATTGTTCGCCGCGAGGAAGACCGCGTTTTGGCCCTATTTCGGGCTGTCGAGGGCGATGAGAGCGGCTGCGAACAGGGTCGCCACGGTGAGATCGGCCGAGGTGCCCGGGTTCAGACCGCGCTGTTTCAACGCGCGGTCGAAGGCGGCAAGCGGCGCCGTCATCGCCTCGGGCGCCGCGGATTCGGTGAAGCTCGCCTCGATCGGCCCCGCCTCTTCGCGCACCTCGGCTGCCATCCGGGTGCCGAATTTCCGCTCGATCAGCGTGTCGGGAAGATGGGCGAGGAAGCCGAGATAAACGCGCGTCACCGCCCACGACGGCTCCTCCCATCGCTCGCGCGCATGCGCCAGCCATTTGAGGCCGAGCGTGAAGATATCGGCGAAGCCATGCGCGTAGTTCCAGGCGATGCGGTCGCGCATTTCCGCCGCGCGCATGGCCTCGAGCAAGGTTACGCGCGGCTCCGCGGCGACATCGTGCTCGGGCGCATCGCCAAGTCCGCCGGGCTTGGTTTCGCGGATCGCCCGATAGGCCTCCCGCGCATCCTCGACGCTCAGTCCTTGCAGGGTCAGGCGCAAGCGGCTTGCAAGATCGCCATCGTGCGGGGCGAGTGCCGCGTTGGCGAGCGGGGCGGCGAGCAGCACGATGCCGAGATTGGTGTTCTGTCCGACGGCCTTCCGCGTCGCCTCGGCCGCGCGCCGGATGCGCTGGCCCACCCCAAGCCCCGGCTCTCCGATGATGGGCGCGGCGGCTTCCGCGCTCGCCACGAAGTCGTCGACGCTCATGTTGTGGCCCGCTGCGTGGCGATGCACGTTGCCGGGCTTCAGCGCGTCGAGCTCGGCAAGGCAGGCGTCAAGGAAGCCCCGGGAGATCTCCTCGCGCTGGGGCGGCCGTCTCAAGTGCCCTCTTGGCCTTCACGGCGCGCCGGCGGCAGCGCCGCCTCGAGAAACGCATCGACCAGATGGTCGGAAATGCGGACGTGGCTCACCAGCTGCAATCCATTCCACGCCGGCATCGAATTGACCTCCAGCACGAAGAACCCTCCGTCACGGGCCTGGATGATATCTACCCCGGCATAGTCGGCACCGACGCAATTAGCGGCCCGGACCGCGAGATCGACCAGCTCTTGGCTCGCGATCGCCGCCTTGGCGCGCGCGCCTTGCTTGATATTGGTGATCCAGCTCGATCCGTGCCTGATCATGGAAGCGATCACGCGGCCTTGGCATACGAACAGCCGCCAATCCTGATGGTGCGCTTGCGCCGGCTCGATGAACTCCTGGAGATAATAGACCCCGTTGACCTCCTCGGGCGAGGAGAGATCGGCGAGCGAGGCGATCAGGCGCAAGCCCTTGCCTTGCGCCCCGAACAGCGGCTTTTGCACGAGCTTCCGTCCCTCGGCGAGCAGCGATGCCACGATCTGTTCGGCCTCGGCGCGGCCGACGTGGGCGAAAGTGCGTGGTGTCGGGATGCCCGCGCGCTGCAAAAAGAACGTCGTGGTCGACTTATCGACGCAACGCTCGATGGCGCGAGCATCGTTCCACACCGTGACGCCAAGCTCGCGCAGGCCATGCAGCACGCCGAGATAGAGCGTGACCTCCTCGAATGAGCCGCCGGGAACGAAGCGGACGAACGCACCTTCGGGGAGGCGATCGCCGAGCCCCGGGATGGCGAGCCCCGACGCCGTCTCGGTCGAGAAGCCGCAGGAATTGAGTGGCACGATCAGCGGCGTGATGCCGCGCCGCTTGAAGGCGCGAGCGAGGCTCCGTCCGTGCCAATCCTTGCCATCGCCGAACATGACGATGGCCGCCTCGTTGGCTGCGTCCGCGCGCATGGACCGTCAGGCGAAGGAGCGCGACAACACCGCATCGTCGATGCGGCCGCCCTGGAAGCTCTCGCCGGTCTTGAGCGACGTCACCGTCACCATCGCCGGGCTGAACAGCATGCGGTCGATCGCATAGAAATCGCCCTTCACCGCCGCGAAAATGTCGGCGAAGGGCTTGCCGTAATCCTTCGACTTCAGGCTCGGCAGATTCTCCGCCAGCGCCTTCGCCTCCTTGGTGCCGCTCGACACGTAGAGCTGGGCGCGGCCGCCATAGATGATGGCGTCGTTGGTGCGGCCCATGGCGGCGATGAAATCGGGCGCGGGCGGCGGCAACGGCGCGGTGGCGATACCGTCGACGATATGGTCGAGCGGGAAATGCAGCTCATGCGCCTTGTGCAACGCGACCTCGAGACAACGCGCGGCGATCTGCACCGTGCCGGCGAGGCTGGAGGTCGGCGCATAGACGAAGGTGAGCTGGTCGGGCTGCAGCTTACAATCCTTGGCCACCTGCTCGACCAGAGAGGGCGGCGGCGGCCGGTCGGCTTCGATCACAAGCACCGCGCTCTCGGCCGTGTCGCGATAGTCGAGTTCCTCGAACAGCTTCTCGGAGGAACCGATGGCGCGGGCCGGCCCGGAGCCGAGCACGCTGTATTTCTTGCCGTTGTCTTCGCCCGAGAGGCTCCAGCCGGCATATTGCGAGCCGAGGCAGGCGAGCACCGGCTGGGATGTATGCACGGTCACCACGAACGGCCACGCGCTGTCGGTGTCGGTCGTCTCCAGCGCGACCTTGCCAAGCCCGCCGAGGCAGATCTCAGCCATGCGGCGTCCAGCCTCCAGTCCGCCCAGGGCCCGCACGCCGCAATCGATGCGGCATTCACCGAGCGAACCGTGGGTGACGTCGACGCGCAGCGCGTCGGCATCAGCGATCAGGGCTTTCACTAACGGCGCCGCCAGGGCGTTGACGCTCGGCCACGCCTTGTGCCGCGCCGCGGCGATTTCTTCTCTTTTGTTCAACGTCGTCCCCCCTACTAACGCCTTGAAATATAGCCAATATGTTGCAAATTCGCTCCTCGACCAGGCGCTTTGCCTGTGCTCGTGTGCTACCGCGCGCCCACACAGTGCATATCGGCCGGTTTTTGTCGATCCGTTCCCTTGACTTAGCTCGGTCGGCGGACCAGTCGGGCCAGGCCATGCCGGACGGCACGCAGATTCTCGCAGGGGCATAAACGATTGCCGAGGCCATGGCATCATCGAATTTCAGACCGCCTGGCGGCAGCCGCCCCTCGCGGATTGCTGCGAGGTGCAGCCGCATAAGGGGCCTGGCGCCGCTATCGAAAATGTCGAGCGTGGCGCCGGGACGCGGGTTGATTTCGAGCAGCAGCGCGTCTTCGCCATCCACCAGAAAGTCGGCCGAGGCGAGGCCCACGACAGCGAAGGACCGGGCGATCGCCGAAACCGTCGAGGCCATCGCGCGTGCCACGCTTTGCGTCACAGACGCTGGGCGCAGCGCGCCGCCATAACGAAACGGGCTTCGCGGGGTCGGCGCCGTCCATTGCTCGCTGAAGCCGAGCACGCGCGCGCGGCGGCCATTGGCGACGAATAGCGCCGAGACCGCGCGTCCCGCGACGCGCTGCTGGTAGTAGATCGACCGCGCATCGCCATGCAGCCGGCTCGGCGCGATATGGCTGCCGCCGGCGCCCCCCTTGCGCTTGGCGAGCCAGCCGGCGCCCTTCGCAGGCCGTTCGCGCGTCGTCGCGGGATGGGGAATGCCGAGGCGGTCGAGCTCGGCGAAGAAGCTCTCCGGCGCCTTGAGCCGCGCGACCGTCGCGGCGTCATTGCCGAGCAGGGCCCAGTGTTTGGCGATCAGCGTCAACAGCTCGGGCCGGTCCTCGAAGCCTGCGCCATAGACCAGGCCGACAATGGGCGAGGGGGCAAGCGCCGCAAGAGCGCGCAGAGCGGGTAACAGACTTTGCCGGCGCATGCCGCGCTCGATGCCGCGCAGCTTGCGGCAGGCGCGAGCGGCCGCTTGCGTATCGGTGTCGGCGAAGAAATCGGCGACCAGCGGCGTGAAGCCCGCGCGCCGCGCGGCGTGCGCGAGCTGGCGGCCCGAGACGCTCGCGATCAAGAGCGAGCCGGCTTCAGCCTGCGAGCTTTTGGGCAAGGGCGTAAGCGTCGCGGAAATCGAGATAGAGCGGCTTTTCCGATTCGATCATCTGCTCGAACAGTCCGGATTCGGTGCGATATTTGATGTTGCCGACGGCGAGCGCGCCAATACCGACCGCCTCGGTGCCCGGGATCGGCTTGGCGTCGTCGTTCACGCCCACGCCTTCCACGCCCGAGGGAGGAACCGCGTTCACATCGGCGGCGACTTTCAGGCGTTTCGCCTGCTTCAGCTGGTCGAGCGTCAATAGCCGTTTTCCGGCCGGCCCCGCCGCGAAGATGATGTCGGCGTCGCGCGCGATCTCGGTCTTCTGCTCTTCGGTGCTGCCGTCGGCATAGGTGATGTCGACGCCGAAGCGGGCTCTCGCCTCGTCGGCGAGCTTGCGCACACGTTCGGGCCCGTCATAGCCGATCAGCACGGAGGAGGCTCCGTCCACCGCCGCGATCACCGCCGAGGCGAAGGCGACCACGCCGGTACCGCCGAACACGGCTATGCGCTTGCCCTTGAGCGTGGTGGAGAATTTGTCTCGGAGCGCCTTCTTGGCGAGCGCGACCATGGCCGCGGCCGTGGTGAAGGAGCCCGCGGGATCGGCGAAGACGGAAATCTCGAATGGCGGGACCATGGCCTTCTTGGCGCGGTCCATCATGTCGAGCGCCTCGATGGCGCGCTTGCCGCCGATGAACACGCCGGTGCGCTTCACCCCTTCGGGCCCGCGCGAGAAGATCGCGTCCTGCACGAGACCGGCCACGTCTTCGGTGGTGACGTTGGTGTAGGGAATGGCCGCGTCGAAACCTGCGTCGAGCGCCATGTTCACGTCGAACGGGCTCATATGCTTGAGCGGCGTGAGCATGTGCAGAATGCGGGGGTTCCCCATGTTCGGTCTCGTCTCCCTGCTTAACGTGGGGCGCGTTTTACTGGATTTCGCCGGAGGTTGTCTCGATTTTTGCGCCTTCGTTGCGGCCATGCGCCAGTTCGACGCCGAGCCCCCGGTGCCGAACCTCCGCGCGCAAGCCTTTGAGCAGAGCTTGCCCGTCCGCCTCCGACGCCGCGAAGGCAAATCCGGTCGGTCCCCACGAGCTTTGACCAAGTCCGCTGACGCCTTGACCGCGCAGCCAGGCGAGCGCCTCGCCCACCTTGGCGCTGGCATAGGGCCCGCCTTGCAGAGGGGCGAAATAGGCGCCCATCGCGGCTTGCAAATACCCGATCTCGTCGCAGAAGGTCGCGAAGTCGCGCGCGGCCAGCGCCGGCAGCGCACTCTGCGCAATGCGGCGATGCAAGTCGGCGGCCTCGCTCTCCGGAAATGCGGGCAGCGTGTCGAAGGCGTCCGTCTCGCTCTCGCCGGCGAGCCCGCTCGAGCCGGAATCGAAGATCAGCAGCACGCGCCAATCGGCGGGGAAGGGGACGCGGCTGACGAGCTGCGGCAGCCGTCCCTGGCGCGGGCCGCTGTCCAGCACAACGCCGCCTTGCGCGAAGGTGGCGATGCCGATGCCGGATCTGGCGCCGCGCCCGAGCCTGGCGGCGATCTCTTGCGCGTCGAGGTGGAGGTCTTCGAGTGCGGCGAATGCCGAGCCGACCGCCAGCGACAATTGCGTGCCCGACCCAAGCCCCGCATGCGGCGGGATCGCCTCGTCGATCCTGAGCCGGTAGGACGCCGCACGTCCCGTGCTTGCGGCGATGCTGCGCAGATAGCGCAAGCCTCGCTCACGCTCGGGCCCGCTTGCCTCGAAGCTCCCCGCGCGTTCGAGCCTAAGGCGCGTCGTCGGCCGATCGAGCGAGAGGCCGAACGAGCCGAACGGCCGCTTGCCGCGACCGCTCGGATCGAGAAAGCCGAAATGCAGCCGCGCGGTCGTGGTGACCGCTGCGCGCGCCGGACGGCGAGCCTCGCTTTTGCTGCGCGATTGCGCGGAAACGGCCGCCATTGATCGGGTTGATGCCTCTGCTATGCTCGTCTCTAGCGGGGAAGCGTCACTTTTTCAGAGGACGGCGACGATGGCAACGTCCGAGCGTACCTATAGCGACGCCGAAGTCGAGGCGCGGCTCAAGCAGGAGCTGCCGCATTGGTATCTCGAGGACGGCTGGATCAGGCGGAAATACAAGACCAATAGCTGGAAGGGCACGCTGATGGTGATCAACACCGTCGGCCATCTGTCGGAAGCGGCCTGGCACCATCCCGACATCACCGCCTCCTACGCCTGGGTCGAGGTTCGGCTGAAGAACCATGCGGCCAAGGGCATCACCGACAAGGATTTCGCCCTGGCGAAGAAGATCGAGGACGTGGTGCATTGGCAGCCGGGCAAGGAGGAGGGAGCGCTGGAAGGCACGCCGGCCGACGACATGCGCTTCGCCTACATCAAATACGACAAGCCGAAGGGCTAAGGGCCCAAGCCCGGGAAAATGGCTCCGCAGACGGAGCAACGGCCCGACCCCACCTATCGCTTGCGCCGCTTGGGCCACCTGTTTAATGGTGCGCGGCTATGGCGCCGGCCATGCCGGTTCGGCGCTCCCGCCAATGCCGCCGATCAGCCGATTACAGCCTGGCCATGTCTGAACTGAAGATCAAAGGCGTTACTATCGTCGAGACCTTCGCCGAGGCCTTTCCCATGGTCGGCACGCGGATCATCATCACCGCGCCGTCGCTCGAATGGGCGCTGATCGCCGCCCGCACCATGACCGGCTTCGCCACCTCGGTGATCGCCTGCGGCGCCGAGGCCGGCATCGAGCGCATTTTGTCGCCCGAGGAGACGCTCGACGGGCGCCCCGGCGTCGCCGTGCTGCTGTTCACCATGGATAGCGACAAGCTGCAGCGGCAGCTGCGCAACCGTGTCGGCCAATGCGTGCTGACCAGCCCCGGCTCGGCCTGCTTCGCCGGGCTCGAGGGCGAGAAGAAGCTGAAGCTCGGCGCCTCGCTCCGTTTCTTCGGCGACGGCTGGCAGATGTCGAAGCTGGTCGGCGGGAGGCGGTTCTGGCGCATTCCGGTGATGGACGGCGAGTTCGTTTGCGAGGCGACCACCGGCCTGACCAAGCAGGCGGTCGGCGGCGGCAATCTGCTGGTGCTCGGCAAGTCGCATGCCGCCGTGCTCGCCGCCTGCGAGCGCGCGGTGAAGGCGATCGACGAGATCGAGGGCGTGATCACGCCGTTTCCGGGCGGCATCGTCCGCTCCGGCTCCAAGGTCGGCTCGAAATACAAGGGGCAGATCGCCTCGACCAACGACGCCTATTGCCCGACGCTGAAAGCCGCGGTGAACACCGAGCTTCCGCTCGAGGTGGAAGCGGTGATGGAGATCGTAATCGACGGCCTCACCAAGGACTCGATCGCCAAGGCGATGCGCGCCGGCATCCATGCCGTTGCCGAAGGCGGCGCCGCGCAGGGCGTCACCCACATCACCGCCGGCAATTACGGCGGCAATCTTGGCCCGCATCATTTCCATCTCAAGGAGATCGTCGCGTGAGCGCGCTCAGCTTCGAGCTCAAGGGCAAGCCCGATCAGCGGCTCGATCTCTCGCCGCTGATCCCCTCGCGGCTGAAGGACCTGAAGCCGAAGGAGATCGAAGCGCTCGCCGTCGGCACGACGCGCGAGAGGCTGACGGTCGGCGATGCGTTCAAGCTGAAAGGCAAGGACGCGGGCACGCTGCGGTTTGTCGGCACCGACGCAAGCTGCGACAAGATCGGCGCCGCGCTCTCAGACGGCGAGATCGTCGTCGACGGCGATGCTGGCGCCTATCTCGGCGCCGGCATGAAGGGCGGCACGATCGAGGTCAGGGGCAGCGCCGGTGTGTTGGCGGGCGCGAGCATGGTGCGTGGGCGCATCGACGTCGCAGGCGATGTCGGCGAGCGTGCCGGCGGCATCCTCGTCGGCGAGACATTGGGCATGCGCGGCGGCGTGATTGCCATCGGCGGCAATGCCGGACCGATGCTCGGCGAGCGCATGCGGCGCGGCCTGGTGGTGGTGAGCGGCGATGCGGGCGATTACGCCGGCGGTCGCATGGTCGCCGGCACCATTGTGTTCAAGCGCGGCGTCGGTCGCGGCGCCGGCCACGGCTTGCGCCGCGGCAGCCTGATCTTTCTCGAAGAGCCGAAAGAAATTTTGCCGACCTTCGGCGATTGCGGCGTGCTCGAATTCGACTATCTGCGGTTGCTGGAGCGGTCGTTTCGCGAGGGCGGCAAGCCCATCAAGCTCGGCGACCGCGCGCGGCGCCTGATGGGCGATATGTCGGTGCTCGGCAAAGGCGAGATGCTGATCCTCGCTTAGATTTCCAACCCTCGATGTTGACGCCGCCAACGCCCATATGGGCTATGCTGGCAACGCCAAGCGGAAAGCGCGCGACCGGGCTGACAGATGACCGCTTCCCCTTACGTCCTTCTCGACGACAGTCTGACGCCGGGCGGCAGAAGCCTGCTCTATACCGAGCCCGAACGGATCGTCGCGGCCTATGCGCCGGAAGAGGTCGAGGCGAAGCTCGATGAGGTCGCGGCCGGCCTCGCGCGCGGGGCCCATGCCGCGGGGTTCTTCGCCTATGAGCTCGGCTATTGCCTCGAGCCGAAGTTGAGAACGCTGCTGCCGGCCAAACGCGCCGTGCCGTTATTCTGGATCGGGCTGTTCCCGAAGCCGCGTGCGCTCGAAGATGCCGGCACGCGTGCCTGGCTCGAGCAACATGGCGCTGCCAGCCGCGCCAAGATCTCCGACCTCAAGCTCTCCTGGTCGCGCGAGCAATATGGCCGCGCCTTCGACGCGGTCGCAGGCCTATATCGGCGCCGGCGACGTCTATCAGATCAACCTCACGCTGAAATACCACTTCGCCTTCGAGGGCGATCCCGTCGCGCTCTATGCGGCGCTGCGGCGCAAACAGCGGGTCGCCTATGGCGCGCTGATCCATGCCGACGAGCTCGACGTGCTCTCGCTCTCGCCCGAGCTGTTCTTCCGGCGCGAGGGCAAGCATATGTCGACGCGGCCGATGAAGGGCACCGCGCCGCGCGGACGCACGCCGCGCGAGGATGCGCGGCTGCGCACCTGGCTCGCCATGGACGAGAAGCAGCGCGCCGAGAATCTGATGATCGTCGATCTGTTGCGCAACGATCTCGGACGCGTGGCGAAGATCGGCTCGGTCGAGGTCACCGACCTGTTCACCGTGGAAACCTACCGCTCGGTACATCAGATGACCTCCGGCATCGAGGCCGAGCTCAGGTCCGACATGGGGCTCAAGGACATGCTCCGTGCCCTTTTCCCATGCGGCTCGGTCACCGGCGCGCCCAAGGTGCGGGCCATGGAGATCATCAGCGAGCTCGAGGCGGCGCCGCGCGGCGTCTATACCGGCGCCATCGGCCATATCGCGCCGTCCGGCGATGCCCAGTTCAACGTGGCGATCCGCACCGTTGTGCTCGCCGGCGGCGAGGGCGAGATGGGCATCGGTGGCGGCATCGTCGCCGATTCGAAAGAAGATTCAGAGTTCGAGGAATGCCTGCTCAAGGCGCATTTCCTGACCAAGGTGGATACTCCGTTCGAGCTGATCGAGACTCTGCGCTTCGAGCAGACAGCAGGCTTCCATCTGCTGGAGCGGCATCTCGCGCGGCTGCAATCCTCAGCCGCGCATTTCGGCTATCCGTTCTCGCGCGAGGCGGTGCTGGCCGCGCTCGATGCGGAGGCGGCGCGCATCGAAGCCCCGGTTGCTCTGGTGCGGCTCCTGCTCGGCGAGGAGGGGGCCATCACCGTCACCTCCACCGCGATCACCCTGCCTACCAAGGACACGGTATGGCGCTTCGTCATTTCCGATCAGCGGCTCGATGAGAAGGATCCGTTCTTCTACCACAAGACCACGCGACGGCAGTTCTACGACCGCGAGATGGAGCGGCAGAAGGCCCTGACCCAATGCGACGAGGTCGTCTTTCTCAACAAGAAGGGCGAGTTGACCGAAGGCACGCGCACCACTCTCTTCATCGAGATCGACGGGCGGCTGTTCACCCCGGCGCTGACGTGCGGGTTGCTTCCCGGCACCTTGCGCGAGGAGTTGCTCGATCTGCCGCGCGCTGCCGCGAGCGAAGCGATCCTGACGCCACAAGACCTATTGAGCGCAGACCGCGTCTATCTCGGCAATTCGGTGCGCGGCCTGGTTCGCGCCGAGCTGATCCAGCCGGCACATGAAATAGAAACGGCGCAGCGGGAGCACGCCCACGCCGCCGCCGGTTCGTGAAGTCGAAAAGCCGTCTTAGACTTTACGTCCGCTCGTGGCGGTCCTCGCTCGTTGCCGGGACAGGCCCGTTCTGCGCTGAGGACTCCGCCTCGGTTTGCAGCCTGCCGGCGGCCTTGCCGAACGAGGCGCGCAGCTCGGTCCAGGCCCGCGACAGGCCCTCGCCGACATCCTTGGCGCCTTGGCGCAGCGGCTCCGAGCGCTCCCATACTTGGCGCGCGGCGTCACGCGCGGCCTCGGTCGAGCGGGTGCGGGCGTCGCTGAAGCTGCTTTCGGCCTGCTGCTGAGCGGTGAGCCGCAACTGCTCGAGCTCGGCCTCCCGCGACTGCTTGAAGGCGAGCGCGCGGGCTTTCACCTCATCGAAGCGCGCCTCCAGGCTCGACACGAGATGCGCGCCGAGCGAGGCGGTGTGAACTTGCAGCGCGGCAAGCTGGCGGCCGAGCGTATCGAGATCGCGCTCGAACTCCGACCATTCCTTGTCCGCTTGGGTTTCGCTTTTCGCCGATTGATTGCCGAATTGATCGTTGTGCATGTCTCGCCTCACTAACAGGGGTCAAACAGGGGTTTCGGGGCGCTGATCCGACAGCGATTGATTGCGCATCCACTTGGCGATCCAGTCAAGAGCTTCGTGAGCCTGCCGCTCCGCTTCGGCCCATGACGAGACCGCCGTCTCGCTCAAGTCCTCCCACATCGCTGACGCGTCTTGGTGCAGTGTCTTCAGTCTCTCTTTCTGGCCGCTTAACGCGGCACGCCAGCCGGCGATGTGGGCGTCCATCTGCGACTTCGCCGCGTCGAGCGTGTCCTGGTGCTCGCGGGCAATGCGCGCGGCCGAGCGGGCGGCCTCGTTCGTCTCGGATTTGAGATAGGTGACGAAATCGTCGAGCGCGGATTGGAGGGAATTCGCTTGCGGTTCAACGGGCTCGGTTGCCGCGACCGTTTCGCCGGCAAATAGCGGCAACGCCAGCATCGCCGCGAATAGCGTGGAGCGCGAAGATGGCGAGCGGCGAAGCGGCATGAGACTCCCCGTCTGCAAACGGTGCCCTTAACCGATAGATTTGGTTTCGCCGCCTTGAGGTCAAGGGGTGGCATTCCATGGCAGCGAAATCCAGCCAAGTCCAAGCAGCAGCCCGGCGATCACGGCCAGCGTCAGGGAGAGGATCAGCACCCAGAACATGGCCTTTGGCCCGGTGCCCTGTCGTGCTTCCGTCGTGGTGACTTTCGGTGGCATCGGCTCCGTCCTTTCTCACGCGTTTTTCGGGGATGAATGATAAACGTGCGAGCAGGACAGGCGTTCCGGTCCGGGCCGGCAAGCCGGCGGAGCGGATAGGGCAATAAGCCTAGCCGCAGCAGCGATGCGCGCTCTGCCCGCTGCCCTCGAGCGAGTCGATCGCCTCGTGCACCGCCCGCAGCAGCTCCGCCGGGCTGCGATTGTCCGACGGCGGCATGCCTTCCTCCGTCGCCCTGAGCAACGCTTCGACGTCGGCTTCCCAGCGAACTAGGATCGCCTTCTTGTCTTCGGGCGAGACGCCTTGTGCGGCGAGCACTTCGTTGGGCGTGCGAAACACGGATTGCGGATCGAGCTTGGCCTGGTCGAGGTCGATTGCGGCGGAGGTCATCGTGGCGGCTTCCTTTCTCGAGGCGTAACCATGCGCGGGTGCAAGGCGTTCCAAGCGGAAACCTAATCCACCGTCCACCAACGATCGGTAAAGGCGGAGCGACCGTCAGGCCGACTTGCTTAGGGTCTCGGCGGCCACCTCATCCAAGGCTTCGAGGCCGAGCATGCTGGCAAGGCGGTTGCGCGCGCGATTGACGCGGCTCTTGATCGTGCCGACGGCGCAGCCGCTGATCTCGGCCGCCTCCTCGTAGGAAAATCCCGCGGCGCCCACCAGCACCAAGGCCTCGCGTTGGTCGTCGGGAAGCTTGACCAGCGCGGCGCGAAAATCCTGCATGTCCATGTGGCCGTGCTGCGCCGGCAGCGAGGAAAGCCGGGCGGCATAGGTGCCGTCGGCATCTTCGACCTCGCGCCGCCGTTTGCGCCGCTCGGAGAAATAGGTGTTCCGCAGAATGGTGAACAGCCACGCCTTCAGATTGGTGCCTTCCTTGAAGGAGTCGAGATGATTCCACGCCTTGAACAGCGTCTCCTGCACGAGATCGTCCGCGCGCTCCTTGTCGCCGCACAACGACACGGCGAAAGCGCGCAGGCTACCCATTTCGCCTACGAGGGCGTCTCGCAGGCTCGAAGACACTTTGCGGGCCAATTATTTGTCTCCGCTTTGCTCAAGATCTTTCAACAGCCGTAGCAGATGCTCCGGGATCGGCTCCCTCGCGACTTCGTCGAAGACCGCACGCACATGCCGGCCAATGTGAGCTTGCAGGGCAGGGGTGAGACCGCTATCCAGCTCGACCCCTTGGGTGTCGCCACCGGTGTCGGCGGCGCCGTGCTCGACTGCTTGGTCCATTGTTTTGCTTGCGCCTGGCATTTTTCGCCGGCGGTCCTTCTTATTCGTTTTGCGGTCCACGATCGGTTCCCCTGTCCGCCTGATAGGCGGGGTAAGAATACCGGATTCGTCCGACCTTGGGATTGCAAAAACGTGCAGGGCTTCAAATGGTTCCACCTTTCTGGAACTGAAATCGGTTTACCTGCGTTTAATAGCGTCGGTCTGTGTGAATTTAGGTTGCCTCCCCCCGCTCGGTTTGTGACAAAGGATTGTTCCCCGGGCCTCCTCAAACGAAAGCCAAACCGGATGCCGATGTCGAAAGCGATCGCGCCGCATTTGCCTTATCTCCGACGCTTCGCCCGAGCCCTTGCTGGGACCCAAGCGGCCGGCGACGCCTATGTGGCGGCGACCCTCGAAGTGCTGATCGAGGATCCGTCCCTGTTCGACATTTCGCTCGAGCCCCGCGTCGCGCTCTATCGAACCTTCGTCGGCTTGTGGAATTCGCTCGACATCAACCTGAAGCCAGAGGGGCCGACCGGCACGACGACGGCGATCGACCGCAAGCTGGAATCGATCACGCCACTTCCGCGCCAAGCCTTCCTGCTGTGCGCCGTTGAAGGTTTCTCTCCCGCCGAGGCTGCGCAAATTCTGAATGTGGACGTGGCTAAGGTGGACGAGCTGATCGACAGCGCCGGCCGCGAGATCGCCGCACAAGTGGCGACCGACGTGCTGATCATCGAGGATGAGCCGATGATCGCCATGGATCTCGAAAGCATCGTCGAGGGTCTTGGCCATCGCGTCACCAGCGTCGCGCGCACGCATGGCGAGGCGGTGAAGGCGGTCGATCAACACAAGCCCGGGCTGGTGCTGGCCGATATCCAGCTTGCCGACGGCAGCTCGGGCCTCGATGCGGTCAACGAAATGCTGGAAAGCTTCGCCGTCCCGGTGATTTTCATCACCGCCTACCCGGACCGATTGCTCACGGGCGAACGCCCCGAGCCAGCCTTCCTCATTACCAAGCCGTATCAGCCCGACACGGTGAAGGCGATCGTCTCGCAGGCGCTGTTCTTCGAGCGCCACGCCCATTTACGCGATCGGCCGCAAAAGCGCGCGTAAACCAGCTCACATTGTCATCGTCCGGGTTAACCGGGCAATCCGGTAACCCCGCTGCTCATTGCACCGAGCATCGGGGGTTACTGGAGTCCCGCTTTCGCGCGGAATGACAAGAGCGTGAGACGCGCTCGGCGAACTAGATTTTGCCGAGCAGCAATAGAATGAGCAGGATCACGAGGATCAACCCCACCACGCCGGACGGTCCGTAACCCCACCCACGGCTATGCGGCCAAGCCGGGAACGCGCCGAGCAAAATCAAAATCAGAATGATGATGAGAATAGTCGTCAGCATGTTGCCCCCCTTGCAGATAAACATCCCGAGCCCGCGAAGAAGCGCGCCAAGCGAGCTTGGGCGCTTCTCGCGGCTCGAGGCAAGCTAGATTTTTCCGAGCAAGAGCAGAATGAGAAGGATGACGAGGATCAATCCGACCGCGCCGGAGGGTCCGTAGCCCCAGCCGCGGCTATAGGGCCAAGCCGGGAACGCGCCGAGCAGGATCAGGATCAAGATGATGATGAGAACGGTCGATAACATGTTGCCTCTCTTGGCCTCGTAGCGGCGCGGTGACCGCGGGCTACGTGCCGTTATATGGCAGGGTGGAAACGGGGCCCTGCCTCTTGCGATGTCTACGCTGATCGTCGCGGGACGCCAGGTTGCCCGCTTGGACTTGAGCAAGCGATGCAAGTGCCGCGGGACAAAAAGCCCCGCGGCTCAAACTCATGCCTTACATATTGCGGATCCAGCTATCGACTTGCCGCTCGGCCTCGTCCTTGGCAACGCCGTATCTCTCTTGGATCTTGCCGACCAGCTGGGTGCGGCGGCCTTCGACGACGGTGAGATCGTCGTCGGTGAGCTTGCCCCATTGCTGCTTGGCTTTGCCGGTGAACTGCTTCCAATTGCCTTCGATTCGATCCCAGTTCATGGAAGTAACTCCCTTCGTTGACCGCCCACGTTTCGGGCGGTGGCCTCGTCAAAAGGACAGACGCGCACATTCGCAGCGCCTCTGCTCCACAGGTGGGAAGAGAACGCGCGCGCCTTTGGCGAGGTTCCGCCCGCCACAGCGCCCACGTCGAGGGGCTTGATCGAACGAGGTAAATCAAATGAACTGAGGCAGGCCTTGGCTGCGAGCGGCAGCCATTTCGGGGAGGCAAGCAATGGCAGCGACACGGATATTGGTGGTCGAGGATGAATTCCTCATCGCCCTCGATATCGCGGGCGTGCTCGAACAAGCGGGGCTTGCGGTGATCGGCCCTGCCGGCACGGTGGGCGATGCACTGCAAGCGATCGAGCAGGAAGATGTGCATGGCGCGTTGCTCGATGTTCATCTTGCCGGCGAGCCGGTCGGGCGCATCGCCGATGCGCTCACCGCGCGAGGCATCCCCTTCGCCTTTGTCAGCGGCTATGGACGCGAGCAGTTGCCCCAGGCCTATCGGGGGGCGCCGCTCGTGCGAAAACCCTTCACCGGCAGGGATTTGCTGACCGCCGTCGCCCATTTCTGACCGGAAACGCGCTGCGCAGTGCTGGATTGCAACAAAACCGGCGCAAGCTGCGTTGGTGAGTTAAGTAAGCGCGCAAGCCCGCGGATCGTTGCAAAGTCTAAGGAGTTCTCATATGCTGCTGACCTGGGCGATTATCTTTGCCGTCGTGGCATTGATCGCTGGCATATTCGGATTTGGCGGGGTCGCCTCCGCCGCGGCTGGCGTGGCGCGGATTCTGTTCTTCATTTTTCTGGTGGTGTTTCTCGTGACCATCATCGCGGCAATTCTCTAGGAGCCAACGGCGTGTCCCTCGCGTGCGCTTGTCCCGATCCCACGCGCCAACAAGAAACGCCCGCAACCGGGGGAGGACGGTTACGGGCGTTTGGTTCGAGCGCAGCAGGGGAGGGGCGGGGATGATAAGTTCGCATGCCCTCGAACCATCGCATAACGCGGACCGGGCGGAGGAGTTCCGCGCCGAGCAGCTTCCGTCTTCGGCAAGACATCGGCGAGCTTGTGCAAGGCGCTCGCCGAGCCCAGTTTTCCTTGGGAGAAACGCCTTGCGTGAGAACTATGAGCGTTCGCCGTAGTTAGGAAGCTGACGGGCGGCCGGCTGACCTGCCGCCTGCCGTTCGACGTTAGTGCGGCTACCGGCTGATTGATCGACACAATGACGTCCTGGCTATCATCTGGCGCCGAGGGATCCCTGCCTCCATCCGAAGCTATGCCCTCCGGCCTCGTCCTGCTCCACGCCGTTTCCGATGGCGTCATCGGCGCGTCCTTTCTGATCATTCCCGCCGCGCTGTTGTACATCCATAGAAAGCGCGGCGAGAGCAGTCCGGGCGAGTCGGCGTTGGTCACGCTATTCTGTCTCTTCATCTTCGCGGTCGGCCTCGCCCATCTGGCCTCGGCGCTCGGCCTGTGGCTACCGGGCATCGCCAGCAAGGAACTCGAAGGGTTGCTGAAGGCGGCCGGGGCGCTGCTGGCGCTGACGACGGCCATCGTGATTTGGCGATTGGCGCCGCAGATATTGCGGCTTCCCTCGCGCGATCGGCTTCAGGCGGAAGTCGCCGCACATTTGCGCACCTTCGAGGAGCTGAAAGACGCTCGGCATCAACTCGAGGAGCGCGTTGAGGCACGCACCAAGGAATTGGCTCTCGCCAAGCAGCGTTTCGAGATCGCGCTGCGCGGCTCGCCGATCTCCGTGTTCAGCCAGGACAAGGACATGCGCTTCACCTGGGCGCACAACGCCCCGAGCGGCCTTTCGCCGGAAATGCTTCTCGGCAAGCGCGACGATGAGGTGCTCCCGGCCGAGGCCGCGGAAAAAATCATGGCGGCGAAACGCAAGACGATGGAGACGGGAAAAGCGCAGGAGCTCGAGGCGAATTTCGAGCTGTTCGGGCGCAAGCGCTCCTTTTATCTGTTGATCGAGACCCTCGCCGATGAGCAAGGCGAGGTCCTCGGCACGACCTCGGTCGCCGTCGACATCAGCGAGCGCAAGATGAACGAGGATCAGCTTCGCCTGTTGCTGCGCGAGCTGACCCACCGGTCCAAGAATCTGCTCGCGGTGATCCATGCCATCGCGCGGCAGACCGCCTCGCGCACGCGCTCGGTCGAGGATTTCCTGGATCGGTTCAGCGCCCGCCTCGTCGCCATCGGCTGTTCCCACGATCTCCTGATCGCCGACAATTGGCATGGCGCCTCGTTGCGCATGCTGGTCGAGCAGCAACTGGGCGAACATGCCGAGCGTATCGGCGAGCCAGATCGCCATTGAGGGCGAGGACGTGATGTTGAAGCCCGAGGCCGTGCAGAATCTTGGACTTGCGCTGCATGAACTCGCCGCCAATGCGCAGAAATATGGATCGCTGTCCGAGCCGTCCGGCGAGGTCAGCATCAAATGGCAGTTCTGCGAGGAGGCCTCCAAGTTGAAGCTGGTCTGGCAGGAGCGGGGAGGGCCCGAGGTGAGCCCGCCGCAGCGCTCAGGCTTCGGCCGGGCGATGATCGAGAATGTCGTGGGCCAGGCGCTCGAGGGGGATGTCGATTTGTCCTTCCCACCCAAGGGGGTGCGCTGCGTGATCGTCATCCCGTCGGCGCAGGTGACCTCGCGCGGCTGATCCCAGCCTCGTGATAGCCCGTGCGCGCAAGTTGAATTGCGGCGGGGCGAACAGCGCTTACATTCCAGGCCAAATCCCAAGGAGATAGCGATGATGACGCGCCGTACGCTTGCCTTAGGCTCTGTCGCCGTGGCCGCCCTCGTGGCCACTGGCGTGCTTGCCCTGCGCTGGCGAGGCCGGGCCAACGCCGCCGCCGAGACCTTCGAGGTGACCCGTACCCCCGAGGAATGGCGGAAGCTGCTGACGCCCGAGCAATATGCGGTGCTGCGTCAAGAGGACACCGAGCGTCCCTTCACCAGCCCGCTGAACAAGGAGCATCGCAAGGGCACCTTCGTCTGTGCCGGCTGCGACCTTCCGCTGTTTCTGTCGGAGACCAAGTTCGACTCAGGCACCGGCTGGCCGAGCTTCTATGCCCCGATCGATGGCGCGGTGGCGCAGCGCACCGACTATACGTTTGGCATCGTCAGGGATGAGGTCCATTGCCGCCGCTGCGGCGGCCATCTCGGACACGTCTTCAACGACGGCCCCAAGCCCACGGGGCTCCGCTACTGCATGAATGGCGTGGCGCTGAAATTCATCCCCGCCTAGCCCGCAAGCCCTTCGCCAACCGGAACCAGCGGAATCCAGGCTCTAACGGGCCGCACGATTTTTTCTTGACAGGGGTGGAACCTTCCGCCGGCGGATCGTGTTGTGTGATTCGGTGGGGTCAGTGTCGCGTTCCCGCCAGCCGTGCTACGGGGGTGAAGGGGTCGGGTCCGACCCTTTCACTCGACCTTCTCTTCCAGCTCTCGGTTGTTTTTTGGCTCTCTCGCGCCGCTTAGCGCGCCTCGAGCGCTGCCTCTTTGGCCAAGATGGCGTCGACCGACAAGCCAACACGGTCGAACACGGTCACGACGGTCTCCTGGTAGCGGCCGCCGTGTTGGTTGACGTCCCACAACTTGAAGTCGTTTTCATACTTGAGCCGCGCCGACGGCTTGGTGCTGCCGATCGCATAGCAGGGCACGTCCTGCAATAGGCTCATCGCCTTGAACCAGACATCGTCGTTCAGAGGCGCGAGTTCGGTGAACATCTCCCGCCGGTCGATCATGGGATTGAGCGATCCTGGCGGATAAAGGATGCCCCAACCTCCCACGGGGAAGATCATGAAGCTCGGCTTGGACGATCGCGTCACCGCCCAGTCCATGTAGTGGGAAATCGCTCCGTCTTGGATCTGCATGCACCGGCCCCGCACGCAGATGACCGTTCGCGGGTTTGCCATGGAGGCCTGCCACAAGCGCGCCAGGCAATCGGACGGATAGAGATTGTCGTCGTCGACGGTGACGATCGTCGCCCCGGGAAAATCGGCAAGCGCGTAAAGCAGCTTCTTGTAGGGGCGTAGATTGCCCTCCACGAAGCGGATTTCGAACCGATCGCTCGTCAGCGCCATGAGCTCTTTCGGCACGCTTCGGTCCGGAAACTCCTCGAGCGAGAGGTAAAGGACGATCTTGCGCGGCTGCAGCGATTGCGCCAGCAAGCCCGCGAATGACCCGGTGCAATTTGCCGATCCGCACCGGGAAGCTTGTCAGGCTGACCACCAGGTCCTCGACCACGTCCGGCTGCCATAGCCCCGCGGCTTTTGTCGCCTGCCGCATGGCGATTTCGCCGCTGCGCAGCGCGACGGCATAACGCTTGGCCTGCCGCTGGCGGGTTTTCCTGACGCGGTCCTTGAGCGTCTTTTTCAGCCTAAGCGCGGAGTTGAGCATCGCCACCATCGACTGAAACACAACGCCGCACATGCCGGCGGTCGGTAGACTTAGCCGTCGGAAGCGTCATGGGTCAAACGATCCGATTTACCGTCATCGCGCGGCCAAAGTCGGCGAGCAGCCTCCGCGCCCACCTGAAAACAAGGAGATGTTCCGATGCTCGACCAACCGTCACACGCCCGCGCTCCCGCCGCCGCTGCTGATGATGCAGCTCTTATTCGGCAAGCAGCTCACTTATTCGGTGTCCGGCGTGGCGCGGCTCGGTATCGCCGATCACATGAGCGATGAGTCCCAGCCGGTCGAGACGATCGCCGCCAAGGCCGAAGCACACGCGCCCTCGCTCTACCGGGTGATGCGCATGCTCGCATGCTTCGGCGTGTTCAGGGAAGGACCGCATCGCCACTTCGCGCTGACGCCGGTGGGCAATCTGCTCAAGACCGGCGCTCCGGGCTCGCTCAGATACATGGCGATGATGTTTGGCGAGGAATTCTCGACCCGCGCCTACGAGCATATCGCCGACTGTCTGCGCAGCGGCGGCGATGGGGTGACCGAGGCGTATGGCAAGCCGATCTGGGAGGTGCTGGCAGAGCACCCCGAGCAGTGCGAGACCTTTCAGCGGGCGATGACCAACTCCACCGCGGTCGCGGCGGAGGCTATCGTCGAGGCTTACGATTTTTCCGCCATTCAGCGCCTCGCCGATGTCGGCGGCGGGCACGGCCTGTTGCTTGCCGAGATATTGCGCGCCAATCCGAAGCTGCACGGCGTGCTGTTCGATCGTCCAGAGGTGGTCGCGCAGGTGCCGAAACAGCAGTTCGCCGGCTGCGAGGGACGCATAACCACCGAGGCGGGTAGCTTCTTCGAGCGGGTGCCGGACGGATGCGACGCTTATCTTCTCAAGCACATCGTCCACGATTGGAGCGACGAGCATTGCCAAGTCATTCTCTCGCTGATGCGCGAGAAGCTGCCGAAGCATGGCCGCGTGCTCGTGTGCGAGATGGTGGTGTCCGACGAGCCTGGACCGACGCCGGCCAAGCTGCTCGATATCGAGATGCTGGTGATGACGGTTGGCGGCAAGGAGCGCACGCCCGAGGAGTTCCGCGAGGTGTTCGCAGCGTCCGGCTTGCGGCTCAACCGCATCGTTGCCACGGGGCGCCCGATGGCGGTGATCGAGGCGGTGCCGGCTTGAGCGCCTACTGCGCGGGCGCGATCGCCTTCCACAATTCGGCGGGGAAGCCGCGCGGATCGACGGTGAAGATCTGCTTGGTGACGGTCGGCTGCTTACCCTTGCAGGTCCAGTCGTAGATCATCGGATGGTCATGGCCGATCACCGACAGCGGAATGACCTCGGCGTTCGGCTGGCTGGCGCAGAATTCGCGCATCGCCTTGGTCGGCGCCTTGTCCTGGTTGGCCTTGCCGCAGATCGGCGCGTTGCCCTGCACGCAAGCCCAAATCTTGCCGCCCATGCAGCGCCAGACGATGGCCCGCGCCGGATCGACGCCGGCTTCCGTCTGCGCCTTGATCTCTTCCGGCGTATAGAGCGCCGCCACCATCCAGCCGGGCACCGCCGGGCCGGTATAGGCCTTGTCGGGAGCGTCGATATTTCCCGCCGTCTGGCAGTAGGCCACAGCGTCGCTGGATGGCGCATCCGTGGCTTGCGCGGGTGCAAGGCAACCGAATGCCGCAAGCACGGCAGCCATCACGATCAGCAACCGCATCGGCTCATCCTCTCTCGCGCGTTAGAGGCTCACACTCGAACCCTGCCGAACAGCCCGGTCAAAGCAGACCAGCTTTCGCGCGGAAAGAAAAGCAGCGTGACGCAGGTCACGAGGCCCGCGGCGATCAGCGTGTCCTCGAGCCTTTCCCACAACAGCAACGGCTCAAGCGTGGGATCGCCGCTCGCCAGCGCCCAGGCCATCAGCACGATCGCGGCGATCAGGCCGCTGAACAGCCAGAAGCGCGGCAGCTGCGCCGGTAGGATGAAGGCGAAGATAAGGATGGCCGCCAACAGCACGGCTTGCGGCGCGGCGGCAAGATCGAGCAGCCCTACCGTCAGTACCGCGAGCACCGTGCCGATCGCGCCCTCGACGACGCGAGTATAGGTGACGCGGATGTCCGGCAGCATGAACACCAGCACGATGGCCGAAGTCCACACCGCGCGCACGCTCCCCGATTGCACGCCGATCCACAATCCCGCGCTGGCGCCGATGGCGTAAGCCAGAGCGAAGCGGAGCCAATGCGACAGGCTGGCCTCGATCGAACCGGGCCAAGGTGCGCCGTCCGGCAGAGGTCCGTTGCCGAGTTGATCGATGAGTTTGGCGATCAGGCACAGACGCGACGGTGCCGGCGAAATACCAAAGGGTCTCCGGCGCCAATTGCGGGAGGCCGGCAATGACGGCGAAGGCGATCGCGCCGAAGCGCACGGCGAAATGCGGGCCCTTGCCGACTTGATTGAGCAGCCCCGCGGCGAAGATGCCGGCGAAGAACACGATCCAGAACAGCGGTTGCACGGTCGCGAGCCAAGCGCCGAGCAGGCCGCCGACGCCAATGCCGAGCGCGACGCCCGCCGTGGTGCCGAGGCGGGAGACGAGCGAGCCTTCGGTATCGGACAGCGCGAGCAAGAGCCCGGTGATGCCGCCGACCAACCCCGCGCCGGCTTGACCGCTCAGCACGCCGATCACCACGGGCGCGCCGATGCTGATGAGGGAGAGCGTGCCGCGGCGGAGGTCGAGAGGCAAAAGCTGCGAGACGGCGTGGGTGGTCCGCATCAGACGGGTGCCGGATGGCTGCGAGCCCTCAGGCAAATCGGGGGGAGATGTGACGTCGTTCATAGGGTCAGGAACAGCCGGCGCCTCGCCGCCGTTCCCTTAGCAGAAACCCCGAGCCTTGTTGCTGTGCCCGGCCTACTTTTTAGCGTGCCGACGATGAACCGGAGGTGTTGCGGGTGCCGGACAATAAAGCGCGTCAAACGAGCCGGGCTCGGCAATGCAGCGGCCATGATGCATGACCTGCGGATTGTAGATGCCCGTGGCACTCAAGAACGGCACGCTCATGATCACCAAGATCGTCCCCATCCGACCCTCCCTCGTTAGCGGGCATGCGCCCCCGCCACAGTACCACCCGGGATCGAGCTTGTTCCATGCCTCGACTGAAAGATGCTTCGAGTGTTGCTCGTTGTGCACAGGACTTGAGCGCTCGGAGCCGAACTGACCGGAGCGAAGCGAAAACTGGCGCCGAAGCGCACGGCGAAATGCCGCCCCTTGCCGACTTGATTGAGCAGACCTCCGGCAAACACCCCGGCAAAGAACGCGATCCAGAACATCGGATGCTCGGCCTCGAGGCGGGATCTACGCGCATTGCCATCTGCGTTACTGGGGCGCGTAAAAAGAACCGCCTTACAGATACATTGCTTCTGCCGGTCGTCTCCTACGGGAAAATAGTTGATTTACGACCAGCGCTCGTTTTAGCTATTGCGCGGACAGATCAGTGTCGACGAATAGTTCGGGAGCGAGGAAGCCGTATTAATCGTCTGGAGTGAGGTCATGCGCATCACCGCAGTTATTCTTCTCGCACTATCGAGCTGCCTCTTCGGAACCGCATCGAATGCTCAGGCGCAAGACGAAATCACCCGCTTGCCGACGCAAACTTTCGCCGATCCAAAGACCGCCCCTGCGGATGCCGGGCGTGCGAGCGCCGCAAACACTGACATTACCTTACTCAGCGGCCGGTCCGATCTGCGCCTGTCGGCTACCGCGAACCAGGTTGAACTCGAAAACAATGCGCGCAAGTTTCTCGATGACAACGCGGAGCCTCTCGGGCTCGCCGATACCGGTTCGGAGTTGAAGCTCAAGACGACCAAGCGGAGCCCGAGCGGAACCTATCTCAACTACGAGCAGACAATCGGCGACATTCCCATCCTTGACAGCGGGATCGCCGTGTCGATCGGCAAAGGAGGCAATGTCAGGTCAGTGGTGCGCAATGTTGTTCGCGTGCCGCTGGCTAAGATGGACAGCCTCGCGCGTTCGAGCCGCATCTCCGAACAGCAGGCGTATGAGATCGCCTGGCAGGATCTCGGCGCGCACGGCGACCTGCTTGAAGCGCCCTCCATTCGCACCGCCTATCTCAACGAGAACAATGCGCTGACCCTGGTCTATGTGGTCAGGGTCGCCGTCGAGCAGCCGCTCGGTTACTGGGAGTACCGCATCGATGCCAACACCGGGCGGATCGTGCAGCGCTTCGACCGGCGGGTGGAGCTAAGCCACCCTCGCAAGACGACCGGCGACGACGAGGCGGTTGCGGGCGCCGCGCGCATCGGTCCGGGTGCAGCCCAGGGCAGCTTCGCCGACGCCTTGGCGCGTTTCAACGCGAAGCAGCAGGCCGCGCGCGTGGTGACGCCGCAGGCCACGGCAAAATTGGTCGACGCATTCGGCGTGGTTTTCGACCCGAACCCGCTCACGGCGCTCAACAATTTTGGCTTGAAGGACGGTTCTGGCGCGCAGAAATTCAATCGAGCGTACGTCAAGGTCACTCTGCCCAACGTCACGGAAGCCGACGGGAAGCTGTATCTCAGCGGGCCGAACGTGCGCATTGAAGACTTCGAGCCGGGCGACGGCGAGCGCAACCGGGCTCCAAGCTCGGTGACCAAGGAATGGACCGCGCATCGTGGCAACAACGCCTTCAACGACGTGATGACCTATTACTTCCTCGACAAGTCGCTCACATATCTGCGGAGCCTTGGCTACAACGGACAATACGAACTGTTTCCGAACGGGATTGCGGCCGATTTAGACGGATTGAAGGGCGACGACAACTCGCATTTCGTTCCGGACTCGGATCGGTTGGCGTTCGGTCACGGGTGCGTCGACGACAATGAAGACACCGATGTCATCATGCATGAGTTTGGCCACGCCATTCATTTCCATATCAATCCCGACTGGTATGGCGGCGATTCCGGCGCCATCGGCGAAGGTTTCGGCGACTATTGGGCCTATAGCTACCGCAAGAAGCTGGACAGCTGGCGACGCGGCGATATTGGCAAGGTTTATGTGTGGGACGGCGTCGCTTCCTGTTGGTCAGGCCGGCGCGTGGACAATACCAGGGGCCGCTATAAGCCCGGCAGTAGTTACGAGCCGCATCAGGACGTCGGCGGCTTTCAGGCCGACGAGCTGTGGTCCACACCCCTGGTGCAAAGTCTCAACGAGCTGGTCAAACTTGGCCAGACGCCGGAATCCGTCGACCACGTCGTGCTCGAAGGAATGTTCGGCATCAGTTCGAATTTCAGCATGCGCGCGCTCGCCCAGGCAACCGTAAACAAGGCGAAGGAACTCTATCCGGATGGCCCCCACGCCGCTGTGTTCGAGAAGAACTTTCGCAAGAACAACGTGCTTCGCTAGCGAGCAATCCACGCGTGGTGTATGCAGAGGCTGAAAATTTGGCTCCCCGGGCCGGACTCGAACCAGCGACCCAGCGGTTAACAGCCGCTTGCTCTACCAACTGAGCTACCGGGGAGCAGAGCGCGCTTAGGTCAAGCGGCGCTACGACGTGGTAGATAGCAAAAGGCAAGGGGGGTTTCCAGAGCTTTGCGCCAACCCGCGGAACCGGCGGCCGGCGCGACGACGGCGCGGGTTGCGGCGCCTGCGCATCGCCCTTATGTCCGGCTTCGACCGCCACGAGCCCAAGCCCCGAGATGGCCCACAAAGTCCGCCTGTTCAATCGCCACTGGCATCTGCCGCAATCGAAGCCGCTCCGCATCGGGCTCGGCATCCTGCTCATCGGCGGCGGCCTGCTCGGCTTCTTGCCGGTGCTCGGCTTCTGGATGATCCCGCTCGGGCTGCTCGTGCTGTCGGTCGATTTGCCGGTGGTGCGGCGCTGGCGCCGTCAGCTCACCGTGTGGTGGCATCGCCGCAAAGGCGAGACCGACGCCACGGACGGCGTTGCGAAGGCGTCGGATGAGAAGGCCGGCTGAGAGGCGTGGGCTGCCCGGTGCTTGCTCGACAATGGTTCGGCTTTGGTGTTGATTCGCGCTCACCCGCAAGGCAGCCGAGGGAGCTGCGACTCTTCGTCGATGCGAAGCAGTAAGCAAGTCGGTAATTCTGGGTCGAGCAGCTTGACGGGCAGAACCTTGAGACGGGGCCTCAGCGCCGGTGCATTGGCCGCCATAACGGTGGCGTTCATTTCATTCGCGGTCGGAGCTTCGCCGCTGCTGCAGAGCGGTTCTCCGGCTGACTCTATTTCCTCTCGCATCTCACTCTTCCATCGGGCGCTTATCTACGCCAAGGAAGGAAGTTCCAAGCTCGTCGACGGTCGCTGGAATCTCGGCCAGAGTGAGTCCAAGCTCGGTATCGCGTTGTCGGATGACGAGAAAAAGCAACTGATGGCGTGCACGGGGGAGATCGCGTGCGTGACGCCTCGGGGCAAGGACGAGGACGGGGACGAGGTCGAGGAGAAAGTTCTAGTGACCGCGAGCGCGGTCAGCGTGCTCAGACCGGACTTGCTGGTGACGGCGAAGCACGTGTTCTTCAAGGGCAAAAGAGCCGCGGTGCCCTTTGGCAACTGTAGCTTCCGCAGCTATTTGCGGAGAAAGGTCGCCGTTCCAGTTGTTGTCGAGAAGGACCAACGGCGGGGTTACGCCTTTAACAACGAGGATTTTATCGTCCTCCGCCTCAAGCGCGAATTAGAGGGCTGCAGCGCGTTCGCGATAAACGATTACGATTCATCGCTGCCTGAGGGGGAACAGATCCTTTCAGTCACCGGTCACCAGCTTCATACCTTGAATAAAATTTCCGGCCGCGAACCGGTGATCGCCAAGGGAACGATAAGAAAGGTCCTCGACGGCGTCCTCGGCGGCCCGCCGTTCTACTACGCCGACATTGACCTCGACGAGGGCGGTTCGGGGGGCGCGGTTTTCGCTCTCGCGGATGGACGTCCGGTTACAGATGACGAAGGCCATCTGATCCTGAAGGGAATATCCGTAGCCTACGGACTGCGCGCGAAGAACGGCAAGCCCTACAGCGAAGAGCGAAACTATTCGATCATCGTTGGCCTTCAGGCCGAATTTAGGGACCTGGTCAAGGGCAAAGCCCTCAAGCCGGCTGCCGTGGAACCCGCGCCCTGTGCCCAAGGCGGGGCGGCCAAGATCAATGTGATGTCAGACTCCGTGGCGTCGACTGAGGCGGCGATGCTTGCGCCGTCCGCGTGCACGCCCGGCCGCAACGCTGGCAAGGCGAACGCCGATTGCACCAAGCTCGCGAAGGGATTGAAACTCGCCGCAGCGAAACGAGCAAAAGAAAAACATGAGTTCAGGCTGAAGAACGACGCCAGCTGTCCGATCTGCTTCAGCTATGACCGTTGCAATGGTTATGGCTGTTGGGACGAAGCGGTGAAGCTAAGCGGCAAATCGATGCTCTTCGCCGGAGTGAGAGAGCGGGCACCCCTCATCAAGAGCCCGCAATTCTGCAAGTGAGCGGGATCGGCGGTGTCTGCGGGGTGCAGTTTCAGGCTAAGGATTGGAGGCCACGACCGGAATCGAACCGGTGTGCGCGGATTTGCAGTCCGCTGCGTAACCACTCCGCCACGTGGCCATTTGTGGAGAGATGCCCCTTACTAAGTGAATGTCCCCCTAGTGTGTCAATACGCGATGAAGCGGCTTGAGCGCGGCGTGGCTACCGGCGCTCCCCGCGGGATGCTAAAGACGCTCTGGCTTTCGTCATTTCGGCTCACCGAGTGCGGAGCATCGAGGGAGGGAGGATGACCGGCTTCGAACTCCAGCGGCTGAACATGGTGGAGTTGCAGCTTCGTCCCAATGAAGTCACCGACACCCGGCTACTTGCCGCCATGCGCGCGCTGCCTCGCGAGCGCTTCGTGCCGCCTAGGCTGACCGGCCTCGCCTATATCGATGAGACGATCGAGGTCTTCCCGGCGATCGATGGTGCGCCGGCGCGTTTCCTGCTCGCGCCAATGGTGTTGGCACGGCTCGTCCAGCTTGCCGAGATCGGGCCGCAAGATAGCGTCCTCGATATCGGTTGCGCCACGGGGTACTCCACGGCGGTGCTTGCGAGCCTTGGCCGGCGCGTGATCGGGCTCGAGCCGGAGCCCGAGCTTGCCAGCGCCGCCCGCGATAGCTTGCGCGAGCTCGGTATCGACAACGCCGACATCGTCGAGGGACCGCTCAACGCCGGTTTTCCCGGCGGCGCGCCTTACGATGTCATCGTCTTGAACGGCAGCGTGCCGGAAGTGCCGGCGAGCCTGTTCGCGCAGTTGAAGCAAGGCGGTCGGCTTGCGGCCATCCTGTCGGCGCGTACGAATCAGACAAGCCAGGGCCGGGCATGCCTGTTCATCAAGGTGGGAGCCGAGCTGAGCGGCTTGCCACATTTCGACGCTGGGGCGAGGCCGCTTCCCGGCTTCACCGCTGAATCCTGCTTTAGTTTCTAGTCCTTCCACCATCCGCGGCCATTTCTCGCACTGTGGCCCTGATCCCACAGTGACCCGGGCATTTTCCACGATCCACCGCAATCCAACTATTCGCGGGTAGCCCGGCCCGACTATGCTGTTATCTATGGACTGAACGAAATAGGGGGCCGGGGGGCTTCACCAACCGCGGAGAAGTCCGTTGCGAGGCGTCGTGAACAGGCACGACTTGTGGTCGTGCACGGGTTGGTCATGGCGGCTGCATGGCGGGGTGGTTGTCGTAATCGCGTTCCTCGTCGTCACTGTCTTCGGTCGTCCGGCTAGCGCCGAGACGATCGAGCAGGCTTTGGCAGACGCGTATTTGATCAATCCCGTGCTGAATGCTGAACGGGCAAGGCTGCGGGCGACCGACGAGCAGGTCGCGCTCGCGAAGTCTGGCCTGCGTCCGTTCGTCAGCGGCTGAGCCGACACCGGCTACGATGAATACAGACAACGATGTCAAAAATGCAGAACCCGGGACGCACGACCTGTGCCCCCGCGTCAACAGGTCTTGGAATTTTTCTGCGGACAGCTGGCCGCAGTTCGCGCGCGCCATCAACGCCGGTGGATTCCCAGCGGGGACCAGCCACCCCCGCGGCTGGTCGGTGCAGCTCACCCAGCCGTTGTTCGAGGGCTTTCAAAACCTCAACGCCATCCGGCAAGCCAAGTCGACGGTGCAGGCGGCACGCGAAGCGCTACGCACCGTGGAGCAGACGGTCCTGCTCGATGCCGCCACCGCTTACGTCAATGTCGTGCGCGACACGGCCATCGTTCGCCTGCGCGAAAACGATGTCAGCGTGCTGACCGAGCAACTCAAGGCGACCAAGGACCGCTTCGATGTCGGCGAGGTAACCCGCACCGACGTGGCGCAGGCCGAAGCCCGGCGCTCCGAAGCGCTCGCGACGCTCGCCGCGGCCCAAGCCAATCTCAAGACGAGCCGCGCGGCCTACGAGCAGATCATCGGCCATCCCCCCGGCGATCTCGTCACGCCTCCCTCGATCCGCCGCCTGCTGCCGTCGACCCTCAACGAAGCCATGACGCTCGGCGACGGCGAAAATCCGATCATCCTCGCCGCCGTCTATAACGAAGAGGCCTCGCTCTATGCCGTCGAGCAGATCATGGGCGAGTTGCTGCCTCAGGCGACGCTCGAGGCGCAATATCAGCAGCGGTTCGGCTTTCTGAATACCCCTGATACGTCCGGCGGCGCCTCGCTTGATGCGGAGTTCACGACCACCGTGGTGGGGCGCCTGAACGTTCCGCTCTACCAGGGCGGCGGCGTTGCGGCCCGGGTACGCCAAGCCAAGGAGACCAACAACCAGCTCAAGAAAGAGGTCGAGGACGCGCGGCTCAGGGTCCATGCCGACGTGATCGCCAATTGGGGCATCCTGCAGTCCTCCGGTCCGGCGATCAATTCGGCCCAGGCCGCTGTCTCCGCCAACAAGATCGCTTTGACCGGCGTGCGCGAGGAGGAGAAAGTCGGCCAGCGCACAACGCTCGACGTGCTCGATGCGCAGAGGGAGCTGTTGAACTCGCAGATCGGTCTCGTCACCGCGCTGCGCGACCGCATTGTCTCCGAATATTCGATCTATGCCGCCATCGGCCGCATGGATGCCCAAACTCTCGGTCTACCAGTACCTTACTACGATCCGCTTGAGCATTATGACATCGTCAAGAATAAGTGGATTGGTCTGCGCCCGCCGCCGCCGCCGGCGCCAGATGAATGAAACAAATCAGCGGCATTGCGCGTTAACCAACGTTAAGGAACGTTAAGGTTTGCGCCACCAAATCGGGACTGGTTGTTAATGCTGTGTTAAGTTACATACTCAAGAGCGACCCAGGTGTTTTAACCGCCGGTCGATGCGGGGGGTTCATATGGCGGTAAGGGATAAAGTCATGACCAGCACGGAGCGAGCTCCGGAGCCGACGATGGAGGAGATTCTCGCGTCCATTCGTCGGATCATTTCCGACGACGAACAGAATCCAGCTCGGAAACCAACCGCCGCCACGGCACCTCAGAACGATCAGGACGACGAAGCTCTAGAGGCCGTCGAGGGTGAGGCCGACGATCGGATCATCAACGACATCGCTCGCGTGTTGAGCGGCGGTGGCGGCAATGCCGCCGCAGCGGAGGCCCCGGTTGAGGCATCGATGGACGAGGAAGAGGACATTCTCGACCTGACGGCCGAGCTTGGCGGGTTGGAGCCCGTCGAGGAGCCCATGGAGGCTGAAGTCTTTGAGATGGTCGAAGTGGTCGTTGAGGCCGCTCCGGCCGAGGCCACTGCGGCCGAGACCGCTGAGGCTGAGCCGCCGGCGCCGGAAGTCTTGCAGCCCGCGCCAGAGCCACAAGTCCAGGCCGCCGCCATACCGGCGGCCCCACCGCCGCTGCCGATGTCGGCGAGCGATGAAGCCGCCTCCGCGCTCGAGCGCGCGATTGCCGCCTTGCGGGCTGGCCAGCTTCCCACCTCGTTCTCCGAGTTCACCGCGACCCCGGCTCCCGTATTCGAGACGCAGCCGCTGCCCGAGCCGGAGCCTCCGGCGGCCATGGCGGAGCCTGAACCCGAGCCTGAGCCCGAGATCGTGGTCAGCGAGTTCGAGGCCGAATTGGTCACCGAGGAGCCCGAGGTCGCCGAGAGCGAGCCGCGACAGGCTCCCGCTTGGGAGGCCGATGCGCCGTCTTTTGCCGCGGCCGTCGAGCACGAGGCCGAGCGTGAGGCGCCGCGGACCAATGGGCATCACGACTACGGCTCGGCCGCTCCCAGAACCTTGGAGGACAGCGTCAAGGACCTGCTGCGTCCGATGCTGCGCCAGTGGCTCGACGAGAACATGGCCCGGGTGCTCACCTCGGCCCTGAAGGACGAGCTCAAGGACAATCCGGCTCGGTTCCAGCAGGACTGAAGTCGCTCCTCTAGGTTGACAGCCGAGAAGGCAACAGCGTAGGACGCCCGCGACGTCTCCCGCCGCCGCGTTCTACCCTTTCATGCTCGACAAAACCTATCAGCCGCAAAACATCGAAGACGCCGTCTACGGCGCCTGGGAGGAGGCTAACGCCTTCGCCGCCGGGGCGCCGGGGCGCGAGCGCGCCAAGCCTTTTGCCATCGTCATTCCGCCGCCGAACGTGACGGGATCGCTGCATATGGGGCATGCGCTCAACAACACACTCCAGGACGTGCTGGTGCGCTTCGAGCGCATGCGCGGGCGCGACGTGCTGTGGCAGCCCGGCACCGATCACGCCGGTATCGCCACGCAGATGGTGGTCGAGCGCCAATTGATGGAACGGCAGGAGCCGAACCGCCGCGCCATGGGTCGCGACGCCTTCATCAAGCGCGTCTGGCAATGGAAGGAGGAGTCCGGCAACACCATTGTCGGCCAGCTCAAGCGGCTCGGCTGCTCTTGCGATTGGTCGCGGCTGCGTTTCACCATGGACGAGGGGCTGTCGCGCGCCGTGCGCAAGGTGTTCGTCGATCTCTATCGCGCCGGCCTGATCTACAAGGACAAGCGCCTCGTCAATTGGGATCCCGAGCTGCTGACCGCGATCTCCGACCTCGAGGTCGAGCAGATCGAGACCAAGGGCCATCTCTGGCATCTGCGCTATCCCATCGCGGGAAAGAAATTCGATCCGGCCGATCCTTCGAGCTTCATCGTCGTCGCCACCACGCGGCCCGAGACCATGCTCGGCGACACCGCCGTCGCCGTGCATCCCGACGACGCGCGCTACCAGCATCTCGTCGGCCAGACTGTGATCCTGCCGCTGGTCGGCCGGAAGATTCCGATCATCGCCGACGAATACTCAGACCCGGAGAAGGGCTCCGGCGCGGTGAAGATCACGCCCGCGCACGACTTCAACGACTTCGAGGTGGGCCGACGGCACGGGCTGCCGATGATCAATGTGCTGAGCCCGGAAGGGAAGCTGCTGCTCGATCCCAATCCCGATTTCACCGCAGGCATCGAGCCCAGTCCGCAACTCAAGGCAATGATCCTCGAATTCAACGGCGTGTTCCGCTTCGCCGCGCGCAAGCTGATCGCCGCAAGGCTCGAGGCCGATGGCCTGATGGAGAAGATCGAGCCGCATCTCCACACCGTGCCGCATGGCGACCGCTCCAACGCCGTGATCGAGCCGCGCCTCACCGACCAGTGGTATGTCGACGCCGCCACCTTGGCCAAGCCGGCGATCGACGCGGTGCGGCGTGGGCAGACCACCTTCGTGCCGAAGAATTGGGAGACCACCTACTTCCACTGGATGGAGAACATCCAGCCGTGGTGCATCTCGCGCCAGCTCTGGTGGGGGCACCAGATTCCCGCCTGGTACGGGCCTGACGGCAAGATCTTCGTCGCCGAGGATGAAGCCGGCGCGGTGGCACAGGCCAAGGAGCATTACGGCAAGGCGGTCACGCTCGAGCGCGACGAGGACGTGCTCGACACCTGGTTCTCCTCCGCGCTGTGGCCGTTCTCCACCCTGGGCTGGCCCGATCATACGCCCGAGCTTGCCCGCTACTACCCGACCGACGTGCTCGTCACCGGCTTCGACATCATCTTCTTCTGGGTCGCGCGCATGATGATGATGGGCCTGCATGTGATGGACCAGGCGCCGTTCCGCGACGTCTATATCCACGCGCTGGTCCGCGACGAGAAGGGCCAGAAAATGTCGAAGTCGAAGGGGAACGTGATCGATCCCCTCGACCTCATCAACAATTACGGCGCCGACGCCTTGCGCTTCACCCTGGCGGCCATGGCGGCGCAAGGGCGCGACATCAAGCTCAGCTCCTCGCGCGTCGAGGGCTATCGCAATTTCGCGACCAAGCTGTGGAACGCCGCGCGCTTCGCCGAGATCAACAATTGCGTGCCGCGGCCCGACTTCGATCCCGCCACGGCCAAGGTCACGCTCAATCGCTGGATCGCCGGTGAGAGCGAGCGGACGCTCGCCGCCGTCACCGAGGCGCTGCAAGGGTTCCGCTTCAACGAGGCGGCCGGCGCCATCTACCATTTCATCTGGCATGTCTATTGCGATTGGTATCTCGAGCTGATCAAGCCGATCCTTGCCGGCGCCGATGCGGACGCTGCCGCCGAGACCCGCGCCATGACCGCTTATGTGCTCGACCAAGCGCTCAAGTTGCTGCATCCCTTCATGCCCTTCGTCACCGAGGAGCTGTGGGTCAAGCGCGCGCCGGAGGCGGGCCGCGCGAGCCTGTTGATGCTCGCGCCCTGGCCCGAGCATCGCGGCCTGGAGAATGCGCAGGCCGACGCCGAGATCGGTTGGCTGATCCGCTTCATCTCGGAGGTGCGCTCGGTGCGCGCGGAGATGAATGTGCCGGCCGGCGCCAAGGTACCGCTCGTCGTTTCGGGCGCAAGCGACGAAACCCGCGCGCGTGTCGCCCGACACGAGGAAACGCTATTGCGACTGGCGCGGCTGGAGACGATCGAATTCGGCGCAGCCCCGCCTGGCGCGGTGCAGATCGTGCTCGACGAGGCGGTGCTGGCGTTACCGCTTGCCGGCATCATCGACGTCGACGCGGAGCAGCAGCGGCTGAAGCGCGAGATCGACAAGGTCGGCTCGGAGATCAGGCAGCTCGACGCCAAGCTCGCCAATGAGAAATTCGTGTCGCGGGCGCCGGAGCACGTGGTCGAGGAGCAGCGCGAGCGCAAGACCGAGGCGGAAGCCGTCGCCGCCAAGCTCGAGCAGGCGCTGAGGCGCCTCGAAGCCGCGCTTTAGTCGGGCGCCGCGTTTCTCTGCCCACGAGAGGGCAGCGAGACCGCCATTGCTGTCTGGCCTGCCGGAGGAGTAGGTGTTCGGTGCGAGGGTTTCCCGATGGGACGTGCCTGGGTTCTTGCGGCGGCGGCTGTTGGCATCGTTGTCGGCATCCTATTCGCGGTCTTTCCGCAGTGGGACCTTCAGATCGCCGGATGGTTTTGGGATCCCGTACGTGAGCGATTTCCCTTCGCCTTGAAGTGGCTGCCGAATCTGCTTCGCAAAATTGGCGACTGGATCACCTGGCTGCTCGTGCTCCTCCCCGCCGGCGCGCTGATCGCCAAGCTGCTATTTCCAAGCGCGCGAATGTTGCTACGGCCTTCGATCGCGCTTTATCTCATCTGTTCCTTCGCCATCGGCCCTGGTCTCGTCACCAACGGCATTCTCAAGCCCGTCTGGTCACGGCCACGCCCGGTATTTGTGGAGCAGTTCGGTGGCCCGCAGCACTTTCAGCCCTGGTGGCGGCCCGGCGGGGACTGTCCGCGCAATTGCTCGTTCGTCTCAGGCGACGCCTCGCAAGCATTTTGGCTGCTCGCGCCTGCAAGCGTCCTCCCTGCGCCAGCCAGACCCGTCGCGTTAGCGACCGCCACGGTCTTTGCCGCGGGGCTGAGTGGGATGCGGGTGGCGTTCGGACGTCACTTTTTCACGGATGTCATTTTCGCGGCCGTCCTGACCATCCTGATCGTCGCGCTTTGTTACCGCGTCTTTTTTCGCCTGCGAGACATCGACCTGGAGCAGGGGATCGAGCGCTTCGCCTACCAGCTTCGCTCTCCAGCCGCGTGGGTCACGGCCGTCAGGCAGCGGCTGCGCCGCCGACCCAAGACCGAAGAGGCCCCCTGATCACACCAGCGCCCGGTCTCGCCGAACTTCACCTAAAATCTTCGCAACTGTAGCTAAATTGCAACAATATGCGACATTTGTGCCTCGTTTGCGCCATAAAACTTTGACACATCGGGTTTTTGCAGGAGGCGCGTCGGCCGCAATACTTCCCAGGCTCACCTCGGGGGACGAGCCAGGAGAAAAGTACCGGCCGGGCCATTGGGGAGCGGTGGCGTAAGCCACATATTCCCCTCGCACCTCATCCGGGCGTTAGCAGATGGACGCGAAGACGTTCGATAAATCACGCTTGCCAAGCCGGCATGTGACCGAGGGGCCGACCCGCGCCCCGCATCGCTCCTATTATTACGCGATGGGTCTGTCGCGCGAGCAGATCCACCAGCCCTTCGTTGGGGTGGCGACCTGCTGGAACGAGGCCGCGCCCTGCAACATCTCGCTGATGCGCCAAGCGCAAGCGGTGAAGGAGGGCGTCGTCGCCGCTAACGGCACGCCGCGCGAATTCTGCACCATCACCGTCACCGACGGCATCGCCATGGGGCACCAGGGGATGAAATCCTCGCTGCCCTCGCGCGAGGTCATCGCCGATAGCGTCGAGCTCACCATGCGCGGTCATTGCTACGACGCGCTGATCGGCTTGGCCGGCTGCGACAAGTCGCTGCCCGGCATGATGATGGCGATGTGCCGTCTCAACGTGCCGTCGATCTTCATCTATGGCGGCTCGATCCTGCCGGGCTCGTTCAAGGGCCGGCCGGTCACGGTGCAGGATCTGTTCGAGGCGGTCGGCCAGATTTCGGTCGGCAAGATGTCGAGCGAGGATCTCGACGAGCTCGAGCAGGTGGCGTGTCCTTCGGCCGGGGCCTGCGGCGCTCAATTCACCGCCAACACCATGGCTTGCGTGTCGGAGGCCATCGGCCTGGCGCTGCCTTATTCGGCTGGCGCGCCCGCGCCCTACGAGATCAGGGACCGCTTCTGCATGGCGGCCGGCGAGAAGGTCATGGACCTGCTGGCTCGCAATATCCGCCCGCGCGACATCGTCACCAGGAAGTCGCTGGAGAATGCCGCGGCCGTCGTCGCGGCCACCGGCGGCTCGACCAACGCGGCGCTGCATCTGCCGGCCATCGCCCATGAATGCGGCATCGATTTCGACCTGTTCGCCGTCGCCGAAGTCTTGAAACGGACACCTTATATCGCGGATTTGAAACCGTCCGGCCGCTATGTCGCCAAGGACTTGTTCGAAGCTGGCGGGGTGCCGCTCGTGCTCAAGACCCTTCTCGACCATGGCTATCTTCACGGCGAGTGCATGACCGTCACTGGACGGAGCATGAAGGACAATCTCGCCAAGGTGAAATGGAACCCCGATCAAGACGTGGTGCGTTCGGCCGACAAGCCGCTGTCGCCTACCGGGGGCGTGGTCGGCCTGAAGGGCTCGCTCGCGCCCGACGGCGCCATCGTCAAGGTCGCCGGCATGCATGGCGTGAAATTCCGCGGGCCCGCCCGCTGCTTCGATTGCGAGGAAGACGCCTTCGCCGCCGTGAGCGCCAAGCGCTACAAGGAAGGCGACGTGTTCGTCATTCGCTACGAGGGCCCCAAAGGCGGCCCCGGCATGCGCGAGATGCTGTCGACCACCGCCGCGCTTTACGGCCAGGGCATGGGCGACAAGGTGGCGCTGATTACCGATGGCCGCTTCTCCGGGGCTACGCGCGGTTTCTGCGTGGGCCATGTCGGGCCTGAGGCAGCGGTTGGCGGACCGATCGGCCTGCTGCGCGATGGCGACATGATCGTCATCGACGCCGAGAAGGGCACGCTCGACGTCGAGCTTGACGACGCCGAGCTGAAGCGGCGGGCGAAGGCGTGGAAGGCGCGCCCGCATTCGTTCAAGAGTGGGTATCTGTGGAAATATGCCAACGAGGTTGGGCCGGCCCGCACAGGTGCGGTGACCCATCCCGGCGGCGGCGTGGAAGTGGCGTGCTATGCTGATGTGTAACAGGCTGGCGCTTGGAGCGTTCGGCGCTCTGCTCGTGCTGGGGCTTGGCCCGGTCAAGGCGGGCGGCGACGAGCCTCCGCCGTTTACCTCGGCGACCGAGGCCTATCGGCAAGGAGCCAATTCGCTCAAGGCGGGTCAGACCGCGGCGTCGCTGCCGGCGCTCGAATATGCGGCGAAGCGCGGCGTGCTTGGCGCCCAGCTCAAACTCGCGCGTATTTACGCCACCGGACGCGACAGCGTGGCGAAAGACGACGGCAAGGCTTTCGGCTACTTCCAGCAGATCGCCGATCAGCAGGCCGATATCAGCCCGTCGAGCCCGATCGCGAAATACGCGGCGGAGGCCTTCGTCGCGCTCGGCCAATATTACGCCGACGGGATTCCCGCCATCCAGCTCGCGCCGAATCCGGATTACGCCGTCGACCTGTTCCGTCACGCCGCGAGCTATTTCGGCAATGCCGAGGCGCAGTACCGCCTGGCGCGGCTCTATATGAACGGTGCCGGCATCGACAAGAATGTGGGTCTTGCCGTCAACTGGCTTGCCAGCGCGGCCAAGAAGCAGCACGTGGCCGCGCAAGCCACCCTCGGCGAGATTCTGTGGCGCGGTCAGGATGTGCGCCAGCGCCAGGCGAGGGGGCTTGCCCTGATCATCCTCGCCCACCAGAACGCGGTCGCGAGCGGTAAGGAGCCGCAATGGATCGGCGACCTCTATCGCGAGGCGCTCGGCAAGTCCGACGCCGCGACCCGCAAGGACGCCGAGGCGATGCTGCCCGAATTGGGCGGCGTGCAGGCCGCGACCCTGGTGCCGACCGCCAAGGCCAAGCCGACCGAAGTGATGGTCGTGCCGGGCTCGGGCGCAACCGCCAAGGCGGTCTCTCCCACGGCCTCGGCCGCGGCCGATACGGTGCCGTTGAGCAAGCCCGGCGCGCCGGCGCCGGCCCCGATCGGCCTCTCCGTCGGCTTCGGCGCGACCAGCACCAAACCCTAGACAGCAAGCTCGATAACGATCGGCACGTGATCCGACGGCTTCTCCCAGCTGCGCGGGGAGGCATCGATCTCGCAACTTTGCAAGCGATCGGCCGCCTGCGGCGACAGCAGCAGATGGTCGATGCGCAAGCCCTGGTTCTTCTGGAAGGCGCCGGCCTGATAGTCCCAGAACGTGTAGCGGTGCGGCTCGTCGTGGCAGGCGCGGAACGCATCGGTCAGGCCGAGATTGATCAGCGAATGAAAATGCGCGCGCGTCTCGGGCCGGAACAGCGCGTCGTTCATCCAGGCGCTCGGGTTGTAGACGTCCTCGGGCGCGGGGATGACATTGAAGTCGCCGGCGATGACCATGGTCTCCTCGTTGAGCAGTAGCGTCTTGATGCGCTCCTTCAGCCGCGTCATCCAGGCGAGCTTGTAGACGTATTTCTCGGGGTCGCCGTTGCCGTTCGGCAGATAGATGTTGATCAGCCGAAGCGCGCCGGACGGCACCGAGACCACGGCTTCGAGATAGCGCGCCTGCACATCGTCGGGGTCGCCGGCGAGCCGCGGGGTGACTTCGTCGAACGGCAGCTTGGAGAGCAGCGCCACGCCGTTGAAGCCCTTCTGTCCATGCACCGCCACGTTGTAGCCCATCGCCTCGAATTCGAAGCTGGGGAAGGCCTCGTCGACGCATTTGATCTCTTGCAGGCAGGCGATGTCGGGCGAGGCCGATTTGAGCCAGGTGGTGGCCGCCTCGATGCGGGCCTTGATGCCGTTGATGTTCCAGGTGGCGATTTTCATGGGGTTCGGAGCACTACCTCAACCTAGCGCCTCCGTCATGCCCGGCCTTGCGCCGGGCATCCACGAATTTCTTCTAGCCGAGACATGAAAGACGTGGATGGCCGGGACAAGCCCGGCGATGACGTGAAAAGGGAAAGGTCAGACCGAGAAGCTGGTGCCGCAGCCGCAAGAGGCGGTGACGTTGGGGTTATTGAGTTTGAACTGCGCGCCGATCAGATCGTCGACGAAATCGAGCTCCGCGCCGGCCACGAAGCCGAGCGATACGGGATCGACCACCACGCGGGCGCCGTCGCGCTCGACCAGCACATCGTCGGGCGACGTCTGCGTCACCAGGTCGAAGCGGTATTGAAACCCCGAGCAGCCGCCGCCCTCGACGCTGACGCGAAACAGCGTCGGCGCGGGCTCGGCCTTGACCAGCTCGTTGATCCGGCGCACGGCGCGCGGGCTGATGGTGATGGTGGACGCTTCGGTCATTCTGGGTGTAGCCAACTCCTGCCTGGAACATAGGATGGCGGCGCCGCTTGTCAATCGAGGACGGACGCAAGACCGGGGCGAGTTCCCCTGCCAAAGCCGGCGAAAGCGGCTCCATGCCCGTGCTTGCGCCCTATGCGGTCGAGCCGCGCACCAGCCGGGGGCGGCTGATCGACGAGCCGCCGTCGCAAACGCGCACCCCTTATGCGCGCGATCGCGACCGCATCCTGCACACGACCGCCTTTCGCCGGCTGAACTACAAGACCCAGGTGTTCATCTATCACGAAGGCGACCATTACCGCTCGCGGCTGACCCACAGCCTCGAGGTCGCCCAGATCGCCCGCGCGCTCGCCCGGACGCTTCGCCTGGATGAAGATCTGACCGAGGGCCTGGCGCTGGCTCACGATCTCGGCCATCCGCCGTTCGGCCATGCCGGCGAGCGGGCGCTCGACGCCGCCATGTCGCAAGCCGGCGGTTTCGACCACAATGCGCAGTCGCTCCGCGTCGTCACCGAGCTGGAAAAGAAATATGCGCGTTTCGACGGGCTCAACCTCACCTGGGAGACGCTCGAGGGTCTGGTCAAGCATAACGGTCCGCTGACCGGGCCCAACGCGGCACGGCACAAGGAAGCGCCCGTGCCGGACTCGATCTTGGCTTATTGCGCGAGACAGGATCTCGAGCTCGCCACCTTCGCCTCGCTCGAGGCGCAGGCCGCGGCCCTCGCCGACGACATCGCCTATAACAATCACGACCTCGATGACGGTTTCCGCGCCGGGCTGTTCACTTTCGCCGAGCTTGCCGACGTGCCGATCGCCGCCCGCGCGCTCGGGCAAGTGCGCGACACTTATCCCGGCATCGACGGCACGCGGCTCCTCTATGAAGCCATCCGCCGCCTCATCACCTGGATGATCGAGGACGCGATTGCCGAGTGCGAGCGGCGTCTCGCCGAGCTTGCACCGCGAAGCGCCAGCGACGTGCGCCGTGCCCCCGCCGCCACGGTCGCCTTCTCGCAGACGATGCAGGCCGAGCTCGACCGGCTCCGTGCCTTCCTCGCGAGCAAAGTCTACCGCCATCCCCGCATTGCCAGCATCATGCAGGATGCCGCGAGCGTGGTCCGCGACCTGTTCGAGCGCTACAGCGACGACCCCGCGGCGCTGCCGCCGGAGTGGCGCGAGCAGGCGCCGCCACGCGGCACCCCGGCCCATGCGCGCCATATCTCCGACTTCATCGCCGGCATGACCGACCGCTATGCGCTGGCCGAGCATCGCCGCTTGTTTGACGCCACCCCCGATTTGCGTTAGTCGCCCCGCCAAGCCCCAGCGGAGTTTTCATGGACGTTTTTGCAGGCTTTCACGGGCGGGTTCTCGCCGCCGTCCAGCAGCTCAAGCATGACGGCGTGGTGCCGCACGAAGCGAGCGTCGACGGCATCACGCTTGAGCCGCCAAAGGATTTCTCCCACGGCGATCTCGCCACCAATGCCGCAATGGTGCTCGCCAAGGACGCCGGCCAGCCTCCGCGCGCGCTTGCCGAGCGCATCGTGCCGCTATTCGCCTCCGACCCGCATATCGAGAAAGTCGAGATCGCGGGACCCGGCTTCATCAATCTGACATTGAGCTCTGCCTTCTGGCCGAGTGTGCTGCGCATGGTGCTGGAGCAGGGCGCGTCCTACGGACGAAGCGCGATCGGCAAGGGTGAAGCGGTGAACGTGGAATATGTGTCAGCCAATCCGACCGGGCCGATGCATGTCGGCCACTGCCGTGGCGCGGTGTTCGGCGATGCGCTCGCCAACCTGCTCGCCTTCGCCGGTTATGCCGTCACCCGCGAATATTACGTCAACGATGCGGGCGCCCAGGTCGATGCGCTGGCGCGCTCTGCCTTCTTGCGCTATCGCGAGGCGCTCGGCGAGGACATCGGCGCGATCCCCGAAGGACTCTATCCCGGCGACTATCTGAAGCCGGTCGGGCAAAAGCTCGCCGATCAGCACGGCAACGAACTGCTCGCCATGGAGGAGGCGCAATGGCTGCCCATCGTCCGGGCCACCGCGTTGCAAGCGATGCTGGTGATGATTCAAGACGATTTGGCGCAGCTCGGCATCCGCCACGACGTGTTTTTCTCCGAGCGCTCGCTCAGCGAAGGCCCGCGTGACGAGGTCGCCGAGACCATCAACGACCTCAAGGCCAAGGGGCTGATCTATCAAGGCCGGCTGCCGCCGCCCAAGGGCAAGGTGGACGAGGATTGGGAGGACCGCGAACAGTTGCTGTTCCGCTCCACCGATTTCGGCGACGACATCGACCGGCCGCTGGTCAAGTCCGATGGCAGCTACGCCTATTTCGCCGGAGACATCGCCTATCACCGCGACAAGTTCAGACGCGGCTTCAAGACGATGATCGATGTGTTTGGCGCCGATCACAGCGGCCATGTCCGCCGCATGAAGGCGGCGGTCGCCGCGCTCTCCGGCGGCGAGGCCACGCTCGACATCAAGATTTGTCAGCTCGTGCGCTTGTTTCGAGCCGGCGAGCCTGTCAAGATGTCCAAGCGTGCCGGGACGTTTGTCACCCTCAGGGACGTCGTGGACGAGGTGGGCGCGGGCCCGGTTCGTTTCATGATGATCTACCGGAAGAACGACGCGCCGCTCGATTTCGACTTCGCCAAGGTCACCGAGCAGACGCGGGACAACCCGGTGTTCTACGTTCAGTACGCCCATGCACGGGCGAGTTCCGTACTGCGTAACGTTCGGGAAACCTACCCGGATCTCAATCTTGAGGAGGGCGCTTTGGCTGTAAGCGACCTAGACCGGCTAACCGACGAGGCTGAGATTAACCTCATTCGCCGCATCGCCCAGTTCCCCCGCGTGGTCGAAGCCGCCGCGATCGCCCACGAGCCGCATCGCATTGGTTTCTATCTCTATGATCTTGCTGGCGACTTTCACGGGCTGTGGAACCGAGGCAAAGACTTGCCACAATTACGATTTATTTACGAGAGTGACCGAGAGTTAACGCGTGCTCGTGTGGCGTTGGTGGCCGCGACGAAGCGCGTCCTGGCGTCGGGTTTGGGGATCCTCGGCGTTCACGCCATGCACGAGTTGCACTGAGCCAATCCGGGGCAGGGGGGATGGTTCGAGGGAAGTGTCATGTCTGCACAAGATGACGGGGGAGGACCCGGCTCAGGCCGGTCCGCACGTGGAAATGAAGTCTCTGGCCATCCGCTCGATGCTGCTCAGCACTTCTTCAGTCAGTCCGACCCCCAAACTGCGTCGCGATCGAATTCCAACAGCGTGGGTAATGCGCCGAGCCTCCAGACATGGGGCAACAACGCGCTCAATACTCAGCAGAGCGAGGTAAGCTTGATGGCTCAAGGACCGGGGAGGCCGGGGCAGCCGGCCGGTGGGCAGCGCCCGATTTTCGGAGGCGGCAGCCCAGTCTTTGCACAAATGCCGAGCTATACGCCGGTAACGCGCGGGCCGGAGCTTCGTCCGCAAGCCCCTCAACCCCAACCCGCTTACACGCCCTATGATCCGGGTCCCGCACCCACCCAGCAAAGCCAGCAAACCGCCTCAGGGCTAAGCTATCCGAGCCCCCAAGCACCATCGCCGCTCAGCTATCCGAGCCAGCATCCGAGCGCCGCGCCGAGCTATCAGAGCCCTTATCCGGGCGCCGCGCCGAGCTATCAGAACGCCCAGCCGCAAGCCGCGCCGTCCTATCAGAATTTTCAGCCGGCGATGCCCAGTCAGCAGCCTGATTATGCCAGCTCGGGCTATCAAACCGCCAATCAGCCGGTGCGTCCGCAGAGCTTCCAGAGCGCCGAGCATGCCGGCGCGCAGGGCTATCCGGCGGCGAGCTATAACGGCGCGCAAGGCTATCCGGGCCAGAACTTCGGCAATCAGAACTATGCCGATGCGAGCTATCCTGAGCCGGGATCGGGGGATGCGAGCTTCCCCGAGTTCAACTTCGACCAGAATTTTACCGATCAGAATTTCGGCAATCAGAATTTCGCCAAGGCGAATTTTGCCGATGCCAGCTTCCCGGAGTTGCAGGGCTTCGACGCCAGCTTCCCCGACACGAGCTTTCCCAGCGCCCATGGCTTCGCTCAGCAGGAGCCGGCCACGGACTACGGTCATGACGCTCAAACCGATCAAGGCTTCGATTCCTTCCACAGCGAGCCGTCGCAGGATTACGGCCAGGTGCCGCAAAGCGACCCGCGGCGCCAGCTGCAAGCCTTCGACGCCATCTACGATCAACCGCCGCAGATTTCGCTGGGCTCGACCGAGCCGAGCCGCCGCCCCGCGCAGGATTTCTACGAGGGCGAGCGGCTAGATGCCGATTTCCTCGACGAAGGTCAGGCAATTCCCGCGCCAGGCGCTCGCGCCAAGTCGGGCATGACGTTCAAAGGTCGCAGTGCCTTCATGGTCGGCAGCGCGCTGCTCGGCGCTATCGCTCTCGGTGGGGCCCTGGCGTTCGCCTATAAACAGAGCGGCGGCGGGCTTGGCAGCGAGCAGCCGCCCTTGGTCACGGCCGACAGCCGGCCGGTGAAAGAGCTTCCCGACGATCCGGGCGGCAAGGATTTTCCCCACAAAAACAAGCTGATCTACGACCGGCTCCAGAATGGCGACGAGCCTGAGTCCGAGCGTCTCGTGCCGCGGCAGGAGAATGTCGCGGTGCCGGCGCTGCCGCCTTCGCCCGAGTCCGCCGGCATGCCCGCCTCCGTCGCGACCACCGATCTCGCCACGCCGACGACGCAAGCCGTCGGCGGCGCCGAGCCGGTCGCCGTGGCCTCCGCCGACGATTCCATGCCCGATGGCGGCCCACGCAAAGTGAAAACCATGGTGGTCCGTCCCGACGGCACGATGGCCGAGCCTCCCGCCGAGGCCGCGGCCCCGAATGCGGCTGCCCCCGACGCGCAACTCGCCTCTGCGGCGCCGCCCGCGGCCGAAGAGCCGCAAGAGGTTGCCTCCTTGCAGGCGCCGCCGACTCCCGCGCCCAAGCCGAAACCCGCCGCCAAGCCGGCCGTACAGACCGCTGCCGCGACCCCGGCGGCCGCCGCCGGCCCGACCAAATATGTCGTGCAGGTCGGATCGAAGAAAAATCAGACCGACGCGCTCGCGAGCTTCGCCGACATGCAGCAGAAATATCCGACGCTGCTCGCCAATTACCGGCCAATGGTGCAGAAGGCGGATCTCGGTAACAAAGGGACCTGGTACCGGCTGCGCATCGGCCCGATCGCCGACAAGACCGCCGCCACCAAGCTCTGCGGTCAGCTGAAGTCGCAAGGCCTGCCGGATTGCCTGGTGATGACGCAATAGAGGGCTTGCGCTTTGCGGCCTTGACCGTGAGCCGCGGCGCACGTTAACCCGCGTCGTGGACTTCAAAGCCTTCATCTCTGGATGCGCGGGCCTCAGCCTCGGCGATGCCGAGCGGCGGTTGTTCGCCGCCGCGCGCCCCTGCGGGCTCATTCTGTTCGCGCGCAATTGTCAGACGCCGGAGCAGATCAGGGCGCTGATCGCCGCCTTCAAGGACGCGGTCGAGAGCGATGAGGTGCTGGTGCTGGTGGACCAGGAGGGAGGGCGCGTGCAGCGACTGCGGCCGCCGCATTGGCGCGCCATGCCGCCGGCGCGCTGTTATGGGCGTCTCTACGAGATCGATCCCGAGCTCGGCAAACGGGCCGCCTTCGCCGGGGCCAGGCTCATCGCGCAAGAACTGTACGCGCTCGACATCAATGTCGACTGCACGCCCGTGCTCGACGTGCCGGAGCCGGGCGCGCATGAGATCATCGGCGACCGCGCCTTCTCCACCGATCCCGAGGTAGTGATCGAGCTGGGCCGCGCCGTGATGGACGGTTGCCTCGCCGGCGGGGTGCTGCCGGTGATCAAGCACGTGCCGGGTCACGGGCGCGCCAAGGCCGATAGTCATCTTGCGCTGCCCCGCATTGACGTCTCCGAGGCCGATCTCGATGCGATCGATTTCCGGCCGTTCCGGGCGTTGCGCCATGCGCCGCTGGCCATGACCGCCCATGTGCTGCTGCCGGTCTACGACGACCGGCGACCGGCAAGCACCTCGCCCGTTATAATGGGGGAAGTGATTCGAAAACGGATCGGATTGACCGGCTTGGTGATGAGCGACGATCTGGGGATGAAGGCCCTTGGCGGCCCCTTTGCCGAGCGCGCGCGCGGCGTAATCGAGGCGGGCTGTGACGTGGCGCTGCACTGCGGCGGCGACCTTGACGAGATGGCGGATGTCGCGAGCGCCGTGCCGCCGCTCGAAGGGATGGCTGCCGAACGCTTCGCCCACGCAAGAAGCTTGCTGCGCCAGCCGCAGGCCTTTGATGTTGCCGAGGCAATGGCCCTGGTCACTGACGCCGCCGGCACCCAAGTCGCCGCCGTGGGAGCCGACCCGACGGTGCAGGCATGAACCAGACCGAGACGCCGATGACCGAAGACGAGCCGCAAGGACAGGGTGAAATCTCCGATTGGGAGGAAGCCGGCGCGCTGCTCGACGCCGATCCGGGTGACCAGCTCGTGGTCGATGTCGAGGGCTTCGAGGGACCGCTCGACTTGCTGCTCGCGCTCGCCCGCACGCAAAAGGTCGATCTCGCCAAGATCTCGGTGCTGGCGCTCGCCCAGCAATATCTCGATTTCATCTCCGAGGCGCGCCGGCTCAGGCTGGAGATCGCCGCCGACTATCTGGTGATGGCGGCGTGGCTCGCGTTCCTCAAATCGAAGCTGCTGCTGCCGGCCGAGCCGTCCGAGGAGGGCGAACCGACCGGCGCCGAGCTTGCCGCGCTGCTCGCCTTCCGGCTGAAGCGCCTGCATGCCATGCGCGAGGTTTCGGCCCAGCTGATGACGCGCAAGCGGCTCGGCCGCGACGTGTTCGCCCGCGGCGAGCCCGAGCCGATCCGCATCACGCGGCAGAGCGTCTACGACGCCAATGTCTACGATCTGCTCAAGGCCTATTCGCAACAGCGTCAGCGCACGGCTGTCCTCAGTCTGCAGCTCAAGCCGCGCACGGTCTGGTCGCTGAATGAGGCACGCGAGGAGCTGCAGCGGCTGCTCGGCATGAATGTCGATTGGGCGCCGCTCGATCAGTTGATCGCCGAGTTCCTGGTCGAGCCAGAAATGCGCAAGACGGCGCTAGCGTCGAGCTTTACCGCGACCTTGGAGATGACGCGCGAGGGCGCGCTGGAAATCCGCCAGGCAAAATCCTTCGCACCGCTTTTTGTCCGCCGCCGCGAGCGTGCCGCATGAGGACGAGTCTGATAGCCAAACAACAACAACGGGGCCCAAGGATGACAGCGAAGCAATTGAGTAGGGTAGAGGCGATGCCGGAAGACATGCCGGAAGATGAGACGGAGCGCGAGAAGTCGCGCCTGCCTTTGCCGCTCCCCTCCAATGTGATCAGGCTGCAATCGACCGACCGGCGCGAGAAATTGCGCATCGTCGAGGCGCTGCTATTCGCCGCCGCCGAGCCGCTCGCCGAGACGGCAATCGCCCGGCATTTCGTCGAGGGCGAGGACGTGCGCGCGCTCCTGGAGGAGCTGCAAGGCTCCTATGCCGGCCGCGGCGTCAATCTGGTCAAGGTCGCCGGCAAATGGGCGTTCCGCACCGCCGACGATTTGTCTTTCCTGCTGGAGAAACAGGCGGTCGAGCAGCGCCGCCTGTCGCGCGCGGCGTTGGAGACGCTCGCCATCATCGCCTATCACCAGCCGGTCACCCGCGCCGAGATCGAAGAGATCAGGGGGGTGAGCACCTCGAAGGGCACCATTGACGTGCTGCTGGAGACGGGCTGGATCAAGTTGCGCGGCCGACGCCGCGCGCCAGGGCGCCCCGTGACCTACGGCACGACCGCCGAGTTCCTCGAGCATTTCGGCTTCGACTCGATCCAGGACTTGCCTGGCCTGAACGAGCTGAAAGGCGCGGGCCTGCTCGATTCCAACCTGCCGCCGGGCTTCACCATGCCGAACCCCGACGATGCGCCGCATCTGCGCGACGACGAGGAGCCGCTGGAGGACGATTTCCTCGGCGACGAGCCGCTCGGCGAGGGCGAGGACGACGAGGGGCGGGACGATCCCACCTGATCGTTCTGGAGGTTGCGGTCGCAGTGCGGAGTGCTTAGACCTCTGCGATGCTCGAGTTCCTCAAAGCGCGCGGCGCCGCCACCACCCGGAGCGGCCATCGCGGGGGAGCGCGCGGCAAGGCCGCCGTCACCTTTGCCGCGAGTCTTGCCTTCGACACTGTCTCGCGCCGCTATGGCGACGTCCTCGCGCTCGACCAAGTCAGCCTCGACATCGCGCCGTCGGAGATCCTCTGCCTGTTGGGGCCCTCGGGCTGCGGCAAGTCGACCCTGCTCAGGATCGCCGCCGGCGTCGAGCGCCCGTCCGCGGGCCGCGTGCTGGTCGATGGTCAAGAGGTGGCGGGACCCAACCGCTTCGTGCCGCCGGAGAAGCGCGGCATCGGCCTGATGTTCCAGGACTTCGCGCTGTTCCCGCATCTCACCATTCTCGACAATGTCGCCTTCGGCTTGAAGTCGCTGACGCGAAGCCAAGCCAAGGCCGAGGCCTTCGCCGCGCTGGAGCGCGTGGGCTTGAGCCACTATGCCGGCGAATACCCGCATATCCTCTCCGGCGGCGAGCAGCAACGCGTGGCGCTGGCCCGCGCCATCGCCCCGCGGCCGAGCGTGCTGCTGATGGACGAGCCGTTCTCCGGCCTCGATCCGCGCCTGCGCGAGAAGATGCGCGAGGAGACGCTCGCCATCCTGCACGAGACCCGCGCCACCTCGATCGTCGTCACCCATGACGCCGAGGAAGCGATGCGCATGGGCGACCGCGTGGTGCTGTTGCGCAAGGGCCGCGTGGTGCAGGCCGGCAAGGCGCTCGATCTCTACCGCGCGCCCAAGGACATCCTGGCAGCCCGCACCTTCTCCGATTTGAACGAGATCAAATCGCGCATCGAAGGCGGCAGCGCGTTAACCCCGATCGGCCGCTTCGCCGCCAACGGGCTTGCCGATGGCACCGCCGTCATCGTCTGCGTGCGGCAAGGCGGCGTGCGGCTGCTGGCCGCCGGGCAGGGTACGCCGGCCCGCGTGCTCGACACCCGCTTTCTGGGCGATGTGGCCTTGGTCGAGCTTGCCGTGCAAGGGCTCGATGCGCCGATCTTGGCCAGGATACGGGAGAGCGACGTGCCGCCGCAGGGAACCGAGATCGGCGTCGGCATCGATACCGGCGCGGTGCTGATTTTCGCGGCCGATAATGGCGAACGGTCCGCCGTTTGACGCCAAGCGTGGCTTGCGACCGGACGCCCTTTGCTGCAATAGTGCGCCGCGATAGGCTCGCTGGGGACATTGGAGAAATTTCATGGGTTTAGGCAGCGGGTGGCACTGGCTTCTGGTCCTCTTGGTGTTCGTGCTTCTGTTCGGCGCGGGCAAGATCTCGGGGCTGATGGGCGATCTCGCCAAGGGCATCAAGAGCTTCAAGAAGGAGATGGCCGATAGCGGCGAGGAGCCGGAGCAGCCGGCCAAGCCGGAGCCGACAAAGGTCATCGAGCACAAGGTCGAGAAGCCTGCGCGGACGAGCACCAAGACCGCGTCGAAGGCGCCGCGCAGCCGGAAATCGGGCTAGCGGCAGCCACACACACACGCCCCGCGCGGCTGGCAGTAGCCGGCCCGCTATCCTCGCCCCGAAGCGGCACACATGTTCGACATCGGTTGGTCGGAGCTTCTCGTCATCATCGTGGTCGCGATCGTCGTGGTCGGGCCCAAGGAGCTGCCCGCGCTGCTGGGCACGTTCGGCCGCTACGCCGGCAAGCTCAGGCGCGCCGCCGCCGACTTCCAGCGTCAGTTCGACGAGGCCATGCGCGACACCGAGGTGGCCGAGGTGAAGAAGGCTATGAAGTCGGTGCGCGCCGAGGCGGCCTCGCTCGATCAGCCGGTGATGCTGCCGAAGATCGATACGCCGGCGCCTGACAGTGCGACATCGCCCTCTACGCCGGCCGCGCCAACACCGCCGGCGTCGGCCGTGTCGGCGCCCCCCAGCGTCGCCGAGACCAAGCCGAAGCCGCCGCGCAAGCGCGCCGCCTCGACCAAGCCCAAGAGCCCGAGCCCCAAGCGGAGCAAGAAGGCCGCGGAGCCGTCACATGACGCCTGACGACGACATCGAGGCGAGCAAAGCCCCGCTGATGGAGCATCTGATCGAGCTCAGGCGGCGGCTGATGTGGTCGCTGCTGGCGGTGTTGCTCGCCTTCCTCGTTTGCTTCTGGTTCGCCAGGCCGATCTACAATCTGCTGCTCTGGCCGTATCGGCTCGCGGTCGGCTCGGACATGCCGATCGAGATGATCTACACCGCGCCGCAAGAGTTCTTCTTCACTCAGGTGAAGCTCGCGATCTTCGGCGCCATCTTCATCGCCTTCCCGGTGATCGCCTCGCAGATCTATATGTTCGTCGCGCCCGGGCTCTATCGCAACGAGCGCAAGGCGTTTTTGCCATATCTCATCGCCACGCCGATTCTGTTCCTGCTCGGCGGCGCGCTGGTCTATTTCGTGGCCATGCCGCTCGCCATGAAGTTCTTCCTGTCGATGCAGCAGACCGGCGACACCCAGGTGCAGATCCACCTGACGGCCAAGGTGAGCGAATATCTCTCGCTGATCATGGCGCTGATCCTCGGCTTCGGCATCTGCTTCCAACTGCCGGTGCTGCTGACGCTGCTCGCGCGCGCCGGTATCGTCACCGCCGACGGACTGAAGCGCTATCGCCGCCACGCCATCCTCGGCGTGTTCGTCGTCGCCGCGGTGCTCACGCCGCCGGACCCGATCAGCCAGATCTCGCTCGCGCTGCCCACCATCCTGCTCTACGAGCTGTCGATCTTTGCGGTGAGGCTGGTCGAGAAGAAGCGCGCCGCCGCGCAAGCCGCCCCCAAGCCCGCCGGCAAGCCGGCTTGAATTGAATCATGCTGCATCTGCTCGACACCAAGAGCCTGCTGTTGATCACGCTGGCTTGGGCGGTGTTGGCCTATCTCGTCGTGCCGCGTCTCTGGGTCCGCCACTACCGCCGTCATCCCTTTTTCGCCCAGACCGCGCGGCTCACGCAGACGGGTGATGGGCACCCCGGCGATCCGATCAATATCGGTCTGGTCGGCAACGAGGCCGACGTGGTGCGCGCCATGCGGGCGGCCGGCTGGTTTCCCGCCGACCCGATCACGTTCGAAAGCAGCGCCCGCATCGCCGCGGACACCGTGCTGCGTCGCCCCGACGACGATGCGCCGGTCAGCAATCTGTTTCTGTTTGGCCGCAAGCAGGACCTGGCTTTCGAGCAGCCGATGCCGGGGGGACCGGGCAAGCGCCACCATGTTCGCTTCTGGCAGTGGGACCGGCTTTATCGAGGCCGGCACGGTTGGTTCGGCGCCGCCACCTTCGACGCCAAGGTGGGCCTCAGCCACACCACGGGACAGGTCACCCATCACATTGGGCCGGATGTCGATGCCGAGCGCGACCGCCTGGTCGGCGAGTTGCAGCAGGCCGGGATCGTCGAAGTCGGTGCAATGGCTGGACGGCTTCCACACCGAGCTTGAGGGACGGAACGGCGGCGGCGATCCCTGGCACACCGACGGGCGCCTGGCGGTTGTTACCCTGCGCGTCTCGGATTGAGGCGACGGGAACCGTGCGCGGGGCCATCCCGTTGGGTCTTTGCGTCAATCCGCACAGGAGACCCTAATGAGCTATGCCCGCTTCGGCGCGATGATCGCGGCCTCGACGGTCGTGATGTTCGGCCTGATGTATCTCAACACCTACGCGCTCGACCATGTCTGGTTCAGCCAGACACGCGCCTGGATGGCGGTGGTGATGGGTTCGGCGATGGCGATCGTCATGCTGGGCTTCATGTTGGGCATGTACCGCAACAAGCAGGCCAACATTGCGATCTTGGTCGGCAGCCTTCTCGCCTTCGCCGGCGCGCTCTGGCTGGTGCGCAGTCAGCAAACGGTTGACGACGTTTCCTACATGAAGGCGATGATCCCGCATCACTCCATTGCCATCATGACCAGCGAGCGCGCGCATATCCGCGATCCGCGCGTGCGCAAGCTTGCCGACGGCATCATCGAGGCGCAGGTCAGGGAAATCGGCGAAATGGAGCAGCTGATCGCCGATCTCGAACGCAATCCGGTTCCCCCGGATGCGCCGGACCTGCTACCCTACGACAAGCGCGGAGACGCTTCCGTTCGTTGACGCGCGCCAAGACCAATGCGACCTGCAACCTTTGCTGGCGCATTTGGTTAGATATACTCCCACCGATTTCCAGCATCGCGAGCACGCATGGACGGCGTCAGCCAAACTGTTTCATCATTGGATCTTCATATCGCCTGGCTCCCCGCTTGGGCGATCAGTCTTGGGCTTGCCGCGGTTGCGGTCCTGTTGGCGTTGTGGCTGCACGCCGTTACCTTCGCGACGATCGAGCGATGGGTCAGCGGTCAGGATCTCTTCCGCCGTTCGCTCGTGTCGCGGATCAAAGGGCCCACGCGCCTCGCCGCGGTCATGGCCGCGATTTCGATCGCCTTGACCCTCGCGCCGCTCTCCGACGACAAAATCGTGCGGCAGATCATGATCGTCGGCTTCGTGCTGCTGATCGGCTGGATCCTGACCACCGTGTTGCATGTGTGGATGGTGGTCTATCTGCGCCGCTTCAAGCTCAACTCCGAAGACAATCTGCTGGCGCGCAAGCACGTCACCCAGTCGCGCATCCTCGAGCGCGTCGCCCGCATCTTGATCGTCGTGCTGACGCTTGCCGCGGCCTTGATGACCTTCGACCCCGTCCGGCAATATGGCGTCAGCCTGTTGGCCTCGGCCGGCGCGGTGAGCCTGGTGGTCGGTCTCGCGCTACAGCCGATGCTGCGCAACCTGATCGCCGGCGTGCAGCTCGCCATCACCCAGCCGATCCGCATCGACGATGCGCTGCTGATCAATGACGAGTGGGGCAACGTCGAGGAGATCACCTCGAGCTACGTGGTCATTCGCCTGTGGGACTGGCGGCGCATGATCGTGCCGCTGAGCTATTTCATCGAGCAGCCGTTTCAGAATTGGACGCGGGAAAGCGCGGCGCTGATCGGCACGGTTTTTCTCTATGTCGACTTCACCGTCCCGGTCGACGATCTGCGGGCAGAGCTGGAACGCATCGTGCGCGAATCGCCGCTTTGGGATAGGCGCGTGGTCGGGCTGCAGGTAACCGACCTCAAAGAGACCGCGATGGAGATCCGCATGCTGGTCAGCGCCAGCACGGCGCCGAAGGCTTTCGATTTGCGCTGCGAGGTGCGGGAAAAGATGATCGCCTATGTGCAGCAGCGGCACCCGGAAGCGCTGCCGCGCGTCAGAACCGATCTCCACGACGAGCGCCGCCGGAAGACCGGGAGCGCGCCCGCCCATTAGTTGCATTGGTCCGCCTGTCTGGGGGAGCGGGACGCTTCGCTTTGCCCGGCCCGCATTGTATACGATGGCGCTCAACTGAATCGCCAGGCCGCCAGGACCAAGCCCGTGCTCGACATCAAATGGATCCGCGACAATCCGGACGCCTTTCTCACGGGGCTCACCAATCGCGGCTTCGACGATCCCAGGGCGACGTTAAATCGCATTCTCAGCCTGGACGAGGAACGTCGCGGCACAATTCAGCAATTGCAGGAGGCGCAGGCGCGCCGCAACGCCGCCTCCAAGGAGATCGGCCAGGCGATGGCCGCCAAGGATGCGGCCACGCGCGGAAGCCCTGAAAGAGGAAGTCGCGCGCCTCAAGATCGCGATCCAACAAGGCGAGACCAACGAGCGCGAAATCGAGAAGAAATACCAGGATCTGCTCGCCACCATTCCCAACACGCCCGCCGATGACGTGCCGGTCGGCATCGATGCCGGCGCCAATGTCGAGTTGCGCAAGGTGGGAGAGCCGAAGAAATTCTCATTCCAGCCGAAGCAGCATTTCGAGCTGGGCGAAGCGCTCGGCCTGATGGATTTCGAGACGGCCGCGAAGCTCTCAGGCGCGCGGTTCGTCGTGCTGAAAGGACCACTGGCGCGTCTCGAACGCGCGCTCGCCCAGTTCATGCTCGACCTGCACACACCGAGCACGGCTATACCGAGATCAACCCGCCACTTCTCGTCGCCCAGGACACATGTTCGGAACGGCACAATTGCCGAAGTTTGCGTGACGATCAGTTCCTGGCAACGAACGCGACGGACCTGAAAAATGGAATTCAAATATTGTTCCGACAGTTGGAAGCTGGTGCGGGCCCAGAACAGGTAACGGCTGCATTAAACGCAATTCATAAGGCACTCCTCGAGGAATCGCGATTGGCGTTGGCTCATCCCCACCGCCGAAGTTCCGCTGACCAATCTCGTGCGCGAGGAGATCATCGACGAGACGAAGTTGCCCATGCGCGTCACCGCCTGGACGCCGTGCTTTCGCGCCGAGGCCGGTGCTGCCGGCAAGGACACGCGCGGCATGATCCGCCAGCATCAGTTCAGCAAGGTCGAGCTCGTCTCCATCACCACGCCCGAGCAATCGGCCGACGGAGCATGAGCGCATGACCAAATCGGCCGAAGAAGTGCTGAAGCGGCTCGAGCTTCCGTTCCGCACGGTGGTGCTCTCGACCGGCGACATGGGCTTCGCCGCCAACAAGACCTACGACATCGAGGTGTGGCTGCCGGGGCAGGGCACCTATCGCGAGATCAGCTCCTGCTCGAACACCGGCGACTTCCAGGCCCGCCGCATGAATGCGCGCTACAAGCCCAAGGGCGCCAAGGACACCCGCTTCGTGCATACGCTGAACGGCTCCGGCGTCGCGGTGGGGCGCGCGCTGATCGCCGTGCTGGAGAACTACCAGGAGGCTGACGGCAGCATCCGCATCCCCGACGCGCTCAAACCCTATATGGGCGGGCTGACCAAGATCGCGCCCGAAGCCTAAGACAGCGCGCAAGAATTGGCGGATAATCTTCAACCGCCTCCTGAAAGGGGGTGGAGTTGGCCATGGCATCCGCCCAAGACCAGATCGGGCTGATCATGCAGCTCAGGCGGCGCGGCATCCGCGACAACGCGGTGCTGCGGGCGATCGAGCGCGTGCCACGCGAGCTGTTCGTCGACGAGGCGTTCGCCGACCACGCCTATCAGGACATCGCGCTGCCGATCGATTGCGGTCAGACCATCTCGCAGCCTTACGTGGTCGCCTTCATGACCGAGCGGCTCGAGCTCGACGAGCGGCACAAGGTGCTGGAGATCGGCACCGGCTCCGGTTATCAGGCCGCGGTGCTGTCGCATCTCTGCCGCCGGGTCTATACCGTCGAGCGCTGGCGCGAATTACAGAAGGCGGCCGATCGGCGTTTCGCCAGGCTCGGCATCACCAATGTCACCACCATCATCGGCGACGGCTGGCTCGGCTGGCCGCCGCAAGCCCCGTTCGACCGCATCATCGTCACGGCCGCCGCGCACCAGGCGCCGCCGGCGCTGCTCGAGCAGCTCAAGCCCGGCGGCCGCATGATCATCCCCTTGGGCGAGACGCGCGACACGCAGATGCTGGTAGCGATCGACAAGACCGAGGCCGGCCTGAGGCAGACGGAGCTGTTGCCGGTGCGGTTCGTGCCGCTGGTGCATGGCCGCGCCGGCGTGGGGGCGCGCGTGCCGAAATCCGCGCGGGGGGCGAAGCCGTGACGGGCCATGCCGGGTCGAATCTTTTCCCGCCATTCCAACGGTTAACAGCCTTTTAACCGCATCCGCGCTTTACTCCTTGGGACGTGTAGCGAGGGGCGGAGAGAGGGATGCGGCAGGCTGCGTATCTGTATGGCCGCGGCGCATTTGTGGCGGTGGCGGCCGCCTGCCTTGGCGTGACGCTCGCGGGCTGTAGCTCAGGCGTGTCCCGTTTCGATTTTCCCGCCTTCAATCTCACCAGCAACGATACGCCTGCGGACGGCGGTAACGCCGATCTCGCCTCGACCTCGTCACTGCCGCCGGTGCTTCCGGAGGAGTCGGTGTATAGCTCGGGCGAGGGGACGCCGCCGCGCCTCACCCGCGCCAGTTTGCCGCCGCCGGACTATTCGCCCCGCCCGGCGGCCTACTCGCCGGCGCCGAGCGGGCGCGTCGCCGCGCCCACGGCCAACTATCCGGCGCAAGCCGCGCCGCGGCCCGAGCCTGCCGTGCTGCGCTCCAATGTTCAGGGCGCCCATATCAAGGTCGAGAAGGGCGACACGCTCTCCACCCTGTCGCGCCGCTACGGCGTTTCCGTCGAGCGGATCATGGCGGCAAACAACCTGCCTGACGGCCGTCTCTCGATCGGCCAGCAGTTGATCATTCCCGGCGCGAAAGCGCCCAAGGTGGTGGCCGAAGCGGCTCCCGTCGAGGCTGTGGCCCCGCCCGCTCCGGGTCAATCGACCTACAAGGTGGAGAAGGGCGACACCCCGCACGGCATCGCCGACAAGCTCGGCGTCAGCGAGAAGGCACTGATCCAGCGCAACAATCTCAACCCGAGCAATCTCCGCATCGGTCAAGTCCTGGTCGTTCCGGGCAAGAGCGCCAAGCCCGCGGTCGCCGCCAGGGACGACACACCGCTCGCCGAGCCGGCCGTCGACACCGCGCCGAGCGTGCGCAAGGTCAAGACCATGACCATTCCCGCGCCGGGCACCTCGCTGGCCGAAGAGGAAGACCCCCAGGCAGGGTCGAGCGCGAAAGCCGCCGGCAAGACGCAAGACAACGCCGCCAACGACATTGCCGCTTCACCCGAGGTCACCGGCCCGGGCAGCCAGCGCGTCGCCAGCAACGAGCAGCTACCGACACCGGACCCGATGTCCGGCAACAGCTTCCGCTGGCCGGTGAAGGGCCGCGTCATCGCCGAGTTCGGCACGCGACCCGACGGCGGCCACAATGACGGCATCGACCTCGCCGTGCCGCAAGGTACCGCGGTGAAAGCGGCGGAGAACGGCGTGGTCGCCTATGCCGGCAACGAGCTCAAGGGCTACGGCAATCTGGTGCTGATCCGCCACGCCAATAATTGGGTGTCGGCCTACGCCAATAACGAGGAGCTCCTGGTCAAGCGCGGCGACAAGGTGAGCCGTGGCCAGACCATCGCCAAGGCCGGTGCCACCGGCTCGGTGACCCGGCCGCAGGTGCATTTCGAGCTGCGCAAGGGCTCGCGTCCGGTCGATCCGACGAAATACATGGGCGACCAGGCGGCCAACGCCGACTAGCTATCGAGCGTCCGGCCCAATTTTCCGGCGAGATCCTGGATGTACTGCCAGGCGACGCGGCCCGACCGGCTGCCGCGCGATATGGCCCAAGCAAGCAACTCTTGGCGCAAGCCCTGATCGTCAATCGGCAGGCGGTAATGGCCGGCGTAGCCGCGCACCATCTCCAGATATTCTTCCTGGCTGCAATTATGGAAGCCGATCCACAAGCCGAACCGGTCTGACAGCGAGAGCTTCTCCTCGACCGCTTCGCCGGGATTGATGGCGGTGGAACGCTCGTTGTCGACCATCTCGCGCGGCATCAGATGCCTGCGGTTCGAGGTCGCGTAGAACAGCACATTGGCGGGCCTTCCCTCAATGCCGCCTTCGAGCACGGCCTTGAGCGATTTATACGCGGTGTCCAGCGCCTCGAAGGAAAGGTCGTCGCAGAACAGAATGAAGCGACGGTCCGGCGCCGCACGCAGCTGCGCCAGCAAATGCGGCAGCGACTGGATATCCTCGCGATGGATCTCGACGAGCTTGAGCCCAGCGACCTCGCCATGCACGGCCTTGACCAGCGAACTCTTGCCCATGCCGCGCGCGCCCCAAAGCAGCGCATTGTTGGCGGGAAGCCCGCGCGCAAATCGCGTGGTGTTGGCGAGCAGCGTATCGCGCGCGACGTCGATGCCCTTGAGCAGGGCGAGCGGTACGCGGTTGACGGTTTCGACGGCCAGGAAAGTCTGCGTTTCGGCCTGCCAGACGAAGGCATCGCCCGCCGCGAAATCGGGCCGCTCGGGCTCGCGTGGACCAAGCCGCTCGATGGCGCGGGCGATCCGCTCGAAAAGGCCGGAAAGGGGCTCCTGAAAGTTCATTTGGGGCCGTTGCAAAGGCGCGCGCGGCAGCTATAGTCCCGCCACCTTCAAGGGTTAACTGCCCGTCGCGCGACGATTAAGGGCGTCACCCGGCGAGGGCGGCCATCCTTAAGCCAAGCCAGAGTGAGGAGCAATGCCAGGTTCGATCTACGCTCAAGCCGCCCCCGGTGCGTTCGACATGCTGAATAGCCTGATCGTCCCGACCATGCTAATCATCGGCATCATGTATTTCCTGATGATCCGGCCGCAGCAAAAGCGGCTGAAGGAGCATCGGGACATGGTCGCTTCCATTCGCCGCGGCGATACCGTCGTGACCTCCGGCGGCATCATCGGCAAGGTGGCCAAGGTTGACGAGAACGAGCTTCAGGTGGAAATCGCCGACGGCGTCAAGATCAAAGTCGTGCGCTCGACGGTCTCCGAGGTGCGCGGCAAGGGCGAGGCCGCCCCGCCGGCCAAGGCAAAGGCCGCCTCATAATGGTTTCTGCCTAGTCCACGCCCACCAAGACTGATCGGATCCGGAGCTTCGAGAGCGGCAATGCTGCATTTCCAAAGATGGAAGGTGATCTTGATCCTCGGCATCGTCATCGCCGGGTTCCTGTTCGCGCTTCCCAACCTGTTTTCCGCCGCAACCGTGGCGCGGCTGCCCACCTGGCTGCCGCACAAGCAAGTCAATCTCGGCCTCGACCTGCAAGGCGGCGCGCATCTCCTCTATCAGCTCGACGAGAAGGAGATGATCGCGGACTGGCTCGACAATATTCGCGGCGATGTGCGCGAGACCTTGCGCAAGGACCGCATCGGCTATTCCGACCTGGCGCAGAATCTCGATAACCGCTCCGTGTCGGTGACGATCCGTGAGCCCGCCGACCTGGACAAGGCCTATACCGCCCTGAAGGCGCTCGCCGCGCCGGTCGGCGGCGACGTCTTCGCTGGCTTTTCCGGCTACGACCTCGATGTCACCAAGACCGACACCGGCGTCACCCTGACGGTTACCGAGCAGGGTCTGGCGCACCGCATGACCTCGGCGATCCAAGCCTCGATCGAAACCATCAGGCGCCGCGTCGACGCCTTCGGCACCACCGAGCCCAGCATCCAGCGCGAGGGTCGCAACCGCGTCCTGGTGCAGGTCCCTGGCATCCAGGACGTGGAGCGCCTCAAGACTCTGATCGGCGAGACCGGCAAGCTTGAATTCAAGCTGGTCGACCCCGCCGTCGATGCGGTGCAGGCAGCCACCACCAAGCAGGTGCCGGTCGGCGACGAGCTGGTCTACAGCACCGATAATCCGCCCATTCCCTATGTGTTGAAGGAACAGGTGCTGGTCACCGGCCAGAACCTGGTCGATGCGCAGCCCGGCTTCGACAGCCGCACCGGCGAGCCGGTGGTGACGTTCCGCTTCGATGCCGCCGGCGCCAAGCGCTTCGGCAAGGTGACCCAGGAGAATGTGGGCCTGCCCTTCGCCATCGTGCTCGACAATAAGGTGGTCTCCGCACCGGTGATCCGTGAGCCGATCCTCGGCGGCACCGGGCAGATCAGCGGCAATTTCACCGTGCAGCGGGCCAACGATCTCGCCGTGCTGCTCAGGTCCGGCGCGCTGCCGGCCAAGCTCACCGTCATCGAGGAGCGAACGGTCGGCGCCAGTCTTGGCGCGGATTCGATCGAGTCCGGCAAGAAGGCGGCGATCATGGGGCTGCTGCTCGTCATGATCTTCATGTTGGCGGGCTACGGGTTGTTCGGCATGTTCGCCAACATCGCGCTGATCGTGAACATCGCGCTGATCTTCGCCGTGCTGTCGCTGATCGGCGCGACGCTGACGCTGCCCGGCATCGCCGGCATCGTGCTCACCATCGGTATAGCCGTGGACGCCAACGTGCTGATCAACGAGCGCATCCGCGAGGAGATACGCTCCGGAAAATCGCCTTATGCGGCGGTGGACGCGGGCTATTCGCGCGCGCTGGTGACCATTATCAACTCCAACGTGACGACGCTGATCGCGGTGTTGGTGTTGTTTTGGCTTGGCTCCGGACCGGTCCGCGGCTTCGCCGTGACGCTCACCGTCGGCATTCTCGCCTCGATGTTCACCGCCGTGACCTTCACCCGCCTCTTGGTCTCCTACTGGCTGCGCTGGGCGCGGCCGCAGCTCATACCGATTTAGGGAATCGCCATGTTCCGCGGCATCCAGTTCATCCCACCGGACACCAAGATCGATTTCGTCGGCTTGCGGACGATCACGTGGATCGTCTCGGCGTTCCTCACGCTTGCGCCGCTCATTCTCGTCGCCACGATCGGGCTCAACATGGGCATCGACTTCCAGGGCGGCACGCTGATCGAGATCAAGACCAAGGAAAGCCCGGCCGACCTTGCCGATATTCGCGCCAAGGTCAGCGGGCTCGGCCTCGGCGAGGTGCAAATTCAGGAATTCGGCGCGCCCGACGCCGTGCTCATTCGCATCGCCTCGCAGCCGACCGAGCAGGAGCAGCAGGCCTCGATCGCCAAGGTGAAGGCTGCGCTCGGCGACACGGTCGAATATCGCCGCGTCGAGATCGTCGGTCCCACCATTTCCGGCGAGTTGATCGCCAGCGGCACCATCGCCGTGGTCGTGGCCCTGATGGGCATCCTCATCTATGTCTGGTTCCGCTTCGAATGGCAGTTCGCCGTGGCGGCCATCGCCTCGCTGATCCACGACGTGACCGGCACGATCGGGCTCTATTCGCTGTTCCAGCTCGAGTTCAACGTCTCGAGCATCGCCGCGATCCTCACCATCATCGGCTATTCGCTCAACGACAAGGTGGTGATCTTCGACCGGATCCGGGAAAACTTGCGCAAATACAAGCGGATGCCGTTGGTGCAGTTGCTCGACGTGTCGATCAACGAGACCTTGGCGCGGGCCGTACTCACCCACGTCACCACCTTCCTCGCCATGCTGCCGTTCCTGTTTTTCGGCGGCGAGACCATCTTCGGCTTTGCGCTGGCGATGTGCTGGGGCATCGTCATCGGCGCTTATTCCTCGATCTTCGTCGCCTCGCCGCTCCAGCTCATTCTCGGGGTGCGGCGTGACGCATGGAGCGCAGCGCCGGCGACCGCCAAAGGGAGACCGGCGGCGGCCCGCACCTGATCCCGGCGAAGCGAGGCGAGACCTTGCATGAGGCCGAGCAGGGCGACACGCTAAGACGCATTGCGCGGTCGGGCGATCTCGATCGCAGCCTCGCCGCGTCGTTCGCGCCCCGCGCGGCCCACGCGGATTTGTTCGCGCTCATTGCCTTTAATGTCGAGCTGGCGCGCATTGCCGAACAGGTGAGCGAGCCCGGCCTTGGCGCGATCCGGCTGCAATGGTGGCGCGAGGCGATCGCGCGTGCCGCGCAGGGCGAGGCGACCGGGCAGCCGGTTGCCGACGCGATCGGCGCGGCGTTACGGCGGCAAAAGCTGTCGCGCGCGCGGATCGACGCGCTGATCGATGCCCGCAGCTTCGACATCGAGACCAAGATCATGCCCGACTGGGCCGCGCTCGAGACCTATCTGGCGGCGACCGCCGGCGGGTTATTCGCCGCCGGCGCCGAGTGCCTCGCCGCGCCGACTGCGTCGCTGGAACCGGCGGCAGCCCGAGCCGGGCTCGCTTACGGTCTGACCGGGCTGATGCGGGCGCTGCCGGTACATGCCGCGAGCGGACGCCTCTACCTTCCGGCCGATGCTCTCATGCGTCATGGGACGTCTCCCGACCTGGTGCTTGCCGGAGAGACCAGCGAAGGCCTGCGCGCCGTGCTGGCCGAGCTGCGCGGCAAGGCGAGAAAGGCCCTGGCCGAAGCGAGCCGGCAGGTCGCGCAGCTCGACGCCAATACGCGACCCGCCTTTCGGGCGCTTTGCCTGGTTGACCCCTATCTTACGGCGTTGGACAAAGTCGGGCGCGATCCGCTGCGCGAGATTGCCGAGATCAATCCGCTCACCCGGTTTTGGCGCATGGCGCGTTGGCGCGGATAGCGGGAAAGGCGACGATGCACGAGCGATCGATCAAATCCTGGTGGCAGCGCCGGCTTCCCGACCTCAGCGCCGCCGCCACGCGCTTTCCGCTTGCCGTCGCCATCGCCGCGGCGCTAACCGCCTACAAGCTCTATCACGGCAGCATGATCGGCGACGTCCAGTTCAGGGTCTTGGCCTGGCTCGCCGCGTCGTTTGTTTGGGTCGTCTCGGTCGATCTCTACGCGGAAAGCCAGCGGCGATCGCCGCAGACACGCGGAGGGCTGTGGCTGCTCGGCATGGCGGTGCTGGGTCTGCTGTTCTGGCTCGATACCGCCATTTGGCTAAGCGCCTGGCTGCTGGTCGGGAGCCTGGTCCTTGCGCTTACCCTGGCGGCCCATCTGGGCAGCCGCGAAACCAACGAGACCTTCTGGCTGTTCAACCATCGCCTCTGGCTGGGCGCGCTGCTTGCGGGCGTCGGCGCCGGCCTTCTCGGCGCCGGCCTCTCGGCCATTCACGAGACGATAAAGCTGCTGTTCGGACTGACGCTCTCGCAGCACGCGCACGAATATATTTTGTCGGTGTGCGTCGGTTTCGTCGCGCCGGTCAGCTTTCTCGCGTTCGCGCCAGGGCGCTTTGCCGACCCGATCACCGCAAGCGAGGAACAGGACTTCACCATGCGCGCGGCGGCCGCGCTGGTGAAGTTCGTGGCCGTGCCTCTGCTCCTCGCCTACACCGCCATTCTCTACGCCTATGCCGCCAAGATCGCGCTGGCCTGGGAGCTGCCCAAGGGCACGCTCGGCGCGATGGTGGTGGGATATCTGTTCGTCGGCGCCGCGACGCTGCTGCTCGGTTATCCGAGCCGCGAGACGGGCGGAGCGCTGATGCGCCTGTTCTGGCGTTATTGGGTTTGGCTCGCGGCGTTGCCCGTCGCGCTGCTGTTCATCGCCGTGTGGCGCCGCATCGCCGATTACGGCCTCACCGAGCAGCGTTATTTGATGGTGCTGATCGGCGTCTGGGCGCTGATCCTCGCGGCGTTGCGCCTCGTGCAGGGCGCTCGCTTCGATCTGCGGCTGCTGCCAGGCGTGGCGGCGCTATTGCTGCTTGCGGCCTCGTTCGGACCGGGCGGGGCTATCGGCCTGTCGGTATTGAGCCAAAAGGCGGAGCTGGCCTCGATCCTGGCAAACAAGGGCATGCTGGCGGACGGCAAGATCGTGCCGCGCGGGGAGGGCGCCGCAGAAAACCCGCTCGGCGAGGAGGCTGCCCGCGCCCGCGCCATCGAATGGTATCTCAACACCCACCACTCGCTCCGCCTGCTGGCGCCATGGTTCGCGGGGCTTCCCGACAATCCCTTCGCGCCTGGCAAGTCTCCGGAGGAGACCGCGCGCGGGCTGCTCGTGGCGCTTGGGCTTCGCCCCGATCTGGGCAACGCGGGGGGCGTCGTCTATTTCACCGCCGACGTACCGGCCGTGCTCGTTCCGAGCAAGGGCGCTTATGTCGTCGGCCCGATCGTGTTCGAAGGCGGCCAATCGCCCGTGCCCATTCCGCCCCAAAGCGTGGATGTCGAAGGGCTCGGTGCGGTGAAGCTCGAGCTGTCCGACAAGCTGCTAAGGGCGAGCCTCAGCGAGGGCGCTGCGGTCACGTTCGACCTCTCCGAAGCGGTGAAGGAGGTCTATCGGCGCGGCTGGCCCAAGGTCATGGACCACCGGCCGATCGAGTTGCAGGGCGCGACTGGCGGCCTCGCCGGCACTATGATCATCGACAATCTGAAGGGGACCTATAAGGAGCCCGATTTCGACATCTCGCTGCTGCGGTTCTGGCTACTGATCGGCCGCGCCGAATAGCTCACTCGGCGGCGATCGGCTCTTTCCGTGCGAGCCAAATCTCCAGATCGGCAAGCGCGCGGGCGGCCAGCGCCCGCTTCCGCTCGAAGCCCTTGGAACTGCGCGGGCCCTTGCCGCGTGGCGCCGTGGGCGCGACGATCTCCGGGAACAGTCCGAAATTGACATTCATCGGCTGGAAGCTACGCGCAGCGCCATCGCCGTCGGCGCTGAGATGGCCGCCGGTGATGTGATTGAGTAAGGCGCCGAGCGCCGTGGTCGCCGGCGGCGGCGCGAGCTTGCGGCCAAGCATCTCCGAAGCTGCAAACCGTCCGGCGATGAGCCCGATCGCCGCCAACTCCACATAGCCCTCGACGCCGGTGATCTGGCCGGCGAAGCGAAGCCGTGGATCGGCTTTAAGCCTGAGCGTGGCATCGAGCAGTTTTGGGCTGTTGAGGAAGGTGTTGCGATGCAGGCCGCCGAGCCGCGCGAACTCCGCTTGCTCCAGTCCGGGAATGCTGCGGAACACGCGCGCCTGCTCGCCGTGTTTCAGCTTGGTCTGGAACCCGACCATGTTCCATAAGCTGCCGAGCGCATTGTCCTGGCGAAGTTGCACCACGGCGTAAGGCTTCACGCCCGGCCGATGCGGGTTGCTGAGACCGACCGGCTTCATCGGTCCGTAGCGCAGCGTCTCGGGGCCGCGCTCGGCCATCACCTCGATGGGCAGGCAGCCTTCGAAATACGGCGTGCCTTCGAATGCCTTGAACGCCGTCTTCTCGGCGGCGAGCAGTGCGGCGATGAAGCCGTCATAGTGCTCCTTGTCGAGCGGGCAGTTGATGTAGTCAGCGCTGCCGCCGCCTGGTCCCGCTTTATCGTAACGCGACTGCCGCCAGCACACCGACATGTCGATCAACTCCGCGTGCACGATCGGCGCGATAGCATCGAAGAAGGCGAGTTCGGCTTCGCCGGTCAGCGCTTGGATCGCCTGCGCGAGCGCCGGCGAGGTGAGGGGACCCGTGGCGACGATCACGCTCGTCCACGCATCGGGCGGCAGTCCCGCGATCTCCTCCCGCGAGATCTCGATCGACGGATGCGCCTCGAGCGCGCGGGTCACGTGCGCGGCGAAGCCGTCGCGGTCGACCGCGAGCGCGCCGCCTGCCGGCAGCTTGTTGGCGTCGGCCGCCACCATGATCAGCGAGGCGGCGCGGCGCATCTCCTCATGCAGCAGCCCGACGGCGTTGGTCTCCCATTCGTCGGAGCGGAAGGAGTTCGAGCAAACCAGCTCGGCGCAGGCGCCGGTCTGATGCGCCTCGGTCTGCTTGACCGGGCGCATCTCATGCAGCACGACCGCAATGCCGGCTTGCGCGATCTGCCAGGCCGCCTCGCTGCCCGCCAGACCGCCGCCGATGACGTGAACCTCGTTTGCCATGTCGGATAGCTAAACCCCTCTGGGCTCTCCCTCAAGTCAACCAAAGCTGGCCTAGCCAAGTCCCTGGAGCTGGCTACGAATTGGGCAAAACGATGAAACCATGTTCAAAATGGCACAGTTTTCCACTATGCTTGGCTGGGAGCCGAATCGACCTGGCGAGTAAGTAATACGAGCTTCCGATCATTGAGCCGGTGGACCGCCGGCACTCCCGGCGCATCTGCCCGCTCTTGCAACATAGGGGGGTAGGATGTCCTCGAATACAGCTCTTGCGATTAGCGTTGGTGTGCTTGGTGCGATTGCCACGTGGCTCTTCTTGGGGCCGCTCGGCGGCGCGCTCGCGATTTGGGCCGCGTTCATCGCCTGGGGCTGCTTCTTCCATTGCGGTGGTAAGGAGCAGGGCCTGCAATCGGCGATCCTCAACAACGCCGCCGGCGCCATCATCGCCGGGATTACCCTGGTCGTCGCCACCAAGACGGGAATGGCCGACAAGCTCGGCCTGCCGGTGTGGGCCGGGATCTGCGTCGGCGTTGGCGTAGCTGCCATGGTTCTGCTCGCCAATATGCCGATGTTCGCCGCAATCCCGGCACAGGTCTACGGCTTCGCCTCGGTGGTTGCCTACACGCTGATGAAAGATGCAGCGGGAAGCCTCACCGCGGGATCCATGGAGAATCCGGTCGTCGTCGTCATCCTGTCGATGATCATCGGCGCGGTGTTCGGCTATGTGTCGGAGAAGCTCGCCGGCATGCTGGCAGGCATGGGACACGCGCACCACGCTAAGGCTTAGGCCGCAGGCGGCACATTCCATCGGTCGCGGGGCGGTCGAGCCTCGCGGCTCAGCAAGCTAAGCAGGCGTGGCAGCCCGAGCGGGGTGCCACGCCTCGTTTTTTAACCTTGCTCTCATTCGCGCCAGGCGCGCCCCGCATAAGTGAATCTTGGGGCAACCCTTTTCGGGGACATCGCTTGCGCGCGCCGCGCTGCCGGGGCAATCTCCCCCAAACTTCTCGGCTCTCTCGCTGTCACGGGGACTTTGGTCCATGCCTTCCGTCGCCGTTGTCTGGAAAGGCAACTGCCGCGAGCCGCGCATACGGCAGCGGATGCTCGGTCATCTGAACCGTCTGGCAGCGCGAAGCGACGAATATCTGCGCTTGCGGCAACCCGAGCGGCCGCGCGTGCTCGACATGATGCACCAGCAGCGCGGCGGACAGCGCGCGCGGGCCAATATCGAAAGCATCGACCAGCAGGTCTCGGGCAAGATCCTGATCTCGAGCTTCATCAGCCCGCACCCCGAAGCTCTCGTCGCCACCGCGCGCGACGCTGGCGTGAGCCTGATCGAAGATCTCGATGCGAAGGCTCCGCCGCTGATCGCGGTCGAGAATGCACGGCTGCGCGGGCTCGACTTCAAACTGTTCGACCCGCGCGGGCTTTATCCCGGCGCCGATCGCATGAGCTTCGTCTTTGTCGAATGTCCGGAGCACCCTTTCCTCAATGGCAGGTTGGTCGAGGTCGCCACCAAGGAGGACTGCCTGGCGAGCGGCGCCAAATCGCTCAGCGACGCCGACCTTTATCTCTGCGCCCCCAGCGTCCACCTCCGCTATTACCTCGAAGACTGGACCGACTGTCTGTTCTCCTGGATCAAGTTCTTCTTCATCGGCGATTTCCTCTGGCATCGCCGGGAGGAGATGGAAGGCTATGCCGATTACCGGCAAGTCTTCGCCGACCTCCAGGCCGACCGCGGCAACGAGGCGGCCGAGGAGTCGGCGTTCGACGCCGTGCTTGCGACTTTCGCGCAGCATGCCGACCATTGGATCGGCGAAGTTGAAGGCTGGGCCAAGGCCGAGCAGGGTTAGCGGGCGCGCGACGGCGTTTTGCCGAACAGCTGACGCAGCTCATGCTTCGCCTTTTCCAGCCGTTCCCGATCCGCCTCGCTGAGGCTCTTGCCGGCGCGGTTGATGTAGAAGACGAGCATCGACATGGCCGAGCGATAGGGATCGGCCTTACGCCGATGGCTTGCTTCCGCCGAACGTTTGAGCGAAGCGGCGATCTGTTCTGGGTCCTTCAGCGTGAAAACGCCCTTCTCCAGATCCAGCGCGTGGGAATGCTCGGTCACGTCTTGCGACCAGCGTTTCGCCGAAGTTTTGGGCTTTACGGGACTCTTGCGTGTCATTCTGCGACCAGATGTGGGCTCGCCATCATCTTAACGCCATAACCGCGATTTAGATGCTGGGCCCAGCGAAAAGGAGACTCCGATGGCTGATCTCACGCTCTATCACGCCGCACCGTCGCGCTCCTCGATCGTCCGCTGGATGCTCGAGGAACTTGGCGAACCCTACGACCTTCAGATTCTGAGCCTGATGAAGGGCGACCAGCAGCAGCCGGATTATCTGGCGATCAATCCGATGGGCAAGGTGCCGGCGCTGAAGCACGGCGAGGTGGTCGTCACCGAGGTGGCCGCCATCTGCACCTATCTCGCCGACGAGTTCCCTGAGGCCCGGTTGAACGTACCCGTCGGCGATCCGCGCCGCGGGCCTTATCTCAAATGGCTGTTCTTCAGCCCGAGCTGCATCGAGGCGGCCGTGATGGATCGGGCGGCGCCGCGCAAGGAGGAGCCGCGCCGCGGCATGATCGGCTATGGCGAGTTCGACACGGTGATGAATGTGGTGGCGAACGCCATCGAGCCCGGGCCCTACCTCATGGGCGAGCAGTTCACCGCCGCCGACGTGGTGGTCGGCTCGATGCTGCGCTGGGGTCTGATGTTCAGCCTTCTGCCGACCCGGCCGGAGTTCATGGCCTATGTCGGGCGGCTGGAGCAGCGGCCCGCCTTGCAGCGCGCCACCGCGCTTGACCAGCAGCTCGCCGCGGCATAACGGCCAAGAGATTGCCGCAGCGCGAAATGGTGCGGAATGTTGACGATCGTTTCCGGCGGCCAAACCGGCGTCGACCGCGCCGCTCTCGACGCCGCCATCGCCAATTGCATCGACTATGGCGGCTGGTGTCCGAAAGGCGGCCGGGCAGAGGACATGCGCCGCGCGCCGGGCGTGCTGGCGCGCTATCCGAAGCTGCACGAGACTCCGCTCGCCAATCCGGCTCAGCGCACCGAATGGAACGTGCGCGACAGCGACCGGCTGCTGGTGCTGCTCGACCGGCGCGGCCTTAGCTCGAGCGGAACCGAGCACGCCATTCTGCACGCCGGTGAGCTCGGGCGGCCGGTTCTCGTGCTCGATCTCGACGAAGGCGGTCAGCCGGTACGCGCGGCTGCGTGGTTCGACGAATGCGCGCGGCGCGGTCTCAAGCTCTGCATCGCCGGGCCGCGCGAAAGCGAAGCGCCGGGCATCTACGCCAAGGCGCGCGATTTCCTCGGCGAGCTACTCAATCGCAGATAGCAGCCGCGGCCGGTTAGAAGCGCAACCCAGCCAGCAGCCGCAACAGCACCGCGGTGCCGAAACCCCAGACGCCATTGAGCAGGAGCCCGACAGCGAAGCGCGGCCACAGCGGAGGGATTGGCAAGCCCTTGATCGGGATGACGATGAAGAAGGCGACGGCGGTCAGCGTCACGGCGCCGAGCAGGATCCAGCTCGCCCAATAGGCTGGCCCGCTCAATTGTCCGAGCAGCAGCGCCAAGCCGGCGCCCCACAGCCCACCCCAGAACGCCTTGGAGATCACCGACGGCACGCCGAGCGGCGGCACCGCCTCGAGCGGCCAGGCCGGCTGGCTCGGCGGAATGACGCCAAGCTGGTTGAACAGAAACCACAGGCTCTGATGGAACAGCAACGTGGCGAGAAACCCAGCAACGAAGCCAAGCAGCAGCAGCTTCAACAGCGGCATTGTCATCGTCCTTCTATGCAGGTGGTAATAGCAAAGCGCCCTCGTAAGACATCGCGCAAGTTTGAATCGAATGCGCGGCGAGCGCGTCGCGGCGAGTGCGGTACGTGCGCGCGTGGATTAAGCTGGATAACCCGACCCCACCCCAAGGAGAAGCGGCATGACCCCGTCCACAGTGAAGCCGCCCGCGGCCAAGGGAGCCAGTGAGACTATCGTCGTTGCCTCCGACAAGCTGCCGCGTAGCAAGGTCTGGGGCGAGACCGACAAGGCTGTGAGCTGGCAGGGCGCCTTTGCCGTTTATGGGGGGCACGGCGCAACCGCATCCTCGACCATCGTCTACGAGATCGAGCCGGGCAAGCGGCTCGGCTGGCACACCGATGCGACCGAAGAGACGCAGTACATCATCGCCGGTACCGGCAAGCTTTATCTAGAAGACGGCTCAACCCAGGAAGTCGGCCCAGGCAGCGTGTTCGTGCTGCCGACGCCGATGCGGCACGATCTCGAGAACACCGGCAAGGAAACGCTGCGCGCCGTGGCCTTCTTCGCCGCCGCGATGTTCACCCAGGACTTCGACCAGGTGATGTTGCCGCCGAAGAGCCACATCCTCGGCACGCCAAACCGCGCCGGCTAGCGAGGCGCCCGGGGAGCTATGCAAGTCCCGAACTCATGCTAGTCTCGCCCATCGAAACCTGAGAACTCTGGGGGGAAAACAATGCTGACAGCTATCATTATCGCCTGTGTCATCGGCGCGATCGCGGGATGGCTCGCCGGTCTGCTTGTGCAAGGGACCGGCTTCGGCCTGGTCGGCGATATCGTCGTGGGTATCCTCGGCGCGCTGATCGCGGGCTTCCTGTTTCCCGTGCTCGGAATCTCGCTGACGCTGGGAGGCGGTGTACTGGGGGCGATCATCCTCGCGTTCATCGGCGCCGTGATCCTTTTGGTGATTGTGCGGTTGTTCAAGCAAATCGCCGCATAAATCTGGGCACGCGACATGGCGCGGCGCCTCGTTCCGGCGTGCCTGGCGGCAATTGCGCTGGCTGCAAGTCTTGGGTCGGCGCCGGCGCAATCGCCGCGCGGCGTGAAGACGCTCGATCCTCCCGGCGCCATCAAAGCCGAGGGGACCTGGAGCTTGGGCGCGCGCGCCGGCGATTTCGTTTTCGTCGCCGGAATGCAGGGCATCGATCCCAAGACCAACATGCTGGTCAAGGATCCGCAGGCGCGCATCCGCCAGGCCTTCCTCAATATCAAGCTGATCGCCGCGTCGGAGGGCGCGAGCCTGAAGGATTGTGTGCGGCTCACCGTTTATTTGAGCGACCTGCCGCGCTTCGCGCCGATGGTGGAGATGGCGCAGGCCGAATTGTGGGGCGGGCCGCCTTACCCGCCACGCACCATGATCGAGGTGAGGCGCCTGTTCGACGAGGACATCGCCGAGATCGACAGCGTGTTTTATTCGCCGGTGAAGAAATGAGCCGCCGGTCTACAGGCCGAGCTCGCTCAGGCTTGGATAATCCTTCGGTCGTGGACCGCACCGATCCCAGCTGAACAATCGGTCGGCGTCGCGGATCGGCAGATCGTTGATCGAGGCATAGCGCCGGCGCATCAGCCCATGCGCGTCGAACTCCCAGTTCTCGTTACCGTAGGCGCGGAACCAATTGCCGGAGTCGTCGTGATACTCATAGGCGAAACGCACGGCGATGCGGTCGCCGGCGAAGGTCCATAGTTCCTTGATCAGCCGATAATCGAGCTCGCGGTTCCATTTTCGCGTCAGAAACGCCACGATCTCCGCCCGCCCATTCAAGAACTCACTACGGTTCCGCCAGGCGCTATCCACCGTATAGGCCAGGGAGACCCGCGTGGGATCGCAACTGTTCCAGCCATCCTCGGCGGCGCGGACCTTCTGCATGGCGCTGTCGCGCGTAAAGGGCGGCAAAGGCGGGCGATCCTCGCTCATTTTCGTCTCCAGTTTCGACAGGCTTGCGCCGACTATCGCAGACCCGATACATCGATGCAAAACCGAGCCAGTCCCGAAGCCCAAAAGGAGCTTGCCATGCCCGATGCCGCAACCCTCGCCGAGCTTGATGCCGCTATTGCCGTTGTCCGCGACAATCTCCGCGAGCTGGTCGAACAGGCCGCCGCCTATTCGGGTGCCGCGGATGAGGCGCGCAATGCCGATCGGATTGCGGCGCAAGAGGCGAAGCTCGAGGAGCTGTTGAAGAAGCGCGCGGCGCTGGAGAAATGAGGCTTACGCTCTAAGGCGCGACCGATGCGCGTGTTGTCGCCGTGATCATGTGCCTCACGCTCGCACAAACGCGCGGGCGTACATATATCCCAACCAAGACCAACCAACGAGAAAAGGAAACTTATGGACATATGAACGAGAGTGAGACCGTCGAAATCGACGACACCGATCTCCAAGCCGAATGGTTCGTTACCGAGGCCGCCGGCTTCATGGGCGCGCCGGCGAAACCAAACCGGCTCATCAGCCGCGTCGCCGAACGCATGCGGCGCAGAACGCGACCCGAGCACCTGATCTCCAACGGCCTGTTCGGGCTGTTTCGCCATGGCGCGACGGCCGCGATCTATCTAGGGCTCGCCTATGCCGCCAAGCTGCTGTTCGGCATCTCCATCGCCGTCAACGCCATCCGCTAGGCGCCGCAGTGATGTCGCAGGCCGGGAACCTCCAGCGTCCGGAGCCGTTCGATCCTGAACGGGGCCAAACCGGACTTTCGAAGGAGGTCATGACCATGGAAGCGACCTGGAAACCCCACGAGAAGCACGGCGAGTTGACCGAGCGCAGCGATCTGCCGGACAGCGTGTTCGCCTTCCCAAAACAGCGCAAGGAGCCGATGACCGACGCCAGCCATGTCAGGAACGCGATCGCACGCTTCGACCAAACCATCGGCGTCTCCGACGAGGATCGCAAGCTCGCCTTCGCCAACATCAAGAAGGCGGCCAAGCATTACGGCATCGACATGTCCGAGACGAACTGGCATGAACTGGGCAAGCACCCAAGTACTGGCAGGACCGCCGCGGATCGCAGCAAGTCCGCGCAACAAGCCGCGGCCACCCGGAAGCAGCACGAAAGCCACAAGCACTGACCGGGACGCGCGCGTTCGCCGGCTCCGTAATAGTGACGCTTGCAACAGGGAGCGGCCTGACACGGAAGGTTGAATTGTCACTGCCAAGGCGGATTTGCAGAGTGCGGCCATGGTGAGATATTGCCTGTGGCTCGTTCTGCAAATCGTGCTGCTCGGCGCCTTTGCACCCGCGCATGCGGGGTCCGAATTTCTCGGCGCCACGTTTCCGTATCGGGCATTCGACGCGTTGCCAACCACGCCTATCACTGTCGGGGGCGCGACGCTCAACGTCGCGTTTGCTCCTGGCAAGTTTAAGCTGCCGCGCAGCGCGCTACTGACCTGGCTCGAGACCTCGGCCAAGGCGGTCTCGGTCTATTACGGTAAGTTTCCGGTCGCCTCGGCGCGCATCTTGCTCGTGCCGGCCCCCGGCGAAGGCGTGCTCAAGGGGACAACCTTCGGTTATCGCGGAGCCGCCATCCGTCTCGTCATCGGCAGCGATAGCGACGAGGACGAGCTTCGCCATGACTGGATCGTAGTGCATGAAATGACCCATCTCGCTTTGCCTGACGTCCCCAACCCTTATCTGTGGCTCGCCGAGGGTATCGCCACCTATGTCGAGCCGATCGCGCGCGGCGAGGCCGGACAACTAAGCGCGGAAAAGATCTGGGGCGACATGGTGCACGACATGCCGAAAGGGATGCCGGAGGACGGCGACCAAGGGCTGGACCGCACGCCGACTTGGGGACGCACCTATTGGGGCGGTGCCATGTTTTGCCTGCTGGCTGATGTCGAGATCCGCAAGCGCACCGGCAACAAGGCCGGCCTGCAGCAGGCGCTGCGCGGTATCGTCGCCGCGGGCGGCAATATGGAGCAGGTCTGGCCCATCGAGCGCATCTTCAAGGTCGGCGACGAGGCGACCGGGACCACTGTGCTCACCGATCTTCACGCCAAGATGGGCGATGCGCCCGACCCGCCCGACCTCGACGCGTTGTGGCGTGAGCTCGGCGTTTCCGTGCAGGGCCACCGCGTGAGCTTTGACGACAGTGCACCATTGGCGCCGATCCGCCGCGCCATCACCATTCCGCCGCCAGCCGCGGGCTAGTCACCCTCTGCGGCAAGCTGATAATCTGCCCCCTGGAAAGCCAATCCGGTCGAGGGGGCATCTCCATGGATGAACTGGCGACGATTTTCAGTCTCAACAATTGGCCCGGCCATCTCTCCTACGCGCTAATTGCGATCTCCTACTGGCTCACCGACATGTTCCGGCTGCGGCTGGTGGCCATCGTCGGACTGTCGCTCGAGATCCTCTATTTCTACGTCTCCGGCGGCGATTTGCGCGCGGGAATGGGCTGGGACCTCATTTTTATCGCCATTAATGCCTACCAGCTGTACCGACTGTTGCAGGACCGTTTATCGCTGCGACTGCCCGAAGCCGACCGCGAGCTGCTGCGCAGGGTGCTCGCAGGCCTCGACGATGCGCAGATTGCGCGGCTGCTCGTCGCCGGCCGCTTCGACGATATTGCCAAGGGCACCACCCTGGCCGAGGAGAACCGGCCGCTCGACAGTCTGTTCTTCCTCTGCGCCGGCCATGTGCGCGTCACGATCGCCGGCCGCGAGGTTTCGCGCTTGGCCAAGGGCAATTTCGTCGGCGAGGTCGCCTTTCTCACCGAGAAGCCCGCCACGGCCACGGTCGTTGCCGAGGAGAGCGTGCGCGCACTCGTGTTCGACCGCGCCGCGCTCAGCCGGTTCTTCCGCAATGAGGCCGAAGTTGCCGGCCTCATCTATCAGCTGCTGGGCCGCGAGCTCGCCCACAAGATCAAGGTCAGCAACGCCATGCTCTCCGAGGCGGCGGTTTGACGGCACCGCGGGGGAAGCGGGCAGGGGCCTTGAATTCGGCCCCCCAGGCCATATCTCTAGGGAACGGTCCATTAGACCGATCGCCTACGGGGACAGCCATGTCGAAAGCGCTGCTGATGCTGATGTTGCCGCTCGCGCTGGCGGGCTGCGCCGTCGGCCACCTGAACATGACCCCGATGGCGCTTGGTCCGAGCGATACCCCGAAATCAACCTGTTTGACCTATGCCGACTCTCCTGCCTTCGGCGATTGCCAGGGTCCGGGTGCGGTGACCATTCCCCACGAGAGTAATTAGATCGGGGCCAAGCCCTCGGTTCGGCGCTTCTCCGTCGCGCGCTATCTCGAGCGGGCGGCACAGCGAAAGGCTGAAATTGACTCAAACTTGAGCAGCCTTTGCAAGGTTAAGATTTACCGACAAAAAATCAGAAAACTCGCCGAGCATTTCATAATATTGCGCTCATGGCCTCGCCACGATGCGTCCCGCCGCTGAGCAATGGGCGGAACGGTTTCGTGGATAGGTTTTCAACATGGGAGTGCGAGCAATGATCGACGGCTTGATCAACATCGTAACGCCCGCCGGCCAGGCACAAGCCTCGGAGGGCGCAACCGACGAGACCATAGACAGCGTGGCGCTGTCTGGGGCGGAAGCCATCCAACGCATCATCACCGACCGCAACAACCTTCGCATCTGCAGCAGCGAGCAACAGCGCGACCTGGCAGCCTTGAATTCCATCAACCAAGAGCTCCGGCGTCGCCTCGGCATGATCCGGCATCACTATGTCGAGTTGGCCAGCAAAATTCTGACCCAACTCGAGCAGTTCGACCAGGCGACCAGGGAAGCAACGCGGGATTACGGTCAAGGCGCTCCGAGCGGCGCCAACGACGACGACAAGCTCGCCGCCCTTGCCCGACGTCTCAAGCCGGCGAATACGGCAGCGAAGCCGGCTGACGAGGGAACGTCTGCGGCGCGGTAGGACGAAACGCGACCGTCACACCGCGTCTTTGGCGGCCTTCACCGGGCGGACCTTGAGGCTCTTGCGGGCCGGCTTCGCCTTGAACACGGTCGGCTCCTTGGTGAACGGGTTGATGCCCGTGCGCTCCTTGGTGGCCGGCTTCTTGATGACGACGAATTTGGCAAAGCCGGGCAGGAGGAAGGTACCGGCCTTCTTCAGCTCCTTGTAACCGACGCTCGCCAGCAACTCGACCACCGCCTTCACGTCTTTTTTCGCCAACGAGGTCTCGTCGGCGATTTTCTGGATCAGCTCTGATTTCGACATCATGCGATTGTTCTCCCCACAGTCTCGGGCCCGGACGGGCCTGCGAGTTTTAAAGCCCTAAACGCGTGGCCAATTCGGCCCGATTTGTCTGCAAAATAAGCACTTCTGTCGCGCCGCGCCTAGAGCGCTCGAGGGCGAAATCCGCCTTTATTTGCTTGCCGCGCCCCTCATCCCCACCCGGCCACGAGAGGCGGGGATAAGTTGCGCCTGCCTGCTGCCGAGGGGCAGCCTCGCGCCTAAAATGCGGGCACTGGGGCCACCGGGGGGAGAAAGCAAAATGGATCTCACGGCACTTATCGTTCAGCTCGTATCGGGCGCGGTCGGCGGCAGCGCGGCGGGCGCCGCGGCCAAGCAATATTCGCTCGGCGCGTTGGGCAACGCCATCGCCGGCGCGATCGGCGGCGGCATTCTCGGCCAGCTCGTCGGCACCTTTGCCGGGCAGATGGTCGAGGGCTGGGTCGGCAATATCGCCGGCGGCGCGGTCGGCGGCATCGTCCTCACGCTGCTGGTCGGCGTCATCAAGTCCATGACGGCGAAATAGCGGCGAGGGTTGCAACCGTCCCGCTTGCGCCTGAGACGAGTCGCGATGGCACGGCTCGACGGACGAGAAGTTTGTCCCCAGCAGGGGGCTTGGCGAATGAAAAATGTTGAGGCATGCTGTGGGGGTTGCTCGGGCTGGAGGCTTGAGTCTAGCCGACCGGCCGGGCGGTGCCATCACTGAAGGATGCGCCCGGACGCGATCGCCGACGCGGGCGCCGCAGGAGAAGCTGAAATGGGCAGCGTGAATCCTCCAAAGCAGCGGGACTACAGCGACAAGACCCGCATCGACCTGAAGCAATCCTACCAGGTCGCTTACTGGAAAGACCGGTTCGGCGTTTCGGAGCAGGAATTGAGCGAGGCGGTGCTGGCCGCGGGCGCCTTGGCCAGACAGGTGGAAGAATATCTCCGGTCCAAGGACTCGCGCTGAAGCCCGCTGCGTATCGGCCGTTCCTGTCGCTGGCAATGCAATGGAGGAGTCTCATGATCGGCAGTCGTCTCTGCGCCGTCGCTCTGGCGGCCGCGTTCTCGGTGCTCGGTTTCGCCGCGCTGGCAAAGGGCGCCCCGTATGACGGCAGCTGGTCCATGGTGCTCACCACCACCAACGGCCATTGCGGCGTGATCAAGATGGGCATGGCCGTCAACGGCGGCCACATCTCCGCGACCAGCGGCCGGTTCGTCACGCACAAGATTTCCCTGAACGGGCTCATCTCCGGCTCCGGCGCGACCAAGATCAATGGCGTGGCCGGCCCGCGCCAGGCCAAGGGCGTCGGACAGTTCACCCGCGCGAAGGGCGTCGGCAAGTGGAACGGCACCGGGCCCTCCGGCGTCTGCTCCGGCGTTTGGACCGCGGTTCGCGCCTGACGCAGGGTCATTGCCCTCACAACTCATCTTGCATGGTTGCGGCGAGGCGGCGGAGCCTCGAGCCCAGTTCCGATCGCAGAGATTGGGCGATGGGATCGCGCGCATCGCGCTCGCGTTGCCCCGCTTCCTTCACCGCCTCGGCCCAAGCGGCGAAGCGCCGGCAACAGAGGAGCGGATCGCCGCGGCAGCATCGCCGCCGCCGGCACGCCGCGCCGCCGCATAGCCGCCAGAGCTGGAGTCGCTGCGCATACAGCCGATAGCCGTCCGCCGGCGTCAGTTGCTGCAATTCGCTCTCGAGCTCGATCATTGGCCTCAGTCCTTTCCTTTCTCGGTCATGGCCGGGCTTGTCCCGGCCATCCACGTCGTCATTTGCCGCGCCGAAATTCGTGGATGCCCGGCACTTCGGCCGGGCATGACGCGAAGAGTGGTCAAGCGTCTCCGTTGCCGCGATGCGCGACGCATCCGGGCTATGGGGGAAGGGGGCGGCGCGCCGCAAAGCGCAAACCTATGGCGTCCGCATCCATTGCTGGACGCGGCGGGCGCCTTCCGGCGCGCCAACAAGCGCTCAAGTAGCGCGAAGCGCGATAGCGCATCTAAAGAGCGCTCAAGCAGGCCAAAGGCCGGTAGCGCATCCAAAGAACGCCACACACCCGCGCCAAGCAAGCGCATGCTACTTGCGGCGTTCTCATTACGGCGCCAGGCCGCGCTTTAGTCCGGCCTGTCGCGCATCGAATGCGCCGGCCGAGCCTTCAGCCAGCTCCTGGCAGGGACTCCTAGTGGTCCCGGGCGGAGCCCTGGCGCCGCCCGAGTGCCCGGCTTGCGAGCCGGACCCGCGGGCGCCGCGCCTCGCCCCACGTCACGACGCCTCATGAGCGCGCCCCTTCAGTGGACAAGGCGATGCGATGATACGGCTGGTTCGGGGAGCGGGGATAAGTTTCAGGTCTGCCGGAAGTAGGGCCGGTCCTTGAGCTTCAACAGGACGATCGGCGTGGCCATGAGGGCGGCACCGAGCAGCAGCGAGCCGACGATCCGGCCGGCGGTCAGCACGCCCGCTTCGAACGCGGCCCGATAGCAAGCGGCGCCGACCGGCAAGAGCAGGAGCACGGCGGTGAACAGGCCGGGCGAGAAGCGGAAGCGCGTGACGACGAAGGGCGCGATGTGGAAGAACAGGCCGTTGATGAGCATCAGCGCGGCGAAGCCGAGAGCGATTCCGGGCGCGGGTCCGGCGAGATTGGCGGCCACGACGCCGAGCACCACGACGACGAAATTGACCACGTAGAAGACGGGCCAATCGACGGACAGTCCGAACACCGCGCGCGCCCAGTCGCGCCAGTCGAGCACGAATTCCTCGAGCGCGTGCACTGCATATGCCGCCGTCGCGAGCCAGAGCCAATGTGACAGATCCATGCTTAGAGTCCCCCGAGTGTAGTGACCCCCTCCCGGCTTGCGACGCCGTGAAGCGGCGAGCGATCCGGCCTCCCCCTTTCAGGGGGAGGATGTGGGAATGTTGAAGGTGACGGTGTCTCCCGCCATGCCTTCGCCCACCTTGATCGAAATCTGCTTAGGCGCGGCGGGAAAAACCAGCGCCAGTTTGCATTCGAAACTTCCCTTCGGCGGAATGGCCCCGTCGCAACGGGTCTTGGCGTAATCGTAGTCGCCGAGCTCGCCGGTCTCCGAGTGCACGTCGACGAACAGCAGGAAGGCGATTTCCTTCGCCTCGTCGCCAACATTATCCATGCGCAGCACCACGTCCGCCTTGGCGCCTTGGATGGCGAAGGACTCGAGCGTGACCTTGATGGTGCCAAACTGTTTGGAGTCGCCAAGCTGCGAGACTTGACCCGCATTGCCGGCCGTCTCCGCGCCGGCGGATTGAGAGATGACGACCGCAAGGAGGCCGAGCAGCAGCGCAGTCGCTATCGATCTGGTCATTTCACTTCCACCGCTGGAGGTCTTGTCATCCGGGACCTGAGGTGACGGCCGTTTCGTCCGTCGCTCCGCGACGGTCATGTAGCATGAGAAGAGTTTTTTTCCTCCCCCTGCAAGGGGAGGCAGGCGCGCTCATCCGATGCGTCGTCACCCTGCACGGAAGCCGCGATAGCGCGCCGGTGGGGGTCTCGTTGCGCTACGGCCGCTGACCCCCTCCCGGCTCGCTGAGCCGCAAAGCGGTGAGCGATCCGGCCTCCCCCTTTCAGGGGGAGGGAGCGAAGTTCCTCTCGACTCGTCATGGCCGGGCCTGTCCCGGCCATCCACGTCTTGTTTGCTGCGTGTAAATTCGTGGATGCCCGGCACGCAGCCTGTGCTCGGGCCGGCGAAGCCGGACCCGAGTGGTCGGGCATGACGAAGACAGGCGGAGGTGGTGACGCGGCCGCGCGGGCTGTGTCAAACTCAGCGCCAATAAGTAGCCAGACGAGTTCTAGGGAGAGAAGCCATGACCAAGCTGCACAATGAAGTCCTGGCGGCGAACGCGACTTACGCCAAAGACTTCGGCGACAAGGCCAAGCTCGCCATGCCGCCGGCGCGGCGCTTCGCCATCCTCACCTGCATGGATGCGCGGCTCGATCCCGCCAAGTTCGCCGGCCTCGCCGAAGGCGACGCCCATGTCATCCGCAACGCCGGCGGACGCGCCAGCGACGACGCCATCCGCTCGCTGGTCATCTCGCACAAGCTGCTCGGCACCAATGAATGGTTCGTCATCCACCACACAGATTGCGGCATGGAGACCTTCACCGACGAGATCATGCGCGGGCTGCTCAGGCAGAGCCTCGACACCGCTCAGATCGGGCCCGGCGGCTGGAAGGACGTGGGCAAGGGGCCGGGCTCGGCGGAAGGCGACTTCATCGACTGGCTGACCATCAAGGACCAGGCCGAAAGCGTCACCGCCGACGTGAAGCGCATCAGGTCGCACAGACTGGTGCCGGGCGACGTGCCGATCTACGGCTATATCTACGACGTGAAGTCCGGCCGGCTGATCGAGGTGCCTGCGGCGACCGAGGCGGGGAAGGTGTGAGGGCGAGGGCGAAGCACTCCGAGACGCTGCATTGCGGCGGCGACGGCGTGTTCATTGTCCCATAAGCCTCACAGTAAACGCTGGGGAACCAACCGTGCATCGCGAACCACGAAGCCATCTTTCGGGCGCCACGCTCCCAGGCGTGTAGGGTCGAGATCCGAATGGAACCTAACGGTTCTGGAGGACCCGCTGCTACGCTCTCGCCAACGCCCGGAATCGTGATCCAGAAAGCGAACTTTGAGCTTCAACTTATTTGCTGCGTCTGATGCGCGCTCGTATTTGGATGCGGTTGAGAAGCATTCGATGGCATGGAAGTTGAGTGAGCCCACTGTCTACTTCGATTGCAAAGGGTGACCCAAACATCCTCTGGTTTCAAGGGTTGGGACAGCGCTCTGCAAAGCTCACTCCGCGGCCTGCGTCTCGGCCGGGCCCCCGCCGCCCGCCTTGCTTCTCGGCCAGCGCTTCAGCACAAGCTTCAGATAATGCCCGGTATAGCTCTCCGGATTGGCACCGTCCTACCCCAGCCAGCCCAGCTCGCGCGCCTTGGCCAGCGCCAGGCGCCAGGAGCGGGCGACGAACTCGGAGCGGGGAAGGGGAGCGTGGCGGTCGTCTTGCAGAAAATGCGCGGCGAGCGCGCCGGCGTCGTTCCGCTTGCGGTAGGACGCGAAGAAATCCGTGCCCGGCAGCGTCACGACGATGGTGTCGTCGATCATCTCGACCACGAGCGAAGCGCTTTGCCCCACGATGGCTCCCTGCTTGTGCTTACGCCGACGCTCCGCGCAGCTTGAGCGCTCTATTTTTGCGCTACCGCTTCGCTGCTTGAGCGCTTTACGTTTGCGCTACCGCGCTCCACGTACCTTGAGCGCTGGATAGCTACTTGAGCGCGGAAGACCGGCGCGGCTTAGGTGAGATGGCGGCGAAACCGCGGCCTCTTCGTGCCCCTCGTGAGAAGGAGGGCAATTCGGCGAGCGCCACAAGATCAGCGGGCGAGCTCGATCGATTTCCTGATGGAGGTTTCGGCCAGCTCCGCCACCGCGATCCGGGCGGCGAGGTTGGCGCGGACCCTGTCGTGCCAGGCGGCAAATTCAAGCAGCTTGTTGACCAGCTGCAGCTGCGCCCGCAACTGCTGGAGATCGCCGTCCCGCTTGGTCCTGAGTTGCAGCATCACTTGGTCGAATTGGGAGTTTTCGGCGTTGATTTGCTTCGCGAGCCGATCGGCCCGATCCCGCAGGTCGCCGCGAATGTCGCGCATGGTTCCCCCCCGTAGCGGACTGTCACGGTGCGCTAACCGACAAGGGCTGTGGATGGTTCCAGGCTATTCCGCGGCTGGCGGCTCGGCCGCGCGCTTGGCCTTCATGCCGCCCGGCCTTGCAAGCTCGAGGATGGCGACGCTGACAGCTTCCGGCGAAAGCCGCCAATCCGCCGCGAGAGCGTTCGGGCGAGATGCGGGGTTTGCGGGCGAGGGCGGAAAATCCCGTTCCATGCGCGGGTTAGCCGTGGCTGCCGGCGCGTCAAAATAGAGCGCATCGACCAAAATGGAAGCGCATAGGCCTTGGGACCACTTCATAGCCGTTCCTCCGGTGGAAGTTCCTTGTAGGAAAGATAAATTATTGGGAGGAAAGCTGGGGGGCGGCCTAGCCGATTTCAAGAGGCCGCGGCGACTACCAGGAGTTGTTGCGGGGTCGCGATCGGACCTGCCGCCTCACTCCGCCGCCTGCGTCTCCGCGGCGCGCTTGGCCTTGCTGCTCGGCCGGCGCTTCAGCACCTGCTTGAGATAGTGTCCGGTATAGCTCGCCGGATTGGCGGCGATCTCCTCCGGCGTGCCGATGGCGACGACATGGCCGCCGGCGTCGCCGCCTTCCGGGCCGAGATCGACGATCCAGTCGGCGGTCTTGATCACTTCGAGATTGTGCTCGATCACCACCACCGTGTTGCCCTGGTCGACCAGCTCGTGCAGCACCTCGAGCAGCTTGGCGACGTCGTGGAAATGCAAGCCCGTGGTCGGCTCGTCGAGAATGTACAGCGTGCGCCCCGTCGCGCGCTTCGACAGCTCCTTGGAGAGCTTGATGCGCTGCGCCTCGCCGCCCGACAGCGTGGTCGCCTGCTGGCCGACATGGATATAGCCGAGGCCCACGCGGGCGAGCGTCAACAGCTTGTCGCGCACCGACGGCACCGCCTTGAACAATTCGGCGGCCTCCTCGACCGTCATGTCGAGCACGTCGGCGATCGACTTGCCCTTGAACTTGATCTCCAGCGTCTCGCGGTCGTAGCGCTTGCCCTTGCACACGTCGCAGGTGACGTAGATGTCGGGCAGGAAGTGCATCTCGATCTTGATCACGCCGTCGCCCTGGCAGGCCTCGCAGCGCCCGCCCTTGACGTTGAAGGAGAAGCGGCCGGGCTTGTAGCCGCGGGTCTTGGCCTCGGGCAGCTCGGCGAACCATTCGCGGATCGGCGTAAAGGCGCCGGTATAGGTGGCGGGGTTGGAGCGCGGCGTCCGCCCGATCGGGCTCTGGTCGATGTCGATCACCTTGTCGAGCAGCTCCAAGCCTTCGATCGCGTCGTGCTCGCCGGGGAGCTCGCGCGCGCCGTTCAGCTTGCGCGCCACCGCGCGGTAGAGCGTCTCGACCAGGAAGGTCGACTTGCCGCCGCCCGAGACGCCGGTGACGGCGGTGAACAGGCCGAGCGGAATGTCGATGGTGATATTCTTGAGGTTGTTGGCGCGCGCGCCGACCACCGTGAGGCGGCGGCCTTTGGTCGGCTTGCGCCGCTGTTTGGGCGAAGCGATCTGCTTGAAGCCGGTGAGATATTGCCCGGTGAGGCTGTTCGGGTTGGCCATCACCTGCGCCGGCGTGCCCTCCGCCACCACCTCGCCGCCATGCACCCCGGCGCCGGGCCCCATATCCACCACGTGGTCGGCCTCGAGGATCGCCTCCTCGTCATGCTCGACGACGAGCACGGAGTTGCCCATGTCGCGCAGCGCCTTCAGCGTTTCCAGCAGCCGGGCATTGTCGCGCTGATGCAGGCCGATCGAGGGCTCGTCCAGCACGTAGAGCACGCCGGTGAGGCCCGAGCCGATCTGCGAGGCGAGCCGGATGCGCTGGCTCTCGCCGCCCGACAGCGAGCCCGAGGCGCGCGACAGCGTCAGGTAATCGAGCCCGACATCGTTGAGGAAATTGAGCCGCTCGCGGATCTCTTTCAGGATGCGCTGGGCGATCTCGTTCTGCTTCGGCGTGAGGACGCCGGACAGCGCCCCGAACCAGGCAGCCGCCTCGCGGATCGACATCTCGGTGACCTGACCGATATGCTTACCCGCGATCTTCACCGCCAACGCCTGCGGCTTGAGGCGATAGCCCTTGCACACCTCGCAGAACTGCTCGGACTGGTAGCGCGACAACTCCTCGGTGACCCAGGCGGAATCCGTCTCGCGCCAGCGCCGCTCGATATTGTTGATCACGCCTTCGAACGGCTTGCTGGTCGAGTAGTGCCGCACCCCGTCGTCATAGGTGAAAGTGATCTCGTCCTCGCCGGAGCCGTACAGCACCACCTGGCGGAACGCCTCAGGCAGCGACTTCCACGGCTTGGTCATCGGCTGGCGATAGGCCCGCGCCAGCAATTCCAGCGTCTGCTGATAGTAAGGCGAGCTGGCGGAGGTGCGCGCCCAGGGGGCGATGGCGCCGCGCGCGAGGCTCAAATTCTCGTCGGGCACCACCAGCTCGGGCTCGAAGAACAGCTCGGTGCCGAGCCCGTCGCAGGCGGGGCAGGCGCCATAAGGATTGTTGAAGGAGAACAGCCTGGGCTCGATCTCCTCGATGGTGAAGCCGGATTCGGGGCAAGCGAATTTCGCCGAGAAGATCACCCGCTTCGCCGTCTCGTCGGCGAACTCGGCAATGGCGATGCCGTCTTCGGTCAGGCCGAGCGCCGTCTCGAAGCTGTCGGCGAGCCGCGCGGCGATGTCGGGGCGCACCACGATGCGATCGACCACCACGTCGATATCGTGCTTGTACTTCTTGTCGAGGGTGGGCGCCTCGGCGATCTCGTAGAATTTGCCGTCGATCTTGAGCCGCTGGAAGCCCTTCTTCAGCAGCTCGGCGAACTCCTTGCGGTATTCGCCCTTCCGCCCGCGCGCGATCGGCGCCAGCAAATAAAGCCGCGTGCCCTCGGGCAGCGCCAGCACGCGGTCGACCATCTGGCTCACCGTCTGGCTCTCGATGGGCAGCCCAGTGGTCGGCGAATAGGGGATGCCGACCCGCGCCCACAGCAGCCGCATATAGTCGTAGATCTCGGTGACGGTGCCGACCGTCGAGCGCGGGTTGCGCGAGGTGGTCTTCTGCTCGATGGAGATGGCCGGCGACAGGCCCTCGATATGGTCCACGTCCGGCTTCTGCATCATGTCGAGGAACTGCCGGGCATAGGCCGACAGCAACTCGACATAGCGCCGCTGGCCCTCAGCGTAGATGGTGTCGAAGGCGAGCGAGGACTTGCCGGAGCCCGAAAGCCCGGTGATCACCACGAGCTGCTCGCGCGGCAAATCGAGCGAGACATTCTTGAGATTGTGCTCGCGCGCGCCGCGAATGGAGATGAATTTGGAGGTCATTCTAAAAGCCAATGTCGGGGTCGGCGGCCCGTTCGGCAAGCCCGGCAAAGGCTTAGTCCCCAAGAGGTTGGCGAGCAAGGGGGCCGGGCCTCATGGTTCGAGACGCGCCGAAGGGCGCTCCTCACCATGAGGTAACGGCGTCCTCACCCTGACCATCAGGAAACAGCGTCCTCATCCTGAGGAGGGCCGAAGGCCCGTCTCGAAGGATGAGGCCCCAGCGGTCAGATCAGCGCGAGTTTCCTGAGGCGCGACCTGATGGCGCTGGCCTTGCGGCCAAGCCGCGCGGCAATGGCGTCGATCGGCTCGCCTTGGCTGTGGCGCAGCACGAGGTCGTTCTCCTCGGCCGTGGTCCAGGGGGCATAGGCCTTGGCATGGCTCTCCCGCATCGCCGCCACCTCGTAGCTCTTGGGATAGGCCGAGGCCCGCGGCTTGCGCGCCTCGCGCGCCGGACCCGATGGGGGCCGCGCCTGGGAGCTAACTAGGAAAGCCTCCTGCTGGCGGGCGACGCTGCCGGCATCGGCCGATAGGCCCGCGCGCGCCGCAACGGAGGCGGCCTGGAACTCGGCATCCTTCGCCACCGCCTGCGGATGCACCCGCAAGGCCCGTTCGTTGAGTCCGAGCAGATGCAAGCCGGCGAGGGTGCGCAGCCGCGACAGCGCGACATAACCCTGGCCGTATTCGAAGGCGCGGGCGAGGTCAATCACCGCCGCGTCGAGCGACATGCCCTGGCTCTTATGCACGGTGATCGCCCAGGCGAGTCGCAGCGGCACTTGCGTGACACTGGCGCGCTCGTGGCCGCCCTCCTCGATCTTCCAGGTCGACGGCTCGGCGACGATTCGCTTTCCCCCGCGCGTGGCAACGACGGGGTGGCCTTCGTCGGGATCGAACTCCTCGACGAAGCCGAGCGTGCCGTTGACATAGCGGCCGCCCTGATCGTTCTTGGTGAACATCACCGCCGCGCCCTTTTTCAGTTGCAGTCGCTCTGGCGACAGGCAGCCGCGTTTCAGCGCCTGCACGAATGGCTCGGCGCCCTTGGCGACCATGCTGAAGACATGCGTCTCGCCTCCAAGCTTCGCCAGTTGCTGCTGATTGATCTCGTCGACCGCCACGTTATGCGTGAACAGCCGCGTGCAATCCTCGGGCGGGCGGTCCCTGGCGATCTGCCGCGCGGCCAGCCGCTCGCGATGAATGCCGCTGCAGGCATTGGCGCGGATCGAGGCCAGCAGATCGAGAAACGGCTTGTCGCTCTGCCGATGCTGCTCGGACAGGTAACAGACCGTGGGCGCGAGATCGCGCCAGGCCGAGGAGGCATGGGCGAACTCGGCACCGAACGGATCGTCGCCGTCGCCGAGCGGCAGCATCGCCGCTTGCGCGTCGCGGCGGACCACCGGCGGCAATTGGAAAAAATCGCCGACCAGCACGATCTGCAGTCCGCCGAACGGCGTGGGCACGCCCCTGATGTGGCGGCAGACAATGTCCACCAAGGTCAAACTCCGCGCCGGCAGCATCGAGATCTCGTCGATCACCAGCACCTGCGTCCGCTCGATGCGGGTGGCGAGCCGGCGATTGGCGGCGAGCGTATCGAGATCGCGGGCATTGAGCGTCTCGCGTACCCCGATGCCGCTCCAGGCATGGATGGTCGTGCCATGGCCGTGCGTGGCGGCGATGCCGGTCGAGGCGGTATAGGCGAACTCGATGCCTTGCCGCTTCAGCCATTGGATGTAGCGGTTGACCGTGTGGGTCTTGCCGCTGCCGGGCTGGCCGGTGAGAAACACCGACGCGCCGGTCTTGAGCACCGCGAGCGCTTCGTCCTGTGTCATGCGGCAATGCCCTCTGGTCCAGCGCCCCGCTGCAAGCCTAAGTCGGCGACCGCCCGAGCGGCAAGGCCCGCGCTCGATTTAAAGCAGCGAGGGATGACGCCGGCGTTGTCGTCGTGCATAGATGCGCCCCGCCATGCAGCTCTCCCGCACGCAGACCGCTCTCCTTGTCACCGGCATCGTTGTCGCGGCCGCCATCGCCGAATATCTGATGGGCCACCCGCTCATCTGCAAATGCGGCACCGTCAAGCTCTGGCATTTCGACGTGCAAAGCGCGGAGAACTCCCAGCATCTCATCGACTGGTACACGCCCTCCCACATCATTCACGGCTTTCTGTTCTACGGGGCGCTGTGGCTGTTATCGCGCTTCGTGCCGCTCTCGTTCGGCGCGCGGCTGGTGCTCGCTGTCGCCATCGAGGCGTCCTGGGAGGTGATCGAGAACACCGACTTCGTCATCAATCATTATCGCGAGATGACGATCTCGCTCGATTATTACGGCGACAGCGTCATCAACTCGGTGAGCGACATTCTCTTCATGGTGCTCGGCTTCTTCCTCGCGGCGTGGTGGCCGGTCTGGCTCACGGTGGTCGTCGGCATCGCGCTCGAGCTGTTCGTCGGCGTCATGATCAGGGACAATCTGACGCTGAACGTGCTGATGTTCGTCTGGCCGGTCGATGCCGTGCTGCAATGGCAGCAGGCCAGGTGAGCTAGAGATCCACGTGGATCCCGAACACCATATAGAGGATGAGCCAGAGATAGACGGCGACGGTCGGATAGAAGGTGATGCCGAAGCCGAACGCGCGCATATAGGGATTGTAGTGATAGCCGACCCAGAACAGCACGCGTCCCATCAGGAATAGAGCGGTGAGGATGATCAGCGTGCGCGCTTCTTCCGGCGGGCAGTAGAGCGCCAAGCCGGCATTGCCGATGAAATAGAGGATGAACTGCTCGACCGTGTTGAGGATGAAGCGGTTGTTGATGTCGACCGCGGAATTCGGTTTGGGCACGCGGCCGACGAACATGGTTGGATCGAGCCGCTGCGCGGCGACGATGCAGATGGCGAGCACCGCGGGCAGGATGGCGATCACGGCATCCTTGATCACCAGCGCGATGCGGTCGCCGAGCGTCCAGTCGGTCGGCACCCAATGCCACAGCAGCTTGCAGACGGCGAAGAACAGGGCGGAGAACAGCCAGTTACCGACCAGCACATAGATGAAGGGCCATTGCCGCGGCGTGAAGCCGAGGACCGTTGCGGTCGGGTGGCGGCGCGTGGTTGCGCGGCGCTTCGGCGCCTGTCGCTGGTCGATAGATCGCTGCATCTCTCCCCTCGACTTGGGGCCCAAGGCCTAACGCCTCTGAGCCGAACCCGCCAACAGGCAAATCCTCAGGTGGTTCCTAAGGCATAGGGCGCAGGTTTGGAAATCTCAAGACACCAGGCTAGACGTTGCCCTCTGGACTGGTGAGAACAAAACGTGTACAAAGGAGCCCTGGCCCTTGGCCTGTGGACAGCATGTCAGCCGACTGGCAGGCATGGCTGCGCCGGCGGTAGACTGGGCTAGGCGCGAAACCCCGCGCATTCCCCGTTAGGAGGTTCTGTCATATGGCCGGATCGGTCAACAAGGTCATTCTGGTCGGCAATCTCGGAGCCGACCCTGAAATTCGCCACACCCAGGACGGCCGCGCCATCGCCAATCTGCGCGTGGCGACCAGCGAGAACTGGCGCGACAAGGCCACCGGAGAGCGGCGCGAGAAAACCGAATGGCACCGCGTGGTGATCTTCAACGAGAATCTCGCGAAGATTGCCGAGCAATATTTGAAGAAGGGCGCCAAGGTTTATCTCGAAGGCTCGCTGCAGACGCGCAAATGGGAAGACCAGCAGGGGCAGGAGCGCTACACCACCGAGGTGGTGCTGCAAGGCTTCAACGCCCAGCTCACCATGCTCGACGGTCGCCAGCGCGACGGCGCGGGCGAGGGCGAAGCGCGCAACGGCGGCGACTTCGGACGCTCCGGCCCGTTTCCCGGCAAGGGTGGCGGAGGCGGCAAGAGCTTCGACAAGGAGCTCGACGACGAGATCCCGTTCTAGCCGGTCCGCTTGCCGGTCGCGGACGATCCACAGCAACTCCAGACACACGAGAGCCCGGCCAACCTTGACGGTGGGCCGGGCTCGGTGCCCCTGACGCTTAGTCACTGACAGGGGGGAGCAAACTTAGTTGGCTCGTTCGCCGTCGACATCCTCACGATCGCTCTTGTTGGCGCCCACCGTGAGCTTCTGCTCCGACAGGGTCTGATAGTCGGGCGCGGAAGCGAGCGTCTCCTTGCTCAGATCGGCGATCACCTTGACGCTGTCGTTCTCGTCACGGGCGAGCTTCAAATCCTCGAACCGCACGGCTACGTCCTTTTCGCCGAGGCCGAGGAAGCCGCCGCTGCCGATCAGTACGGCGACGATCTTGCCGTCGCGGTCGGTGACGAGATCGTTGATGTCGCCGATATTCTCGTTGTTGGCGTTGTAGACCGACTGGCCGATCAGATTGCTGGCAAGCCAATCGTCGCTGGCTTGTTTGGTCATGAACTGCGCCGTCCCCGACGCATGCGCCGCCTTAGGCGCGGCCGGCTCGATCGAGAGCGGAGCCTCCGACGACTGCTTCGGCGGCGCTGCCGTGTCGCCCGGCTGCATCGGCGCCGGGGTGACCTGCGAGGAGTCGCCGGGAATCGGCGCCGCAGGATCGGACGGCTGGACACTATCCGAGGGTTGCGCGGAATCAGGCATCACTTCGGGAATCTGCGACGGCTGATTGACGGCAGGCGGCGTCTGCGCGTTGTCGGCAGGGAGTTGGGTTTCCGCCATCGCCGGCGACAGGCCGAGGAACAGGCCGACGGCCGTGGTTGCAAGAAATCTGTTCATGGTTCGCTCCGTGTCTTTCATCGAGGTTGGGGGGATGATCGCGGTGCGATCGGGCCGAGACCATTCGGGTCTCCGGCCGGCTAAGGGGATAACGTTTTCGGCCTCGCGCAGGTTCCCGCAGCGACATTCCGTAGACTGACGATCCCCGTCCTGCTTCGGTCGCCGCAGAGGCGCCGCGACGGCCTACTAACACATTGAAAATGCAAACGAATCAATACATGACTCCGAGCCTCAGCGCGGTTGCGAAGGCCACCGCAAATCAGCTATAGAGAAGCGTCTTACGGCCATCGTCTTCGGTCCCGCGCGAGGCGGCATTCCGCCACCCCGCCGCCGATAGCGTGGACTTCGCTCAGCTCTTTGGAACAGGCTTTCTCCGACCTTGGCTGACAACGACGAAACGAAGGTCGAGGGTCCAGCGCCCTCCGACATCAGACCCGTCTCGCTCATCGACGAGATGAAGCGGTCTTATCTCGATTACGCCATGAGCGTGATCGTATCGCGCGCGCTGCCCGACGTGCGCGACGGGCTGAAGCCCGTGCATCGCCGCATTCTGTTCTCGATGCATGAGAACAACTACACGCCGGATCGCCCCTACAACAAATCCGCCCGCGTCACTGGCGATACCATGGGCAAGTATCACCCGCACGGCAACCAGGCGATCTACGACGCGCTGGTGCGGCTGGCGCAGGAATTCTCGATGCGCCTGCCGCTGATCGACGGGCAGGGCAATTTCGGCTCGGTCGACGGCGATCCGCCGGCCGCTGAGCGCTACACCGAGGTCCGCCTCGCGCGCTCGGCCATGACGCTGCTCGACGACCTCGAGAACGACACGGTCAATTTCCAGCCGAACTATGACGGCCGCGAACGCGAGCCGGTCGTGCTGCCGGCGAAATTTCCCAATCTGCTGGTCAACGGCGCCGGCGGCATCGCCGTCGGCATGGCGACCAATATCCCGCCGCATAATCTCGGCGAGGTGATCGACGCCTGCATCGCCTATTTGGACAATCCGGCGATCTCCATCGAGGAACTGGTCGAGATCGTTCCCGGGCCGGATTTCCCCACCGGCGGTCTCATTCTCGGCAGGGTCGGCATTCGCTCCGCCTATCACAAGGGCCGCGGCTCGATCCTGATGCGCGGCCGCGTCACCACCGAGACCGTGCGCAAGGAGCGCGAGGCGCTGATCATCACCGAGATCCCTTATCAGGTGAACAAGGCGTCGATGGTGGAGAAGATCGCCGAGCTGGTACGCGAGAAGAAGATCGAGGGCATCTCCGATATTCGCGACGAGTTCGACCGCCAGGGCATGCGCGTGGTGATCGAGCTGAAGCGCGACGCCATGGCCGACGTGGTGCTGAACCAGCTTTACCGCTTCTCGCCGCTGCAGAGCACCTTCGGCGCCAACATGGTGGCGCTGATTGGCGGCCGGCCGGAGCTGCTCAACCTCAAGGACATGATCCGCGCCTTCACCGAATTCCGCGAGGAGGTGGTGGGGCGGCGCATCAAGTTCCTGCTGCGCAAGGCGCGCGATCGCGCCCATGTGCTGGTGGGGCTCGGCATCGCCGTGGCCAATATCGACGAGGTGATCGCGCTGATCCGCAAGGCGCCCGATCCCGCCACCGCGCGCGAGCAATTGATGGCGCGGGATTGGCCGGCCAAGGACGTGGTCGCCCTGGTCGAGCTGATCGCCGATCCGCGCCACAAAGTCTCGGCCAAGGGCACCTATCGCCTGTCCGAGGAGCAGGCTCGCGCCATCCTCGATCTGCGCCTGCAGCGCTTGACCGCGCTCGGCCGCGACGAGATCGGCGACGAGCTGACCAAGCTCGGCGGCGAGATCGCCGACTATCTGGAAATTCTCCGCTCACGCGCCCGCATCGTCGCCATCGTCAAGGGCGAACTCACGGCGATCAAGACCGAGTTCGGCACGCCGCGCCGCACCGAGATCACCGAGATGGTGGGCGAGGTGGAGGACGAGGACCTGATCCAGCGCGAGGACATGGTCGTCACCGTCAGCCACAAGGGCTACATCAAGCGGGTGCCGCTGTCCGCCTATCGCGCGCAACGTCGCGGCGGCAAGGGCCGCGCCGGCATGGCCACGCGCGACGAAGATTTCGTCACCCGCATTTTTATCGCCAACACCCACACGCCGGTGCTGTTCTTCTCGACGCGCGGCATGGCCTACAAGATGACGGTGTGGCGGCTGCCGCTGGCGGCGCCGCAGGCGCGCGGCAAGGCGCTGGTCAATCTGCTGCCGCTCGACAAGGACGAGACCATCACCACCATCCTGCCGCTGCCGGAGGACGAGGCGTCCTGGGCCAAGCTCGACGTGATGTTCGCCACCAATTACGGCAGCGTCCGGCGCAACAAGCTCTCCGATTTCATCGAGGTGCGGCAGAACGGCAAGATCGCCATGAAGCTCGACGCCGGCGATCGCATCGTCGGGGTTGGGGTCTGCGCCGAGAGCGACGACGTGCTGCTCACCTCAGCCGACGGCCAGGCGATCCGCTTTCCGGTCACCGAGGTGCGGGTGTTCAAGGGCCGCGAGTTGGCCGGGGTGCGCGGCATCAAGCTCGAGAAGGGCGACCAGGTGATCTCCATGGCCATCCTCAGCCATATCGAGGCCGCTCCGTCGGAGCGTACCGCCTATATTCGCCAGGCGAACATGATCCGCCGCGGCAGCGTCGAGACGCAGGAGCCGGAGGTCGAGGCGGAGGTCGAGAGCGAGGAGACGGTGGTGCTGACGCCCGAGCGCTACGCCGAGCTCAGCGCGCACGAAGAATTCGTGCTGACGGTGTCCGAGAACGGCTACGGCAAGCGCACATCCGCCTTTGAATACCGCATCTCCGGCCGTGGCGGCAAAGGCATCATCGCCATGGTCGTCAATCAGCGCAACGGCAAGCTGCTCGCGTCCTTCCCCGTCGAGGAAACCGACCAGATCATGCTGGTGACCGATGGCGGCCAGCTGATCCGCGTGCCGGTCGAGGACATCAGCGTCATGGGACGCTCCACCCAAGGGGTGATTGTGTTCTCGACCGCCGAAGGTGAGCGCGTCGTCTCGGTCGAGCACATTCCCGACGAGAATGGCGAGGAGAGCGGCGAGCCGGAAGAGGTTTGAGCGGGGACGCGTCAGACCGCCGCTCTGAGCGAGGGCTCGATCCGGCCCGCGCCGCCGATCGCAAGCAGCGACCGCGCCGCCGGCGAGCGCGCGGCCAGCGCGGAAAAGTCGCGCACCGCGACCCGGTTCCGCTCGGAATGGCCGATCAAGCCCGCCGCCTTCAAGCGCGACATGATGCGCGACAGCGTGTCGGGATTCAGCCCGAGGTAATCGGCAATATCCTTGCGATTGAAGGGAAGCTCGAACGCCACGCCGCTCGCCGAGCTCACGCCGGTGCGCAGTGCCAGCTCGACCAGCAAGGTTGCCACTCTCTGCTCGCAAGTGAACTGGCCGAGCGTGGCGACATGCAGGGCCTGGCGCGCCACCTGGCTGGCCAGGGCCTGATCGAGATAGCGCGTGACCGCCGGATCGGCAGCCGCGAGCTGGTCGAGCACGGCAAGCCGCATGCGCCAAACCTCGCCCACGCCGGCCGAGGCAAGCGTTGCCTCCGCATGCGGAGGTACGCAATTCGAGCGGAACACATCGCCGGGAAACAGCAGGGCCACAATTTGCCGCGAGCTGTCGGGCAGCGTGAGCTGCAGCGTCAGCACGCCGGCGCGAACGATGAAAGCGGTCTCGCCGCCGTCGAAGGAAAGCGCCAGCGTTTGCCCGCGGCGGGTGCGTAGGATGGCGGCTTGCGAGCCAATGGCGGCCGGAATGGCGTCGAGCGCGGCTCCCTTGGCGGCGCTGCACAGGGCGCTCGCGCCCGCCCGAGACTCGCTCCGGGTCTTCGTGCTGGATGTCATGACCAAGGTCTCTCCCTCCCTCGGCGGAGTGCGATCCGCATAGTCGTCGGGCGCGGGCCGAGTCTTCGCCTTGATCTTGATCAACATGACGGGCATGCGCCGATGGGACTTCGCGGCCACGCCCGGGCGCAAAGCGCTGACCTGGATCAAGAAAATTCGTGTCGTTACCGCAACACCTGCCGCGAGATGCGCGCAAGTCTGACCCCTGTCAGCGGGAGCTGCCGCACGGTGCTTTGAGCGAGCGGCGGCCAGTTCCAAGAATAGGCGTTGAACCGATGGCGAGCGCAGGGGAGCGCTTGCGGGACATGGGGGACGTTAGATGACAAGATTGGCACGCGGCGCCTTGGTCGCCCTGGGCGTGGGGCTTGGCTCGATTGGCGGGGTACTCCCCGTCGCGGCCGGAAGCGACGACGGCAACGTCCAGGTGCGGGTGTTGGCAACCGTGGTCGATCCCGTCACCGACGCGACGGTCACCGCGGGCGGCGTGGCGATCTCCGGCGCCGACGCCGAGGTCAGCACCGAGGTCATTCCGGCGCTGACGCTGAGCTATTACCTTACCCAGCACCTTGCACTCGAGCTGTTCTGCTGCTTCGCCAAGCATCAGATCGACGGCAAGGGAACCATCGCCAGCCTGGGCGAGATCGCCGACACCTGGATCTTCCCGCCGGCCGTGACCGCGCAATATCACTTCACCGGGATGGGCAGGTTCGAGCCCTATGTCGGCGCCGGCGTGCAGTACATCAATTTCTTCGACACCGGCACCGGCGACAACGCGCTCGGCGCGACCAAGGTCAATATCGACCCGGCCTGGGGCTTGACGCTGCAAGCGGGTTTCGACATCTCGATCGGCAACGGCTGGTCGCTGAACGCCGACGTCAAGAAGACCTTCATCGACACGGAGATCTCCTGGAATGGGACGGGCATTGCCGCCGACGCCGATCTCGATCCCTGGATCTTTTCGGCCGGTCTCGGCTACCGCTTCAACCTGTTCGGCCATTCCGCTCAAGCCGCGCCGATAAAGTAAACGACAAAATCCTTGTAAGGGCACGAAGGGCCCGGCAGCGCCGCCGGGCCCTTTTTGCCGCTCGGCGCTTGCCGATGCATGACCTGCGCGGCTAGAAGGTGGGCACGCGCGACCGGGCATGACGCCGTCGTGCCATGGGAGTGCAGTCAAGTGCGCGTCGGCCTTTATCCCGGCAGCTTCGATCCCGTTACCTTCGGCCATGTCGACATCGTCCGCCGGGCGGCGCATCTCGTCGACAAGTTGGTCATCGCCGTCGGCACGCATCACGACAAGCATCCTCTGTTTACCGCCGAGGAGCGGGTGAAGCTTACCGAAGAGGTGCTCGCGCCGGTGGCGAAGGAGGTCGGGCTGAAGCTCGAAGTGACCACTTATGACAATTTGACGGTCGAGGCGGCGAAACGCGCCGGCGCCACCGTCGTCATCAGGGGCCTGCGCGACGCCGGCGATTTCGACTACGAGATGCAAATGGCCGGCATGAACCAGGCCCTTGCGCCGGAGATCGAGACGGTGTTTCTGGCCTCCTCGCCGAATTCCCGCCACATCGCGGCGAGTCTCGTCCGCCAGATTGCCGCAATGGGCGGCGACGTTTCGTCCTTCGTGCCGAAGCGCGTCACCGCGGCACTCAACAAGAAATTCGCCGGCTAGCCGGTCCCGCCACTGGTCCAAGGAGGAAATATGCGACTTCAGGCAAGCATCGCGTTCGCCGCCGTTCTCAGCCTCGGCCTTCTCGCCGCACATGGCACGGCCCAGGCCGGCAACCTGTCAAATCCGTCCGCCCTGACCGAGCAGGCGCCGCCCGTCTACAAGGCCAAGTTCGATACCAGCAAGGGCAGCTTCGTAGTCGAGGTGCATCGCGACTGGGCCCCCAATGGCGCCGACCGTTTCTACAATCTGGTCAAGAACGGCTTCTTCAACGATGCGCGCTTCTTCCGCGTGATCGACGGCTTCATGGTGCAGTTCGGCATCAACGGCGATCCGAAAATCTCGGCGGTGTGGCAGAACGCCAATATCCCCGACGATCCGGTGAAGCAGAGCAATGCGCGCGGCATGATCACCTTCGCCACCGCCGGACCCAATACCCGCACCACGCAGGTGTTCGTCAATTTCGGCGACAACGCCTCGCTCGACAGCCAGGGCTTCGCCCCCTTCGGCAAGGTGATTTCCGGCATGGATGTGGTCAATTCGCTGTTTGCCGGTTACGGCGAGGGCGCTCCCAATGGCCACGGCCCCAACCAAGGCATCGTGCAGAGCATGGGCAACGCTTATCTCGAAAAGGCGTTTCCCAAGCTCGACTACATCACCAAGGCGACGATCGTAAAATAGCGCGCGCAGAAGGAGGATCGCTTCAATGGCAAAACCAGAAGACACCCTGGTCATCGAGACCACCAAGGGCCGCGTCACCGTGGAAATGCGGCCCGACCTCGCGCCCGGGCATGTCGCCCGCATCAAGGAGCTCGCGCGCAAGGGCTTCTACGACGGCGTGGTGTTTCACCGCGTCATAGAGGGCTTCATGGCCCAGACCGGCGACCCGACCGGCTCGGGCATGGGCGGTTCCGGCCAAAAGCTGAAAGCCGAGTTCAACAAGGAGCCGCATACGCGCGGCGCCGTGTCGATGGCGCGCGCGCAGTCGCCCGATTCCGCCGACAGCCAGTTCTTCATCGTGTTCGACGATGCAAGCTTCCTCGACAACAAATATACGGTGTGGGGCCGCGTGATCGACGGCATGGAGAATGTCGACAAGATCACTCGCGGCGAGCCGCCGGCCAATCCGGACAAGATGCTGACGGTGCGGGTCGCCGCCGACGCCGCGTAAGCGCGTCTCCCGTGCGCGTCGATGCGTTCGACTATCATCTGCCGGAGGAGTTGATTGCGCTCAGGCCAGCGGTCCCGCGCGACGCGGCGCGGCTGCTGGTGGTCGATCCCGGCGCGACGCCCGCCTTCGCCGACCGTGCGATGCTCGACCTTCCCGGCTTGCTTCAGCCGGGCGACGCGCTCGTCTTCAACGACACCAAGGTGATCCCGGCCGAGCTGCGCGGCTCGCGCCAGCGGGACGGCGCTGCCGCGCAGATCTCGGCGACCTTGATCGAGCGGCTCAGCCCCGACCGCTGGCTGGCTCTGGCGCGGCCGGCCAAGCGGCTGAAGTCCGGCGACGGCATCGCCTTCGGGGATCGGAGTAATGTGTGCCTGCTCGGCGGTCTGGCGGCGACGGTCGAGGGCCGCGGCGACGAGGGGGAGGTGACGCTGCGCTTCGAGCTGAGCGGGCCCGCGCTCGACGAGGCGATCGCCGCGCTGGGCGCCATGCCGCTCCCGCCTTACATCGCCTCGCGCCGTCCCGCCGACGCGCAGGACCGCAGCGACTATCAGACCATATTCGCCCGAGAGGAGGGCGCGGTCGCGGCGCCCACCGCCGGCCTGCATTTCACCGAACGGCTGCTGCAAGCGCTGCAAGCGCGCGGCGTCTCGCGCCATTGCGTGACGCTGCATGTCGGCGCCGGTACCTTTCTCCCGGTAAGGGCCGCCGACACGACGGGCCATGTCATGCATGCCGAGCGTGGGCACGTCACCGCGGAGACCGCCGCGGCATTGAACGAGGTGAAGGCAAGTGGCGGCAAGATCGTCGCGGTCGGCACCACCGCGCTCCGGCTGCTGGAAAGCGCATCCACCGCCGACGGCAGGCTTGCTGCGTTCGACGGGCAGACGCGCCTGTTCATCACCCCGGGATATCGCTTCCGCTTCGTCGATCGGCTCTTGACCAATTTCCATTTGCCGCGCTCAACCCTGTTCATGCTGGTCTGCTCGTTCTCCGGGCTCGAGCTGATGCAGCGCGCCTATGCGCATGCGGTCGAGGAGCGCTATCGCTTCTACTCCTATGGCGACGCCTGCCTGCTCAGTCCTGCAAGGAACGCAAATTGACCGCGGCCTTCCGCTTCACGCTCAAAGCGCAAGACGGCAAGGCGCGCACAGGCGCGATCGCCACGCCGCGCGGCGTGATCCGTACGCCCGCCTTTATGCCGGTCGGTACCGGCGCCACGGTCAAAGCCATGTTCCCCGAGGACGTGGCCGCGGCCGGCGCCGATATCATCCTCGCCAACACCTATCATCTGATGTTGCGCCCTGGCGCCGAGCGCATCGCCAAGCTCGGCGGCTTGCACCAATTCATGCATTGGGAGAAGCCGATCCTCACCGATTCCGGCGGCTACCAGGTGATGTCGCTGGCCAAGCTCCGGCGTATCGACGAGCGCGGCGTCACCTTCCAGTCGCATATCGACGGGGCGACCGTGGAGCTGACGCCGGAGCGGGCCATCGAGGTGCAATGCCTGCTCGGCGCCGATATCCAGATGGTCCTGGACGAATGCACGCCGTTCCCGGCCACGCGCGAGGAGGCGAAGACCTCGCTCGACCTCTCGCTGCGCTGGGCGGAACGCAGCAAGACTGCCTTCGCCGCGCAGGCCGCGCCGGGCCAGGCCCTGTTCGGCATCGTGCAGGGCAGTATCTATCCCGATCTGAGGCAGGAGAGCGCCCGCGCGCTGCTCCAGATCGGCTTCGACGGCTATGCGGTCGGCGGCCTCGCGGTCGGCGAAGGGCAGGGCGCCATGCTCGACATGGTCGAGGTCGCGACCGCGCTCCTCCCCGAAGACCGCCCGCGTTATCTGATGGGCGTCGGCACGCCGGAGGATTTGTTGCTGTCGATCGCGCGCGGCATCGACATGTTCGATTGCGTGATGCCGACCCGCTCAGGCCGCCACTGCCAGGCCTTCACCTGGGGCGGCCGGCTCAATCTGCGCAATGCACGCTATGCCGAGGACGCGACCCCGCTCGACCCAGAAAGTGCCTGTCCCGCGGCGCGCTATGAGCGGGCCTATCTGCATCATCTGGTGCGGTCGGGCGAAACGCTGGGCGCCATGCTGCTCAGCTACGCCAATGTGCAGTTCTACCAGGAGCTGATGGCGCGTGCGCGCGAGGCGATCGAGGCACAGCGCTTCGCCGGTTTCACCGAGGAGCTTCGCCGCCGCTATGCCAAGAGCTCGGACGAGCCCGACGAGGCTTAAGCCTGCTGTCCGGGCGTCGATTGCAGGATGCAGCCTTTGACGCGCCAGTCGCCGCTCTTCATCTGCTCGAGCTGAAACTCGGCGAGCCATTCATGCTCGGTGCTGTCGGTGATCAGCACTTGCTGCACGGTGCGCTGGCCGACCTGCTCCACGCCAAGAAAGGCGAAACGCCGCGTATCGAGCACGGTCGGCATCTCCTGCGCCAGCGAGCGAAGGAATCGGTCCGGCTCGCCGAAGAAGCGCTGAGTGGAAGGGGCGAGCTTGGCGAAGGCTTGTTTGGCGTCGCGCGCGGCATAAGCGCGGATTTGCAGCCTGATGGCGTTCTCGATATTGCGCCGCTCGCTGAGCGAGAAGCCTTTGGGCGCTTCGGTCCTGAGTGCCACGGGCTGGAGCAAGGGCTTGGTGGCGGCGACGGACGCGAACGCCTCGTGACTTGCCATCAGCGTTCCGGCAAGGCTCGCCATCTGCGTGGCGACCAGTGCCACACCGGCAAACGCGAGGCCGGCGAGGCTCGCCCACATCGCTCCCCTGAGCTTGGCTTGCATTTAAGCCCGCCTCCCAGCGCGCAAGTCCAGCTCAACAACACCGGACGGCGCGGAAGGTTGCACCGTGGACCAAGATTATTGCGTGGCAATGTCGGCAGCCGGACCGCTCTTCGCCGCGCCCACCGCCTTGCGCTCCCGGGCGAAGAGGTAAAGTCCGGAAACGATCACCACGGCGGCGCCCGACAGCGTCCACAGCGTGGGCACATTGTCGAAGACGAGATAGCCCGCGACCGACATCCACAGCAGGCCGAGATAGATGAACGGGGCGAGCACCGGCGCCGGCGCGCTGCGATGCGCCAGGATCAGCAGCCAATGGCCGAGTCCGCCCCAGAAGCCGAGCGAGGCGAGCAGCGCATATTGCAGAGCGCTGGTCGGCCAATGCCAGGCGGCAAGCGCGAAGGGCGCGAGGATCAACACGCCTCCGAGCGGGGTATAGGTCTGCGTCACCTCGGGCGGATCGAAAGCGGCGAGATAGCGCGTGGCAAGATTGTAGAGCGCATAGCCGAAGGTGGCGATCAGCGCGAGCAGCATGGCCCAATGCACCGTGCCGATGCCCGGATGGACCACCAGCAGCACGCCGGCGAAGCCCGCGGCGATGGCGAGCACGCGATGCCAGCCGACCCATTCGTGCAGCAGGGGTCCGGCCAGTGCCGCAACCAGCAGCGGGGTGAGAAAGAAGATGGTGATGGTCTGGTCGAGCTGGAGGTAGCGCAACGCCAAAAAATTCAATCCGGTGGTGACGATCATCAGCACCGAACGCAGGATCTGCACCACGGGTTTGGCCGAGCGGAGCGAGGGCTTGAAGGCGAACGGCCAGAGCGCGACCGCGCTGAACACCACATGGCCGAGGAAGCGGAGCCAAGTCACTTGCGCGACTGGAACGGCCTCCTTGACGATCAGATATTTCCCCGTCGTGTCGAGCGCGGCGAAGCAGACCGTGGCGAGCGCCATCAACCCGATCGCCTTCAGCCGGTGGCTTGCGTCGCTGGTCGCTGCGGGGGCGGGGCGGGGTGTCATGGCGGCGTGTTTCTGCATCAATCCTTGCCAAAACACCATCGGCGGCTAAGGTCGCGAGGGGCCGCGGCGAGCGGTGCGGGTGAGGAGGAGAGCGTGGCTGACATTCGCGCCATCTGCGCCATAGGCCAACGCGGGCAGCTTGGGCTGAACGGCCGGCTGCCGTGGGAAGGCAACAAGGGCCGCGAATATGTTGCCGATGTGGCGCGCTTCTTCGAGGTCACCCGCGGCCATGTGATCATCGCCGGGCCGACTACGATCGCCTCGATCCCAGCCTTCGCCTACGAGGACCGGACCATCTGCGAGATCCGCTCGACGCACCACCCCGAGGAGGTGCTGGCCTGGTTTCCCGACCGCGTCGTGTTCGTCGGCGGGGGCCCCCCGGTGTGGGAGACCTATGCGCCGTATATCCGCCACTGGGACATCAACCGGCTGCCTTTTGACGGCGAAGCCGATCGCTGGTTCGATCCGGCTTGGCTCGTCGCCGCGGAAAAGCCGGTGGCGTGAGCACCCCGTTGGCGATTGCGAAAGCATGGCGGCAGGTTGGCGTAGGGCGCCGCTGCAACAGCCGCTAAGGTCGGCAGCGTCGGGGATGCGCGGAGGACCCTATGCGCTCTCATTCCCTCTCTCTCACCGGTTTTAGCGCGGTTGCTGTCGTCGCCGCACTCTGCATCGGCGGCATGGCGCTGGCCGCGACCGCCGCCAGCAAGGACGAAGCGGTGGCGATGGTGAAAAAGGCCGTCGGCGCCATCAAGGCCGAAGGCCCAGGCAAGGCCTATCCCGAGATCAGCAATCCATCCGGCAAGTTCGTCGACGGCGATCTTTACATCGTGGTCTACGGCCTCGACGGCATGGTGCTCGCGCATGGCGCCGACGCCAAGCGCATCGGCACCAATCAGCTCGCCGACACCGACCCCGACGGCAAGGCCTTCGTCAAAGAACGCGTGGAACTCGCCGCGACGCATCCGAGCTTCTGGCAGACCTACAAATTCATGAACCCGGTCACGCGCAGGTCGAGCCGAAGGACATGTATTGCGAGCGGCTGGATCAGACCGTGGTGTGCGGCGGCGTCTATCAGCTCTAAGCGGACGCTCAAGCCGCACCGCGCGGATAGGCAAAATCTTAAGTCGAGCGGTGTAAATTCGCCGCAAAAGGGCAGAAAACCTCGGCGAAGGTTGGGAGCTGCGCATTTTTGCTGTTCCGATTTGGATCAGTCGAGGCTACCATCTATGGGGGCATGATTGGGGCGGGCACGCCTTATCCATGCCGCGCGGAAACCCAATTCTGCGATTAGGGATATGGATCTGTCGCCCGTCGACGACCGCCAGGAGGTCGCCATCGAAACCGCAAATGACCCTGTCTTCACTGCCGAACAGATTGGCTGGCGCTTCGCGCTCGGCACGCTCGTTCTGGTCGGGGCCTATGTCGCTTGGCCGCTCATCCCCGTGGTGATGATGACCGATCTCGAACCGGGTGCGAAAGCCGGCTTGTCGGGTCTGTTAGGCGCGACACCGTTCGTGTCGAAGTTCATCGCCTTGGCGATCATGGGCCGGCCGGCCTATTACTTTCTCAAGCGCAACCTTTTCACGCGCATTCGCCGCTGGGCGGCACGTCCCGCCGAGTAATCTTCGCGCGCGAAGAAAAACCAGGGCGCCGGCCTGTGGCCAGCGCCCGGCGATTGGCAGGCGCAAGACGCCTGCGCGGTTAGTAGCAATAGTCCCAATAGCCGCGATACATATACGGGTCGGCCCAGTACCAGCAGAGATTGGGCTGCGGCGCATACGGCACGATGCCCACCCCGGTCGCCGCTAAGATCGAGCCGAGCACGATCCCGCCGACGAACTGGCCGTAGTAAGGGCGGTGATTCCAATTGCGCACATAAGCGCGGTTGTTCCAATTCTTGTTCCAATTATTATTGTAATTGGTCCAGTTCTTGTTCCAGTTTTTGTTCCAATTCTTATTGTTGTACTTGTAGTTGTTATTGTTGCTCCAGTTCTTGTTGTTATTGTATTTCCAATTGTCGCCCTTTTTCCAATTCTTATTCTTATTCCAGTCCTTCTTGTAGTTGTCAGCGACGACGATCGCGCCCGCTGCCTGCGACGCCGCAGTCAGGCGCGTATCGTGCTCGTCTTGAGTCGCCGCGCGAGCGGGTTCGCTCAGGCCGAAGCCCGCGGCGACAGCAAGGGCGACGAGCGCATAGTGAAACCGAATCATGGGGTGTTCCTCCGCATCGAAGATCTGCTTGAGCAATGACAAGTCATGGTGGCGGATATGAGACGAGTCGGTCGCTGCACCCAGGGAAATCAGCCGACAAAACAAAAACCAGGAGGCCGGGGTTTTGCCAAGGGCGGCAAGAGCTAGCCTGCCGTGACATGCGGGGAGCATTGCCGACGAATGCAAACAACTGTGGCGATCGGCGGAGGGTTGCAGGCACGGGCGCCGCGAACCGCGATCGTGCGCCGGCCTTGGCGAAACTGGCGGCGGAACCCAAGACCCATTTCGACGTTGAAGGCATCGGCGAAAGCACGTCCCGCTCGCGAGCGGAGTCGTGTCAGCGACGAGCCGCCGCTCTTGTTTCGGTAGAGGGGGCGCCGATCCCCAGCAGGGCGCCCCCTTTTGCGTTCTCGCGAAAGCGAGGACATTTGCACTGAATTTCCCTACGTCCGCGTAAGCCTGCAAGTCGCTCGGCCGATAAGGCGCCCGCACCGGCTGCTACAGCTTGTCTCCTGGACGCAACCATTTTTCCGATGCGTCGTTGTGCCGATGGCCGGTGGTTGCGAAACCAGCCGGCTCAATAGGGCGGAGATGCCCGTTCACGGAGTACCCCCACATGAAGAAATATCTCATCGCAGCAGCTTTGATTGTCGGCTTCTCGGCGCCGGCTCTGGCAGTCGAGACGTTTTACATCATGTTCGACAACACGATGAAGGGCGCGGGTGCCTGCTCGATCATGACCTCCGAGCCGACCGACAAGAACCGTTACAAGATGATGGGTAAATACGGCTCGAAGGCCGACGCCGAGACGGCGATGCATTCGATGAAGGAATGCGGATAGTTCCCCAAGGCGCAAGCCGGTAAGACCAAAAGGGGCGTCGAGCCGCTCGTTCGGCGTCCCCTCTTGCTTTTGGAAAATGGGTCGGCGGAACTAGGGAGGTCTCCCGGGCGTATTGATTGCCGAAGCCAAGGGACTAAAAGAACCCCGTTAAGGAAAACACGCGCGATTAAGCAACGCCGATAGACGTTGTTGTCGGTGAGATCACCCTGGCATTAGGTATGCATCGGCGCGTCCCTAGATCATACCGATACAGGGCCAATCTGATGAGCCTGCTTAAGCGCTTCATCGCCGATGAGTCTGGGTCAACGGCCGTCGAGTACGCGCTGATTGCCAGCGCGATCGTCCTCGCCGGTTACACGGCTATGAGCGCAGTTGGTACCGTTACGTCTTCCTTGTTTGGCAGCGCTGTCGCCGACCTCACCGCAACTGGCAGGTGATCCAAAAAAAAGCGGCGGGAATTCGTGGGTTGCATGGGCTGTATTCACGGTGGCGACCGACCCGCTGCTTACCGGTCAGAGCGCTGGATTGACGGGAACCTAGGAGGCTCTTAGCTTGCGCGATTGTGAACTAAGGAAGATGGCAGCGGAGCGATAAGGAAATTTTGCCTTTATATCTGGCGGGATGGACCTCGATGAACTCTTCTCACCTTCTGACGGCGCTGCTGGCTGGGGCAGTGGTTTTGCTCGCAAGCGGGGCCGAGGCATCGCCCCATCTACCAGCGCCGACGCTTTCGCCGCTGCCTCTGCAAGCCGGGTCGAAATGTGGCCTGGTGAACGGTCGGATCGTGTGCGGTAATGCGAACGGCAGCGGTAAACACCACGACAATGACGACCATCATGCAAACGATGACGACCACCACCACAAGAAAAAGGACAAGGACAAAAACTCAAAGTCGACGCAGTCCGGCAACCCCGCACCGCAAAGCGACCAAGGTTCAAAGGGCACGGCGACCACGCCCAGCACCAACCAACAATGCGACAATGTATTGTGGGGTGACTATTGCTACGTTCAGCAGCAGTAGGTCCGTCCGGGAGACAGCACGAGAAGGGCGCCGGCCAGTGATCGCCTGATTTAGGTGGCGGCCCATGAAAAGGGCGCCGACCGCGAAGCCGACGCCCGTAACGTTGCGGAGAAAGCGCCAACGAGAAGCGCCTCTCGCAGCAATCCTAAATCACATCCACTTTGCCGCACCTTCGTAAGCGGGATTTCCGCAAACTCTGGTTAAAAAAGATCGAATTCGTCGCGGCAAAAGTGCCTACCGTTAAGTACCACTGGCAACTGTTCGGTGCTTATTTTCCGCGTGGGTTATTCCCTCCGCGTGCGATCACGCGAGCTTGCAAACGAGAGGAGACCTCATGCGTAAAACAGTAGCGATCATGACAGGTTTGGCAGTGCTGCTCGCAACCGGGTATGCGTCAGCCAGGACAATGACTTCCGGCCGTCCGACCGCAGTCTTGACCAAAAAACAGTGCAAGGCAGTCTGGAAAGAGGCGGTACCTTCAGGCCGCTATCTCAATAAGCACAATGCATGGCCTTACATCGTGAATTTCAAGCTTGCTGACGGTCCTGATCAGGACGGACAAATCTCCAAGCACGAATTCAAGAAAGCCTGCTCCAAAGGCCTCGTGATCTACAGACATTGGTAAGACGCCAGAAGGGCGGCGCTTCGCATAGCGCCGCCCCGTATTCTACCGCCGCCTTACGTTCCAATCGGAACCTACTTATTTTCCGCGCCCGATGAAGCCACAGCCAGACAGATTTTTTTGGCGAACGTCGCAGAGAATAGGTACACGCTAAATGGTCCAGTCACCTGCAAACCAAATCCCTAAGTCGCCGTTGTGATCCTGAGGGCTAACCAGTCGTCATACTCGGCAGGAAGCTTGTACATCGGCACGCTAGGCAGAGCACCAAGCGGGGCGACAGCCGGCACGGCAGCGATGGCAGCTAAAGCGGTTCTGCGGGTGAGTGTGGTCGTCATGAGTCCCTCCTGTCCGGTGTTACCCTGGCGGGTTACCTTTGGAGGGAATCAGCGAGACGCTAAGGCCGGTAGGTCTTTGAAGCAAGTGGTGAGCCCGGCGGGATTCGAACCCACGACCCTCTGATTAAAAGTCAAGATCAGCTTCCCCCTCGTTCCCCCTCGATCCTTCCCACATTCCGTGAACTCGCTGGAAAGCCGGGCAAGACCCCTTGATTTTAGAAGGATCAAGAGGGTACAAGAATGACGTCAACTGCTTCCCAGGCGCTTCCCAATATGATGGTATACGGATGAAAGAGTTCAGATGGCTGAATCCCGGCTTCGCCCTCCGCACGCGCGCAAGCGGCGCGCAGCGATACGTTGTTCAGTACAGGGTCGGCACTCAAACTCGCCGCATAACTCTCAAGGCTGGCATCACGCGGAAGCAGGCGGAGCAGGAGTGGAAGAAGATCGTTGGCAAGGTTGCTGCTGGTCAAGACCCTTACGGCGACAAGAAGGCGGCCATTGCCGCTGCGTCCATCGGCACCTTCAAGGCCATCGCCGACGAGTTCCTCTTGTATCAGGAGAAGGAAAAGAAGAGGCGAGCGAGCACGATCTACGCCACGAAGCTGTATCTCCTGAATTACTGCAAGCCCCTGCATGCCCTGAAGCCCGATGCGATTGGTCGGCCGCTCATAGCAGCCACGCTCAAGGACATCGCCAAGCACCATGGCGCGGTTTCCTCTGATCGAGCGAGAGCTGCGCTGTCGAAGATGTTCGGCTGGGCCATCGGGGAGGGGCTTTGCAGCGATGCCTATTCCAACCCTGTGATCGGGACAAACAAGCGCGCGCCGGATGTGAACGACGATAGCCCTGCGCGGGCCCTGGAAGAGGCGGAGATCGCAGCGATCTGGAACGCCGCTGGCGACGACCACTTCGGGAGAATCGTCAAGCTGCTATTCCTGACCGGTTGCCGCCGGGGCGAGATCGCCAAGCTGGAATGGGCCGAGGTCGGAGACGATGTGATCTCCCTGCCGGGGGATCGCACCAAGAACCATCTGCGCTTCAACCTGCCCATCACCGACATGATTTCCGAGACCATCGGCCCCAGACCTGAGACGCCGTGCAGGTTTGTCTTTGGCAGGCGCTCAAGCGGGTTCAGCGGCTTCTCAAAGGCGAAGCGGCAGTTGGATGCCACGCTCAAGGGCGTGGCACCGTGGCGGCTGCACGACATCCGGCACACGGTTTCGACGGGCATGCACGAGATCGGCATTGAACCCCACATCGTGGAGGCCTGCCTGAACCACGTCTCTGGTGCAAAGGCTGGCGTGGCCGGTCTATACAATCACGCCAAGTATGACGATCAGAAGCGAGACGGCCTTCAGCGATGGGGCCATCACTTGTCCGTGCTCCTGGCGAAGGCGTCGGGTGCGAACGTCACGCGCCTCGCTGACAGGGCGTAATCTGTCCATTTTTGTTCTTGTGGAGGAACTACACCTGTCCACAGGGCCTAATCTACTTTATTCCATCGCCCCCTTGCGAACTTAACTTGAATCACCTTTATTAGGCTGCAGGCAGTCAGCTAACGGCGATTTCCGCAAGGAGGCGTGCGCGCGACCCAGCTTTGACGTGGAACGACAGTGGCCAGCATTTTTTGTGCGGGCTTGTCCCTAGCCAAGGATGGAAATCGCAATGCGCACCCAACACTCTAACTCCAATTCACGCGATCACTTACCGCGCCTGACCGTCTCGCAGCGGGAGGCCGCGCGGCTCCTCGGACTGTGCGTCGACACTGTCGTGTCCATGGCCGAGCGAGGCGATCTCGAGCGCGTTCGTCTGTCGGCGTGCAAGTACGGCATCACCATGCGCAGCCTGGAGAAGCTGATCGGCGGGGCCGCCTAATTTCATGGCCTTTCCAAATGGCGAAGAGGCCTCGCACTGTCGGTGCAAGGCCTCTGGGAACTGATCATGCTGGCGAGCCGATCTGCTTCGCTGATTGCTGCCTCCGCTCGACCGAGCTGGAGGCATTGGCCGACATGCATATGCGGCTGCGTGCGGATGCCGTCCGTGCCGACGAACTGTTCGAGCGCGGCCTTCTCACAGAACAATACCTGGAAAGCCTGCAGTGGCGCGTATCGCTCTGGTGCCAGATGGTCGCGGAGACAAAGAGATGACGGTAGTTGGTCTCAAGATCGAGGGCGACGCCGATCCGGACGCCGGCGACGGCGCTCTCGTCCTCAATGTGGTCGAGAGCTTCCTCCGGCGGTTCATCGCCTATCCGTCGCAGCACGGCTGATCGCGCATGTGTTGTGGATCGCTCACACCTATTTGCTCGAACAGTTCGACACCACACCTCGACTGGCTTTCATGTCGGCGGAGAAGATGTCGGGCAAGACCAGGGCGCTGCTCGAGGTGACGCCGCTCCTCGTGCGGTGCCCGATCCCATCGGTAAACGCATCACCGGCGGTGATCCTTCGCCTCGCAGATAAAGATCAGGGCACCATCCTTTATGACGAGATCGACGCCATCTTCGGCAACGTGAAGAACCAGGAGGCAAACACCGATCTGTGTAGCCTGATGAATGCCGGATATCGGCGCGGGGCCAAGGTCCGCCGCTGGAACGTCAACCACAATGCGCCGGACGAATTTAACGCCTTCGCCCCGCTCGCCGTCGCCGGTCTCCGCGACCTTCCCGACACGCTGGCATCGCGGGCGATATTCATCAGGATGAAGAGACGCAGCCCGACCGAAAAGGTCGAGCCGTTCCGCTGGCGCAATGCCTCCAAGGAGGCCGAGCCGATCAAGTACAGGCTGGAGGAGTGGTGCATTGGGATTGCCGACCAGATCAGCCTGGAGACCAAACCGGCCCGAGATGCCCTCCGGCATCGAAGACCGGTGACGCCGACATCTGGGAGCCGCTGCTGGCCATCGCGGATGTCGCCGGAGGCCAATGGCCGAAGCGTGCGCGGGATGCCGCTGTCGCACTTACCAAAGGTGCCGCCGACGAAACGGTCACTACCGGCACCGAGCTGCTCGCCCACTGCCGGGACGCCTTCGATGGCGCGCCCAAGCTGCTAACGACCGAACTGATCGACAAGCTGAACGGGCGGGATGAGTTGCCGTGGCTGGCAATGCGGAACGGCCTCGGCATCAACGACAGGCTGCTGGCCAAGCAACTGAAGGTGTACGGCATCAAGTCTAAGGACATCGCGGTCGGCAACAACAAGTGCAAGAAGGGCTACGCCGCCGACGCCTTCAAGGACGACTGGGATCGCTACCTACCCCCCGTCAGGGGTGAGCGCGATGAGCGCGATGAGCGCGATTTAATTGATATCAATAACAAAAACATCGCGGACATCGCGGACATCGCGGACATCCCAGGCGATGGCGACGAGTTCACCAGCCTGAAGAGCGACCAATGGAGGCTGAGATGACGCCTCTCTATCACCGCTTGGAGCTCCTCACGCTACCAGAGAAGAAGCGCGAGCCGATGGAAGCCACGGCTTACTCGCTGCGATGACATGATCGCCCCCATATCCCCAATCTTGTCTCGTCCGCGCAGTCAAGACACCAGCCAAAGCCAGAACAACGCCAGCGCCTCAATGGACCGGCGCACAGGTGCCGGAGACCAACGTACCGAGATAGTAACGAACGAAGATTATTGGACCCTTCTTTGTGCCCACGGGAGTCCATTGCCGGATGCGAATGAAGGCATCGCCTGAACGGTCAGACACAAGAATAGTATCGTTGCTCTCGCCACCTTCGCGCACCACGATCCATTGCTGGGGGTCTAGGTGTGCGGTCCCACCGTAGCCGCTGATATGCACAATCCCAGTCGAAATATCAACTAGGTAGGTATCCCCCATGGCTTGTTCGGCGACGGCGTCTTTTCGGAGAGTACCATCGCTTTGAAGGTCGACCGCATCCTTGCCTTCGCAGCGTACGAAATCGGCATAGGCGAAGGCAGGCGCGTGAATTGAGATAAGCGCTATCGCAAGCAGAATTGCTTAGGCCACGATGTCCCCCATAACAACCACGGGAAGAGTTTACCATGTAGGGCGAGGCGCAATCTGCCCCATTTCAAGGATCGCGCTTTTCTCGCCGCCGCTTGATCTGTAAGGCAATCGCGCGTGCCAGCCCCACTAGCACTCCAACCAAATCAATTCTCTGAATGGCTCGAGCCGCCATTAGCGACCCCTGGAGCCCATCTGAGTTTGCCCACACGCGATAGGCAGCAGGCTTGCCGGAAACTGAGCCCCCGCGCTTCCCATGTGCGTCCCATTGCGCCATGTGAGCGCAGTAATGGCTGAAACTCAGGTATGACCCCTTGATAGCAGATCACGTGCTTATTGCGTTCCTGCGAAAATCGGCCTATCTTCACCCCATAGCGTCCGCGCAAGGCGGCGCGGAAGGAGTGATCAATGTCTGACGCAAAATCAAAGCCTGTGGTGGACCTGCGCACGCGCGCGTGGTCACTGGCCCGTCTGTGGGCTCCTTCCGCAACATGGTGCCGCAGAGCACTCCCCGACCTTAGGATTGAGCGATCAGTCATCGCTGGCAATGCGATGACGCATTACATGACTTGAACAAGTTCACCCGCTGATGCCAAGACCGAGACAGAGAGGCTGCTTGGAGCAGGGCCTGAGGCTCGATCTCAACAGGCTCCGGCGTCAGGGGTTACTGCGACCCGGAATGAATCGGGCCTAAATTCATCCGTTGGACTAACACCTACACCTCAGAGGAAATCGCTCTCGCATCGATCGTAGCCGACCTCGGAGACTACCAAGGAAACCTGCAAATTCAGATCGGCAACCTGAGCCAGCGCATCAACCTCATTACCCAAACACGCCGCTTGGGCGGACGGCAGTGGTATTTTCAATGCCCTGTCACCCACCGACACTGCACGGTCTTGTGGAGCTTCCTGGCGCGTCTCGTTTTTGCAGTCGTCAAACTTGGGGTCGGCAAATCGCTTACGCTTCACAATTTGGCACCCCCGCGGATCGGGCGCACCTCGGCAAAGCCAAGATCAAATCGAGGCTCATCGGCACCTGCGATCCTGATCAATGGGACCTGCCACCAAAACCCAAATGGATGCGCTGGCGAACTTATAAGAAACACATCGAGAAATTCGATTACTACGAAGAAGTGCTCGACGGCGTGTTCGTGAATGCGGCAATGCGGCTCTCAGCGCGCGGGAGTTAGCCAACACATTTCGATTCCAGCGAAGGCGGCAGGGCCGCTTTTGCGGAACACGATTGTGGTCCATGTCTGCTTTGCCCCCGATACCGGGCATTCGTCGGTGCAGGTGGGATGTCCGCTAAGTGCCAGTAGCAGACAACGATCACTAGACGCGCCCGCTTCTATTCACCGACCCCCTTCATCGGTGAGAGCTTCTCCATGACGGAGTCCAGATTGAACGAAGCCGGCTTCTGTCGGATGGGAAACTCCTTGAAGCTTTGTAGCCATTGCGCCACGAATGCTTGTGCTGGCACCTGCACAAACGCGCGGTCTGCCATCCACTTGTCGTAAAGGATCGACTGGTCGCCCCGTTCGAACGGGTCTGCGCGGAGTTCGAACAATTTCGGCACGCGCAAGTTGGTGAAGTCGTTCTGCCAGACGCCGATCCCCTTGTGATCTTGCTCCTTGAAGACGACCTTCCAGTCGTTAATCCGAATGGCAACCAGCTCACCGTCGTCATTCCAGTAGAGGAACTCCCGGCGGGGGTCCTTAGCTTCTCCTTCGAAGAACGGCATGAGATTGTAACCGTCGAGGTGCACCTTAAAAGTCTTGTCGCCGATCTGAGCCCCATTGCGGACCTGTTCAACAATCTCTGGGTTGCCGCCGGCTGCGGCAAAGGTGGGGATCAGGTCGTAGTGCGAGAACACGTCGTTGTAGACGCTGCCAGGCTTAATCGTGCCGGGCCACCGAATCACCGTCGGTACACGAAACCCCCCTTCCCAGTTGGTCGCCTTTTCGCCGCGGAAGGGGGTTGTGCCGCCGTCCGGCCAACTCATCACCTCGGCGCCGTTGTCGGTGGTGAAGACAACAATTGTGTTGTCGGCGATGTTGAGCTCGTCGAGCTTCTGGAGCAGCTGCCCGACATAACCGTCGAGCTCGACCATGCCATCGGGATAGATGCCGTGACCGGTCTTGCCTTGCGATTCCGGCTTTAAGTGCGTCCACACATGCATGCGAGTGGGATTGAAGTAGACAAACCAAGGCGTGTTTTCCTTGGTCTTGCGCTCAATGAAGTCGAGCGAAGCGCCAAGAAACTCCTGGTCCACGGTCTCCATACGCTTGGTGTCGAGCGGGCCGGTATTCTCGATGACCTGCTTGCCGACTTTTCCGTACGCCGGATCGATGGTCGGGTCGTCCTGATCGATTGCTTTTGCCTTGAGCACGCCGCGAGGCCCGAACTTGGTGCGGAAACCAGGGTCCTTGGGGTAATCCGCGTTCTGCGGCTCTTCCTCGGCGTTGAGGTGATAGAGGTTGCCGAAGAACTCGTCGAAGCCGTGCACGGTCGGCAGAAATTCGTTGCGGTCGCCAAGATGGTTCTTGCCGAATTGACCAGTGGCATAACCGAGCGGCTTGAGTGCCTCTGCAACGCTCATGTCCTCGGCATGCAATCCAATATTGGCACCCGGAAGACCAACCTTCGTAAGACCAGTGCGGATCGGCGATTGTCCCGTGACAAATGCGGCCCGCCCCGCCGTGCAGCTCTGTTCGGCATACCAATCAGTGAACATCGCGCCTTCCTTGGCGATCCTATCGATGTTGGGCGTCCTATACCCCATCACGCCATGGTTATAGGCACTCAGGTTAAACCAGCCGATATCGTCAGCCATAATCATGAGGATATTGGGCTTGGAACCCGCGGTCGGAGGTGAAGATTGAGCCTGCTGGGCCTGCGCTTGGCTCGAGGCGCCGCTGCCCAGAGCGGCCGTTACCACTAGCGCCGTCCCGCTCAGCAAGAGATCGCGCCGCCGAACTCCGGACTGCGTGTCAGGGCGTCTGCCTTCGCTGGATGAATGGTTGTCGGCCATGCCTTCCTCCTGGGCTTAGTAGGAGGGTCCACTTAGCGATTCAGTATGTCCGCTTTGGGTCATTAGCGGACATACTGACAAGTCCGCGCCATGTCCGCTTTGCGCCGAATAAGGACGTTAGGCGGCGCATCGAGCCAGCGTTGGCTGTGGGTTATAAGTTCACGCGCTAACAAGACCGTAGCTGGGATTTCGTTTGCTCAGAACAGACTTGCAACCAGTCATCGCCTCAGAACAGGCGATTAACAGGCATTCAGAACAGCAAGCGTGGTGCTGATGGCAGATGCGCAGGGACGTATCCACTATGAGGATGACGGCGGGCGCGTAGACCTAAAGGATGTCATCCGCCGCCACTGCGAGCAGAAACAGAAAGAACGGCGTGATCGCGGTCTAGGCTGACCCGCGACATTGGCCCGAGACGGGCGTCGTCATAATCCCTGTGCGTCAGATAGATCAATCTCTCCATTAACCTCATGCCGGAGGCTGGTCCCCTCACCAGTCAGAATCATTTTGACCTTGAGCTTTCCTTTTCCCGCCAGCTTCTCTTCCCTCACCACGCGCTCAATTTCCTGTTGCGAGGTAACGCCGACCTCCTTGAGGTATTTCCGCATCGTCATATTGAACTGTTCCATACCGAACCCTCCCTGAAGTGGCTTGTTTCGCCAGCTACTGAACGAGCTTGCTGAAAGGGACGGTCGGCCGTTTTTTGTGCTCCCCAACGAGCGATCCACGCAGCATGTCGGCCACACGGACGGCAACCACCGTCACGATAAAAGCCAAGGCAATGCCGATCCAGCCAGCAAGGTAGGCATTGGGCGTCCACTCCCATTTGGCGTTGGAGACCACGACGGCGCTGAAAATCAGATACTGAATCAGTCGCCACATAGCGGAAGCCTAAGCCTCTGCGGCGACATCAACAACATCCAACCAAATCTTTGTCGGGATCTTTGGCGTTGCCGCCCCGCTCAGAGAGGCGCATCATCAGCGGCGCACCGGCCGGGAGTTGGAGCTCCCGACCGGCACTTGCCGAAGCAACCTTGCTCTGGAGGCTGCGACGACCAACTTCCCATTATCACGAATTGGCCGTCGCCCCCCTGGCATCACAGGAGGGACTGATGAAAGTCTACGAACTAACTCCGCCCACCAAATCTGGTTCACCGTATTGGGGCATGGCAACGACCAAGACCGGCCGTCGCTATAAATTTGTCGCAACGCCCGATGGCGAGACCTTCAGTGTCTGTCGTGAAGGCTCAGTTAGCTCTGATGGCCGCACGTTCTGGGAGACGGTCAAAGCTCCCCGCGCGCTGAGAGATGCTGTCAGAAAGGCGGTGGCGGCATAAGCCGTCTCGCCCATCCTTGTGTGGTGTGTAGTAGCGTGTGAAGGGGCGTCGGCTTCGGCCTGCGCTCTTTTTGCTGGCGCGCTGCTGCTCTTTGCGAGCGGAGCGTGAAGCAGCCGGCAGCGACCCACGATACTATTGGGCCGTACAAGTTATAGTGGTGGCGTGGTATGTGTTCTTCAGAATATCCTTGTTTATGGTGATGTCACCACACAATCTCTCGCCGACCTTGTTTCCATCCGCCCCGAAGCCATCACAACAAGAGTAGTTGGGGTTCGGTCCGGGGTCCATTTTTGCATTTTTGTCGACCACACAACCACAGCACTTCTTATTGCTCTTCATTTTCTCGCAGACGTATTTGAAGCCGCTTTTGCAGCCGCCGCCGCTGTTTGATGATTGGATAGTGCAGTTCTCCAATCCAGTATCATCATCTGAATTTTTCTTCTTGTGGTGGTTGTCGTTATCGCCGTGGTGGTCGTCATCATCGTCGTGATTGTGTTTGCCGCCGCCATTCGCATCGCCACATTCCAGGTGACCGTTCACAAGCCCACACTTCAGTCCGGCTTGCAGTGGCAGCGGGGAAAGTATTGGCGCTTGGAAATGGGGTGACGCTTCCGCCCCGCTTATGAGACTAACCACAGCACTAGCCAGCAATGCGTAAGTGGGAAAGGTTCATTGCGTTTTCACCCTGCCGGAAATGAAGCCAAGGCAAATGGTGGCATAACCATCCGTCCGCGTCTTTATCAAATAACAATCGGAAAGGTTAAGATGGCCCGCCGCTTCAAGCCGCCTTGGGCCGCAGACGGATCGCCTGGCGGCTATGTCGTGAAGGACGCCACCGGCGGCCTATGTCTATGCCCGCGAGACGAAGGCCGACGCCGACATCGCCAAGGTTCTGACGATGGACGAGGGGGGGGCGCGGCGAGCAGTAGCCCAACTGCCGACGTTCCTTCTGGGACTTTAAGCTACTCGACCGCGCGGTGGTGAAGGCCTCTCGACAGGAAACTCTTCCCCCAAAGCGTCCAGAAATCGCTTGCTTGCTTCTAGCTCTCGCGCAAGGCGACTCCAGGTTTGCGCCAAGCTCAGGAAATTGTCCCTGACGAGAGGCGATGTCGCAGCCACTGCATGCTCTAAGCAGCACCGAGCGTTCTGTCGGCATTCTTTCGGATCACCAGGCATGTGACGCTCCTTTAGTCACACCCCCGCGTCTGCCGAATTGATTCCGCAAGCGCGGTTAATCGTCAAGCGCAGAGTCAGTACGCTTTTGCACCAAGAGTTCTTGAACCTGGCATGGGAGTACACACTCGCTGACACCGGCATCATCAGCCCATTGGGTGCGCCCAACGGGAGACTGGGCTCCCGTTGATCTGCGGCGTCCGCCCTTGCTCGCCACAACCTCCTTGAGCAGTTCACCACCACCACGAAGGGCGCGGCGCGTTGCGATGAGATGCGTCTAGCCCTTTCGCTCCCCGCCTTTTAATGCTTCCCAGGCGCTTCCCAGAGCCATTTCCTGGGGAAGCAGTAATTCGGCTAACTCGTTGATTTTATTGGTGAGCCCGGCGGGATTTCGAACCCACGACCCTCTGATTAAAAGTCAGATGCTCTACCGGCTGAGCTACGGGCTCCTCGTGCGACATGTGCGACGCCGCGTGGCCAAAGCAATATTCCGCGCCGCCTTGCTAAACAACCCAAAATGCGTCATCCCGCTCGCTTTGGCGGTCGGGCGGCTCTAACCCCCGCCACGGGCTGCGGTTTCGGGGAGGGGACATCTAGCGATGGCACGCGAACGGCGGACGGGAGTCTGGCTGCGCCGCTACTGGCCGCGGCTGCTGTTTCTGATTCCTGTGATCGCGATGCTCGGCGTGCCAATCTATAACCGGCTCGAACCGACGCTCGGCGGCGTGCCTTTCTTTTATTGGTATCAGCTTGCCTGGATTTTGCTGAGCGCCGGCGTCGTGCTGCTGGTCTTTAGCCTCGAGCGGAAGATCGCGCACGCGCCGAAAAGCCCCGGCGGCGATACCACGGGCGTTCCCGGAGACATTCTGTGACGCTCGATCTGACGGCGACGAGCGTTTTCGTCGTCTTGTTCCTGTTCGTGACCTGGCTCGGCTTCGTCGCCGCGCGCTGGCGCAAGGCGGATCTCAATCTGTTGCATGAATGGGGACTTGGCGGCCGGCGCTTCGGCACCGTCGTCACCTGGTTCCTGCTCGGCGGCGATCTCTACACCGCCTACACTTTCATCGCCGTCCCCGCGCTCGTCTTCGGCAAAGGTGCGATCGGCTTCTTCGCCCTGCCGTACACCATTCTGATCTATCCGATCCTCTATATTGTCTTTCCCCGGCTGTGGGCCATCGCGCATGCGCGCGGCCACGTCACGGCGGCGGACTACGTGCGCGAAAGATTCGGCAGCCGCACGCTGGCGCTCGCCTTCGCCCTGACCGGCATCGTCGCCACCATGCCCTATATCGCCCTTCAGCTCGTCGGCATGGAAGTGGTGATCGGCGCGCTCGGCTTTCCCGCCGGCGGCTTGCTCGGCCATCTGCCGCTGATCATCGCCTTCACCATTCTGGCCGCCTTCACCTATACCAGCGGCTTGCGTGCGCCGGCGCTGATCGCCGTGGTCAAGGACATGCTGATCTTCATCACGGTGTTCGCCGCCGTGGTGATCATTCCGGCCAAGCTCGGCGGCTACGGAGCGATCTTTGCCAGCGTGCCGCGGGAGAAGCTGATCCTCGCGCCGCCTTCGGGCGATAATCTCGGCGCCTATAGCGCCTATGCCACGCTCGCGCTCGGCTCGGCGCTTGCGCTGCTTCTCTATCCGCACGCCATGACCGGCATCTTGAGCTCATCGAGCGGCACTGTGATCCGGCGGAACGCCGCGATGCTTGCGGCCTATTCGTTCATTCTCGGGCTGATTGCGCTGCTCGGCTACATGGCCATCGCCGCCGGCGTCGACACAGCGCCGGCTTACGCCGCGGGCTTCAGTCAATATGGCGCCAACTTCGCCGTGCCCGCGCTGTTCCTCGCATCGTTTCCATCCTGGTTCGTCGGCATCGCCTTCGCCGCCATCGCCATCGGCGCGCTGGTGCCGGCCGCAATCATGTCGATCGCCTGCGCCAATCTGTTCACCCGCAATCTCTACAAGGAGTTCCTGCGCCCGAACTGCAGCGACGCCGACGAGGCCCGCATGGCGAAGATCGTCTCGCTGGTGGTGAAGATCGGCGCGGTGGTGTTCATTCTCGCCATCCCGCAAGCCTATGCCATTCAGCTCCAGCTGCTCGGCGGCATCTGGATCATCCAGCTGTTGCCGCCGATCCTGCTCGGCCTCTATTCGCGCGGCTTCAATGCGCTCGCGCTGCTGATCGGCTGGGTCGCCGGGACGGCGATCGGCACCTACATGGCGGCGACGCAAGGCTTCGCCTCGTCGGTTTATCCACTTGAGATCCTTGGCGTGACCGTTCCTGGCTACGCGGCGCTTTATTCGGTGGTGATCAACCTCTTGCTCGCCGTCCTGCTGTCGCCGGTGTTCGACCTGGTGACGCGGCGAACCGCCGCCCCATCCGCGCGTTAAGCCTGATCGGGGCGACGCCGGCGCCCCTCGACCGCTACGCGATTCCTGATAGGTTCAGCCGGCGCGACTCACTAAGCCCCTCGACGGGGGAGGAGATCTGACAATGGCAAACGACAACCAGGGCGGCAGAGCGTTCCTTGCGATCGTACTGGGCGGCATCGTGCTCGCCCTCGTTATCGCCGCCTATTTCATGTACGGGCACAAAGGCGACACCAATGTAAAGGTCGAGCAGCCGACATCCGAGCAGCCGGCCGAGACGCCGCCGCCGGCAGAAGCGCCGCCACCGGCCGCCGAGACGCCCGCAACGCCTCCCGCCGAGTCGCCAGCTATGGCACCGGCGGCGCCACCGGTCGAGCCGCCAGCCGCGGAGGCACCGGCTGAGCCATCGGCCACCGAGATGGCACCCGAAGAAGCGCCCGCCGAGGAAGCACCGGCCGAAGAAGCCCCCGCCGACGAGGCGCCGGCTGACGAGACGCCTGAGCCGCCGCAATAGAGCGATGCGACAATTGGGGGCGGTCCGGCAACGGGCCGCCCTAGCTTTTCGGCCACAGCCGTCGCGCGCGCCGCTCAGCCGTTCATCCGAGGTTCAGACTGAACGCGGTCTCCTTGCCGCCGAATTGATGCTAGATTATCGGGGCAGAATTCAGCGGGAACTCGGCGGAATATGGCGCTTACCGATTGCCTTGCTGCGCGCTGGTGGCCGCTTTCGGCGGCGGTGGTCGCGTGTGTCTGTACGCTTGCCCAGGCCGAGGACTCCAAGAGCGCCGCCGTGCAGGTCGAGGCGGCCAAGGTGGTCGCTGCGCCTTTCAGCGAGCAAGTGACCGCGGTCGGCACGTTGCTGTCGAACGAATCCGTCACCGTCAGCTCCGAGATTCCCGGCCGCCTCAAGGAAATCCATTTCCAGGAAGGCCAGCCGGTGGAGCAGGGGGCGGCGCTCTTCACCCTCGACGATTCGGTCTATCGCGCCCAACTCGACGATGCCGAGGCCAAGCTCAAGCTCGCCGAGCAGACCAACAAGCGCACCAGCACGCTGTTCAGCAACAAATACGCGACGGCGCAGTCCGCCGACGAGGCGGTGTCCAATCTGGCGGTGAGCACGGCGGCGACCGAGCTTGCCCGCGTGCAGTTGGAGAAGACGCGCATCGCGGCGCCGTTCTCCGGCATTATCGGTTTGCGGCATGTCAGCGTCGGCGAATACATCACCGCGGGTCAGGCATTGGTCAATCTCGAGGCCATCGACCCGGTGAAAGCCGATTTCCGGGTGCCCGAGAAATTCCTTCCCGCCATCAGGGTCGGTCAGACCATCCGCATCAAAGTCGATGCCTTTCCGGACGCGAGTTTCGAGGGCAAGGTCTACGCCATCGATCCCAAGCTCGACGTCGCCGGCCGCAGCCTTCTGGTCCGTGCGTTGGTACCGAACAAGGACGAGCGCCTGCGTCCCGGCCTGTTCGCGCGCGTCACCGTGCTGTTGCAGCTGAAGGAGGACGCCCTGAGCGTGCCGGAGCAGGCCATCGTGCCGCAAGGCGACAGCCAATACGTGTTCAAGATCGTCGACGGCAAGGCGAAGCTCACCAAGGTGGTGACCGGCACGCGTCGCGAGGGAAGGGTGGAGATCGTCGAAGGACTCGCGGTCGGCGACCAGGTGGTGACCGCCGGTCAGCTCAAGATTTCGCGACGGCAGCGCCGTCTCCGTCGTCGCCCCCACCGGAGCCTAGCGCCGTGACGCTCCCGGAACTTTCCATCAAGCGGCCGGTGTTCGCCACGGTGTTGAGCGCGGCGCTGGTGCTGATCGGCCTCGTTTCCTACGACCGGCTGAGCGTGCGCGAATACCCGGCCATCGATCCGCCGGTGATCACCGTGCAAACCGACTATCCCGGCGCGAGCGCGGCCATCGTCGAGACGCAAGTGACGCAGGTGCTCGAGGACTCCCTCTCCGGCATCGAGGGCATCGACTTCCTCACCTCGATCAGCCGGCAAGAGTTCGAGCCAGATCACCATCACCTTTAAGCTCGACCGCAATCCCGACTATGCCGCGGCCGATGTGCGCGACCGCGTCGGGCGCGTGCGCGGCAGGCTCCCCGAGGAGATCGACGAGCCGATCATCCAGAAGGTCGAGGCCGACGCGCAGCCGATCCTCTATTTGGCGTTTTCCAGCGCCGCCCACTCGGCGCTCGAGATCACCGACTATGCCGAGCGCTATGTGAAGGACCAGCTGCAGACATTGTCCGGGGTGGCGGAAGTGCGGCTGTTCGGCGAGCGCGAATATTCCATGCGCATCTGGCTCGACCCCGAACGCCTGGCTGCCTACCAGTTGACCCCGCAAGACGTCGAAGCCGCCCTTAGGCGCCAGAATGTCGAAGTGCCGTCTGGCCGCATCGAGAGCCAGCAGCGCGAATTCACCGTGCTGGCGGAGACCGATCTGCAAACGCCGGCGCAGTTCAACGAGCTGGTCATCAAGGAAGCGAACGGCTATCTCGTCCGGCTCAGCGATGTCGGCCGCGCCGAGCTTGGGGCGTTGGATGAGCGCCGCATCGTCCGCTTCAACGGCAAACCGGCGATCGCACTCGGCGTGGTCAAGCAGGCCACGGCCAATCCGCTGGAGGTCTCGCAGGAAGTCAACAAGGTCTTGCCGGAAATCGCCGCATCGCTGCCCGACGGCATGCAAGTCAAGGTCGCGCACGACAAGTCGGTGTTCATCGCCGAGTCGATCAAGAACGTTTATCGCACCATCGGCGAGGCGATCGTCCTCGTGGTGTTCATCATCTTTTTCTTCCTGCGCTCGATCCGCGCCACGCTGATCCCGCTCGTGACCATTCCGGTCTCGCTGATCGGCGCTTTTGCACTGATGTATGCGCTGGGATTTTCCATCAACACGCTGACCCTGCTGGCGCTGGTGCTGGCCATCGGCCTGGTCGTCGACGACGCCATCGTCATGCTGGAAAACATCTACCGGCACGTCGAGAGCGGCATGGCCCCCGTCAAGGCGGCGCTGCTCGGCAGCCGCGAGATCAGCTTCGCCATCGTCGCCATGACCATCACGCTCGCTGCCGTGTACGCGCCGATCGGCTTCATGAGCGGCGTCACCGGGCGGCTGTTCACGGAGTTCGCGTGGACGCTGGCGGGAGCGGTGATCGTCTCGGGCTTCGTCGCGCTCACCCTGTCGCCGATGATGTGCTCCAAGCTGTTGAAGCACCAGGAGCAGCACAACCTGGTCTATCGCGCCATCGAAGGCGTGCTGAAGGGGCTGACGGCGGGATACCGGGCCCTGCTCAAGGGCGCGCTGGCGGTGCGCCCTCTCATCCTCCTGATCGGTCTCTCGGTGGCCGGCGCGAGCTATTTCCTGTTCACCACCATTAAGGCCGAGCTCGCCCCGATCGAGGACCAAGGCAACATCATCACCGTGTTCCGCGGGCCCGAAGGCGCCACCATCGAATACACCGACGCCTACGCCAAGAAGCTCGAGGAGATCGCCCTTGGCGTGCCGGAAGCCGATCGCGTGTTCGTGGTCGCCGGCAATCCCACCGTCTCGCAAGGCCGGGTCATTTTGCGCATCAAACCGTGGGATCAGCGCACCCGCTCGCAACAGGAGATCGGCCGCTCCATCACCCCGCAAATGGTTGCCGTGCCCGGCGTGGTGGCGTTTCCCAGCAACCCGCCCTCGCTCGGGCAGAGCTCGCGCTCCAAGCCGATCAATTTCGTCATCCAGACCTCCCGGCCATACGCGGAATTGCAGCAGATGGTCGATGCCCTTCTCGACAAGGTGCGCGATTACCCCGGCCTCGTCGATGTCGATACCGATCTCCGCATGAACTCGCCGCAACTCGATATCGCCGTCGACCGGGATAAGGCCGCGGCCATGGGCATCGAGATCGACACGCTGGGGCGCACGCTCGAGACCATGCTCGGCGGCCGCCAGGTCACCCGCTTCAAGCAGGACGGCGAGCAATACGACGTGGTGGTGAAGATCGCCGATGTCGATCGGCAAAATCCCGAGGACATGCGGCGTATCTATGTGCGCGGCCGCGACAACTCGATGGTGCCGCTGTCGAACCTCATCACCATCAAGGAGACGGTGGCGCCGAAGGAGCTCAATCACTTCGACCAGTTGCGCGCGGCGACCATCACGGCGCAGCTGGCGCCGGGCTATACGCTGAGCGATGGCTTGAGCTTTCTCGAGCAAGCGGCGAAGGAGACGCTGCCCGTCACCGCGCATATCGAATATGCGGGCGAATCGCGCGAGTTCCGCCAAGCCAGCGCGAGCCTCTATCTCACCTTCCTGCTCGCGCTTGCCTTTATCTATCTGGTGCTCGCCGCGCAGTTCGAGAGCTTCAGCGATCCGTTCATCATCATGCTCACCGTGCCGCTATCGATCACCGGCGCGCTGCTGGCGCTGTGGTGGAGCGGCGGCACGCTCAACATCTATAGCCAGGTCGGTCTCGTCACGCTGATCGGCCTGATCACCAAGCACGGCATTCTGATCGTCGAGTTCGCCAACCAGCTGCGCGCCAAGGGACAGCCCATGCGCGACGCGGTGATCGAGTCGGCGACGCTGCGGCTGCGTCCCATCCTGATGACGACCGGCGCCATGGTGCTGGGCGCCGTGCCGCTGGCGCTCGCCACCGGCGCGGGTGCCGAGAGCCGGCAGGATATCGGTTGGGTCATCGTCGGCGGCCTGATGGTCGGCACGCTGTTCACGCTGTTCGTGATCCCGGTGGTCTATACCTATCTCAGTCGGCGCGTCTTCATGGAGGCGGACGACGCGCTCACGCCCGACACAAGTCTGCCCGCCTTGCCCGCGCCGAAAGCCGACAGCGTGCTCGAACCGGCCGAATAAAGATGCGGGGATTGCAAAAAAGAAGAGCCCCGGCGCGGGGAGTGCCAGGGCTCGTACGCAATTACACAGAACGCACTACCGACCCAGACCGAACACAACTGGGCAACTACAGCATGCCTTCCGCCTGTGGCAGTTTTTTGACGGTTCTTTGTCAATCTCGTCAATAGCCACAAGCGCTTGCGGGCACGCTTTCACCTCGCGTGACGCCTCACGCGCAGCCTGCGTTCACCCTCAACGCCCAGCAGACCAAAGAGTTCCCGCCTGCAAGGATGGACCTTGTGCGGGGGCGTGGCGCATGCACAATGCTCGAAAATCGGGCCGTCTTGACACGAGATCGAGGTAGGCGAGCCATGCGCTGGCGCGGCGAAAGAGAGAGCGAGAACGTCGAGGACCGGCGGGACGAAGGCGGCGGTTTCCCGTTCCCGGGCGGCGGCCTTCGCTTTCCAAGCGGCGGCTCGGGCCGCGGCGGGGGGATCGGCATTCTCGGCATTCTCATCATTCTCGGTCTGATGTTCTTCTTTGGCGTCGACCCGAGCGTGATCCTGCAAGGCGGTCCCCCGGGCGGGAGCAGCGATCCGAATTTCCCGGATATCCAACTGCCGCAGTCGCGTCCCGACACCACCAATTTCCCGGTGCCGGGGACGCAGGGCCCGCAGATCGAGCATCCCAAGACCTCGAGCGAGGACGATCTCAAGCAATTCGTCTCGGTGGTCCTCGCCGAGACGGAAGACGTCTGGAAGGACATCTTCGCACGCTATGGCGAGCGCTATAGCGATCCCAAGCTGGTGCTGTTCTCCGGCGGCGTGCGCTCGGCCTGCGGCTACGGCGCGGCGCAGATGGGGCCGTTCTACTGCCCCAACGACGAGAAGGTTTATATCGATCTCAGCTTCTACGAGGAGCTGAGAGACCGCTTCAAAGCGCCGGGCGATTTCGCCCAGGCCTACGTCATCGCGCATGAGATCGGCCATCATGTGCAGAAGCTGCTCGGCATTGCCGATCAGGTCGAGGCGGCGCGTCAGCGCCTGGACCAGACGCAAGCCAACGCGCTTCAGGTCCGCATGGAGCTCCAGGCCGATTGCTTCGCCGGCATCTGGGCCAATCACACCCAGGAGAGCAAGAACATCATCGAGCCCGGCGACATCGAGGACGCCCTCAATGCGGCCAGCGCCATCGGCGACGACCGCATCCAGAAACAGACCCAAGGCTATGTCGTGCCCGACGCCTTCACCCATGGCTCGTCGGCGCAGCGCGTGCGCTGGTTCAAGCGCGGCTATGAGAGCGGCAAGCTCGACGCCTGCGATACCTTCAACACCAGCCAGCTCTAGGCGGAACCGCAAGGCGCCGAACCGCGTTGCCACTCCCGTTGGCGCGCGCCGATTGAATCGCGCGACAGACGGCGTAGTGTGTGTGGGTAGGGGGATTCGCGGGCCTAAGCGGCGGGGGGAATTTACGTGCGGGCTGCGCGCCTGTTTCAGGCAAGCCTAGCGGCTGTCCTTTTATGCAGTCTGGGCGGCGCCTCGTCGCCGGGCGCGCAGGACGTGATCGTGCTCGGCGCACCCGTGTCCTTGACCGGCAGATATGCGCTGAACGGCGTCAATACCAAAAACGGCTACGAGCTTGCGGTCCACAAGATCAACGACAAAGGCGGCGTCAGCGTCGGCGGCCGGCCGTACAGGCTCGTGGTGCGCTATTACGATGACGAATCCACTCCCGCGCGCGGTACCGAGCTCGCCGAGCGGCTGGTGAAGCAGGACGGCGTCAAATTCATGCTTGGGCCCTACAGCTCCGGCCTGACCAAGGCGATCTTGCCCGTCATCGAGAAATATAAAGTGCCGATGGTGGAGGGAAACGGCGCCGCCCGCGAGCTGTTCACCAAGGGCTATCGCTACGTGTTCGCCGTGCTCTCGACCTCCGACCAATATCTTGCGCCCGCCATCGACCTTGCCGCCGAACATGCCACCGATCTCGGCAAGAGCAAGGACAAGCTGAAAGTCGCGCTCGCCATGGAGAGCGACGCTTTCGCGCAGGACGTGCGCGCGGGCGTACTCGACGACGTGCAACGCCAAGGCATGATGGTGGTGATCGACGATCGGCTGCCGGCCGAGCTCGACGACATGTCGGCGACGCTGATCAAGGTGAAGGTTTTAAAGCCCGACGTGCTGGTGGTCTCAGGTCACGAGAAGGGCGCGCTCACCGCCATCGCCCAGATCGAGGCACTGCACGTCTATGTGCCGATCCTCGCCATGACGCATTGCGACTCGGCGCAGATTGCCGAGAAGATGGGCAAAGCGGCCGAGCATGTGTTCTGCGCCCATCAATGGCACCGCTCGCTGGCCTACAAGGACGATGTGTTCGGCACGGCCGAGGACTTCGCCAAGGCATTCGAGGCGGCCTTCGCCTATGAAGCGCCCTATCAGGCGGCGCAATCGGCGGCCGCCGTGCATGTCTTCGCCGACGCCATCAAGCGGGCGCAGAGCCTCGATCCGGAGAAGGTGAGGGACGCGATCGCCGCGACCGAGCTCGACACATTTTACGGCCCGATCAAGTTCGACGCCTCCGGCCGCAACATCGCCAAGCCGATGGTGCTGACCCAAGTGCAGGGGGGCAAATATGTGGTGGTTTATCCCCGGAAATCGGCCGTCGGCACGCCGGTCGTCCCGCGCCCGCTGCCCTAGCGCGGCCGCCAACTACAGGCTGTCGCCGGCGTAGACCGTGGCCTCGCAGGGCTGCGACGCTTTCTTGAACAGGGCGCAGGCTTGCGAAGCTTCCCCGGCACTGGCGAACGGCCCGGCGATCAGCCGCCATTTCTTGTCGGGCGCAAGCACGCGGCGCGGCTGAAGGCCGGCGACAAGAGCGGCATGTTTGGTGAGGAACTCGCGCCACAGGGGCCGGAGCCCGTCCTGTTTGACAACCACGCCGATCTCGATGCCGTAGCGCGTGGACCCGTCATTGGCGGCGGGCGGCAGCGCGACCGGATCGAGCGCGGCGCTTTCGGTCGGCGCCGGTGTCGACGGTTCCGGCGCGGATGGCGAAGCGGCGGGCGTCGGTGTTGGTGTGGGCTCGGCGGCCGGAGGCGCCGGGGCGGGCGCGGGCACGTCGCTGCTCGTCTCGGATTCTTCTTCGGCCGGGAGATCGTCGATCGGCGAAACGGCAACCGCCGGCGGCTCGTAAGGCTTGGGCGCGGGGTTCATTTCCGGCGGCGTGGGCTTCACCTCCACCGCGGCCTGCTCGACGGGCTTCGCCTCGGGCTGCGGTTCCGGCTTCGGCGCTTCGGCTGGCTTGACCTGCTCGACAGGAGGAGCAGGCGGAGGCGGCGGTGCCGGCGGCGCAGCCGCGACTTCGGGCTCTTCCGCCTCAGGCGAAGCTGCCGGCGTCTCCGGCTCGGCCGCGGCCTCAGAGTCGGCTGAGGCCTCAGCGGCGGCGAATGCGTCCGGGTCGAGATTGAGTTTCGTGCTGATGGCGGCCATCTGCTGCGTCAGCTGGCGCAGGCTGGCCTTGATCTCGGCAAGCTCCTGGCCGCGCGCCCCCGCGCCGTTGACGGCCGACGTCATTTCGCCCGAACCGAGCGGCAACGGATTGGCCAACTGCCCGCTCAGCGCGGTCGGGTTGGCGAGAGCGCTGTAGAGATAGACCCCCGAGACGCCGGCAAGCGCTATCCAGAAAAAGGCGATCGCGCCCCGCAGCATATTCCGTGAGCCTTCCCGCCGATGCAGAGCCATTAGCTGTCGAAGCCTCCCGTTTCGAAAAAGTCAGGCGGAAAAGCGACACCAATAAGGCTTGGCTCACGATTTGCGCCGCGGCAAGAGAAGATGACTCGCTCTTTCCTCCCGGTCAATTTCCTCGATGGTGCCAGGGCCCGATACGTTGGCTGCGCGAGGGTTATGGCCCTCGCTCCAGGTTTGGACTAGACGTATCGGGGTCCAGACGTTTGCCGCGGCGATTCGGCTTTCACCCCTTGAAGGATGCGGTCGGTTGCCCGCAAGCGTTACCCTCTCTTTCCCGCCGCGGAACGTGCTATTGGCTGAAACAATCGACACGATTTGGCTACGATCCAAGCCGGCATGACTGACACTCCAGCTCTGGCCATCATCCTAGCCGCGGGCAAGGGCACGCGGATGAAATCCGACCGCCCCAAGGTGTTGCACCGGCTCGCCGGGGCGCCGCTGCTGGCGCATGTGCTCGGCGCCGCCAAGGCCGCCGGCCTCACCCGCGCCGCTATGGTGATAGGGCCGGGGATGGACGACGTCGCCGCCGCTGGCACGGCGCTCGATCCGAAGCTTGCCTCCTTCGTGCAAGCCGAGCAGCTGGGGACGGCGGATGCGGTGAAAGCCGCGCGGTCCGCCATCGAGGCCTTCGACGGTCAGGTGCTAGTGCTCTACGGTGATACGCCGTTGCTCACGCCCGACACGTTGCACAAGGTCCGCACCGAGCTGAAATCCGGCGCCGATCTCGTGGTGATCGGCTTCGAGGCCGAAGATCCCACCGGCTACGGCCGGCTCCTGCTCGACGACAGGGGAGGCCTTGCCGCCATACGCGAAGAGAAGGATGCAAGCGCCGAGGAACGCGCGCTGACCCTTTGCAATTCGGGGATCATGGCCTTCCGCTCCGGTAAGACCTTGCTGCACCTGCTCGGCCGCATCGGCAACGACAACGCCAAGAAGGAATTCTATCTGACCGATGCGGTGGCGCTCGCCCGCGGCGACCGGCTGGAAGCGCGCATGGTCACGTCGAACGCTGAAGAGGTGCTCGGCGTCAATTCCCGCGCCGAGCTTGCCGCGGCGGAACGAACGATGCAGCAGCGCCTGCGCGCGCAGGCCATGGCCAATGGCGCCACCCTGGTCGCGCCCGAAACGGTGTTTCTCAGCCATGACACATCCATCGGCAAGGATGTGGTGATCGAGCCGCATGTCGTGATCGGCGAGCGGATGGTGATCGAGGACGGCGCCACCATCAAAAGCTTCAGCTACATGGAAAAGTCCCGCATCGGACCAGGCGCCACGGTCGGACCGTTCGCGCGGCTGAGGCCCGGCGCCTCTCTCGCCAAGGATGCGCATGTCGGCAACTTCGTCGAGATCAAGCAGTCGGAGATCGGCGAGGGGGCCAAGGTTAACCACCTCACTTATATCGGCGATGCCAGCGTCGGCCCGCGCGCTAATGTCGGCGCCGGCACCATCACTTGCAACTATGACGGCTTCGACAAGCATCGCACCGAGATCGGCGCCGGCGCCTTTATCGGTTCCAACTCCTCGCTGGTGGCGCCGGTCAAGATCGGCGAGGGCGCCTATATCGGCTCGGGCAGCGTCATCTCCAAGGACGTCTCGCCCGACGCCCTGGCGCTGTCGCGCAGTCCGCAAGAGGAGCGGGAAGGATGGGCGGCCAAGGTCCGCGAGCGACGCAAGGCGAAGCCGAAGCCAAGCAACAAGAGGACATAGAGCGTGAGTTGCGACACGACACGGCGGCAATTAGTGACTAGCCAGGGTACGCGGGAGTAGGGGCGCGATGTGCGGCATCGTTGGCATCCTCGGCAAAGGGCCGGTCGCCGAGCAACTCGTCGACGCGCTGAAGCGCCTGGAATATCGCGGCTATGATTCCGCGGGCGTCGCCACGGTCGAGAACGGGCAACTCGGCCGGCGCCGCGCCGAAGGCAAGCTGCGCAATCTCGAAGAGCTGTTGAAGCGCTCGCCGCTACACGGCTCGACCGGCATCGGCCATACCCGCTGGGCCACGCATGGCAAGCCGAACGAGGCCAACGCCCACCCGCATGCGACCGATCTCGTTGCGGTCGTGCATAACGGCATCATCGAGAATTTCCGCGAGCTGAAGGACGAGCTGATCGCGCAAGGTGCGGTGTTCACCAGCGATACCGACACCGAAGTGATCGCTCATCTCATCAGCCAAGAGATGAAGGCCAGCAACGATCCGGTGCGCGCGGTTTATCATGCGTTGCGGCGGCTGAAGGGTGCGTTTGCGCTCGCCATGATCTTCGCCGGTCACAACGATCTGATGATCGTCGCCCGCCAGGGCAGCCCGCTCGCCATCGGCTTTGGCGACGGCGAGATGTTCGTGGGCTCCGACGCCATCGCGCTCGCCCCCTTTACCGACTCGATTGCCTATCTTGAGGACGGCGACTGGGCGGTGATGACGCGCAAGGCGATTGCCATCCGCGACCGCAGCGGCAACGCGGTTGAGCGGGCGGTGACCCGCTCGATGGCCACTGCGCTGCTCGTCGACAAGGGCAACCACCGCCATTTCATGGTGAAGGAGATCCATGAGCAGCCCGAGGTAATCGGCCACACGCTGGCGGGCTATGTCGATCTCGCCACCAATAAGGTCGACATTCCTCAGCTTCCATTCGACTTCGCCAAGATCACGCGGCTCTCGCTCTCGGCCTGCGGCACCGCCTTCTATGCCTGCCTGGTCGCCAAATACTGGTTCGAGCGCTGGGCACGCCTGCCGGTCGATGTCGATATCGCCTCGGAGTTCCGCTATCGCGAGAGCGCGCTCGATCCCGGCGGCGCGGCGCTGTTCGTTTCGCAGTCGGGCGAAACGGCCGATACGCTAGCCACGCTGCGCTACTGCCGCGGGCAAGGGCAGCACATCTTGTCGATCGTCAATGTGCGGGAGTCGACGATCGCGCGGGAGTCCGACGCCATCCTACCGACGCTTGCCGGGCCCGAGATCGGCGTCGCCTCGACCAAGGCGTTTACCTGCCAGCTGACGGTGCTTGCCTGCCTCGCCATTGCCGCCGGCAAGGCGCGCGGCGTCATCGGCCCCGCGCTCGAAGCCGAGCTCATCCACGCGCTTGGCGAAGTGCCGCGGCTGATGGCGACGGTGCTACGCGACGAGCGACCTTACGAGGCGCTGGCGCAGTGGCTCTCCAAGGCACGCGACGTGCTTTATCTCGGGCGCGGCTCGAGCTATCCGATCGCGCTGGAAGGCGCGCTCAAGCTGAAAGAGATCTCTTATATCCACGCCGAAGGTTATGCCGCCGGCGAGCTGAAGCATGGGCCGATTGCGCTGATCGACGAGAATATGCCGGTGATCGTCATCGCGCCGCGCGACGACCTCTACGACAAGACCGTCTCCAACATGCAGGAGGTCGCGGCGCGAGGCGGCAAGATCGTGCTGATCAGCGACGCGGACCCGGCAAGCACCGGTTGCGCCGTCGCCGCCCATCTCGCCGTGCCGCCGGTACATCGCTTCGTGGCGCCTCTGGTCTACGCCGTGCCGGTGCAGCTGATCGCCTATTACACGGCCGTGTTCATGGGGACAGACGTGGATCAGCCGCGAAACCTCGCAAAATCCGTAACGGTGGAATAGACTAAGCCTCGGATTTGCCCGATTTCTTTGTTTGAGCAATGACATGGCGGATAATCGGAAGGACTTCCGGCCGCGCCGTCTTGCTTTCGGCGGGCGCTGCTTCCCGCGCGCGTGCAGTCTTGCCGCGGCGTTCGCCATCGGCGTGGCGGTCGGACCGGCCGGCGCCGAGGATGCCGGACTGAAAAATGGCGCCGCGTCGCTGTCGGCGGGCAAGTACGACGCCGCGGTGCGGCAGCTCTCCTCGACCATCAATTCCGACAATGCCGCGCCGGGCGATGCCGCCAAGGCGCTCTATCTGCGCGGGCTCGCTTATCGCAAGATGGGGGAGAGTGCCCGCGCCATCGCCGATCTTGGCGCCGCCATTTGGCTCGGCCTGCCCGAGAACGACACGCTCAAGGCTCTGGTCAATCGCGGCCTCGCCTATAAGGCCGCCGGCCTGACCCGCGAGGGAGATGCCCAGATCGCCGCGGCCCGCAAGACCGGCGGCAACAGCACGGTCGACACCCTGCTCGCCGAGGGCGGCGGCACCAACGAGGGCGCTGCTGCCATCGCGGCCTTCTCGACCGAAGTGCGCCCGGCATCAGGCGGCAGCGAGCAACTGCCTGTCCGCAACGAAGCCGCCGCGCCGCCGACCCGCACCGCCGACGCCTCGCCCACGGCCTGGAGCACGTCGGTTGCCGATGGACAGCCATCAAGCGGCGAGACCGGCGGCAACCGCCTCACGCGCTGGTTCGGTTCGGTGACCGGGTCAGAGTCCGCGCCTGCGCCCCCGCCTGAACCCGCTCCGGCGCCGCAGGCGGCACCGCCACCCAAGCCGGCCGCGCCCCAGCCCTCGGCCGCCGCGGCGAGCTCGAGCTGGTCCACCACCACCGAGACGCAACAGGCGGCAGCGAGCGCAAGCGGCGGCGAAAGCGGCAGCCGTTGGTCGCGCCTGTTCAACCGCAGCGCCGAAGCCGAAGCTCCGGCACAACCGGCGCCGTCTGCTTCAGGCGGAGGCTTCCCGCTGCAACTCGCCACCAGCCGCTCGGAAGCGGAAGCCAAGGCGCTGTGGAAGAAGGTCTCGCAGAATGTTGGCGGCGCTCAACCGCAAATCGAGAAGGTCGATATCGGCAATTTCGGCACCTTCTGGAGCCTCCGCATCGGACCCTTCACGGACAAGGCGGAAAGCCTTAAAGTCTGCAACGCCCTGAAGCGCAGCGGGATCGATTGCTCTCCCGTCACGCCTTAAGGCTAATTTCCCTGCATGTCGCGTCGAGGCCGCGTAGCGTCTACGCAGAATTTCCTTTATCCCGTTTGAACCCATGAAAAGCAAAGACAAGTCAGCAGCAACGGAGCAAGAGAGCCTGGCCGCGGAGGACAAGCTCGTTTTGCTCGCGGCGGAAGCGGAGCCTGCCTCATCGCATTTTGGCGCGCGGCTGCGGGGCTATTTCCTAACTGGTCTCATTGTCGTCGGCCCCGTCGCCATCACCCTTTACGTGGTGTGGTGGTTCATCAACCTGGTCGATGCCTGGGTGAAGCCGCTCATTCCCAGGGACTACCTGCCCGAGACCTATCTTCCCATCAACGTGCCCGGGGTCGGTCTGATTGTAGGTATTGTCGGCCTGATGGTGGTGGGCGCGCTGACCGCCAATCTGTTCGGCCGTACCATCGTCAGCTATGGCGAGATGATGCTCGACCGCATGCCGGTGGTGCGCGGCGTCTACCGCCTGATCAAGCAGATCTTCACCACGGTCTTCTCCAAGAGCGGCACGTCGTTCAAGCGCGTCGGGCTGATCGAGTTTCCGCGCCGCGGGCTTTACGCGCTGGTGTTTCTCGCCGGCGACCCACCCGCCGAGGTCGACGAGAAGATCGGCGGCGGCAATCCGCTCATCACCGTGTTCATGCCGAACGGCCCCAACCCGACCACCGGCTTCATCGTCTTTGTACAGGCGAGCGAAGTGATCCCGCTGACGCTTGCCGTCGAGGATGCGGCCAAGCTGATCGTCTCGGCGGGTCTGGTCGGACCCGACCAGCAGCAGGACGAGTTGCGCAAGCTGGCCAAGAAGCCCGCCAAGCCGGTACCCGAAGAAGAGCCGGTGGTCTAGTCGGCTAGCCGGCGCGCATCAGCTTGATGGCGTCGTCGCGCTCGAACAGATAGAGCAGCAGCTTCAGCGTCTCGGCATCCTCGCCCGTCAGCAGCGGATCGCGCGCCAAAAGAAGCCGCGCCTCGTCGCGCGCCGCCTGGAGCAGAGCCTCGTGCTCGGGCAGGCTGGCGATGCGGAACAGCGGCACGCCGCTCTGCCGCGTGCCGAGCAACTCGCCGCCGCCGCGCAGCCGCAGATCCTCTTCGGCGATGACGAACCCGTCTTCGGTGCTGCGCATCACATTGAGCCGCTCGCGCGCCGCGTCGGACAACGGCTGGCGGTAGAGCAGAATACAAGACAACTCCTTGGCGCCGCGTCCGACCCGGCCGCGCAATTGGTGCAGCTGCGCCAGTCCGAAGCGCTCGGCGTGATCGATGATCATGATCGAGGCGTTCGGCACGTCGACACCGACCTCGATGACGGTGGTGGAGACCAGGATCGACAGCGCGCCGGACGCGAACGCCGCCATCACGCGATCCTTGTCCTTGCCGGCGAGCTTGCCGTGCACCAGCCCGACGCGGTCGCCGAAGCGGGCGCGCAGCTCGGTATAGCGCTCCTCGGCCGCGGAGATATCGAGCACCTCGGACTCGGCGACCAGCGGGCAGACCCAATAGATCTGCGCGCCGGAGGCAAAAGTGCGCTCGATACCTGCAATCACCTCGTCAAGCCGTTCGAGCGGAACGATGCGGGTGGCGATCGGCTTCCGCCCCGGCGGCTTTTCGTCGAGCCGCGATACGTCCATGTCGCCATAGCTCGTGAGCAGCAGCGTGCGCGGAATCGGCGTCGCCGTCATCACCAGCAGCTCGGCACCGCTGCCAGAACCCTTCTCTTGCAGCGCCAGGCGTTGGTGCACGCCGAATCGGTGCTGCTCGTCGATCACCACCAGGCCGAGGTCCTTGAACACGACCGGCTCCTGGAACAGCGCATGCGTGCCGATCAGAATGTCGATGCGTCCCTCCTTCAACGCTTCGACGATCTCTGCGCGCTCGCGGCCCCGCTCACGTCCTGTCAGCAGCGCGATGCGCAGGCCGGCGGCGGCACCGAACGCGCTGATGGTCTGAAGATGCTGCCGGGCGAGCAGCTCGGTCGGCGCCATCAGCGCTGCTTGCGTTCCCGCCTCGACCGCGCTTGCCATGGCGAGCAGCGCGACCACGGTCTTGCCGCTGCCGACATCGCCCTGCAGGAGACGCAGCATGCGCTGTGGATTGGCCAGATCGGCGTCGATCTCGGCGAGCGCGCGGGCCTGCGCCCCGGTCAGCGTGAAGGGCAGCGCGGCGAGGATCGCGTTGCGGAGCTTGCCGGTGGCGGCAAGCCGCCGGCCGGCGCGCCGCTTGAGCCGCGCGCGGATCACCGCCAGCGCCAGCTGATTGGCAAGCAGCTCGTCATAGGCAAGCCGCGCCCGTGCCGGCGCCGACGGCAGCAGATCGGCTTCGGCCGCGGGCGCGTGCAGCCGCGCCACGGCTTCGGCGAAAGTCGGCCACGCCTGCTTTGCCAGAAACGCCGCGTCCATCCACTCGGGGAGTGACGGCAGGCGCTGTAGCGCCTCGCCGATCGCCTTGCGCAGCGTCGTGTTGGTGAGGCCGGCAGTCAGCGGATAGACCGGCTCATGCAAAGGCAACGGCGTCGCAGCGGCTTCGGTGCTATCGAGCTTGGCCACATGGTCGGGATGCGGCATTTGCAGCCAGCCGTCATAGGCTTCGAGCTTGCCGGAGATGAGCCGCCGGCTTCCTTCAGGCAGCAGGCGCTTGAGATAGGCTGGGTCGGCATTGAAATAGACGAGCTCGAGCGCGGCGCCGGCCTGGTCCTCGACCAGCACGCGATAGGGACCGGAGCGGCCGCCGCGCCGTCTTCCGCCGCCCGGGCGATGCTCGCTCACCGTGACTTCGAGCGTGGCGAGCTCGCCGACCTTCGCCTCGGTAATGCGCGGCGCGATGGGGCGGTCGATCACCGCGACGGGCAAATGCCACAACAGGTCGATCACGCGCGCGTGCCCGCCCTCGTGCCGCGGCGCGAGCAGCTTGTTCAACAGACCCTCGACTTTCGGCCCCACGCCCTTCAACGCGCGCACCGTGGCGAACAGAGGCGCTAACCTAGCGGGCCGCATGGGCTTTTCCGCAGGCACCGACATTGATCTGGACCCGGCCCATTCCCACGTCCTTGACAGGCTTGGCGCGCTCGCTCTAACCCAACGCTTGCGGCACTGGAAAGCAGATTTAATGTCCAGCGATCTTGGCATGCGCCGCCGCCGGGCGCTGTGGCGGGCGACGCATCGCGGCTCAAAGGAGATGGACTTCCTGCTCGGCCGCTACGCCCAACACACCCTCGACGGAATGAACGCCTCCGAGATTGCCGTGTTCGAGCGGCTGATCGAGGCGCCCGACCCGGCAATCGAGAGCTGCGTGCTGGAAGGCTACTCGCTCGGCGAGGCCGACCTGGACCAACTGATCGAGCGCCTCAGGCGTTTCCACGGCCTCGAGCCGGCTGACTGACCGACGACGAATTTTCACCCCATGTCCCCTAAGAAGCTGCCATCCCTGCCTGTCGATCGTTTGCTCGAAACCGGGCGCGCGATGGCCGGCGGCGTGCCCGAAGGTCTCGACGCGCTGCTGCTCGGGGAGGTTGCGCGCCATGCGGGCGGCAGGCCGATCCTGCATGTCGCGCGCGATGCCAACCGGCTCGCCACGCTGGAAGAGGCGCTGCGCTTCTTCGCCCCCGATCTCGAGGTGCTCGTATTCCCCGCGTGGGATGGCGTGCCTTACGACCGCGTCGCGCCCAACGGCGAGACCATCGCGCGGCGCATCGCCACCCTTGCCGCGCTCACCGGGCGCGCCGCAGGCGATGCCAAGCCGCTCATCGTGCTGACGACCGTCAACGCGCTGTTGCAGAAGGTCCCGCCACGCGACTTCATCGCCGCCACCAGCCTGAAGCTTCAGGCCGGCAATGTGCTGACCATGCAGACGCTGGTCGAGCGCCTGGAAATCTCCGGCTATATGCGCGCCGGGACCGTCACCGACCCCGGCCAATATGCCGTGCGCGGCGGTATCCTCGATCTCTATCCCCCCGGCGGCGACCCGATCCGGCTCGACTTCTTCGGCGACACGCTGGAATCGATCAGGGCCTTCGATCCGGAAACGCAGCGCACCGCGGCGCGGCTCGACTCGGTTCAGCTCCTGCCGATGAGCGAGTTGATCCTGACGCCGGAGGTGATCAGCGCTTTTCGCCAGCGCTATGTGGCTCTGTTCGGCCCGGTCACCGGCGACGATCCACTCTATGAGTCGATCTCGGCGGGGCGCCAGCATCAGGGCATGGAACATTGGCTGCCGCTGTTTCATCAGGGATTGGTGCCGCTATTCGACTATCTGCCGGAGGCCGCCGTCACGCTCGATCCGCTGCTCGACGATGCGCGTCACCGGCGGATCGAGCAGATCGCCGACCATTACGACGCGCGCGCGCAGGCGCTCGAGCGCAAGGCGTTCGGCGCGCCGCCTTATTATCCCGTGCCGCCCGACAGCATGTTCTTGAGCGAGGCCGATTGGCAGGCCGAGCTGGCCAACCGCCAAGTCATCGCCCTCGATCCGTTCGAGCAGCCCGAGGCGCCGGGCGTCGTGTCGTTCGGCGGCCGGCAAGGCCGCACCTTTGCGGCGGAGCGGCAGACCGAGGGCGTCACCGTGTTCGATGCGGTGGTGGCTCATGCCAAGCGGCTGCGCGGCGAGGGCAAGCGCGTGATCGTCGCCTGCTGGAGCAACGGCGCGCGCGAGCGCCTGGCGACGCTTCTATCCGAGCACGGCATCGGCGAGACCAAGCGGGTGGAGAGCTTCGCCGACATCCTGCGCGAGCCGCGCGACGTCACGGCCATGGCGGTGCTGCCGCTCGAGACTGGTTTCGAGGCGCCTGGGCTCGCGGTGATCGGCGAGCAGGATATTCTCGGCGACCGCTTGGTGCGCAAGTCGCGCGGCAAGCGCGGCAGCGACGTGCTGACCGAAGTGTCGAGTCTCTCCGTCGGCGATCTGGTGGTGCATGCCGACCACGGCATCGGCCGCTTCGTCGGGCTCGCCACCATCGAGGCGGCAGGCGAGCCGCACGATTGCCTCGAGGTGCATTATGCCGGCGGCGACAAGCTCTATCTGCCCGTCGAGAATATCGAAATGCTCACCCGCTACGGCTCCGACGAGTCGGGCGTGCAGCTCGACCGGCTGGGCGGCGTCGCCTGGCAGACACGCAAAGCACGTCTCAAGCAGCGCATTCGCGACATGGCCGAGAAGCTGATCAAAGTGGCGGCCTTGCGGGAGCTGCGTCAGGCGCCGGTGCTCAACCCGCCCGACGGCGTCTATGACGAGTTCTCCGCGCGGTTTCCTTACGAGGAGACCGACGATCAGGAAGCGAGCATCGGCGCCGTGTTAGGCGATCTCGCCAGCGGCAGGCCGATGGACCGGCTGATCTGCGGCGATGTCGGCTTCGGCAAGACCGAAGTGGCGCTGCGCGCGAGCCTGATCGCCGTGCTCGCCGGCAAGCAGGTCGCCGTCGTCGTGCCGACCACGCTGCTGGCCCGGCAGCACTTCCACACCTTCACCGAGCGCTTCCGCGGCTTTCCGGTGAAGGTCGCGCAAGCCTCGCGCCTGGTCACGCCCAAGGAGCGCGCCGAAGTGAAGCAGGGCTTGAAGTCGGGCGAGATCGATATCGTCATCGGCACCCATGCGCTGCTCGCCAAGGGCATCGAGTTCGCCGATCTTGGGCTGCTGATCGTCGACGAGGAGCAGCATTTCGGCGTGCAGCACAAAGAGCGGCTGAAGCAGCTCCGGGAGGACGTGCATGTGCTGACGCTGACCGCGACGCCGATCCCCCGCACGCTGCAATTGGCGCTGTCGGGCGTGCGGGAGATGTCGCTGATCTCCACCCCGCCGGTCGATCGGCTCGCCGTGCGCACCTATGTGATGCCGTTCGATCCCGTGATCCTGCGCGAAGCGCTGTTGCGCGAGCGCTTCCGCGGCGGACAGACCTTCTTCGTCGTGCCGCGCATCTCCGATCTCGACGAGGCCGAAGCCTTCCTCAAGGAGCACGCGCCGGAGCTGAAGGTTGCCCGCGCCCACGGACAGATGGCATCGCGCGAGCTCGATCAAGTGATGAACGCCTTCTACGACCGGCAATATGACGTGCTGCTCTCCACCTCGATCGTGGAGTCGGGTCTCGATATTCCCTCCGCCAATACGCTGATCGTCTATCGCGCCGACATGTTCGGGCTTGCCCAGCTGTATCAATTGCGGGGCAGGGTGGGGCGGTCGAAGGTCAGGGCTTACGCCTATATCACCATCCCTGCCGATGCGCGGCTGACCCCGGCCGCCGAGAGGCGCCTCAAGGTGCTGCAATCGCTGGACACGCTCGGCGCCGGTTTCGTGCTGGCGAGCCACGATCTCGACATTAGGGGCGCCGGCAATCTGCTCGGCGAGGAGCAGTCGGGCCATATCCGGGAAGTGGGTTACGAGCTTTACCAGTCGATGCTGGAGGAAGCCGTCGCCGCGCTCAGGGGTGGCGACGGGGTGGTCGAGGACCAATGGTCGCCGCGCATCAATCTCGGCACCTCCGTGCTCATCCCCGAGGAATACGTGCCCGACCTGCAAGTGCGGCTCGGACTGTATCGCCGGCTGTCGGGCGTAGACAGCCATGACGCGATCGAGGCCTTTGCCGCCGAGCTGATCGACCGCTTCGGTCCGTTGCCGCAAGAGGTGCGCCATCTGCTCGACATTGTCGAGATCAAGGGACTGTGCCGCCAAGCGGGCATCGAGCAGATCGACGCCGGGCCGAAAGGCGCGGTCATCGCCTTCCGCAACAAGAGCTTCGCCAATCCCGAAGGCTTGATCGACTTCATCCGCAAGGAGGGCAAGCAGGTGAAGCTGCAGCCCGATCACCGGCTGATCTATTACGCCAACTGGGAGACGCCGGAGGAGCGGCTTGCCGGCGCGCGCGATCTGTTGAAGCGCCTGGTCAAGATCGCCGGAGCCGAGAAGCGCGCGGCATAGAGGCTACACCTGCATAAGAATCTGCTCGCGCAACACGCGGCCGTCGGCATCGCGCGGGATTTGCTTCACCACCAGCAGCCGGTCGGGGAATTTGTACGGCGCGACCTGCCGCTCGACCAGGAACCGGTGCAGCGCCTCGAGCGCAATCGGCTCGCTCGGGCTTGGCACGATTGCCGCGAAAATGCGCTCGCCCATGACGGGATCCGACAGCACGAAACAGGCGGCGTCGAGATAACCGGGGAAGCTCTGATAAAGCTGGTCGAGCTCGCTGGCGGCGACGGCGAAGCCACCATGATGCAATAGCTCGGTGTCGCGCTTGACCTGCAAGCGGCCGCTGTCGCCGGGCTCGACCTCGGCACGTAACCCGGTCGAGACGAAGCCCTCCGCATCGCACGGAAGCGCCCCCTTGGCGCGCGGCACCAGCGGTCCGCGCAACAGCAGCTCGTCCGAACCGCCCGCGCGGGCCCGACCAAGTTTCGTCTCGATGAACACGGTCGTCTCGTCGTCCTCGAAATCGATGCGGCCGATCGGCAGCGAGGTGAGGCCTGAGCGCGACTCGCGGCGCAGCACCAAGCTGGCGAGATCGCCGAGCGGATAGACGTCGAACAGCAGCGGGGTGGCGCCGTAGAAGGGCGGCGGCGCGGCGGCGGCAAGCTCGGGCATCGACCACACGGCGCCGAGCCGCCGCAAGCGGCACGAGGGCTGGCGCAGTACGCCGTCCTTGACCAGCTCGGCCATGATGGGCGGAGGCATCGCCGTCACCGTGGCGCCGCTGTCGAGCAGCTGCTTGACGAAAGGCTGATAATCGAACGGGGTGTGCTGGACCAGCGTGCCGCCGCCGACCAGCCATGCCATCAGCCCGAGCGAAAGCCCCACCGGCCCGGTCAAGGGATAAGGATTGAGGATCACGTCGCCGGCGTCGAGCGAGAGGGACAGCACGGTCATCGCCCCTTGGGCCAGCAGCTCCTCCTCGCGGCGCGCGACCGCCACCAGCGGCGCGTCGGCGCGGGCGGTGAAGGTGATCATGGCCGGCGACAGGCGCGGCGGAGAGTCCATCAGGCGCTCTTGGCCGGTCTGCCCCGCGGTAATGGCCTCGTCAAGCGAGGCGACGCCGTCGGGCAGGTCGCGACCGAAACCGAGGACGAAGCGCACCGACAGTTGCGAAGCAGCCACCGCACAGAGCGTCTCGGCCCGCTGCTCGCCGACGAAGGATGCCACGCCGATCAGCGCCTTCGGCGCGACCGCTTCGCAGACCTTGGCGATCTCCTCCGCCCGCCACAGCATCGGCACGGCGGCGACCGTGAGGCCGGCGCGCCAGGCGGCAAGCAATGTCAGCGGCGCCACGGCGAGATTGGGAAGCTGTGCCATGACCGTGTCGCCGGGCTCGAGCCCCAACTCGATGAAGAACGAGGCGAGCGCATCGACGGCGGCGTCGGTCTCGCGATAGGAAAGGGTCTTGGATGCGCCGAAGCCGAGCGCCGCCAGATTGGGAGGATCGCACAGCGCGGTCGTGCCCGGTCGCTGGCTGGCACGACGGCGCAACAGTCCGTCCACTGTCAGCGGTGCCGCCTTCTGCTTCCTCTCGATCGCTTCGGCCTGGAGCGTCATGGCTTGATTAGGGCACCTGTCCCGTTTCGCTGGCTGCAGCGCCGGCCTCGGGCTCGAGCCACCACGAGTCGATCTGATAGCCGTAAAGCGGCGTCTTCTCCGGGCGCTTCAGGTCGTTCCAATGCGCCACCCACTGGCGCGGCAAATAGAATAGCGGGATGACATAGTCGCCCGACAGCAGCACGCGGTCGAGCGCGCGCGTCGCCGAGACGAAGTCGTCGTCGCCTTGCGCCTTGAGTAGCGCCTCGATCATGGCATCGACCGCCGGGCTTTTGATGCCAGGATAATTGAACGAGCCTTCGGTCACCGCAGCATCGCTCCCCCACCGAAACGACTGCTCATTTCCCGGCGACAGCGACACCGGCCAGGAATACTGGATCATGTCGAAGTCGTAGGTCTGTTTGCGCCGCTGATATTGGGCCGAATCAACTTGACGGATTTTGGCCTCGATTCCTACCTGTTTCAAAGCCTGCGCATAGGTCAGCAGCAGCCGCTCCTGGGCGCGCGTGGCGGCAAGAATCTCGATCACGACGGGCTCCCCGGTCGCGGCATTGACCAGCTTGCCGTCCTGCAAGCGATACCCGGCCGCTTCGAGCAGCTGTAGTGCCTCGCGCCGGCCCTCGCGGTTCTCGCCGGAGCCGTCGCTCACCGGAAAGCTGAAGCTGCCATCCATGATCGAGGGTTTGACTTCCGCGGCGAAGGGCGCGAGCAGCCGGCGCTCGGCCGCGTCGGCCGGCTTGCCATGCGAGCTGAGCTCCGAGCGGGCGAAATAGCTCTGCGTGCGCGCATATTGCCCGTGATAGAGGGTGCGGTTCACCCATTCGAAATCGAACAGCCTGATCAGCGCCTCGCGCACGCGCGGATCGGCGAACAACGGACGTCGCGTGTTGAACACGAGGGCCGACATGCCGGCGGGCGTCTCGACGGGAAGCTCCTCCTTGCGCACGCGCCCGTCCTTGGCCGCCGGGAAGTTGTAGCCTTCCGACCAGCGGGTCGGGTCGTCCTCGTTGCGCAAGCGGACCAGTCCCGATTTGAAACTCTCGAACAAAGAGCCGCCGTCCCGATAATAGTCGAAACGGATCTCATCGAAATTGTAGAGCCCGCGGTTGACCGGAAGATCGCGGCCCCAATAATTCGGATCGCGCCGGTAGCTGACGCTCTTGCCGGGGTCGACCGCGGCCAGGGTGTAGGGACCGCTGCCGATCGGCGGCACCAGCGTGGTCTTCTCGAACTGCTCCGGGTCGATGCGATGCTTGGGCAGGATCGGCATCAGCCCGATGATCAGCGGCATCTCGCGGTCGCCGCTGGCATCGAAGGTGAATTTGACCTTGCGCTCGCCGGTCTGCTCGACCTTGACGACCTTCTTGTAATAGGAGCGGTGATTGGGACGGCCGTGATCGCGCAACAACGCGAGCGAGAAGATGACGTCGTCGACGGTGATCGGCGTCCCATCCGAGAATTTCGCCTCTGGCCGCAAGGTGAATTCGACGAAGCTGCGGTCGTCGGGCGTTTCGACGCTCTCGGCGATCAGACCGTAAAGCGTGAAGGCCTCGTCATTGGCGCGCGCCAGCAGGCTCTCGTAGAGATAGTCGCGTAAGGCCTCGGCGGGGTTGCCCTTGATGATGAGGGGATTGAGGCTGTCGAACGAGCCTTGCACGCCGAAGATCACGCGCCCGCCTTTGGGCGCGTCGGGATTGACGTAAGGAAAGTGGGTGAAGTCGTTTGGCTCCGCCGGCGCGCCATGCATCGCGAGCCCCTGTTGCGGCTCTGCCACAGCGGCGCCGGAAAGGAGCAGGGCGAGGCTCAAAACGAAGGGCGAAATAGGGGCTTTCAACGTCGGGCGCGCGTGGCTATAGATGCTTTCCGCATTGCAGCATGGAATTAAGGGTAGCATCGCCGCGCCTGCAATTGGCGCTATAATAACATCAGGTGGTGAGGGGTAAGGCCACGCGGGGAGTGGCTCAGAAAGTCATCCGCAGCAAGGCTCTCAGCCACGTCTACGCCTCATTTCGGGTATTGACCCTATCAGCACGGGACGCGGGGCGTAAGGTCATGCAACAGGCCTGAATCAGCCCGCGAAAAGAGGAAAGGTCGATTAATGATCTGGTCCAGGGATCGTTGGAACATGCTGAGCCGCGACGTGGCTCGTTTGGCGCTTGGCGCAGGCGCCGCCGCGCTTGTTTTGGCGCTGGTGGCGTCCGAGGCGGTTGCCCAAGAGGCGCCGGCGGGCCAAGTCCAGCCGAAATCCTCGCCGATTGCCAAGACGCCCCCGGTGGCTGGCGCCCCAGGCGCAGACATCGCCGGGGCAGCTCCGATCGGCGCGACGCCGGCCGAGGACGCTTGGGTCAAACTGTGCATGAAGAATGAGCAGACCCAGAACAAGGAAATCTGCCTGATCAATCACGAGGGGCTCGAGCCCAATACCGGCATGGTGCTGATTGCCGCCGCCGTCCGCAAGGTCGAGGGCGAGGAGAAACAGCAGCTGCTCGTCAGGGTGCCGACCGCTTACGCCCTGGTGATGCCCGCCGGCGTGCAACTCAAGATCGATGAGCAAGAGCCGATTCAATTGCAATACACGATCTGCTTCCCCACCAGCTGCCAAGTGCAGATGGAGCTGACCAAGGAATTGTTCGACAGCATGCGCAAGGGCAAGCAGATGGTCGTCGCCGCGATGAACATTCAGCAGAAGACCATGGGCTTCCCGGTGCCGCTCACCGGCTTCGCCAGGGCCTATGACGGCGCGCCGGTCGACAGCGTGAAATACGAAGAGTCGCGCCGCCAGCTGATGGAGATGTTCCGCAAGCGCCAGGCCGATCTCGCCGCCAAGGCCGCCAAGGGAGCGCCGGATGCGACCGGTGCGGCGCCGCAAGCCGCGGGTCAGCCCCCGGCCGCGAACGCCACCACGGCGGCGCAGAAGAAGCCGGCTCCCGCGACGCCCTAAGGCATCGGCAGAGCTGTCAAGGATTTAACAAGGCCGCCGCGGTCTCCCGGGGCGGCCTTTCGCTTTTGCGATCGGCTCAGCGCGGTCAGTGTTCTTGCAGAAAGCGAAAGCGGAAGATGCCGCCTTTCAGGTCCTCGAACAGCTCGGCCACTTGCGGATGGCGCAGCGGCTCGTCGGACGCGTCCGGCACCAAGTTCTGCTCCGACACGTAGGCGATGTATTCGGTGTCGGCGTTCTCGGCGAGCAGATGATAGAACGGCTGATCCTTGTTGGGACGAACGTCCTTGGGGATCGAACGATACCACTCCTCGGTGTTGGAGAAGGTCGGGTCGACGTCGAAGATCACGCCACGGAATGGGTAGACCTTGTGGCGAACGACCTGGCCGATCTGGAATTTGGCGCTACGGTGATACATGCGGCGACCGAGTTCCCTTTGAGTCTTTCTCAAGATAAGAGCGAAGCTCAAGGATGCTGTCAACGGCAGTCGGCGCCGGGCCTAAGACCAACGCCGGTTTGACCACATGAATTGCTCAGGTGTCTCGCGGATCCAGGTCTCGAAATGACGCTGGATCGCCGCGGTGATCGAACGGATATCCTCGGCCTGATTGCTGGTGCGGGGAATTCTGAGTTCATTGACGTTGACATCGAAACAGGCGCGGTTGCCGATCCGGATGCAGCGGCCGATCCAGATCCGCGCGCCGACGCGCCGCGCAATCATGGCGGCGATCGGCATGCTCTTGGCGGGATGGCCGAAGAACGGCACGGCGATGCCTTGCGCGTCGTAGAGATCGGAGATGAAGCCGAGCCTTCCGCCTTGGCGGACATAGTCCATGATCAGCCGCGCGGTCTTCTGCGTTTCATCCTGGCCGGGCGCGCGTCCCCGCCCGAACAGACCCCCCGGATAAAGATCCTTGCGCTGGCCGCGCAGGTAGCGGTCGACATAAGGATTTTTCACCTGCCGGTAGACGCCGGCCGGCCGGACGCCTGCAAGCATCACCGGCCACATGCCGAGCTCCCAGTTCCCCATATGCATGGTGACGATCAGCACCGGCCCCATCTTTTCCCGATAGCGGGTGATCCAATGCCCGTTGGTGACATGCAGCCGGTCGGGCTGCTTGAGGATGCGGTCGATATTCATGGTCTCGACCATCACCCGCCCGAGATTCTCCCACGCGGCGAGGGCGATGCGTTGGCGCTCCTCCGGCGTCTTGTCGGGAAAGGCGCGCTCGAGATTGGCCAGCGCGCGTTTGTGCCGGCGGTTGCGCGCGCCGAGGAAGCGCCAGCATTTGGCCGAGATCGAGCCGCCGAAATCGACCGGGACCAGACGCACGATGCCGATCAAGATGCGCAAGCCCAGATATTCGAGCCGATAACGCAGATCGAGCAGGAAAGAGATCTCGGCGCTTTTGGCCACGCGCGGGGCGCTCCGTGTTGATCGCGTCTCAGGGATCGACGAGCGAAAGAGACACTAGGTCGTGGCAAATCGGGGGCAGGGGCGTCAAGCGCGGTTTAGCCAGAGGCGGGTCGCATCAGGCTCGGCAACTCGGTCGGCGGTGACAGCCCCACACGCATGACCGCCCGACGCAAGGGCGGCAACGACTTGAGCCCATGCAGCACGATCCCCCGCGCCGCCTGCAACGGCGGCAGCGAGGTCAGCAGCGCGCGGCTCATGAGATCGACGCCGAACATGCGCGTCATGATATCGAGCCGCCGTGACCGCGTATAAGCCTCGAGCACGTCGTCGCCGCCGGGATCGCCACCGCGCGCCAGCGCGTCCGCAACGCAATCGGCGAGAGCGGCGGCGTCGCGGAAGCCGAGATTGAGCCCCTGCGCACCGATCGGCGGCAAAATGTGGGCGGCCTCGCCGACCAGCACGATGCGCTTTGCGGCGAGCCGGTCCGCGCTGAGACCGGCCACCGGGAACTCCGAGCGCGCGCCCACATTGTCGATCGCGCCGAGCAGGCCACCGAGCCGCTCGCTCAAGGCATCGCCGAAGCGCTCGGCATCGAGGCGCATCAACGCGGAGATTTCCGCCGAGGAGCCGACCCAGATCAAGCTCGATGCATGCGGGTCGAGCAGGGGCACGGTGGTGATCGATCCCGCTTCCTTGTGCAGTTCGGTCGACACGTCCGCGTGCGGCAGCGAATGGCTGAAGCTGGTGGCGATCGCGCCTTGCTCGTAGCGCCGCTCGCTCACGCCGATGCCTGCCGATGTCCGGCAGATCGAGCGCCTCCCGTCCGCGCCAACCACCAGTCGCGCGACGAGAGAAGTACCGCCGCCCACGCTCAACACGGCGTTGCCGCCGTCGAGCTCGATGTTGGTAACGCTTGCCGGGATCACCGCCGGCAAGATCTCCCGCGCACGGGCATAGAGCGCCTCGGTGAGGGCGGTGTTGGCGATGTTGTAGCCAAACGCGGCAAGCCCGAGCTCGCTTGCCTTGAACTCGATGTCCGGCGCGCGCAGCAGGCTGCGCGACGCATCGATGATGCGGATGGCTTTCAGCGGCGCGGCGTCGCCCGCAAGCCGTTCCCAAACTCCGAGCGACTTCAGCAGATCGATCGAGCTCGTCAGCAGCGCCGCCGTCCGCGTCTCGCCGGCGCGATTGCCTGGGGAGGGCGCTGGTCCGATCGCCACGACCTCGGCACCGACATGCGCCAACGCCAGCGCCGCCACGAGCCCCGAGGGGCCGGTGCCGACAACGGCGACATCGGCTGCGGAATTGATCTTGGACATCTCGCGGTCGCCGCTCCGAAGGCGCTTGAACAAGGAGGAAGGGACGAAGCCCGGCCCCCAGAGCTGCGCCGAGCCCACCCTAAACCATTATCTGCCGTGCGCCATCGGCGCTGCCCGGCGCGCCGTTCCGCTACAGCGGGGAGGCGAAAAGCAAAGACTTTCTCTCTCACCCGCAAACAAAGCAATCCGACCATCTTGCAAAAGACGAGTAAGCCGATAGAGTTAATCATGTGACGCTGAGTTGGCCGTCAAAAAGCGATGAGGGGGACGAGGGGATGATGGGGACCAGCCGCTATTGGCTCGCGGGTGCGGGCGTTATCGGCCTTCTGGGCATTGGGGCTCCAGAGGCCAAAGCGCAAAATATGCAGGAGGTTCAAGCGCAGATCGATCAGATGCAGGCGACCATCAAGGCCCTGCAACAGCAGGTGCAGGACGCCAAGGCGCAAGCCACCGCGGCTCAGACAACCGCGGACAGCGCCAAAGGCAGCGATCTCGATCTGAAGGTCGCGTGGAAAGGGGCCCCGCAATTGTCGAGTGGGGACGGGAAAAAATTCGTCTTCAAGCTCCGTGGACGCGTCGAGGCAGAATACGACAACATCAATCAGGACACGCCAGTCACAACCTATCCCGATGTGAGTGCGACGGAGCTCCGCCGTGCGCGTCTCGGCGTGGAGGGCGTGGTCTACTACGATGTTAAGTACATCCTCGAGGTCGACTTCGCTAACGACGCGGTGGCGGTCAAGGATGCTTACTTGCAATACCAGGGCGTCAAGATTGGCGACACGCCGCTATACTTCCGCGCGGGCAATTTCAGGACGCCGAACTCATTCGAGCTGCTGACCAGCGAGCTGTTCGTCGATACGCTCGAGCGCGCGGCCTTCGTCAACGCTTGGCAACTCGATCGTCAGGTCGGCTTCCAAATCAGCTATTGGACCGATCACTGGGGTGTGGCGGCCGGTATCTTCGGCGACCGCTACCCATCGGCAAACTCGCCTAGTCCGCTGTTCCCCGGTTTCACCGGCGATGAGGACCTGACCTTTGCCGCCCGCGCGACGGTCGCTCCCATCAACCGCAAGGTGAACGGCGTCAACCAGGTGCTGCATTTCGGCGCGAGCGTCAGGACGCGCGAGTCGGGCGACGACCAGCAGCTATTCTCCTACTCGCAGCGTGGGGCTGATCTCCACTTGGCCAATAACACGCTCAATACCCAGAAAATCGGCGACCAGGACACCTTCTGGGGCCTCGAAGCCGCCACCCTGTGGGGACCCTTCTCGCTCCAAGGCGAATACGCGCATCTCGACGTCGACCTGCCGAGCGGACCTTTCGTCCGAAGCAATCCTCCGGCGCCGGGGCAGTTGAACACCGCCGCGAACCCATTCTTCCGGATAACAAGTCCTGAATATAACGGTTGGTACGTTACCGGCACCTGGTTCTTTGGCGGCCACAAGAACTACAACAAGGAAGGTAAGTGGGATCGTCCCACGATCGACAATCCCTTGCGCTGGAACGAAGGCAAGGGTTGGGGCGCCGTCGAACTTGTCGGCAAGTACGACGTCGTCGATTTGAGCGACAAGGTTTTCAACGACGCTGGCGGCTGCCCGACCACCCGGCTTTATCCGGGTTTAGCCTCTACCGGATCGGGGACCTCGGCAACGATAGGAGCGCCTAGCCTCGGCTTGTGCGGCGAGCAGAGGACGTGGATCATCGGCGTCAACTGGTATCTCAACGACTATGTCCGCCTGCTATTCGACTATTCGGAATCCGATCTGAGCGGCTATCCGCTCACGACGATCACGGCGACCAACACCTCGTTCGCACCTGGCACCTATGCCGGCTTCGACGACGCCAAGGTCAGAGGTTTCGGCATGCGCGCACAAGTCGACTGGTAAGACTAAAAAACTGGAACAGCGGAACCGACAGTCCCCTCCGCTGCCACCCCGCCGCCCTTCACCGGGGCGGCGGCTTTTTTTTGTGCCGCATGGGCCTTCCGGCGCCCTGTGCGATAGTGGCCGATCGGCCACAGATCTGCCCAATAAACGCACTGTCGCCCGTTTGTCACAGGGCCGTCATCGCGCCTGAAATACAACGGTATGGCTTCCCGAAAGGGAGTCGCGAAGGAACGCGCCTAAAAGCGGGGAAACCGTAGAAGTTCCTTATTAAACAATGGACTAGCAGACTTAAACAGTGGAGAGGGGCATGAACGGGGGACTAGGAAAAATCAGCGGCTATCTGCTCGCCGGAGCGGGCATGATCGGTCTTATGGCCATTGGAGCGCCCGAGGCCAAGGCGCAAAACATGCAAGAGATTCAAGCGCAGATCAATCAGATGCAGGCCACCATCAAGGCACTGCAAAAGCAGGTGGAGGACGCCAAGTCGCAAGCCGCGGCGGCCCAGACCACTGCCGACAGCGCCAAAGGCAGCGATCTCGACCTCAAGGTCAAGTGGAAGGGCGCTCCCGAGCTGTCCAGCGGCGACGGCAAGTTCAAGTTCAAGGTGCGCGGCCGTGTCATGGCGGACTACGACCACATCGACCAGGACTACAATGTCACCGGCAGACCCGATGTCAGCGCCGTCGAACTGCGCCGCGCCCGTCTCGGCGTCGAAGGCGTCGTCTGGTATGACGTGAAGTATAAGTTTGAGGCCGACTTTGCCGACAACGAGGTGGCGATCAAGGACGCCTACGTTGCCTATGCGGGGCTTAAGCCCAAGGATTGGGGCATTGGCGAAATCAGAGCCGGCAACCAATACGTCTATAACTCCATCGAGGAGATCACGAGCTCGCGCTTCATTACGTTTTTGGAGCGCCCGGCTTATCAGGAGGCGTTCTTCCTCGACCGTCAGATCGGCGCCGCAATCCTGGCTGGAGGCGAGCATTGGTCATTCCAGACCGGCGCCTATGGCGCGCCCGTCGCGGAGGTCACCGACTACCTCATGGATCAGAACGCCTATTCGGCACGCTTGACTGTCGCTCCAATCAATCGCGAGGTGAACGGCGTCAACCAAGTGCTGCATTTGGGCGCCAGCTGGCGTCACCGCGATGAGGCAAACAATCAGCGGGCCGGCTCGGCATTCGGCTCGGTGAATGACGACCAACCCTTCCGCTATCGCGCGCGGGGTGCCGATCTGCATCTGGCCGACCGTTTCATCGCCACTCCGTTCATCGGTGGTGAAGACGACCTGGTCAATCTCGAGGCGGCCTTTGTTTGGGGACCGTTCTCGATGCAGGGCGAATACGCCAATCTGGACGTTGGCTCGGTCAATCCGCCGGTACCGTGCACGGGTTCGATCTTCAAGTGCGGCAAAGCCAGTCCCACCTACAATGGTTGGTATGTCGATGCGAGCCTTTACCTCACCGGAGAGACGCGCACCTACGAGGCCGCTACGGGCGAGTTCGGCCGGCCCAAAGTCAAGCATCCGGTGCTTTGGGGCAAAGGCGGCGGCGGTTATGGCGCCTGGCAGATCGCCGGTCGCTATGACGTGCTCGATCTGAGCGATAAGAACGGCAGCATCGTCGGTTTCAACGGCACCACCGGAGGCTCGGCGCAGGCCTGCACTCTCTGCGGCGATCAGAACACTTGGCTCATCGGCGTGAACTGGTGGCTGAACGACTACACGGCGCTCAAGCTCAACGTCACGCAAACGCATATCGAGGGCAGCGATCCTGTGAACGCCTTCGGCGTCAATTCCCTCGGCGTCGGTGTCGCCGCCAACCAGAACAAGGGCGCCGACATCACGGGCGTGGGTCTGCGCGCGCAAGTCGACTGGTAAAACTGGAAAAGCGGAACTCTAGTCCCCTCCGCTCCCAGACCGCCGCCCCTCACCGGGCGGCGGTTTTTTTATGGCGACTCGCTTGGATTGCCTGTTGCCGCACCGCCACAGCGCGGCGGCCGTGCGATAAATTCTTGCGCAATAGCAGGGCGTTAACTCGCGCGAGTGCAGGCTTGCATTGCTCAGGCCCTGAAGCCATCCTAGGCGAGCGGAGATATCTCTATGCGTAAGGCTCTCGGCATGGCTGCCTTGATGGCTGCGCTGTCGCTTGGCAGCGGGCATGCGCTTGCCTTCCAGGAGACGCCCGCGCCACCGCCCGCCGAGATCCCGCAAGCCCAAGCCGCCGATAGCCTCGCGCTGCAACTCGGCACGCCCAATGCCACGCCGGCCCCTAAAGCTGAAAGCGGCGGGTTGAATCTGTTCGGCTATACCGTTCTGCCCAAGCTCAATTTCGGCCTCGACGTCATGTACGGCCAGGACGAGCAGCAATTGCAGCTGGGCGGCAGCAGCGACGATATCGATACGCTCGACGAGAATGGCAACGTCAGCGTCATCGGTAAAGTCAAGCGCCGCTTCTAAGGCATGATTGGGCAACGTGGCATGCGGTTGTCCGAACCGATCATGCGCCAATTGAAGGCACGCTCGCACCCTCGCGCCACGGCTCCATGATCGCGCGGCTCGGCGCCGCTTCGGTGCATCTGCTGACCGCGAGCGGGGCCGTGCTCGCGCTGCTCGCGATGCGCGCCGTGCATCAGGGCGACTGGCAGATGATGTTCGTCTGGCTGGGGATTGCCCTGATCGTCGACGCGGCCGACGGACCTCTGGCGCGCAAGCTCGAGGTCAAGACCGTCCTGTCGCGCTTCAGCGGCGAGCGGCTCGATCTGATCGTCGACTATCTCACTTATGTCGCCGTGCCGGCTTACGCGCTGACCGAGGCATCGTTGCTGCCGGATCACGCGCGGCTGCCCACCGCCGCCGCGATCCTCCTCTCCAGCCTGTTCCACGTCGCCGATGTCGAGAGCAAAACGGAGGAGGGCTATTTCGTCGGCTTCCCGGCCATCTGGAACATCGTCCTGCTCTATCTGTTCGCGCTCGGCCTCCCGCCTTATGTCGCGCTGGCGGTCGTCGCCCTGTTCGTGCTCGCCACCTTCGTGCCCCTGCTGGCGGTGCACCCGTTTCGCGTCGCGCGACTGCGGCCGCTCACCTGCCTCATCACCCTGCTTTGGGCTGGAGCCGCCACCGCCGCCCTCGTCAATCCCTTTCCGTCACCGCTCTGGGTGCAGGCCCTGCTCATTGTGACGGCACTTTATCTCGCCGGCCTCGGCCTCTACCGCTCGCTCGCCTGAAGCACCACATCCGCTCTTGACCATGCAACGGACTTACCCGCTAAACTCCGCATTCGAAGCCGCATCCCACCCATCGCACGCCACCTGATCCGACCGCCAACCGCATGCTCGCCTGGCTGACCAACCCTGATGCGTGGGCAAGCTTCATTGCCTTGAGCGCGATGGAGATCGTGCTCGGCATCGACAATGTCGTGTTCATCTCGCTGCTGGTATCGCGGCTGCCGGCCGATCGGCGGCTGGCCGCGCGGCGCATCGGACTTTCGCTCGCGCTGATCTTCCGGGTGATCATGCTCGGCGGTATCGCCTGGATGATCCATCTCACCACGCCGATCTTCAGCGCCGCCGGCTACGACTTCTCCTGGCGCGACCTCATCCTCATTGCCGGCGGCCTGTTTCTGCTGGTCAAGGGCACACGCGAGATCCATCAGGACATTGAAGGCGACGAGGAGGAGGGCGGTCCTGCGCCCGTCGCCGATACCTTGACCTCCGCCATCCTCCAGATCGCGGTCATCGACCTCGTCTTCTCCATCGATTCCATCATCACCGCCGTCGGCATGGCCGATCATGTCGAGGTGATGATCGCCGCGGTCGCCGTCGCCATCCTGGTGATGTATTTCGCCTCCGAGCCGGTTGCCAATTTCATCGAGCGCCATCCCACTACCAAGATGCTGGCGCTCTCCTTCCTGCTCTTGATCGGCGCCGCGCTGATCGCCGACGGCATGCATTTCCACATTCCGCGCCAGTACATCTACTTCGCCATGGCCTTTGCCGCCGCCGTCGAGGTGGTCAACGTCATGGCCTCGCGCAAACGCCGCCAGGCCGCGCAAGCAAAACGGAAGGCGAAGAACCAGCCGAAACGCTGACGATTCCCCCCGCGTCGAAAATTACCTTAACTTTGTCACGCAATTTGCTTGGCTTGGCCCAAGTTTCACCTAGTTTGAGCCAGCCTATCGCTCGATCTCATGTGTCACTTTGAAGACTAAGGGGAAGCGATGAAAATCGGAGCAAGTATTCTCGCTGTTGGCTTTGCGCTCACGGCAACCGCCGCTCTTGCCGAGCCGACCACGCTTGCCGGAGACGAGCTGAAGAAGGCGATCAGCGGCAAGACCGTCTTTCTGAATATTTCGGGCTTCGAGCTGCCCATCAACTACAGCGCCAACGGCCGCATGTCGGGCAAGATGAGCACCGTCGCCGCGAGCTTCTCGCGCGGGGACGGTGCCCAGGACCACGGCAAATGGTGGGTCGCCGGCGATCAACTCTGCCAGCAATGGTCGAGCTGGATGGACGGCAAGCAATATTGCTACAAGCTGACGCGCGATGGTGCATCCGTGCATTGGGTGCGCAACGACGGCCACTCGGGCACGGCCCGGATCGGTGGCTGAGCGCCGCGCCGCATCCACGACCTTTGCGTAATTTGCCTGCGAGAGCTGCCCTTAGAGGCGGCTCTTCTGTTTCTCGTTGAGCGCCGCGTTGCGCGAATGCCACAAATGCGCAGTGTTCGCACGCTTCAACTTGCCGACGCTTGTCGGTCGCTTGGGCTTGTGCGTAGACTGGTCCCTTCGTTGTGTTGTCTGCCTGTTGTTGGCGTACGTCTTTCAGTTGTGTTCGTGTGAGTTGCGTTTGTTTTTTCGTTGCGTGCGTGGCGTTGTCCTCGGACTCCAAACATGTCGAGACCTTGCGTCGCGGCCCTCGGTCGTGGAACCAGTGGCGCGCGCAAAATCCGTCTCTCACTCCGAACCTCACCGGCATCGCGCTGAGTGTCGCCGAACGGCAGATGGGGCCGATCAGCGGCGGACCGATCAATTTCTCCTTCACCCGATTGCGACAGGCCTCTTTGCGCTTCGCGACTCTGACAGGGGCCAATTTCGAAATGGCGGATCTGTCGGAAGCTGATCTCAGCGACGCCCGGCTCGAAGGCGCGAATTTGAGCGGGGCGGATCTCAGCGAGGCGTTGCTCGAGCGCGCCAATTTCGCCGGCGCGAGGCTCGGCGGCGCCAATCTCTCAGGCGCGAACCTGGCCGCGGCGCGCAGCCTCACGCAAGCGCAGATCGACGAGGCGCTGGGCGATGCGCTGACCGTGCTTCCGGAGCACCTCTCCCGGCCCGCCGGTTGGGGTGGGGCGGTCTCGCAGGTGATGAGCGGGGCGCAGCCGCGAAACGGCGCGCATGCCGCGCCCGGCAATGGGCCAACCGCAACACCGAGCCGCAACGATAGCGTGACCTGGCTGGTCGGCGGACCGCGGCGATCAGGGGCGCACGCATCCACGCGGATCGCCGCGCCGGAGAAGCGCTAGCTCGGGGCGCCCTGAGCTTTATTGGAAATCGATGCGGATCGTGTAGGTGGCAACGCCGGCGGGCGGCGGCGGGTAGGGGGCCGCGCTGCGCACCGTCTGCAACGCCAGCTGATCGATCCGCTGATTGCCGCTCGATCGGCCGACCTTCACGCCGCGCAAGCCGCCATTCTCGCCGATGGAGAACACCACCGTGGCGCTGCCGCGGACGCCCGCCCGAGGCTTATGCCGGGCAAGCGCGGCCCAAACCTGGCTGCCATAAGCCGCACTGTTCGGCCGAGCCGTGGGCACTTTGAGGACAGGCTTGTCGGCCGGGGCCAGCGCCATCGGGTGCCAAGGCCCGCCGCTATTGGAAGCCTGCTCGGTCTGTTGCGGGCTTGCGTCCTGCTTCGGTGGAGCGACGTCCTGCTTCGCCAATTCCTGCTTGGCGGGAGCTGGTTGCGGCTCAGCCGGAACCACCGCCACCTTCGGCTCTGGCTGAGGCACCGCGGGTTTCCGCCGCGGCAAAGGCGGCGGCGGACCAACCCATTCGGCGACTTTGGGCGCTGCCGTGGCTTGATCCACCGGAACTGGCGCAGGTGCAGGCGGCGAGGCCGCGAGCGCCGTCGCCACGTTCACCGTCGCGGCCTCGGTGGCATCGCTGGTGGGGGGCGGGGGTGGCGCCGGAGGCTCGGCCGCAAGCGCGGTTGCAACCTCGCCGGTCGCCGCGTCGCTTTTGTCGCTGGTGATGGGCCGGGGCGGCATCGCCGTCAGCATGGCGGCGATCTGGTCGGTTGCGGTGTCGCGCCTCAAATCGGCAACCTCCGCGAGCGGCACCGCCACGGCGATTTCCGCTGATGCAACCTGGCCACCCATGTCAGACGCCGCTTCGGCCTCGGCCATGATGGGAGCATCGGCGCCGTTGCCGTCGAGCGACACATCGGCGCTCTCAGGGCTGAGCGGCGTACCGAGCGCGGCAACAGCCTCCACCTCCGGGACACTCGCTTCTTCGGGCAGGGCTGGCACGGTGGGCGCTTCCGCCTGAGCCTCAGCGGCCATGTCGGGCTCGCTGCTGTCGGCGCTATCCCCCTGGTCGGAGGCAAGCGGCGCTTGGGGAAGCGCGATGTCGATCGACGCTGTCGTGTCGGGCGAGGCGCGCGCGGCGTCGGGTGTCGAGGCATCGCCGTCGGCAAGCTGGGGCGGGTTCCAGGGGGCGGTCGAGGACAGCAGCAGCAGCGTTCCAGAAACCAATACGGCGCTGGCGCTAACTGCAAAAAATGATTGGAGGAATCGGTTTTCTGACACGCGAGTCGCCGGGCTTGTTGTTCCAAGCCATTAGCACCGCGGGATGGTTAACGAAGCGTTTATGACAGCGTGTGGAGTTTGCCTTTCCATGCAACCGGCCAAATTCCAGCGGAATCTTCGCCGCGCGCTGTGGCAATTTCGTCACCATTTTCCGGCGCGGATGTGGTTCCAATGAAGGCTGTAACCCGTCGGTTCTAGTACTGCGTACCGCGTTCTATTGGGGGCTAGTATGCGTATGCGTTTGATCGCCGTTTTGGCGGTCCTCACGGCGTCGTTCGCGCTCGGGGGCTGCTTCTTTCACCACCACGAAGCCGTCATGGTCGAGCCGCAGCCGCTTCCGCCTTTGAAATAGGGCGATAGCGACGAACCCGGTCACGGCTTATTTCCCGTCGGCACCGGGAGCACGGCCCGTGGCGAGACCCGACACCTTGTTCCGCGACGCGGGCCAATGCGCCCCGCAAGCTGCGCGCTTGCGGGGTTAATTGCGTTGACTATCCCACTGCACGCGAGCGTCGTCGGCACTACTCCTTGCCACCACGCATTGGGCCACCCTTGCGTTTCATGCTAAGGAGACGCGCGATGGCCGCTTTGGCTGCCGAGCGAAATCGCACGAGGATCGCGGGTCGGAAAATGGCTGACAAACAGCACGAAGGCGGCGTCTCCTACCGCAGTGCCGGGATAGATTATTTCGAGGACCGCGAGCTCCGGCGCCACGCGGGCGTTTTTTATCTGTGGGCGCTCGGTGTCGCCGCGGTCATCTCGGGCGATTTCTCCGGCTGGAACCTCGGCTTCGCCGTCGGCGGCTGGGGCGGCATGTTCCTCGGCACCGTCATCATCACCATCATGTATCTCGGCCTGACCTACTCCATCGCCGAGATGAGTCCGGCCCTGCCGCATACCGGCGGAGCCTACTCGTTCGCCCGCACCGCCTTCGGGCCATGGGGCGGCTTCATCACCGGCGTCGCCGAGAACGTCGAATACGTGCTGACGCCGGCCGTGATCGTCTACTTCATCGGTGCCTATCTCACGGCGATCTTCGGCACGCCGGCCGCGTTCCAGCCGGCCTGGTGGATCCTGAGCTACATCGTGTTTGTCATGCTCAACGCGCGCGGCGTCGAGCTGTCCTTCACAGTCACCACCATCGTCACGCTGCTGGCGATCGCCGTGCTCGTCATTTTCTTCGTCAGCGCCATCCCGTTCTTCGACTTCGGCAGATACGCCATGAATATCGGTGCCGATCCGTCGACCGGCGCGGCCGTCGAGCTGCCGGACGGTCATGGGCCGTTCCTGCCGTTCGGCGTCTACGGCGTGCTGGCGTCGATGCCGTTTGCGGTGTGGCTGTTTCTCGCCATCGAGCAGCTTCCCCTGGCGGCCGAAGAATCCGTCGACCCCAAGCGTGACATGCCGAAAGGCATCATGCTCGGCATGTTCACGCTGATCGTGCTGGGATTCCTCGTGCTCATCTTCAATCCCGCGATTCCGATCACACGGCAAATCACCGACGCCGCCGGCGCGACCACCACCGTGCACGGCGCCTTTGCACTCGGCACCTCGGGCGAGCCGATCCTCGATGGCTTCCGCGCGATCTTCGCCTCGAATGCGGCCGGAGCCTTGGCGGTGGCGGCGGTGATCGGGCTGGTGGCGAGCTTTCACGCCATCATCTTCGCCAGCGGCCGGCAGATCTACTCGCTGTCGCGGGCGGGGTATTTCCCCCATTTCCTCTCCCTCACGCACGGCAAGCACAAGACGCCGAACGTTGCCCTGGTGGCTGGCGCCGCGGTCGGGCTTGCCGTGATGCTGGTCGTCTGGTTCGCCATGGGCGGGGAGAGGGCAGGGTCCTTCATCGGCGGCGTGCTGCTCAACATGGCCGTGTTCGGCGCGATGTTCTCATACCTGTTGCAAGGCCTCACCTTCATTCGGCTGCGCCGCCGCTTTCCCAATATCGAGCGTCCGTATCGCAGTCCGTTCGGCGTTCTTGGGGCGGCGCTGACGGTGATCATCGCGCTGGTGACCATCGGCTTCCAACTCGCCGATCCGCTCTACCGCACCGGCGTCATCGGCGTGCTGATCTGGTACGTGCTGGCGATCGCCTTTTTCGCGTCATACGGCCGCAAGCATCTCGTGCTGTCGCCCGAAGAGGAGTTCGCCGTGCGGCAGCGCGAAGGCGGCAGCCCGGTCGGAAAATAGGCCGTCAAACTAGCGACGTTTGGTAGGTTTTCCTGAAGATGGCGTGCTGGAAGTGTCGCCTTCCATGTGGCTCATCTGCTCTTTGCCGGTCTTTTCCAGTTCCGCTTCTTCTTGACCAAGGTCGGCGGGTGCTCCTTTTCGAGCAGTGTCGTTGGTTTGCCCACGTTGCTCGCCGGCACACTCACCGCCAAAGAGAGAACAAATCGATCGCAACAGGTTCATGCGTGCATTCCTCCACAATGCAAGCGGCCCCGGTACCAACGGTACGGGGATACAGGGAAAACGGCACCGGGGCCTAACCAGCCAACTGGCTAAAGAATGAACGAAAACGTCCCTGTGTGTGTTCCACTTATCGGCCCCAAAGGCGAGGAACCTGAAATCCGCTTATGGGTTTAATTGGGCATGGGGAACCATGCCCAAGACGAAGAGACGCAGCTGAAGGCTATCATTGATGCTCTCAGGGCCGACCATGGGAGGCTGTTCCGGGCTCTTCTAAGAAAGCTGAAGCAAGATGATAGCGTCCATGCTTTAGGCCTTGCGAGAGAGTTGGTACGCCATCCGAATCTCCGCGATCTTATCCCGAACTGATGGGGCAGGAAGCGGATGGCTCGCTGCCATAACTGCGGGCAAGAGCTTATCGAGATCGAGAATGACGGCTTGCGCCTAGCCGGTTGCTTGACCTGCAATCTGTGGTCACCACCCGACGGTGATCGGTGGGTACGGCTATCGGAACGAGATCTCCGAGCCCTTCACTTGTTGCGACATGGCGGACATAAATAGCGCTAGGAAAGATGCCCCGCTTCCATGGCTCTCAAGCCTCCTGCCGGTCGTGAAGTGTTAGGACATACGGACTGTCAGGATCGTTTCGTTGGTCCGGTGCTGGAGCCAGGATAAGTCCGCATAACAGGGGCAGTGCTTTCAGCGCTGTCAGACGAACAGGCAACGGGCCAAGGCTTGTCACCCGCTTCGGAAGGCTGGCGGCAGCAGCCCCTATTTCCATGTCAGTCCCCTATTTGGTCGCCAAGGCTCTAACAAAACGCCCCGCTAAGGACGGGGCGGTGGCAACTCCCGATACGGGAGATCATAGCGGCTTGGCCGGGGATCGAGTGTCGTTCCCCTGCAACACTTGCACCTAAAATACAACACTTGCCAAAAATGAGAGAGCGCCGACCGAAGCCGACGCCCCTCAACGATGCAAACAGGAAGGGCTGCCTACATCTTTTTCTCTGAGCAGGCATTCGTTGCAGCATCCCATGTGCCGCCAGCCTTCTCGCAATCTGCGGCGTTCTTGGCTTGTGTCACGTCCCCAGCGAATGCCGGCACCGTAAATCCAAGTGCGAGCGTCAAAGCCAGTGTGGAAAGAAGCGTTTTCATGGTGATTCTCCTACACAGGTTACTCGGGGGAAAGAAAGAACGCTTCTTGACGGTGCTGGTTCCTGCGTAACGCCTGAGAGTTTTGGTACACTCTCCGACATAGGCGCGGTCTCAGAGGCTCAGCCCGTCTCCCGACCGATCGACCGGGCCTTGCTCTTGCGCTTGCCATAACGCCTGCGACAGCGCTGGGTGAAACGTCGGCGCTCGTTCTGTATCTGCGGGCTTACGCATAAGAAAGGACGCCGACCGAAGCCGACGCCCCTTAAAAAGTTTTGGCTACGGGCTCCCTTTCAGGCAAGCGGAGCCCCTCAGTTCGGCCTATGTCGCTCGCGCGCCACCGGCCTTCTTGTGAGCTTTGTATTCTGCCTTGCACTGCTTCATCAGATCACGGTGCTTGCCTGCCATCGGGTGCGTCATGAGTCCCTGCTTGCAGATTTTGCGACCGCCAGCATTAGCGTCGGTGGAGGCCAGTCCGATAGCGAGGCTTGAGCTCGCCAGGACCAGCGTGAGTGCTAGTGCGATCTTCTTCATTGGGTACTTCCTTTCCTTGCACGCGGGGAAATCCTGCCGCGCTGTTCTAACTAAAGCATCAGAGAGGAGGACACTTGCGAACGAGTGCCCGCCGTTTCTCGCGAGACATGAATGAAGAAAATCCATGGTCAGAGCATGGCAGACGCGGGGCCCTTTACGGCATAACCGCCGGGGATGCGTTGGGCGGCGACCTACGGATTCCCTCGGTCACGCGAAGCCTCCAGAGCGGGTTTCGCTGGTAAGTGGCGGTCGAAGTGTGAAGGTTGTTGTGTTAGCCATCGGGGCTGGGCTGTTCCACCTTGCGACCAAGATAGGCTAGGCCTGCCATGAAACTGATACTTGTGATGATCGTCGCGGATCTCATGCTCAGCGTGACCCCGGCGTTGGCCGCCCCACAATGGGTCGAGGATCTCTGCTGGTATCATGCCAATCGCGTTCTTCCGGCGCTCGATCAGAGAGAAAGAGAAGCCTACATTGCCAACTGCTTGGCCGACTGGACGGCTGGATCGCCGCCGGCGCCGCGAAGCAGCAAGAACACAAACCGCAACAGGTATTGATTGGCTGGCTGACTGACGGGTGCGGCGGCTGACGCCGATCACTACATTAATGGCTTCAATGGCTTCACGACCTCAGGCCCTCGATCGGCGCAGCCTGAAGAAGGCGTAGAAATAACTGAGCCAGAGGACGACCGAGAGGCCATAGAAGGTGATGGTTCGCAACGACCACCACGGCCAGGAGCCGGATGGGCCGATGGCGATCGCGTTGGGGTACCAGCTGAAAAGCGTGGAGCGCCACCGGTTCCACATTAGGGTCATTTCGGTGTTGCGAGACTGCGCGGTCTTGGCGTCGTTGAAGACGCGCTCGCTGTTGCGCTTCAACCACCACCAGGAATCTTCGTTGACCAGCTCAAGCCCCCTGTCGGACCGGTTGCGCATGTAGATGTATTCGATGTCGGTCGTATTGCCGTGAGCGTCGGGATCGCTGCGGCGCACTTCCGTTCCTGTGATGACCCCGGTTGTCCATGTTGGACGTGCGTATTCCCATCCAAACCAGAGGGGGACACCCACCATGAGGGCAGCGATGGCCAGGAACGGGAGGCTCCTGCGCCACAAGATAAAGGCGAGCACGAGAATCGCGAGCAGGACGATGTAACCGATCGACAGCCAAGCTTGAAGCATGGCTCCACCTCACCGCAGACAGACTCGAAACGGTCGAGCCACCGCACTTTTAGTATTTCTCGGCGACCACGGATACCATGCGTAAAGCCGTCAGGGGCGAAATCCTCGAGGGTTGCGTGCAGTTAGTCTTCGGCATGAACCCCAGACTAGCGCAAGGATGGGCGCCGACCGAAGCCGATGCCCCTCGGTTACAAAAGCCACAGGTGGTTCGCTGACGTATTGGCGGATGGGGAGGGATTCGAACCCTCGAGACGCTTGCGCGCCTGCCGGTTTTCAAGACCGGTGCCTTCAACCACTCGGCCACCCATCCTCACGACTTTCTGATGATACAAATAGCGAATTGCCATCGGATTGCTACTGGCGAAGGGGCTGACCGTTTGCGGGCCCCAAAGACGTTCCGCGGTTTCACGGTGAAGAACGGGACCGAAGCAAGCGCTCGAGCGTTAGGCAACAAAGGCATCTGCCCCGTTCAGCGCTCAAAGAGGAAACATCGTAATGTTTCGCAACCTTTTCCTAGTCGCAGCGATCACCAGCGCGTTAATGCTGCCGCTGCCGGCAGTCGCCGGTCATGGCCACGGCGGCCACGGTCATGGAGGTCACGGTCACGGTGGGCATGGCCACGCTGGTCATGGTCACGGCGGTCATGGTCACGCTGGTCATGGCCATAAGAACAGTCACGGCCACAATGGCTATGCTTGGAAAGGTGGTCACGGAGGTCATGGTCACAAAGGGCATGGCTACGGGCACTACAATAATCACAACTACAATCGCCACGCTCATGGGCATGGTCACGGTCGGTGGTGGCATGGTCGCTGGTGGGGTTACGGACTTGGCCCATGCTGGCGCTGGACGCCCTATGGCTACATCTGGATTTGCTACTGAGAGCAGGGAAAACAGCTGGCTGCCGACGCTGACGCGAGCCCCGGTTGGGAGATCCACCCAACCTGGGTAGGCGTTTTGCTCGTCGAACACAGCAGAACAGCAACGCGCCGCGCATTTTGCACTTGTCTTCGGGCCCGCACGCCATCCTTCATGCACCCATGAGTCGCAAGCCCGACCCTTATGGACGCGATGCCACGCGGCCCGACCGCATTCCGCTCCGGGGCTGGTGGCAGGTCGCGCAGCGGGTATTGATCGAGAGCAGTCGCGACAACCTCTCGGTGGTCTCGGCGGGCTGCGCCTTCTATGCGCTGTTCGCCGTGTTTCCGGCACTCTCGGCGCTGATCGCGCTTTACGGCCTGACCACCAACCCGGCCTCCGTCGAGCAACAATTCGATATGCTCTCCTCCGTGCTGCCGCCGCAGGCCTACGGCATCGTCATCGAGCAGATCAAGAACCTTACCGAGAGCTCCAGCAGTTCGCTCGGCTGGGGATTGATCCTGAGCCTGGGGCTTGCCGTATGGAGCGTCAGCAATCTGACGCAAGCCATGTTTGCGGCGCTCAACATCGCCTATGAGGAGCCGGAGCGGCGCAGCCTGTTGCGCTTCTATCTCAGCACCTTCGCCTTCGCCGTCCTCGGCATCCTGAGCGGCGTGCTGATGCTGCTCGCCATCGTCTACGTGCCGATCCTGTTCGCCTATGCCGGCTATTCGCACGCCTTCGAGCTTCTGGTGAAAGTGGCGCGGTGGCCGCTGCTGGCCCTGATCGTGCTGACCTTCCTCGCGCTGCTCTACCGCTATGGCCCGTGCCGCCGCAGCGCCAAATGGCGCTGGGTGAGCGTGGGCTCGTTATTCGCCACGGTCATGTGGTTGATCGCTTCGGCGGGCTTCTCGTTCTATGTATCGAATTTTGCGCATTACGACCGCACTTACGGGTCGCTCGGCGCGGTGATCGTGCTGCTGTTCTGGCTGTATATCTCGTTCTACATCGTGCTGCTCGGCGCCGAGATCAACGCCGAGCTCGAACTGCAGACGGCACAGGACACGACACGCGGCAAGTCGCGTCCGGCCGGCAAGCGTGGTGCTTTCGTCGCCGATAACGTCGCGGGAGGAGCCGACGGCCAGCAACGACCGGCCAGTCCGGTTGAGGCCGATCCGCTGCAAGCAAAGCCCGGTGAGTCTTAGATCTGGTCGGGCGCGCTACGCCTCAGCCAGCGTCGTCGCACCAAACCGGCGCCGACCACCGACAGCGCCCCCAGCGTCGCGCCGATCATCCATACCGTATGCGCCGCAGCCGGATCGAGAGTGGCGGTGAACAGCGGGTCCTTGGCGATGATCTCGCCGGCGATCCAACCGAGCAGCGCGGCGCCGGCCCACACCACGATGGGGAAGCGCTCGAGCACGGCCATGATCAACGCGGCGCCGGCCATGATCAGCGGAATGCTGACGGCGAGACCGAACATCAGCAACGCGTAGTTCTGCGGCGATTCGAATCTCTCCGCCACCGCGGCGATGGCGATGACGTTATCGAGGCTCATCACTATGTCGGCGATGGCGACGATCCTGACGGCGCGGAATAGCGTGTCGACCGGCTCGACTTCGGTGGCCTTGCCGTTCTCCTCCGCCGCGAGCAGCTTGACGGCGATCCATAACAGCAGCACGCCGCCCACCAGCTTCAGATACGCCATCTGCATCAGCGTCGTCACCAACCCGGCAAAGATGATCCGCAGGGTGATGGCGACCACGGTACCGAGAACCACGCCCCAGATGCGCTGGTGGGGAGGGAGCTTGCGGCACGCGAGCGCGATAACGACGGCGTTGTCGCCCGACAGCAGAACATCGATCCAGATGATCTGCAAAACGGCGAGCCAGAAGCCGGGTTCCTCGACAACCATGAAGCTGTTAGCCCCCCTCTCCCCGTGGGAGTGCTCTAGTTACCGACTCCGGCCGGCGGTGCCATACCCTTTGCCGCCAAAAGCGGCAAGGACAAGACGGCATATATGCTTTTTGGAACAAGATGGAAGGTGGCGGCGGAAGTTTAGCCGCCTTGTATCCATGCTGGAACCTTGTGCAGTTCTTCCCCCCACGACAAGACATGGTCAATCGCTTATGCTCGCTCGCGTCTACGCAACGAATCGGGCCCGCCGGCCCTCTTACGGGGAAGCCACCATGACCCTTGATCCCGTCGTGATCAGTCCACTGATCGCTTTGATCGCCGGAATTTTGATTCTGCTGATGCCACGCCTGCTCAACTATGTGGTGGCGATCTATCTGATCGCGATTGGCATTATCGGCCTGGCAAATCACTTCCATTAATTTGGGACGCGGACAGAATCCCGTCTTGTCAACGGCTTGATCGGCGGCACGCGCCGGATGCGCCGCGGGCTAAATCAAGTGCGAAATAGGCAAGAGCCAACTGGAACCATGTTCGCCAATGGCCTATAGTTTACCTATTCAACCCATGACCGGATGTGACATCGCACACGCGAGAGGGGTCCGATTCCTCTCAACATCGGGGAAAACGGGACGAGGGCTGGGGTCCGCCCACTGCGGCAGCATCATCGCGTTTCGCTTGTCACGAAACGCTGCAGCAAGACAGGGTAAACGAGGTTTGGCCAGATCAGTCGACCACACCAAGTCGTCCCGCGTCGAGAAGGGTGAGCGTTTCATGTCCGAATTCCGGCCGAGATTGCTGCTGTGCATCTTTGCGGTGCTCGCGCTGATCGGCACTGTTGGCGTGCAAGCGGGTTTCACCGGCGGAACGCAGCTGAAAGCGGCGCATGCTTGGCTCGTATCGCCGCCCGACATCGGCGGCGCGCTGGCGGCGGTAAAGGTCGCCGACAAGCCCGTGCAACACCCGGCCGGCTATGTCTGGTCGGCGACGCGGATCGAATCCGGCATACGCTTGCGCGGCTCGGTGCCCACCGACGAGGACCGCCGCACGTTGCTCGGCATGGTCAAGGCGCATTTCCCTGATCTCGAGGTCGAGGATCGGCTCAAGGTCGTCAAGGGCGCACCGCCCACGGATCAATGGCTGGGAGCGGTCAGCTTCGGGCTCAAACAGCTCTCACACTTGAAACGCGGCTCGGCGCGCCTTCTCGACGTCGCACTCAAGGTCGATGGCGAGGCGCGCAGCGCGACCGACTATGCCGAAGTGAAAAAGGCGCTCGCCGGACCGTTGCCGACCGGGCTCACCATCGCCGGGGAAAACGTCAGGCCGCCGATCGCCGATCCCTTCGTCTTCGTCGCCGATCTCGGCTCCAATGCCTTGAGCCTGTCGGGCAGCGTCCCGAGCGAGAACGCGCGCAAAGAGGTGCGCGACCTGTCGCGGCAATTGTTCCGCCGCCCCGGCCTCGACGATCGGCTCGAGCTCGCCTCCGGCGCGCCCAAGAACTGGGACGATGCGGTCATCGCCGCCTTGCGCGCGCTGAGCCAACTCGAGTCGGGCAAGATCGCGCTGTCAGGCCTGGCGGTGACGATCGAGGGCGTGGCCCCCGACAAGGGCACCGCGGTAGCGGTCTCCTATCAGCTGAGGCGCGATCTGCCGGCCCTGTTCTCCACCTCGGAGAGCATTAGCTGGAAAGAGGCCGCCGCCTCGCAAGACGTCGCCGCACGGGTCATTCCTCGCATCAAGGATTCGGCCCACACCGACAGCCAACTGCCCAAGGGCGGTCTGCCCAATCTGCTCCCGCTGCTCGACAGCGAGTAGGGCACCAGGGCTCCGCCGCGTGGCGGCGGTCCGTTCTCCTTGCCGTCAATCGTTGGCTGCGAAGAAGGCGCCGATCGCCTCGATCGTCTCCGGCTCCTTGAGCACCGGCGCGTGTCCCTGCTCGGGCACCGTCATGGTGCGGAGGTTGGGATGCCGCTCGACCATGGCCTCCAGCGTGTCGGCGCTCAACACGTCGGAATTTTCGCCGCGCAACACGAAGGCCGGGACTTGGCCGAGGGCGATGAATTGCGGCCAGAGATCGGGCACCGGGCGGCTGAGATCGATGCTGCCGAGCGCGCGCGCGAGCTTGCGGTCGTAGGCGACCGCCGGCCGGCCTTTCTGCTCGTCGAACACGTCCTTAGCGATCTCTTCCCACTGCGCGTCGCTGAAGCTGGGAAAGGCGCGCTCGTTCATCTCGCGTAGAATGTTCACCGCATCGGGCCAGGTCTTCGGCACCGGCATGCGACCGACATAGCCCATGATGCGCGCGAGCCCACGCGTCTCGATTACCGGACCGATATCGTTGAGCACCACCGGACCCATCACCGTCGGCCTGAGCGCCGCCATCAGCATGGCGATCATGCCGCCCCGCGAGGTGCCGACGATGCCGACCTTGTGCAGGCCGCGCAGCGTCAGGAAATCCAGCGTGTCCAATAGCTCGACGAACGGCGTGTAGTTGCGCCAGTTGCGGTCGTATTGCGAGCGCCCGCGCCCCCGGTAGTCGAAGCAATAGACGTTGCGGGGTTTTTCCGGATGCTTGCAGAGATAGGTGGCGAGCGCGTTGAAGTCGCGGCAATTGCGCGTCAGTCCGGGCAGGCAGATGACGCTGCGCAACTTCTCGTCGGGCGCCCCGTAATGGCGGACGTGCAGCCTAAGGTCGTCGAACGACGCATAGTAGATGTCTCGCCATAGCTCGCCGTCAGGCTCGGCCATCTTGCAACATCAACCTTGGGAGTGTGTCTGAACCGACAGGCGGCGCGTCCCCCGTGGCGCCTGGCCGTCAGTTTTCCAGCAACTCGCGGCAGGGGCAAGCCTTACCAACGGGCAGGGACGCCCGTTCCTGCCTCACTCGGATTTCGCCTGCACACCCAGGACCGCCTCGACCTTGGGCGTGTCGGAGTGGGGAATTCTGCGCCCGCGATTGAGATCCTGAACGAGCTGCAAGGCCTGCTTCGGCCCCGCCAAGCGCGAGCGGTAGAGCTGAAGCGTCTCCATGATCTTCACCACATATTGCCGCGTTTCGGTGAAGGGGATGCGCTCGATCCAGTCGACGGGATCGACCTGCGGGTCGCGCGGGTCGCCGAACTGCTTGATCCATTCGGCGACGCGGCCGCCGCCGGCATTGTAGGCGGCAAGCGACAGGAAATAAGAACCGTTATAGCTGTCGATCAGGGCACGCAGATGCGCCTCGCCGAGCTGGGTGTTGTATGACGCGTTGGTCAGCTGGTTGGGATCGAACTTGACGTTGTAGGCCTTGGCCACGGCCTTGGCCGTGCTGGGCATCAGCTGCATCAAGCCGCTGGCGCCCACCGGGCTCTTGGCCGCGGCGTTGAACTCGCTTTCCTGCCGCGATAGCGCATGCACCAGTGCGGGATCGACGCGATCCGTCAACAAGCTCCTGAATTCCGGGATCACTCCGACGGGAAGCGCATAGTCGCCGACCGGAAGGTCGCGGTTGAACGCGATCTTGGCGAGCCTGAGCCCGACCTGCGGTTCGCCTTCGGCCTTGGCCAACTCGACGAGCAGAACGACCTCGGCCGGGTTGGTCAGCTTGCGCGACAGCGCGAGCAGGAATTGCGGGATGGCGCCGTCCAGCCCCGAGGCGTGGGCAACCCCGATTGCGCGCACGGCATCGCGGGCGATGAAGCTTTGAATGTCGGCTTCCTTGGGCAGCGGTGTCGGCGTCACCTCCAGATGCGCGGGACGCGCATCGAGCGACTGGCGGCCGAGCTGGCCGTAAAAGTATTGCGGGTATTTGGCCGCGCCATGGAAATGCACGACGGCCGTGGCGCGGTCGCCAAGCGCGAGCGAGGTGCGGCCGAGCCAATATTCTCCGAGGGCGATGCTCTTCGAACTGGTGGCGGCCGCGCGCAGCGAGGTGAAATGTTGCATCGCCGTATGCGGCTCGCCCAGGAAGCGCAGGGCGATCCAGCCGGCCAGGAATTCGGCCTCGATATAAGCGTCGCCAGACACCAAGCCATGCTTGGCCGCAATCTCGTAGGCGACGCGCGGCTGCCCGTCGTTCAGCGCCCCGCGGCAATTGATCCGCCGCTCCGTCCACCAATTGTTGAGGTCGAGCAGAATGTTCGGCTCGCTCGGCGCATCGAGCAGCATCTTCCAGGCTTCCTCGCGGCGGTCCTTGTTCTTGGTGCGACGCAGCCACTGGATACGGTTGAAGCGCAGGCCGACATCGGCTTCGACCGCGCTTGCCGGCAAGGCATCGAGCAGCTTGCCGGCATTGCCGCCGCGTTTGACCACGGCGATGCGCGCCGCGACTTTTTTCTGCTCGTCGGCGGGCAGCAGCTTGGCGACGCGCAGCGCCGCCTCAGTTGCACTCTTGTCGTCAGGATAAAGCAGCCGGTCGATGCGCGCGCGATGCGTGTCGGCGGTGAGCATGTTGCCGTAGCGATCGAGGATCTTCTTCTCGACCGCGGCATTCAGTTGGTGATCGCGCCAAGCCGAAACCACCAGTGCCTTGGCGCCGGCCTCGTCGCCGTCCTTGATATTGACCCCGGCGAGCGCCGCCTTGCCGGCACCGGTCAGTGGCGCCGAATTTTTGAAGAATTCCCTGACCTCGTCGGGACTCGCATCGGTCAGGAAGAGAACCGTCTCCGCCTTTTCGCGCAGCTCGTCTTGCGCCGGCCAGTCCGGATGCGCGAGGCGGAATTGCTCGATGGCCTCGGCGTGGCCCGAAACCGCCGGACTGTTGCGGTATTTGTACCAAAGGGCAAAATCGCGGGCGGCCGGGTCCTTGATCCTAGCCGCCGCCGCAGTGCCGGAGCGCAGCACCTCCCGGATATTGGCCTCGTCGGCATCCGAGAGGTCGTAAGACAGAATCGGCTTGAGGATCGCGACATAGTCCATCGCCGGAGGCGGCGCGGCGATCGCGGGGGTGAGCGTGCCCTTCATGGCGAAGGGAAGCGCGGCCGTGCGATTAGGGTTGGGATCGGGCGGCGGCATGTCGGTGACGACTTGCGGCGGCGGGGAGAGGGACGGCGCGGGCGGCATCGCCAGCAGAGTCGGCGTCTGCGGATTGCGTTCGGGTGGCGGCACGACCGAGTTTGACTTCGCCATGTCAGTTTGCGGCATCACCGTCGGCACGGCTGCTGCGCTAGGCGGCGTCATGGAAACCGAAGAGGACGCGGGATTACGGTCGGGCAGGGGAAGGGCGTCGCCAGGCGCCGCCGCGGGGCTTGGCACCGTACCGGTTGCCATCGTGGCATCCGATGCGATCGAAGGCGCGGGCTCCGGCGTTGCCGCAATGTCTTGCGCCGCATCCTGCGCGGCGGCCGGCGCGGGTTCAGCCAGCGGCGCGGCCGGCGTCGTTAGCCTTAACGGATTGCGGTCGGGCAGGGAGGGCGGAACTTGCACCTTCGTCGCGCGTGCCGGCTTTGCCGCAGCCGAACGTGGCGTCTTCGCCGCGGCCACCACCGGGGCAAGACACGCGAATGAGGCAAATAGTAAGATGTGCGCGCGAATGCGTTTCATCTCGTCGATCGGTTTCCGGTTACGATCCTGCAGTCAGGACGTCCCCCGAGCCGGGGAGCCGCGACGATGACGGCACTGTAGTGTGCCGGATTTCAACAATGTCTGAAAGAATCCGGCAGAAAAATGACTGGAACCGCGGCCCGGGCATCACAACTATTCTCAGCAAATCATGGTAAGCCTATGAAGAGAATATACTTTGATTGATGCACTGGCGAGCCTGGTGTGCCGGTCAAGGCTCATGTCAAGCCGACATCTCCCAGGGTTTCTGCGGCTTGCCGCCTCAATCCTCAACCCCTATTGTCCGCCGTCCCTGCCGACCCGAATTTACCAACTGCGACCGCCACAGGAGTTCCTCTCGTGCCCATGCCGCCGTTTCAAGGCTCGATCGCGGCGCTGATCACCCCCTTCAACGACGGCAAGGTCGATGCCGCGGCGTTCCGCAAACTCGTCGAGTGGCAGATCGACCAAGGCACGCACGGGCTGGTGCCCTGCGGGACCACCGGCGAATCGCCCACGCTCTCGCATGACGAGCACAGACAGGTGGTCGAGCTTTGCATCGAGGCGGCGTCCGGCCGCGTGCCGGTGATCGCCGGGACTGGATCGAACTCGACCGCCGAGGCGGTGCAGCTGACCCTCCACGCCAAGCGCGCCGGTGCCGACGGCGTGCTCGTGGTGACGCCCTATTACAACAAGCCGACGCAGGAAGGACTCTATCTGCACTACAAGGCGATCAACGACTGCACCGACATCCCCATCCTCATCTACAACATCCCCGGCCGCAGCGTCGTCGACATGACCGTCGACACCATGGCGCGCTTGTTCAAGCTCAAGAACATCGTCGGGGTGAAGGACGCGACCGCCAACATGGCGCGGGTCAGCCAGCAGCGGGCGGCGCTCGGCAAGGACTTCGTGCAGCTATCCGGCGAGGATGCGACCGCGCTCGGCTTCATGGCGCATGGCGGGCAGGGCTGCATCTCCGTCACCGCCAATGTCGCGCCGGCGCTCTGCTCGGAGTTCCAGCTCGCCTGCCTCGGCGGCAATTTCAAGCGCGCGCTCGAACTCCAGGACCGGCTGATGCCGCTGCATGACGCGCTGTTCGTGGAATCCAATCCCGGCCCGGTGAAATATGCCGCGAGCAAGCTCGGGCTCTGCAACGGCGAGACGCGGCTGCCGCTGGCGCCGATCGCGCCGGCTTCAAGACAGAAAGTCGACGAGGCGATCGCCGCGGTCGGCCTCGTCCTTGCCTAGACCATATAGGTGACGTGATGGCGCCGAAGCGCGAGAGCGGCAAGCTCGTCGCCGAGAATCGAAAGGCGCGCTTCAACTACGAGATCGAGGACAAGCTCGAGGCGGGCATCGCGCTGACCGGTTCCGAGGTCAAGTCGCTGCGCGCGGGCAAGGCCAACATCGGCAACTCCTACGCATCGAGCGAGGGCGGCGAACTTTATCTGATCAACGCCCACATCGCCGAATATGTGCAGGCCGGCCGCAACGGTCATGCTCCCTTGCGTCCGCGCAAGCTCCTGCTGCATCGCAAAGAGATCGGCAAGCTGGCCGGCGCCATTCAGCGCGAAGGCATGACGGTGGTTCCCCTCAAGATGTATTTCAACGCGCGTGGCATCGCCAAGGTCGAGCTGGGACTCGCCAAGGGCAAGAAGCTGCATGACAAGCGCGAGACGGAGAAGAAGCGCGATTGGGAGCGCCAGAAGGGCCGCCTGATGCGCGAGAAGGGCTAGGCCATTGATGTCGAATGACGGCGGCGCCGATCATGTGCAGCTCGGGACCAGGCTACCGCCGGTCGCATTGCCGGCGACGGACGGAAGCACTGTCGATCTGGCGCAGCTTCCCGGCCGAAGCCTCATGATCGCCTATCCCTGGACCGGGCGCCCCGGCCATCCCAATCCGCCGGACTGGGACGCGATCCCCGGCGCACATGGCTCGACTCCCGAGCTCGAAGGCTTTCGCGACCGCGCCGCCGAGTTTGCCGAATTGGGCGTGCGCCTGTTCGGCTTAAGCCGTCAGACTACGGAGTATCAGCGCGAGCTGGTCGCGCGGCTGGCGCTGCCGTTTCCGATCCTAAGCGATGTCGATGGGGTCTTCGCGGCGGCGCTGCGGCTGCCGAGCTTCGGCGCCGGCGGCGAGACCTATCTCAAGCGCCTCACCTTGCTGATCGGAGATGGCCGCATCGACAGGGTGTTCTATCCCGTGCGCGACCCGGCAACGCATGCGGCTGAGGTCTCACTCAAGCTTGAGGGACCGGCCTAAAGCAACTCGTCCTCGGCGTCCTCGACCGAATAACCGAGCCGGTCGAGCCCTTCCTCGAGATAGTCGGGAAGCAGCGGCATGCCGAGCAGATAGTCCTCGGTGCGATTGGTGCGCTCGGCGCGCGCGGTGGCCAGCGCTTCGTCAAGCTCGTCTGGCGTAAACGAGCCCCTGCCGATCCAGGCGAGAGCGACTAGGCTCGCCTGCTCGTCGACATTGAGGTCGCGAATGAATTCCTTGAGCTGCTCCTGGGTGGCGTCGTCCGAGAAGGATTCGAGGATGGACTCGGCGTCGTGATCGGAGCTTGAGCCCTCGTCCCAGGCGGCGACCTTGACCGCGACTTCGCGCGCCTTGACGATGACGAAGCCGACCTTCTCCGGTGAGATTTCTAGCCCCGCCATGGGACCCTCGTTCGTCAGCTCTTCGCCCCGCAAACCAAAGCATGCCCGACTTGGCGCGTGGCGGCAAGGCGGCGAAAGGCCGTTGTCAGCCCGTGCGCAGACTGGCCGCGGCCTCCATCAGCACCGCCTCGAACATCGCGGTGGTGAGTCGCCCCGTATTCGTGTTCTGGCGCGAGCAATGATAGCTGTCGAACAGCACCAGTCCGTTCGGCAGCGCGTGGCGCGCGCCATGCGCGAAGGCGAAGTCGCGGCGCTTCAGGCCGAGTGCATCGAGGATACCGTCGTGGGCGATGCGGCCGATCGCCAGCAGCGAGCGCAGACGCGGCAGAGCGGCGATGCGGCCGATCAGGAACTGACGGCAGGTGGCGATCTCGGCAGGCGTCGGCTTGTTCTGCGGCGGCACGCAGCGAACCGTGTTCGAGATCATGCAATCGACCAGCTCGAGCGCCTCGGGCGCGGCGACATCGTGACGTCCGCGGGCAAGCCCGACCTTGAGCAGCGTGCGGTAGAGCAGCTCGCCGGCATAGTCGCCGAGGAAGGGCCGGCCGGTGCGGTTGGCTCCTTTCAGCCCGGGGGCGAGCCCGACGATCAGCAGCCGCGCGCCGTTCGAGCCAAATGAGGGAACCGCGCCGTTGAACCAGTCTGGATGCGCGGCCCTGTTGGCTTCGCGGAAGGCGACGAGACGCGGGCAGAGCGGGCAGTTCTTGGCCGGCTCCGGCGGCGCGGGCGCGGGCGCATCAAGCAAAGCCATGGTCTCTCACTCAGACGGCATGAGCGTCGGCGCCTCGCCGGCGTCGCGCTTGGCGAGGAGGCCGAGCGCCGACCAATCGAGCCCGCCGCCGCCACCGGCAATCAACGCAAGGAATCGATCGGAGATCAAACTCGCCATTGGCATCGGCACCTGCAAATCCTTCGCCGCGCTCAACGCAAGCTGCACGTCCTTGTAGCCAAGTTCGGCCTTAAATCCCGCTGGACGATAGCGCTCCTCGGCAATCAGTGCCCCATAGGTCTTATAGACCGGCGCACCGAACAGCGTCGCAGTGAGGAGATCGACATATTGCGCGCGGTCGATGCCGGCCTTGCTCACCAGCGCCACCGCCTCGCCCAGAGCCTCGATGACCGAGGCGATCAGAAAATTGCCGCTGAGCTTGACGAGATTCGCCTTCGGCGCCTCGTACGAGACGATGAAGGTTCTCTGGCCAAGCACATCGAACAGAGCTTGGCAGACCGCGACCGCCTCCGGCTTTCCGGCGGTGACGATGAAGAGCTTGGCCGCGGCCGCAGCGTCCGGCCGGCCGAACACCGGCGCCGCGACGAACTCCTGGCCCTTGTCGCGATGCGCCGCGGCCAGCCGCTCGGCCAGCGCCACGCTGATCGTGCTCATCGAGACATGGATCGCGCCCGGCGCGAGCGCATCGAGGATGCCGCCTTTGTCGAACACCACCTGCTCAACCGCGCGGTCGTCGGCGAGCATGGTGATGACCACCTGACCGCGCGCGGCATCGCCCGGCGTCTTTGCCAGCCGCGCGCCTTTGCCGACGAGGGAGTCGGCCTTGGCACGACTGCGATTATAGACAGTGAGCGCGTGGCCTGCGGCCAACAGATTGGCCGCCATCCCGCTTCCCATATGCCCAAGCCCGATCAGACCAACTTTCATGGCTAAAATGCCTCCGGCGATACACTAACAGTTTCGGAGGGAAGGCAGTTTCAGGTCTCGATCAAATCTTCGGACTCGAATTCATCGAGCGGCTCTGGCTCATGCCGCCGGCGTTCCCCGCGCTGCGCCCGATCGGCGGGGTCGCGGCCGATCTCGTCCTGCAAATAGGCAAGGTCGATGAATTGATCCGCCTGCCGGCGGAGCTCGTCGGCCACCATCGGCGGATTGGTGGTGAGCGTGGACACGACGCTGACGCGCTTACCCTTGTGCTGCAGCGCCTCGACCAGCGAACGAAAGTCGCCGTCGCCGGAGAACAGCACGATGTGGTCGAGATGGTCGGCAAGCTCCATGGCATCGACCGCAAGCTCGATATCCATGTTGCCCTTGATCTTGCGCCGGCCGGTCGCGTCGATGAACTCCTTGGTCGGCTTGGTGACCATGGTGTAGCCGTTATAATCCAGCCAATCGATCAGCGGCCGGATCGAGGAGTACTCCTGCTCCTCGGCGAGCGCCGTATAATACAGCGCTCTCACCAACTGCCCCTTGGAGCGGAACAGCGCGAGCAAGCGCTTATAGTCGATGTCGAAGGCGAGCGACTTGGCCGTAGCGTAGAGATTGGCGCCGTCGATGAAGAGCGCGATGCGCTCGGTCGGATAGAAATTCATTTTAGGTCCGTTCACTGCAAAAAATGCCTTGATCGAAACACGCCGTCCCTGTCGCAATGTCTGACGGGACCATGGACTGTTTAACAACAGTAAGGGCTGCCTTAACAACATAGGTGTGACAGCGTGACTTCACAATTGCTTGTGCGTGGCAAAGTCCTGGTAGCTCTTGGTGCAAATTGTCCCGGCCCGTGGGGAACTCCGGCGCATACGATTGCCCACGCTTTAGGCAAGCTCGAGCAGGCCAGCATCGCCGTCCGCGCCGTATCGCCGCTCTATGAGACGCGCGCGGTCGGCAATGCAAGACAGCCGGCCTATGTCAACGCCGTCGCTCTGCTCGACACCTCGCTCTCACCCAAATCGCTGCTGAGAGTGCTGAAGCAAATCGAGCGAGACGCCGGGAGACGCGGCGGCAGGCCATGGGGCCCGCGCACGCTCGACATCGACATCGTCGACTATAAGGGGCTCGTCCGACATTGGCGCGACGGGAGAGGGGACTTCGCCCGCGCCGGAGCCCGGCCTCTCGTCCTGCCGCATCCACTGGCCCATCGGCGGCCGTTCGTGCTGAGGCCGCTCACGGATATTGCTCCCGGCTGGCGCCATCCCGTGCTCAAGCGAAGCGCCCGCGAGCTCTGGTCGCTTGTGGCGCGTAAACCCGAAGGGCGGGTGCTGAGGCGCCGGGACGGCGGCGCTAACCCGGAAACTGCCGGCGAAACACCGTCTTGATCTCATCCAGCCGTGCCGACAGGCGCTGGGCAGCGCTCCACAGCCCCAGGCGTTGCGCAAGGGCAATCGCCTCGTGGAGGGACGCCTTGGCGTCGCTATAGCAGCCGGCGAGATCCGACCCGATCTTGGCCTCGTACATGCGCGTATAAGCCGCCTCCGCTTGCGCCTGAAAGAAGCGCAACCGATCCAGCATTTCAGCGACTGTTAGGGTTTCCCTGGTCAAGTCGGCGCCACCCGTTTCTCCAGCTTTACCTTGCTTGGCTGCAACGAAGCGCCTAAATAGAAGCCAAATTCGCCCCTCTCGCACAAGGATCGCCTGATGGCTCGCGTTACCGTCGAGGACTGCATCGATAAGATTCAAAACCGCTTCGAACTCGTGCTCTTGGCCGGCCACCGCGCCCGCAGCATCTCGGCCGGCGCCCAGATCGCCGTTCAGCGCGACAACGACAAGAACCCGGTGGTGGCGTTGCGCGAGATTGCGGAGAAGAAGATCGCTCCCGACGACCTTAGGGAAGACTTCATCCACTCGATGCAGAAATATGTCGAAGTGGACGAGCCGGAAGCCGAAGCCGTACCGATGCTCTCGACCGACACCAGAATGCCGGTCCTAGGCCAGGACGATCAGTCGGTCGACAGTTCGATCGACAAGATGACCGAGGAAGAGCTGTTGCGTAGGATGGCGAGCCAGGCGCCCTCGGATGGCTCCAATGCGGGACCCCGCTCACGCTGACCTGCTTTGCCTCGACCGGATACCGGCTTTCGCCGGCGTGACCGCTAGCGCGGAGCCTGCCGCGCCATGACCCGTCAATACGAACTGGTCGAGCGCGTGCTGAGCTACCAGCCGCATGCCGACGAGGCGCTGCTCAACCGCGCCTATGTCTACGCCATGAAGGCGCACGGCAATCAGAAGCGTGCGTCCGGCGCGCCGTATTTCTCCCATCCGGTCGAGGTCGCGGCGATCCTTGCCGAGATGCGGCTCGACGACGCGACCATCGCCACCGCTCTGCTGCACGACACCATCGAGGACACCGACACCACGCGCAGCGAGATCGACGCGCTGTTCGGCCGCGAGATCGGCACGCTGGTCGACGGCCTGACCAAGATCAAGAAGCTCGACCTGGTCACCAAGAAGGCCGAGCAGGCGGAGAACTTCCGCAAGCTGCTGCTTGCCATCTCCAGCGACATCCGCGTGCTGCTGGTCAAGCTCGCCGACCGCCTGCACAACATGCGCACGCTCGAGCATATGAAGCCGCAGAAGCGCAAGATCATCGCCGAGGAGACCATGGACATCTATGCGCCGCTCGCCGGCCGCATGGGCATGCAATGGTTGCGCGAGGAACTCGAGGACCATGCCTTCAAGTCGCTCAATCCCGAGGCCTATTCGGCCGTGGTCGAGCGCCTCAAGATCTTGCGCGCGCGCAATCAGGGCTTGATCGACGAGATCGAGGCGGCGCTGACCTCGAAGCTCGAGGAGGCCCGCGTCGCGGGTGTCGTCTCGGGGCGCGAGAAGAAGCCCTACGCCATCTGGAGCAAGATGGAACGGAAACAGATCTCGCTCGAGCAGCTCTCCGACATCTACGCCTTCCGCATCGTCGTGCCCAAGGTCGAGGACTGTTACCGCGCGCTGTCCGTGGTGCACACGACCTGGCACGCGGTGCCGGGCCGCTTCAAGGACTACATCTCCAATCCAAAGCAGAACGACTACCAGTCGATCCACACCACCATCGTCGGCCCGCGCCATCAGCGAGCCGAGCTGCAAATCCGCACCGAGCGGATGCATTCCGTCGCCGAATACGGCGTGGCGGCGCATGCGCTCTACAAGGACAATAACGGCGCTAACGGCAAGGGCGGCTTGCCATCGCAGGACTCCAACGCCTATCGCTGGCTGCGTCATCTGGTCGGCATGCTGCTCGACGGCGACAACCCCGAGGAGTTCCTCGAGCACACCAAGCTCGAGCTGTTCCAGGATCAGGTGTTCTGCTTCACACCCAAGGGGCGGCTGATCGCCCTGCCGCGCGGCGCCAACCCGATCGATTTCGCCTATGCGGTGCACACCGACGTCGGCAACACCTGCGTCGGTGCCAAGATCAACGGTCGTCCCATGCCGCTCACCACCGAGCTCCGCAACGGCGATGAGGTCGAGATCGTCTGTTCCAAGGCACAGCTCCCGCCGTCGGCCTGGCAGAGCCTCGCCGTCACCGGCAAGGCACGCTCGGCCATCCGGCGGGCGACGCGCGACGCCGTGCGCGCGCAATATGGCAAGCTCGGTCGCGAGATCCTGGTCCGGGCGTTCCAACGCCGCGAAAAGACCTTCAGCGAGGAAAGCCTCGCCGCGGCGCTTGCGCGCCTGTCGCAAAAGACCGCGGAGGACGTGATGGCGGCGGTGGGCCGGGGCGAGCTCGCCTCGGCCGATGTCGTGCGCGCCGTCTTCCCCGAGGAGAAATCGCCGGAGCCGCTGAAGCGGCGGCGCAAGGTGAAACGCACCGACGAAGGCTGGTTTGGATTGGGCAAGGTGATGGGCCTCAAATTCCGCTGGCCGGGATCGAGCGGCAAGCAGCGCGAGAACGGGCCCGCCGGCATCCCGATCAGGGGCTTGCGCGGCGATCTGCCGGTGAGCTTCGCCGATGGCGGGGCCGTCCCCGGCGATCGCATCGTCGGCATTCTCACCCCGGGCCAGGGCATCACCATCTATCCGATCCATGCCGAGGCGTTGAAGGCCTTCGACGAGGAGCCGGAGCGCTGGATCGACGTGACCTGGGACATCGACGAGGACAATCCGCAACGATTTCCCGCCAAGCTCGCCGTCACCGTGTTGAACGAGCCGGGCAGCCTCGCCCAGATCGCTTCCGTGATCGGCGAGGCCGACGGCAACATCGACAACATCAAGATGACCAATCGCGTGCACGACTACACCGAGATCCTGATCGACCTCGAGGTCTGGGATCTCAAGCATCTAAACGACATTATCGCCGGGCTGCGGGCCAAGGATATGGTCTCGAGCGCGGCGCGCGCGGGCGCCTAGTGCTGGTGTCGGCAAGGAATTTTACCTAAATAAGCGAGAACCTGGTCGCCAAGGGCCAGCCTGGTTTAGCTTTTGGTCCGCTGTCGCGCGTTTCGAGGTGGTGATGCTGTTTAAGCGCCGCGTGTCGGAGAGCTTCCTGGAGCGGGTGCGCGTGCATCTGTGGCCACGGCGGAGCTGGAACCGCTCGAGCCGCTATGTCGTGTATCGGTTGCGGCGCCTGAGCGACACGCCGCACGCCGTGGCGCTGGGCTTTGCCGCCGGCGCGTTCACCGCCGCGACGCCGTTCCTAGGCACGCACATGGTCATGGCCGTGCTGCTGTCCTGGGTGGTCGGCGGCAGCGTCGTGGCCGCTTTGCTCGGCACGTTCGTCGGCAACCCTCTGACCTATCCGTTCATCTGGTACTCCACCTACGCGGTGGGCAATCTGATGCTGCGCGGCAAGACCCCCAAGGGGGCCATCGATCTCTCCGGCGGCATCTTTCAGTCCTCGCTCGATCAGCTGTGGCCGATCCTGAAACCGATGACGCTGGGCTGCCTGCCGGTCGGACTGGCCCTGGCCGCGCTCAGCTACGTGCTGGTGCGGCCCATGGTCGAGGCCTACAAGCATCGCCGCCGCCGCCAACTCGAGCTCAGGTCGGGGCGCGAGGCGTTGGGCACCCGATGAGCGCGAGGACTGCGAAGACGGCGCCCAGGGGCGTGAGCGTTGCCCCGATCCGTCTCGGCATCAACATCGATCACGTGGCGACGCTCCGCAATGCACGGGGCGGCCGTTATCCCGATCCCTTACGCGCGGCGAAGCTCGCCGTCGAGGCGGGCGCCGACAACATCACGGCGCATCTCCGCGAGGACCGGCGCCACATCCGCGACGAGGATATCGCCCGGCTGACCGCGGCCAAGCTTGCGCCGCTCAATCTCGAAATGGCGGTGACGCCCGAGATGCTGGCGATCGCGCTTGATGCGCGCCCGCATGCGTCGTGCCTGGTGCCGGAGCGGCGGGAGGAGATCACCACCGAAGGCGGCCTTGAGGTCATCAGCCAGATCGCCACGCTGACCCCGTTCGTCGCCGAGCTCAGGCGCGCGGGTATTCAGGTCTCGCTGTTCATCGACCCAGAACTCGAGCAGATCGAAGCCTCCCGCGAGGTCGGCGCCGATGCCGTCGAGCTCCACACGGGCGCCTATTGCGCGGCAGCATCGCAAGGCGATGGTCCAAGGCTGCGGCGCGAGCTGAATCGCTTGATTGATGGTGCGCGGGCCGCGGCACAGGCCGGGCTGGAGGTCCATGCCGGCCACGGCCTCGATTATGATAATGTCATCGCCGTCGCCGCGATTCCCGAGATCGTCGAGCTCAACATCGGTCATTACCTGGTAGGCGAGGCGCTGTTCGTAGGTTTGGCCGAGAGCGTCTCGCGCATGCGCAGGCTGATGGACGGCGCGCGGGAAACCCTGCGGCATAGCGACACGGAAGCCAAGGTCGACAGCACGTGATGATCATCGGTCTCGGCAACGACATGATCGACATCAGGCGCGTCGAACGCACCATCGAGCGCTACGGCGAACGATTCCTCGATCGCGTTTTCACCGAGGCCGAGCGGCAGAAATCCGACGGACGCGCCCAGCGCGCCGCCTCCTATGCCAAACGCTTCGCCGCCAAGGAGGCCTGCGCCAAGGCGCTCGGCACCGGGTTTCGCCACGGCGTGTTTTGGCGCGACATGGGAGTGGTGAATTTGCCTTCAGGCCGCCCCACTTTAGAGCTTACCGGAGGGGCGGCGCGGGCACTTGCCCAGCTGACGCCCGAAGGTCACGAGGTGCGCATCGATCTGTCCATTACCGACGATTTTCCCACCGCCCAGGCCATCGTCATCATTACCGCGGTCAAGGTCCCGCTTCGCGATTGACCGCTTTGTTTGCCTCGATCAAGGGGAGGGGCTATAGGGGCGCCTGCGGGGAGCGGATCGTCATCTCAAGCCAAGCCTTAAGGAGAGCTTCCGCATGAGCGTCGAAGCCGAGAACACGGAAGCCAGAAGCGGCGTAAAGGATACCATCCGCGTCATCATCCATGCGCTGCTGTTGGCGCTGGTCGTGCGCGTCTTTCTGTTTCAGCCCTTCAATATCCCGTCAGGCTCGATGATCCCGACCTTGCTGGTCGGCGACTATCTGTTCGTGTCGAAATACAGCTACGGCTACAGCAGATATTCCTTCCCCTTCGGCTTCAATCTGTTCTCGGGGCGGGTCTGGGCGAAGGAGCCCGATCGCGGCGACGTGGTGGTATTCAAGCTGCCGCGCGATAACGAGACGGACTACATCAAGCGGGTCATCGGCCTACCCGGCGACGAGATCCAGATGCAGCACGGCGTGCTCAACATCAACGGCAAGCCGGTGCCGAAAGTTCGCATCGACGACTTTGTGGTCGCCGAGCCGAACGGTCGCGAGCGGCACATGCCCCGCTATGAGGAAACCTTGCCGAACGGCGTGAGCTATCCCGTGCTCGATCTGGTGCAAGACGGCTTCGGCGATAACACCGAAGTCTACAAAGTGCCCGAAGGCCATTTCTTCATGATGGGCGACAACCGCGACAACTCGACCGACAGCCGATTCCTGTCCGAAGTGGGTTTCGTTCCGTTCGAGAATTCTAGTGGGTAAGGCGCAGATCATCTTCTTCTCGCTCGACGATAATTCGAGTTTCCTGGAATTCTGGCATTGGCCGACCAGCATCCGCTGGTCGCGCATCTTGCAGGTGGTGCATTAGAGCCTTGCCTCGCCCGCGCAAAACGGCGCTTTCGGATCTCTCAGCCCGAATTGGGCATGAATTCGCTGACCTCGCGCTGCTGAAGCTTGCCTTGACGCATGCCAGCGCGCGGGCCGGCTTGAAACCCGACCAGGACAATGAGCGGCTCGAATTCATGGGCGACCGCGTGCTCGGCCTGGCCGTTGCCGAGCTGCTGGCGCAAACCTTCCCCACGGCGCGCGAGGGAGAGCTGGCCCGCTGGTTCAATCAGCTCGTGCGCGCCGAGACCTGCGCCGAGGTCGCGCAACAGTGGGAGCTTGGGGATTTCATTCTGATGAGCGGCGGCGAGGCGGGAAGCGGCGGACGCCGCAAGAAGACCATCCTCGCCAATACGTGCGAGGCCGTGCTCGGCGCGGTGTTCGCCGATGCCGGTTATGACGTCGCCAAGGAGGTGGTGCGGCGCTTCTGGGAGCCGCAATTCCACACGCTCGAGCTTGCCGCGCCGGACGCAAAATCCCTGTTGCAGGAATGGGCGCAAGGCCGCGGCCTGCCGCTGCCGCGCTATTTGGAGGTGAGCCGCGAGGGTCCCGATCATGCGCCGCGTTTTACCGCCGAGGTGCAGATCGAGGGTGTCGCGCCCCAGCGCGGGCATGGCGCCAATAAGCGCGAGGCCGAGCAGGCCGCGGCGCTCGCCGTGCTGCTGCGTGAAGGCGTATGGCAGGCGCCGCAACACGATGGCTAGTCCCGCCGCCGACGAGTTCCCGCCAACGCGCTGCGGCTTCGTGGCGCTGATCGGCGCGCCGAATAGCGGCAAGTCGACGCTGACCAATGCGCTGGTCGGCGCCAAGGTCTCGATCGTCACCCACAAGGCGCAGACCACGCGCGGACCGGTGCGCGGCATCGCTTTGATCGGCTCGTCGCAAGTCATCCTCGTGGATACGCCGGGGATTTTTCAGCCGAAGCGCCGCCTCGACCGCGCCATGTTCAGCTCTGCCTGGGATCGAGCGGGCGACGCCGACATCGTCGTTTTGGTGATCGACGCGCATCGTGGGCTCGATCAGACGCTGGCGCCGCTTTTCAACCATCTCCCGGAGGTGAGGCGTCCCATCGTCGCCGTCCTGAACAAGATCGACCAGGTCGCAAAGCCGGATCTGCTCCGGCTGGCGACCGACATTGCGGCGATCAGACATTTCGACCGGGTCTTTATGCTTTCGGCGCTGACCGGTGATGGCGTCGGCGACCTCAAGGCCTATCTGGCCGAGGCCGTGCCGCAAGGGCCTTGGCTGTTCCCCGAGGACCAGCTCACCGACACCTCGCTCAGGCAGAGCGCGGCGGAGATCACCCGCGAGAAGCTCTTCCTACGCCTGCACGATGAGCTGCCTTACACGCTGACCGTCGAGACCGCCGACTGGAAGGAGCTTGCCGACGGCTCGATCCGCATCGAGCAGACGATCTATGTCGAGCGCGAGAGTCAGCGGAAGATCGTGCTCGGCGCCAAGGGACAGACCATCAAGGAGATCGGCAAGTCGGCCCGCGCCGAAATCGGCGAGATGGCGGGCGTCCCGGTGCATCTGTTCCTGTTCGTCAAGGTGCGTGAGCGCTGGGGCGACGACCCCGAGCGCTATCGCGAGATGGGCCTCGACTATCCGAAGAACCGCTGAGGACCGCGCGCGAAACGTCGCAGCCCCGCCAAGCGGGGAACTCGGCTGTGGCGCGCCAAGTTGACCACCTTGAATCAGTGAACGCGAAAGGTGAGTCCGATGAAATCCTCCCTCACGATCCTGGCGGCGGCGACGTTGCTTACGATCGCAGTCCAGGCTTATGCCGCATCGCCCACAGGCAACGGCGATGCGCTCGGTGCGTCCCCGTCGGTGGGAAGCGTCACGTCCCCGTCGGTGGGGAGCGTCGCCCCCCTGACGCCTCAGCTCAACCCTGGAGCTCTCGGTGCTCCGACCGAGTTCGGCACGCCTCCCGTGAACACGGGAGCGATCGGTTCGATCAATCAGCAAGGCATCGGCACGCAGTCGAATTTCGGCGCGCTTCCCGGATCGCCTGGATCGGCGACCTACGATCCGAACGCCGCGCTGCCCTCGCTCGGCAATGCCGGTTCTGCGCTCGCCCCCAATCCGACAACCTCGGGAGCGGGCTTCGGCAGTCCGAACACGAACAGCGGTACGACCCCGAGCCTGAACGGCGGCTAGCGGCGGAGCATCGGCGCTTGCCTTTCCGCGGCTCGGCCTTAGCTTGAGGCATGGATTGGAGCGACGAAGGCATCTTCCTCTCCGCTAAGCCGCTGGGCGAGGCTAACGCCGTCGCCGAGCTCTTCACCCTCGGTCATGGCCGCCATCTCGGCTTGGTACGGGGAGGGCGCTCGCGCCGCGTGCGGCCTCTGCTCCAGTCCGGCAATCTGCTGAGAGTCACGTGGCGGGCGCGGCTGTCGGAACATCTCGGCGGCTTCAATGTCGAGATGCTGGAGGCGAACGCCGCGCGCAGTCTCGACGATCCCGCGGCGCTCGCCGCGATCGGCTCATTGGCGGGATTGGCCAGGCTCTTGCCCGAGCGCGACCCGCATCCCGAGCTGTACGCCGCTACGCTCGACATCATCCGCGCCTTGGACGATCGGCGCGTTTGGCCGGCGCTGTTGGTGCGCTGGGAGCTTCAGCTGCTGAGCGAGGTCGGCTTCGGGCTCGATCTCAGCCAATGCGCGGCGACCGGCACGGACACCGACCTTGTGTATGTGTCGCCGCGTTCGGGCCGCGCCGTGTCGCGCGACGCCGGTCAACCCTATTGCGACAAGCTGCTCGCGCTGCCGCCCTTCCTGCTCGATGCGACCGCACCGGCGAGCGAAAGCGACATCCTGGCGGGACTCACGCTCACCGGCCACTTCCTCGAGCGCGACATGCTCGAGCCGCATGGCCTTTCCATGCCGCAAGCGCGCGAACGGCTGATTCAAATTCTCACTCGGTCAGCCAAGGCAGCTTAGCGGCTCTGCCCACGGCCCGTCGAGGTGCCTTGAGCCTGCCGCGCCGATGCGCTAAGCGCGAGGCATGGGAAAACGGACTCCCCCGCCTGATTCGCAAGGGCCGATCGAGCCGGTGACTCTGCGCGATGCGCTGGAAGTGCGCTATCTCGCTTACGCGCTCTCCACCATCATGCACCGCGCTCTGCCGGACGTGCGCGACGGGCTGAAGCCGGTGCATCGCCGGCTGCTCTACGCCATGCAGCAGCTCAGGCTCTCCCCGCAAGGCGAGTTCAGGAAATGCGCCAAGATCGTCGGCGACACGATGGGCAATTTCCATCCGCACGGCAACCAGGCGATCTACGACGCGCTTGCGCGGCTGGCGCAGGATTTCTCCGTCCGCTATCCGCTGATCGACGGGCAGGGCAATTTCGGCAATATCGACGGCGATAACCCCGCCGCTGACCGCTACACCGAGGCGCGGCTGACCCAGATCGCCGCCCACCTGCTCGACGGCATCGACGAGGACACCGTCGACTTCCGCGCCAACTACGACGGCCGCGAGCAGGAGCCGTCGGTTCTGCCCGCCAATTTCCCCAACCTGCTCGCCAACGGCTCCTCGGGCATCGCCGTCGGCATGGCGACCAATATCCCGCCGCACAATGCGGGGGAGCTCTGCGACGCGGCGCTGCATCTCATCAAGTTCCCCAACGCCACCGCCGACAAGCTGGTGGATTTTGTGCCCGGCCCCGACCTGCCGACCGGCGGCATCATCGTCGAGCCGCGCGCCGAGATCGTGCAGGCCTACAAGACCGGGCGCGGCAGCTTCCGCCTGCGCGCGCGCTGGGTGCAGGAAGATACCGGCCGCGGGACCTATCAGATCGTCGTCACCGAGATCCCGTATCAGATCCCCAAGGCACGGCTGGTCGCCCGCATCGCCGAGCTGCTGTTGCAAAAGAAGCTGCCGCTGCTTGCCGACGTGCGCGACGAGTCGACCGAGGAGGTGCGGCTCGTGCTCGAGCCGAAGAGCCGCAGCGTGGATCCGGTCCTGCTGATGGAGCAGATGTTCAAGCTGACCGAGCTCGAGACGCGCGTGCCGCTCAATATGAACGTGCTGAGCCGCGGCGTGGTGCCGAACGTGCTCGGCTTGCGCCAGGTCTTGCGCGAATGGCTCGACCACCGCCAGGTGGTGCTGGTGCGCCGCTCGAAGTTCCGGCTCGCCAAGATCGACCACCGCATCGAGGTGCTCGACGGCTATCTCATCGTCTATCTCAACATCGACAAGGTCATCAAGATCATCCGCGAGAAGGATGAGCCGAAGCCTCACCTGATGAAGGCGTTCAAGCTCAGCGATGTGCAGGCCGAGGCGATCCTCAATATGCGGCTGCGCTCCTTGCGCAAGCTCGAGGAGATGGAGATCAGGCGCGAGCACGACAATCTGACCAAGGAGCGGAAGGAGCTGAAGGCGCTGCTCGCCTCCAAGGACAAGCAGTGGAAGACCATCGCCGATGAGATCAAGGCGCTGAAGGATCAGTTCGGCCAGAAGACCGCACTCGGCAAGCGCCGCACCAGCTTCGCCGAGGCCCCCGAGGGCGTCGAGACCGAGCTCGCCGAGGCGATGATCGAGAAGGAGCCGGTGACCATCGTGCTCTCGGAAAAGGGATGGATCCGCGCCATCAAAGGCCACCAGACCGATATCGACGGCCTCGCCTTCAAGGAAGGCGACCGGCTGAAGCGCGCGGTCAAGGCGCGGACCACCGACACGCTGCTGCTGTTCGCCACCAATGGCCGGTTCTATTCGCTTGGCGCCGACAAGCTGCCGGGGGGGAGGGGCCAGGGCGAGCCCTTCCGCCTGATGATCGATATCGAGGAGGCGGCAGACGCGGTCGAGCTGTTGGTGCACGAGCCGGGTCGCAAGCTGCTGGTCGCCTCGACCAGCGGCCACGGCTTCATCGTGCCGGAGGATGAGGTCCTCGCCCAGACGCGCAAGGGCAAGCAGGTGCTGAACGTGACGGCCGGCGCCGAGGCGGCAGTCTGCGCCGCCGTCGAGGGCGACAGCGTGGCGGTGATCGGCGACAACCGCAAGCTGCTGCTGTTCCCGCTCAAGGAGCTTCCCGAGATGCCGCGCGGCAAGGGTGTGCGGCTGCAGCGCTACAAAGACGGCGGTCTCGCCGACGCCAAGGTGTTCAGCAAGAAGGACGGGCTGACCTATATCGACGCGGCGGGCCGTTCTTTCGCCGTCACCGAGCTGCGCGATTGGTGGGGCCAGCGCGCTCAAGCCGGTCGCCTGCCGCCCCAGGGCTTCCCCAAGTCGAACAGCTTCGGTCCGCGCTTTTAGCTCGCCGGAGAAAACCTAGCGGCCGACGACTTCGGCTTTGTGGAGTCTGCTCGGCGCGTGCACGTCGGTGCGCACCCAGCCTTTGGAGGTGAGGCGCTCTTGCGGCTCGAAGCGATTCTTGTAGCGCATCTTGCGCGAGCCCTCGATCCAATAGCCGAGATAGACGAAGGGATGGCCTTGTGTGCGGGCGAACTCGACATGGTCGAGGATCATGTAGGTGCCGAGGCTCCGCTGCGGCTGGGTCGGATCGTAGAAGCTGTACACCATCGACACGCCATCGCTTAAGCGGTCGCAGAGCGACACCGCGATCAGCGGCGACTTGCCGTCGCCGTAAGGATCGGGCTTCAGCCGGTATTCGGTGACGAAGGTCTCGACCACGCTGTCCTCGACCATCAGCGAATAGTCGAGCACCGACATCTCGGCCATGCCGCCGTCGGCATGACGCGCGTCGATATAGGTGCGGAACAGCGAATATTGCTCCGAGCTCGGCGATGGCGACATGCGCGTGGCGACCAGATCGGAATTGATGCGGGCGATGCGCTTCAAAGACCGCCTGGGGATGAACTCGCCGACCAGGATGCGCACCGGCACGCAGGCCGAGCAGGCGTCGCAATAGGGCATATAGGCGATGTTCTGGCTGCGCCGGAACCCGCCTTTCAGCAGATTGTCGATCAGGAAACGCGGCTTGTCGCGGGTGAGGTGGGTGAACAGCTTCCGCTCGAGCCGGCCAGGGAGGTAGGGACAGGGCTGCGGCGCCGTGATGTAGAATTCTGGAAAGTTGTTCTTATGCTCTGTCACGTGCCACCGGCCCGAAGCGAATCTGAACCGCCTCAAAGCAAGCTTAGTGGATCGAAGGCCGCGAATGCAATCCGCCACAAGCGTCGCACGGCCTGAGAATCCGCGGTAAATTTAGAATGATTCGGGACTAGGCCCGGTTGACCACCACGACGCCCGCCAGAATGTCGTGCAGGCAGCGCTTGCGCGGGTCGAAAAAGGCCCACAGCAGGATCGGGCAGAACACCACCAGCGAGAACCAGAACAAGAGGGCATGGAAGGCCGCGACCAGCGGGCTGACTTTGCCGCCGAACCACATCTTCACCTCGAGCCCCATCAGCCTCTGACCGATGGTCGCCGCATTCGGTCCGCCAATCGTCAGCGCGTTGTAGCCAAGCCCCACGGCAGGAAACACGATGCCGAACAGCAGCCAAGCCAGCCCGAGCGTGAGAACGCCGAGCAGCGCCACGACGACATAGGCGACCACGGTTAGAACGAGGATGATGATGGCGTCGACGACGAAGGCGAGCGAGCGCTTGCCGATGACGCCGGCGAACCGCTGCGACTGCACCACGGGATCGTAGGCGTGCGGCTGCTCGGTGAAATCTCTCCCGGTGGCCGGTGGAAGAGTGCGTTGCTCGTTCATCTCGTCTCCGATGGGGCCAAGGGATGCGAGCCTGGCCAATCCACGCATCTACATGGTGATTGCCGCCCGGCGAGACAAGAATGCCGCACTGTCCGGCCCCCGAGGGCCGGAATAGGCCAGGGCAAATTACCGCATAGGTTGCCGAGCCGATGCCGACAGGCTAAAAATTTCACCCGCAGGTTCGCGGGAGCCAAGCTGACGGGGACGCATCCATGCGCAGACCAGTGTTGTTGCTCGGATTGGCCGCAGTTATTGCCGCCTTCCCCGCTTGGCAGAAGGCCTTCGCCGCCTGCGACGGTCCGGAGACGATCTTCGAGGACAGTTTCGCCGACGACGCCGGCGGCTGGCCGCTCAAAGAGACGATCGAGGTGAAGGACGGCTTGTTCATCTTCAAGCTCCCGCCCGACGACATGCAATCCAATCTGAACGTCACCTTCACCGTGAAGGACGCCGACATCTGTTCCGAGACGGTGTGGCCGAACGACGAGCAAGGCATGCTTGGCGCAGGGCTGCTGTTCTGGGGCGTGGACAACCGCACCTATTTCCAGTTCGGCATTCTCAACAACGGCAAGTTCTGGATCGCCCGCAAGCAGGACGGCAAATGGCTCGGCACCATCGCCGCCAATGTCAATTCCGCCGCGATCAAGCAGGAGCCCGGCGCCGCCAACGTGCTGCGCGTCAAGACCAACGGCAACAGCGTGACGTTCTATATTAACGACACCAAGGTGCGCGAATTGCGCGGCCAGGCACCGAAGACCGACTGGCGCTTCGGCCTGTCGGGCGACAATTTCGACAAGCAGAAAGACGCCAGGGTGGTGTTCAAGACGGTGAAGGTGACGAACTAGCCGGCGCGAAGCAGCTTCGCCGCGTCGCGGGCGAAATAGGTGAAGATGGCGTCGGCGCCGGCGCGCTTGAAGGCGATCAGGCTCTCCAGCATGACACGGTCCTTATCGAGCCAGCCGCGCTCTGAAGCCGCCATCAGCATCGAATACTCGCCCGAGACTTGATAGACCAAGGTCGGCAGCTTGAAGGCCTGCTTCACCCGCCAAACGATGTCGAGATAGACCAGTCCCGGCTTCACCATCACCATGTCGGCGCCCTCGTCGATGTCGAGCGCCACCTCGCGCAACGCCTCGTCGCCATTGGCGGGATCCATCTGATAGCTGCGCTTGTCGCCCTTGAGCATCGCCGACGATCCCACGGCGTCGCGAAACGGTCCGTAGAACGCCGAGGCGTATTTCGCCGCGTAAGCCAGCAGCTGGGTATTGGTGAAGCCGTTCGCCTCGAGCGCCGTCCTGATCGCGCCGATCCTGCCGTCCATCATGTCGGACGGCGCGAGGATGTCGCAGCCGGCTTCGGCCTGCACCAGGGCCTGGTTGATCAAGACCTCGACCGTCTCGTCGTTGGCAATTTCGCCGTCGATCAGCAGCCCGTCATGGCCGTGGCTCGTATAGGGGTCGAGCGCCACGTCGCAAATGATGCCGATCTCCGGCACCGCCTGCTTGATGGCGCGCACCGCCCGGCAGACGAGATTGCCGGGATTGAGCGCCTCGCTCGCCCGGTCGTCGCGCAGCGAAGCGTCGGTGTGGGGGAATAGCGCGATCGCCGGCAGACCGAGCGCCGCGGCGTCTTCCGCCGCCTTGACCGCGAGGTCGATCGAGACCCGCTCGACGCCGGGCATCGACGCGATCGGCACCCGTGCGCGGGTTCCCTCGATGAGGAAGATCGGCCAGATCAGATCGTCGGCGGTGAGTGTCGTCTCGCGCACCAGCCGCCGCGACCAGTCGGCGCGCCGGTTCCGCCGCAGCCGCGCCGCCGGATATCCCGATCGCGTTGCGGGCCCGGCCTTGCCGCCGCCGGCGCGCTTCGCCCGCTCGGTTCGCAATGAGACTGTTTTGTCTTTAGAGGATGCCACTTCGCTTCGCCGTGCTCGCTGACCCAAGTTGGCCGCAAGCTACCACCCCGTGCCGCAAAGCTCCAACGCCTGTCGGCGGACATGGTTTGCCGTTTTCCGCAGAGCTATTCGCAGAAGGCGTTGCGTTGCCGCGCCTTCATGTCCAGGTGGAAATGGTTTTTATGCGCCTCGTTGGCCGCCGGTCCGAGCACCGTGCCGAAGGTCAGGCAGGCGTCGTCATGCACCGTCTTGACGAACTGGCTGTTGAGCTCGGTCCGAGACGGCAGCACAGACTCCGCCGGCGGTGCCGGTGGCACCGCTTCGGCGGGGGGCGTCGGCGGAGGCGCCTTCACCACCGCGGTCGGCACGACGAAGGGATTGGTCTTGGCTTTGATGGTTGTCGCGAACGGATTGACGCCCGCGACTGCCTTCGCCTGTGTCACCTGCACGGCCTCGATCGCCCTGGGGCTTGCGGCCTGAGCCGGCAGGATCGATCCCGTGGTCTGGTTCGGCAGGGCTGGCTTTGGCGCGTTCGCAACCCGCGGCCAGCTCGCCAGCACCGTCGCCGTCTCGCCCGACGCGAACACGAATTCCGAGACATCGAGCGCATTGGCGAGCGCGTGCTCGCTGAGCGGCGTGGTCTCGCTGCCATAACGGTTGCGGCAAGCGTAAGAGCTGGCGTTGCGCAGCTTGACGACCTGGGTGCCGAGCAGGGTCTGGGCTTGCGGCTGCAGCGTCTTGCTGATCCAGGTGGCAACGCCGCTGGCTAGCGCACACGTCATCGTCGCCGCAGGTTCGATCGCCACCCCGCCGATCGATTTGACGAGGATCGGAGCTGGCGCGCCGCAGATGCCCTCTTTGAGCGGAGGTAGCGGCTGGTACTCCAGCGTGACGCCCGACAGCAGCTTCGCGCAGTCGAGCTTCGCGGCGGCGATTTCGTCGTCGCTCCACGCCACCGTGGGCCGATCACTGGGAAGCACGGGCTTCGACGCCGGCTGTGCCGCCGTTGCCGGCGTCTTGGCGTGGAACGGATTGCGGTCGGGCGCGGTAGGCGCATCACCCGTCTGCGCCTGCGCAAGGACCGGTAGCGCGACGAGAGCCGCGAAGCCGATCCGGGCAAGCAGGTTGCGCATGGTGCGTTGATCCAATTCAGATGGGAAGCTTGTGGTTTCGGCGATTGGGTGCTAGCTGCCCCGGGCCTTTGTGAGGACAAGCGGGCCTTTTCAAGGCAAAGCTTGCATCGGGCGCCTTACCAAAGGCTTCATTTTCGCAGCATCGGGTTGAGGCATTGGTGTGTCGGAAACGCTTGGCATCACGTTCGAGCAGATCGATCGAGCCGGAGTGGTAACGCTGAACCGGCCCGCAAGACTAAACGCGCTCAACCGGGAAATGTTCGAGGCCTTGAGCGCGCAATATCGAACATGGGCGCCCGACCCGCACATCTACGGCGTGGTGATGCAGTCCGCGCACCCCACGGTGTTCTCCAGCGGCGGCGACCTCAAGGTGCTCCAGGAATGGAACGAGCAGGGCGCGCAGGGCGCGATCCGCGAGTTCTACCGCGCGGCCTACACCCATGTCTGGGTACTGGAAAAATTCATCCGTCCGAATGTGCCGCTGATCAACGGTCTCTGTCTCGGCGGCGGCATCGGCATCAGCCTGTACGGGACGCATTGCGTGGCGGGGGAGGGCTATCGCTTCGGCATGCCGCAAGTGGGTATCGGTTTCCTTCCCGATATTGGCGGCACCTATTTCCTGTCGCGCATGCTGGGCTGGACCGGCCTCTATCTTGCCTTGACCGGACGCATCATCGGTCCCGCCGAGGCCTACCGCCACCGCCTCGTGAGCCATTGCGTGCCCGCCGCGCATTTCGCCGTGATCAGGGACGCGCTCCAAGACAACCATCCGATCGACCGCCTGCTCGATGGTTTACATCGCGACCCTGGCGAGGGCGAGCTGGTGCGGCATACGCCGCTGATCGACCGCGTCTTCTCGCGGGGTTCGGTCGAGGCGATCCTCGAGGCGCTCGATTCCGAGCAGGGCGAGGACGAGGCCTTCGCGCGCGAGACGGCGGCGAAGATTCGCCAGAAGTCGCCCACCTCGCTCAAAGTGGCCTTCGGTCAATTCAAGCGCGGCAAGGCCTTGAGCCTGGCGGACGCGCTGAAGCTCGAATTCAGGCTGGCCTCCCATTTGATCGGTAGCCACGACTATCGCGAGGGCGTCGCTGCCCGCATAGCGGGTAACGGCCGTGAGCCCAATTGGCAGCCGGCGACCCTCGCCGGCGTCGATGACGAGGCGATCGAGCGGCTATTCACCACCCCTGCCGAGGACGAGCTCGAGTTCAAACAGCTGACTCCCGGCCTGTAATCGGCGGAATCCGCCAAGATCACCGAAACTTAATACTAGAATTTCATGCAATCTTAAGCGTCCCGCTTAAGCGGATTTTAGGTTGCTTCGCCTACAGTCATCATCAAGTTGGGGATTAACAACAACTAACGAGGGTAGGCGATGAGTGTAGCCCTGGATCTAGGGAAGCATGAGGCTGCGGACGAGGGCGAAGACCTCAAAGGCCGCTATCTTGTTTCATTGAAACTCATCGAGCGGCTGCATCGATTGCTGCTCGATGTCATCAAGGACGAGTTCGAGCGCCTGGGCCGTGCCGACGTGAACAGCGTGCAGGCTCTGCTGCTCTACAATATCGGTGACGCCGAGCTGACCGCCGGCGAACTCACCAGCCGCGGCTATTATCTCGGCTCCAACGTGTCCTACAATCTGAAGAAGCTGGTCGATGCCGGTTACATCAACCACCAGCGCTCGACCACCGACCGCCGGTCGGTGCGGGTGCGCCTCACCGACAAAGGGCAGGAGGTGTGCCGGGTGGTCAACGACCTCTATCACCGTCAGCTCAAGTCCTTGCAGCATGTCGGCGGGCTCGCCCCGAACGACCTCGAGACGCTCAACAAGGCGCTGATCCGGCTTGAGCGCTTCTGGACCGATCAGATCCGCTACCAACTGTAATCTGCCGCGAGCTTCCTCGCGCCTATGCGCCCCGGTGAAGCGATGCTTCCCGGGGCGTTTCGCTTTGGACCCCACGTCACGCCGCCGATCACAGCCTAAATTCGCCCGATTCAGCCGCTAACCCTTGAAGCATGGCCTCGCCCGCAACATGTATTGCGGAGAGCCTGAGCAGGCTTTTCGAGGGACATTTTTCTGTGTTGCTGACGGCGTAGGTTTAGCTCAACTCAGATTCCACACTGGGTACGTGTTACGGCGCAGCCGGATAACGCGGCAAAGTTCTGGAATCATTGGCACTAGAGTGGTCACGGTAAACCGCCTATAGTTGAGCAGGGACAGAAGCCGCAACGGACGGGGAGCGGCCAATGCTGAATTTGCAGAATCGACTGAGAGGCGGGGGCGTCCTCGTCGCCGCCGGTTTGGCCGCGGCCCTTCTCATCGGCACGATCGAGCCTTCCAATGCCGGCCTCTTTTCGTGGATGAAGGGTGGCCAGGGCGTTCCGGGCGGCGGCAATTCGGACGACTCTTACAACGGCAATTCGGGCAACGGCAATTCGGGCGGTGGCCTGTTCGGCGGCCAGGGTGGCCTGTTCGGCGGCGGCCAGCGGCAGCCGCAGCAGCCCGGCTCACGCGCTTTTCACGGCGACGAACTTCCCCCCGAGGAAGGCAATGCCGCGACGCAAGCCTGGATCACCAATCCGGCGCTCGGCACACCGACGCTGTCCAGCGCCAACATTCCGGCGACCAAGGCCGCGATCCAACATTACCAGGGCATTGTCGCCCAAGGCGGCTGGCCCATGGTGCCGGCGACGGTGATGAAGCCCGGCTCGACCGGCCAGGCGATCGCCACGTTGCAGCGGCGGCTCGAAATTTCCGGCGACCTCGTCGGCCGCAGCGTGCCCGGCGAATACGATGCCGCCGTCGTCGCGGCGGTGAAGAAATTTCAGACGCGACACGGCCTGCCGCCAACCGGCGTGGTCGACAACCGGGCGACCATCGATGCGCTGAACATCCCGGCGGTTGTCCGCCTTGCACAATTGCAGTCCAGCCTAAAGCGGCTGCAGAGCTTGGCGTCCGCGGCACCCTCTCGTTACGTCGTGGTGAACATTCCGGCGGCGCAGGTGGAAGCGGTGGAATCGGGGCAGGTCGCCCAGCGTCACGCCGCCGTCGTAGGCAAGCCAGAGCGTCCGTCGCCGGAGCTCTCCAGCAAGATCCAGGAGATCAATTTCAATCCTTACTGGTACGTGCCGAAGAGTATCATCTACAAAGACCTGGTGCCGAAGGCCCGCGAGTTCACGCGGCGCGGACAGGACTTCCTCGCCGCCTACCACATGCAGGCCTTCAACGCGGCCGGCAATCCCATCGATGGCCGTCAGATCAATTGGAACGGCACCGAGGTCTACAATTATCAGTTCCGCCAGCTTCCCTGGACGGAGAACTCGCTCGGCTACATCAAGATCAATTTCCCGAACAAGGACGCTGTCTATATGCACGACACGCCGCTCAAGAGCCTGTTCGGCCGGGCGGAGCGCTTCGACAGCTCCGGCTGCGTGCGCGTGCACAACGTCGATATCCTGGCTGCGTGGATTCTGCGTGACACGCCTGGCTGGGACATCAACCGAATTCAATCCATGAAGCAGACGGGCGAGCAGGTCGACGTGAAGCTCAGCAAGCCGATCCCGGTCTATTTCGCCTATATCAGCGCCTGGGGCTTGCCGGACGGCAGCGTGCAATTCCGGCCCGACATCTATAACCAAGACGGCGGCGCGACCACGGCTTCGGCCTACTGATTGCCGAGCTTGCAAACAAACAGGCCATCCGGCGCAGGCTGGATGGCCTTTTGTTTGTCCCGAAGCTAGAGCGCTACGCGACCAGCTTCACCGGAATTTTCAGATAGCGCACCCCATTCGCATCGGCGGGCGGCAGCTTGCCTGCGCGCATATTCACTTGGATCGACGGCATCAACAGCTGCGGTGCGGCGAGGTTGGCGTCGCGCGCTTCACGCATGGCGACGAACTCGTCTTCACTGATGCCGTCCCTGACCTGCGTATTGCTGGCACGCTCGTCGGCCACCGTGGTCTCCCAAGCGTAGTGATCGCGGCCGGGCGCCTTGTAGTCGTGGCACATGAAGAGCCGGGTTGCCGGCGGAAGCGCGAGCAATTTGCGAATCGAGCGATAGAGCTTGCGCGCGTCGCCACCAGGAAAATCGGCGCGCGCCGTTCCGTAATCCGGCATGAACAGGGTGTCGCCGACGAACACGGCGTCGCCGATCCGATAGGCGACATCTGCCGGCGTATGGCCAGGCAGGTGCAAGACCTCGACCTCGAGTTGGCCGATGCGAAACCGCTCGCCGTCGGCGAACAGGCGGTCGAACTCGCTGCCGTCGCCCTTTACGTCGGTGGCGTTGAACACGGGGCGGAAGATCTTCTGCACGTCGCGGATATGCTCGCCAATGCCGACCTTGGCGCCAGTCCGCAGCTTGATATAGGGCGCGCCGGAAAGATGATCGGCATGCGCATGCGTTTCCAGCACCCAATCGATCGACAGTCCCCCGGCGGCAGCGGCATCGAGAATGATGTCCGCCGATGCGGTCGCCGCCTTGCCGCTCGCATGGTCGTAATCGAGCACCGGATCGATGACCGCGGCGCGCTTGGTCTCAGGGTCGGCGACAAGATAGCTGATGGTGTTGGTGGGCTCGTCGAAGAACGCCCTGACAATCGGTTTCGCGCTCATGGAACTCTCCTTCTGCAAACTGCTCATTGACATATATATTAGCGATCACTAATTTAGCAAGTGCTGATATACAAGGACGCTGCCGATGCCCCGCGCACCTACCGATCTCGTCACCTTTGCCGCCAATGCCGCGGCAGTCGCCGACGTGCTGCGCGCGCTCGCCAATGAGCGCCGTCTGATGCTGCTCTGCAAATTGGTGGATTGGGGCGAGGCCAGCGTTGGCTCCTTGGCCGAAGCGGTGGGGTTGTCCCAGTCGGCCACGTCGCAGCATCTCGGCAAGATGCGCGAAGAGGGGATCGTCGAGTACCGGCGCGAAGGACAAACCCTCTGGTATCGCATCGCCGAGCCGCGCACCGAGCTTCTGCTCGGTTATCTCCAAAAACTCTATTGCCCTGACACATGAGCGAGGTGCCTTCCATGCAAGCGACCCCCAGCCTTCCCGTCATCTCGCCCTCTGAAGCCAAGCATCTCTTGGCGCAAGGCGCAGTGCTGATCGACATCCGCGAGCCGGCCGAGCATGCGCGCGAACGCATTGCCGAGGCGCGCAACGTACCGGTCAACGTGCTGGGCACGGTCCGCGACCTGACCGGTCCGGTCATCTTCCATTGCCGTGCCGGCAAGCGCACCAGCGACAATGCCCACCGGCTCCAGGCTGCGGCTGACGGCGAGGCCTATTTGCTTGCCGGCGGCATCGACGCCTGGAAAGGCGCCGGTCTCCCGGTCATCGTCGACGCCGGCCAGCCGATCGAGATCTGCCGACAAGTGATGATTGCCGCCGGCGGGTTGGTTCTGCTCGGCGTGCTCCTCGGCGCTCTGGTGCGGCCTGAATTCTACGCGCTCTCTGGCTTGATCGGCGGAGGCATGGTCTTCGCCGGCATTTCCGGATGGTGTGGGCTCGCCAAGCTGCTGGGCCTGATGCCGTGGAATCGCGCCCCACGGGGGGCTTAGGGTCATGCCGCTCGGAGTCTTGCCGGTCACGCTGCTGCTCGGCTCCGGCGCACTCATTGGCATCCTGCTCGGACTCATTGGCGGCGGCGGGTCGATCCTCGCCGTGCCGCTGCTCGTTTATGTCGTTGGCGTCCCTTCAGCGCATGTTGCCGTCGGCACCTCCGCGGTCGCCGTAGCGCTCAACGCCGCCTCCGGCCTTGCCAGCCATGCACGGCTCGGCACGGTGAAATGGCCATGCGCCATGGTGTTTTCCGCTGCTGGCGTCGCCGGGGCACTTGTCGGTGCAAGTCTCGGCAAGCAACTCGACGGCGCCCACCTGCTTGCCCTGTTTGGCTTTCTCATGATCGGTATCGGCCTTTATATGTTCAGGCTTCGCCCGAAGCCCGCCGGCCACGACGTCCGCCTCACCCCTGAGACCGCCGCTCATCTCCTGCCGCGGCTGGTGATGATCGGCTTCGGTGTCGGCTTGTTGTCGGGATTTTTCGGCATCGGCGGCGGCTTTCTCATCGTCCCCGGTCTGGTGTTGGCGACGGGCATGGCCTTGCAGAATGCGATCGGAACCTCGCTGTTTGCCGTTACCGCCTTCGGCGCCGCCACCGCTCTGAGCTATTCCGCCTCGGATATGGTCGATTGGCGCCTCGCTCTTCTCATCATCGCTGGCGGCATACTCGGCACCATAGTTGGATCCCAAGCCAATGCGCGGTTGGCGCTGCATCGACGCGCTCTTTCCGTGACGTTTGCAGGCGTCGTCATCGCGGTCGGCATCTACGTCGCCATCAGAGCGCTCGGCGGCGCGTAGCCCCCAAGCCAAGCCGCCTGAATCCGTGCGATCGTGGCGAGTTCGCCAACATCGACCCACGCCTTGGGTGTTGCTAGCGCGCGTCCGCGACATGTGGTAGAGCCAGCCAAATACCCAAGGAAACGCCGCTTTGGAGCAAAGCGAGCGGCCAAGTTTCCTTGGCCGATTGGGGCGGATGTAAGCTCGAGGAGCGGTTAGTCATGACGGCAAGTGATGCAAGACGCGCCGAGGCGCGCGAGAGCGCTTTCTTCACCAGGCATCTGAAGGATGCGGACCCCGAGGTCTATAGCGCGGTCGAGCACGAGGCCGAGCGCCAGCAGCACGAGATCGAGCTGATCGCGTCCGAGAACATCGTCTCTCAGGCCGTCCTCGACGCGGCCGGCACGCTGCTCACCAACAAATATGCCGAAGGCTATCCGGGCCGGCGCTATTACGGTGGCTGTCAATATGTCGACGTGGTCGAGCAGCTTGCCATCGATCGCGCCAAGCGCCTGTTCAATTGCGCCTTCGCCAATGTGCAGCCGCATTCGGGCAGCCAGGCGAACCAGTCCGTCATGCTGGCGCTGTTGAAGCCCGGTGATACCATCCTTGGGCTTGGCTTGGCTTCCGGCGGCCATCTCACCCACGGCGCGCCGCCCAATCTCTCCGGCAAATGGTTCAACGCCGTGCAATACGGCGTGCGACCCGACGACCACCGCATCGATTACGACGAGGTCGAACGGCTGGCGAAGGAGCATAAGCCGGCCATGGTCATCACCGGCGGCTCGGCCTATCCGCGCGTCATCGATTTCGCGCGCTTCCGCCAGATCGCCGATAGCGTCGGCGCTTATCTGCTGGTCGACATGGCGCATTTCGCCGGTCTGGTCGCGGCGGGCCTGCATCCGAGCCCGCTGCCGCACGCCGATGTCGTCACCACCACCACGCATAAGACGCTGCGCGGCCCGCGCGCCGGGCTCGTGCTCTCCAATAACGAAGAGATCGGCAAGAAGATCAACTCCGCCGTGTTTCCCGGCCTGCAGGGCGGTCCCCTGATGCACATCATCGCCGCCAAGGCGGTCGCCTTCGGCGAGGCGCTGCGGCCGGAATACAAGCTCTACATCAAGGGCGTGATCGACAATGCCAAGGCGCTCGGCGAGACCCTGGTCAAGGGCGGCCTGGCGCTGGTCTCCGGCGGCACCGACACCCATGTGATGCTGGTCGACCTCCGCCCCAAGAAGCTCACCGGCAAGGCCGCCGAGATCGCGCTCGGTCGCGCCAACATCACCTGCAACAAGAACGGCATCCCCTTCGATCCGGAGAAGCCGGCGATCACCTCCGGCATTCGCCTCGGCTCACCGGCAGGAACCACGCGCGGCTTCGGCATTGCCGAGTTCCAGCAGATCGGCGGCATGATCATCGAGGTTCTCGATGGGCTCGTGGCCAATGGCGATGAGGGCAATGGCAAGGTCGAGGCGGAGGTCAAGAAGCGCGCCATCGAGCTTTGCGGGCGCTATCCCATCTACCGGTAAGGCTTAAGCGTGACGGTGAGAAAGAGGAGGGCGCTCGCTCATGCGATGCCCCTATTGCGGCAGCACCAACACGCAAGTGAAGGACTCGCGTCCTAGCGAGGACCACACCACCATCAGGCGCCGCCGCGTCTGCGCCGATTGCGGCGGCCGCTTCACCACCTTCGAGCGCGTGCAACTGCGCGAGCTGACCGTGGTCAAGCGAAGCGGCCGCAGAACGCCGTTCGACCGCGACAAGCTGATGCGCTCGGTGCAGATCGCGCTGAGGAAGCGGCCCGTCGATCCCGAGCGGATCGAGCGCATGGTCAGCGGCATCGTGCGCCGGCTCGAGAACATGGGCGAGAACGACATCAAGTCGGAGACCATCGGCAAGCTGGTGATGGAAGCGTTGAAGGCGCTCGACGATGTCGCCTATGTCCGCTTCGCCTCGGTGTACAAGAATTTCCGCGAGGCCAAGGATTTCGAGGCGCTGCTGGGCGAGCTCGCCGCCACCGAGGAGGAGGACGAAGCGGCGGCCGGAGAGGCTTCGGCCCCTGCCGAAGACTAAACGTGCACCCTACATCACGGCGATGAACCCAACCGACGAAGCCCATATGGCCCAAGCGCTGCAGCTTGCCAGGCGCGGGCTTGGCCTCACCTGGCCGAACCCATCGGTCGGCTCGCTCGTCGTGACGCAATCCGGCGAGATCCTGGGGAGGGGCTCTACCGCACCCGGTGGCCGCCCCCACGCCGAGGCCATTGCCCTTGAGCGCGCCGGCGCGAGAGCCCGCGGCGCGACCATCTATATCACGCTGGAACCTTGCGCCCATCCCGGCGGACGCGGGCCGGCTTGCGCGGATGCAATTGCCGCGGCGGGCCTCTCGCGCGCCGTGATTGCACTCGGCGATCCAGACCCGCGCACGGCGGGCAGCGGGATCGAGCGGCTGGTCGCGGCCGGCATCGAGGTCGAGCAGGGGGTGCTCGCCGAGGAGGCCGCCGCGGTCGCGCTCGGTCACATTCTCCGCGTCACCGAAGGCCGCCCCGCCGTGACGCTGAAGCTCGCGGTCGGCGCCGATGGCCGCCTGCCGAGGGGCAAGGGCACCCCGGTGTGGATCACCGGGCCCGACGCCCGCGCGCATGGGCATCTGTTGCGCGCCAAGCACGACGCGATCCTGGTCGGACGCGGCACCGTTTCGGCCGACAATCCAAGCCTCACCTGCAGGCTGCCTGGCATGACCTGCCGCTCGCCGGTCCGCGTCGTGCTCGACCGGCGTCTGCGCACGCCGCCGCAGGCGCGGCTGTTCGACGATCTGATGGTGCCGGTCTGGCTGATCTGCGCGGCGGACGAGGAGCACCCCAACACCGACGCACTGCAGGACCGCGGCGCCGAGATCGTCGGGGTCCCGGTCGATGCGCATGGCATGCTGGGGGTGCGCGACGCACTGGAAACTTTGGCCGGCCGTGGCATTACCCGCGTGCTGGTCGAAGGCGGTCCGCAAGTCGCGCGCGCCTTCCTGCATGCCGATCTTATCGACGAGGTGGTGATCTATCAGGGGCCGAAACCGGCCGGCCCCGATGGGCTCCTGCCGTTTGTCAGCGAGGGGCTTGATCCCGTGACCTCGAGCGGGCATTTCATGCAGCTTGAAGCCCGCTCGTTCGGGCCCGACCGGATGACGTGGTGGCGGCGAGTGCGTCGATGTTCACTGGTATTGTCAGCGGCGTAGGCACGCTGCTTGAGCGCAAGCGGTCGGCCTTCCTGATCGCTTGCCCCTACAAGCGGCGAAGCCTGGAAGAGGGCGCCTCCATCGCCTGCGACGGCTGCTGCCTCACCGTCGTCGGCATCGGCAAAGACAAGCGCAACGGCGCGGTGTTCGCCGTGGAGGCGTCGAACGAGACTTTGGCGCGCACCACGCTCGACACCTGGCAGGAGGGCCGTCGCATCAACCTCGAGCGGGCGCTGGCCTTCGGCGACGAGCTTGGCGGCCATCTCGTCACCGGTCATGTCGATGGACGGGCGAAGATCCTCGCGCGCGAGCCAGACGGCGACAGCGCCCGGTTCCTGATCGAAAGCCCCCGCGCGCTCGCCTCCTTCATCGCCGAGAAGGGATCGGTCGCACTCGACGGCGTCTCGCTTACCGTTAACGGCGTCGACGACACGCGCTTCGGCGTGAACATCATTCCTTACACTCTTGCGCATACCACATGGGGAGACCTCGCCCCGGGCGATCTGGTAAACCTTGAAGTCGATCTCCTGGCACGCTACGTCGCGCGCTGGAGAGAGCAGGAAGGCGCATCGCGTGAATCTCGTCAGTAAGGCCCGGCAGCACCAGTTCCTCTCCTCGATCGAGGAGGTGGTCGAGGATGCGCGCAACGGCCGGATGTTCATTCTGGTCGACGCCGAGGAGCGGGAGAACGAGGGCGACCTGGTCATTCCGGCGCAGATGGCCACGCCCGACGCCATCAACTTCATGGCCAAGCATGGGCGCGGGCTGATTTGCCTGGCGCTGACCCCAGAGCGCGCCAAGCAGCTGCATCTCGAATTGATGTCGCGTTCGAACCGCGCGCGCCATTCGACCGCCTTCACCGTGTCGATCGAGGCGCGCGAAGGGGTCTCGACCGGCATCTCGGCCCATGACCGCGCCCATACCATTTCCGTCGCCATCGATCCGACCAAGGATTATCGCGACGTCATGACCCCGGGTCATGTCTTCCCGCTGGTCGCCAAGGATGGCGGCGTGCTGATCCGCGCCGGCCACACCGAGGCGGCCGTCGATCTCGCCCGCCTCGCCGGGCTTTATCCGGCCGGGGTGATTTGCGAGATCATGAATGACGACGGCACCATGGCGCGGCTGCCCGACTTGATCGCCTTCGCGCAGCGCCATGGGCTGAAGATCGGCACCATCGCCGACCTGATCGCCTACCGGCTGCGTTACGACCACCTGGTCAAGCTGGTCGCGGAGAGCAAGCTGGAGAGCGCCTTTGGCGGCGAGTTCGATCTCAAGGTCTACGCCACCACCGTCGACCCGGCCGAGCATGTGGCGCTGGTGAAAGGCGACGTCGCCTCCGGCGGTCCGGTGCTGGTGCGCGTGCATGCCCTCAATACCATCGACGACGTGGTCTCCACCGGAATTCATCGCGAGACGCTGATCCATAAGGCCATGGAGATCATCGGCCGCGAGGGGCGCGGCGTGATCGTGCTGATCCGTGAATCGCGCCCCGACGCGATCTCGGCCCGCCTCAAGCAGGAAACCGGCGGCCACGGCCAGCAGCGGCTGATCGAATATGGCATCGGCGCCCAGATCCTGCTCGATCTCGGCGTGCGCGAGATGACGCTGTTGAGCAACTCGCCCGCGCGCAAGATCGTCGGCCTCGAGGGTTATGGTCTCAAGGTGGCCGGCCACCGGGGCCTAGAGTAAGCGCGATGACCCGCAAAGGTCCCCGTTCGGTTCTGATCATCGAGGCGCGTTTCTACGAGGACATCGCCGACGAGCTCGCGCGCGGCGCGACCGACGAGCTCGACTCCCACAACATGGCCTATGAACGGCTGGCCGTTCCCGGCTCGCTCGAGATCGCGCTGGCGCTGAGCCTCGCGCTCGCCAACGGCTTCGTCGGCCGCGCCGGCCGGCACCGCGGCTGCATCGCACTTGGTTGCGTCATCCGCGGCGAGACCACCCATTACGACATCGTGGCACGCGAATCGGCGGCAGGGCTGCATCAGCTCGCCGTGCAGCACGCGGTTCCCATCGGCTTCGGCATCATCACCTGCGAGAACCGCGAGCAGGCCTGGGAGCGGGCGAGTGTCGACGGCCGCAATAAAGGCGGCGATGCCGCACGCGCCTGCCTCACCTTGATGCAGCTCGAGCAGCATTTCTCCTCGGCGAGCCGGCGCTAGCCGCCATGATCAAAAAAGCCGAGACGCGACCCCGCGCTTCATCGCGAAGCGCCGCAAGGCTGGCTGCCGTTCAGGCGCTCTATCAGATGGACATGACCGGCATCGACCTCAACGAGGTCATCGCCGAGTTCGAGACGCATCGGCTCGGCCAGGAGATCGAAGGCTGCCAATATGCCGACGCCGAAGCCGCCTTCTTCCGCGACCTCGTCAATGGCGTGGTGCGCGAGCAGCTCAAGATCGATCCGCTGATCGACAAGCAGCTTGCCGAGGGCTGGCGGCTGACCCGCGTCGACTCCATCTTGCGCGCCATCCTGCGTGCCGGGGCCTATGAGATCCTGCAGCGCAGCGATGTTCCCGCCCGGGTGACCATCTCGGAATTCGTCGACATCGCGCATGCCTTCTTCGCCGAGGACGAGCCCAAGGTGGTGAACGGCATCCTTGACGGCATTGCGCGGAAAGCCCGGCCGAAGGAGTTCGCTGCCGGCGGTGCGCGCGATGATTAAGGGCCCGGGACACATCGAGGGAGCACATCTTGGCGAGTTCGAGCTGATCGCCCGCTATTTCGCCCCGCTGGCCAGCGACGCCGCGGCGCTTGCCTTGCGCGACGATGCCGCCGTGCTCAGGCCGCCCGAGAGCCGGGAGATCGTCATCTCCTGCGACACCATCGTTGCCGGCGTGCATTTCCTGCCCGGCGACCCTCCCGAGACCATCGCGCACAAAGCGCTCGCGGTGAACCTGTCCGACCTCGCCGCCAAGGGGGCCAAGCCTTACGTCTATCTCCTGGCGCTGGCGCTTCCCGACGAGCCCGCTGCGGCCTGGCTCGAGGCCTTCGCCTCTGGCCTGCGCCAGCTGCAAGAGCAAGCTGGAATTTGCCTGGTCGGCGGCGACACCACGCGCACCCCGGGACCGCTTACCATCACCATCACCGCGCTCGGGCTGGTGCCGCAAGGCCATGCCGTGCTCAGGCTTGGCGCCAAGCCGGGCGACCGGCTCTATGTCAGCGGCAGCATCGGCGACGCCTGCCTTGGCCTTCGCCTGTTGCAAGATCCCGGGCTCGCGGCTGCATGGGATCTGTCGGTGGAGGATACCGACTTTCTCATCGGCCGCTACCGCCGGCCTGAGCCGCGCAGCACTCTCGCTCTCCTCATGCGCAACTTCGCCCAAGCCGCGATCGATGTGTCGGACGGGCTGGTCGCCGATGTTGAAAAACTCGTGCAGGTCTCGCATGTCGGCGCAACGATCGAGACCGTGCGCGTGCCATTCTCCTCCGCGGCACAAAAAGCGTTGCAGCGTGAGCCGAAGCTGCTCAAAACCCTGCTCGGCGCGGGCGACGACTACGAGATCGTGGCGGCTGTGCCCGAGGCGAGCGCCGCGGGCTTCGAGGCCGAGGCGGCGGCAAAAGGCGCGACTCTGACCATGATCGGCCGTATCGAGGGAGATGCCGGCGCGGTGAGGGTCGTGGGTCCGGACGGCCAGACGCTCGCGCTGGAGCGCTTGGGCTTCTCTCATTTCTAACGTCATATCAATGACTTAACGAAAAGTGCCTGAAACTTGGACGCTCTGTTGCGTCCGCCCTGTAACTTTGGCATTTTCCGCGCGCATCTTTCCTCGGGGGCTTCAGGCCGGGGGGCATGATTCTCGTGCCTCGCTCTGGCGGCCTTATGTCTCCGCCCATCCCAATCGAATGCTTGAGAGGCAGCCGACATGACCTGGGTTCTTTATGTGATCATCGCTTGCGGAGCGCTCTCGATCGCCTATGGCGTCGCGACCACACGAGCCGTTCTCGCCGCCGACCCCGGCACGCCGCGCATGCAGGAGATCGCCGCCGCCATTCAGGAGGGCGCCCAAGCTTATCTCGCCCGCCAATACACCACGATCGCCGTTGTCGGCGTCGTCATCTTCTTGATCCTTGCCTATCTGCTCGGCATTCCGCAGGCGATCGGCTTCGCCATCGGCGCGGTGCTGTCGGGGGTAGCCGGCTATATCGGCATGAACGTCTCCGTCCGCGCCAATGTCAGGACCGCGCAAGCCGCCACCAAGAGCTTGGCCGAGGGCTTGAGCCTCGCCTTCCGCGCCGGCGCCATCACCGGTCTGCTCGTCGCCGGTCTCGCTCTGCTCGGCGTCTCGGTCTATTTCCTCATTCTCACGCAGTTCGTCGGCTATAGCCCGGCCTCACGCGACGTGGTCGATGCACTGGTCTCGCTCGGCTTCGGCGCCTCGCTGATCTCCATCTTCGCCCGTCTCGGCGGCGGCATCTTCACCAAGGGCGCCGATGTCGGCGGCGATCTGGTTGGCAAGGTCGAGGCCGGCATTCCCGAGGACGATCCCCGCAATCCCGCCACCATCGCCGACAATGTCGGCGACAATGTCGGCGACTGCGCCGGCATGGCGGCCGATCTGTTCGAGACCTATGTGGTGACCGTGGTGGCCACCATGGTGCTGGCCTCGATCTATTTTGCCGGCGGCGACCGCGTCATGCAGATGATGCTCTATCCCCTCGCCATCGGCGCCATCTGCGTCATCACCTCGATCATCGGCACCTATTTCGTGCGGCTCGGCAAGAGCCAGTCGATCATGGGCGCGCTCTATAAAGGCGTGCTGGCAACCGGGGTGCTCTCGCTCATCCTGCTTTGGCCTTTGACCGCGTGGCTGGTCGGCATGGACACCGCGATGAAGGTGGGCGAGGTGAGCTTCACCGGCAAATCGCTGTTCTATTGCGGCGCCGTTGGCCTCGTCGTCACGGCGCTGATCGTGGTGATCACCGAGTATTACACCGGCACGAACTTCCGCCCGGTGCAGTCGATCGCCAAGGCCTCCGTCACCGGCCACGGCACCAACGTGATCCAGGGCCTGGCGATCTCGCTTGAGTTCGACGGCGCTTCCCGCATTGGTCATCATGGGGGCCATCATCACCGCCTACGGACTTGCCGGTCTGTTCGGCATCGCCATCGCCGTCACCACCATGCTGGCGCTGGCCGGCATGATCGTTGCGCTCGATGCGTTCGGTCCGGTCACCGACAATGCCGGTGGCATCGCCGAGATGGCGGGTCTACCCAAGGATATCCGCAAGACGACCGACGCGCTCGACGCGGTAGGCAACACCACCAAAGCCGTGACCAAAGGCTATGCCATCGGCTCGGCGGGACTCGGCGCGCTGGTCCTGTTCGCCGCCTATACCGAGGACCTGAAATTCTTCTCCGCCAATGCCGACAAGTTTCCCTATTTCAGCGGCGTCGATCCCACCTTCTCGCTGTCAAACCCCTACGTGGTGGTGGGACTCTTCCTGGGAGGATTGCTGCCTTATCTGTTCGGCGGCATCGCCATGACGGCGGTGGGCCGCGCGGCCTCGTCGATCGTCGAGGAGGTGCGTCGCCAGTTCAAGGAGAAGCCCGGCATCATGAAGGGTACCGAGCGCCCCGACTATAAGCGCGCGGTCGATCTCCTGACCCGCGCGGCGATCAAGGAAATGATCGTTCCCTCGCTGCTGCCGGTGCTGTCGCCGGTCGCCTTCTACTTCATCATCGATCGGATCGCCGGCAAGAGCGCGGCCTTCTCGGCGCTCGGCGCCATGCTGCTCGGCGTCATCGTCACCGGCCTGTTCGTCGCCATCTCGATGACGGCGGGCGGAGGCGCCTGGGACAATGCCAAGAAATACATCGAGGACGGCCATTACGGCGGCAAGGGCTCGGACGCACACAAGGCGGCGGTGACCGGCGATACGGTCGGCGATCCCTACAAGGATACGGCGGGACCGGCCGTCAATCCGATGATCAAGATCACCAATATTGTCGCGTTGCTGTTGCTGGCGGTGCTCGCCCACCAATAAGATCGCGAAAAGGTCGAGGGACTAGATGCCGGGGATGCCGCTGCCGGGTTGAACCGCCGGACTTCCTTTGAGCTTGCCGCGATTGGCGAGATTGCCGAAGATTTGCTCCAGCACGCTGATATCCTTGCCGCGAGCCGGCGTCTCGCCCTTGTAGTAATTGACGACGATGCCGTCTTTCAGGCCGTAATGGGCGACCTCCTGGACGGCCTGGCCTCTGTCGAAATAGACCGCGACCACCTGCCGGTCGATCTCTTTCGGCTTGAGGAAGGCCACCGTTTTGGTCGTGGTGGCGATGTAATAATAGGCATCGCCGCCGATCGTGCTGGTCGTGTCCGGCGAGCCGAGCACGGTCGCGACCTGTTCCTTGGTCATGCCGGGCTGAACTTGGTTGAGGTCGACGTCGATGAACACATGCCCATGCCGGTCGATTTGGCCGCCGCACCCTGAGAGTAGGGCAGCACCAAGCATCAGTGCGGCAAGAGACCGCCGTGCGGCAATGACCGGCTTGAGCATGCGCAAAATCGGATATCCCCTCGAAATACCCCGTAATCGGAACCGCGAGTCCCGCGCCTTAACAGGGTTGAACGTGGCAAAAGGCTAGACCAAAAAGGCCGTCCTTTGAACCCTTTCCCTTTCCTCAGCGCCTGGCGCCGCGACGATACGAGCGCAGCCAAACTCTATGGCTCGATTGTGGCGCAGGCACGGCTTCCGGTTTTTTATCAAGGCGTTGGGGTGCCTGATACGCTGCAAGGGCGTTTCGTCGTGCTGTCGCTCCAGCTGTTTGCCGTGTTGCAGCGGCTCAGAGCCGAGGGGGTTGCGGCCGATCGCCTGACCCAGGATCTCGTCGACCGCTTCGGCGCGGATATGGAAACGGTGCTGCGCGAAATCGGCATCGGCGATCTCAGCATCCCAAAAAAGGTGAGGGCGCTGGCCGCCTCGAGCGGGGCCTTGCTGCACGCCTACGCGCAAGCCCTGGCAGAAGGCGAGGCGGCCCTAGCCGCCGTCATCGCTGAGGCCTTGGCGCTCCAAGCAGGGGCCTCTGGGGCTGTCGCTGGGCGCCTGGCACACTATCTAACGGACACCTTGAGCCTGTTGCGGACGCAAGACTTTGCCGCGCTGCGGGTGGGCGAGGTGAGATTTCCGGACGCCATCCCCGGAGTGAAGCTGGGAGACGAGTTGAGATGACGAGCGAGGTTGAACCCGCGCCCCTGTCGCGCATCTTCAAGGTTGATGAGATCGACGACGGCGCGAGCGGCAAGATTGTCGCCACGAGAGCGGAGATGGACGCCATTGCCGCCCTGCTGGATCTGGCGCGGCTGGAAGAACTGACCTTCGATTATCGCTTCACGCATGGCGGCAGCGGCCGCTTGCGTCTGGCTGGGCATCTCAAGGCAGACGTCACGCAAACATGCGTCGTCTCGCTCGAGCCCGTGGATGCCCGGGTCGATGTGCCGCTTGGGGTCGAGTTTTGGCCCGAGGCGCTGTTGCAGACCGCGGAGAGTAGCGCCGAACTGCCTGGCAGCGTGGTGATGCTCGACGGACCGGAGCCGATCGTTTGTGGGCGGATCGATCTCGGGGCGGTGGCGTATGAGACGCTTGCCACGGCGCTCGATCCTTATCCCAAGCGGGAAGGGGCGAGCTTCGATTGGTCGCAAGGTGAGCCCAATCAGGCCCAAGAAGCCCAGAGCGGGCCATTTGCGGCCCTTGCGGCACTGAAGCGGGGCGAGCGGGAAGCCTAGCGGCAAAATCCGGTTGTCACTGGCGGCCTTTTTCAGTCTATTCGGGTTCCATTTCCGGGGGTTGCCGCGGCCGGGCCGCGGCAGGGGTAACGTCTTTCCTGATCGGCACAAACTATGGGTTCTCCAGTCACCATAGCGCTCGACGCCATGGGCGGGGACCACGGACCAAGCGTGGTCATTCCGGCTGCCGCGATTGCGCTGGTGCGCCATCCCGACATGCGTTTCCTGCTGGTCGGCGACAGAGCCAGCATCGAGGCGGAAATGAGCGCCCATCCGGCGCTGGCCGCCAAGGCTGAGCTGCTCCACACCGATGTGGCGATCGCCATGGACGCGAAGCCGAGCCAGGCGCTGCGCAAGGGCCGCTATCACTCGAGCATGTGGCTGGCGCTGGAAGCGGTCAAGGATGGACGCGCCGCTGCAGCGGTGTCGGCCGGCAATACCGGCGCGCTGATGGTCATGGCCAAGTTTTGCCTGAAGACGCTCGAAGGCGTCGACCGCCCGGCCATCGCCGCGATCTGGCCGACCATCGAGAGCGAATGCATCGTGCTCGACGTGGGCGCGAATGTCGGCGCGGATTCTCGGCAGCTGGTCGAGTTCGCGCTGATGGGCGCGGGCATGGCGCGCGCCCTGTTCGGCGTCGACAAGCCGTCGGTCGGCCTGCTCAATATCGGCGTCGAGGAGGTGAAGGGCGTCGAGGAGATCAGAAAGGCGGCCGCCGTTTTGAAAGAGTCGCCGCTACCCATTCGCTATCACGGCTTCGTCGAGGGCGACGACGTGGGGAAGGGCGTGGTCGACGTCGTCGTCACCGACGGCTTCACCGGCAACATCGCCTTGAAGACCGCGGAAGGAACCGCTAAGCAAATCGGCGAGTATTTGCGGGCCGCGATGGGGCGGTCGCTGCTCGCTCGCCTTGGCGCCATCCTGGCGCAGGGCGCGTTCCGTGCGCTCAAGGAAAAGATGGATCCGCGCCAATTGAACGGCGGCATCTTTCTTGGGCTTAACGGCATCGTCGTCAAAAGTCATGGTGGAACCGACGCGACCGGCTTCGCGAGCGCGATCGATCTCGCCTATGACATGGCATCGAACGGTGTGGTGAAGCGCCTGGCCAGCGACGTTGCGGGCTTTCACACCAAGTTGGAACTCGAAGGCGCCGCGTAAGGCGTGGGAGTGGCGACGTTGAATCTGGTGAGGTCGGTCATCAAGGGAGTTGGCGGCTATCTGCCCGCGCGGGTGATGACCAATTCGGACCTCGCCAAGCTGGTTGATACTTCCGATACGTGGATCACCGAGCGCACCGGGATCAAGGAACGGCGGATCGCCGCCGAGGGCGAGCTCACCTCGGCGATGGGCGCGATCGCCGCACGCGCCGCACTCGACGATGCGGGGCTCGCACCCGAAGACATCGATCTCATCATCCTGGCTACCTCGACCCCCGATCAGACCTTTCCCGCCACCGCCGTAACCATCCAGGCCGAGCTTGGCATTACCCATGGCGCGGCCTTCGACGTGCAAGCGGTGTGCTCGGGCTTCGTGTTCGCCCTGACCACGGCCGACAACTATCTGAAGAGCGGCATGTTCAAGCGGGCTCTCGTTATCGGCGCCGAAGCGTTCTCCCGCATTCTCGACTGGGAGGATCGCTCGACCTGCGTGCTATTCGGCGATGGGGCCGGGGCCGTGGTGGTCGAAGCTCAGAAGCTGAATGGCGCCATGACCGATCGAGGCATTCTCGCCAGCTGCCTCAGATCCGACGGCCGCTACCGGGACAAGCTCTATGTCGACGGCGGACCGTCATCCACCGGCACGGTCGGCCATCTCCGCATGGATGGCCCCGAGGTGTTCCGCCATGCGGTGACAAAGATTAGCGAAGTCATCGGTATAACCTTGGACCAGGCTGGGTTTAAAGCTTCCGATATCGACTGGTTCGTACCCCACCAAGCCAATAAGCGTATCCTGGACGGTGCTGCAAAGAAGCTCGGACTAAACAAAGACCGCATTGTTATTACATTGGATAAACATGCCAATACATCTGCCGCCTCAATACCCTTGGCTTTGAGCGCCGCGCGGGCCGACGGACGCATCAAAACCGGCGACCTGGTACTGCTCGAGGCGATGGGTGGGGGCTTTACCTGGGGGGCGGTGCTGATACGCTGGTAGAGCCGAGCCAGTGCCGCGCGAAAGTCACACCTTGATGGAAAAGGGTGCAATATCAGGAATTTGATCGCGGGACAGATTGACCGCCTCGCACTCGCTCGATTAGCATCTTGATTAGTCCCGCGACTGGGGGAGCGTAGGCATATGAGCGGGAAGACACTTACGCGCGCCGATCTGGCGGAAGCAGTGTTTCAGAAGGTCGGTCTGCCGCGGAACGAGTCCGCTGAGATCGTCGAACTGGTGCTGCGCGAGATCGTGGCGAGTCTCGAGCGCGGCGACACGGTTAAGTTGTCGTCGTTCGGCTCGTTCGGCATTCGCGATAAGGGCCAACGTATCGGCCGCAATCCAAAGACCGGTCAGGAAGTTCCCATCACGCCGCGGCGCGTGCTGGTGTTTCGCGCTAGCAACATCATGAAACAACGTATCAACGATGCGCTCTCGCGGAGAAAAGCGGCCGAATAAGTCGCAGGCGGTTTGACGCGAGTGAGGAGGACGGCGTTGGACAAGGCGCCAGAGGCGTTTCGCACCATCAGCGAGGTTGCTGACGAGCTTGAAGTCCCGAAGCACGTACTGCGCTTCTGGGAAGCCAAATTTGCCCAGCTGAAGCCCATGAAGCGCGGCGGCGGCCGGCGTTATTACCGGCCGGAGGACGTGCAGCTTCTCCGCGGTATCCGCTTCCTGCTCTACAGCGATGGCTACACCATCAGAGGCGTACAGAAGATTCTGCGCGAGCACGGGCCGCGTTTCGTCATGGATTATCGGTCCATGGCCGAGGACGACGAGCAAGACGACGCGATGCCGGCGCACGAAATTCCCGATATCGCCGCCGAGGCGGCGCAAAGCGGCGGGCACACACTCGGCCGCGAGCCGGACGCGCGCCCGGCGAAGCTCGATGCGAAAACGCTCAGCACCCTGATCGAGGAGCTTGCCGCCTGCACCCGAGTGCTCACCCTGGCTGGCGAATAGACCTTTGCCGGCCGGTGATGGCTTGTTTCGACAGCCTGACCGTGTATATCCAGGACAGCCCTGCAATAGGCTTCGGAGCGTAGCGCAGCTCGGTTAGCGCACCGGTCTGGGGGACCGGGGGTCGGGAGTTCAAATCTCCCCGCTCCGACCATTTTCTCGCGCGCCGAGCAACTGCCAGCAATTCACCACCAACTCCACAATCCTGTTCATTCGGTTCGGTCCGCGAACTGGGTACGCAATGGGGGTAACCTGGAGGAGGTATGGCGCGATAGCTCCCAGCGGCTAACGTGCATGGGCCGCAGCCCTGTAACGCCTGGAGCCCGATATGCATGCACCCACGCCAGAAGCACCCGACAATCGGCGGACACGCCGCAATGTGATCGCCATGGCGGGCATCCTTGCCTCGACGGCCATCGCCGCGACCCTTGGAGCGACGAAGGCCGCACGTGCCGGCGGCGTGAGCTACGACCCGAGCGGAGGGACCGGGAGCACGCACACTGGAACCACCACCAGCGGATGTTTCCTGCGCGGGACAAAGATCCTTACCGATGTGGGCGAGGCGGCAATCGAAAACCTTGGGGTAGGGGATTTAGTCTCGACTGTCTCCGGGGAGCTGCGGGCGATTAAGCAAGTCATCAGCTGGACCGCCGAGCGCAAACCTCATCAAGATTGGCCGGACGACGTAGCACCCATCAAGCTCTGCCGCTCCGCGCTGGCGCCGAATGTCCCTCACCGCGACCTATATTTGACGCCGGCACACGCTCTCTACCTCGATGGGGTGCTCGTTTGCGTTGGCGGTCTGGTCAACGATCGATCGATTGTGCGGTGCTCCAGAGGCGAACAAGACAGGCTGACCTACTTCCACCTCGAGCTCGAGGATCATCAGGTGATTTTCGCAGAAGGGGCGCCGACCGAGTCGAGGATCGGGGAACAAATGAAACCGTTTGCTCCAATTTGGTTCGGCGGCAGAAAGTCTGAATTGGCCTCGAGGCTGAGAAGCGCGATTTCACCTTGGATCGATAGACGCAAGGTCGCCGACAAGATCCGCGACCGTCTCGACCTACGCGGCGAATCCGATCTCGCGGCTTAGTCTCCCCACGCGCGGGTGACCGCCTCCGCCGAGCGGCGGCGTTCGATTTGTGTGCAGCGTGTGGCGGGGCTTGTCGGCGCGTCAATCACGGTCCGTGTCGTTTGGCTTCGACACGCTGAGTGAATGCGCGGAAAAAAATATCCGTCAGCGACAATGCCCCCTCCCTCGAAAGGTGGTCCCCGTCACGAAATAGCAGAACGCCCTTGCGCGTGCCGCTACAGAGCTGGCCATCGCACAGCTGATCGATTAGCGGCACGATCGAGACGTTCGGAGCACGTGCGACGGCGGCGAGGATCGGACGGTAAGAGGCAAGCTGGCGCTCATATTTCTGGCGGGGCATGCCGATGTCCATCAGCTCAGGCCGCACCATCCCTCGTCCGAGCACGTTCTGAATATGCATCGCGCGGAGCGCGTGGCGGAATTCCAGGCCGACTGGGATATCTTCCACGATGATGAAGCGCCGGTCTGGAAAAGCATCAATAAGTCGCTGCAAGCCATGCTGAAAACTCACCTTGTTGTACGCCAACCCTGAACCATCATAGTCATCATCAGGGTAGATGCGCGGCTTCTTGCGGTAGCTTCGGCCCGTCGCTTGCCATTCCCAATAGCCGGCCAAAACGACGGTTCGCAGCGCCGGGTGCTCTCGAAGAAATTCAATGAACCCGGCCGTGAGCTCGTCTCCCCCGCGTTTTTCAGCCTCTACGCCGGGAAGTGGACGAAAGGAGTTGGCCGTAAACTGATAGCCGGAAAGTCCAGCCCGGGCCGCCGCAGCGAAGACCCCCGCGCTGATCGCATACGCATGGCTGTCGCCGACCAGGACAAAACTTGGCGCTGCGCTTGTCGCGCCCCTAACGCAGAGATCGCTGACATTCACGCGCACTTCGCTCGCGTTGTGACACTCGTTCCTGTTGTCGGCTTCGGGCCGGTGGGCTTTCAGCGCCAGGATCTCGGGGTCGATCCGCCCGGGTAATCCGCCGGTGGCGATCGCTGCGTAGCCCAGGCCGAGACTCGCCGCCGTGGCTGAGGCGCCAGCAATAATGATACGCCATCCCCTCCAATAAGAGCCGCGCCGGACCGGCAACTCCACATAGCGCCAGGACAGATAGGAGAGCGGGAAGGTGGCAAGCACCAGGGCCACCTTGGCCGACCATGCGAGGTCTTGCATGAGAATGTAGTGTGCGAAGACGAACAGCGGCCAATGCCACAGATAGATCGAATAGGACAGCAAGCCGATGAAAACGAGCGGAGGGGTCGACAAGACGCGGCCGACGATCGTCTCCTGCTCGCCGCCGAGCCATATCAAGAGGGCCGCACCGACGCACGGAGCCAAGGCGTTCAGTCCCGGGAAGGGCAGCGCTTCCGAGTAGGTGACGACGCTCCACACGATGAGGGCGAGGCCCAACGCGGCGAGCAGTTCACGCGCGACGCGATGTCCAAGTTGAGGAACGGCGCCCACCGCCAAGAGCGTGCCGAGCAAGAACTCCCACGCCCGGAATGGCGCGAGGTAGAACGCCGCTTCCTCCTCGCGTGAGGACACAGCATGCGCGCTAGCCCAAAGCGATATCAGGCAGAGTGGGAGGAGCAGGGCGATCCAGCGCGACCGCAATACGCGTCGGCAAAAGATCAGCAGCAGCGGATAGACAAAATAGAATTGCTCCTCGACGGCAAGCGACCAGGTGTGAAGCAACGGCTTGAGATCGCGAGGCGCGTCGAAATAGCCCGTCTCGTGCCAGAAGAGGATATTCGACGAGAAAAGCGTGGTCGCCACGACGCTCTTGCTGAAAGCAAGGAACTCCTCGGGCATGAAAAAAATGTAGGCGGCAACCGACGTTGCGAGCACAACCACTGCCAGCGCGGGCAAGATGCGGCGCGCGCGGCGCTGGTAAAACGCCAATAGCGAAAAGCGAGGATCATCAACGATCAGCTTGGTGATCAAAAATCCGGAGATCACGAAGAAGACGTCGACGCCGACGAAGCCTCCCGCAAACCCCGCGAACCCAGCATGAAAAAACACCACCGCGAGCACCGCGATCGCGCGTAAGCCGTCGATATCTGGCCTGTACTCGGTTGGTGGTGGCACCGACTTTTCCCCGTAGGCGCAAGTATATGCCTGCGGGGGCCGGTGTAAATCCGCAGCCTACGGCGGCCGAAGGCTTGGTCAGTTCCGGTGTCGGCAGCAATGGCAGCCGGGGAGGGCTGAGGTTCCGCGCGCCGAGCGATTGCGCGCGCATTACCTCAACCGGGGAAGCCTATTCAGCGGCCGTGAGCTTCATCCGGGTCACACCGGATGCCGGTGTCTCTGGCTTGGCCGGTCGTGTGGCCAAAGTCGAGACTATGGACGGCGCCGGTGGTGCATCAGCCACCGCCTGTCCGTCAGTAGCCGCCTGCTCATCGCTTTCCGCATGGATCGACGTGACACTGGCCGCCAGCACAGCACCCTTCTCGATCTGCACGTCCCCGCAAGCGACCTCACCCTCAATCCGGCCGGTGGCACGCACGAGGAGAAATTGCTTCACCTCGACCTTGTCGCTGAGCCTGCCCTGAATGTCCGCATCGACCGCCACAAGGCTGCCCTTGACGATGCCGGACACGCCGATCTTGACGGTCCGCGCGGAGATATCTCCCTCGACAGTGCCATCCACCACGATCATGTCGGGAGCTGAAATAGAGCCCTTAAAGACCACGCCTTCGCCGATGTAGCCGGAGTTCGGCTCGGAACCTCGATCCTCATTGTCAGACATAAATCGCTATCTCCCCCCAATGCCCTACTCGTGGTGAATCCCACTACTTATCAACAGGTCTGACGCTGATCCGGCCAAGAATACTTGGCAAGTAAAGCAAATAATTCCCCGCTTCCTATCCACGATATCCACAGGTCGCTCCCACAACCAATTCTTCGACACAACCGCCGCTTGCCGCGAGCATTGAGCGAAAGGGCTGAAGATCAAGCAAGCTCTAGGGTCGCACCGGCGCCGGTTGTTAGCTGGCTCGCGAAGCGATCTACCGTCGATCGGGCGCTGCCAGCGCCATGCCCCAGATCATCGCCATCAGCAGGTAGAAATGGCGCCAGTGGTCGGTGTCGATCACCACGCCCTCGAACGCCATGCCGATGAAAGCGGCCACGAGAACGGCACTGTGCCCGTTGCCGCCGCGCTCGTACACGACTTGGCGGAAGCCTAGGCCAAGCGTGAGCAGAACCACGGCGAGATAAAGCGTGCCGCCGATCCAACCGGCATTGAGGAACATGCTGAGATAGACCTCATGCGCATCCTCGTCGTGGTAGACGCGGGCGAACTCGAGCGCGCCGATCCCCAACGGGTGCGTCAGGATCAGGTCGAGAGCCTTGATCTGGCCACCGAACCGGCCGTTGGGACCGACATCGTAGGGCTGCTCGAGCGTGGCGCGCGTGCCCATCACCTCGGCAATCTGCGGCACGGACTGCGCCGCGGCGAACAGACCCACAACGAACACGCCGGCGAGCACGATGTAGGTGATCAGCTTCAGCCGCAGGCGATGCGTCGCCGCCGTGCTGAAGCTGAGCCAGAAGCGACCGTGCTTCAGCCGGTGAGCCGGCCTAGGAGACGCCGGCGCCGACGTCGGAGATGTAGAAGTTGATGATCTCGTGCGTCATGTTCTCGACGGTGAAGCGTTCGGCGATGATCTTCTGCAACGCCGCCGCGCGCTCGAGGAAAGGCTTGGGGCCGGCGAGAAAGGCGCGCAGCTGACCGGCGAGGGCGGGCACGTCTCCGGGCGGGATCAGCGGCATGTCCACGCCGGCCACGATCTCGGGGATGCCGCCGACATTGGTGGCGATCAGCGGCATCTGCGCCGCGGCGGCCTCGAGCACGATGTAGGGAAACGATTCCGCGCGCGAGGGCACGACGATGCACCTGGCGCGCGCGAAAGCGCTCCGCGCGGATTGCGCCCCTGAGAACGCGACTCTGTCATTCAGCTTGAGCCGGCGGGCGAGGCGCTTCAACTTCGCCTCGTCGGGCCCGCTGCCGACGATCAGCGCACGGCCGGGAAACACCGCCTGATGCGCGGCGAGCGCCTCCAGCAGCACGTCGACGCCTTTCAGATATCTGAGCTCGCCGACGAACACGAAGTCGACCGCGTCGTCGGCCAGCATCGGCTCATAGAATTCGTGGCGATAAAGCCCATGCGGCACGACGCGCCCAGGACATTGCGGCTCGCCGACCAGCTCGACAAAACGGTTGGCGGCAAACATGCTTTCGCACAGAAGTCCGTCGGTCAAAGGCAACAGCCGCCGTTCCGCCATGATGTAAAGCCGGCCAAGCGGACTCGACGGAGAAAAATGCAGGCTGCCGCCATGCGGTGTGTAGATCGCCTTGACCCTGGAGCCTTTGCGCTTCAGCCGCCGCGCCGCCAGCCGCGCATAGGCGCCGCCCTTGGCGCCGTGGCCGTGCAGCACGTCGACCTCGAGCTTGCGGGCGAGCCGCGCGACTTTGCCGGTGGCCCGCCAATCGCCGAAGCCGAGCTGGCGCGACATGGGAATGCGGGTAAGGCCAAGCACGCAATTGTCGGCGAGGCGACCGAGCGCGACGGAATCGCCCTCGGTGCGCATATCGCAAACGATGCCGACTTCGGCCCCGAGCTGTGCCTGCCCCAGCGCCAGATCGTGGACATGGCGGAACAGGCCTCCGACAGGCGCGCGCAGGCAATGCAGAATACGTAGCGTGGAGCTCACTGGACCCCGCGTTCCAGAACCTCTGATGGGCTCTTATGTGAGCTTTAGAAGAAGCGTTCGAGAACGTAAATAGTGTCGCCAGGTTGCACCGGATAGTCGGTGGGCACCATGACGGTGCTGTTCACGCCGCCAAATCTGCGAGTGAGGCGAACCATGCGCTGCTTGGCTCGGTCGGTATAGCCTTCAGCGATGGCCACGGCCGCTTCCGCTGTCATGCCGTTGACATAGGGGTAGCCGCCCGGCTTGTTGACCTGGCCGAGGATGAAGAACGGCCGATAGGTCTCGACCTCGACGCTGACTTTCGGGTCTTTGATGTATTTGCGCCTGAGCTCGGCGGCGATATCGAGCGAGAGCTGGTAGGGGGTCAGCCCACGCGCGCGTAGCTGTCCGACCAGCGGCATCGAGATCGAGCCGTTCGAAATCGATGCCGTAGACGCGCGAGAGATTGTCCTGGCCGAACACGATGACGCGCACGCGGTCGCCCGCATCGAGCCGATAGCTGCCGTAAGGATTGGCGGGCGCGCCCGGCGGACCGGCATTGGCGGGGATCAGGGGCAGCGGAGCGCCGGGCGGCGGCAAGGGTGCGGGCGTCGCCAGCGCGTAATCCGGCGTCGTTAGCCCTGGGATCGCGCTCCTGTTGCAGCCCTGGAGCGCTGCCGCAATCACGGCCAGCGCCAGAAGCGCAAATCGCGCGGGCCGGACTCGTTTCCCACTTCGCATGCTCCGTTCTAGGCCCCGCGTGGTTAATGAAAGCTGAGCAACCGTTTCGAAGCGGGCCGCGGTTTAAGCATTTGGTTACGAGCTGTCGGTCTAATGACAGAGCCCGCTTTTGGAGTTCGGTGGCTTGACGAAGTCTGACCAGGATCCTCCCGTCACAGAGGACATCGACATCCGAGCGCTTGGGCGCGCGCTGTGGCGCGCCAAGGGCTGGATTCTCGGACTCGCCGTCTGCGCAGGGGTCGTGACTTTCATCGTGCTGTCGATGATGCGGCCGCTCTACACCTCCGAAGCGCGGGTGCTCATTCAGAACGACGAATCCACCTTCACCCGACCCGCCGAAGACGAGGGTCGCAGTTCCCAGCAACCCGTGCTCGACGAGCAGGCCGTGCAGAGTCAAGTGCAGGTGATCACGTCGCGCGATCTCGCGGTCGAGGTGATCAAGGCACTCGATCTCACCAACAACGAAGCCTTCGCCCAGGACGGCGGCACCGGCCCGATCGGCCGTCTCGTGCGCCGCATCGGTCTCGGCGGGTCGGCGCGCTCCGAAGAGGAAAAGGCCGCCAATACCTTCGCCGAACATCTCTCGGCGTACCCGCTCGCCAAGTCGAGCGTGATCGCCATCGACTATACCTCCGGCGATTCCGGCCTCGCGGCGCAAATCGCCAACAAACTCGCAGCGGTCTATATCGCCTGGCAGCGCAAGGCGGCGCTGGAGCAAACCAAGGACGCGACCGCCTGGCTCAACGCCCAGATCGAGGTGTTGCGTCCCAAGGTGGCCGAGGCGGAAGCCGCCGTCGAGCAGTTCAAGGCGAGCCAAGGCCTGTTTGCCGGCACCAATAATGTCACCCTCAACGCCCAGCAGCTCTCCGAGCTGAACAGCCAGGTCATTCTCGCCAAGGCCCAGCAATCCGAGGCCGAAGCCCGCGCCCGCCTCATCAACAAGATGCTGGCGGACGGCGGCGACATCGACGCGACGCCGGAAGTGTTGAAATCCGAGCTGATCGGGCGGCTCATCGACCAGCGCGTCCAAGTGCAGCGCCAACTGGCCGAGCTGTCGGCGACGTTGCTGCCGTCGCATCCGCGCATCAAGCAGCTCAATTCCGAGCTTGCCGATGTCAGGACCCAGATTCGCGACGAGGCGGCCAAGATCGTCAAGAGCCTCGAGAACGAGGCCGAGGTGGCGAGCGCGCGCGAGGCATCGCTCCGCGGCAGTCTCAACGAGGTGAAGACGCAGGCCTCGGGCTTGAGCGAGGCCGAGATCAAGCTCCGCGCGCTCGAGCGCGAGGCTAAGGCGGAGCGCGATCTTCTCGAATCCTATCTTGCCCGCTATCGCGACGCGAGCGCGCGCCACGACATGGGCGCGGTGCCGGCGCAAGCCGCCATCGTCAGCCGCGCGCATGCCTCGATCCTGCCCTCCTTCCCGAAGCGCGGGCCGATCAGCCTGCTTGTCGCCGTCGCCACCGCTCTGCTCTCGCTCGCTTATGTGCTGGCGCGCGAGCTGATCGGCGCACCGGCGCTGCCGCGCCGGGCGATCCCCGCGAGCGAGCCGCGCAGGCGAGAGCGCCGCGCACCGGCCGCGCCCGCGACCGCACCGGCCGCCGCCACAGCGGCCCGCGACGGAGCCGCCCCGTCACCCACGCCCGCCGGGGAGGCCCCGGTGGCGCCGCCGCGCCAAGCTGCCCCAGTCATGGCAACCGAGCCAGCGATCTGGAAGCCGTCAGTCGCGGATGAAGCTGAGCGCCCGCGCGGCACATCAACGCGCATCTTCTCGCCCGCTTCTGCCCAAGGCGAGTCGAGGCCAGAGCGTCCGTCCTTCTTGCCGGGGCGCCGCAGAAGCGATGCGCCGCCGTCGCCGGCAAGCGACCAGCCGAACTCCGTGCCCACGGCTTCGCCGCTACCGGTTCACGCCTTCGATGTCTCGCCAAGCGAGCAGTCCGCGGCCGGCCTCATCAACCGCTTGCGCCGCAGTCTCTCCGCAGAGGACGGCCCAACAAAGCCCGCGCCAACCACTCAGCCCGGCTGGATCGAGCGCCTGCGCGCGTCGCAACCGACCTCAGAACAAACCGGCGCCGCACAGATCAATGCCGCCGTCATGCCCACCCCAGGTGACACCATGCCCACACTCAGCACCAACGATCTTCGCGCCTATCTCAATCAGAGGCTGGCGAGCCGCGCCACGGAGGCCGCCAACGATTCCGTCGGCAAGAGCAGCTCCACTCAGCCCAACAACGAGACCGACAAAGCCCGGCCCGTGCTCAAATCGCTCGACGCGGTGATCAACCACATTATCGCCTCCGGCAAGGGCGGCGCGCCCCGCGCCCTCCTCGTCGTGGGGGCCGCGCCGAAAGTCGATGCGACGAGCGAAGCCATCGCCATCGCCCGCGCGCTGGTCGCAAGACGGGAGCAAGTCGTTCTCGTCGACCTCGCGCGTGGTCCTGCCGCCATCTCCGGCCCACTCGCGATCCCGCGTTCCCCGGGCCTCAACGATCTCGCCGCCGGTCGCGCGGGCTTCGAGGACGTGCTCAGGGTCGACGCCGGGACGCCCTTGCAGGTGATCGCCGCCGGCAATCCGAAACTCGCCGCCTCGGGCGACGGGAACAGCCGCTTCGGCCGCGTGTTCGACGCGCTCACCCAAGCTTACGACTGCGTCGTGCTGCACGCGGATCGCGAGGCGGTGCGCGCGCTTACGCCCGCGCTCAAATTCGAGTTGCCGCTGGTCGTCGTCGTTCTGCCGACCGGCGCCAGCGCGAGGGACGACAAGGCCGATCTTGCGGACTTCGCGGCGCTTGGCTGTCCGGTCCTGGTCTACGAACAAACCGGCAAGCAACCGCGCTCGCGCTTGTTCGGCCGGGTCGCCGCCGGCTGACCGAAACACTGACTGGAAAAGGAGAACGGCGTTGGCCAAGGTGAAAGCCGCGATGATGAAGGCGGCCATGTCGGGGCTCTACCACATTGGCGCGCATCGCCTGCTGGCCCCTTACACGCAAGGCACCGGCGTGATTTTCACGCTGCATCATGTGCGGCCCGAGCCGGATGAGCCGCGCGCCTTTGCTCCCAATCGCATTCTCGAAGTCGCGCCGCAATTTCTCGACGCCGTGATCGATCAGGTGCAAGAGGCGGGTCTCGACGTGATCTCCCTCGACCAAGCCGTGCAGCGCTTGAAGGAGGGCGATGACCGGCGCTTCGTCTGCTTCACCTTCGACGACGGCTATCGCGACAATCTCGAATATGCTTACCCGCTGTTCAAGCGCCGCGACCTGCCGCTGACGCTTTATGTGCCGACCGACTATCCCGACGGCACGGGCGAGCTGTGGTGGCTGACGCTGGAGGAGATCCTCGCCCGCGCCGATGAAATCGAGCTCTGCCGCAACGGCGCGCTGTGGCGGCTGCCGGCTTCGACCCCGGCCGAGAAGACCCGCGCCTATGAGGAAATCTATTGGTGGTTGCGCCTGATCGACGAAGCGACGCAGCGCCGTGTGGTGCGCGCTCTCGCCGAACGCTACGACATCGACACTGTCGCCGACTGCGCGAAATCCGTGATGGATTGGGACGAGATCAGGACCATGGCCGCCGACCCGCTCGTCACCATCGGCGGCCACACCAAGGGCCATTTCGCCATTCCCAAACTCTCGGCAGCCCGCGCCCTCGACGAGATGGTGGGCGGCGCCGATCGCATCGAGCAGGAACTTGGCTCTCGTCCCGTCCACTTCGCCTTTCCCTATGGCGATCCGGGCAGCGCCGGTCCGCGCGACTTCGCGCTCGCGCGCCAGGCAGGCTTCAAGACGGCCGTGACCACGCGCAAGGGCATGCTGTTCCCGGCGCATCGCCGCCATCTGACCGCGCTGCCGCGCGTGTCGCTGAACGGCGACTATCAGTCGCTGGCCTATACCGCGCTCTATCTCTCTGGCGCGCCGTTTGCGCTGTGGAATCGCTTCCAGAAGGTCAACGCGGCCTAGGCGGCTAGTCCGGTCGCTGCATCCAGCGGATGAGCAGCCCCGCCGGGATCACCCAAGCCAAGCCCGTCGTGACGAAGAAAGCGAACTGCACCCATTGCGGCGCGAGCGCAATGCGGCCGGAGCCGATCACCGCCGCGGCCGTCGCATAGGCGGCGAGGCAAAGCAGAAGCACGACGGTGCCGATCAGCTTGCGGGTGCGGGCGGTCATCGTACTGAGCATAATCGATAACGCCGGTTACTTCTGCCAAACAGAAAACTCAATTCGGTCATACCAGCGAAGGCCCGTATCCAGAGCCACGCGCTCGGGCAAGGCGCCGCCTGTATCTCGGCTTTCGCCGGGATGACGAGAGTGGGTGAGTTATGCCCGCATAATCACCGTCCCCCGAACCTCGCGTAGACTGCACCCACCTCGTCCACTTAAGGGCGTTTCTCGAGGCGTCGTGAGGCGGGACGAGGTACGGCGCCCGCGGGTCTCGTCGCAACGAGGCACTCGGGCGGCACTGGGGCTCCCCCCGGACCCAATAGGAGGTCCTGCCAGGAGCTGGCTGAAGGCTCGGTCGGCGCACAGATGCGCGACGGACCGGACTAAAGCGGGGCCCGATGCCGCAACCGTCGTGATTGGCGCGCCGGAAGGCGCCCGCGTGCCGCAAGGCACGAGCCAAAAGGACTTTGCGCTGTTCGGCGCGCCAACCCCCTCAACCTCCGGGCGCATGCGCGTCGCGGTAAGGAGAACCCATGTCTACAATGAAGGGGGCCACATCCCTCCGGCTGCGGCGATGGGGCAGCGCGCTGGAGATTGAGTCTTGGGTGCAGCCCGGCTATCAGACCTGGCATGGCCTCGACCTTAGCCCACAGCGCCGCCACACGGCAGCAGAGCGCCCCCGCGTGGGCGCGGCACATCCGGGCGCTGCGCATCTGGCTCGCCGTGATCGCGGCTCTCATCGTCGCCATGATCCTGGTCGGCGGCGCGACGCGGCTCACCGATTCAGGCCTTTCCATCACCGAATGGCAGCCGATCATCGGCGCGGTCCCGCCGCTTAGCGACGCCGACTGGACGCACGCCTTCGAGGCCTATCAGAAGATCCCCGAATATACCGAGATCAAGCGCGGCATGAGCCTGGAAGAGTTCAAGACTATCTATTGGTGGGAATGGGCGCATCGCTTTCTCGGCCGACTGATCGGGATCGTTTTCTTCGTGCCCTTCGTCGCTTTCTGGCTCGCGGGCTACATCCCGCGCCCGCTGTTGCCGAAGCTGGCTGGCCTGTTCCTGCTCGGCGGACTTCAGGGGGCGGTCGGCTGGTACATGGTGAAAAGCGGCCTAATCGATCGCACCGACGTCAGCCAATACCGGCTCGCCGCGCATTTCGGCGTGGCGTTGCTCATACTCGGCTACACACTCTGGCTCGTGTTCGGTCTCGGCGGCGAACCGGAGGCCCGTCGCGCCGAGCCGTCGCCGCGAGGGACAGCGTGGATCGCGGGCTGCGTGCTCGCGCTGATCTTCTTGCAGTTGCTGGCTGGCGCACTGGTGGCCGGGCTCGACGCCGGCATGGGTTTCAACACCTGGCCGCTGATCAACGGCGCGTTCGTGCCTTCAGGTCTCGGCGAAGCCTCGCCCTGGTATCTCAACCTGTTCGAGAACCCGCTGACCGTGCAGTTCGATCACCGCATGCTCGGTTATGCCGTGGTATTAGCCTCGCTCGCCCAGCTTGGTTGGCTCGCCATCAAGCGAGCGCCGCAGCCGCTGCTCGGGAGTGCCCTTACGCTGGCGCTGCTGGGCGTGCTGCAAGCGACGCTCGGCGTGTGGACGCTGCTGCTCAAAGTGCCGATCCCGCTCGGGCTGGCGCATCAAGCGGGCGCCATCGCCGTGTTCGCCACCGCGCTCTATCATTTCTGGCTCTCTCGCCGCGTGCTCGATGCGGCGCCCAGGCCTCAGACCGCGGCCAGCGCCTGATCGAGATCGGCGATGATGTCTTCGACATTTTCCAGTCCGACCGAGAGCCGCACCACCTCTGGACCGGCGCCGGCCTTCACGCGCTGTTCGTCCGTGAGCTGACGATGTGTCGTAGAGGCCGGATGGATGATCAGGCTGCGCGTGTCGCCGATATTGGCGAGATGGCTGAATAGCTTGACGTTGCTGACCAGGGCGATGCCCGCGTCATAGCCGCCCTTGAGCCCGAAGGTGAACACGGCGCCCGCGCCTTTCGGCACATAGCGCTTGGCCAGCGCGTTGAACTGATTGCCGGGCAGCCCCGCATAGTTGACCCAGGCGATCTTGTCGTTGGCGGCAAGCCAGCTGGCGACCGCAAGCGCGTTGTCGCAATGTCGCTGCATACGCAAGGGAATGGTCTCGATGCCGGTCAGGATGAGGAAGGCATTGAACGGCGAGATCGCCGGCCCGAGATCGCGCAGGCCCAATACACGACAGGCGATGGCGAAGGCAAAATTGCCGAACGTCTCGGCAAGGGTGATGCCGTGATAGGACGCCGACGGTTCCGACAAGGTCGGATAGCGCCCGCTCTTGATCCAATCGAACGTGCCGCAATCGACGATCGCCCCGCCGATCGAGTTGCCGTGGCCACCCAGGAATTTGGTCAGCGAATGCACGACGATGTCGGCGCCATACTCCTTGGGGCGGAGCAAATAGGGCGTAGCGAGCGTGTTGTCGACGATGAAGGGGACGCCGGCCTCCTTGGCGACGGCGGCAACCTTCTCGAGGTCGGTGACGATACCGCCGGGATTGGCGATCGACTCGACGAAGATCGCCTTGGTCTTCGGCGTAAGCGCCGCGCGGAACGAGTCCGGGTCGGTCGTGTCGGCCCAGCGCACCTCCCAACCGCACTTCTTGAAGGAATGGGTGAACTGGTTGATCGACCCGCCGTAAAGCTGGCGCGCGGCGACGAATTCGTCGCCCGGCGAGAGCAAGGTGTGGAACACCAGCGCTTGCGCGGCGTGGCCAGAGGCGACGGCGAGTGCAGCCGTGCCGCCTTCGAGCGCCGCCATGCGCTCCTCCAGCACCGCCTGGGTCGGATTGGTGATGCGGGTATAGATGTTGCCGAACGCCTCCAGATTGAACAACGCCGCCGCATGCTCCACGTCGTCGAAGACAAAGGACGTGGTCTGATAGATCGGCGTGGCGCGCGCACCGGTCGCGGGATCGGGGTGCGCGCCGGCATGGATGGCAAGCGTGTTGAAGCCCGGCGTTCTCTCTGCGCTCATTCCCTGGATGCTCCTACTGGCTATTGTTGATGGTGATGATCTCGTAGCTCGATGGAATCCCCGCACCCGGATCGCCGAAGTCCTCGAGCCAGATATTGCGGCTGCCTTCGCCGACCATGAGTCCCTGATAGTTCTTCAGATACATCTGGGGGTCTTGTGCGAGAATCGCCGCCTTGAGCTCCGGCCCGATGACCGTCGAATAATGCGCCAAGAACCATTGCTTCGTGCGGATGGTCTGATTGGTCTTGCCATAATAGCGCACCGGGAGATGCAGATGCGCCGCGAACCAATGCTTATCGTCCGCGCGCACCGCCATCTGCATCGCCAGGATGATCTCGCTTTCCGGAATCTTGACCGCGTCCTCGGCATGCAACGAGGCCATGGCGAGCATAAGGCAGCCTGCGAATGCAAGGGCTAGGCTGCGCATCAATCCCCCGCGGCCTTGAGCACACGATGCTGCACGCCCTTGGCGCCGAGGATCGGTCGCCGGCTCGACAGCATGCGCGAATTGACGCCTGCCCAGCCAAGCTCGCCGGAGAGACGCCCATATTCGATCTTGGGGCAGCGATTCATCACCACCTGCAGGCCGGCCTCCTCGGCCAGCCGCGCCGCCTCGTCGTTGCGCACCCCGAGCTGCATCCACACCACTTTGGCGCCGATGCGGATCGCCTCGCGCGTGACGCCGAGCACCGCGTCAGATGCGCGGAAAACATCGACGATGTCGACGGGCCGCTGGATGTCGGCGAGCGAAGCGTAGACCAGCTCGCCCAGCAGCTCCTTGCCGGCTTGCCCCGGATTGACGGGGATCACGCTGAAGCCCTTCTGCTTGAGATACTTCATGGCGAAGTAGCTCGGCCGCGAGGTGTTGGGGCTCGCCCCCACCATGGCAATGGTGCGGTACCGCGCCAGGATGTCCCGGATATAGGCGTCGCTATAGGCGTCGTGATTTATCGCGGTCAAATGGGGGCGGGGAGCCGTTTGCGCAAAGCGCTCAACGCGGCCAATTGGGCTGGCGCTTGTCGATGAAGGCGCCGATGCCTTCCTCGGCCTCGGCGTCGAGCATGTTCTCGACCATGACTTCTGAGGCATAGGCATAGGCATCTACAAGCGGCATATCGAGCTGGCGGTAGAACGCCTCCTTACCGATCTTCAGCGTGCGCTTCGGTTTTTCCGCGATCTGTCGTCCAAGCTCGACCGCCGCGTTGACCACGCGATCCGGCGGCACCACGCGATTGACCAGCCCGAGCGAGTTCGCGTCCTCCGCGCCGACCAGCTCGCCGAGCAGCAGCATCTCCATGGCCGCCTTGCGCGAGACATTGCGGCTGAGCGCAACCATGGGCGTGGAGCAGAACAGGCCGATATTGACCCCGGGCGTGGCGAAGCGTGCGTCCTGGCTCGCCACCGCAAGATCGCAGCTCGCGACCAGCTGGCAGCCGGCCGCGGTGGCGATGCCGTTCACCGCGGCGATCACCGGCTTCGGCGACCGCACGATGGTCAACATCATGTTCGAACACGCCGTCATGGTCCTGGCGAAGAAGGCGCGGCCACGGTCGGCATCGTTGCGATGCGCCGTCAGCTCCTTGAGATCATGGCCCGACGAGAAGGCCGTGCCGGCGCCGGTGATGACGATGGCGCGCAGCGTGTCGGAGTCGCCGATCTCCTTGATGACCGAGGCGACCGCGCCAATCAGTTCCTCGGACAACGAATTGCGCGCCTCGGGCCGGTTCAGCGTCAGCACTGCGACCGGACCCTGGTCCTCACGCAACAAGACATGAGCGTCGCGCGCTTGCTGTCTAGCGATGTTGGCCATGCTGGTGATGCCTCGACATGAAAGGTCGACGCCTTATAGCAGAGATTCTTTTCGTGGCTTGGTTGCACGCTACGCAAACAAGGTCCGTACCCAACTTGTACGGTATTATAATACCGCATTGCTAACCGGCTGAATTCGTTCGAAAGTCTGTTTCGCCTTGACGCCCTGCAAGTCACCGGCTAGAAGCGCCGATCCTTAGCCAAAGATCGCGAGCCATGAAGACCTTTTCCGCCACGCCCAAGGACATCGAGAAGTCCTGGATTCTCATCGATGCCAACGGCCTCGTGGTTGGCAGATTGGCCTCGCTGATCGCCATGCGCCTCAGAGGCAAGCACAAGCCGACCTTCACTCCGCATATGGATTGCGGTGACAACATCATCGTCATCAATGCGGCCAATGTCGTGCTGACCGGCAACAAGCGCGCCGACAAGGTCTATCATTGGCACACCGGCTATCCCGGCGGCATCAAGGATCGTACCGCGGCGAAGATCCTCGACGGCAAGCATCCCGAGCGGGTGCTGGAAAAGGCGGTCGAGCGCATGGTGCCCCGCGGTCCCCTCGGCCGCCAACAGATGAAGAATTTGCGGATTTATGCAGGGCCGGAGCATCCGCACGAGGCGCAGAGCCCCGTGCAGCTCGACGTCGCGGCCCTCAATCCGAAGAATGCAAGGAGCGCCTGACGCCATGAGCGAGACCATGACGCTTGAAGATCTGGCGCCGCTGAAGGGCGATGCGGCCGCAGCCGCGCCCCGCGTTTACGAGAAGAAGGTCGACGCGCAAGGGCGCGCCTACGCCACCGGTAAGCGCAAGGACGCCGTTGCCCGGGTTTGGGTCAAGCGCGGCGGCGGCAAGATCACCATCAATGGCAGGGACCAGATGGTCTATTTCGCCCGGCCGGTGCTGCAAATGATCCTCAATCAGCCGCTCGTCGCCGCCAAGCGCGAGGGCCAGTTCGACATTATCTGCACGGTCAGCGGCGGTGGCCTTTCCGGCCAGGCCGGCGCCGTCCGCCATGGCATCTCCAAGGCGCTCACCCGCTTCGAGCCCGAGCTCCGAGGCGTGCTGAAGAAGGGTGGCTTCCTGACCCGCGACGCGCGCACGGTCGAGCGCAAGAAATACGGGCGGGCGAAAGCGCGAAAGAGCTTCCAATTCTCGAAGCGCTAGCCGTGGCGAGGCCTTCACCCGGCCTTTCCCCAATCTCCGAATTCCTTTAATCCCGCGTGAGCGCGCGGGATTGCTGGAGTCTACCAATGCCAAGCAGTACCAAGACCATTAGAGCCGCCGTGCTCGGCGCCTCCGGCTACACCGGCGCCGATATGATCCGGCTTGCCGCCCTGCATCCTGCCATCAAGCTCACCGCGCTGATCGCCAAGGGCCATGCCGGGCAGCCGCTGGCGCAAGTGTTTCCGCATCTTGCGAGCCTCGATGCGCCGAAACTCGTCACCCCGGATGAGGTGAATTGGGACGACGTCGATGTCGTCTTCGGCGGGCTGCCGCACGGCACGGCGCATGCCGAGATCGCCAAGCTGCCGGAGCACGTGAAGATCATCGACATGTCGGCCGATTTCCGGCTGCGCGATCCGGAACTCTATGCCGAGTGGTATGCCAACGCGCATAGCGCGCCAGCGCTGATCAAGGCGGCGGTCTACGGGCTCACCGAGCATTATCGCGACAAGATCAGAGGCGCGCGGCTCGTGGCCTGTCCCGGCTGCTATCCGACCGCCGTGCTGTTGGCGCTGCTGCCGCTCGCCAAGGCGAAGCTGATCGCGAGCGATGACATCATCATCGACGCCAAGTCCGGCGTCTCCGGCGCCGGTCGCACGCTGAAGCAGAACATTCTGTTCTCCGAAGCGGGCGAGGGGCTCTCGCCCTACGGCATCGGCAATCACCGCCACGTGCCGGAGATCGAGCAGGAGCTAGGCCTTGCCGCAGGCTCCGCGGTCACCGTCAACTTCACCCCGCATCTCGTGCCGATGTCGCGGGGCGAGCTGTGCACCTGTTATGTGCGGCTTACCGGCAGGGCGTCCGCCGCCGATCTGCGCCAGGCGCTCAACAAGGCCTATGCCGACAGTCCGTTCGTACACGTGGTCACGGAGGGCGTGATCCCGGCGACCCAGCATGTGCGCGGTTCGAATTTCTGCCATGTCGGCGTGTTCGCCGACCGCATCAAAGGCCGCGCCATCGTCGTGTCGGCCATCGACAATCTTGTGAAGGGCTCGGCCGGTCAGGCGCTGCAGAATTTCAATCTGATGTACGGCATGGCGGAAACGACAGGCCTCGAGCAGCTGCCGCTGTTCCCTTAACCGCACCCCAGGACGGCGACTAATGCCGGCTTTTCACGAACGAGCCGGGCGCATCCTCGATCGGCTTGAGCGGTCCCGCAGCAGGATCGCGGGCAGGGACCTTTGGCCCTGAGTAGGCGGCGAGCCAACTCGCCCAGTCCGGCCACCAGGAGCCAGCGGCCTCCTGCGCGCTTGCCATCCAGTCTTCGAGCGAGCCGGGTCTGCCGCCCGACCAGAATTGATATTTCTTCTTGGCGGGCGGATTGACGACGCCGGCGATATGCCCCGACCCCGCCATGACGTGGCGCACCGGTCCGCCGAACAGCTTGCTGCCGCGAAACACGGACGCCGCAGGCGCGATGTGGTCCTCCTTGGTGAAGAGTTCATAGATCGGAATCTTCACCTTCGACAGATCGAGGCGCACGCCGCCGAGTTGCATCTCGCCCTTCGCGAGCCGGTTCAAATGATAGAACTCACGCAGATAGAAGGCGTGATTTGCCGCCGGAAGCCTGGTCGAGTTCGGCATTCCAAAACAGCAGGTCGAATGGGAAGGGCTTCTTGCCGAGCAGATAATTGTTGATGACGTAAGGCCAGATCAGATCGCGCGGACGCAGCATGTTGAACACCGCTGCCATGCGCGAGCCGTCGAGATAGCCGTGTTCGGCCATCATCTCTTCGAGCGAATTGAGCTGGGCATCGTCGATGAAGACGAGCAGGTCGCCGGCCTCGCTGAAATCGACCTGGGCGGCGAGGAAGCTTGCCGAGGCGATGCGGTTGTCGTCCTTGGCCGCCATGTAAGCGAGCGCTGAAGCCAGCAGCGTGCCGCCGACGCAATAACCGAGCGCGTTGATCTTCGGGCTGCCGGTCTGGCGGATCACCGCCTCGACGGCGGCGAAAATGCCTTCGCGCATGTAATCCTCGAAGGTCTTCTGCGCGAGCTTGATGTCGGGATTGACCCACGAGACCAAAAACACGGTGAAGCCCTGCTCGACCGCCCATTTGACGAATGACTTCTCCGGCACGAGATCGAGAATGTAATATTTGTTGATCCATGGCGGCACGACCAGCAGCGGCCGCTCATAGACCTCCTCCGTCGTCGGCGCGTATTGGATGAGCTGGATCAGGTCGTTCTGGAACACGACCTTGCCCGGCGTCACGGCAAGGTTCCGTCCGATCTCGAAAGCCGACAAATCGGTCTGGCTGATGCGGAGCAGGTCCTTCGACTGCCCGAGATCCTCGACGAAATGCGTCATGCCCTGCACCAGATTCTCCGCGTTGGTCGCGAGCGTGGTGCGGATCACTTCAGGATTGGTGAGCGGGAAGTTCGAGGGCGACATCGCCGAAAGCATCTGATTCAAATAGAACAGCGCCTTCTTGCGCGTCTTGTCGTCGACACCCGAGGTGTTGCGGGTCAGGTCCTCGGCCCAGCGCGAGGTGATGAGATAGGCTTGCTTCCAGAAATCGAAGACCTGGCCGTTCGACCAGTCGGGATCCTTGAAGCGGTTGTCGCCCGGCTCGGGCGTGACGACGGGCTCAACCTCCTCGCCGAGAAAGCGCCGGACTGACCGGCCCCAGAGATCGGCGTAGCTCGCCAGTAGCTCGCTCTGCGCGGTGGCGAACTTGGCCGGCTCCGCCACCCAATGGCGCGCGATCTCGCCGAGCGACTTGGCTGCTTCGCCAGCTTCCGAGGCCATGCTGTAAGGACCTTGCCCATTCGAGCTGGTCCGCTCAGCTAGCGCGGAGAAGGCCTTGGTCCCTTGATCGAAGAGACGCACCATATTCCTGGCGAAGGCTTCCATTTGATTGGCGTAGACTTGCTCGACCCCGGATGAACCGGGTGTTTTATTCTTCTCCTGCATCAACCTGTCCTTGTTTTACCCCCAATTTACCTTGCTGCAGCCACCATCAGCCAACAAGCTTCGATTCGCCTGTGGCTTTTGCGCAAGGGGTCATTGTGCTATGCAATATAGCAAGTGCACGACGATTGCCAATCGTCACGGGGAACTGGCAGGACCAACGCTCCAAATTCATGCTGCGCACGCTTCCTAGCAATGCTTTGCGCCTGTTGGCCCTGCTCATTCCGCTGGGGCTCGGCGCCTGCGCCGATACCATTTCCTCGAGCGAGGTCACGCCTTCGAGCCAGCTGCTCAGGGAGTATGACAAGACCCTGACCAAGTCCGAGCAGCGGGCCGCGATCAGCGAGCTCGAAGCAGCGCAGGCGAAAGCACACGGCGAAGCGAGCGACCAACCGACCGGCGCAAAATCGGCGCAGACGCAGGACTAGCCGCTCGCAGCCAAGGCCCGGCGGGCCTTGCCCCGCGGCCCATTTTTATGGTTCAAGTGATGTCCCTTAGGGGCCTGAACGGGGTAGGACCCCTCGCGTCGTGACCAGCGATTTCCACAGAATTAAGCGGCTGCCGCCTTACGTCTTCGAGCAGGTGAACAAGCTCAAGGCCGAGGCGCGCGCGCGCGGCGACGACATCATCGACTTCGGCATGGGCAATCCCGACATGCCGACGCCGGAGCATATCACCGCCAAGCTGATCGAGACGCTGCACGACCCCCGCACCAATCGTTATTCGGCGTCGAAGGGCATCCATGGCTTGCGCAAGGCGCAAGCCGCCTATTACGCGCGCCGCTTCGGCGTGAAGCTCAACCCCGATACGCAAGTGGTGGCTACGCTCGGGTCGAAGGAAGGCTTCGCCAACGTGGCGCAAGCGATCACCGCCCCGGGCGACGTGATCCTCGTGCCCAACCCGACTTATCCCATCCACGAGTTCGGCTTCATCATGTCGGGCGGCGTCATCAGGCATCTGCCGGCGCGTACCGATTCCCAGTTCATGGCCTCGCTCGACAAGGCGGTGCGCCATTCGGTGCCGAAGCCGTCGGCGCTCGTGCTCAATTATCCGGCCAACCCGACCGCGGTCGTCGCCGATCTCGATTTTTATCGGGAGGTCGTCGGTTTCGCCAAGAAGCACGATCTGCTCGTGCTTTCCGATCTCGCCTATGCCGAGATCTATTTCGGGAGCGAGCCGCCGCCGTCCATCTTGCAAATTCCGGGCGCGATGGACATCGCGGTCGAGTTCACCACGCTGTCCAAGACCTACGCCATGCCCGGTTGGCGCGTGGGCTTTGCCGTCGGCAATGAGCGCCTGATCCATGCGCTCACCCGCGTGAAATCCTATCTCGACTATGGCGCCTTCACCCCGATCCAGGTCGCCGCCGCCGCGGCACTGAATGGACCGCAAGACTGCGTCGATGAGATTCGCGCCATCTACAAACGGCGGCGCGATTGTCTGGTCGATGCCGTCACGCGCGCCGGCTGGCCGATCCCAGCGCCACCGGCCACGATGTTTGCCTGGGCGCCCATTCCCGAGATGTTCGCTCATCTCGGCAGCCTGGAATTCTCGAAACTGCTGCTCGAAAAGGCGGGGGTCGCGGTCTCTCCCGGGGTCGGCTTCGGCGAATATGGCGAGGGCTATGTGCGGCTGGCGCTGGTCGAGAACGAGCACCGGATCCGTCAGGCCGCGCGCAATATTCGGCGGTTCCTCTCCGACTCCGCCAAGACTATGCATAACGTCATTCCCATTGCCTCCAAGGCGAATCGGTCGTTCTGATTTCTCTCATGAGTGATGCATTGAAGCTTGGGCTGGCGGGGGTCGGCACCGTCGGCAGCGGTCTCTTGCGGCTGCTGGCGGCGCGCAAGGCGGAGCTTGCCGCGCGCGCGGGCCGCCCGATCGAGGTCGTCGCGTACTCGGCCAGAAGCCGGCAGAAGAAGCGCGACGCCAATCTTTCCGGTTTGCGTTTCGTGCAAGACCCGGTCGCACTCGCGCAAGATTCCGCGATCGACGTGTTCGTCGAGTTGATCGGCGGCGAGGCGGGAGTGGCGAAAGAGGCGGTCGAGGCCGCACTGTCTGCCGGCAAGCACGTCGTCACCGCCAACAAGGCGCTGCTCGCCCATCACGGCGCGAGCCTCGCCCTGCTGGCCGAAAAGAACCATGTCGCGCTGAATTTCGAGGGCGCGGTGGCCGGCGGCATTCCCGTGGTCAAGGTGATGCGCGAGAGCCTGCAAGGCAACGCCATCTCCCGCGTCTACGGCATCCTCAACGGCACCTGCAATTACATCCTCACGCTCATGGAGCAGGAGGGGCGGAGCTTCGCCGACGTGTTGAAGGACGCGCAGGCGCAAGGCTATGCCGAGGCCGACCCGACCTTCGACATTGGCGGCTTCGACACCGCGCATAAGCTTTCGCTGCTCACCAGCCTCGCCTTCGGCACCCGCACGAGCTTCGAGTCCGTCTATGTCGAGGGCATCGAACAGATCACGCCCGCCGACATCGAGGCGGCAGGCGATCTCGGCTACCGCATCAAGCTGCTCGGCGTGGCGCTGCGCACCGACAGCGGCATCGAGCAGCGCGTGCACCCGACCATGGTGCCGAAACACACCGCGATAGCCGAGGTTGACGGCGTGAAGAATTGCGTCGCCATCGACGGCGATTTCGTCGGCGACGTCATGCTGATCGGCGCCGGCGCCGGCGGCGGCCCGACCGCCTCCTCGGTGACGAGCGACCTGATCGATATCGCGCGCGGACTGATCCTGCCGCCGTTCGGCACCAAGGCCAAGGCGCTCAAGCCCTACAAGAAGGCCCAGATGCGCGGTCACGAGGGCGGCTACTATATCCGGCTGTCGGTGTACGACCGGACCGGCGCGTTTGCGGCCATCGCCAGCCGCATGGCCGACCAGGGCATCTCCATCGAGAGCATCGTGCAGCGCCGCCCGCGCGCCGAGCTGCCCGGATTCGACCGGCCGCATAAAGGCTCGCCGGCCGCCGTTGTCATGATCACGCATCACACCACCGAGGCCGCGATCCGCAAGGCGCTCGCGGCAATCGAGCGCGACGGCCATGTCGACCAGAAGCCGCAGATGATCCGTATCGAAAAACTGTGATAGTGAATGTGTAACCCTATAGGCGGCATAACATAAGATCGCCTAAGGGTAGGGAGGAATGGACGTGTCGCTGGCTCTGGCTAAGACCGAGCTCGACCGCGCTTTGGCGCTCGATATCGTTCGCGTCACCGAGGCGACCGCCGTGGCCGCCGCGCTGTGGCGCGGTCGCGGCAACGAGGCCGCCGCCGACGAGGCGGCCGCCACCGCCATGTATCGCGAGCTAGCCCGCCTGCCCATCGAGGGCGTGGTGGTGGTGGGCGAGGGCGAGGAAAACGAGACCCCGCTGCTTTACATTGGCGAGACGGTGGGCGCCGGCGGAGCAAACCCCCTCAAGGTCGATCTCGCCGTCGATCCGGTGGAGGGCTCGACCCTCTGCGCCAAGGCGCTGCCCAATGCGCTTTCGGTGCTGGCCGTCGCCGCGCGCGGCAGCCTGCTGAAAGTGCCGACCATGTACATGGACAAGATCGCCGTGGGCCCCGGCTTTCCTGACGGACTGGTCGATCTCGACGCATCGCCGACCGACAATCTCAAGGCGCTCGCCGCCGCCAAGGGCGTTCCCTTGAATGAGATCACCGTCTGCATGCTCGATCGCCCGCGTCACGCCAAGCTGATCGAGGAGGTGCGCGCTTCGGGCGCCTCGCTCAAGCTGATCGGCGACGGCGATATTGCCGGAGTGATTCATGTGACCGAGCCGCTCGAGACCGGCATCGACATCTATATGGGCATTGGTGGGGCGCAAGAGGGCGTGCTCGCCGCGGCGGCGCTTGCCTGCATCGGCGGCCAGATGCAGGGACGTCTCGTCATCGCCAACGACCAGCATCGCGCCAGGGCGCGCGCCGCCGGCATCCACGATCTTGCCCGCAAATACACCATGCGCGACATGGTGACCGGCGATCTCTCCTTCGCCGCCACCGGCATCACCGACGGCTCGCTGCTGGAGGGCGTGCGCTTCACCCGCGAGGGCGTGTTCACCCACACCCTGGTGATGCGCGCCTCGACCCGCACCGTGCGCTGGATCAAGACCGAGCATCCGGACATCGGCAAGTTCGACTGACCCCCTTGCGGGGAGGCACCCCAAATCACTTTACACTCGCTCTTTTGCAGCGAGCATGAAGTGACGGCAGCCCTCAAACTCAGACCGGCAGAAGCCGAAGCCTTTTCCGCGCTGCTCGGCGTGGAGCGGTCGGCGCGCGGCTTTCGCTGGGCCGAGCGGCTCGATCCTGGCCGCAGCCTTATTGCCGCGTCCATCGCCCAGGCGCATGGCCTGCCGGAACTGCTCGGCCGCGTGCTGGCCGCCCGCGGCGCCGATCCGCAGAGCGTCTCCCGCTTCCTCGATCCATCGCTCAAGACGCTGTTGCCGGATCCTGCGCGCTTGCAAGACATGGAGAAGGCGGCCGACCGCTTCGCCGCCGCGATCAGGGCAGGTGAGCCGATCGCCGTGTTCGGTGACTACGACGTCGACGGCGCGGCTTCGGTCGCGCTGGTCGATCGGTTCCTGCGCGCGCATGGACAAACGCCCGCGACCTATATTCCCGATCGACGGACCGAAGGCTACGGTCCGAGCGCGGAAGCACTTGCCGGCCTGGTCAAGGAGGGCGCGCGCCTCATCCTCACCGTCGATTGCGGCACCACGGCTGAGGTGGCCATCGCCGCCGCCAATGAAGCCGGCGCGGAAGTGATCGTCATCGATCACCACCAGGCCGATGAGGCGCTGCCCCCCGCATTCGCCGTGCTCAATCCGAACCGCCAGGACGATCTCTCTGGCCAAGGGCATCTCGCCGCCGCCGGTGTCGTCTTTCTGTTTCTCGTCGCCACCACGCGCGCGCTGCGCCGCGACGGTTTCTACCGCGATCGGGCCGAGCCCGACCTACTTGGGCTGCTCGACCTCGTAGCTCTCGCCACGGTCTGCGACGTGGTTCCGCTCAAAGAGGCGAACCGCGCCTTCGTGGCCAAGGGGCTCAAGGTCTTGCGACTTCGGCACAATCAAGGCTTGCGCGCGCTCGCCGACGCCGCCCGCATCGACGAGGCGCCGACGAGCTACACGCTCGGCTTCATCTTGGGTCCGCGCATCAATGCCGGCGGCAGGGTTGGCGCGTCGAGCCTCGGCGCCAGGCTGCTCGCCACCGACGATGAGATCGAAGCGCGCGCCATCGCCGCCAAGCTCGAAACGCTAAATGCCGAGCGCAGAGCCATCGAGGAGCGTATGCTCGCCGAGGCCTTTGCTTGCGCCGAGGCCACGCTCGCCACCGATCCCGCAAGCCCGCTCCTGTTCCTCGCCGCAGAGGGCTGGCACAAAGGCCTGCTCGGCCTCGTCGCCGGCCGCATCGCCGAGCGCTTCCGCCTGCCGACGTTTGTTTCCACGCTCGAGCCTGACGGCTTCGCCACGGGCTCCGCGCGCTCGATCGCTTCTGTCGATCTCGGCGCGGTGGTCCGGGCTGCCGTGCACGAGGGGCTGCTGGTCAAGGGCGGTGGCCATGCCATGGCGGCGGGGTTCAAGCTGGAGCGACGCGGGGAGGATGCTCTCAAGCAATTTCTGCTCGACCATCTCGCGAGCCCCGTGGCGCAAGCCGCATCGCTGCGCCACCTCGCCATCGACGGGGCACTCTCGGCCGGTGGCGCCAATCAAGCGCTCATGGAGCTGCTCGACCGCGCCGGCCCCTATGGACCCGGCCATCCGGAACCACGCTTCGTCTTCCCGGCGCATCGTCTGAGGCGCGTGCGCATCATGAAGGAGTTGCATATCCGCTGCACGCTGCATGCCGCCGACGGTACCCGCATGGAGGCGTGCGCGTTCCGCGTAGCGGACACACCGCTTGGCGCGCTCCTGCTGGACAGCGAGGGACTGCCGATTCACGTGGCGGGTCATCTCCGCCGCGCGAGCTGGCAGGGCAGGGAAGGCGTCGAGCTCTTGATCGAGGACGCCGCCGATCCGCGGGCCGCGGGCGGGTCTTAGCCCGCGTTCTTGCGGGGGGCGAGAAACCTTTCTATATGACGAGGCTGTTCGCGCGCCGCCCCCTTCGTCTAATGGTCAGGACGTCAGGTTTTCAACCTGAAAACAGGGGTTCGATCCCCCTAGGGGGCGCCACGGTTTCTAGCTTTTCTCCCTCAAATGTCCAAAACTTGCCCAATACGGCAGCTGGCCGCTGATTTGGGCGCATGATGCGCATCGACCCGAAGGGTGCAACCTCCGGGTCGACACTTGGCAGCAAACCTGCAGTCGATCTGACCCTGTGCAAACGTCTTGCGCAGCACTCGTGTCGCCGTGCGTCAGCAGCCGAGAGTTGGGCCACCGCGCCCAAAGTTCCTCAGCGGCACTTCTTGACCCAGGCACTCCTTCGCCGAACCAGTTATGCCGTAAAAGGCCCCCCCGTCGGCCATGCTCTGACCATGGATTTTCTTCATTCATTTCCCAGGGAGAAGCGGCGGGGCACTCGTTCCGAGTGTCTCCGCGTGTACAGGAAAGGAAGTACCCAATGAAGAAGATTGCGCTAGCACTCGCGCTGGTCCTGACGAGCTCAGGTCTCGCCATCGGACTGGCCTCCACCGACGCTAATGCTGGCGGTCGCAAAATATGCAAGCAGGGGCTCATGTCGCACCCGATGGCAGGCAAGCACCGTGATCTGATGAAGCAATGCAAAGCAGAATACAAAGCTCACAAGAAGGCCGGTGGCGCGCGAGCGACATAGGCCAAAGCGAGGAGCTTCCACCCCTAGCTAAATTTTCAAAGGGTGTCGGCTTCTCTCCGCGCCCTTACTTTGTCTCCTCGCAGGTCGGAACAAATGGATTCTGATGTCACCCGCGAGCCACAGCATCGGTTGTAGCTGCGAGATAAGATAGTCGGCGCTGGTGAGCGAGGCTGACTCTGATCGCCAGCATCAAATGTCTCCAACCAGCCCCGTCCCCAGCGGGGCTTTTTGTTTCTTGATGTGCCTCCGAGGCTACAGCGACTTACGGGCCGGAGTGATACCAAGTCACTCGTGCGGGGTGGCTGCCCGGATCCACTGCGGGGGGCAGAGACCACGGTAACTCGCACTTTTCAAATCGCCTGAATCTGGACACGGCCCCGGTCTGAGGTGACACCTCCAGGCCGGGGTTGTGTCAAGAGAATGAGTGGCCGCTCGCTTCGTTGGGCGACCATTTTCCCTTCCCATCAAAGGGGGGAATCGGATTGCCGTGGTACAAAGTATAATCCGAACTTGGCGGGGGGACCCCCTCAAATACCCCGCCTAGCGGTTCCCTCCATCGCGGAACCCGAGGAGCCCCGAAACCCCCGTGTCGGGGCTTCTTACTTACAAGACCCAAAATGCCTCACCGCTTCATGCGGCCTGGTCAGCCGAGTGCATCCCTGGCGGCTATGTCGTGAAGGACGCGACCCTTAGCGCCACGGACGTAGGAAGCCCGGCATAACTCGCACAGTGGGACTCTTTTTTCGAGGAGTTACGTTTGGAGGAGTTACGTCAGTTCGAAAATCGTCCTTATGGGCAATCGTGAGCGCAATTATCGCCCCCACGAGTAGGATTGAGCCAATCATGATCGATGGAATGCCCATAGCGTACGCGAGGGTCGGCGATATTCCTGACATGATGACCGAACTATAGAGCGGGCTTCTCAGTTCCAGGGGCCTTCGGCCGGGCTCGGTTCACAACTGAAGACCAAAGCCTTTTTGCCGAATGAGTAGCCACACCATGGCAGCGAACAAACCAACATTGATAAGGATCGGTGGCCAAATGAACCATTGCGCTCCCTGGTACTCCCCGGAAATTGTGCTGTAGAGCAACGACAAAGCTGCCAACAAATATGCAAGCGCCAAGCCCACCACTAGCGGCCTCTGTTTGTCGGGCTGTTGTGACGCGAGCCACGCTGTCAGGGCGATGCCGATGAGAACCCCGCCACTCCAGCGCACCCAGCCAGGATCAGCAGGGACGCCTGGATCGTGACTGAGTTCAAGTGCCCTTTCCGGCATCGACAGAAACAGCAACCCGTAAATCGCGCCCACTATCGCAGCGACGTAAAAGATTATCCGTGCGGTCTTCACTTCCGATTGAGTCATGGCCGATGCATTATAGCGCTCCCAGCGGCCGGTCGCCCCTTTTCGATGTTCGGGTTAAAGCGATTGGGGGCGCGGGCTGTCCGGCTATGCTGCGGATCATGGGCACATTGCACGCCACCATCGAGGAGTTTGCCGCCGATGGGTTCACTCACATCGAGTGCCATTGCCCGCGCTGTCGCGTGACCAGGCTACGGCCGATGAGTTGGCTCCCTCGCATCTCTCTAGGTCTCACCATCTCGCAACTCTCCGAGCGGCTTCGCTGTGCCGATTGCGGCGGTCAACTTCACTCGGTCAAGCCGTGGCGATTGGAAGACGTGATGGGCAAGCCGCTCGGGCGGAGGGGATAGTTTTTATGCGCGACGAAGCAATGCCCATGCTCCAATGTATCTACATTAGAGAAGGAAGGATGCAATGCACCTGATGCGATCAATCTGCTCCTTATTCGGCGGCAAATGTCCGGACGGCACTAAAGCAGCCAAGGAAGATCCTGTCGCAGCCGACCTCGGACAAGAAGAAGCGGAACTAGAAAGGGCCGGCAAGGAGCAGATGAGCCATATGAAGACCGGCGCCAATAAGCCACGCAGCGAGCCGCATGCTCGTAATCGGACCCAATAGGCTGCCCGGCAGCGTGTGGGCGCGAACCGGACACGATACCGAGCCTAACCAGACTGTCGCAACAGTCAGGCTGAAAAACGAGTTCAGCCTGACGGCGGTTCCATTTCGTGGCGGCTGGTCGCCGCTAAGTTAAACGTAGTCCCTATCAGTCGGCTCCGACTTAATTGGGTTCGGTAGGCTCGCGAGCACCCTGTCGAGCAAAGCGTCGAAATCAACTCCGCCTTTGCCGGCGAGCGCGAATACGCGCTTGCGTAACAAAGCCTGCAGTTCCGGATCCTCAGTCACATTGCGCGTTGGATCACGAGCGGCGACCTGTTCCCAAGCAACCTCGTAGACCAAGTCGATAATTTCCAGATCTAGTGGATCAAAGGCGTGGGGCCGTTTGAATGAGCCCATGGCTGCCTCCATTGCGAAGCAGCTCGATTCCATCACTGTTTCTCTACGAGTCAAGGTACTCAGTGTGCGGCGCAAAAACGCAACCGGGTGTCTGAAAGCGCACCAAAAATCTCCGGCGGCCCCCAGGAACCAGGCACCAAGACGCGTTTTTTATTTCCCCCGAGTAACCCTGGTGAGGTGGTGGCGCCGTGATGGCCGCTTAGGCCGACTTGGGTCCCTGAAAGTGTCAGACGATATGAACGGACCGGTGCTGACGCTCGGCATGTCCGCTTCTGGGAGTGGAACGCACATCCTTCGTTCGCGCTCTGAGGTCCGCTAATGACCCATAGCGGACATCAAACTCCAGGCTATTCGGGACGCTCTCGAGCACGGTTGGTGGATACCATATTCCAAAAGCAGCCACAAATCAGAGTTAGGCAAACTTGGACGGCAGGCCGATTCATAACTTGCAGCCCGGGCGCAATCGTCCTGCACAGCAGGGCGGGCTGCACGACCAGCGATTAGTCGCCGGGTCATGGACGGGACGAAAATCGCCGTGTCCATGCTGCAACGACTGAGATGAGGGAGAGTCGTGCCATGCGAATTCCGATCCTGCTCCGAGGCGCTTTGGTCGCGTTCATCGCCCTGTTTGGCGTCGGTCTCCAGAGCGCGCACGCCGATAGCGGCAACATTACACTCACGATCTACAAGGGGGGCTGGATCATCGGCGGCTCGGCCGGTGGCGGCACGCTTACCTTTCGCGGCCGCAGCTATCCACTTGCGGTTGGCGGCATAGACTACGGCCTGGTGTTCGGCGGTTCGAAGACGGTGCTGCACGGTCGGGCGCGCAACATCCAACGTGCGTCAGACGTTGCTGGCGTCTACGCCGCGGCCGGCGCGGGCCTTGCTATCGTCGGCGGTGTGCGCGCGATCGTGCTTACCAACCAGAAAGGCGCCGTTCTGGAACTCTCGGGCCGGCAGGTCGGGCTGATGGCGAACGCAGACCTGAGCGGGCTTGCGATCACGATGAAGTAGATGGGCGTCCAGCGAGCGCCCGAAATCGAAATCTCTTTGATGCAATTATTGCGAGCCGCAATCCGCCAACACTTCGGGGTTTAGAAACCGAACCAGAGGCTGAAACCGGGGCGATAACCGCCATAATAGCCGTAGGGCCGATAGTAGCCGTAGGGCCGATAACCATAGCCATAGCCGTAGTTCCGATAGCCGTAGTTCCGATAACCGTAGTTTCGATAGCCGTAGTTCCGATAGCCGTAGTTCCGATAGCCGTAGTTCCGATTCCCGTAGCGGCGCCCTACTTGCTGAACGATACCAGCGTCTGTTTTACCCTGGTGGATGGCCGGTGCAGCCATCGCTGCCGAAGCGGGCTTTTCGGTGCTGATCGTCAGAGCTGCTGCGACAAGCGCGATTGCCAGTAACGGTTTCATGTTTCCACTCCTTTGAGCGTCGATTGGTTGACGGGCCGTTAGTGTGGACGAGGTCTTTACCGTCAGCGCCTAGGGTCTATTAAGAGACATATGGGGTTCGCGGAGTTGCATTACATCCTGCGTCGCCGGGAGGGAACGGCGACACGTTGTTGTTAATCCCATGCGTTCGTGAGGCGGCCCATTCACTGCGTGGCCGCTTCTGGCACTTAGCCGACATCAATCTCGACGCTGAACATATCCGCTGTTTGGGGTGAAGCGGACATGCGTGGTCCGCGTTCTAAGGTCCGCTATTGACCCATAGCGGACAATTTTTGAGAGGCAAGTGGCTTTGACCCTATTGCTTGTCAACGCTCGAAACCATCGCCTTCACCTTTGCAAAGGTGTTTGACGTCGGCTTCGGCTTCCTCAACCGAGCTGTACCGATCTTTGCCAATCTTAGTGGCATCTTTGCCCGGCGTCGGCTCTGTATCTACGACCAAGCATTTTTCGTCAGAGGACCTGACGATCCACCAATCAGCGACGGCTGATGTCGGAATCAGAGTGGCGATGAGAATAGCAGCCAGCTGGGATCTAAAATTGGCCATCAAAGGAAACGCGCCTTGGCTTCAATCGTTCAATAACCAGGAGAAGCCAGGAAATCTTTCAGGTGGTGATTGGCTCTCCTCATTCCGGCTAGGTTTCGAAAGTGCTTATGGAGGTTATGCAATGAGAACGCTCATGCGGGGCTTGCTTGTGGCAGCAATCCTAACTAGCGGTGCCATTACCTCGGTCCAGGCCGAAGACATGTTTTACATCGTGTATGACAAAACGATGCATGGGTGCACCATCGTGACAACCGAGCCATCCGATGAGAGCCGATACAAGACGGAGGGCCGGTACAAGACCAAAAGTGAAGCTGAGAGAGCCATCACCTCGATAAAAGAATGCTGAGTGGTTGCTGAAGCCGCTTCGGCACGCGGACGAAGCCCGGCAATGGGGATCGCGCCGCTAATCTCGAAAGTCATTTCGGAGGCTGCTAGGATAGGTCATCAGCGCGCCTAAACTTTATGGTCGGGGTTCGTGAACCCGCCGCGGCTCGCGGAAGTTCTAAGACTGACAAGAGAGTACTCGCCGCTTCCTTATAGGGGGATCATACCGTGAAGCAACTCGCCGCGGTTCTCGCCTTAATGGCAAATTTCCTACCTCAGTACGCATTTGCCGAGAACACCTCAACCCAGCCCTTAACGCGCGCGGACTGCGTAAGGGCCGGTATAGAGTGGGACGAGAACGCGAACGTTTGCACTGGCAGTTTGATTGAGGAGTCTGGTCAACCTCTGACGCGCGGTGAATGCGCCGCAGCCCATTCGACATGGAATGAGAATGCGAACGTGTGCGACGGGGAACCTTCCTCGTCAGCCGAAGGGGCGACACTTCCGCAGCAAGGCTCAATTCTCGTCAATATCGACAAGTCGAAGCAGAGGATGACCGTTTTTGTGAATGGGCTTCAACGGTATGACTGGCCCGTTTCTACGGGTGCGCCAGGGCATTCGACGCCGTCGGGAACCTATACCGCCAGCTCAATGAACGAGATTTGGTACAGCAAGCAGTGGGACAACGCCCCCATGCCCCACGCGGTCTTTTTCACTAAGGAGGGCCACGCAATTCATGGCACCAATGAGGTAAGGCGGCTCGGCAAACCCGCATCGCATGGATGCGTACGACTGTCGCCACAGAATGCCACTACACTTTACGCGCTGGTGGAGGAGAACGGGCTCGAACATACGCAAGTCGTGCTAGTCGGACTTACCCCGGGTGGAGAGGGCAAGATCGCAAGACAGGGCGCTCGTAAGGTCAGCAGCGCCGCACGATTCAAACCTCGTTATCGAACAGAGCTATACTTCGAGCCCCGGCCGCGCGGAGGCTTGTTTGGGCGGCGGTGGAGGCGTCGGTAGCGCGTCAATTCAGGTGGCTTCTATTCGCTGAACAGCGGAAGCATCTGATCTCGCATCAAGTGCGCCGCCTCTGCCACGCTCCGAACATTGATGCGCGGTTCGAGACACTCGATGCCGCTTCCAAGAATGGCCCGCACGTCGGCCCGGCTCAGAATTTTTCGTTCAACCAAATGTTCAAGAAGCGCCAGGGTGGTCACGCCATTGGCGACCGCAATGCCCTGAGCGCTGCAGCCGAGAAAATTGATCATGGCTAGTTCTCCATATCGCCAAGGAGACAGAACCGCGCTGCGCGCACACAAAGCAGTCATTTCACACCGTAGGCCTGCGATAGCAAAGCAGCAGTGGAGCTTGATGGCGGCAACCGGACGCTGCGGGCCTTAATTCGGCCCTCATACCTTGGCTCAACACCTCCTTCCCCGAAGCTGGATGGAGTTTTCGCATGCGAGCCATGTTCGTTGCTTATTGTCTAGGACTGTTGGTCGTCGTTGTTGCTTCCCCCGTGCACGCGCGCGCCTTCTGCAAATCTAAGGAGTGCCAACAAACGTCTGCCCGGAATGCTGCTCCTAAACACGCCGCGACGTCTGTCCAAAAGGGCGCTCGTAAACACGCAGCTTCGCCTGTCCATAAGTTGGCTCCTAAGCACACCGCGTCTTCCCATGCTGCAAAGCACACGGCGACGAAGGCCGCTTCGAAGCGCCCTGTTGTGTACAGCGCCAAGCGGTCCGTTCACGCTACCAAGACCATCCCTCAACCACATCCGAAGAGGTCCGCGAGCCAAGAGTGCGCGCCGTCGGAAGCATGCGATGACGTTGTGAGTGGAGGCTCGCAACTGATACGCCTTGCCATGGAACACCTCGGCGCCAATCCGACTGGCTGGAGCCATAACTGGTGTGGCCGGTTCTTAGCGATGACGTTGGAAGCAGCAGGGCACAGGGGTGGCGGTAATCTGGCGGCGGGTTACGCGGACTACGGTCTGCCAGCCAAGGCACAAGTGGGAGCGATTGCCGTCATGCCGCACCACGTTGGAATAGTGACTGCGGTGGGCCCCGACTACGTCGTGCTCTTGTCAGGGAACCATGCCCACAAGGTTGGCGTGGGGCGCTACGCCAGCAACAAGATCATCGCGTACCGAATGGCGGCATGATCAGCCATGCCAAGCTCCGGGGCGACGGAACGCCTAAGCGACCATGTAGTTCTATCCCAACGGAGCGCTCTCAAATTGGGCTCTTGGTATGATACGCCTTGTGTTGCTCTCAGTTGTCGCTGCCGGGTTGATGTACGCGGCTTACACGTCGCTACTGACGGGCGAATTTGAGCTTTCTGATGGTCCAACGAAGAGAGCAGAACCCCTTCGATTCACCCAAGACACCCCCTGGACCGAAATCGATCCTGCGGCACAAAACTCGCCACACGCTATTGTGCCTGACCAAGATCTTTCCCCAACGGCGGCCCTCAAAGCGCAGACCTCGCCGATTGAAGTAGAAAAAGATTCTCCAACAGCCCAAGCCACCTCAGCGACTGAGCAAGCCGAGCATATAAAGATAACGTCGCCCGCTAGCATACGAGAGGGGCCCTCCACCTCAACTCCAATCATCGGTGTCGCAAGGCAGGGGACTGAGGCTCAGGTCGTTTCACGCCAGTCCGAATGGGTTCAGATCATTGACGCCGCGTCGAAAAGGACGGGATGGGTTGAGTCGAGTTTTTTGGAGTCGAACAGCCAACCGGGATCACAAGCATTATCAAAACAAGAGATTGAAGCGGCGCTCGATGCGCGCGATGAAGCAGACGGCTCAGCGCCCGAGACGTCCAAGCCTTCCGTGGGACCGCGTACGTCGAAAAAGCACGGTTCAAGACACAGCCATCGTAGGCGCGGATATTCATTCAGATTCTTGTTCAGGCGGGCGTGGTAGGGGTCCGCTTTTGATGCTGTGGACGGCTCCTCCACCGGCACATGAGTGCCAAGGATGTGGGTGCTGTTAATGCTCCCACGATTCGGAGGAGCCAAGCATGCAAGCGGTCACAACCATCGGTCTCGACATCGCGAAGTCGGTTTTTCAGGTGCATGGCATCGACGCAGAAGGCAACGTGCTTGTCCGCCGTCAGCTTAAGCGTCGCTACGTCCTGGCGTTCTTCGAGAAGCTGTCGCCATGCCTGGTTGGCATCGAAGCCTGCGCCACGTCGCATCACTGGTCGCGTGAGCTCAAGGCACTTGGCCATAACGTGCGCTTGATGCCGCCAGCCTATGTGAAGCCTTACGTCAAGCGGCAGAAGAACGATGCCGCTGATGCCGAGGCCATCTGCGAAGCAGTGACCAGGGCCAACATGCGGTTTGTCGAGACCAAGACGCCCGAGCAGCAAAGCTGCCTGATGCTCCATCGCACCCGCCAGCTCTTCATCCGCCAGCAGACCTCGGTAATCAATGCCATCCGTGCTCACATGGCCGAGTTCGGAATCGTCGCGCCGGTTGGACGCAAGGGTGTCGAGCAACTGCTTGCGGTCGTCACTAGCGACCAACGAGTACCCGCGGTCGCACGCGCATGTGTAGCTGCGCTAGGCGCCCAACTACGGGCCTTGAAGGCGCAGATCCTGGAGTTCGACCGGATGATCATGGCCTGGCACCGCTCCAATGAGACGAGCCGGCGGCTCGATGCAATTCCCGGCGTCGGACCAGCGCTGGCCACGGCTCTGGTCGCCAGCGTTGCCGATCCGAAGGCATTCCGGTCAGGACGGAACTTCTCCGCCTGGATCGGGCTCGTGCCGGCGGGATAAATGGAAATTTGGCGATCACGCATCTCATTGATAAAATTGATAAAACCCGGTCAGGATTGATTTCTGAGGCAGAGAGTCGCTGCTATTGCCCCCTTCGAGCCCCGGCGTGGTCCAGGGCGGCTGAAAGCCGGTAAGCAACAAAGGGGCGAACGCTTGGTTCGGTTCGCCAACCTTGCTCACGCCTTGGACGCCGCCTTTACGAGACGGAAACCGCATGCAGGCTCCACGCGGGAGGTACCTGAAAAGCATGGCTCCCTTCTTAGTCCGTGCGCGGTGACACAAATATGTAGCCAAAAATCTTGTTCCCGCTGCCCGTCTTAAAAAATGTCTCGCAATTGTCGTGGGACGAAAGCAAAGTGCGCTAATGGGATCGGCCAAACATCCAAAGCTGTACGACCCGGCCACGATAGCGAAGCTCAAGGCAGGGTTCCACGATGTGTGGACTACCGTTGAGGCCGACGGGTCACGTGGTGATCCTGTACCGACGAGGACTGCAAAGCGGCGATCATTCGTCGGCTGCTCGATCTCGCCGCAACCGGCTGCATGGAGCGGGATGAGGTCGTCGCCGAGATGCTAAGCGACCGCCCTTGCCCCCTAGGGCTGGCCCGAGCCTGGCCCCCACCCCAACCTGGTCGATACGGCTCAACACAAAGGAAAAGCCCGAGGGCGAGGCGCTTCCAAGCGGGGGTCCATTCGAAATGGTGTGAAAGGAAAACCTTAGGATAAGAACACGATTTGCCTGTGGTATGACAATGACGCCGAGGCCGCTGCCTGCTTCTACGCCGACGGACGTGCTGTCCATCGTGCGCCTAGTGACTACCCTTCCGACAAGGAAGGTGACGTGCTGACGGTCGAATTCAAAGTCGCCGGTGTCCCCTGTCTCGGCCTCAACGGCGGTCCCGCATTCAAGCATAACGAAGCCTTCTCGTTCCAGATCGCCACTGACGATCAGCAAGAGACCGACCGCTATTGGAACGCCATCGTTGGCAATGGCGGTCGGGAGAGCCAGTGCGGCGGGTGCAAGGACAAATGGGGCATCTCCTGGCAAATCACGCCGCGCGTGCTGACCGAGGCGCTGGCGGCCGGCGGCGATGAAGCAAAACGCGCGTTCGAAGCGATGATCGACATGAAAAAGATCGACGTCGCCGCGATCAAGGCCGCGCGGCGCGGCTGAAAAACCGGCTCAGATCGGCTTTGACCCGCAGCAGAAGCCGGTTGATGTCGTTAGAGGCGCCTCGCTATCAATCCCGATCCGGCGCTCCCAGGGGGAACAGTGGGCGGAACGGCCGGCGCCTCGTCTACCGCCCGGGCGAAGGACGGCCGGGCAAAGAACCGCGCCCGGTAAGCGCGCACAACGGGGAATGCCTCGGGAATCGGTGTGTCCAGTCCGCGTAGAACAGCGAAGGCGCGGCCGCGCAGTCCGCCAGCGTGAAGTCCGCGCCAGGCTGCCCAGGTTCTGCCGGGCAAGCTTATTCCTTCGAGCCATGAATAGGCGCGCTCCAGCCGTTCGCTTGGCTATGACCAGTCCTTCCTCTCTCTTTGTCGTGGGCAACCCGCTTCAGCGCGCTGTCGACCGCAAAGCTGAACCGGATCCATCACGTGCAGGTCGAAGAAGCGGTCGAGAAAGCGCACATCCAGCGCCGCTATCGGATCCACGGGCAGCAGCCGGACCGGACCAGGATGCGCGATCTGCAGGTACTCGATGATGATGCGGTCTCGACGATCTGGCGTTCACCATCGACCAGCAGCGGGAATTTGCGGAGCGGCCAGCGACGGTAGCCATTCGGCTGAATGCTGCGGGGTGTCCGGCCCGATCACGGAACTCGAAAGGCGTGCTGTTCTCGTACAGTGCGATGAGCACTTTCTGCGTGTACGAGGAGAAGGGATGACCGTAGAGCGCAAGCGGCATCATGGAACCTTTCAATTGAGCAGCGCGGAACCGACGGCGGCGCCTAGTCAGTAGATGATGCCTGTATGAAGTCATCCAGAGAACTATATCAAACGCGTCGATACGCCGACCGGGATTTTGGCTCGGCCACTAAGTTCGGGCACTATCTGAAACCAAGTCAGGTCTTCGGCGTTACACAGGCTGGGTGAGCTCAAGGTTCACATGGCTCGTTTAACACCAGCGATTAAAGACGCGCCCAACGCCGCCTGGGTGGTTGTCGGACGCCGGGCTTACACACTTCATCATGACGACTACGACCAACTTCGGCTCGATCTCGCGCTATGCATCGCTCAAATGCCAACGGCGTAACTCATAACGCGATTTCGTTCAACATTGAGATCTTGCATTTTCTTCACTAGCGCGCCCAGCGATGCGCGGAGAGAAGCGGTCGCGCTCGGATATGACCACCGCTCAGAACTCTGAATAACGGAAGGAAAGCAATGGCAAAATGGTCACTTTGCGGGAGGCACGCCGGTCCTGACAAATCCCCAACGCCAATCTTTATCAATCTCGACAACGTCCTCACCGTGGAGCGTCAAGGCGATCTAACAGCGGTCGTCATGGTGGGCGGCGAAAAGGTGTACATCGACACGTACCCGAGACCCTCATCGGGGCTGCGCCTCCTGCGGGCCCCGTTAGGGCTCGCTCATGGCTAAGGCACTAAAGACCGCATCCCAGCTCATCGCCTTGATCAACGCCGAGCTCAGCAAGCACGCAGTTTGCAATCACACCGGCGCTGAGGACATTGAACCAGTAGCGGATGATCGGATCCCACATAACTGGACATGCAAATTTATTCGAGGTGGAAACCCACCATCGCCGGATTGCCAGCAGGTGCTTGCTACAATCGTGCATGAATTTCAGCAGAAGTATGAGCTCGCTCCGAGGAATAATTTGAGCGAAGACAGGCGGGGTTGGTCATTGTGAACTAGGGAGAGAGCGATGCGTGTGATGGTGCTGGTGAAGGCTACCGAAGACAGTGAAAAGGGCATTCTCCCCACGACCGAGATGTTCGAGGCGATGGGCAGATTTAATGACGAGCTGGTCAAGGCCGGCATCATGCGCGCCGCCGACGGCCTCAAGCCCTCCTCGCAGGGCAAGCGTATTGCGTTCGATGGTCCCGGCCGTACGGTCATCGACGGGCCTTTCGCCGAGACCCGCGAGCTGGTCGCCGGCTTCTGGCTCTGGGAGGTCAAGGACATGGACGAGGCGGTCGCCTGGGTGAAGCGCTGCCCCAATCCCATGCCGGGGCCGAGCGAGATCGAAATCCGGCCGCTGTACGAAGCGGCAGACTTCGGCGACATGCTCACCCCTGAGGTCGTGGAATTGCATAACCGGGTTCGCGAAAAGGCGGCCGGTCGTTAGGTTACGTCGGAAATTTGACCGGTTTCCAAACCGAAGTACGAGCAGGGGCTAGCGCCTATTGAGACCCGCAGCCGTTCACGGTCGAATACCGGCCATCAATGCTCTGGTCACGGCCGGTGACGCGCCAGCAATCTCCGGGAGATGATGCTTCTCATGCCATTTCGGCCCCGGGCCGCGCATGTAATGCAGTTCGGGACGATAGTCGTCGAACAACGCCTTAGTCAGCGCCTGCCACGTCGCGAAGCCCTTGGTCGGCGATGCGTCGGATTGAGTCTTTTGCCTCGACTTTGCCATTCGCTTACCCACGATGCTGCGCTGTTTCAAACGGCCATTTGAAATTAAAACACTCGTTTGTGACCAAAGAATGACCTCTCTAAGCGAATATCGCCGCCGCCGAGGGCAGGCGATCGGCCGCATGATCCGGCGATTGCATCGGTCTGCGGCAACGCGTAAGGTAATTCAAACACTTGTTTGAATTTTCAACTGGATGCGAATGTCCCGCCCGTCCGAATATACGCGCAATAGCATCATGAAGGCCGCGGTCGCTCTGTTCGCCGAGCGAGGCTATGACGGCACAAGCATTCGGGCGATTGTCTCCAAAGCGCGCGTCAATCAGGCGGCGATCAACTACCATTTCAAGGGCAAGGAGGGGCTCTACTTCGAGGTGCTCAAGGTGGCCTTCGAGGGTTATCTACGGCTCGACAATTTCGACCCCGAGCAACTTAAGGACATGCCGCGCGAGGAGGCCCTACGCAGCTTCGTGTATCAACAGCTCCGTCCGCTGCTCGCCCGCGATCAGATGAGCCGATACATACGGATCTTCGCTTGGGAGAACGTCCGTCCCAGCAAGGTGCTGACCAATTTCGTCAAGACGGGCGCCATACCGTTTCTCGCCGGCGCCACCGAGCTTGTGCGGCGTTTCCTTCCGCCCGGAACCTCGGATCAGGACGCCATGTGCGCCGCCGTTTCGCTGATAGGTCAATGCAGCGTGTTCGTACGCAATCGCGAGCAGTTCGCGCAGCCCCCGTTCAACCTGAAAATCGATGAGGCCTTCGTTGCGCGGCTGACCGATCTCATCAGCACATTAGCCCTAACGGGTCTGGCGCAAGAGGCGCTCACATCAACCGCGTGAAAGCTTCACAACTGACGAGCCCTAGGGGCCAAGACCGCGATAGTTACGCCGCTTCAGCCGCGGCACTAGCAACCCATAGTGCTCGCGAAGTTGCAGATGCAGGGGCCGTCCTTATGAGGCGGAAACCGCGAAGGGAACTTCCTGAAAAGCATGCTCTTTCCTCAGACGGGGCAAGGCGTTCGCAGCCATCTTACGCGCTAACGCTATTGCCCTGGCTTCGCAGTGGCGTCGAGTTGCTTCAGAAGCTCGCTGAGCAACACATAATCGAGCCGATGTCTTTCCGCGTTTGGGTGAGCAATGGTCCCGCGTAACGCTTTCTGAAACTGGCCCGGAAGGAGAGCGCCATTAACCTCCAGACATTCGATTAAAAGCTTGAAGACAACACTCGCATAATTCGTGGCGTACGCTATTGCCTGCGCTTCCATAAGCGTTCCTCCTCTCACTCCCGCGATGACATCAACATAACAGCGTAAGCGGTGGCGTCGGCAACACCGAAGCGGCCATTCAAGCTTGGCACCTTGAGCTTGACCGCGATCGGAACATGCGCACGAGCCCGGCGTTGGTTTTCACCAATCGGAGGAAAACAATGCGCGAAATGATTGCTTTAGTCGCATTTGTGCTGTGCTTCGGGTTCGCCTTCAAATCGACTGCCGAACAATCGCGATATAGCAAAGCGGTGCAGCAGGCCTGTATGGCTGATTACAAAAAATATTGCGGTGAGTACGGCATCGAAACATCGGCATTGAGAACTTGCATGGACAAGAACGGCCACAGCCTAACCCACACATGCGTGCAAGCGCTTATCGATGCTGGCGAGGTCAGTCAGGCCGAGGTCGATCGGCGTAAAAAGTCGGGGCATTGACGACGGTATGGCCGGAAGTCAGTGCGTTCGGTCTGAATGAGTGCGCTTTACCGATTTGAAGTTTTGCCACCTGAGCCAATCATCAACTTCTTTGCGCACATGATCCGGAGCGAAGCCGTAGCGCTTATGAAGCGTTTCCTCGAGCCGCTTTCGTCGGCCTGCAATAATCTCTAAATCGTCCTCGGTGAGTTTGCCCCACTTCTCCCTTATTCCTTGCCTGAACCGCGCCCAGTTTTCTTCGATCTGTTGCCAATCCATTCTTGCCTCCTGTCTCAATGCCAGGAAGCCTCCTCGGGTCTAATTTTGACCCGAAGCGTCGGTGTTGACCAGCGCATGTTTGGCGGAACGGGCAATCGGACCCCCCTCATTTCTTCGTCACTTCATTGGTCTGAACACATGTTCCAGCGACCTTATACCTGGCAGGCGCTTGAAGTTCTCGGACGGCAATGAGGCAAAGTTGCTCCGTGGCAAAATCAAGAGTGGTCACAGAGTGGCAGATGCTGCGCCGCTTGTTGCAAGAGTGAACACGATTAAAGACCAGTCCTTTCCCTTGTTGATATTCCCAGCACCCGAATCTAGCGCATCAAACGCCCGAGCGGCTCGAAGCCCGGTTTCCATTTAGTCACGCATCTGGTATACGCGCGCGTCTCACAAACAAACCGATGGACTTACCAATATGGCTCGACCTGCTAAGCGCCGCGTTCGTCGTGAATGGACGGCACAGGATATTCGCGAACTAAAGAAGCACTCGAAAAGCAAAACATCCGTGGCCGTAATCTCGAAGTCGACGAAGCGCACACCCGGGGCATTAAGGCAAAAGGCTCGCGTACTTGGAATTCCCTTAGGCCATCGTCGCTAGGAGGCTCGCATGGCGCAATATTGGCTGACGCCGCCTTCACGCGCGGTTTTCATTATCTCTGTCTTCCTAGCGTTGCTCGCGCTGCTAGTGCGATACGCGCACGTCCACATTCCCGTGGTCAGCACCTACACGTTCGAGACGCTGCTAGTAGCGTTCCTGCTGCTGCTTGCAGGAAATCTTTTCAGGGGATTTTGGATAACGAGTTTCACCTGGGCCGGGGCATCGGTTTTGAACCGACGTCCTTTGCAGGCCAAGCATTTATTGCTTCGTGCCCTTCATGTCGTTCACGGTTGCCGCGTCGCGCTGTTGTATCCAGCATTTGCAAGGCGGAACCTGAGGAGCTCGACAGCATTTTAGACGCAACTGAAGCGCTGCTGCAGCGTATTGCCCCTGCTTGGTCCAGCGGCGCAGAAAATTAGGGACTGGGGTCCTCGTGAGGCGGAATAAGGAGAAATCCATAACGCCAGCTTTTGGACGCTGAGCTTGTCCGCTATGGAGCAGAAAGCGGACATCCCAGAAGGCCGCGTGAACGTCCGCTAATGACCCAAAGCGGACAACTCCAGCTGCCGCTACCCCTCGGTGTGAAGTTCACGTCCTGGGCTCAACGCAACGCTGCGAAATGGCCACAGTCTTGTCAAGCGAGTTCATTGAGGCCGACCAATGAACTAATTTCAGACCTGTCGAGTTCGGAACCTTAGCCAAAGATCGGAGCCGAACTCATGCGCTTTCAGACTGCACTCATCCTCATTATTCTCTCAACGCCAGCCTGCGCCGGCCAAACAGTGGTAGCGACTTGGTATGGATCGGAGCTTGCCGGTAATCGTACTGCCTCGGGTGAGAAGTTTAATCCGAACGGGTTGACGGCCGCTCATCGGTCTCTTCCCTTCGGTACTTGCCTCCGTGTTAGCAATCCAAAAACGGGTCGCAGCGTGGCTGTTCGTGTCAACGATCGTGGCCCCTTCACCAAAGGCGTGTCGCTCGACCTCTCACATGGCGCCGCCCGCGCCATTGGCATGCGCGTCACGCAAAGCGTGATAATTGACAAGTGCTAGGCGAATAGGTGGTTTCCACTTTTTAATCGCCAGGGGTGCCTGGGGCGAACGGCGTCTCATGAGCAAGAACGTCTGGTCTGCTAGCGGCACTTAGCGGACATGCCGAAGGCCGTGCGTAAGGTCCGCTAACCCAAAGCGGACAGGCGGCCGGTCACTGTATGACCGGCCGTCGAACCGACTACTTTGGTCCCTCGGTCATCTGCTGCATGACCTCGTCGAGGTTGAAGCTCGCCGCCTTCTGACGCGGCGGATACTCCTTCAAGGTCGCGAGGAAGTTGCCCACATAGTCCTGAGCGGGAACGATCAGGAAGACGTGGTCCAATACCCAGTCATAGTAGGTGTTCGAGGTGATATCCGCCCGCTCATACGGGTCCGTCCTGAGATTGTAGATTTTCGGGACACGCAAGCTGGTGAACGGGTTGGCCCAGACGAGCAGCGTTCCAGGCGCGCGCTGCTCCATGAACACGAGCTTCCAGTTGTCGTAGCGCAAGCCGGTCAACTGCTGGTCGTCGTTGACGTAGAGGAACAACTCGCGGGGGCTCTTGTCCTCTTTTCCGGTGAGATAGGGGACGAGGTTGTCGCCGTCGAGATGGACCTTGTAGGTCATGTCGCCGACAGTATCGCCCTTGAGAAACTCGTCCTTCACGTCGGGATCGCCGGCCATGGCCACGATCGTCGGCAGCATGTCGAGATGAGAGACGATCCCGTTGGACACCTGGTCGGGCTTGATCTTGCCGGGCCAGCGGAACATGGCCGGCACACGATACGCGCCCTCCCAGTTCGAGTTCTTCTCGTTGCGGAACGGCGTCATCGCGGCATCCGGCCACGAGTTCATATGCGGGCCGTTGTCGGTCGAGTACATGACGAAGGTGTTGTCGGCGATGCCAGCTCATCCAGCGCATCGAGGATCTTGCCGACATTCTTGTCATGGTCGATCATGGTGTCGTGGTACGGGCTCTGCCAGCGTCCCGACTGGCCAACGCTGTCTGGCTTGGTATGCGTGCGGGAATGCATGTGGGTGAAGTTGACCCAGACGAAGAACGGCTTGTCCGGCCTCCGCCTCCCGCTTGATGAAGTCCACGGCGCGGTTGGCGATATCGTCGTCAATCGTCTCCATCCGCTTTTTGGTCAGCGGGCCGGTGTCGGTGCAAGCCTGCTTGCCGACCTTGCCGAAGCGCGGATCGACGGTGGGATCGTCCACGTCCGTGGCCTTGCAGTCGATCACGCCGCGCGGGCCGTATTTGGCCTTGAACGCAGGATCTTTCGGATAGTCCGGAAGCTCAGGCTCCTCCTCCGCGTTCAGGTGGTAGAGATTGCCGTAGAACTCGTCGAAGCCATGAACGGTCGGCAGGAATTCGTTGCGGTCGCCGAGATGGTTCTTGCCGAATTGCCCCGTGGCGTAGCCGAGTGGCTTGAGTAACTCCGCAATGGTGGGGTCTTCCTTCTGCAAGCCCAATGTGGCGCCCGGCAAGCCAACCTTGGTGAGACCGGTGCGCAAGCCGGACTGTCCGGTGATGAAGGACGCGCGGCCCGCGGTGCAGCTCTGCTCACCGTAATAGTCGGTGAACATCACACCCTCTTTGGCGATACGATCGATGTTCGGCGTCTTGAATCCCATCACTCCGTGAGAATAGGCGCTGATGTCGGACTGGCCGATGTCGTCGCCCCAGATGATGATGATGTTAGGCTTGTCGGTTTTCGTATCCGTATCTTGCGCCCAGGCTGGCCCGGGTTGAACTAAGACGGCGACCGACAGCACTACGGCCCCGCCAACTATTGCGCTTCTCATGCGGACTTCCTCCTACTCGCCCCATTGCTTCCTTCGATTTCTTGCTCCTTAAGGCTAAACTTAGATTGGGCCGTAGCGAAGCACATTCCGTCCCTGGAATTTCGCTGTCACTTGAATTCCGTTATAAAAAGATGGTGCTTTTCTGAGCCGCGCACGCGCTGGTGACATGTCCGCTATTGGCACAAAGCGGACATGGGCAATGCGCTGCGGAATGTCCGCTTCTGGGGGCAAAGCGGACATTGACCCAATCGTGTTCCGCAAAAGCGGCCCTGCCGCCTTCGCTGGAATCGAAATGTGTTGGCTAACTCCCGCGCGCTGAGAGCCGCATTGCCGCATTCACTAACACGCCGTCGAGCACTTCTTCGTAGTAATCGAATTTCTCGATGTGTTTCTTATAAGTCCGCCAGCGCATCCATTTAGGTTTGGGCGGCAGGTCCCATTTATCAGGATCAGAGTCGCCCATCAGCCGGGACTTGATCTTCGCTTTGCCGAGTTCAGCCCGATCCGCAGGTGTCCCAAATTGCGAGGCATAAGCGACGACGTCTCGTCCCCAGATTTGACGACTTCCAAAACGACGCGCGCCAGGAGGCATCCACACCACCCTGCAGTGACGATGCGTGACAGGGCATTCAAAATACCATTGCCGTCCGCCGAAGCGGCGAGGTTGAGTTACGAGGCCAATTCTCTGGTCTAGCGACCCGAGGCGTATCCTTACCCAACCTTCGCTTGAGTCCTCCATGTTGGCGCTGATCACGGCTTTCGCCACTTCGTCACCGGTGTAACTGTTCGACCAGCGAGTTAGATAAGGGCCCGTACTTAATCCGGGTTTGAGCAAGCCCTCGCGCATCAGCTTGCAGAGATCGAGCTTGAGTCCACTTTCCAAACAAGTTCATTGTCTGGGTTTGGGCATTAAGCGGCCTCCTGCGCCAGAGGCTCGTCATGCTCTGTTTGGCTACTACCCGCAGCGGGGGATTTGCCTTCGGGGCTACTCAGCGCGTCTGTGCGCGTCACGGACGCCACGGGTGGCATCACCGCCTGCAGCAGTGCCAGCCTCGAGCGCATCTCGCCGAGGTAGCTCATCACTGCAGCGACACCTTCTCGGCGCTCGCCGGCTGGGCCTGCACATCGTCGAGCACCAACCTGCGGACATACGCGCTCACGCTGGTCAAGCGGGCTGCTGCGCGGGTTTCTAGCTCGCGGTGAAGCCATTCGGCACGCGTGCTCTCAAGTCGACAGGCCGCGCCCGCATCGCCTCGGTCATCACCAGCGGCTGCTTTGATTTATCGTTTTTCACATCGTGCTCCTTTTGCGCCGCTCGCTGCGGCGTGTGTGGGGAGAACATAGGGCGAACTAAGCCAATGTCAACGATAATTTGGACAGATTTTTGGACGGGCTATAGCCAATAGGCCAGCCGTCAAGCCGTTGCTGGTAGCAGTTTTCAGGTTGTATAGGCGATTGCAAAGCGGTTCGTTCGCGGCGGCGCCGCAGGGCATACAGGAACATTTTCATAGTGCAGATTTAACTGGCGGGCGTTGCGGGTTCCGCGACGGGTCTGAGACGCGCCATCTCAGAGCAGCACCACAGGTGCAAGAACCCACACACCGCAGTCCCCGTGTTTGGGCAGAGAGCGCGAGGCAAGTTCCCCCTGGAAACCCCTGTGCGGTGAGACTGGTGCGAGGTTAGACAGGTCTGTCCCCAAGCCTCTAAGAGTTTATCGCGGGACATACTTGTCTCAGTCTCATCGCAGCCATGCGGGACATACGTGTCTCACTCGCTGCCGGCGGTTGGGTGCGCGCCCCACTTCCGCTTCCTCTTCTCCCTGCGATACCACTGTGCGCGGCTGAGACCTTCGGTCAGCCAGGGCTTCTTGCGAGAGATCGAGTGGGCAAGGTACTCAGCCCGCGTCTGCTTGGTGTGCTTCTTGTTTCGCCGATAGCGTGCCTTCCGAGCGCGTGCCTTGGCCTTGCGCTGCTCCGCCATATCCTCATGCGTTTCGGCCTTCTTGTCTTCCTGCAGGGTCCAGATCACCGGCTCCTCGACGAGACCATGCTGGAACGTGGCGCCGGCGTGGTCGAGAACGACACAGTGGGGCTTGTCCTGCGCCGGCCGCAGACCCCGCCCGATCATCTGGCGAAACAGCCCCGGCGACTTCGTGGGCCGCGCGAGGATGATGCAGCCGACGTCGGGAAGGTCGAACCCTTCGGTCAGCACCATGCAGTTCGTCACCACCTCGATCTCGCCGCGGGCGAGTTGCGCGAGGACTTCGTCACGCTCTCCCTTCGGCGTCGAGCCATCGATATGCGCCACCCGAATACCGGCGGCGCGCATCTCGTCTTCGATGTGCCGGGAGTGGCCGACAGACGAGGCGAAGACGATGGTCTTCAGCCCAAGCGCATGGCGCAGTTTGTGAACGACGATATCTCCGACGAGCTCGGGTCGATCGACGCGCTTCGCCAACTCGCTTTCGACATAGTCGCCGTGCCTAGTGTGGACGCCTTTCAGGTTCGGAGTGCTGGGCGGCGCAAAGACCTTGGTGCCGACGAGATGTCCGAGCTTGATGAGCGCATCGATCTGCGGCGCCTCGATCATCAGGTCGAACGCGCTACCGAGGCCGCGGCCATCGCGCCGGCATGGCGTTGCCGTCAGATCAAGCATGCGGGCGTCAGGATAGCGATCGAGAATTTGGCGATAGGTGCGGGCGGCGACATGGTGGGCTTCATCGATAGCGACGATGTCGGCGTGGGGAAGATCTCTGCTACCGCGAACACATCTCGCGGAGAGCGTCTGCACAGATGCGATCTGCACCCTGGCCATTTGGTTCATCGGCTCGCCGGCCAGGATGAGGCCCGCGGTGATGCCGAAGTCCGCGAGCTTGTCGCGTATCTGGAAGACAATTTCTCTGCGGTGCAAGAAGACGAGAACATGCTTGTCCGCGGCACGGCGGATGACCTCGGCAAGGCATACGGTCTTGCCTGAGCCGGTCGGCGCGACGTAGAGCGGATCCTGCCCGCTCTCGATGGCGGCGATGATTCGAGCCACCGAGTTCGTACTGGTATTGGCGGAGGTCGATCATCTCGCCGACCTCCCCAATTCCCACAGGTCGCAGATCGCATGCGCGAGCTCTTCGAACGTGAGGGCGTCGGCGCCGAGGTCACCGTCGGCTGCTGGCGGCGATCGAAGCGCTGTTGCAACGCTTCGGCCTGGTCGGCGATCGCGGTGCCGATCCGACGCCAAGCCGAGCGGCGAATTGCCTGCAATGCCGTCGTGGTACTTGCTATATCGTTGGAACAGATCGGCTTGGCAGCAGATCGAGTTTCCGAAGCCTCGGCGTCACCAGCGCCGAGGTTTTGCTTTTGTGCGGGCATGGCTCAAGCCGCGCTCGCATGGCGCTCGGCGCCCGTGGCCATGGCTTCCATCTCGCGCTGCCGATCGAGTCGAGCTGCGTGGGTGATGCGTCGGCATCTTCCATTCATGTAGAAGCGCGGACCTTTGCCCTGCTTCCAAAATTCATAGAGAGAAACGCGGCCCATGCGCTCTGCCTTGCAGAACTCGTCGACCGTGTAGGATGGATCTTTCGGGATGAAATTCGGATCGCTCATCTATTCGCTCCCTGTTTGAGTGAACACGAGCGAAGTTGTAATTGCGATCCGTTCCGGCCAAACCGATTAGCCAGACAGTTTCTTGTGCCTTCGAATAATGTCGTGCACCGACTTATAACTGAGCGGCGAAGCGGCGTTCCGTTCTTTCAGTTCCCTGCACTTACCTATATTGGTCATGTGGGTTTTCGCGGTTAGTCGAGGCTTGTCCGACCGTCGCTTTTCGAACTCAGCGACAATCCAACTATCGCGGTCTTCATTGCGACGAGTCGTTCGCCCACCATGGTGAAGCCCTTCTTCTCTGAGAAGCGCTTTCAATTTGATCGCGGCAAACTGCGTTCCCTCAACATCGCGGCGCGCTTCGCAGGCCTCGAGTTTCTGAAGCTCCTGAAGCATGACCAGAGCGCGGCCGCCCTCGCTATTCTCGGGAAAGCCGCCTGGTTCCGAGCCGAGCCGGTTGGCTAGGATTGTCTTGATTTCCTCTTTAAGCTCATGCCTTGTCATCACATAGACCTAACGCTCGAACTTTCTTTCACCCCAAATCTTGGTGCGTGCTTCCGCACCGTCTCGGCGACATAGCTCGGCGCCAGATGGCCGTAGTGCTTCTCGACCATGCGCGTGTCTTTATGGCCGAGGTTCTTTGCGACGACGGGGAGGGGCATCCCGCCCATTACTGCGTGACTTGCCCAGGTATGCCTGAGCTGATGAATGCCGATGGGCGGATCAATCTTGGTGCGCTGACATGCGGCCTTCATGGGTCGCGACTGCTCGCTCGGTTTCCATTCGCGCTTCAGCATCCAGTCCTCCGTCGCGCGCCCCGCAACCAATTGGCTGAAGAAGGCCTGCCCGTCTTCTGACAGGACAATGTGGAAGCCCTTGCCTTGTTTGCCGGGGCGACTGTGAGGTCGGATATGGAGGGTGCCGCTATCGGGGTTGAAGTCGCCGACGCGCAGCCGCGCCAGATGACCATAGCGGGCGCCGGTTTCCAGCGCGGCGCGAACCAGTAAACGGAACTCTGGATCGGCGGCATTGATCAGGCGCTTGCATTCGGCGAGCGTAAGATAGCGCGACCGCGACTGATCGACGGCCTTGAAAGGTTTCACTCGCCGCCACTCGACATCGGACGCGGCCTTGCTGTTGTTGAAAGCATAATTCAGCGCGGCCTTGAGCAGTCCCAAGATACGGTTGGCGGAAACCTTCCGCCGACGGGCGACATCGGGATCGTCAAGGTTCAGCGCGCTGGTGCGTCGAGCTGCTGCTCCACGCTTAGTGCGAAGGAGCCGGGGCGCCGTGGCCAGACCGCGATGCCATTTCTTGATGGCGTCAGCAGTCAGTCCGTTTACTGCCTTATCGCCGAAGATGGGAAGCGCGTATGCCTCGAGACGCAGCTTGGTGTCGTTGTACGAGGCGCGACCTTCCAGCTCTTCCAGATAATCCGCGATCGCCTGGGCGACCGTGTAGGCGCCAGTCGGACCCTTCTGCTTGCTGCCCTTCCTTGCATGCTCCTGGGCTTGCCAGAAGGTGAGCACGGTGGTGCCGTTGGCGTCGTCGAAGTCATCGGCGTCGGCAATCGTCTCGACACGGTATGTGGCCGGTGGGCCGGGGATGTAGCGGCGCACCACCCATTTACCGACACGCTTGCCCTTGCGGTAGCCGACGTGGATGCCCTGACCCACACTCTTATAATACGGCTTGCCTTGCGCCTTCAGCTTGGTGCGCGCAGCGCGAGTTTCTAAGTCGGCATGTCGGATTCGTTTTGCCATGACCATTTCCCTGTTGGACAGTTTTGGACGAGCGACCCGTGTTTTCGGATTGCACACTCAGGAGGCCTTTGGTTCCTGGGCTTTTGTGTCCAAGTTTGTCCAATATACGGGGGTAAACGGGCACATACAAGGGTGAACTGATAGGAACACAAGTCATATTCCACAAGCATTTCATGAACATGAGAGAACACGCCGCACGGGTTTTCAACCTGAAAACAGGGGTTCGATCCCCCTAGGGGGCGCCACTACATCAGCCGTTCCCCTACCACTTGCCGGTGTTCGGCATCGAGGCCCAGGGCTCCTGCTTCGGCAACGGTTTGCCCCGTTGCAGGAACTCGATCGAGATATTGTCGGGTGAGCGGATGAAGGCCATGTAGCCGTCGCGCGGCGGGCGGTTGATGGTGACGCCGTTCTTCAGCAACTGCTCGCAGGTCGCATAGATGTCCTCGACCTCATAGGCGATATGCCCAAAATTGCGGCCCTCGCCATAAACCTCGGGGTCCCAGTTGTAGGTGAGCTCGACTTGCGCGTCCTCGTCGCCGGGAGCGGCGAGGTAAACCAGCGTGAAGCGGCCTTGCTGGCTCTCCAAACGGCGCACTTCCTTCATGCCGAGCTTGTTGCAGTAGAAGTCGAGCGACTTATCGAGATCGCTGACGCGCACCATGGTGTGCAGATATTTCATCGCTCGTCTCCTCACGCTTCGCCCCGCGTCGAGGCGCACCCAGTTAGCGCGCGCCGCGCATGTGTGGCAAGCGCACCACGCCGCTGTCATTTTTTGCCGAAGGAACATGCCGATTGCGTGGCGATTGTTGCCCAAGGTCCACACCGCGCTGTTCCGCGGCACCTAAAGTGAAATTTCTCTCGCTGCCATAAATGTTTGCGGCGTCGGGAGAGACGATTCTGCCGATTCGTTCCGCCTGGTGCGTCCGCTGCGTGATTTTCGCGAGATTCGCTTATCAATCAGATGCTTGCGCGGGTGGACGAGCAGGAGTCACGAACTCGGCTGGGCCACTGTGGAGAAGGCCGAACCGCGCGGAAAATTCCCGTGGCCTCCCTAAGCGGCGATGCTATCTTCACAAACGAGTGTTTCCAGCCGATTCGTGTATGGGGCGTGTGTCGGCTGCGTCAGAAGTTTTATGCGGGGGAATGCGGCATGGGGGCGAAAGAACCGCCACATTTAGAGGGCCATACCCAACGCGACGAGGAAGCCACAGTTGATGTCTTCGAAGTGTCAGGATCGATCAAGTGGTTCGATGCGTCAAAGGGTTATGGATTTATCGTTCCGGACGAGGACCTTCCCGACGTTCTCTTGCACGTGACGTGCCTGCGCCGCGACGGATTCCAGACGGCTTACGAGGGAGCACGCGTGGTCTGCGAAGTGCTGCGCCGGCCGAAGGGCCTGCAGGCGTTCCGCATCCGCGCGATGGACGATTCGACGGCGGTGCATCCCTCGCAATTGCCGCAGCGGACGCATGTCGTGGTCATCCCGGAGAGCGACTGGGAGCGGGCCACGGTCAAATGGTTCAATCGGCTGCGCGGCTTCGGCTTTGTGACCCGGGGCGGTCAAACTCTGGACATCTTCGTGCATATGGAGACGCTGCGGCGCTGCGGCTTCACGGAGCTCAGGCCCGGCCAAACGGTGCTGGTGCGCTTTGGCCGCGGACCGAAGGGGCTGATGGCGGCGGAGCTCAAGCCGGACGGCTCACAAGGACCATCCTCCCACTGACAATGCGAACGCTCGACCGGCTCGCCCACTCGGCGGCGCTGTCGTTGTTTGCACTCGGCATCTTCGCGCAAGCAAGCGGCTTCGGCGCCGGCAGCGGCACGCTCGTGCTCAAGACCGAGAGCGGCGACCACAACTTCAGCATCGAAGTTGCCACCACCGATCAGGAGCGCGCGCTCGGGCTGATGTTCCGCCGCTCGCTGCCGGAGAATGCCGGCATGCTGTTTCTCTACGACCGGCCGCAGCCGGCAACCATGTGGATGAAGAACACGCTGATCCCGCTCGACATGGTGTTCATCTCCGCCGACGGTAAAGTCCATCGCATCGAGCAGAATGCCGAGCCCTTCTCCACCGCCTTGATCCCTTCGGAGGGACCGATCCTCGGCGTGCTCGAGCTGAACGGCGGGGAAGCCGCCAAAATCGGGCTTAAGCGCGGCGATAAGGTCCTCTATCCCGGCCTACCCAAATAGGCGCGAATGGCCCCGGCGGCGCCGGACGCGCGGCTTTAGCGACTGGATCAGGACTTTGCCCTAGTGTCTTGAGGCTGGCCTATTGCTCCGTCGCGAACTATGTATCTGCCAGCGATTTGATCGGGGCATAGCGCAGTCTGGTAGCGCACCTGCTTTGGGAGCAGGGGGTCGCAAGTTCAAATCTTGCTGCCCCGACCATCGCTCGTTTGACGGAATGAGGAGCCGCATGGCCGCCCGCATCTATCAGCCCGCCAAGACCGCGATGCAGCAGGGCATGGCGGGCACGCGCGACTGGATCTTGGAGTACGAGCCCGAGCAGCCGAAGCTGATCGAGCCGCTGATGGGCTGGACCAGCTCGACCGAGACCAAACCGCAGGTGCGCATGAGCTTCGCCAGCAAGGAGGAAGCGGTCGCCTTTGCCACGCGCCAGGGCATTGCTTTCCGTATCGAGGAGCCGCAAAAGACGGCACTGAGACCGAAATCCTACGCCGAGAACTTCAAGTTCGGCCGGCTGGACCGCTGGACGCACTGACGGTTCATCGTTTCAAGCTATAATGTCACCCGTGACAGTGGTCCCGTAGCTCAAGGGATAGAGCATCTGCCTTCTAAGCAGAGGGTTGAAGGTTCAAATCCTTCCGGGACCGCCAATCCACTTCGGCCGCTTTGGCCGCGCCGGTCTGACCGTTGAGGGAAAGTCATGCGCTTTGCCGTCGGGTTCCTTGTCGCTCTGCTTCTCTACGACGGTGCCGCCGCCGCGCCCAAGCTGCTGTTCGAGGTGAAGGGACTGGAGCAACCGGAATCGGTGGTACAAGATCCGGCCACCGGCGCAATCTATGTCAGCAATATCGTCGGCGCCGTCATGCAGAAGGACGGCAACGGCTACATCGCCAAGCTCAAGCCCGACGGCACGATCGTCACCAAGTCCTGGGTCAAGGGCCTCAATGCCCCGACCGGAATGGCGCTGCACGATCGCACCCTCTACGTCGCCGATATCGACGAGCTGGTCGAGGTCAACGTGGCATCGGGCGAGATCGTCAAGCGCTATCCGGCGAAGGGGGCGATCTTCTTGAACGACGTCGCGGTCGGCGAAGACGGCACCGTTTACGCCTCTGACACGCCGATGAATACGATCTGGCGGCTGACAGAGGGAAATTTCGAGCCGTGGTTCACCAACGACGTATTGAACGGACCGAACGGCCTTCTCGTTCAGGACGGCAAGCTGATCGTCGCGTCGTTCGGCACTTTGCCGGGCGAAGGACAGAAGCAGGAGCTGGGCGGCGTGCTCGCCGTCGATATCGACAAGCAGGCCGTGAGCACGATCGGCGGCAACGACAAGCTCGGCAATCTCGACGGCCTTCAGGCATTTGCCCCCGGCTCGTACCTGGTGACGGACTGGGCGGCTGGCGGACTCTACCGCATCGATGCGAAAGGCAAGTTCGATCGGCTGATCAAGCTCGGCAAGGGCAGCGCCGACTTCGCCTATTTTCCCGACAAGAATCTCGTGCTGATCCCCATCATGCTCGGCAACTCGCTGGTCGCCTACACGCTGGACTAGCGCCTGCAGCAGGCGGCCGGCGCATATCCCTTCCGCGTCTAGGCGATGCTGCGCACCACCCCGCCGTCCACGCGGATTGCGGCGCCGGTGGTTGCCGCCGCCGCCTCGCTGCACAGATAGACGACCGGGTTTGCCACCTCTTCGGGCGTCGCCCAGCGCTTGATCAGCGAGGTGGGACGCAGCGTCTTGATCAGCTCGATGGCCATCTCCTCGATGCCGATGCCGCGATCCTTCGCCAAGGTCTGGAGAAACGCATTTACGCCTTCAGTTAGCGTCGGCCCAGGCAATACCGCGTTGACCGTCACGCCAGTTCCGGGAATGGTTTCGGCAATGCCGCGCGAGACCGCGAGCTGCGCTGTCTTGGTCATGCCGTATTGCACCATCTCCGGCGGGATGTTCAGCCCCGACTCCGACGAGATGAAAACGATGCGGCCCCAATTCTGCTTCAGCATATGAGGCAGCAGCGCGCGCGAAAGGCGCACGCCGCTCATCACATTGACCTCGAAATGGCGCAGCCAGTCGCTGTCGGGGATGTCGAGGAACGGCTTCGGCTCGAAGATGCCGGCATTGTTGATGAGGATATCGACCGGGCCGAGTTGGGCGACGAGACGATGGACCTCGGCGGCGCTGCCGACATCGCCGGCGATGCCGGTCACCGACGCTTTCGTCTCGCCCACGAGGCGCTTCACCGCATCCTTGGTCTTTGCATCGCTGCGTCCGTTGAGGACGACGGCGGCGCCTTCGCGCGCCAAACCCTGCGCAATGGCAAAGCCGATGCCTTGCGTTGAGCCGGTGACGAGCGCACGTTTGCCCCGGAGTTTGAGGTCCATGGCGGCAATCCTTCCTTGTTGTCGAGCGGCTAGCTCCGCGCCGCGAGGCGGGCAAACCCGGCGTCGAGATCGGCCTTCAGATCGTCGACGTCCTCGAGCCCGATATGCAGACGCAGCGCAGGACCTTCGGCCTGCCATGTGGTCGCCGAGCGATAATCTCTAGGGTCGAACGGCAGGATCAGGCTCTCGAAGCCGCCCCAGGAATAGCCCATGCCGAACAGGCTAAGGCCATCGAGCATGGCGGCGAGCCTCTCATGTGCGACGGGCTTCAACACGATCGAGAACAGTCCAGAGGCTCCGCTGAAGTCGCGCTGCCAGATCGCGTGTCCGGGGTCGGACGGGAGTCCCGGGTGAATGACCCGCGCGACCTCGGGCCTGTCCGCCAGCCAGCGGGCCATTGCCAACGCCGACCGCTGATGCCGCTCGAGCCGCACGCCGAGGCTGCGCAGCCCCCGCAAGCCGAGATAGACGTCTTCCGGCCCGGTGCACAGGCCGAGATCCTCGTGCGTCTTGGCGACCGCGAGCGTGGTTCGCTCGTTCATGGTGATGGAACCGAGCATGATGTCGGCGTGGCCGCCGATATATTTCGTCGCCGCCTGGATGGAGACATCCGCGCCATGGGCGAACGGCTTGAAAAAAAGCGGCGTCGCCCAGGTGTTGTCGAGGATGACCACGGCGCCGGCGGCATGCGCGGCCTTGGCGATGGCCGGCACGTCCTGCACCTCGAACGTCTGCGAGCCAGGAGATTCGGTGAAGACGACCTTCGTCTTCTTGGTGGTGAGCGTCTCGATGCCCGCGCCGATGAGCGGGTCGTAATAGATGGTTTTCACGCCGAGCCGCTTCAGCACGCTGTCGCAGAAGCGCCGGGTCGGACGATAAACGCTGTCTGAGACGAGCAACTCGTCGCCGGCGGCGAGAAACGCGAGCAGCGAGGTGGCAATGGCCGAAAGGCCAGACGGGGTGAGCAGGCTGCGCTGGCCGCCCTCGAGCTCGGCGATCGCCTCCTCGAGCGCCCTGACCGTGGGCGTGCCGAGCCGGCCATAGGTGAAGTCCTGAGCGTTGGCTTCGAGCGCCTCGACTGTAGGAAACAGGATGGTCGAGCCGCGATAGATCGGCGTGTTGACGAAGCCGTGATGGCGCGCGGGTTCGCGCCCGGCATGCACCAGCCGGGTCAGATCGTTTTGCGTCCTGCTACGTTTGCTCATCTAGCCTCGGTAAGGCGAGGGGTCCGTATGCGCGGGTTCCTCAGCCGGTCTCGATGGGAAGGCTTTGGTCCGCGCCCCATTCCGACCAGGAGCCGTCATACACCGCCGCCCGGCGATGCCCGATCTCGGCAAGCCCAAGCGCAAGCACGCTCGCCGTAATGCCGGAGCCGCAGCTCGCGACCACCGGCTTGGAGAGATCGACGCCGGCTTCCTCGAACAATCGCTCGATTTCCGGCGCGGTCTTGAGCGTGCCGTCCTTGTTGAGAAGCTTGGCGTAAGGAAGGTTATGCGAGCCGGGGATGCGGCCCGAGCGGAGCCCGGGGCGCGGTTCGGGCGCCTTGCCGGCAAACCGATCGGCCGCGCGTGCGTCGACGATCTCGGCCGACCCGTCCTTAAGCACCGTCTTGATGTCGGAGACATCGCGCACAAGGTCGAGGTTACGCCGCGCCGTGAAATGTCGCGAGGTTCGGCTTCTGGGCGCCCCGCTTTCGAGCGGCCGGCCCTCCCGCTTCCATTTCGGCAAGCCGCCGTTCAGCACGCTCACATCGTCGACGCCCATGACGCGGAAGGTCCACCACACCCGTGCGGCGCTGAACAGCCCGCTCGCGTCGTACACCACGATGCGCGAGCCGTCGCCGATCCCCATGCTGCGCATGCGCGAGGAGAATTTCTCGGGCGGCGGCAGCATATGCGGGAGCCCGCTCTTGGTATCGGCGATCTCGTCGATGTCGAAGAAGATCGCGCCGGGAATATGCTCGGCCAGATATTCCTCATGCGCGCTCCGGTTCTCGGCCGGCATGTGCCAGGAGGCATCGATGATGACGAGGTCGGGCGCATCGAGCTCGCGGGCAAGCTCGTCGGTCTCGGTCAGCCAAGTCTTCGTCTGCAGCAAGGCCAGTCTCCAATTCTCGAATTAGACGAACACGCGAGGCGCGGCGGCCTGCCCCTGGTCCAGCCATGCAGGCACCGGCAACCCCTTCTCATGGAGGAATTTGGGGTTGAACAGGCGGCTTTGGTAGCGGGTACCGTAATCGCAAAGCACCGTGACGATGGTATGGCCCGGGCCCAAATCCCGGGCAAGGCGGATCGCGCCGGCGACATTGATCCCGCTGGACCCGCCGAGGCAGAGCCCTTCCTCGCTCAAAAGGTCGAAAATGATGGGCAGCGCCTCGGCGTCCTGGATCTGGTAGGCCTCGTCGATCTTGGCCCCCTCGAGATTAGCGGTGATGCGGCCCTGGCCGATGCCCTCGGTGATGGAGCTGCCCTCGGCCTTGAGCACGCCGTGCTTGTAGTAATTGTACAGCGCGGCGCCCATCGGGTCGGCAAGCCCAATCACGATGTCTTTGTTGTGCTCCTTGAGTCCCATGGAGACCCCGGCAAGCGTACCGCCGGTGCCGACCGCGCAGATAAACCCGTCGACCTTGCCGCCTAGTTCCTTCCAGATCTCCTGCGCCGTCGTCTCGATATGCCCTTGGCGGTTGGCGACGTTGTCGAACTGATTGGCCCAGATCGCGCCGTTCGGCTCGCTGGCGGCGAGTTCCTCGGCGAGCCGGCCGGAATATTTCACGTAGTTGTTGGGGTCCTTGTAGGGAACGGCTGGGACCTCGATAAGCCGCGCGCCGGCGAGCCGCAGCATGTCCTTCTTTTCGTCCGACTGCGTCTCGGGGATGACGATGACCGTCTTTAAGCCGAGCGCGTTGCCGACCAGCGCGAGCCCGATGCCAGTATTGCCGGCCGTGCCTTCGACCACGGTTCCGCCCGGCTGGAGGCGCCCCGAATTCAGTGCGTCGCGAATGATGAACAGCGCGGCCCGATCCTTCACCGACTGGCCGGGATTCATGAACTCGGCCTTGCCGAGAATGGTGCAGCCCGTCTCCTCCGAGGCGCGCTTCAGCTTGATCAGCGGAGTGTTGCCGATCGCCTCGATGATGCCGTTGCGGATGGGCACTTTAAGGGGCCTTTGGTCTTTTCGGTCTTTGCGGGCAACCTAATCAGCGCGAGGGGTGCAAGCAAGACGCGGAAATTTCAAGGAAGGCAAGCAAACGGCACGACAATTCCAGGCCTTAAGGCCCTTGCAAGGACTTCTGGCGCTCGCTGATCAGTTCGCATTGCTCCGTCAGCGACTCGATCGCGTCGCCCTTCAGCAGTCGCGTCAGTGGGTTCCATTCGAGGCTCTCGATGCTCTGGCAATCCGCGCTCGCCCGCTTCAGCGTTTCCACGGTCTCATCGAGCGGCATTGCATTGAGAACCTGTTCCGACGGGAGGCGCGAGCTGATCTCGGCAATCGCTGTGCGAGCGGCCCGATAGCTCCAGTCAAGCCAGGCGCCCACGGCGATGATGAGAAGCGCCAAGACCAATCCAAGTCGTTTCATATTCCCGGCGCCTTTCCTGTTCGCTCCCTAGTGCAGCGCCACGCTGTCGATGGCGCGGGCGACCTTCTCGGCCGGCCAGGCCGCAGGCGCGCCGGGGGTATCGAGCGGCGAGGGGATGTCCGTTCCCTGTCCTGACCCGGCCAATGTGACGCTTCCCGCCTGGTTGGCGACCGTGACTTCGCCTTCGAGCAATAGCACACCGTATTTCGCGTCGATCGGTCCGCCCCAGAACTCGGTGCCGCGCACGCCGATATCGGCTACTGGCGTCGACACCGCGATCTTCTTGTCCTTGAGCCCCTTGATCTTGCCGGTGGCAAAGCGAAACGCGCCCTTGGTCGCTTGCAGTACCGTCTCGCCCACGCCCCGATCGGGCTCGTAGACATAACGATCGATCCGCACGCTGGCATGCTCGCCAAGCGTGAGCAGGGTGTTGTCGCGGAAGGTGACCTGCAGCCGCGCGCCATCTCCGGTGCGAAGCTCGTCCTTCAGATGCACTGGCGTGCCAACCTGCGCCGTCGTCGCCCCGGCATCCGAGATCACCTGCGCCTGGTTCTCGACCTTGTTCACGAAGCCCACCTGGTCGGGATCGTCGGCCTTCGCCGCGCTGGCGAAAGCAGCCGGGATGCCGACGGCGAGGATGGCAAACAGGCGCAAGACGGAGAATTCAGCCTGCATCGCGTGCTCCGGCTTGGCGGCTTGCGCGCTGCTTTGGCGTTGCAGGGGGCGAAGCGCGGCGTAAATGAAGGGGCCGCATCATAGACGAGGGGCGGCAAGCGACGTAAGGGGTTGCCCAACTGGCCCGGCTAGGCTAGCAGCCGAGGAATCCGCCATGCTATAGACCGCCGGGTCGAAGCGGGACGCAACCTCTTAAAGCGGGCGTGGTGGAACTGGTAGACACGCCAGATTTAGGTTCTGGTGGCTTCGGCCGTGGGGGTTCAACTCCCTCCGCCCGCACCAAGCAGGATTGCGTGAAGGACGCCAAAGTCCGCATTGGCCCCCATGCGGAAACGGACGAAGGCAGATTGAGGACAGGATGAACGTCACCGAGACCAATACGGAAGGTTTGCGCCGCCAATTGAAGGTGGTGATCGGCGCCGACGAGCTGGAGAAGCGTCTGTCGGCGCGGCTTGACGAGCTGAAGGGCAAGGCTCGGCTAAAAGGCTTCCGCCCCGGCCATGTGCCCAAGGAGCATTTGCGCAAGGTCTATGGCCGTTCGGTGATGGCCGAGGTGGTGCAGCAGGCTGTCGCCGAGACGAGCCGCGATGCCCTTTCGCAGCGCGAGGAGCGCCCGGCTTTCCAGCCGACCGTCGCCCTTCCGGAGGATGAGGCTGAGATCGACGGGATTTTCGCCGGCACCAGCGACCTCGCCTACACCCTCTCCTTCGAGGTGCTCCCCAAGTTCGAGCTGATGGACTTCAAGAAGCTTTCACTCGAGAAGCCGGTGGCCGCCGTGACCGACGACGACATCGACAAGTCGCTGGACCGGTTGCGCGCCGCCAATCAGCGCTACAAGCCGAAAGACGGCGCCGCGGTGACCGGCGATCGCCTGGTGATCGATTTCGTCGGCTCGATCGACGGCACGCCGTTTGAGGGCGGCTCGACCCAGGACGCGCCAATCGTGCTTGGCAGCGGCAATTTCATTCCGGGCTTCGAGGAGGGACTGACCGGCGCGCGCGCGGGCGACGAGCTTGAGGTGGAGGCGACCTTCCCCGAGAGCTACCCCGAGGCGAGCCTCGCCGGCAAAACCGCGCGCTTTGCCGTCAAGGTGAAGGAGGTGGGCGCGCCCGAGACCCCGACGCTCGACGACGAGTTCGCCAAGAGCCTTGGCGTCGAATTGGTCGAGAAGCTCCGCGAGACGGTGAAGCAGCGGCTCGAGCAGGACCGGGCGGGTGCCTCGCGGCTCAAGCTCAAGCGGGCCCTGCTCGATGCGTTGAATAAGGGCCACGATTTTGAGCTGCCGCCGACGCTGGTCGACAATGAGTTCCAGGCCATCTGGCAACAAGTGACCGCCGATCTCGAGCGCTCAAAGCGGAGCTTCGAGGACGAGGGCACGACGGAAGAGAAGGCGCAGGGTGAATATCGCGACATCGCCGCGCGCCGCGTCAGGCTTGGGCTGATCCTCTCAGAGGTCGGCTCGCGCAACCAGATCACCGTCACCGACGAGGAAGTGAGCCGGGCGCTGCTCGATCGCGTCAGGCAGTTCCCGGGGCAAGAGCGCAAGGTCTACGACTATTACCGCAACAATCCCCAGCTGCTTGCCGAGCTCAGGGCGCCGATCTTCGAGGACAAGGCGGTCGACTACGTGCTGGAACTCGCCAAGGTGACCGACACCAAGGTGACGGCTGAGGAGCTTTACGCGGATCCCGACGCCGATCACGATCATGACCACCACGATCATGACCACGGCCATCACCACGGGCATGATCATGATCACGACCATGACCACGCGCCGAAGAAGCGCGGCAAGAAGAAAGGCTGAGATGGAGAGGGGTGTTTACCTTCCCCTCTTTTGTTTGGGCGTGCGGCCCCATATGTAGTAGGACGAAGCAAGACCAAGCGAACAGATTCGCGAGGGCCCCTGAGTGAGGCCGCAAACCTTCCAGCCTTAGGACACCGATGAGAGATCAGGCCGACATCTATATGAATACGCTGGTGCCCATGGTGGTCGAGCAGACCAACCGCGGCGAGCGCGCCTACGACATCTATTCGCGCCTGCTCAAGGAGCGCATCATCTTCGTCGTCGGCCCGATCGAAGACCATGTGGCCTCGCTCATCACCGCGCAGCTTCTCTTTCTGGAGGCCGAGAATCCGAAGAAAGAGATTTCGATGTACATCAATTCGCCGGGCGGCGTCGTCACCTCCGGCATGGCGATCTACGACACCATGCAGTTCGTCAGGCCTCCCGTCGCCACGCTTTGCATCGGCCAGGCGGCGTCGATGGGCTCGCTGTTGCTCTGCGCCGGCGAGAAGGGCATGCGCTACGCGCTGCCGAACGCCCGCATCCTGCTGCATCAGCCCTCTGGGGGCTTCCAGGGTCAGGCGAGCGACATCGAGCGCCACGCCGAGGACATCATCAAGATGAAACGGCGTCTAAACGAGATCTATGTGCGCCACACTGGTCAAGACTACGCGACCATCGAGAAGACGCTCGACCGAGATTATTTCCTGACCGCCGACGAGGCGCGCAACTTCGGCATTGTCGATGAAGTGATCAGCAAGCGGCATCCGCTGGAAGAGAAAGTGGAAAAGCTTGCGCCGGTGTCGTAGGGCCGTGGGTCCGGGCAGCTAGTCTGAGCAGGTCCCGTTAGGGCTAACCCGTAAAATTTCAGCCCGAGCGCGGTGGCGTCGAGCTAGGCACGTAGCGTGCATCGGGTGCGAATCGTGTGGGTTGTGTCCCGCGCGTGGCGATCCGGGATTAATCAATCCTTGATCAGTGCCGCCATAGCATGCTGAGATTGCCCCTTCGCGCAGTTTCGCCGGAGGAGGAGGGGGCTCATACTTGCGAGGCGGCAAGACGAAACAATGGCGCTAGGACCAATTTGGGCCGGCACCGCAGACCGACTGGACTGGAAGAACGAATGAGCAAGGTGAGCGGAACCAACTCCAAGAACACCCTCTACTGCTCCTTCTGCGGCAAGAGCCAGCACGAGGTGCGCAAGCTCATTGCCGGGCCGACGGTGTTCATCTGCGATGAATGCGTCGAGCTTTGCATGGACATCATCCGCGAGGAGAACAAGAGCTCGCTGGTGAAGTCGCGCGATGGTGTGCCCACCCCCATGGAAATTTGCGCCGTTCTGGACGACTACGTCATCGGCCAGGATTATGCCAAGCGCGTGCTTTCGGTGGCGGTGCACAACCATTACAAGCGGCTCAACCACTCGAGCAAGAACTCCGACGTCGAGCTTGCCAAGTCGAACATCCTGCTGATCGGTCCAACCGGCTGCGGCAAGACTTTGCTGGCGCAGACGCTCGCGCGCATCCTCGACGTGCCTTTCACCATGGCCGACGCCACGACGCTGACCGAGGCGGGCTATGTCGGCGAGGACGTCGAGAACATCATCCTCAAGCTGCTTCAGGCTGCCGACTATAATGTCGAGCGGGCGCAGCGCGGCATCGTCTATATCGACGAGGTCGACAAGATCAGCCGGAAATCCGACAATCCCTCGATCACCCGCGACGTGTCGGGCGAGGGCGTGCAGCAGGCCCTGCTCAAGATCATGGAAGGAACCGTCGCTTCGGTGCCTCCGCAAGGCGGCCGTAAGCACCCGCAGCAGGAGTTTCTGCAGGTCGATACAACCAACATTCTGTTCGTGTGCGGCGGCGCGTTCGCGGGGCTGGAGAAGATCATCGCCGCGCGCGGCCGGTCGACCTCGATCGGCTTCGGCGCCAAGGTGGAAGCGGCCGACGACCGGCGGACCGGCGACATCCTAAAGGGCGTCGAGCCAGAGGATCTGCTGAAATTCGGCCTTATCCCTGAGTTCATCGGCCGCGTTCCCGTCATCGCCACCCTCGACGATCTGGACGAGGAAGCGTTGATGCGCATCCTGACCGAACCCAAAAATGCCTTGGTCAGGCAATATCAACGGCTGTTCGAGATGGAAGACGTGCAGCTCAGCTTTGCCGAGGATTCGCTGCGCACCATCTCGAAGAAGGCGATCGAACGGAAGACCGGCGCTCGCGGCTTGCGTTCGATCATGGAAGGTATCCTGCTCGACACCATGTTCGAGCTGCCGAGCCTCCGTGGCGTGGAAGAGGTTGTGATCAGCTCGGAGGTGGTCGAAGGCAAGGCCCGCCCCTTGCGCATCTACTCCGACCGCCACGAGGAGCTCGGCACGAGCGCCTGACGGGGATTGGCATCATTCCTGCTTGCGAGGTAAGGCGAATCCCACTCACAATGGGTCGGAAAATCGCGGCTCAGCCTGGAGGAACGGCCACTTGACGGCGACTTCGCTGGTCGCCACCTACGCTAGCTGGTAGGTAACATGCCACAGGGCCGGCGCCCTCGTTTACCGTGATATTTGAAGGACGTGCCGGCCTTAGGGAGGGGACCAAGACAGCGGGGGGATCGCTTCAGGCGATCCTGCCTAACCAAGAAAGCGACGGAACTGCCATGACCGACTCAAAGCCGTCCGCCACCAAAGAAGGCGCTCCGGAGCTCTACCCGGTCCTGCCGCTGCGCGACATTGTCGTGTTCCCCTATATGATCGTGCCACTTTTCGTCGGCCGCGAGAAGTCGATTGCCGCCCTCGAAGAGGTGATGCGCTCCGACAAGCAGATCCTGCTCGTGGCGCAGAAGAACGCGAGCGACGACGAGCCGTCGACCGATGGCATCTACACCATGGGCACGCTCGCTTCGGTGCTGCAGCTATTGAAGCTGCCCGACGGCACGGTGAAGGTGCTGGTGGAGGGCACGCGCCGCGCCGCCATCCGCCGCTACACCAGCAATGAGAACTATTTCGAGGCCGAGGTCGAGCGCGTCGCCGAGACCGTCGGCGCCGAGGACGAGATCGAGGCGCTTGCCCGTTCCGTCGTCTCGCAGTTCGAGAGCTATGTGAAGCTCAACAAGAAGATCTCGCCCGAGGTGCTCGGCACCGCGAGCCAGATCGAGGACTATTCCAAGCTCGCCGACACGATCGCCTCGCATCTCGCCATCAAGATCGCCGAGAAGCAGCAGATCCTCGAGGTCACTTCGGTCTCCGAGCGGCTGGAGCGCGTCTTCACACTGATGGAGAGCGAAATCTCCGTGCTGCAGGTCGAGCGCAAGATCAGGAGCCGCGTCAAGCGTCAGATGGAGAAGACGCAGCGCGAATATTACCTGAACGAGCAGATGAAGGCGATCCAGAAGGAACTCGGCGACAACGAGGAAGGTCGCGACGACCTCACCGAGATCGAGCAGAAGATCGAGAAGACGAAGCTATCCCGCGAGGCCCGCGAGAAGGCGCTCGGCGAGCTGAAGAAGCTGCGCCAGATGAGCCCGATGTCGGCCGAAGCCACCGTCGTGCGTAACTATCTCGACTGGCTGCTAACGATCCCGTGGGGCGTCAAGGGCAAGATCAAGCGCGATCTCGACGAGGCGCAGAAGATCCTGGACGAGGATCACTACGGGCTCGAGAAGGTCAAGGACCGCATCGTCGAGTATCTCGCGGTGCAGAACCGAACGAATCAGCTGAAGGGCCCGATCCTCTGCCTGGTCGGCCCTCCCGGGGTGGGCAAGACCTCGCTCGGCAAGTCCATGGCGCGCGCCACGGGACGCGAGTTCGTGCGCATGAGCCTTGGCGGGGTGCGCGACGAGGCAGAGATCAGAGGCCACCGCCGCACCTATATCGGCTCGATGCCCGGCAAGGTGATCCAGTCGATGCGGAAGGCGAAGAAGATCAATCCGCTGTTCTTGCTCGACGAGGTCGACAAGATGGGCGCCGATTTCCGCGGTGACCCGGCGTCGGCCCTGCTTGAGGTGCTCGACCCCGAGCAGAACCACACCTTCAACGACCATTATCTCGAGGTCGACTATGATCTCTCGAATGTGATGTTCGTCACCACCGCGAACACGCTGAACATTCCTCCCGCCTTGATGGACCGCATGGAGATCATCCGTATTGCGGGCTACACCGAGGACGAGAAGATGCAGATCGCCCGTCGCCACCTGATCCCCGCCATGGCCAAGGCGCATGGCCTCGAGGCGGAGGAGTGGAGCCTCGAGGACGACGCGCTGAAGGAGGTCATCCGCCGCTACACGCGGGAAGCGGGCGTGCGCAATCTCGAGCGCGAGATCGCCAAGCTGGCTCGGAAGTCGGTCAAGGAGCTGCTGACCAGCAAGAAAAAGTCGATCAAAGTCACGCTCAAGAATTTGGAAGACTATCTCGGCGTGCAGAAATACCGCTACGGCGAGGCCGAGCTTGAGGACCAGGTCGGCGTGGTCACAGGCCTTGCCTGGACCGAGGTTGGCGGCGAGTTGCTGACCGTCGAGGGCGTGATGATGCCAGGCAAGGGCAAGATGACCGTGACCGGCAATCTGCGCGATGTCATGAAGGAATCGATTCAGGCCGCGAATGCCTATGTGCGCTCGCGGGCGGTCGATTTCGGCATCGAGCCGCCATTGTTCGAGAAGCGGGACATCCACGTGCACGTGCCCGAGGGGGCGACCCCAAAGGACGGCCCATCGGCCGGCGTCGCCATGGCTACGGCCATCATCTCGCTGATGACCGGGATCCCAGTGAAGCGCGAAGTCGCCATGACCGGCGAGATCACGCTCCGAGGCCGCGTGCTGCCGATCGGCGGGCTCAAGGAGAAGCTCTTGGCGGCGCTGCGTGCCGGCATCAAGACGGTGATCATCCCCGACGAAAATGCCAAGGATCTCACGGAGATACCTGACGAGTTGAAAAACGTCCTGGATATCCGCCCCGCGTCGCGCATGGATGAGGTGTTGAAAATCGCCCTCAGCCGGCCTCCCCAGCCGATCGTCTGGGAGGAGGAGAGCGTTGAGCAGGATCAGGTCGTCCCGCCCAAGGATGAATCGCTGCCCGGCGTGACCGCGCATTAATTGGCCGAAAACCGCCATTTTCACCGTTGATTTGCCTCAATCCGGTGGTCCGGCTCTGTCCACAGAGTTCGGACCATTTTTGTTGATTTTCCGGGTTTTTTGCGCCAGTCATACACGACTTGTTTGTGAATCGGAGCGTACCCAAGGCCTCGAGGGCGAACACCCCTCTCGATTGGGGCCCGAGCGAAAGGATGATGACCCGTGAACAAAGCAGAGCTGGTCGCCCACGTGGCGAAGGAATCTGATCTGTCGAAGGATGCGGCCGAGAAGGCCGTGGACGCGACGTTCAAGAACATCGAGAAGGCCCTGAAAGGCGGGGACACCGTGCGGATCGTCGGCTTTGGCAATTTCCAGGTCGCGCAACGCAAGGCTTCCACCGGCCGCAACCCGCGCACCGGCGCCGAGGTACAGATCCCGGCCTCCCGCGTGCCGAAATTCCGGGCTGGCAAGGCGCTGAAAGAGGCCTGCAACAGCTAGGCCCTTTTGACCGAAGAGTTTCTGGAGGCGGAGCCTTGCTTGAGTAAGGCTTCGCCTTTTTGTTTGCATCGTCTCCTAAGGCGATCCGCGGTAGCTTGCCCTATCGCGCGTGTGTCGGGCGGTTAGCTCAGTTGGTAGAGCGCCACGTTTACACCGTGGATGTCGGCAGTTCGAGCCTGTCACCGCCCACCATTCGGCTTCGCGCCAACCCGCTTCGCGGGAGTTGCTCCGCTGCAAATTGCGAAGTTTGCCCTGGGCGCCCAAACAAGAGGCGATCCCGGGGCCTCGCCTTGACTTGGCGAATCTGAGGCCGTACATGCTGAAGATCGCCTCCGGCCGTGGTCTACGGCCCGGTAGGGGGTGTAGCTCAGTTGGTTAGAGCGCCGGCCTGTCACGCCGGAGGCCGCGGGTTCGAGTCCCGTCACTCCCGCCATTTTTTAAATGGCATTCCAACTTTAGGAACCGGTGCGTTCAGAGCAGACGATCTCGGCTCGCCATTTGCTCATAAGTGACGTCAAACGCTATTGAGTTGGGATCTTGGTGTTCATGATTGGCGTGTTCACGCCATTCACATGATATTTGTGGCATAGCAGGCAGTCTTGACGTGCCGTGCTGCTATTGTGACAGGTCTGGCAGAGATCCTTTTTCACCTCGCCGAAATTGGACACGAAATTTCGCGGATTGCCCTGCTTGTAGCTCTTCAGGTAGGGACCGCCTTTTTCCAGGCTATGGCAGGTCAGACAACCGCGATTCTCCAAGATGCCTATGCGCTGACCGATCCCGACCGCTTGAAAGTGCGGCTCGTGGATGAAATTCGTGAAGCGTCCTTGTTTGCTGTCGACTGAAATCGGGGAGAAATTGACGATCCGCCCTTTGCCCCGGATATCGTCGACGCTGTGGCATTTCGTGCATGACCCCTGAGCGTCCTTGCTCGTGAGAAAATCGAACACCGCCGCCGCCGGGCTCGTATCACCTTTCGGCGCCAGAGGGCCGGTGAGAAAGAGCCACGAGTAGATGAATTTGTCCTTATGTCCTGTGGGACGGTAGAAAATCGCGTAGTTCTGCCGGTACCAACCGCCAAATTCAGCCCAGCTCTCCGCATCCACCTCGCTTTCGATGCTGGTCACGGCCGCAGCTCCTGTGTCGGCCGCCACGGCATCTGAACCCGCCGGTGCGGCGCCGGCCGCTCCCTCACGCCGGGCTGCTTTCTCGGCTGCTTCGATCGCGCGAAGCTCATCCGCCGTCGGGACGAGCAGGTCGTCAGTTTGGTCCGCGGCCTTAGCCTGAGGCGGTTCGATGGCGGCAACCACTTCCTCGCCGCTATCGGCCTTGGCATTCGCGGCCTCGGTTGCTGCGGCCGCTCCTTCGAGCTCGGCTTGGGGAGGCCGTTCGTCGGCGGCGACCTCGTCCTCGCCGCCATCGGCCTCCGCGTTCGCGGCATCGGTTGTTGCGGCCGCTCCTTCAGACTCGGTTGCTTTAGCTCTGGCTGCTTCGGCCTCATCCTCCCGTGCCGCGGACAGCAAGCACTGACCAAAAAAGCTCACGGTGCAAACTGGCGGATCGAGTTTGGCCGCGCTGGCTGCTGTTTCGCTGACCGCGGCTTCCGGGCCGGGCGTCGGGGGTGCTGTCGCATCCGCAGCAGACGGGTCCTCGGACGACGGCGATCCGCTCACCGTAATCGCCGTGCTCCAGGCGCTTGGCCTCTGATCACCCATTTCCGTGGCGAGATTGGGTAGCCACTGCTGTTGCGCACTGATGACCACGTCGCGCGGGATGTTCGCAGTCAGATCGGCAACGAGGTTCGCACTCAGTTTCGCTCCGCTGCCAATATCGAGGTCGGCCAGGACGTCCGACGCTTTTGCCGAGATGAGCGCGTAGAACAGCCCCTTGATCTCCCAGACCAGGCTCGTCACGGCCTTGATCTGGTCGTCGCTGGCATCGTGCAGATCCTGGAGGCTCAGGCTGTTCACGGACTTGATCAAAGCACGGCCCCGCTCGTTCCGGCTGATCATCACCTTCATGAACGGCGTGAGATCGGCGTCGGACGCGTCCGGCCATTCGCCGATCAAGGCGTTCTTTTCCTTCAGCGTTCGCAGGTCGAGGCCGGGCAACGTCAGGAAGGCAACGCCTTTCGGTCCGCTGACCCGCTCCTTGCCGATGATCTGGTCGAGATGGCAGGCGGTGCAGGTCTGCTCGAATGGGGCCACGGCCATGACTTGCCTGTCCGCGCTGCTGTTGTGACAACTCGAGCAGGTAGCGGGAATGCGCCTTGCCGGATCCTTCTTCGCCACTTCCGGGAAGTGTTTGTCGAAATGGCCGGCATGGTCGTAGACGATCCGCGTGCGCCGCTTGAACGGATAGGTCTCGAATTCCGGATGATGTCCATCGAAGTTGTCGAACTTCACCACATGGCAGGAGTGGCATTGCTCGTTGGCGATCTTGTTCAGATTGAAACTGACGCCCTGATGCTCCTGGTGGCAGGTCGCGCAAGCGAGACCGCCTGCGACCACGTCATGGGTCGGGAAGGCGATGCTCTGCATGCGGGCCCATTGCGGCGGAGGCGTCTGAGCGGCGATTTTCGTCAGCCGCTGCGTGCTCTGCTTCAGCGCCTCGGCCGAAGCGCCATGCGCGTTGAAGGCGGTGTTCGGCATTTTGTGACAGGTGAGACAGGCCTTGCTGTCGGCGAGCGGATCGCCGGCCACGAGGCCGTGCAGCCAGCTCAATTTGCCGCTGCCGCTCTTGGTGTGGCAGGCGCTGCAATTCTCGATCGCGCCGTGAGAGCTCGACAGCGGCCCCGGCATCAGGAACTCCGTGTCCTGGGCGAGAATGAAGGCCGCGCCCAGGCAGAAGAGAGCCGCGAGCGCCAGCAGCATTGCCAGACGGTCGCGGAAGGAGACGGGGGCCGCCGGCTTTTCGAGCTTCGGTGGTCGAACCGACCTGCTCCGCACCGGTCGCCGCATCACCACGTCCCCGATGAAAAGGCGTAGACGACGATGACGTGCAGCACCATCAGCACCGTCAGCGCGTAGGTGACGGGCACATGCACGAACAGCCAGCCCTTGTTGAGCCCGAGATAGACACGCGCGAAATCGAGCCGGTCCTTCTCGATCACCAGGGTCTTGATGGCGGCGAGCTTCTCCTGGCTCCGCTGGTCGACATAGCTCGACAGGGTGTCGATCTCGTCGGTCAGCCGCTTGAGCGGACGCTGCGAGCCGAGCAGATGGGCGGTGAAATTGTGCTGCCCCTGGAAAAAGTCCCGCAGGTGCGCGGCGTAGAGATCCATGATCCAGGCGTCGTAGGGCGGCGCTGGTAAGCCGAGCGCAGCCGCGGCCGGATCGGTCTTGGCGACGGCGGCGTGGACCTCCCGCGAGAGCTCGACGCGGCGGGCCGGGATGCGATCATAGCCCACGCGCTCGTCGATCCCCCGCTTGGCCTGTAGCGACCAGGCGAGATAGGTGCCGAAAATGCCGCTCAGCGTCACCAACACGAAGCTCGCCCACAGCGCCCATTCGAAGCCGGTGTCGGGCAGGGAGAAATCCGAATGCGAGATGAAGGCGGCGATCAGGAGATAGCCGAAAAAAATATGCATCTTTCGCCAGCGCAAGGCGGATTTCGGCGATAGCCTTCGCGTTTTGATGGCGATGTGGAAAAAGAGTTGCAAGACGATGCCGCCGGCCAGCACCCAACCGTCGAGATAGCGCGGGTCCCGCAGCCCGTTGCCATAGATCCAAACCAGCCAGAACAGCCCGACGGAAATGCTCGCGAGTAGAAGGCCATGGACCGTCTGGCTGTTGAGATATCCCGCCAAGCCCGGACCGCGGCCGATCGAGCCGTCAGACACGCGCCGTCCCGCCGATTTCACGGCAGTCCCCCAAACTCATCCATCGCGGTCTTTGCTTCCCATCAAGCCCATTCAGGTTGCCGGCCGGCTGGGATCACTTGACCGCGCCGGCTGCTCTCGCCGTGCCCTTGAACTTGTCCGGACCGGGAATCATGCTGTCGAGGCCGGCCATCGTGCTGCCGTCATACGTCTCGGTGATGCGCACGAGCAGCTTGGAGACGCCGTCGGCTGCGGCCGTCAGAGGGCTCTCGTTGTTCAGCTTCAGCCCGGCCGAATTGGCAAATTCGACCATCGTTGCGATTTCCGGCACGTTCGGCGCCGCTTTCGCCGCAGCGGCGAGCTGCTTGCGTGCCTCATCGGCGCGTTTGGCCATCTCGAACGCATAGGGCTTCCTCGCGGTCGCCTTTCCGACCGCGCGCAATGCCGTCTCGAGCTCGACGCCAAGGCCGACCAGATAGAGCAAGCGCTTGCGCTCCGCGCTGGCCGGCACGTTGTCCTTGCCCTCGGAATACCAGGTGTTGTGCAGGACCTCGCCCTGCGACCACGACACCAGCTCGAAGGCGCTGCCGGCGCGATGGCCGCCTTTGTTCACCAGATCTTCTTCCGGCACGACATGGCAGCCATAGCAGGTCTTCGCCAGCTGGTAGATCGAGCGCGTTCTGATCATCCCCTTGGACTCGGCGAGCTTCCACCGCGCCGCCTCCTCGGCCTTGGTCTCGGTCTGCTCTTTCTTTCCGCTGAACCCGCTATGGACCTTGATCCAATCCTTCCCGGCGCCGTGGCAGGATTCGCAGGAGATGCCCGCGATCGGCTCCTCCTTGTCGTCCTTCTGTTGCACCGTGAAATGGCAATTCAGGCACAAGCTCTCCGACTTGATGCGCCGCACCCCCATTTTTTCTGCGATCTCGTTCGCCTGGGTGTTGCGCGGCATCTCACGGAAGGTTTTGAAATGATGCGTGCCCTTCCAGGCCTCGGCCTCCTGCTTGTGACATTCGGCACAGGCATTCGGACCGACGATCTTGGCCGGATCGGGCGCAACTCCGCCCTCCGCGGCAAAGCCGAAGATCATCAACAAGCCGCAGAGAAAAAGCACGGAGGACCGGAACCCGAACCCGGTCGACAGAAGGCTATGCGCTCTGAGGACGACGATGACGTCTTACCCCTGCTTCGGCCATCTACACGCCGGCGTCGGCCGTTCCCGTCGCCTGCCGGCGGCGATCGAGCACGAGTTGGCCCATCTGCTGGCTGATGGGCAAAGCGAGCCACCCCTTCGCACGGCTCAGAACGCTTTCCTCGACCGTGTGGTCGGTGGTGGGCAGAAACGGATCCGCATAGCAGGCCGCGCCGATGCGCGCGGCGATCGATTTGATCGAGTCGACCATCCCCGGCGCGCCGCAGGCGTAGAGCACATCGGTCGGCAGCAGGCGCGGCAGATAGTCGGTCGGCCGGCCCGGCTTCACCACTGCGGTCAAGGTCTGCGGAGTGCTGCACACAGGCACGACGAGGACATTGGGGAAGCGGGCCAACCGCCCGAGAGCCGGGCCCATATAGAGCGACTCGATGGTGCGGCCGCCAGCGATGATCATCATCCTGCGCTCCGGGTTCTCCCGCAGCGCCGCGACGGCGATCGACCAGATCGGCGCGAAGCCGGTGCTGGTGGCGACGAGAATCAGCCGGCTGTCCAGGTTGGGCCGGAAATGCGCCGAGCCATACGGTCCGGTCAGCTTCAGCCGATGGCCCGGCGTGATGTGCTTGCCGAACGATGAACTGACACGCCCATCCTTGATGCGCCGGACATGGAACCAGACCGAGCCGCCGTTCGGATTGCCCCGCAAGGGATGGGTGATGCTGTAGGGACGGCTGGGATAACCGCTGAAGCGCGCCTGCACATATTGCCCCGCGCGATAGGGCAGGGCGCGGTCCGTGCTGATGCCGACTTCGATCACTTCGGGCGACAGGAGCCGCAACGAGCTCAGCATGCCTTCGACAGTCCGGACACCCGGCGGCTCGCCCCTCTCGATCACCGCATCGGCGACGATACGGCACTGACAGGCATGAACGATGCCCGGATCGGACCCTTCGCCGCCGTGCACCTCGCCGGATATCAGCCGCACGCAGCAGGTGCCGCAATGGCCGGCGCGGCAGTCATGGGGCAGATCGATGCCGTTGCTCAGCGCTGCGTCCAGCAGCAGCTCGCCGCGGCGCGCATGAAAGCTATTGCCGTTGATGGTAACTCGGTGACGCCCTGCCATGGTCCATCCCGGAAGGCCAAAGTTCCCCGTCTCAGGGTGGCGCAACTGAGCCGCCGTCGCTGCGCTTCTTCCGACGCGCAGCAACCCAAGCGTTCCAAATCTGAAACACCGACCCTCATCGTCGACGGTGGAACCGCCGTTTTTTTTATCGTCCGTCACCATCATGGTCAGACAATGACGGTTCGATGGTCACAGATGGCAAGGAGTGGGCACTTTTCGTGACTCCGTCCAAAAAGCGCTTCTCCGCATGCGAACACCCGGGTGCGGAAGCGGGCCGTCGACGAAGTCGATCATTTGGAAGCTGGGATAAGGCGCTCGGCGCTCGCGTGCAGCGGCAGTTCCAAGGGCCCGAAATTGCCTTAGTCCCGACAGCAAGTCGCCGATGTCCCGACAGTAAGTCGCCGATTCTTGGTGGTAGCAATTCCCCACTGCGGTCGAGCGCCGAGTTCCCCCCCGGCGAAGAGAGACCGTGGACCATCGCCACGCCCGGCGTGAGCGATGCAAATGGAGAGACCGCCCGGAAGTCGGCGTGGGGGAAGCGGGTGAAACCATTATCCGGTATTTCGGCGTTTTCTTGCGCATTCGCGAGCGCCCTGCTGCTCAACGCAGCCTTCCTCAGCGAGACGACTGTCGCCGAGAATAAAGCAGCGGACGCGGTAAGCGATCCGTATGCCGCGCTCGAAGCTCTTATCAAGCAGGACGAAGCGGGAAGAGCCAAGGCAGACGCCTCAAAGGGCGAGGAGGCTCCAACCCCCGCAGTCGACGCCGAGACTCTCTCCCTCTATCCCACCGCTGCGCAATGTGGCGGGTGCCATAAGCAAATCTACGAGGAATGGTCCTCCTCGCAGCATGCCTATGCATCGATCTCGCCGATGTTCCACAAGTTCGAGCAGAAATTCCAGGAGCTGACCCAAGGTACGGTCGGCACCTTCTGCGTGCGTTGCCACCAGCAGGTCGGCACCCAGCTCGGCGAGCCGCGCGAAACGCCGCTCTGGGCGCGTAGCCGAATCTCCACCGAGGGGGTGAGCTGCATCACCTGCCACCGGATCGACGAGAAGTACGGCAAGGTCAACGGCGAGCGGCGGGTAAAGCCGGGCAAGATCTGCGAGCCGGTCTACGGCAGCGGCGACAAGAGCATGATCAAAGACGTCCTCGCCGACAAGGAGACCTATTCCGTCAAAACCTGCACTGATGGGCGCGGCAACGATATTCACAATGGCATGATCCGGAACGACCAGATCACCAAGTCGGAGTTCTGCGTCAGCTGCCACCAGGTTGCCGTCAACCTCGGCATCAAGCTGGAGATCGTGTGGGATCAGTATCGCGACAGCCCCGCACGCAAAGCCGGCGTCACCTGCCAGGACTGCCACATGGGCAAGGTCCCGGGAAAGCCCCAGGGCTATGCGACCGCGCCATCCGCCGTGGTCGGCGGCAAGGAGATCAACCCGGGACGCAAGCATGCCAATCACCGCTTCATCGGCCCGGGCTATTCGATGGCCCACCCCGGCATCTTCCCTCACAACACGAAGGCCCAGGCCTTCAGCATCAAGGATTGGCTGCAGTTCGATTGGCGCGCCGGCTGGGGCACCACCGAGTTCGAGGACAAGGTCGCAGATGGCGAGATCAAGGTCGATTTTCCCAAGCGCTGGGCCGATCCGCTCGACCGTGAAGATGCGAGGGCGATCATCGAGGAGAATCTCGCCAAGCTCGACGAGCGTGACAAGCTCCGGAAGCAGGTCATGGAGAACAGCAGCCAGGTCGACGGTCCTTACATCACCGGCGACAAGCAGGTCGGCAAGGATCTGGCGTTCTCCTACAAGATCACCAACAGCAACACCGGACACAACCTGCCGTCCGGCTCCCTGGGTGCGCAGCCGCAGCTCTGGGTGAACGTCGCCCTCGTCGATCCCGACGGCAAGAACATCTGGGAGTCGGGCTACGTCGACAGCAACGGCGACGTGGCCAATCTACACAGCCTGGATGTGGCGGCGGGCCGCATCGAAGTGGATCAACAGCTGGTGAACTTCCAAACCATGTTCCTGACTACCAACGTCAAGGGCACGGACCGCGAGATGAACCTGCCGGTGAACTTCGACATCGACCCGCTGCCGCAACTGCGTCCGCCGCAGATCCCGACCACCGTTCTCAACCATCCGCCGCTGGTGCGGATGGAGAACCGCTCGCTGACGCCGCTGGGCGAAAAGGTGATCGAGTACCAGGTGCCGGGCAGCCTGATCAAGAAGCCGGGCAAGTACCGCCTCGCCTTCCGCATGCGGAGCCGTGCCGAGCCGATCTACTTCATGCGCTTCGTCGGTTCCACCGAGGAAATGGAGCAGAGTATGAACGAGCGGATCATGAACTTTCACGACTTCACGGTGGAGCTCGCAGTGACGGGCTAGCACCGAATAGCCGAAGTTTCGCAGTGGGGACCGGGGGGTAACCACGACGGCTTCTACGTGACCTCCAACGCAAACGGCAAACTTCGGTACCGTGGCAGGGCAACGATCGCCACACTCGCGCTGTTAGCAGGTGGCTGCCTGCTGATGTCCGGCACGACTGCGGACCCTGCGGCAGCGGAAAGCAGCAGCGCGGCCCGCAAGGAAGATAAGTTGACTCAAGACTCTTTCCGACCCGATCCGCAATACGGTGCCAACTACAATGCCCAGGGGCAGCTCGACATCTATGGGGCGAAGAGCGCAGTCGAGCCGCCGCGCCCGCCGATTGAGCTCGGTCGCCAGCAATACACGTCCGGCTTATACGACGAGAGCAGCACGTTCCTGGGTGAATTGAATCCGCTGCTCCCGGGCCTCGCCGTTTACGGCGACTGGCGAACGGCGGTCGCCTACAACGACAACAACGGCAAGGATATTGCCCAGATCGCCACCCGGCTGAATATCGACGTCGACCTCAAGATCACCGCCACTGAACGATTCCACGCCTTCTTCACGCCGATTCAGGACAACAATGTATACACCCGCTTCGAGTTCGGCGGCGGGGACGGCGATGGGGAGTTCAGCGATGAGTTGGACCCCGAGCCGCAGACGCTGTTTTTCGAGGGTGACGTCGGCTCGCTCTATTCCGGTTTCTCCGGCAAGGAAGCCAGTTTCGACCTGCCCTTCACCGCCGGTCTCTTCCCGCTGTTCCTACAAAACGGGATCTGGGCGAACGACGCGATCCTCGGCGGCGCGGTGAGCCTCCCCGCGAAGAACTCGGCGGCGCTGGGCCTCGCCAATTTCGACATCACCTTCTTCGCCGCGTTCGACAATGTCGACAATGCGGGCAACGTTTCAGCCGACGAAGACGACAACCCCCTTTATGGCGTAACCGCCTTCGTCGACGCCTTCGACGGCTTTGTCGAAACGGGTTACGGCCTGATACAGGGCCGCGACGAGCTGGACGGTCTACTGACGCACTTCCTGACTGCCGCTTACAGCCGCCGGTATAACAACATCTTGTCGAATTCGACCCGCTTGTTCGCGAACTTCTCCAACGACCCTGAAAGGGAAGGGGACGGCTTTGCTTTCATTTCGGAGAACAGCCTGATCTCCGGCTTGCCGAGCACGCTGATCCCCTACGCCAACTTCTTCGTCGGCTTCGGCAACCCTCAGCCCCTGGTCGACGGCAATGGCGCGGGCATATTGAAGAACGTCGGCATCAACTTCGAGACCGACGCGCTGACCGGCTTCCCGAAACTCGACGACACCGGCTCCAATACCTTCGGCGGCGCGATTGGCTTGCAATATCTCTTCGATCTGGATCGGCAGCTGGTTTTCGAGGTGGCCATGGTGCAGCCCTTCGAGGATGACGGCATCGGGACCCAGCACGCGCAATACGGCTTCGGTGTTCGCTATCAGGTCCCGCTCAGCCGGGCCTGGCTGTTCCGCGCCGATGCGACCTATCAGATCCTCGCGGTCGCTGACGAAAATAACTTCGAGGACATCTTCGAAGGCAACTTCGAAGACAACTTCGGCATCCGCGCCGAGCTCCGCAGGAAGTTCTGACCGATCGCTGATGAAGGACTAGCGCTAATGACCGATGCATTTCCCGGCGTCTATCCACGCTCGGCGCAACGACTTCTCGGGCCAATAGGCGCATCGGCCGCCATATCTCGAACTGCTTCGGTAGGAGTACGGAAAGCCATAGTAGACATAGCCAGGACCGATATGCGTCGGGTAGTGCCCGCGGTTGTAGTAGTAGGGCCAATCATAGGCGAGATAGCTCGGAGCTATTGGCAGGTTAGGCCATGGGCTGCGGCCACGATTCTTGATCTCGATCACATTGTTCCTGGCGCTTTCGCCGGCCTTCAGAAAGGACTGCCCTGCCGATGCGGCGCCCCCCATGCCGACCGTCAGTAAGCAAGCCATCAGAATCGATGCGAACAAATTCCGACTACTCATGTGATCACCTCACAAAATGCCGTGTCGGGGTATGCCTCTCGCCGCTAGCAACGCTCCGCCGCAACCGATCACAGCGTCACGAAATCGCCGAATGCCGAAGGAATAGTACCACGAGATGACCCTTCACCCAAACGGGTACGCGGTGATGCGGAGTGCGATGGTGGCTGCCGCGGCGTTTCTCCTCGTTGCGGGCGTTGGCGTAGCGTCATCTTATATGCAGCGTCCTCCCGAGGTCTCCGGCTCAGGCGACACAACCTCATTCTCGCTGTCGCGTTCCGACTCGAATAGCGAAATGCTGGCGCGGCTTATGGACTACACGCGTTCTTCGGTTGGAACCGAAGACCCGGCGTCGAAGGCGGAAGCTGGCGAACTGCTGCCTGACGCGAACACGATGATCGAACGGCTGGCGGCTCGGCTAAAGACCGCGCCAAACGACATCGAAGGCTGGCGGATGCTCGGTTGGTCCTACTTCCACACGGCGCGCTATCAACAGGCGGCGACCGCCTATGCAAGAGCCGTAGAGCTCGATCCGAGTTCCGCCGAGCTCAAGCGCGCCTACGAGGAAGCCAAGGCGGAGGCCTCCGAAAGCGACAATTCAGAGACAGCCTCGTCTTCGCAAACCGAGGCCGCCGGCGCAGGTGGCGACGGACCGAGCGTAGAAAACATTACCCAGTCCGAAGCGACGCCTCCGCCCGAGCATGACGCTGCAATCCAATCGATGGTCGATGGCCTGGCGGATCGCCTGGAAAGTTCTCCGCGAAACGTGGAGGGTTGGACTCTCCTTATACGCTCTCGAGTTGTGCTGGGTGAGAGAGAAGTCGCGGCAACAACGTTCCACAGGGCGCTTGAGGTCTTCAAGGACGACTCGGCGGCATCGGACAAGATTAGGGCCGCGGCGATTGGGCTTGGCTTGAAGGCCGAATGACTGAGGGTAGCTAGGGCGACATGAATTTTGAGGGCTTGTTCCAGCAGCGGCTCGAGAGCCTGAGGCGGTGACCATAACGACAAAACGGGAGCACACGATGACATCTGCGAACTCCAGCCAACAGAAGCGACGGCTGTCGGCCGTTTTGGCACTGCCTATCGTGGCCTTGGCGGTCACATGGGCTTCGCCGAGCTACGCCTTCGATTTTTGGAACTGGGGCAAGCCCAAAAAATGCCCAAGCGGCACGGCCTGGAGCAAGGAGCAGAAGAAATGCGTAGCCGTCAAAAAAGGATCGCTGTCGGACGAGGACCTGGCGCGAGCCGGTCGGGCGCTGGCCTTGGACGGCCATTACCGCGACGCCATCAAAGTCCTCGAGATGGCGTCGAATGAGAACGATCCCGCAGTCTTGACGTATCTCGGCTATAGCCAACGCAAGCTCGGCAACATCGACCTCGGCATATCACTTTACAAGAAGGCCCTGGATATCGATCCCGACAATATCGACACGCGTGAATATCTCGGCGAGGGATATGTCAGCAAGGGCGAGCTTGATCTGGCTTGGCTCGAGCTGGTGGAAATCGAGAAACGCTGTGGCACGACCTGCGTGGAATATCGGGCGCTCGAGAAATCCCTGCAGTCGGGCAGCTCGCAATATTAGCGGCAGATGCCCGCCTCCACCGCACCTATCAGCGTTGCTCGCCTAAAGACGACCGGATTTTGGCTGCTGAAAATCCTCCTCGCAGCGCTGTTCATGTTCGCGGGCGGCGCCAAGCTCGCGGGACTCCCTGCTATGGTGGATGTGTTTGAACGCGTGGGGTTCGGTCAGTGGTTCCGCTACTTCACCGCTGCGTTGGAATTGGGGGGCGCCGCCTTGCTCCTTTGGCCGCCGACCGTGGCGTTTGGCGCGCTCTCGCTAACCCTTGTCTGCGTGGGAGCCTTTCTGGCGCAGCTGCTCATTCTGCATGAGGACATCATCCACACGATCGTGATGGCGGCCATCCTCGGCTCTATCGTGTGGATGCATCGTGACCAATTCCGCATGCCGAAACGCTAGGCTTTGCCGTCAGTGCGAGGATGAACCCGACGCACGGTCAGGGAGAAGCAGCGCACGTAGCGCGCAAGCTGTCTCGACATATCTTGCGGCCTAGTGGCAATTTCGTCACCAACTCTGGACGTGGATATGATCAGATTGGCATTCGGCGTCCTCGTTGCCAGTTGGCAAAGGACAGCCGACTAGAGTGGGGGGTTTAGTAATGCGTACCGCTATCTCTACCGCGGCACCGCCGCGTCACCTGCGCTGGCAGGCTGCTTTCACCATCAAGGCTTATCAAACATTATCGCCTGTCGTTTGGCACCACGCCTTCGTGTCTGACACTCACATGACGAATTGGCGTGGCGGCTCAGATCTGTTTTTGACCTGGGTTTCCGACAGCGGTCCAGATGGGAGAGCCAACACGGCCAACATCGCGGGTATCACCGTTCGCCGCTCGCTTCGCCATCTACCAATCTAATCGTTTGAGGGCGTCGCCGGTGGCGAAAAGAAGTCCCGCCTAGTTACTAGTAGCGGAGGGGGCTATGCGTTCAGCAAAGAGGCACATCCATCCCGTTGATATGGAGGTCATATATCGAGCCTATCGGTCGGTTTGGACCGAGCTCAACTACGAAAATCGCGTGACTGATTCTGATGAAGCTCACGAGCTAAGCGACAAGGTAACCCGCAAGCTTGTGGAAGTCGCACGTGAGGGCGTGATCGATCTCGAAACCTTGCGAGAACGGACGTTGGCAGCGATTACGCGGCAGAATTAGATGGGCGACAAGCGGCACTCCGCGGAGCGCCGCAGCATTCGGCTGGGACACCGAGTGTCATCTGACGATCAACGGGCTGTTGCGGTTCAGGTCCCGCGATGCTTGAGCCAGCCACCTGGGCTGTTCTCTACCCTTTAGCCGTGTGTTGAGGCCGTCCTCTTCCCACTGGCGTCGCTTGGTATTGGAAAGTTCCTTCACCAGTTCGAGGGCGTAGTTCCGATGGGCCTCGTCCTGAATAGACATGGCCAAATCTATCGCGCGGCGGCGAAAATTCTCATATTCCGATCGGTCCCGAACGAACGGAGCAAACTCGCAAATGAGTTTGACATTAAGAACGACCAAGGCAGCACGGTAACTGTCACGACTTGCGTCGGCTTGATTGAGAATCGACCGCCAGTTTGCCCCTCCCACATCCTTGGCGTCACTCAGCGACCGGGCGTGCCTCGTTACTGGGTTTCTTTTCAACAGACCAAACATGGGGCCAAACTCCTGATGGTGGAGCATACACCTCCTCATGCGTTGCTGGAAGATGACGGTGGGGCGCTGCGGGCGAGTTAAGGCTAAGGTCTGTGCCTTGAAAGCTCCGGCCACCAGTGATGTGCTATAAAACCCGCTAACCGTCGTGACGGAGCCTTATCCCCCGCGGTAGAATAACGAGCTCCACGAGTTTCGGTGTGTGCGTATGACCGTGAGCCAAAAACAGCTGTTTCTCGATCTTGAGACGCTCACTGAGGAGCAAATTGAGGCTGGCCTTCGCGCGGGAGTTTGGGGCGATCCCGCACGATCCACAGTCGAGCGCCACCTTGACCAGTTAAAACTGGCCCGGGTGGAAGCAGCCGCTGCGGAGCAGCTGGCCGAGGCTCGCGACGCGATTACCGAAGCCGAGAAGGCCCTCGATCAAGCCAACACTGTAAAAACGTTGGCGATCTCAGCGCTGATAATCTCAGCAGGCGCAATGCTGGCAGCGATGGCCTCGGCGTTCGTTGCTTTTCTTGCCCTGAGACAGTGGACGCTCCCCTGACGATGGCCGAGGTAAGCTTGAGGTCGTCGTCGATGGCACCAGCATCACCGTCAGCAAGCGACTCGTCACCTGCCAGAAGCGCTTTGCCCCCCTCTCGTGTTGACGAGAAGTCGGGTTGCTGCGAGCAGCGAGAGCGATGCCGAACCCGGGAGATAGAAAGCCACGTAAAGGACGCCATTTGGTAGTTAAGTATCGCATCGGAGATGGGGTGCGGGATGCGGGCAGCCGTTCTCACACTAAACATTGTGTCGGCGTTGTTCCTTGCGCAGTCTCATGCTCGGGCTTTCGATTGCTTCGAGACCTCCGAGGGCAAGCGCAGGTGTGCCTGCATAGGCGCAGTTGACTGCAGCGAGATGCGCCAATCGGGAAGGTGCAAGTCAGACCCTGAATGCGATCATGCTGAGCTCGGCGCTATTGTCTGTAGTTGCCCCGCGGTGTCTCAGGCGGAGATCGATCGACGCAAAAAGTCGGGGCATTAGTTCGGCTCCTGCCACACCAGACATTCGCTTCGGTGGGCCCATGTCTTTGGCCCATGTCTTTTACGGCACTTAGCGGGCATTCGACCCGATCGAATGAATGTCGGCTTTTGACCCAAAGCGGACATCCGGCCGCCGCACCGCTTCAACTCGGGCCTGCGGTTCCGGCAAAGCTACACTCTGACCTTTCGGACGAGTCCCATCGCAGGAGCGCAGCCGGATTAGGACAACCTTGAAGAGGGAGGCCGCGGTCACGCGGCCGGCCTTTAAGTCCTGCCTAAGTGGCGCAGGCGAAGCTGACAAGGCCAATCCGGCGACTTTGTCGGCGCCTGAGGGTCGGTGCCAGCCGGAGCCCTCTCGTGGGTGGTGTGCTTTGGCAAATGCCATCCTTTGTTTTCCCTTCGGCACTAAGGGTATCCTGGCCACGTCGGACTAACGCCCCGGACCCGCGCCTTCGGTGGGGCTATGTGTTAGGTCGTGGCTGATCCTTGTTGTAGGTGGACGAAGCTGCTACAGGCCGACCGGCGTAGGTCCCCGCAGAACAATCGGGCGTTCCAACTCCCGCGCCATTTCGGATGCCCTCGGGGGGGGTGCAAAAAGTCAGAAAAGCTATTATTTTCTTTGTGAAACTAGGTGGCCTGTCACGCCGGAGGCCGCGGGTTCGAGTCCCGTCACTCCCGCCATCCCTTGGCCCCCACACTCGGAAAAGAGGACCATGGGCCAGTTGCTGCAAACTTACCTGCCGCTCGTCATCTTTATTGGCATCGCCTTCGTCATCAGCGCGGCGATCCTCGTTGCGCCGTTCGTCATCGCCGTGAGCAAGCCCGACCCCGAGAAGGTCTCGGCCTATGAATGCGGCTTCGACGCCTTCGACGACGCGCGCATGAAATTCGACGTGCGCTTCTACCTAGTGTCACTTTTGTTCATTATCTTCGACCTCGAGGTCGCCTTCCTGTTTCCCTGGGCCGTGGCTTTCAAGCAGATTGGCACCTTCGGCTTCTGGGCGATGATGATCTTCCTCGCCATTCTCACCGTCGGCTTCATCTATGAGTGGCGGAAAGGCGCGCTGGAATGGGATTGATCCCCGAACCCCATCTCGACAAGGACGGGCGAAGCCCCGGCGGGATCATAACACCCGCCGCGACCAGCTTCGGCGTCTTCTCCAACGAGCTTGCCGACAAGGGCTTCCTGCTCACCACGGCCGACGAGCTGATCAACTGGGCGCGCACCGGCTCGCTGATGTGGATGACCTTCGGACTTGCCTGCTGTGCGGTCGAGATGATGCAGGCCTCGATGCCGCGCTACGATCTGGAACGCTTCGGCTTTGCGCCGCGGGGCAGCCCGCGTCAGTCGGACGTGATGATCGTCGCCGGCACGCTGTGCAACAAGATGGCTCCCGCACTGCGCAAGGTCTACGACCAGATGCCGGAGCCGCGCTACGTGATCTCCATGGGATCCTGCGCCAACGGCGGCGGCTATTACCATTATTCCTACTCGGTGGTCCGCGGGTGCGATCGCATCGTGCCGGTCGACATCTACGTCCCCGGCTGCCCGCCGACCGCCGAGGCGCTGGTCTATGGCGTTCTCCTCTTGCAGAAGAAGATCAGACGGACCGGCACAATCGAGCGCTGATCCGTTCCTCCCCGCGTCCCTCCTGGAGCCTCGATGGACGAAGCCCTTGCCAAGCTTGCCGCCTATCTCGGCGATCGCCTCGGGACAAAGCTGCTCGCCTCCGAGGTGGCGCTCGGGGAGCTCACCGTCGCGGTCGAGCGTGAATCGATCCGCGACACGATCCAGCTGTTGCGCGACGACCCGCTGTGCCGCTTCGGCTGCCTGATCGACATTTGCGGCGTCGATTACCCCGAGCGCGACGAGCGATTCGATGTCGTCTATCACCTGCTGAGCCCGTGGCTGAATCATCGGATTCGCGTGCGGGTCAGGACCAGGGCCGAGACGCCGGTGCCAAGCATCGTCACGCTCTTTCCGGCGGCCAACTGGTTCGAGCGCGAAGCCTACGATCTTTACGGCATCCTGTTCGAAGGCCACCCCGATCTCCGGCGCCTGCTCACCGATTACGGTTTTCAGGGCCATCCGCTGCGCAAGGACTTTCCGCTGACCGGCTTCGTCGAGCTCAGATACGACGACGAGCTGAAACGCGTGGTCTACGAGCCGGTGAAGCTGATGCAGGACCTTCGGAGCTTCGATTTCTTGAGCCCGTGGGAAGGCATGGACAACGCCATCCCCGGCGACGAGAAGGCTGGCGAGGCCCCGGAGCGAAAGGGCGAGCCATGAAGCCGTCGCTCGCGCCTGGACTGAAGCACCGCTTTGCCTATGCCGTCGCCGAGACGAAGACGGTGCCGCAGCTTTACCCGGAATCGCCGCAGCTACGCGCCATGCCGGACGTGTTCGCCACCGGCTTCATGGTCGGGCTGATGGAATGGACCTGCGTGCAGCTGCTAGAGCCGCATCTCGACCCAGGCGAGGGCAGCCTCGGCGTGCATATCGACGTCTCCCATAAATCGGCCACGCCGCCCGGCCTGACCGTCACCGTCGATGCCGAATGCATCGAGGTGAGGGGCCCGCGCGCTAAATTCAAAGTCGTGGCGCATGACGGTGTTGATGAGATCGGCGCCGGCACGCATGAGCGCTTCATCGTCAGCTGGGATCGCTTCAATCGCGGTGTCGCCGCCAAGCTCGCCAAAGCCGCGCAGAAGGTCGAGGCCTAATGTCAGAGCTCGACACACGCGTGCCCGAGGCCGATAGCGGCAAGCGCGAGGGCGACGACCGCAAATTCACCATCAATTTCGGTCCCCAACATCCGGCGGCGCACGGCGTGCTCCGGCTGGTGCTCGAACTCGACGGCGAGGTGGTCGAGCGCGTCGATCCGCATATCGGGCTGTTGCATCGCGGCACCGAGAAACTGATCGAGTACAAGACCTATCTCCAAGCCGTCCCTTATTTCGATCGGCTCGACTACGTGGCGCCGATGAACCAGGAGCACGGCTTCGCGCTTGCCGTGGAGAAGCTGGTCGGCGTCACCGTGCCGAAACGAGGCCAGCTCATTCGCGTGCTCTATTCGGAGATCGGCCGGCTGCTCTCCCATCTGCTCAACGTCACCACTCAAGCCTTGGACGTGGGCGCGCTGACGCCGCCGTTATGGGGCTTCGAGGAGCGCGAGAAGCTGATGGTGTTCTACGAGCGGGCGAGCGGCAGCCGCATGCATGCTGCCTATATCCGGCCGGGCGGCGTGCATCAGGATCTGCCGCCCGAACTCGTCGCCGACATCCATGCTTTCTGCGACCCGTTCCTCAAAGTCTGCGACGATATCGAGGGCCTGCTCACCGACAACCGCATCTTCAAGCAGCGCAACGTCGATATCGGCGTGGTGAAGCTGCAGGACGCCTGGGCGCATGGCTTCTCGGGCGTGATGGTGCGCGGCTCGGGCGCGGCTTGGGATTTGCGCAAGGCCCAGCCCTACGAATGCTACGCCGAGCTCGACTTCGATATTCCCATCGGCAAGCACGGCGACTGCTACGACCGCTATCTCGTCCGCATGGAGGAGATGCGTCAATCGGTGCGCCTGATGAAGCAATGCTGCGAGAAACTCACCACCGAGCTCGGCCCCGTCACCGTCGAAAATCACAAAATGGTGCCGCCGAAGCGCGCCGAAATGAAGAGCTCGATGGAAGCGCTGATTCATCATTTCAAGCTCTATACCGAGGGCTATCACGTGCCGAAAGGCGAGGTGTATGCCGCGGTTGAAGCGCCGAAAGGCGAATTCGGCGTCTATCTCGTCTCCGACGGCACCAATAAGCCATATCGCTGCAAGATCAGGGCGCCGAGTTTCCCACATCTCGCCGCCATGGACTTCTTATGCAAGGGCCATATGCTTGCCGACGTCTCGGCCGTGCTCGGCTCGATCGATATCGTGTTCGGCGAGATCGACCGATGAGGGAGGGCACGATGCACACTGCCGCGAGAAAAGAAGAAGCGATCTCATGAGCGTCCGCCGCCTCGCCGCCGAACAGCCTGAGGGCTTCGCCTTCACCCCGGAAAATCTCGAATGGGCCAAAGCCCAGATCGCGAAATATCCGGAAGGCCGCCAAGCGTCCGCCGTGCTGCCGCTGATGTGGCGCGCGCAGGAGCAGATGGGCGGCTGGCTGCCTGAGCCGGCACTGCGCTATGTCGCCGACATGCTCGGCATGGCCTATATCAGGGTCTATGAGATCGCGACCTTCTACACGATGTTCAACCTCGCCCCCGTCGGCCGTTACTACGTCCAGGTCTGCGGCACCACGCCGTGCTGGCTCAGGGGCGCCGACGCGATCAAGGACACCTGCCGCAAGTTGATCGGCGAACCCGGCCACGTGACGCCAGACGGCTTGTTCTCCTGGATCGAGGTCGAGTGTCTTGGCGCTTGCGTCAACGCGCCCATGGCACAGATCAACAAAGACTATTACGAGGATCTCACGCCCGAGAGCATGACACGCATCCTCAAAGACATGAAAGCAGGGCGACATGTCGAGCCGGGCCCGCAGAATGGACGCCAGGCGTCGGCACCAGAAGGCGGCCCCATCACGCTGATCGATCCCGAGCTTTACAGGAATGAGGAGCCGGGCGCGGCGGGCGATGCGGACGGCCCGGCGCTCGCCGACGCGAAAGCCAAGCGCCCCGGCAGCCCCGCCAATAGGCGCGAGGCGGCCGTCCCCACGCCTCCGCTCGGTAAAGGCCGCAAATCGAGGCCACGCTGATGCTCAAAGACAAAGACCGCATTTTCAAGAATCTCTACGGGCTGCACAGTTGGCGGCTCGAGGCTGCGCGCGCGCGCGGCGCGTGGGACGGCACCAAGGCGATGATCGAGAAAGGCCACGAGGCGATCATCGAGGAGGTGAAGACGTCGGGCCTGCGCGGGCGCGGCGGCGCCGGCTTCCCCACGGGGCTCAAATGGTCGTTCATGCCGACCAAGTCCGATGGGCGACCGAATTATCTCGTGGTCAATGCCGATAAGTCCGAGCCCGGCACCTGCAAGGACCGCGACATCATGCGCCACGATCCGCAGCTTCTGATCGAGGGCGCCTTCCTCGCCGCCTTCGCCATGCGGGCGCATGTCTCCTACATTTATATCCGCGGCGAGTTCATCCGCGAGCGTGAGATCCTGCAAGCCGCGATCGACGAAGCCTACGACGCCAAGCTGATCGGCAAGAACAACGTCAACGGCTGGGACTTCGATCTTTATCTGCATCACGGCGCCGGCGCCTATATCTGCGGCGAGGAGACGGCGCTGCTCGAGAGCCTCGAGGGCAAGAAGGGGCAGCCGCGACTCAAACCGCCGTTCCCCGCCAATGTCGGTCTCTATGGCGCGCCGACCACCGTCAACAATGTCGAGACTATCGCCGTGGTCCCCGACATCTTGCGCAGGGGCGCGACCTGGTTCGCCTCGCTCGGCCGCCCCAACAATACCGGGACCAAGCTGTTCTGCCTCTCCGGCCACGTGAACAAGCCCTGTAATGTCGAGGAGGAGATGGGTATCCCGTTGCGCGAGCTGATCGACCACTATGCGGGCGGCGTGCGCGGCGGCTGGGACAATCTGCTCGCGGTTATCCCTGGCGGCTCGTCGGTGCCCTGCATCCCGGCGAGCGAATGCACCGATCTGCCCATGGATTTCGACAGTCTCAAGGCGCTGAAGACCGGGCTCGGCACGGCGGCCGTCATCGTCATGGACCAATCGACCGATATCATCCGGGCCATCGCGCGGCTCTCTTATTTCTACAAGCATGAATCCTGCGGGCAGTGCACGCCGTGCCGCGAGGGCACCGGCTGGATGTGGCGCGTGCTCGAGCGCATGGCCAAAGGCCAGGCCGAGAAGGGCGAGATCGATATGCTGCTCAACGTGAGTTATCAGGTGGAGGGCCACACCATTTGCGCGCTGGGCGACGCGGCAGCGTGGCCGGTGCAGGGGCTGATCCGGCATTTCCGTCACGTGATCGAGCAGCGCATCGACGAACAGGCCTTGAAGCCGATCGCGCCGTCGGTTCCGGTGGCGGCGGAGTAGGAGCGGCGGCACATGGCCTGGCTCTGGGACAATGCGGTTACGATTGCCACCGTGGTGATGGCCGCCGCTGCCATCGCCGCCCTGATCTATGCGCATCTGCAAATCGCCGAGAACAAGCGGGCCGAACGCCGCGCCAATGCCAATGAATTGTGGCGCGAGACGCTCCGGCTCGCCTTCGACAATCCAAAGCTTTCCGATCCGACGCTCAAGCTCGCGCAATTCGACTACGAGCAGCGCACCATCGACGGCAGCATCGAGCTGTTCCAGAAATACGAGCTCTATGTGGACACGATCCTCAATGCCAGCGAGGAAATCATGGAGGTGTCGCCGACGAAGGAATGGGACGCCGCGGTCCGCATCCAGCTCAAGCCGCATCGCGGTTATCTGCTGTCGCCATACTTTCAGAACTCCGGCTACCTTGAACAATACGGCCCGAGGTTCCGGGCGTTCATGCAGGCCGCGCTGAACGACCCTCGCCACACGCCGCCGCCGCTGCCGAACCTTGCCCGGATCGACGCGCCCAAAAAGAAAGTAGCCAAGCGTGCCTAAGCTCATTATCGACGGCAAAGAGCATGACGTGCCGGACGGCATCACGCTGATCCAGGCGTGCCAGTTGGCCGGCATCGAGATTCCGCGCTTCTGCTATCACGAGCGCCTGTCGATCGCCGGCAACTGCCGCATGTGCCTGGTCGAGATCGCCGGCATGCCGAAGCCCGTCGCCTCCTGCGCCATGGGCGTGAATGATCTGCGGCCCGCGCGCGACGGGACGCCGCCGACCATCATCACCTCTTCCGCCACGGTGAAGAAGGCGCGCGAGGGCGTGCTCGAATTCCTGCTCATCAATCATCCGCTCGACTGTCCGATCTGCGACCAGGGGGGCGAATGCGATCTGCAAGATCAGACCATGGCCTATGGCTTCGACGCCGGCCGGTTCCAGGACAACAAGCGCGCGGTCGAGGACAAATATCTTGGGCCGCTGATCGGCACCTTCATGAATCGTTGCATCCATTGCACGCGCTGTGTGCGCTTCATGACCGAGGTCGCGGGCGTCGAGGAGCTTGGCGCCATCGGCCGCGGCGAGGACATGGAGATCACCACTTATCTCGAGCGGGGCATGCTCTCAAACCTGTCGGGCAATGTCGTCGATCTCTGCCCGGTCGGTGCGCTCACCTCGAAGCCTTACGCCTTCATGGCGCGGCCCTGGGAACTCAGTAAGACGCTTTCGATCGACGTCATGGACGCGCTCGGCAGCGCCATCCGCGTCGACGCGCGAGGCCGCGAGGTGATGCGCATCCTGCCGCGGGTGAACGACGCCATCAACGAGGAATGGATCTCCGACAAGGCGCGCCATGTCTGGGACGGCCTGCGCACCCAGCGTCTCGACCGGCCCTATGTTCGAAAGCAGGGGAAGCTCGTCCCGGCAAGCTGGGACGAGGCTTTTCGCGTCATCGCCGAGCGGCTGCAAGGGCTCGACGGCTCGCGTTTTGCGGCCATCGCCGGCGATCTGGCCGCCGCGGAGGAGATGTTCGCGCTGAACCTGCTCGCTGAGCAGCTCGGCTCGCCCAATATCGATTGCCGCCAGGATGGTGCCGCGCTCGATCCCGCGCTCGGACGCGCCAGCTATCTTTTCAACTCCACCATCGCCGGCATCGACCAGGCCGATGCCATCCTGCTGGTCGGCAGCGATCCGCGCCATGAGGCGCCTGTGCTGAATGCGCGCATCCTTAAGCGCTGGCGCCAAACGCAAGGCCAGATCCCCATCGGGCTGATCGGCGAGGATGCCGATCTGACCTACGCCTACGACTATCTCGGCGCCGGGCCTGAGACCCTCGCCAAGATCGCCGACGGCTCGCATGCTTTCCTGAAACGGCTCGAAGACGCTGAGCGGCCGATGCTGATTTTGGGTCAGGCGGCATTGGCACGCTCCGACGGCGCGGCGGTATTGGCGCTTGCCGCCAAGGCCGCGATGGCGATGGGCGCGGTCAAGCCGGCAATCTCCTGGAATGGCTTCAACGTGCTGCACCACGCCGCTGGACGGGTGGCGGGCCTCGACCTTGGTCTCGTCCCCGCCAAAGGCGGCCACGACGTTGCCGGCATTCTGGACGCGGCAGAGGCGGGGACCATCGAGCTCGTCTATCTGCTCGGCGCCGACGAGATCGACATGGCGCGGCTCGGCAACGCCTTCGTCATCTACCAGGGCAGCCACGGCGATCGAGGCGCGCATCGCGCCGATGTCATCCTGCCCGGCGCCGCCTATACCGAGAAGGACGCCATCTATGTGAACACCGAAGGCCGCGCGCAGTTGACCGCTCGCGCCGTGTTTCCGCCGGGCGAAGCGCGCGAGGACTGGACGATCCTGCGCGCGCTTTCGGGTGCACTCGGCAAGCCGCTGCCGTTCGACTCGACGCAGGCGCTGCGGGCCAAGCTGTTCGACGCCCACCCGCATCTCGCACTGCTCGAGCAGATCGATCCGGCCGACAGTGCAGCCATCGAGCGTCTCGCCAAGCAATCGGCGAAGCCCGGCAAGGAGCGCTTCGGCCGGGCGATCGACGACTTCTATCTCACCAATCCGATCGCGCGCGCTTCCGCCATCATGGCGAGCTTGAGCGCGCTGCACACCGCTCCCGACAAGGCGACCGGCACCGATGGCTGAGTTCTGGACCAGCTATGGTCTGCCGCTGGCGCTGATCATGATGCAGAGCGTGGCGATCCTCGTCGTCCTGCTCATCATCGTGGCCTTTCTGCTCTATGCCGACCGTAAGGTCTGGGCGGCGGTGCAGATGCGGCGCGGGCCTAACGTGGTGGGCCCCTGGGGGCTGTGGCAATCCTTCGCCGACCTGCTGAAATTCGTGTTCAAGGAGCCGATCATTCCGGCCGGCGCCAATAAGGGCATCTTCCTGCTTGCGCCGCTCGTCACTGCCGGACTCGCGCTGTCGGCTTGGGCCGTCATGCCGGTCGCCAAGGGGTGGCAGGTCGCCGATCTCAATGTCGGCATTCTCTTCATCTTCGCCATCTCGAGTCTTCAGGTCTACGGCGTGATCATGGCGGGTTGGGCGTCGAACTCGAAATACGCCTTTCTCTCGGCGCTCCGCTCGGCGGCGCAGATGGTCTCCTACGAAGTCTCGATCGGCTTCGTCATCATCACCGTGCTGCTCTGCGCCGGCTCGCTCAATTTGAGCGCCATCGTCGAGGCGCAAGACGGACGTTTCGGGCTGCTCGGCTGGTACTGGCTACCGCTCTTTCCGATGTTCGTGATCTTCTTCATTTCGGCTCTCGCCGAGACCAATCGTCCGCCGTTCGACCTGCTGGAGGCCGAGTCTGAACTCGTGGCCGGCTTCATGGTCGAATACTCCTCCACCCCCTATATGCTGTTCATGCTGGGCGAATATGTCGCCATCGTCTTGTTATGCGGGCTCGGCACGGTACTGTTTCTGGGGGGTTGGCTGCCACCGGTTCCCCTCCCGCCCTTCACCTGGATACCAGGCGTGGTATGGTTCCTGTTGAAGGTTTGCTTCTTGTTCTTCCTGATCGCCATGGTCAAAGCCATGGTACCGCGCTACCGCTACGATCAACTGATGCGGCTCGGCTGGAAGGTCTTCCTGCCCTTGTCGTTAGCCGCCGTCGTGCTGGTAGCGGCGGTCTTGCAACTCTGGCAGTACGCATCTTGAGAGGAAAGCTCGCGTGAAGCGTTTCGCCGAGGCCGCCAAGTCTTTGTTGCTGATGGAGTTTCTGTCAGCTTTCTGGCTCGCCATGAAATATTTCGTGGCCCCCAAGGCGACGCTCAACTACCCCTTCGAGAAGGGGCCACTCTCGCCCCGCTTCCGCGGCGAGCATGCGCTCAGGCGCTATCCCAACGGCGAGGAGCGCTGCATCGCCTGCAAGCTCTGCGAGGCCATTTGTCCAGCCCAAGCCATCACCATCGAGGCGGGGCCCCGCCGCAACGACGGCACGCGCCGCACCACGCGCTACGACATCGACATGGTGAAATGCATCTATTGCGGCTTCTGCCAGGAGGCCTGCCCGGTGGACGCCATTGTCGAGGGTCCGAATTTCGAATTCGCCACCGAGACGCGCGAGGAGCTTTACTACGACAAGGAGCGGCTGCTGGCGAACGGCGACCGCTGGGAGCGCGAGATCGCCAAGAATTTGGCGCTCGATGCGCCTTACCGGTGAGGGGCGACGCCGCTTCATGCTGTCAGCGCTGTTCTTTTATCTCTTCGCCATCACCTGCGTGGGCGCGGCGTTCATGGTCATCGCCGTGCGGAACCCGGTGCATGCGGTGCTGTTCCTGATCCTCGCCTTCTTCAACGCCGCCGGACTGTTCGTGCTGCTCGGCGCCGAATTCCTAGCGATGATCCTGGTCGTCGTCTATGTCGGCGCGGTGCTGGTGCTGTTCCTGTTCGTGGTGATGATGCTCGATGTCGACTTCGCCGTGCTCAAGGCGGGCTTCCTTAAATATCTCCCGGTCGGCGCCACCATCGGCCTGTTGCTTCTCGTCGAGTTGATCCTGATCGTCGGCGCCTGGATCACCGCGCCCGAGATCGCCGCGCAGGCGCCGACGCCGCCGGCGTCGGAGATCAGCAATACCGAGGCGATCGGGCTCATTCTCTATACCCGCTACGTCTATTTGCTCGAGGCGGCGGGCCTGATCCTGCTCGTCGCCATGATCGGGGCCATCGTGCTCACCTTGCATCACAAGCGCGATGTGCGGCGTCAATCCGTGTCGGTTCAAGTCAACCGCGAGAAGTCCGTCGAGTTGGTCGAGGTCGAATCGGGGAGGGGACTCTCATGACCGTCGGGCTCACCCACTATCTCACCGTCGCCGCCGTCCTGTTCACGCTCGGTATTTTCGGCATCTTTCTCAATCGCAAGAACGTGATCGTCATCCTTATGTCGATCGAGCTGATGCTGCTTGCGGTGAATATCAACCTCGTCGCCTTTTCCGCCTTCCACGGCGATCTGGTCGGGCAAATCTTCGCCATGATCGTGCTCACTGTGGCGGCGGCGGAAGCCGCCATCGGGCTGGCCATAGTCGTCGTCTATTTCCGCAACCGCGGCACCATCGACGTAACCGAAATCGATCTTCTCAAGGGCTGAGCCGCTAAGCGCGATGTATCAGGCGATCCTCTTCCTGCCACTCGTCGGCGCGATCTTCGCGGGCCTGCTCGGTCGCTTCACTGGGCCGCGGCCGGCTGAGGTCATCACCACGACGCTGGTGCTGATCACCGCGCTGCTGTCGTGGCTCGCCTTCTATCAGGTGGCGATCCAGGGCGAGGAGCAGCGCATCGAGCTGTTGCGCTTCATCACCTCCGGCGACTTGAAAGCCGTGTGGTCGCTCCGCATCGACACCCTGACCGCGGTGATGCTGGTGGTGGTGACCACGGTGTCGGGCCTCGTGCATCTCTACTCCATCGGCTACATGGAGGAGGATACCGGCCGGCCGCGCTTCTTCGCCTATCTGTCGCTGTTCACTTTCGCCATGCTGGCGCTGGTCACCGCCGACGATTTCGTCCAGCTCTTCTTCGGCTGGGAGGGCGTGGGACTCGCCTCTTATCTCCTGATCGGCTTCTGGTACCACAAGCCTGCCGCTTACAACGCCGCCATCAAGGCCTTCATCGTCAACCGCGTGGGCGACTTCGGCTTTGCGCTCGGCATCTTCGCCGTCTTCACCCTGTTCAACTCCGTGCAATACGACACGGTGTTCGCCTCGGCCCCCGACCATGTCGGCCAGACCATGCAGTTCCTTGCCTGGCGCGTCGATGCGCTCACGCTGATCTGCCTGCTGCTGTTTATGGGGGCGATGGGCAAGTCGGCGCAGTTCCTGCTGCACACCTGGCTTCCCGACGCCATGGAGGGCCCAACGCCGGTCTCGGCGCTGATCCATGCCGCCACCATGGTCACGGCCGGCGTGTTCATGGTGGCGCGGCTGTCGCCGCTGTTCGAGCTGGCGCCGATCGCGCTCGGCTTCGTCGCCATTATTGGCGCCACCACCGCCTTCTTCGCCGCGACCGTCGGCCTGGTGCAGACCGACATCAAACGCGTGGTCGCCTATTCGACCTGCTCGCAGCTCGGCTACATGTTCGCGGCGGAGGGGGTCGGCGCTTACGGCGCCGGCATGTTCCATCTGTTCACCCATGCCTCGTTCAAGGCGCTGCTGTTCCTTGGCGCCGGCGCTGTCATCCACGCGCTGCATCACGAGCAAGATCTGCGCCGCATGGGGGCGCTGCGCAAAGTGCTGCCCTTCACCTGGGCGATGATGCTGATCGGCACCCTGTCGCTGACCGGTTTCCCGTTTACCGCGGGTTTCGTCTCCAAGGACGCGATCATCGAGGCGACCTATGCCGCCCATTCCTGGGTAGGCAATTACGCCTTCGTGCTTACGCTAATCGCGGCGGTGCTGACCTCGTTCTATTCCTGGCGGCTGATGTTCCTCGCCTTCGAGGGCAAGCCGCGCGAGCCGAAAGAGGTGCTCGCGCATGCGCATGAGCCGCCTTGGACCATGGGCATCCCCCTCGTCATCCTCGCTCTCGGCGCGCTGCTGCTCGGCGGGCTGTTTGCGCATCTTTTCATCGGCGGCGACCAGACCGAGTTCTGGCGCGGCTCGCTGGTGACGCATGAAGGCCGCCATCACGAGGTCCCGCTCTGGGTGATGCTGGCGCCGACACTCGCCATGGCGCTCGGACTGGCGACGGCCTGGTACTTCTATATCCGCAATCCGCTGGTGCCTTTCGGCCTCGCCAAGCGCTTCCGCGGCGCCCACCAGTTTTTGCTAAACGCCTGGTACTTCGACGCCCTCTACGACGCTCTGTTCGTGCGTCCGGCACAACGCGTCGGCCGGTTCCTGTGGAAGACCGGCGACGGCACGATCATCGATGGGCTCGGTCCCGACGGCGTCTCGGCCCGCGTCATCGACATTACCAATCGCGTGGTGAAGCTCCAGTCGGGGTACATCTATCACTATGCATTCGTCATGCTGATCGGCGTGGCGGCGCTGATCACTTATTTCCTGTTCGCCGGCGGAGGGCTCAAGCCGTGAGCTATAGCTGGCCGATCCTCTCCACCGTGACGTTTCTGCCGCTGCTCGGCGCTCTGCTGATAGCGCTGTTGCGCGGCGACGACGCCAGTTCCTTCCGCAACGCGCGCTTCATCGCGCTGTGGACCACGCTGATCACCTTCGCGCTCTCGCTCTTGTTGTGGCGCGATTTCGACCCGCTCACCGCCCAATTCCAATTCGTCGAGCTCAGGCCCTGGCTCGGCGCGATCACCTTCCATATGGGGGTCGACGGCATCTCACTGCCCTTCGTGCTGCTGACGACCTTCCTCATGCCGCTTTGCATCCTTGCGAGCTGGGTCGCCATCTCGGAGCGCGTGAAGGAGTATATGATCGCTTTTCTCGTGCTCGAGACGCTGATGCTCGGCGTATTCACCTCGCTCGACCTGGTGATGTTCTATCTGTTTTTCGAGGGCGGGTTGATCCCGATGTTCCTGATCATCGGCGTGTGGGGCGGACAGCGCCGCGTCTATGCGAGCTTCAAGTTCTTCCTCTACACGCTCGCCGGCTCGCTGTTGATGCTGCTCGCCATCATGGCGATTTATTGGGAGGCGGGGACCACCGACATTCCTGTCCTGCTGACCCACGGCTTTCCGCCGGAGATGCAGACTTGGTTGTGGTTCGCCTTTCTCGCCTCCTTCGCGGTCAAGCTGCCGATGTGGCCGGTGCATACCTGGCTGCCCGACGCCCACGTGGAGGCGCCGACCGCGGGTTCGGTGATCCTCGCGGGCATTCTCTTGAAGATGGGCGGCTACGGCTTCCTGCGCTTCTCCATCCCGATGTTTCCGCTCGCCTCGGCCGAGTTCGCGCCGCTGATCTTCGCGCTCTCCGTCGTCGCCATCATCTACACCTCGCTGGTGGCGCTGGCGCAGGAGGACGTGAAGAAGCTGATCGCCTATTCGTCGGTTGCACATATGGGTTTTGTCACCATCGGCGTTTTCACCCTCACGATGCAGGGCTTGCAGGGCGGCATCTTCCAGATGCTGTCGCACGGTATTGTCTCGGCGGCGCTCTTCCTCTGCGTCGGCGTGATCTACGACCGCATGCATACCCGCGAGATCGCCGCCTTCGGCGGCCTCGCCGACCGCATGCCGATCTACGCCTTCTGCTTCATGGTGTTCACGCTCGCCAATATCGGGCTGCCCGGCACATCCGGCTTCATCGGCGAGTTCCTGAGCCTCACCGGCGCCTTCCGTGTCAACACCTGGGTGGCCTTTCTCGCCACCACTGGCGTGATCCTCTCGGCGGCCTACGCGCTCTATCTCTACCGCCGCATCATCTTCGGCAAGCTGGAGAAGGCCAGCCTCAAATTCATCACCGATCTCACTTGGCGCGAGGTCGCGGTGATGACCCCCCTTGTTATCCTCACTATCCTGTTCGGCTTCTACCCCGCGCCGATCCTCGATGCGACAGCCACCTCTGTCGATGCGCTGATCAAGAACTACCATTCGAGCCTCGCCGCCGCCGAGCAGGCGCGGCTCGCGCTGATGCCGTAAGGAGCCTCGAGCGTGCTCCCATCGCTCAACCTCGAAGCCGCGCTGCCGGAGCTGATCCTGTCAATCGGCGCCATGGCGCTGCTGATGCTTGGCGTGTTCACGCGGCGCGAGCAGGGCGAGCTCATTCTGTGGCTCGCGGTTCTCCTCCTCGCCGCGGCCGGCCTTTTCGTGGCGACCTCCTTTGGCACGACGATGCTGTTCGGCGACAGCTTCATCGTCGATCCCTTCGCCCGGATGTTGAAGCTCCTGACGCTGACCGGCGCGGCGGCGACCCTCATCATGTCGCTCGATTATTGGCGCGAGCGGGGAGGGGTGAAGTTCGAGTTCGCCGTGCTCGTGCTGCTCGCCACCACCGGCATGATGATGATGATCTCGGCCAACGACCTCATCGCGCTCTATGTCGGATTGGAGCTGCAAAGTCTTTCGCTTTATGTGGTCGCCGCCTTCCGTCGCAACTCCCCGCGCTCGGCCGAGGCCGAACTCAAATATTTCGTCCTCGGCGCTTTGTCCTCGGGCATGCTGCTCTACGGCGCGTCGCTGGTCTACGGCTTCACCGGCTCGACCGAGTTCGCCGTCATCGCCGCGGCGGTGCAGCCCTCAGGCGCCAATCTCGGACTCATCGTCGGCCTCGTCTTCTTGATGGCCGGGTTCGCCTTCAAGATCTCCGCGGTACCGTTCCATATGTGGACGCCCGATGTCTATGAAGGCGCGCCGACCCCCGTCACGGCCTTCTTTGCGGCGGCGCCCAAGCTCGCCGCCATGGCGCTGACCGTGCGGGTGTTGATCACCGCCTTCCCCGCGGTGACGCTGCAATGGCAACAGATCGTCGTGTTTCTTGCCATTGCCTCGATGGCGCTGGGATCGTTCGCGGCGATCGGCCAAACCAATATCAAGCGGCTGATGGCCTATAGCTCGATCGGCCATATGGGCTACGCCTTGGTGGGGCTTGCCGCCGGCAGCCCCGAGGGCGTGGCGGGGGTGATCATCTATCTCGCCATCTACCTGGTAATGACGCTCGGTACCTTCGCCTGCATCCTGGCCATGCGACGGGGTGGGCGCATGATTGAGGACATCGACGCGCTGGCGGGCCTCTCCCGCACTCAGCCGATGATGGCCTTCCTATTGGCGCTGCTGCTGTTTTCCCTTGCCGGCATTCCGCCCCTTGCAGGTTTCTTCGCCAAGTTCTACGTGTTCCTAGCCGCCATTCATGCCGGCCTTTATGCGCTCGCCGTCATCGGCGTGCTTTTGAGCGTCGTGGGCGCCTACTACTATCTTCGCATCGTCAAACTTATGTATTTCGATGCCCCCGCGGAACGCTTCGAACCGATGCAGGCGCCGCTTGCCGCCGTGGTCGGCGTCAGCGGGGCGTTCACCCTGCTCTATTTCGTCTATCCGGCGCCACTGGTGGTCTTTGCCGGGATTGCAGCAAAGTCACTGTTTTAAATGACATATTTTTCATCGCCATCGCCCAAAATGCCGAGCGGCTACCGGCTGCTTCGGTTGGAGACGGTGGATTCGACCAATGCCGAGGCGCGGCGCCGCGCCAAGGCCGGCGAGCCCGGCCCGCTCTGGATCTGCTCCGCCCGGCAATCGCAAGGGCGCGGCCGCGGCGGCCGCGAATGGGTCTCCATGCACGGCAATTTATTTGCAAGCCTGCTCGTGAGGGTCAATTGCCCCATCCGCGTCGCGGGGCAGCTTGCGCTGGTCGCCGGCATCGCCGCTTACGACGCCGTTGCCAAGCTGATCGCCTATGAGGGCCGATCGGAGCTGCTGCTGAAATGGCCGAACGACATCCTGCTCGCGGGCGAGAAGCTTGCCGGCATGCTGCTCGAGAATATCGGCACCACCGCCGAGAACCGCTCAGTGGTGGTGATCGGCACTGGGATCAATCTCGCCAATCACCCTGAGGAGCTGCCGCAGCCGGCCGTGAGCCTCGCCGCTTACGGCATGACGATCACGCCCGCCGAGGCACTTGAAGCGCTGGCAGCCAGCACGCATGAGTGGCTCACTCGCTGGGGCGACGGCAGCTCCTTCCCAAGCATCCGCCGCGCCTGGCTCGACCGCGCCGGTCCCACCGGACGCCCCTTGCGGGTGAAGATCAATGGCGAGGAGACCGACGGCGTTTATGGCGGTCTCGACGCCGACGGCGCGCTCAGGCTGCTGACCGCAGACGGCTCCGAATACCGGATCGCCGCCGGCGATGTCTTCTTCCTGAGCCGGTGAGGCGCTGAAACCCAAACATGTCTAAAAGATCCAATGGAAAGGGAGCCGATTTCGTCTTCCTGCCGCTCGGCGGCGTGGGCGAGATCGGCATGAACCTGTATCTCTACGGCTACGGGCGCGATGGCGCACGCGAATGGCTCATCGTCGATATGGGAATCACCTTCGGCAGCGAGACCGAGCCGGGCATCGATGTGATCCTCCCCGACATCCGCTTCATCGTGGAGGAGCGGCACAATATCGTCGGCCTCCTGCTCACCCACGCGCACGAGGATCATTTCGGCGCCGTGATGGATCTATGGCCGCAGCTCGCCGGCATCCCGGTCTACGCCACGCCCTTCACCGCCGAGATGCTCAAGTCGAAGCTTGCCGAGACGGGGCTGGTCAACGGCTTTCCGCTCGAGATCATTCCGCTCGGCCACCGGCGCACGATCGGACCATTCGATGTCGAGCTGATCACCATGTCGCACTCGATCCCCGAGCCATCGGCGGTGGTGATCCGCACGCCGCTTGGCGCGGCGCTGCATACCGGCGATTGGAAGCTCGACGAGAACCCGCTCACCAGCGCTCCCACCGACGAGGCACGGCTCAAGGCGCTCGGCACCGACGGGCTCTCGGCGCTGATTTGCGACTCGACCAATGCCGTGCGCGACGGCATCTCCGCCTCGGAAGCCGACGTCGCCGTGGCCCTCGCGCGCTTGATCCGCGAGGCGCCGCGGCGTGTTGCCGTCACCACCTTTGCCTCGAATGTCGCGCGCATCCGCTCGGTGGCGAATGCCGCGCGCGCGGCAGGGCGCGAGCTTGTCGTGGTCGGCCGCGCCATGTTCCGAGTCATCGAGGCCGCCCAGGCCACCGGCTATCTCGACCCCGATCTCTCCTTCCATGAGGAGACAGTCTTCTCCAAGCTGCCGCCCCACAAGGTGCTGGCGCTGTGCACCGGCAGCCAAGGCGAGACGCGGGCCGCCATGGCGCGTATCGCCCAGAACGAGCACCCCAATGTGAAACTCGCCGAGGGCGACCGGGTGATCTTTTCCTCGCGCACCATTCCAGGCAACGAGAAGGCCGTGGGCCGCGTGCAGAACGCGCTGGCCGACATGGAAGTTGAAGTCATCACCGACCAGGACGCGGCCGTGCACGTGTCCGGCCATCCGCGCCGCGGCGAGCTCGAACAGCTTTACGGTTGGGTCAAGCCGGACACGGCCATTCCGATGCACGGCGAGGGGCGTCACCTCGAAGCCCATGCCAAGCTTGCCGAGAAGCTCGGGGTGCGGCAGGTGGTGCGGGCGCGGAACGGCACCATGGTCCGGCTCCTCCCCGGTCCGGCCGAGATCATCGACGAAGTACCGGTCGGGCGGCTTTACCGCGACGGCGCGATCGTTACCCCCGCCGACGAGGGGCAGGTGCGGGAACGCCGCAAGCTGAGCTTCGCCGGCTCGGTGGCGGTGTCGCTGGTGCTCTCCGACAAGGGTGTGTTGCTTGCCGACCCGGAGGTCGCCGTGACAGGATTGCCGGCCACCGACAAGGAAGGAACGCCGTTTTCGGAGATCGCCCGCGACGCCGTGATCGGCACCATCGAGAGCCTGCCCAAGCCGAAGCGCAAGGATCAGGCCTTGGTCAGCGAGGCGGTCCGTCGCAGCGTCCGTGCCGCCGTCAACCAGGCGTGGGGCAAGAAGCCCATGTGCTCAGTGCTGCTGACGGTGCTATAGCGCTTAGGAAACTGGAGTCGTCGATGATCGGGCGTTTGAATCATGTTGCCATTGCCGTGCCGGACCTCAAGGCGGCGACGACGGTCTACCGCAACACGCTGGGGGCCAAGGTCTCCGATGAGGTCGATCAGCCCGAGCATGGCGTGACCACGGTCTTCATCGAGCTGCCCAATACCAAGATCGAGCTGCTCGGCATGCTCGGCGACAAGTCACCGATTGCCGCCTTCCTCGAACGCAACCCCAATGGCGGCATCCACCATCTCTGCTACGAGGTGCCCGACATCAGAGAAGCGCGCGACCGGCTCGTGGCGCAAGGCGCGCGGGTGCTCGGCCAAGGCGAACCGAAGATCGGCGCCCACGGCAAACCGGTGCTGTTCCTTCACCCGAGGGATTTCTGCGGCACCCTGGTCGAGCTCGAGGAGGCTTAGGCCATGACACTCGCCTTCGGCGTCGCCATCTATTTCATCATCTGGTGGACCGTGCTGTTCGCCATGCTGCCGATCGGCGTGCGCACCTCGGAGGAGGCCGGCGAGAAGACCACGCCGGGCAACGCCGAAAGCGCACCGCATATGCCGAATCTCTTGCCGAAGATGGTGGCCACGACGGTGGTTTCCAGCATCATCTTCATCGCGCTCTACGTGATCATCGTGCATCGCGTGATCACGCTCGATCAGATCCCGTTCTTCCCGCGCTATGATCCCGTGCAGTAGGCGACCTGCCGCGCGCGAGCGGCAGCGCCGGGCACAAAAAAAGCAAGGCCGAGACGACCTTGCTTCAGTAACACGAACTCCTTTATCTCCTCCGCCCGCGAGGCTCGCCTGTCGGTTTTTCGACTCTCGAGATTGCTGGCTGAAGAGCGGCAGCGCGTATTAGGCGCGCCCGGAGTTACTTCCTCCCAAGACTTGGACCTGGTCCAATCTCAACGCGTCACACCGAGATCGCTACCGGTCCCGAACGCTCCCACGTTGTGCGGGCACCCTAGCGCGACGGTGCCAAATTGTCACCATGATTGTGGCCGGCTGCCGCAGATTTATACTCGACGGGCGGACTTGACAAAGGGGCTTTGCTTTAAGCACGGCAAAACACGGGATTTTTGCAGAGTCGCCGAGCGACGGTCCGTGCCTGCAAAATAGGCACTCATCGACAGTCGAAACGGGTTTCCAGCGCGTCGCGGCTACCCCATCGGTAGGGCTTTTTGCGGATGGTACGGAAGCGGAGCCAATGCTTTCCCAGCATTGCTTACCCTCGCGAAAGTAAGCTATTAGCCGCCAGGGGCCGCGGGGGAGGTCAGGTCCCTCCCTTATGCATGGCTCCTTTCCTATAGGGCGGCGCGCCCCGCATCCGCCCCAACGCCGAAGAAGCCACCCATGCGTCTTAGCCGCTATTTCCTGCCGCTCCTCCGCGACGATCCCAAGGAAGCCGAGATTGTCTCGCATCGGCTGATGCTGCGCGCCGGAATGATTCGCCAGTCCAGCGCCGGCATCTATTCGTGGCTGCCGCTCGGCTTCCAGGTCCTGCGCAAGATCGAGCAGATCGTGCGCGAAGAGCAGGATCGCGCCGGCGCGCTCGAGCTGTTGATGCCCACGATCCAGCCGGCCGAGATTTGGAAAGAGAGCGGCCGCTACGAGGTCTACGGCAAGGAGATGCTGCGCATCTCGGATCGCCACGAGCGGGAGATGCTTTACGGTCCGACCAACGAGGAGCTGATCACCGCGATCTTCCGTGACGCGGTGAAATCCTACAAGGAGCTGCCGCGCATCCTTTATCACATCCAGTGGAAGTTCCGCGACGAGATCCGCCCGCGCTTCGGCGTCATGCGCGGCCGCGAGTTTTTGATGAAGGACTCCTATTCTTTCGACCTCACCGTCGAGGACTCGCGCAAATCCTACAACAAGATGTTCGTCGCCTATCTGCGCACCTTTGCCCGCATGGGACTGAAGTCGGTGCCGATGGTGGCCGAGACGGGCCCGATCGGCGGCAATCTCAGCCACGAGTTCATCATCTTGGCGGACACCGGCGAGAGCGAGGTCTATTGCCACCGCGATCTCGTCGCGCTCGACCCTCCCGGCGCGCATATCGACTATCAGGGCGACCTCACGCCGGTGGTCGATGCCTTCACCGGCAAATACGCCGCGACCTCGGAGAAGCACGACGCAGAGCGCTTCGAGCGCGAGGTGCCGGCAAAGGACCGTCTCACCGCGCGCGGCATCGAAGTCGGCCATATCTTCTTCTTCGGCACGAAATACTCCGAAAGCATGGGCTGCAAGGTCCAAGGGCCGGGCGGCGACCTCGTTACGGTGCAGATGGGCTCTTACGGCATCGGCGTGTCGCGCCTGGTCGGCGCAATCATCGAGGCCTCCCACGATGATGCCGGCATCATCTGGCCGCAATCGGTGGCTCCTTTCGACGCAGGGCTGATCAACGTTAAAGTCGGCGATGCGGCCACCGACGCGGCCTGTGAGGACATCTACGCCAAGCTGCAAAAAGCGGGCATAAGCGTGCTTTATGACGACCGCGACGACCGGGCAGGGGCCAAATTCGCCGCCATGGACCTGATTGGGCTGCCCTGGCAAATCATCGTCGGGCCCAAGGGCTTGGCCTCGGGCGAGGTGGAGTTGAAGGAGCGCGCGACCGGCGCCCGCCATAGTCTTACCTTCGAATCCGCCTTGAATCGCCTGATCCAGTCGGCGACCGAGGCGAGAAGGGAAGTGGCATGAGCGCAGAGACGAGCACGCGGGCGTTCGCGCCCTTCGAATGGTTGGTGGCCCTTCGCTATCTGCGTGCGCGGCGGAAAGAGGGCTTCATCTCCGTCATCGCCGGGTTCTCTTTCATCGGCATCACGCTCGGCGTCGCCACGCTGATCATCGTCATGGCGGTGATGAACGGATTCCGCCAGGAGCTGTTCAACAAGATGCTCGGCCTCAACGGCCATGTGGTGGTGCACAGCCTCACCAATTTCAACGACTACGACGACGTGGCGGGTCGGATCCGCGCGGTGCAGGGCGTCAAGTCGGCGCTGCCGTTGGTCGAGGGTCAAGTCATGATCTCGACGCCCTCCACCTCGAGCGGGGCGCTGGTGCGGGGCTTGCGCGAAAACGACCTGAAGCAGCTGAAAGCGATCTCCGGCAACATCAAGTTCGGCACACTCGACGGCTTCGATACATCGCCGGGGCTCGCGCTCGGCAGCCGGCTTGCCAACGAGCTCAATGTGCAAGTCGGCGATCAGGTCTCGCTGCTCACGCCGCGCGGCGCGTCGACCGCGCTCGGCACGGCGCCCAGGACCAAGCGCTATCCGGTGGCGGCGATCTTCGAGATCGGCATGTCGGAATACGATTCGAGCATCATCTTCATGCCGCTCAACGAGGCCCAGCTTTATTTCAACCAGCCCAATAGCGTCACGGTACTAGAAGTCGTTCTCGACTCGCCCGACGAGGTGGGTGTGCTCGCGCCCAAGATCGTCACCGCGGGTGGCTCGAGCATCTATGTCAGCGACTGGCGTCAGCGCAACGCCACCTTCTTCACCGCGCTCCAGGTCGAGCGCAACGTGATGTTCCTTATTCTCGCGCTGATCGTCCTGGTCGCCGCGCTCAACATCATCTCCGGTCTGATCATGCTGGTGAAGGACAAAGGCCACGACATAGCCATCCTGCGCACCATGGGCGCCTCGCGCGGCGCCATCATGCGCATCTTCTTCATCACCGGCGCGAGCATCGGCATCGTCGGGACCCTGGCCGGCCTCGTGCTCGGCGTTCTCGTCTGCGCCAATATCGAGCGCTTGCGCGAAGTGATTGGCTGGCTGACCGACACCGAGCTGTTCGCGCCCGAGCTGTATTACCTCACACAGCTGCCGGCCGAGATGGACAGGGGCGAGACCACCTCCGTCGTGATCATGGCGCTTGTCCTCTCGATCCTTGCCACGCTCTATCCCTCCTGGAGAGCCTCTCGGCTCGATCCGGTCGAAGCGCTGCGTTACGAATAGGCCAACGGTGGACACCCCTAACAAACCCGCACCGATGCTCCGCCTTGAGCGCCTGGAGCGCGGCTATACCCAGGGCAATCGTCGCATCGATGTGTTGAAAGCGGCCTCGGCCTCGTTCTTTCCGAGGCGAAGCCGTGGCTCTGCTTGGCCCCTCCGGTGCGGGCAAATCCACACTGCTGCATATCGCCGGCCTGCTGGAGCGGCCTGACCGCGGCGCGGTGCTCATCAACGGCGTCGATTGCGTCGGGCTGAACGACAAGGAGCAGACCCGCATCAGGCGGATGGAGGTGGGCTTCGTCTATCAGTTTCACCATCTCCTGCCGGAATTCTCGGCCCTGGAGAACGTCGTGCTGCCTCAGCTCATCCTCGGGCTGACGCACAGCCGGGCCGAGGCGCGGGCGAAAGAGCTGCTCGGCTCGCTTGGCCTTGCCGAACGCTGGGACCACCGCCCGGCGCAGCTTTCCGGCGGTGAGCAACAGCGCGTCGCAATCGCCCGCGCGCTCGCCAACAGTCCTAAAGTGCTGCTCGCCGACGAGCCGACCGGCAATCTCGATCCACCGACCGCGGAGCGCGTGTTCGAGCAGCTTCTGAAGCTCGTGCGACAGTCGGGCGTGGCCGCGGTGGTCGCCACCCACAATCTCGATCTCGCCGCCCGCATGGATCGCGTATTGCGGCTGAGCGAGGGCCTGCTGGTCGAGGAAGAGGTTGCGGTCGTCGAGGTCGCCGAGCGGTAGTCGCCTTGCGCCCGGAACAAAAGAAGAACATACTCCAGCACGGATAGCGGGGATATGTCGGACTGGCCCTTCTACGGACTGACCGAATCCGAGAGGGTGAACCCTCGCCAATCCCCAGCGCAGGAGCGTATCGCAAGCAATGACGAGTGAGGTTCAACCCTTCGTGCATCTCAGGCTGCATTCGGCCTATTCGTTGCTCGAAGGCGCGCTCACCATCCAAAAGCTGGCGGCCATGGCTCGCGCCGATGGAGCGCCGGCGCTCGCGTTGACCGACTCGAACAACCTGTTCGGTGCACTGGAATTCTCCGAGGCCGTTGCCGAGGCCGGCATCCAGCCGATCGTCGGGCTGACGCTCGCGCTGACTTTTGCCGCCGAGGGGGAGACGGCATCACCCGGCAGCGATCTCAATGGCCCCCGGGCCGACGGACGCATTGCTCTGCTCGCCAAGGACGCCCAGGGCTACGCCAACCTGATGCGGCTCTCGACCGAGGTCTATTTTGCCGCCAGCGAGTCCGGGGTGGCGGTGGCTTCGATCGGCCAGCTCGCAGACCGAGCCGAGGGTTTGATCGCGCTCACCGGCGGCCTCGAAGGCCCGGTCGATGCCGCGCTCGCCGAGGGTAATGCCGAGCTTGCCCGCGCGCGGATCGAGGCGCTGCACGCGATCTTCGGCGACCGGCTCTATGTCGAGCTTCAACGTCACGGCCTGCCGCAGGAGAGGGCCGTCGAGCCGCAACTGCTCAAGCTCGCTTACGACCTCGACCTGCCCATCGTCGCGACCAACGAACCCTATTTCGCCACGCAAGCTGATTTCGAGGCGCATGACGCGCTGATCTGCATCGCCGAGGGAAGCTATGTCGCCGTCGATGAGCGTCGACGCTTGAGCCCCGAGCACTACTTCAAGACCGGCCAGCAAATGCGTGCGCTGTTCGCCGACCTGCCCGAGGCGGTGGACAACACGATCGAGATCGCGCGGCGCTGCGCTTACCGGCCACTACAACGCCAACCGATCCTGCCGCCTTTCCTCACCGGCGGGGAAGCTTCCACCGCTCTCGGCGAGACCGAGGCGGCCGAGCTTAGGCGCCAGTCGGAGGCCGGGCTCAAGGAACGCACCGCCCAACACGGCGTGGCGCCCGGCTTCGACGCGGCGGCCTACGCCGAGCGGCTCGCCTTCGAGCTCGACGTCATCACCGGCATGAACTACCAGGGCTATTTCCTGATCGTCGCCGACTTCATCAAATGGGCCAAGGCACAGAATATTCCCGTTGGCCCCGGCCGCGGCTCGGGCGCCGGCTCGCTCGTCGCCTATGCGCTCACCATCACCGATCTCGATCCGATCCGCTTCGGCCTGCTGTTCGAGCGCTTTCTCAATCCAGAACGCGTGTCGATGCCCGATTTCGACATCGACTTCTGCCAGGACCGCCGCGATGAAGTGATCGCCTATGTGCGCGAGCGCTATGGGGCGCACCGCGTTGCCCACATCATCACCTTTGGCAAGCTGCAGGCGCGCGCCGTGCTGCGCGATGTCGGCCGCGTGTTGCAGATGCCCTATGGCCAGGTCGATCGGCTCTGCAAGCTCGTGCCGATGAACCCCGCCAATCCCGTCACCCTGCCGCAGGCCATCGCCGCCGAGCCCAGGCTGCAAGAGGCGCGCGACGCCGAACCGATCGTGGCGAAGCTGCTCGATATCGGCCAGCGGCTGGAGGGACTCTACCGTCACGCCTCGACCCATGCGGCGGGCGTGGTCATCGCCGACCGTCCACTGATCGACCTCGTGCCGCTCTACCGCGATGCGCGGGCACAATTGCCGGCGACCCAGTTCAGCATGAAATGGGCGGAAGCCGCGGGGCTGGTGAAGTTCGATTTCCTCGGCCTCAAGACCCTCACCGTGATCGAGACTGCGCGCAAGCTGATCGCGCGGCGGGGCGTCGACATCGACCCCGGCAAACTGCCGCTCGATGACCCGGCCACGTTTGAGCTGCTGCAGAAGGGCGACACGGTCGGCGTGTTCCAGCTCGAAGGTCAGGGCATGCGCGATGCGCTCAGGAAGCTGAAGCCGGACCGCTTCGAGGACATCATTGCCATTGTCGCCCTCTATCGTCCGGGCCCGATGGACAACATCAACTCCTATGTGAACCGCAAGCACGGGCGCGAAGGTATCGAGAGCCTGCACGACACCATCGCGCCGATTCTGAGCGAGACCTATGGCGTCATCATCTACCAGGAGCAGGTGATGCAGATCGCCCAAGTGCTGTCCGGCTTCTCGCTCGGCGAGGCGGATCTTCTTCGTCGCGCCATGGGCAAGAAGATCAAGAAGGAGATGGCGGCGCAGAAAACCCGCTTCGTCGAAGGCGCGGTCGGCAATAGCGTCGAGCGTAGCCGCGCCGAATATATCTTCGAGCTGGTGGCGAAGTTCGCGGGCTACGGCTTCAACAAATCGCACGCGGCGGCCTATGCGCTGATCGCCTATCAGACCGCCTATCTGAAGGCCAATTACCCGACCGAGTTCCTCGCGGCGTCAATGACGCTCGACATGAGCAATGCCGACAAGCTGAACGGCTTCGCGCAAGAAGCGCGCCGCCTGGGGCTGCGCATCGAGCCGCCATCGATCAACCGCTCCGAGGTCGGCTTCATTCCGAGCGAAGGCGCCATTCGCTATTCGCTGGCGGCGCTGAAGAATGTGGGCCGCCACACGGTCGAGCATGTTTGCGCCGAGCGCGCGGCGCGAGGGCCCTTCCGCGAGCTTCGCGATTTCGCCCAGCGCATCGATCCGCACGCTGTGAACAAGCGCGCGCTCGAAACGCTCGCCGCTTCGGGCGCGTTGGAGGAGCTTGGTGTCGACCGGGCGACCGCGTTCGCCAATGTCGACCGCATTCTTGCGCTCGCCCAACAGGCTCACCGCGACAAGGAAGCGGGGCAGGGCGCTCTGTTCTCACCCGCCATGCCGCCATCCGGTCAGGGCAAGGACCGGCGGAAGCAGGATTTCCCGCCAGCCAAGCCCTGGGTGCCGACCGACCGGCTGTCGAAAGAATTCGAGGCGGTGGGCTTCTTCCTCACCGGTCATCCGCTCGACGACTACAGCGACGTTTTGGAAGCGCTCGGCGCCGACACGTGGCTCGAATTCGCCGCCAAAGCGCGGACACGCCGCGTGGTCGGCACCCTCGCCGGCACCGTGCTGCATGCGCGCGAGCGCAAGGGCAAGAGCGGCAACGCGTATGCGTTCGTTGCGTTCTCGGACCCGACCGGTCAGTTCGAGGCGGTGGTGTTCTCCGAGGCGCTTGCCGCATCGCGCGCTTTGCTCGAACCCGGCACCGCTGTGCTGGTCGACGTCGAAGCCGAGGCCGACGGGGAGACCGTCAAGGTGAGGGTGCAGCGCCTCACCTCGCTGGAAAAGGCGGCCGAGGCGCGTCATGCCGGTATGAAGGTCTATGTTGAGGATACCCGCGCGCTTGCCGCGCTCGCCGAGCAGGTGGGCGGTGAGGGCGGGCAGGGCCAGTTCCGGCTCGTGCTTCGCCTGGGCGACCTCTCCAAGGAAGTCGAGTTCGTGCTGCCGCAGGGCATCGACGCCACCCCCAAGCAGCGGAGCGCGCTTAAGCTGGTCGAGGGGGTCGCCGCGATCAGCGCGCTGTAAGGGCCGCAGGCCTCAACTTCTGCGGGCGCTGGCCCTTGCCAAGCCTGGCGGGCATCCCTATAAACCGCCCATCTCACACGCGGGATGCTAAAGCGTCACATAGGCGGTCATGCCATTGCGCTCGCTCCGGTGGTTGGGTTTTGGCCCAATCTTCCTTGTCCCGCGGCGGCCGAACCGGAAAAAGGAGTCAGCAGTCCAATGGCACTGCCTAATGTCACTATGCGTCAGCTGCTTGAGGCTGGCGTGCATTTTGGTCACCAGACCCATCGCTGGAACCCGAAGATGGAGCCGTTCATCTACGGCTCCCGTAACAACATCCACATTATCGATTTGACCCAGACCGTGCCGCTCCTGCATCAGGCGCTGCTCACCGTCTCGGACGTCGTCGCCAAAGGCGGCCGCGTTCTCTTCGTCGGCACCAAGCGGCAAGCCTCCGAGGCGGTCGCCGATGCCGCGAAGTCGTGCGCGCAATACTACGTCAATCACCGTTGGCTCGGCGGCACGCTGACCAATTGGCGCACCATTTCCAACTCGATCAAGCGGCTCAAGTCGCTCGAGGAGTTGCTGGCCGGCGATCACCACGGTCTTACCAAGAAGGAGCTGCTCCAGCTCACGCGTGAGAAGGACAAGCTCGAGCGCTCGCTTGGCGGCATCAAGGACATGGGCGCGTTGCCCGATCTGATGTTCGTCATCGATACCAACAAGGAATCGATCGCCATCGCCGAGGCGCGCAAGCTGCACATGCCGGTGGTGGCCGTGGTCGACTCCAATTGCGATCCGGATGGCATCAGCCATCCCATCCCCGGCAACGACGACGCCGGTCGCGCCATCACGCTCTATTGCGACCTGATCTCGCGCGCCGCCATCGACGGCATCGAGCGGGCGCAGGGCGCCGTGGGCATGGATCTCGGCGCCGCCGAGGAGCCCGTGACCGATCCGGCGCTCGAAGGCGAGGAGGACGGCGAGCGACCGGCCGCCGACCGGCGCCCGAAGAAGAAGCCGGCGCGAGCCGATGGCAGAGGACCGGGCAGAGGTGGCCCGCGGCCTGACGGCAAGCGGCCGGCGCGCAAGCCCAAGGGTCCGTCGGCCACCGAAGGTGCCGCGGTTCATGACGAAGGTTAAGGTGTGATGGCGACAATTTCGGCAACCATGGTGAAGGACCTGCGCGACAAAACGGGCGCGGGCATGATGGATTGCAAGGCGGCGCTCGCCGAGACCAAGGGCGACGTCGAGGCCGCGGTCGATTGGCTCAGGACCAAGGGTCTCGCCAAGGCCGCCAAGAAGGCCGGCCGCGTTGCCGCGGAAGGACTGATCGGGATTGCCGGTGACGCGAAACAGGCGGCGCTGGTCGAGGTCAACTCCGAGACGGATTTCGTCGCCCGCAACGCGGCCTTCCAGAAGATGGCCTCGGGCATCGCCGAGGCCGCGCTTCAGGCCAAGGGAGATCTCGACAAGCTGTCCAAGGCAAAGTTCCCGGGCGGCAACGCCAGCGTTGCCGACACCGTCAAGGAGATGGTCGGCTCGATCGGCGAGAACATGACGCTGCGCCGCGCCGCGTATCTCGCCGCCAAGAATGGAACCGTCGCCAGCTACATGCACAACGCGATTGCGCCTGGCCTCGGCAAGATCGGCGTCATCGTCGCCCTCGAGTCGACGGGCAATCCCGAGGACGTCAAAACCTTCGGCCGTCAGGTCGCCATGCATATCGCTTTCGCCAACCCGCAAAGCCTCGATGTCGACAGCTTGGACAAGACCGTTGTCGAGCGCGAGCGCGCGGTGCTGACCGAGCAGGCGAAAGAGTCGGGCAAACCGCCTCAGGTCATCGAGAAGATGGTCGAGGGGCGCCTGCGGAAATTCTACGAGGAGGTCGTGCTTCTCGCGCAGCCCTTCGTGCACGATTCCGAGCAAACCGTGGCCAAGGCCATGGAAGCCGCCGGCAAGACGGCCGGCGCGCCGATCAAGATCACGGGTTTTCACCGGTTTGCCTTGGGCGAGGGGATCGACCGGGCTGAAACCGATTTTGCGGCCGAGGTTGCCGCGGCGGCCTCGCAATCTTAGGGTGAGGGCGTGCGGGGGCAGCCTGTCCACGCGCGCTCGCCAACCCGCCACTCGCGCCGGAGTTTGAGCTGATGGCAAAGCCTCAGGCGGCCGCAACCCTTCGCTATCGGCGAATCCTGCTCAAATTGTCGGGCGAGGCGCTCGCCGGCGACCGAGGCTACGGCATCGATCTTGGGGTGATCGCCGGGATCGCCCGCGATGTTGCCGTGGCTGCCGCTTCGGGTGCCGAGATTTGCCTCGTGATCGGCGGCGGCAACATCTTTCGCGGGCTGATGGCGGCGGAAGTCGGCATCGACCGGGCACGCGCCGACTATATGGGCATGCTGGCCACGGTGATGAACGCGCTCGCGCTGCAGACGGCGATCGAGCGCGAGGGGACACCGGCGCGAGTGCTCTCGGCCATCCCGATGCCCACCATCTGCGAATCCTACGTCCGCGACAAGGCGCTCGATCACCTGGCAAAGGGTCGGGTGGTGATCTTCGCCGGAGGCACCGGCAACCCGTTCTTCACCACGGACACGGCTGCGGCGCTGCGCGCGGCGGAGATGGGCTGCGAGGCGCTGTTCAAGGCCACGCAGGTTGACGGCGTCTATTCCGCCGACCCGCAAAAGACGCCAAGCGCGCGCCGCTACGAACGGCTCAGCTATGACGATGTCCTTAAGCACGATCTGCGCATCATGGATGGTGCCGCAATCGCCCTTGCCCGGGACAATCGGATTCCGATAATTGTGTTTTCCATCAAGAGCCAAGGCAGCTTGGCTCTGGCATTGCAGGGAAAGGGCTCCTCGACCACGATCGATGGCGGCAAGGGAGCTTAGGAAACGCGGAGCTTTGGCCGGGTTGCGCTGTCAAGCGGCGCGCGGCAGAGCAGGGAAGGCGACATGTCGAGCTTCGACCTTAAGGAGATCGAGCGGCGGATGCGTGGCGCCCTCGGCGTGTTGAAACAGGAATTCGGCGGATTGCGCACTGGCCGAGCCAATGCGAGCCTGCTGGACCCGATCATGGTCACCGCCTACGGCAACCCCATGGCACTCAATCAGCTCGCCACCATCAACGTTCCCGAGCCACGACTGATCACCGTGCAGGTCTGGGATCGCAGCCAGGTCGGCGCCGTCGAGCGCGCCATCAGGGAGTCGGATTTGGGTCTCAACCCGGTGGTCGAGGGACAGCTCATGCGCCTGCCGATCCCCGAGCTGAACCAGGAGCGGCGCCAGGAGATCGCCAAGGTCGCCCATAAATATGCCGAGCAGGCGCGCATCGCCGTGCGCAATGTGCGCCGCGACGGCATGGAGCATCTGAAGAAGGCTGAGAAAGATCACGAGATGGGCAAGGACGAGCACCACTCGCTTTCGACCAAGGTGCAAGAGTTAACCGACAAGATCATCAAGGAAATCGATGAGGCCCTTGCCAGCAAGGAAGCCGAGATCATGCAGGTCTAATTGGGCAAGATCAGAGGAAGCGCCCTTACCCCTAACCCGGAGCAGCCGAACGTGACGCTTGCGGTGGATAAGCTTGCTTGGCAATCGGCCGACAGACCGGCGGTACGCCATGTTGCGATCATCATGGATGGCAATGGACGCTGGGCCGCCGAGCGCGGGCTGCCGCGCGCCGAAGGCCATCGCCAGGGCGTGGAAAGCGTGCGACGCACGGTCGAGGGCGCGCTCGATCTCGGCATCACCCATCTCACCTTGTTCAGCTTCTCGTCGGAAAACTGGTCCCGGCCCAAGCATGAGATCAACGATCTGTTCGGTCTGTTGCGCCGCTTCATTCGCCGCGATCTCGCCGACTTGCATAAGAACGGGGTTAAGATCCGCGTGATCGGCACGCGCTCGGGCCTCGATGCCGACTTGTTGAGGATGCTCGACGACGCAGTCGAGCTCACCAAGGAAAACACCGCGCTCAACCTCACCATCGCTTTCAATTACGGTGCCCGCGACGAGATCGCCCGCGCCGCGCGCCGCATCGCCGAGGACGTGGCGAAGGGCGCCCTCGCTCCCGCCGAGGTAACCGAGGCGCGCCTCGGTTGCTATCTCGACACGGCCGATCTTCCCGATCCCGACCTCTTGATCCGCACCAGCGGCGAGCTTCGCCTGTCGAACTTCCTGCTCTGGCAGCTTGCCTATGCCGAGTTCGTGTTCATCGATGTGTATTGGCCGGACTTCTCGCGCGAGCAGCTGGAAGCGGCGATCGCCGAGTATCAGCGGCGCAGCCGGCGCTTTGGCGGCACCTCCGCGAGATCCACCGAGTGACGCGGGTAAAATCGGTTTCCGACAACGGCCGCGAGGGCGAAGCTCGCCGGAAATCCGAATTGGCGATCCGCATTGCCTCGGCCGCTGTGCTGGCCGCGCTGGCGATCGGCGCGACCATCTACCAGCCTTGGACGTTCCTCATTCTCGTCGTGGTGGGCAGCCTGCTCGTCGCCTGGGAATGGGGGCAACTCACCCGCGGCAACGGTTTCGACGGCACGGCGCTGATCTCGGGGGTCAGCGTCGCGACCATGGCCATTCTCGTCTTCCTCGGCCGCGCCGATCTTGCCCTCTTCGTGCTGGCCGCGGCGGCGGCAGCGATCTGGCTGACGCCTGCTTCGACCGGCCGCAGTATCTGGCCCCTCGCCGGTCTCGCTTACGCGGCTCTGCCGGCGGCGGCGCTCCTGTTTCTCCGCGGCGATGCGGCTTGGGGCGCCACCGCCTTGCTCTTTCTTTTTGCCGTCGCCTGGACCACGGACACCGCCTCTTATGTCGCCGGACGCCTTCTTGGTGGGGCTAAGCTGGCGCCGCAAATTTCGCCGAACAAGACCTGGAGCGGGTTCATCGTCGGCGCCTTGACTCCGGCCCTCGTCGGTTATGCTTTTGCCGAGGCGCTTAAGGAGACTTCGGCGGTGAAACTTTCGCTGGTGAGCATCGTGCTCGCGCTCGCGTGCCAAACGGGCGATTTACTCGAGAGCGCCGTGAAGCGGCGTTTCGGAGCCAAGGATGCGAGTCAGCTGATCCCTGGTCACGGTGGCTTACTCGACCGCATCGACGGCCTCTTGCTTGCCGCCATCGTGGCCGCCCTTATCGCGTTGCGCGATCCGACGAGCCCGGCCCGCGGCCTGCTGATTTGGTGAACCCCGTGCTTCCGTCATTCTCATCGCTCAGCATCGAGATCGAGACCATAGCGGTCAAGCTGCCGCGGCGGATTTCCGTGCTGGGCGCCACCGGCTCGATCGGCGAGAGCACGCTCGACCTGATCGGTCGCGACCCTTCGGCCTATCAGGTCATCGCTTTGACCGGCGGCCAGAACGCCGCTCGCCTCGCCGAGCTCGCCATCCTGCATCGCGCCGAACTCGCCGTGATTGCCGACCCGGCGGGTTACGCCGCTCTGCGCGAGAACCTTGCCGGCACCGGCATCGAGGTCGGGGCAGGGGAGGATGCCCTGCTCGAGGCCGCCAGCCGGCCGGCCGACTGGATCATGGCGGCGATCGTCGGCGCGGCTGGACTCAAACCGACACTCCAAGCCGTGCGACAGGGAACGCTCACGGCGCTTGCCAACAAGGAGTGCCTGGTCTCGGCGGGCGACATCTTCATGGCCGAGGTGGAGCGCGCCAAGACGACGCTGCTTCCCGTCGATTCGGAGCATTCGGCCGCCATGCAGGTGATGACTGGGACGCGGCCTGAGCGGATCGAACTTGTGTGCCTCACCGCCTCGGGCGGACCGTTCCGCTCCTGGAGCCGCGAACAAATGCGTGCCGCTCGCCCGGAGCAAGCGCTCAACCATCCGAACTGGTCGATGGGGCCCAAGGTCACGATCGATTCGGCGACGCTGATGAACAAGGGGCTCGAGTTGCTGGAAGCGCATCACCTCTTCGGGCTAGCGCCCGACAAGCTCGACGTGCTGATCCATCCCCAGTCGATCGTGCATTGCCTCGTGCATATGAGTGACGGGTCGGTCCTCGCGCAAATGGCCTGCCCCGACATGCGCACGCCCATCGCCTATAGTCTGGCCTGGCCTGAGCGCATGCACGCTCCGACCAAGCGCCTCGATCTGGCCTCGCTCGGCACGCTCAGCTTCGAAACCCCCGATGAGGAGCGATTCCCCGCGCTCAAGCTGGCGCGCGAGGTCTTGGCCGAGGGCGGAAGCGCCGGCACTGTGCTCAATGCCGCCAATGAAGTGGCGGTGGATGCCTTCCTTTCCGGGCGAATCGGCTTCCTTTCCATCGCCGCCTTGGTCGAGGCGACGCTTGCGGCGAACGGCGGATTGACTACATCTCATCGCGGAAGCGTCGATGACGTGCTCGCCATCGACGCCGAGGCGCGGGCCGCAGCCCGGTCTTTCTTAACCCGGTTTGCTTAACCTCGATGGCCGGGCTAACAAGGGTCAAATTTCAAGGATAAAGCCACATCGATGAACACCCTGGTTCAACTTTCCGGCTTCGGCGATACATTGCTCCACTATCTTCTCCCGTTCCTCTTCGTGCTCACCGTCGTGGTCTTCATCCACGAGCTCGGGCATTTCCTTGTGGCGCGCTGGTGCGGCGTGGCGATCAAGACCTTCTCGATCGGCTTCGGTCCCGAGATCGTGGGCTTTAACGACCGGCACGGCACGCGCTGGCGGTTGTCCTGGATTCCTCTCGGCGGCTACGTCAAGTTCATCGACGACGAAAATGCCGCGAGCGCGGGTCAGAAATCGCCGGAGGAATTAACGCCGGAGGAGCGGGCGCACAGCTTCCGGGGCAAGTCCCTGGGTCAGCGCGCGGCCATCGTCGCCGCCGGCCCGATCGCCAATTTCGTGCTCGCGGTCGTCATCTTCACCATGATCTTCGCCATTTTCGGCGAACGAATCACCGCGGCCAAGGTCGACATCGTCACTCCAGGAAGCGCCGCGGAGCGAGCTGGCTTCCTGCCGGGCGACAAGGTCTTGAGCATCGACGGCCAGGCCATCGAGAGCTTCAGCGAGATGCAGCGCATCGTGGGCACGAGCCCCGATCAGCCACTCCATTTCGTGGTCGCGCGCGACGGCAAGACCGTCGATCTCACCGCAACTCCCGAGCGCAAGGAAATCACTGACAATTTCGGCAATGTCATTCGACTCGGCCTGCTAGGAATTCAGCGCAACGCCTCTGCCGACGATTGGACGCTCAAGCGCCACGATCCGGTCACCGCGTTCGTGATGGCGGTAAAGGAGTGCTACTTCGTCGTCTCCCGCTCGCTGGGGTATCTCTACGACGTCGTCACCGGGCGGGAATCGGCCGACCAGCTGGGCGGCCCAATTCGTATCGCCCAAGTCTCAGGTCAGGTGGCAACCGCAGGCTTTGTCGCCTTGCTCAACCTTGCGGCGATCATCTCCGTCAGTATTGGGCTGTTGAATCTGTTCCCGATACCTATGCTGGATGGAGGACATCTTCTGTTCTACGGCATCGAAGCCATCAGGGGCCGGCCATTGAGCGAAAGCACCCAAGAAATTGGCTTCCGCATCGGGCTCGCTTTTGTGCTGATGCTGATGATCTTTGCAACCTGGAATGACTTGATTCACTTGAAATTTTTGTGAGAGTACCGGTTTGAGACAGAGCGCTTGGCGGGGGCCTTAGGGCCCCCGTTGGCGTAATGCGGCGGGAACCAAAAATCGGCCACAAACCAGTGGCCAGTTTGGTTCCTGAAGCCGTAGCGGCGGCGGGGATCCGGCTCGAGGGGAAGACACCAGTAATGGTGCGGTGGACGTTGACCAGAGGGCTGCTTGCGGCCCTCCTTGTGTTGAGTAGCGTCCCGCTTTCGCTGGCTCTGAGCGCCAGCTTTGGCGACTTTTCCGCGCACGCCCAAGGCGTCATCCAGACTATCCGCGTCGAAGGCAGCCGGCGGGTCGAGCCCGAGACGGTCCGCTCCTACCTCACCTTCTCCCCCGGCGACGCCTACGATCCCGCGCAAATCGACGAATTGCTGAAGGCGCTATTCGCCACCGGCCTCTTTCAGGACGTGCGCATCCGGCGCGAGGGCGCGACGATCGTCATCGTCATCGTCGAGAACCCGATTATTAGCCGCGTGGCGTTCGAGGGGAATCGGGAGGTCGAGGACGACACCCTGGCCGCCGAAGTGCAGCTCAAGCCACGCGCGGTCTATACCCGCGCCCGCGTGCAGGCAGACGTACAGCGCATTCTCACCGTTTATCGCCGCCAAGGCCTCTACGCGGCGCGGGTCGATCCCAAGGTCATCAACCTCGATAACAACCGTATCGATGTCGTGTTCGAGATCAACGAGGGCCCGATCACCAAGGTTCGCGCCATCAATTTCATTGGCAACGTGGCTTTCAGCGATTCGCAACTCCGCTACGTGATCGCCACCACGCAAACCAACATCTTGAGCTTTCTCAAGGGCACCAACATCTACGATCCCGACCGCCTCAATCTCGACCGTGAGCTGCTCAGGCAGTTTTATCTAAAGAGCGGCTATGCCGATGTGCGTATTTTGTCGGCCACCGCCGATCTCGACCGTGACGCCCGCGGCTTCTTCATCACTTTCACCATCGACGAGGGCGAGCGCTACCGGTTCGGTACCATCAACATCGAGAGCGCTCTGCCGTCGCTCAACATCGACAACCTCGGCAAATACCTCCTGACCAAGACCGGGCGCGTCTACAACGCCGAAAAGGTGGAAAAGACGGTCGAGGCGTTGACCATCGGTGTGTCTTTGCAAGGTTACGCCTTCGGTCAGGTCAAGCCGCGTTTCGATCGCGACGAGACGAACCACATTATGAATATCACCTTCGGTATCGACGAAGGCCCGCGCATCTATATCGAGCGCATCAACATCGTCGGCAATTTCCGTACCGAGGATAACGTCATCCGGCGTCAATTCCGCCTAGCCGAGGGCGACGCCTTTAACCGCCTCTTGGTGGAATCGGCCCGCAAGCGATTGCGTGCGCTTGGCTTCTTCAAGACCGTGGAGGTCGAGCCGCAGCCCGGCAGCGCGCCCGACCGGGTGATCATCGTGGTGAAGGTGGAGGAGCAGCCAACCGGCGAACTGTCCTTCGGCGCCGGTTACTCAACCAGCGAAGGCATTATCGGCGATATCAGCATCACCGAGCGCAACCTGATGGGCAAAGGCCAATATGTCAGGCTCGGCTTCTCCGGAAGCCTCGACCGTGCTCAGGTCGATTTCAGCTTCACCGAGCCGTATTTCCTCGATCGCAATCTCGCAGCGGGGTTCGACATCTTCCACAAAGAGGTCGATCTGCAGGATGCCGCCTCTTTCAACGAGCGCGACACCGGCGGCAATCTCAGACTCGGCTTTCCGCTCTACGACAACACGCAAATGGGCTTGCGGTACAGATTTGAACGCGAGGAAATCTTCAACGTGGCCAACAACGCGTCTCTCGCCGTGCAGCAATCGGAAGGAACTTCCTACGTCTCCAGCATTGGTTACACCATCGCATACGATACACGAAACATACCGAACCAGCCCACCAGTGGTGTTTTCGCTACATTTTCGCAAGACTTAGCTGGGCTTGGTGGCGACGTGAACTACTTCCGGTCCGTCGTAGACACCCGCGGTTATTATCCGATCACCAACAAGATCACCTTGGTCGGTCGCGCGACAGGCAGGTTCGGTCACAGGATGGGGCGGAGAAGATCTCCGCTTGACCGATCTCTTCTTCAAGGGCGGCGAGACGGTCCGTGGGTTCGAGCGCGCCGGATACGGCCCACGCGATGCCTGCGAAAATCCTAGCAGCGGAAAGACGCATATCTAATTGCTCACGCGATGCCCTCGGTGGCGAGTTCTTCTGGGCCACCACCGCGGAGGTGCGTTTCCCCTTCCCGTTCGTTCCCGACAGCATCGGCATGCAGGGAGCGTTCTTCGTCGACGCGGGCTCGCTGTGGCAGCCCGGCGCAGCTGGCCATTAAGGCTGTGAACCAAGAGGGGAGCTTCATCTTCGACAACGCGGCAGTACGCTTGTCCACCGGATTCAGCCTCATCTGGCAGTCGCCACTTGGCCCACTCCGCGCCGATATCGCGCAGGCTCTGCTTAAAGAGAGCTTCGACAAGACCGAGGTTTTCCGCTTCGGCGCTTCAACGAACTTCTAAAGCAAGCGATTTCCAGATATGGCTTCGCGCCATGGCCCATGTCGCGGCGCGCGCCGCTGAGATCTTCAATGCAACATCCTGGCTTCTTCGAGCGTGCCGGCCCCTTCGCCTTGGGCGCCATCGCCGCCGCCACCAACGCCAAGCTCGCCGATGGCGCCGATCTCGGTCTCGCCCTGAAGGATGTGAGACCCCTCGACGAGGCGGGCGAGGGCGACCTCTCATTTGTCGACAATCCGAAATATCTCCCGGCCTTCGCTACTACGCGCGCGAGTGCCTGCCTCGTCGCGCCAAAATTTGCCAATCAGGCGCCACCGGCCACGGCATGCCTTATGACGCCCGAGCCCTACCGAGCCTTCGCGCGGGCTCTTCTCCTGTTTTACCCGGACGCCCTCAAACCGAAGGCCGCGGCCGCGGGCGGCTTACCGGTGCATCCGACCGCCAGGCTCGAGCCAGGCGCGATTGTTGAGGCGGGGGCGGTCGTCGGGCCGGAGGCACGGATCGGACAGGGGACGACAATTGCGGCCGGCAGCGTCGTCGGTTACCGCGTGCATATCGGGCGGAACTGCTATATCGGGCCGAATGCCTCGATTACCCACGCCCTGATCGGTAACCATGTCACGATCCATGCCGGCACGGCGATCGGCCAGGATGGCTTCGGCTTCGCCATGGGCAACACCGGCCATGTAAAAGTGCCGCAAATCGGCCGCGTCATCATTCAGGACGGGGTCGAAATCGGCGCCAATTCGACCGTCGACCGCGGCGCCTTGCGCGACACGGTGATCGGAGAGGGCACGAAAATTGATAATCTCGTGCAAATCGGGCACAACGTGGTGATTGGAAGGCATTGCATCATCGTCGCTCAAACCGGTATCTCAGGAAGCGCGCATCTCGGCGATTTCGTAGCGCTCGGGGGCCAGGTCGGCGTGGTGGGCCACGTCAGGATCGGTGCCGGCGCGCAGATTGCGGCGAGCAGCAATGTGCGGGGCGACGTGCCGCCGGGCGTGAGATGGGGAGGCACCCCAGCCAAGCCCGTGCGACTCTGGTTCCGTGAGCTGACGCTGCTGCAAAAGCTTGCCGAGCGTAAGGATTTGAAGCTTGATCAGGGCGAGGGCGGAAATGAGACCGGCGATTAACCCGGTTGCCGCACTTGTCCAAGGAGCCGTGGTTGATGAATGAGAGCGGAGTGAAATCGAAGCTCGGGAAGGCGGAGATCACCGACATCCTGAAGCTTCTGCCGCATCGTTATCCGTTTCTCATGGTCGACCGCATCGTCGACATGGATGGCGACCGCTCGGCCACTGGCATCAAGAACGTGACCGCCAACGAGCCGTATTTCCAGGGTCACTTTCCTGGCAATCCGGTGATGCCGGGGGTGCTCCTCATCGAAGGCATGGCGCAGACCGCCGGCGCTCTGTGCATGCGTCATATCGAGGAGTTCAAGGAGCCGCCGCTCGTCTATTTCATGGCGATTGACAAAGCGCGGTTCCGCCGGCCCGTGGTGCCGGGCGACACGGTCTATTACCACGTGCAAAAAATGCGCAACCGCGGACGCGTGTGGCGCTTCCGGGCGCAAGCCCAGGTCGACGGCAACCTCGTCGCCGAAGCCGAGGTTAGCGCAGTCATCGTCGAGACATAGTCAGGGCGAGCATGGTCAAAGTTCATGCGAGCGCCCTGGTGGATCCAGGCGCGAAACTCGGAACGAATGTCGAGATCGGTCCATTTTGCGTGATCGGTCCGCATGTGGTGCTTGGCGACGGCGTCGTCGTGCATTCCCACGCGAGCATCACCAGCCGCACCACGCTCGGCGCCGGCTGCAAGGTATTCCCCTTCGTATCGCTCGGGGCCGCGCCCCAGGACATCAAATTTCACGACGAGCCGAGCACTCTCACCATCGGTTCGAATACGCTGATCCGCGAGTATGTCACGATCAATCCGGGCACCGAGAGGGGCCACATGGCGACCAAGGTCGGCGCCAATTGCTTCCTGATGATCGGCTGCCACATCGCCCACGACTGCGACATCGGCGACAACGTCACGCTGGTGAACGGCGCAACCTTGGGCGGACATGTCGCGATCGGTGAGGGCGCCATCATCGGCGGCCTCTCGGCCGTGCACCAATATGTCCGCATCGGCGCTTATGCCTTTGTCGGCGGTATGTCCGGCATCACCGCCGACGTCATCCCGTTCGGCATGGCGATCGGCAACCGCGCCAATCTCTGCGGCCTCAACATTGTCGGACTGAAGCGCAAAGGTTTCCCGCGCGAGCAGATCCATGAGCTGCGTCAGGCTTATCGCATGCTGTTCGCGAGCGAAGGCACGCTGATGGAGCGGCTCGAGGACGTGGAGCCCATGTTCGACAAGAATCCCCTGGTCAAGCAGATCATCGACTTCATCAAGACCCAATCGGAGCGCTCGTTCTGCGTGCCCAACAATGCCGCAACGCCAAGCCCATGACAGCATCGCCCGCGACCCGCGTGAGGGTCGAAGCATAGAAGGCCCGCTCGGCATCATTGCCGGAGGCGGTTTGCTTCCTTGCCTGATCGCCGACTCCGCTACCGCCCGCGGGCTCAATCTTCATATTGTCGGCATTCGTGGCGAGGCCAGCGAGGAGATCGAGCGCTTCCCGCATACCTGGATCAAGTGGGGCGAGATCGGCAAGCTGTTCACAGCGCTCGACGGCAGAGGCTGCCGCGATCTCGTCATTATCGGCGGCGTGACGCGCCCCGATCCCGCGAATATCCGCCTCGACCTCGGCGCCATCCGCAACTTGCCCTTCCTCGTCAGCCTCGGCATCGGCGGCGACGATCACGTGCTGTCGCGCGTCGTCCGCTTCTTCGAGAGCAAGGGCTACCGGGTGCATGGCGCGGGCGACGTGGCCCCAGAGCTTCTGGCGGGCGAGGGGACGCTCAGCGACAAGACGCCTTCGGCCGAGGACCGCGCCGACATCGCGACCGGCTTCCGTGTGGTCGGCGCGCTCGGTCGCCTCGATGTCGGCCAAGCCGCCGTCGTAGCCAAAAACTATGTGCTTGCCGTCGAAGCCGCCGAAGGCACCGACGCCATGCTCGCCCGTTGCGCCGGACTACGCGAAATCGGCAGGATCAAACAGCGCGCCAGAAGCGGCGTCCTCGTCAAGGCACCCAAGCCGGGACAAGAGGAGCGTGTCGACCTGCCGACCATCGGCCCCGAGACTGTGCGCAATGCCGCAACCGCCGGTCTTGCCGGGATAGCGGTCGCGGCGGGCCGGGTTTTGATGGCCGAGCACGCGGCCACCATCGCGGCCGCCAATCGGCACGGACTGTTTCTGGTGGGCGAGCGGCTGACCGACGAGGACGGCGCCTAGCGCGCGTCCGCCGCCACGTAGCTCCGCTCGGTCGCTCCGGTATAGAGCTGACGCGGCCGGCCGATACGCTGCAACGGATCCTCGATCATCTCCTTCCACTGGGCGATCCAGCCGACCGTCCGGGCAATGGCGAACAGCACCGTGAACATGTCGGTCGGGAAGCCGAGCGCCTTCAGCGTGATGCCGGAGTAGAAGTCGATATTGGGATACAGCTTCTTCTGGATGAAATATTCGTCGGAGAGCGCGATCCGCTCGAGCTCCATCGCCACCTTGAGAATCGGATCATCGCCGTGGCCCACCGCGTCCAGCACCTCATGGCAGGTCTTCTGCATGATCTTCGCGCGGGGATCGTAGTTCTTGTAAACGCGGTGGCCGAAGCCCATCAGCCGGAACGGGTCGTTCTTGTCCTTGGCCCGCTTGATGAACTCTGGAATCCGGTCGACCGTGCCAATCTCCTGCAGCATCTGTAACGCCGCCTCGTTGGCGCCGCCATGCGCGGGACCCCACAGACAAGCGATGCCGGCTGAAATGCAGGCGAACGGATTGGCGCCGGACGAGCCGGCAAGCCGCACCGTCGAGGTCGAGGCATTCTGCTCGTGGTCGGCATGCAGGATCAGAATGCGGTCCATGGCGCGCGCCAGAATTGGATCGACTTTGTATTCCTCGCACGGCACGGCGAAGCACATATGCAGGAGGTTCGCGGAATATTTCAGCTCGTTCCTGGGATAGATGAAAGGCTGGCCGATCGAATATTTGTAGGCCATCGCCGCGATGGTCGGCATCTTCGCGATCATGCGGATGCTGGCCATCTCCCGCTGCATAGGATCCTTGATGTCGATCGAGTCGTGATAGAAGGCCGACAGCGCGCCGACCACGCCGACCATGACCGCCATCGGATGCGCGTCGCGGCGGAACCCGGTGTAGAACCGCGTCATCTGCTCATGCACCATCGTGTGCTTGACGATGCGGTTGTCGAACGCGAGGTATTGCTGGCGGGTCGGCAGTTCGCCATACAGCAGCAAATAGCAAGTCTCGATGAAACTGCCGTGCTCGGCGAGCTGGTCGATCGGATAACCGCGATAGAGCAGAATGCCCTTGTCGCCGTCGATAAAGGTGATTTTAGACTCGCAGCTCGCCGTGGACGTGAAGCCCGGGTCGTAGGTGAAGCATCCCGTATCCTGGTAAAGCGTATTGATATCGATCACGTCGGGACCGAGCGTTCCCTTGCGGATCGGCAAGTCGTACTGCGCGCCGTCGATCAAGATAGATGCCTCGGCAGCGCCCGACGCGCGGAGGTTTTCTGCGACGCTCATCTAAAGGCTCCTCTAACCATCTGAGGGGAGACCGCTCACCAACGAACGCCACAAAGGTGGTCCGATGTGCGCGTTGGGGAACTCATTTTGCACTGCCGCATAATCGCGCCGTTCGTGCCGCAGTGCAACAACCGGACATGCTTAAAAGTTAAGCAGTTTTTCCTGCATGCACCTGATCGCCGATGCGAGCAAGCGATTCCTCGCGGCCGAGCACGGCGAGCACATCGAAGATCCCCGGCGACGTCGATCGACCGGTGAGGGCGGCTCTGAGCGGCTGGGCGACCTTGCCAAGCTTGTACCCCGTCTCATCGGCGAAGCTCCGCACTGCGGTCTCGAGCGCCTCTTGCGTCCAGTTCTCGACGCTTGCAAGACGCGGCGAGAGTGCCGCAAGCGTCTCGCGGCCGCCCTCGTCCAAAATCCTGCTCGCCATCTCATCGGTCGGCAATGGGCGCGGGGCGAAGAGGAAAGCGGCGTTGTCGAGCAACTCGACCAGCGTGCCGGCGCGTTCTTTCAATCCCGGCATGGCGCGCTCGAGCTGCTGCCAGCCGTCGTCGCCGATCCGCGCCGCAAGCGCCGCCCCGTCGGGAAGCTCGGGCACCAGCGCCTTCAAGCGGTCGACGATCTCCCGGTCGGGCGTAACACGCAGATAATGGCCGTTCAGATTTTCCAGCTTGGCGAAGTCGAAGCGCGCGGCCGATCGCCCGATGGCATCGAGATCGAACCATTTGACCATCTCATCGGTCGACATGATTTCAGCATCGCCGTGACTCCAGCCGAGCCGCACGAGATAGTTGCGAAGCCCCGCGGGCAGATAACCCATAACGCGATAGGCATCGACCCCGAGCGCGCCGTGCCGCTTCGACAGTTTGGCGCCATCCGGTCCGTGGATCAGCGGCACATGCGCATAGATCGGCGGCGTCCAGCCGAGCGCCTTGAAGATCTGTGTCTGCCGCGCCGCGTTGGTGAGATGATCGTCGCCACGGATGACATGGGTGATCCCCATGTCGTGATCGTCCACCACGACCGAAAGATTGTAGGTCGGCGTGCCGTCGCTGCGCAGGATGACGAGATCGTCGAGATCCTTGTTGGCGAAGACGACGCGGCCCTGCACCCGATCGTCGATCACCGTCTCGCCTTCGCGTGGCGCCTTGAAGCGGATCGCCGGTTCGATACCCGCCGGCGCCGCTGACGGATCGCGATGCCGCCAGGTGCCGTCATAACCCGGCGCACGACCCTCGGCGCGGGCACGCTCGCGCATGGCCTGCAACTCTTCCGGACTCGCATAGCAGCGATAGGCATCGCCTTGGGCAAGCAACTGCTCGGCGATCTCGCGGTGCCGCTCCGCGCGCGTCAACTGGTAGACCGGCTCGCCATCCCAGTCGAGCTCGAGCCAGCGCAGACCGTCGAGGATGGCGAGGATCGCGCCCTCGGTCGAGCGCGCCTTGTCGGTATCCTCGATGCGCAGCAGCATCTTGCCGCCGGTGTGCTTGGCATAAAGCCAATTGAACAGCGCCGTGCGCGCGCCGCCGATATGCAAATAGCCGGTGGGCGAGGGCGCAAAGCGCGTAATGACCATTTCGCTCATACTGACGGCGAGCTTCTCGACTGAGGGTTAGGGGGTTAGCGCGGTCGTGATGTAGCATAGGGGCGGATGCGGGGTAAGGGCAGGGCGGAGGCCGCAACTGCCCGGTCTTAAGCATCGGCCATGCCGGAGCGGGGCGACGAGGAGTGGGGCGGTGAGGATCGCCTGGGCGGGACGCGCAAGCAGGGGCTGCTTGCGGCCTCTCTCAGGGCCTCGGCACGCGCGCTCGAAAACGAGCAGGACCGCTGGTTCCTTTGGCTCCCGGTGTTGTTCGCGGGCGGCATTATCGCCTATTTCGCGCTTGCCGATGAGCCCGCTGCAAGACTTGCGCTTGCGCTCATTGTCGGCGCCGCAGGGCTCACGCTGGCTGCGCGACATGCTCCCCTTGGATTGTGTTTCGGCGGGGCGGCGCTTGCCTTTGCCTCCGGGTTCGCCGCAGCCAAGCTTCGCACCGAGATGGTCCGCGCGCCCGTGCTGGCGCATGCAGCTTCGCTACACCGGACTGACAGGCTTCGTCGAGGCGCATGAGCTGCGCGACAAGGGACGCGCGAGAATCACCCTGCGCGTCCTCTCCCTCGACGATCTCAAGCCCGAAAGCCGACCCTATCGCGTGCGCGTAACATTGCCCGCCAAGGATATCGCGACTCTGGAAATCGGTGAGGCGGTCTCGCTGCATGCAACGCTACAGCCGCCGCCAGAGCCGATCGAGCCGGGGGGCTTCGATTTCGGGCGCCAAGCCTGGTTCTCGCGCCTGGGCGGAACCGGCTACGCGACGAGCAAGGTCGAACCGGTCGCAACCGGGCCACCGCCGCCATGGGACCTCGCGGCCTGGGGCCTGGTCGATGGCTTGCGCGCCAAGGTCAATGCCCGCATCAGAGCCGCGTTGCCCGGCGAGACGGGCGAGATCGCCGCGGCCCTCATCACCGGCGAGCGCGGCGGCATCCCGGAGGAGGTGACCCAATCGATGCGCGACTCGGGCCTCGCCCATATCCTGTCGATCTCCGGCCTACACATGGTGATCATGGCGGGCACGGTGTTCTGGCTGGTGCGGGCGCTGCTGGCTCTCATGCCTGCGCTGGCGCTGCGCTACCCGATCAAGAAGTGGGCCGCCGCCGCCGCGCTCGCCGCCGCCACCTTCTATCTCGCCCTGTCCGGCGCCGCCGTGCCCACGGTGCGCTCCTGGATCATGATGAGCATCGTCTTGATCGCGGTCATGCTCGACCGGCCGGCTCTCACCATGCGCAACGTCGCCCTGGCGGCGCTCGCAATTCTCATTGTCGCGCCGGAATCGTTGTTCGACCCAAGCTTCGAGATGTCGTTTGCGGCCGTGGTCGCGCTCGTCGCGCTGTATGAGTGGCTCGCCGCGCGGAGCCGGGAGAGGCTCGGCGACGTAAGCTTGGTGTGGGGGACCTTACGCAAGGGCTGGGCGCTGATCTCCGGCGCCGCGGTCACGACGTTGGTTGCCGGCACGGCGATCGCCCCCTTTGCCATCTACCATTTTCATCGCATGACGCATTACGGGTTGATCGCCAATCTGATCGCGGCCCCGCTGGTCAGCCTCCTGATCATGCCGATGGCGGTGCTGAGCCTGATCGCCATGCCGTTCGGTCTGGAAGCCTGGCCGCTGCGGGCCATGGGGCTCGGCATCGAGCTGATGGTGGGCGCGGGCCAATGGGTGGCGTCTTGGCCCGGCGCCGTGACCATCCTTCCCGCCATCTCGGGCTCGGGCCTCGTCCTGGTCGTGCTGGGCGGCTTGTGGGTCTGCCTGTGGCAGACGCGCGCCCGCGCCCTCGGCCTCGTCATTGCCGCCTGCGGCATCGCACTCGCGCCGGGGAGCGAGCGGCCTGACATTCTCATCGAGCGGGAAGGGGCCACCGCGGCGCTCAGGTCCGACCGCGGCAATCTCGTCTTTCCGCCGGCGACGGCGGCAAGCTACAGCGTCGACAATTGGCTGCTCGCCGACGGCGATGATCGCGACGCGGCCGCCGCGTCATCCGACGAAGCCACCTTCCGCTGCGACAGCCTCGGCTGCATCGGCACGGTCAAGGGCAAGACCGTTGCGCTCATTCGCCATGAGGGAGCGGTCGAGGAGGATTGCCGCATCGCCGATATCGTCATCGCGCCCTTCACCATCGGCCAGAGATGCCGCGCGGCGCGGGTGATCGTCGACCGGCGCGCGCTGAAGGCGGCGGGCGCGCATGCGCTCTATGTCGAGGGCCTGTCGATCAGGACCGAGACGGTCGCGGCTTGGCGTGGGCATCGACCTTGGGTCCCCGATCGGACCGGCATGAAGCCGGTGCCTCGCGCTCAGCCGCAACCCTTCCCGGACGACGACGGCGCCGACAAGAGCCTCGGCAGTAATCCAGAGGAATGAGGCGGCTTGCTAGTAGCGGCGAAGCAGGCCGACGAGACGACCCTGCACCCGGACGCGGTCGGGACCGAAGATGCGCGTCTCGTAGGCGGGATTGGCGGCTTCCAGCGCGATGGAGTCGCCCCTGCGGCGCAAGCGCTTCAGCGTGGCTTCCTCCTCATCGACCAGCGCCACGACGATATCGCCGTTGCTCGCGTCCTCGCACTTCCTGACGATGATCGTGTCGCCCTCGAGGATGCCCGCCTCGATCATGGAATCGCCTTTGACCTCAAGCGCGTAATGCTCGCCCTTGGTGAGCAACTCTGGCGGCACCTCGACGGTGCTGAGCCGGGTCTGGATCGCCTCCACGGGCACGCCCGCGGCGATGCGGCCCATGACCGGCACGCTCACGGTCTGGGGCAGGCTCTCGCCCTCGGCGACCTGAGGCACCCGTCCCAAGCTCCCCTCGATCACGCTCGGCGAGAAGCCGCGAGAGCGCTGGGCCAGCGGCTGCGGCATCGAATCTGGGAGCTTCACGATTTCCATGGCGCGCGCCCGGTGCGGCAGGCGGCGCACAAAGCCGCGCTCCTCGAGCGCGGTGATCAGCCGATGGATGCCGGATTTCGATTTGAGGTCGAGCGCCTCCTTCATCTCATCGAAAGAGGGGGGAACGCCGGTCTCCTTCAACCGCTCATGAATGAACATAAGAAGCTCTTTTTGCTTCGACGTGAGCATGGACCCCTCTGAGCGGTTGGTACTTTGTTCGGCGCCTTAACGTTTGCGGCGCCTGCCTGTACAAATCATGAACAGTTTATCTGTTCTGTTTGTGTTCCGCAAGCGGGAATGCCACAAAATGCGGTAGGACGCCGCCGGAAGAGTGAACTGGCGCGATTCGGGTTTCCGGCCTCTTAATCGGGGTCGAGCGGGATGATCCTCACGCGCGCGCCCTGCGGCAAGGCCGGCGCAAGCGGCGCCCGCACGATCAGGCAGTCGGCGTGGGCAAGCCCGGCGACGAGCGAGGAGTCCTGTGAGGGCAGGGGACGCACGACGCGCGTGCCGTCCTCGCGCCATGCCGACACCGCGCCCATGTAGTGTTCCCGCTCGCCATTGGCTTGCAGCGCCTCAGCCAGCACCGCCTCGGGCCGGGGCCTCGGCGCCTGGACGAGCCCCAGCATCCGCTCCAGCATCGGCACGAGGAAGACGAGAGCCGCGACAAAGGCCGATACCGGGTTTCCAGGCAGCCCCAGCACGCGCTGGGCGCCGAGCCGGCCATAGAGCAGGGGCTTTCCCGGCCGCATGGCGATCTTCCAGAAATCGACCTCGAGCCCTTCAGAGTTCAGCGCGCTCGCCACAAGATCGCGGTCGCCGACCGAGGCGCCGCCGATGGTGAGCAGGATATCGGCGGCTCTGCCGGCGCGGGCCAGCGTGACCAGGCTCTCAGTTTCGTCCTTGGCGATGCCGAGGCTCATCGCCTCTCCGCCATGCCGCTCGATCAGCGCGGCAAGACCGCAAGGCACCGAGGAGACGATCTGATCCTTGGTCAGCTCGGAGCCGGGCGGCACGACCTCGTCGCCCGTCGCAAGGATCGCGACCTTCGGCTTGCGGCGAACCGGAAGCTCGGCATGATTCATGGCGGCGGCGAGCATCAGCTCTCGCGGACCAAGCCGCGTCCCGGCTGAAAGCAGCACCTCGCCCTGTTTGAAGTCCTGCCCGCGCGGACGGATATGGCGGCCGGGCGAAGCGTCTTTCACCGCGACCATGCCTCCCGCCTCGTCGGTATTCTCCTGGATCACGACGGTGTCGGCACCGCGGGGCACCGGCGCGCCGGTGAAGATGCGCACCGCTTCGCCGCGTCCGACGCTCCCTGAGAAGCCCGCCCCGGCAAGCGAGGCGCCGATCAGCTTGAGCGTCGCGGGAAGAGTGGTCACATCGGCGCCACGCACCGCATAGCCGTCCATGGCCGAGGCATCGAAGGGCGGCTGGGTCAGGCGCGCGGCAAGATCCTCGGCCAGCACGCGGCCGCTTGCATCGCCAAGCGCCACGCGCTCGGCCTCAAGCGGCGTCAACCCGCTTGTCACCCGAGCCAAAGCCTCAGCGACGGACAGGAGAGCCATCAGCGCTTGAAATGACCGGACCGGCCGCCGGTCTTTTCCACCAGGCGGATGCCGGAGAACGACATCGCCCGATCGACGGCCTTGCACATGTCGTAAATGGTGAGGCACGCGATCGACACGGCAACCAACGCCTCCATCTCGACTCCGGTCTTGGCGTCGACCTTCGCCGTCGCCTCCACGCGAAGCCCGGCAGGATCGCGCGACGGTTGGAACTCGACGCTTACCTCGGAAAGCGGCAGCGCGTGGCAGAGCGGGATCAGCTCATGCGTTCGCTTGGCGGCCATGATGCCGGCGATCCGGGCGGTGGCCAGCACGTCGCCCTTGGGCGCTTGGCCGGCGAGGATCAGATCGAGCGTGGTCGGCGCCATGGCGACGAAGCCCTCGGCGCGCGCCAGGCGCGAGGTCATCTCCTTGCCGGAGACGTCGACCATGCGGGCTTCGCCCTGGTCGTTGAGATGGCTGAGCCGCGTCGTCACTGCGCCGCCTCCGCCTGCGCCGCCTTGGAGCCAGTGAGCAAAGCGCGCGTCGCGGCGGCGACATCCGCCTGGCGCATCAGGCTTTCGCCCACGAGAAAAGCGCGCACCCCGCAACCGGCAAGCCGGCTGAGATCGTCGTGGGTAAAGATGCCGCTTTCGGCGATGACGACGCGGTCGGACGGCACGAGCGGCGCAAGACGCTCCGTTGTCGCGAGCGTGGTGGCGAAGGTCTTGAGGTCGCGATTGTTGATGCCGATCAGCTTGGTGTCGAGCTTGAGCGCCCGGCCGAGCTCGGCCTCGTCGTGCACTTCGGCGAGCACGTCCATGCCCCAGGCCTGCGCGGCTTGGGTCAACGCCTCGGCCGTCGCATCGTCGACCGCCGCCATGATGATGAGGATGCAGTCCGCCCCGAGCGCGCGGGCTTCATCCACCTGATAGGGATCGATCATGAAATCCTTGCGCAGCGCCGGCAGGCGGGTCGCCTCGCGCGCCGCAGCAAGATATTCGGGGCGCCCCTGGAACGAGGGGCCGTCGGTCAACACCGAGAGGCAGGCCGCGCCGCCCTGTTCGTAGGCCCGCGCCAGCGACGGCGGATCGAAATCGGCACGGATCAGCCCTTTCGACGGGCTTGCTTTCTTGATCTCGGCAATCAGGGCAAATTGGCCTGCGCCGATGCGCGACCGAAGCGCATCGGCGAAGGGGCGGACCGGCGCGGCGGCCTCTGCCCGCGCGCGCACGACGTCGAGGCTCAACGCCGCCTTCGCTGCGTCAACCTCTTTGCGCTTATAGGCGAGGATCTGGTCGAGCACCTGGGCCATGGCTCAGACTTTATCATGGCTGAGCTTAATGAGCGCTTCGAGCACGGCCCTGGCCTTGCCGCTGTCGATCGACTGGGCGGCGAGCGCCACCCCTTCGCGCAGCGTCTTCGCCTTGCCCGCCACAAGCAATGCCGCCGCAGCGTTCAACAGCACCACATTGCGGAACGCGCCCTGCTGTCCGCCCAGCACGGCGCGGATATGCGCGGCGTTCTCGGTCGCGTCGCCGCCGGCGAGATCCTCCGGCTTGGCATCAGGCAACCCCGCGTTCTTTGGCGAGATCCTGAAGGTCGAGATATTGCCGCCGTCCAACGCCGCCACATGACTGATGCCGGCGGTGGTAAGCTCGTCCAGTCCGTCAGAGCCGTGCACCACCCAGGCCCTCACGGCACCGAGCCGCCCGAGCACCCGCGCGATCGGCTCGACCCATTCCTCGCCGAACACGCCGACCACCTGATATTTCGTGCCGGCAGGGTTGGCGAGCGGTCCGAGCAAATTGAAGATGGTACGCGTGCCGAGCTCGCCCCTGACCTTGGCGACATGGCGCATGCTGGCGTGGTGCGACGGCGCAAACATAAAGCCAATGCCGGTTGCCTCGATACAATGGGCGATCGCCTCGGGCGTGCACTCGATATTGACCCCCAGCGCGGCGAGCACGTCGGCCGAGCCGGAGCGCGAGGAGATCGACCGATTGCCGTGTTTGGCAACGGGGACGCCGGCGCCGGCGACAACGAACGCGGCGCAGGTCGAGATGTTATGCGTGCCTTTGGCGTCGCCGCCCGTGCCGCAGGTATCGATGGCCCCTTCCGGCGCATGCACCGTGACGGCGCGCGCGCGGATGGCGCGGGCCGCGCCGGTAATCTCGTCCACCGTCTCGCCGCGAGCGCGCATGCCCATCAGCAACGCGCCGATCTGCGCGTCGCTGGCGCCGCCCGACATGATCGTGTCGAAGGCCTCGGCCGCCTCGGTCTCGGTGAGGGTCTTGCCCGCAGCCACCTTGCGTAGGGGAGCTCGGAGATCGGCTGGCGTCGCTGATCCCGCGGGAGCGGGGTTAGAGGGCACCGGCTGCTTCTCTTTGCGTACCGCCGCGCGCGCGCCGCTCGACGCGGGCAAGGTCGAGAAAATTGGCAAGCAGCTGATGGCCGTGCTCCGAAGCGATGCTCTCGGGATGGAACTGCACGCCATGCACCGGAAAGCGCTTGTGTTGTAATCCCATGATCACGCCGTCGGCTGTCTCGGCGGTAATCTCCAGCACCTCGGGCAGGCTCGCCCGCTCGACCACCAGCGAATGATAGCGTGTGGCCGAGAAATCCTGCGGCAGGCCGGCGAACAGGCCCTTGCCGGTGTGATGCACCTTCGAAAGCTTGCCATGCATCAGGCTCGGCGCGCGCACCACGCGGCCGCCATAGACCTGCCCGATGGCTTGGTGGCCGAGGCACACACCGAGGATCGGCACGGTCGGCCCGGCACGCTCGATCAACTCGAGACAGATGCCGGCACGGTCGGGATCGCAAGGCCCAGGCGACAGCACGATGGCCTCGGGCGCCTCGGCCAGCACCGCATCGACGGTGACCTTGTCGTTACGATAGACGCGCGTCGAGGCGCCCAATTCGCCGAGGAAATGGACGAGGTTATAGGTAAAGCTGTCGTAATTATCGATCAGCGTCAGCATGGCGTGGTGTTACGCTTGCAGCGCAGCCTCCGTCAAGGATTTGCAGGCCGCCGAAAGCCTACGCGCGCAGGTCCCTGGGCGAGAGGAACAGGTTCAGCGTCCCGCTATTCACCGCGACGCTCGTCCACAAGCCGGCCGCGAAATTGATCACGGCAAGACCGGCCGTGGGATATTTGGTGCTGAGACGATCGCGGAAATGCTTCGCCCCGGAGCCCACCAGATCGAGCGCGAAGGCTTGGATCTCGGGGTTATGCCCGACCAGCATGATGCGGTTGGCGCCGGGCTGAACGGCATGCAGCATCTCCAGCATCGCCTCCGGGCTGGCGTGATAGAGCGCATCCTCGTAAACCACCTTCGGCTCGACGCGAAGCTCGGGCAGCACGAGAGCCAGAGTGTCGCGCGTGCGCCGCGCCGAGGAGCACAGCACGAGCTCCGGGTCGATGCCGCGCTCGGCCATGGCCTTGCCCATCAGCGGCGCGTCGGTCACGCCGCGCGTCGCCAGCGGCCGGTCGCGGTCGGGCAGCGTGGGATTGCTCCAGCTCGATTTGGCGTGGCGGAGGAGGGAGAGCGTAAGCATCCGACGCGGCCGCCTATTGACCGCGCTTGGCGCGTGCGGCGAAGCGCACGGCTTCGTCGGCGGCCTTGAACAACGCGCGCGCCTTGCTCACGCACTCGGCCTGCTCGCGCTCAGGCACCGAATCGGCCACCACGCCCGCGCCGGCCTGCACATACATGACACCATCCTTCACCACCGAGGTCCTGAGCACGATACAGCTATCCATCTCGCCGTCGGCGGAGAAGTAGCCGACGCAACCCGCATACGGCCCGCGCGCTTCGTCCTCGAGCTCGTCGATGATCTCCATCGCGCGCACTTTGGGCGCTCCCGACACGGTGCCGGCGGGGAACCCGGCCATCAGCGCGTCGACGGCATCATGGTCCGCGGCAAGCTTGCCTTCGACGTTGGACACGATATGCATCACTTGGCTGTAATATTCGAGGAAGAACGAGTCGGTGACGCGCACGCTGCCGACCTCGGCCACCCGGCCCACATCGTTGCGGCCGAGATCGAGCAGCATCAGATGCTCGGCGCGTTCCTTGGCGTCGGCCAAGAGTTCCTTGGCGAGTGCCTTGTCCTCTTCCGGATTGCTGCCGCGCGGCCGAGTTCCAGCGATCGGCCTGATTGTGACTTTGCCGTCGCGGACTCTAACCAGGATCTCCGGGCTCGACCCCACCACGGCGAAGCCGCCGAAATTGAGGTAATAGAGGAAGGGCGACGGGTTCACGCGCCGCAGCGCCCGATAGAGCGCGAAAGAGGGCAATGTGAACGGCGCCTCGAAACGCTGACTCAACACCACCTGGAAGATGTCACCGGCGGCGATGTACTCCTTGGCGCGCTTGACCTTGGCCATATAGGCCTCAGGCGCCGTGGTGGATTTGGGCTCCGGGTGCGCCGCATCGGTGTCAGGCTCGCTCGCATGCGGCAAAGGCTGATCGAGCCGCTCCACCACAAGATTGAGCCGGTCCGCCGCGCGCGCATAGGCCGCCTTGGCGCTCACCCCGGGAGCGGCTCTTACCGGCGTCACCACCGTCATCTCATCCCTGACGCTGTCGAAGATGACGATCAGCGTCGGGCGCACCAGGATGCTGTCGGGAAGGCCGAGCCTGTCCGGCGTCTCGGCCGGAAGGTTTTCGATCAGCCGCACCGTGTCGTAGCCCATATAGCCGAAAATGCCGGCGGCCATCGGCGGCAACTCGGTCGGCAGGGTGATGGCCGACTCCGCCAGCAGCGCTCGGAGCGAAGCAAGCGCGGGCAGCGGCGAGGGCGCGAACGCGTCCGGGTCCGATTGGGGCGCACGGTTGATCTCGGCCTTGGCCCCGTCGGCGCGCCAGATGAGATCGGGCTCGCAGCCGATGATGGAATAGCGGCCGCGCGTAGCGCCCCCTTCCACCGACTCCAGAAGAAAGCTGTTCGGCCGCTCATGCGCGAGCTTCAGCATGGCCGAGACCGGGGTCTCGAGATCCGCGACCAACCGCGTCCAGGCCACTTGCGGCACGCCATCGTCGTAACGGCGCGCGAAGCTCGCAAAGTCCGGCTCGATGGGGTGGCCCCCGCCTTGCTGCGCTAAGGGCGTGACGGAGGCGGGAGCCCGGCTCATGGCGTCTCGTCGCTGCCAATCAGCTTGGCCAGAGCCGGCTGGTTGATCTTCACCCCGTAGCGCTGTTCCAGCGCGGTGAAATATTCCGCGATTGCGTCCTCGCTGATCAACAGCTCAAGCTGCTGCTTCAGCCGTTCGGTTGAGGCCGCGTCGAGCGGCGCGGGCGGCGTCACCTTGTCGACCTGAAAGACGATGCGGCCCGCTCCCTCGCCAGACGCGGCCGAGCCGAATCCCTTCTCGGGCAGGGTAAACGCCTGCGCTACGGCAGCCGGCAACACGTACACGGTGATCCCATCGCGTTTCACGGGATCGCTGGTCAGCACCTCCACATTGAGATCCTTGGCGATATCTTCCAGCGTCTTGCCGTTGTTCAGGCTGGTGACCAGGTCTTGCGCATATTTGGCGACCTTGGTCCTCGCCTCGTCGTCATGCCAATCTTGGGTGACCGTGTCTTTGACTTTATCCAGCGGCTTGACCTGAGAGGGCACGACGCCCAGCACCTCGTACCAGATGACGCCGTCGTCCTTGGCATCGATCGGATCGTTCTCCACTCCGGTGTCGGTGGCGAACACGGCGTTCAGCAAATCCTTCTGCGCGGGAAGTGTGACGCTCGAGCCATCTGGTTTGCGGCCCTCCCGGTCGACCTGGTCGATGAGCTGATAATCGAGCTTCAGCTTGTCGGCGACCTCCGACAGCCGGGACCCTGAGGCAAGTTGATCCTCGATCTTGTCGTGCAAATCGAAGATGGCGCCCGCGGCGCGTTCCTTGAGCAGCTTTTTCTCAAGGTCAGGCTTGGCCTCTTCAAATGTGAGCATCTTACCCGGCTCGATCCCCGTGACCCGCAGCAGGACCACGTTGCCCAGCTTGCCGGAAACGGGCTCGCTCACCGTGTTCACGTCGAGTTTGAAGGCGGCGTCGGCGATCGCGGGATCGGCGAGATCGGCGCGCGCGACGGTGCCGAGGTCGATATCGCTTTCGGCCAGGTTCATCTCCTTGGCAAGCGCCACGAAATCGGTGCCGGACTGGATCTTCTGATAGGCGGCGTTGGCGGCGGCGAGATGCGGGAAGGGGATCTGCTGGACGTGCCGCTTCTCCGGGTTGCCGAGCTTGTCTTTGTTGGCTTCATAGGCAGCCTGCAGATCGGCCTCGGTGATCTTGACCTGGTCTTTCACCGTCTCCGGCGTGACCGCGAGCACGCCGACCTTGCGGTACTCGGGCTCGGTGTATTTCGTCTGATGGTTTTCGTAAAAGCGCTTGAGTTCCTCGTCGGTCGGATCGGGGATCGTTCCCGCCACGCTGTCCGGCACCAGCACGAAGCGCAGCGTGCGGGTCTCGCCGTTAAAGCTGTTCAGCGCTTCGATCAGAATCTCGGGACTGTTCACCACCTTGCCGACGGTGGTGAGAATCTGGCGCCGCAGGCTGCGCTCGCGCAGCGAGTTCAGATAGCCCGCCTCGTTCATGTTGATGGACTGCAGCCCCTGCGCAAATAGGCCTGGGCTGAAATTACCCGTCGGGTCCTTGAAGGCGGGATCGTTTTTGATCTGGTCGAGCAGCGCGTCGTTACTGATACCGAGATGGAGCGCCTTCGCGTGATTGTCGACGGCGGCGCCGCCGATCAGCCGCTCCAGCACCTGCCGATCGAGCCCGAGCGCGCGCGCTTCCTGCAGGCTGAGACTGCGGCCGGCCTGCGAGCTCATCGAACGCAGCACTTCTTGTTGCGTGCGCAGATAGTCCTGCGGCGTGATCTCGGTGTCGCCGACGCTGATCAGGGTCTGCCTGCCGTAACCCCTGAAAATGTCGGCGATTCCCCATATCGCAAAGCTGATCACCAGCATGCCCATGAGGATCATGCCAAACGCACGACCAGCCCCTTTGCGCAAAGTGTCGAGTGCCACGCCTTAACCTTCCATTCCTGTTTGCCAAAGCCGCGCTAGCGTCCGATGCTGGACGGGCCTAGCGCGGCGGCGGCATCATAGGTAGCAAGCCGAGGCGCGGCAAGGCACGGTATTGGGCCAAATCTTAAGGCTGTCCGTGGCGATCGAAGGGGGGCGCGAGCTTGAACAGGCCGCTGATTGCAGGCAATTGGAAGATGAACGGCCTCGCCGCCTCTTTGGCCGAGCTCAAGGCGCTGAAAGAGCGTCTTGCGCAAAATCCGGTGCCCGAGGTCGACGTCATGGTGTGCCCGCCGGCAACGCTGCTGGCCCAGGCGCGCTACGCGCTGACCGGCAGTCCGATCCTGCTCGGCGCGCAAGATTGCCATCCTCTCGCTTCCGGCGCCCACACCGGCGACCTCTCGGCGCAGATGCTTGCCGACGCCGGCGCCTCAGCCATCATCGTCGGCCATTCCGAGCGCCGCACCGACCACGGCGAGGGCGATGAACTCGTCAGCGCCAAGGCCCGTGCCGCCTACCGCGCCGGTGTCACCGCCATCATCTGTGTTGGCGAGACTGCAGAAGAGCGGCAGGACGGCGACACGTTGGAGGTGGTGCGACGCCAACTGCAAGGATCGCTGCCAAATGAGGCACGCGCCGCCAACACCGTGATCGCTTACGAGCCGGTCTGGGCGATCGGCTCCGGCGTGACGCCAACACCCGCCGACGTGGCTGAGTTGCACGGATTCATTCGCGGCGAGCTCGGCCGCTTGCTGGGGGAAGCGGAAGCGAGCGGCGTGCGCATCCTCTATGGCGGCTCGGTCAAGCCGGCCAATGCCAGCGAGCTTCTGTTAGTGCCTGAGGTGAATGGAGCGCTGGTGGGTGGTGCGAGTTTGAAAGCCGCCGATTTCTATGCGATTGTGTCGGCCTATGCCGGAAGGGGCGGCGGCTGAGATTGGGAATGCCGCCGTCGAGCAGGGTTGGCAAAGAGCGCAATCTTCGCCATTCTGAGGGGGACTCGATTTGCGGCAGGGGGAACGGCTTTCCCACGGGGGACGTCATGGTGCCGTTGCTGCGCGTCATTGCCATAGCGCTTGTCGCGTCGAGCGCTGCGTTGCCGTTTACCGCGCGCGCCCTCGGCGAGCCGCTGGATAAGGACGCTTGCGCCAATCTCCAGCTTGAACAGAAGAAACTTCTCACCCCCGCGATGCAGGTGGCGCTTGAGCGCGGCCCCGACTGGGTCAAAGACCATCTGAACGACCAGGAGATCGAGCGCGTCAGGAGTTTCCTGGAAGTCGAGGAAATGATCAAATTCCGCTGCCGCACTGGCGTGCCCAAGCCCACGCCGCCAGCACCACCGCCAGCTCCGGTGAGCGCCGAAGGCGTGCCCGTGCCCGACCGCAACCCCAATCGCCCGGCTACAGCCATCGTTGACGCCAAGCCTAGCCAAACCGTAGCGGATTCGGATAAGACAGCGCCTTCGAAAGCGAAGGCTACCCCATGAGCACAGTTCTTCTTCTGATTCACGTGATGGTCGCGGTGGCTCTGATTGGCGTCATTCTGTTGCAGCGCTCCGAGGGCGGGGCGCTTGGCATCGGCGGCGGCGGTGGCGGCTTCATGACCGGCCGCAGTGCCGGCAATGCGTTGACCAAGACCACGGCGATCCTGGCCGCTTGCTTCTTCGCGACCAGCCTCTTCTTGTCGATTTTGGCGAGCCAGCATCGCACCGGGCCCTCGATCCTGAACCCGACCGGTCAACCCGGCGGCGGAGGACTGGCGCCGCTCGAGGTCCCAGCCGGTCCGGCTCCCACGAGTCCGGCGGCGCCTTCAGCGCCGGTGGCCCCTGCCGCTCCGCAGGCCCCGCAATCGCAATAGCATCATCGCGCGCAGGCGCTGGTTAATCCGCCGGCGTGGGTAATGCGGTTTGGGGCTACCGACTCAGTCCCATTTCGGTGTAGGGTCGAGGCCCATGGCGCGGTACGTCTTCATTACCGGCGGCGTGGTCTCCTCACTCGGCAAGGGGCTTGCCTCGGCGGCGCTCGGCACGCTGCTCCAGGCGCGTGGGTTCAGCGTGCGGTTACGCAAGCTCGACCCCTATCTCAATGTCGATCCCGGGACCATGAGCCCCTATCAGCACGGCGAGGTGTTCGTCACCGACGACGGCGCTGAGACCGATCTCGACCTCGGTCATTACGAGCGCTTCACCGGACGCCCGGCGAGCCAGGCCGACAACATCACCACCGGACGCATCTATCAGGAGATCATCGCCAAGGAGCGGCGCGGCGACTATCTCGGCGCCACGGTGCAGGTGATCCCGCACGTCACCGACGCCATCAAGGCATTCATCACCGCCGGTAACGAGGGCGTCGATTTCGTTCTGTGCGAGATCGGCGGCACGGTGGGCGACATCGAGGGCCTGCCGTTCTTCGAGGCGATCCGCCAACTGGGTAACGAGCTGCCGCGCGGCTCGACCGCCTTCATCCATCTGACGCTGGTGCCGTATATCCCTAGCGCCGGCGAGCTCAAGACCAAGCCAACCCAACACTCGGTGAAGGAGCTCAGATCCATCGGCATTCAGCCCGATGTGCTGCTGTGCCGCACCGACCGGCCGCTGCCCAAGGACGAGCGGCGCAAGATCGCGCTGTTCTGCAATGTGCGGCCCGAAGCTGTGATTCAGGCGCTCGACGTCCAGAGCATTTACGACGTGCCGGTCGCCTATCACGAAGAGGGTCTCGACCGCGAGGTGCTGGCCGCGTTCGGCATCAGCAATGCGCCCGAGCCGGACCTCGAACGCTGGCGGCAGATCTCGCGGACCATCGCCAATCCCGATGGCGAAGTGACGGTCGCCGTGGTCGGCAAATATACCGGCCTCAGGGACGCCTACAAATCGCTCAACGAGGCGCTGGTGCATGGCGGCATCGCCAACAAGGTGAAGGTCAATCTGCATTGGATCGAAGTCGCAGACCTTCGAGAGCGAGGACGCCTCCGCCTATCTCGAGGACGTGCACGGCATTCTCGTCCCCGGCGGCTTCGGCGAGCGCGGCTCCGAGGGCAAGATCAGGGCGGCCGGCTATGCCCGCAAGCGCGGCGTACCGTATTTCGGCATCTGCTTCGGCATGCAGATGGCGGTGATCGACGCCGCACGTGAAGCCGGCATCGAAGGGGCAAGCTCGACCGAGTTCGGCCCGACCGAGGAGCCGGTGATCGGCCTGATGACCGAATGGATGAAAGGGAACGAGCTGCAACTCCGCCAGGTCAACGGTAATCTCGGCGGCTCGATGCGGCTCGGCGCCTATGAGGCGGTGCTCGCCAAGGGCAGCAAGGTCGCCGAGATTTACGGCACGACCCGCATCTCCGAACGCCACCGTCACCGCTACGAAGTGAACATGCGCTATCGCAACAAGCTCGAAGCCGCCGGCCTGCGCTTCTCGGGGCTGTCGCCCGACGGGCTGTTGCCCGAGATCGTCGAGATCCCCGATCACCCGTGGTTCGTCGGCGTGCAGTTCCACCCCGAGCTGAAATCGCGGCCCTTCGCGCCACATCCGCTGTTCGCGTCCTTTATCGAGGCCGCGGTTGAGCAGAGCCGCCTGGTGTAACGACCTTCCCCCTTTGGGCCGGACATCGAGACTGGTATTGTCTGTCCCCCACAACTCAAAGGGGAACTTCCATGTCGGATCCGCTGCCCCCGTTCGACGGTGCCGATCCGCCTGCGTCCATCAAGGCTGAGATGCTCGCTCTACGCAGCGCACTTGACGGCCAGATCCCACCGAAGCGCGATGGCGTCAGCAATCTGCTGATCGCGACCTGGAACCTCAAAGCGTTCAGCTCGCTCACTGAGGCCTGGACGGCAGGCTCACACCAATCCCCAAAGCGCGACTGGCGGGCCCTGTGGGCGATCACCGAGATTGCCTCGCGCTTTGATGTCATCGCCATACAAGAGGTAAAAGGGGATCTCAAGGCCCTGCGTACCATGCTCAAGACACTTGGCCCCGATTGGCAATTTCTCATGACGGATGTGACGCGGGGCGCGGCGGGCAATTTGGAAAGACTTGCTTTCTTATTCGACGGGCGGCGGATCAAATTGTCGGGTCTGGCCTGCGAATTGGTGGTTCCAGAGGAGCGGCTGCAGACCATTGCCCCCGATGCGTTGAAGCGGCAGTTCGCACGCACACCCTATGCCGTCGGGTTTCGTAGCGGCAATGTGACCTTCGTCCTCGTGACCTTGCACGTGCTCTATGGAGAACGGGCCGAGGAGCGCGCACCCGAGTTGAAGGCGATTGCGGAGTGGATGGCAGATTGGGCCAAGGAAGCCACCGAGTGGGAACAAAACCTGTTGGTCTTGGGCGACTTCAACATTGACCGATTTGGGTCTCCGCTCTGGGAATCGCTCATCGTCACAGGCCTTACCGTGCCTGAAGTTTTGGACCAGGTGCCACGCTCCATCTTCTTCGACGAGGCCGACCGGCTCGACAAATACTAAGATCAGATCGCCTGGTTCGAGAAAGACAAACAGCGGCAACTCAACTTGACCTGCACGGGCGGCGGGAGCATTGATTTCGTCCGCCACCTGTACCGCGACATCGATCTGAGCCGGCAAAATATGCAGTATCGGGTGTCGGATCACTAGCCGCTCTGGGTGGAGTTCGTGCCCAGGCACTGACCGCGAGTCCTTGTTGACGCTTGACCTTCGCGGTTCCATGGTCCGGCCATGAACGAAGCCATGAAGCCCGTGCCTGCGGCCGTCGTCGCGATTGGAAAAGCCGAGTTCGGCAACGATTTGCCGCTGGCGCTGATCGCCGGGCCATGCGTGCTGGAGAGCCGCGCGCATGCGCTGGAAACGGCGCAGGCGCTCAAGGAGATCGCTGCCCGGCTCAAGCTCGGCCTCGTCTATAAAAGTTCCTTCGACAAGGCGAACCGCACCAGCGCCGCGAGCGCCCGCGGGCTTGGGCTCGAACAGGCGCTCCCCATCTTCGCCGAGATCAGAGCAGAGCACGGGCCTTCCGGTCACCACCGACGTGCATGAGGCCGACCACTGTGCCGCCGTCGCTGAAGCGGTAGACCTGCTCCAGATCCCAGCCTTTCTCTGCCGCCAGACCGATCTGCTGGTTGCGGCCGCCGCCACCGGACGCGCGGTCAACGTCAAGAAGGGCCAGTTCCTCGCGCCCTGGGACATGAAGAATGTCGTGGCGAAGCTGCTCGGCGCCGGCAACCCGAACATTCTCCTCACCGAGCGCGGCGTGTCGTTCGGCTACAACACCCTCGTCTCCGACATGCGCGCTTTGCCGATCCTCGCCGAGACCGGCGCGCCGGTGATCTTCGACGCCACCCATTCGGTGCAGCAGCCGGGAGGGCAGGGGACGGCCAGCGGTGGCGAGCGGCGCTTCGTGCCGGTGCTCGCCCGCGCGGCGGTGGCGGTCGGCGTCGCCGGCATCTTCATCGAGACGCATCAAGACCCCGACCGCGCGCCCTCCGACGGCCCCAATATGTTGCCGCTCGCCGCGCTCGAGCCTCTGCTCAAGGAGTTGATCGAGATCGATCGCTTGACCAAGCGCCTGAGGCATTAGCCATCATCGCATGATGGCTGCGGGCGGGGATTAGATCAGCCGCGGCCGCGATACGGCTGAACGCCCTGCTCGGGAATCCACACGCCCTGCGGCGGCGTGCCGTGTTGCCAGAACACGTCGATCGGGATGCCGCCGCGCGGATACCAATAGCCGCCGATCCGGAGCCAGGCCGGGATCGACAAGCTCGACCATGCGCTTGCCGATGGCGATGGTCACGTCTTCGTGGAAGGCGCCGACATTGCGGTAGCTCGCGAGATAGAGCTTGAGCGACTTCGACTCCACCAGCCATTCGCGGGGCGCATAATCGACGACCAAATGCGCAAAATCCGGCTGGCCGGTGACGGGGCAGAGGCAGGTGAATTCAGGACAGGTGAAGCGCGCGACATAGGCCGTATCGCGATGCGGGTTCGGCACGCGCTCGAGCTCGGCTTCTGCCGGTGACTGAGGGAGCGGGGACTTGGCGCCGAGTTGCCTGAGGCCGGTGATCTTGCGCGCCATCGCTCTACTCCGCCGCAAGCCGAGGGCGGGGCCCGCGATAGACGCAGCCTTCGTGGCAGGAATCGCGCGCCACCTCGATCTCCGCAAGCCCAGGCAGCCGGTTATGCAGACGGTCCCACAGCCAGATCGAGATGCGCTCCAGCGTCGGCACGGAAAGGCCCTCGACCTCGTTCAGGAAGCGATGGTCGAGCGCCTCGCGCGCATCGGCGACCGCCGCCTCGACATCGTCGAGATGCATCACCACGCCGGTTGCCTCATCGGGCTCGCCGTCAACGGTGACGCGCACGCGGAAGGAATGTCCGTGCACCCGCGCATTCGGGTGCCCCGGCGGCGCCGAGGGCAGGAAATGGGCGGCCTCGAAACTGAATTCTTTATAGATGCGCATGGCAGTCGTTTAGGGGATTTTGCCAAACCCCACCAGGGCCGCGATCACGGCAGCCCTAACAGCTTATGGGTCTGCAGGCTCAACCGCCATTTGGGATGGGCGAGGCAATAATCAATGGTCGCGCGGACATGGCCCGGCGAGCCGCCCTCATCCATCGGCTGTAGCAGGAAATGCGCGAAGTCGAGCGCCCTCGAGCGCCCGCGGGTCGAGCGCCGCTTGCGGGTAGACCAGCTTCAGCTCATCGCCCGAACGCTGCACCAGCGGCGCGCCGGCCTTGGGGCTCACGCAGATCCAATCGATCGAGCGCGGCACGGGCAGCGTGCCGTTGGTCTCGATGGCCACCTCGAAGCCCGTTCGGTGCAGCGCCTCGATCAGCGCCTCGTTCACTTGCAGCATCGGCTCGCCGCCGGTCAGCACAACATAAGGCGGCGTGCCAGAATTGCCGCGCCAGATTTCGCGGCAAGCCCCGGCCAGGCTTTCCGGCGTGGCGAACTTGCCGCCGCCGGGACCATCGGTGCCGACGAAATCGGTATCGCAGAACTTGCAGCTGGCGTCCGCGCGATCATGCTCGCGGCCGGACCAGAGATTGCAGCCGGCGAAGCGGCAGAACACGGCCGGGCGCCCGGTCTGCGCGCCTTCGCCTTGCAGCGTGTAGTAAATTTCCTTGACCGCGTACATGCCCAGAACTTGGCGCTTCGTGGTTTCAGACGCAAGGCGCAGGATATCCTTACCGCGACGCGATCGCGTCCGGGGTGTGAGGGGGATGGCGCGCCGAGAAGCGCAAAATCCTTTTGGCTCGTGCCTTGCGGCACGCGGACGCCTCGCGGCGCGCCAATCGCGGACGTCTTTTCGGCAGCGGGCCTCGCTTTAGTCCGGCCTGTCGCGCAGCGAATGCGCCGGCCGAGCCTTCAGCCAGCTCCTGGCGGGGACTCCTAGTGGTCCCGGGAGGAGCTCCGCTGCCGCCCGAGTGCCTTGTTGCGACAAGGCCCGCGGGCGCCGCACCTCATCCCGCTGATCGCAACGCCTCATGATCGCGCCCCTCAGTGGACGAGGTGGGTCAATTGTAAGCGAGGTTTGGGGGGCGGGGATTATGCGGGCACAACTCACCCAGTCTCGTCATCCCGGCGCAAGCCGGGATCCGCGGGCAACCGGGACGGAGCCAGCGACCCTGGATACCGGCTTGCGCCGGGATGACGGAGCTCGTTGAAACCTCTCGGACTAGCCTATCCGCTCGACGGAGCGGGGGGCAGTCATCCTCAAGGGAGCACTTTCTCGGGAGGGTTGGTTCCAGGAGGATTGATCGACCGAATGAAGGCGATGATCTTCCAAAGCTGATCCGCGCTCTTGATGGTCGCACCCATCGGCGGCATCGGTGCATGCACGGTTCCGTAGCTCAAGCGCTTGTAGCCCTGCTTTTCCAGATCCACCGAGCCCAGCGTGACGAGCCGGAACAGCACGTCGTCGGTGTTGCCCCAGAACCAGACGCCTTGAGTCAGGGCGGGGCAGATGCCGCCACCGCCGCCGCCGCCGTGACATTCGTTGCAGCCCGGCAGCCGGAACTGTTTGACGAGATCCGGATCGTCCTTCGCCAGCTTGGCGTAATCGGGGTAGGGGCTGTGCAGCCCTCCCTTGGGCACCTGCTTCACCAACTCAAGCGGTGGGGTCCCATCCCCGGCCTTGCAACATGTCTCCTCGGCTGCCTGCGCCCTCCAGGGAATGCCGCTGACGCCCACCAGGCTCACGCCGCAAAGTCCGATCGCGATCGCCAACGATCCGATCGCGATCTTCACGACGTTACGCTTTCGCATTGGCGTCATCGGCATTCACCCTTCGGCCGACACTCACCGAGAACAATAGGCGCTCGGCTGCTGCTGCGCGGCTAATGCGGAGCTTCGCCCTCACGCATTTTTCCGGGAATCACTTTTTCGGGAGGATTCGTTCCAGGAGGATTGATGGAACGGATGAAGGCAATGATCTTCCACAGCTCGTCCGAGGTGTGGACGGAGAAACCCATCGGCGGCATGGGCGCGTGCACGCTGCCGTATTGGTAACGGACAAACCCGGATTTTTCCAACTCGGCGGAGCCCAGCGTCACCAGCCTGAACAGCACGTCATCGGTGTTGCCCCAGAACCAGATGCCCTGAACTCAACGCCGGGCACATGCCGCCGCCGCCACCGCCGCCATGACACTCGTTACATCCCGGCAGCCGGAACTCTTTGACGAGTTCCTCTTCCTTCGCCAGCTTGGCCCAATCTTGATAAGGACTATGCAGACCTCCGGGAGGCACTTGCTTTACCAGATCGACCGGCGGCGTCTTGTCGCCCGCCTTGCAACATTCCTCGGCTGCCTGGGACCTCCAAGAACCGCCGATGGCGGCCAAAAGGCCCAAGGCCAAGCAGGTCGCTACCCCCGCGAACATCGTCCTCGCGTTACGTTTTGGTCTTTGATTCATTAGACAGTTTCCTCCCTTACGACCGATCTCCCACATAAAGTAACGAGCGTGAATATGTCGCTGCGGCAGTTTGTAGCCGTTGCCGAGGAATAAACAATCGCCTCAAAAAGGCGATCGCCCGGCCTGAGCCGGGCGATGCACCATCGATCTCTTGGGGTCGGGCTAGCACTGGCCGCCAAACAGGGCCCTTTGGCGAACAAGGGCTTCGGACCGCGCCAACTCCTTGGATGTCGACCGGCACCATTGATAGTGGCCGTCATACCAATTGTGCCAGCGGAAGCCGAAGCATCCGAGATGCTGAGCCTGCATGCTGTTGGATTGGGTCACCGCCACTTTGGCGTAAAGCTGGCAGAAGTCCTTCGGTGCGGCCATCGCGCTCGTCGCAACGGCGATCCCAACACCTGTGGCCACAACGGTCAGGGCAGATCGGATTTGCTTACTCATAGTCGTACTCCGTTCCTTTGCATCCCCGAGCCCAGTTCGTTCGCTGATTTCACTCGGTTGTTGGATCGACTCTCCTGCAACCGACATGAATGCGATCTGAACGGTCTGTTGTGCAGCGTTTGGAAACGGGGCGCGGCGTTGGCCGCGTCGAAGCTTCAGCGCGAAGCCGCTTGCGCTTTGGTCTTAGCCGATTGCCACTCGGCGAAGCCGCGGGCGCGGAGCTCGCAGGCGGGGCAGGCGCCGCAGCCATAGCCCCAATCGTGGCGCGTGCCCCGCTCGCCGCGATAGCAGGTGTGAGTCTGCTCGACGATGAGATCGACCAGCGCATCGCCGCCGAGCTGTTCGGCCAACCTCCAGGTCTCGGCCTTGGTCCGCCACATCAACGGCGTCTCGAGCGAGAAGGGGATTTCGGTGCCGAGCCTGATCGCCTGCTCCAGCGCGCGCAGCGTCGCATCGCGGCAGTCGGGGTAGCCGGAGAAGTCCGTCTCGCACATGCCGCCGACCAGCGTGGTCAGGCCGCGCCGATAGCCGAGCGCCGCGGCATAGACGAAGAAGACCAGGTTCCGTCCCGGCACGAAGGTCGAGGGCAGGCCTGAGTCCAGCATCACGATCTCGGCGTCGGAGGTCAGCGCCGTCTCGCCGATGGCGCCGAAGCTGCCAATGTCGATCACATGGTCGGGGCCGAGGCGTGAGGTCCAGGCGGGAAAGCGCCGCGCCATCTCCGCGCGCACACGGTCGCGGCATTCAAGCTCCACGCCATGGCGCTGGCCATAGTCGAAGCCGACGGTCTCGACGCGCGCGTAAGCGTCGAGCGCATGAGCGAGGCACACGGTCGAGTCCTGCCCCCCGGAGAACAGCACCAGCGCTCCTGTCTCGTTGTCCCGCTTCACCACCGGCATCCTGTTGGTCCAACCACAACCGAAGATCGCCGTACATATACGCCTTCCGCTTCTTCGGCGGCTAGGCTAAGAGGGCCCGACAATTTGGAAAGGCCGTTCGCATGACCGCCATCGCCACCATCCTCGGCCGGGAAATTCTGGACAGCCGCGGCAACCCGACGGTCGAGGTCGACGTGGTATTGAAGGACGGCCATCATGGCCGCGCCGCGGTGCCTTCCGGCGCCTCGACCGGCGCGCATGAGGCGCATGAGCTGAGAGACGGCGGAACCCGCTACGGCGGCAGGGGCGTGAGGAAGGCGGTCGCGGCCGTCAATGGCGAGATCCGAGAGCGCCTTGCCGGCTTCGACGCCGCCGACCAGCGCGGGCTCGATCAGCTCTTACGCGATCTCGACGGCACGGAGAACAAGAAGCGGCTCGGCGCCAACGCCATTCTCGGCGTGTCGATGGCCGCGGCCAAGGCTGAAGCCGGCGCGCGCGGGGAGCCGCTCTATCGCTATATCGGCGGGGCGGAAGCGACGCTGCTGCCCGTGCCGATGATGAACATCATCAATGGCGGCGTGCACGCCGACAATCCGATCGACTTCCAGGAATTCATGATCGTGCCGGTGGGCGCGTCGAGCATCGCCGAAGCCGTGCGCATCGGCGCCGAAGTGTTTCATGCGCTGAAGCATGCGCTGAAGGGCGCCGGCCACAGCACATCCGTCGGCGACGAAGGCGGCTTTGCGCCCAATCTCGCTTCGACGCGCGAGGCGCTCGATTTCGTCATGGCCGCGATCGAGGCCGCCGGCTTCGGCCCGGGCCAAGACGTCTATCTCGCGCTCGACGTGGCGGCGACCGAGCTCTACGGCGAGGACCGCTATTTCCTCAAGGGCGAGAAGCGGAGCCTCAGCTCGGAAGAGATGACCGCCTATTACGCCGAGCTGGTCTCCGCCTACCCGATTTTCTCCATCGAGGACGGCATGAGCGAGGACGACTGGGACGGCTGGCGCATCTTGACCGAAGCGCTGGGCGACCGCGTCCAGCTCGTCGGCGACGATTTGTTCGTCACCAATGTCGCGCGGCTGAAGCAGGGCATCGATCAGTCACATCGCCAATGCCATTTTGGTCAAGGTCAACCAGATCGGCACGCTGACCGAAACCCTCGACGCCGTGCGTATGGCGCAAGACGCCGGCTATGCGGCGGTGATGTCGCATCGCTCGGGCGAGACCGAGGACGCCACCATCGCCGATCTCGCGGTCGCCACCAATTGCGGGCAGATCAAGACCGGCTCGCTCGCCCGCTCGGACCGCGTGGCGAAATATAACCAGCTGATCCGCATCGAGGAGCAGCTGGGCGGCAAAGCCCGCTATGCCGGACGCTCCGTATTGAAAACGGAAAAGTAACCGCCGCTTAACCCGCCGCGAGCGATTCTAGTCGGCTTCGGGGGAAACATGCGGTTCACGGCTTTCATCTTTCCGCTGCTCGCCTGCGGTGCTGCCGGCTATTTCGGCTATCACCTGCAAACCGGCGACCATGGCTTGAAGGCGCGCGCCGATCTCGAGCGCCGCAAGGAAGTGCTTGCCGGCGAGCTTGCCGGCCTGCGCGAGGTCAAGGGCCGGCTCGAGCGGGACGTGGCGCTGCTCAGGCCCGAGAGCCTCGACCCCGACATGCTGGACGAGCGGGCGCGCGCAATCCTGAACCTTGCCCATCAGGACGACCTCATCATGATGAAGCGCCGCCAGCCGGTGCCTCCTGCGCCGGCCGCCAACCCCAACCGCTAAAGTCATTCAGGCGCTTTGCCGCTCGTGCTAGCTTCGGAGGCGAATCCGAAGGAGCCGAACGCCGTGACCACCCCAAGCCTCTCGCCGCAAGCCGCCAATTTCTGGCTCGGCGACACCGCGGGCGGCCCGGCTGGACGCTCGACCTTGAGCCCCGGGCAGGAACTCGCCGCCTACCGCCTGATGCTGCTCATCCGCAGGTTCGAGGAGAAGGCGGGACAGCTTTACGGCATGGGCTATATCGGCGGCTTCTGCCATCTCTATATCGGCCAGGAGGCTGTGGTCGCCGGCATGCAGCTGGCGATCTCCGACGGCGACCAGGTCATCACCGCCTATCGCGATCACGGCCATATGCTCGCCGCCGGCATGGAGGCCAAACGCGTGATGGCCGAGCTGACCGGCCGGCGCCACGGCTATGCCAAGGGCAAGGGCGGCTCGATGCACATGTTCTCGGTGGAGAAGAATTTCTACGGCGGCCACGGCATCGTCGGCGCGCCGGCGCCGCTCGGCACCGGTCTCGCCTTCGCCAACAAATATCGCGGCAACGATCGCGTCTGCCTCACCTTCTTCGGCGAGGGCGCCGCCAATCAGGGCCAGGTCTATGAGAGCTTCAACATGGCGTCGTTGTGGAAGCTGCCGGTGATCTACGTGATCGAGAACAACCATTACGCCATGGGTACCCATGTCGAGCGCGGCAGCGCGCTGGCCGAGGAGCTCTATCATCGCGGCTCGGTGTTCGGCATTCCCGGCGAGCAGGTCGACGGCATGGATGTTGCGGCGGTGAAGGCCGCCGGCGACCGCGCCGTGGCGGGCGCGCGGCGAGGGGAAGGCCCGAAGATTCTTGAAATGCTCACCTACCGCTATCGCGGCCACTCGATGTCGGATCCGGCCAAATACCGCACGCGCGAGGAGGTGCAGGACATCCGCGAGCATCGCGACCCGATCGACCTCCTGCGCGACCGCATCCTGAAAGAGGGACGCGCCAGCGAGGCCGAGCTGAAGGAGATCGACCGCGAGGTCCGCGCCCGCGTCAACGAGGCGGCCGAGTTCGCGCAAAACGATCCCGAGCCCGACCCTTCCGAGCTTTACACCGACGTCACGGCGAGCTGAGCCTTCTCCCGAAACTGATGCCAAGCGAAATTCTCATGCCGGCGCTCTCTCCCACCATGGAGGAGGGAAAGCTCGTCAAATGGCTGGTGCGCGAGGGCGATAGCGTCCGCGCCGGCGACGTCATCGCCGAGATCGAGACCGACAAGGCGACCATGGAGGTGGAAGCCGCCGAAGACGGCAAGCTCGGCAAGATCCTGGTGGCCGAGGGTACCGAGCATGTGCCGGTGAACCGCCCCATCGCGCTGCTGGTGGTGGATGGCGAGGATGTGGCAGGCCCCTCACCCGTTCGAGAGGCTCGCGGCGGCGGCGAAGCCGGGGCTCCTGCAGGATAAGGGTGAGGCGGCCGAGCAATCGAAGCCATTTCAGCTCCTCACCCTGAGGAGGGCGCTTCAGCGCCCGTCTCGAAGGGTGAGGCCCCCGTAGCACCCCGCGAACTCGGCGAAAGCCTGCCCGACGTCGAGCAAGCGCCGGCGGGTCCGCAAGTCGCCCCGGCGGAGCCGCGGCTTGACGCCGAGGTCCCGCCCGGCACCGAAATGGTGCGCATGACGGTGCGCGAGGCGCTGCGCGATGCCATGGCCGAGGAGATGAGGGCCGATCCGGCGGTGTTCGTCATGGGCGAGGAGGTCGCCGAATATCAAGGCGCTTACAAAGTGACCCAAGGCCTGCTCGATGAGTTCGGACCGACCCGCGTGGTCGATACGCCGATCACCGAATACGGCTTTGCCGGGGTGGGCGTCGGCGCGGCCTTCGCCGGCCTCAAGCCCGTGGTCGAGTTCATGACCTGGAACTTCGCCATGCAAGCGATCGACCACATCATCAATTCCGCCGCCAAGACGCTGTATATGTCCGGCGGCAAGATGCATTGCCCGATCGTGTTCAGAGGGCCGAACGGCGCAGCAGCCAGGGTCGCCGCCCAGCACAGCCAGAATTACGCCGCCTGGTACGCGCATGTGCCCGGCTTGAAGGTGATCGCGCCCTACACCTCCGCCGATGCCAAGGGCCTGCTCAAGGCGGCGATCCGCGATCCCGGCCCGGTCGTGTTCCTCGAAAACGAGATCCTCTACGGCCAGAGCTTCGAGGTGCCGAAGCTCGACGACTTCGTCATCCCGATTGGCAAGGCCCGCATCGCCCGCGCGGGAAAGGACGTCACCATCGTCTCCTTCTCGCGCGGCATGGCCTACGCGCTCGAGGCGGCCAAGCTTCTCGCCGAGCAGGGCGTCGAGGCGGAGGTGATCGACCTCCGCACACTGCGTCCGCTCGACATCGAGACGGTGGTTGCTTCGGTGCGCAAGACCAACCGCATCGTCACGGTGGAGGAGGGCTGGCCGGTCTGCTCGATCGCCTCCGAGATGGCCGCGCGCGTCACGGCCGAAGCCTTCGATCATCTCGACGCGCCGCCGCTCGCCGTCACCGGCGCCGACGTGCCGATGCCTTATGCCGCTAATCTCGAGCGGCTGGCGCTGCCGTCGGTGGAGCATGTCATCGAAGCGGTGAAATCCGTCTGTTACCGGAAGTGACGCCCATGGCTGCAACCGAGATGAACTGGAAGACGGGCGGCTGCCATTGCGGCGCGGTGCGCTTTGAGGTGCTGGCGCCCGACGAGATCGAAGCGCGGGAATGCAATTGCTCGATCTGCGCCAAGAGCGGCTACCTGCATTATCACGTCGAGGCAGACCGATTCCGGCTACTGCAAGGTGCCGACAAGATCACCACCTACACCTTCAACACCGGCACCGCGCAGCATCGGTTTTGCTCCGTGTGCGGAATAAAAAGCTTCTACGTGCCGCGCTCCAAACCCGACGGCTTCAGCGTCAATGTGCGCTGCCTCGATGACGGTCAAGTCACCGTCACGCGCATCGGCCTGTTCGACGGACAGCATTGGGAAGAAGCCTTCGCCGACTCCCAAGGCAAGGTCTGAAGCCATGCCGACGCAAATCCTCATGCCGCGGCTGTCGCCCACCATGGAGGAGGGCAAGCTCGCCGCCTGGCATGTGAAGGAGGGCGATGCGGTCAGAAGCGGCGACGTGGTGGCGGAGATCGAGACCGACAAGGCGACCATGGAGGTCGAGGCGCCCGAGGACGGGGTGATCGAGAAGCTGCTGCTCGCCGCCGGTACCGAGCATGTCCCGGTCAACCACCCGATCGCCGTCCTCGTGACGACCGAGGATGAGGCCCAGCCCCAGGCCGCAGCGCCACCCTCTCCCCTTGGGGGAGAGAACTTTCCGGCCCGATCTGGCGAAGTCGGATCGCAGGGCGGAAAGGGTGAGGGGGGGCTTACACCGATAAATTCCGAAACCCCCTCACCCCAACCCTCTCCCCAACGGGGAGAGGGAGAAACCGAGCAGGTGATGTACAAGATCGCCGAGCAGATCCGGCGGAACGGCGGCAACGGTCACGCGGGCCGCGTCTTCGCCTCGCCGCTGGCGCGGCGGCTCGCGCGTGAACTCGGGCTCGAGATTGCGACCCTCAACGGCTCCGGCCCGCATGGACGCATCGTCCGGCACGATGTCGAGCGCGCGGCCCACGCCACGCCAAAAGTCGCGGAGCGGATCGAACCAGTCGCCAAGCCCGAACTGGCCGAGCCTGCCGAGATGGAAGCGCCGCCGCCGCCGCGGCCGCAAGAGCTGGTCACGCGCGCAGAATCGCACGAGCCGCGCGGCCTCTCCGACCGCCAGGTGCTCGCGCTCTACCAGCCGGGCTCTTACGAGATCGTCCCGCACGACACGATGCGGCGCTTCATCGCCGAGCGGCTGACGCTCGCCAAGCAAACCATCCCGCATTTCTATCTCGCCATCGATTGCGAGCTCGACGCAGTTCTCGCCGCCCGCGCGCGGCTGAATGCACTTGCGCCGCAGGAGGGCCCGCGCGCCTTCAAGCTCTCGCTCAACGATTTCATCATCAAGGCGCTGGCCATGGCGCTGCAAACCGTGCCCGCCGCCAATGCCACGTGGACGGAACAGGGCATCCTTCGTCATCGAGCCTCCGACATCGCCGTGGCGGTCGCGCTCGAAGGCGGCGGCCTGCATACGCCGGTGATCCGTGACGCCGAGATCAAGAGCCTGTCGGAGATCTCCAACGAGATGCGCGATCTCGCCGCGCGCGCTCGCTCCAAGCGGCTGGCGCCGCACGAATATCAGGGGGGCAGCACCACCATCTCCAATCTCGGCATGTTCGGCATCGACCGCTTCGATGCGGTGATCAACCCGCCGCAGGCCTCGATCATGGCGGTCGGCCGCGCCGAGAAGCGCCCGGTGGTCAAGGACGACGCGCTGAAGATCGCCACCATGATGAGCGTCACGCTCTCGGTCGACCACCGCGTGATCGACGGCGCGCTCGGCGCCCAGCTGCTCGCCGCCTTCAAGGCCTATATCGAAGACCCCGTGACCATGCTGGTGTAGTTCCGCGATGGCGTCCGCACCGACCTTCCGGCGAGCGCGAAAAGCCGATGCCGCGGCGCTTGCGGTGCTGGTCGACATCGCCGGCGAGGGCATGCCAGCCTATATGTGGAGCACGCTGAAAGCGCCCGGGCAATCGGTGCTCGAGTTCGGCCGCGAACGTGCCGCGCGCGACACCGGAGGCTTCTGCTGGCGCAATACCGTGGTCGCGGAGATCGACGGCGAAGTCGCCGCGAGCTTGGTCGGCTACCGTCTCGACGACCCCTACGATCTCGGCGTTCTCGCCGAGACGCCCGAGATCGTCCATCCCCTGGTCAAGCTCGAGGCGAAGGCCCCAGGCTCCTGGTACGTCAACGTCCTGGCGACGTTTCCTGAATTTCGCGGCCGCGGCATCGGCGCCGAACTCTTGCGTATCGCCGAGACCAAAGGCTGCGAGGCGGCCGCGCCAGCCATGAGCGTCATCGTCGCCAGTTGGAACCAGGGCGCCGCCCGGCTCTATCAGCGTGCCGGCTACTCCGCCCTTGCCAGCGAACCCGCGATCCTGTTTCCAGGATGTCCCCATCAAGGCGACTGGGTCTTGATGGTAAGATCGCTCAAGGGAAGCGGTTAAGGAGAGCCCCATGCCGAAGCCTGACGGCCGGCTCTTGCTGGCGCTGCTGGCGGCGGGGGCCTTGTCCTTCCTCGTCGGCTTCGCCTTCACCTGGCTGATCGAGCGCGTCCCCTGCCAGGGGGAAGGGCTTGCCTGCAACATCGACCAGGCGATCGGCGGCTATGGCGTGGTCATCTGGTCGATCCTGGGGCCGCTCATTTTCGGTCTCACGCTGGTCATCTCGCGCAGCCGGCTCGCGTTGGCGGGCGCCGCGATGGTGCTGCTCGCGCCGCCCGTCGCCTTCTTCCTCATCAGCCAGATCGAGCATGCGCTTTATGTCGGCTTCGAGCCGGACCGCCAGCTCAGAACCTTTCTCGTCACCTTCCTGCCGCCGGCTTTGACGGTGCTGGTGCAATATCTGATCTTGCGGCGCGTGGTGCCCGAGCCAGCAGCGGCGCAAGCGAATCCCGTCCCGTTTGCGACCGAATGAGTTTCAGCCCGATGGCCTCCACATTCGATTTGGCAATCATCGGCGCGGGTCCCGGCGGCTACGTCGCCGCCATCCGCGCCGCGCAACTTGGGCTGAGATGCGCGATCGTCGAACGCGAGCATCTCGGCGGCATCTGCCTCAATTGGGGCTGCATCCCGACCAAGGCGCTGCTGCGCACCTCCGAGCTTTACACCGCGATGCGGCACGCCTCGGAGTTCGGGCTCGCCGCCGACAATGTGCGCTTCGATCTTCCGCGCGTGGTCGAGCGCAGCCGCAAAGTTGCCGAGCGCCTTTCCAATGGCGTGGCCTATCTGATGCGCAAGAACAAGATCGAGGTGATCAAAGGAACGGCGCGGCTGCAAGGGGAGGGGCGGCTTGCCATAACCGGCACAACCGGCGAAGCGCTCGCCGACATCGAGGCTAAGCACATCATCGTCGCCACCGGCGCCCGCGCGCGCACGCTGCCGGGGCTCGAGCCGGACGGGAAGCTGATCTGGACCTACAAGGAGGCGATGGTGCCGGACAGCTTTCCCAAATCTCTGCTGATTGTCGGCTCCGGCGCCATCGGCATCGAGTTCGCGAGCTTCTATCGCAGCCTCGGCGCCGCGGTGACGGTGGTCGAGCTGCTGCCGCGCATCCTTCCCGCCGAGGATGCCGAGATTTCCGAGCTCGCGCGCAAGGCCTTCACACGGCAAGGTATCGTCATTCACACCGGCACGCGGGTCGAGCGGCTGACCAAGGGCGCCGATAGCGTCACTGCAACCCTCGGGAAGGCGGACGGCAGCAGCGCGCAGATCGTGGCGGAGCGGGTCATCCTCGCCATCGGCATCACCGGCAATGTCGAAGGGCTCGGTCTCGAAGCGCTGGGCGTCAATCTCGCGAACGGCCACATCGTCGTCGACGAATGGTGCCGCACCGGCGTGCCCTCTCTCTACGCCATCGGCGACGTGGTCGGACCGCCTTGGCTCGCGCATAAAGCCAGCCATGAAGGCGTGCTGTGCGCCGAGCAGATCGCGGGCGTCGAGGGCCTGCACCCGCTCGACAAGACGGCGATCCCCGCTTGCACCTATAGCGCGCCGCAGGTGGCGAGCGTCGGCCTGACCGAGGAGGCCGCGCGCGCTATGGGCCACGAGTTGAAGGTTGGCCGCTTCCCTTATTCCGCCAACGGCAAGGCGATCGCGCTCGGCGAGACCGAGGGGCTGGTAAAGACGATTTTCGACGCAAACACCGGCGCGCTGCTCGGCGCGCATCTGATTGGCGCCGAGGCGACCGAGTTGATCCAGGGCTTCGTCATCGCCAAGACGCTGGAAACCACCGAGGCGGAATTGATTGCCGCCATCTTCCCCCACCCGACATTGTCGGAGATGATGGGCGAATCGGTGCTCGACGCCTACGGCCGCGCGCTGCACATCTAGCCGCGGGACGGTGAGGGGCCCGACCAACCGGGGAGGGAACTCATGAGCCTCATCATCTTTCTTGTCGTCGGCCTGATCGCCGGCTTTCTCGCCTCTTACATCATGGGCCGGCAGCAGGACATGCTGGTGAACCTGCTGATCGGCATCATCGGCGCCGTCGTCGGCGGCCTACTCGCGGGCCTCCTGGGCCTTGGCGCGTACAACCTGATCGGCGAGATCATCATCGCCACGCTGGGCGCCATTCTCTGCATCTACGTCTGGCAACGCATGCGCTAGACCGAACCGGTCGTAACCGTGCGCGCGCAGACCTATATTGGCTGAGCGACTTAGAGAGGCGAACTCGGGAGGTCACAATGGATAACGCCCAGACTTTGCTTGCCATGCCGGGAGTTGGGTTCTTCGGCATGCTGATTATCGGCATTCTCGCCGGCTATATCGCCGAAAAAGTCACCTCGAGCGATCACGGCCTGCTCACCAATCTCTTGGTCGGCATCGCCGGATCGTTCGTCGGCGGCACGCTCGCCAATGTGTTGAAGATCGAATTCCACGGCTGGCTCGGCAATTTGATCGTGGCGTCGATCGGCGCGGTCCTCGTATTGTGGATCTGGCGGAGCATCAGGGGCCCCGCCACGACCTAAGTTTGGAGTCTGCCGCCATCGCCACGCTGCTCGACGGGCCCGATGAGGTGAAAGCGCGGCCGCGCCATCCGGAAAAGGCGCGGCTGCCCGACACGGCCGTGCTGCCGAAGCCCGCGTGGATCCGGGTGCGGGCGCCGGGCGCGCACGCCTTCGATCAGACCCGCGAGGTGCTGCGCGCGCATCGCCTTGCCACCGTGTGCGAGGAAGCGGCGTGCCCGAATATCGGCGAGTGCTGGGGCAAGCGCCACGCCACCTTCATGCTGATGGGCGATACCTGCACGCGCGCTTGCGCCTTCTGCAATGTGCGCACGGGAAAGCCCGGCGCGCTCGATGCGGGCGAACCGCCGCGCGTGGCAAGCGCCGTCGCGGCGCTTGGCCTCACCCATGTGGTGGTGACCTCGGTCGATCGCGACGATCTCGATGACGGCGGCGCCGCGCATTTCGCCGCGACCGTTCGCGCCATCAGAGCCGCGCGGCCAGAGACCAGCATCGAAATCTTGACTCCGGATTTTCTGCGCAAGGACGGCGCGCTCGACATCGTGCTTGGCGACACGCCCGATGTGTTCAACCACAATGTCGAGACGGTTCCCTCGCTCTACCGGCGCATTCGTCCGGGGGCGGATTATCGTCACTCGCTCGCTCTGTTGGCGCGCGCCAAGGCGCTCCGTCCCGGCCTGTTCACCAAATCGGGCATCATGGTGGGACTCGGTGAAACCGACCAAGAGGTGCTCGCGGTGATGGACGACATGCGCGCGGCCTCGGTCGATTTTCTCACCATCGGCCAATATCTCCAGCCGACCCGCAAGCATGCGGCCATCGACCGCTTCGTTACCCCTGACGCGTTTCAGGCGTATAAGGAGGCCGCCGAGAAGAAAGGTTTCCTGCTGGTGGCCGCAAGCCCGCTCACCCGTTCGTCCTATCACGCGGCGCAAGACTTCGCCCGGCTCAAGGCCGCGCGCCAGGCGTCGCTCGGCGCCTGACGCTCACCGAACCGGCGCAGACCCCCATGCATGTTTACGAGACCACGCATCCCGTCGCCCATTCGGCCGACGCGATGTTCGCGCTCGTCGCCAATGTCGAGGACTATCCGAAATTCCTGCCGCTGTGCGAGGACCTAAAGGTCACCCGTCGCGAGGAGCGCGAGGGCAGGGATGTGCTGGTCGCCACCATGACGGTGGGCTATGGCATGATCCACGAGAGCTTCACCACCCGCGTCCATCTCGACCGCGCCGCGCACGGCATCCTGGTCGAATATCTCGACGGGCCGTTCACCTTCCTGGAAAATCGCTGGCGGTTCCAACCGACCGGCGCGAATGCGAGCGAGGTGGCGTTCTATATCGCCTATGCCTTCCGCTCACGCCTGTTCGAGCGTCTGGTCGGCGGGCTATTCGCGCGCGCGGTCGAGCGCTACACGAGCGCGTTCGAGGCGCGCGCCGATGCGGTCTACGGGCCCAAGGTCGTGGCGCTCAACTCACACCAATGACCGAAGCAGCGTCAGCGCCTGCTCGACGCTCCGGCGCCTAATCTCGGTGCGCCCGAGATCGCCGAACAGGACCATCTCGTGGACGATCGACTGGTCGCGCCGGCCGGCGGCGAAATGCACAAGGCCAACCGGCTTCTCGACCGTCCCTCCGTCAGGGCCGGCAATGCCGGTGACGGCAACGGCAAGACTCGCATGGGAATGGGTCAGCGCGCCGCCGGCCATGGCCCGCGCCACGTCTTCGCTTACCGCGCCATGCCGCTCGATCAGCCAGTAGGGTACGCCGAGCATCTCGCTCTTGGCGCTGTTGGAATAGGTGACGAAGCCGCGCTCGAACACGTCCGACGCGCCGGGAATGGCGGTGAGCGTGCCGGCGACTAGTCCGCCGGTGCAGGACTCGGCGACCGTGACCGTCTCGCCGCCCGCGCGCGCGGCTGCGAGCAACTCGGCGGCTTGGGCGAGGAGCCGCGCGTCGATCTCGATCGTCTCGCTCATGGCAGGCACACCGTCGCCGTCGCCATCGCCGCGATCCCTTCGCCGCGGCCGATGAATCCCAGGCCCTCATTGGTGGTGGCCTTAATGCTCACCTGCGTTACCTGAACCCCGAGCATCTCGGCGATACGGGAGCGCATCAGATCGCGATACGGCCCGATGCGCGGCGCTTCGCAGAGCAGGGTGATGTCGGCATGCACGATCGTCCCGCCACGCTCTCGCACCAAGGAGGCTGCATGTTTGACAAACACCTCCGAGGCGACGCCGCGCCAGCGTGCGTCTGATGGCGGGAAATGCACGCCGATATCGCCCTCGGCGATGCTGCCGAGCAGCGCGTCGGTCAATGCGTGTAAGGCCACATCGGCATCGCTATGGCCGATCAACTTCTTCGGGTGCGGAATGGTGACGCCGCACAGGATCACCGCGTCGCCCGCGCCGAAGGCGTGCACGTCGTAGCCCTGTGCCACCCGGATCGCGCCGCTGCCACCCGCGCCGCCAGGCTTAAGCAGCTCCTCGGCGCGTTTGAGATCCTCGGGCGTGGTGAGCTTACGATTATCCTCAGCCCCTTCGACCAACGCGACATCGAGGCCGAACCACTCGGCGACACCCGCATCGTCGGTGAACTCGCGCGCCGGCTCTTGTGCCGCAGCGCGGTGCGCGGCAAGGATCGCCTCAAATCTGAAACCCTGCGGCGTCTGGGCGCGCCAGAGCTGATCGCGCTCGGCGGTGCCGATCACCTGCCCGCGCGCCACCCACTTCAGCGTGTCGATCACGGGAAGAGCCGGCAGCGCCCCTTGATGCGCATCGAGAGTACCGATGACGCGAGAGATCAGATCCGCAGAGACGAATGGCCTTGCCGCGTCGTGGATCAGAACGGAGGAGGGGGCTTCGCTCGCCAGCGCCTCGAGCCCCGCGCGAACCAAGTCCTGCCGTCGCGCGCCGCCTTGCACCGCGCGGCGCAATCGCCTGGCATAAGGCTCGCTTGCCGCCGCGTAGAGCGCCGCATCGTCCGGATGGATGACTACCAGAATGTCGTCGACGGCGGGATGGGCGGCGAAGGCTCCAATGCTGTGCGACAGCATCGGCATGCCCCCGATTGGGCAATATTGCTTGGGACGGCCCTCTTCGCCTACGGCCCGGGCACCCCGGCCCGCGGCGACAATCAGTGCCGCGACACTCACAAAACGGTCCTCCGTGACGGCTTAACCCCCTGATTCATTAAAATGCTGCACTGCGGCAAAACTGATATTGCCGTCGCGAAAAAACCCTCGTATGGTGCCCAATTAAAGTTCATGGGGCCTACTTGCATAAAAATTGTGCATCCTCGGTCGAAGCGGCAAACGACGAGCAAAGGATACACCGCTTGAGCAGCTCGACCAAAAAACCCAATTTGCGACGCGTCGTCCAAGCCCAGCCGATTCCGGTCGAGGCGCTGCTCGGCGCGCTGCCGCATCCGCTCCTGGTCATCGGCGAGGGGCTTACCATCGAATACGCCAACACCGCAGCGGAAGATTTCTTCCAGATGAGCGCCGGCGTTCTCTGCCGCCGCGCGCTCACCGACGTGGTCGCCTTCGGCAGCCCGCTCATCGCTCTCGTAGAGCAGGTGCAGCGAAACGGCACCACGGTCAACGAGTATGGCGTCGATCTCGGCTCGTTCCGCTTCGAGGCGCCGAAGCTCGTCGATCTCTACGGCGGTCCCGTCGCCGAGATGCCGGGACGCGTGCTGATCATGCTCCAGCAGCGCAGCATGGCGCAGATGATCGAGCGCCAGCTTACCCATCGCGGCGCCGCGCGCTCCGTCTCCGGACTTGCCGCCGTGCTCGCGCACGAGATCAAGAACCCGCTCTCCGGTATCAGGGGTGCGGCGCAGCTGCTCGAAAGCGAGCGTACCGATAGCGACCGCACTCTGACCCAACTGATCTGCGCCGAGTCCGATCGCATCTGCAAACTGGTCGACCGCATGGAGATCTTCGGCGACGAGCGGCCCTTGCAGCTCGAGCCGGTGAACATCCATGACGTGCTCGACCACGTGAAGCAGATCGCCCGCACCGGCTTCGCCCGCCAGATCAAGATCGTCGAAAACTACGATCCGTCGCTGCCCTCCGTGCCGGGTAGCCGCGACAAGCTGATCCAGGTGTATCTCAACCTCATCAAGAACGCGGCCGAAGCGATCGGCGAGGGGCGGCCCGACGGACAGATCACGCTCACCACGTCCTTCCGCCCGGGCGTCCGCCTCTCCGTGCCGGGGAGCCGAGCCCGCGTCAGCCTGCCGCTCGAAATCGCGGTGGAGGACAACGGCTCGGGCGTCCCCGCCGATCTGATGCCGCATTTGTTCGACCCCTTCGTGACCACCAAGCCGTCGGGCACGGGGCTGGGCTTGGCCCTCGTCGCCAAGATCGTCGGCGACCACGGCGGCATCATCGAATGCGAACTCGCGACCACGGCAGACCATCTTTCGCACGCTGATGCCGATGGCTGAGAGCGAAGCAGCGCAAAGCGGGCACGGTTAGATCTCATGGCCAAAGGCAATATCCTCATCGCCGACGACGACGCTGCGATCCGCACCGTTCTCAACCAGGCGCTCGCCCGCGCCGGCTATGCGCCGCGTGCGACCGGCAACGCGGCCACGCTCTGGCGCTGGATCAGCCAGGGCGACGGCGACCTCGTCATCACCGACGTGCTGATGCCCGACGAGAATGCCTTCGATCTCATTCCTCGCGTGAAGAAGCTGCGTCCCGACCTGCCGATCATCGTCATGAGTGCGCAAAATACTTTCATGACGGCGATCACCGCGACGGAGCGTGGCGCCTACGAATATCTGCCAAAGCCGTTCGATCTGAACGAGCTCGTCGCCGTGGTCGGCCGCGCGCTCGCCGAGCCGCGCAAGAAGGCGCAGCGGCTGTCGGCCGAAGCCAATGATGGATTGCCGCTGATCGGCCGCTGCCCGGCGATGCAGGACATCTACCGCGTGCTGGCGCGCCTCACCCAGACCGACCTCACGGTGATGATCACCGGCGAGTCGGGCACCGGCAAGGAATTGGTGGCGCGCGCGCTGCACGAATACGGCAAGCGCCGCAACGGGCCGTTCGTCGCCATCAACATGGCGGCGATCCCGCGCGAGCTGATCGAGTCGGAGTTGTTCGGCCATGAGAAGGGCGCCTTCACCGGCGCGCAGAATCGTCACATCGGCCGTTTCGAGCAGGCCGAAGGCGGCACGCTGTTTCTCGACGAGATCGGCGACATGCCGATGGAAGCGCAGACGCGGTTGTTGCGCGTGTTGCAGGAGGGCGAATACACGACTGTCGGCGGCCGCACGCCGATCAGGACCAATGTTCGCATCATCGCCGCCACCAATCGCGACCTGCAACAGCAGATCGATCAAGGTCTGTTCCGCGAGGATCTGTTCTATCGGCTGAACGTCGTGCCGCTGCGGCTGCCGCCGTTACGGGAGCGGCTCGAGGACATCCCCGACCTGGTGCGCCACTTCCTCGGCATCGCCGAGAAGGAGGGTCTACCGCCGAAGAGCTTCGAGCCGGCCGCCATCGAGCGGCTCAAGCGGTTTCATTGGCCGGGCAATATCCGCGAGCTCGAGAATTTGGTGCGCCGGCTCTCGGCCATCTACGCGCAAGACATCGTCACCATCGAGATGGTGGAGAACGAGCTGGCCAGCGCGGCCAGGACGCCGTTCCCCGATACCGCCGAGGCGTCGGGCGATCTGTCGGAGTCGGTCGAGCGCTTCTTGTCCGACTATTTCCTGAGCTTCGGCCACGACCTCCCGCCAGCCGGCCTTTACACCCGCGTCTTGCGCAAGGTGGAATCGCCGCTGATCACGGCCGCGCTCGCGGCGACGCGCGGTAATCAGATCCGCGCCGCCGATCTTCTGGGGCTTAATCGCAACACTCTCCGCAAGAAAATTCGCGACCTCGGGATCAAGGTCATCCGCACGCCCGGCACCTGACGCGCCAGCCCAGGCTTCTCTAACCATCTGACTTTCTTGATCCTTTCCGGCCGATCGACGCGGATTTGTCACAATCGCGTTAACCTACCGATTGTCGCCAAAGCGCCACATTGTGATTTTATTGCATCATACTCGAGGCGGACGCTCCCATATCAGAGGACGACAATTCCTTCGGGACAGCAGGGGAATGCGGTTGCGTGGCGTGATCCAATCCTTGCAATCGGCAGCCGAGCGCATTTTGCTCGGGCGACGGCGCGAACCCATGAGCAAAGCAGCCGGCAACACGCCCCCCGCCGCTTTGGCCCCGTCTGCCAGCGCCCTGCCAGACACGGCTAGAGGCCGCAGCCGCATTCCTTTCAAACTCGGCCTGATCATTGTCGTGGCCTCGCTCTGCTCGGGCCTCGCCACCTATCTGATCCTCACCGGCCTCACTCCGATCGTGCCGACGCATGGCGTGGTGGTGGGCGTGCTGCTCATCAACGCGATGCTCGTCCTGGCGATGACCTTCATCATCGCCTGGCAGGTGACGGGGCTCTGGCGCGCTCGGCAGCGGCAGGTCGCCGGCGCCCAGCTGCATGTCCGCATCGTCAGCCTGTTCAGCGTCATCGCCGTCGTGCCGGCGATCGCGCTCGCGCTCTTCGCCAGCATCTCGCTCAATCGCGGCCTCGACCACTGGTTCTCGGTTCGCACCAAATCGATCATCCAAAACTCGATCGACGTGGCGACGGCCTATCTGCAAGAGCATGGCCAGGTGATCCGCGCCGACACCGTCGCCATGGCCAAGGACATCGACGACGCGGTCGAGCTGGTGAGGTCGCAGCCGCAAGGCTTCGGCAATTTCCTCACCGCGCAAGCCTCGCTGCGGGGACTACCCATCGCCTATCTCATCGATGGCGACGGCAAAATGCTCGCGACCGCGGCCTCGGTGCCCGACTTCCCCTTCAAGGCACCGCCCAAAGAAGCCATGGATCTCGCCAAGAAGGGTCAGGTGATCGTCATCGCGCCGGGCCAGACCAGCATGGTCGGCGCCATCAAGAGTCTACAGAATTTCGACGACACCTATCTCTATGTGGTCCGGCCGGTAAACGCGCGCGTGCTGCAACAGCTGCGCGCCACCCGCGCCAACGTCGAGGAGTATCAGCTGCTCGAGCAGCGCCGTACCGGCGTGCAGGTGGCGTTCGGCTTGATGTATGTGGCGATTGCGCTGACGCTGCTGTTGTCGGCGATCTGGATCGGCATGTGGTTCGCCAACCGGCTGGTGGCGCCGATCCGCCAACTCATGGGCGCGGCGCAAGAAATCTCCGGCGGCAATCTCGCCGTGAAGATCGACGTCAACCCCGCCGACGGCGATCTTGCCGTGCTCGGCTCGACCTTCAACACCATGACCTCGGAGCTGCGGAGTCAGCGCGACGAGCTGGTCGGCGCCAACACCAAGCTTGACGAACGCCGCCGCTTCATGGAGGCGGTGCTGTCGGGCGTCACCGCGGGCGTGGTGGGCGTCGATGCCGAGGGCGTCGTGACGCTGGTCAATCGCTCCGCCGAGGCGCTGCTGGAGGTGAAGAATTTTACCGGCCAACCTCTGGCGAAAACCGTGCCCGAGTTCGGCGCCGTGCTGAAGCGCGCGCAGAAACAGGGCAAGCGACTCATCACCGACCAGATCACGCTCAGGCGTCATGGCTCGGAACGGAATTTCGCCGTGCGCGTGACCAGCGAGGGCGCGACCCCGGACGCGCAGGGTTTCGTCGTTACCTTCGACGACATGACCGAGTTGGTCAGCGCGCAACGCAGCACCGCCTGGGCCGACGTCGCCCGGCGCATCGCGCACGAGATCAAGAATCCGCTGACGCCGATCCAGCTCTCGGCCGAACGCATCCGCCGCAAGTACGGCGACTCCATCACCAAGGATCGCGAGGTGTTCGATCAATGCACCGACACCATCATCCGCCAGGTGTCGGATATCGGCCGTATGGTCGATGAGTTCTCCGCCTTCGCCCGCATGCCGAAGCCGGTGATGGAGCGGCACGATGTACGCGAGATCGTGCGCGAGGCGGTGTTCCTGTTCCAGGTGAGCCGACCCGAGATCGGCTTCGAACTCGACCTTCCGGACCGGCCGGTGATGGCACTTTCGGATCGGCGTCTGCTCACCCAGGCCGTCACCAACCTGGTCAAGAATGCGAGCGAAGCCATTGATTCCGCTGTAGAAGCCGACGCAGCTCGCGCGGGCAACGGACGCATCGTCGCCAAGGTCCGCAGCAAGGGCGACCGCGTGCAGATCACCGTCATCGACAATGGCTGCGGCCTGCCGAAAGAGGACCGGCACCGGCTGGTCGAGCCTTACATGACGACCCGCGCCAAGGGCACGGGGCTGGGGCTCGCCATCGTGCAGCGGATCACCGAGCAGCATGGCGGCACGCTCACGCTTGCCGATGCGCCGAAGCGCAACGGCAAGATCGAAGGGGCGTCGGTGCGCATCGATCTGCCGGTGGGCGAGAAAGAGGAAGCGATTGCGGCGGAAGCGGCGGCGGAGCCAGATGCGGCTTCAGCTTCGAGCCCAGCCGAGCGCGCCGAGGAGGAAGAGGGAGTGACCCATGGCGTCTGACATCCTGGTCGTCGACGACGAGACCGACATCAGAGAGCTGATCTCAGGCATCCTCGAGGACGAAGGTCATTCGACGCGCCTGGCCAAGGACAGCGACGACACGCTCAAGGCCATCGAGGAGCGGCGACCCTCGCTCGTCATTCTGGATATCTGGCTGCAAGGCTCGAAGCTCGACGGGCTCGAGCTGCTCGACCGCATCAAGAAGGCGCATCCGGACCTGCCGGTGATCATCATCAGCGGCCACGGCAATATCGAGACGGCGGTGGCGGCGATCAAGCGCGGTGCCTATGACTACATCGAGAAGCCGTTCAAGGCGGACCGCCTGGTCCTGCTCACCGCGCGCGCGCTCGAAGCTTCCAAGCTGAAGCGCGAGAATCGCGAGCTGCGCGAGCGGAGCACCTACTCGTTCGACATGATCGGCCGCTCCGCCGCCATCAATCAGCTGCGCCAGGCTATCGACAAGGTGGCACCGACCAATAGCCGCGTGCTGATCACCGGGCCGTCGGGCTGCGGCAAGGAGCTCGCCGCGCGCGTGATGCACGCCAAGTCGGCGCGGGCCGAAGGGCCATTCGTGGTGCTCAACGCCGCCGCCATGGTACCCGACCGGATGGAGATCGAGCTGTTCGGCACCGAGGACGGGACGGGCTCGGGCGCCCGCAAGGTGGGAGCGCTCGAGGAAGCGCATAACGGCACGCTCTATATCGACGAGGTCGCCGACATGCCGCTCGAAACCCAAGCCAAGATCTTGCGCGTGCTGGTCGAGCAGCGCTTCCAGCGGCTCGGCGGCGGCGGACCCAAGGTGCATGTCGACGTGCGCGTGGTCTCGTCCACCAGCCACGACCTGCAGAAGGAGATGTCGGCAGGGCGCTTGCGCGAGGATCTCTATCATCGCCTCAACGTGGTGCCGATCAAGGTGCCGGGGCTGTCCGAGCGGCGCGAGGACGTGCCGGAGCTCGTGCGCTATTTCGTGCAGACCATCTCGGTGGCCTCGGGGCTGCCGCCGCGCCGCATCGGCGAGGACGCCATGGCGGTGCTCCAGTCGCACGACTGGCCCGGCAATGTCCGCCAGCTGCGCAACAATATCGAGCGACTGATGATTCTCGTGGGCGGCGATCCTGATTCGATCATCACCGCCGACATGCTGCCCGACGAGATCATTTCGCCGGTTCCTTTATCGCCCAATGGGGCAGGGGGTGAGCATCTGATGTCGCTGCCCTTGCGCGACGCGCGGGAAATTTTCGAGCGCGAATATCTCCTTGCCCAGGTCAACCGCTTCGGCGGCAATATCTCGCGTACGGCCGAGTTTGTGGGCATGGAGCGCTCGGCGCTGCACCGCAAGCTGCGCGCGCTTGGCGTCAATTCCAACGAGCGGACCCCCGCGCTTCGCTAGCGGGATCGCCCTTTTCGGCAATCGGTCGGGCGAATTAAGGAAACTCTTTCGCATCACCCTCTTGCGGGACGGCCTTTTAATCGCGTCTAATGGCAGCTCTAAAGCCGGGCAGGGTAAAAGCCCGGCTCCATCAACAGCGTAAGCGTCGACCAAAGGGACGGGGAAGCCCATGGCAACAGAGCGCGCGCAAAGCCTTCAAGACACGTTTCTCAATCATGTTCGCAAGAACAAGACCCCGCTCACCATCTTTCTGGTGAACGGCGTGAAGCTGCAAGGTGTCGTCACCTGGTTCGATAATTTCTGCGTCCTGCTCCGGCGGGACGGCCATTCACAGTTGGTCTACAAGCACGCCATTTCCACCATCATGCCGGGTCAACCCATTCAGCTCTCAGACATCACCGACGCGGAAGGTGCCGCTGAGTAATTGCGTCCGACCGACCCGAAAGAGCTGAGGCGCAAGAAGCAAAGGGCCGGGCGCGGGCAGCGGCCCGTGCGCCGCGAAGGTCGCGTCAAGACGGTAGTGTTGGCGCCGGTGCTCGGCAAGTCGCGCGGGAAGGGCGCTGCCATCGCCAAGTCCCGCGACGCTGCCGAGCGATCGCCACAGGCACGGCTCGATGAAGCGGTCGGCCTCGCCGCCGCGATCAATCTCGACGTCAAGGCGAGTGGGGTCGTGCCGGTGCCGAATCCCCGGCCGGCGACTCTGTTCGGCTCCGGCAAGGTCGAGGAGCTCGCGGGACTGATGCGCGCCGAAGACGCGAGCCTGGTGGTGGTCGATCATCCGCTCACGCCGGTGCAGCAGCGCAATCTCGAGACCGCGTGGAACCTGAAGGTGCTGGATCGCACCGGGCTGATCCTCGAAATTTTCGGCGAGCGCGCCCGCACGCGGGAAGGGCGCCTGCAAGTCGAACTCGCCCATCTCGTCTATCAGAAGAGCCGACTGGTCCGCTCCTGGACCCACCTCGAACGGCAGCGCGGCGGCTTCGGCTTTCTCGGCGGTCCGGGCGAGACGCAGATCGAGACCGACCGCCGCCTCCTCAGCGAGCGCATCGACGTCATCCGCAAGGAGCTCGAGCATGTCCGCCAGACCCGCGCCCTGCATCGGAAATCGCGCGAGCGGGTGCCCTATCCATCCGCGGCACTGGTTGGTTACACCAATGCCGGCAAGTCGACCTTGTTCAACGCGCTGACCGGCGCCGCGGTGCTCGCCGAGGACACGCTGTTCGCCACGCTCGATCCGACCATCAGGGCATTGCCGTTGCCCGGTGGCTCCAAGGCGGTGCTGTCCGACACCGTGGGCTTCATCTCCGATCTGCCCACCACGCTGATCGCCGCCTTCCGCGCCACGCTGGAAGAGGTGCTGCAAGCCGATTTGATCGTCCATGTTCGCGACATCGCCGATGACTCGACCTCAAGCCAGCGCGCCGACGTCAACGCCGTGCTGGCCGAACTCGGCGTCGACGCCGAAGGTGAGCCCGACCGGCTGCTCGAAGTGTGGAACAAGGCCGATCTCCTCGATGCGGCCGCCCTGCAACGCGCGCGGAACGAGGCACGCCGCGCCGGCGCCGTGCTCGTCTCCGCGGCGACGGGCTCAGGTCTCGAGGCGCTGCGAAGCGAGATCGAGAGGCGACTCAATCGCAAACGCCAGACGATCGAGATTGCGCTCAAGCCAGACGAGGGCTTGCTGTCGAATTGGATCCACGAGAATTGCGAAGTGATCGAGCGCCGGTCGGTGGGCGAGGGCGTCACCGCTTTGCGCATCCGCGTTCCGGCCGAGAAACGCGAGCGGCTCGCCCGTCTCGCCGGCCCCGCGCGGCTGCGGCTCGCGGCGGAATAGGCTTAGCCGTCCGTCTCGGCCGCTTTCGCCTCGTCCCAGAGCTGATCCATTTCTTCCAGCGTCGCGTCTTCGGGCTTGCGCCCATCCTTGGCGAGCGCCGCCTCGATGCTGCGAAACCGCCGCACGAATTTGCCGTTCGCACCGCGCAGCGCAGCTTCCGGATCGACCCCGAGATGCCGCGCGATATTCGCCATGACGAACAGCAGATCGCCGAACTCCTCGAGTATCCGCTCCTTGCGCATGGTTTCGCCCTCGCTCTCGGCAATGACCGCTTTCAGCTCGGCGATCTCTTCCTCCGCCTTGGCGAGCACGGGACCGAGACTCGGCCAGTCGAACCCGACCTCGGCCGCGCGCTTCTGCAGCTTGACGGCCCGGGTGAGCGCCGGCAACGCCACAGCGACGTCCTCCAGCCGAGACGAGGGCGCGGCGGCTCCACGCGCGGCCTTCTCCTCGGCCTTGATCCGCTGCCACATTTCTCCAGCAACAAACTCGTCGCGACTTGCGTCCCCGAACACATGCGGGTGCCGGCGGATCATCTTCCGGGTGATCGCATCGACCACATCGGCGAATTCGAAGCGCTCCAGCTCGGACGCCATCTGCGCGTGGTAAACCACCTGGAGCAGCAGGTCGCCGAGCTCGTCCTTCAGCCCTTCGAGGTCGTCGCGCGCAATAGCATCGGCGACCTCGTAAGCTTCCTCGATCGTGTAAGGCGCGATGCTCGAAAAGCTTTGCTCGATGTCCCACGGGCAGCCCGTGTTCTTGTCGCGCAGCTTCGCCATGACGGCGAGCAGATCGGCGAGCGTGTAGGGCTCCGTCCCTGGCGCCTTGCCGGCCTCGTCAGCCATGGCGCGGGGCGTGAGGGCGGGGGCCGGTGAAAGGCCGCGCACGCGGGAATTTCGCAGAGAACTCCAGAGGATAGCGGGATCCCAGCATTTTAGGCCCCACATGCTGGATTCGCATAAGGTATATTATGGAAAATTTATTGAGGGCCGATTGGCCACGCGCCACGCCCTCAACGCCGCTCATATTGGTCGGCGATCAGCCGGTCGAGCAGCCGCACGCCGAAGCCCGATCCCCAGCTGCGATTGATCTCGCTGTCGACCGACGACATGGCGGTGCCGGCGATGTCGAGATGCGCCCAAGGCGTTCCGTCCTTGATGAAGCGCTGCAGGAACTGCGCGGCGGAGATCGAGCCGCCCCACTTGCCGCCCGTGTTCTTCATGTCGGCGAGCTTGGAGTCGATCATCTTGTCGTATTTCGGTCCGAGCGGCAGGCGCCACAATTTTTCGCCCGTTGCGTCGCCGGCGGCGATCAGCTGACTGGCGAGTTCGTTGTTGTTGCTGAACAGCCCGGCGTGCTCCTTGCCGAGCGCGACCATCACCGCGCCGGTCAGCGTGGCGAGATTGATCACCGCCTTCGGCTTGAAACGCTCCTGCGCGTACCAGAGACAGTCGGCGAGAACCATGCGGCCTTCGGCGTCGGTGTTAAGCACTTCGATGGTCTGCCCCGACATCGAAGTGACGACGTCGCCGGGTCGCATCGCGGTTCCGCTCGGCATGTTCTCGACCAGACCGATGACGCCGACCACGTTTACCTTTGCCTTGCGCGCTGCAAGCTCGTGCATCAGCCCGACCACGCAGGCGGCTCCCGCCATGTCGCCCTTCATGTCTTCCATGCCGGCGGCGGGCTTGAGCGAGATGCCGCCGGCATCGAAGGTCACGCCCTTGCCCACGATCGCGATCGGCTCGCCGCCTTTGGCGCCCGCGCCCTTCCACTGCATCACCGCCACGTGACTCGGTTTCTCGCTGCCCTGTCCCACGGCGAGCAATGAGTTCATCCCGAGCTTCTCGAGCGCCTTCGGCCCCAGCAGTTCGACCTGCACGCCGAGTTTGGTCAGTTCCTTGGCCTTGGCGGCGAATTCGGCCGGCCCGAGGACGTTGGCGGGCTCGTTGACGAGATCGCGCGCGAGCATGACGCCGTCGGCCAGCGCCCGGCCCCAGCCAAAGGCCTGCCCGGCTCCCTTCGGATCGCCGCAATGCACCACGATCTTCTTCAGCGACTTGTCGTTGGCGTCGCTTGCGGCGCCGTCCTTCTTGCGCGCTTTACTCTTGTATTTCTTGAACTTATAGCCGCGCAGCAATGCGCCAAGGGCGAAGCTCGCGGCATCGGCGGCAGCAACCCCGCCACCCGCCGTTTCGAGGTAGATATGCGCCGCCGGCGCTTCCTTGCCGCTGATGAGCCCCCTCACCGTCCCGCCCAGGCTGACCCAGTCCTCGGGCTCGTAACTGCCCGGCTTGTCCAGCCCCACCACCACGACTCTCGCGAATTTCAGGCCCTGCGGCGCGATCAGATCGACCGTCTGCTCCTTTTTGCCCTTGAATCCCGTGATGCCGATGGCCTTGGTCAGCAAACCTTTCGACTTCTTGTCTAAATCTTGCGCGGCGGCAGAAAGTCTTGGCCCTTCCTCCGCGAATACTACAGCTACGCCATCCGCAGGCGCGGTCTCACTGGCAAAGGACAAGGCGGTCTGATCGGTCACACTGGGCTCCATTGGCGGCCTTCGCCTCGAGGCGTCAGGCAATCCCTCTGAGGGCAACAAAATGGCGCTCCCAGAAGGGCTTACTGGTGCAGTCTTGCAACAGCGGCGGGAAATCGCTGCGGCACTTGGTAAAACCAGTCTTTTGGGAAAGCAAGCCATTCCAAAAAGGCCGAAATTCCGCCATCTTAGCCTGATGGGAATCGTCTTTGGCACCAGGGGGTTGGCGTCGCTCAACGGAAGCGTCGCCAAGGGGGCCATTCGGGGGATCTAGCTGCGCCAATGACGCTCTTCGGCCGATACATGTTTCGGCAGGTGGCGAATGCGTTCATCGTCATTCTGCTGACCTTGACGATCGTCGTCTGGCTTGCGACGGCGCTGAAGGAGCTCAACCTCATCACCTCGCGCGGCCAGGGCATCGTGCTGTTCTTGGAGATGACGCTGCTCAGCCTGCCGAGCTTGATGGCGCTGATCGCGCCGAACGCGATGTTGATGGCATCGCTTTACTCGCTCGATCGCATGAACGGGGACAGCGAGCTGATCGTGATGACGGCCTCTGGCGCCACCGTCTGGCGCATCGGCGCGCCGTTGCTCGTGCTGGCCTCTCTCGTGTCGCTCGGCATCCTTCTCACCAATGTGTTCCTGACGCCGGCAAGCATGCGGGCCTTGCGCGATTTCGTCACCCAGGTGCGCGCCGATCTCATCTCGCAGGTGCTTGAGCCGGGGCGCTTTTCCAGTCCAGAGAGCGGTCTCACTTTCCACATCCGCGATCGCAGCCTGAACGGCGATCTGCTCGGCCTTCTCGTGCATGACGAGCGCGACGACAAGCAGGTGATGAGCTACCTCGCCGAGCGCGGCCGCATCATCACCAACGACGAGGGCTCCTACCTGGTGATGTTCGACGGCTATGTCCATCGCTACAACACCCAGGACAAGGATCAGACCGTCCAGATCGTGGCGTTCGACCAGAACATGCTCGATCTGTCGGAGTTTGCCCCGAAGGACACCGCCGGCAAGGACGTCAGGCCGCGCGAGATGTATCTCAGCGGCCTGCTCAACCCTGACATGACCGACAAGGCGACGCAGCGGGCTTACGGCCAGATTCGCGGCGAGCTGCACGATCGCCTCGCCACGCCCCTTTACCCCCTCGCCTTCGCCTTCATCGCCATCGCCCTGCTGGCCCACCCGCGCACCACGCGCGAGAGCCGCTGGGGGCAAATTCTGGCGGCATTCGGCATCGCGCTGGGGCTCAGGGTTGGAGGACTTACGGCCGGCAATCTGCTGACCATCAACCCGTGGGCTGTCGTGCTTGTGTATGGAATTCCGCTGGGGGCGATTGCCGTTGCGGCCTGGACGGCGCACGTTAGAATGAGCCCAGAGCTGCGGTCCAGACTGAGCTTCGAGCTGAAGTTCCAGCCAAAAAAGATAAGATTTTGGGCCGATAGAGGGATGCAAGCGACGTGAGAGCGCAGATGCCAGGCATCAGTGCAGTGGGGACGCTCGCGCGCTATTTCTCGCTGCGATTCCTCATCGCCATGCTGGCGATGTTCCTGATGTGCTGCGTGCTGATCTTCTTCGTCGACTTCATCGAGATGCTGCGCCGCGCGGGCAACTATTCGGACGACATTTCAGGCCTCCTCCTCGCCTGGATGACGCTGTTGCGCCTACCCTCCTTCTCCGAGCTGGTCCTTCCCTTCGCCGTGCTGATCGGAACCATCGGCATCTTCCTGATGCTGAGCCGTTCCTCCGAGCTCGTCGTGCTGCGCGCCGCCGGAATCTCGGTGTGGCAGTTCACCTTGCCGGCGATGATCGTCGCCTTCCTGCTCGGGATCGTGTTCGTGCTGGTCTACAATCCCGTTGCTGCGGCCGCTCGCGGCGAGGCCGAGCGGCTCTATACCGCCGCCTTCGGGCGCGGCGAGTCCCTGCTGAAGACCAAGGGCAGCGGAGGTGCGTGGCTGCGCGAGGACGGCACCGACGGTCCCTCCGTCGTGCATGCGCTCGAAGTCCTCAACCAAGGACTCGAGCTCAAGGGCGTCACGATCTTCCAATACGACCAAGATCACGGCCTGACCGAGCGGATCGAGGCCAAGCAAGCCGTTCTCAAGGATGGGCGCTGGGAGCTCGAGGATGCCTGGGTGAGCGCGGTCGGCCAGGAGGCCGCGTTCTACAAGAGCTATCTGCTCAGCACCTACCTCACCCCGACGCAGGTGCGCGACAGTCTCGGCACGGTGTTCTCGATCTCGTTCTGGGATCTGCCGAACTTCATCCAGATCGCGGAGAAGGCCGGCCTCCCCGCCACGCAATATCGCGTGCAGTATCAGTTGCTGTTGTCGCGGCCGTTCCTGCTCGTGACCATGGTGCTGATTGCCGCCACCTGCTCGCTGCGGGGATTCCGCTTCGGCAATGTGCAGATCAACGCCGTGTTCGGGCTCGCGGCGGGATTTACTTTCTTCGTCTGCTCGGAGATCTCGCGCAACTTCGCCATGGCCGGACTGACCTCCGCAGTCGCAGCGGCCTGGGTGCCGGTGATCATCGCGGCTTCGCTCGCGCTCACTGTGCTCTTGTACAAAGAGGACGGATGATGGCGGCCGCGCGCGCAAACATGATCCGCATGCGCCGGGCTCAGCCCGGCCTTGCTGCGTCTAAGGGCGTGGCGTTCACGCGCCTGCGCGGGGTGTTTTTTGCATGCGTTTTTGCCGCTTTCGCCGCCTGCCTTACCCCTTGGCAGCCGGCGTTCGGTCAGGCGCAGACCAGTCTCGAGCAGCTCGTCCAGCCGCCAAAGATCAATTCGGCCGAGCCGATGCTGCTGCAAGCCGACGAGATGGTCTACGACAACGACAACAACCGGATCACGGCCAAGGGCAATGTCGAGATCTACTACGGCAACTACACGCTGCTTGCCGATCGCGTGGTCTACGACCGCGGCTCGAACACACTCAAGGCCGAGGGCAACGTCCGCATCAAGGATCCCGACGGCGCGGTCATCACCTCCGACCACATCACCCTGACCGACGATTTCCGCGACGGCTTCATCGACGCCTTGAAGGTGGTCACCAAGGACGACACGCGGATCGTCGCGGCCTCTGCCCAACGCGAGGCGGGCAACGTCACCGTGTTCGAGAAGGCCTGGTTCACGCCCTGCAAGGTCTGCGAGACCGATCCCAGCAAGCCCCCGACTTGGCGGATTCGCTCCGGCAAGATCACGCATAAGCGCGATCAGGCGGTCATCACCTTCAAGAACGCCGTGTTCGACTTCTTGGGCGTGCCGCTCGTCTACGTCCCCTGGTTCCAGATGGCCGACCCGACGGTGAAGCGGAAGTCCGGCTTCCTGATGCCGAGCTATAGCCACTCCAATCAGCTCGGCAACACCGTCCAGGTCCCCTACTATTTCGCCCTCTCCGACCACTACGATTTCACCTTCGCGCCGATGTATACGGAGCAAGCGGGAACGCTGCTGCTGGGCAACTGGCGCCAGAGGCTGTCGAGCGGCGCCTACAGCGTCGAGCTTGCCGGCGTATGGGACAACTCCTCGGCCGCCAACTTTGTCGATGGCAATTTCCGCGGCAGCATCAAGACCGAGGGCAAGTTTGCTCTGAACCCGTTTTGGGACTGGGGCTGGGACGTCATTGCCGAATCCGACGATACCTTCCGGCGCTTTTACAATCTCGACAGCCGGCTCAAGACCGATCGCGTCTCGCAGATCTATCTCGAGGGCCTGCATGATCGGAACTATCTCGCCACGCGGTTCTACAACACGCAGAGCCTGCTGTTCACCGACGAGCCCTTCTCCGAGGCGACCGTCTTCCCGATCATCGACTACGACTACATCCTCAAGAACCCGATCATCGGCGGCGAACTCTCGTTCAATTCCAATGTCATGGTGTTTTCCAACCAGGAAGGCGTCGACTCCAATCGACTGATTGCCGAAAGCAATTGGCGGCGGCAGATGATCGATGGCGTCGGCGAGGTGTTCACGCCCTTCGCCCAGCTGCGCGGCGACATCTACGGGGTGGGCGGCGTCAACAACCAGGACCTGAACGGCACCCCGGATTTCGTCAGCGAGACGCCGGACAACGGCGCGATCCTGCGCGGCAACGCGCTGGGCGGCATCGAATATCGCTATCCCTGGATGGCCAGCACCGGCAGCATGACGCATGTCTTCGAGCCGATCGGCCAGATTATCGTCAGGCCGAATTCATTGGGCAATCAGCAGGACATCCCCAACGAGGATGCACTGAGCCTTGTGTTCGACGACACGCTGCTGTTCGATATCGACAAGTTCTCCGGCTACGACCGCATCGAGACCGGCACGCGCGCCAACGTGGGTATGCGCTACACCGCGCAACTCCCATCCGGCACTTACGCCCGCGCCGTGTTCGGCGAGAGCTATCAGCTGGCCGGCGAGAACGAATACGACACGGACTTCTACCGGTCGAGCGGTCTCGCCACCGATCGCTCCGACTTTGTTGGCGGCCTCTACATTCAAGCTCTGTCCAATCTCGGCTTCTCCGCGCAGTCGCGCTTCGACGAGAGTACGTGGGACATCAGGCGCACCGATCTCGGCACGTTTGCGCGCTATGGGCCTGCGCAAATCAAGGTCAATTATGCCGACGTCACCGGCGAGCCCGGACTGGCCGCGGGCGATCCGCGCGAGGAAATCGTCACGGCCGGTGTCCTGGCGCTCACCGAGGATTGGTCTCTGCTCGGCAATCTGCGCTATGACCTCGAGACCTCGCAGACGATTACCGATGGCTTGGGCCTGCGCTATCAGGACGACTGCTTCATGCTCGACGTCACCTATCAGCGGTCGTTCATCCGCGATCAAGACATCGAGCCAGATCAGCGCGTCCTCGTGAACTTCGCGCTGAAATATCTCGGCACCTACCAAGTCGCCACCGATGCCACCAACGCCTTTGGCGTGGGTGGGTCCGACAGCAACAATTAGGAACGGCGGATGTCCATGCGTGCGGCAATCCCGCGGCTCTACCTGACCATGAGCGACAGGGGCGACATTCGAATGCCCCGCTTGGCTGCCTTGATGGCAGCTCTGCTGCTCGCCCTCTTCCTCGTGGGCAGCGCCGATCGCGGCACGGCGCAGGAAGTATCGATCAAAATCCTGGTCAATGACGATCCCATTTCCGACTACGACATCGATCAGCGTACGCGCTTTCTCGCCATTACCGAGCAGTCGCAGCCCTCGCCAGAGTTGAAGCAGAAAGCGGTCGACATGCTGATCGAGGAACGGCTCCAGATACAGGAGGGCCGGCGACAAGGCGTCAGCTCGGACGACGACGACGTGAACAAGATCATCGGCGACATGGCGAAGAAGAACAATCTCGACGTCGACGGCCTCGCCACCGCGCTGGGCAAGGCTGGCGTCAACATCAAGACGCTCAAGGACCGCGTCAGGTCGCAACTCGTCTGGCAAGAGACGGTGCGGACCAAGTTCCGCCGCGACGTCCAGATCGGCGATGCCGACATCACCGCGGCGATGACGGAGTCCGGCAGCGCGGACGGAACCGCGGCGGCCGCTCCGGCTGAGAGCACGTTGCAGCTCAGGCAAGTGAAATTCGAGATTCCGGCGGGCGCCGATCAAGGGACCATCGCCGCGAGAACTCGCAGCAGCAGACAATCTGCGCGCCCGCTTCGCCAATTGCGCCGACCTCGCCAAGGGCGTCGAGGGTGCCAGCGTGAAAACGCTCTCGGACGAGAAGCCCTCCTCTCTCACCCAGCCCGCGCGACTTCTCGTGACCAAGGCCAAGATCGGGCAGATGACGCCTCCCACCATCTCGTCGGCCGCCGTCGAGCTCTATGCCGTGTGCGGCAAGCGTTCATTCCGTGGCGACGAAGCGGCTCGTACGGAGACGCAGCGCAAATTGATGAACGATGAGATGAAGATCCGCGCCGAGCGGTTGTTGCGCGATCTCAAGCAAGAGGCCTTCATCGAATATCGTTAAGGCCCGTTTCGTGCTAGCCGAAGCGCCATGGGTCTTGCCGATCGTCCTCTAGCCCTCACCCTTGGCGATCCCGCCGGGATCGGGCCCGATATCACGCTGTTTGCCTGGCAGGCACGGCAGCGCGAGGCAATTCCGCCTTTCGTCCTGCTCGGCGATGCGGATGTCGTCGGCGCGCGCGCCCGGGCGCTGGGTCTCGACGTGCCGATCGGCGAGCTCGGCGATGCGAGTGAAGCGCCTGCCGTGTTCCGCGACGCCCTCCCCGTGCTGCCGGTGACGATTGGTGGGGCGGTGGTTGCCGGCCATCCCAGCCAAGCCGCTATGCCTGCGGTGACAGAGTCGATCGAGCGCGCCGTCGAGCTGACGCGGCAAGGCGTCACCCGTGCCGTCGTCACCAACCCGATCGCTAAAGCCGTGCTCTACGGCGCCGGCTTCACATTTCCAGGTCATACCGAATATCTCGCCGCCCTCGCCTCGACCGCGGCTAAACCGCTGCATCCGGTGATGATGCTGGTAGGCCCCGAGCTGAAAGTCGTACCGGTCACCATCCATGTTCCGCTCAAGGAGGTGCCACGCCTCTTGACCAGCGAGCTGATCCTGAGGACGATCGAGATGACCGCCGAGGGCCTGAGACGCTATTTCGGCATCGAGCGACCTCGCCTGGCCGTGTCGGGTCTCAATCCGCACGCGGGCGAGGACGGCGGGCTCGGCCGCGAGGAGATCGAGATCATCGCTCCGGCGGTCGCGGCGGCACGGGCGAGAGGCATCGAGGTCACCGGCCCGCATCCCGCCGACACGATGTTTCACGCAAGCGCGCGGGCGAGTTACGACGCCGCCATCTGCATGTATCACGACCAGGCGCTGGTGCCGTTGAAGACGCTCGCGTTCGACGAAGGCGTCAATGTCACGCTCGGGTTGCCGTTCGTGCGAACCTCGCCCGATCACGGCACCGCCTTCAGCCTTGCCGCCACCGGCAAAGCGAGCCCACGCAGCCTGATCGAGGCGCTGCGCTTGGCGGCGGCGATGTGCGACCGAGCCGAGGGTAAGGCGTGAGCGCGCCCGATGGATTGCCGCCGCTCCGCGAGGTGATCCGTGCGGCCGGCCTCACGGCGAAAAAGAGCCTCGGCCAGAATTTTCTGCTCGACTTCAATCTGACAAGGCGCATCGCCCGTGCTGCCGGTCCGCTCGACGGCGTGACCGTCGTCGAGGTCGGGCCAGGCCCCGGCGGGCTAACGCGCGCGCTGCTGATCGAAGGGGCGGCACGCGTCGTCGCCATCGAGAAGGACCCGCGTTGCCTTCCCGCGCTCGCCGACATCGCCGCGCTCTATCCGGGGCGGCTCGACATCGTCGCGGCCGACGCGCGCCAAGTCGACTATGCGACGCTCGCGCCTCCCCTGCCCGCGCGCATCGTCGCCAATCTGCCCTATAGCGTCGCCACCCCCCTGCTCATCTCCTGGCTGAAGACCGAGCCCTGGCCGCCTTGGTTCGATCGGCTCGTGCTGATGTTCCAGCGCGAGTTCGCCGACCGCATCGTGGCCGCGCCCGGGGGCAAGGCGTATGGGCGGCTTGCCGTGCTGTCGCAATGGCGCACGACGCCCCGCATTGTTCTCACGCTCCCCGCCGCCGCCTTCACCCCAAGGCCGAAGGTCGATTCGGCGCTGGTCGAACTCGTGCCGCGCCAGGTCCCCACTCCGTGCGACGTATCCATGTTGGAGAAAGTCACCGCCGCGGCCTTCGGCCAGAGGCGCAAGATGCTGCGCTCGTCGTTGCGCCAGATCGCGCCGGACAGCGAGGCTCTGCTCGAGCAGCTCGGCATCGACCCTAAAGCGCGCGCCGAAGAGCTGGCGGTTGGCGAATTTTGCCGCATCGCCAACGCGCTGGCGGCAGAACGAGGCTAAAGCTCGGTCTGCAATTTCTTCACGAACTGCTTGAGGCCGGTGAGCCGCGTGCGGCGCAGCCGTTCCGCGGCGAGGATCGCGCGCACCGCCTCGACCGAGCAGTCGATGTCGTGATTGATCACGACATAGTCATACTCGTCCCAATGCTGCACCTCGTTGCTGGCGCCGAGCATGCGCCGGCGCACGATCTCCGGTGCGTCCTGGGCGCGCTCATTGAGTCTCTGCTCGAGATCCGCGGCCGTGGGCGGAAGAACAAACACGGTGACGACATCGTTCTTCGCCTGCTCGCGCAACGACGCGGCGCCCTGCCAATCGACATCGAACAAGACATCGCGGCCCGCGGCCAGCGCTTCCTCGACGGGCTTCCGCGTCGTGCCGTAGTAGTTGTCGAACACCACCGCCCATTCCAGGAACTCGCCCTGGTCGCGCATGCGGGTGAACGTCTCGCGGTCGACGAAGTGGTAGTCCTTGCCGTCTTTCTCGCCGTTGCGCCTTTGCCGCGTGGTGTGCGAGATCGACATTTCGATGCTGTTGTCTTTGTCCCGCAGCCGACGCGCGATCGTGGTCTTACCGGCGCCGGACGGCGACGACAGCACGAGCATGAGACCCCTTCTGGCGACGCCCGTCTCCATCTCCCTCACTCGATGTTCTGGACCTGCTCGCGCAATTGGTCGATCACCGTCTTGAGCTCGATGCCGATGCGGCTGATCTCGATGTCGGATGCCTTGGAGCAGATGGTGTTCGCCTCGCGATTGAACTCCTGCGACAGGAAGTCGAGCTTGCGGCCCACCGGCTGATCGCTGCCGATCAGCTCGTCCGCCGCCGCGACATGCGCGCGCAGCCGATCGAGCTCCTCTTGGATATCGGCCTTGGTCGCGAGCAGCAATGCTTCTTGATGCAGGCGCTCCGGCTCGAGGCCGGCCCCCGCCTCGGTCAGCCGGCCGATCTGCTCGCGCAGTCGCGACGCGAGCGCCTCAGGCTGCCGCGCCGCGGCCCCGGAAGCACGCTCGATCAGCGTTGACATCACGGCGAGCTGTTTCTCGATCACGCTCTGCAGCCTGGCGCCCTCGCTGGCCCGCGCGGCGATCAGCTGATCGAGGGCGGACGCCAGGCTCGCGAGCAGCGCGTGATAGAGTGCTGCTTGCGCCTCCTCGCTCTCCTCCCCTTCGACCGTCTCGACCACCCCGCGCATGCCGAGCAGCGTATCCAAACGCGGTGGCTTCAGGCCGGTCAGATCGTGCGCCCGCGCGGCCACGGCCCGCGCTTGGCTGAGCGCCGCCTCGTTCAGCCTAATCTCCATCTGCCCGTTCTCGCGCTTGACCCACAGATTGATGGTGCAATTGCCGCGTGCGAGCTTTTCTTGCGCGAGGCCGCGCGCCCTGATCTCGAGCCCCTCGAATCCCGACGGCAATCGCAAGCGAATGTCCAGATTGCGGCCGTTCACGCTGCGCGCTTCCCAATGCCAGCTCGTGTCGGCATGCGCGCCGTCGGCGCGGGCAAAGCCAGTCATGCTCTTCAGCGTCATCCCGGTCGCAAGCCTTGCCGCAGTGGGTCGGGGCAGATCATGCCGCTTATAAGCCGAGTCGCGCATTCCCGGCACGCGAAGGCTGGCGGCTTAGTGAAGATCGGCTCCAAGCGCGCCTAGCGCTTCGGATTGCGCAGCGGCTTGGGAACCGACTCGCCGGTCGCATCCGAACCAGGAGCCTCGCCGCCACCCGCCTCTGCCGGCACCGCGAAGGGGTCCTGGCCGTCCATCAGAACATTCGGGTCCAATGTGCCCGAAGCGATTGAGGGATCGGCAGCAAGCGCGCCCGGAACGGTCTTGGCGATCGGCGCGCCGGCCTGTTGCGGCACCGCCGCGGGCCCAACCGGAGTTTCAGGCGTCGCGCCCGTATCGAGCGCACCGCCGGCGGCCGCCTCTTGCGCCGCTTTTTCGGCCGCCTCTTGTGCTTCCTTGGCGCGAATTTCGCGCTCGACCTTCCGCCACTTGAAGACATTCTTATTATGCTCTTCGAGCGAGGTCGCGAAGACGTGGCCGCCCGTGCCGTCGGCGACGAAATAGAGGTCTTTGGTCTTGGCCGGCCGCAGCACCGCCTCGATCGCGGCCCGTCCAGGGTTGGCGATCGGCGTCGGCGGTAAGCCATTGATCTTATAGGTGTTATACCCGGTTTCGCGATCGAGCTCGTCCTGTTGGATCGGGTGATCGAGCGCGCCCTTCCCGCCGGCCAGCCCATAGATAATGGTGGGATCGGATTGCAGCCGCATATTCTTGCGCAAGCGATTCTCGAACACGCTGGCGATGAGCGGCCGCTCGTCGGCCCGGCCCGTCTCCTTCTCCACGATCGAAGCCAGGATCACCGCCTCTTCCGGCGTGGTCACCACGATCTCGGGATCGCGCGTCTCCCAAACCTTGGCGAGAAATTTCTTATGCGCGGCCTGCATGCGCTCGATGATGTCCTGGCGCGTATCGTCGCGGCCGAATTTATATGTGTCGGGCAGCAGACTGCCCTCGGGCGGGATCTCGGTGATCTCGCCGTGCAGTTCCGGATGCGCCATCAGCTTCTGCACGATCTGATAGCTGGTCAGTCCCTCGGCAAGCGTGACCTTGTGCTCGAGCGACTTGCCCTCGACCAGCGTATCCAGCACCTGCCGCATACTCGCATTCTTGCGGAACTCGTATTCCCCGGCCTTCAGGCTCCCCTGCCCCTTCAGATACATAAAATAGAGGATGCTGGTCATGAACACGCGCCGGTCGTCGATCACGCCGTCGCGCTCGAGCCGCTCGGCGATGGCGCTTACGCCTTCGCCCCTCGGAATGACGAACACGGTCGAGGTCGCGAGCGGCCCCGGCTGATCGAATTGCACCCTCATCCAAAAGAAGACGCCGACCGCCAGGCACGCCAGCAGGAAGAAAAAGGTGAGAAGCCCGTCCAGCATGCGCAAGAAGGGATGCGGATCGGGCTCGGGCTCATCGTGGTCCGGCGGCTCGGGCGGGCGCATCGGCTGCAGCGCCTCGGTCGGGCTGCGCGGCAGCACGGCGAGCTGCCGTCCAGCCGCCCCGGCCTGGATCCGGTCGTCGTTATCGTTCGCCGTGGCTTGAAAGTCCCTGGTCAAAGACATGGCCAACACGCCCCACGCGCAACGATTCCATGCACTTGAAGTCGAAATATGGCGAAAGGGAGGTTCTCAAGAGAAGGCGCTACGCATCGTAACGTCGCAAGATCAACGAGGCATTGGTCCCGCCAAATCCGAACGAGTTCGACAGCACCGTATCGATGGTGCGGCGCCTCGCCTGATGCGGCACGAGATCGATCGCCGTCGCCACGGAAGGATTGTCGAGATTGAGCGTGGGCGGCGCGAGATTGTCGCGGATCGCCAGCGCCGAGAAAATCGCCTCGACCGCGCCCGCGGCACCCAAGAGATGGCCGATAGCGGATTTGGTGGAGGACATCGAGACCTTGCCGGCGGCGTTGCCGAACAGCCGCTCGACCGCCGAAAGCTCGATCTCGTCGCCCATCGGCGTCGAGGTGCCGTGCGCGTTGATATAGTCGATATCGGCGGGATCGATGCCGGCGCGCTTCACCGCTGCGACCATGCAGCGATAGGCGCCGTCGCCGTCCTCGGCAGGCGCGGTAATGTGGAACGCATCCCCCGAAAGCCCGTAGCCGATGATCTCGGCATAGATATGCGCGCCCCGCGCCTTGGCGTGTTCGAGCTCCTCCAGCACCACCACGCCGGCCCCCTCGCCCATGACGAAGCCGTCGCGGTCGCGGTCATAAGGCCGCGAGGCACGCTCGGGTTGATCGTTGAAATTGGTCGAGAGCGCACGGCAGGCGGCGAAACCCGCGATGGCCAAGCGGCAGACCGGCGACTCGGTGCCGCCCGCGAGCATCACATCGGCATCGCCGAGCGCGACCAGCCGCGAAGCATCGCCGATAGCATGCGCGCCGGTCGAGCAGGCGGTGACCACGGCATGGTTCGGGCCTTTGAGCCCATGCTCGATCGAGACGTAGCCGGCGGCGAGATTGATCAGGCGTCCGGGTATGAAGAACGGGCTGACGCGGCGCGGGCCCTTCTCGGCAAACAGCAGCGAGGTCTTCTCGATGCCCTGGAGACCGCCGATCCCCGAGCCGATCAGCACGCCGGTGCGAATCTGGTCCTCGTAAGCGGTCGGCTTCCAGCCCGCGTCGTTCAGGGCCTGCGTCGCCGCCGACATGGCGTAGATAATGAATTCGTCGACCTTGCGCTGCTCCTTCGGCTCCATCCAATCGTTCGGATTGAAGCTGCCGTCGGCGCCGTCGCCACGCGGAACCTGGCAGGCGATTTGGCAAGAAAGATCGGAGACGTCGAAACTCTCGATGCGGCGCGTTGCGCTCTGTCCTGAGGTCAAGCGCTCCCACGTAATCTCGTAACCGCAGCCGAGCGGCGAGACGAGACCCAAGCCTGTGATGACGACACGTCGCATCGCGCCTTCGCGGTGATCCTGGCGGGAGAACCCTTATTCGAGCCGTTCGCGGGCTTGGCTGGCCGGACGGGCGCGTCTGCCCCGGCGCGAAGCCGCGTCAAGCGGCCGTATTCTTCTCCAGGAACTTTATCGCATCGCCGACGGTAAGGATGGTCTCAGCGGCATCGTCGGGGATCTCGCAGCCGAATTCTTCCTCGAAAGCCATCACCAGCTCGACGGTGTCGAGGCTGTCGGCACCAAGATCGTCGATGAAGCTGGCGTTCTCGGTGACCTTATCGGCCTCGACTCCGAGATGCTCCACCACGATCTTTTTTACGCGCTCCGAGATATCGCTCATATCCGCCTCACCGTCCCTTGCTCTAGTCAGTACCTAAGCCTCGCACGTCCCTCCCGAGCTGCCGGCTCATGGCCCAACATACCCCCGAGCGGTAAGTTTTATAGCGGGTTGATCGCGGCGGGATTGTCGTTTGTCAAGCCCCCAACGAGCGGCCGTTTGGGTAGCACACTTTACCCCACTTTGCCAGAAGCCCCCAGCTTGCGGAAAATTGCCTGCCAAATCCGCCAAAGCCATTGCTTCAAGTCTCTGTCTATCAATGGCTTAGACCATCACCATGCCGCCGTTCACATGCACCGTTTCGCCCGTGATATAGGCCGCCTCGTTACTGGCGAGGAACACCACGGTGGCCGCGATGTCCTCAGGCTTGCCGAAGGTCTGGGTCGGAATGGCGGCGGCGATAGCCTCGGTTTGCTTTGGGGTCAGGGCATCGGTCATGGGCGTCTTGATGAAGCCCGGCGCAATGCAATTGGCGGTGATGCCGCGGCTCGCCACCTCGCGGGCCAGCGACTTGGTCATGCCGACGAGGCCGGCCTTGGAGGCCGCGTAATTCGGTTGCCCTGGATTGCCAAGCACGCCGGAGATCGAGGCGATGTTGACGATGCGCCCCGACCGGCGGCGCATCATGTTCCTGAGGATGGTGCGGGTGAGCACGAACACCGACGTGAGGTTGACGGCGATGACGTCGTCCCACTCTTCGTCCTTCATGCGCATGAAGAGATTGTCGTGGGTGATGCCGGCATTGTTGACGAGAATATCCACCTGGCCGAGCGCCTTCTCGGCCTCCTCGCCGAGCTTCACCACCGCCGCCCGGTCGCGCAGATCGCACGGCAGCGCGAAGCTGCGCGCGCCAAGCTCCGCGGCGAGCGTGTCGAGCTTCTCGGCCTTGGTGCCTGAGATCGCCACACTGGCGCCCTGGCCGTGCAGAGCCTTGGCGATCGCCCCGCCGATGCCGCCGGTGGCGCCGGTCACCAGCGCTCCTTTTCCTGTCAGGTCGAACATCGAAGCCTCTCCTTGTTGTTACGCAGCTTCAGGCCGCAAGCGTGGTAGTCGCGGCTTCGAGCTCGTCCGGCGTGCCCACGCTGCGCGCCTCGACGCCCTCGAAGCGGCGCGCGATGCCGGTGAGCACGCGCCCTGCGCCGACCTCATAGACGGCGCCGACCCCATTCGCTTTCAGATAGAGCATGGTCTCCCGCCACCGCACCATGCCGGTCACCTGCTCCACGAGCCGCACCCGGATGGCTTCCGGGTCTGAGATTGGCGTGGCCAGCACATTGGCGATCAGCGGAACCGAGGGCGGTCTGATCGTCACCCCGGCAAGCGCCTCGCGCATTGCGTCCGCCGCGGGCTGCATCAGCGCGCAATGGAAAGGCGCGCTCACCGGCAACAGCACCGCGCGCCGGGCACCGAATTTCGGCGCCAATACCACCGCCCGATCGATCGCCGTCTTGGCGCCCGAAATCACCACCTGGCCCGGCGCATTATCGTTGGCGGCTTGGCACACTTCGCCTTCGGCGGCGGCCTTGGCGAGGTCTTGCGCTTGCGCCAGATCGGCGCCGAGCAGCGCCGCCATCGCCCCTTGGCCCACCGGCACCGCCTCCTGCATGGCGCGGCCCCTGATCTTGAGCAACCGCGCCGTGTCGGCGAGGCCGAGCGCGCCCGCAGCGGCAAGCGCCGAATATTCCCCGAGCGAATGTCCCGCGACGTAAGCGACCTTACCGGGAAGTTCGAACCCCTTGTCGCCAAGCACCCGCATGGCGGCGAGAGACACGGCCATCAGCGCCGGCTGCGCGTTCTCGGTCAGCGTCAGCTCTGCTTCGGGGCCGTCCCACATCAGCCGCGAAAGATTCTGCGACAAGGCCGCATCGACCTCGTCGAACACGGCGCGCGCCGACGGATAGGCCTTGGCCAGCTCCGCCCCCATGCCGACGGCCTGGCTCCCTTGTCCGGGAAAGATGAAAGCGATGCTCATGGGCCGCAGGATGAATCTCGCTGGATGGGGGACGAAGGGTTTCGGCCAAAGACACCGTTTCAATCTTTTCTGTCAAGCAAGGGCTGAGCGCCGATCCGACAGACCGGAGCGTGGCCTGCCGGTGCGACATCAAACCAACAAGAAAGATAACGCGTGGCCGCAACCCTGCATGCTAGAACAGGCTTTGCATCTGCAGCCTGATTTGTCTGGAACGAAGGAGATGCGCGTGACCCGCAAAGCCCTGGCCGGCGCCATGACGGTAACCGTGATGGTCATGGCCGCGAGCCTGCCCCTCTTGGCCGCCGATCCCTCGCCCTGGCCCTGGAAGTCCAAGCTGCCGCCGGACCCGGCCCTCGTTCAGCTTGTCTCCATCGAGGACGTGAGCGCCACCATCAACGACACCAACCCGCCATCGCTCACCATCACGGTTAACGCCTCGGCGCCGACCCCGAATTACAGCGAGCTTCAGCTCACCCCGCGCATCGGCGACCCCAACGACCTCATCTTCGCCTTCGACGCCAAGGGCCGTCCGCCGCAGGACATGACCATCCAAGTCGTCACCCCGATCAGCTTCACCGTCGACTTTACCGATGCGCCGGTCGCCAAGGTCGGCGTGGTCGAGGTCAATTCGCAAAGCAATTGCAAGGCCTTCTCTTTGAGGGACAACAAGCCGACGGACTGCACGTCTCAGTCGGCCCCGCAATAGGCACCGCCGGGCCTCGCCGGGCCTTGCAAAGCCTGCGCGAAGTCTTATAAGTCCGCCACTAGCAACCGCTCCGGTCGGAGGCTGAACGGAGGACCGCTGTCAAAGCGGCAGGCGCAAGGCGCCGCCCTCCAGTGTCTCCGCTCTCTGGGTCATCTCTTGGGCCTTTCCTTCCAAAGCGCCCATGCGAGGCTTCGCGCCGGAGCAAAGGACGAAGGAAAGGCAATCCATGTCTCTTTACGAGCATGTGTTCCTGGCGCGGCAGGATATTTCCGCGCAGCAGGTCGAAGCTTTGGTGCAGAGCTTCCGCGAGATCCTCGAGGGTCACGGCGGCTCGGTCGGCAAGACCGAGTATTGGGGGCTGAAGTCCCTGACCTATCGCATCAAGAAGAACCGCAAGGCTCATTATACGCTGATGAATATCGACGCGCCGCATCAGGCGGTCGCCGAGCTCGAGCGCCAGATGCGCCTTTCCACCGACGTGATCCGCTTCCTGACCATCAGGGTCGACGAGCATGACGCCGGACCCTCGGCGATGATGCGCCGTGCCGATCGCGACGAGCGCGAAGGCGGCCGTGGCGACCGTGACCGCGGCGACCGCGATCGTGGCGATCGCGGCTTCGGGCGCGGTGGTGGTGGCGGCGGCAGGCGCGAATACCGCGACCGCGACCGCGATTTTACGCCGCGCGAACCGCGCGCGCCGGTCGAGGTTGAGGCCGAAGCCGGCGGCAGCGAGGAGGTTTCCTGATGAGCATGACGCAAACCCAGGCGCGCCGCCCCTTCTATCGCCGGCGCAAGACCTGTCCCTTCACCGGCGATAAGGCGCCGAAGATCGACTACAAGGACGTGAAGCTGTTGCAGCGCTACGTATCCGAGCGCGGCAAGATGGTGCCGAGCCGCATCACCGCAGTTTCCGCCAAGAAGCAGCGCGAGCTTGCCCGTGCCATCAAGCGCGCACGGTTTCTCGGCCTGCTGCCTTACCTGATCCAGTAGGAGGTTCAGGCTTAATCGCGTGAGCTTTTGGCTTTAGCAAAGTTGGGGCGGGCCCTCCCTCCCCTAACCGCTTTTCAAGGAGGCGGGACAGCGACAATGCCGATACCTCTCATCATCGGTGCGGGCTCGGGCCTCATTTCAGCGGCCTTGTTTGCCTCTGCCGCCACCGCGACGGCCCTCGCCGGGGTGCTGTTCTATCTCGCCCCGCTGCCGATCTGCCTTGCGGGGCTCGGCTGGGGCGGCACGGCGGCACTCGTCTCGGCTCTGGTCGGCACGGTGGTGGTGGCCGCGAGCCTCGGACCGGCCACGGCGGCCATCTTCGCCATCTCCATCGGCGCGCCGATGGTGCTCCTCGTCCATCTCGCGCTGCTGTCGCGGTCCGTGGCCACGCCCCAGGGGCAGGTCATCGGCGCGCTCGAATGGTATCCCGCCGGCCGCCTTGTCGGCTGGGCGGCACTGATCGCGGGGCTGCTTGCCGGCCTGCTGGTGCTGATCCTGGGCTACGACCAGGACAGCTATCGCGACTCGATCCGCGAGATCCTCAACCACAGCGCGCTGAAAGAACTGGACCGCGACGGGACGCTGTTCACCGAGGAGAACATCGCCAATCTCTCGGCCATGATCGCCCGGGCGCTGCCCGCCGCCTTCGCCATCATCTGGCTCACCATCACGCTGTTCAATCTATGGATGGCCGGGTTGATCGTCGACGCCTCGGGCCGCGCGCTCAGGCCCTGGCCCAATCTGCATGCGCTCGAGCTTCCCAACGCTTTGCTGCTCGTGTTCGCCGGCGCGCTCGCTGCATCTTTCTTGCCGGGGCTGCTTGGTTTGCTCGCGACCGGGCTCGCCGGCGCGCTGCTGTTCGCTTACGTGCTGCAGGGGCTCGCGGTGATCCACGTCTATAGCCGCGGCGTGTCGCTTCGCCCGCTGCTGCTGGCGACGGTCTATATCGGCATTTTGCTGTTGGGCTGGGTAGCCATCATCGTCGCCATCGTCGGCCTCGCCGAGCCTCTCACCAATTTGCGCCACCGCGCCGGCCCTGGCCGCCAGCCCCCCAAAAACGACGGAACTATGTGACAAGGATAGGAGTGTCGAACATGCAAGTCATTCTGCTCGAGCGCATCGGGCGCCTCGGACAAATGGGCGATGTCGTCAACGTCAAGGACGGCTTCGCCCGCAACTTCCTGCTCCCCCAAGGCAAGGCGCTGCGCGCCACCGAGGCCAATCGCAAGCGCTTCGAGCGCGACCGGGCGCAGCTCGAGGCGCGCGATCTCGAGCTCAAATCCGAAGCCCAAGCCGTCGCGACCAAGCTCGATGGCAAGAGCTTCATCATCATCCGCCAGGCCGGTGAGAGCGGCCAGCTCTACGGCTCGGTTTCCACGCGCGACATTGCCGCCGCCGTCACCGAGGGGGGCTTTTCCATCGAGCGCCGCCAGGTGATGCTCGACCGCCCGATCAAGACGCTCGGCGTGCACGACATTCGCATTGGGCTGCACGCCGAGGTCCAGCCGCATATCGCGGTCAATGTGGCCCGCTCTGCCGACGAGGCTGCCCGTCAAGCGCGCGGCGAGGATGTGACCCGGGCCATGACCGAGGCCGAGGAGGACGCCGAAGCCGCAAGAGTTGCGGCAGAGGCGCTGTTCGAGGAGGGCGCGCCCGCCGAGATCGCCGGCGACGAGGAAGCCGAGGACGAAGAGGCGGACGCCTAGCCGACACGATGCCGCTTCGCTCCCTGTGGGCGAGCGCACGATCTCCACGTTGTCCACAGATGCAGGGCTCTGGCCCCGCCCGCTGCTTCGGATAGTGTTCGTCCATGAGCAACGCTTTGATTCGCCCAATTCGCGCCGGAAACCCCGGTGTTTCGTGAGGCGCCGCATAACCTGGAGGCCGAGCAGGCCTTGCTCGGCGCGATCCTCGTCAACAACGAGGCGATCGACCGCGTCTCGACCTTCCTCAAGCCGGGGCATTTTTATGATGCGCTGCACGCTCGCATCTATGAAACGGCTTCGAAGCTGATTCTGAGCGGCAAGCGCGCCACGCCGATCACGCTGAAGACCTTCTTCCAGTCCGATACGCCGGTAGGCGAGCTGCCCGTGCCGCAATATCTCGGACGGCTCGCGGCCAATGCCACCACCATTATCAACGCCGAGGATTATGGCCGCACCGTCTACGACCTCGCCATCCGCCGCCAGCTGATTCAAATCGGCGAGGAGATGGTCAACACCGCGTTCGATTCGCCGATCGACGCTCCGCCCTCCATCCAGATCGAAGGCGCCGAGCAGCAGCTTTACGAGCTGGCCGAGACCGGCAAATACGGCACGGGCTTCGAGCCTTTCTCCTCGGCGCTGACCGACGCCATCGACATGGCCGCCAACGCCTACAGGCGCGACGGCGGCCTGTCCGGTCTTGCCACCGGCTTCACCGATCTCGACCACCGCATGGGCGGCTTGCAGCCCTCCGACCTCATCATCATCGCCGGCCGCCCCGCCATGGGCAAGACCGCGCTCGCCACCAACATCGCCTATCACGTCGCCAAGACCTATCGGCCGGGCGGCGACGCCGAGAACGCGCTTGACGGCGCCGTGGTCGGTTTCTTCTCGCTCGAAATGTCGGCCGAGCAGCTCGCCACCCGCATCATCTCCGAGCAGGCCTATATCCCCTCGGAGCGCATCCGCCGCGGACGCATCGACGCCGACGAGTTCGACCGCATCGTCGAGGTGTCGCAAGAGCTCCAGCATCTGCCGCTCTACATCGACCAAACCGGCGGCATCTCCGTCGCCCAACTGGCCGCGCGCGCGCGGCGACTGAAGCGCCAGAGGGGCCTCGGCTTCATCGTCGTGGACTATCTCCAGCTGCTCTCGGGCTCCTCGAAACGTGCAGCCGAGGGCCGCGTGCAGGAGGTCTCCGAAATCACCACGGGGCTAAAGGCGCTTGCCAAGGAGCTGCACGTTCCCGTCCTCGCGCTCTCCCAGCTCTCCCGCCAGGTCGAGCAGCGGGAGGACAAACGGCCGCAACTCGCGGATTTGCGCGAATCCGGCTCGATCGAGCAAGACGCCGATGTGGTGTTGTTCGTGTTCCGCGAGGAATATTATCTGGAGCGTAGCCAGCCCCGCGAGAACACCGAAGAGCACAAGCAGTGGCAAGTCGACATGGAGATGGTGACGGGGAAGGCCGACGTGATCATCGGCAAGCAGCGGCACGGCCCGACCGGCACGGTGACGCTGCAGTTCACGCCGGAATTCACCAGGTTCAGCAATCTCGCCACCGAGGAGCGCCTGCCGGCGCGGCGGGAGTGAGCCCTAAGCGCCCGTCCGTGCCCGCAGCGAGCGAGCGCGAGGACGGGGCGAGCGACACCGCGATCCTCACCATCGATCTCGATGCGCTCACCGCCAATTACCGGCGCTTGCGCGATCTCGCCTCCCCTGCCGAATGCGCCGCCGTGGTCAAGGCCGATGCTTACGGCCTCGGCATGGCGCTCGCCGCGCCGGCGCTGGCGCGCGCGGGCTGCAAGACCTTCTTCGTGGCGACGCTCGACGAGGCTCGCGCGTTGCGCATGCTTCTCCCCGACCCCGCCATCTATGTCTTTGCCGGGCTGATGCCGGAAACGGCCGAGATCTACCGCACCCACGATCTTCGCCCCGTGCTGAACAGCGCGGAGGAGATCGCCGAGTGGGCATCCTTCTGCGCCGCGCGGGGCGAGAAGCTCGCTTGCGCCGTGCATATCGACAGTGGCATGAACCGGCTTGGCCTGTCGGCCGAGGAAGTCGACCGCGTTGCTGAGGCGCGCGAGCTTTGGCAAGCCATGACGCTCTCGCTGGTGATGAGCCATCTCGCTTGCGCCGACGAGCCCCGACATCCGAAGAGCGAAACGCAGCGCCAATCCTTCGACCGGTTGCGCGCGAAATTACCGACTGCGCTGGCGAGCCTCGCCAACTCGGCCGGCATCCTGCTTGGCCGCGCCTATGCATATGACCTGGTGCGGCCCGGCATCGCGCTCTATGGCGGCAAGCCGGCGCGCGAGGGCGAGAATCCATTCCGGCCCGTGGTGCATCTCACCGGCCGTATCCTGCAAGTGCGCAAGGTCGGCGCCGGCGAGACGGTCGGCTACGGCGCCACCCACACGTTGCAGCGCCCCTCGCGCGTCGCCGTCGTCTCGGTCGGCTATGCCGATGGCTTCTTCCGGTCGCTGTCGCACCAGGAAGGACAAGACGGGTTCGTCGTCTATCTCGGCGCGCACGCCGCACCGATCCTCGGCCGCGTCTCGATGGATCTGATCACGGTTGACGTGACCGCCGTGCCGGAGGACATCTCTCGCCGCGGCGCCTGGGTCGAGCTGATCGGGCCTAACGTTCCGGCTCAGACCCTGGCGCATCATGCGGGCACCATCGACTACGAGGTGCTCACCAATCTCGGTCGGCGCGCCTTCCGGCGCTATATCGGCGGCTAAGTTCCTCCCATGGCCAAAGCATCCCGCGCCTTCGTCTGCCAAGCCTGCGGGGCGGTAAGCCCGCGCTGGTCCGGCAAATGCGCCGCCTGCGGCGAGTGGAATTCGATGATCGAGGAACAGGCGCCGACCGGTTCCCCGGCGCTCATCGCCATAAGGGGCGGCAAGGCGCGGCTGGCAGTCCTGGAGACGCTGGCGACGGCGAGCCACGAGGCCCCACGGCTTCCCACCGGCATTGCCGAGTTCGATAGGGTGCTCGGCGGCGGCCTGGTACCGGGTTCGGCCGTATTGGTCGGCGGCGATCCGGGCATCGGCAAGTCGACGCTCCTGCTGCAAGCCGCCGCCAGACTGGCCGAGATCGGCTTCCCCGTCGTCTATCTCTCCGGCGAAGAGGCGCCGGCCCAAGTGCGCATGCGCGCCGCGCGGCTTGGCCTTGCCGAAGCTCCCGTCGCGCTCGGCACCGAAACCAACGTCGCCAATATCGTCGCCACCCTCGGCAGCACCGCCCCGCCCTCTCTCGTCGTCATCGATTCGGTGCAGACGCTCTGGTCCGAGAGCGTGGACGCGGCGCCCGGCACCATCTCGCAGCTCCGCGGCTGCGCCTCGGCGCTGATCAGCCAAGCCAAGACCAGCGGCTCGACGCTGGTGCTGGTCGGCCACGTCACCAAGGACGGGCAGATTGCCGGCCCCAAGGTCATCGAGCACATGGTCGATACCGTGCTCTATTTCGAGGGCTTGAGCGGACACCAGTTCCGCATCCTGCGCGCGGTGAAGAATCGATTTGGCGCAACCGACGAGATCGGCGTGTTCGAGATGCGCCAGGACGGCCTGAAGGAAGTGGAGAATCCTTCGGCGTTGTTCTTGAACGACCGCGACCGCGGCGCGCCGGGGACCGCCGTGTTCGCCGGCATGGAAGGGACCCGGCCGATCCTGGTTGAGATCCAGGCGCTGGTCGCGCCTTCCTTGCTCGGCACGCCCCGTCGCGCCGTGGTCGGCTGGGACCCCAACCGGCTCGCCATGCTGATCGCCGTGCTGGAAGCCCGCTGCGGCGTGCGACTCGGCGCTCACGACGTCTATTTGAATGTCGCCGGCGGCTTGCGGCTGAATGAGCCTGCCGCCGACCTCGCCGCCGCCGCCGCTCTGGTCTCCTCGATGAGCGGCAAGCCCGCGCCGGAGGACACCGTCTATTTCGGCGAAGTCAGCCTGACCGGCGCGGTCCGGGCCGTGAGCCATATGGATCAGCGGCTTAAGGAAGCGGCCAAGCTCGGCTTTGCCCGCGCCGCACTGCCCCAGGCGGCAACCGAAGGCGACCGCGAGACCAAAAACATGCGGCTCCTGCCGGTCGCCCAATTGGATGAGCTCGTGGCTTGGTTCGCCGCCCCGCAGGAATGACGGCAAAAAAACCTGCGACAATCCTGCCGCAAAGCCCCTCCATCATTGCGCCAACCGGCCCATTCGTGCTTCATCGCCGGGAATCGTGATAGTCTGCGCCGCCCGCCGAAGGAGCCTCGCGCCATGCCCATCTCCTGGCTCGATGTCATTCTGATCGTCATCATGCTCATCTCGGGCTTCCTCGCCATGGTGCGCGGATTCACCCGCGAGGTTCTGTCGATCTTCTCCTGGGCCGTGGCCGCCGTCGCCGCCCTCTATCTCACGCCGAAATATTCGGCCGTGTTGGACCAATACACCAACAACCCAAGCGTCTCCCAGATCGCCTTCGCCGCCGGCGTCTTCATCCTCACCCTCATCGTGGTGAGCCTGATCACCTTCCGCATTTCCGACAAGGTGCTCGACAGCAAGGTCGGGGCGCTGGATCGGACCTTGGGCTTCGTCTTCGGGCTGGCGCGCGGCTTTCTGCTGGTGGCCATCGTCTTTATCCTGTTCACCGCGCTCGCCCGCGACCAACCAGACTGGGTCCGCAATGCGCGCTCCTTCCCGATTCTCCAGCAGACCCAGGTCGCCATCGAATCGCTGTTGCCGATGAACCCGGAGCAATATCTGCCCGGATCGAAGCCCGAAGGCGACCAGCCCGGCGGCACGCAGCCAGAGGGTCAACCGGAAGCGCCCGCAGAAGGCGCTCAGCCGGATCAAAAGTCTTGAGGTTAACGTTCGAGCAGTGCGTGGCGTCGCGGCATTGAAGCGCTATTAACCGCGCTTATCTACTGGGAGGAGGCTGAAGCCCGTGACTGAGCACGTTCACCCTGAGAGGTCCGATTTGGACTGGCTCGAAGAGGACCGGCTGCACGAGGAGTGCGGCGTCTTCGGCATCTTCAATCATCCCGATGCCGCGGCACTCACCGCGCTCGGCCTGCATGCGCTCCAGCATCGCGGCCAGGAAGCCGCCGGCATCGTCAGCTTCGACGGTCACCACTTCCACACCGAACGCCGCGTCGGCCTGGTCGGCGATCATTTCACCTCGCGCCCGGTGATCGAGCGGCTGAAGGGCGATATGGCGGTAGGTCATGTCCGCTATTCGACCTGCGGCGATCCGGTGTTGCGCAACGTGCAACCGCTATTCGTCGATCTCGATTCCGGCGGCTTTGCCCTCGGCCATAACGGCAATCTCACCAACGCCCTCACGCTGCGCGACTCCCTCATCAAAAAAGGCGCCATCTGCCAATCGACCACCGATACCGAGGTGATCTTGCATCTCGTCGCCCGCAGCGAGAAGCAGCGCTTCGTCGAGCAGCTGATCGAAGCCCTGCTCCAGGTCGAAGGCGCCTATGCCCTGGTCGGCCTCACCCATAAGAAGCTGATCGGCGCGCGCGATCCTTTCGGCATCAGGCCTCTCGTCCTCGGCAAGCTCGGCAACTCTTGGGTGCTCGCCTCGGAGACGTGCGCGCTGGACATCATCGGCGCGGAGTTCGTGCGCGAGGTGGAGAACGGCGAAGTCGTGGTGATCACCCGCGAGGGGCTGGAGAGCCATCGCTTCGTGCCGAAATATCCGGCGCGGCTGTGCATCTTCGAATACATCTATTTCGCCCGTCCCGACTCCATCGTCGGCGGCCGCTCGGTCTACGAGGTGCGCAAGGAGATGGGCCGGCAATTGGCCCGCGAAGCGCCGGCCGATGCCGACATCATCGTGCCGATTCCCGATTCGGGCGTGCCGGCGGCGATCGGCTATTCGCAGGAATCGGGGCTGCCCTTCGAATACGGCATCATCCGCAATCACTATGTGGGCCGCACCTTCATCGAGCCCGAGCAGCGCATCAGGCAGCTCGGCGTCAAGCTCAAGCACAGCGCCAACGAATTCCAGGTCAAGGGCAAGCGCATCGTGCTGATCGACGACAGCGTGGTGCGCGGCACGACCTCGGTAAAGATCGTGCAGATGATGCGCGAGGCCGGCGCGAGTGAAGTGCATATGCGCATTTCCAGCCCACCCATCACCCATCCCGATTTCTACGGCATCGACACGCCGGACCAGGACAAGCTGCTCGCCGCCCATCGCACGCTGGAAGAGATGCGGCAATTTATCGGCGCCGACAGCCTCGCCTTCCTCTCGGTCGACGGCATCTACAAGGCGATGGGCTATGAGGGCCGCGACCACGCCCATCCGCAGTTCACCGACCATTGCTTCACCGGCGAATATCCGACGCGGCTCAGGGATCGCGAAGGCCCGCCGGCGCAGAAGCAGCTCTCCTTCCTCGCCGAGGTCGGTTGACGGCACAACGCCTCAAGGATCGCATCGCTCTCATCACCGGCGCCTCGCGCGGTATCGGCCGCGCCGTCGCGGAGAAATTCGCGCAGGAAGGCGCGCATGTTCTGCTGCTCGCGCGCAACCGCAAGGCCCTGGAAAGAGTCGACGACGCCATCAGGGCCGCCGGCGGCAAAGCCACGCTCATTCCGCTCGAGCTCGCCGACGGCAAGTCCATCGATGCGCTGGGACCCACGCTCTATGAGCGCTTCGGCAGGCTCGATATTTTGGTCGGCAACGCCGGGATCCTCGGGCGCCTGTCTCCCCTCACCCATATTGCCTCGGAGCATTGGGAGCGCGCGCTTGCCATCAACGTCACCGCCAATTGGCGGCTGATCCGCACGCTCGATCCGCTGCTCCGCCGCTCGGATGCGGGCCGCGTCATCTTCGTCACCTCGGGTGTGGCGCGGTCCGCTCGGGCCTATTGGGCGCCCTATTCCGTCAACAAGGCCGCGCTCGAGGCGCTCGCCAAGACCTATGCCAACGAGACCGCCGACAGCCCGATCAAGGTCAACCTCATCTCTCCGCCCGGAACCGCGACCCGCATGCGTCACGAGGCCTATCCCGGCGAGGATCAAGCGACGCTGGCGAAACCGGAAGATATCGCCGAGCACTTCGTTCCGCTCGCCATGCCCGACTGGACGCAGACCGGACAAATCATTGAGGTCGCGGCTGCGCGATCTGCGGGTTGACCCCCGGACCGTTTTTTGGCAGCTTTGTTGCGCCGCAACAAGAAGATGCGAGGCAACTCGCCCGGGGCTTGCGGCGACCAAAGATGCGGGAAATATCATGATTGTTGGAGGCATGAACTCCTCGCGGAGTTCGCTTGCGCTGGTGCTGATGGCAACAACGTTGTCATTTGTCCGCACGGCACCCGCGGCCGAGTTCTGCGCCACCGACGCTGCCGGGAGCGCCGTGAGTTGCGACGCGGCGTCGCAGCTGGCGCAAGAGCTTTTGCGCGGGCGTGTGGACCGCACGCTCGCCGACGATCCGGCCGCTAACCGCAGTAACCGGCTCACAGCCTCCGCTACGGCACCGAGTAGCACCGCGGTCGCGCCTTTTGCCATGAGTTCGGATGGCGGCAATACCTCGTTCAACACGAGCCTCACCCAATGGAGCGCGGCGCTTTCGGCTGCCGAGATCGCGACGCTGAAGCAGGCGCAAGCAGCCAGTGGCGAAGATGCCGTCTTGCCGCAAGTGGCGAAGACCCCGCCGCCGCAATTCGACCTCTGGGCGCAAGGGCACAGCCAACGCTTCAGCGACGCGGGCGCGCTGCCCAAAACGGGCAGCGCCGTCACGACCTATGTCGGCGCCGATTATCGCCTGCACAGGAACATCCTCATCGGCGGGATGGTCCAGTTCGACGACTCCCGGCAAAGCATTCTCATGGCGCCCGATAGCGCCGAAGGCTTGGCATATTTGGCCGGGCCGTATTTTGCGTACAAGCTCACGCCAAATGTGCAGCTTGACGCCAAGGCCGCCTGGGGATCGGCGCATGACAGCGCGATAACCGGCACCGAAAACCTCAAGCTTGCCACCGATCGGCTGCTCACTGAAGCGAGCCTCACCGGCAATTGGAATTGGAACGCCTGGCAATTGAGCCAGAGCGGCGCGATCACCTATCTTGACGAGACCAGCTACGGCGGCGTCGCCAACGTCTCCGTCACGCGTGTCAGCATCGGCGAGAATTGAAGCGGCGCATCGACACCGGCAACGGAAGGAGTATCGAGCCGTTCGCCTTCTTCAAGTCGAGCCTCGATCTTGCCGAGACCGCAGCTGCCTGGCCTGCCGCACAAAACACCATCGGCGGCGGCGTCACGCTCGCCAAGCCGGACAAATACAATGTCAGTGCGGTGGCCGATTTCACCGAGAGCGCAAATGACACTGACCAGGTCGCAACCGGGAAGATCTCGGTCAGCGTTCCCGCGAGCCTACTCGGTTTCTAGCACCATGCCGTCATAGCCGGGTTCGACCCCTTGCGGCAATTCGCGCGCCAGCGTCGCGTAATCGAGATCGACATGCATATGCGTCAGCACCGCGCGCTTCGGCTTGACCCGCGCAATCCACGCAAGCGCCTGCTCCACGGAGAAATGGCTGGGGTGCGGCGTGGGCCGCAGCGCATCGATGATCCACACATCGAGATCGTGCAGAGCCTCGAGCAACTCCTCGCGGGAAGTCGTTGACGTCCGGCGAATAGGCGATGCCGCCGAAGCGAAAACCGAGCGTTTCGCCTGAGCCATGGATTTGCCGGAAGGGCAGCGCCTCGATCGCGCCGCCCGCGCCCCCGATCTTGACCGTCTCGCCGGCGACGATCTCGTGGCCTCTCAAAATCGGCGGGTAGTCGCTGCCGGACGGCGCATCGAAGCAATAGGCGAAGCGCGAGCGGAGCAGCTTGCCGGTGGCCGCGTCGAAATACACATCGACGCGGCGACGCCCATTGAACGCCACTTGGCGCAAATCGTCGATGCCGTGCGCATGATCGGCGTGGTCGTGGGTATAGAGCACGCCATCGACCCAACCTGTGCCCGCGTCAAGCAGTTGCTGGCGAAGGTCCGGCGAGGTATCGACCAGGACCGCGGTCTTACCGCCCGCGCCGTCGCGTTCGACCAGCAGCGAGCAGCGCCGGCGCCGATTCTTCGGATTTTGGGGATCGCATGCACCCCAATGATTGCCGACCCGCGGCACGCCGCCTGATGTGCCGCAACCGAGAATGGTGACCTGCAAGCTCATGCGGCGCTTTGCGGCGCTTTCAGCGACGGACGCGGCACCTTCTTGAACAGTTTGAAGAAATTCTCGGTGGTCAGGCGTCCCATCTCCGTCTCGCTGATCCCGCGCAAGGCCGCGAGCCGCGCCGCGGTATGCACCACGAAAGCCGGCTCGTTGATCTTGCCGCGCAAAGGCTCAGGCGCAAGGTAAGGCGCATCGGTCTCGACCAGCAGCCGATCCGACGGCACGGCAAGGGCGATATCGCGCAGCGCCTCGGCATTCCTGAAGGTAACGACGCCCGAGAAGGAGATGTAGCCGCCAAGCGCGAGGCCGCGATGCGCCAGATCGGCCCCGCCGGTAAAGCAATGCAGCACGAAGGGAAACGCACCCTTGGCGCTCTCCTCCTCGAGCATGCGCGCGATGTCGGCATCGGCCTCGCGGGCATGGATCACGAGCGGCAGTCCCGTCTCGCGCGCCGCGGCAATATGCGTGCGGAAGCTCTTCTTCTGCATGTCGCGCGGACTGTTGTCGTAATGATAATCGAGCCCCGCCTCGCCGATGGCCACCACCTTGGGGTGGCGCGCGATCTCGACCAGCTCCTCCACCATGATATCGGGCTCTTCGGCGGCGTCGTGAGGATGCGTGCCGATCGAGCAAAATACATCGTCATGTGCCTCGACAATGGCTTTTAAGTCATTGAAGCGATGCACGCGCGTCGAGATCGTCACCATCAGTCCGACGCCCGCCGCACGCGCACGTGCGAGCACCGCGTCGAGATCGGCGCTGAGGTCGGGAAAATCGAGATGGCAGTGGCTGTCGATCAGCATCGCGGGCGACAAAAGACTGATATTCTTCAGGCTGCTAGATTATTATCACAGTGGCGCCGCGCACTATGTGCAGCATTAGGCTAACGGAGCAATACCGCGAGGAGTGCAAATGCCGAAACCTGCTTCTGTCATCCGTCATCTCGTTGCCGCGGCCGCGGCGGCCCTATGCCTCTCACTCGTTTCGGCTCCAGCCCAGGCCGGCTGCGGCAAGAGCGTCATTCTGTACAACGCATCCTGGTGCCCCTATTGCAAACAAGTCAGGGCCATCCTTGCGCGCAATCACATCCGCTACACCATGATGGATGCGACAACCCCGCAAGTCCAAGCCATCATGCGCAAGCAATTTGGCGACACTGCCGTCCCGCGCACGGTGATTGGCGGCGTTGTGGTCGAGGGCGTCGACGAGGAGCGGATTCAGCAGCTCTGCCGCCAGGACGGGGCGGACGCGCCGGCACCGATCAAGGCTACGCCGCCGGATTTTCCTCTGCCTCGACATGACGCGGAAACACGGCTTGTGGCGCCGGCAGTTCGGTTCCGGGGGTGAGGCGTCGGTTCGGCCCGAGCGCGGCAAAATCGCGCTCGTCTTCCGCCACGCCGAGCTGGTCGAGCAATCTGCCCGCGCTGTCCGGCATCACCGGCTGCACCAGAATGGCGATGCGGCGCGTGACCTCGGCGGTGACATAGAGAATGGTCTCCATCCGCTTCGCGTTGGACTTCTTGTGCGCCCAGGGCTCCTCCCCGGCGAAATAGCGATTGGCGTCGGCGACCAGCGCCCAGATAATTTCCAGCGCGCGGTGGATGGCGAAGTCGTCGATCGCCTCGGTGACGCGCGGTAACGCGCCATCCGCCGTAGCCAGGATCGTCCGGTCGGCCTCGGTCAGATCTCCCGCTTCAGGCACACGCCCTCCGCAATTCTTGGCGATCATCGACAGCGAGCGTTGCGCCAGGTTGCCGAGATCGTTGGCGAGGTCGGCATTGATCCGCTGCACGATGCCGTCGCGGCTGTAATTGCCGTCCTGGCCGAACGGCACCTCGCGCAACAGGAAATAGCGGAGCGGGTCGACGCCGTAATCCTTCACCAGCACGAAGGGATCGACCACATTGCCGACCGACTTCGACATCTTCTCTCCGCGGTTATAGAGAAAGCCGTGGCCGAACACCCGCTTCGGCACGGCCACGCCGGCCGACATCAGGAACGCCGGCCAATACACCGCATGAAAACGGATGATGTCCTTGCCGATGATATGCACGTCGGCGGGCCAATAGCGTTTGAAGGACGCCGACATCTCGTCGGGAAAACCGACGCCGGTGAGATAATTGGTCAGGGCGTCGACCCACACATACATGATGTGCTGCGGATTGCCGGGCACGGGGATGCCCCAGTCGAAGGTCGTGCGCGAAATAGAGAGATCCTGCAGCCCGCCACGCACGAAGCTCTTCACCTCGTTCGCTCGCGTGTTGGGGCCGATGAACTCCGGATGCGCCTCGTAATAAGCCAGCAGCCTGTCCTGATAGGCGGACAGTTTGAAGAAATAGCTCTCCTCCTCGACCCACTCGACCGGCGTCCCCTGCGGCGACAGCTTGCGGCCGTCGGCACCTTCCTTCAGCTCGCTCTCGTCGTAATAGGCCTCGTCGCGCACCGAGTACCAACCGGCATATTTGTCGAGATAGATGTCGCCCGCCGCCTGCATGCGCCGCCATAACTCCTGGCAGGCGCGGGCATGGCGCTCCTCGCGGGTGCGGATGAAGTCGTCGTTCGAGCAATTGAGCGCCGCGACCATGTCGCGGAACTTGGGGGTGTTGCGGTCGGCAAGCTCGGCCGGCGTGATGCCCTGCGCCTTGGCGGTTTGCAGCATCTTGACGCCGTGCTCGTCGGTGCCGGTGAGGAAGAACACGTCCATCCCTTGCAACCGGCGGAACCGCGCCAACGCATCGGTGGCGATCGCCTCATAGGCGTGGCCGATATGAGGCGCGTCGTTGGGATAGGAGATGGCAGTGGTGATGTAATAGGGCCGCTTGTCCGCCATGGCGGCAGGAATAGCGGGGCGAGCGCGCAGGGGCAAGCGCGCTGGCTGGTCTGGCTAAACAGGATGTTCCCGCACCAGCGACTGCAGCCTGAACCAGGTGTCGAGCACCAGCAGGCTGCGGTCGAGATTGAGCGCTAACGCCTCCCCTCTCGCCTCGGAAATTGCCTCCCAGGCTTCCGCCCAAATGGAAAGATTGGCCGGCGAAACGAGCCGCTTGGCCAGACTCCGCTCCTCCGGCGTGGCGCCGTCGCCCGTGGCCGTGAAGCGGATGAGCCGCTCGATCAGTCCAAGCAGGAGCGCCAGATAAAGCTCGAGCCGCTCGGTTTCGGCCATGCCGGCGAGCCGCTCGACCGTGCGATGCAGCCGCACGCCGTCGATCTCGGGCAGCGCGGCGAGTGCGGCGGCGATTTCGGCGTAAAGCTCGATACCCTCGCTCGAGACCAGTTCGAGCGCCCGGCGAACGCTTCCATCGCTCAGAGCAAGCGCGGTGGCGAGCGCTTTGGCGCCGACCTCCTGCCCGTCGCGGTCGAGAGCGGCGCGCACCGCCTCTGTCAGATCCTCCTCGCCCAAGGCCGACACGCGCAGCGTCCGGCTGCGCGAACGGATGGTGACGGGAAGCCGTCCCTCCGCGCTCGAGATAAGCAGGAACAAAGTCCGCGGTGGCGGCTCTTCCAGCGCCTTCAACAGCGCATTCGCCGCGTTCTGATTCAGCTCGTCGGCGCGATCGACGATGACGACGCGCCAGCTTCCCTCGCCTGCCGTCGTCCCGAGAAAGGCCCGCAGGCGCCTGACCTCGTCGACGCCGATCATTTGCGCATAGCGCTTCGACTTCTCGTTCCAGGCGCGGCGGATAACCAGGAGATTCGGATGCGATTGCGCCGCGACCTTGCGAAACACCGGATGCTCGCGCTCGAGGCCATCGCGGCCGCCGGTGCCGGCCAGCACCATGCGCGCGAAGTGATAGGCGAGCGTCGCCTTGCCGACGCCTTCGGGGCCGACGATCAGCCAGGCGTGGTGCATCCGGCCGCTGGCGACCGCGTCGGCGAACTCGCCGCGCGCCGCCTCATGTCCGAACAGACGATCGACCTCGCGCGGCGCGGAAAAGCCTTCGAGCCGGTCGGGCTCTGCGAGCGCCGCGGCGCGTGCTCGCTCAGCCGCCATGCTCATGGGCTCAAGCGCTGGAGGACCGCTTCCCACACATCCTCGGCCACCATGGCCTCGGGCTGGCTCGCATCGACCACGATACAGCGATCCGGCTCCTCCTCGGCGATATCGAGGAAGGCCCGGCGCACACGCTCATGCAGCATGAGTTCCTGGTTCTCGAAGCGATCGGGCACGCTTCCGCTGCGCCGCTCGGCGGCCCGCGCCAGCCCCTCATCGGGGGGAATGTCGAGAATGAAGGTGATATCGGGCAACAGCCCGCCGGTGGTGAGCCGCTCCAAGGCGTTGATCAACCCGCGCGGCACGCCGGCCGTCGCCCCTTGATAGGCGCGGGTCGAATCGAGAAAGCGGTCGCACACCACCCATTTGCCTTCGTGCAACGCCTGCCCGATCGCCTGCTCGATATGGTCGGCGCGCGCCACCGCGAACATCAAAGCCTCGGCAAACGGACCGAACTGCCAGACGCTGCCGGTCAGCAGCGCCTCGCGGATCTCTTCCGCCGCCGGCGTTCCACCGGGTTCGCGCGTGGAGAATACTTTGCGTCCGGCACGCGCCAAGCGATTAGCGAGAATGCCGGCTTGCGTCGACTTGCCGGACCCCTCGCCGCCTTCGAAGGTGATGAATCTGCCCGTATCGGGATTGTGGAGTTGCATCGCTTTTGCCGGCTATAGCAGCCAGCCGAACGCCAGCACCAGCAGCAAATCCAACCCGCGCATCGCGAAATTGCTCTGGCCGATGTCGTCGCCGGCATAAAGCGGAATGTCGTTGGTTGCTTGCGAGTCGGTCGATGTCACGCGCAGCACCGCCACCTGGTCGCCCTTGCGGATGGGAGCCTTGATCGGGCCATTATACAGGATTGACGCATTGACCTTACCGGTCGCGGTCGTGGGCAGGATGATGTTGATGTCGCCGTTGCCGACCAGCGGCACGTAATGCTGCGTACCGCCCCACACCAGAGCGTCGCTGACTTTCTGCCCTTGGTCGAACAGGCGGAACGGCTTGAAGCTCTTGAAGCCCCATTCGAGCATCTTCCGCGCCTCGGCCTCGCGGTCCTTCGCCGAATCGAGCCCGCTGACCACGAGCAGTAGCCGCTGGTCGCCGCGCTTGGCACTGGCCACCAGCCCGTATCCGGACTCTTTGATGTAACCGGTCTTCAGCCCGTCGACGCCGATATCCAGCGAGATGAGCGGATTGCGGTTATGGAACACGAACTTGTCGCGGTACTTGAACTCCTTCTCGCCGAAGAAATGATAGTACTCGGGATAGGTGTAGATGAGATGGCGGGCAAGCGTCGCGAGATCGCGCGCCGTCATCAGATGACCCTCGGCCGGCAAACCCGTTGCGTTGACGAAGGTCGACTTCTCGAGCCCGATCGTGCGCGAATACTCCGTCATCTGTTTGGCAAAGGCTTCTTCCGTGCCGGCGATCCCCTCGGCGAGAATGATGGCGGCGTCGTTGCCCGACTGAACGGTGATGCCCTGGATCAGGTCGCTGACCGTCACCATCGTGTTGAGCGGGGCGAACATCGCCGACCCGCCCGACGGCGCTCCACCGGTCCGCCAGGCATGCTCGGTCACCTTGAACTGATCCTCGAGCTTGAGCCGCCCCGCTTTCAGTTCGCGGAACACGATGGCCAGCGTCATCAGCTTGCTCATGCTGGCGGGCGGGGCGAGCGTATCGGCATCCTTCTCGAACAGCACGAGATTGGCGTCGGCATCCATCAGCAGAGCGTGCTTCGCCTTGGTCTCGAACGAGCCGGGCGGTGTCGGCGCGGCGCGCGCGAACACCGTGACCGAGCCGACGCCAAAAGCGAGAATGGCGCCGACCGCGGCGAGCTTGATCCATCTGTCAAGGCGCGAGGCGTACACGAGGGTGACCGGCCAGAGTGAAGTGGAATGTCACGGCCGCTCCCTAGCGGCCGACCTCCAGCAAATATCAAGCTCTCTGGGTCAAAAATCAACCCGGTAGCCGGAAAGCGCGCGCCTAGTTGCCGCTGACGATCTTTGCGCCCTGAAATCCGGCGCTCTTGACCTTGGCGAGAGCCACCTTGGTATCGGCTGCGGTGGAAAAGAGGTCGACCCGCACGCGGTAATAGACGTTTCCGCCGACATCGATCGGCGTGACGTCGATGGCCCCGAGCGCGGCGAGTGTCGTGCGCGCTCTGTCGGCGTTCTCCTTGTTCTTGAAAGAGCCGGCTTGGATGACGGCCCCGGACGTTTGCGCCTTGGGTTTCGACGCGGGCGCAATGGACCCGGTGGATTGAGGCGGCAGCGCGGCGGTCCTGGCCGGTGGCGCGACCGCCGGCGCGGGAGCAGCGGCCGCCTTGGTGGTTGCCTTCCAACTCTGCGCGGCGACTTCGGCTGGCGAGGCCTGGTCTGGCGCCGACGTCTCTCGCTGCGCGGCCTGTTGCCAGGGGCGCGCCAAGTTCTCTGGATTTTCGGCGGGCAACATGCTGCTTACCGCGAGCGTGTCCCCCCTCGACGCTTTGCCGTTACCCGCCACTCGCATCCAGCTTTGGTTCGCGAGATATTTCCGTTCATAGCTGTCGTCGCCGTTCAACGGCGCGCGGCCGAGATATTTCACCCGCACCGTCGCGGTGCCGTTATTGCGGAAGCCGAGCAGTTCGGCCGAGCGCCGCGACAGATCGATGATGCGGTCGCGCGCATATGGCCCGCGATCGTTGATGCGAACCACGATGGTGCGGCCATTGTTGAGATTGGTCACCCGCGCATAGACCGGCAGCGGCAGCGTGGGATGTGCCGCGGAGAGACTGTCCATATCGTAGATTTCGCCATTGGCCGTGCGGCGCCCATGAAACATCTCGCCATACCAAGATGCGTTGCCGACGCGATCGTAGCCCGGGTCTTCCCGCGGCGTATAGGTGAGGTCGCCGACTTGATAAGGCTTGCCGATTTGGTAGACGCCGCCGCCCTTCGGCACCGGTTGGCCGAGCGGCACCACGCGCTCGCCAAGCCGTTCATTGTTGCCTGAACCACATGCGGAAAGGCCAAGGCAAAACCCGGCGACCAGCAAAAGAGGCACGGCAAAGCGAGCGGGGATCGAGGCACCCGCATCAACACTTAGCCCGCCCGCACGACGCGCGAGCCTGAGCTGACTCACAAAACGCAACGTCCCGCCCCCCGCAAGGGCTTAGTGGAAGCGCCGGAAGAGCTCGGCAAGGCGCGCGAGATCGATCGCAGCCGGCGCGTCCGCGACTCTCCGCCAGAGAGGGTTAGCAAACGATGAATCAGGCCGTCTGGATGCGCTTGAGGCAGTCCGCTGCGACCTGATCGAGCGAGCGGCTTGCGTCAATCATTGTGAAGCCCTGCGCGCCGATGTCGTAGCCAAGCTGCTCATCGACCACGGAGGGCGTCGCGTCGGAGACATCGCCGCTGCGCGCCGCCACCCTCTCCCGCATGAGCTTGGCCGGGGCTTCGAGCCAAAGCCCAGTGAAGGGGACGCCGAGCCGGGCCGCAAGCCCGGCCAACGCCTCGCGCTCCTTTGGCTTCGCCTGCACGGCATCGACGATCACCGCCTGCCCGCCGAACAGCGCCATCATCGCGCGCTTGCGGCTCATGGCGTAGACCTGGTCGGAGACCTCCGGCGCATATGCGGAAGACGGCAGCCTCTGCTCGGGCGCCACGCCGAACAGGCGTTTGCGCTCGACATCGCTGCGCACAATGACGGCTCCGGGGAAGGCGCCGAGCGCAGGCGCAATCGCGCGCGCGACGGCGGATTTGCCCGTACCCGACAATCCGCCGACGGCGACGAGGCGCGGCACGGTCGGCGTAAGGAACTGTTGCGCCAGCGCGAAATAAGCGCGCGCTTCGTCGCGCACCGCCTCGGTTTGGGAGCGCGCCGCCATGCGCGCGCGCAGCATTTCTACCTTCGCCCTGATGGTTGCGCGCATGGCGAGGAACAGCGGGAGCGCGGCGAGCCCGATGAGATTGCCCGTGCCGCCTCCCGCATCGAGATAAGCATTGAGCACGGCATTGGCATGCGCCCCCAATCCGCGCTTGCCGAGATCCATCAGCAGAAAGGCGAGATCGTAGAGCACATCGATCGTGGCGAGCCGGTCGTCGAATTCGATCGCGTCGAACAGGACTGGCGCGCCGTCGATCTCGACGATGTTGCGCAGATGCAGATCGCCGTGGCAGTGACGCAGATAGCCTCCCCTCGCCCGCGCCTCGAGCAAGGGCGCAAGCACGGCGAGCCTGTCGCGGCTTGCGCGCGCAAGCTCGATCGCCGACTCGCGCGGCAGCACATCCGCATTGGCGGCGAACTCCGCCTCGTTGTCGCGCAGCACCTCGACCAGCGGGGTCACCGCCTGCTCCGGCGACAGCACCCGGTCGGCGGATGCGTGGAACACCTCGATCGCCGCGGCCAAGCGCGGCATCGCGGCCAAGGCGAGTCGCCCTTCGCTTGCCATGCGGTCATACAGCATCGCCTGGTCGAAGCGGTGCATGCGAAGCACCCATTCGACTGGCGTCCCCTCGCCGCCAAGCCGGAAGGCGCCGCCTTGGTCGAGAGTTACGGGTACGACTTCAAGATAAAGCTGAGGCGCGGTGCGCGCATTGACGCGGAGCTCGTTGCGGCACGCCGCGTGCCGCCTCGCCAGCGTCGAAAAGTCGAGAAAAGGGTATTTGACCGCCCGTTTCACCTTGTAGGCAAAGGGGCCGGCCAGAAAAACCACCGAAGCGTGGGTCTCGATGCGCTCTACGGTTGCCGGCGGCGCCGGGTACGCCTCTGGCTTTCCCAGGAATTCCAGCACGTTCGCTTGCAGGGACTGGGAGGCCGCCATGCATTAACCATAACACGAGATTCGCGTGCCCATCTGGCCACAAAGTCTTTGAAAATACTAAAGAAACCCGCCACGACGCTTGCTGCCTAAAGGTTAACTGGGCTAAGTTTTTCTGGGACGGGGTGGTTAAAGCGGGAATCAGCCTGCAAGCGCCCTCTCGGAAAGGCCGAGCGGTCACGTGATGCTGGGGTGGACCAAGTGGGCGGTCGCCATCGCGATTGCCGGTCTCGCCATGGGCGGGGCCGCGCCCGCTATTGCCGGCGATACGACCGTCCAGGTGCAGCGCCTCGGGCCGCCCGATGTCGAGGCGCGTCGCGAGTCCCTGCTCAAGCAGATGCTTGCCCGCCCGAACGATCTCGATCTCGCCTTCGAATATGCAACGCTCTCGTCGCAAGTCGGCGATTATGAGGCCGCCGTGTCGACCCTGGAGCGCATGCTGATCTACGCGCCGAACACGCCGCGCCTCCAGCTCGAGCTCGGCATCCTCTATTACAAGCTCGGCTCCTATGAAGTGGCGCGTGCCTATTTCGCGCAGGCGCTCGCCAATCCGAGCGTGCCGCCCTCGGTCGCCGCGCAGGTTCGCCTCTATCTGTCGCAGCTCGCGCTTGCCGCCGACCCGCCGGCCTTCTCCGCATCGATCTTCTCGGCGATCCGCTGGGAGAGCAACGCCAATGCCGGTCCCGGCACGCAGAGCGTCACGCTGAACGGCATCGACTTCACCCTCGACCAACAATCGGTCGGCCGCGAGGGATGGAGCGCGCTCAACATCGCCACCCTGCATTATGGCTGGGACCTGAAGCGGCAGGGCGACCGCATCGAGTTCGACGCGCTGTATTACGGCACCGCCTATTTCGACAAGGAGCTCAATGATATCGACCTCGACTTCGTCGAGCTCACGCTTGGCCCGAGCTTCAACATGAAGCGCTGGAACCTGGACAAGACCCGCACCTATCTCTACGCCATCGGCGACTTCTCCGATCTCGGCTACAAGCCGTATTTCAACGCGCCAGGCGCCGGCTTTCGCCTGTTGAGCTTTGCCGCCGCGCAAGGCGTCCTCGATGCACGGATCGAAACGCGCTGGCGCGATTTCCAGAACTCGTCAAACCTCCCGTTCAACTCGCTGCGCACCGGCGAGCAAACCCGCGCCGGCGCGACCTATTCCTATTATTTCACGCCGGCCTTCGTGGTGACCTCGCAAGGCTATGCCCAGCGCGAGAACGCCGAGGTCGGGTACTACAAGGATTGGGAAATCGCCTACTCGATGGGCTTTGCCTGGACCTTCGACAATCCGCTCTGGCAGGGGCGCTATCCCTGGACCTTCCAGGCGGGCGGCGGCGTGATCAAGCGCGATTACGACGACCCCGATCCGACCATCAATCCGGTCGACCCGGAATCCGACCTCGTGTTCTGGACCCGCGGCGCGCTGGTGCTGCCGGTGGCGGAAACCTGGGCTCTGGTGCCCCAGGTCGAGTATCGTGACCAGGACTCGAATTATGATATAAGGAAGTACAACGATTTGACGGCTCTTCTCGGGGTGCAGAAGAGGTTCTGAGGGATCATCATGGGGGCACTGTCACCGAGGCCTAACGGCCGGCTGTGGGGCGCGAGCGCCGGGGCGCTGCTGTGCCTGTCGCTTGGCCTTGCCGCATCGACCGGTCCCGCCGAGGCCGACAAGGTCGGCGTGGCGGCGGCCGTCAATCCCGACGCCTTCTCCAGCCTCTCCGGATCGCCGCAGAGCCAGCTCAATATCGGCAAATCGATCTTCTTCAACGAGCGCATCAACACCACGACGAGCGGATTGGTGCAGGTGCTGCTCGTCGACGGCTCGACCTTTACCGTCGGCCCGGGCTCGGACCTCGTCATCGACAAATTCGTCTACGACCCGAAGAAACAGACCGGGCAGATGGTCGCCTCCTTCTCCAAGGGCGTGATGCGCTTCGTCGGCGGCAAGATCTCGAAGAACGAGGACGGCGTTACGGTGAAGACGCCGGCCGGCGCGCTCGCCATTCGCGGCGGCATGTTCCAGATGCAAGGTCAATGGCCCAAAGGTCGTCGCCTCTTTCCTCTATGGCACCGCCATGACCTTCAAGGGCAATAACGGCAAGACCTACACCGTCTACGAGCCGGGCTACACCATCGACACCACGAGCGGCACGCCGACCATCAGACCGACGCGTCCGGAAGACATCAACGTCGTCATGTCCGCGCTCTCCAACGGCAACACGGGCGGTACTGGCACGCCGGGCGACACCACCTCTCAGGCAGGTAACAAGATCGGTCAGGTCGAGACGCTAAATCTGCAAGACCTGATCTCCGAAGCGACCGCGACGCAGATCAACGACACGCTGCAAGAGGACGAGACCACCGAGACGCCTGCCGGTACTGGCGCGCCGCCCCCCGACACGCCGCCGCCCGATCCGGATCCCGTGCCGATACCCGTCAACGTGCGGGTTTTGACAAACCCGGGCACATTTACGGCGTATGGCCACACGACCGACGAGACCGACGGCATCCTTGGCGGCGACCCGAATGCGACCGGCGACGACTTCATCTGGACTTTCGATATCGTCGGCGACCGCTTCACCGCGACGATCACAGGCCTGACCGAATTCGAGCTGCACGTCACCCGAATGCACCCAAATCGAGACCCACCCCGTTCCAGACGTTACCGTTGACTTTCCCGGCACACTCGACTGCGTGGACGGTATCTGCGCCATCGGCCCCGAGCAGAACGCCACCGTCACCCAAGCCGGAGAGACGATGACGTATGAGGGCTTGGCATTTTTCAAGAAGGACTTCTTCGCCTATCAACTCATCGGCACCTCCGATGAGGGCAACCCCGACAGCGGCCCCAGTGCCGACCCGCTGCTGATCTTTGCCGGCAAGGGCTATAATTTCGCCGCGCCGAGTGGCAAGCTTTACACGTTCCAGCTTGCCCAGGACGTTTCACAGCAGGAGGCGTTCGGTCCTTTTGCCTCGAACAATTCCTCTCCAACCACTGAGGGCGATGGATTTGTTTCACCATTGATGCTGCTGGAGAAGGACAGCGGCAGCGAGAACGATCCGAGCCACGCCGTCTGGTTGCAGACGAACTTCTTTGTCGGAACCGACCCCAACAAGCACCAGAATCCTTCATCAACATCGCACTTGGAGAGTGGGATCCCGTGACCGGCGTGACGGGCGTGAGGCGCGGCGGGTCGATCGTCGGCCAGGAGAACCAGCAGACCTTTAGCTTCTCTGGGACATCGCCAGCCTAGCCGGGCCAGATCCAACGGGCGATGGCCAGACCTCCTCGCACTTCATGGGCTCGGACAATCCCAATTTGGTGATCGGGCTCAACTCGACCGGCACGCACAATATCGGCCTGGACACCCCGCTGAACCCGGACGGCGAGAACCATGCGGGCGCCACTTATCATGTCGGAATCGGTGGGACGCCAATCGAAGGGCCCCTGGATCAGAACACCGACGTGTTCCATGGCTACGCGGCGGGCCTAGCGCAGCAAGCCGGCAGCGACAAAGTCACGACGCTTCTAAACGTGTCGCCGGGCGACGTCACTTTATCTCTCGATGCCGTCTCCAATACGCTGACCGCCTCTCTCAATGTCGGGCAGGTCGATCTGTCAGTGGCAACGGTCATCGCTGCTATTGCGACGCAGAACGCAAATGCATTGCTCAACCCGCGCTATAAACTTGAATTCGGCGGCTTAGGTCGCTCAGCCTTCATCGACGACAATATCTTCGCCGCAGTGGAGGCAGCCAGCGGGTCGAGCGTCTCAGATCAGTATTGGGGCACAAGACGCGGACCCTTCGGCATTCAACTACCCGACCTGAAAACCCACGTCGATGATAGTCCGACCGTGCAGAGCTATATTGTCAGCGCCGATGCGATCGGCGCCAACGAGGTGCTGTTCCCCAAGACAGATCCGCAGAATCCTGACGAAGTGCAACAAGGAAAGCAGCGAAAGGATTCTGCCAGGAATGCGACTTTCCTGACATTGGGGTGCTTGGGGCACCAGGGTCACGTCCAAGGACCACAACCAACAGTCCACGACCAAGGATGTTCAGCTTGGCTGGTGGATTACCGGCGACGTCGCAACCAAAGACCAGATGCCGAAGACCGAGGTACGGCCACCTATGCGGGCGACGCCATCGGCACCGTGTCCACAATCAATGGGCAGCAATATACGGCGACTGGCGATCTCGACATGAGTTGGAACTTCGGCACGCGGTCCGGCCGTCTGGACATTACTGACTTCGACGGCAAGGATTTCGGCGGCACAATGCTGGCGCCGGGTAGGGCCCAGTTTGCCGGTGCGTTGACTGGCGCCGGCGGCCTTGTTGGAGCGACCAACGGCTCGTTCGTCGGAGCCGACAGTATTGCCGAGTGGTCTGCCAGCGGAGACTCCGGGAGGCGTGATCGGCAATTTCGGGGATGGGCAACTCAACCTGGCAAGCGACCGGCATCTTCGGCGGCGTCAAGCAGTGAACTTTCGGCGTGCCTGGACGTAGCCTCCTCCCCAATCGCCGCACCGTCCGAACTCACGCTCCTCTCGCCTCCCCGCCCCTTGTCAGGGCGCTGGCGGCCACCAATATTAGGCGTCCCCTTCCCGTTTTCACTCAAATTGCCGTCGATTTCTTGAGCCTCGTCATGTTGCGCCTGATGAGCTTGGCGCTAGGATCGAGCGCTGGCTTGCCGAGGTGCTTGTGATGCGTGACCCGAAAAACCAGATGTGGGCCGAAGCCTGCGCCATGCTCAAGCAGGCGGAAGCGCTGCACCGCCAATTCTTCGAGCCCTCGCCGGGCGCGCGCGCCGCGCGCTGGGAACCGCCGGTCGACGTGTTCGAGACCGAGCGGCAACTCTGGATCATCGCCGCGTTGCCCGGCGTGGCGCCCGAGGCGGTGCGGGTCGAGATCGAAGGGCCGACGCTGATCATCGCCGGGCTCCGTCCCCTCCCAACCAAGGGCCGGAATGCCAATATTGTGAGATTGGAGATCCCTTACGGGCGCTTCGAGCGGCGCATCGCCCTGTCGCCGCGCTTGCGCCTTTCCGAGCGGGAGTTGGCCAATGGCTGTCTCGTGCTCACTTTCGCCAAGCTGTAAGTCGTCGCCGAAAGTCTGGTCCAAAGTCATGAACGATACCGAACAGTTCACGCCGCAATCGGTCGAGGCGCCTCAGGCGCCTGCGAGCCAAGCGCACGCCGCCGCGCCGCAAGCCGCGGGCGGGAACGCGCCGCAGCTCGACCTGCCCGAAGGCGCCATCATCCTGCTGCCGACCCGCAATGCCGTGCTGTTTCCCGGCATCGTCGCGCCGCTCACGCTCGGCCGTCCGCAATCGATCGCCGGCGCGCAAGCCGCCGCGCAGGCCGACAAGCCCGTCGGGGTGCTGCTGCAGAGCGACGCCTCGGTCGATGCGCCCGGCCCTGAGCATCTGCATCGCGTCGGCACCGTCGCCGAGATCCTGCGCTATGTGACCGCGCCCGACGGCAACCATCATTTGGTCGCCCGCGGCACGCGGCGCTTCCGCGTGCTCGAATTCCTGCCCGGCTATCCTTATCTCGTGGCGCGGATCGACGAGGTCGGCGAGGCGGAAGTCTATTCCACCGAAATCGCCGCGCGCATGCATCAGCTGAAGGAGCGGGCGCGCGAGGCCATCTCGCTGTTGCCCAACGTGCCGACCGAGATCGCCGGCGCGATCGAGCAGATGCAGTCGCCGTCGCAGCTTGCCGATTTCATCGCCAACGTCTCCGACCTGACGCCGGCCGAGAAGCAGGACCTGCTGGAGACCTTCGACATCGCCGAGCGGCTCGACAAGCTGCTGCGCTATCTGGCGCAGCAGATCGAGGTGCTGCGCCTGTCGAAGCAGATCGGCGAGCAAACGCAAGAATCGCTCGCCGGGCGTCAGCGCGAGCACATCCTGCGCGAGCAGCTTCGCCAGATTCAGAAGGAGCTGGGCGAAGGCGACGAGGGCCAGGCCGAGATCGCCGAATTGCGCGAGTCGGTGGAGAAGGCCGGCATGCCGGAAGAGGCCGAGAAGCAGGCGCTGAAGGAGCTGAAGCGGCTCGAGCGCATGCCCGAGGCGTCGGCCGAGTACGGCATGATCCGCTCCTATCTCGATTGGCTGATCGAGCTTCCCTGGTCGCAGGCCTCGGAGGACCGCATCGACATTGCCGAGGCGCGGCGCATCCTCGACGAGGACCATTACGGCCTGCCCAAGGTCAAGCAGCGCATCCTCGAATATCTCGCGGTGCGCAAGCTGAAGCCCGAGGGCAAGAGCCCGATCCTGTGTTTCGTCGGCCCTCCGGGCGTCGGCAAGACCTCGCTTGGCCAGTCGATCGCCCGCGCCATGGGCCGAAAATTCGTCCGGCTGTCGCTCGGCGGCGTGCATGACGAGGCCGAGATCAGAGGCCATCGGCGGACCTATATCGGGGCGCTGCCCGGCAACGTGATCCAGTCGATCCGCAAAGCCGGCACGCGCAATCCCGTGATGATGCTCGACGAAATGGACAAGCTCGGACAGAGCTTCCACGGCGACCCGTCGGCCGCCCTGCTCGAAGTGCTCGATCCCGAGCAGAACGCCACGTTCCGCGACAACTATCTCGCGGTGCCGTTCGATCTGTCGCGGGTGATGTTCATCGGCACGGCCAACGTGCTCGACCAGATTCCCGGGCCGTTGCGCGACCGCATGGAGGTGATCGAGCTTCCCGGCTACACCGAGGACGAGAAGGTGGAGATCGCCAAGCGCTATCTGCTGCCGCGCCAACTTTCAGCCACCGGACTCACCTCCGAACAGGCCGAGGTCGAGGAGGACGCGATTCGCGCCATCATTCGCGACTACACCCGCGAGGCCGGCGTGCGCAATCTCGAGCGCGAGCTCGGCGCGATTCTGCATCGCGTCGCCATGAACATCGCCGAGGGCAACACCGAGCGCGTGCGCATCGGCGTCGATCAGCTGCACGCCATCCTGGGCGCACGGCGTTTCGACAGCGAAGTGGCGATGCGCACGAGTGTGCCCGGCGTGGCGACCGGACTTGCCTGGACCCCGACCGGCGGTGACATCCTCTTTGTCGAGGCCGCGCGCGTGCCGGGCAGCGGCAGGCTGATCCTGACCGGTCAGCTCGGCGACGTCATGAAGGAGAGCGCGCAAGCCGCGCTCAGCCTGGCCAAGGCGCGCGCGTCAACGCTCGGCGTCGATCCCGGCCTGTTCGAGAAGTCGGACATCCATATCCACGTGCCGGCCGGCGCCATCCCCAAGGACGGACCGAGCGCCGGCGTCGCCATGTTCATCGCGCTCGCCTCGCTGCTCACCGGCCGCACGGCGAGGAGCGACACGGCCATGACCGGCGAGATCTCGCTGCGTGGGCTGGTGTTGCCGATCGGCGGCGTCAAGAACAAGGTGCTGGCGGCGGTGCGCGCCGGCATCACCACGGTGATGCTGCCCGAGCGCAACAAGAAGGACTTCGAGGACGTGCCGGAGACGGCGCGCAACGCCGTGCGCTTCGTCTGGCTCGCCAATGTCGACGACGCCATCGAAGCGGCGCTCGAGCCTCTGCCGATACAGCAGGCCGGGCGCCCCTCGCCGCCGCTTGCCGCCAGCGCGTAGTTTCCGGGAGCGCCTCCCGTCGCAATGAGGAAACTCAGGGCGTGAGCAGCAATCCCGGAAAATGCGAGTTGCAAGCCATCACATGGGTGATGGCGGCGCGGTCGTACTCGTCGCCCGAGCGATAGGTCTCGAAATAGGCGTTGAGGCGCTGTACGCGATCCGCCATGGCGCCCACCGCCTGCAATCCCACCGAGACGCCGTAATTGGTGAAGGCGAAGCGCATCTCGGGCAGATAAGGCTCGCGCGCGAAATAGCCCTCCTCAATCCACAGGCGGTCGAGCACCGCGAGCGACCGCTGCCTTTGCAGCGCGGCCCACCACTCCTCGGGGAAGAACTGCGTCATCCACAGCATCATGCCGAGTCCGAGATCCTGGGTGATGACAAGCTCGCCCGCGGTCCGGTCGATGATCGCCCGCATCTCGTCGATCTCCTGCGCCAGACGCTTCTCGTCGAGCAGCCGGTAGGAGACATAGCCGTCGAAGGCATCGAGCGCACCGAAGCCGTAGCCAGGGTAAGGCCCGCTCAAATCCTCCTTCATCTTCCACATCACGCCGCGGCCGGGCACCACAAAAGGACCGTGAATGTCACGTGCCAACGCGACGCCCTTCTCCCGATAAGACGGCTCGTAACGCCCAAGCACCGATAAGGCAAACAGCCACATGGCGAGGTAATGGAAATATTGGCCGTCGCGATCGGGCTCTTCACCGATGCGAATGCCGCGCTTGCGCCCGAGCACGCGCTCGACCTCGGCCACGAGCCGCACGGCCTCGTCAAGAAAGCGCTGCTCGTTCAGCGCCTCATAGAGCGAGACAAGCAAGACGAGACCGAAAGCGTCGGTCCACAGATAGCGCAGTCCGTTCGGCCAGATGCGCTCCGCGCGCATGAAGGCAAGCTTGGCCAGGACATAGTCGATGTCCCCGAGCCCTCTCATTTCTCGCCGAGGTCGCCATCTTCGGGGGGATCGTCCTCGAGCGCGCGATAGGCGGCGCCTTCGAGATCTTCGAATTGGCCCGAGCGGAGCGCCCACATGAACGCGGCGAGGCCGAGAGCGCCGAGCAGCAGCGCCGCAGGCACCAGCCAGGCGAGCGCCGTCATGGAGCCGCCCTCCCCGCCAGGCGCGCCGCATTGGCCGTGACCAGGATCGATGAGGTCGACATGGCGATGGCAGCAATCAGCGGGGTGACCATGCCCGCCATGGCGAGCGGCACGCAAATGACATTATAGACCAAGGCCACAACGAAATTCTGCAACGCCATCGACCGCGCCTGCTTGGCGGTGGAGATGGCGTCGAGGATCGGCGCAAGCGTCTCCCCCTGAAAAACGAAGTCCGCCGCGCGCTGGCTGAGATCGGCGGCGCTCGCGGGCGACATCGAGGCATGCGCCGCGGCGAGCGCGGGTGCATCGTTCAGTCCATCGCCGATCATCAGCACCTTGCGTCCCTCCGCCGCGCGCTGATCGAGCCAGGCAATCTTGTCGGCAGGCTTCAGCTCGGCCCGCCAAGTCTCGATGCCGACCTCGCGCGCGATCCTCTCCACCACGGCAACCCGATCCCCCGAGAGGAGGGCAAGCCGGTAGCCGAGGCGCTTCAACGCCGCGACCACGTCGCCGGCATCGCTGCGCACGCGGTCAACGAAACGGAAGCGAACCGGCGCCTGCGAGTCGCGCGTGTACCAAACCTCGCTTTCCTCCCCGCCGCTTTCGACGCCGCACCACGCGGCGGAGCCGATCCGCTCTTCGCCTGGCCCTAAAGTTCGCTTCAGACCGTGGCCGGGAACCTCCTCGACCCCCGATGCGGGCACCACGCGCCCCAACCGCTGTTCCGCGGCGACGACGATCGCGCGCGCGTAAGGATGCTTGCTGGCGCAAGCGAGTCCGGCGGCGGCCGACAGGGCCTGGTCGGAAATGCGTTCATCCTCAATAAGTTGCGGGCGCCCAAGGGTCAGCGTCCCGGTCTTGTCGAACACGACCATGTCGGTCTCGGCGATGCGCTCGAGCCCGTCCGCGGCCTTGACGAGAATCCTGCGGCGAAACAGCCGGCTCGCGGCGGCGATCTGCACGGCAGGCACCGCAAGCGCGAGCGCACAAGGGCAGGTGATGATCAACACGGCGATGGCGTAGGTCAGCGCGGTTTGCCATGAGGCGCCCACGAGCAGCCAGCCGAGGAAGGTGGCGAGCCCCAGGCCGTGCACGGCCGGTGCATAGATCGCGGCCGCGCGATCGGCGAGCCGGCGATAGCGCGCCTTGCCCTGCTCGGCCGCCAGCATCAGCCGACCGATCTCGGCAAGCAGCGTTGCGCTGTCGGCGGCACGCACCTCGATGTGCAGCGGCCGCGTCAGATTGAGCGTGCCGGCATAGACCTCCTGTCCCGCGCTCACCGTCAGCGGCGCCGTCTCGCCGGTAATCAGGCTTTGATCGACCTGTCCCGTTCCTTCCAGCACCACACCGTCGGCGCCAACCCTCTCGCCAGTCGAAACGAGCAGGCGATCGCCGGGGCGAAGCGCATGCGCCGGCACCTGGAGCTGCGCGCCGCCGGGCTCGATGACGGTGGCCATGCCGCTCTGTAAGCTGACGAGATTCTGCGCTTCGCCGCGGGCGCGCACGCGCAAGGTCTCGTCGAGGAAGCGACCGATCAGCAAGAAGAACAGCAGTGAGACGGCGGCATCGAAATAAACCTGCTGGCCGCCCCGCAGCGTCTGATAGAGGCTCATTCCGGTCGCGAGCAATATTGCAAGCGAGATCGGCACATCCATGTTGAGGCGCCGGCCCTTCAGCGCACCCAGCGCCGAGCTGAAGAAGGGCTGGCCGGCATAAGCGACCGTTGGCAGCGCGATCAGTGCCGACACCCAGCGGAAGGCGCTCGCCAGCGCCGGGTCCATGTCGCTCGCCTCTCCCGACCACACCGCGATCGAGATCAGCATGATGTTCATAGCGGCAAAGCCCGCCACCGCGACGCGGCGAAGCAGGTAATTTTGCCGCGCATCGTCTCGGTTCTGCTTGGCGGCCTCGATCGAAGCGGCCGCAAAGCCTGCCCCTCTCAACGCGTCGATGACGTCGCCGGCGCCGGCGCGGTCTGGGTCGTAGACGATGCTGACCCGCTTGGCCGCCAGCGAGGCGCGCGCCGTCCGCACGCCGGGCACCTTGAGCGCCGCCCGCTCGACCGAGCGCAGGCACCCACCGCAATGCATGTTGTCGATGGCGAGTGTCAGCGTGGCCGGCGCCCCGGCCGGACTGACGCCTTTTGCCGTTTGCCTCAGGCGGTCTGCGGGGGCGTGCGCGGTCACGGCGTCTCGGCGACGAACAGGCGCCGCTTGAGCCGATATGCCGTCCCGTGGCCCGCGCCGGGCTTGTGCGAGGCTACCGAAAGCACCCAAAGGCCGGGGCCGAGAGCGACGGTGGCGGCATAGACGCCTGGCGACGTCTCCACCATGGCGATACGCCGGTCTTCCTTGTCGGTCACCGGCCGGCTGAGTGTGGCATTGACGCCGAGCCCCGTGATCGGCACGGCGCTTTTGTCGACGAAGTTCAGCGCGAGCCGGCCTGTCTTGGCATCATAAGCGATATCGGTCTGCCAGCCCCGTTCGGCCTGCCGTTCCGCCGCTCTCAGCGTGGCGTTGTAATTCAGACCCTTGCGGTAGGGATCCGACGTATCGCCGCCGCTGAAGGTCTCCTCGGCGAGATAGACGAAGATTGCGTTGACGGCGAAAATCACGCCGAAGAATCCGATCAGCCCCCACAGGACGTGCCGGCCGGCGATGCCGGTGGCGGGAGAGGTGCGCGCGGTCATCGCTCGGGTCCCTGGAAGATCGTCCCGTGCTGGGCGCTGGTCGTGCCGTCGATTCCGCTGACCACGAAGGGGAACTCGGTGGATGCGCCGGGAAGCGCCTGAACCGCGCTCTTGTCGAGCGTCACATAGACCCTCACCGACTGGAGCTCGTCAGCCGGTACGGTGATGACGGGATCGGCCTGCTTGTCCTGACCGACGATGCTGACCGTCGCTCCGCCGAGCCCGCTCACTCCGAGTCTGAACGAGCGCGGCTCATAGGCCTTGTTGAGAATTTTCACGGTGTAGCCGTTGCGCAATCCTCCGTCGGAAAGCTTGACGTAGAGCGGATTGCGGTCGTGCAGCACACTCACCTCCAGCTCCGCTCGAAGCATCAGCGCCGTCAGCATGATGACGCCGACAATCGCCATCGCCGTGGCGTAGAGCATGACGCGAGGTCGGATCCACGGTACCGGAAGGATTTCCGGGCCTGTGTGCTCCAGATTGCGCACGGTGTCGTAGGCGACCAGTCCGCGCGGCCTGCCGACCCTGTCCATGATCTCGTTGCAAGCATCGATGCAAAGTGCGCATTGGATGCATTCGAGCTGCGAGCCGTTGCGGATGTCGACGCCGGTAGGGCACACCGCGATGCATTGCCGGCAATCGATGCAGTCTCCCCTGCCCTCCCAGGATTGTCCTGCTTTATGCGCGCCGCGCGGCTCGCCGCGCCACGCCCGATAGGAGACCAACAGCGAATCGCGATCGATCATGCCGCCCTGGATGCGCGGCCACGGACACATATAGATGCAGACCTGCTCGCGGGCGAGGCCGCCGAGCACGTAGGTGGTGGCGGTGAAGATGCCGACGAAGACATAGGCCAGCATGGGCGCGTCGAAAGTGACGAGCTGGCGCGCAAGCGTCGGGGCGTCGGCGAAATAGAACACCCAGGCACCGCCAGTCGCCACCGCAATCAACAGCCAGGTCAAATGCGTGGCGCTCTTGCGCCATAGCGTCTCGAACGACCAAGGCGCCTTGTCGAGGCGCATGCGCTGATTGCGGTCGCCCTGGAAGAAGCGTTCGACCGCGATCATCAGGTCGGTCCATACCGTCTGCGGGCAGGTATAACCGCACCACATGCGCCCGGCGATCGAGGTGACGAGGAACAGGCCGAGCGCGGCGAGCACCAGCAGGCCGGTGATGTAGTAGAATTCCTGCGGCCAAATCTCGAGGAAGAAGAAAAAGAAGCGCCGCGACGGAAAGTCAATCAGCACGGCCTGGTCAGGGAGGTAAGGACCGCGGTCCCAGCGAAGCCACGGCACCGCGTAATAGATCGACAGCGTGACCGCCATGACGATCCACTTGATGGTGCGAAAGGTGCCGTGCGCGCGCTTGGGATAGATCTTGGTGCGGGCCGCGTAGAGCGAGCCTTCGCCATGGCTGACCGTCGGCGCTTCGCTACGCTCGACGCCGGGCGCCGCCTCGGCGAAATTGGCAATGCCGCCCGGGCGCCCAAGCAGCTCAGCACGGTGTTGCAGCTCTGCGATCGGCATTGTCAGAAACCTCGACTACTGGCCCCCGCCAAGGGAGTGAACATAGATGGCGAGTTCCTTGATCGTCTCCGGATCGAGCCGCGCTCCCCATGCCGGCATCATGCCGCCCCGGCCGCCGCGTAACGTCGCGGCAATCGTTGCCTTGTCTCCCCCATAGAGCCAAAGCTCGTCGGTCAAATCCGGCGCTCCGAGCGCCGGGTTGCCCTTGCCTTCCGCCCCGTGACAGGGCGTGCAGGTGCCGGCAAAGATCTTGGCGCCGCGATCGACCGCTTGCTCGTCGTCGGCGTGCCCGGAGAGCGACAGCACATATTCCGTGACGTCGCCGATCTGCGCCTCGGTGAGAATCCCGCTCTTGCCGAAAGCGGGCATCTGCGCGCCGGGGCTGCGCGTCTTCGGATCGTCCGCCCTGATGCCGTGCTGAACCGTCTGCTGGATGGCATCGAGCGTACCACCCCACAGCCAGGAATCGTCGCGCAAATTCGGAAAGCCGAAGGCGCCTTGAGCGCCACGGCCATGACATGGCGCGCAATTGTCGCCGAACGCAGCCTCGCCGCCGGCCAGCGCGAATTGCAGCAACTCCGGATCGGCATTGATTGCCGCCAGATCGCTTGCGGCGATCTTCTGGCGATACTCCGCCTTGGCGGCATTCGCCGCCGCGAGTTGCTCTGCCACCCTCTCGCGCGAGCTATAGCCGAGCCAGCCGGTGGTGTAGCTGGCAACGAGCGGCCAGGCCGGCATCAGCAGCCAATAACCGATCGCCCATACGATGGTGGCGTAGAACGTCCACAGCCACCATTTGGGCAACGGCTTGTTCAACTCGTGAATGCCGTCCCATTCATGGCCTGTCGTCTCGGACTCAGGCGCGCTGTCGCGCTTCTGTCTGGCCATAGCGCCTAATCGTCCTTCTCTTCGTCGGGCTCCGGATCCTTCTCCAAAGGCAGCCTCGCCGCTTCCTCGAAGGTCTTCTTATTGCCGGGCCAGAAGGCGTAGATCAGAACGCCGACAAACAGCGCGACAAACCCCAGCAGCGCGCCGACTTGACTGATCGATGCTACTTGCTCGTAGGTCATGGCGTCCTCACCTCAGATTGGGACCCGCGGCGTCGAACGTCGCGAAGTCGACCAGCGTGCCTAGCATTTGCAGATAGGCGATCAGCGCATCGAGCTCAGAGACATAGCTCGGGTCGCCGTCGAATTGGCGCACTTGCGCCTTCGGGTAACGCGCCAGGAAATCCTTGACGGCCTCGGCATTGGGATCGACCTGGCGCTCGAGATCGGCCTTGGCGTCGTCGATCATCTCGTCGGTATAGGGCACGCCCTCGAGCCTGAGCACCTTCATATGCTCGGCGATGTCGCCATAATCGAGCGCGCGCTTCTCCAGGAAGGGATAGCCCGGCATGATCAACTCCGGCACGATGGCGCGCGGATTGGTCATATGCGCCACATGCCACTCGTCGGAATATTTGCCGCCGACCCGGGCGAGATCCGGCCCGGTACGCTTCGAGCCCCACTGAAACGGATGGTCGTACATGCTCTCGGCGGCGAGACTGTAATGGCCGTAGCGCTCGACCTCGTCGCGAAGTGAGCGGATCATCTGGCTATGGCAGAGATAGCATCCCTCGCGCACATAGATGTCGCGGCCGGCCAGCTCGAGCGGCGTGTAGGGCCTGATCCCCGAGACCTTCTCGATCGTCGACGATAACCAGAACAGCGGCGCGATCTCGACCAGGCCGCCGATGGCGACGACGACAAGGATGCCAAGCAGGAGAAGGATCGAGCTCTTCTCGACGACTTGATGTTTGGACCAATCCATCCGCGCGGCCTCCCCTACTCGGCCGCCACGGGACGGAACTCCGGCGCCGCGGCGATGCGCGGCTGCTCGGCTGCGTCAACCGGCTCGTCGCCGCGAATGGTCCGCCACACATTGTACGCCATGAGCAGTGCGCCGATCAGAAACAGCAGGCCGCCGGTCGCCCTGATGACATAGAAGGGATGCATGGCTTCGACGGTCTCGACGAAGGAGTATTCGAGGAAGCCCAGCGAGTTGTAGGCGCGCCACATCAGGCCTTGCAGGATGCCCGAGACCCACATCGAGGTGATGTAGAGCAGGATGCCGAGCGTCGCGACCCAGAAATGCCACTCGACCAGGCGCTGCGAATAAAGCGCTTTGCGGTGCCACAGCCACGGCACCATGCAATACACCGCGCCGAAGGTGATGAAGGCCACCCAGCCAAGCGCGCCCGAATGCACATGCCCGATGGTCCAGTCGGTGTAATGCGACAGCGCATTGACCGACTTGATGCTCATCAGCGGCCCCTCGAACGTGGACATGCCATAAAAAGCGACCGCCACGACCAGCATGCGGATCACCGGGTCGGTCCTCAGCTTGTCCCAGGCGCCGGACAGCGTCATCAGGCCGTTGATCATGCCGCCCCAGGACGGCATCCACAGCATGATGGAAAAGGTCATGCCGAGCGTTTGCGCCCAGTCGGGCAACGCCGTGTAGTGCAGATGATGCGGGCCGGCCCAGATATATAGAAAGATCAGCGACCAGAAATGCACGATGGACAGCCGATAGGAATAGATCGGCCGCTCGGCGCGCTTCGGCACGAAATAGTACATCATGCCGAGAAAGCCTGCGGTGAGGAAGAAGCCGACCGCGTTGTGCCCGTACCACCACTGCGTCATCGCGTCCTGCACGCCGGAATAGATGACGTAGCTCTTCGAGCCGAGCAGCGAGACCGGCACTGCCAGATTGTTGACAATGTGCAGCATCGCGACGGTGACGATGAAGGCAAGGTAGAACCAGTTCGCCACATAGATATGCGGCTCGCGGCGTTTGGCGAGCGTGCCGACGAAGACCAGGAAATAGACCACCCAGACGACGGTCAGCCAAAGGTCCACGTACCATTCCGGCTCGGCGTATTCCTTCGACTGGGTCACCCCGAGCAGATAACCGGTCGCCGCCAGCACGATGAACAGCTGATAGCCCCAGAACACGAACCAGGGCGACCAGCGTCCCGCAAGCCGCGCGCGGCTAGTGCGCTGCACGACATAGAAGGAACTCGCGATCAGTGCGTTGCCGCCGAAGGCGAAGATCACGGCCGACGTATGCAGCGGACGCAAGCGCCCGAAGCTGGTCCAGGGCAGATCGAGATTGAGCACCGGGAAGGCGAGTTGCCAGGCGATGATGTCGCCCACCAGGAAGCCGGCCAGCCCCCAGAAGATGGTGGCGATCACGCCTGCGCGGATCACCCCGTCGGAATAGCCGGCTTCGGTCTTCGGTTCAGCCTTCTCGATGACCTGGGTGAGGATGTAAAGGAAGGCGAGACCTGCGGCGGCGAGCAGAAGACAGCCGTGAAACCGCATGACGGGATCCTTGCCCGCCACGGTCAAGATCAAGCCCACCAAGGCGCACAAGCCCGAGGCGACCAGCGCCATAAAGTCGGAAAACGCCTTCCATTCCTCGCGCTCGAGCGTTGCTGCCATGGTCGATCCCCTGTTCTGGCAGCACCTTGGCCAACGCGCCCCCGCGCACCTTGACCAGGATCAAAGGATAGGGATTTGCCTAGGCTGCTCCCGGACGGCGCCTAGCAACTTTCTACGTTGCGGCTTATGATTGGGAGCTTCTAGCGAGGGGGGCATGCGTTTTATCTTTGGCATGATCGTCGGGGCCCTGCTCACCATCGGCGGCGCCTATGTCGCGGATTCCCGAGTGGATCCCCTGCAAGGCGGCCGCATGGTGAACTGGACCGTCGTCGGCGAGAAGGTGGCCGAGTTGACCGCCGATCTCAGGCAATACTGGGACGACTTCACGCGGCGCTTCACCGGACCGCCTTAGATCCGGGGCGCCATCCCACCGCAGCTCGATCAATCCCGGAAACAGCTCCGGCTTCTGCACCCGCTGGCTCGGCTTCGCTTGGGGTGTGGTTTGGCTCTTCGGCGTTTCCTGATCCTTTTGTCCCGGCTGCTCCTTCGATCCTGGCTGCTCCTTAGGTCCTTTCGGGTGGGAGCTCGATCGCTCTGCCGCCGCCGTCGCTACCATGTTGATTCCGGTTATGAAGGACGCGCCGGCGCCGATCACGGCGACAATGGCGAGGATCAGCAGCCCTCGCCGCAAGCTCGCCCGGTGCGGCGCCTCCATGGCCACGGTTCGATTGATGTAAGCGAGGAACGAGCTCAACAGCGCGGCGATGGCGCCCCCGCCGAAAAACAACATCGCGGTCGCGAATTTCGGCTCGACCGTCGACGCCGGCGCGTGGGCCAGAATCGCCAACATGACGAGCGCCGCGGCGCCATTGAGCAGAATGAGAAAGGCGAGAGCCCGGGCCGCGAATTGATTTCGTTCCCTCTCGAGAAAAATGGGATCGAGGCGGGGATCGACTCGGGAAACGTCCTTCGGCGGCATGCTCGTCATCATCCCTCCCCTTGCGGCCGCATTGTGACGAGGGACCAGGCGACCCCGTCGCCGGTGCGCAACGCCGGCGTGATAGGCCCTCAACAACTGGCGGAGACGGAGGGATTCGAACCCTCGATACGGCTTTTGACCGTATAACGGTTTAGCAAACCGCCGCCTTCAGCCTCTCGGCCACGTCTCCGGACCCGCAAGGCTTAATGATCCGGTGCTGGGCGGTCAACCTCGCTCCCCGCGGGGCTAGACCAGCGAAGGATCAGGACGGGCCGGCTCCGGGCACCCCGAAGTTGCACATTAAATCCTGGTTTTCGCCCGCTTGCGCCACAATCCCTGTGCTAAACTTATAGGCATTCGTGAGGGGGACGCCTGCACCATGGTTTGGCAATTTTACCATCGACCGCTCCTGCATGCGGCCATTGCCGTGAGCGCGACCGCCTGGGTGGTGCCGCCCTCTCTTGCCGATGAGGCGGCCTATTGCGTCCATTGCACCGGACCGGACCAAACCTATGTTTGCAAGGTCGCGGCTGGAGGAGCCAAGGCGAGCGACGCGCTGAAGCTCTACTGCGTCGTACGCACCGCCAAGGAAGGTCATCACGCCTCCTGCTCGGCTGAGCGCAACTCGCCATCCTGCATCGGGGTCGAGAAGGTCTACAGCTATGACGGGCCGATGCCGGAGGATCTGGCGGCTGACCCGCGCGTGAAGAAGCTCACCGACAAAATCGAGAACGAGCAGAAGTCGTTCGATAAGCCTAAAGGCGACGGCAACGCGCCCAAGACGCTGGTCGAGCTTGGCGGCCGCGCGGTGAACGCGTCGCGGCAAGGTTGGCGCAACGCGCGCGGCGCGCTCGGCGGGTCGTCGGGCGACCAGACACTGCCGGCCGGAGAGCCGCTTAGCGTCGAGGAGCAGAACGCCGTGGTCGCCACCCAGGCCGCACCACCAAACCCGAGCCTCGATGCGCCGCATCCCAACCGGATGCAGCGCGCCTATCGCTGCATGATGTCGTTGTTCCGGCATTGCAGCAGCGAGTCCGCCGACGGCACGCCGATCCGCTAGTGCCCCCGCCCCTGCCCTGCGGCCAAGCTTGCTCATGCCACGGAAACGATCATGGCCGGGCAAGCCCGGCCATGACGAAGTCGATTTTACGCCGAGCCCTTTAGTGGGTTTGCAGCCATTCGCGGGCGAGCTTCTGCGCCTCTGCGACCTGGTCGGCCGACATTTCGCGGGCCAGATCGATGCGATGGTTGCGCGCCTCCTCGTTGCCCCGCGCCGCCGCGAGGTTGAACCATTTGTGCGCAACGACGAGATCTGCCGCCACGTCCCGCCCGGTCGCATAAAGCATCCCGAGTTCGAACAGGGCATCCGGCGCACCCGTCTGCGCCCCGAGCTCGATCTGCTCCGCCGAAATCTCCATCCGTGCCATCCCAATGCCCCCTATTTACCAGCCTGTCGAATATTCGGGTGAAGAGACAAGATTTCCCTCTGTCTTTCTTTCCCAACAACGCGGTAATCATGGGATAGCAGTTTCAACAACTTCTGAATGGGTGTGATTAATGCAAAATCACTAAATCTATAACGTGCAGTAATATTAGTTTACATTGCGCGCTAATCGGCGGCTTGTCCGTTAAGCTTTGCGCCTTGCAAGGATTTGTTGACCAAGGGTCATCACGCCTCGATAACCAAAAACAGATTTCGAGGCCGGCGATTTTATGGCTTCGGATCGGCGACCACGATCTCCCAGATCCAGTTTCGCTCAGCCGTACCCGGCGGATAAGGCTGCCAGGGAACCACCACGCGCTCGGGCGTGACGGCGACGGTTCCCGCGATCTTGCTGAACTCGCCCGCGGTCTCCTTGGGCAGCCGGCTCTCCGAGCCTTTGCGCCAGACCACCGCCACCTTCGAAGTGAGGTCGCTCGCGCGGAGTGGCGGCGCATAGGCCGGACGCTCGGCCCTGACGATCCGCGCCTCGGGGAACAGGCGGCGCAAATTGCCGGCGTCATGGCGATCCGCCGCGATCAACGTACCGCTCTTGAAGCCGTGCGCCTCGAGCGCGGCAGCGAGACCATCATAGGGAACGGCCATGCGGCATTTGCTGCAATCGGCACCCATGGCATGCAACGCATCGCGCAGCCTGATCGGCACCACGATCAGCGTGACGGCGCCGAGCACCGTGGCAAGCACAGCCAGCCGTCGCGAAGGGTTGCCGCTCATCTGCACCAGCCCGATCAGCCATAGGGTCGTGAGCAGGAAGAAGGGATGCATGTAGCGCTCGAGATAATGCGTGGCGCCGGTCAACAGCGCGCCAAGGATCAACACGATAAAGCCGCCGATGGTGATGTGAAGGAGAAGCAGCCGCCAATCCGGCTCGCTGCCCACGAAGGTTCGCGGGCTCACGGCGCGTTTGACCGCCGCCCATCCCTCGCGCAGCACGCCTGGAAACACCAGCACGATCAGGTCGAGCGGAAACAGAAAAGCCAGCGGCGCATAAATCGCCTTGCCGAGCCCGATCAGGGTCGCCTTGAGTCGGTTCGTCTCGGCCAGCGGCGCCATGGCCGAGCCGTACAGCGCGACGAGATCGCGCCGGCCTGCAATGAGCCAAACGACGAACGGCGCGGTGATCACGGCAGCCGCGCCGACGCTCAGCAAGAGGCGCCAGTCGAGCAGGCGCGCGCGCAACGCAGGCTGCAACAGCGCAGCGCCCAGCAGCACCACGAGGAAGCCGGCAAAACTATATTTGCTGAGCAGGCCGAGACCGACGATCGCCCCGAACAGGACGTGGTCGACGCTCCTGCCCCGCTCGGCGATCCGCATGAACGACCACATCGAGGCGGCGACGGCGCAAATCAGCGCCATGGTCTGCGTCACGCCCTCATGCAGGTTCCAGCCGATATGGTAGAGCAAGAGCGGCGACAACGCCGCGAGCGCCGCCCATCGTTGATCGGTGAAGATCCGCTTCGCGACGAGATAGAGAAACGCGAAGGTCGCCGTGAGCAGCCCATATTTCAGAATGAGGAAGCTCGGCAGCGTGGGGCCGGTAATCCGCTGCACCGACCACAGCATCCATTCGTAAAGCGGCGGTTGCTTCAGCACATAGCCCGGCTCGAGCGTCTGGGCGAGAATGTTGGAGGTGACATCGTCCTGCGGCAGGTTGGGCGAGATCGCAAGCCGCATGCCCGCGTAGACCAGGCCGTAGAGCAGGCCAACCGAGATGACGCCCGCTAGGCTGAACGGCCAGGAGGGAGTCTGCGCCGTCCCCGTCACCCGATCTGCAACTCTCGCATGAGACATCGCTTCCCCCCGGCAAACGCGGGCAACGCTAGGGTCGGCTTATGACGGTTTTGCGTCACAACCTGCGATTGATCGGCGCACCAACGGCTTAGGGCAGCAGCACGGTCGAGCCCGTGGTGAGGCGGGATTCAAGGTCATGGTGCGCACGCCCGGCCTCGGTCAGCGGATAGGTCTGGTTGACCGCGACCTTCACCTTGCCTTCGGCAATCACCTCGAACAGGTCGTTCGCCGTGGCGACCAGGTCCTTGCGCGATCGCGTGTAGTCGATGATCGAAGGGCGCGTGGCGAACAGTGAGCCCTTTTGCGTGAGCAGCGTGATCTTGAACTCCGGCACCGGGCCTGACGACTGGCCGAAGCTGACCCACATGCCGAGCGGCTTGAGGCAGTCGAGCGAGGCGGGAAACGTGTCCTTGCCGATCGAGTCGTAGACCACGTCGACGCCTCTGCCCTTGGTGTAGTCCTTGACCTTGGCGACCAGGTCCTCCTCGCGGATATTGATGACGTGGTCGCAGCCATGCGCCCGGGCGATCAGCGCCTTGCCGGCGGAGCCGACCGTGCCGATCACCGTGGCACCGAGCGCGTGCGCCCACTGGCAGGCGATCAGCCCGACGCCACCGGCGGCGGCATGGAACAACAGAGTCGTGTCGCGCTCGACTTTGTAGGTCCGGCGCAAGAGGTATTGCGCCGTCATGCCCTTGAGCATGATCGCCGCCGCGGTTTCATCGCTGACCCCGTTCGCAATCTTCACCACACGGTCGGCTGCGATCAACCGCTCTTCGGCATAGGCGCCAACCGGACCCGCATAAGCGACCCGGCGGCCCACTTTGAGGTCGCGCACGCCCTCGCCGACCGCGGTGACGACGCCGGCCCCTTCCATGCCCGGGATGAAGGGAAACGAGGGTTGCGGGTAGAGACCGGTGCGCTGATAGATGTCGATGAAATTCAGCCCGACCGCCGTCTGCTTGATCTTGACCTCGCCTGGGCCAGGCTCACCGACCTTCACCTCCTCCCATTTGAGGACGTCGGGTCCGCCGTAGCCATGCACCCGGATCGCGTGGGTCATTCGATCCCGAGCTTTTGCTTGACGAGATCGCTCACGGCTTGCGGGCTCGCCTTGCCGCCGGTCGCCTTCATCACCTGGCCGACGAACCAGCCGGCGAGAGCCGGCTTCGCCTTGGCCTGCTCGGCCTTGTCCGGGTTGGCGGCGATCGCCTGATCGACTGCCGTCGCGATGGCGCCCAGGTCGGTGACCTGCACCAGCCCACGTTGCTCGACGATGGCGCTCGGCTCGCCACCCTCCGTCCAGACGATATCGAACACGTCCTTGGCGATCTTGCCGGAGATCGTGCCGTTCTTGATGAGATCGAGAATGCCGCCGAGTTGGTTGGCGGTGACGGGACTATCGACGATGCTGCGGCCTTCCTTGTTGAGGCGGCCGAACAACTCGTTGACGACCCAGTTCGCCGCCTGCTTGGCGTCGCGGCCGCGTGCCACCGCCTCGAAATAATCGGCGGACTCCTTCTCGGCAATCAGTACGTCGGCGTCGTACGGGCTCAGGCCGTAGTCGGCGATGAAGCGCGCGCGCTTGGCGTCGGGAAGCTCGGGCAGATCGCGTCCGAGCGCGTCCACATAAGCCTGCGTCAGCTCGAGCGGCAGGAGATCGGGGTCCGGAAAATAGCGATAATCGTGCGCCTCTTCCTTCGAGCGCATCGAGCGCGTCTCGCCGGTCTTGGCGTCGAACAGCCGCGTCTCCTGCTGGATCGACCCGCCGTCCTCGATGATCTCGATCTGCCGGCGCGCCTCATGCTCGATGGCTTGGCCGATGAAGCGGATCGAGTTGACGTTTTTGATCTCGCAACGCGTGCCTAAGGGCTCGCCCGGCCGGCGCACCGACACGTTGACGTCGGCACGCAGCGAGCCCTGCTCCATGTTGCCGTCGCAGGTGCCGAGATAACGCAGGATGGTCCTGAGCTTGCTCACGTAAGCGCGCGCCTGCTCCGACGAGCGCAAATCCGGCTTCGACACGATCTCCATCAGCGCCACGCCCGAGCGGTTGAGATCGACATAGGAATATTGCGGGTGCTGGTCGTGCAGGCTCTTGCCGGCGTCTTGCTCCAGATGTAGCCGCTCGATGCCAACCGTGACACGCTCACCACTGAGCAGATCGACGATCACCTCGCCCTCGCCGACGATTGGACTCTTATACTGGCTGATCTGATAGCCCTGCGGCAGGTCGGGATAGAAATAGTTCTTCCGGTCGAAGATCGAGTTCAGATTGATCTTCGCCTTCAGTCCGAGGCCGGTGCGGATGGCTTGGGCGATGCAACCCTCGTTGATCACCGGCAACATGCCGGGCATGGCGGCATCGACCAGGCTGACATGCGAATTGGGCTCGCCGCCGAACTCGGTCGAAGCGCCGGAGAACAGCTTGGCGTTGGAGGTGACCTGGGCATGCACCTCCATGCCGATCACCACCTCCCAGGGCCCGGTCTCGCCTTCGATGAGGTTGTCTTTTTCCGTCTTAGCGTCCATCGCGGCCGCTACTCCTTGCCCTCATTCTGCTGCTGCAGCTTCTCTTCCTCGTACTGGATGAACCAGCCGATCATCTGCCGCCACAGCGCCTCGGCAAGCTCCGGCGGCAGCCCCTGCTCCGCCGCGCGCGTGCGCACTTTGTCGATCACCTGCTGGATGCGCCACGGCACACGCGCTTCGGCCGGCGACTGCTTGAGCTGCCAGGCGCGATCCACATAGGAGAAGCGCTCGCCGATCAGATCGACCAGAGCCTGGTCGATACGGTCGATCTCGGCTCTCACCTCCTCCATAGAGCTGCAATCCTTTGCCTTGCGCGGCGCCATGACGTGATCCTCTAGCTCGATATGACGGCGTCGGCCTCGATCTCGACCAGCCAGTCCGGACTGATAAAGCCGGACACCTCGAGCATGCTCGACGCCGGGCGAATGTCGCCGAAGAACTCACCATGCACGCGACCAACCGCCTCCCAATGGGCGATATCCACCAGATACGTGCGCGTGCGGATTACGTCCTTGAGGCTGGCGCCGGCATCCTCGAGCGACTTGGCGATGATCTCGAGGATCGCACGGGTTTGTGCCGCGGGGTCGCCGATCGCCACCGGCTTGCCGGCCGAGCCCGCGGTGGTGCCGCCCACGGCGACGATATTGCCGATCCGCACCGCACGCGAGAAGCCGATCACCGGCTCATACGCGCTCCCCGAGGACACCAGAATACGCTTTGTCGCCATCTCGTTCATGCAGCCTTGCTCCACCAATCATGCGGTTTGGCGAGCGGGCCTGCCGCCGCCTCGATCACGCGCCCGGTACGGAACAGCGTCTCCTCGTCGAACGGCTTGCCGATCAGCTGTAGCCCGAGCGGCGTCCCTTCGGAGGATAATCCGGCCGGCACCGACAGACCCGGCAGCCCCGCCATGTTCACCGTCACCGTGAAGATGTCGTTGAGATACATCTCGAGCGGGTCTCCCGATTTCTCGCCGAGCGCGAAGGCCGGCCCCGGCGTGGTCGGCGTCAGGATCGCGTCGACCGTCTCGAACGCGGCATCGAAATCGCGCTTGATCAAGGTCCGCACCTTCTGCGCCTTGAGATAATAGGCGTCGTAATAGCCCGCCGACAGAACATAAGTGCCGATTAGGATGCGCCGCTTCACCTCGGCGCCGAAACCGGCCGCGCGCGTGTTCTCATACATGGAAATCACGTCGGAGCCCTTCTCGCGCAAGCCGTAACGCACACCGTCATAGCGGGCGAGGTTGGAGGAGGCTTCGGCCGGCGCGACAATATAATAAGAGGGCAGCGCGTATTTGGTGTGCGGCAGGCTTACGTCCTTGATCTTGGCGCCGGCGTCCTTGAGCCACGCAACCCCCTGCTGCCACAACGCTTCGATCTCGGGCGCCATGCCGGGCACGCGATATTCCTTGGGGATACCAATGGTCAGCCCCTTCACCCCCTGCTCCACGGCGGCCTCGAAATCCGGCACCGGCATGTCGACGCTGGTCGTGTCCTTTGGATCGGCGCCCGCCATCACCTTGAGCAGGATCGCGGCGTCCTTGACCGTGCGGGCGATCGGGCCCGCCTGGTCGAGCGAAGAGGCGAACGCCACAATGCCCCAGCGCGAGCAGCGGCCATAGGTCGGCTTGATGCCGACGGTGCCGGTCACGGCGGCAGGCTGACGGATCGAGCCGCCTGTGTCGGTCGCGGTCGCTCCCATGCAGAGCCGTGCCGCGACGGCGGCCGAGGATCCCCCCGATGAGCCACCCGGCACCAGCTTGGCGTTTGAGCCCTTGCGCTGCCAAGGGTTGACCACCGGACCATAAAAGCTCGTTTCGTTCGACGAGCCCATGGCGAACTCGTCATTGTTGAGTTTGCCGAGCATCACCGCACCGGCGGCCCAGAGATTAGCCGTCACCGTCGATTCATAGGTCGGCGTGAAGCCATCGAGAATGTGCGAACAGGCGGTGGTGCGGACCCCCTTGGTACAGAACAGATCCTTGATGCCGAGGGGGATGCCTTCGAGCGCGCCCGCCTCCCCTTGCTTGAGCCGCTTGTCGCTTGCGGCGGCCATCTCCAGGGCACGCTCCGGCGTCTCGAGGATAAAGGCGTTGAGCGCATCGTTAGCCGCCTCGATCGCCTCGACATGCGCGCGCGCCAGCTCGTCGGCCGAGAACGACTTGTTTGCCAAGCCGTCGCGCGCTTCGGCGATGGTGAGTTCGGTGAGCTTGGTCACGGATTTACGGCTTCACGCTGTCGCAGCGGAAAAAGGCGTCGGGGTCTTCGTCCTCCGCGCTCGCCCCGGCACCGGCAGCGTCATCGCCGCCCGCGGCCTCGTTGTCCTCGGTCTTGGGCTTGTCCATTTCCGAGGGGTCGAGATCGTCGGCGAACGCTGCGGACTCGTCCTCCGTCTCGTCGTACGAGTCCTGTTGCACCGTCATGCGCGTGACGCTGAGATCGCCCGTTGGCTTTTGCACGATCGCGAACACATCGGGAAAGGTAAAGCCGGGCTCCTCGCAAAAGGCGGTTGCGAGCCAACTCGTCGCGTTGTGCGGCGTGACGCTGACGAAGTCGCAGCGTTGTGCATTGGCGCTCACCCCCGTCTTGCTGAACACGCTGAAATCGAGGTCCTGGCCGAGCTCGGTGACGGTCTTGTCTTTCAGCTTGGCGCAGCCCTCTTTCGACGACGCGAAGGTTCCCTCTGGCAGTCCTTGCGCCAGCGCCACGCCTGCCGCGGCGAGCCACACTCCCAAGCCAAGCAGAACGGCACGGCGCATGACGCTTCCCTATTCGACGATCTTCGGCACGACGAAATAGCCGTCATCGACCGCTGGCGCGTTTTTCAGGATATCGGCGGCGCAGAAGCCGTCGGTGACCTCGTCCTTGCGCTGTTTCATGGTCATGGCGGCTACCCGCGTCATCGGCTCGACCGCGCTCGTGTCGATCTCGTCGAGCTGGGCAACCCAATCGAGGATCCCCGACAGCTCCTGCTCGAGCCGGCCGGCCTCCTCCTCGGTGATGGCGAGGCGGGCAAGGCGGGCAATGCGGTGGACCGTGGCGCGATCGACGGACATGGGGGGAGCCTGGACTTTCGCGTTCCTGAGGCGCTCGTCTAGCACCGCGGGACCTTACCGGCAACGTGGCTTCAGGCCTCGAAGGCAACCCCGACCTCGGGCACGAGCACGGAATCGCCATGCATTTCCTCGATGAATTTGTCCGCGCTCTGGTCGAGCACCGGGAAGGTCCCGTAATGGCAGGGCACGATCAGCTCGAATTCGAAGAACCGCTTGCAGGCAAGCGCCGCCGTCTTGGCGCCCATCGTGTAACGATCGCCAATCGGCACAAAGCCGATCTGCGGCCGATAGATTTCGTTGATTAACCCCATGTCCGAGAAGATCCCGGTATCGCCCATATGGTAGACGGTCCTGCCCCCGCCGGGCGCAATCACCAGCCCACAACAGGCGCCGAGATAGAGCGGGCGGCCATCGAGGATGTTCGAAGCCGAATGCCAGGCCGGAACGAAAGTGAGATCGAAGTCGCCATGATAGAGCGTGCCGCCGGTGTTGCCGGGATCGATCTTGTCCACGCCGCGACCCGCCATATAGGTGGCGAGCTCGTGCACGGCGATCAGCTGCGCGTCGGTCTCCTTGCAAATGCGCACGGTGTCGCCGGTATGGTCTTCATGCCCATGTGTGAGCGCCACATGCGTCACGCCCTTGGCGACCTTGTGCAAGGGAATGCCGGCATCCTCGAAGGTGGCGTTGCCGGTGAGGAACGGATCGATCAGGATGCTGCTGGCTCCAATATCGATGCGGAAGCAGGAATGGCCGAACCACGTAATCTTCATGCGTCTAACCCCTCGATGCAGCTCTCGTGACTGTAACACCTCTGGTAGCGATCGAAGACCTGCCGCCGCTGCTTTCCCGCGAGGCGCGCCTGCTCGGACTCGATGTCGGCACCAAGACCATCGGCATGGCGCTGTCTGACGTAACGCGTTCGGTCGCCACGCCCTACCATACGGTGCGGCGCACCAAGTTCACAGCGGACGCGAGCTTGATCGAAGCGGCGATCGCGGAGCATGACGTGGGCGCGGTCGTGATCGGCCTTCCTCTTAATCTCGACGGCTCGGAGGGACCGCGCGCTCAATCGACGCGGGCCTTTGCCCGCAACCTTGCCGCCCGCATCGCCGTGCCCATCCTGTTCTGGGACGAGCGGCTTTCGACCGCCGCCGTCGAGCGGCACCTCATCGACGCCGACGCGTCCCGTAAGCGCCGCGCCGAGGTGATCGACCGCATGGCGGCGGCTTACATCCTGCAAGGCGCGCTCGACCGGCTAAGGCGACTGAGCGAGATCGGTTAGTCTGAGATTGTCGTTGAAGATCAGATAGCCCGCCGGCGCGTCGGGACAGAAGCCCGCGCCGCAAATCAACACCGTGGAAATGACATTGCCAACCGCGAGCACGAACAACAGTACAAACGCGGTTAGCGGCAGCACGCTGAGGCGGGTGGACCACGGCTCTGAACGCGCGAATTGCCGGTCGTCGAGCAGCAGAATGGCGCAGCCGATGATCATCAGCGCGAAGGCGATGAAGGCCCAGGTGTAAAGATGCAAGCCGAAGATCGCGTTGCCGTAGCCGGGGCTACCGGGCGCGATGTGCAGCAGCATCTGCCGCAACGAGATGGCGGCGCCGACGGCGGCGCCGAGGATGGTGAGACCATATTGGCTGGGTCTCGGGCCGAACACCAGATTGAGCGCAAGCCCGCAGCCCGCCGCAAAGAACGCGCCCCGTTGCAGGATGCACAAGGGGCACGGCAGGTCACGAAACCAGAGCTGATCGACAAAGGCGAGCGCGAGCACCGTATCGACGGCGATCAGTCCCAAGGCATTGAGGAGCCTCGACAGGTCGCCTGGCACGCGTTCCCCCTAACTCACAGCGCGATGTTCAGAACGTCGGTCATATGCACGCGGAACAGCACGAGCAGCACCACGAGACCTGCGACCCAAAAGCCCATAGCCGCCCCGCGCTGCCTGAGCCAAGCCGCTCCGAGGCCGCAGGCAAATAGAAGAAAAGGCAAGCTCATCATGGCGCAGCCTCCGCCTGACCGACTCCATGCCGGCTTCAGTCTTTCCCGCCGCGCGAGTCTCGGTGATTCGCACGCGGGCCGTAATCCGCAAGTTATTGAAATTCCGGGCGCCCTGGCAAGGGAGAACGGTGCAAGCAAGGCCGGGTGCCGGGGCGAAGCGACTCGCCAAAGCAAGAGGCCGCCCCGTGGGGCGGCCTCCGAAACTGCTTGGCGCACGAGGCGCCGCCTCAATGCCTCGGCTCTTAGCAGGGCCGGCACTTGCATCTATATGGGCCGCACCGCCACACATATCCCGGCGGGCAGAACCGCCCCCAGCCATAACAGGCAGCCGGCTCGACCGGCGAATAGTTCTTTGCCGCAGATGGAAGATTGAGCGTGCCAGTCTTCAAGGGCGTTGCGTCGGCCTTCCACCCAAGGCCTCCCGCAAACACCATGGCAGCAGCGACACCCAGGGCAATCGCAAGCTTGCGCATCTATGCCTCCTAGTTTTGAGTTTCCTACCGCATCGTCGGTAGCATGCCAGCCGATAATAGCGCAGATTCGCCACCCCCGACACTGCACAGCGCCTGAGATCGCGACCAAGCGCTCAAGCGAAAGTTGCACGTGGCTTCGGCCGGCGCTGCCCCGTCAGCGGTGCCATCCACGTCACGCTTACCTTAGATGTCAGGGCGGCTTGCCGCTTCGCACGGCTCGGCCTATACAGTGCCCTTTAATGAGCATTGCGGCCGACTCGAACCTCTCGTTTCCTCATCGCCATCTTCTTGGAATCGAAGGCCTTTCCCGAGACCAGATCACGGCGCTGCTCGATCTTTCGGACGAGGCCGCCAAGCTCAGCCGGCAAATCGCCAAGAAGCGCGACGATCTGCGCGGCCGCACCCTGATCAATCTTTTCTTCGAAGCCTCGACCAGAACGCAAAGCTCCTTCGAGCTGGCCGGCAAGCGCCTGGGCGCCGACGTGATGAACATGGCGGTGGGCACCTCTTCCGTGCTGAAGGGCGAGACCCTGATCGACACGGCGGTGACGCTCAACGCCATGCGACCCGACATTCTCGTGGTACGGCATCATGCGGCGGGCGCCGTCGAGCTGCTGTCGCAGAAGGTCGACTGCTCGGTGATCAATGCCGGCGACGGCAGCCATGAGCATCCCACGCAAGCTTTGCTCGATGCGCTCACCATCCGCCGCCACAAGGGTCAGATCGAGGGCCTGATCGTCGCCATCTGCGGCGACATTCTGCACTCCCGCGTGGCACGGTCCAACATCCTGCTGCTCAACGCGCTTGGTGCGCGTGTCCGCGTCGTCGCGCCGTCGACCCTGCTCGCCGCCGACATCGAGCGGCTTAGGCGTCGAGGTCTACACCTCGATGTGGGACGGCCTGGCCGATGCCGATATCGTCATGATGCTGCGGCTTCAGCGCGAGCGCATGAGCTCGAGCCTGGTCCCAAGCACCCGCGAATATTTCCATTTCTTCGGCCTCGACTATGACAAGCTCGCCCGCGCCAAGCCGGACGCTCTCGTCATGCATCCCGGCCCGATGAACCGCGGCGTCGAGATCGACTCCAATGTCGCCGACGACGCGCGAAGCGTGATCCGCGAGCAGGTGGAGATGGGCGTAGCGGTCCGCATGGCCGTGCTGCAGGCGCTCGCGCGCCACCTGCCAAACGAATGATGGCGATGCAACCCTATCCGCCAGAGCAGCGCTCGCGCACCGTCACCTTGACCAATGCGCGTCTGCTCGACCCTGCCTCGCGGCTGGATCGTCAAGGAGGCCTGCTGATCAGAGACGGCCTCATCGTCGATTTCGGACCGCACATCGTTGAAGGTGTCGCAGGCGATGGCGAGATCATCGATTGCGGCGGCCACCTGCTCTCACCCGGTCTGATCGACATGATGGTGTTTACCGGCGAGCCTGGGCATGAGCATCGCGAGACGCTGGCCACGGCGAGCCGTGCTGCCGCCGCGGGCGGGGTCACCACCATCGTCTGCATGCCGAATACCGATCCCGTGATCGACGACGTGGCGCTGGTCGATTTCATTCTGCGGCGCGCCCGCGATACCGCATTGGTGAACGTCCATCCCATGGCGGCCATGACCAAGGGCCTGCTCGGCGAGGAAATGAGCGAGATCGGACTCCTGCGTGACGCGGGCGCCATCGCCTTCGCCAACGGCAAAGCGAGCCTCGCCAACGCCCGGGTCATGCGCAACGTGCTCGCCTACGCCAAGGATTTCGGCGCGCTGATCGTGCATCATTTGGAAGATCCCTCGCTCGCCAAGGACGGCGTGATGAACGAGGGCGAAGTCGCGACCAGGCTGGGACTTCGCGGCATCCCCTCGGCCGCCGAAACCATCATGCTCGAACGCGACATTCGCCTGGTCGAGCTTGCCGGGGGCCGCTATCACGCGGGCCAGATCTCGTGCCGCGCCTCGCTCGACATCATCCGCACGGCGAAGCTGATGGGCTTGCCGGTCACCTGCGGGGTGTCGATCAACCACCTGACGCTGAACGAGAACGACATCGGCCCCTACCGCACCTTCTTCAAGATGAAGCCGCCGCTCCGGTCGGAGGACGATCGCCGCGCCATGGTCGAAGGCTTGGCCAACGGCGATATCGACGTGATCGTCTCGGCGCACGATCCACGCGGCGCCGAGGGCAAGCGCCGCCCGTTTGCCGAAGCTGCCGATGGAGCCGTGGGGCTCGAGACCCTGCTCGGGGCCGCGCTGCGTCTCTACCACAATGGCGAGGTCGAGCTTGGGCGGCTGTTGCAAGCGCTCACGGTCAATCCGGCGCGCTTGCTCAAGCTTGGCAGCGGCCGGCTGGCCAAGGGCGCGCCTGCCGATCTCGTGCTGATCGACCTCGACCGGCCTTGGATCGTCGAGCCGGAAGCGTTGCGCTCAAAATCGAAGAACACCCCCCTCGATGCGGCCAGGCTTCAGGGCCGGGCACTGCTGACCTTCGTTGCCGGTCGCCTCGTCTACAATTACGCTGACTAGTCCGACGGCGTTCAACGAGGGTGACCGATGCCGGCTTCTGAGGCTTGGGAGCGAGCCCTCCCGTTGCTCCTCGCCCTGTGTTGCTTGAGCTTTGGCTTCGGCTATCTGCTCGGTTCCATCCCGTTCGGCCTCCTCCTCGCCAAGCTCGCCGGACTAGGCGATTTGCGGCAAATCGGCTCCGGCAATATCGGCGCGACCAATGTGTTGCGTACCGGCAATAAGGGCCTGGCCGCGCTCACGCTGCTGCTCGATCTGCTGAAGGGGACCGCCGCGGTGTGGGTGGGATCGCAGTTCGGTCCCTACGCCGCCATGGGCGCCGGGCTCGGCGCTTTTCTCGGTCATCTCTTCCCGGTCTGGCTCGGCTTTCGCGGCGGTAAGGGCGTGGCGACCTATATCGGCGTGCTGCTCGGCCTCTATTGGCCTGCCGCGGCGGCGTTCTGCGCCGTCTGGCTGATCGTCGCCTTCGCCACGCGCTATTCTTCCCTCGCCGCGCTGGTGGCGAGCGCGGCAAGCGTCGGCATGCTCGTGCTGACCGGCCAATGGCGGCTCGCGGGCTTGTTCCTGCTGCTCACGCTTCTTCTCTACATCCGCCACGCCGCAAATATCGAGCGTCTGGCGAAAGGCGAGGAGGCGCGCATTGGCGAGAGGACCGTCTAACCCCGCGCCCAGGCAGAAAGGCGCGGGCCGGCTCAACCACCATCAGCGCATCGCCTGGCTTAGGCTGATCAGAAGCGAGAATGTTGGGCCCGCCACGTTCCGCGCTCTGGTCAATGAGTTCGGCGGCGCCGAGGCCGCCATCGACGCGCTGCCGCTTCTGTCGCGGCGCGGTGGCCGCTCCGACATCCGCCTCTGCACCGAAGCCGAAGCCGAGGCCGAGCTCGCGGCGGCAGATCGACTCGGAGCAAGCCTGGTTGCTGTCGGCGAGCCTGGCTATCCGCCGGCGCTTGCCCAGGTCGATGCACCGCCGCCGCTGCTTTATGCCAAAGGCAGGCTCGATCTCGCCAATATTCCCATCGTCGCCATAGTCGGCGCGCGCAACGGCTCGGCGGTCGGGGAGAAATTCACCCGCCAGATCGCCACCGAGCTCGCGCTCGAAGGTTTCGTCATCGCTTCGGGCCTCGCCCGAGGTATCGACACGGCGGCGCACATGGCAGCCTTGGAGCACGGGACCATCGCCGTGCTGGCTGGCGGCATCGACATCGTCTATCCGCCCGAGAATGAAGAGTTGCAGCACGCGATCGGCGAGCGCGGCCTCTTGATCAGCGAACGCTCTCCCGGCTTCTCTCCGCGCGGCAAGGATTTCCCTCGCCGCAACCGGCTGATCTCGGGGATCTCCCTCGGCGTGGTGGTGATCGAGGCCGCCGAGCGCTCGGGCTCGCTGATCACCGCCCGCTTCGCCGGCGAACAGGGACGCGAGGTCTTCGCCGTACCCGGCAGCCCGCTCGATCCGCGGGCGGCGGGGACCAATAATCTCCTGAAGCAGGGTGCCTGCCTCGTCACCTCGGCCCGCGATATCCTGGAGACGCTCGCGCCGATCCTCGGCCGGCCCCCTGCCCCGCCGCCGGTCGAGCTTGCTGCCGCCGACGAGCATCGGCCGCCCGAGCCGCTGCCCGACATTCGCCAAAGCGAACGCGAGTTGATCGTGTCAGCGCTTGGTCCGAGCCCAGTCGATATCGACGAGCTGATCCGAGCCACCGGCGTACCGACGAGGAAGGTTCATATCGTGCTGCTCGAGCTCGACCTTGCCGGCAGGTTGCAACGGCATGGGCAGCAGCTCGTCTCGCTGAAGGTCTGACGGCCTAAGGCTCACCTGCCGTCGGCCTTCTCGTTATTGGCCTCTTCCAGCGCCACGGTGATGAGATAGGCCAGGAAAGGCATCCGGGCGCCATGAGCGACCTGCTTCAGCCCCTCGAGCAGCGAGGCGATATATTCCGCCGCCTCCTTGTGCGTCAGGTCTTGCCCATGACTCGATGGGCTTGGACCTTGCGCTGGAGGCCGAGCGCGCGACCCTGCCATTCCGTATCGCCCTATTTTCGCGCCGATTGGACCCAAGCACCGGGCCGAAACGTTGAATCTCCGGCCACGGGCGCTCCCCAAGACGAGTGCTACAACCAACAGCTTAAGGTTGTTTTAGTTAGTATATACACCTAGAAGTTGTCAATTGGGTTCACCCGAATTTGACACTTGCCGGTCTAGACACCATTTTCCGGGCGCTAAGCAGAGTCCATCCGGACTCACCGCCCTCAGCCTGACGCAATTTGCGCGGCTAGGAACGTCTCAATGAACATCGTCATCGTCGAATCGCCAGCTAAGGCCAAGACCGTCAACAAGTACCTGGGGGCAGGCTACCGCGTGTTCGCGTCGTACGGGCATGTGCGCGACCTGCCCTCGAAAAATGGCTCGGTCCTGCCCGACAAGGACTTCGAGATGCATTGGGACGTCGAGCCTAAGGCCGCCAAACGGCTCGACGAGATCGCCAAGGCCGTCAAAGGGGCGAGCAAGCTGATCCTCGCCACCGACCCCGACCGGGAGGGCGAGGCCATCTCCTGGCATGTGCTCCAGGTGCTGGATCGCAAGAAGGCGCTGGCGGGCGTGCCGGTGGAGCGGGTGGTCTTCAACGCCGTCACCAAAGAGGCTGTGCTCGATGCCATGCGGCATCCCCGCGCCATCGACGGGCCGCTGGTCAGCGCCTATCTGGCGCGGCGGGCACTCGATTATCTGGTCGGCTTCACGCTCTCCCCGGTGCTGTGGCGCAAGCTGCCGGGCGCGCGGTCCGCCGGCCGGGTTCAATCGGTGGCATTGCGGCTGGTCTGCGACCGCGAGCTCGAAATCGAGAAATTCAGGGCGCAGGAATATTGGTCGATCCTCGCGGAGCTCGCCACCGCCAAGAATGAGATCTTTCAAGCGCGTCTCGTCACCGCCGAGGGCAAGAAGCTCGACAAGTTCGACATTCCCGATGCCGCGACCGCCGAGCGCTTGAAGGCGGCGCTCGAAGGCGGCCGCTTCAAAGTTGCGAATATCGAGAGCAAGGCGCAGCGCCGCAATCCGGCCGCTCCCTTCACCACCTCGACCCTCCAACAAGAGGCATCGCGCAAGCTCGGCTTCTCGCCGCGACACACCATGCAGCTCGCCCAGCGGCTCTACGAGGGCGTGGAGATGGGCGGCGAGGCGGAAGGCCTCATCACCTATATGCGAACCGACGGCGTGCAGATCGTGCCGGAAGCCGTCTCTGCCGTGCGCCGCCTCGTGACCAAGCTCTACGGCGATCGCTATGTACCGGCCTCGCCGCGCCAATACGAAGCTAAAGCCAAGAACGCACAGGAAGCGCACGAGGCCATCAGGCCGACCGACTTCAGCAAGGAGCCCGACAAGGTCTCGCGCTATCTCGAGGACGATGCCGCCCGGCTCTACAAGCTGATCTGGCAGCGCACGCTGGCGAGCCAAGCCTCCAGCGCCGAGATCGAGCGCACCACCGCCGAGATCGACGTCACCGGCAGTGACGGCAAACCTTACGGCGTGCGGGCCACCGGCTCGGTCATCCGTTTCGACGGCTTCCTCAAGATCTACGAGGAAGGGATTGACGACGCAGTCGGCGACGACGGCGCCCTTCCCGCGCTCGCCACGGGCGACGCGCTCGACCCGCGCGCCATCGAGGCCAAGCAGCATTTCACCGAGCCGCCGCCCCGCTATAGCGAAGCGACTCTGATCAAGAAGATGGAGGAGCTCGGCATCGGCCGGCCGTCCACCTATGCCTCGACGCTGAACGTGCTGCGCGACCGCGAATATGTCCGCGTCGACAAGAAGCGGCTGTACCCGGAGGACAAGGGGCGCCTGGTCACCGCTTTCCTCGAAAGCTTCTTCAGCCGCTATGTCGAATACGACTTCACCGCCGATCTGGAGGAGAAGCTCGACCTCATCTCGGCGGGCGAGCTGGAATGGAAGGACGTGCTGCGCGACTTCTGGCGCGAGTTCATCGGCGCGGTGAACGATATCGGCGATCTGCGGATTACCCAGGTGCTCGACGCGCTGAACGATCTGCTCGGTCCGCACATCTTCCCCGACCAGGGGCAAGGCACCGATCCCAGGGCCTGTCCGTCTTGTGGCATTGGGCGCTTGAGCCTCAAGGTCGGCAAGTTCGGCGCCTTTATCGGCTGCTCCAACTATCCCGACTGCCGCTTTACCCGGCAGCTTGCCGACACCAACGGCGAGAAGGCCGCTCTGGCCGAGGCGAAAGTGCTCGGCCCCGATCCCGAGACCGGCCTCGACGTGAGCCTCCGCACCGGCCGCTTCGGTCCTTACGTTCAGCTTGGCGAGCAGAATGGCAAGGAGAAGCCTAAACGAGCTTCGATTCCCAAAGGCACCGACCCGCAGAGTCTGGAACTTCGCCAGGCGCTCGCGCTGCTCGCGCTGCCGCGCGAGGTGGGCCTGCACCCGGAATCGGGCAAGCCGATCGTGGCGGGCTTCGGCCGCTACGGGCCCTACATCCAGCATGACGGCAAATATGCCAGCCTCGGCGGTCCCGAGGAGGTGTTCGAGGTCGGGCTTAATCGCGCGGTGAGTCTGCTTGCCGAGAAGGCCGCCTCATCGCGCGCGCCGCGCGGAGCGAGTGTGATCAAGGAGCTCGGCGAGCATCCCGCGCTAGGCGGCAAGGTGCAAATCTTGACCGGCCGCTACGGGCCTTACGTCAAGCATGGCAAGGTCAATGCGACAATTCCCAAAGACCGCGAGCCTGAGCAGGTTACCATGGAAGAGGCGGTCGAGCTGATCGCCGCGCGAGCGGCCAAGGGTCCGGTCAAGAAGAAGCCGGCCAAGAAGCCCGCACGCAAGAGCGCAAAGGGCAACAAAGAGGCCGTCGAGGAGACGGCAGGCTGAGCGGCGCACGTGGCTAAATCCAAGGGGGCTCCCGCCAAGCGCACGAAGACGGCGGGCAAACTTCCCTCCAAGCAGGAGATTCTCGACTTTCTCGCGACCGCGACCGGCGAAGCCGGCAAGCGCGAGATCGCGCGCGCCTTCGGCGTCAAGGGCGGCGATCGCATCGCTCTGAAACAGCTCCTGCGCGACATGACCGATGACGGGCTGATCGCGGGCTCACGTCGCAAGCTGATGCGGCCCGGCACCCTCCCTCCCGTGACGGTGATCGACATCGTCTCGCGCGACGCCGACGGCGAGTTCGTCGCGAGGCCCGCGACTTGGGACGAGGAGCAAGGCCCGGCGCCCCGCATCCTGATGGCCGAGAGCAAGCGCGAAGCGGGTCCGGTCGCCGGCATCGGCGATCGCGTGCTGGCGCGCATCACCCCGCTCGGCGCCGATGCCGGCTATCCCTATCAAGCGCGCACCATCAAGCGGCTCGCCCGCGCGCGAGGCCAGTTGCTCGGCATTTTCCGCACACTCGCTGGCAGCGCCGGCGTCATCGATCCGGTCGATCGCAAGCAGCTGAAGGAGTGGCCGGTGCCGCGCGGGCAGACCAACGAAGCGGAGAACGGCGAGCTGGTCCGTTTCGAGCTGTCCCGCTCTTCCCGCATGGGCGTGCAGACCGCGCGCATCACCGAGCGGCTCGGCAACCCCGCCGCCCAGCAGCTCACCAGCCTGATCGCCGTGCATGCACACGGCATCCCCGATGTCTTTCCCGAGGCCGCGCTCGCCGAAGCCGCGACCGCCAAGGAACCTGACCTGAAGCGCAGGGAGGACCTTCGGCACCTGCCTCTCGTTACCATCGACCCATCGGATGCGCGCGACCACGACGACGCGGTTTGGGCGGAGCCAGACCCCAATCCTGCCAATCGCGGCGGCTGGGTGGTGATCGTCGCCATTGCCGATGTCGCCGCCTATGTCCGTTCCGGCAGCGCGCTCGACAGGGAGGCGCGCAAGCGTGGCAACTCGGTCTATTTCCCGGATCGAGTGGTGCCGATGCTGCCGGAGCGAATTTCGAACGAGCTCTGTTCGCTCACCGAGAACGATCCGCGCGCCTGCCTCGCCGTGCGCATGATCTTCGACAAGGATGGCAGGAAGCTCAATCATCGCTTCTTCCGCGCGTTGATGCGCTCTGCCGCCAGCCTCACTTATGAGCAGGCACAAGCGGCAATCGACGGCCGGTTGGACGAGACGACCGGGCCGCTGCTCGAGACCGTGCTCAGGCCGCTTTGGGGCGCGTATGCGAGCCTCGTGCTTGCCCGCACCGAGCGCGGCCCGCTCGACCTCGATCTGCCGGAACGGAAGATCCTGCTCGACGATCGGGGCCGGGTGAGAGCGGTGGTGAGTCCGCCACGGCTCGACGCGCACCGGCTCATCGAGGAGTTCATGATCGCCGCCAATGTCGCCGCGGCCGAGACTTTGGAGGCCAAGCGCTCGCCGCTGATCTATCGCGTGCATGACAGCCCGTCGAAGGAGAAGCTCATCGCGCTCGGCAACTTTCTCAGCACCATCGACATCAAACTGCCGAAATCCGGCACGCTCAAACCCGCTCTCTTCAATCGCATCCTGGCCGAGACCCGCGCCACTCCGACGGCCGAGCTGGTGGGCGAGGTGATCTTGCGGAGTCAGGCGCAGGCGGAATACGCGCCGGGCAATTTCGGCCATTTCGGCCTAAACCTGCGTCGCTACGCGCACTTCACCTCGCCGATCCGCCGCTATGCGGATCTCATCGTCCATCGCGCGCTGGTGCGCTCTCTCGGGATGGGCAATGACGGGCTGACCGACGCCGAGATGGAGGAGCTCGACCAGATCGCGCAAGCGATCTCCGCCACCGAGCGGAGAGCCATGGCGGCGGAACGCGAGACGGCCGATCGGTTGATCGCCGCGCATCTCGCCGACCGGATCGGCGCGAAGTTCCACGCGCGCGTGTCGGGCCTCGTACGCACCGGCTTGTTCGTCAGGCTGATCGAGACGGGCGCCGACGGATTTGTCCCCGCCTCCTCGATCGGGCACGAATATTTCTTTCACGACGAGGTTCGCCAAGCGCTGGTCGGCGAAGATACCGGCCTCGCCTATCGGCTCGGCGACCCGGTTGAGGTCCGCCTGGTCGAGGCGATCCCCACCGCCGGCGCGCTCCGTTTCGAAATGCTGAGCGAAGGCCGCTCGATCGGGCCGCGACCAAAGGGCGCCCGCAGCCCAAGTGACAACAGAGGCCCGCAACGCTACAAGGGCAAGCCGCGTGGGCAAAACCGTGGCGGGGCTCGTAAACGTCGCTAGGGCGCCCTAAATCAAGACCATGAGGACCGCGTGATGCAGGACAGAACTAGAGAGGTCTATCGCTCTGCGCGCCCGATCTTTGCCTCGATGCTGCGCGGTGCCGCGCTGAAATGCCCGGCTTGCGGGGTCGGTGCCATGTTCCGGCGCTATTTGAAAGTGGCCGACGCCTGCCCGCATTGCGGCGAGGAGCTGCATCATCATCGGGCAGACGACGCGCCTGCCTATTTCACCATCGTGATTGTCGGGCACATCGTCGTCAGCCTCGTGTTGGTGGTCGAGATGGCCTATCGGCCCGCGCTTTGGGTGCACGCGGCGCTGTGGCTGCCGCTGACCGTGATCCTCACGCTCGTCTTGCTGCCAATGGTGAAAGGCGCGCTCGTTGGGCTGCAATGGGCGCTGCGCATGCACGGCTTCGATCCCGAGGCCGAAGCAGAGATTGCGGAGAACTTCGGCGCGGTCCAAGCCTCCGCTCGCCCGCGCCGCCTTGACTTCCGGGCTTGAGCGAGTAGGTTCCCGGCAAACGACGATAGGTTTTATCGAGGACGAAAATGGCCAAGCCCGTCACCCAGAAGATCAAGCTCGTGAGCTCAGCCGGCACGGGCTATTACTACGTGACCAAAAAAAATCCGCGCAATCAGACCGAGAAGCTGGTGTTCAAGAAATACGATCCGGTCGCGCGCAAGCACGTCGAATTCAAGGAAGCCAAGATCAAATAGCTGGATCGGCGCCGGGCGTCGCTGAAGCTGCGCTCAGCTGCGGGCTGCATCGTTCGAATAGGTGGCCGGCCGAAACGCGGCGCTAACGAGGAGGCCACTCAACCGCGGTCCGGCCGGCCGAACCCCACGGACCCAGGAGATGCGGCGGACCTGAGCACTCCGTAGGGTTGTCTTTGGCGACAAGGAAGAACGGAAGTTCGAGGGCGCGCTGGAAAATCGCGCTGCAGATCCCCTACCCCAATTGCCTCCCCGTCGAATTCGTGGCGACAGTCAAACCATAAAACAGCCACCTAAGCGACGAAATCAATCATAATCTTCAACTTAATACGATAAAATGCCAGCCATTGTAAATTCTTAACGTTAAGCCTTCAGGTTTCGCCTCAAGTCGAAAACTGGCCGGTGGAAGGACGTTATCCACCGATTTGGCATCGCTGATTCGGTTAGAGGTAACTGCGAAACGCCCGCCAGAGGGGTCTAGGCGGCGTCGGCCACGACCCGGTTACGGCCGTCCCGCTTGGCGCAATAGAGCGCCTGATCCGCACGTTTCAAAATGAGCTCTGGCGTATCCTCGGCGAATTCGAGCGAGGCAACGCCAACGCTTGCCGTGACTTCGAGGGTGCCGATCCGCTCTCCGGCGTAAAACGGCGCCGCTGCGATGCATTGTCGCAACCGCTCGCCCACGAGATAGGCCTTGGCCAAGTCGGTATCCGGCATGACCACGACGAACTCCTCGCCGCCCAGTCGGCAAGCGAGGTCGATCCCGCGAATATTGCGCCGCATCCGCGCCGCGAACTCCCTGAGCACTAAATCGCCGGCATCATGGCCGTAGCTGTCGTTGACGGCCTTGAAGTAGTCGATGTCGAGCAGCAGTACCGACAGCGGCTTGCCGCAGCGCGAGGACTCCTCGAACAACGTCTTGAGGTGACTCGTCATGTATCTGCGGTTGTGCAGCGCCGTGAGCGGGTCGAGAATCGCCATCTCGACCGTCTCCTCGAGCCGCATGCGCAAGTAGTCGGTAAAGCGCTTGCGCTTGAGCTGGGTGCGGACGCGAGCCAGCAGCTCGTTGGCATCGACCGGGCGGACGATATAGTCGTTGATGCCCATATCGAGCCCTCTCAGCAGCCGCGCGTCGTCACCGGGCTCGATGATGATCATGATCGGCAAGTGCCGCGTGCGGTCGAGCGATCGAACCTGCGAGCAGAGCCGCAAGCCGTCGGCGTGTTCAAGGCTGAGGCTGACGATCATGAGGTCGAAATTGCCCTCGGGAAGCCGCAACAAAGCGCGGGCCGGGTCGGACTCGCGCTCGACGTGATGCTCTTCCCGCAGGGCCGTCACGATCCGCTCGGCCGAGCGCTCCCGATCGTCGACCAAGAGGACGCGACCACCCCGCCCTAGCTGATCGAGCTTGACCCCGATCGTCGCGGTGAGGCCCATCTGCTCCTCGGTCGAGGCGCGCATCAGCATCTCGTCGGTGAGCGTCTTCAGCCGAGCCAGAATTCTTCACCCGCGTGATCAGCGCGATATCGTCGACAGGCTTGGTGAGGAAGTCGTCGGCGCCGGCCTCGAGCCCCTTGACCCGGTCCGAGGGTTGATCGAGCGCGGTGATCATGATCACCGGGATATGCTGGGTGCGCGGCTCGGCCTTCAGCCGGCGGCAGACCTCGAACCCGTCCATGCCGGGCATCATCACGTCGAGCAAGACCACGTCGGCGCGCTCGCGCGCGGAAATTTGCAGCGCCTCAGCGCCACTCCGCGCCGTGCGCACCTCGAAATATTCGGCGGTGAGCCGCGCTTCGAGAAGTTTCACATTGGCGTCGACGTCATCGACCACCAGAACGCGTGCGGTCATGTTTGGCTACCGTGCCTCACCAATGAACTGCCTGACCGTGTCGAGGAACATCGTCACGGAGATCGGCTTGGAGATATAGGCCTCGCACCCCCCCTCGCGGATGCGCTCCTCGTCGCCCTTCATGGCGAAGGCCGTGACCGCAACCACGGGAATCTGCCTGAGCTGATCGTCCTCTTTCAGCCACTTGGTGACCTCGAGCCCGGACACTTCCGGCAGCTGGATGTCCATCAGGATCAGGTCGGGCCGATGCTCGCGCGCAAGCGAAAGCGCCTCCATGCCGTTCCGCGTCTGCAAGGTCTTGTAACCGTGGGCGTCGAGCAGATCGTGGAAGAGCTTCATGTTCAGCTCGTTGTCCTCGACGATCAGAACGGTTTTGGTCATAGCCCTCGGCCCCGGCGATTCGGTCGGCATCGGCACATGATGGGCGATCTCCCTGTAATGCGCCATGCCGCTCGGAGCCGGCCTGTGATACGCCACAGGGCTCGCAACCGGCTTGTGATACGTCGCGGCGATCGGCGCCGGCTTGTGTTGCGCTGGGGCGCTCGGAGCCGGCCTGACCCTCCAGAACATTTTGGTACTCCCATCCTCCCAAGGCCCGAGGATTTCACCGTAAACGTGTAACCAATTTGTTTAGAGGCGAGGCAAAGGGCACAGGAAACCAGAGTTATTTGGTATAGCCTCCCGCCCAAAGTGGGCCTGTTGCGGTCCAAGAAGCGCGGCTTTGCGGTGCTTCTTCCAACGACGCTCGAGCGATTGGCGCGATAGCGGCGCCTATTGGCACTCAGTCGCCTTGAGATATTCGAGCGAGGTCAGCGTGCCGCGGATGGAGAAGTCGCCATAATCGATCAGCAGATCGCGGCTGACGCCATTTTCGTACAGGCGGAAATCAATCTGGTAGCTCGGCGTGAGGTCGCCGCCCTTGGCCTCGAAATAGCCGATCGAGACCGGCCATGACGCCAACTCGCCGAGACCCTTGTCCTTGGCGACCTGCTCGAGATTGGCATCGCTCCCGGGCTGCACTTCGGAGCCGATGAAGGCCGTCGTGTCGTAAACCTTCTGTCCCTTCTCGGAGCCGTCATAGACGCGCGCCTGGAAGAGCCCTTGGCCAGTCCGCGCCGCCGCGATCAAGGCAAAGCTATGCTGGGTCGGAAACAGCAATGGACCCGAGAGGTCGAGCTCGGCCGTCGCGGGCTGGCTGAGTTTCACCTTCACCGCCTCTTTCGGCGTCTCGCGCACCGCGCGGCCCATGGTGACGTCGCCGAGCTTGTCGTTCAGATATTGCGCCGACTGGAAGCGGAACTTCTGGCCGTCGCCCTGCTCCCAGGTCGAGGATCTGAGATCGGTCAGATTGGTCTGACCCTGGGTGTCGGTCATCTGCGTGACCATGCGCATATTCAGCGAATAGCCGTCGCAAGCCGAGCCGGTGAACTCGAACACCATGCGCCCGTCGATCCCCGTGATGCCCGAGGCTGAACGCGCATCGTCGAGGGTCATCTCATAAATGGCGCGATGCGCCACGAGCTTGTTCGAACTCCTTGCCGGCGAAGGCCTGAGCCCCATCGGTGAGCGTGCCGCCAGACCAAGCGGCCGCAAGCAGCACCAGCGCCAGACGCGAGCCCAACCGAACCATGTGATGTCACTTCTCTGTTTTGACAGGTCGCCCCCGCCAAGCCGGAAGCCAGGAATTTGTCGCACCAACGCAACCGCCGGACAAGGGGCGCCGCAAGGGCCAGTCCGCTTGCAGGCGGGCCGGATTTGCTCGATGCTTTAGGCCTCTAAGGCTACGCGCTAAAAAGCGATCGGAGGCGACATGGCGGGAGAGATCGAAGCACGGCTGAAGGCGCTCGACCTCGTACTGCCCGAGGTGTCCTCGCCGGTCGCCGATTACGTGTCCTATCTTCACCTCAACGGCCAGCTTTACGTCTCGGGACAACTGCCGTTCAAGGGCGGTCGTGTCGCCGTTACCGGGACGCTTGGCGCCGACCTCGATCTCGACCAGGGCCAGGATGCGGCGCGGCTGTGCGCGCTCAATATTCTCGCCCAGGCAAAAGCCGCGCTCGGCGACCTCGACCGCATCGTTCAATGTCTGCGCCTCAGCGGCTATGTGAATGCCGTCCAGGGCTATGCCGACCATCCCAAAGTCATCAACGGCGCCTCCGAGCTGATCGTCAAGGTGCTCGGGCAGAAAGGGCGCCATACGCGCATTGCGGTGGGCTGCTCGAGTCTGCCGCTCAACGCCGCCGTCGAGATCGATGCGATTTTTGCGATAGACTAGGCCCAGCGGGCTCCAGGCGCCTCCCATGGCCGAGCTTTATTGGTTGTACCGGCCGATTGCCCATCGCGGCTTGCACGATCAGGCCAAGGGCATCGTTGAGAACAGCGCCTCCGCGGTGAGCGCGGCCATGGGCAAAGGCTTCGCCATCGAGGTCGACCTGCAATGCGCCGCCGGCGACATGCCGATCGTGTTTCACGACGACACGCTCGACCGGCTGACCCTGGAGAGCGGACCCGTCGCCGCGCGGACCGCCGAGGCGCTATCGAACATCCCCTTGCGCAACTGCACCGACCGCATTCTCTCGCTGCCCGCCCTGCTCGCTCTCGTCAACGGCTATGTGCCGCTCGTGCTGGAAGTGAAAAGTACCTGGCGGCGCGACGGCAAGTTCGAGGCGAATATCGCGCAGGTGCTTGCCGCTTATAAAGGACCGGTGGCGGTGATGTCGTTCGACCCCTATTGCTTGGCGGCCTTTCGCGAGGTGGCGCCGGAGCTGCCGCGCGGGCTCGTCGCCGATCGCTTCGACGACGTCGAGCACTGGCCGCGGCTCAAGCTGTGGCAGCGTGTCGCGATGCGCAATCTGCTGTCCTTCGCCATCGCCCGGCCCAACTTCATCGCCTACGCTATCGAGGCGCTGCCGGCGCTGGCGCCGCTCATCGCGCGGTTTCTGTTCGGCCTACCGCTACTGACCTGGACGGTGCGGACGAACCAACAACGCGAGCGCGCGTTGCGTTATGCCGACGCCATGATCTTCGAAGGGATCGTGCCTTAGTCCGATGGGCGATATCGAACATTCTCCCGGACACGCCGAGTGCCAAGCGGCGCCAGAGACCGTGCTGCTGCGTAGCGTCGCGCGCATCGCCGAGGTGCCCGCCGCGGATTGGAACGCTTGCGCGCGCGGCGCCGAGCCCATCGCGTCCAATCCGGCGCGTCTCTCTAACCCATTCATTTCCCATGCGTTTCTTCGGGCGCTGGAAGACAGCTTCTCGGCCTCGCGCGAGACCGGTTGGCTACCGCAACATCTCCTGCTTGAAGATCAGTCCGGCGCGTTGATCGCCTGCATGCCCTGCTATCTGAAATCGCACAGCCAGGGAGAATATGTCTTCGACCATGGCTGGGCCGACGCCTATCTGCGCGCCGGCGGCCGCTATTATCCGAAGCTGCAAGCCTCGATCCCCTTCACGCCGGTCACCGGCAAGCGGCTCCTCGTCCGCGCCTGCGCCAACACGCGCGAGCGGGAGGCGCTGCTGTTGCAGGCGGCCGTGCAGGTCACCGACCGGCTCGGCGTGTCCTCCTTGCATGTCACCTTCCCCACGCGCGACGAATGGCGGCTTGCCGGCGAGATGGGCTTGCTCCAGCGCACCGATCAGCAATTCCACTGGCAGAACCAGACCTATCGGAGCTTCGACGATTTCCTGGCGAGCCTCGCCTCGCGCAAGCGCAAGGCGATCCGCAAAGAGCGCCGCGAGGCGCTTGCCGGCGGCGTCGAGATCGAATGGGTGACGGGCAGCGATCTCACCGAGGCGCATCTCGACGCCTTCTTCGCCTTCTATATGGACACCGGCTCGCGCAAATGGGGCTCGCCCTATCTGACGCGGGAATGCTTCAGCCTGCTCGGCCAAACCATGGCCGAGCAGATGCTGCTCATCCTCGCCAAGCGCGGGGGCCGCTACGTCGCCGGTGCGCTGAACTTCATCGGTGCCGACACGCTCTACGGCCGCTATTGGGGCGGCGTCGAGGACCATCCCTTTCTGCATTTCGAGGTCTGTTACTACCAGGCGATCGACTTCGCCATCGCCCATCGGCTCGCGCGCGTCGAAGCCGGCGCGCAAGGCGCGCACAAGCTCGCCCGTGGCTATCTGCCGAGCGAGACCTACAGCGCGCACTACATCGCCGACCCGGCCTTGCGCCGCGCCGTCGCCGATTTTCTCAAGCGCGAACGGCGCGCCGTTGCCCAGGAGATCGCGCTGCTGACCGAAGAAGCGCCTTTCAAGCGAACTTGAGCCTAGCCCTCGAGGGTGAACGAGATTTTGCCGTTGATCCGGTACTTTTTGATCTTCCCGTTCTCGACGGTGGCTTCAAAGTTCTCGATCCAAATCGAGCGGACGTTGCGAACCGTATCGTGCGCCCGTTTCACCGCCGTTTGCGCGGCATCCTCCCAACTCTTGTCGGACTCACATAAGACCTCGATCACTTTCAGCATGGACATTTGACTCTCCTCGGTTGGTTCAACGGCCATCCACCCCAGGTTCGGCTACGACGGGACCGGCGTCCAGGCTTTGATGCTGATCAACTCGTCGAATTCGGCTATAGAAGCCGAGATGACCTACGATGAGAACAATATCTTCGCCAAAATCCTGCGCGGCGAGATCCCATGCCACAAGATCTACGAGGACGAGGACACGCTCGCCTTCCTCGACATTATGCCGCGCACGGAAGGCCACGCGCTGGTCATCACTAAAGAGAAGGCGCGCGACCTGTTCGACATCAAGCCCGAGGCGCTCGCCAAACTGATGGCGGTGGTGCAGAAACTCGCGCCGCAGATCAAGCAGGCGGTAGGCGCCGACGGCGTGCTGATCCAGCAATTCAACGGCACGGCCGCCGGCCAGACCGTGTTCCACCTGCACGTGCACATCCTGCCGCGCAAGGAGGGCGAGTCGCTCAAGCCGCACGCCGGCAAGATGGAAGATCAGGCGAAGCTCGCCGCCACCGCGGAGAAGATCAGGAAGACGCTGGTGCGCTAACCGCCGCTACTTCGTGCCGAGCGGGACCTTGGGCACGAGGCTCGCGCCGACGCTCCGTTGACGCGCTGCCCGCGGCTTGCGTGAGCCCCCGCGCCGCACTCGCGGCTTGGGACCGCCGGCCTTCGGGGGGTCTTTCGGTCCGCCGTCCTCGGGCCCCTCGCCTTCGGTGTCCTCGGGATCGCGCGGACGCACCGGTGCGTCGGCCTTGAGGTACTCGAAGCCGAGCATCTTTTCTCCGGCCTTGTCCTCGACCAGCACGCGCACGATGCCGCCATCCTTCAGCGCGCCGAACAGGATCTCCTCGGCCAGTGGCTTCTTGATGTGCTCCTGGATCACGCGCGCCAGCGGCCGCGCACCGAACTTGTCGTCATAGCCGCGCTCGGCCAGCCAGGCATTCGCCTCCGGCGTCAGCTCGATGGTGATGTTGCGGTCGCCGAGCTGCGCCTCGAGCTGGAAGATGAACTTCTCCACCACCTTGGCGATGACCTCCGGCGGCAGATTGGCGAAGGTGATGACCGCGTCCAGCCGGTTGCGGAACTCCGGCGAGAACAGGCGATTGATCGCCTCCTCGTCGTCGCCCTCGCGCTTGGCACGGTTGAAGCCGATCGCCGCCTTGGCGAGATCGCTCGCCCCGGCATTGGTGGTCATGATCAGAATCACGTTCTGGAAGTCGACGCGCTTGCCGTTATGGTCGGTCAGCTTGCCGTGATCCATCACCTGCAACAGGATATTGAACAGGTCGGGATGCGCCTTCTCGATCTCGTCCAGCAGCAGCACCGAGTGCGGATGTTGGTCGATGCCGTCGGTGAGCAGACCGCCCTGGTCGAAGCCGACATAGCCGGGAGGCGCGCCGATCAGGCGCGACACGGTATGCCGCTCCATATACTCGCTCATGTCGAAGCGGAGCAGCTCGACCCCGAGCAGCAGCGCCAGCTGGCGCGCGACCTCGGTCTTGCCAACGCCGGTCGGGCCGGAGAACATGTAGCAACCGATCGGCTTGCCGGGTTCGCGCAAGCCGGCGCGTGACAGCTTGATCGCGGCGGCAAGCGCCTCGATCGCCTTGTCCTGGCCGAACACCACCCGCTTCAAATCCTGGTCGATGGCGCGCAGCACCTCGGCGTCGGATTTCGACACCGTCTTGGGCGGAATGCGCGCCATGGTGGCGATGGTCGAACTCGACCTCCTTGACGCCGATAGTCTTGCGCCGCTGCCGCTCGGGCACCAGCATCTGCGAGGCGCCGGTCTCGTCGATCACGTCGATCGCCTTGTCGGGCAGCTTGCGGTCGTGAATGTATTTCGCCGACAGCTCGACTGCCGACTTGATCGCCTGGCTGGTATAGCGGACGCGGTGGAAGTCCTCGAAATAAGGCTTCAACCCTTTCAGGATCTCGATCGCGTCGGGCACCGACGGCTCGTTCACGTCGATCTTCTGGAAGCGCCGCACCAGCGCGCGGTCCTTCTCGAAATGCTGGCGGTATTCCTTATAGGTGGTCGAGCCGATGCAGCGCAGCGTGCCCGACTGGAGCGCGGGCTTCAGCAGGTTGGACGCATCCATGGCGCCGCCAGAGGTGGCGCCGGCGCCGATCACCGTGTGGATCTCGTCGATGAACATGATGGCGCCGGGATAGTTCTCGATCTCGCGCATCACGGCTTTCAGCCGCTCCTCGAAATCGCCGCGATAGCGCGTGCCGGCGAGCAGCGCGCCCATGTCGAGCTGGAAGATGGTCGAAATCGGCGAGCACCTCCGGCACGTCGCCCATGACGATGCGGCGCGCCAGGCCTTCGGCGATCGCCGTCTTGCCGACGCCGGGATCGCCGACGAACAGCGGATTGTTCTTTTGCCGGCGGCACAGCACCTGGATGGTGCGCTGAATCTCCGGCCCGCGGCCGATCAGAGGATCGATGCGGCCCGCACGCGCCTTCTGATTGAGGTTGATGCAATAGACCTCAAGCGCATCGGCGCCGCGCTTCTTCTCCTCGCCGCCCTCGACCGTCGCCGCGTCCTCGTCGACACCGCGCACCGCGCGCGGCTCCGACATGCCGGCCCGCTTGGCGATGCCGTGGCTGATATAGTTGACCGCGTCGAACCGGGTCATGTGCTGCTCTTGCAGGAAGAAGGCGGCATGGCTCTCGCGCTCGGCAAAAATGGCGACCAGCACGTTCGCTCCCGTCACCTCCTCGCGGCCGCTCGACTGCACATGCGCCACGGCGCGATGGATGACGCGCTGGAAGCCGGCGGTGGGCTGGGCGTCGCCATGCGTGTCGAGCACGAGGCCCGAGAGTTCGTTGTCGATATAGCCGGTGAGCTTGTCGCGCAGCAGATCGAGATCGACGTCGCAGGCGCGCATTACCGCCGCCGCATCGCGGTCGTCGATCAACGACAGGAGCAGATGCTCCAGCGTCGCATATTCGTGGCTGCGCTCGTTGGCATATTGCAGAGCGCGCCGGAGAGCCTGCTCGAGACTGGTCGAAAACGAAGCCACTTAGGTCCTACTCTTTCTCCATCGTGCATTGCAGCGGATGTTCATGCTGACGCGCGAAACTCGTCACCTGGGCTACCTTAGTCTCAGCCACCTCGTAAGTGTAGACCCCACAAATTCCCACGCCCTTCTGGTGGACGTGCAGCATAATTCGGGTCGCCTCCTCCGGCGGCTTGTTGAAGAACCGCTCGAGGACGTACACGACGAAGTCCATTGGCGTGTAGTCGTCGTTCAGCAGCAGCACCTTGTAGAGGCTCGGCCGCTTGGTCTTCGGCCGAGTCTTGGTGGTGATATGGGTGCCGGTGTCGTCGCCCCGGCGAGGATCGCCGTTCCGCGCCATCGTCAGCCTCTATGTGGCGTGTCGTTTGTCATCTGCCAAGGCGAGCGGGCCGATTAAATCGCGGCCGTCTCGTCCATTCTAGCGGCAACGCGCAAAGAACCGCAAATCGCCGCGCCATGCTCTTGCATACCATAGTGGGAGTTGCCGACAGGAAAACGGCAAAAAAAAAGACCCGAGAGGAAACCCCGGGTCTTTCGCATGGGAAAGGGAGTTTGGCAGGCGCCGTTAAGCGACCTTCTTGGTGAAGGCGACTTCGACCGGCTTGTAGGCGTCCTTGGCAAGGCCGACATACATCTCACCGAGCTTGGACATCTCGGCGACGTAGGTGTCGTAGGCCTTCTTGGCATACTGGGACTGGATCTCGATGGCCTGCTCGATCGACTTGGCGCCGATCAGCTGCTCGAAAGCGCGAGTTAAATCCTCGAACGCCTTCTTTGAATAGTCGGTGACCTCGGCGGCGATCGCCTGGAAGCCCTTGTTCATCTCACCGAACGAACGGACGGCCGCATCAAAGCCGTCTTTGCCTACTTTCTGAAACTCGTCGAAACCTTTGAGCATGGGGAGCCCTCTTCTCTTCAAAAACCGGGTTGCGCGATTGCTGCGAACGCGAGGGATATATATGCGTTGCACAAAAAACGTCAACCGAAATTTTTTGCACTGCACAATAAATCTATTTGGCCAGACTTAACACTTTGGCAATAGGCGGATTTTAGCCTTCTTCCTGCCATGCGATACGGCGAATTTATGGGCAGTTCGCATGTCCATGGCGAGGGCGGCGCGAGAAAATCGGGCCAAACGGGGCTTCAGCGGGGGAAGGCGTAAGGCCTTCGGGGGGTCAGTGAGTATTGTCGAGCGTCAGGGTCGGAGCCATACGCGCGCCTTAGGTCGCGTGCTGCTTGCGCTTGCGCTGATGGTTGGCCCCGCCCTCACGCCGGTGGACGCGGCCCTGGCCGCGAAGAAAAAGGCGACGACGCCGTCAATTGCGGCGGCCATCGTCGTGGACATGAATTCCGGCTCGATCCTGCAAGAGCGGGCCGCCGACACGCCGCGCCATCCGGCCTCTCTGACCAAGATGATGACGCTCTATGTGCTGTTCGGCTATCTGAAGGCCGGCAAGCTCACGCCGAACTCGGATTTGACGGTGACGGCGCATGCCGCGAGCCAAGCTCCCACCAAGCTCGGCCTCAAGCCCGGCGCCACAATCAAGGTCAACGACGCGGTCAAGGCGCTGGTGACGCAATCGGCCAACGACGCCGCCGTGACGGTTGCCGAGAACATCGGCGGCACCGAGGAGGGCTTCGCCAAGCTGATGACCGACACGGCGCGGCAAATCGGCATGCGCAATACCCTCTTCCGCAACGCCTCGGGCCTGCCGAACGACGAGCAGATCACCACGGCGCGGGACATGGCGATTCTCTCGGCGCATCTGATCCACGACTATCCGGACTATTACACGGTGTTCTCGACCCAGTATTTCACCTTCAACGGCCGCAAATACCGGAACCACAACAAGCTGCTGCTCAACTACAAAGGCACCGACGGCATCAAGACCGGGTATACACGCGCAAGCGGCTACAACCTCGCGGCCTCCGTGCATCGCGGCGACAAGCATCTCATCGCCGTCGTGCTCGGCGGCAAGACCGGGAGCCAGCGCGACGCCGCCATGCGCGCGCTGCTGGAGAAGAATTTTGCCGCGGCGTCGAGCACGAAGCCCACCGCAGCACAGCTCGTGGCCTCGTTGGTGACGCCGGCACCACTGCCCGCGATGAAGAAGCCCACTTATGCGGTGGCCTCGCTGACACCGGGCCCCGCGGCGGCGACGGGCGTCGCCGCCCCCGCCGAGGGCGATATCTCCGAGCCCGCTCTGCCGCTCAGGGCGAGCCTCACCTCAAGCGACCCGTTGCCCAAGCCGTCCGCCAGGAAGGTCCAGTATAACGGCGCCTACCATGTCCAGGTCGGGGCTTACATGTCGCAGGACGAAGCCGAGAACCGGCTCGGCATGGTGCAACAGCGCGCCATGGCCCTGCTCGACGGCCACCTCCCCTTCACCGCCTCCTTCATGAAGGACGACAAGGAATGGTACCGCGCCCGTTTCGCCGGCTTCTCCAAAACCGACGCCCAGGCCGCGTGCGCCGCGCTCAAGAAAATGTCGCTCGACTGCGTGGTGATGAGCGCTGAATAAGGGCCGGCTCGTCAGCGCCCGAGCAAAACTTCCTTGGCTTCGTTGATCCGCGCCGCGAGATAGGTCGAGCCGCCCTGGTCGGGGTGCATCTTCATCATCAGCCGGCGATGCGCCTGCCTGATCTCCTCTTCGCTGGCATTGGCGGCGATGCCAAGCACGGCGTAAGCCTCCTCGGCGCTCATGCGGTTGGCCTTGGCGCGGCCGCGTGGAGAGCCCGCCTCACCGGCTGAGGCCTGCGCGGCGTCGCGCCAGCCCGGCAGCCGCCAATCGAGATAGGCTTCCATCAAAGCCGCCTCCGGCGCGCCCTCGTGGTGCAGCTCTGCCAGCAGCTCCATCGCTTCTCGGTCGCTGAGCGTCGAAAGCGCGCGCCCGGCAAATCGCCCGGTGAGACACTTCCCGTCCATCTCCCCGCTGTCATGGTCGAGCTGCATCTCGAGCCTGTCGGTGCGGACGTCGGATTTCTGTCCCGGCGTCTTGCTCGAAGACGCAAAGGGACCGCTAAGCCCGAACCAGCCGCCGCGTCCCATCAGCGACAGTCCGAAAACGGCGAGCGGAATGGCTAGCGGGAGGGCCCCACGCACCAGCAGGAAGCCGGCGGCGGCGAGCACCGCGATGCCGGCTGTCTTGCGCACCGCGCCGACCAGCTTACTCGGGTTGGCGTAAGCGAACTGCCGTCCGGCAAGCAGCAGCAGGACCAGGAGCGCGCAACCGGCGAGAAAATACGCCATGGGTCAGGCCGTCAGCCGAGTTGCTCGAGGAGACGCAACGCTCCGCCGCTCTTGGTCTCCTCGCTGAAGTCCATCAGCGCCTTGCGGCCGCCCGCGGCATAGACCGCGACAGCCGTGAGCAGCTCGCGCAGCTGCTTGGCCGAGCCTGCATCGAACGGCGCATAGGCGCCGCGCGAGAGCCGCGCGATCTCCCTGAAGGCGCGCTCGGCCTTGGCATCGTGCCCTTCCTGGAACACGAACACCGGAGTGCCGATGATGCCGAGCTCGCCGGCGAGGCCGGCCAGCCGGTCGACATTCTCCTCCATGCAGTCGCCGACATAGATCAGTGCGTTGACCTTGCCTGAACGGTTCTCGCGCTTCCCATGCGCGAGCACCTTGCTGATCTGGGTGAAGCCGCCCGCGCAGGAGACCTGTCGCATCAACTGCGCCAGCGCATCCGGATCGCCGACCCATTTCGACGCCCGGCACTCGCTGTGGCCACGGAAATAGACGAGCTGCACGTCGAGCCCGCCCACGGCCTTCACCGCCTTGAACATATCGGCCTGGAGCTCGAGCGCGAGATCCCAGGACGGCTGCCGGCTCATGGTGGCATCCATGGCGAAGATCAGCCGGCCTTGGCCCGAGCCGGACGGCTTGAGCGCCCGCACATCCTTGAGGAAGGTGTCGATCTCCGACCGCGTGGATCGTCGCGACGCGACCTCGCCCTTCGCTGTCTTCGCCGGGGCTTTCGGCTCGGCCATGCTGTTCAACTCCGCGAGCAAATCTTTCGCTCACGCTATAGATGGACCCTTAATCACCCGCGAACAATGCCGGTCAGGCCTCCTCGCTGCCGGCGGCGAGCAGGCTCGCATTGCCGCCGGACGCGGTGAGATCGGTCGAACGGACCCGCTCCAGGGCGAAGGCTTCGAGATAGCCGGGGCCCCCGGCCTTAGGGCCCGTCCCCGACAGCCCTTCGCCGCCAAAGGGCTGCACCCCCACCACCGCGCCGATCTGGTTGCGGTTCACATAGACATTGCCGACCTTGACCCTCTCAGCCACGAAATCCGCCGTCGCCTTGATGCGGCTATGCAGCCCGAGCGTGAGGCCGTAGCCGGTCGCGTTGATCGCCGCGCAGACCTCGCCCAAGCGGTCGCCGGAGAAGCGGACCACGTGCAGGATGGGCCCGAACACTTCGCGGGCGAGCACCGAAATGGAGGGGATCTCGTAGATCGCCGGCGCGACATAGGTGCCGGCCGCGTGCTCATCACCTAACGGCAGGTCGAGCAGCTCCCGGGCCTCTTTTCGCATGCGTACTTTGTGCGCTTCGAGCGCGGCGCGCGCCTCCTCGTCGATCACCGGCCCCACATCCGTTGCATAGTCGAACGGATCGCCGACCTTCAGCTCGCGGGCGGCGCCGATCAGCATGCGCAGCGTCGCGTCGGCCACATCGTCTTGCAGGAACAGCACGCGCAGCGCCGAGCAGCGTTGACCCGCGCTATCGAAGGCCGATGCCAGCGCGTCGTCCACCACTTGCTCGGGCAGCGCCGAGGAATCGACGATCATGGCATTGAGGCCGCCCGTTTCGGCAATGAGCTTGGCGATCGGCCCGTCACGTGCGGCGAGCGCGCGGTTGATGGCGATGCCGGTGTCGGTGCCGCCGGTGAAGGCGACGCCGTCGACGCGAGGATCCCCGCCCAAGGCAGCACCCACGCTCTCGCCGCGTCCCGGCAACAGGTGCAGGACATCCACGGGGATACCCGCCCGATGCAATAGGCGCACGGCACGGGCGGCGACGAGCGGGGTCTGTTCCGCCGGCTTCGCCACCACCGCATTGCCGGCGGCGAGCGCGCCGGCGATCTGCCCGGTGAAGATGGCCAGCGGAAAGTTCCAGGGCGAGATGCAAGCGAATACGCCGCGCCCATGCAGAGAGAGCGCGTTCTCCTCCCCGGTCGGGCCCCTTAGAAGCCGCGGCGCGGCGAACTTGATCCTGGCTTGCGCCGCGGAATAGCGCAGATGATCCACCGCTTCGCGCAGATCGGCCTGCGCGTTCGGAAGCGTCTTGCCGGCCTCGCGCACCAGAAGCGCCATCAAACCGGCGCGGTCCTCCTCGAACAGATCGGCGGCGCGGTCGAGCAGCGCCGCTCGCGCCTCGCCGCCGAGCCGATCCCAATCCTCGCTCGCCATCTTTGCGGCCCCAAGCGCAGTGTCGATGGCCTCTAAACTCGCGCTGCGACAAACGCCAACGACGACGCGTCGATCATGCGGCGAGGCGATCCAACCGACCTCGCCCCCGTCCTCCACCTCTTGACCCGAAACGATCGGATTGGCCTTGGCCGGATCGGCGAGCGCGCGCTCCATTTGCGCAAGCAATGGCGAGCGCACCAAGTCATCCCACAGCGGCAGGCCGAGACTGTTCCTGCGCTCGGGCTGGAAGAGATCGGGCGGGACCGGAATCAACGGATTGGTCTTCTCGGGCAGCGCCGCCGCCTTCTCCACCGGATCGGCAACGATGGCCTCGATCGGGGCGGCATCATCGGCGAGCCGATTGACGAAGGAGGTATTGGCGCCGTTCTCCAGCAGCCGGCGCACAAGGTAAGCCAGCAAATCGCGGTGTCCGCCGACCGGCGCATAGATGCGGCACGGCTTGCCGAGGCTCTCGGGACGCACGACTTCGCGGTGCAGCGCCTCGCCCATGCCGTAGAGCCGCTGAAACTCGTAAGGCCGATCGCCCGCCAGCGTAGCAATTGCCGCGATAGTGTGAGCGTTGTGGGTCGCGAATTGCGGATAGAAGCAGCCGGGCCGCGCCAGCAACGCCTTGGCCGCGGCGAGATAGGCAATATCGGTATTCACCTTGCGCGTGAACACGGGATAGCCGGCGAGCCCTGCCTCCTGCGCCCATTTGATCTCGCTGTCCCAATAGGCGCCCTTGACCAGCCGCACCGGGATGCGCCGGCCGGTCGCCTCCGCCACGCACGCAAGCCAATCGATCAGCGGCAGCGCGCGCTTGCTGTAAGCCTGCACGGCAAGCCCGAGCCCGTTCCATGCGGCAAGCTTGCGATCGGCAAACAGCGGCCCCACCAACGCGAGCGAAAGGTCGAGCCGCTCGGCCTCCTCGGCATCGATGGTGAGCGGCAGCCAAGCGTCGCGCATGCTCTGCGCGAGCACCGCGAGCCGCGGCACCAGCTCGGCCGCGAGCCGCGCCTCATGTGCCGGCTGATAGCGCGGATGCAGGGCCGATAGCTTGACCGAGAGCCCGGGTCGGCCGATCAGCTCCTCGTCGCTTCTTACCGCAGGAGACCCCGCCCAGGCGGCGATGGCCTCGGCCGCCTCATCGTAGCGCAGGGCATAACGCTCGGCGTCCTCCTCGGTACGCGCAGCCTCGCCCAGCATGTCGAAGGAGAAGCGATAACCCTGCTCGGCCTCGTCTTCGGCATGGGCGAGTGCCTCCGCGATGGTTTCGCCGAGCACGAACTGATTGCCGAGAATGCGCATTGCCTGGCGCAGCGCCTGACGGATTACCGGCTCGCCGCTTCTGGCGATCAGGCGCTGGACCATGCCGGCTAGGTCCGCTTGTCGCCGCTCGCTCCAATCGAGGATACGGCCGGTCAGCATCAGCCCCCAGGTCGAGGCGTTGACGAGCAGCGAGTCCGAATGACCAAGATGGCGCGACCAGTCGCCCAAGCCGATCGTGCCGGCGATCAGCCGGTCGGCGGTGGCGGCGTCGGGAATGCGCAACAGCGCCTCGGTGAGACAAAGCAGCAGCACGCCCTCCTCGCTCGACAGCCCGTATTCATGCAGGAAGGAATCGACGCCGCCGCTCTCGGCGCGACCCCCGCGCGCCGCCTTAACGAGGTCGGTGGCCAGCAGCTCGATGCTGCGGCGTTGCTCAGCACCCAAGCGGGCTTCGGCGATCAGGGCCTCGACCAGGGGTCCTTCCTCGGCAAGCAGTGCCGCGCCGATCGCCGCCCGGCTTGGCAATTGAGCGCTCGGTCCGATATGGAATTTCGCGTCGGCCATGGCATAAGCTTAACCCTTGGCCGCTAGGAGCAGAAGAATGACGAGCGCCACACCCATCGTCCGCACGATCCACACCTTGAGGGAGCAGGTCGCCAAATGGCGCAAGGCCGGCGAAAGCATTGCGCTCGTGCCAACCATGGGCGCGCTACATGCTGGCCATCTGTCCCTCATCGCCCTCGCCAAGGACAAGGCAGACCGCGTGGTGGTTTCGATCTTCGTCAATCCGACCCAATTCGGACCGCGCGAGGATTTCAAAACCTACCCACGCGACGAAGTGGGCGACCTCGAGAAACTCGGAGCAGCGGGCGTCGATCTGGTTTTTGCGCCGGAAGCCGCTGAGATGTATCCGCAGGGCTTCAAGACGCAAATCAAGATCGGCGATCTCACGGAGGGCCTGTGTGGCGCTTCTCGGCCCAACCATTTCGACGGCGTTGCCACGGTCGTCGCCAAGCTGCTCATGCAATGTGGGCCCAATATCGCGATCTTCGGCGAGAAGGATTATCAGCAGCTTCTGGTCATCAAGCAGCTGGTGCGCGATCTCGATATCCCGGTGGAGATTATTGGCGCGCCGATCTTGCGCGAACCCGACGGGCTCGCGCTGTCCTCGCGCAACCTCTACCTCTCGCCCGAACAACGCAAGATTGCGCCGTTGCTCCACCAGACCATTGCCTCAGTGGCGGCGGACCTTGCGCAAGGCCGCGGCTGCGACGACGCCGTGGTGGCGGCGAGGTTCAAGCTCGATGCGGCAGGCTTCCGCGTCGATTATGTCGCCGTGCGCGATCCAGACACGCTGCAGCCCTTATCAGGGCCGGTGAAGCGGGCGCGCGTGCTTACCGCAGCCTATCTCGGCAAGACGCGGCTGATCGACAACGTGGCGGTGCCGCCGACCGCTACCAATCGATGAGGCGAAGCTCACGCAGTTCTTCGCGCATGCCGGGCGGTATCGCCTCGGCGCTGTCGGCAAATCCCTTGGCGTCTTGCGGCGCGTCGTAAGCCTCGAGATAGCGCCACCCCTGAAAGGCGCGGCGGGGATGCGCTCGCGTGGCGATCAGTTCCGGATCGAGCACGATGCCGCAACACGCCGTGCCGTCTTCTTTCAGGTCGGCCCTGAGATCGACGATGCGTTGCCGCACGAGCACGTAGCCCTTGATCACCCAATACAGCGAGCCGCCGTCGAGAATCTCGTCGCGCCGCCGCGGCGTTTGCAGCGTGCGATGGCACAGCTCCGGCGTCTGGTTTTCGCGTTTCAGGCGCTTCAGCCGCTCGTCCTGCCAATCGGCAAGCTCGTTGACGGTCTCGACGCCGACGCAAAGCTTGATGAGATGTACGGTCATTTGTCGCTCAATGCGCCATGAACAAGGGAATGGTCGCTTGTTCAAGCACCGTCAGTGTCACGCCGCCAAGGATGAACTCGCGCCAGCGGGAATGATGGAAAGCCCCCATCACCATCATGTCCGCGCCGAGCTCCTTTGCTGTAGCGAGGAGCAATCGGCCGACATCGGCCTCGGCGAGCTTGACGCGCATCGCCTCGGCCTTCACCCCGTGCCGCTTCAGATGCGCGATCATGTCGTCGGTCAACGGCGCGCGCTCCTCCTCGTCCGCGGACGCCACCCCAACCAGCAGCACGACCCGAGAGGCCGGCCGCAGGAAGGTCAGCGCATCGTTGATCGACCGCGCCGCCTCGGCGCTTCCGTCCCATGCCGCGACCAGGGTTCCCTTGAGCGTGAGCTTTTCCGGCGAAGCCGGCACGATGATGACCGGGCGCCCGGACGCGAACAGGCAGCGTTCGACCAGGGCATATTGCCCGATCAGCGGATCGCCATCGCGTGGTTGGCCGAGGATCGCCAGATCGACATGGCGCGCCGCATGCGCGAAGTCGTGGGGGAATTCCTCGCTCATGCCTTGCATGAGCCGCGCCTCGGCGGTCACGCCCTCCGCCGCGGCGGACGTCTTGAAGGCCTCCAGCGCATTGGCGCTTTGCGTTTTCACGCTTTGCAACACTTCAGTCATATCGGCGAAGCCGACATCGGCGCCATAAAGCGGAAGCAGCGCGGTCGGGGCGAAGGCGAAACCGATCAGTTGGGCGCCATGCTCCTTGGCCAATGCCAGCGCGAAGCTCACCCGCCCCTTGGTGGCCTCGGTCCCATCGACATAGACGGCAATATCGTTAAGCCCCATCGCCACGCTCGCCCGCCACAAACCTAGCGCACCCGCCGGTTCCGATCACGGGCGCGTGAAAAGGGTAAACTGCACAAAGCACGAAGCTTTGAACAGGAGTGACGCAATCCCTTCCGAAATCAGGGCTATAGCTCGCTTGGCGGCTCTCCGCCATTATTGCCTAGAACTCATGCACAGGAGAGGAAAATGAAGCTTAATCAGAAGTCGGGTGCTAAAATCGCCATGACCGCTGCGGCCCTCGTCGTTTCCGGCGTGGCGCTGATCGGCTCGGCCTATGCGGCCGAAGGCATTCCGGGACGCTGCTTCGGCGTCAACGGCTGCGCCGGCAAGGGCGCTTGCAAGAGCACCAAGAATGACTGCAAGGGCAAGAATGCTTGCAAAGGCCAGGGCTGGGTCCAGATGTTCCAGGACGAGTGCAAGAACGCCAGCGGCCAGTTCGAGAATAGCTAAGCAATTTAGGCTAGCAACGGCCGGCCGCGACGTTCGCGGCCGGCCATTCCGCCACGTTCGAGGAGCCTAGCGCCATGACCAGCAGCAAGCCACCTTATCTCGGCTTCGGTTTGGGGCTGAGGCCGCAGCATTATCGGGAGATCCTCGACGGGTCCCCAGCTGTCGATTGGTTCGAGATCATCTCCGAGAATTACCTGATCGAGGGCGGCCAGCCCTTGTACATGCTCGACCGCATCTGCGAGCGCTATCCCGTCGTGATGCACGGCGTGTCGCTGTCGATCGCTTCGACCGCGCCGCTCGACCTCGAATATCTCGGCGCCCTGAAGAAGCTTGCCGAGCGCGTGAACCCGAAATGGATCTCCGATCACTTGTGCTGGACCGGTGTGCACGGCGTGAACCTGCACGACCTCCTGCCCGTCCCTTACACGCAAGAAGCGCTGGATCATGTGGTTGAGCGCGTCGGCCAAGTTCAGGACTTCCTCGGCCGCCGGCTGACGCTCGAGAACGTCTCGAGTTACGTGACCTTCGGCCAATCCGAGATGACCGAATGGGAGTTCGTCAGCGAGGTGGCCAAGCGCGCCGATTGCTGGCTCCTGTTCGATGTCAACAATGTCTATGTCAGCGCCTTCAATCACGGTTTTTCGACCGACGAATTCCTGCACGGCGTGCCGCGCGACCGCGTTGTCCAGTTCCATGTGGCCGGGCACAGCCACGAAGAGAGTCACATCATCGACACCCACGACCATCCGGTCTGCCCGGAGGTCTGGGATTTCTATCGCGAGGCGGTCACCCATTTCGGCCCGGTCTCGACCATGATCGAGCGCGACGACAATATCCCGCCGCTTGCCGAGCTGGTCGACGAGCTCGAGCACGCGCGCTCGATCGCCAACGAAGTTTTCACCGAGAAGCGGCTCACAGCGGCGGAATGAAAAGTCTTAGGGAGCTTCAAGAGACTTTCCAGCGCGGCATCCTCGCCGGCGACGACGCGATCCTCGCCGAGGTGAACGACAGCGCCAAGGAACAGCGCCAGGTATTGTTCGGCGTCTATCGTAACGCCTATGTCGCGCGCCTCGCCGAGATTCTCGCCGACGACTACGCGCAACTGCATGGCTATCTCGGCGATCAAGTCTTCGCCAAGTTGATCAAGGCCTATATCGACGCCAATCCGTCGGACCAGCGCAGCGCGCGCTGGTTCGGCCGGCACCTGCCGGACTTCGTGCGCAAGAGCGGCACCTACGCCAAGCATCCCGAGGTGGCCGAGATTGCCGATCTGGAAAAGGCGCTCGCCGATGCGTTTGACGGGCCCGACGCCGCGCCGCTGACGATCGATGCGCTGGCGGCGCTTGTTCCGGAAGACTGGCCGCAACTCACGCTCAAGCCGCATCCGACGGCAATCCGCCTGACGTTCAGGACCAACGCCGCCGAGATCTGGTCGGCGCTGAAGGAGGAGACCGCTCCTCCCAAACCAATCCAGTTGCCGGAGCCCCAGGCCATCGTGGTTTGGCGGCAGGACTTCATGGCGCGCTTCAAGCCGCTGACCACCGAAGAAGCCATGATGTGGAACGAGGCGGGCAAAGGCGTGACGTTCGGCGTCCTGTGCGAGATGGTGGCGACCTTCGCCGGCGAGGACGAGGCCGAGCTTCGCGCCGCGACCTATCTCAAAGGTTGGGTCGACATGGGGATGCTGGCGAGCTTTCCGGCGCAGTAGCGGCCGGCGTTGAAAGATCGCACCCCGCGACCGCGAGCGGCTGCGGCGCCGGAAACAACGCATCGCTCCGTCCGGTCAGCCAATAAGCCAACAGCCCGACCCATTCGCGCGCGGCCACATCGACCCGCCGCAAGCCTTCCGAGACCTTGTCGAAGGGCCTGGTCAAATCGGCCTTGCCGCGCGTTCGATAGTCGACCGGCCACGGCTCGACCGCGAAGCCGGCCTGGCGGAACGCGCCCATCGCGCGCGGCATGTGATAGGCGGAAGTGATCAGCAGCCAGCGCTTGCCGGGACCGAGCTCGCCGTCGCGCGTGAGTTCCTGCTTGAGATAGACCGCGTTCTCGTAAGTGTCGCGCGACTTCGCCTCGAGGATCAGCCGGTCTTGCGGCACGCCGAGCGCGGTCAGTAGCGTCTCCGCACCTTCCGCCTCGCTGCCCGATTTGTAGAGAATGCCGGCATCGCCGCCCGAAAATGCGATCTTCGCCTCGGGGAAGCGGCGGGCTAGCATGACGGCCTCGACGATGCGCTCTCCCGCCTCGTTCAGCGCCGGCGCGCCGCGCGCCTCACCGACCAGCCGGTCCTCGGCGCCGCCCAGCACGATAAAGCCGGTCGGCGGCGGCGGCGCGTCGAGATCGGCCCTGGGAAAGCGATCCTCCAGCGGCAGGATCAGCGCGTTGCCGAGCGGCGAAAGACCGGCGACCAGCAGCAGGATCGCGCCGATGGTGACGAAGCGCCGCCCCCATCGCGCCCAGCCCGTCCAGATCAGGATCGCGCCATAGCCGATCAACAGCGCGATCAGCGTCGAGGGTTGCAATAGGAACCACAGCCCTTTGGCGAGATAAAAGAACATCGGAAGCCCCCTCGCCCCTAGACTAACCACAAAGCGGCCAGCCCGAGAAAGGCGAAGAAGCCGACCACGTCGGTGACAGTGGTGACGAACACGCCGGAGGCGATGGCCGGGTCGAGGTCGAGCTGATCGAGCCCGAGCGGGATGAGGATGCCGGCGAGAGCCGCGGCAACCAGATTGACCACCATCGCGACCCCGATCACCAGCCCAAGCTGGCCGCTGCCGAACCAGAAATAAGCGATCGCCGCCATGATGATGGCAAACAACAGCCCGTTGAGCAGGCCGACGGCGGATTCGCGCAAGATCACGCGCAACGCATTCACCGGGCCGAGGTCCTGCATGGCGAGCGCGCGCACGGCAACCGTCATGGTCTGCGTGCCGGCATTGCCGCCCATCGAGGCGACGATGGGCATCAGCACGGCCAGCGCCACCATCTGCTCGATGGTCGCCTCGAACAGGCTGATCACCAACGAGGCGAGGATCGCCGTCACCAGATTGGCGAGCAGCCAGGTGAAGCGCAGCCGCGTGGTCTGCCAGACCGAGTCGCTGACCGACTCGCCGGCCACGCCGCCCATCCGCAAGATGTCCTCGGACGCCTCCTCCTGCACGACCTCGACCACGTCGTCAGCGGTGATCACCCCGACCAACCTATTGTCCTTGTCGACCACCGGCGCCGAGGTCAGATTGTAGCGCTCGAATTGGCGCGCCACTTCCTCCTGGTCGTCGTCGACCGGGATCGGACGAATATCCAACTCGGTAATCGATTCGATCGTCGTCGGCCGTTTGGAACGGAGCAGGCGATTGAGCGCGACCGAGCCAATCAGGTGATAGGCGGGATCGACCACGAACACCTCATAGAACCGGTCGGGAAGGTCGTCGGCTTCGCGCATATGGTCGATCGTCTGCCCCACCGACCAGAACGGCGGCACGGCGATGAGATCGGTCTGCATGATACGGCCGGCCGAATCCTCTGGGTATTCGAGGCTGCGCTGAAGGGCGATGCGCTCGAAATACGGCAGCTTGGCGAGGATGTCGGACTGCTCTTCCTCGTCGAGGTCCTCGAGCAGATAGACCGCGTCGTCCGAGTCGAGCTGCTGCAGAGCCTCGGCCACCTGCTCGGGCGGCATCTCCTCGAGCACCTGGTCGCGCACCGCCTCGTCGAGCTCGGGCAGCGCCGCAGCCTTGAAGTCGTCGCCGAGCATGGCGATCAGGGCGCCGCGCGGCTCGGGCCGCAGCAATTGGATCAGGTCGGCAAGATCGGCCTCATGCAGCGGCAGCGTCAGCGCGCGGACTCTGGCCACATCGTCGGCATCGATCGCCGCAGTGACGGCCTGCAGGAAGTCGGAGCGGATCGCGCCGTCCTCGTCGCGCAGTTCGACCTCGCCCGCGGCGTCCTGCATGGTCTGTCCGATCGTCGGGTTCTATCGTTCCCCTGTCCGGGTCGAAGCCCGGGCATGACGCAATGAAGGAAGGAAAGTGGTGCGGTCGAGAGGAATCGAACCTCCACGGGCTAAGCCCACAGCGCCCTCAACGCTGCGCGTCTACCAATTCCGCCACGACCGCTTAGCTTGACCTCCGGAGACGCGACGGACGATCCGGCAGGCCATGCGTCAAAACGAGGAATCTCGAGGCTTTCCATCCCCGATATGGCTATAGAGTGCCCGATCGGCAAGCGCCGGCTGGGCCCGCTGCCTTAGCAAACCCTACTGGAGCGTGCAAGGTTTAGCCTAGGATGGGCCGAGCCGAGATGGGAGTCGAAGCACGCATGGCCATCGCCGCACTTGCAGGAAAGCCTCATCCCACGCCCCAGGTCGAATGGCTGGCGAGCCCGGCGCCTGTGCCCTATCCCGATGCGCTCGCCTTCATGGAAGGGCGCGTCGGGGCAATCGCCCGAGGCGAGGCTCCGGACTGCGTCTGGCTGCTCGAGCACCCCTCCATCTACACGGCGGGCACCAGCGCCGATCCGGCGGAGCTGCTCGCGCCCGGCCGCTTTCCCGTGTTCAAGACCGGCCGCGGCGGCCGCTTCACCTATCACGGCCCGGGCCAGCGCGTGGCCTATGTGATGCTCGACCTCACGCAACGCGGTCGCGATATCAGGGCGTTCGTCCGCGCGCTCGAAGACTGGCTGATCGCCACGCTGGCGCATCTTGGCCTAGCGGGCGAGCGGCGCCCCGGCGAGGTCGGCATCTTTGTGCAAGGCGCCAAGCTCGCCAGCATCGGCGTGCGGGTGAGGAATTGGGTCACGTTGCATGGCGTGAGCCTCAACGTCGATCCGCAGCTGGAGCACTTCGCCGGCATCGTGCCGTGCGGCCTGAGCGATACGCCGGTCACCAGCCTCGCCGCGCTCGGCGCCGAGGCCGACATGGGCAAGGTCGATCAGGCGCTCCGCATTGCTTTCGCCGAGGCGTTCGGCTGAGCGGCGAGCATCAACGCCAACGATCCGTCGCGATTACCTTGAAGCCGGGCGCAATAGAACCCCCCTCGTGGACGATCGTGACTTTGGTGACCCGCGCGGCATCTGGGCCGCGCTCGCAGAGCTTGATCATCTTCGCCACCACCTCCGCAGGCCCCGAGAACACCGCCTCGACGCTGCCGTCGCTCATATTGCGCACCGTGCCGTCTAGGTTCAGCGAACGCGCGGTCTCGTCGGTCCAGGCGCGGTAATAGACGCCCTGCACCCTCCCCTCGATCTTGACCGTGACGGTGCGGGTCTTGTCGTCGGCTTTGTCGGGCATTGCGGCTCAAGCGAATTCAAGGATGACCGCGTCGACATTCAGGCTGTCGCCGGGCTTGGCGAGGATCTTCGAGACTTTCGCATCGCGCTCGGCCTTCAGCACGTTCTCCATCTTCATCGCCTCGACCACGCAGAGCGCGTCGCCCGCCGCGACCTCTTGGCCTTCGCTCACGGCCAGCGACACGACGAGCCCCGGCATTGGGCAAAGCAGGAACTTCGACATGTCGGGCTTCACCTTCGCCGGCATCTGCGCCATGAGCTCGGTCTCGCGCTCGGTGAACACCCGCGCTTGCGCCTCGACCCCTTGCGAGGTCAGCAGGACGCCGTTCAGGATCGGGCGCACCTGCACCGCGGCGGGCGCGCCATCGATCGTGCCCTCCCATACCGGAGACCCGAACCACCACGACGAGGCCAGTGTGATCGCCTTCGGCTTCGCCTTTCCGTCCGCGCAGAGCGTCACAATTATCGGCTCGTCGAGCCCGCCCGCGACGCTCACCTTTACTCGCCCCTCGCCGAGCTCGACGATGCGCGTCTCGGCGAAGCGCACCGGCTCGCCATGCATCTGCTGGGTGATGGTGCGGCGGCGCACATTGCTCATATGGTCGATCGCCGCGGCGACCGCGACCAGCGCATCGCGCACCTCGCCGACCGGCTTGGGTGGGGTGAAGCCTTCTGGAAACTCTTCGGCGATGAATTTGGTGGAGAGCCGACCCTCCCGCCACCGCTCGTTGCGCATCAACACCGCGAGAAATGGAATGTTGTGGCGGAAGCCGTCGATGGCGAATGCGTCCAACGCGCTGCCCATCTCCTCAATCGCCTTGAGCCGTTTTGGCGCATGCGTGACCAGCTTGGCGATCATCGGGTCGTAATAGACGCTGATCTCGCCGCCCTCCTCCACGCCGGAGTCGAGCCGGGTGGTGACGCCGCCCTCGGTGCCGAGCCTGGGCGGGCGGTAGCGCACCAGCCGCCCGGTGGAGGGCAGGAAATTCCGCTGCGGATCCTCGGCATAGATGCGAACCTCGACGGCCGAGCCCTTGAGCTTCACGTCCTTCTGCTTAAGCGAAAGCTTCTCGCCGGCAGCGACCTTCAGCATCTCCTCGACCAGATCGAGCCCGGTGACGAGCTCCGTGACGGGATGCTCCACCTGGAGCCGCGTGTTCATCTCGAGGAAATAGAAATTGCGGTTCTTGTCGACGATGAATTCGACCGTGCCGGCGGAGTCGTAACCGACCGCCTTGGCCAGAGCGACGGCTTGCGCTCCCATTGCCTCGCGCGTCTTGGCGTCGAGGAATGGGCTCGGCGCCTCCTCGACGACCTTCTGATTGCGCCGCTGGATCGAGCATTCGCGCTCATTGAGATGGATGATATTGCCGTGCTTGTCGCCGAGTACCTGGATCTCGATATGCCGCGGCTCCTCGATATATTTCTCGATGAACACGCGGTCGTCGCCGAAGCTCGACTTGGCCTCGGACTTCGATGAGGCGAAGCCTTCCTCCACCTCCTTGCGGCTATAGGCGATACGCATGCCCTTGCCGCCGCCGCCGGCGCTCGCCTTGATCATTACCGGATAGCCGATCTCGTCGGCGATCTTCACCGCCTCCTTGGCGTCCTTGATGACGCCGAGATGACCGGGAACCGTCGAAACCTTCGCCTTCGCCGCGAGCTTCTTCGACTTCGATCTTGTCGCCCATCGCCTCGATGGCTTTGACGTTGGGACCGACAAATGCGATGCCAGCCTCGTCGAGCGCGCGGGCAAAGGCGGCGTTTTCGGACAGAAAGCCGTAACCGGGATGCACCGCCTCGGCGCCGGTCGCCTTGGCGGCGGCGACGATCTTGCCGATATCGAGATAGGACTGGGAGGCCTGCGCCGGGCCGATCGGCACGGCCTCGTCGGCCATATAGACGTGCATCGCGTCGCGGTCCGCCTCGGAATAGACCGCCACGGTCTTAATGCCGAGCCGGCGCGCGGTCCTGATGACGCGGCAGGCGATCTCGCCCCGGTTGGCGATGAGCAACTTGGAGAACATGCGGGTCCCCGCCCCTTGACTGGTCAAGGCTTTCTAGAGGCTCCCTCAAGGCGAGTAAACTAGGTGCGGTGCAATAAGGGCTTACTCGGCCGCCGTAGGCAGCTTGGACCCTCGTCCCCGGCGGCGACGGCTGCGCCGCTCATGTCCGCTCGAAACGGCGGAAGCGGCCGAGCTGAAGGCAGTCGCCTCGGCCAGCACTTCGCCCTCGGCCGGCGCCGTCTCCTCGGGCGCCGGGAACAGCATGCCGGCCTCCGCCGCCGTATCCGCCTCCGCCACAGTTTCCGGGCTCGCCCCGCCTTGCGCCGCGGCGGCATGGGCGAGCGCCGCCTCTTCCTCGGACTTGGCCTTCTGGTGGTCCCTGGCGAGATAGGTATAGACCGCCGGCGTCACGAACAGGGTGAACAGCGTGCCGATGGTCATGCCGGCGGCGATCACCACGCCGATATCGAAGCGGCTGGCGGCGCCCGCGCCCTTGGCGATGAGCAGCGGCACCATGGCCATGACCATGGCGGCGGTCGTCATCAGAATCGGGCGCAACCGGATCCCGGCTGCATGCTCGATCGCCTCGCGCCGCGAATAGCCCTGCTCCTCTTGCAGCTTGTTGGCGAAGTCTACCATCAGGATGCCGTGCTTCGAGATCAGCCCGATCAGCGTGACGAGACCAATCTGCGTATAGATATTGATCGAGGCCAGCCCGGCATTGAGCGGGATGAGCGCGCCGAACATCGAGCACGGCAACGCGATCAAAATAATCAGCGGATCGCGGAAGCTCTCATATTGCGCGGCGAGCACCAGGAAGATGATGATCAGCGCGAACACGAAGGTATAGACCAGCGCGTTGCCTTCCTGCACGAACTGCCGGCTCTCGCCCTGGAAGTCGTAGGTGAAGCCTTCCGGGAAGCTCTCGGCCTGCTTCTTCAGGAAGTCGATGGCCTCGCCGACCGTACGTCCCGGGAACGGCACGGCCGACAGCGTCGCCGAATTGAGCTGCTGGAAATTGGTGAGCGAGTTCGGCTGCACCACCTTTTTCACCGTCGCGACGTTGGATAGCGGCACCAGACCGCCGGCGCTGGTACGGATCTGGTAGCGCGTGAGCCAGTCCTCGTTCAGCCTGAATTCACGCGGCACTTGCGGAATCACCTGATAGCTCCGCCCGTAAAGGTCGAACAAATTGACGTAGTTGCCGCCGAGCAGCGTGGCCAGCGAATTGCCGACATCGGCCATGGTGATGCCGAGCCGGTTGGCCTTGTCGTGGTCGATCTGAAACTCGAATTGCGGCGTCTCGAAGCGGAGGTCGGAATCCGAGAAGATGAACATGCCGCTCTCGCGCGCCGCCTTCTCCACACCGGCCAGCACGTCGGCGAGCTCGCGGAAGTCGCGCGTGGTGGTGATGACGAACTGCACCGGCGGTCCGCCGACCGAGCCCGGCAGCGGCGGCGGCGAGAACGACAACGCCAGCGCCGGCGCGATACTGGAGATTTTCGGCTGGAGATCCTGCAACACTGCCTTGTGATTACGCACCCGCTCGCCCCAAGGCTTGAGCAAGACGCCGGCAAAGCCCGTGTGCACGTCGCCCATGCCGTTGATGGCAAACACGTGGTCCTTCTCCGGCACGGTGCTGAACACCTTGTTGAGCTGGTCCGTCGCCTCCTCGAGATAATCGAGATTGGCGTATTGCGGCGTCTTCACCAGCGTGAAGAGGATGCCCTGGTCCTCCTCCGGCGCGAGTTCCCGCTGCGACGTCATATACATCAGCCCGGTCGCGGCGATCACCCCGGCGAGCACCAGCAGCGTCACCGGCCGATAGTTCAGTGTGCGGCCGAGGCGCCGTTGATAGCGCCGCTTCAGCCCTTCGAACATCCGGTCGAGATTGCGCGTTAGCCAGCCGGCCTTCTCGTGCGCGTTCTCCGCCTTGAGCAGCTTCGAGCACATCATCGGCGACAGCGTCACGGCGATGACGCCCGACACGATCACCGCACCGGCGAGAGTCAGCGCGAATTCGCGGAATAGCACGCCGGTCAGCCCCGAGACGAAGGCGATCGGCGCATAGACCGCGGCGAGCGTGATGGTCATGGCGATGATCGGGTAGAGGATCTCGCGCGCGCCGACCAGGGCCGCATCGAACGGCCGCATGCCCTGCTCGATATGCCGGTGGATGTTCTCCACCACGACGATGGCGTCGTCCACCACCAGCCCGATCGCCAGCACCAGGGCGAGCAGCGTCATCAGATTGATCGAGTAGCCGAGCGCGGCGAGCAAGGCCAGCACGCCAATCAGCGACAACGGGATGGTGACGATCGGGATGATGGTCGACCGGAGATTGCCGAGGAACAGAAAGATCACGACGATGACGATGATCGCCGCCTCGCCCAGCGTCTTCATCACTTCCCACAGCGAGGCGCGGATGAAATTGGTGGCGTCATAGGCGATGGCCGCTTCCAATCCGGGCGGCAGCTCTTTCTGGATCTCCGGGAAGGCTTTGCGCACATCGGTGATCACCGTCAGCGGGTTGGCCGTGGGCGTGGCATAGACGCCGATGAACACGGCCTTCAGCCCATCGAAGGCCGAGGAGGACTCGGCGCTTTGCGGGCCGAGCTCGATCTGCGCTACGTCGGCCAGCCTGACCAGCGAGTCGCCGCGGCCCGTCACCACCAGCTTACCGAACAACTCCGGCGTCTCCAGCGAGGTCTTGGCGTCGATATTGGTCTGCACGAAATCGCCCTTCACCTGGCCGGGCGCCGAGGTGAAATTGTTGGCGGCGAGCGCCGCACGCACATCGAGCGGCGTTACCCCGAGCGAGGCCATGCGATCGGGATCGAGCCAGATGCGCATGGCGAACACCTGTCCGCCGAGCATCTGCGCGTTAGCGACGCCATTGATGGTCTGCAGCCTGGGCTGCACCACGCGGGTGATGTAGTCGCTGATCTGCGAGGCGTTCATCACCTTGGAATTGAAGGAGAGATACATCAGCGCGTAACCCTCCCCCGTCTGCTTGGTGACGATGGAGTCGTTCGCCTCGCGCGGCAGGATGCCTTTGACCTGGGCCACTTTCGACAGCACGTCGGTCATCGCCCGGTCGGGATCGGCGTCGAGCTTCAGGTTGAGCGTGACGGTGCTGACATTCTGCGTCGAGGACGCGGTCAGCGTGTCAATGCCCTCGGCGCTCGCCACCGCCTGCTGGATCGGCACGGTGATGAAGCCCTGGATCAGGTCGGCGTTCGCGCCCGGATAGGTCGTGACCACGGTGATGGTCGTGTTCGACAGCTCGGGATATTGGCGGATGGGCAGCTTGAAACCCGCCTGCGCGCCGACCAGAAGGATCAGCAGGCTGACCACGGTGGCGAGCACTGGCCGCTTGATGAAGATATCGGTGAAAGCCATGGGTCTATTGCTTGGGCAGCTCCGCCGGCGCTTTCAGCGCCCCAGAATTGTCGACCTTGATGGTGGCGCCAGGCTGCAATTTGAGCTGGCCGCTGGTTACGACCTGCTCGCCCTCCTTGATGCCGTCGAGAATGGCAACTCTGTCCCCCTCGGTCGGACCGACGCGCACGAAGCGGCGCTCGACGGTGAGCTTGGGTGGGGCCGGAACCGCCCCGGTGGTCGTGGCATCGGCGGCCGCGGCCGACGCCACGGGCTCGCTTGTAGCCACCGGCGTCGGAGCCGCGGCGGGCTCCGGCGCACCTTCCTTCACCACCCAGATGCTGTCGCCGTACAGACCGTAGGTCACCGCCGTGCGCGGCACCGTGACGAACTCCTGCGCCCCGCCAGCGAGCACGGCGATATTGGCGAACATGCCGGGCATCAGCTTGCGATCGGGATTGGGCAGCCTCGCCCGCACCATCAGCATGCGCGCGTCTTGGTTGAGCTTCGCATCGAACGCCTCGACCTCGCCTTTGAACGGCTGCCCCGGATAGGCGTCGGCGGCAAGCTCGACCACACTGCCGACCTTGATCTTGCCGACGGTGGTTTCAGCCACGGGAAAGTCGACCCAGATCGGGTCGAGCGCTTGCAGCCAGACCAGCGCCTGGCCGGCCGACACATATTGCCCCTTCTCCACATGCCGCAGTCCGAGCCTGCCGGCGAAGGGCGCGACGATGGTCTTTTGCGCGATAATTGCCTCGACGTGCTGCACCGCCGCCGCGGCGGAATCGCGCTTGGCGATGGTTTGATCCAGCACCGCTTGCGACACCGCGCCGGTCTTCACCAGCTTCACCTGGCGCTCGTAATCGAGATTGGCCTGGTTGAGTGTTGCCTTGTTGTCGGCGAGGTCGGCCTCTTCCACCGAGGTGTCGAGCTTGACCAGCTTCTCGCCCTTCTCGACGTCCTTGCCGCTGTCGAAATAGTAGTCGGTGACCATGCCGCCGAGCTGCGGCGCCACATCGACGCCTTCGATAGCAGCCAGTGTGCCGATGGCGCGCAACCGGTCGATCCAGCTTTCCGTTTTGGCGAGCTCGGTGGTCACCGTCGCTGGTGGCGGCACCATCTTCGACATGAAGTCGGCGATCATCTTCGGCTTGAACACGAGGTTGAAATAGCCAACCCCGCCCAGAAACAGGCCGACGATGATTGCCGCGATGACAAAGCGCTTAATCATGTTGCAGTTGCTTGCAGCCCCCGTGCCAAGGTGAATGCGTCAGACCCTAGCCATGGGAGAAGGCTAAATTGCGCCCCGACCTGACGCTTGCACAAGGAGATAGCAGCCTCTTTGGGCTTTGCAAGCCGGGGCTGTCACCTTTGAGCCGCGAGCCTATGCTCAAGATTCGCGGCCGAATTTGGACCATTGGATCACCTTTGCGGGAGGGGAGAGCGCGCCTTGTCACAAACCACCCGGGCCCTCGTTTTGATCTTCGCTTTGCTCGCTGCCATCCCTGCCCGGGCCGAGCAAGCAGCGCCGCAACCGGTGGGTCCAGAGGAGCCCTTCGGCATCGCCCTCGAAGGTTTCCCCTATCCTTATCCAGTGGGCATGTTCCCGATCGTCCAGCAGGGCGAGGCGCTGCGTATGGCCTATATGGACGTGGCGCCCAAGGGCACACCGAATGGGCAGACCGTCCTCCTGCTGCATGGTCGGAATTTCCCCTCGCGCTATTGGCAGAGCCTGATCGAGACGCTCACGGCTTCAGGCTATCGCGTCGTCGCGCCGGACCAGATCGGCTTCAACAAATCCTCGAAGCCGGCTTTCGACTTGCATTTCGATCAGCTCGCGCGCAACACCGCGGCGCTGCTCGACGAGCTCAAGATCGACAAGGTCTCGGTCGTCGGCCACTCGATGGGCGGCATGTTGACGGTGCGCTTCGCCCGCATGTATCCGGAGCGCGTCGAACGCATCGTGCTCGATGCGCCGATCGGGCTCGAGGACTACCGCCTGTACGTGCCGCAAATTCCCGCCGACCGGCTGCTGGAGATCGAAGACAAGGTCACGCCGCAGAGCTATCTCGATCAGCTCATCAAGGTCTATGCGCTGACGCATCCCCCGAGACGCTCGCGCCCTACGTCGCCGCCCGCACCCGCATCAAGGGCAGCGCCGAATATCCGCGCTGGCTTCGCACCTTCGTCAATTCCGCCGAGATGATCTGGCGCGAGCCGGTGGTGCAGGAGATTCCGCTGCTCACGCAGAGCGTGCTGTTCGTCGAGGGCGAGAACGATCACCTGGCTCCCGGCCGCGACTTCGCGCCCGAAGCCCTGCGCGGCAAGATGGGCCAGAACGCCGACCTCGCCAAGGCGCTCGCCACCAAGATGAGGCACGCCCGGGTCGAAGTGTTCGAAGGCATTGGCCATCTGCCGCATCTCGAGGCGCCGGAGCGCTTCAACCAGCTGGTGCTGCGCTTCTTTAGTGAAGCGGACTGAGGCGCCGTGCTAAAGGAAACGCATGAGCATCACCCTTTACGACATGCCGGAGTCGCCGCACGCGCGCAAAGTGCGCCTGCTCGCCGCCGAGCTCGGCATTCCGCTGAATTGCGTCCGCCGCGATCCGCGCATTGGCGAAACCCGCTCACCCGACTACCTCGCCAAGAACCCCAACGGCAAGGTGCCGACCCTCGTCGAGGACGACTTCGTGCTCTGGGAGTCGCCGGCGATCCTCAAATATCTCGCCGCCAAGCATCCGGAACGCGCCCTCGCCGGCGGTGACGCGAAGCAGGCAGCTCAGATCGATCAGTGGCTGTTCTGGTGGGGGTGCGGGCCGGAGGCCGCCATCGACGCTCTTGCCTGGGAGCTGCTCATCAAACCCAAAGTGCTCAACCAGCCGGGCAACGATCCCGGCATCATCGCCGACGCACATATGCGCATCAATCGCTTCCTGCCGGTGCTCGACAAGCAACTCGCCGGTCGCGAGTTCATCGTTGGTCCGCTGTCGATCGCCGATTTCGCCATCGGCCCACGCTTCGACCGCGCGCCGGAGTTGCTAAACTTCGACATCGCGCCTTACAAGCATATCGGCGCCTGGATGACGCGGCTGCGCGCCAAGCCCTATTGGGGCACCGCCTAGCAGCCCTTCTTCGCCTCGGCCTTCTTGATCGCACTCACATTGTGGCGCTCGGCGGCATTAAGCGGCACGTCGGCCACGTCGTCATATTTGCAGCCGGCATTGCCGAAGGCGTTGATCGCCTTCTGTGTATGGAAGCAATAGCCGTTTTCCTTGTAGATCCAGTTGCGCACTTCCCACAGCGGCTGACAACCGAGCTGCTGCAAATCGGACTGCTTGAAGTAATCCTGGTTGGTACAGCCGATCAGCTCGTAGCAATTGGCTTGCGCGGGCTGCGGCGCCGACAAGACAGCGATGGCGCCGCAAACCAGCCCGATCGACACCCCGAGCGCGATGGAACGCATGTCCTTCCTCCCTGTGGAGTTGAATTTCGCGCGAGACAGTACTTGATTATGCTCGCCGCCGAAATGGCGTGCCGTCCGCTTCCGCCCGGGCAGGCTACTGCCGCGGCTTAGGGCTTCAAGGCCTGCCTCAGCTCTTCGTCGATTTCGGCGATGGCCGCTTGCAATTCCTCGATCTGGAGTTCGGTTTGCTCGTCGGTCGCTGGAAGTTGACCGGGGACGACCGTCATTCCCGGCATGTAGAGCGGGTCCCCTCTATCGGTCAGCTCGCGAAGTTGCTTTTCCAACTCGGCGCGCCGCTCCAACAGGCTTTTCGATGGTTCAGCAGGCATGTCCCGTGACCTCCCAACTATATTCGAGGATAAGCGCCCGTTTGGCTTGCCCTCGTTGAATGACATTTCCATGACAGGACACGATCACTTTAAGCGTTCTTCTGCTCGTCATCATTGACGGACATCAATGTTCCTTCGGCTCTCTCGCCATAACCAAAACGAAGCCGCGCGAGAAGAGGATCTCGACATGTCCGAAACAGCATTCGCAGCGTCGAAGCCAGCGGCCGAGCACGGCGTAGCAATCGCCGCAATGGGCGATCTTTTGCAGGCGCCGAGCCAAGCGCGGCCGACACAAGAGAAGATCAACGTCCGCAATCTCAGCTTCTATTACGAGGACTGCAACCAGGCTTTGAAGGACGTGTCCGTGCCGATCTACGCGCAAAGCGTCACGGCATTCTTCGGCCCGTCCGGCTGCGGCAAGTCGACCTTGCTGCGCGTGTTCAATCGGATCTTCGACTTGTATCATGGCCAGCGCGCCGAGGGCGAGGTGCTGCTCGATGGCGAGAATATTCTGCTCGGAAACATCGAGGCGGCGCTCCTCAGAGCGAGGATCGGCATGGTGTTCCAGAAGCCGACGCCGTTTCCCATGTCGATTTACGACAACATCGCCTTTGGCATCGGGCTGTATCGCGAGCTCTCGCGCGGGGAGATGGATGCCGAGGTGGAATCGGCGCTACGTCGGGCGGCGCTGTGGGACGAGGTGAAAGATCATTTGGCGGAAAGCGGCTTCTCTCTGTCCGGAGGTCAGCAACAACGCCTCTGCATCGCGCGGACCGTCGCGCTACAGCCGGAAGTGCTGCTGCTCGACGAACCCTGCTCCTCGATCGACCCCATATCGTCGACCAAAATCGAGAAGACGATCGAGGAGCTGAAGGCCGACCACACGATCGTCATCGTGACGCACAATCTGCAGCAGGCGGCGCGGGTCTCGGACTTCGCCGGTTTCATGTATCTCGGCCAGTTGGTCGAGTTCGACACCGCGCACCATATGTTCGTGACGCCGAGCGAGCCGCGCACGCAGCGCTTTATCATGGGCCGCTTCGGCTAACGCGAGCGCCCCCGCAAACTGCGAAAATCGCCTTTGGCCGGAGTTTTGCAGTGCGGCTTTGGTGGGTGGCGAGACGGGGGAAGCATGCTAGAACCCTAGCTCCAAACCGAGAGGGAGCCGCGGATGAGTTGCTATCGCGCCAAACTGCCCGCCGCCTTTGCGCTGATCGCCTGCCTTGTTTGCGCAGGCTCGTCGTCGGCCTTCGCCCAGGCGGGGACCATCACCAAGGGCATGCAGAACAGCTGCGCCAACGACTACAAGAAGTTCTGCGGCGACTATGGGTTGCAAACATCGGCTCTGACCCTTTGCATGAAGAAGGCGGGCCCAAGCCTGTCTCCAGCCTGCGTGCAAGCCTTGGTTCAGGCTGGGAAAGTGTCGCAGGCCGAGGTCGACAAGGTCAAAGCGCAGATGCGGTAAACGAAGCAGGCGCAACGCCTGCTCTGGACTGGACGTGCCCCCTGCTCTTCCGCATTCGACCAGGAACAAGGAACTTTGGATCATGAAAAGATTTCTCGGCTTGACTGTGTTCGCGGCCCTCACCTTTACGGGCAACGCGACCTTCGCCGCCGATGAGTGCACCAAGATCATCGCCACGGGTCATCCGCAATATCCGGCGATCGCCTACAAGCAGGGTGACAACATCGCGGGCGCCGCGCCCGACCTTGTCGCGGCAATCGCCAAGACCCTCAACATCCCGCTCGAGTCGAAATACATGGGCAGTTGGGAAGAGGCCCAAGCGGCGGCGCGAGACGGTAAGGCCGACATGATTTTCGGCATCTACTACAACGATGAGCGCGCCACCTATCTCGATTACGTCAAGCCCGCCTTCATGTTCGACGACGTGGCGATCTTCGTGGTCAAGGGCAAAGAGTTTCCCTTCAAGGGTCCGGACGACCTGATCGGCAAGAAGGGCGTCACCAACCAAGGCGAGAGCTACGGCAACGATTTCGATGCCTTCATCAAAGACAAGCTCGACGTCGCCCGCACCGACGGCATCGATGACGCCTTCAAGGACCTGGTGGCCGGCAAGGCCGACTATTTGATCGCCGGCTATTATCCCGGTCTTGCCGAAGCGGCCAAGGCTGGATTGAAGGACCAGATCGTGCCTCTCGACCAAGCGGCGGTCACGGCCGAGATGTTCGTCGCCTTCTCCAAGAAGTCGCCCTGTCGCTCTTTGATTGACGGTTTCAGCAAAGGTATAACCGAGCTGACGACCAACGACAGTTTCGACGCCATGCTGGAGGAAGCCATCAAGACGTGGGACGGCGCGCAAGCCAAGAAGTAGCGCGCGGCTAATGGCCGATCACGCTCATCGCCCGCATAAAGTCGTTGTCGGCGCTCGCGCGCCGCGCGGCAGGTGTCGAGGCATCGGCTTCTCCGCTCGGCGGCTGCTTCGACTCCGGCGGTGGCTCCGGAAAGCCGCTCGCGTCGCCGAATAGAGCGGCCGCCATCTTCCGGTCGAGACCGTAGACATCGGCGGAAACGTCCACCTTGCCGCTTTCGTCCGCGACCGCGGTGAAATAGACCATGTGCACCGGGATCTTCTTTTCCAGCGCCACCGAGCTGTTGACCCCGTTGTCCCACAGCTCCTTCACCCGCTCGGCCGGCCAGCCTTTGTCCGCGGCGAGCAGAATTGCGGCAAACCTGTCGGGCTTCTCCATGCGCACGCATTCATGTCCGATCATCCGCGCGGTCTGTTTGAAATATTTCTTCCGCACCGGCAGCGTGTCGTGCATGTAGACGGTGTGCCGGTTGGGGAACAGGAATTTCACCTTGCCGAGATTGTTGGCCGGCCCGGGCTTTTGCGAGAAGGTGTAGCTCAAGCCGTTGACCCGGTTCCAATCGACCTTGGTGGGGTCGACCGGCGTGCCGTTATAGCTGACGAACAGCTTATGGATCCTGAGGATCGAGTAGTTCCTCTGCTGCAACGGCGGCAGGATGTTCTCCTTCACCACCGTCTCGGGCGCGTTCCAATCCGGATTGAAGACGATGGTCTTCATGTCGGCGGTGAATACCGGCGTGGCATAGCCGATCGTGCCGACCAGCGTCTTGTCGGCATAGATGGCTTTCCCGTCCTTCACGACGTACAGCATGAATGCGGGCGAGTTGTTCCACACATAGATGTCGCCGAGATCCTCGGGCATCCAGCGCCAGCGCTCCATGTTGATGATCAGCCGCTTGATGTCCTTGTCGCTGCCGCCGGGCTTGGCGCCCTCGCCGTCCTCGCCGCTCCCGCGGGCTTTCAGCAGCGCCTGGCGCAAACGCTGAAAGCCCTCATGCTTCGGATGCAGCGACTGGAGATATTCATCGGGCGCCGCGGCGGCTGCGATCTCGGTCAACACCAGCTGCGGATCGCGCAGCGCAGGCGTCTGATCGAACAGCTCGCTGACCTTTGCCGGAGCAAGCCGACCGCCGCGAGCAAAGCGCGCATATTGCAGAATGGCGAGATCGAGCTTGATCTCGGCTAGAGCCTGCGCCGCGGCGCTTCCCGGCAGCTCGCTCGCCGAAGGCAAGGCGAACGCCTTGGGGTCGAGGCCCCAATCGTCGGCATTCTCGATCTCGAAAATCACCGCCTGCCCTCGCGCCGAGAACCCCATCTCCGTCATCCACAACGGACCGCCTTCCCTCGCCGCGTAGAATGTTTCGAGCGCGGTGAGGTCACCGGCATCGGCATCCTGGCGGATGGCGGGATCGGCGAATTTCGAGCGGATGGCCGCGACGACCGCATCGGCGGCGGCGGGCGGAGTCTCCTGCGCCAGTGGCGGCTCGGCTGGAGCGGCCTCAGGCGCTGACGGAGCTGCTTCCGGCGCGGCAGGTGCAGGGTCCGGCGTTGGCTGAATCTCGGGCGCCGGGGTCGGCACGGGCAGGCTCGGCTGCAACGTGGGCGCGGAAAGCGGTGGGGTGAGCGGCGGCGCATCGGAGACTTGCGCCTGCGCCGGAGCGACTACGCCCCAAGCCAAGGCCTGGGCCGCACAGAACAGCACTGCCGCCAGAGGTCCCCCGCGCATGCCCGTTCCCTCGCGAACCATCTCGAAATTAGCCCGAGACGGTGCCGTTCGGCCACCCCGATCTTGGGGCGGAAACGGGGCGAGGCGGCGGCAGCCTCCCCGGTCAGCCGTCCTTTCCCGAAGCGGAAGCGGGGTCGATTTCGCGCAACTTGCCGACCAGGTCGTTCAACGACGCCTTGCAGAAGCGCCCGGCTTCGATCGCCGTCTGCGTCTTCACCATCTTGAAGGCGTCGTTCTTGTTGGCGGTCGCCTGTTTCAACAGATGGTCCTTGTTGAGCGAGGGGTCGCGATTGAGATAATAGGCCTCGATCTTGGCGATGGCGCCCTTGGCGGCCTCGGCATCCGCCGGCGAGAGCTGCGACTTGCCGGAGCAATCCAGCACAATCGCGTAGTCGGTATAGTAATTCTTCAAGAAGACCGACAGGTTCCCCGCGGCGGAGACGCTGAGTGGGAGGAGGATTGTCAAGGACGCAAGAAGCAGGCAGCCGGTTGATCTCTGCATGTCGTTTTCCCGGATGGAGTGGAAGCGCCGCGGCGGCGAGCGCCAGTGATTACAAAAAACGCAGGCTTCCACAAGCGCGGTCGCGATTTTATCCAAGATCAATCGCGGTGCTGCGGCCAAAAGGTCACAGCACGATGCGACATAAGTTAGGACTTCGACGAACCCGCGCTAGTGTGGTTTACTAACGGAACGTTCGCTTGGTACGGGTGGGTGCGTTAGGTGCGGCGACGGGTTCACGCCAGTTTGGTGCCGCGCATTGCTTTGGCGAGTGCGCTGCTTTGCCTCGTGACCCCTGTAGGGGCCGAGCAAGGTTCGATAGCGATCGAGCTCAACAAGCTTGAGCCTCAAGGCCGCCAGTGCAGCGCCTATTTTGTCATCAACAACACCAACGGCACGAACTACCAGGCGTTCAAGCTCGACCTCGTGCTGTTTCGAACCGACGGAGTGATCGGGCGCCGCTTTGCCATCGATCTCGCCCCCATCAGGTCCAACAAGCGCACTGTCAAGTTGTTCGAGCTTGCGGACACGCCCTGCGACGATGTCGGCAGCTTTTTGATCAATGAAGTGATGGAGTGTAAGGGCGATGCAGGGCCGACCGACGACTGCCTGAAGGACATCACCGTCTCCAGTCTCAGCAAGGTTCAACTGACCAAGTAGATGTCCTGAGAGGCCGGCTAAGCCGCGGGTTCGACGGTCGGCACCGCCTCTAGCGCACCGCTCCCCCGCCGCGCCGGCTTTTTGTTGACCTTGTCCGGTTGACGCTCATTGGCTCCATGCGTCTGCACCGAGCGGCCCTCGAAATGAGCGCCCTTCTCGATCCCGAGCGACTGGTGGTGAATGTCGCCAACCACATGCGCGCGCGACTTCAGCACCACGTGACCGCCCTCAATCGGTCCTTCGACCTTACCCTCGATGATCACCTTGCGGGCTTTGATCGCTCCGCTGAGCTGAGCGTGCCGAGAGAGGATCAGGGTTGTGCATTGCAGCTCCCCCTCGATCTGCCCGTAAACCTTCACCAGACCTTCCGCCGTGACCTTCCCCACAACCCGCAATCCTTTGCCGATTATGGTTCCGCGACGTCTCCACCCGAACATGGCCCCTCCTTCGCGAAATACTGCGCCCGTTCTACTACCATCGACGAAACAGCCCAAAGCCCCCGTACAAATCGGGGCGATAGAGCGGACGCCCGGCGGCGCGCTTCCGCGGCTCCTTCGGCGCAGGCTTCGTCGCAATCCTGGGTTTCGTCACCGTGGGCGCGGTCGGCGCGGCCTTGGCCTGTTTCGGTTTGGCTTTCTTGGTCGTCGCCGGCTTGGTATCGGTCTCCGGCGGCTCGACCGCGGCCGTTGCCGGCGTGACCTTGGCCAACACCACGAAATCCTCACCCTCGGAGAGGATAGCCGAATTGACGCTCGTGTCGGCGACAATGAGCGAGGAGCCTGCGGTCAATCGCTCGGAAATCTCCTGACGGAGATCGGCGGGGATCTGGATGCGGTCGAGCACCTTGGCCGGATCGCCTCCCTCCAGGCTGATCGCCATCCATCGCGCCTCGCCGCTCCCCGGAGCAAACCCCAGTGCCGTGAACACGTGGGTGCCAAGGCTGCGCTCGGGATCGAGAAATGCGATTGGCGCGTCGAGAACGCTGCGAAAATCCTGTCTGACGAACAGGCGCCCTGCGGGCGGCTCGGGCTTGCCGGCGACCGCGTAGATCTTTCTCGCGAGATCGTCGGAGAAGGCTCCGGTTTCGCGCAGACCATTCGCCTGCTGAAACGCCTTGATGGCAGTCTGCGTCTCGTTCCCCAGCCGGCCGGAAAAATTCTGCGGCCTGAGAAAGCCAAGCGACGCCAGCAGGTATTGCACGTCGATGATTTGGTCCCGCTCGGTCCGCCGCGTCACCAGAATGCGCAACGGCGCGGTCGCGGGGGCCGCCAAGGCAGGTTCAACCTCGCTTGCCGTTCGCTCGGGATTTTCGGCCGCCGCCGCCGTGGGGAAAATTCCGCTCACCAATTCGTGCGGCTCGGAAGACGCCAGAGCGGCCTGAGCGAGCCTAGGAGCAGGCTGGAACAAATTTTGGTGCTTGATCAACTTCGGCGCGACCCGGTCGCCGGTCACCACGACGTTCTCGCCGATGCCCGTGATCTGGAACAATTTCGGGGCGAAGGAGAATGGCAGCCGCACGCAGCCATGGGAGGCTGGATAGCCGGGCACCACGCCGGCATGGAGCGCGGTACCGCTCCAGGTGAGCCGTTGCATCCAGGGCATCGGCGCGCCGCTAAACAGGTTGGAGTGGTGGTAGCGCTGCTTCTCCAGGATGCTGAACACGCCGGCCTTGGTGTCGTAGCCCCGTTTTCCGCTCGAGACTTTCGAACTGACGACAAGGCCAATGCCGCGATAGACGTCGAGTTTCTGCTCGTGGAGCGAGACCACAAGGGTCAGCGGTTCAAGACCGGAAGGCGTCGCGGTCTTGGCGCTGTCGCCGGGCTGCTCCTCGCTCGCCAGCTCTCTGACCGCGAGCGTGAGGCTCGCCGGGGCAGCTTGGACCACAGGCGGCTCGGCATCGCTCAGCACCAGCGCGCCGAACGTGCTGAGTGCAAGCCTTGAAGGCGAAACTTCGCTGGCCGGAACGATGTCCCTGACGGGCGCTTGCGTCAGGAACTGCGCAGCCTCAGGGAGCCTCCTGGCGACGATCGACACCGCTTGCGAGGTCGCGGGGAAGCTTGGCGCGGGCGGAGCGGAATGCAGCGCCGCGAGGGCCCGCGGCGCCGCCGCGACGAGCGGTGAGGCGTCTGGCGTCTCGACGCCAAAGTCCGGCGCGAAGACCTTGAGGCTCGGCGCCACGTCTTTAGGCGTGACCGCGGCAACGCGAGTCGCGGCGGTTGCGGCCAGGGGTTCCGGTGGCGGCGCTACCGCGCTTGGTAACGCGGCTACCGGCATCGCCGCCACAACGACCAGCGAAGCTTGCAAACCCTCCTCCCCGCGGTCCAGCAGCCGCCAAGCCAGGCCGATGCAGGCCAAGGCGCCCAGCAAAAGTCCCATGAGCCAAATCGGCCGCTTCGGCGCGTCGCTCCGGCCTTTCGTCCATGGCTGGCGAGCGGCCTGCTGCGGGCGGAACGGCAGGATCGTGGCGTCGCTCACCCTGCCTTGCTCAAGTTGTGCCGGGGTGAGATTCTTGGCGTAGCGAAGGCGCGCGCCGCACAGATTGGCATTGGTAAGATCGGCGCCGCAGAAGTCTGCGTAATCCAGCAGCGCGCCGCTCAAATTGGCGCGGCTGAGGTCTGCCCAATCGAGTCGAGCATGTCTGAGATCGGCGCCCGACAGATCGGCAGCCTCGAGCGTGGCTGCTTCCAAGATCGCGAAGCGCAAACTCGCGCCGCTCAGATTGGCCTTAGCAAGATTGGCGCCGCACAGATCGGCGTGGTCGAGCACGGCGCCGCGCAAATCGGTGGCGCTGAGATTGGCGTGATTGAAGCATGCCAGCCGAAGATCGGCGCCGGACATGTCGGCGGCTTCGAGATCGGCAACCGACGCGCTGGCGAAGCGTAGGGTCGCGCCACTGAGATTGGCGTTCGCCAGATTAGCGCCTGCGAGATTGGCGTGATTGAACAAGGCACGGCTGAGATTCGTATCGGCCAGATCGGCTTGACCGAGCGCTGCATGGGTGAAGTCGGCGCCGCCGCTTAATGCGGTCTCAGCTTGAGCAACAGCCCTCTCGACCGAGGCGTCTGACGCATCGGTGCGTGAGCGAGGCGTGGCCAACTCCGCCCGTCGGCCACGTTTCGTCTGGTTGGCCATTCCCCCAGAACCTGACTACGCAACTTGCTCAAGCCACCCGTAACACCCCAAAACGGAGCATTGATGACTAAGACGCCCGATGTCGCGTCAAGTTCCCGCGGAAGTCCATCGATTCGCCGCCGCTCCGCCCTTTCGCACGCAGCTGTAGCCGATACGCAACAGGCGTATTGGGTCGGTTCGTTTCGCGCTATAGGTTCAGCGCGTGCGGCGACTACTTGATTCGGTAGATGAAATCGTAGGCCTTGCCGTCGGTGCCGCGCGCTTTGAGCACCATGTCGCCCGTGGCGCCGGCAAAGTCGCCCGTGCCCCCGGTGATCGCCAGCACCGAGTCGCCGGCGTCAAGGAACGGTCCCTCGACGGTGATCTGGCCCTTATCCAAGGATAGCGTCCAGAAGCACTCCCAGGCCTTGCCGACCAGCGTGCGGAAGCAGATGCCCTGGTCTGAGCCCACCTTGTTCTTGTCGTCGGCGTCGTACACCTCATTGGCGAAGGTGAGGATGTCGCCGGCGGTGTCGCCCTTATCGCCGGTATCGGTGACGGCGTCGGTATCGGCGTGCTCCACCACTGCGATCTCCTGCGGATCCGCCACCGCGGCCTGACCTGTCGCAAGGACTCCAGCGGCGGCGATGCAGAGCAGGCGCAAACAGGGCAGCAGATTTGAACGATTCGGCATGACACACTCTCCCCTAACGCGTTGGCGGCCCGGCGATTTAGGCCCAGTCCTTCAGTATGCCACGCTTTTCGCTGACGCGGCAGGTAGGCAAATTTTCACGGGTTTGGGCGTTAACTGCCGTGCTGATGCCACGGTTTTGCGCCATGGATAGGCTACAGCCGTAACGACTGACGTGGGGGACACGTTGGGTCTTTTCGCTGCCGGGATCGTTCTCTTAGCCCTTTTCATCGCGTCCTACACCGGACGCGGCACTTGGCTTGCGCTCGGCTCGATGGCGCTGTCGATTGCCGCGCTTGCCGGCTGCCTGTTCTTCGTGGCGATTCACGATCCGAGCCAAGGTCGCGCGTGGCTTGCCTGGATCGAAGGCAAGCTGCCGCTGGTGCTGGACCAGCAAATGGCCGAGGAGCTTACGGCATCGCTCGAGCGCCTCGCGGCCTACCGGCCCTGCGACGCAGGAGAGTGTTCGCCGCCCGCAAGCGCCGCCCCGCCTCCAGCCGAACGTGAAACCATGCAGGCTGCTGCGACCGCGGGCTGGTTCGACACGCAAGCCGAGCCGAAGGCGGCGACCTATCCGGTGGCCTGGAGTCTCGACGATGGCGCTGTCCAGGGCCCCGTCACCAGCCCCTGGGGATTTTCGATCGACGGGACCAATGTCGCCAGCGACGCCCTGGAGGATGTGCACGCGTTCCTCAAGCCGGATTCGACCGAGCGCGAGATCGAGCTCGCGCTCGATGTCGGAGGGCCGGCGCTCGAAGCCGGAGCGGCGATTCCCCCCAATGCGCGCTTCAGCCTGATCTCGGCCACCCCATACGACGCCAAACAGGGCGGCGCCATCCTCACGTTTCGCTACGTTCAGGCCGGACAGCGCAAGTCCTCGATCCTCTATCTCTCTCCGTCGATGGTCGCGCGGCTTGCCAGCCGCGGCTAGGTCGCCGTCAAGCCGTAGCGCTTCGCCGTCTTGAGACGGGATAAGTTCGCGCTTGGCATTGGCTAGCCTTGCCCCAGCCCTATTTGCCCCGCACCAGGTGACGCGTCCTGATCGCTTCACCCCCATGACCCAAAAATGTCCCCGGAACAGATAACGGACTTCGTGTTGAGCTATCTGATGATGCGGGGCAAGCCAACCGAGGACGGCAGTCTCGGGGCAACCCTAATTTTGGAGTGCCAGGAAGTAAAAAAGCCCGCGAATTTTACCCTGCTGTGGTCCAGCGAGCACGCGCGACCCGACGACGTCATCGACATCAACCGAATACGGATCTGGAGCCAGGACCGCCTGCTGTTCGACGCGGAATTTCTCGACAGCGAGTTCGGGTTCAATCGCTACCGCGTGAGCGCATTTGAGCGCGGGACTTGGCTCGATGTGGTCGCATCCGCGCTGATGTTGCAGCTCCGCGAAGAGGGCGATGCCACCCGGCATTGAGACGAAAGCCAGACGGAGCGTCTCTCGCAATCAGAAGCAAATGTTTTTGATCGTCGGCCATCGGGCGAAACCCTTGAGCGACGCCGCCTTTGCCAGCGCCGCGGCGCGTTCCGGCTGAGAGGCTTTCTGGAGTTTGTCCCATGCGCCGCCGGCGACTTCGTAGTTGCCGCAGCTCGGGCACCCGATAACGTGACCGTCGAAATTCCGGGGGGTGAGGTCTCTGGCTTCGGCGGCACACACTAAGCAGTTCATGTTGATTGTCGCTCCGTGCGTCTGCGCTCACCGATCCTTAATCGCGTTGCCCAAGGCCTGGCTCGATCGCATCAGACTATGATGCGGCGAGTGCGGCCGTTGCCCCTACGTCGGACTCCAGCTCATTTTCTGTAGCGGTGCGGTAGAAGGGCTCGCAGCCGCTTTTGATGCGGTATTGGAGTTGTCCATCCCGCGCCGGAAGTTGAGCAACGACATGGTAGGGACCAGGCGCAGCCTTTCGCGGCGGATATCGCCTGCTGAGGCGCACCAGGCTGCCGGTGATGAAGCTATGCCCGGAAGGTTTGTGGTCGTCCAATCGTCTCATCGGAAGCGCTCTCTCGTGTTGGCCAAACGGCCGAGGCCAGGCGCACACTCGCTGAGCGAGCCTGCGTCTTGTTCCTGAGCGGTCTGCAGATCCAAAGGATCGATGGTTACCATCTCGACCGCGGACCCAGACTCCGCCGGCACGAAGATAGCGGTCGAAACTCGACGGTAAGCCGCAAAGGACAAACCATCGATGACCTCTTCGTCAGTCATCACGCGATAGTCCGCCGGCGGCAACAGCCGATCGATCCCCTTCAGGTAGAAGGGGCGATGGAACGTGACACTCTTAGTGGTCGTCCGTGTCGTCATCGAAGGGTATCGCCGTCAAAACGATGGGTTGAACTCGTCGCTAAACCGCAGAGCGGCTTCAATGCGCCTTTGCGGCTCGATTAGCGCCTTGCGCCATTTGCGACTTGATCTGCTCCGCTGCATCGGTGGAGACCTTCGTCGACAGTGCGCGAACTTCCTCCGCTTGCGCCGTCAATACGCCGAACTGCTTGCGCCAAAAGGCCGCCTGAAGCTCCATGATGTCAGCGAGGTTCTTGGCGCCCGCCAGGCTGGTGGCCAGGTCGAAGCCAGCGTCGACATTGCGGCGGGCGATATCGATAATCTTGCGATTGAACGCGGTAGCACCCTGGCCGGCAGCGTCGAAGGTCCTTTCGAAGGTCGTCAGGGACGTATCGAACGCATCCAGGGAGCGGTCATAGGCCTGCCGGGTCTGTGCCACGCTCTTCTCGGCAAGGGCGCGCACGCCATCCGGGACGGCGGCGTCGAGACCGAGGTGACCGAGTTGGTCGGTCATTTGGCGATACGTCGCGCGGGCCTGGTCGGTAGCCCGTTGGGGATTATTGGAAGCGGTCATAGCATGCCTCTTCAGTTCAGTTCTGCTTGTCGAAAGAAATGCGGGAGTAACCGCCCGAGGCCACCCCTAAAGCGGCAGCCTCGGAGGGATCGTTATCTAGGCGCCCGCGCCGATCTGACGGCCCTTCAACAGGGCGTCGACTTCACTCTGGGCCTGGGTCTGGGGAAGCCCGTATTTGGTCACGACCTGCGACACGAGATCGGCCTTGCCCTTGATCGCGGCGACGTCCTGGTCCGAGAACTTGCTCCACTTGGCGCAGATGTCCTTCATGACGGCGCTCTTCTGGTCGGCATTCTGGGGCGTACTGTTCGAATTCGTTGCGGCTGAATTTTCCATTATTTTTGGCTCCGATTCGGATAAATACTTGTACTTTGAATGACAATCATTCAAATCGTCCTTACTACATACGACGCTCGCGTGTCATATACAAGCACTGAATTTAATATTTCTGCGGCAACATTTTCCAACTGCAAATTTATGTAACGTTTTTTCTACAGTATATTTTCAGCAATACTTGGGCGGCGCTTGACCAAGCAATGGCGGATCACGCAATTTCCCTCTGGATGCAGCCGCTTAGCAGAGCTTCGCGCTTATGCTTGTTGGCGCAGCAAGTGGAGCGCCCGGGCGACGCACTTCCGGTGGAATGCGGCAGACCAGCCCGAAATCCACCTCCAAGGCCGCGCAAGAGTTGCCTGCTCGCCGGGAAAAGTCGCGGGTCAGGATCTGGAACACACGCTTCGACGTCTAGTTTCCGTTGGTGGGCGCTCGAGGGGCCGCTGGCAGGCTGGCAGATTGTTTGGGCTACCGGGCAGCGAGCGCTTCTTCTTCCGCTTGCGGAACTGCGCCCATGATCGTACAGGCCTCGTCAAACTCGCTGCGGATCATATCCAGCCGATCGAGGGCTAGCTGTGGTTCACCGCTCGCGGCTAGGCTCGAGACAATCGCATAGGTGTCTTTGATCCAGAACCCGATATCGGAATCCGCCTTCAATTGCTGGGCGGAAGCACGGTGCCGCCGAAGTTCCGCCGTCAAGAACTGGTCGATGGCGGATGCCGATTCGCTCGACCAATGCGGCCAAGCGAGGCCCGTACTCCTGGCGGCACGATCGAGACACGTTGGCCAGTCCACCAGTAGGTCTTCGTAGTTCAGGAAGTATCGCGGGATTGCCCGCGAGTGATACTCCGCTTCGAGAAGTGCCGGAGCCACAACAGCAGGGACTTCGCTCGCGTTAGACCGTCCCGCTCGCCGAGCGAAGCCGCCACCTCGAGCGGATTGCGGATCGGCAGGATGGCGACCGCGCCGACTTTCAATTCGTTGAGGATCGACAAGATCAGCGGAGCGAAGCGGCAAATGCGCGGGTCCTTGAGGACGAACAAAGCGGCATCGTCGAATGCTTGTCCGATGGCGTCTTTGATTTGCTGACGATGGCCTTGTCGCGTAGCCTCTGCCTCGATCCAAGTCGGATCGAGGCTCCGGCAATCGTGCCAAGAAGAATTGGCCGATGCCAGCAAGTCGTTGTGGAGCTCGTAGAGTTGGGCACTTTCCCAATAACCACGCGGGTTGAACGCGTTCGGCGCGAGCAACTCATTCGGTGCCGCTGCGCCAAGAAGGTTGACGGTGCGGGTGAGCGCGGAGGTACCGCTCCGATGCATTCCCAGGATCAGGACGGCCTTTCGCTCCGGCTCGCTCAACTCGCTTATCCCCCAACACTCGTTCGCACGGTCCGGAATAGCCGCTGACGTCTTATCCAAACTAAGACGTCCCTTTTGCTCTGGCTCCGTTGACGTTCCCCCCGGGATCGGGTCACAACATGGGGAAATTCAGCAACGCCAAAACTCTTAATGGCTGCGACAAACAGAAAACCCTCTCTTGTGATGCTGAGTAATGTGGGGGCGAAACAGTATTTCTGGCAAGGCGTTCGTATCGATTCCGCCGGTGTGTGAACAAATCCATTCCTCGCATAAGCTAAGGCGTCGGCAGCTTTGAATACGATGCTATGAGCGCGAGGTGCTGGCGCTGAGCGGGACGGAAAAAATCATCGTTTTGGGTGCCGGCCTCCAGGGCGTCTGCGCTGCACTTGCTGCCGCGCGACGCGGCGCCGCAGTATGTCTCGTCGATCAGGACCATGCGTGCTTGGGGCGAGCGAGTTTGCGTAACGAGGGCAAGGTTCACCTCGGCCATGTCTATGCCCACGATCCAAGTCTCAAGACTGCTGAGCTGATGCTGCGCTCCGCTTTGTCGTTTGCACCACTGCTTGATGAATGGCTTCCGGGCGCGTTCTGTTGGCCGGCGCTCCGCAGCAACCCGTTTCTCTATGTGATTGCCCGAGAGTCGCAAGTCCCCAAAAGCAAACTCTTTGCGCACTATGCAAGGGTCGAGGACCGAGCGCGCGAATTGCAGGCTTCGGACCCGAGCTTGAACTACCTTGGTGAGCGTCTCACCTCCCTCTGGGAGGCGCGCGAGCAGTTGCCCAGCTGGTTGAATCCGGCGTTTGCGTCCGATGTGGTGGCGACACCTGGGCTGTCGATCGACACGGCCGCCTTTCGGAAAATCCTTGCAGCGGCCGTCGCGGGAGAACCGCGCATTGAGCTTATGTATGGGCATGTCGTGGAGGAGGTCGTGCGCAAGCCGCATGGCTTCACCGTGACAGGCCGGACGCGAGCGGGCGAGACCTGGCGGCGTGATGCCGGATCAGTCGTCAACGCTTTATGGGATGGCCGCTTGGCTATCGATGCGCAGCTCGACCTGGTGCCAACAAGGCCGTGGCTTTATCGCTTCAAGCATCGCGTACTTGCGCGCACCCCACGCGATCTGACCGGCCTGCCCTCGATGACCGTGGTGCTCGGGGCGTTCGGCGATGTCGTCACGCAGCCGCGCAATGACTTCATCTATCTCTCCTGGTATCCGGTTTGTCAGACCGGCTGGTCGCAGGATCTCGCGCCGCCTGCCACCTGGAGCGCCGCGGCGACGGGCACGCTGCCCACTACGGAACAACAACTCATCATTCGCGGCACGCTCGCGGCATTCGATCATCTGATCCCTGGGCTAGGCAAAGCCGATAGCGCCATCGCCGACGGCGGCGTGATCTTTGCCTGGGGCGAAACCGACATCGACGACGGCAAGAGCGAGCTGCATCAGCGCCACCAGATCGGCATTCTCGCCGCTGACGGATATTTCTCGATCAACACCGGAAAGCTGACGAGTGCGCCATATTTCGCCCGCGAGCTCGGAGGCTTGCTGTGATGAGCGCTAGCGTGTCTGTCGGCATACCGCTGCATCGCTCGCGCGCGTTTTTAAGCAGCTTGCGCGAGAACTGTGCGGCCCTGGCAGCGCAAGGAAACGTCGAGGTGATCATCTCCGATCGTCACCGGCTCGACGACACTCTCGATGTGCTGCGCGCGGAATGGGGACACGATTCACGCTTTCGGTTTTTTGCATCTGACGATGGCCTGAACTGGGTCGAACATATGAATCTTCTGCTACGCGAGGCCCAAGGCGATTATTTCCGCTGGATGCCGCATGACGATTGCTTTCCCGCGGGCTGCCTGCCGCCGTTGGTCGACAGGTTGGAGCGTACACCGTCGGTCATCCTGGCCTATGGACCAACCCGCGCTATAAACGCCGCGGGTCTGCGCACGCCGGAACGGGACCGATTGCACAGTTATCCAGTGGCACCCGGCCGGCACTGGACCTTTCAGCATTCTCTCGATCTGTTCTGGAATGGTTATTGCGATGGCGCGTTCAAAGGCCTATTCCGCAGGCGCGATGTGATGAATGCCGGCCTCCTCATTCGGCCCACGCATGGGTTGGTTCACGCCGAGCGTACCTGGCTCTTCGGTGTGTCTCTGCTGGGTGGCTTGGCTGAGGAATTGTCCTCGATCTATTTGAAGCGCTATCATCCGGACAGCGTGAGTTCTACCTGGCGCGGGGGGACGCAAAACATCGTCAGCGCGACGTCGACCATGTGCGGCTATCTGCGCGATTATGGACCAGGCGTGTCCGCCAAATGCTTCGGCACAGCCTATCTTTGGCGAAAGGCGATCGAGCGTCTCACCAAGGGGGGAGCGACATGAGGTCGGTTGAGGGTGTCTATTCGCGCCGAAATCCTTTGTCATGGCCGTTGCTTCACCCGGTCGCCATGCTCGAACTCGTACCGCAACTCATGGATCGCGGCCGGGTGACGCGCGCCTCGTCCCAATCCCCCAACATCCAGCGTGTGCTCCACGAGCTGGACCGAGACGGCGTGGCGATCTTGGAGGCGGCGGCGCCGCACGAACTGATCGCGGCGGGGTTGAAGGACATGGATCGCTTCGTCGAGCTGATGCCCAAGCTGCAGGGCATGCTGCGAACCAAGCGGGCTTCGAACGGCGGCCTGCGCGAATATGCGGTGCACGAATACCAGCAGCAGCTAAACATCTATCGCAGCCACGACCCGCTGATGTTCTCGCCCGCTTATGCGAGGTTTCTGCTGCTGCCGGATTTGATCGAGGTCGCCAAAGGCTATCTCGGGAGGGATTGGCAATATCAAGCCATGATCGCCACGCGCACGGAACCCTCGGAGCCGATCCGTGACGGCTTCGCGAATTGGCATCATGACGGCCGCGGCCGCAAGCTGAACGTCATCTTGCCTTTGAGCGATGTGCCGGAGGATGGTCCCGCGACCATCGTGCTGAGAGGCTCGCACCGGCTGCTTTATTCCCGCGACCGCCTGGTGCGGAACTTTTTCACCGACGACGAGCAGCTGGCGATTTAACGCCAGCTCGGCATCGGTCCGGAGCGGGTCTGCCATGCGCGCGCCGGCAGTCTCGTTTTCTTCGACTCCAATGCCTTGCATCTTGGTCGGCGCTCGCCGCACCGCCGCGACGCGTTTCAGGTCAATTGCATGACCGATCGCGAGCATCTTTGGCCCCAGGAAATTCCACGCGAGCTGCTCTCCTCGCTTAACGCCGCCGAGCAAGAGACCCTGCTACAGCGCGCCAATCTCAGAGCGGTTTGAGGCCTACCCTGCCCTACAGCGGGATGTTGGCGGGTTCAAACAGCCGAGCGCGATCGTTGCCGCGATGCGCCACGCATCCGGGCTTTGCGGAATTCCCCTCATTGAGATGAGGGGATGGCGCGCCGAAAAGCGCAAACCTATGGTGTCCGCGTCCGTTGCCGGATCGCGGCGGGCGCCTCTCGGCGCGCCAACAAGCGCTCTTATTGGGTGCGCTACCGCGCTTCGCGCTACTTGAGCGCATGGCGCAGCTTCCGCGCGCTCCGAGCGCATGCCATTTGCCGGCGTCTCCTCAAACGGTTCGGCAGCGGGCCTCGCTTTCCGGTTAGGGTGCGCGCTCAACTAGGCCAAAGGCCGATAGCGCACATTCCAAGTCGTCAGCCAGCTCCTGGCAGGGACTCCTAGTGGTCCCGGGAGGAGCTCCGCTGCCGCCCGAGTGCCTGACTTGCGTAGCCAAGCCCGCGGGCGCCGCACCTCGTCCCGCGATCAAGACGCCTCTAGAGCGCGCCCCTCAACTGGACGAGGTATGGGGAGTTTAGGCGAGGTTTGGGCGGCGAGGATAAGATCGCTCGCTGGCCGGCGGTTCGCCCCGTTGCACGAAATCCACACCCCCATCGCGAAGTTCGATTTGCCTCGGCCGCCTTGGAACCCCTGGTCGATTGCAGAGTTGCGGAATGACTCGGCGTCTCATTGGTAAGGGCACGCGAGCCGTGCCCGTGTTGCATGCGTCCTATTGATGTCTTCTTCGGGGGATGGGGCCATGTTTCAGGCATTGCTCGAGAAGCGAGCCACCAATCGCGCATATAAGAGAACCGTCGACGACTGCGTCGCCATCCTGTTCCGCGGCTTTGCCAACGGCTTGCCGCCCTCGCTGATGCAGCGCGTCGACAATTCGCGTCTCGTTCGCCGGGGGCGGGCCGAAGGCACCGATGCACGCATGTGCTCCGTGCAGGTGGCGGTTCTCATGATCAGGAAGATCCTCAGCTCCTTGGGCAAACAGGAGCGTCAAGACCTCGCGCGGGCATTCCTCCTGAACGACGCCAGCAACCCGACCTACAAAGGCTTCAAATACATGTTCCGGGTGGTCGAGCGGCTCGACGTCTCGCCCGCGCTCGTTTCCTATTTGAACACCGAGATCGCCGGGCAGCTGCATGGCATGTCTCAGCAAGCGATCTTCAACTCATGGGTCGAGGCGCAGATCGGCGGGGTGATCGGCGCGCTGCGCGAACGATGCCTGGAGGAAGCGGTGCTGAAGAAAGACCTTTGGCAGTGAGGCCGGCCCGAGAAACAGCGATAAGTGCCGCTTAAAATAGATTGGCCAGCAGCCGACTGACCAAAAACGTTGCGCTCTGGCAGCGAGAAAACTACAGCGGGATGTTGTCGTGCTTCTTCCAGGGGTTCTCGAGCTGCTTGTGGCGCAGCGTGGGCAGGGGCAAATAGTCCAGCAAGCTACGACAATTCTTTGATTTCTACCTTAGTAGTTCCGTTGAAAGTTATGCGTGCCGTTGCTTCGATCACCGGCTCCGACACGGCCATAGAGCGAAAGGCTGGGACGGTGGTACCACCGCTATGGCGAGCCGAGGGACTGAGTAACCCAGCTAGCTCTGCATCATATGCTTCCTTGCCTAAGCTATTGCAAAATGCATAGTCATTGCTGACCAATTTTGGCCACCGGGGAAGTTCCGGTCGAAGATCAATCGTTCTCCCAGAATACGTGCATCGAACTATCGAATAGTGCACCGGGCGGCGGGCGGCGGCATCCCCTGCAGCTTTTCTACCGTAATGATAGCTACTTTCCTTCTCGGCAGTCTCCCGACCGATCGCCGCGTAAAACGCCGGCCAATCCCCATCGGAGAAACGAGACAGCGGACCAAACTTGTTGCCAAGTTCCGGCTTCCGCTTGAAGGGACCTTCCATCAATTGCTTGATGACGTCCTCGCGATCAAACGCGATGACGTCTGTTACCTGCTCTATCGAAAGTCCCTTGTCTGCGGCGAACTGTGCCAAATGCATGAGGTTCGCAAAGCGATGGACCGCGAGAGTAATTTCCCTCTCCGAAATATCTTCAAGCGCCACCTTTAACGCCCCGACAGATAAGCAACGTAATATTTGACTCGCAGGAGATTCTCCATTGAGCCTTCCGTAAGCAGCGAGCGCGGTGTTGTGCCATCAAGGTCGCGTTGTGGTTCGGATAGCCAATCCCGTATGGCAGCCTCCGAGCGGAACAATCCATACAAATCGGTCGCTATTCTGAGAGTATCTCTGAGCCGATCATTCGCATCGCGGTGCCCTACGGGTTTGGCACCAAGGTAAATCTCTCGAAGATCGGAGACGGATTCAAAACCGAGCAGAGTCGAAGCGTCTTGGTCACCAAAGCCCCAGTCATGCATGATTTTTTGAAAGAGCACTACTTGACCGGCCGGCTGTCGCGTCGCTGGCTTCGGAGCGCTCTTCGCCTCAACGATGCGGAGACGCGCTCCAGACGCTCCATAGTCAAGGTCTGGGCCCCGCTCCAGGCGAAGCATCCGAACAGCCGCCCCCAACGGGCCTTCCTTACCGGGATATGCTTGTTCTTGTTCCGAGGCGCTTGGGGCAACTGAGGGACGTGCAAGGCCGAGCGTCGGACCGCGCGTTGCAAGTGGATCCGTGTTCCCGAGTCCCCAAAGGGTGGGATCGGTTAGAGGCGCGCCGTCCCTTCCGTTTTTCGACTTGCCGTCGATGTTAGCTTTTTCCAGCATAGTCTTTCTTCGACTTTATCCCCACCTGGAGCATCAAATCCTTAAGCTCCTTCTCGGCGTCATTGAATTGCTCGTTAACGGCCTTATCGACGACCGGGCTGCCAATGATCGTGTAGTCAAACTGTCCAAATAAGTCGCCTTCACCGACCGCGCGCTGGAGCGTGAGGCCAATCTTCGTGTTTCGTGAGGTATCTAGTCCGCTAAATTGCAGAGTGAATTCTTTTTTCAGCGAAGCATATTCGCCCTTGTCCAGATTTAGCGCCGCATTTCCCCTCTCTTCAAGAAACTTATCGACTGCGTCTACACCGCCTTCGCAGCTAACCCACATACTGGCGCGTATCAGCCGCTCCGAGATTTCGACGTCATCCAGCGCCTTCGCCAGCGTCTCTTCACACCAAGCCAAGTGTCCCTTGGCAATCTCTGCCTTGCCTGCCGAACGAGCCAAGTTAGGTAAACCTACAACTAGAGCGCCAGGACTGATATCGATCCGACCCTGGCCACCAAACGTTTTGATGGTGAGTTTGAGGTCCGCATAGGAATTTCCACCCTGCGTTTGCAAATCGCTTAGGCTGGGCCTCTGGAAATCCTTGAGGCCAGCATAAAATATAGCCATGACATCGCTAGCCCGCACTCCAAGCTGAAAGACGGGTTCTCGAAAAAGGCTAACCATACCTACGTCAAGGCGTTCGCCGGTCGTGTAAAGAATTATGCTTTGGTTCACCTTTTGCTGTCTGGCCACGTCGCCAAGCCGCCTCTCTTCGGACCCCAGTCGAGCTTAACTCCCTTCCGGAAGTCCAAATTACCACACTCACAGGGGGATGTTGTCGTGCTTCTTCCAGGGGTTCTCCAGCTGCTTGTTATACGCAGCATCTGGAGCGCCCGGGCGACGCGCTTGCGGGTGCCGCGCGACATGATCACCTCGTCGATATAGCCGCACCCTTCTTTTGCTTCGTTGCCTTCGAAGCGGCCTGCTGAAACATCACCGCCATGAATTGTGCCAGAGGATCTGCTCCTTCCAGAAGAAACCCGTCCTGGATTTCCTCAAATGAAACACACGCATCCCAATCTGCATGCGCGCTCTGGCAAGCTTGCAAGTAAGCAGCGCTGGCACACAAGCACCTCTTGTATTCTCCCCACCAACCCTCGGAGATGCCAAGGTCACCGAATTCAACGTACTTATCCGCTTGGTCGGGCTGAAAGGGAGCAAGCAGCTTGTCTTCAATTACAAGCAGTGACGGAGCTGGGCCACCAAAGTTCGCGAGCACGCAGACATCCCATTGTGCTTCACGTCCCGAAGGTAACTTTCGCCAAGCGCTCCTCCATGCACCGATCACGTCAATTGCGTTCGATCTGCCATAGACCTTCTCAAACATTCGGCTTGCGAAGGCACGGCTGCCGCAAAACGCCATGGTGAATAGTAGGTCTAGTTCTACCTCATTGACATTGCTGAGTGAGTGACTGGCAAAGCAAGGTGGGATGCGGTCTGGTTTGAGCGCAGGCATCTGGCCTCACAGCGGGATATTGTCGTGCTTCTTCCAGGGGTTCTCGAGCTGCTTGTTGCGCAGCATCTGCAGCGCGCGTGCGAGGCGCTTGCGCGTGGTGCGCGGCAGGATCACCTCGTCGATATAGCCCCGCTCGGCGGCGACGAACGGATTGGCGAAGCGCGCCTGATATTCGTCGATGCGCTTCTTGATCTTGGCCGGGTCGGACAGCTCGGAGCGATAGAGGATCTCGACCGCGCCCTTGGCCCCCATCACCGCGATCTCGGCCGACGGCCAGGCATAGTTCACGTCGCCGCGAATATGCTTCGACGACATGACGTCGTAGGCGCCGCCATAGGCCTTGCGGGTGATGACGGTGACCTTCGGCACGGTCGCCTCGGTGAAGGCGAATAGCAGCTTCGCGCCATGCTTGATCAGGCCGCCATACTCCTGATCCGTGCCGGGCAGGAAGCCGGGCACGTCGACAAAGGTGACGATCGGGATATTGAAGCAGTCGCAGAAGCGGACGAAGCGCGCGCCTTTGCGCGAGGCGTCCGAGTCGAGCACGCCCGCCAGGAACATCGGCTGATTGGCGACGATGCCGATGGTGCGGCCCTCCATGCGGGCGAAGCCCGTGACGATGTTGGGGGCGAAGGCCTCCTGGATCTCGAAGAAATCGCCCTCGTCGACCACCTTATGGATCAGCTCCTTGATGTCGTAAGGCGTGTTGGGACTGTTGGGGATCAGCGTGTCGAGCGATACCTCCTCGCGGTCCCATGGGTCGCGGGTCGGCAGTTCGGGCACGCCTGACAGATTGCTGGAGGGTAAAAAGTCCATCAGCCGCCGCATCTGCAGCAACACTTCGACATCGTTGTCGTAGGCGCCGTCGGCGATCGACGACTTGGTGGTGTGCACGATCGCGCCGCCGAGCTGCTCGGCGGTCACCTCCTCCTTGGTCACCGTCTTCACCACATCGGGGCCAGTGACGAACATGTAGGAGGTGCCTTTCACCATGAAGATGAAGTCGGTCATGGCCGGCGAATAGACGTCGCCGCCGGCGCATGGGCCCATGATCACGCTGATCTGCGGGATAACGCCCGAGGCGAGCACGTTGCGCAGGAACACCTCGCCATAGCCGCCGAGCGCCGCCACGCCTTCCTGGATGCGCGCGCCGCCCGCGTCGAACAGGCCGATGATCGGCGCGCGGTTCTGCAGCGCCATGTCCTGGATCTTGATCATCTTGTTGGCGTGCGCTTCCGACAGCGAGCCGCCGAACACGGTGAAATCCTTGGCGAAGACGTAAGTGACCCGGCCATTGATGGTGCCCCAGCCGGTGACCACGCCGTCGCCGGGGACGTGCGTCTTATCCATGCCGAAATCGGTGCAGCGGTGCTCGACATACATGTCGAACTCCTCGAACGAGCCTTCGTCGAGCAGGAGGTCGAGGCGCTCGCGCGCCGTGAGCTTGCCGCGCTTGTGCTGGGCCTCGATGCGGGCGGTGCCGCCCCCTGCCCGCGCCCGGTCGCGCCGGATTTCAAGCTCTTCCAGGACTTCCTTCATAGCCGCTCCCCAGGTGACACGCCCAAGACGGTGAATAGCATGGGCCTTAGGGGACGCAAATGGCGTCGCAAACCCGCGCGGCTAGGTTAATCGCCGGCAGAAATGCGCTGGCGCGAGGCGCCTTAACGAGTGTTCATGCGCCCTGGAGGCCGTGGACCGGCTCTTGGGGGTGGTCTATTGTTGCCCTCCCCCCAATAAATGATCGCCGGTCACGTCCATGCAGTTTGATGGTATTGCGAGAGCTTCGATTGGCGTGCTTGTCACCTTGCTGCTTGTTGGCGCGGCGCCCGACGCCAGGGCGCAGGACACGCCCAATGTTCGCAGCGCCGGTCGGAAACTCGATCTGTCCGAGCTGCGCGCCCAGCCTGACACCAATCGGGTGGTGGTGAAGTTCCGCGACGGAGAGAAGGTCAGGCTCGCCAAGGACAAGCTGACCGGCATGCGCAGCGGGCAAGCCAATCTGCTCAATAATGTGCTGCGCCAGGCGGGTGTCACCGAGACGGCTCTGACGCCGCTGTTCGAGGCGCCGCCGGAGGAGCTCGAGCGGGACCGCAGCGAGGGCCAGCGCCGCTCCGGGCATGAGCTCGCCGATCTCAGCCTTTATTTCGTCATCACCCTGCCGCCGACGGCGAGCGCCGCCGAGGTCGCCAACAACCTCAACACCCTGCCCTTCGTCGAATATGCGCGGCCGGCGCTCAGGCCCGCCCCGCCGCCGATTTACAGCATCCCCAAGGCAGCCGATCCGCTGCCCGAAGGCGACGCGGCGCGCGCGTCCTCGCCGAACCTCACGCCGTGGCAAACCTACAAGGGCAAGGCGCCTCCGGGCGTCGGCCCCATCCCCAATATCAAGGGCAGCGATGCCAGAGGCATGTCGTTCGCCGATGTCGAGTATGACTGGACGCTGACGCACGAGGATCTGCGCATCCCCGGACTGCGCACGCTCGAGACCGAGCTGACATCCGACCGCTTCGGCGGCCCCGAGCATGGCACGGCGGTGCTCGGAATCGTCTCGAGCCTCCCGAACAGTTTCGGCGTCACCGGCATCGCCCCGGGGGCTTTCGCCTATGTCGCCGCGGCAAGCTCCAAGGAATTGGGCTACCAGCCGGCGCGCGCCATCGGCATCGCCATGAACAAGCTGAGGGCTGGCGACGTCATCGTCATCGAGCAGCAGGCTCCGGTGTGCGGTCTCGAGGACTACGGACCGCTCGAATATTATCAGGACGTGTTCGACGCCGTCTCGGCAGCGACCGCCAAGGGCATCGTCGTGGTGGCGGCGGCTGGCAATGGCGACGTCAATCTCGACCGCGATACCTGCATCGGCGTCTTCGACCGCAGCAAGCGCGACTCGCAAGCCATCATCGTCGGCGCCGGCTCATCGACCGACCGGAGCAGGCTGAGCTTCTCCAGTTACGGTTCGCGCGTCGACGTGCAGGGCTGGGGCGAGAACGTCGCCACCACCGGCTATGGCGACGCCTACAACCCGACCAACGACGTGCGGCGCTATTACACCAAGTCGTTCAACGGCACCTCGAGCGCGACCCCGATCGTCGCCGGCACCGTGCTTGTCATCCAGGGTGTGCGCAAGGCCTGCGGTCTGCCGCCCGCCACGCCGCTGGAGATGCGCGATCTGCTGGTGCGCACCGGCGCAAGGCAAGGCGGCCAGCGGGCGCGGAATATCGGGCCGCTGCCCAATCTCCAGGCGGCACTCAAAGCAAGCGTGCCCGCCAACTGCCTGAAGCAGGTGCGGTCGGCGAGCGACGCCGCCGCACCCTGACTCCTACTGGCGCAATCGATCCTGGGTTAGTGCGAGAGCCCGCGCGGCGCCCGCGAAATCGCGCCACCTGTTCTTTCTGCGCTCGGCGGCCTCGGCATCCTCGCCCCATTGGCCGATCTGCCAATCCTCGTCGACATGGGCGGCCTCCCACGCCGCCTCCGGGGTCAGTCGCCCTTGCGCCACGGCGAGAGCGAGCAGCGCCGATCCGGTCAACCCGGTCATCACATGCAGCGCCGCCAGGCCGAAGGCATCGCGGCCGAGCAGCGCCGCTCTCAGCCGCGCCAGCGAGGCCTTCGGCTGGGCCACATGCGCGACGCCCTCGGCGAGAAACAACGGCGCGCCCAGCGCGGTCTTGGCCCAGGCCAGCACCGGGTCCCAATGCGTCTGTTGCGCCTTGACCAGCCCGCCCGGCCCCGCCGCCCGATAGCAGACAAGATCGGCGGCCGCGTGCGCCACGATGTCGTCGATCACCGCCTGCTCGCGCCCCACCACGCCGTCGATGGCGCTGTTGGCGAGCCGCGTCAGCGGCATGGTGAGCGGATCGATGCGCTCGCCTTGCGCCCGCCACTCCTCGGCGATCGCCTCGGCCAGCGCCCGCGTCGGCAATCGCACAGGCGCCTTGCCCGGAGTCCGCACCGGCTTACCGTCGAGCAGCAAGGCAACTTCCGCGCCCTCATCCGCGGTGGCGACGTCTTGGTAAAAGCGCTTGGGAAGACTCGTCTCGCGATGCTTGGCGTGGCCGTTGGCGGCCCCGGCCTTCTGCACCCCGCTCGACTCCTTATCGCCCACGCTAGGACTTCCCCTTTACTCCCGAGCGCGCCGGCCGCTTCGGCACTGCCCTGATGCGGGCCGGCGCCTTGGCACGCGCTTTCGCCTTGCTGGCGAGCCCTTCATAATCCAACCGAAGCGTCTCCAAGGTCTTGTCGTCAAGCTCCTCGAGATCGAGCAGGATGTTGCGTGCCTTCCCCGTGACGCGGATCAGCTCGTCGATCTTGATATGCATGGCGGCGGTGTCGCGGTTCTGGGTGTTCTGAATCACGAACACCATCAGGAAGGTGACGATCGTGGTACCGGTATTGATGACCAGTTGCCAGGTGTCGCTATATCCGAAGAAAGGACCGAGCACCGCCCAGATCACGATGGTCGCCACGGCGAGAAAGAACGCAATCGGGCGTCCCGTGATGTGCGACACCTGTTGCGCAAAGCGCACGAACCAGCCCGATCTGTTAGCCATGAATTGCCTCTCATTCCATGCAGTTCCCCCAGCCACAACGAATGAGGACTGGCGGCGGTTGCAGTGTTTGTTGCGGCGTCTTCGACCTTTCTAGCCTCACCCCGGAGGGTGTATCATCGAGCGCCGCGGGTTCACGGCCGGCACCAAAGGGGGAGACCATCACATGTTCCGCAATCTTCTGCTCGCGCTCGGCCTGCTTGCAGGCATGGTTGCAGGTCTTGCAAGCGGCGCGGTAAACGCCGCGGATCCCGTCTTTTGCGGACAATACACCTCGCAAGCCATCAAGAGCGTGCTGCTTGCCAAGCACCTGAAATGCGGCTTCCAGGGGCCACGCTGGAACAACGACAAGAATTCGCACATGGCCTGGTGCCTGTTCGTGCCGCCGAACGTCGCGCAGTCGGAAACCGACGCGCGTGCCTCAAAATTGAAGCTCTGCACCTGTCAATGGTATGCCGACCAGACCATGGTGCAGATCGCCATGAACATCGCCAACAAGTGCAAATTCACCGGCTTGCGTTGGCTTGAAAACAAGCAGGCGCATTACAACTGGTGCTTCAATTTTAACCCTGGCTTCGCCGCGATGCAGAACGAGCTCGATATCCGCAAGAAGATGCTGAAAGGCTGCTAGCTCGGATTATTCGCCGGCCTTGTCGGCGCCGCGCTCCTCGAAGCCGAAACTCTCGAAGGCTCTGGCCATATGCGGTGGCAGCGGCGCGGTGACGTCGACCACGCCTTCTCCCGAGGGATGCGGAAAGGCGATCCGCCGCGCGTGCAGCTGCAGCCGCTTGTCGATGCCTTGCGGAAACTCCGCGTCGCTCGGATATTTCTCGTCGCCCAGAATCGGATGGCCGATGATGGCCATATGCGCGCGCAGTTGGTGTTGCCGCCCGGTCACCGGCTTGAGCGAGACGAAAGCGACGCTCTGCCCGGCGCGGTCAACCACGGCATAATGCGTTACCGCCGACTGGGCGACGTCCTGCTCGCCGGGACGCGCTTTGCGCACGCGATCGCCTTGCGGACCTGACGCCTTCACCAGGGCCGCCTCGATCTTGCCTTGCGGCGGCTTCGGCACGCCATGCACCAGCGCCCAATAGATCTTGCGCACCGAGCGGGTCTGGAACGCGCGGCCGAGCTTCGCCGCCACCGCGCGCCGCTTCGCCACCACCAGCACGCCCGACGTGTCACGGTCGAGCCGGTGCACCAGGCGCGGCCGGGTCTCGGGTCCATCGCCCATGCCCTCGAGCAGCCGGTCGATATGCTGCGGCGTCTTGCTGCCGCCCTGCACCGCGATGCCTGACGGCTTGTTGAGCACGAGAAGATCGTCGTCCTCGTAGAGGGTGATCGAAGCGAGAAAATCGCGATCGGCTTTGGACGGCCGGTGCCTTGGCCCGGGAGGTGGTGCCACGTCGGGAAGCGGCGGCACGCGCACCGTCTGCCCCTTGGCGAGCCGCGTGCTGGCCTTGGCCCGCGACCCGTCGACCCGCACTTGCCCCGTACGCAACAGCTTTTCCAGCCGGCTATGCGGCAGCGTGGCGTAGTGCGTCCTGAACCAACGGTCGAGGCGCATGCCGTCTTCGCCCGCGCCGACCAGCTTGCTTTCAACCCCTGTCATGCTTCGCCACGCTCTTCCGGTGGAAGGATCGAGTTTACCAATAGGGGCGATTGGCAGCGGCGTTAAGCCTTGATCGGTAAGAATTCCCAGTTAAACTCGCATGACATCTCGGAAAGGGGATGGAGTCCCCCTGAAACCGCCCACCGGCTGATGACTCCTGCTGCATCGACGTTATGCGGTGGGAGCCTCGAGCCTGCGAGCCCGCCGCTTAAGGCGGGTTTTTGTTATTGCAGGTGAGGAGAATGGCAATGTGCGAGCTCGGAGCTCTGGCCTGATGGGACTGTTGACGATGGGGAATACCGCGTTGCTCTATTGCTGGATCGCGGTCGGCAGCGCGCTTGGCGGCGTCGCTCGCTATTGGTGCACGGGCGTCGCCGCGCGCATCTTCGGGGAAACCTTTCCTTGGGGCACGTTGTTCGTGAATGTCACCGGCTCCTTCATCATCGGTTTCTTCGCCACGCTGACCGCACCTGACGGCCGCATCTTCGCCGGCACCACCGTGCGCCAATTCGTCATGATCGGAATGCTCGGCGGTTTCACCACCTTCTCATCGTTCAGCCTGCAAACCCTCAATCTCGCCAATGACGGCGAATGGCTGCAGGCCGGGGGCAACATCGTCGGTTCTGTCGTGCTGTGCCTGTTCGCCGTGTGGCTGGGGCACCTGCTTGCCGTTTCGATCAATGCCTTGAAGTGGATTTGAGCCATGCCGCTCTCACGTGACGCCGTGCTGCTGCGCATCTTCATCGGCGAGGACGACAAAGCCGGGCGCCTGCCGCTTTACGAAGCGATCGTGCTGAAAGCGCGCGAGATGGGCTTGGCTGGTGCCACAGTGCTGCGCGGGCCGATGGGCTTCGGCCATTCGAGCCATCTGCACACCACCAAGGTGTTGCGCCTGTCGCAGGACTTGCCGCTCGTCATCGAAATCGTGGACGTTGAGGAGAAGATCGAAAAGTTCGTCGCCGCCATCGAGCCGATCATGGGCAGCGCCCTGGTGACGACCGAGAAGGTCAAGGTGATCCGCTACGGCGAAGGCGGCCCTTGCGACTAGCTAACGTTTGTCGCGCGCCTTGCGCAGCTCGGCGAAGCGCTTGAGCCGCTGCTTCAGCTCCGCCTCGTAGCCGTAGCTCGTGGGCGCGTAGAACAGCTGCCGCTCCATCTCGTCCGGGAAGTAGTTCTGGCCGGAGAACGCCTCCTCCTCGTCATGGTCGTAGGCGTAGCCCTTGCCGTAGCCTTCCTGCTTCATCAGCTTGGTCGGCGCGTTGAGGATGTGCTTCGGCGGCAACAGCGAGCCGCTCTCTTCCGCCGCGCGTTTCGCCACGCCGAACGCCACATAGCCTGAGTTCGATTTCGGCGCGGTGGCGAGATAGATGGTGACTTGCGCCAGAGCGAGCTCGCCTTCGGGGCTGCCGAGAAAATCGTAAGTGTCCTTGGCGGCGATGGCTTGCAGCAGCGCGTTAGGATCGGCAAGCCCGATATCCTCCACCGCCATGCGCACCAGCCGGCGCGCGATATAGAGCGGGTCCTCGCCGCCGGCCAGCATGCGCGCGAGCCAATAGAGCGAAGCGTCCGGGTCGGAGCCGCGCACCGATTTATGCAGCGCACTGATCAGATTGTAATGGCCGTCCTGGCCCTTGTCGTAGAGCGGGGCGCGCCGCTGCACCAGCTTGACCAGAGCCTCGCGATCGAGCGGCGCCTTGGCGGTTGGCGACACGGCGAGGAACACGTCTTCGGCAAGATTGATCGCGCCGCGCCCATCGCCGTCGGCCATGGAGATCAGCGCCTCGCGTGCATCGGCGGTCAACGGCAGCTTGCGGTTCGCGTGCGCCTCGGCGCGCGCGAGCAACGCCTCGATCGCCGCCTCGTCGAGCCGCTTGAAGGTGAGCACGCTCGCCCGCGACAAGAGCGCCGAGTTGAGCTCGAAGGAGGGATTTTCGGTGGTCGCGCCGACCAGGATGATGGTGCCGTCTTCCATATGCGGCAGGAAGGCGTCCTGCTGCGAGCGGTTGAAGCGGTGGATCTCGTCGACGAATAGCAGCGTGCCGCGGCCCTCCTCGCGGCGGGCTTTCGCCGCGTCGAATACCTTGCGCAGATCGGCGACACCGGAGTGGATGGCCGAAAGCTGCTCGAAATGCAGATCGGTGACTTCGGCGAGAAGCCGCGCCACCGTGGTCTTGCCGGTGCCTGGCGGTCCCCAGAAGATCACCGAGGCGAGCCGCCCCGCCGTGACCAGGCGCGAGAGCATGCCCTGCTCGCCAAGCAGATGATCCTGGCCGATCACCTCGGCCAACGATGCCGGGCGCAAGCGGTCGGCGAGCGGCCTCGGCGCGCTATCGGCGAGCCCGGCAGCCTCGAACAACGTGGCCGCGCCCTTTTTCATCGCTTAGCCCTGAATGGCGAGATTGAACACTTTCCCACCGCGCTCGACCGAGAGCCGCCAGCCGCCGTCGGCCGCATTGAGCACGGCAGCCAACTGCGCCACCGACTTGACCTTCTCGTTGTTGATGCCGACGACGATATCGCCGCGCTTGACTCCGAGCCGAGCCGCCGGCGTCTTGTCCTTGACGTCGAGCACCACCACGCCTTCGCGCATGTCGTCGTCGATGCCGACCTCCGCCGCCACGGCGGGCGAGATATTGGCCACCGTGCAGCCGGTCAGCGGATGGCGCCCTTGCAGCTCGCGCGCGTCGCGCGGCGGGTCCTCGACCGGCGCGATGAGCGCGATGCTGGTCTTGAGCTGTTGTCCTTTGCGCAACACGCCGAGCTGGGCCGCGCCGCCAATGCCCTTGGTGAGGAAGCGGTATTGGAAGGCTTGCGGATCCTGCACCGGCTTGTCGTCGACGCTGACCACCACGTCGCCGGCTTGCAAGCCCGCCTTGGCGGCGGGGCCCTTGGCGTGAACCTTGGCGACCAACGCGCCCGACGGCGTCGCCAGCCCGAGCAACTCGGCAATGTCGGGCGTGACGGATTGCAGCGCCGCGCCGAGCCAGGGCCGCTGCACCTTGCCGCCCGTCAACGCCGACTGAACCACCAGCCGCACCAAATTGGACGGGATCGCAAAGCCGATGCCGTGCGAGCCCCCGCTCTTGGAGAAGATCGCGGTGTTGATGCCGGCCAGCCGGCCGTCCATGTCGACCAGCGCGCCGCCCGAATTACCGGGATTGATGGCGGCGTCGGTCTGGATGAAGAACTGAGAGTCGGAGATGCCAACTTGCGTGCGCGCCAGCGCCGAGACGATGCCGCTGGTCACCGTCTGGCCGACGCCGAACGGATCGCCGATGGCGAGCACGAGATCGCCGACCTCGAGACTGTCCGAATCGCTGAACTCGATCGAGGTAAACTTGGCGCCGCCCGCGTCAAGCCGCAGCACCGCGAGATCGGTCTGCTCGTCCTTGAGAATGACCTTGGCCGGGAATTCCCGTCCGTCGCTGAGCGCCACGGTGATCTCGGTATCGCCGCTGCCCTGAATCACGTGGTTGTTGGTGACCACGACGCCCTCGGGCGCCACCAGCACGCCTGAGCCGAGCGAGTTCTGGATGCGTTCGCGCGGAATGCCGAACCGCTCGCCGAACAGCCTGCCGAAGAACGGGTCGTCGAAGAAGGGCGAGACCATCTGCTCGACCCGGTGCCGCACATAGACATTGACCACCGCAGGCGCCGCGCGCTTCACCACCGGCGCGAAGGACTGCTTCATCACCGCGGCGCTCTCGGGCACCGCGCGTTGTTGTGCGCCGGCAGGCGCGCACAACGCCAGCAGCGCCAAGCACGCCGCCAAGGCGCCCCTGCCACTCTTTCCCGGTGATTTTGCCAAGACTCCCATTGTTCGCTCTAGCTTTGTGGGATCAGGTGAGAAAGCCCTCTCGGCTTCTCCTATAGCCAAGCCAACTGAAGAATGAAACTGGCCCCGGCTGCGACCAAATCAAGCCCCGCGGGGCTTGCCCGTCCTCGTCTTTCCAATAAGATGCGCCCGCGCGCGTCCTGCGGAAGTGAACAAAACAACTATTTGTGGAGAGAAACGCATGCGTATACTGAAGTTAGCCCTGGCCACGGCTTTTGCCCTGCTGATCGCCAGTGGCTCGGCCTACGCCATCACCGTCAAGAAGCGGATCGAGGCCCCTGGCCTGCCCCCGGAAGTTTGGGCCGAAGTCGGCGCCTTCTGTGCGATCGAGAAATGGCATCCGGCGGTCGCCAAATGCGAAGAGAGCAAAGAGGGCGACGTGACCTTCCGCACGCTGACGCTCAAGGACGGCGGCAAGATCAAGGAGAAGCTGACCGGCACCGAGGACGTGGCGTACACCTACGAGATCGTCGAAAGCCCGCTGCCCGTCAAGAACTACAAGTCCAAGCTGTGGCTTGAAGTCGACGACGAGCCGGATCGCACCGTGATCTACTGGCAGTCCGACTTCGATGCCAATGGCAAGAGCGACGACGAAGCCAAGAAGATCATCACCAGCATTCTCGGTGACGGCGTCAAGGGCATTAAGAAGACCGCGATCGCCGCCTGGGATGCCAAGCATCCCGACGAAGCCGCCGATGGCGACGACGACGACGACGGCGATAAAGACTAGGTGCTGGCTTCGAGATCGAAGCGAAAGGGCGCGCCGCTCTGTGAGTGACGCGCCCTTTTCATGTCTTCAGCAGTGAGGCAATGACCCGGCTCTTCGCCTAAGCGGCAGCCTTGTCGCCCTCGTCGTGGATCTGCACCGGACCCGAATCGAGGCCTTTGGCGTCGGTATCGCGGTCGACCAGCTCGATCACCGCCATCGGCGCCGAATCTCCATAACGGAAGCCGGCCTTCATCACGCGGGTATAACCGCCCGGTCGCTCGGCATAACGCGGCCCGAGCGTGTTGAACAGCTTCGCCACCATGGCTTCGTCCCGGATGCGGGCAAAGGCAAGCCGCCGCGCGTGCAGGTCGCCTTTCTTGGCCAGCGTGATCAACCGGTCGGCGACGCGGCGGAGATCCTTCGCCTTCGGCAGCGTGGTGACGATCTGCTCGTGCTTGATCAGCGCGGACGCGAGACTGGCGAACAACGCGCTCCGATGCGTAGCGGTGCGGTTCAGCTTACGGAATGCATTGCGATGGCGCATGGTCGATAACCCTTCAGGCCTTCCGGCTCCCGCTTAGTAATGATCCTCGAAGCGCTTGGCCAGCTCTTCGATATTCTCCGGCGGCCAGTCCGGCACTTCCATGCCGAGATGCAAGCCCATCGAGGCGAGCACTTCCTTGATCTCGTTGAGCGACTTGCGGCCGAAGTTCGGGGTCCGCAGCATCTCGGCCTCGGTCTTCTGGATCAAGTCGCCGATATAGACGATGTTGTCGTTCTTCAGGCAGTTGGCCGAGCGGACGGAGAGCTCGAGCTCGTCCACTTTCTTGAGCAGCGCGGCGTTGAACACCAGCTCCGGCTGACGCTCGAAGGTCTGCTCCTTCTTCGGCTCCTCGAAATTGACGAACACCGACAGCTGGTCCTGCACGATGCGCGCGGCAAGCGCCACGGTGTCCTCGGGCCGCACCGAACCGTCGGTCTCGATTTCCATGGTGAGCTTGTCGTAGTCGAGGATCTGGCCCTCGCGGGTGTTCTCCACGCGATAGGAGACCTTGCGCACCGGGCTGTAGAGCGAGTCCACCGGGATGAAGCCGATCGGCGCGTCATCCGGGCGGTTGCGCTCGGCCGGCACGTAGCCCTTGCCCGTGGCGGTGGTGAACTCCATGCGGATCGCCGCGCCCTGGTCGAGCGTGCAGATCACATGGTCGGGGTTGAGAATTTCGATATCGGCGCCGCCCTCGATGTCGCCGGCGCGGGCCACGCCCGGGCCTTCCTTCTTCAGCACCATGCGCTTGATGCCGTCGGCATGCTGCCGAAGGGCGATTTCCTTGATGTTGAGGACAATGTCGGTCACGTCCTCGCGCACGCCCGGAATCGAAGAGAACTCGTGCAGCACGCCATCGATATGCACCGACGTGATGGCGGCGCCTTGCAGCGACGACAACAGCACGCGGCGAAGCGCGTTGCCGAGCGTCAGCCCGAAGCCGCGCTCAAGCGGCTCGGCCACGACCGTGGCAAAGCGGTTCGGGTCGCGACCCGAATTGACATTGAGCTTGGTGGGCTTGATGAGATCTTGCCAGTTCTTCTGGAGCACCGGTGAAGCCCTTTCTTGGTCCATGAGCGGGGCAGTCTGGCCCAGCTTCCGAAAATCTTCCTGCAACATGTGCGGGTGACTAGCCTTTCTTGTTAGACGCGCCGGCGCTTGCGGGGCCGGCAGCCGTTATGCGGAATCGGCGTCACGTCGCGGATCGAAATGATGTTGAAACCGGCGGCCTGCAGAGCCCTGAGCGCCGACTCGCGTCCCGATCCAGGTCCCCTCACCTCGATTTCCAAATTCTTCATGCCGTGCTCCATCGCCTTCTTGCCGGCATCCTCGGCGGCCACCTGCGCGGCATAGGGCGTGGATTTGCGCGATCCCTTGAAACCCATCGCGCCGGACGACGACCAGGAGATGGCGTTGCCTTGCGCGTCGGTAATGGTGATCATCGTGTTGTTGAAGCTTGCATGCACATGGGCGACGCCCGACGTGATGTTCTTCTTCTCGCGGCGACGAACCCGCGCTTTGTCCTTGGCCATGCTCTATTCCCGCATTTTTCGAATTGGCGCGGGGACCGAGGCTAAACCGCCCGGCCGCGCGCATCTGATGTGTGCCTACTTCTTCTTGCCGGCGATCGGCTTGGCCGGGCCTTTGCGTGTGCGCGCATTGGTATGAGTCCGCTGGCCGTGCACCGGCAATCCGCGGCGATGGCGCAAGCCCCGATAACAACCGAGGTCCATCAACCGCTTGATGTTCATGGCAACGTCGCGCCGCAAATCGCCCTCGACCATATAGTCGTGGTCGATCACCTCGCGGATCTGGCTGACCTCCAATTCAGTCAACTGGCTGACCCGCCGCTCCGGCGGGATGTTGACCTTGGCGCAAATCTGTTTGGCGAAACTATCGCCAATGCCATGGATATAAGTGAGAGCTACCTCGACCCGCTTATTGGTCGGGATGTTCACGCCTGCAATTCGGGCCACGTAGTCGTCTCCTCGCGCGCACGGCTAACGTGCTGAAATTAAAACCTGATTACCCAGTCTGGAACACAACGAGACCGACCGCGGACAGGCTCTACCCCCGGGATCGGTCAGTCCATATTTGCATGCAGCGTGGCTTATTTAGCGATTCCGCTTGACAAGGTCAACCGGGCGTCTTTGCCCGATTTTTCCCCCCTTTTTCGCCTTTGCCTCCCAAGGCCTGGTCGATCTCCTTGGCTACCGCCGAAATATCGGCCATGCCGTCCACCGTGCTGACCTTTCCCTGCCGCTGGTAATAGTCGATCAGCGGCTCGGTCTGGGCGTGATAGGCCTTGAGTCGCGCCCGCACCACCTCCGCATTGTCGTCTTTCCGCCGCACGAACCCGCCGCTGCCGCAGCGGTCGCACACGCCCTTAACCTTCGGCAGCTTGTACAGGTCGTGATAGCCCTCGCCGCAATAGGCGCAAGTGAACCGGCCTGCAATTCGCTCGACCAACGCGTCGTCGTCGACCTCCATCACGATCACGCTGTCGAGCGTCTCGCCGCGCTGCTTGAGCAACTGGTCGAGCGCCTCGGCCTGGGCGATGGTGCGCGGAAAGCCGTCGAGGATATAACCTTTACCGGCTCCACCCTGGTCCATGCGTTCGGCGATCAACCCGATGACGAGGTCGTCGGGCACGAGCGCGCCGCGCTCCATGAGGTCGCCGGCCTTGCGGCCAAGCTCGGTTCCAGCGGCGACCGCGGCCCTAAGCATGTCGCCCGTCGACAGCTTGACCAGCGACCGGGAGTCTTCCAACAGCTTGGCCTGGGTTCCCTTGCCCGCGCCGGGAGGGCCGAGCAGGACCAGGTTCATCTTCGCCGCGCTCCTCTGAGACGCGCCCGCTTGATCAAGCCCTCATATTGATGGGCGAGCAGATGGCTCTGGATCTGGGCGACGGTATCCATGGTGACGCTCACCACGATCAGCAGCGAGGTGCCGCCGAAATAGAACGGCACGCCGGCATAGGAGATGAGAATTTCCGGTAGCACGCAGACGGCGGCGAGGTAGATGGCGCCGACCACCGTGATCCTGGTCAGCACGTAATCGATATATTCCGCCGTGCGCTCGCCGGGCCTGATGCCGGGCAGGAAGCCGCCATACTTCTTGAGATTGTCGGCGGTGTCCTTCGGATTGAACACGACGGCGGTATAGAAGAACGCGAAGAAGATGATCAGCGAGATATAGATGATGATGTGCAGCGGCTGACCGCGACCGAGCATGGCGGTCACCGTGGTCAGCCATTCCGGCCCCTGCCCGGCCGAGAAATTCGCCACCGTGATCGGCAGCAACAGCAGCGAGGAGGCGAAGATCGGCGGGATCACGCCGGCGCTATTCAGCTTGAGCGGCAGATGCGAGGCATCGCCCTGGAACATGCGGTTGCCCACTTGGCGCTTCGGGTATTGCACCAACAGCCGCCGCTGCGCCCTTTCCATGAACACGATGACGGCGATGACGACGATCGCCATCACCAGCAGCCCGATGATGAGCGGCGTGGAGAGCGCCCCCTGCCGGCCAAGCTCGAGCGTGCCGACCAGAGCGTGCGGCAATTGCGCGACGATGCCGGCGAAAATGATCAGCGAGATGCCGTTGCCAACGCCGCGCGCGGTGATCTGCTCGCCGAGCCACATCAGGAAGATGGTGCCGCCGACCAGCGTGATGCAGGTGGTGATGCGGAAGAAGAAACCGGGATCGAGCACGACGTTGCCCGCCCCTTCCAGCCCGATGGCGATGCCGTAGCCCTGTAGCGCCGCCAGGAACACCGTGCCGTAGCGCGTATATTGGTTGATCTGCCGGCGGCCTTGCTCGCCCTCCTTCTTCAATTGCTCCAGTTGCGGCGAGACGGTGGTGAGCAGCTGGATGATGATCGAGGCCGAGATATACGGCATGATATTGAGCGCGAAGATCGCCATGCGCCCGACCGCGCCGCCCGAGAACATGTTGAACATGCCGAGAATGCCGCTCTGGTTCTGCCGGAACACGTCGGCCAGCGCCTGCGGGTTGATGCCGGGGATCGGGATATAGGTGCCGAGCCGATAGATCAGCAGCGCGCCCAGCGTGAACCAAATGCGCTTCTTGAGCTCGTCGGCCTTGGCGAAGGCGGCGAAGTTGAGATTGGAGACGAGCTGTTCTGCGGCGGAGACCATCGAGGCGCTCTTTTCTCTTAGCGAGCCACGGCGAGCGGCATCGAGCCGCCCATGCCGTTACTCGGACTTGTCCTTCTTGGCCGGCTTGTCCTTCGGCGCTTTGGCTTCCGGCTTGGGCTCGGGCTTTGCCTTGGCGGCTTTCGGCGCTTCGGCTTGAGCCTCGGCGGGGGCGCCTTCGGCCTCGGCCTTGGCCTTCTTGCCGCCCTTGGGAGCGGCCTTGGCGACGCGCTTGGCGGCCCGCTTGTCGGCCTTGATCTTGTCGGCGGCGGGCTTCTCCCGGCCGGTAATCGATTTCAGCGTGACCGTGCCGCCCTTCGCCTCGACCGCCTTGATCGCGCTCGAGGACGCGCCGGTGACCTCGAAGGCAAGCTTGCCGGTGATCTCGCCGTTTCCGAGCAGACGCACGCCGTCCTTGGCGCGGCGGATCAGCCCCGCGGCTTGCAGCGCCTCGACGGTGATCGGCTTCTCGCCGTCAAGCTGGCCCGAATCGACGGCGGCCTGGATGCGGCCGAGATTGAGCTCGTTGAACTTCTTGGCGAAGATGTTGTTGAAGCCGCGTTTCGGCAGGCGCCGATGCAACGGCATCTGGCCGCCTTCGAAGCCCTTGATGGCGACGCCGGAGCGCGCCTTCTGGCCCTTGACGCCCTTGCCCGAGGTCTTGCCCAGGCCGGAGCCGATGCCGCGGCCGAGCCGCTTCTTGGCGTGGGTGGCGCCTGGCTTGTCTCTGATCTCGTTCAGCCGCATGACGTGGTGTCCTTACTTCTTTGCCGCGTCGTCTTCGACGATGCGCACGAGATGGGCGATTTTCGCGACCATGCCGCGTACCTGCGGGCTGTCGATCAGCGTGCGGCGCTTGTGCATCTTGTTGAGGCCGAGCCCGATCAGGGTCGCGCGCTGCACATGAGGGCGCCGGATCGGGCTGCCGATCTGCTCGACGACGATCGTCTTCTTTTTGCCTGTGTCGGCCATCGCAGTTGAACCTTGTTATCCGGCTTAAGCTTCGGGCTGGCCGGCGGCTGCCTCGCCCGCGCCGTCTCTGCGGCGCGACACGATCTCGCTCACCTTCTTGCCGCGGCGGGCCGCCACGCCTCTTGGGCTATCTTCATGGCGCAATGCGTCAAAAGTGGCGCGCACCATGTTGTAGGGATTGGAGCTTCCCAGCGACTTGGCGACCACGTCCTGGATGCCCAGGGTTTCGAACACCGCACGCATCGGGCCACCGGCGATAATGCCGGTGCCGGGAGGCGCCGCCCTCAGCACCACCTTGCCCGCGCCGTGCTGGCCGGTCACGTCGTGATGCAAGGTCCGGCCTTCGCGCAACGGCACCTTCACCAGATTGCGCTTGGCGGCTTCCGTCGCCTTGCGGATCGCCTCGGGCACCTCGCGCGCCTTGCCGTGGCCGAAACCGGCGCGACCCTTCTGGTCGCCGACGATGACCAGCGCGGCGAAGCCGAAACGACGGCCGCCCTTGACCACTTTGGCCACGCGATTGATGTGCACGAGCTTGTCGACAAACTCGCTATCGCGCTCCTCGCGGTCTCTGCCTTGCGGGCCACGGCCCCCTTTGCGATCCATGATCTTAAATCCTTTAGAAGTTCAAGCCGGCCTCGCGGGCCGCCTCGGCGAGCGCCTTCACGCGCCCATGATAAAGATAACCGCCGCGGTCGAACACGACGTCCTTGACGCCCGCCTGGATCGCCCGCTCGGCCACCAGCTTGCCCACGGCCTGCGCCGCGGCGAGGTCGCAGCCCTTGGGCAACGCGCTCTTGAGGCCCTTGTCCAGCGTCGAGGCGGCCGCCACGGTCTTGCCGGAGCCGTCGTCGATCACCTGGGCATAGATATGCTTGGAGGAGCGGAACACCGACAGGCGTGCGCGCCCGTTTGCCGCACGCCGCAGCGTGTGGCGCACCCGGCGCGACCGTCGCCCAAAACTCTCTTTCAACGTGCCCATGACGATCGTCCTACTTCTTCTTGCCTTCTTTGCGGAGGATGAACTCGCCCGCATATTTGATGCCCTTGCCCTTATACGGCTCCGGCGGCCTGAACCGCCTGATCTCGGCGGCCACTTGGCCGACCTTCTGCTTGTCGATGCCGGTGATCACGATCTCGGTCGGCTTCGGGCACACCACCTGAATGCCTTGCGGGATCGGGAAGGTCACATCGTGACTGTAGCCGAGCTGAAGCTGCACATTGGAGCCCTGCACCGCCGCGCGATAGCCCACGCCGGTGATCTCCAGCTTCTTGGTGAAGCCTTCGGTGACGCCGGCGACGAGGTTCGCCACCAGCGTCCGCGACATGCCCCACATGGCGCGCGCGTTCGGCGTGTCCTCGCGCATGGCGACCTCGATGCCGCCATTGTCGAGCTTGGCAATAATGTCGTCGACGAGCACATGCTTGAGCTCGCCCTTGGGGCCCTTGACCTTGACCTCCTGGCCGTTCACCACGGCGGTAACGCTGCCGGGGACCGTCACGGGTTTCTTGCCGATGCGCGACATAGTTCAAAAAGCTCCGTTAGAACACGTTGCAGAGGATCTCGCCGCCGACATTCTCAGTCCGCGCGCGGGAATCCGACATCACGCCTTTCGGCGTCGAGAGAATGGCGACGCCAAGCCCGTTGGCGACGGTAGGCAGATCCTTCACCGAGGAATACACGCGCCGGCCCGGCGTCGACACCCGCTTGATGTCCTTGATCACCGGCTCGCCGTCGAAATATTTCAGCTCGATCTCGAACTCGGATTTGCCGCCGCTATAGTCGACGCGGGCGTAGCCGCGGATATAGCCCTCCTCGGCCAGCACATCGAGCACATGCTCTCTGAGCTTGGAGGCAGGCGTCGTCACCTTGGTCTTGTGGCGCATCTGCGCGTTGCGGATGCGGGCCAGCATATCGCCTAATGGATCGTTGATGCTCATCGCCCGTCCTTACCAGCTCGACTTGATCATGCCCGGGATCAGTCCCTGGCTTCCGAGGTCGCGCAGCGCAATACGCGACATGCGCAGCTTGCGGTAATAGCCGCGCGGGCGTCCCGTGAGGTCGCAACGATTGCGCACGCGGCTCGGCGAGGAGTTGCGCGGCAGCTCGGCCAGCTTCAGCCGCGCCGCGAACCGCTCCTCGGCCGGCAGCGACCTGTCGGAGGCAATCGCCTTCAACCGGGTCCGCCGCGTCTTGAATTTCTTCGCGAGACGCTTCCGCTTGTTGTTGCGCTCGATCATGCTCGTCTTAGCCATTCACGTCCTCCTGTCGCGCTAGATGCGGCCCGCTCTAGCTGCGAAACGGAAAATTCAAACCTGCCAGCAGCGCGCGAGCCTCGTCGTCGGTCGGCGCCGTCGTGCACACGATGATGTCCATGCCGAGCACGTCCTCGACCTGGTCGTAGTCGATCTCGGGAAAGATGATGTGCTCTTTCAGGCCGATGGCGTAATTGCCTCTGCCGTCGAAGCTTTTCGGGTTCAACCCGCGGAAGTCGCGCACCCGGGGCAGCGCGATATTCACCAGCCGGTCGACGAACTCGTACATCCTGTTCTTGCGCAGCGTGACCTTGGCGCCGATCGGCATGCCCTCGCGCAGCTTGTAGGTGGCGATCGACTTGCGCGCCAGCGTGATCACCGGCTTCTGCCCGGCAATCAGGCCGAGATCGGCGGCCGCCGCGGTGACCTTCTTGGAATCGTTGACCCCCTCGCCCACACCCATATTGAGCACGACCTTGTCGAGCCGCGGCACCTGCATGCGGTTCGCGTAGCCGAACTCCTTGGTGAGCGAGTCTCGGAGCACCTCGTTGTAGTGCTGCTTGAGCCGCGGGACGTAGGTCTTCTCAGCCATCGATGACTTCTCCCGAGCGCCTGGCAAAGCGAACCTTGCGCCCGTCCTTCAGAAATTTGAATCCGACGCGCGTTGGTTTCCCGTCCTTGGGATCCTCCAGCGCGAGATTGGAAATATGGATCGCGGCCTCCTTGGAGATGATGCCGCCGTCCTGCGTGGTGGTCTGCTTCTGGTGCCGCCGGATCATGGCCACACCCTGGACGATGGCCCGGTTCTCTGCCGGCAGCACCTTCAGCACCTCGCCCTTCTTGCCTTTGTCCTTGCCGGTAATGACCACGACATGGTCACCCTTCTTGATCTTGAGCCCAGCCATCTACAGGACCTCCGGCGCAAGCGAGACGATCTTCATGTGCTTCTTGGCTCTGAGCTCGCGGGTCACGGGGCCGAAGATGCGAGTGCCGACCGGCTCGCCTTGCGGGTTGACCAGCACGGCGGCGTTGCGGTCGAAGCGGATGATCGAGCCGTCCGGCCGGCGCACGCCCTTGGCGGTGCGCACCACCACAGCCTTCATCACCTGGCCCTTCTTCACGCGGCCGCGCGGGATCGCCTCCTTGACCGAGACCACGATGGTGTCGCCGATCGAGGCATATTTCCGCTTCGACCCGCCGAGCACTTTGATGCACTGGACGCGGCGCGCGCCGGAATTATCGGCGACGTCGAGATTGGTCTGCATCTGAATCATGGCGCTCTGCCCTTAGCTCTCAAAACCTGCCGTCACCCAACCGCACGCTCGCGCGGCAGCACCGTCCATCGCTTCTGCTTGGAGATCGGCGGACATTCCTCGATCCACACCATCTCGCCCGTCTTGAACTCGTTGTGCTCGTCATGGGCGTGATAATTCTTGCTCCGCCGCACGGTCTTCTGCAGCAGCGGATGCGTGAAGCGCCGCTCGACGCGGACCACCACGGTCTTGTCGTTCTTGTCGCTCACCACGACCCCTTGCAGAACGCGTTTTGGCATCGTCTCGTCCTAACCTTTTGCTTTTGCCTTGGCCTTGGCTTTCGCCGCCTTCGGCTTGGTCCTCGTCGTCTTCGGCTTCTTCGGGTCGGTCGCCGCCTTGGCCTTGGCTTTGGCCTTAGGCTTCGCCGCCGGCTTCGCCTTCGGCTCGTCCGGCGCCTTGATCTTCACCGCGCCTTCGGCCTGCGGTGCCTGCCCCGCGATGGTCTTGATGCGGGCGATGTCGCGCCTGATCTGCCGCACGCGCGCGGTGTTCTCGAGCTGGCCTGAGGCCGCCTGGAAGCGCAGGTTGAACTGCTCCTTCTTCAGCTTGATCAGCTCGTCGCCGAGCTGGTCGGGCGTAAACCCGCGAACTTGAGCCGCCTTCATCACCTAACCCTCGATGCGCGCGACGACGCGCGTCTTGATGGGGAGCTTCGCCGCCGCGAGCCTGAGCGACTCGCGCGCCACCGCCTCGGTGACACCGTCGATCTCGAACATGATCCGCCCGGGCTTGACCCGCGCCACCCAGAACTCGGGCGTACCTTTGCCCTTGCCCATGCGCACCTCGGTCGGCTTCTTCGACACCGGCACGTCGGGGAACAGCCTGATCCACACCCGGCCCGAGCGCTTCATCTGCCGCGTCATGGCCCGCCGCGCCGCCTCGATTTGCCGGGCGGTGATGCGGGCAGGCTCCTGGGCTTTCAGCCCGTAGGTGCCGAAATTGAGCGTAACCGCGCTCGAGGCGGCGCCTTTGATGCGCCCCTTATGAGCCTTGCGGAATTTGGTACGCTTCGGTTGCAGCATGATTTACGCCTTCATTCCTAGCCTTGCGCCGCGGCGGGTTCGCGGCGCCCGGTGGAGCGTCCGCCTTCCTGCGCCTCGAGCGCCTTGTTCTCCTGGGCCATGGGATCGTGCTCCATGATCTCGCCCTTGAAGATCCAAACCTTCACCCCGATGATCCCGTAGGCCGTGCGCCCGAGCGCCGTGCCGTAATCGATATTGGCGCGCAGCGTATGCAGCGGCACGCGGCCCTCGCGATACCACTCCATGCGCGCGATTTCCGCGCCGCCGAGCCGGCCGCCGCAATTGATGCGAATGCCGAGCGCGCCCATGCGCATGGCGGACTGCACCGCGCGCTTCATGGCGCGGCGGAACGCCACCCGGCGCTCGAGCTGTTGCGCGATGCCTTCGGCGACCAGTGTCGCGTCGATCTCGGGCTTGCGCACCTCGACGATGTTGAGATGCACCTCCGAGTTGGTCAGCGCCGCCAGCTCGCGGCGCAGCTTTTCGATATCGGAGCCCTTCTTGCCGATGAGAATGCCCGGCCGCGCGGTATGCACGGTGACGCGGCATTTCTTGTGCGGACGCTCGATCACCACCTTGGAGATGCCGGCCTGCTTGCGCGATGTGAGGATGTGCTCGCGCATCTTCAAGTCTTCATGCAGCAGCCGAGCATATTCGCCGCGCGAGGCGAACCAGCGCGAATCCCAGGTGCGGTTGACGCCGAGCCGGAGCCCGATCGGATTGACCTTCTGTCCCATTAAGCGGGCTCCTCGACTTGACGCAGCACCACGGTGATCTGCGCGAATGGCTTCAGGATCCGCGCCGAGCGGCCGCGCGCGCGGGGGCGCATGCGCTTCAACACCAGATTCTTGCCGACATAGGCCTCGGCGACGATCAGCGCGTCGACATCGAGGTTATGGTTGTTCTCGGCATTGGCGACAGCGGATTGCAATGTCTTCTTCACGTCCTTGGCGATGCGTTTGCGCGAAAAGGTGAGATCGGCGAGCGCGCGGTCGACCTTCTTGCCGCGGATCAGCTGCGCAAGCAGGTTGAGCTTCTGCGGGCTGACGCGCATCAGCCGCGCCACCGCTCTCGCCTCGTTGTCTTTCAGCGTCCGTTCGCGTGCCGGCTTGCCCATGACTTAAGCCTTCGCTCTCTTCGCCTTGCGGTCCGCGGCGTGGCCGTAGAAGGTCCGCGTCGGCGCAAACTCTCCGAATTTGTGACCGATCATGTCCTCGGTGACGAGCACCGGGATGTGCTTCTGGCCGTTATGCACCCCGAAGGTGATGCCGACGAATTGCGGCAGGATGGTCGAGCGGCGCGACCAGATCTTGATCACGGCGTTCGAGCCGCTGCCGCGCGACTTCTCCGCCTTCTTCAGCAGATAGCCGTCGACGAACGGGCCTTTCCAGACTGAGCGTGACACCTGAGCTACCCCTTCTTCTTCTGATGGCGGCTGCGCAGAATGAACTTGTCGCTCGCCTTATTCGAACGCGTCTTCTTGCCCTTGGTCGACTTGCCCCAGGGCGTCACCGGGTGACGGCCGCCGGAGGTCCGGCCCTCGCCGCCGCCATGCGGGTGATCGATCGGGTTCATCGCCACGCCGCGCACCACGGGCTTGCGGCCCTTCCAGCGCGTGCGTCCCGCCTTGCCGATCGAGACGTTGGAATTGTCCGGATTGGAGACCGCGCCGACGGTCGCCATGCAATCGGCGGGCACCATGCGCGTCTCACCGGAATTGAGTCGCAGGATGGCATAGCCCGCATCCCGGCCGACCAGCTGCACATACGTGCCTGCGGCGCGGGCGATCTGGCCGCCTTTGCCCTGCTTCATCTCCACATTGTGGATGATGGTGCCGATCGGCATGTTGGCGAGCGGCATGGCGTTGCCGGGCTTCACGTCGGCCTTCTCGTCGGAAATCACCGTGTCGCCGGCCGCGAGCCGCTGCGGCGCCAGGATATAGGACAGCTCGCCATCCTCATATTTGATCAGCGCGATGAAGGCGGTGCGGTTCGGATCGTATTCGAGCCGCTCGACGGTCGCCGGCATGCCGAGCTTGCCGCGCTTGAAATCCACCTTGCGATAGGTGCGCTTATGGCCGCCGCCGCGATGCCACATCGTGACGCGGCCGTGATTGTTGCGCCCGCCGGACTTGCTGAGCCCCTCGGTCAGCGCCTTGACCGGCTTGCCCTTGTACAAATGGCTGCGGTCGACGAGCACGAGCTGCCGCTGCGACGGCGTGGTGGGTTTGAAGGTCTTGAGCGCCATCTCGTCAGATCCTCGTCGTCACGTCGATCTTGTCGCCTTCGGCGAGCCGGACGATCGCCTTTTTGACGTCTTGCTGCCTGCCACGGATGCCGCGGAAGGCCTTGGTCTTGCCCTTGCGCGTCAGCGTGTTGACCGACAGCACCGTGACCTTGAACAGCTGCTCGATCGCGGCCTTGATCTCGGGCTTGGTCGCGTCGCGCCGCACCTTGAACACGACTTGATTGAATTCCGACGCCGCACTCGATTTCTCGGTGATGACCGGCGACAGGATCACGTCATAGGCGTTGAGAGCGCTCATTTGAATCGTGCCTCCAGCGCCTCGACGGCGGCCTTGGTCAGCACCAGCTTCTCATGCCGCAGGATGTCGTAGACATTGATGCCGGCGACCGGGAGCACGTCGACATTGGGCAGATTGCGCGCGGCCTTGGCGAACGCCTCCGGCACTTGCGCCCCGTCGATGATCAACACCGAGCCAAAGCCGAGCTTGGCGAAACGCGATTTGAGCTCCTTGGTCTTTGCGTCCTTGATCTCGCATTTGTCGATCACGACCAGTGTCTCCGACTTGGCCTTGGACGACAAAGCGTGCTTCAGCGCCAACGTTCGCACCTTCTTCGGCAGGTCGATGGCGAAGCTGCGCGGCTTCGGCCCGAACGCCTTGCCGCCGCCTCTGAACAGCGGGGCCTTCTTGCTGCCGTGGCGCGCGCGCCCGGTGCCCTTCTGCCGGTACATCTTGGCGGTGGTGGCGGTGATCTCGGAGCGATCCTTGACATGCGCCGTGCCGCCGCGCCGCTTGGCCAGCTGATAGCGCACCATGCGCTGCAGGATGTCGGCGCGCGGCTCGAGCCCGAACACCTCGTCCGAGAGATCGACGCTGCCCGCCTTCTTGGCGTCGAGAGTGGTGATGTCGGCCTTCATTATTCCTGGCTCCCACCCTCTGGCGCCGCGGCCTCGGCAGTCGCCGGCTCCGGCTTGTCGGTGTTGGATGGCTGTGGTGCCTCTCCGGCGGCCTTGCGGAAGGCGCCCGGCTTCGGCGCGGCCTCCGGCAGCGACCGCTTCACCGCGTCGCGCAACAACACCCAGCCGCCTTTGGCGCCCGGCACCGCGCCTCTGATCATGATCAGGCCGCGCTCGGGGTCGGTCTTCACCACACGCAAATTCTGCGTGGTGACATGGGTATCGCCCATATGTCCGGCCATCTTCTTGCCCTTGAACACCTTGCCGGGGTCCTGGCGCTGCCCGGTCGAGCCGTGGCTGCGATGGCTCACCGACACGCCGTGGCTCGCGCGCAAGCCGCCGAAGCCGTGACGTTTCATGGCGCCGGCAAAGCCCTTGCCGATCGAGGTGCCCGATACATCGACGAACTGGCCCTCGACGAAATGGTCGGCGGTGAGCTCGGCGCCCACCTCGATCAGATTGTCGGGACTGACGCGGAACTCGACCAGCTTCCGCTTCGGCTCGACATTGGCCACGGCGAAATGTCCGCGCGCGGCGCGCGACAGCCGTTTCACCTTGGGTCGTCCGGCGCCGAGCTGCAGCGCGGTATAGCCGTTCTTCTCCGAGGTGCGGTGGCCGACCACCTGACAATGGTCGAGCTTCAGCACCGTCACCGGGATGTGCTCCCCGGCATCGGTGAAGATCCTGGTCATGCCGACCTTTTGCGCGATGACACCTGATCGCATTGAATTCACTTCCTCGCCTCGTCTCTCGCGCGGCTCTTACAGCTTGATCTCGACGTCGACGCCCGCCGCCAGATCGAGCTTCATCAGCGCATCGACCGTCTGCGGCGTGGGATCGACGATGTCGAGCAGCCGCTTATGCGTGCGCATCTCGAACTGCTCGCGGCTCTTCTTGTCGATGTGCGGCGACCGGTTCACGGTGAACTTCTCGATGCGCGTCGGCAGCGGAATCGGCCCGCGAACCTCGGCGCCCGTGCGCTTCGCCGTGTTGACGATCTCCTTGGTCGACGCATCGAGAATGCGATGGTCGAAGGCTTTGAGCCTTATTCTTATGTTCTGACTTTGCATCTCGATGGCCTCAAAGTTAAGAGCGCGCCGCTTTGGGCAGCGCGCTCGGTGTCTTGCTTACTCGATGATCGACGCCACGACGCCGGCGCCCACGGTGCGGCCGCCCTCGCGAATGGCGAAACGGAGCTTCTCCTCCATGGCGATCGGCACGATCAGCTCGACCGTCATGGCGATGTTGTCGCCCGGCATCACCATCTCGGTGCCTTCCGGCAACTGCACGACGCCGGTGACGTCGGTAGTGCGGAAGTAGAACTGCGGACGATAGTTGCCGAAGAACGGGGTGTGACGCCCGCCCTCCTCCTTGGTGAGGATGTAGGCCTCCGCCTTGAACTTGGTGTGCGGAGTGATCGAGCCGGGCTTGGCCAGCACCTGGCCGCGCTCCACGCCCTCACGATCCACGCCACGCAGCAGGCAGCCGACATTGTCGCCCGCCTCGCCCTGGTCGAGCAGCTTGCGGAACATCTCGACGCCGGTGACGACGGTCTTGCTGGTCGGCTTGATGCCGACGATCTCGACCTCTTCGCCCACCTTGACGATGCCGCGTTCGATACGGCCGGTGACCACGGTGCCACGACCCGAGATCGAGAACACGTCTTCGATGGGCATCAGGAACGGCTTGTCCTTGGGACGGTCGGGCTGCGGAATATAGGCATCCACCGCATCCATCAGCGCCAGGATCGAGTTCTTGCCGATCTCGTCGTCACGGCCCTCGAGCGCGGCGAGGCCGGAGCCCTTGATGATCGGGATCTCGTCGCCGGGGAATTCATATTTGGTCAACAGCTCACGCACCTCGAGCTCGACCAGGTCGAGCAGCTCGGGATCGTCGACCATGTCGACCTTGTTGAGATAGACGACCAGCGCCGGAACGCCGACCTGGCGGGCCAGCAGGATGTGCTCGCGGGTCTGCGGCATCGGGCCGTCGGCCGCCGACACTACGAGGATGCCGCCGTCCATCTGCGCGGCGCCGGTGATCATGTTCTTGACGTAGTCGGCATGACCCGGACAGTCGACATGGGCGTAGTGCCGCTTGCCGGTCTCGTACTCCACATGCGCGGTGGAGATGGTGATGCCGCGCGCCTTCTCTTCCGGCGCCTTGTCGATCTCGTCATAGGCGGTGAACTTGGCACCGCCCTTCTCGGCCAACACCTTGGTGATCGCGGCCGTCAGCGTCGTCTTGCCGTGATCGACATGACCGATCGTTCCGATATTGCAATGCGGCTTCGTCCGCTGGAATTTTTCCTTAGCCATGTTGGCTCTCCATCCTTCAACACAAGGTCAAAACTTTTTCCCGCGCGGCCTTCCGGCCTGGCGGAGCTTAGGCGAACTTCGCCTTCACCTCCTCGGCGACGCCCTGAGGCGCCTGGGCATAGTGATCGAACTGCATGGTGAACTGCGCGCGGCCCTGGCTCATCGAGCGCAGGTTGTTCACATAGCCGAACATATTGGCGAGCGGCACCATGGCGCTGATGATCGAGGCGTTGCCGCGCGACTCCTGGCCGCGCACCTGGCCTCTGCGGCTGGTGAGATCGCCGATGATGCCGCCGACGTAATCCTCGGGCGTCACCACTTCAACCTTCATGATCGGCTCGAGCAGCTTCGGTCCCGCCTTCAACGCGCCTTCACGGAAGGCGGCGCGGGAGGCGATCTCGAACGCCATGACCGACGAATCCACGTCGTGATAGGCGCCGTCGGTGAGCGTCACCTTGACATCCAGCATGGGGAAGCCGGCGAGCACGCCGGACTCGACCACGCTCTGCACGCCCTTGGCGACGCCGGGGATAAATTCCTTCGGCACGTTGCCGCCGACCACCTTGTTCTCGAATTCGAAGCCCTTGCCGGCCTCGTTCGGTTCGATCGTCATCTTGACGCGGGCGAACTGGCCCGAGCCGCCGGTCTGCTTCTTGTGGGTGTAATCGACATCGGCGCGCTTGGAGACCGTCTCGCGGAACGCCACTTGCGGCGCGCCGACATTGGCCTCGACCTTGAACTCGCGGCGCATGCGATCGACGATAATGTCGAGATGCAACTCGCCCATGCCCTTGATGATGGTCTGGCCCGACTCGTGGTCGACCGAGACGCGGAAGGACGGGTCCTCCTGCGCCAGCCGATGCAGCGCGACGCCGAGCTTCTCCTGGTCGCCTTTGGTCTTGGGCTCGACCGCGACCTCGATAACCGGGTCGGGGAACTCCATGCGCTCGAGGATCACGGGTTTGGTCGGATCGCACAGCGTATCGCCGGTGGTCACGTCCTTGAGGCCGGCCAGCGCGACGATGTCGCCGGTATAGGCCTCCTTGATGTCCTCGCGGTGATTGGCGTGCATCAGCAGCATGCGGCCGATGCGCTCCTTCTTGTCCTTCACCGTATTGGTCAGCGTCGTGCCGGACTCGACCTTGCCTGAATAGATGCGGCAGAAGGTGAGCGAGCCGACAAACGGGTCGTTCATGATCTTGAAGGCGAGCATTGACAGCGGCGCTTCGTCCTTGGGAGCGCGCGTCACCTCTTCGCCGGTCTTGACGTCGATGCCCTTGACCGGGGGCACGTCGACCGGAGACGGCAGATAATCGACCACCGCGTCCAGCATCGGCTGCACGCCCTTGTTCTTGAAGGCCGAGCCGCACAGGATCGGCACGAACAGGCTGTGGATGGTGCCTTTGCGGATCAGTGCCTTGAGCTCGGCCTCGGTCGGCGCCTTGCCTTCGAGATAGGCTTCCGTCGCGGCCTCATCGACCTCGGAGGCGAGCTCCACCAACTGCTCGTGATATTGCTTGGCCTGCTCGGCGAGGTCGGCGGGAATCTCCTCGTCGTGGAAGCTCGCGCCCAAGGCCTCGTCGTCCCAGATGACGGCCTTCATGCGCACCAGGTCGATAATCCCCTTGAAGCTCGAACTCGACGCCGACCGGAAGCTGGAGCACCAGCGGCTTGGCGCCGAGGCGGTCCTTGACCATCTGCACGGAGAGAAAGAAGTCGGCGCCGATCTTGTCCATCTTGTTGACGAAGATCATGCGCGGCACGCCGTATTTGTCGGCCTGGCGCCAAACCGTCTCGGTCTGCGGCTCGACGCCCTGGTTGGCGTCGAGCAGCGCTACCGCGCCATCGAGCACGCGCAACGACCGCTCCACCTCGATGGTGAAATCCACGTGGCCGGGCGTGTCGATGATATTGATGCGCTTGTCCTTCCAGAAAGCGGTGGTCGCGGCCGAGGTGATGGTGATGCCGCGCTCCTGCTCCTGCTCCATCCAATCCATGGTGGCAGCGCCGTCATGCACTTCGCCGATCTTGTGGCTCTTGCCGGTGTAGTAGAGGACGCGCTCGGTGGTCGTGGTCTTGCCGGCGTCGATATGCGCCATGATCCCGATATTGCGGTAGTCCTCTAAGGGTGTAGCTCGCGGCATCGTCTTGTCCTTGAATGCGTTACCAGCGGTAATGCGAGAAGGCGCGGTTCGCGTCCGCCATGCGGTGCGTATCTTCGCGCTTCTTCACCGCAGTTCCGCGGTTGTTGGCGGCGTCGAGCAATTCGCCTGACAGGCGCTCGACCATGGTGTTCTCGTTGCGATCGCGCGCGGCGGCGATGATCCAGCGGATGGCCAGCGCTTGCCTGCGGTCGGTGCGTACCTCGACCGGCACCTGATAGGTGGCGCCACCGACGCGCCGCGACCTCACCTCCAGCGCCGGCATGACATTGCGCAGCGCCTCGTGGAACAGCTCGATCGGATTCGACTTGGCTTTCTTTTCCATCTGGTCGAGCGCGCCATAGACGATCCGCTCGGCGGCCGACTTCTTGCCTTCCTTCATGATGGAGTTCATGAACTTGGTGAGCACGATATCCCCGAACTTGGGATCGGGAATGACCTCGCGCTTATCTGCTCTGTGCCGCCTCGACATGTCGTCGTTTCCTCTACGCAAAACGACCCAATTACTTGGGTCGCTTGGCTCCATATTTGGAGCGCCGCTGCCGGCGATTGCTAACGCCTTGGGTGTCGAGCACGCCGCGAATGATGTGATAACGTACGCCCGGAAGGTCCTTGACGCGGCCGCCCCTGATCAACACCACCGAATGCTCTTGCAGATTATGTCCCTCGCCCGGGATGTAACTGGTCACTTCCATCTGATTGGTGAGACGGACGCGTGCGACCTTGCGCAAGGCGGAGTTCGGCTTCTTCGGCGTCGTGGTGTAGACGCGCGTACAGACCCCCCGCTTCTGCGGGCAGGATTGCATCGCCGGCACTTTGTTCCGCTTGACCGGCTTCTGGCGCGGCTTGCGGATGAGCTGTTGTATCGTCGGCATGGCTGCCTTTTTCGTCCAATCTCGTTCGCGGGCAAAAGCCCACATCATTAGAGCCGAAGTGCGGGGCACAGCCCCATCGCTCCAGCGCCTCAAACAGAGGACCTTGGAGGGCTTGAGCCCCCAAGATCATGACCCCGATGTGATCCCGGTTAGTCCGGCAGCGTTTAACCCCCGCCCGAAGGCAACCAAATCTGGGCTACCGCCTGCCGCGAAAGTGCGCGCGTTGTATCAGGCCGATTCTCGCATCGTCAAGGGTTCACAACAGAAATCGGGGGCCGGAGGCCGGAAATTGGGTGAGCGGCGACGCTCTTGTCCGATTCCGGCTTTCCGACTCCGGATTCCCGATTTCTTTAAGCCGAGGCCTCCTCCTCTGCCGCCGCTTCGTCGTCCTGGGCCGACCGCTCCGAAGCGGCGCGCTGCCGCTCCTCGAGGATCAGCTCGTCGCGATGGGTGGCAATCTTGTTCAGGCGGGTCAACGTACCGCCGGTGCCGGCCGGAATGAGCCGGCCGACGATGACGTTCTCCTTGAGACCCTCCAGCGCGTCCGACTTGCCGTTGACGGCGGCATCGGTGAGCACCCTTGTGGTCTCCTGGAAGGAGGCCGCCGAGATGAACGAGCGGGTCTGCAAGCTCGCCTTGGTGATGCCGAGCAGAACCGGCTGTCCGGAGGCAGGCTTGCCGCCGGCCGCCACCACCACCGCGTTGGCATCCTCGAGGTCGATCCGGTCCACCTGCTCGCCCTTGAGAAACTCGGTGGTGCCGGCGTCCTCGATCTCGATCTTCTGCAGCATCTGCCTGACGATCACCTCGATATGCTTGTCGTTGATCGTCACGCCCTGCAGCCGGTAGACCTCCTGGATCTCGTTGACCAGATAGTTGGCCAGCTCCTCGACGCCCTTGATCGCCAGGATGTCGTGAGGCGCGGGATGACCGTCGAGCAGGAATTCGCCCTTCTCGATGCGATCGCCCTCCTGCACCGCAAGGTGCCGCCCCTTGGGGATCAGATACTCGACCGGCTCGCCGCCCTCGTCCGGGGTGATGGTGATGCGCCGCTTGTTCTTGTAGTCGCGGCCAAGCTGCACCGTGCCGGAGATTTCGGCGATGATGGCGTGATCCTTGGGACGCCGCGCCTCGAACAGCTCGGCCACCCGCGGCAGACCGCCGGTGATGTCGCGCGTCTTGGCGCTCTCCATCGGGATACGCGCCAGCACGTCGCCCGCCATCACCTGATGGCCCGGCTCGACCGACAGAATGGCATCGACCGGCAGGAGGTAACGGGCCTCGCCGCCGCGTGACAGCTTGCCAACCTTGCCCTTCTTGTCCTTGATCACCATCGCCGGCCTGAGATCGGCGCCGCGCGGAGAAGCGCGCCAATCGATGATCACGCTGTTGGTGATACCGGTCGAACTCGTCGCGCCGCTCGCTGACCGACACGCCTTCGACCAGATCCTCGAAGTCGACCGCGCCCTCGATCTCGGTGAGCACCGGCCGGGTATACGGATCCCACTCGGCGAGACGGTCGCCGCGCTTCACCTTGACGCCGTCATCGACGCGCAAATGCGTGCCGTAGGGCAGCCGGTGCACGGCCCGCTCCGTGCCGTCATCGTCGAGCACGACGACGGCGGTGTTGCGGCCCATGACCATGAGGCGGCCCTGCGAATCCTTGACGACGTTACGCTGCTTGATCTTCACCGTGCCGTCGAAATTCGACTCGAGGAACGACTGATCGACCACTTTGGACGACGCCACGCCGCCCAGATGGAAGGTGCGCATGGTGAGCTGCGTGCCGGGCTCGCCGATCGACTGCGCGGCGATGACGCCGACAGCCTCGCCGAGATTGACCGGCGTGCCGCGGGCGAGATCGCGCCCGTAGCACTTGGCGCAAATGCCGTTGCGGGTCTCGCAGGTCAGCGCCGAGCGGATGCGCACTTCTTGCACGCGCGCCTCCTCCAACGCCTCGACCTCCTCCTCCTCGATCAGCTCGCCGGCCTTGATCACCACCTTGCCGGTCGACGGATTCTTGACGTTGTCGCAGGTGGTGCGGCCGAGCACGCGCTGCCCGAGCGACACCGTCACTTCGCCCGCCTCGAGAATGGCGCGCGCCGTGATGCCTTCGCTCGTGCCGCAATCGTCCTCGGTCACGATGCAGTCCTGCGCCACGTCGACCAGACGCCGCGTCAGATAGCCGGAGTTGGCGGTCTTCAGCGCCGTGTCGGCCAGACCCTTGCGGGCACCGTGGGTCGAGTTGAAGTACTCGAGCACCGACAGCCCCTCCTTGAAGTTGGAGATGATCGGCGTCTCGATGATCTCGCCCGACGGCTTGGTCATCAGGCCGCGCATGCCGGCCAGCTGTTTCATCTGCGCCGGGGAACCGCGCGCGCCCGAGTGCGACATCATATAGATGGAGTTGATCGGCTTCTCGCGGCCGGTCTTCGGGTCGCGCTCGACCGCGGAGATGCGCTTCATCATCTCCTTGGCCACCAGCTCGGTGCACTCCGTCCAGGTATCGACCACCTTGTTGTACTTCTCGCCGCGGGTGATCAGACCGTCGTTGTACTGCTGCTCGTATTCGCGCACGAGGTCGGAGGTCTTCTGCACGATGGCGTCCTTGGTCTCCGGGATCACCATGTCGTCCTTGCCGAACGAGATGCCGGCGCGGCAGGCATAGACGAACCCAAGCCCCATGATCCGGTCGCAGAAGATCACTGTCTCCTTCTGACCGCAGTGGCGATAGACCACGTCGATGGTGTTGGAAATGTCCTTCTTGGTCAGCAGCCGGTTCACCAGCTCAAACGGAACCAACGGGCTACGCGGCAACAGCTCGCCCAGCAGCATGCGGCCGGGCGTGGTGTCGTAGATCTGCGACACGGGCTTGCCCTTGGCATCGACGGTGATGAAGCGGCCCTTGATCTTGGTGTGCAGGGTGACGACCTTGGCCTCGAGCGCATGATGGATCTCGGCCACGTTGCCGAACAACATCCCCTCGCCCGGCTCCTTGTCCATGGCGATCGACAGATAATAAAGACCGAGCACGATGTCCTGCGACGGCACGATGATCGGCGAGCCGTTGGCCGGATGCAGGATATTGTTGGTCGACATCATCAACACGCGGGCCTCGAGCTGCGCCTCGAGCGACAACGGCACGTGCACGGCCATCTGGTCGCCGTCGAAATCGGCGTTGAAGGCCGCGCAGACCAGCGGATGCAGCTGGATCGCCTTGCCTTCGATCAGCACCGGCTCGAATGCCTGGATGCCGAGGCGGTGCAAGGTCGGCGCGCGGTTGAGCAGCACCGGATGCTCGCGGATCACCTCATCGAGGATGTCCCAAACCTCCGGCTTCTCCTTCTCGACCAGCTTCTTGGCCTGCTTCACCGTGGCGGCATGGCCCTTGGCGTCGAGCCGCGCATAGATGAACGGCTTGAACAGCTCGAGCGCCATCTTCTTCGGCAGTCCGCACTGATGCAGCTTGAGCTCGGGCCCGACCACGATCACCGAGCGGCCGGAATAGTCGACGCGCTTGCCGAGCAGGTTCTGCCGGAAGCGGCCCTGCTTGCCCTTCAGCATGTCGGCGAGCGACTTCAAGGGCCGCTTGTTGGCGCCGGTGATGACGCGGCCGCGCCGGCCGTTGTCGAACAGCGCATCGACCGCCTCTTGCAGCATGCGCTTCTCGTTGCGGATGATGATGTCCGGCGCGCGCAGCTCCATCAGCCGCTTCAGACGATTGTTGCGGTTGATGACACGGCGATAGAGATCGTTCAGGTCGGAGGTGGCGAAACGGCCGCCGTCGAGCGGAACCAGCGGACGCAGCTCCGGCGGAATGACCGGAACCACGGTCAGGATCATCCACTCCGGCTTGTTGCCCGACTGGATGAAGGCCTCGACCACCTTCAGCCGCTTGGCCAGCTTCTTGGGCTTGAGCTCGGAGGTCGAACTCGGCGATCTCGACGCGGAGATCGGCGGCGATCTTCTCCAGATCGAGGCCCTTGAGCAGCTCGCGGATGGCTTCGGCGCCGATCGCGGCGGTGAAGGAATCCTCGCCGAAATCCTCCTGCGCCTTGAGATAATCCTCTTCCGAAAGCAGCTGGAGCGGCTTGAGCGAGGTCAACCCCGGCTCGAGCACGATGTAGTTCTCGAAATAGAGCACGCGCTCCAGATCCTTCAGCGTCATGTCGAGCAGAAGGCCGATGCGCGACGGCAGCGACTTCAGGAACCAGATATGCGCGACCGGCGCGGCAAGCTCGATATGGCCCATGCGCTCGCGCCGGACCTTGGCGAGCGTCACCTCGACGCCGCACTTCTCGCAGATGACGCCCTTGTACTTCATGCGCTTGTACTTGCCGCACAAGCACTCATAGTCCTTCACCGGGCCGAAGATGCGCGCGCAAAACAGCCCATCGCGCTCCGGCTTGAAGGTGCGATAGTTGATCGTCTCGGGCTTCTTGATCTCCCCAAACGACCAGGACAGAATCTTCTCCGGACTCGCAATGCCGATGCGGATCTGGTCGAAATTCTGCTGCTGGACCTGAGGACTGAAGAGGTTGACGATGTCTTGGTTCATTCTTTTCTCTCCCAACGGGCGCGCCTGGCGCCCTTCGGATGGTCGCAGTCTCTAGTCAATTGGCCCGCTCGGGCCTCGATCATTCGGCCGCCGGCCGCGGCAGTCTCGCCCGCGTCGGCTGTTCCTCGGGTTTCGGCTGCACCAGCTCGACATTGAGCCCCAACGCCCGCATCTCCTTGACGAGAACGTTGAACGACTCGGGGATGCCGGCCTCGAACGTGTCGTCGCCGCGGACGATCGCTTCGTAGACCTTGGTGCGCCCGGCCACGTCGTCGGACTTCACCGTCAGCATCTCTTGCAGCGTGTAGGCCGCGCCGTAAGCCTCGAGCGCCCACACCTCCATTTCGCCGAAGCGCTGACCGCCGAACTGCGCCTTGCCGCCCAGCGGCTGCTGGGTGACCAGGCTGTAAGGGCCGATCGAGCGGGCGTGGATCTTGTCGTCCACGAGGTGGTGGAGCTTCAGCATATAGATGTAGCCCACCGTCACCTTGCGCTCGAACTCCTCGCCGGTGCGTCCGTCGAACAGCGTCACCTGGCCCGAGCCGTGCAGACCAGCGGCCTCGAGCAATTCGGTCACGTCGCCCTCATGCGCGCCGTCGAACACCGGCGTCGCCACCGGCACGCCGCCCCTGAGGCTCTCGCTCACCTCGATAAGCTGATCCTCTTTCAGGGCATTGATGGCCTTATCGTCGCCGTAGATGGTCTTGAGCATCTCCTTCAGCGGCTTCGACTTGTGGCTCGCGTGATACGCCTCGAGCGCCTCGCCGATCTTGCGGCCAAGCCCGCGGCACGCCCAGCCGAGATGGGTCTCCAGGATCTGGCCCACATTCATGCGACTCGGCACGCCGAGCGGATTGAGCACGATATCGATCGTGCCGCCGTCCTCGAGATAAGGCATGTCCTCGATCGGCACGATCTGGCTGATCACGCCCTTGTTGCCGTGACGGCCGGCCATCTTGTCGCCGGGCTGAATCTTGCGCTTCACCGCCACGAACACCTTGACCATCTTCATCACGCCGGGCGGCAGCTCGTCGCCGCGCTGCAGCTTGTCGACCTTGTCGACGAAGCGCTGCTCGAGCCGCTTCTTGGCCTCTTCGTATTGGCGACGGATCGCCTCCACTTCGGCCATCGCCTTCTCGTTCTTGAGGGCGATCTCCCACCAATGGCCGCGCGAAATCTCATCGAGCATCGCGTCGGTGACCTTGGCGTCCTTCTTGATGCCTTTCGGGCCCTTGGCGACCACCTTGTGCATCAGTACGTCGCGGAGGCGGCCATAGACGTTGCGGTCGAGGATGGCGAGCTCGTCGTCGCGGTCCTTGGCGAGACGCTCGATCTCCTCGCGCTCGATGGCCATCGCGCGCTCGTCCTTCTCGACGCCGTGCCGATTGAACACGCGCACCTCGACCACCGTGCCCGACACGCCGGGCGGCAGCTTGAGCGAGGTATCGCGCACGTCGGAGGCCTTTTCGCCGAAGATGGCCCGGAGCAATTTCTCCTCCGGCGTCATCGGGCTCTCGCCCTTGGGCGTGATCTTGCCGACCAGGATATCGCCGGGATTGACCTCGGCACCGATATAGACGATGCCCGCCTCGTCGAGATTCTTGAGCGCCTCTTCCGACACGTTGGGGATGTCGCGCGTGATCTCCTCCGGCCCGAGCTTGGTGTCGCGGGCCATCACCTCGAACTCCTCGATATGGATCGAGGTGAACACGTCGTCGCGCACGACCCGCTCGGAGATGAGGATGGAATCCTCGAAGTTATAGCCCATCCACGGCATGAAGGCGACCAGCACGTTCCGCCCGAGCGCCAACTCGCCGAGATCGGTCGACGGACCGTCGGCGATGATCTCGCCTGCCTGCACCTGATCGCCCACGCGCACCAGCGGCCGCTGGTTGATGCAGGTGTTCTGGTTCGAGCGCTGGAACTTGCGCAGATTGTAGATGTCGACGCCCGACTTCGAAGGATCGGTCTCCTCCGTCGCGCGGATGACGATACGCGTCGCGTCGACCTGGTCGACCACGCCGGTGCGGCGAGCGCCGATGGCCGCGCCTGAATCGCGCGCCACGACCTCTTCCATGCCGGTGCCGACCAGCGGCGCCTCGGCCGTGATCAACGGCACGGCCTGACGCTGCATATTGGAGCCCATCAGCGCGCGGTTGGCGTCGTCGTTCTCGAGGAACGGAATGAGCGCGGCCGCAACCGATACGAGCTGCTTCGGCGACACGTCGATCAGATCGACCTTCTCCGGCGGCTCGAGCTCGACGTCGCCGGCATGCCGGCAGACGATCAGATCCTCGGCGAAGGTACCGTTCGGGTTCAGCTTGGCATTGGCCTGCGCGATGATGTAGCGCGCCTCCTCCATGGCCGAGAGGTACACCACCTCGTCGGTCACCTTGCCCTTCACCACCCGCCGATAGGGGCTCTCGATGAAGCCGTATTTGTTCACTCGCGCGAACGTCGCCAGCGAATTGATCAGACCGATATTCGGACCTTCCGGCGTCTCGATCGGGCAGATGCGACCGTAATGCGTCGGATGCACGTCGCGCACCTCGAAGCCGGCGCGCTCGCGCGTCAGACCGCCCGGGCCAAGCGCCGAGAGACGACGCTTATGCGTGATCTCCGACAGCGGGTTGGTCTGGTCCATGAACTGCGACAGCTGCGAGGAGCCGAAGAACTCGCGCACCGCGGCGGCCGCGGGCTTGGCGTTGATCAGATCCTGCGGCATCACCGTGTCGATATCGACCGAGCTCATGCGCTCCTTGATGGCGCGCTCCATGCGCAGGAGGCCGACGCGATACTGATTCTCCATCAGCTCGCCGACCGAGCGCACCCGGCGATTGCCGAGATGGTCGATGTCGTCGATCTCGCCCTTGCCGTCGCGCAAGCCCACCAGCGTCTTGATCACGGCGAGGATGTCCTCTTTGCGCAGCGTGCGCATCGTGTCGGGCGCGTCGAGATCGAGCCGCATGTTCATCTTCACCCGGCCGACGGCCGAGAGGTCGTAGCGCTCGGAGTCGAAGAAGATGCCCCGGAACAGCGTGGCCGCGGCGTCCGGCGTCGGCGGCTCGCCCGGTCGCATCACGCGGTAGATGTCGAGCAGCGCCTCCTCGGGATTGGAGTTCTTGTCGACGTTCAGGGTGTTGCGGATGAACGCGCCGACATTGACGTGGTCGATGTCGAGGATCGGGATCTCCTTGAGCCCCAGATCCTTCAGCGTGGCCAACAGCTTGGCGTCGAGCTCCTCGCCCGCCTCGCCGTAGATCTCGCCCGTCTCCATATTGATGATGTCTTGCGCGAGATAGCGGCCGTGCAAATCCTCGTCGCTAACCAGCAGCTCCTTCAGGCCCTCGTCGGCGAGCTTCTTGGCCAGCCGCGCGGTGACCTTGCGGCCCGCCTCGATGGCGACCTTGCCGGTCTTGGCGTCGATCAGGTCGCTGGTCGGCTTGATGCCGCGCAGCCGATCGGGACGGAACGGCATGCGCCATCCGTCCTTGGTCGCCTTGAGCGGGATGCGGTCGTAGAAGGTCGCGAGGATTTCCTCGTCCTCGAGTCCCAGCGCATAAAGCAGCGTCGTCACCGGCAGCTTGCGGCGCCGGTCGATACGCACATAGACGATATCCTTGGCGTCGAACTCGAAATCGAGCCACGAGCCGCGATAGGGAATGATGCGCGCGGCGAACAGCAGCTTGCCTGAGGAATGCGTCTTGCCGCGGTCGTGATCGAAGAACACGCCCGGAGAACGATGCATCTGCGAGACGATAACGCGCTCGGTGCCGTTGATGACGAAGGTGCCGTTCATCGTCATGAGCGGCATGTCGCCCATGTAGACGTCCTGCTCCTTGATGTCCTTGACCGAGCGGGCGCCGGTCTCCTCGTTGACATCGAACACGATCAGCCGAAGCGTCACCTTCAGCGGCGCGGCGTAGGTCATGCCGCGCTGCTGGCACTCGTCGACATCGTATTTCGGCGGCTCGAACGCGTAGCGCACGAATTCGAGCTGGGCGCGGTCGCCGAAATCCTTGATCGGGAACACCGAGCGGAAGACGGCTTGCAAGCCCTCGTCGAGGCGGCCGCCCTCGGGCTCCTCGACCATCAGGAATTGATCGTAGGATTGCTTCTGAACCTCGATGAGATTCGGCATCTCGGCCACTTCGTGGATGCGGCCGAACATCTTGCGCAAACGCTTATGCCCATTCGAAGTCGAAGTCTGCTGCGCCATTTCTACCTCTTAGGCTCGTCGCGACGGCTCACCGGAAACTCCACTTGCGAAGCGGAGACTCTGGAGAGGCGTCAGCTGTTATGTTTGATGGGTTTTGGCCCGGGTGAACTCCCCTATATGGGCGTCACCCGGGCGCAATTCAACCCATCCGGCTACTTCAACTCGACAGTCGCTCCGGCGGCCTCGAGCTGCTTCTTGATCTTCTCGGCCTCTTCCTTGTTCACGCCTTCCTTTACGGCCTTGGGCGCGCCTTCGACCAGGTCCTTGGCTTCCTTGAGACCCAGGCTGGTGACTGCCCGTACCTCTTTGATAACGTTGATCTTCTGGGCTCCAGCCGCGGTCAGGATGACGTTGAATTCCGTCTTCTCCTCAACCGGTGCTGCGGCGGCGCCGGCCGCGGCCATCATGGCCACGGGAGCGGCCGCCGAGACGCCCCATTTCTCCTCGAGCATTTTCGCCAGTTCGGCGGCCTCAAGCACCGTAAGGCCTGAGAGCGTGTCCACTATTTTCTGCAAATCTGCCATCGACTTAATCCTCGTAGGTTTGAACTCTCGTATCTAGGTTTGGGCCGTCACGCCGCTTCCTTGTTGCCGTAAGCGCCGAAGACTCGCGCAAGCTGGGCGCCGGGCTCGCTCACGGTGCGGGCGATCTTGGTCGCCGGCGCCTGCAGGAGTCCGATCAGCGTGCCTCTGAGCTCATCGAGCGAGGGCAAGTCGGCAAGCGAGTTCACGCCCTTGGCATCGAGCACCGTGCTGCCCATCGAACCGCCGAGGATCACGAACTTCTCGTTCGCCTTGGCGAATTTGACGGCAATTTTCGGTGCCGCTACGGGGTCTTCGGAAAATGCCAGGCAGGTCGGCCCCTTCAGCAGATCCGCGATCCCTTTAGCGTCGGTGCCTTCGAGCGCGAGCTTGACGAGCCTGTTCTTCGCCACCTTGACCCGGCCGCCAGCGCTTCTCATCTCGCTGCGCAGTTTGGTCATTTGGGCGACGGTCAGGCCCGCATAGTGAGCGACGACGACCACGCCGGTCTTGGCGAAGACATCGTGAAGCGCCGTCACGACTTCGCGCTTCTCTGCTCTTTCCAATGCTCACTCCGTCGGTTCGAGGGCGGGAAGCAAAAGCTCCCAGTCCTCAGCTACACCTTGCCGCCAGGAGCGCGTGGGATGGCCGCGAAGCCGCCCCGCTTCTCCAAGCGGCGCTTCCGTCCTGTCCCGCCCGCGCGCGAAGTTGCGCAAGAGCCAGTTACGAGGTTCAAACCGATCTCCCGGTTGCGGCGGAAATCCCGCACCCATCGAACCGTTCGTCTCCCGTCTCATGCAGGCCCGAAGGGCTTAAGCGGTTTCCCGCACCTGCAGTCTCGGACAGGCTTTGGATCGCTTGCATGCAAGCGATCCTTCGGGACTGATCGCTCAGCCCCGAAACTCATAAATCAGCCCGCGGCGACGCCTCCAACCAGGCTCGTGGGCTCGATCTTCACACCAGGTCCCATCGTCGAGGTCACCGCGACACGTTTCAGGAACGTGCCCTTGGCACCCGACGGCTTAGCCTTCATCACCGCGTCGGCGAAGGCGCGGATGTTCTCCACCAGCGCCTGCTCGCTGAAGCTTGCCTTGCCGACGCCGGCATGAATGAGCCCCGCCTTCTCGACGCGGAACTCGACCGCGCCGCCTTTCGCCGCGCGCACGGCGGGCGCGACATCGGCGGTCACCGTGCCCACTTTCGGATTCGGCATCAGCCCGCGCGGGCCGAGCACCTTACCCAGGCGTCCGACCAACGGCATCATGTCGGGCGTGGCGATGCAGCGGTCGAAATCGATCACGCCCTTCTGCACCTGCTCGACCAGATCCTCGGCACCGACCACATCGGCACCGGCCTTCTTCGCTTCCTCGGCCTTGGCGCCCTTGGCGAACACACCGACGCGAAGCTTGCGGCCCGAGCCGTGTGGCAGCGCGCAGACGCCGCGCACCATCTGATCGGCATGCCGCGGATCGACGCCGAGATTCATCGCCACCTCGATGGTCTCGTCGAACTTCGCCTTGGCGCCGTTCTTGACCAGCTTCACCGCCTCTTCGATCGAATAGAGCTTCTCGCGCTCGATCGGCGCGATCGCTGCTTTGAATCTTTTACCTGGTTTGCTCATGACTTTAGTCCTGCACCTGGAGGCCCATCGAACGGGCTGAGCCGGCGATGATCTTCATCGCTTGCTCGACGGAATTGGCATTGAGGTCTTTCATCTTGACCTCGGCGATCTCGCGCAGTTGCGCTTGGGTCACCGTACCGGCGACGCCCCGGCCAGGCTCTTTCGATCCCTTGCCGATCTTGGCCGCCTTTTTCAGCAGATACGACGCCGGCGGCGTGCGCATCTCGAAGGTGAAGGAGCGGTCGGCATAAACGGTAATGACGGTCGGGATCGGCGAACCGGCTTCGAGCTTCTGCGTGGCCGCGTTGAACTGCTTGCAAAACTCCGGGATGTTGACGCCGCGCTGGCCGAGCGCGGGCCCGATCGGCGGCGATGGGTTCGCCTGCCCTGCCGGCACCTGGAGCTTGATGTAACCGTCGATCTTCTTCGCCATCGCTAAACTCTTCCCGCGCCTTCCCGCTTATCGCTTACAGCTTCTCGACCTGGGCGTATTCGAGCTCGACGGGCGTCGCCCGGCCGAAGATCGACACCGCAACTTTCAACCGCGCCCGCTCCTCATCGACCTCCTCGACGAGACCGTTGAACGAGGCGAACGGGCCGTCGGCGACGCGTACCTGCTCGCCGATCTCGAAGGTAACCGACGGCTTCGGCCGCTCGACGCCTTCCTGCACCTGCTGGAGGATGCGCCCCGCCTCCGCTTCGGTGATCGGAATGGGCTTGTTCTCGGTACCGAGAAAGCCCGTGACCTTGGGCGTCGCTTTGATGAGATGGTAGGTCTGGTCGTTCAGATCCATCTTCACCAGCACGTAGCCCGGAAAGAACTTCCGCTCTGAGCTGACTTTGCGGCCGCGGCGCATCTCCACAACCTCTTCCATCGGCACCAGCACCTCTTCGAACATGTCGGCAAACCCCGCAGCGGCGGCGCGTTCCTTGATGGACTCGGCGACCTTCCGCTCGAAGTTCGAATAGGCGTGGACGATGTACCAGCGCTTTGCCATTGATTTTAAGTTCCGCCTCCTAGCGGCCCAAGCCCAAAACCAGCGTGACCAGCTGGCTCAGGATCCAGTCGGCGGCGAGAAAGAAGAGCGCGGCAGCAACCGACATGGCGAGCACCATGATGGTGGTGATCACCGTCTCGCGGCGCGTCGGCCAGGTGACCTTGGCCACCTCGGTGCGCACCTGCTGCAGAAACTCAAAAGGATTCGTCCTCGCCATGTTTAGTCCTTGCCGCGGAAGTCCCGCGCTAATCGAATTCTCCGGCTCTCGTCCTTCGTCTTGGCAGGAGTGGAGGGACTTCGAACCCCCAACCCCCGGTTTTGGAGACCGGTGCTCTAGCCAGTTGAGCTACACTCCTATCGCCTGCTCCAAATGCTTACCTTTCGTCGCCATTTTCTTTGCAATATCAATTACTAAGCGACCTAACCTCTTGGAGCGGGTGAAGGGAATCGAACCCTCGTCCTCAGCTTGGAAGGCTGCTGCTCTACCATTGAGCTACACCCGCACCATCCCGCTCAAGCTTAGAGAGTGGTTGGTGGAGGGGGTAGGATTCGAACCTACGTAGGCATAGCCAACGGGTTTACAGCCCGTCCCCTTTAGCCACTCGGGCACCCCTCCTTGAGCGAAGATGGATTGACTGGTGATTTGTGACCAAGCAAAAACGCCCCGCCGTCGGCCGGCAGGGTCCGCCATGGCTGGTTTTATGGGTAGCGCTTTAAGCTCTGTCAACTGTAAATCAGTGGGTTAGCGCGAAAATCCCTGATCTTTCCGACACCTCAGCCATCTCCCATCCCCAAAGCAAGTCTTGACAGCATGCGGCGTCGACCTCAAAGACCGAACAAGCCTGGAAAATCGAGTTGGCGCGGCAAGCCGAGGCATACGCCCCGGCAGGACAGCGCCGACCGCGTGACGCTGTTCGGCCTGCACGCCGTCAAAGCCGCCCTCGCCAATCCGCGGCGCCCGCTGGTCAAATTGCTCGCTACCGAGAATGCGGCGCTGCGGCTCGGCCCCCTCCTCGCCAAGCGCGGGCTCAAGCCCGAGCCGACCACGCCGAAGGATCTCGACCGGCTGCTCGGCGCCGAGGCGGTGCATCAGGGCGTTCTGCTCGAGGCCGAGCCTCTCCCTTCCCTCACGCTGGACGATGTCGACGCGAACGGCATTCTGCTCGTGCTCGATCAGGTGACCGACCCGCAAAATGTCGGCGCGGCGCTCCGTTCAGCCGCGGCCTTCGGCGCAGCGGGCCTCGTCATGACCGAGCGGCACAGCCCGCCTCTGCACGGCGCTCTCGCCAAGGCCGCGAGCGGCGCGCTCGACATCGTGCCGGTGATCCTCGTCAAGAATCTCGCGCAAGCTTTGAGCGAGCTCGGCGAGCGCGGCGTGTTGCGCGTGGGGCTGGCCGAACAGGCGAGCGAGACGCTGGAAGCAGCGCCACTCACCCGACCGCTGGCTCTGGTGCTCGGCGCCGAGGGCAAGGGCTTGCGCCAGCTTACGCGCGAGCATTGCGACCGACTGTGTCGCATCTCGACGCAAAGCGCGCTGGCGAGCCTCAACGTCTCGAACGCCGCCGCCGTCGCGCTGCACTGGGCGAGCCTCAAGACGCTGGGCTAAACGTTTCGCCGCGATAGGCTAGTTGCAGAAGCGGCGGCCGAACGAGTCGTACCAGCAGTCGCGGCGCCAATAGCAATTGCCGGGACCGGGATAACAGGCGGTATAGCCGGGCTGCTTCCAATAGGCATAGACGTGCTTCGGGAGATAAACGAAGGCCGTGCCGCCGCAGCCGCCCTGTCCACATGGCGGGGGTGCCGCATAAGCCGCCCTGCCATTGACGCAGCCCACGCCACATGGCGCCGCCACCACCGGCGCGGGGCGGACGAACAAGAAAGTTTTCGGGATGGGATTGGGCGACGGCACCAGCACCGCGCCACAGGGTCCGGCGCATTGGGCGCTGGCGGGCTCGATCGCCGTAACGTTGAAGCCGCCCGCGAGGAGAAGCATGGCGGCAAGGGCGAATACGAATTTCATCGGGCAACTCCGCTTGAGGGGCGACCTCCCCGTACCTGAGTCGCCGGGAAGCGCGCCCTCGCAAGCTACGCCTCGCAGGTATCGGTATGGTTAACGCAGTATTGTCGCCGGCCGGGCGCTGCGCGATATCGCGGTCGCGACTTATTTAATGTAGCGGTCCGGTGTCCCGCGGCCCTCATACGGCGGATAATGGAAATACGGCATGCAGCGCGCATGCCCGTCTTCGGCCGTCGTGTAGGGGCGGTAGAACCACCAATAGTTCCGCGGGTAGCAATAGAAGGACTCGGCGCGCCGGGAATGGTGGAACGCTCCGACGGGAATCGTGAGCTCAGCGCCGGCGAAAGTCTCGGCACGAGTCCCCGCCAGCGCCGCGCCAGCGCTGGCCGGATCCGGCCTCATGGCGATCAGCAGAGTGAGAATAGCGATGACAGCCAGGCTAAGCCTGCAAGCGTCCATGCTCACCCCCCTCGAGCAGTCGATCCGCAGAGTCGAAGTCTAGAAGGCCGCCGACCCGGAGGCAAGCCTCCGGCAACCATGCGAGCGCATCGACTGTGTCTTTCGCGACACGGCCCTTGACAGCGACGGCCCGCCGTCGCTCAAGTTGAGCCGCTCTGGAGCCGTCCCCTTCAGCGAGCGCAGCATGGAACGAAGCGCGCTCGCATAGAGTTGCTTAAGTCCTCGCCACCCCCAAACGATCTTCCACGGAAGGAAACCCCCGATGTCATCCACCGATAGCGATATTCGCTCGGGCGCCAAGCGTGCCGGCGCCAGCCCCCGCGACGCGGACGATCTCGCCAATCAGGTCGAGGCCATCCGCGCCGACCTGCAAAACCTCTCCGGCACCGTGACCCGCATCGCCAAGGGCCAGGTCAACCGCGCCCAGGATAAGGCCATGGAAACCGCCTATGAGGCCGAAGAGGCCATCAGGCGCAATCCGCTGCAAGCCGTCGCCATCGCCGCAGGATTAGGATTCCTGTTTGGTGTGTTCACGCGTCGCTAGGCGAAGCGTCCATGCTCCGCTCGGCGCTCGCGCTGCTCTCATCGTTACAGATCGGCCTGCGCATCAAGGAATCGGTCGAACGGTCGCTTAGGCAGGCGATCGTTGTCGCCGTCGCCGTGGTCGTGTTGATTATCGCGGCGGCGTTCGGCCTGCTCGCCGCCTATCAGGCGCTGATCGCCCACGGCTTCACGCCGGCGGAAGCGGCTGGCATCGTCGCCGCCTCGCTGGCGCTGCTCGGCGTGCTGATCCTGGCGACCCTCCCCCTGTTCGCGCGGAAGCGGAAGCCACAAGAGCCGAGCATGCTGGCGGCGGGCAGCGAAGGTGTCGGCATGCTCGATCAAGGCGTGGGCAAGGCGATGCAGAGCGTGGGGCCCGTCACCCTGCTGGCGATCGCCTTCGTTGCCGGCATACTCGCGAGCCGCCGCAAATAGCCGGCGCTTCCGACCCGCTTGCCTTCCGCGCGGCTGGCGCTTAACTCGTTGAGCGTCAGCGTGCCGGGTTAGCTCAGCAGGTAGAGCGGCTGATTTGTAATCAGTAGGTCAGGGGTTCGACTCCTCTACCCGGCACCAGCCCTTCGGCGCGACGGAGCGCCCGTTTTGCTGCGCGCGATCAGAGGCGCACCAGGGAGGCAACGGCTGCCAAACCAAAAGCGATCCCTATTGCCCAACCGGCCACGGCGGCCTTTGAGGCGAGCCGACTGAGCGGATAGCGCTTGCCGATCACCGTCCCGGCCCAGATGCAGGCCGCGGCCAATAGAACAAGAAGCGTCGCCCCCCAAATTCCCATCGTTTGGAAACCCCCCGTCGCAAGGCTAACAGGCGGCTACCAAATCGGTCTAGCGAGAACCTAGAGAAGCCAAAGCGGACTCCCCCAACGCTTGCAACCGAGGTTCAGGCTATTTGGGGCAGACGACGGCCGAGATTTTGCACCGGTAACCGTCGGGAACGGCACCGCAATTCGTCGTCGCCTGCGTGACTTTGCCTTTCATGGCCTTCGCCGTCTGCTTCAGATCGGCCTGTGCATATTGTGTGGCCGTGGCGAGGTTCTTCGCCACGCCCTTCGCCCTGACCGATTGACACGTTCCCGCCTGCACCGGCGCTGCGAAGGCGAGACCGCAGGCAATTCCGGCCACCAGGGCAGCGATCAGAAATCTCTTATGCGTCATGTCCTCAACCCCTTCAGCGTCTCATGATGGTCGCGACATAGGCCATGCAAGTTGCAACGGGTCAAGCGCCGCCCGAGCGGCAAATCACCGCCAAGTAAGCTCTTTCGGCGCTCAGTAATTGCTCTGGCCGTCGGTCCCGGCGCCGAGCACCCGGTCGAAATCCCGCCGTTTCTGCTCCTGAATGGCGCTTTGCCTGGCGCTCGCCTCGGCAAGACCCTTGCGGCAGTCGGCATAGGCCTTGCTGTCCTCAGCACCCTTCTGCCGGCAGGTGGCGTCGTCTTCGCTCGCTTGGGCGGCGTGCTCGGCTGCGCGCGCCGCCGGGTCCTGGCTGGCACAGCCAAGGCCGGAAATGGTGGCCGCGAGCAATGACAGCGCGACGAGATGCGAGCGCAACGGATCAAGTCTCCTTCGGGTGCCGGGAACCTTGCGCGGCTTTTTGGCCATTTGGTGATGGGAAGCGTGTGTCGCGGTCACGTAGGGCTTGACGGCCTCGGCCATATAGAGGGACGCTCTGTCTAGGACACACTACCAAACGTCGATCCGGGGGGCGGCGTTTCCCATGGTCAAATCCATCCTTTTGATCCTCGCGCTCTTGCTCGCATTCCCTCTCGGGGGTGTGCAAGCCCAGCAAAGCTCGATCCAAAATCAAAACTCGTCGGGCAATCCGATCCCGCCCGCACCATCGCGCAGTCCTGCCATCTCGCCATGCTCGACCGGCAGCCAAAGCGTGCGCGTCTGCAACGACGACTTTCGCTCCTGCGGCAGCACCTGCACCGCCACGGCGTTGGACCCTTCGGCCGATACCGCCGGCTGCAGCCTCAAATGCTGCACACTGTTCAAGGCCTGCCTCCAGATTAGAGGCTGCGCCTCGCCCACCCTGCAATGCTTCTAAGGGTTACGCGCGGATCTCGGTAAGGGCCTACGATCCCTTCGCCTCCGCCGCGATCTCGGCGAGCTGCTCCTCCAGCAAGGCCGGCGGCAAATATTGGATGAAGGATCTCTCCGTGCCGTCCACTTCGTAGCGGACCTTGAGCATGAGCCCGCCATAAGCGGCGAGCACGTCATGCGGCGTCATTCCGCCTTCCGCCGCCGACGGGAAGAGAAACACGAGCCTGAACGGCGCCTGGGACGGAACGGTGCCATCTGCCACTGCGGCCGGCGCTGCCTCGGAGGGCTGCGCGGCGCCTTCATGCTCGACCGGTAGCTCGACGCTGAGCGCGAGTTTGAGGTCATGCGCCTGCGTGTCGGGCTTGACGATGCCTTCAAGCGCGGCGACCGGCCCATCGGATAGATTGACCCCGCCGATGGCAAAGCCCTTGATGCGCACGCCCTCCGGCGTGAGGGCGTAGGCGAACACCGACCGTTCATCGATCGGCAGCGTCTTGTGCTCGAACAGCCAAGCGATCGGCTCGGACGGTGAGGCTGCGGTCATGGTCGAGGACGCGTTGCCGGCGCCTGCGCGCATGAGCAGGCCGCCGCCCAGCATCAGGCCGCCGCACACCAACAACAAAGCTCCCGCGATTATGAGCATTTGGCTGAGCTCAAATCCCTCCCTGGCCCGCGGAGAGGATACCGCGTTTTCGGCGTCAATCGCAGGGGCCTTGGCCGGCAGCAATCTTTGTGCGTGCGCGGCCCCGGATTTGGCGTAGCTCCCGGCGGCGCGACCGGCCCTGCCAAGGGTCTCGAACAGCGCCGGCGCAACGGTGCGGCCCTTGGCGGCGGCGGCGCTCAAGGCAGGCGCGGCGCCTCCGCCGATCCGCTGCGTCAGCTGGCTGGTTTTGCCGGCAAGCGACGCGAGCCCCGCACCGAGCCGATTTCCGGTTGCGGCCGATGCGTCACGCGCCCGCGCCGCAATCCCCCCGACGCTCGCCGAAATGAAATGACCGAACCAGGGCGCGAGCGCATGCAGCTTGGCCGAGATACCCGCGGCGGCCGCCTTGATCACCGCGGCGAGCGAGCCCAGCCCCGCGATCAACAGCGCCCAGGCAGACAGCGCCAGCGAACGCGCCGTGCGGCGCGCAAACATGCCCACGCGCCGGATCGCGTCGGCCACGTAGAGCGCGGCATCGCGCAGCTTACCGCCGACGAAGCGCAAGCCCCTTGCCGCCGTCGCGTCGATGGCATTGAGGCCGGCGAGGATCTTGGCGACCACGAACCAGATCGCCGATCGCACCGCGAACACAACCGCGGCGATCGCGCCCGTGACCGCTTGCACCACGGCCTGGCGCATGCGCCGGCGCCGCGCCCGCTTCTGCTCGCGGCGCTCATGCGCTTCTTGCTGCTCCCGCTGGCGTTGCAGCCAGCGGTCGTGGCGTTCCCTGTCAGCCGCGACTTGCGCGGTCTGAACCTTGAGCCAGCGCTTATGATCGTTGAGATCTTCCTTGGCCGAGACGAGAACCTCGCCGGACCTGACCACCGTCTCCTTGACGACGGCGACCGTCTGCTCGAACGCGGCGACGGCTTCGGCGTCGGCGTCCTTCTCGCGCGGCGGCCATGCACGCTTCTCACGCATCGGACTGACCATGCGAAGCGGCTCCCCTAAACCGCGGGTCCATGACGAGCCTCATTCGACACAAGACTCATGCGAGTAGCGTCTCCAGGGGGCTTGTACGCAAAACCAGGCAAGGCTTGCCCTCCCCCGTCGGGGAAGCCTTAAGGTCGCGCGAGGCTGCTGAACGTCCTTGCCGCCATCAAGGGGCGCAACGCGAGGACCGCTCCCGGCGAAGACGCGGAGACGGGGAAACGCCGGAAACCGAGCAGCACCGCGTGGCTAGCAGCTCTGCGCCAGCGTTTACATTAACGGCCAAAGCCATATCGGCCTACCGTTTTTACGGGTTTGCGCTCGAAGAATGGAAAGCGTGGCGTCTTTACCACCGCTGCCATCAAGCCAGGCGCGCCGCCTTGTCGCTGGGCGGATGGAGGAAATGCCCGGCTCTCGGCCCTGCTCCTCGCCACCACCTCTGGTTTCGGACGCGCCCCGCTCCCACCTTTGTTGCGGCATATACCCCTCGCCACATCCCGCAAGTTTCGATCGGATCGGAGACTAGACATTTGACGACTAAACCTTCGCACCGCCTCTGGCGCACCCTGAGCATTGGCGCGCTGCTGGCGCTTGTCATCGTTCCCGCGGCTGCATTCGCTCAGGAAGCGGGCGAGGCGCGGCAGATGGGAGCGCCGAAACATCACGCCGCCCCCGCGCCAAGCGAGCAGACCGCGGCGCCGGCCAAGCCTGGCGGCGAAAGCGCGAGCCCGAGCGCGGAGGCGAAGGCGAGCGTCACAGCCTCTGCGGCGCCGAGCCTGCCTCCGCCCGTCATCACCCACCACAATATCGGCCTCGACGGCTCGGACCTGTCTTACGCCGCCAAGGCCGGCATGCTTCCGCTGCGCGATGCGCAGGACAAGACCATCGCCAACATCTTCTATGTCGCCTATTGGCGCGAGCCGGCCGACACCAGGCGCCCGATCACCTTCGTCTTCAATGGCGGTCCTGGCGCCGCCTCGGCCTATTTGCATCTTGGCGCGATCGGTCCCAAGACCGTCGAAGTCAGCGCCAAGGGAGAGTTGCTCGGGCCGCCTCCCCGCCTCGCCGACAACGACGCAAGCTGGCTCGACTTCACCGATCTCGTGTTCGTCGATCCGGTCGGCACCGGCTATAGCCGCGCGGGCGAAGGCAAGAGCGAGAGCGACTTCTTTGGCGTCGAGCAGGACACTCAAGCGCTCGCCGATTTCATCCGTCTGTATCTGACCGATGCCGCACGCATGACCTCACCGGTGTTCTTGGCCGGCGAAAGCTATGGCGGCTTTCGCGCCGTGACCATCGCGCGGTCGCTGCAGAAGACCGGCGGCATCTCGCCGAGCGGCCTCGTGCTGATCTCGCCGGCCCTGGAATTTTCATTGCTCAACGGCGAGGATTACGACCCGTTGCCCTGGGCGCTGAGCCTGCCCTCTTATGCGGCGGTCAATCTCGAGAGCAAGGGCATCGCCGGCCGCGAAGCTCTGGCGAGCGCGCTGCAAGGACCCGAACGTTATGCCCTGTCGGAATATCTCGTGGCGCTGGCCTCGGGCGCGTCACAGGGTTCCGATGCAACCAGCGCGAGGGTGGCTGAGCTCACCGGACTCCCGCCCGACATCGTACGCCGCAATTTCGCGCGTATCTCGCCCGGGACCTTCATCAAGGAATTCGACCGCGCCCACGGCCAAGTGTTGAGCCGCTATGACGGCAGCGTGAGCGGTCCCGACCCGAGCCCTTCGAGCGATTGGCCGCGCGGGCCCGATCCCGTGCTCGACTCGACCGTACCGCTCTGGACCAGCGCCTTCGTGCAATATGCGCAAGACGAGCTCGGCTATAAGACCGACGCGAATTACCGGCTGCTCAATCGCGAGGTGAGGCCGAAATGGGATTTCGGCACGAGCCCGACGCGGCAAGGCTATGCCGGAGTGCTCGACGACATTCAGGACGCCCGCGCCACCAACCGCGCGCTCGAAGTCTTCATCGGCACCGGCTACACCGACCTGATCACGCCCTATCTCGCCCCCACCTATCTTGTCCGCCAGCTCCCCCCGCTCGAAGGCGCAAGCCCGATAACCATCGAGAACTATGCCGGTGGCCATATGCTGTATCTTCGCCCGGATTCGCGCCGTGCCCTGAAAAGGGACGTCGAGGCCATGTATGAGCGAGCGCTGAAATCCTCGCCGCAGGGTTAGCCGGACGACGAGAGCTCGGGTGAACCGTGCAGCCGGATCGGCTAAGATGCCGATTCGGCGGACGGCGATGAGGAGGACCTGAGGGATGTCGATCCGAAGCGCAACGCTAGGCTTGGCTTTGCTCGCGGCGACGGTGCTCCCCGCTCTCGCCGAGGATGCCCCCGCGACGCCGCCGCAAGAGCCGCAATGGACGGAGTTCCAGTCGGCCGAGCGGGGCTTCTCCGTCTCCTTCCCCGGCGCGCCCAAGACGACCAACACGCAAGTCGAAGGTCAAAACCCCCTCATCCAATACGACTTTCAGGTGAGCGTCGGCGACGACACCGTCTATAGCGTCGTCGTCTTCGAATATCCGGCCGGCAAAGGGCCGAACCCCGACGCCGACGCTTTCATCAAGCTCGTCAATGCCTATGCCAAGGGCAGCAAGTCGCGCTTGCGCAAGCGCGGTTCGGCGACCATCGACGGCCGCTCCGGGTTCGAGGCGATCGCCGACGACAACAAGAGCAAACTCAGCCATCTGATCGATGTCGTGCCCGCCGGCGACCGCGTCTATATGCTCGTCACCGCGGGACCCAAGAGCCACGCCACGAGCGACGATGCCGTGCGCTTCCGCAATTCATTCCACGTGCTCGCCAGCGATTCTGACGCCGAACCGGCGCAATCGGCGTCCAATCCGCCCGCTCCGTAGCCGCTAGGCCACCTGCGGTTTGCGCAGATCCTCGACGAAGCTCTGCACGTCGCGCGACGGGGCCGGCGTGAACAGGCTCACCCCGATCATCACCACGAAGCCGATCGGCACGGCGAACAGGGCAGCAAAATCGCCTTTGATGCCGGCCCAATTGGCGAGCTTGAGCGCCGAGGCCTGCCAGGCCGCCAAGGCCGCCGCGCGCGCCGTCTCATCGGCGAGGTAATAGCCTTGCCGCAGCGCGACGTAGCGTGCCGCCTCGTCCGGCGTTGCGTTTGAGAGGAAGCTCGAGGTCTCGTAGAAGGCGAACGGGATATAGCGCGGCGCCAGCAGGTAATAGAGACACACGGCGAGACCTGCGAGCATGCCGGCAAGCGCCCCCTCGCCGGTCGCGCGCTTCCACCAAACGCCGAGCAGCAGAGCGGGCAGAAACGCGCTCGCCGCGAGCGAGAAGGACGCTCCGGTCATAACCGCAATAACATCCGGCGCCGCGAAGACTGCGCCCGCGGCGAGCGCGGCAGTGAGCAGGATGGCCGCACGCGCCACAAGGATGCGCCGCTCGGTCGAGGCGCTGAGATGCAGGCTCCGGTAATAGAGGTCGTAAGAAAGGGCGTTGGCGATGGCGAGCACGAGCCCGCTGCCGACGGCAAGCAGCAGGGAGATCGCGCCGACGGCGATCAGCCCGAAGGACAGGATGGCGCTCGCGGGCGACGCCTCAGTCGGCGCGGCCTCGAATAGCGAGAGAAAGGGGACAGCAAGCAGCGAAAGCACGCCGGTGAAGGGCAGAGCCCACAGAAACGACGTTCGCGCCTCCTCGATCGACGGCGTGACGAGACCTCGCATCAACAGATGCGGCAGCGATGCGACCCCCGTGACCAGGCAGAACAGCAGCGCCAGACGGTTGAGGCCGTCCTCCGCGGCAAAGCTGTCGAGCTTGATAATGCCAAGCGCCGCTTTGAGGCCGGCCGGCTCGGCCCCGGAAAACACCGCTCCCTGCTGCCACACCAGCAACCCCAGCGTGACCACCGAAACCGCGAGCAGCACGGCATATTGGAGGATCTGCGTGATGCTCGCCGAGCGCATGCCGGCGGCGAAGCTGCAGACGAGGAGCATCGCCACGCCAACAGCGATGCCGGTGCCCATGTCGACGGCGAAGATTTGCGTGGCGATGACGCCCAGGCCAGACAGCACCAAAGCCAGCGCGGGGAACGAGCACAAGATCACCGCGAGGACGCCGAGCGACCTGACGCCCGAGCCGCCGAACCGTTCGCCGAGAAAATCGGCAATGGTGTAGCCGCCGAACTTGCGCAGATATGGCGCGAGAAGAAACGCGATGATGAGGAGGCCTCCGGCACCGCCGAGCACCAGCAGCGAGGCCCCGTCCCATCCTTGGCTCAGCGCGCCGGCAAGCTCGGCAAACGCGAGCACGGGGATCAACGAGACAGCGATAGCCATGCCGTTGAACAGGCCCGGCACGAGTCGCCCCGCAACATAGAAGTCGGATATTGGCCGCCGCAACGCGACCGCCCCGGCTCGGGCATAGACCGCCAAGACGCCCAGCACGAGCAATTTGATCGCCAACGTCACCCTGGGTCCCCTTACGTCGCGCTACCGCCCTCTGGCTACTTGAGCACTTTATTCTGCGCTACCGCGCTCCGCGCAGCGCTTGCTTTCTCGGCCGTGGCGCAACCTCGCGCAACAGCTCGCCGAACTGCATAAAGTCCTTCTTGCGTGGTGAGGTCTTGCGCCAGGCAAGGCCGATCTCCCGCTTCGGCTCGGGCGCATCGAAGCGCAACAGCCGAATGCCGCCGCTCGCATGCACTTCGCTGGCGATCGCCATTTCCGGCAGCAGCGTGATGCCGTAGCCATTGGCAACCATCTGCACGATGGTGGCGAGGCTCGACGCGCCGAAGCTGTCGCGCGCCTCGGGCGTCAGCATGTGGCAATACGACAGCGCCTGGTCGCGCAAGCAATGGCCCTCCTCGAGCAACAGTAGCCGACCCTGCGACAGCATATCGGCGTTAGCGTGACGCAGCCGCTGGTTGGTCTTGGTCGCCTTGGTGGCGAGAATGAACCGGTCATCGAACAGAAACAGGGTTTCGACCTCCGGATCCTCAATCGGCAGCGCTACGAGGATGAGATCGAGATCCCCCGTGACCAGCTCGCGCACGAGATTGGAAGTCAGCGTCTCGCGCAATTGCAGCTGGAGCGCCGGATAGCGCCGCTGCAGCTCCGGCAATGCCGTGGGCAGGAGATAGGGCGCGATCGAGGGAATGGCGCCCAGCTTCAAGACGCCGGACAACACGCCTTCCTGATGCTGGGCGTAGTCGAGCAGGTCGCGCACCGAGGCAAGAATGGTACGCGCGCGCCGCGCGATTTCCTCACCCTGCTCGGTGAACTCGATGCCCGATTTGCGGCGCTCGACCAGGCTCACCTTCAGCTCGTCCTCGAGCTCCTTGATCTGCATGGAGAGCGCCGGCTGGCTGACGGCGCATGCTTCGGCCGCATGGCCGAAATGGCGGGTTTCCGCCAACAACTCCAGGTAACGCAACTGTCTGAGCGAGACCACGCGATAAGTGCCGCTTATGCCGACTATAAGGAAATACGATTGGAAATTATCATGACCCGAAAGCATATTCAAATTGCAGAGCCGGGCAGCCATCTCCGGGTTCGCAAAACTAAAGTGGCTGCTCCGGCGTACGCTCGGCCTAACTCGCGGAAGGAGAGCTGCAATGCGTGAGTGGCAAAAGCCGACGATCGACGAGACGGAGTCCGGCATGGAGGTCACGAGCTACCTGCCGGCAGAGCTGGATCGCGCTTAATCCGGTCTCTCATCTCGGAACGAATGCGAACGGCGATCCGGCGACAAGCCTGGGTCGCCGTTTCGTTTTGTGGGCCAAGCCCCTGCCGAGAGTGGCGCCGATTGGCGGCTTCCGTTACCCTCAGCCCGTGTATTGTCAGCCTTCCCGTTCAGGTTTTCTTAATGTGGTATGCAGCTAGCGTTCATGCGGAGATCATGCAGCGCCCAGTCGGGCCTCCTATATTCAGGGTGAGGAAATACGCCCCGAGGTTGACGGCGCCGTTCAGCTAGCCGTTGACGTGTATCAAGGCGGCGAATGCTAGGGAGGACTACCCGGTTTCATCGCCAGAATTGGGTAGCAAGAGGTACCGCCGTGACCAAGATTATGAGCCCCGAGGAACTGGAGCAGGAGCTGCGCGCCATCGGCGCCGAGCGCTATCACGACAAGCATCCATTTCACAAACTGCTGCACGGCGGCAAGCTCAACAAAGGCCAGGTGCAGGCCTGGGCGCTGAACCGGTATTGCTATCAGTCGGCGGTGCCGCGCAAGGACGCCGCCTTGATGAGCCGCTGCCACGACCGCCAGCTCCGCCGCGATTGGATCCATCGCATCATGGATCATGACGGCTTCGGCGAGGAAGAAGGCGGCATCGAGCGCTGGCTGGTCTTGACCGACGGTTTGGGGCTCGATCGCGACTATGTCGTTTCGCGCAAGGGCGCGCTCCCCGAAACCGTGTTTGCCGTCGAGGCCTATGTCAACTTCGTGCGGGAGAAGACCCTGGTCGAGGCGGTCGCTTCCTCGCTCACCGAGCTGTTCGCGCCTAAGATCCACAAGGAGCGCATCTCGGGCATGCTCGAGAATTACGATTTCATCAGCGACGACGTGATGCAGTATTTCAAGCGCCGCCTGACGCAGGCGCCCGACGATGCCGCCTTCGCGCTGGATTATGTCAAGCGCAACGCGCGCACACCGGAGGCGCAGACCGCCGCGCTCGATGCACTGCAATTCAAATGTGCCGTGCTTTGGGCCCAGCTCGATGCGCTGCATTACGCTTATGTCGAGCCGGGGCTGATCCCGCCCGGCGCGTTCGTGCCGGCCAAAGCATGAACGAAACCTCGTCCCCTGCACGTCTGATCGTCGGTGCGGAGACGCGGCCCCATTTGCCGGCCTATTTGAAGCTCCGCCACGACGCGGGGCGAGGCCGTTGGATATTGTTGGCGCCCGAGCGGGTGCTGACGCCTGACGACACCGCCGTCGCCGTGCTCAAGCTCTGCGACGGCAAACGAACCGTGGAGGACATTGTCGAGGCCCTTGCCAAGGAATATTCCGCGCCCGCCGACGTGATCCGCGCCGACGTGCTCGACCTGCTGCAAGGCCTGGCTGACAAGGGATACGTAAAGGGATGAACGAGGAGCTCAAGGGTAACGAACATTGCGAAACCCTCGTGGTCGACGACGAGCCGACCGAAGGCGCGAGCGGCGCGGCCCAAGCGGCGCTATGCGAGCGCGCTCCCGTCGGCCTGCTCGCCGAGCTGACCCATCGCTGTCCCTTGCAGTGCTCGTATTGCTCGAACCCGATCGAGCTGGAGCGCGTCAACAAGGAACTTTCCACCGAGATGTGGTGCTCGGTGATGCGCCAAGCCGGCGAGATGGGCATCCTGCAAGTGCATCTGTCGGGCGGCGAGCCCACCGCGCGCAAGGATCTCGAGGAGATCGTCTCGGCCGCCTCCGAGGCCGGCCTCTACTCGAACCTGATCACCGCCGCCGTCACGCTTAATCGTGGCCGGCTGGAAGACCTCGTCAAGCGCGGGCTCGACCACGTCCAGATTTCGTTCCAGGACGTCGATGCCGAGAACGCCGAGCGGATCGGCGCTTATCCCGGCGCTACCGCGAAGAAGCTCGAGGTCGCCCGCTGGGTAACCGAGCTTGGCTTGCCGCTCACCGTCAACGCGCCCATCCATCGCCAGAACATCCATAATATCGGCCGCTACATCGAGCTTGCCCTCAAGCTCGGCGCCCAGCGGCTCGAGATCGCCCATGTGCAGTATTACGGCTGGGCCTACCTCAACCGCGCCGCGCTGATCCCGACCTACGATCAGACCTTGGAGTCGATCGAGTTCGTCGAGCGCGAGCGCGAGCGGCTGAAAGGCGTGCTCACCATCGACATGGTCGTGCCCGATTATTACGCCAAGCGCCCGAAGCCCTGCATGGGCGGTTGGGGCAAAGGCTTCATGAACATCACCCCTGCAGGCAAGGTGCTGCCCTGCCATGCGGCGGAGACCATCAAGACGCTTCACTTCGACAATGTGCAGGATCGTCCGCTGCTCGACATCTGGCTCAATTCCGACGCCTTCAACGCCTTCCGCGGAACGTCGTGGATGAAGGAGCCGTGCCGCTCCTGCGCCTTCAAGGAGATCGATTTCGGCGGCTGCCGCTGCCAGGCGATGGCGATCACCGGCAACGCGGCCAACACCGACCCCGCTTGCGCGCTGTCGCCCTATCACGGCGAGATGGTTAGGCTTGCGCGCGAGGAGGCTGCCAAGCCGCCGACGCCATTCGTCTATCGCAATCCGCGCAACGCGGCCGAAGCCTTAAAGGCCGAGCGCCCATTGGTGCCCGCGGAATAGCCGACGGCCCTCCCCTTTACTGTTGAGATTCGACGGCGGCTTGCGTCAGGCGGCGAGCGCCGCATCGGCCGGACGCGTGCCTGGCTTGCCGCCGAGCACGCGATAGGCGTGCACGAAGGCGAGCGTGGAGACGGGGATCGAGACCAGCAGGCCAACGACAAGAGCTAGCACGCCGAGCACGTTGATCAGCAGCAGCAGCAGCACAAAGCCAAACAGCGGCCATTTATGCCCGCGCGTGAGCCGGCTGCTCTCGTTCATCGCCTCGATCGGACCAAGCTCGCGCTCGATCACCACGAAGGGCGTGAACATGAACATGAGCCCGAAGATGATGCCGGGCACGATCAGCAAGACGAAGCCGATGCCGACGGCAAGCGACAGCAGGATCGAGGCGCCGAGATATTTCCAGAACGGCGACGGATGCCACAGCAACGCGAGATCGGCCGTGTCGGGATTGTCATGCGCGGCCAGATAGAATGCCGTGGCGCCCATGCTGATCAGCGTGCCGAGCGCGAGATTGACCACCGTGCCGATGATCGAGGGCTCATTGGCGGAGCCGGTCAGCGCGGCATCGATGCCGCTGGTGAAACCATCGCAAATGGCCGAGGCGAGCAGGATGACGAGGGTCGACCCGACAAAGAACCACGGCCGCCGCTTGAACGTCTCCCACCCAAAGCGTATGGCCTCACCCGTCGAAAATTGCATGCAGGCACGATAACACGTGCGCCAATTCTCGGCGTTCGACGGAGCGGATTTCCACAACAGTTAACGGGAAGCGCTGGCCGGCAAACAGCCGCGTTCCGAGCCCTGCCGCATCGCGGTACCAAACCTTCCCGGGTTAGGTTTCCACCTTGCAATGCCTATTTCTTTATCGCTACCATGGGCCTAGATCGCTTCGGCTGGCCTTTGCGAACCCGCGCCAGCAAGCGCCTTGATCGGGTTCGAGCCATCGATAACCGGCGCATTTACTCGCCCCAATCGGTCCCCGCCACGATGTCCCTGGTTGCCAAGCTTCCCTGCCGCATTTTCCGGCATTCTCTTGCGATCCTTGGTGTTTGCGGATCGCTTTCCCTCCTCGGCGGCCTGCCGGTGAGCGCTCCGGCCTTGGCCGGCGATCAGCCTGCGTCCGCCGCACCCGCCACACCACCGGCCGCGGACGCGCCGGCCTCCGATACCAAGCCGGACGGGTTCCGGGTCGAGGTGCCTCAGTCGCCGACCCCGAAGAATCCGGTGCCGATCGGTTACATCAGGCAGTTCGGAGATCACCCGCGGCCGGCCTCCCGCGTCGATGTCGAGCCGTCGAACGCGGGCGTGGCCGGCGCCAAATTGGCCAACGACGAAAATAACGCCGGCGGCCAGTTCACCGGCGAGTTCTACAGTCTCGACGTGGCGAATGTAGCCTCAGCCGACCAAGCGGTAGCCGAGGCGCAAAAGCTGTTCGATAGCGGTCACCACTTCATGCTGGTCGACGCTCCGGCCGAGACCCTGCTCAAGCTTTCCGACTGGGCCAAGGGCAAGGACGTTCTGTTCTTCAACATCCGCGCCGAAGACGTCTCGCTGCGCCAGCAGGATTGCCGCGCCAACGTCATGCATGTGGCGCCCGACCGTTACATGCTGGCCGACGCGCTCGCCCAATATCTCGTGGTGAAGAAATGGACCGATTGGTTGTTGGTCTACGGCTCGACGCCGGGTGACCTGGCCTATGCGGATGCGATCAAGCGCGCGGCCTCGCACTTCGGCGCCAATATCGTCGATGCGCGCGAATATAAGGACGTCTCCGGCGGCCGCCGCGACGACGTCGGTACCATTCCGCCCGGCAAGCAGGCGAGCAACGATGCCGCGTTTGCCGCCAATCCCGACTATCAGGTCATCATCGTCGCCGACGAGGATCAGTTGTTCGGCCCGTATATGCCCTATCGCGGCGGCGCCGATGCGCGCCCCGTCGCCGGCACCACCGGTCTCACCGCCACCACCTGGAGCCCGGGCCACGAGAAATGGGGCGCGACCCAGATGAACAATCACTTCCAGAAGGACTATGGTCGCCTGCTGCTGCCGATCGACTATCAGGCCTATGTCGCCACCCGCACCATCGGCGAGGCGGTCACCCGCAACGACGGCCAGGATTTCGCCACCATCGCCGCCTTCATCCACGGACCCGAGCTCCAGCTTGCACCCTTCAAAGGCGTCAAGCAGCAGTACCGGCCATGGGACGGTCAATTCCGGCAACCGATCCTGATCGCGACCGACAAGGTGCCGGTGTCGATCTCGCCGCAGGCCGGCTTCCCGCACGCCAGCCATGCCGAGATCGAGATGGACACGCTCGGCATCGACGAGCCCGAGAGTCTCTGCAAGATGTAAGGCTTGTCCCGCGGCGGCTCAGCGCTCGGCGGCGGCGGCGGCAATCAAATTGCCCTTATCGTCCAGCACGGGCACGTTATAGCCCTCGAGGATCACGTTGATCTCGCCCTGGTTCTCGGCGATCAGCTTGTTGATCGTATGCTTCCATTGCGGCTCCTTGGGCCGCACGCCCATGGTGATGCCGTAGATCGTGCTCGGGCCCGCGGCCTCCTTGACCAGCGGCACGAGCTTGAGCGGCACATCGGCGCGCGCGGCGTAATAGCCGCCGACCGGGCCCCACAATAGCGCCGCGTCGAGCTCGCCCGAGGCAACCTCGCCGATGATCATCATGGTGGCCTTGGCGGCGCTCTCGTCGGCGTCGACCTCGAACGGCTTGGCGTTCGACACCAGCCCATGCATGACGAGGATGCTGGCCGGCGGCGTGCGGGCGAACAGACCGATGCGCTTGCCCTTGAGCCGCGGGTCGGACAGATTGTCGATGCCGGCGAGGCTCGTATCTTGCTCGCGGTAAATCAGCACATAGGACGTGTAGTAATAAGGGTTGGTGTCCTCGATCAGACCGGTGCCTTGGGCATAACCCATGACGAGATCGCAGGCCTCGCGTCCCATCGTGTTCGGCACGTAGCCGGTCGCCTCGGCGAACCAAGTATAGTCCAGCGTTGCGTCCAGCTTTTGCGCGATCAGCTCGGCGAGCTTGTTCTCGAACCCCTCGGCCTTCTCGTTGGAGAACGGCATGTTGTCGGGGTCGGCGCAAACGCGCAAAGACGCCGCGCTGGCCGGACCCGCACCGGCGCATGCTATGCCGAGCAGGAGCGCAACGCCGATCTTGCCGGCGCCGCTCGCCCCTCGCCGCAGAGTGCTTATCGCAGCGCCTTCGCTCAAAACTCGCCTCTCATCGGCATGCGCGGGAAAGTTCAATCATAGCATAGCCGCGGCGCTCGCTGCCTGGCCCGCGGATGCCTAACCGCATGAAAATATGGAGATCGACGGAAAGCCGCGCCAGCTTACCGCAACATTAAACTTCGCTGAAAAACCCCGCTGCTGGACCGGCAAGCGTTACTCTTCCGCCTCGCATTTGGCGATATTGTCGGCCCGCTCGGTTCCGGTCGGATAGTAGGCGCCGGTGGGCGAGGTGCCGAACGCGATCATTGCCGCCCTCCCTGCCTCGATGCTGTTCATCTCGTGCCGTGATCGCAGCAGCTTCACCGCGCAGCAATCGGCGTCGAGCTCCATCTGCTTCAGCGCCGGCGCGATATAGAAAAAGGGCTGCGGCCCGACATGACCAAACCCCTCGTGAAAGCGCCCGACATGGCCGAGCGTGTGGTGGCAGCATTCATGCGCCATGAGGAAGCGGCCGTAAGCCGGCTGGTCGTTGAGCGTCATGGCGCTCACCACGATCACCGGCTTACCGTTGGAATCGAGCATGGACATCGCCAGCTCCGGCACATCGCGCAAGGTATAGGTGGTGACGTCGCAATACGGATTGTCGGCCTTGGGCATCCACATCCTGGCCGCTTCGGAGCTGCCGCTAAACAGCCCGAGACCCGCGATCGCCGCCATGAGGACCGGAAGACGCATTTGCCCTCCGCCATGAGTCGCTTTCCTCGGAAAGACTATCCGCAACAGCCGGTGCCCCCAAAGGCTTTCGTCCATCTGAACCATCGTCGCCATACTATGCCGCAGCGGCGCTCTGCGGGGATTAACTCTGCCGCAATTGGGCCAATCGCCTTGCTTGGCCAAAAACCTCCCGCCGCGGAAACGGGGATGCAAGACACATGGATGTGAAGAGCTATGCCGACAAGCCGCACGCTCTACCGGCGGCAATTCAAGCGCGAAACCTCTCGGCCGCGCTCGTTTTGAAGATCGGCGCCCCGCCGGTCCGTCTTGGGCCACGCGGATTGAACCCGCTCGACCTGCTCCCTACATCAGCGTCGCACCGCCCCCCTCGCGGTTATGGCTTTTAGGCCAACGGAGCCAATGGAGATATCCATGCTTAAGCATTTCGCCGCCGCCACTTTAGGCTTTGCCATCTTGTTCGGCGCGATCGGTCCAGCCTCAGCCGGCAAAGGTCACCATTACTGGGGCGGCAACTACCCCGCTCCCTACGCTTATTCCTACGGCGGCCCAGCTTATGCCTATGGCCCGCCGGCGCGCTATCTGTCGCGGAAGCCGCAGCCAAACATCCGGCTCGACCTTGAGACCGAGTCGGTGTGGCGCAATTTGCGGCCAGAGTGGTTCGACTAAGCCGTCGCGATCACGCTCTGAACACTTGCAACCTACGGCCTCGGCCTGCGCTACGGCTCCACGTTGCGCAGGCCGAACCGCTTTCATAGCGGTCATTCCGCGCAATCCAGCCTCGTTGAGGCGCTGGAGTTCGATCTCGCGCTGAAGCAGATGGAGCGCAAGGATGTTCTCGGAATGTGCCTTGCGCTTCGAGCCCCTGTCCTGACTCGAACTTGGCACTGGAGCGGCAAAGCGCCATTGGCTAGGGTCTGCCACCTTGCGCCGTCCGGCGCGCTTTTCCAGAGGGCGTAACAAGCAACGGGATGGGTCCGCGTCTTCTCTATGTCCTCATTGTGGGGATGGTCATCTTGGCTGCGCTTGCGTTGCGTGTCTGGGACCCGACGCCGGTCGCGAGGCTGCGGTCGCTCGTCTTCGACTCCTATCAACGCCTCGACCCGCGCGCATTCGATCCGGCTTTGCCGGTACGCATTGTCGATATCGACGAGGAGTCGTTGAAGCAGATCGGCCAATGGCCTTGGCCGCGTACCGTGCTCGCCGAACTCGTCGACAAGCTTGCCGCCGGCGGCGCGGCGGCGATCGGCTTCGACATGGTCTTCCCCGAACCCGACCGCATGTCGCCGGCCAACACGCTGCGCTACTGGCCGCAGTCCGACGCTCTCGCGGGTCTCCGCGAGGAGGTCGAGAAGCTTCCCAGCAACGACCAGGTCCTCGCCGAGGCGATCGGCAAGGGTCCAGTCGTGCTCGGCTTCATCGCTTCGCCGGATGCCACCTCGCTGCCCGAGACCAAGGCCGGTTTCGCCCATGGCGGCGACGACCCCGAACTGTTCGCTCCGCATTACCCCGGCGCGGCGGCAAGCCTGACGGAGCTACAGGACAAGGCGCAAGGCGCGGGCTCGCTCAACTGGATTCCCGAAGAGGATCAGATCATCCGCCGCATGCCCATGCTGGTGAGCGTCGGCAACACGCTCTATCCGGCCCTGTCGGCGGAGATGCTCAGGCTGGCGCAAGGTGCATCCACCTATCTGGTGAAGGCCTCGGGGGCGAGCGGCGAGGCCGCGTTCGGCGAAAAGACCGGCATCGTGGCCGTGAAGGTCGGCGAGTTCGAGGTGCCGACCGAAGCCAACGGCCAGATGTGGATAAGGTTCACGCCAGAGACGAAAGAGCGCTATTTGCCCGCTTGGAAAGTCCTGAACGGCGAGATCGGCGCGGACCAGATCGACGGCCGCATCTTGATCATCGGCACGAGCGCGGCAGGCCTGCTCGATCTCAGAGCCACGCCGCTCGATGCTTCGGTACCCGGCGTCTCGCTCCACGCCCAGGCTATCGAGCAGATCCTGCAAGGCAGCTTCCTGCAGCGGCCCGACTTCGCCACGCCCGCCGAGCTCCTCTTTATCCTCGTGCTCGGCACGCTGATCGCCGTGCTCATCTATCGCCTCGGCGCGGCCGGCAGCGCGGTTTTGGGCGGTGTTGCCGTCGCCGGTGTAGTCGGTCTCTCCTGGTATGCCTTCGACGTGCTCGGCTGGCTGGTCGATCCCGTCTATCCGGCCATCGCGCTCACGGCGATCTATCTCGCCGGCACCCTGTTCGTGTTTCTGCGCACCGAGCGCGAGCGGAACCGGGTGCGCCACGCCTTCTCCCACTATATGGCGCCGGCCCTGGTCGAGCGGCTGGCCGACGATCCCTCGCGGCTCAAGCTCGGCGGCGAGACGCGCGACATGACGCTGCTGTTCAGCGACGTGCGCGGCTTCACCACCATCTCCGAGGGGCTCGACGCGGAGGAACTCACCCGCTTCCTGAATTCCCTGTTCACGCCGTTGAGCAACATCATTCTCGACGAGCAAGGCACCATCGACAAGTTCATGGGCGACGCGGTGATGGCGTTTTGGAATGCGCCGCTGGACGATGCCGCGCATCCAAGCCATGCCTGTAGCGCGGCACTGCGCATGATGACCGAGATGGAGAACCTGAACGCGCGCTGGCGGGAAGAAGCGGAAGCCAAAGGCCGGACGTTCAAGCCGGTGCGGCTCGGCATCGGCCTCAACACCGGTATTTGCTGCGTCGGCAATCTCGGCTCGGAGACGCGCTTCGACTATTCGGTGATCGGCGACAACGTCAATGTCGCCTCGCGGCTCGAAGGGCAATCCAAGACTTACGACGTGGGCACGGTGGTCGGCCAGTCCACCACCGCGCGCGCCCCGGACTTCGCCTTTCTCGAGCTCGACCTGCTGAAGGTGAAGGGCAAAACCGAGGCGACCCGCATCTTCGCGCTGCTCGGCGACAACGCGCTCAAGCAGTCGACCGGCTTCATCGACCTCGCCACGCGCCACGCAGAGTTTCTCGCCCGCTTCCGCGCCAAGGATTGGGACGCGGCTGAAAACCTCGCTCACGAATGCGAGCGGATGAACACCGCCCGCCTCGACCACCTCTACGCCCTCTACCGCGAGCGCATCGCCTATTTCCGCATCAATCCGCCGCCGGCCGATTGGGACGGCACGGCCGAGGCCTTATCGAAATAGCCCGATGCCAAAGCTCGTCCTGCTCGCCCTCGCCGCCGTCGCCATTCTCATGCTCAAGCATGCGGTCGCCGATTTTTATCTGCAGACGCCGTATCAATTTTTGAACAAGGGCAAGTACGGCCATCCGGGCGGCTTCATCCATGCCGGCATCCATACCGCGCTGACGCCGCTGGTCTATCTGGTGCTGGTGCCCGGCTCGCTGCTGATTGCCGCCGGCCTCGCCGTTGGCGAGTTCATGCTGCATTATCACATCGATTGGCTGAAGGAGCAGGTCACCCATCGCAACGGCTGGAATACCCAAGACCCCGGCTTCTGGTACGCGCTCGGCACCGATCAACTGGTGCACGGGCTGACCTATCTCGGCATCGTCGCCATCCTGGTGATGGTGGCTGCGGCCTAGAGCAACGCCGAGATCTCGCGATTGGCGAATTCGAGGCGGTCCGACAACAGCCTGATGATGAGCTTGTGCAGCGCCGCCGCAGCGCTCGGATTCTCCGCCTGCATCGTGTCGAACGCCTCGCGCGTCAGCCGGTAGATCACCGTCGGTCCCTCGGCGATCACGCTCGCCGTGCGCGGCACGCCGCGATAGAAGCCCATCTCTCCCACCACCGTATGCCCGATCATCCGCCGCAGACGGATCGGCCGCCCGTGCTCGTCGATGATGGTAATGGCGACCGAACCGGAGGCTTGCAGCACCACGGAATCCGACGGCTCGCCCTGGCGAAACAGGAACTCGCCGCTCGTCAGCTCCTGGCGCTGCATGTAAGGCGTGATCTTCTCGAACTCGACCTTCTCGCCGAATTCCGATTGCAGCCAGCTCTCGAAGCTGTGCGTCGAGGCGGCGCCGACCTCGTGATACATCAGCAGCATGTCCTCGCACCACTCGATCGCCTCGTTGCGGCTGCCGAACACTTGATGCGGCCGCTCGCTGCCGAAGAAGTCGGCCTTCTCGAAGCTCGCCCGCATGATGTCGCTAAGACCCGAGAAGCCGAGCGTGACGCTGTTCTCCTCGCAAAAGTTGCGAAGCTTGACGAGGCTCAGCACCGCCGAGGTATCCAGCCCAGGCACCGAGCTGAAATCGAGCACCACATAGCCCACGGGCTTTTCCCGCTGTGCCTCGATGGTGCGCTTGATGCGCTCGAACAGGCCGTTGGAGGAGCCGAAAAAGATGAAGCCGGAGAGCCAGAACACGTGGACGCGCTTGCCCTCCTCGCGCAGCAGGCGCGTCTGCTCCGGCGAGCGCTCGACATTGCTGGAGAATTCCTGCCGCGTCAGGTGGCGCCTGACCACGCCGATACGGCTATAGCTCAGTGCGAACATCAGGCAGGCGCCGATCACGCCGACCACCACGCCCATGAAATAGCCGAAATTGATGATGACCAGCGTCATTACGCCAGTGAGCGCCCATTCCATCCACGAGCTCTGCGCCGGCGCTTCCCACAGCTCGATGAGGATCACCGCGCCGAGATAAGCGAGCATGCCCGCGAGAATGGCTTTCGGCACCATGCTGCCGACATCGGTACCGGAGAACAGAATAATGGCGCAGACGATGCCGACAATGGCGCCGGACCAACGCGTGGTGGCGCCGGACTCGTCGAGCAGCAGACACGCGTTCATCGACAGTGATCCGCCGAAGCCGCCAAGCACCGACGCCAGGAGATTGGCAAGACCGTTGGAGCGGAACTCCTGGTCGAGATCGCTGGTCTTCTGCCGCGCGACCTCGAGGCTCGACACGTCGAGCAGGAGCGCGATGGCCATCACGCCGCAAAATGAGCCGATCTCGGCGCTGCTCTGGGCGATCACGCCCCAATCGACCTGCTGGCCAATCATCGCGGTCAGCGGCCACCATAAGGTCAACTCGCCGAGGCTCGGCAGGAACCACGCGCCGTGGATCTTGGCGTCGTTGAAGAAGCCGAACAGGCTTACATCGAGAACGAGGAGAAAGCCGAAAAAGGCGATCGGCAGAGCGAGGTAGTTCGGCACAAACCGCCCGAGCGCCGGGATGGAGATGGCGAACAGCGCCCCGATCAGGATCTGGGGGCCGTAAAGCGATGAATAGAGCAACTCCCAACTCGAGGGCGACAGCGTGAGATTGGTCTGGGTGACGACCTCCATGCCGCCGGTGATCAGCAGGATGCCGGAGGCGGCAAGAAAGCCGCCGATCACCGGATAAGGAATGAAGCGCAGCCATTGCCCCATCTTCAGCGCGCCGACGCCGTAAAGCAGCACGCCGGTCAAAAGCGTACTGACCGACAGCGCGACCAGCACATTGATGACGATTTGCGCCGTGGGCGCGCCCTTGGCGGCGAGCGCCGTGGCGATCGAGGCGGCGAGCACGCTCATCACCGCGACGGCGGGCGAATCCGGTCCGCCGATCACCGGCGAGAAGGTCGAGGTCAAGGCGATCACCACACAGGTGACCACCGTCCCCATGATCAGTCCGGCCAAGCCGAGGGAGAAGCCGCTGGCAAGATCGCCAGTGAAGATCAGCGCGGCGAACGAGATGCAATAGGCGATCTGCACCACCGCCGAAATGGCACCGGCCATGGCGTCCCGCCCGAGCGTTGACGCGTCGATATTGCGCGGGTGGCGCAGCGCGAGATTCGCAAGCAGGGACAAGGCCTAATGCGCAGGCTTGGGGTTTAGTCGCGCCCGATCATGGCTGGCGCACGTCACAATGGCAAGCCGGCAGGCCTAAAGCAGGGCATCAATCGCGCGTTTATGGGGCGGATCGTCGCAAGCGATCGGCGAGCGCGCGCATCACGGCGATGGCGAAGAACGGCGTTTCGTGCACCAGGAACAGGAAGGTTTTCTCGGTGATGGGAGCGACCTCGCAGGCCGTCTTGGCCCGCGCAGTGGCCGCTCGCGGCGATCCGTCAATCAAGGCCATCTCGCCGAAAATGCCGCCGCCCGACAACGTCTCGACGATCTTGCCGTCTCGCTCGACCTCGACGTCGCCCGAGCGGATCACATACATCTTGTCGCCCTTGTCGCCGGCCGAGAAGATGACGTCGCCCGGCTCGAACTTGGCGGGGGGGAAGCCTGCATTGGCGAGAAGTTGGAAATCTGTAGCGGCCAGCGTCATGCTTCTATCCTCCATGCCCGGGCGATTCCGGACGGCAATCTATGACGGTCCTATGACGGTACTATAAAGGCGCGCGCATTCTCATACGTCTTGCGATCTCACCCTGGCAACTGCTTCGAGCCAGCCGCCATAGCGTGCCTCGCGTTCGGTTTCGCTCATTTTCGGCGTGTACACCCGGACCGGCACCCAGGCTTTGCCGAGTTCTTCCGCATTGCCGTAAAAGCCCGCCGCCTGGCCGGCATGATAGGCGACACCGAGTGCGGTGGTCTCTGGGTTGGCCGCGACTTCGACATTCTGCCCGAGGATGTCGGCGAGTCGCTGCATGAGCCAAGCGTTCGGCGTCATGCCGCCGTCGACCCGCAAGGCCGAGGGCATGGCGATGCCGCTCACCGCCAGGTCGCGACCCATGGCGGTCAATAGATCGCGCGTCTGAAAGGCGACGGCCTCGAGCCCCGCCGCGACCAGATCGGCCTTCGCCGCGGCACGCGTCAGCCCGAGAACGGCGGCGCGCGCGCCTGCATCCCAAAACGGCGCGCCCAGTCCCTGAAAGGCGGGAACGAGATAGACGCCCGAATTGGGATCCGCCTGTTTGGCCAAAGCCTCGCTTTCGGCGGCGGTGGTGATGATGCCGAGATTGTCCCGTAGCCATTGCACGGTCGCACCCGCCATGAAGATCGCGCCTTCCAGCGCGTAAGCGCGCTTGCCTTCGAGCTGGTGGAAGATGGTCGAGAGCATGCGGGTGGCCGAGGCCACTTTCTCCTCGCCGGTGTTGGCGAGCACGAAGCAGCCGGTGCCGAAGGTCGCCTTGAGCATGCCGGGAGTGAAGCAAGCCTGCCCGTAAGCCGCCGCCTGCTGATCGCCGGCGATCCCTCTGATCGGAATCGCGGCGCCGAAATGCTCCGACTGCGCGAGACCGAAATCGCTCTGGCTGTCGCGCACCTCAGGCAGCATGGCGCGCGGCACCGAAAGCCGGTCGATCAAACGGTCGTCCCAGCGGCCCGAGCGAATGTCGTAGAGCATGGTGCGGGCGGCGTTGGTTGCGTCGGTCGCATGCAGCCTGCCGCCGGTGAGCTTGAACAGCAGGAAGCTGTCGATCGTGCCGAAGCACACCTCCCCTGCCCGCGCGCGTGCAGCCAGGCCCGGCACAGAACGAAGCAGCCAGGCGAGCTTGGTCGAGGAGAAATACGGATCGATCACCAGGCCTGTCGTTTCCGCGACATGCGCCCCCCAGCCCTCTTGCGCCAGCTCGGCGCAAAGCGGCGCGGTGCGGCGATCTTGCCAGACGACGGCATTGGCGAACGGCTTGCCGGTCGCCCGCTCCCACACCACCGTCGTCTCGCGCTGATTGGTGATGCCGATGGCGGCGACCGAATTCACGTCCGCCTCGCTCAGCACCTGCCGGCCGACTTGCAGCACCGACCGCCAGATCTCGTCGGGATCGTGCTCGACCTGTCCCGGCGCGGGATAAATCTGCGTGAGCGGAACTTGCGCGGTGGCGCGAGTGCGCCCCTCCCGGTCGAACAGGATGGCACGCGTGCTGGTCGTGCCCTGATCGATGGCCAGCACGAAGCTCTTCTCGCTCATTTGCGTTCGGGGCTTTGCGTCTGGCCGGCGATCCAGTCGCAATATTCGGCGCTGCCGCCTTCCGTCGGCAGCACAAGCAGCGCCGGCAGCTCGTAAGGATGCAGCCGCTTGGTCTCGGCCAGCACCGCCTCGGTGAGCGAGTTTCGCGTCTTGATGATCATGGCGACCTCGCTCGCCTCCTCCCGCGCGCCCTTCCACTCGAAGATCGAGATCATGCCGGGAAACAGGTTGACGCAGGCCGCGAGCCGCGCCGCCACCAGCGCCTCGCCGACCCGCTTGGCCTCGGCAAGCGCCGGAAATGTCGTGTAGATCAGCACCGGCCGGTCGTCATTCCGCATAAATTCACCATTCAGCCCGCAAATTGAGGGACTTGCATTTGCGGTCCACGGCCGCATTTATAGTGCCCGCTTCTTAAGCAAGCTCAAAGCGCCTCGATAGAACCATGCCCCGCTTCGACAAAGTCGCCTTCGTTGCCAGCGAGACCAAGGAGGCTGAGGACGCGCTCGCCAAGCTCACCAAGCGATATGGGAATGCCGACTTCGCCGAGGCCGATGCGATCGTGGCGCTGGGCGGCGACGGGCTGATGCTGCAGACCATGCACCGCCATCTCAACAGTCGCATCCCGATCTACGGCATGAATCGCGGCTCGGTCGGATTCCTGCTCAACGACTATCACGAGCACAGCCTGAAGGAGCGGCTGAAAGCCGCCGAACTCACCGTCATCCACCCCCTGCGCATGACGGCCCATGACGAGCACGGCGCCAAGCACGAGGCGCTCGCCATCAACGAAGCGTCATTGTTCCGGCAAATCTACCAGGCCGCCAAGCTCAAGATCACCGTCGACGGCAAGGTGCGCATGGCCGAGCTGATCTGCGACGGCATCCTGGTTTCCACCCCCGCCGGTTCCACCGCCTATAATCTTTCGGCGCATGGTCCGATCCTGCCGATCAACGCGCCGCTGCTCGCGCTCACGCCGATCAGCCCCTTCCGCCCGCGGCGCTGGCGTGGCGCCCTTCTCCCCAACGACGCCAAGGTCAGCATCGAGGTGCTCGAGCCAGACAAGCGCCCGGTCAGCGCCGTGGCCGACCACACCGAGTTTCGCGATGTGGTCAAGGTCGAGGTGGTGGAGGAAAGCGGCATCGACATTCTGATGTTGTTCGACCCTGGGCACTCGCTGGCTGAGCGCGTCCTCGCCGAGCAGTTCGGTTACTGAGCGACCCCGCGCTCGCGAGCGCCGGGTCTCGGCAGCGTGAACACCTCGTCGATCACCGCATAGTCGCCGTAGCCCAGCCGGGCGAGCGGCTTCAGCCGCGTCACGTCGACCTTGCCGTCGACAATCGCCTCGTCGGCGATATGCACGCCGACGACTTGACCCAGCACGATGGCATGGCCGCTCGGCGCCCCATCACGGCCCGGTAGCTCGATGGTGCGCCAATAGCGGCATTCGAACGCGACCGGCGACTCCGCGACGCGCGGCGGCGCCACCAGACGCGACGGCGCGGGCGTGAGACCGGCAAGCCGCATCTCGTCGACCTCGGGGCCGACCGCGGCCGAGGTCTTGCTCATCGCCTCGCGCAAATCGTAAGTGGCGAGCGAGCAGACGAACTCGCCGGTCTCCTCGGCGTTGCGCTGGCTGTCCTTCTTGCCGCCAGAAGAGAACATGACGAAATGCGGATCCTCCGAGACGGCGTTGAAGAAACTGTAAGGCGCGAGATTGACCACGCCGTTCTTGCCGAGCGTCGAGATCCAGCCGATCGGCCGCGGCGCGACCAGCGCCTTGAACGGGTCGAGGGCGAGGCCATGCTTATTGCTGACGGCGTCGTAGAACATGACACTCTCTCTGCCCGCCTTTATGGGCGCCAGGATGTGACGATCTCGCCGAGCGCCGGCCGTTCGCGCTCGTCAGGCTTCTCCTTCGGCGTTCCAATATAGACGAAACCGGCCACCCGCTCGTTCTCGGCGAGCCGCAGCGCGTTGCGCACGCCGTCGCTATAGGCGCACCATTCGGTGATCCATTGCACCCCGTAGCCGAGCGCATTGGCCGCGATATTGAGGTTCTGGCAGGCGGCGCCGGCCGAGAGGATTTGCTCCCATTCCGGCGCGGCCGGGTTCTTCACCACGCGCGAGACCACGGCAATCACCAGCGGCGCGCGCAAGAATCGCTTCGCCTCGTTCTCGAGCCGAAACGCCCCAGGCTGTGTCTCCTCCGCCGCGCAGACCGCCGCCAGGACTTTGCCGAATTCCGCGCGCGCCTCGCCTTGAAACAGGATAAAGCGCCAGGGCACGAGCTTCTTGTGGTCCGGCACCCGCGAGGCAGCCCGCAAGATCAGCTCAAGTTCCGCCGCATTCGGGCCGGGCGCGGCCAGGCTGTTGGCTGACACCGAGCGGCGGGCGAGCAGGAGGTCGAGGGTGGGGTTGGGCATTTTGCTCTGAACAAGGCGGGGAAAGGTGGCGTTCCCTATCCTGAAATGCGGCGGCGAACAACGCTGGAATCCGGCGCGCGGTGAGGGCAAAGACCATGGGAAAACACCGCAAATCGGCCTCATTCGCAAAGGAATTTCACCCAATCGTTGCGCACCGGAAACGGGTATAACAGCTTGCGGCCGGATTATCGGAGCTATCGCCATGCGGGGGAAACGCTGCGCGGGGCTTAGCCCCATGCTCTTGTCCGCCGCTTTTCTTGCGGGCGGGGCTGCCGCAGCCGAGAATGCGCCCTCCCCCGCTCCTGGTCTGCCAGCCACCGTCATCGTGCTCGATGCATCGAGCAGCATGAACGCCAAGATCGGCACTGCGACCAAGATCGCCGCCGCGAAGACGGAGCTCGGCGCCGCACTCGGGACTTATGCGGGCCGGCTGTCCTTCGGGCTGGTGGCCTTGGGCCATCGCAAGGCATCGAACTGCGCCGACAGCGAGACCCTGGCCAAGCCCGGCGAGTTGACCTTCGCCGCCAAGGACAAGCTGTTCGACAAGATCAAGCCGAAGGGACAGGCGCCGATCGCCGCCGCCTTGAGCGACGCCGCCAAGGCGCAAGTCAAAGATCACAGCCTCGACATCGTCCTGATCGCCGACGGCGGCGATACGTGCGACGCCGACATCTGCTCGACGGCCGCGGCGATGAAGGAGAAGTCGAAGGCGCTGCGCATCCATGTGGTCGGCTACAACAGCAAGGCCGATGAACTGAAGCCGCTCGCCTGCCTTGCCGGCGTCACCGGCGGAACCTTCATCGCCGCGACCAATGCCGGCGAGCTGAAGCAAGGACTCACCACGGTGCTCGATGCGATCGCCAGCCCGGCGGACTCCTCGCCGCAGGCCGTCGCGGCGGAAGACAGTTCCGCGCCGCCGCCGCTTGGCGCGCTGCCGCCCGGCGTGGCCAGCGCGGTGCCGATGATCCTCGAGGCAGCGCCGCAAGCCGCTGCTGCGCCGGTCGTACCGGCGCCGCCCGAACCGGCGTCGGCCCCCCCGCGAGCCGAGGCACCCAAGCCTGTCGCACCCGCAGGCGAGACCGCCGTGCTCAAATCGGCGGCGCGTCCTCCAGGCGAGACGCCGCCCTCGGCGCCTCCGGTCAGGAAGGTGCAGTCCGTGCCCATTGCCCTCCCGCCAGTGCCGCAGCTCGCGGAGCCGGCGCCGATCCTGGCGCCCACGCCCAAACCCGCGGCGAAAAGCGTGATGGCGCAAGTCCAGCTTCCCGTTCCCGTGACCTTCAAAGCGCTCGTCACCGAGCAAGGGCCGAAGCTCCTGTCGGGACTCACCTGGCGGGTGTTCGCCGCGAAGGCTTCGCCCGACGGCGGCGGCTACCAGTTGCTCAGCACCCACCGCGAGGCCGTACCGACCGCCGCGCTCTTGCCCGGCGAATATCTCGTCAATGCCGCCTACGGCCTGTCCAACCTCACCAAGAAGATCAAGGTCGAGAGCGGCCGTTCGCTCGAGGAAACCTTCGTGCTCAACACCGGCGGACTGAAGCTGACCGCCACGCTTGCCAACGGCGAGGCCGCGCCGGAGGGCGTCGTCAAATTCGATATCCTCTCCGACGAGGAGGATCAGCGCGGCAATCGCCACACGATCCTGCACAACGCCAAGGCGGGGCTGATCATCAGGCTCAATGCCGGGGCCTATCGCATCGAGAGCCTGTACGGCGATGCCAACGCCGTGGTCCGCGCCGACGTCACCGTCGAACCGGGCAAGGTCACCGAGGCGACCATCAAGCAGACCGGCTCCAAGACCACCTTCAAGCTGGTGCAGACGCTTGGCGGCGAGGCGCTCGCCGACACCAAATGGACCATCCTCACCTCGGCCGGCGACGTGGTGAAGGAGAATGCCGGCGCGCTGCCGACCCACATTCTCTCCCCCGGCAGCTACGCCGTGGTCGCCGATCACGGCGGTTTGAGCTACACGCGCAAATTCAGCATCGAGGCGGCCGACGACGCCAAGCAGATCGAGGTCGTGGTCGACGACGGCCCGACCTCGCCGGAGGATTTGAAAGCCCTGACCGATCCGCCCGAGCCGCCGCCGCCATCGGTCGGCACTGGGGTGGTGGCCGGCGACGGGAAAGCCCCCTCGTCTGGCACGGGTTTGGGTTTCGATGGCTTCTCCGCCACCGCGCCCGCCGATCCCAACGCGCCGCTGATCAATCCGGGCATTCTGCTGCGCGGCGCGCGTTAGCGGAAATCTTTCGCCGACATAATGGCGTCGGTTGCGCTCGGGCCTCACCCTTCGAGACGGGCCTGCGGCCCTCCTCAGGGTGAGGATCGGACGCCACATGCGCGGCGATACGCCCTCATCCTGAGGAGGCGCGGAACGCGCCGTCTCGAAGGATGAGGCCCCGGTCATTACAGCGGACATGCGACTCGTTTCCGCGACGCGGGAAGCGTCCGGAGCTTGAGGGGGACGGCGCGCCGAGAAGCGCAAAATCCTTATGGCTCGTGCCTTGCGGCACGCGTACGCCTCGCGGCGCGCCACATGCGCTCAAGTCCATGCGCTCAGTTAGGCCAGAGGCCGATAGCGCATCAATCAACGCGCATGCGATTTGCGGCGTTCTCATTACGGCAGCGGGCCTCGCTTTAGTCCGGTCTGTCGCGCATCTATCGCCGGCCGAGCCTTCAGCCAGCTCCTGGCAGGGACTCCTAGTGGTCCCGGGAGGAGCTCCGCTGCCGCCCGAGTGCCTTGTTGCGACAAGACCCGCGGGCGCCGCACCCCGTCCCGCCGATCGCAACGCCTCGCGAGAGCGCCCCTTAGAAGGACGAGGTAGGCGCAGTGTAAGCGAAGTTTGGGGGGCGGGGATTATGCGGGCACAACTCACCCAGTCTGTCATGGCCGGCCGAAGTGCCGGCCATCCACGAATTTTTCATTGACGCCGCAGACTCAAATCGTGGATGGCCGGGACAAGCCCGGCCATGACGAACTTGGTTTTCTGTGAGTGAGCAACAATAGGCGTCATCTCGACCGGCACCGAGCCTGCGGCTCTGGATACCGGCTTGCGCCGGTATGACGGAGTTCGTGGTCTGCGGGAGAGGGCTTCCGCTCAGGCGGCTCGTTTCGCAGCTAGGCCTAGCGCGGCTTGGTGTAGGCAGCTTTGCGGGCTCTCGCGCGGTAGGCTTCGGCCAGCCGCTCGTCGCGCGAAGCAAGCAGCAATCCAGGCTCGGCGAGATTCGCCAGCTCAAGCAACCGGTCCTCGGCTGCCGCATGCGGCATGACTTCGCCCGAAGCGAGGATGTGGCCGATCTCGATGCCTCGGCCCGCCAGCGCGCGAGCGACCAACAGGCAGCGATGGCAATCGAGCGGGTCGGCTTCAGAGCACATCGCCGCCACGCAGTTCAGTTCGGCCGCTTCCATCAGGCGCGCGATACCGACATGGAAATTGGGCGTAGCGGCCATCTTCTCGTAGTCCGCAACGCCATGCGTATACAGCGCCGGCTGCTCAGGCCGCCCGCCGAGCTCCTGACCGAGAAAGATGTAGTCGATAGTTCGCGCGGCGAGCGAGGCCGCAAGCGCGGCCTTGTTGAAATGCGGCGAGAAGCGCGAGACGGGCGCCGAGCGGACATCGGCTACCGCGGTCGCGCCCGCTCCCTCCAGCAACGAGACGAAGCGTTCGAGCGTATGCCGCGAATGCCCGATGGTGAGGATGGTCGATGCGAAGCTCATCAAACACTTACTCTTGTCATCGCCCGGCTTGACCGGGCGATCCAGTAACCAGCGCGTTCGGTTGGCTCGCAAAAACCGGGGTTACTGGATGCCCGCTTTCGCGGGCATGACAATGTGTGCGGAAAACGCGTCCTTGAGTTCTAAGCTGCTGCCCGGGAGGCCTCGCGCAGATCGGGCGGGACCGCCTCGTCCTTGAGCAGCTCGATTGCCGCCTCAAGCCTCATCACCTGCTGCTCCTGGCTGCCGAGCCGCCGCACCGAGACGGTGCGCTCCTCGGCCTCGCGCTTGCCCACCACCAGCATGATCGGCACCTTGGCCAGCGAATGCTCGCGCACTTTGTAATTGATCTTCTCGTTGCGCAGATCGGCCTCGGCGCGCAGGCCGGCTCTGTGCAGCGCGTCGAGGACTTCGCCCGCATAGGCGTCGGCATCGGAGACGATGGTGGCGACCACCGCCTGCACCGGTGCGAGCCAGAGCGGCAGATGCCCGGCATAATGCTCGATCAGAATGCCGGTGAAGCGCTCCAGCGAGCCGAACATGGCGCGGTGGATCATCACCGGCACGGTCTTCTCGCCGTCGGGCGCGATGTAGAACGCGCCGAGCCGCATCGGCATGTTAAGATCGACCTGGATCGTGCCGCATTGCCAGTCGCGGCCGATGGCGTCGCGCAGCACGTATTCGAGCTTCGGTCCGTAAAACGCACCCTCGCCCGGGTTCAGCTCATAGTCGAGACCCGCCGCCTCGACCGCGCGCTTCAACGCGGCTTCCGCCTTGTCCCACACCGCGTCGGCGCCAACCCGCTTCGCCGGACGGTCGGAGAATTTGATGCGCACGTCGGTGAAGCCGAAATCGCGATAGATCGCCAGCATCTGCTCGTTCAGCTTGACGCATTCCTCGGTGATTTGCTCCTCGGTGACGAAGATATGCGCGTCGTCTTGGGTGAAATGACGCACGCGCAACAGCCCATGCAACGCGCCGGACGGCTCGTAGCGATGCACCTTGCCGAACTCGGCGAGCTTGAGCGGCAAATCGCGATAGCTCTTCAGCCCATGCTTGAAGATCTGCACATGACCGGGACAGTTCATCGGCTTGCAGCAATAGACGCGCTCATCCGGCGTCTCGGCGATGTACATGTGGTCGGCGAACTTTTCCCAATGCCCGGACTGCTCCCACAGCACGCGGTCGAGCATGTCCGGCGAGTTGACTTCGACATAGCCCCATTGCCGCTGGCGCCGGCGCATATAGTCGATCAGCGCGGTAAACAGCGCCCAGCCCTTGGGGTGCCAGAACACCGCGCCAGGCGCCTCGTCTTGGAAATGAAACAGATCCATCTCGCGGCCGACGCGGCGGTGGTCACGCTTCTCCGCCTCTTCGAGCTGGTGCAGATAGGCCTTGAGGTCGTCCTCGCTGGCGAAAGCCGTGCCGTAGATGCGTTGCAGCATGGGATTGTTCGAATCCCCGCGCCAATAGGCGCCGGCGATCTTCAGCAGCTTGAAGCCCTTGCCGACCTTGCCCGTCGACGTCATATGCGGGCCGCGGCAGAGATCGAGCCATTCGCGTTGCGAGTAGATCTTGATCTCATCGCCCTCGGGGATGGCGTCGATCAGCTCGAGCTTGAAGGTCTCGCCCTTGTCGGCGAACAGCTTCTTCGCCGCCTTGCGATCAACCACCTCGCATGAGAACGGCGCGTCGCGGGCGATGATCTCGCGCATCTTGGCTTCGATCTTAGGCAGATCTTCCGGCGTGAACGGCTCCTCGCGCGCGAAGTCGTAATAGAAACCGTTCTCGATCACCGGGCCGATGGTGACTTGCGTGCCGGGATAGAGCTCTTGCACCGCCTGCGCCATCACATGCGCCGCGTCGTGGCGGATCAACTCGAGCGCTTCTTTGTCCTCGCGGGTGAGGAACTTGATCGCGGCGTCGGCCTTGATCGGGACGGCGAGGTCGGCGAGCTTGCCGTCGAGGCTCATCGCCACGCTGCGTTTGGCGAGCGACGGCGCGATCGACTTCGCCACGTCGAGGCCGGACGTGCCGGCAGGCACCTCGCGCTTTGCGCCATCGGGAAATGTCAGGGAGATTTGCGACATGTTCGTCCTCTCACTCCTGCGTACCAGCGCAGGTAAGATGAACGGGTTACATCGGACGGATTGGCACCTAAGTCAAGCAGCGAGCCTCTCGCCGTCTTGATCAGCATCTCATGCTGAATCCTGCCTCATCGGCGCTCACCTTAAGCAAGCTGAGCTTGCAACTTCCGCCCCCATGAACATCGAGGGGAAACTCTTGGCCAACGCCCATCCGGGTCCCACCCCCGGCGATCCGGATTCCAATACTGTTGAGTGTGAGATCGGGCTTGCTGACGAAGATAAGGATTCCATTCGAGGTCAGCTCTGCGGTTGAGCCCATTTTGACGGTGAAGCGCTGCCTTTCGCCGGGCGCAACGATTATTTGCGGCACCTCGTCGTCGGCCTCGCCACCAGCCGTGGCGAGCGCAGCAGGCGAAGCTGCTTTTTGTTTCGCCGCTTGCCTCGCGGCCTCGTCCTCGGCAGCTTTTTGCATAGCCGCCTGTCGTGCAGCATCCTCCGCAGCCTTCTGCTGCGCCGCTTGCCTCGCGGCCTCCTCCTCGGCTGCGTTTTGTAAAGCTGCCTGTCGCGCTGCATCCTCCGCGGCCTTCTGCTGCGCCGCTTGCCTCGCGGCCTCCTCCTCGGCTGCTTTTTGTAAAGCTGCCTGTCGCGCAGCATCCTCCGCGGCCTTCTGCTGCGCCGCTTGCCTCGCCTCTTCCTCAGCCGCAGCCGTCTGCCGAGCCGCTTCTTCGTCGGCGACCTTTTTCTCTTCCGCCTGTCTCGCAGCTGCTTCCAACTCCGCAGCATTATTCCGCGCCGCCTCCCCTTCCGCAGCCCTGTGCTGCTCTTCAAGCGCCGCCTGCCGCGCCACCTCTCGTTCGTTCTCGATCCACGAGTTCACGCCATAGCCAGCGATCACAAGCAAAAGCGTCGCGGCGACGGCACCTAAGAGCCAGCGCAGCCGTGAGCGCGGCTGGTGCATCGCCTTTAGATCCCCGGCGAGTGCTTCGACGTCACTGCCGAAGTTCTCATGCGTGACGATCGAGGCCTGACGTCGCGAAAGCGGCTTGAGATCATCCGGCAGCTCGGAGGCCTTAGGCATCGGTGCCCCATCCACCAGTACGGGGATGACGGCGATATCGCGCTTGAGCGCACGAGCGATTTCCACGCGTACGAAGTCATCCGGGTCGTCAAGCCGCCGCGCGCCGTTCTCATCTTGCGCCGTGAGCCAACGGCTGCCGATGATTGCAAGCATTACATCGCTATGGGCTAAATGCTCGTCGAGAACCTTGGTGAAGTCGCGCCCCTTCTGGATCGTATCGACATCCATGAAGAGACGGCTTTTGCCAAAAATGCGCTCGAGCCGTTCGTAGACGCTCCGCGCGTCAGCCCGCGAGTCCTCGCGGCGATAGTTGATGAAGATCCGACCTGCCATGACGATCGCCTTCAAGGGCGAGATTAACCGATAAGATAGCCAGTCGTCACGCATTGGTTGTAGTCGAGGGCGGTCAACGCCTCGGGTAGCGCCTCAACGCCAGCGCCCATAACGCCACGGCGCGAACGGGTGACGCTCGTCTCTGAGATCGGGCACCGGGTCGTAGCCGTGGCTGCCCCAAGGATGGCAGCGGCAGATCCGTGCCAGCGCGAGCCAGCCGCCCTTCCAGGCGCCGTTCGTCTCGATGGCCTCCCGCGCATAGTCCGAGCACCCCGGCAGATGCCGGCAGTTGACCCCGAGCAGTGGCGCGACGGCGAAGCGGTAAGCGGCGATCGGTGCAAGCAGCAGCGCCTTGGCGATCCGCGCGCCGAACGGCACGCTCTCCTCCCCTCGCTCGCGGATGGTCTTAGACATGCGCGGACGAATGCCGCACCTCGGCGCCGCGCTTGGCCTCGATTTGGCGGATCGCATCCTCGACCGCGTCGAACACCAGCAGCGTCGAGGCATGCCGCGCTTTGTAATCGCGCACCGGCTCGAGCACGGCGAGATCGCTCCATTTACCGTCCGGCGGGGGGCCGCCCTCTTTCAGCATCTTGCGCATCGCCGCCCCCACCGCCCGCAACTCGCCGGCGCTGGCGCCAATCACCTCCCGGCCCATCACCGAGGCGGCCGACTGGCCGAGCAGACAAGCCTTCACGCTTTGGCCGTAGTCGGTCACCACGTCGCCCTGCATGGCGAGGTCGACGGTGACGGTGCTGCCGCAGAGCTTCGAATGGGCGGTTGCCGTGGCTTCCGGCGTGGCGAGCCGCGCTGTCCGCGGCAAGGCGGCGGCGAGCTCGAGGATTCGTTGGCTATAGATATCGTCGGGAAGCGCCATGGCTATCTTGGGTCAGGCTCGCCTTGCAGGCTGGTTTCACGCATTATATATGCAGCCGGGCCTCGGAATGAGAGGGCGTGGGGAAAATGCCCAAACACCGGTTGTTGACGTTGAGGCTATACTATTCCAGTTGAAGGCGGCCGAACGGCTTGGCGCCGCCAGGCGTTGAGCCAGACAAGGAAAGTTTCGTATCCCATGGATGCCACGGTGAAGAAATTGCGGACCAGGCCGCAAACCGAAATCGGCCGCGGTCCTGCCATTGTCAAGCCCTCGCGCGAGGAGGCAGAGGAGGCCGTCCGCACGCTGATCGCCTATGCGGGCGACGATCCCGACCGCGAAGGCCTGCGCGAGACGCCCCGCCGCGTCACCGCCGCCTACGATGAGTTCTTCGCCGGCTATCACGAGGACCCGCTCGAAGTGCTGTCGCGGACCTTCGACGAGGTCGCCGGCTATGACGACATCGTCATGCTGCGCGACATCGAGCTGCACTCGCACTGCGAGCACCACATGATCCCCTTCATCGGCAAGGCGCACGTCGCCTATTTCCCGACCGATCGGGTCGTGGGCATCTCCAAGCTCGCCCGCGTGGTCGAGGTGTTCGCCCGCCGCTTGCAGACGCAAGAGACCATGACCGCCCAGATCGCCGAGACCATCGACAAGGCGCTCAAGCCGAAAGGTGTCGCGGTGATGATCGAGGCCGTGCATCAATGCATGTCGATCCGCGGCGTGAGAAAGCCGGACGTGGCCACCATCACCACGCAGTTCACCGGTATCTTCAAAGAGGATCCGGCGCAGCAGGCGCGCTTCATGATGCTCGCGACCGAGCGCGGCCGCGGCTGACGCCCGCGCGCCCGCGGGAGGACATCGAGCGGTGAGCAAGCCTAGCGTCTTCCCAGCCCCGTTGAGCGAGACCGAAAGCGAGGAAGGATCCGCTTTCGCGCCGCGTTTCGACGCCGACGGCCTCCTGCCGGTCGTCGCCACCTCGGCCACCACCGGCGAGGTGCTGATGTTCGCCTATATGAACGCCGAGGCGCTCGCCCGCACCATCGAGACCGGCGAAGCGCATTACTGGTCGCGCTCGCGCGGCCTACTGTGGCGCAAGGGCGAGGAGAGCGGCAACACCCAGCGCGTGGTCGAGATGCGCGTCGACTGCGATCAGGACGCGATCTGGCTGAAGGTCGAGCAGCGCGGCAACGCCGCCGCCTGTCATACCGGGCGCAAGAGCTGCTTCTACCGGGCGGTGCCGCTGGGCGCCGCTCCCGGCGTCGGTATGACGCTGCGCTTCGTCGACGCAGAGCGACAGTTCGATCCACAGGCCGTTTACCGTCATGCTGGTGCCGCAAAGGGAACCTTAAAGAGTTCGGAGTAATATGATCCGCGGCTAGATTCGTCGCATTCGGCCACGCCGGTTTAAGCAAAAGGATGGTCGGGTGCGGCCTGGAGCGGCCGGATCCCCTCCGGCTGGGGCCTTGAGTATGGTGAGTACCGGACGACCGACGATTGGCATCGCCCTTGGGGGCGGCGCGGCCCGCGGCTGGGCCCATATCGGTGTGCTGAAAAGCCTGATCGCTGCCGGGCTTGAGCCCGACATCGTCGCCGGCACCTCGATCGGCGCCGTCGCCGGCGCCTGCTTCGTCACCGGCAGGCTGAACGCACTCGAGGATTTTGCCTGCGGCCTGACGCGGCGCCGCATCTTCGGCTTTCTCGATTTCAATTTTGCCGGCTCGGGCCTGATCACCGGGCAGCGCTTGAGCACCCGGCTCGAGCAGCATCTCCAGCAATTCAACATCGAGCGGCTCGAGCGGAGATTCGTGGCGGTGGCCACCGAACTCGGCACCGGGCACGAGGTGTGGCTCAACAAAGGCAGCCTGGTGAACGCGCTGAAAGCGTCGTTCGCTCTGCCCGGCATCTTCCGCCCGGTGCAGATCAATGGCCGCTGGCTGATCGACGGCGCGCTGGTCAATCCGATTCCAGTCTCCGTCTGCCGCGCGCTCGGCGCGCGCATCGTCATCGCCGTCAATCTGAGCAACGACGTGTTCAGCAAGGGCGCCGTGATCCACGATCAGGACCCCTATAGCGCGCCGGTAGCCGCTCCGTCGGACGGCGAAGAGTTGCTGGGCTCGAACGGCCGGGCCGCGGTGCATCTGTTGCACCGGCAGATCTTCGGCCGCAGCGACGCGCCCGGCATGTCGGCAGTGATGATGGACGCGATCAACATCACCCAGGACCGCATCGCTCGGTCGCGACTGGCGGGCGACCCACCCGACATTCTCATTGCACCCAAGACGGGCAGCATCGGCCTGTTCGATTTTCACCGCGCCGGCGAGGCGATCGAGCTCGGCGCGCGCGCGACCGAAAAGCTGATCGATGAGATCAAGCTCGCCGTGCGCGCGCTCGCCGCTTAGAACCGTCGCTCAGCCAGTGGCGATGTATTCGCGCATCGCCGCGGCTTCCATCTCCGCTTCGGCGATCCGCATCCGCACCACATCGCCGATCGACACGAGTCCGGTCAGTCGGCCCCGCTCGACCACGGGCATGTGACGGAAGCGATGCGCGGTCATCTCCGCCATGATCCTATCGATGGTATCGGCCTCGCGACAGGTCACCACGGTCTTGGTCATGCAGCTTTCGACCGGCTCCTTCAGCACCTTCGATCCGGCGCGGGCGATTTCACGCACGATATCGCGCTCGGACACGATGCCGGCGACCTTGCCGTCATCGCCGGTGATGACGACGCAACCGATGCCGCGGCTGCCAAGCAGCTCGGCGATATCGAGCAGCGACATAGTCGGGGCAGAGGTCACCACGTCCCTGCCCTTCAGCTTCAGAATGGTGGCGACGTTCATTCCTGTTTCCTCCAGCCCGGGAACTTCAGCCCCGTGGACTGCGACATTCTGTCCCGGACTGGTAAGACGCGCAAGAGCGGACAAAAGTTGCAGGGAAATTCCGGCCCCTAGGCGAGTCGGGGCTCGTCCTCCGCGGGCCGCTCGCGATCGAAGGCGCCGAACAGGAGCAATCCGCACAGAAACCCGCCGATATGCGCTTCCCACGCGATCCCGCCCTGCTCGCCGGCAATTTGGACGGAGCTCAGCCCGAAATAAGCGTTGAGCGCGACCCAGAACACCAAGAATGCGATCATGCGCCGGTCGGTGAGGGTCTCGCCGAGGCTCATGCGCGGCGCGGCGATGAAATCCGGCATCCGCTCGCCGGGTTGTGGTTTTGCGCTGAAGATGAATTTGAGCGCCCCGGCCATCTGCCCCGAAATTGCCGCGGAGGCTCCGACCACCGGCGCCATGTCGCCGTAGTGGAACGCGAGATGCGTAAGTGCGCCGGCGATGCCGCACAGCACCGAGAAGGTGAGAAATTTGCGGCCACCGACGCGCCGCGCCACCGCGCTGCCGAAGGCGAGCATCCACGCCAGATTGACCAGCAGATGCACCCAGCCGGCATGCACGACCATGTAGGTCACGAACGACGTGACGGCAGTGAGATAGCCTCCCGGAAGCTCGAGCGCTGCCCCGCTATAGCGCGCCGGAATGAAGGCAAGCGCAAGCAGCAGCGTGAGATCGAGCTCGTCCGGTAGCAGGCCCCTGACGACCTGTACCAGAATTAGAAGGGCCGCCACGCCGGCCACGCTGCGCGGCACATTGAAGATCGGCTCACGCGCGGCCATGAGCGCAAAGCCCCGCAAAGCCAAGTCTAACCGGTCCCGGCAACCTTAATGCCGCGTGCTCTGTGCCTGTCCGGGGGGCCTCCCCGGCGCTGGCACGCTCTCTGCTTAGTTGGTGGTCCATGAGCAATGTGCAGTCCGCCTTTGTGCCAAACAGGGATGTTTACCTTGGCGCGGTCGAGGGTTCGGGCGGGCCTTTAGGTAAGGTGTAACGTTTTGCGTCGGGTGGGTTATGCAGCAGCCAACAACTAGGCAGCTTTACGCGTATTGGGATCACGTACGCAATGGCCGCGTTGCGCCCCGGCGCTTCGAGATCGAGCCATCGATGATCGCAGCGGTGCTGCCGGAGACCTTCATTGTCGAAGGCACGGGTGCGCTCGGTTACCGCTTCCGGCTGGCCGGCACGCGGATTTGCGAGCAGTTCGGCCGCGAGCTCCGCGGCGCCGACCTGTTGAGCTTGTGGGAGGGGGCCGATCGCGATGCCGTCGCCTCGCTGCTGCGCAACGTCGTCGCCGATGGCGTCGTCGGCCATGGCCAGTTCCGCGCCTATAGCTGCTCCAACCGGCAGGCGAGCTTCGAGTTCGTGCTGTTGCCGCTGATCCATACCGGAGACACCATCAATCGCGTGCTTGGCGCGATCACCGCCATCGAGCCGCCTTTCTGGCTCGGCGCCGAGCCGCTGCTGCGCCAGGAAATCCTCGAACTCAATCTGCACTGGCCGGATGGCCACCCATCCTTGCCACCGCCGGCCGGCGAGGTGATCAGCATTGGCAGCCGCCGCTTCCGCGTGCTCGAGGGCGGCCTCGGCGGCGAATGAGCGTCCGCCACAACGCGCCCGACTGACAAGCGTCGCTCGACCAGGAAGGCTTAGACCTTCCTTAACCGAGAACCGCATAGCCTGAAATGCGACCCCTGTTTGTCGAGAACCTGCGACGTATATGCAGGCACCACAACTGACGCGTGAACCGGCAATAGGATGACCACCCCCACTCTTGAGGAAGCAACGGCCGAGCAATCCGCAAAGGAACGTGCGGAGCGGCGCCTCGAGCGCAGGCTGAACCGGCCCAAGATCGTGCCCGACCGCCGCCGGCACCGCCGCGTGCCTGTGAAGGTGTTCGGCCGCTTCATGCGCGACGACAAGCAAGAATATCCTTGCGAGGTGATTAACATGTCGGCTGGGGGCTTGGCCCTCCTCTCGCCCGTCCGCTGCGCTGACCAAGAGCGGATTGTCGCCTATCTGGACAAATTCGGCCGTCTCGAGGGCATCGTCGCGCGCTCCTTCGAGGGCGGCTTTGCCGTTCGCATCCTGGCGAGCCCCGCCAAGCAGGAGAAAATCGCCAATTCGCTGACTTGGATCGCCAACGAGAAGGTCCTCGGGCTGGCTGACGAGCGCCGCTATGAGCGCATCGCGCTGGGCAACCCCGCCTCGAAGCTGATTTTGCCCAGCGGCGAGGTCCATCCCTGCCATGTGATCGACGTGTCGTTAAGCGGCGCCTCCATCCAATGCGCCCTGCAGCCGCCGGTTAATACTATGGTTATCCTTGGCCGGATGCGCGGCCGCGTGGTGCGCCATCACGACAAAGGCGTGGCCATCCAGTTCGCCACGCTGCAAGACCCCGACAGCCTCGCCCGCAGCTTCGGCTAAGCTCCCAGTCCCCTGTTTTCCAGGCTGCAAGCGCGATCGCGCTCGCAGCTCGCGCTCGGCTGGGCCTGAGAGACACGCTTTGTTCCAGGATTAATTAAAATTTTAAGCAATCGCAGAACGTTCAGGTTTGAGTAGTTCTCACTAAAAATCCCCTACCAATACTACTCCAAACCGATGTCTTCTTTTATCGGGATCTCAAAGTCTTTCTGAGACAGTGCACCCAACAATACGGGGGGTGCAATGAAACAGTTTCTCGTAGGCTCTGCCTTCTTGATGTTTATTTCGTCGATGCCGGCTGACGCGACTAATGATCATGCGATCAGCTTGGCACCGGCGCCTCAAGTTCAGAAGGTCGCCTTCATGACGTCCTTTGGCGATACTTTGCCGCCGATCGGTTACGTGACCTTTTGCCGTGAGCATCAGGCCGAGTGCCGGCCCGGCCGCCGCTTCGCCGACCAGATCCAGCTTACTGCCGCCAAATTCCGCGAGATCGAGGCGGTGAACACCGCCGTGAATACGACCGTGGCGCCGATCACCGATCTCGAGCTCTATGGCAAGCCGGAAGTTTGGACCTATCCGACCGCCAACAAGGGCGACTGCGAGGATTACGTGCTGCTGAAGCGCCGCACGCTGATCGAGCACGGCTATCCTGAGAGCACGCTGCTGATCACCGTCGTCCGCGACGAGAACAACGAGGGCCACGCGGTGCTGACCGTCCGCACCGATCAGGGCGACTTCGTTCTCGACAATAAGCGGCGGGAGATCCTGCGCTGGGCGGATACGCCCTACACCTACATCAAGCAGCAGTCCGAGAAGAACCCGCTGGTCTGGATCTCGCTTCTGCCGCCGGAGTTTGTGCCGCAAACCGCGGTGTCAGCTTCGAATAGCCATTAGGAGTTCGACACCCCAGTCCCCCAACTGGGACGCTTTTGAGGCCCGGTGATCATCCCCCACCCATCCCCGACCCCACCGGGCCTTTACTAGAGCCGGCCTCGCAACGAGGCCGGCTCTTTTTTTCATGCGGCGAGCGCCCCAAGCGTCATGATCAGATCGAGCAGCAGGGCTCCGCAAAACAAGCTCCAGACGGCGGCGATCGCCGCGGACAGCCCAAACCATATTTTCGGTCGCGATTGAATCCGCAATCCTCGCCACGCGTTGCGCATGAGAATGGCAGGGCCGGCCCAGACCCGCAGGATCACGCCGCCAAGCGAAGCGACAATGCTGTCCGGCTCGATGCCAAATCGCATCGGCTGGCCGGAGACGAGCTGAACGAAGCTCGCCAGCACGCCGGCCGAAACGAAGCCGACCGCTGTGACATAGAGATAGATCGCCAATTGCATCAGCTCCCCCAGCCGCCACGCCGTTACCCACGCGCAGTCTAGCCAGGGCCGGAACGCCCTTCGCCCGGATTCTTAAGGAGTAGTTAACGACCGTGCCCGATCGGCACTTGGCGCAGGGAACTCCCCGCTCCGCGCTCAGTCTTTCAGGTCGAAATCGAGGATGGCCATCTGAAACTGATAGGCGACTTCGCCCTCGTCGTCGTCGCGGAACAGGATGCCGATGAACTCTTCATCGACATAGACCTCGGCGGAATCGTCCTTCCGTGGGCGCTGCCGCACTTGCAGCACGGGCAAGCGGAAGATCTTCTTGAGGTAGTGCTCTAGCTTGAGGATCTCGTCCCGCGTCACTGCCGCCTCCCCGAGGCCCCTAGCACGGGGCCTGCCAATTGTTTCCAGGTTCTAGCGGCGGTCTTGGTCGTCATCGCCTACGAACATCTGATCCATGGCCAGCGCCGGCTCCTCGCAGCCGGCGAAGCCGACCTCTCTCGCCGGCACTCCGGCCACGGTACGCCGCGCCGGCACGTCGTTCAGCACGACGCTGCCGGCCGCCACTCGCACGCAATCGCCGATCTTGATATTGCCGAGGATCTTGGCGCCGGCGCCGATCATCACGCCACGCCCGATCTTGGGATGGCGGTCGCCCCGGTCGTTGCCGCTGCCGCCGAGCGTCACCCCGTGCAGCATCGAGCAATTGTCGCCGATCACCGCCGTCTCGCCGATGACGATGCCGGTGGCGTGGTCGAACATGATGCCCTTGCCGATCACCGCGGCGGGGTGGATATCGACCTGCAGGAAGCGCGAGGTCAGGCTCTGCAGATACAGGGCAAAGTCCTTGCGCCCGGCCTCCCACAGCGCGTGCGCGATGCGATAGGTCTCGAGCGCATGGAAGCCTTTGAAATAGAGCAAGGGCTCGATCAGGCGGCTGGAGGCCGGGTCGCGTTTGACGGTGGCCATGAGGTCGGCGCGAAACGCCTCGCCGAGCGCAGGATCAGAGGCGAGCACCTCGTGAAACGTCTTGTGCAGCAGCCCCGAGTCGAGCGCCGAATGCTGGAGCCGGCGCGCCAGCCGATGGCAGATGGCGTCCTCCAGCCGCGCATGGTCGAGCACCGTCGCATAGATGAAGCCGCCGAGCGCAGGCTCGGCCGCGCTGATCTCTTCCGCCTCGCGCCGCACCTGGCTCCAAATCGGATCGTAGCTCTTGATCTGCGGCTCCGCCGCCGCGAAGGTCTTTTGCATGGGAACCTCAATCTGCCCCCGCTTACCGGAATTGGGGGCTATTCCGCTTACCTGACCATTGAACTAAGGCCGCTCGGTTAAAAAGTCGAGCACCCCTTGCCGAAAACGGGCATCGCCCACCGCCTTCATATGATCGCGGCCTGCGATTTCAAGGAGTTGGGCCCCAGGGATCAGGCTTACAAGGTCGCGCCCGGAGCCCGCGATCACGTCCTCGCTGCCGGTCGCCACCAGGACGGGAACGCGAATGCGAGCAAGGTCCTCCGGCGCGATCTTCTCGCGTGGACCGCGCATGCAGGCGGCCAGCGCCTTGAGGTCGCTTCCCGTCTTTTCGGCGAACGCTCGGAAGCTCCGCGCCGTGTCGTTGGTCACGTCCTCGATGCGCGGCGCCTCGAGCGCCTTGGCGATCGGGCCGGTGCCCACCATGCCGCGCACGAGATTGATGCCGACGCCGGCAAGGATCGCGCTGCGCACGCGCTCCTGGTGCTTAAGCAGGAGAAAGGTAGCGATCCGCGCGCCCATCGAATAGCCCATCACGTCGGCGCGGGCGATGCCGAGATGGTCGAGCAGCCGGCGCGCATCCTCCGCCATCGACGGCGCGCCGTAGCGGCTCGGGTCGTAGAGCTTCTCGCTTTGCCCATGCCCGCGATTGTCGAGAGCGATGACGCGGCGCCCCGCCTCGACCAGCGCGCCGATCCAGCCGACATCGCGCCAATTGGCCGCGACGTTGGAGGCAAAGCCATGGATCAGGAGAATGGGCTCGCCTTCCCCCGCATCGCTATAGGCAATGCCGACGCCGTCGGAATCAAAACTCTGCATTCTTGCGCTACCGCTTTGCCGCAAGGCTGACTATGCTCGCGGCGATTTCCCAAGGCGAGAGGCTAACCACAACGTCCATGGCTCAAACGCTCGTGCCGCATATGGTGAACGATCTGGGCGTCGACCGGATCAAGATCGGCGTCAAGGAATTCCAATGCATGGGGGCGGCACCGCCTCACGATCACCCCCATGTCTATCTCGACATGGGGCACGAGACGCAGATCGTCTGCCCTTATTGCTCGACCCTGTTCGTGCATGACGGCGCGCTCAAGGCGACCGAGAGCGACCCGCCCGCTTGCGTCTTCATCGCCACGGCCCCGCCAGGCGCTCCGGCGGCTTGAGGCCGCCTCATCCATGCCCAAGCAGCAAGAGCGCGTGCTCATTGCCGGCGGCGGCATCGGCGGTCTCGCGGCGGCCATCGCGCTCGCCGGGCGCGGCATCGCCAGCGAGGTGCTGGAGCGCTCCGGCTTCACCGAGGAGACGGGCGCGGGGATTCAGCTCGGGCCCAATGCGACACGCGCACTCGCGGCGCTTGGCGTGCTCGATTTCGATCGGCGCCCGCGCCTTCAAGCCGGACGCGATCGCGATCTATGACGGGCTCACCGGGCGCAAGCTCGCCTCCCTCCCGCTCGGCGAGACTGCCGAGCACCATTATGGCGCTCCCTATCTGACGTTGCACCGCGCCGACCTGCATGCGGGGCTTCGCGCCGCCGCCGAGAGCCTCGCGCCGATCAGGCTGCGGCCGGGCTTCGAGCTCCGCGCGGTCGACACGCACGGCACCGATGTCCTGGTGCGCGGCATTGACGGCAGCGAAACCAATGGCGCGGCTCTGGTCGGCGCCGACGGTTTATGGTCGACGCTTCGTCCACTCCTCGCCCCCGCGGCGAGCTTGCGCTTCACCGGCGCGACCGCCTGGCGCACGCTGCTGCCGCGCGAGGAGCTTCCCTCCCCCTTCAACGCGTCCGCGGTCGGGCTTTGGCTCGGGCCGCGCGCGCACCTCGTGCACTACCCGGTCCGCGGCGGCGCCGACCTCAATGTCGTCGCAGTGACTGAAGGCGGCGCCGCGCTGCAAGGCTGGAACCAGACCGGCAGCGCCGAAACTTTGCTTGCCGGATTCACCCGCTGGACTAAGGATTCGAAATCATTGCTGGAACGGGCGACCGGATGGCGCAGTTGGTCGCTTTATCGGCTGACCGGTTTGCACCGCTTCAACGAGGGCCGCATCGCCCTTCTCGGCGACGCCGCGCATCCCGTCTTGCCCTATCTCGCGCAAGGCGCCGCGTTGGCGATCGAGGACGCCGTCACCCTCGCGCAAACGATGGGGGCTTGGCCCGGCGACCCGGCGCGAGCCTTGCGCCGCTACGCGGAGCTTCGCCGGCCGCGCGCCTGCCGCGTGCAGCGCCTGTCGCGTCGCTTCGGTCGGATCTATCATTTCGACGGTCCCTTGCGGCTCGCGCGCAATCTTGTGCTCGCGCGGCGAAGCGGAGATGCGGCGCTCGCCGATCTCGACTGGCTCTACGGCACGCCGCGCTGAGCGGCTACGGCTTGAGCTTCTCGGCCTCTTCGAGGTGACGCTTGATTACCGGCAGCGTATTCGCCGCGAACTGCTTCAACGCGGCATTGTCGCCGCGCTCGGCATATTTGTCGAACAGGTCGGCCGCCTTTTTGTGGGCTTCGATCTGCTGCTCGATGTAGATCCCGTCGAACTCCTCGGGCTTCGCCTCGGTCAGCGCCTTGAGCATCTCTTGTTGCTTCTGGTCGGCCTCGGTCGGCAGCGTCACATCGAGCTTCTCGGACTGAACGATGCTCTTCAGCTCCTCGGTCGTCTTGCTATGCGCCTCGACCATATGCTGGCCGAACGCCTTGACCGCCTCGGCCTGTCCTTTCTCGCTCGCAAGCTTGCCGGCGGCGACCTCGTACAGATCGCTCGACGCCGCCGTCTTGACGAAATCTGGCGTGCTCGGCACGCCGCAAGAAACGAGGGCCAGCGTCGCCAATGAGACGAGCGCGGCCATCAAAGGATTGCGCATGGTTGCTGCTCCGGGTTTCGGGCCAAGTCCACGGCTTAAGCCGCACTTCAAGAATAAAAGCCGACACGTCGAAACAAGTTCCCGATGCACACGCGCGGCTTGAGCCTCAGTGGCCCGGATCGCCCCGGCGGCTTGCCTCGTAGAGGAACCACACGCGCCGTTCGGCCTGGTCAATCCACACCTCGATCAGGCTCGTGGTCGCGACGTCATTCTCCTCGTCGCACAGCTCATGCGCTTCGCGCATGGACGCGATCAGCGCCTGGTTGTCCGACCTGAGCTCGGCCAGCATGTCGAGCGGATCGACATAGTCGGCGTCATTGTCAGGAATGCGCTGCAGCCGCGCGATGTTGCCGATCGAATGCAGCGTGGTACCGCCCACCTTGCGCACCCGCTCGGCGATATCGTCGGTGATGGCGAAGATCTGGTCGGCCTGCTCGTCGAACAGCAGATGGTAGTCGCGGAAATGCGGGCCGCTCACATGCCAATGGAAGTTCTTGGTCTTGAGGTACAGAGCGAACACATCGGCAAGTAGCGCGTTGAGTGCGCCGGAGATGTCGCGGCGGGCATTGTCGCCGAGATCGGTCGGCGTGGTAAGCGGCGCCTTGCGGCGCTCCTTGACGTCCTTGTCCATGGGGGTCTCCTTGGGCGGGGAACTCGGGTATCAACGTGCGTATATAGGAACAGGTTGCCCGTCGGTTTATTGACAGCGGTCAAGTGTCGCTAGCCGCGGCGGGCCTGGCAGCGAGAAATAGCCTGAAAACCGGGCATTTCTCCGCTATCCTTGAGGTCGCCAGGAAGGGACGAAAACTATGTTCATTGCCATGAATCGCTTCAAGGTGCGCAAGGGCGCCGAGCACGACTTCGAGCAGGTTTGGCTCAAGCGCGACAGCCATCTCGACGGCGTGCCGGGCTTTATCGCCGTCCATCTCTTGAAGGGGCCTGAGCGCGACGATCACGTGCTCTATTCCTCGCACACGCTGTGGGGCTCGGAGGAAGCGTTTCTCGATTGGACTCGCTCAGATGCGTTCCGCAAGGCGCATGCCGGGGCCGGCGGCAACAAGCCGCTTTATCTCGACCATCCCGAGTTCGAAGGCTTCACCGTCATCCAAGAGGTGAAACCGACCGGCACGGTCCAAGCCGCCGAATAGACTCTACTCGCGTCAGTTCACCCGCGACACCTCAACGAGATTGTCGGAGAAGGTCGGCGCGCGGCCAAGCCCGCAATGCGCGTCGGATGAGATCGAATTCACCGATCCGTCCGAGCGATTGAGGCTGCGCCAATAGCCGAGCGTCGCCACGACGATACCCGGATTGACGTCGTCGGTGACCTTGGCCACCCCTTCGAAATCGCCGCGGTCGTTATAGACCCGTACGGGATCGCCCTCGCGAATGTTCCGCTTGAGGGCGTCCGCCGGCGAGATCAACACGAACTGCTCGCCCTGACCTTTGATCTTGTGCTTCTCGTTGGCGTAGCAGGAATTCAAGAAGCCATGGCTCTTCGGCGAGATGATGTTGAGCGCATAGAGCTTGGCGCGCTCCGGATTGGTCTCCGGAGCTTCGCGGTTCGGCAGGTACCCCGGCAGAGGATCGACCGCCGAGCCGTCCTGGTCGCCCTCGTACATGGCGCGGAACGGGCCGGCGACGAAATTTTTCGCGTCGTGCAGCAGGAACTCGACCTTGCCGGAGGGCGTGGGGAACTTGCCGTCCTTGTGCGGCGTGCGCGTGTCCGCCGCGCCGACGTCGATCTTGTAGTAGCCGTGCGTCTTGAAATGCTCCATGTCGATGCCGCCCATCTTGGGGTCGGCCCAGTTGATGTAATAGGCGGCGAGCTCGCTGTCGGTCATTTTGAAGATCGGATCGTCGAAGCCCATCTCCTTGGCCAGCAATCGCCACATGTCACTGGTCGGCTTGCACTCGCCGGGCGGGTCGATCGCCTTCTGGTTATAGGTGAAATAAAAATGCCCCCAGGACCACATCATGTCCTCGGCCTCGCCGGCCATGGCGGCGGGGAGCACGATGTCGGCATATTTCGCCGTGTCGGTGAGAAAATGCTCGGCGACGACGGTGAACAGATCCTCTCGTTGCAGTCCCTTGACGATCTTGTTGGTCTCGGGCGCCTGGCTGACCGGGTTGGTGCAGAACACGAACAGGCTCTTCAGCGGCGGATCGAGCTTCATCTCGCCGGTCAACGCCGCGCCGAGCTTGAGATTGTTGATCGCCCGCGTGCCGGGCTTGATCCAATCGCCGCGCGACACCTTCATCCAATCCACGGGAAAGTCCCAGAGCGGCATTTGCAGCAAACCGCCGCCGACATGCTTCCAGGACCCGACCAGCGCCGGCAGCGCACAGACCGCGCGGATCGCCTGACCGCCGCCGGCGTGACGCTCGAGCGCCACACCGAGGCGAATGACGGAGGGCTGCGTGGTGGCGAACTCCTTGGCGAAAGTCCTGATGTCCGACGCTTTGACGCCGGTGATCTTCTCGACGTAGTCGGGCGTGAACTCGGCCGCGCGCGCCTTGAGTTCCTCGAAGCCGTAAGTGTGCTGTTCGACATAGTCCCGATCGACCAATCCCTGCTCGATGATCGAGTTGATGATGCCCATCGCCAACGCGCCATCGGTGCCTGGGCGCGGACAGATATGCCAGTCGCCCGCCTTGGCCGTGCGCGAACGGTAGCTGTCGATCACCACCACCTTGGCGCCGCGCTTCTGCGCCTCGAGCACAAACGGCCAATGATGCAGATTGGTCGAGATCGAGTTGCAGGCCCAGATGACGATGAACCTCGAATGCACGAAGCTTTCCGGATCGACGCCGCCGGTCGGGCCGACGGTCAGCAGCCAGGCGGTGGAAGAGCCCGACGCGCAGAAGGTCTTCTCGTTTACCGTCGTGCCGAGGCGGTTGAAGAACGGATCGCCCGAGTTGATGCCTTGCACCAGGCCCATATTGCCGAGATAGGAATAGGGCATGATCGCCTGGCTACCATAAGTGGCGATGATCTCGCGCCAGCGCCCGCCGATCTCGGCGATCGCCTCGTCCCATGAGATGCGCTCGAATTGCTTGGACCCTTTTGGCCCCGTCCGCCGCAGCGGATACATCAGCCGATCGGGATTGGCGTGGTGATCGTGGAAGTCTTTCAGCTTCACGCAAAGACCGCCGCGGGTCATCGGATGGTCTTTGTTGCCCCTGACCTCGACCAGTTTGCCGTTGTCGACCTCGTAGACCATGGCGCAGGTGTCGGGACAGTCATGCGGGCATGCGCCGAAAAAGGTCTGGCGTTGCGGCCGAATATTCATGAGGCACCCTCCCCTGGACTCGCGCCTCCTTGGGGAGGCTGATTTAGATCAGCCTACGAAGCGGAAGCCGGCTTGTCGATTGGGTTTTCCGATCTGCCGATAGACAAAGCGACGAGACGCGCCGGCGAGAGGCGGCGACCGGTATATTCGCGGCAATTTGCGGCAACGCCATCACCAAAGCTTCACTCCCATTTGGCAGCATGGTCGAAAGGTGCGCCGGACCCCATTTGACCTGACGCAAGGCGCGTTCCCTGGCTTTTGGCAAACCCGAGACGATGGATCAAACCCCTCTCACGCCCGTCCGCCCGCCAACCGGCCAGTTTGCGGCACCGGCCAAACCGCGCGAGGATCAAGCTTCGCCGCCGCCGCCGCCGGAAGGGCCGTCCTTCGAGAGCATCGATCGGCTGGCGCGCGCGACGTTGGCGCGCTTCACCCAAGGCATCTCCCCGCATGCCGAGTTCGCCGCCTGGTTCGAATGGGCCTCACATCTCACCCGCGCGCCGGGCCGGCAGATGGAACTTTCGCTTCTCGCCTTGAACGCCGCAAGCCGCCTTGCCCGCTTCGCGCTCAATTCCGCCACCAAGGGGACAGCAGACGCGAGACCGTTCGTGCCCGCCAAAGGCGACCGGCGGTTCGAAGACAAGGCGTGGGAGGGCTTCCCCTTCGTCCTCTGGCAACAGGCGTTCCTCGCGCAGGAGGAGTGGTGGCGAAACGCGACGCGACCTATCCGCGGCATGACGCCGGAAAGCGCAGCACGCGTGGCCTTCATGGGCCGGCAAGCCCTCGACGCCGTCTCGCCCTCCAACGTCCCCTGGCTCAATCCGGTAATCATCGAGCACACCTTGCGCGAAGGCGGCGCCAATCTCTGGCGCGGCCTGCTCAATCTCCAGCAGGACGCGTTGCAATCCATGCTCATGGAACCCCCGGCTCTCGATGGCCGCTTCAGGGTCGGCGAGGAGGTCGCCATCACCCCGGGCGAGGTGGTGTTCCGCAACGAGCTGATGGAGCTCATCCAATACAAGCCGACGACGGAGATGGTGTTCGCCGAGCCGGTGCTGATCGTGCCCGCCTGGATCATGAAATATTACGTGCTCGATCTCAGCCCGCACAATTCGCTGGTCCGCTATCTGGTCGAGCGCGGCTTCACCGTCTTCATGATCTCCTGGCGCAATCCCACGCCCGCCGACCGTGACATCACCTTCGACGCTTACCGCACCTCCGGGGTGATGGCGGCGCTGAACGCGATCAATGCCATCATTCCCGGCCGCAAGGTCCATGCCTGCGGCTACTGCATCGGCGGCACGCTACTCGCCATCGCCGCCGCAACCATGGAGCGGGACGATGGACATCAGCTCGCGACCGTCACGCTGCTTGCCGCACAGACCGATTTCAGCGAGGCCGGCGATCTCATGCTGTTCGTCGACGAGAGCCAGATCGCCTTTCTCGAAGACATGATGTGGGACCAGGGCGTGCTCGACACCAAGCAGATGGCGGGCGCGTTCAAGCTGCTACGGCCGAACGAGCTCGTCTGGTCGAAGCTGACGCGCGAATATCTGCTCGGCGAGCGCGACGGCGCGACCGACCTCACCACCTGGAACGCGGACCAGACCCGCCTGCCCTACCGCATGCATTCGCAATATCTGCGTGCGCTGTTCCTGGAGAACCGGCTCACCGCCGGCCGCTACGCGGTCGAAGGCAGGGTCATCGCCCTGAAGGACATCTACACCCCGATCTTCGCCGTGGGCACCGAAACCGATCACATCGCGCCCTGGCGCTCGGTCTACAAGCTGCACCTGTTCACCGACAACGACCTCACCTTCCTGCTGACCAGCGGTGGCCACAATGCCGGCATCGTCTCGGAGCCCGGGCATCGCGGCCGCCGCTATCACATCGCCACCAGGCACCGCGGCGACCGCTATGTCGATGCGGACGCTTGGCTCTCCATGGCGACGCCTGCCGAAGGCTCATGGTGGCCGGCCTGGGCGGACTGGCTCAAGCAGCGCAGCACGGCGGAACGCGTCGCGCCGCCGACGATGGGCGCGCCCGAGCGAGGGCTCGTGCCGCTCTGGCCCGCACCCGGCATCTATGTCTTGCAGCGCTGATTGAGAGATTGGTGCGGAAGGACGAAGTCGGTTCAGCGCCCGTCCAGCTTAACCGAGGCGCGTTTCATCAAGTGCCTCGCCTTGGTCGCGAGCTCCTGCTCTAGCGCTCGCTTGGTGATGCTGCCGCTGCGTCGATACGTAAAGATGGCGGCGACGATCACTTCCCCACCGTCGGCATCGTCGTCGCGGAGCTCGACATAGGCTCTGAGGCTCTCGCGGTCGTACTGCGCGTGGACGAGGCGGAAGGCCATCGTAACCCCCATGACGAAAGCCCCGGCCAGGGGACTCCGACCGAGGCTCTCTAGGCAGAGAAGACCGCATCAAATTTGCCCTGCAGCCTAGTGGCGGTGGATGAAGGCTATGTGACACGCCAACAGATATTGGCGCGCGATGCATCTTGTCGGGGCGTGCGATTGGTGCGGACGGAGGGAGTCGAACCCTCACGGGGGTTGCCCCCCTCAGGATTTTAAGTCCTGTGTGTCTACCAGTTCCACCACGTCCGCTTAGAGGCCAGTCTAGCCCAAGGAACGTGGAACGTTCCCTAAGCCGGGAAGAAGGTCTTGGTCTCAGGCCTGTCCTCGGGCTCGGCGCCCTCGTCTTCCTTTGCCGCCTCTTCACCCGCCGATGCAACCCTTTCGGACAAGGGCTTGGGCGGCTCTAAGAGTTCCGGGGGCTGCGCTTCGGCCGGCGGCTCGGTGTGAGCCGCGCGCGCCTCGGCTAACGGCACTGCGGCCGGCTCGGCCTCGCCCACAACCGCGGGACCGCCTTCGAGGCTCGCCCGCAGCAGCAGAAACAGCGCCAAGCCGTTGAGAATATGCCAGGCGAAATGGGTGCCGACCTTGCGCCCTTCAATCAGAACGCGCTCGCACAGCGCGAAATCGAGCGAGCGCAGTGTGATGGAGACGGCGAGGATCGCCGCCGCCCACAGCAAATAGGGCGCGGCCCGGTGCCGCCGCTCCTCGGCCAGCAGGCCGACAACGATCAGCGCGATCAGCGCCGGCAAATAGAACACGCTGCCGTTGAGACACGGCTTCGCCCCTTGGATCTCCGGGCCAGGCAAGCCCACCCCGCCGTCCCAGCATTGCACCTGGCCGGTCATGGCCATGATCGCCGCAAAGCCGATCACCAGCAGCACTGCGAGACCGACCGGCACGCCGAGGAAGCAATTCAACGCAAAGCCGAGATAGACGAGCATGAACACGCCGATGGGAACCACGTCGAGCAGCTCGGTACCCTCGGTTGCGAACAGATGGAAGGCGAGGCTGCCGAGCCCGATCGCCAACACGAGAAAGACCAGGAGGTAGTGGTCGGCGCTGCGCTCCTCGCGCGGGCGCCACAGCAGGAGCTGGAGCCCGATCAGCGCGGCAAACAAAAACGCCAGGTTGCTGATGACGTTGATCGGCTCGGCCAAGAGCGCATCGCTGGTACCGCGCTCGCAATAGCGATAGAGATGCTCGCTGAAGTTCATGGTCCCCATCCTTTCGACCCCTTACTCCAGGAAAGCGGCCTCCCATGCCGGCGGTTCCACCGCCGAACCTTGCGGGTCCATCTTTTTTGCGGCTCCCCAGCCGCCAGACCCAGCCTTGATGTTAGCGATGTTTAGCGCGAAACCGCGGCGCTGATGAGTGCTGTCATGAAAATGTTGGGGACTGCAGCGCCGAGGTTACCGCGCGGCGCAAGTCCGACACCTGCCGTCACCGCCCGGCAATCGATCTAGCGGCCTAGAGCGAAGCGTGACGCGGGGCACCTATTCCGGCGGAGGAGCCTCCTCGTCGGCCGGAGCCTCGTCATCCTGCGGGACCACGTCGTCTTCTTCCCCGGCCCCCTCCTCGTCGGTGCCCTCGTCGGTCGGCATGCCGAGACTCGTCCTGCAGGAATCTTCGTAGCCTTCATTGGCATTCATCAGATTTTCGAGCGTCGGGTAGTTCTCGGCGTCGTTGTCGCTGATGTCGTCCTTATGCATCTTGGTCAGCATGTCGACATCGGCCTGGCTCAGCTTGTTCTTCACGAGCTCGGCCGCGACGCATTCGCAATAGGCCTTCGGCGTAACCTTGCCGTCCTCGAAGCCGGGGTCCTCGGTGACGTTCTCGTCGGCGGCGCAAGCTGCGACGAAATTGGCGGTGTTGAGCGCGGCGGCAACAGCGGCCTGCGGAACCGCGCAAAGGCAGAACGCAGCACACGCGCCGAGCGCGATGACGCGCGTGAAGATGATCTTGTGCATGCCCGCCCCTCCCATCGCCATTTTGGTTATCGTCCCGGTTTAAGCGACCGACGCCAAGGGTAAGGAATGACTCGGCATTTGGGCAACAGTTGGAGTGAGCAAAAGCCGCGCCTTAAGGACGCTGTCACAATCAACCCTTGGGCGGCGGGACGACCCGAATGTGCAATTCCTTCAGTTGCTTAGTTGACACCTCGGACGGCGCACCCATCAGCAGGTCTTCCGCCTGCTGGTTCATCGGGAACATCACGACCTGCCGCAAATTCTCCTCGCCGCAGAGCAGCATGACCATGCGGTCGATGCCGGGCGCGATGCCGCCATGGGGCGGCGCGCCGTATTGCAGGGCCCTCAGCATGCCGCCGAAGCGCTGCTCCAGCTCCTCTTTCGGATAGCCGGCGATGGCGAACGCCTTCTCCATGATCTCCGGCTTGTGGTTCCGGATCGCGCCCGAGGAGAGCTCCACCCCGTTGCAGACCACGTCATATTGGTAAGCGAGGATGTCCTCCGGCTCCATCGTCTCCAGCGCCTCGAGGCCGCCTTGCGGCATGGAGAAGGGATTGTGCGAGAAGTCGATCTTCCCCTCCTCCTCGTTCCACTCATACATCGGGAAATCGACGATCCAGCAAAAGGCGAACTGCTCCTTCTGCGTGAGACCGAGCTCGTCGCCGATCTTCACCCGCGCCTGGCCGGCAAAGGCGGCGAATTCCTTCGGCAGCCCCGCCACGAAGAACACGGCATCGCCGTCGGCAAGCTTGAGCTGCGATTTGATGGCTTCGGTCCGCTCGGGTCCGATATTCTTGGCGACGGGGCCTGCGCCTTCGCCCTCGCGGAAGAAGATATAGCCGAGGCCCGGCTGTCCCTCGGCCTGCGCCCAGCCATTCATGCGATCGCAAAAGGCGCGCGAGCCGCCGCCCTTCGCCGGGATTGCCCAGATGCGCGTATTGGCGTCCATCTCGATCATGCCGGCGAACAGCTTGAAGCCCGAGCCGCGAAAATGCTCGGTCACGTCGGCCATCTCGATCGGATTGCGCAGGTCGGGCTTGTCGGTGCCGTATTTCCGCATCGCTTCGGCATAAGGGATGCGCGGGAATTTTTGCGTCACCGGCTTGCCGCCGCCGAACTCCTCGAACAACCCTCGCAGGATCGGCTCGACCGTATTGAACACGTCCTCCTGCGTAACGAAGCTCATCTCCAGATCGAGCTGATAGAACTCGCCCGGCGAGCGGTCGGCGCGGGCGTCCTCGTCGCGAAAGCAGGGCGCGATCTGGAAATAGCGGTCGAAGCCGGCGATCATGCTGAGCTGCTTGAATTGCTGCGGCGCCTGCGGCAGCGCGTAGAACTTGCCGGGATGCACGCGGCTCGGCACCAGATAATCGCGCGCGCCTTCCGGCGACGAAGCGGTGAGGATCGGCGTCTGGAACTCGAAGAACCCCGCCTCGCGCATGCGCTGGCGCAGCGACCAGATGATGTCTTGCCGCTTCATGATATTGGCGTGCAGCTTCTCGCGCCGGAGATCGAGGAAGCGATATCTGAGCCGCGTATCCTCGGGGTACTCGGGCTCGCCGAACACCGGCAGCGGCAGCTCCTTGGCTTCGGACAGCACCTCGAGGCTCTTGATCCTGACCTCGACCTCGCCGGTCGGCAGGTTGGGATTGACCGTCTCCGGCGTGCGGGCGACCACCTCGCCGTCGATCCGCACCACCCATTCGGGCTTCAACCGCTCCGCCTCCTTGAAGGCGGGCGACTGCGGATCGGCCACGGCCTGGGTCAAGCCGTAATGGTCGCGCAGATCGATGAACAGCAGCCCGCCGTGATCGCGCACGCGGTGGACCCAGCCCGACAGCCTCACCGTCTTGCCGACATCCTGTTTGCGCAGCGCGCCGCAAGTATGAGTTCGATAATCGTGCATGGCTGAATGGCGAGCCTAAGCCAACGGGTGGAGCGGATGTCCGAAATCGCGCGGAACAGCGCATGGGAGCCCGGCCCTTGTCAAGCAAGCCAAAGCCTTAACAGGGAACGATGCCCTTCTCCCCCTGGTTTCTCCTGAAACTTTTTGTCCAGGAGAAATGCCATGCCGCAATTCCGCAATCGCATCGCCGTGTTGGCGGCATTCATGCTGCTCGCTCCCTCGCTCTCTGCCGACCACGCGCTTGCCGCTCCGCCCGAACAGGTGGCGCCGCAAGGCGAGGACCCGCCCGGCGCCGATGACGACGCGCTGACGCCGCCGCCCGTCGAGCATAACGGCGTTATCACCCCGCCGCCGACCGGCGATGAAGGCATCCACACCGAGGCGCCGAACCCTGACGCAGGGCACGACGAGGAGGTGATTCCCCCTCCGGGCACACCCGGCGGCGAACCCGACGCCGTTCCGCGTTAACACTTTGCGGGAACGAAGGCGGACCCGAAGGCGTTGTGGTAGCAAAGGCAAATGAGGGACCTGAACATGCTACATACCCCCGGAAAGCTCCCCGTGCGCACCCGTCTGCCGCTTGCGGCCTGGGCGGTAGCCGGCGTTGTCACACTCGTCTCCCTGATGTCCTCACTCTGGCAGTCGCATCATGCTGTGGATCGCGTCATGCCGAGCGCCGCGCAGCACATCCTGGCGAAACCCCTGGTGCAACAAGCGAAACTCTGAGGACGAACGGCTGGTCGGTCGCGACCAGCCGCAGGGCCAGAGCCTACAGGATCGGACGGGAATGCCGAATATTTGAGCCTGAGCGCCCTTGGCCTCGCGCGCGCGCTTAGGATATACCCGCCCTCCATGAACCTGATCGCTCGCAATGACGAGTTGGCGGAAGCCTGCTCGCGGCTAGGCAGCGCGTCCTTCGTCGCGGTCGACACCGAATTCATGCGCGAGCAGACGTTCTGGCCGCGGCTCTGCCTGATTCAAATGGCGGCCGACGGCACCGAAGTGCTGATCGACTCGCTGGCGCCCGGCCTCGATCTGACGCCGTTCTTCGAGCTGATGGTGAACGAGCGGGTGCTGAAGGTATTTCACTCGGCGCGACAAGACGTTGAAATCGTCCATCATCTCGCGCGCGTCATCCCGCATCCCATCTTCGACACACAGGTTGCCGCCATGGTTTGCGGCTTCGGCGAAGCGGTGAGCTATTCGATGTTGGTGAAGCGGTTGTTGAACCGCAATCTGGATAAGACCTCGCGCTTCACCGATTGGAGCCGTCGCCCCCTCTCCGACCGCCAGCTCACTTATGCCCTCGGCGACGTGCAGTATCTCCGCGACCTCTATCCCAAACTGCGCGCGCAGCTCGACAAATCCGAGCGGGCGAGCTGGCTCAACGAGGAGATGGCGGTGCTCACCGATCCGGCCACCTATGAGCTGCATCCCGAGCAGGCTTGGCGCCGGCTCAAGATGCGCATCAAGACGCCGAAGGCGCTTGCCGTGCTGATGGAGCTGGCCGCTTGGCGCGAGCGCGAGGCGCAAAGCCAAGACGTGCCGCGCGCGCGCATCTTGAAGGACGAGGCGCTTTACGACATCGCCAGCCAGGCGCCCCGCTCGGTCGAGGATCTCGGCTCGTTGCGCACGCTGCATAACGGCTTCGCCCGCTCGATGCGCGGCCGCGCCGTGCTCGAGGCGGTAGGCAAAGGACTGGAGCGCGATCCCAAGACCATCCCGCCGATCGAGCGGGGCGAGCCGATGCCGCCGGAGGCGCAGGCCGTGGTCGATCTGTTGCGCGTGCTGCTGAAGGCCACCGCCGGCCGCCACGGCGTGGCGCCGAAGCTGATCGCCACCAGCGACGAGCTTGAAGAGATCGCCCGCTCCGACGCGACCGACGTCGCCGTGTTGCGCGGCTGGCGCAAGAAGCTGTTCGGCGACGATGCGCTGGCGTTGAAGCGGGGCGAGCTTGCACTCGCCATTCAGAAGGGCGAGGTGACCGTGCTGGCGCCTGACGCGCTAACGGCGGCGGAAAAGCCAAAGGACGAGGCTTAGCAGCACGCTGACGATGACCGCGGTGGTGATCGGCGCATAGATGACGACCCCGCCGCGATCGATGACCAGATCGCCCGGTAGCCGGCCGAGCCCGAAGCGCACGCTCAAGAAGGTCAACGCCGCCACGGCCAGCAGAAACAGGATCGCCCCGCCAAGCGACCTCATCAGTCTGCGCCTTCCCCGCTTCTGGTGATGCGCATCTTCACCACGGCGCGGATGTCGGGCGGCAGCTCTTCCAGCGCGTCAAGCAGGCCGCTCAGCCGCGAGCGCAGCCCGTGGATCTGATCGATCAGGTTGAGCAGCACCGGCACGTCCTCCTCGGCGAAGCCGAGCTGGTCCTCCAGATCGCAGATCAGCGCCGCCCGGGCGAGATCGGCCTCCGAGTAGCTCTGCGCCGCCCTGTCGGCCGGCTTGATCCAGCCTTGCGCGACCCACACCCTGAGCCGCGTGACGGTCAGGTGTTGCACGCGCTGAACGACGTCGCGCTCGGTCAGCATCAGGCCTGCTCCTTCAGCTTCCGTCTCGGATCGTAGCGGTGGCTCTCGCGCCATTTCTCGGCAAAGGCCTTGAGCTCGTCATCGACGCGCTCGGGCATCACTACGCTGAGCCTGACGAGTTGATCTCCGGCCGCGGCGCCTCGCTTCACCCCGCGGCCTTTCAGCCGCAGCGTCTGCCCGGTGTTCGAGCCCGGCGGCACGGTAGCGAACACGCGCCCGGTGACCGTCGGCACCTCGACCTTGCCGCCGAGCACCGCCTCGTCGAGCGTGATCGGCACGTCGACAAGAATATCGTCGCCCTCGCGCTTGAACGCCGGATGCGGCCTTACGGTAATCTCGATCAGCGCGTCGCCGGGTCCGCCTTCGCCCATGCCGGGATTGCCCTTGCCCTTCAGCCGGAGCACCTGGCCATCGGTGACGCCCGGCGGGATGGTGACGTCGAGCGTGCCGCCATCAGGCAGGGTAATGCGCGTCTTGGTGCCGTTGACCGCGTCGAGGAAGTCGACGTCGAGGCGATATTGTGCGTCCTGCCCGCGCATCGAGAAGCGCCTCCCCCCGGCGCCTCCGCGCGTGCCTCCCCGCTCGCCGAACAAATCGCCGAACAGATCGCTGAACGCGCCGATGTCCTCGTAGCCCGCGCTCGAGCGATAGCGCGCGCCCTCCTCACCGCCGGCATATTCGCGGTAGTAGCGCTGCTGCGGCCGCTCTTGGCCGCCCGCGTCGATCTCGCCGCGGTCGTAGCGCCCGCGTTTCTCCTCATCGCCGACGATGTCGTAAGCGGCCGTGATCTGCTTGAACTTCTCCTCCGCCGCCTTGTCGCCCGGATTGAGATCGGGATGCAGCTTCTTGGCGAGCTTGCGGTAGGCCTTGGTGATATCGGCGGCGCTGGCCGTCTTCGCCACGCCAAGGATGGAATAGGGATCGTCTGCCATGCAACAATTGAAAGCGTTGGAGCGGACCGGAAAGCAACTGAAAAAAGCTGGTCATGCCCGGCCTTGTGCCGGGCATCCACGAACTTCAACGCGCAAATGTAAGGGCGTGGATGGCCGGGACAAGCCCGGCCATGACCAGGCTATTATCCATCGGCCAGTCAGCCCGCCGCTAGCTGAAACGCCGAGCCCACCCTGATCTCCGGCTCGCGGTCGAGCAGGTTCGCCAAGTCCTTGAAACGGCGCTCGACCCGCTCGCCCTCGAGATTGGAATAGGGGTCCGGCAGGGTCCAGACCAGCCGATTGCCCTCATAAGTGACCGGCGTGTTGGTCAAGACGCCGGGCATCGCCGCCGACACCATATGCGCGGCGCGGAAGGCGGCGCCCAGAATGCGGGCGCGCTTCAGCATGTCCTTGTCGACCAGCTCGATCAGCCTCTGGCTCAGCTCGTCCTTCACCAATCCCTCGTTGCGGTAATAGACGGTGAGCGCGAGAAACGCCCGGCCTGGATGGTCGACGCCGACGAAGGTGCCATGCGCCACCAGATTGAGGCTCTGAATGCCGCGATAATCGGGATGCGCACGCCAGCCAACATCCGAGAGCAGGCATGCCGCGTGCCGCAGCCGCCTCTGCTCCGGCGTTTCGATCGGACCCGGCGCTCTGAACAGCGCATCGGTCCAAAAACACAGCTCGTAAGCGCTGTCGATCGACCGCGACCATCTCCGCGCGATGTCATCGCACGCGGCGATCAGCGGGTCTTTGCGCTTCTCCTCCTCGCTGAGCAGGCTGTAGAGCAGGCCTTCGCGAATGCCGAGCACCGAGACCACGACCGAGCGCGGCTTCATCTGCTTGATCAGCCGTTCCAGCACCAACGCGCCATAGGGAACCGTCTCGCGCCGGGCGCTCGAGATGTCGCGGATGCCGGCGAGCGAGCTTTGCGATTGGTGATCGAGCAGGGCCGAAAAGCGCAGCGCATCGTCGGCGGCGATCCGGTAGTTGTGCATGACGCTCAACGGATAATTGGTCTGCGTCATGTGCAGCCGCGCCAGCGCCCGCCAGGTGCCGCCGATGGCGTAGAAGTCGCGTCCCCTGCCCTTCTCCAGCCAGTCGACCTTGGCAAGCTCGGCATCGACAATGTCACGCGCCTTTTTCAGGTTACCGCCCGAGGCATCGATCAGCCGCAAGCCGCCGAGCGGAAGGGTGGAGGCGTCGGACAGCCTGCCGCCGCGCACATCGATCAACTCCAGGCTGCCGCCGCCGAGATCGCCGGCAAAGCCGTCGGCCGCGTGAATGCCGGAGACGACACCGAGCGCGGCAAGCTCGGCTTCCCTCGTGCCGGACAGCACGGTGATCTCTTGGCCGATAATGCGTTCGGCTTGCGCGATGAAATCGGGGCCGTTGTCGGCCTCGCGCGCCGCCGCCGTGGCGATCACCTCGACATGCGGAACGCTGAGTTGATCGATCAGCGCCCGGAAGCGCCTGAGCGCCCGCAGGGCTCGCTTCACCGCGTCCGGCGCCAGCTTGCCGGTGGTGAAAACCGAGCGGCCGAGACCGCACAGCACCTTCTCGTTGAACAACGGGGCCGGTGCGCGGCCGGCATCCTCGTAGACGATCAGCCGCACCGAGTTCGAGCCGATATCGACGACCGCAACGGGAGTTCGATCGCTTTTCAACACCATGGCATCAAGCGTGGCCTAGCTGGTCTCGACCAGGCGTGTGAAGCGCGGCGGCATGTTCTCTGGCAGAGACGTGCCGCGGCCGGACAGGCTCGGATTGGTCATGAAATAATCCTGGGCGCTGAACGGTTCCTGGTCCTCTCCGGGATAGAGCCGCTCTGAGGTGCCATCGGGCCGCACCCGCCAGCTCTGCAAATTGTCCCGCATGTTCGCGACCATGATCTGATCGAGAATCTGCTCGTGCACCGTGGGGTTCTTGATCGGCACCATGGCCTCCACGCGGCGGTCGAGATTGCGCGGCATCATGTCGGCGGAGCTGATATAGACCACCGCCTTGCGATTCGGAAGGCCGTGGCCGGCGCCAAAGCAATAAATGCGCGAATGTTCCAGGAATCGGCCAACGATGCTCTTCACATGGATATTTTCCGAAAGACCGGGCACGCCCGGGCGCAGGCAGCAAATACCGCGCACCACCAGGTCGATCTCCACCCCCGCGCGGCCCGCCTCGTAGAGCGCGTCGATGATCTCGCCGTCGACCAGCGAGTTCATCTTCATCCAGATCGCCGCCGGACGTCCGGCCTTGGCGTGGTACATTTCCTCGCGGATATGGTCGAGGATGCGCGCCCTGATGCCATGCGGCGACACCGCCATGACCTCAAGCTCGGCCGGCTCGGCATAGCCCGTGACATAGTTGAAGATGCGCGACAGGTCGTGGCCGATGGAGCGGTCGGCGGTGAAGAAGGACAGGTCGGTATAGATCTTGGCCGTGACCGGATGGTAGTTGCCGGTGCCGACGTGGCAATAGGTAACGAGCTCGCCCCGCTCGCGCCGGACGATCTGGCTGAGCTTTGCGTGGGTCTTGAGCTCGAGGAAACCATAGACCACCTGGACACCGGCGCTTTCAAGATCGCGCGCCCATTTGATGTTGGCCTCCTCGTCGAAGCGGGCCTTGAGCTCGACCACGGCGGTGACCGACTTACCGGCCTCGGCGGCGTCTTTCAGCGCATCGATGATCGGCGATCCCTTGCTGGTGCGATACAGCGTCCATTTGATCGCGACCACGTCGGGATCGGCTGTCGCCTGCTTCAGGAATTGCAACACGACGTCGAACGACTCGTAAGGGTGATGGACGACGATGTCCTTCTTGCGAATGGCCGCGAAGCAATCGCCGTGATGCTCGCGGATGCGCTCGGGGAAACGGCTGACGAAGGGCTGGAACTTGAGGTCCGGCCGGTCGGCGACGATCAGCTGGTTGGTGGTCTCGAGCCCAATCAGGCCTTTCTGCACGAAACTCTCGCGCTCGGAGACCTTCAGTTCCTGCATCACGAAGCGCTGCAGCCGCGACGGCATCGACGCCTCGATCTCGAGCCTGATGACCGAGCCGCGCCGGCGGCGCTTCAATGCAGACTCGAACAGCCGCACCAGATCTTCCGCTTCCTCCTGCACCTCGATGTCACTGTCGCGCAGCACCCGGAACGCGCCTTGGCTCCTGACCCGATAGCCGGGAAACAGGCGCGAGACGAAGATCGCCACCACTGTCTCCAGCCTGATGAAGCGGATCGGCTCCTTGCCTTCGCCCTTGCTTGGCAAACGAATGAAGCGGTCGAGCTGCGGCGGAATCGGCATCAGCGCGTGCATGGCCTTGAGCGAGCCTTCGCGCACCAGCTCGAGCCCAAGGGTGAAGCCGAAATTGGCGATAAACGGAAAGGGATGGGCGGGATCGACCGCGATCGGCGTCAACACCGGGAAGATGTGATCGAGAAAATGCGCCTCCAGCCATTCGCGCTCATGATCGGAAAGCTGGTCGGCGCTCAACACATGAATGCCGGCCTCGGCGAGCAGTGCCTCCAGCGTGACCCAGCATTCCTGCTGCTTCGCGGTCAACTCGGCAACGGCGCGGTTGATGCGGTCGAGCTGCTCGGCGGGCGTAAGACCGTCCTCGCTCGGCGTTTCGATGCCGGCCAACACCTGACCGCGCAGGCCCGCCACGCGGACCATGTAGAACTCGTCGAGGTTCGAGGCGGAGATCGACAAGAAGCGCAAGCGCTCGAGCAGCGGGTGGCGCTCGTTCTCGGCTTCCTCCAGCACCCTTTGATTGAACTGAAGCCAGGACAGCTCGCGATTGAAAAAACGGCTCGGTCCGAAGGCGGCGATCCCCGGACTGGGTTCGAGCCGGTCGACCCTCTCTGGCGAACTCATCGATAACCTCTTGTTAACTATAAGTTTTTTGACGTCTACCGCCGCAGCGCCGCGCTCCGTGATGGATGTTACTCCACGAATTGTATCACTTGCGTTACGTCGCGAGCCAACCGTCCGCTTCGCTCCGGCCGGACGTTTCATTCGGGCAGCCCGGACGCCGCGAGCGCCTCGATGACGAGTTGGCGGCTGATCTTGCGGCCCGAGGCTAGCGCCACGCGATCGACCGCCGCAACCGCGGCAGCGGCCGCGGCCAGCGAGCGGTCCACGTGCAGCGCGAGATAGGTCAGCACTTTCGGTTCGATATCGAGCTGGCGGTCGGTGAAATGCTTGAGCAGCACAGTGCGGATGAGCGCCTCATCGGGTGTGCCGATCTCGACGGCCGGGACCGCGTTCAGCCGCGATTTGAGGTCGGGCAGCGCGAGGCCCCATCGGCTCGGCACGTTCTCCGCCGTGATCAAAACAAAGAGCCCCTTCTCCCGCGCCAGGTTCAACAGATGGAATAGGGCCTTCTCATCGTAGGCGAGGCGGTCGGCATCCTCGACCACCAACGGCGTCCCCACGGCCAAGGCATCGAGGAATGACATCATCAGGGTCTCCGGCGCGAGCGCCTGCGCCCCCGACAGCGCTTGCCATACCCGCGCGAGATGCGTCTTGCCGCTCGCTTCGGGGCCGATCAACAGCTGCACGTGGTTCCGCCAATCCGGCCAGGCGTCGACCAGCCTGACCGCCGCAAGATTGCAGTCGCTGACAAGGAAATCCTCGGCGCCAAGCGCCGCGCGGTGGGGCAAGTCGAGCGTGAGCTGGGCGACTGTCACGAAGCCCTGATCCGCGAGCGTTGCGGTGGTTCGGCACCGGGGGCTTGGCGCTGACGCGGCGGCAGCGGTTGGGGCGCCGGCTCGTAGCTCGCCATGTGCCGCAGCCACCCCCAGAAATAGGCCGCGGCGGAAATGATGGTCAGCGCGCCGGTCACCCAGACGAGTAGGTTCACCAGGGCATGTAGCCCGAGGCCAAGCCCGAGCTCGGCGAGCACCAGCCCCGCCAGCACGATCTGCGAGAGCGTGTTCGCCTTGCTGACCAGCAGCGGCTGCATGCTGAGCGGCCGCGACAGCATCCAGGACAGCACCACGGCGCCGACGATGAGGATATCGCGGCTCACCACCGCGATCACCAGCCACACGGGCAAGTGACCGGCGAAACCCAGCGTCACATAAATGCTGACCAGCAGCGCCTTGTCGGCGATCGGGTCGAGATAGGCACCGAGCTCGCTGTTCCAGCCATAGCGCTTGGCGAGGTAGCCATCTGCCGCGTCGGACAGTCCGGCGAGCAAGAACAGCAGGAAGGCCGCCTGCATCTCATGGTCGATGATCAACCAGACGACCAGCGGAACCAGCACGAGCCGTCCCAGCGTGATGCTATTGGGGATATTCACGTCCGCTCCTCCCGGAGGCTTTCGCGGGGCTCGCGCCCGCTTGACCCTCCGCACCCGCATTTTAGCAGATTCGAGGCCAAGGTGTGACGGCCGGCGCCGGCACCAACCCTAGCGCGAACGGAGCACAAAGGTCCCCTCCCTGTCGCCGAATTCAAAGCCGTTTTGCCCGAGAACCTGCTGAAGGTGTCCGAGCGAGCCCGCATAGTCGAAGGTTACCAAGGCCGCCCGCGCCGACAGGGTATTGACCTCGAGCGCCTCGATGCCGGCGACGTTCATCAGCCGCCCGCGAATATCCTGCCAATCCTTGAGGCTCGAGAACTCGACCTGGGCCACGACATTGCGAGGGACTTCGCCCTTGGGCGCGGCGTCTTGCTCCGGGGCAGGCGCGCCGGCCCCCTCTTCATATTTGACTGCCGTTGCCGGCGCCTCGGGGGCTTGCGAGACCTTCCAGCGATTCTCGATAATGCCGAAGGCGATCGCCGCGGCCTCGCGCGCGACGGTGCGCGAGTCGGCGGAAAGCTTGTCGCTGCGCCCGAAGTTGATCGCGCCAACGCTGTCGGTTCCGGCCAGCCGTGTGACGAACTCGCCGTTGGCTGTTTCGCCCACGGCGAGAACCAGCGGCCCATAGCCATATTCGGCTTGCATGCTGGCGAGGGCCTGGGCGTCGCCGGCAAGCACCGCCTTGACGGTATCGAGGCTGAGTCCCGACCGCGCCCGCAGGATGGTGGCCGGCGTCGCGCTATGCGCGAGGTCGAGCTGCTCAAAAGCCTGGCGCCAGCCTTCGCCGCCTTCACTCGTGACGCTGCCGCCGGCGATCACCAGCGGCAGGATCGAGATCGAGGCGGCTCGCGCCTCGCTATACGGGATGGCCTGGTCTTGGAGCAGCTTCTTGATGCCCGGCTCGTTGATGCTGACATCGAGCGTGGCGATGTAGCGCGTCGTCGAGTTCTGCTCCGAGCGGATCGACACGCCGTTGACCAAGCCCTCGACGTCCTCCGGGCTGAACTCGGGAAGCTGGTCCTGCGCGCTCAAGGGCAAGAGCCGTTGCAACACCGTCTTGACCGCGCGCATCTGCGCTTCGGCCATGCCCTGATCGCGCGCGGCCACGGCATCCTTGGCGGTGATGTCGACCGAGATCTTGGCGACCTCGTAAAGGCTGTCGGCAGCCTGCGCGCCGGCCACAAGGGCGGCCCCGGCAAGCAGCGCCAAGGCGACGCTCGCAGCTCGTGACCAACGCTTCCACCAAAACCACGCCATGGCGAAATTACCGCACCTAACCCGGACATCAGGGTGCCGAAGCCGAGCCTTGGGGTAAACCCTGCGAATGTGGCGGACCCACGGCCTTTTGCGCCTTGACGGGCCTCGCTCGGCACGATTGTTATGCCGAGATCGCCTGCTTCTCCCGCCCCGAGTGGTCCGGTGCCCGCCACCTCCAAGCCCAAATCTAGACTGACCTATCGCGACGCGGGCGTCGATATCGACGCAGGCAATGCGCTGGTCGAGGCGATCGGGCCGCTGGCGGCGAAGACGAAACGCGCCGGCCTGCTGGGCGGCATCGGCGGCTTCGGCGGCCTGTTCGACCTCAAGGCGTGCGGCTTCAAGGACCCGGTGCTGGTCGCCGCCACCGACGGTGTCGGCACCAAGCTCAAGCTCGCCATCGAAACCGGCATTCATGACGGCATCGGCATCGACCTCGTCGCCATGAACGTCAACGACATCGTCGTGCAGGGCGCCGAGCCGCTGTTCTTTCTCGACTATTTCGCCACCGGTAAACTCGATCTCGGCGTGGCCAAATCGGTGATCGGCAGCGTCGCCAAAGGCTGCAAGGAAGCCGGCGCCGCGCTGATCGGCGGCGAGACCGCGGAGATGCCGGGCGTCTATGCGCCGGGCGACTACGATCTCGCCGGCTTTGCCGTCGGCGCGGTCGAGCGCAAGGCGCTGCTGCCGCGCAAAGACATTGCCGCGGGTGACGTCATTCTCGCGCTCCCCTCCTCCGGCGTGCATGCCAACGGCTTCTCGCTGGTGCGCCGCGCGGTCAAGGAGACGGGGCTGGACTGGAGCGATCCCGCGCCGTTCGCACCCGGCACCTCGCTCGGCGCGGCACTGCTCACCCCGACCCGCATCTATGTCCGGCAGATCCTTGAGACGATTCGCGGAACGGGAGCCGTCAAGGCGCTCGCGCATATCACCGGCGGCGGTCTTACCGACAACATCCCGCGCGTGCTGCCGAAGGGTCTTGCCGCCGAGATCGACCTCGGCGCGTTCGCTTTGCCGGCGGTGTTCGCCTGGCTCATGCTGGAGTCACGCTTGGATCAAGCGGAGATGCTGCGCACGTTCAATTGCGGCATCGGCATGATCGTCGTCGTCAGCCCAGGCGATGTCGTGCGCGCGCGCAAGCATCTCGGCAAGCAAGCAATGGAGATCGGCGCCATCGTCGCGCGGAAACGCGGCGAGCCCATTCGCTACCAAGGCACGCTCGCCGGGAGCGCAACGTGACCAAGAAGCGCGTCGGCGTGCTGATCTCGGGCCGGGGCTCGAATCTCCAGGCTCTGATCGACGCGGCCAGGCACCCTGACTATCCCGCCAAGATCGTTGCGGTGATTTCCAACGTGCCATGCGCGCAAGGCTTGCTGCGGGCCGAGGCCGATTTCATTCCCGGCGTGACCATCGACCACAAGGGTTTCGCCTCGCGCGAAGCCTTCGACCAGGCCCTCGACCAGGCGCTGAAGGACGCCGGCGTCGAGCTGCTTTGCAACGCCGGCTTCCTGCGGCTGCATAGCGAAAGCTTCGTGCGCAGCTGGTGGAATCGCCATCTCAATATCCATCCCTCGCTATTGCCCGCGTTCAGAGGCTTGCACACGCATGCTCGCGTTCTGGATGAGGGGGTGAAGATCACCGGCTGCACCGTGCACTTCGTGCGGCCGGAGATGGATACGGGGCCGATCGTGGCGCAAGCCGCCGTCGCCGTGCTGCCGGGCGATTCGGCCGACGACCTCGCCGCGCGCGTGCTTCAGGCCGAGCACCGCCTCTATCCGCTCGCGCTCCGCCTGGTCGCCTCCGGCGAAGCACGCGTCGAAGGCGAGCATGTGGTGGGAATGACACAGGTCAGAGAGCAGACCCCGCTGTTTTCGCCGCCTTTTGACGAAGCGCTTTGATTGAAACTGTTAACGGCCGTAAGATTGGGGCCTGGACGGGGCGGCATGTCGCACCGCAAGATGTGCGCGTGCCAAAGATGGACAATGCCGACGGCCGGATGCTAGAGACTGGCCTAAATCGAGGTAAATCCGGGCCTGCCTGCCGAAACCGCGAGCGTCGCGCGGGCGGCCGATACGGCCTATTCCGCCCCCGCGATCAACGGCAGGGACAAGGGGCAAAGGCGTAAATGGCTGATATGACAGTCGCCTATTCTCCATCGCACGGGCTCGGCGAAGAGCAGAGCATCTGGTTCAAGCTGTCATCGCTCTTGACCCAGGAGAACCCTATGCAGGTTCTCTCCTGGCTCAGCGAGAAATACGGCGGCGTGATCCCCATCAACCTCAAGAACCACCGCATCGTGATTCTTTCGGAGCCGGCGCACGCGCAACGCGTGCTCGTCGACAATGCCGACAACTACGTCAAATATTTCGACGGGCTGCGTCCCATCTTCGGCAAGAGCATGATCACCGTCGACGGCGCGCTCTGGCAGAAGATTCGCGCGCCGCAGCAGGGCGCGTTCCATCCGGGCATGTTCGAGGAGTACTTCCCCTATCTGATGTCGGCGATCAACTCGAAGATGGCGCGCTGGGCGAAATTCGCCTCGACCGGCGAGACCATCGAGATGGTGGAGGAGACCTGGACGCTTGCCGCCGAGATGGTGTGCAAGGCACTGTTCGACCGCGAGATGCCGTTCAACCCGCATTTCATCTTCGGACAGGTCAAGACCTACACCGACGTGATGAACCACAAATCCATTCGCCTGAAGAAGATGCACGGCGAGCTCACGGAGATCACCGACGAAGATACGGCGAAGGCCATGGAGATTTGGGGCGAGATCCCCGAGACCGTGATCGGCGCCAATATCGTCGACCATCGCGACAAAACGCTGCTGAAGATGCTCGAGGCGGCGGAGGCCGATCCGAGCTTCCCCGAATTCGATCGCCAGCAGGTGGTCGATGAGATGAAGCAATATCTATGGGCCGGCACCGAGACCACCGCGCTCACGCTGGCCTGGTCGCTTTACCTCCTCTCGCAGCATCCTGAGGCGCTGGAGCGCATCAGGGCGGAGGCGCACGCCGTTTGCGGCGATCGCGACCCGGTGTGGAACGAGGTCCAGCAGCTTGGCTTCACCCGCATGGTGATCCAGGAGACCATGCGCCTGTTCCCGCCCATCTGGGGTCTGATCCGCATCGCCGCCGATGACGACGTGATCGAAGGCCACCAGATTCGCAAAGGCGACAAGGCGGTGATCTGCACCTATGTGATGCATCACAGCCCGAAATATTGGGAAGAGCCCGAGAAGTTCGACCCGGAGCGGTTCGCGCCGGAGCGCGCCAAGAAGCGCGTCAAGTACAGCTACCTGCCATTCGCCGCCGGCAAGCGCGCCTGCATCGGCGGCGCGCTGTCGCAGATCGAGAACACGCTGGCTCTGGTGCAGCTCCTGCGCCGCTTCACCCCGGAATATGCGGGGCCGGTGCCGGCGAAGATCCACGCGACGGTGACGCTCTGCCCCAAAGGCGGCCTGCCCTTCCGCATCCGCGCGCTAAGCTAACCGCGGGCGCTCAGGGCACGCGCGCGTAGTTCGTCGTCATCGTGGTGTTCTTGGGCATCGGCTGGGTGGTCGATAGCGCGGCGCCGGCACAGGTGTAAGCCATCGACGTGTTGGCGGGCTGCATCTGCGGCATAGCCATTTTCATCTTCTTGCCTCCGGGCCCTTCGAGCTCGATGGTGCCCTTCGAGTCGACGGAGGTCATGCAGAGCGTAAGCGTGCCGCTTGCGGCCGACCACGTCCCACTCGCTTGCGCACTCATCTGGCCCGTCGCGTGCATCGAGGTGCCAGGGGCGGTGACTTCGGCCTTGCTGTCGACCTTGGAGGTCGAGAAGGTTCCGTCGGCGTTGAACGTCAGCGTGCCGTCGCTCGGCGCCGCGGTCGGTTGCGCCATTTTGAGGTTCTGACGCATCCATTCGGCGGCGCCGCCGCCAGTCTGCTTCCAGCTACCGACGAGGCAATTGTCGATCGAAGGCGGCGCTTGGCAATCGGCCCGCGCTGGACCGGACCAAGCGGCCAGCAGCAGAACCGCCCCCGATAGAGACGGGCAGCGCATGATGGCGTTCCATTCACCCCTCTCGCGTTCGCGGTGAGGATTGCAGCAGGGCTTTGCGGCCGACACAAGGCATCCAACAACGCGGCTCACAGGCTCGCCTCGAACGCCTTGAAGCGACGCTCGAGCTCCCATTGCTGTTGCGCCTTCTCGCTCGCCTGCAAGAACGCGGCGCAAGCGGCCGACGGCGCGCCGGGACTCGGCGTATCGGCTTGGCAGTCCGGCACCACGCGCAGATAGGCGCCCTTGTCGTCCCACAGGCTTGGCCCAGGCAGGAAGCTGTATTCCAGGCTGTTGCGCACCAGCTCTTTGAGTTCCGCATAGGTGAGAGCGAACGCCTCCACCGCGCTGACATATTCATGGGTGAGATCGATGCGCGAAACGCCCCCGTCGTCGGTGGACAGCGCGACCGGCACGCCGAATTTGCGATAGGTGGCGAAGGGGTGGGTTTTGCCTTCGACGCCAAGAATGGCCTTGTTGCTGGTGAGATTGGTTTCGACCAACACGCCCTTGTCGGCCATGTTCTTCAACAGGTCATAGGGCCGATCCTCGTACATCACGTCAACGCCGTGGCCGATGCGGTCGGCCAGCGCCTGTTCCACGGCGAGCCTGACATGGCAGCAGAGCCCCTCTGGCGGCACCAGCCCGGGCGCCAGCTCCCCGGCATGCAGGCTGACATGGACGTCGGGATAAAGCGCGCGCAGGAAGCCGACCATGCGCATCTGCTCGGCATAGTCGGCCATGGCGATGACTTCATCCTCGCCGCCCACGAAGTTGATGGCGACGATGCGCGGATCGGCCGAGGCAAGCTCGAAGCCGAACAGCATCTGCGCGAACACCAGCTCCTTCGGCGTATTGCGGAACACCTGATAGATGTAGCGGGTCTTCACCGCGCAGCCGGGGGCGGCGTCGGCCGCACCGCAATGCTGGCGCTGATTGCGGGTCGCTTCCGCCTGGTCCCAGAACGCGCGCCCGGCGGGAATGTCATCGGTCAGACCCTTGGCGAGCAGCTCCGCGCGCAAGCCCGCCAGATCCTCGCGCCAGGCGACATCCTTGGTGATGGTGTTCAGCCGGTTCCAGGTCGGCGTTTCCATCAGCTCCAGATATTGCTCGTTCTGCGCCGCGGCCCGGGCCGAGACCTCGTCGAGAAATTCACCGGTATGGCGCGGGTCGGTCCCGCCGAACTTGGCGAAGGTGCCGAAGAAATGATCGTGACCGGTCTCGCCCTCCGACGGCGCGAAGCCACGCATCGAGAACGAATCCACCAGCTCGTCGTAGAGCTTTTGCGTCTTAGCAACATCGGCGGCTTTGACGTCGCCCGCCTCGCAGACCGGCTCGGGCTCGGCGCCAGACTTGATCGGCTGCGACTTGGTGAAGGACTTGGCGACCGGATCGACGCATAGCCCATCCTCGCCGCCGACGCGGATGAAGGTCTCGGCATAGACCGCGCCGTCGAGATGATTGTGCAGGTCGGCGCCTTTCGGCATGCGCTTGAGAAAGGCGTAAAGGGCGAGCGGGTCGCCGCGAATGGTCTCGAGCGCCTTTGCCGCGCGAAGTTCACCGTCCTTGGATTGCTCCTCCGCGCCGGCAACAAGGGGCACCGACAGCACTGCGAGAAGCAGGGTAATGGCTCGCGCTCGCCTGCGCATGATCCCGGCCCCCTTCTATTCCACGGCGAGCACGCTGTGTATCTGCGCCACCACCGCGGCCCCCTCGCCCACGGCCGCAGCGACTCGCTTGGTCGAGCCCGCTCGCACGTCACCGATCGCGAACACACCCGGCCGACTGGTTTCGAGCGGCAGCACCGGACGCCCCTGCCTGCCGGCGCACTTCGCGCCCGTCAACACAAACCCCTTATCATCGAGGGAGACGCAGCCATCGAGCCAATCGGCATTCGGATCGGCGCCGATGAACAGGAACAGATGCCGCAAGGAACACGCATGCGTCTCGCCGGTGGTGCGCTCACGAAATACCGCGCCGGTCAGGCCGGTCGTCTCGTCGCCTTCGAGCGCCACCACTTCGGTCTGCGTATGCAGCTCCACATTGGGCAGCGCGTCGATGCGCTCGATCAGGTAGCGCGACATGGAAGACTCAAGCCCCTCGCCGCGGATGATGAGATGCAGGCGCTTGACCTTGGGCGCGAGGAACACGACCGCCTGTCCGGCCGAGTTGCCGCCGCCGACCAAGGCGATCTCTTCGCCCTCGCAGAGCTTCGCCTCGACCGGCGAGGCCCAATAGGAGACGCCCGCGCCTTCGAACACCGGCAGGTTGGCGATTGGGGGGCGCCGGTAGGCGGCGCCGGAGGCGACGATCACGGTCTTGGCGCGCACTGCGCCGCCGTCGGTCAGCTCGAGCTTGAACGGGTCGCTGTCGTGGCCATTGCCGTGGCCGCAATCGAGATGGGAAACTTGCAGCGGGATGGCGATTTCCACGCCGAATTTCAGTGCCTGATTGAAGGCCCGCCCGGCGAGCGCCATGCCGGAAATTCCAGTGGGGAAGCCGAGATAATTCTCGATGCGCGACGAAGCGCCGGCCTGGCCGCCGAAGGCGCGGGAATCGAGCACGATCACCGATAATCCTTCCGAGCCGGCGTAGACCGCCGCCGCGAGCCCGGCCGGGCCGGCGCCGACGATCGCCACGTCATAGATCAGATCCGGATCGAGATCGGGCGTGATGCCGAGACAGACCCCGGCTTCGGCATTGCTCGGTCGTCGCAGCATGGTGCCGTTGGGACAGAGCATCAGCGGCAGGTCCGATGGCGGCACGCCGAGACGCTCGACCATGGCGCGGCCTTCCGCGTCGTTGGCGGCGTCGAGCACCATGACGGGATAGCCGTTGCGGCGGAGAAAGTCCTGCAGCCGCGTCAGGTCCGCGGTGCCGGGAATGCCCACCAGCACGGCGCCGGCGCCGCCCTCATCGATCAACCCGACCCGGCGCAGGATGAAGGCACGCATGATGATCTCGCCGACTTCCGCCGAACCGATCATCAGCGCGCGGATATGCGCCGCGTCGAACGGCAATGCGGTGCAGCCCTCGGCCCCGGCCCTGCCACAAGCGAGCGTATCGCGGCCAGCGAGCTGGCTCACCTCGCCGGAGATTTGTCCGACCTCGTGGCTGGTGATCGGCGTCTCGCGCTTGAGGCCGTCGCGTCGCACGACGTCGATCGAACCCTTGAGCACGAGCCAGGCGGGCGCATTGCGCTCGCCGACGTCGAACACCACCTCGCCCGGCGCGAAGGTGCGCTCTGGGCCGCTCGCGAAACGCTTGGCCGTTTCGATCTGTGCGGCATCGAGCACGGGGAAAATCTGCTCGCGCCGTGTTTCGATGATACTCACGCGGGGGCTCCTAGCACGTTTCTGCCGTCTAGGCTGGCACAGGATGTCGCCCCCAACAGTCTACGTCCAGGGCCTATGCAGAAGAAAGGCTAGCCGACGATCTCGGCCTTCTTGAAGCAAAGCGCGATCTCGCGCTTGGCGGTCTCGGGGCTATCCGAGCCATGCACCGAATTTCGCTGCAAGTTGACGGCGAAATCCTTGCGGATCGTGCCCGGAGCCGCATCGACCGGATTGGTCGCGCCCATCACCTCGCGATTCCTGGCGATGGCGTTCTCGCCTTCCAGCACTTGCAGCACGATCGGGCCCGAGGTCATGAAGGCGACGAGGTCCTTGAAGAAAGGCTGGTCCTTATGAATGTCGTAGAACTTTCTGGCGTCCTTCTTCTTCCACCACACCCGCTTCTGCGCGATCACGCGAAGGCCCGCAGCCTCGAGCCGCGCGACAATCAGCCCAGTGATATTTCGCTCCGTCGCGTCGGGCTTGATGATCGAAAGCGTGCGTTCGCTAGCCATTACCAGCAATCCCTCCAATGCAAATGAATCTGCGGCTTATAGCGACAGCGCATGACAGCCACAAGGCGAATGGCGCGAAGGTAAGATTAAGGTGAAGCGATGCCAAAAGCCCCGCGCGGCATGACGTTCCTGACATGGATCAAGGGCTCGCTTCATGCCTTTTGCTGCCAGTGCCCGTCGGCATCCTGCTGCCAATAGCTGACCGCATCGCCTCGCGCCTTCGCCGCCTGCCACTCGACGCGGGCACGGGCAACCGCTTCGGCGTCATGGCCGTCGAACACATAGGCGACGCGGACATACGGCGAGGCATCGGCGAGCGTCGCGCCGTCGACCAGGAAACGCACCTGCGCCGCATTGGGATTGTCGTCACCCGCGGTGAGATAGATGGGATGCGCGGCCGCGTGCCCATCGCGCGCGCTGCCGTGCGGCAGGAAGCTTTCCTCGTCATAGGTCCACAGCAAGGTGTTCAGCGCTTCGACTCGCTCCTCGCTCGCCGCCTGCACCACGGCGCGCCAACCGCGCTTGAGCGACCGTTGCAGCAGCGTCGGCAACGTCTGATCGAGCGAGCGCCGCTCCAGATGATAGAAATAGACTTCCGTCCCGCCCTCGCCGCTCATCACGCCTTGCCTCGAGCATAAGGATTGTCGCCCTTGCGCAGATTGAGCCTGATGGGCACGCCCGGCATGTCGAAGCTCTCGCGCAACGCATTCACCAGATAACGCGAATAGGAGTCGGGCAGCGCCTTTGGCCGCGAGCAGAACAGCACGAAGGTCGGCGGCCGGGCGTTCGCCTGCGTCATATAGCGAAGCTTGATGCGCCGTCCCGACGCCGCCGGCGGCGGATGCGCATCGACGGCTTCTTGCAGCCAGCGATTGAGCGCATGCGTCGGCAGCCTGCGGTTCCACAATGCGTCGGCAGCCAGCACGGCCTGCATCAGCCGGTCGAGCCCCTGCCCGGTCATCGCCGACACCGGCACCAGCGCCACGCCCTTGATTTGCGGCAACAGACGGGTGCATTTCTCGCGCAGCTCGGCGAGGCGCTTGTCGCGCTCGCGCACCAGGTCCCATTTGTTGACGGCGATGACCAGAGCCCGCCCCTCTTGCTCGATCAGATCGGCGATCTGCAAGTCCTGTTTTTCGAACGGTTGCTCGGCGTCGAGCGTCAACACCACCACCTCGGCAAAGCGGATCGCCTTTAGCGCATCACCGACCGAAAGCTCCTCGGCGCGTCCCTCCACCCGCATCTTGCGCCGCAGCCCGGCGGTATCGAACAGCAACAGCGAGCGGCCCTGCCATTCGAGCTGAGACGCGATCGCGTCGCGAGTGATGCCCGCCTCGGGCCCGGTGATCATGCGCTCCTCACCGAGCACGGCGTTGACGAGCGTCGATTTGCCGACATTCGGCCGCCCGACGATGGCGATCCGCAACGGGTGCGGTGTCTCTGCCTCGATCGCAGCGCTGTCGGCAATCTCCGTCGTTCCCTCGCGCGCGAGACAGGCCTGCTCGATGATCTCGGTGACCTCGCCGATGCCGATCGCATGCTCTGCCGAGATCGGCAGCGGCTCGCCGAGACCGAGCGAATAGGCGTCGTACAGGCCTGGCTCCGCGGCGCGGCCCTCGCATTTATTGGCGGCGAGGATCACCGGCTTGCCCGAGCCGCGCACCAGGTCGGCGAAAATCTGGTCTGCCGGCACCACGCCCGCCCGCGCATCGATCAGGAACAGCACCAGATCGGCCTGGGCGACCGCGGCTTCCGTCTGCTGGCGCATGCGCGGGGTGAGCCCCTCATCCCCCGGCTCCAGCCCAGCGGTATCGATGAAGGTGACGGCGCAACGCCCAAGCTCGGTCTCGCCCTGGCGCCGGTCGCGCGTCAGACCGGGCCGGTCGTCGACCAGCGCCAGCTGCTTGCCGATCAGCCGGTTGAACAGGGTGGACTTGCCGACATTCGGCCGTCCGACGATGGCGACGGTGAAGGACATTGTAGCTCTAATGCCGTGTGACTTGCGCGGGCGTCGCTGAATGCTCCCTCCCCTCTAGCGGGGGCCTCAATTGAGAGCAATCAGTTCGGCGTCGTCGGCGAGGATATACATGCGTCCTCCGGCCACGACCGGCGAAACGAATACGTTCGTATCAAGATTGACCTGAGAGGAAAGCTGGCCCGTCCTCGCGTCTGCCCCGACCAAGAGGCCACCGCCCGACACCAGCCAGAGCTTGCCGCCGGCAAGCACCGGACCGTTCCATCGGCCACTGGCGGGAAGATCCGTGGTCCAGCGGACTTTGCCGTCGGCGCGGTCGATCGCGACCAGCTTGCCGGCGAGATCGACGACATAAACCGTGTCGCCGGCGATCCATGGCATCTGCGTGCTGCCGACATTGAGCGTCCATAGCCGCTCGCCGGTCGATTCCGAAGCTGCGATCATCTTGCCACCATGGCTGACCGCAAACACCACGCCGTGGTCGATCACCGGTCGCGCCGGATCGCCGAGAATGCCGGCGGCGGTGGTGTCGGTCGAGCGCGTCAAGGAATCGCTCCACGCCGCCTTGCCGCCGCCGATCTCATAGGCGGCGACGTCGCCGGCCGGGAATGGCGCGACCACCATGCTGCCGCTGACCGCGGGGCTGACATTGCTGAGCAGCGTGGCGGCCTGCGGCAAGCCGCGCGCCGTCCACAATTGCTGTCCGTCGGCAGCGCTGAGCGCATAGAGAATATTGTCGGTCGAGACGAAAAAGATCTTGCCGCCGGCCGCGGTCGGCGAGCTGCGGATCGGCTTGCCGACCCGCTTGGTCCACAAAATCGAACCGTTGCTTGGGTCGAGGCTCACCACCGTGCCATAGCCCGTCGCGGCGTAAAGATGGCCGCCGTCCATGGCGAGCCCGCCGCCGAAGCCTTCCTTCGACTTTTCGTTCTCGGGCGTGACGCTCGCCGACCAAACCTTCGCGCCGCTGGAAGCGGCGAAGGCGGTCACCCTGCCGCCCGCGTCGAGCGTATAGACCTTGCCGTCGGCGACCAGCGGCACCGCGCTCAAGCGCCCGCTCGACGATGAGCCGGTTCCGGCGTCGGCCGCCCAAACCTTATGCGGTTGGTCGCCGAAAACGAGATGGCCGGGATTATTGGAGGGCGATCCGCCCGGCTGCGACCACGATGCGTTGACCTGCGGCGAGGGAAGTTGCACCGGTTTGCGGGCCTCGGCCGGATCGATGGCGATCATGTTGGGGTCGGTGATGACCGCGATCCGCTCGCCCGGCAGCTTGGCTTCGTCCTTGCGGAACGGATTCTCGAGCGTCCGCTTGAGCGAGTTCATCGAATCGGAGCCGCCGCAGCCGGCAAGGCTCACGCCCAAGGCTGTTACGAGCCCTGCGACGATTAGGCTGATGCCGTTTCCCCGTGTCAGACCCGAGCGCAACTTCGAGCCACCCTTAAGGTTCACGCGCTATTGCGACGTGGTGCTCAGCGCCTGCGGCTTCCCCACGATCAGCGCGAGCATCATGTCGGCGCGCTCCCGCAAATTCGGCGGAGTTCCCTGATCGCCGACCAGCGCGCTGAACTGCTGCTCGGCCTCACGCATATCGTTCAGCCGGTACGCGGTGAGCCCAAGCAGCTCGCGCGCGGAGAACTGCCAGGGACTTCCGGAATCGGTCAGAGGTTTGAGCCGCCGCTCCATCTCGGCCAGGTCCGCCTTCTCGAGCCGCAGCGCCGCCGCTTGCAGCTTGGCATGACCTTGCAGAATCGGATCGACGGCGGGGTCCACCGCCAGCGCATCGTAATCGGCGACGGCCTTGTCGGCTTCGCCGGCCTTGGCTTCGGCGGCGGCGAGCTGGAAGCGCGCCAGCACGCGATAGCCCTCGGGCCCCGACTGCGCCAAGTCGGTCAGGATCTCGTGCGCCTTCGCGGCATCGGTGCTGTCTTGCAAGGCTTGGGAAAATTGCGAGCCGGCGTCTTGCGCCTGCTTCTCTTGCCAATAGGTCCAGCCTTTGTAGCCGGCCACACCGGCGACGACCAGCACGGCAACGGCCAGCGCATAGACGCCGTATTGATCCCACAGCTTCTTGTATTGATCCTGGCGGACGGCCTCGTCCACCTCGCGCAAAAATGTGTCAGGTTCGGCCATCGGCAGCGCACTCTTATGATTTTGCGGTTATGACGAAGTGGCTTCAGGTCGGCGCAGACCTTACACCGTTCCTCCCTGCCCGCCCTATAGTGAAGGCGTCTTGCGCGCGCAAGGTAAAGAGCCTCGGACCGCCATTCGCCGCTCGCGGCGAAATAGACCGAACTTCGGCTAACTGCCTGTCATTTTGGTCTTTTTCGTGGCTTCCGCGTCCTCCTCGAACATCGGATAAGTATAATCGGATGACGGGAAGGTCCGGCCCCGCACCTCATTGGCGAAGGCCTTGACCGCGCCCTCGATGCCGGCGCCGATCTGCGCATATTCCTTGACGAATTTCGGCACACGCGGCGACAGCCCGAGCATGTCCTCGAGCACGAGGATCTGCCCGTCGCATTCGGCCGATGCGCCGATGCCGATGGTCGGAATGTCGATCTGCTTGGTGATGCGGGCGGCGAGCAACTCGGCCAGCGCTTCCAGCACAACGGCGAACGCGCCGGAGTTCGGCCACCGCCTTGGCGTCCGCCTCGAACGCGGCCCATTCGGAGCGCAAGCGCCCGCGCGGCGAGAAGCTACCGATCGTGTTGATGGCCTGGGGCGTCATGCCGATATGGCTCATCACCGGGATGCCACGCTCCGAGAGATAGCGGATGGTCTCGGCCATATGCACGCCGCCCTCGAGCTTGATGGCGCCGCAGCCCGTCTCTTTCAACACACGCGCGGCGTTACGGAAGGCGACCGCCGGGCTTTCCTCATAGGAGCCGAACGGCATGTCGACCACGACCAGCGCGCGCGTCGACCCGCGCACCACGGCTTGCGCATGCATGATCATCAACTCGAGCGGCACCGGCACCGTGGTCTCGTAGCCATGCATCACCATGCCGAGGGAATCGCCCACCAGCAGCATGTCGACATGCGGATCGATGATGCGCGCCGTATGCGCGTGATAGGCGGTCAGCGCCACGACCGGCAAACCGCCTTTGCGGTTGCGGATGTCGGGCGCGGTGACCCGCTTCAAGGCAAATTCCTTCGACACGTCCAAGCTCCTCATCACGGGCTAGACCTCGGTCTAACCCTTGGTCTTATGGCAGAAATATAAGGCTTTTTGCAGTGCAAAAAATGGGCCGTAATCCCGGATTTTCAATGCGGCAGCGGCGCCGTCCCGATCAAGAGCGGATGCAGCCAGACCAGGAACAGCACGTAGAGCACCACGCCGAGCACGATGGCGATCAGATCGTTGCGCCGCCCCCCGCTTCCAGTCACCTCAATAAGGCTCGTCGGCTGACGCCGCTTCAGCGTGATGCGGTCGTAAACGGCATAGGCCAGGAAGGAGCCGAACAGGACGATCGAGGCAAGATCGCCGTTGGCGATCAGATGGGCCAGCGCCCAGGTCTTGATGGCGACGAGAAAGGGATGCTTCAGCTTCGCCTTGATCTGTCCCGGCACGTAGGCGGCGACGAGAAAGATGAAGGCGGGCAGCATCAAGACGATCGCCACCCACCGCGTCCAAGTGGGCGGCGACCAGACCGGAATGAACGGCGCGTGCGCGAAGCCGTAGACGAGCAGAACGAAGCCCGCGATCGACAGCAGCGAGAAGAGTCCCTTGTAGCCGCTCTCGCCTAACCGGCCGACTACCGCCTCGCGCAAGCCAGGGCTCGTCGGCAGAGTGTGAATGCCGAGAAAGACGATGATGCCGACGATAAGCAGTGCCATGCGTCCAACACCTTAAACGGCGATCATCGCCTCAATCCGAGGGCGGCGGCCCGAACCGGTTCGGTCCCGGTGTGCCGGGAAGAAAGCCGAGCTCGACCAAGAACCAGATGGCGCCGACCAGTGGGATCAACACGATCAGCATCCACCATCCGGATTTGTCGCGGTCGTGCCACCGCTTGATATAGACGAGAATGGCGGGGACGATAATCGCCAGCGAAAAGATGCCGCTAAACAGTCCGACCCCGTCCTTGGCGTCGTAGGTCCCGAGCGCCAGGTCGAGCAGGACCAAAACGACGCTGATGAGGGTGCCGGGAAGCACCAGCCAAAGCCAGAATTGCTTGCGATTCACGCGGCCCTGGGCCGACAGGTAAAATTGCTTCCAATTGAAGTTCATCGATGCCCCCCTTTTGGTCCCCTCGGGGAGCAAAGCTTACCACTGCCCACCCCGTCAACGTCGAACTCATCCGGTCTTCTGAGGACGCAGACGCGCGGCTCTCGGTCGAAATGCAGGCAGCTGGCTGTTGCTTTGTCTCAAAGCGATACGGCCGCAACGCAACCGGATCGTCTGTATTGGCGGCGGAGAAGCGCCGGGAACTACATCGGCTGATCGGCGTTTCGACTGAGTGGGAAAGTAAGTGACGGGAGTTGGGGGGCTATGTTTCCAAAATGGCAGCCGATCAGTACCGCCCCCAGGGACGGTACCAGTATTCTCATCTTCGAAGCGGACGAAGGCACCGGCAGCGTGCGTGTTGCGCGTTGGCGGGACGACACGATTCCAACCGGTTGGACCGGGAGCGAGCGCAGCCCGAGCCATTGGCTGCCGCTCCCGCTGCCACCTAACCAACCAAAAGCCGACTCCAGCGGCCCGATGGCCGTCGCGATGGAGAGTCATTCTGCTGCCCCGCTCGCTATGGGGGTCAGCCAGTAAAGCGTAAGGGAGTAACGTCATGACCATGCTCGTTTCGGAAATGGCAGGTCTCAAGCCGCGGCGCGACAGCGACGCTCTGAATGCAAAGAGCCGTCTCATGCTGCCGAGAGTGGAGCCGAGCGAAACGCTGACGGCGAAGCTGCTCGTTACGCAAAAGAGCGACGCGGAACAAAACGGCGCGGAGGAGCCCGAGTGCGGCAGAAGCGATCTGCTAATTCGGGGGCTGGTGGAACGGCTGCCGCAGCCGAACGGCATTTGGTCGCTTGACGACCGGGCCAAATGGCTCCGCACCGCCGCCAGCATCTTCGACCTCGTCTATAAGGTCGGCGACGGCGAGCGCAGGCAGCTCAGCGTAGCGTTCAGGCAAGACGCCGAGCCCCTGACGTAGGGTGCTCGGTGCTTTGCGCTAGATCGCCCGCCGCAGCCTGATCGTGTCCAGCAGGCTGGGGGCGGCGAATTTCCCGTCGGGCAACTGCCTTACCAAGCCAGCCTTCACGCTTTGCATGAGCGCGGCCTCGAGGTCGGCATCGGCGCCGCCGGCCTCGGCAAAATAGCCTTCCTGCACCGCCAGCCGGCGAAGCTCGTCTTTGGGCATTCCCCCGACCTCGCGCAGCTTGCGGGCAAGGAAATCGGCGAGCGGCTGCTGCGATGGCGGCGGGGCTTGCTTGGCCGCCGGTTGCTCGGCGCTTTTCCCCTGAGGTTGCCGTACCGGCTGCGCTTGCTCGAGCTTCACTCGCGGCGGTTCAGCCGGCGCCTTTGGCTTCAGCGCGGTCGCCCCGTTGCCGAGCCGCCGGTCCTCCCCGCCTAGCAACACGCGGACGGCCTCGAACTCCGCCCGCACCGGCTTAAGCCTGCTCTCATGCTCGGCCTTGAACCGCTCGACCAGCGTATCGAAATGCGCTTGGGCGGAACTGATCTGCTTCTCGAGCCACGCAGCACGCTCTTCCAAGTCGGCACGAATGTCGCGCATCGAACTCTCCCCCGTTGATAAGCTTCGTGCTGCTGAACCGCCAAGTCGGGCGGCGGTTCCCGCAAGCGATGCACGCGTCGTGGATTGTGTCCCGTTGTGACTTTTGGGGGACTAGGGCGAGTCCGCGGCAGCGGTCAAAGCAACCGGCCGCGGCCTGTGGTGGATCATGACGCTCGGCAATCGCTGCCGATAACCGGCTGAGGCATTCCGCCAACCACCTCGCGGGGTGTATCACTGCCCCTTGCAGATCGGCGTCGGTTGCGGTGGCGGCGCGGGATGATCCTTTTTGTACTGAACGAGGATCGGCCCGAGGGTCTCTTTTGGCCAGAATTTCGGCGAGCGGATTTCTGTCAGGCAGGAAGCGTTCCAATACAGTCCGGCGCGCGACGGCGACCGGCCGGCCTTCACCGCTTGCGCCACGGCGTCGATGTCGGTCGATTCAGGATAGATATAAAGCGACGTCGGCTTGTCCTTCGCCATCTCGAAGATTTTCTCGGCGTCCGACGCCGACCAGCTGGTGCAGCCGTTGCTGCGGCCGCCGGCGTAGTTCACCAGCTTTCCAAACGGCACGTAGCCCCTGTCGTCCGCGTAGGGGCTGTCCGGATCTTTGCGAAGACATACGCCCCTCAACAACACGGCCGGATGCCCACCGATGGCGCGCTCTCTGGCGTTGGCGGTGTCGCCTTCGCCCTCGAACTGCAAGAACGAGCGTATCAGCACCGCGTTTTTTCCCGCCGAGACGCGGTAATAGCCCTTGAACGACGTTCTCGTCTCGGCCGTCACATAGGGGCCGCCGGTCGTCAGTTTGGAATCCATCGCATTGCTGAAGTTCTTCGCACACCGTACGCCGTTTGAGAAATCCGCGATGCCTTTCAGATTGCGGCCGTTGCCGTGACCTGCCGGCACCGCGCGAAACGACCGGTCGGCTTCGCAGATAACGTAGAAGCGTCGCCCAAATCCGGCGAGGCGCGTCGCGTCCATGGCGAAGTAGCAGGGATTTTTGACCGTACCTTCGCTCACTTTTTGCAGGTAAAGCGCGCGCGCCCTCTGCAAGACCACTTGGGCGATTTGACCATCGCCGTCGCCGACATGGGCCCGCAGCCAAGCCGGAACGTCGGACGGCGGCTCCACGGCAAAAGATCGGGGCGCAGCCGACAAGGCGACGATGCCGACGATAGCCAAAAAGAGCGATCTTGACTGCAACGGATCAAGTCTCCCGTCGAGGCATGCGCAGTCGGCCCGGTGTTGCGGCCACCAACACAGCCAATTACGGACGCCCCCGTCCCCTCAGATCAGCAGAAGCCTTCTTGTCTTTATTTTAGACGAATGCCCCTAGCGCAAAAAGCGGACATTTGGCCCCGCCTCGTCCTCCCTGATCTCTGAGCTGGGGCGCGGCATCGGGGGCGGTTGACCATGACCGTTCCGCAGCCTAGGTCTACAAACTGCGGCGACGCGTGTGTATATGACGTTTCTTCGATGGTGGCATGCTAAACTCCGCGCGTGGGCTCAAGCAAGAGCTCAAGGACCACATCAAGAAGTTCCGCCGGCGGCAGGCCAAGCGTTATGCCGTCCCGCTCCGTAGCGGCGAAATCGCCATGCGGCAGGTGGCGCGAGCCACTGGGCTGTGGCAGCCGACCGTCGTCGAGGATTTGGTCGTCAGCCTGACGAGTTTTCCGTTGCGGATCGGCAAATTGCATCGGGTCATTCGCGGCTTGCTGGAGCAATCGCTCCAGCCGCGGAAGATTGTCCTCTACCTCTCCCTCGAGGAGTTTCCCGATCGAACGGTGCCAAACCGACTCGAGGCGCTGACGGGCGATCGGTTCGAGATCCGCTTCGTCGAGGGCAATCTGCGGCCTTACAAGAAGCTTCTCTACGCGCTCGCCGATTTTCCCGAATTCGACCATCATCACCGTCGACGACGACAATCTCTATCCGACCGATTGTCTTGCGCGATTGTGCGAGGCTGCCGCCGCCAATCCAAGCACGATCATTTGCGAGCGTGGCCGGCGCATCGAGATTCGCAATGGGGAAATCATGCCTTACCTCGAATGGCCGGTAACGCGATCGTCCAAGCCGAGCTTTTTGATATTTCCCGTCGGAGGCTGGGGCGTCCTCTATCCCTCGCAGTCGCTCCACCCCATGATCAACCAGCTGGATTTGGTGCAAAAGATCGCTCCGCCTAACGACGATGTGTGGTTCAAAACCATGAGCCTTTTGCAGGACGTGCCATGTTATGCGATCGGCAGCACCCAGCCGGTGGCACGCCTCAGCTTCGACGTTGATCGTAAGATCTGGGACGATCACGAGCAGGGCCTTGGATTCCAGCAGATGGTGCATCAGGTCTTCGGTCATTTCGGTCTGACCGTCGATACCATCCTCGCCAAAGAGGCAGCGCTCGAAAACGCCCGCTCGAGGACGCACGCCGCTGGGCATGCGCTTGCCGAGGCAGGAAAGTAGCGACGCAAAAGAACCACGCCATTTTGTCCGATGCGCCCCGACGTGAAGTGAGCGCCGTGTCTGCGCTCAGAAGAACTCGCACCCACAAGAGGCCTCAATCGCGGTATAGTTTGTGACGGCAAGCCGGCAACTCCAACGGCAGATTGGGGAAAGCCAAACTACCTGGATGCTTTCGAATAGGGCGGGCAAAGTGCGGGATTTCCTTCACGGCAATCGCCGGGCCAAGCTGATCGATTGGCTGAAGATCGATTCCTGGATCAATTCCGGGCTGTACAACACTTGGATCGGCTTCCGCGACTGGTGGAGCGGCTATTCGTCGTTTTTCGGCCGTTTCGAGGTCAAGGGCATCGTCCGCGCGCTCAACGAGCTGGCCTGCGAAGGCATGACGCTCAGCGTCGGCGGGCTGCTGGTGCTCGCCACTTTCGCGCTCCCTGCCTTCGAGATCGCTCAAGGCAAGATGAACCTCTCCGACGAATACAGCGTCACCTTCCTCGACCGCTACGGCAACGAGATCGGCAAGCGTGGGCTGTTGCGCGACAACTCCGTGCCGCTCGATGAAATTCCCGACGTGATGATCAAGGCGACGCTCGCCACCGAGGATCGGCGCTTCTTCGAGCATTTCGGCGTCGACGTCATGGGGACTTTCCGCGCTCTCGCCGCCAACGCGCAGCACGACACCGTGGTGCAAGGCGGTAGCTCGCTCACCCAGCAGCTCGCCAAGAACATGTTCCTCTCTCCCGAACGCTCCTTGACGCGTAAGATCAAGGAGGCGTTCATCGCCATCTATCTCGAAAACCACTACGCCAAGCCGGAAATCCTCAAGCTCTATTTCGACCGCGCCTATCTCGGCGGCGGCTCCTACGGCGTCGAGGCGGCGGCCCAATATTATTTCAACAAGTCGATCCGCGAGGTGAACCTGTCGGAGGCGGCCATGCTCGCCGGCATGTTCAAGGCGCCGACCCGCTATGCACCGCACATCAACCTCGCCGCCTCACGCGCCCGCGCCAACGAGGTTTTGAGCAACATGGTCGAGGCCGGATTCATGAGCGAAGGGCAGGTCTATGGCGCCCGCATGAATCCCGCCAAGATCGTCGAGCGCGGCAACTCCAACACGCCGGACTATTTCCTCGATTGGGCCTTCGAGGAGGTCCAGCGGCTGATGCGCGGCAAGGAAGACCACATCGTCGTCGCCCGCACCACCGTCGACCCGGGCTTGCAGAAGAATGCCGAGAACGCGCTCGGCGACACCATCAAGCAATTTGGCAAGTCGCGCAATTTCGATGAAGGCGCCTTGGTCTCGATGGAGACCGACGGCGCCGTGCGCGCGCTGGTCGGCGGCAAGGACTACGGCGAAAGCCAGTTCAACCGCGCCTCGCATGCTTATCGGCAGCCGGGCTCATCGTTCAAAGCCTATGTCTATTTGACCGCGCTCGAGAACGGCTTCACGCCCGAATCCTCGGTGAGCGACGGTCCGGTCAGTTGCGGCCGCTGGTCGCCGAAGAACTATTCCGGCGGCTTCCGAGGTCGCATGACGCTGCGCATGGCCCTGGCCAAGTCAATCAACACCATCGCCGTCAAGCTCTCGCTCCAGGTCGGGCGCGAGAAGGTGCTGGCGAATTTGGCCAAGATGGGCATCAACCACCTCAAAAAGACCTGCTCGCTCGCGCTTGGCGACACCGGCATGACGCCGCTCCAGCATACGGGCGGCTACGCGACCTTCGCCGCGCGCGGCCTCGAGGTGCATCCCTATGGCATCGAGGAGATCCGGACGCTCTCGACCGGCGAGCTTGTCTATAACCACGACCGAGATGAGCCGCCGCGAAAGCAAATCTTCGACGAGAAGGCGGTCGGCGAGTTGAACACCATGCTGCAAGCGGTCGTCATGGAAGGAACCGGCAAGGCGGCGCAACTCGATTACACCTACTCCGTCGGCAAGACCGGAACCAGCTCGGCCTATCGCGACGCCTGGTTCATCGGCTTCACCGGCCAATACGTCACGGGGGTCTGGCTCGGCAATGACGACTTCACCCCCATGGCGCGGGTGACCGGCGGCAGCTTCCCAGCCCAGACCTGGCGCGCTTACATGATGGCAGCGCACGACACCGATAACATCCCGCAGATCGCTGGCCTGCCCGTGCACCCGGTGCAGGCCGCCGAGCAAGCGCGCATCGCGGCGGCCATGGCGCAGAATGCTCAGGCCAATCCCGAGATCGCCGCGCCGGCGCCTGAGAGCGTCAAGGACATGTCGCAGGCTACCCGGCGGGTGCTGGAAAGAATTGGGGAGCTCCTGAGGGCAGCGCCATCGCTCAGCCCGAGCGACGATCGCACCCAGGCTCGCGCTTCGGACGACGCCGAACCCAAGTCGAGCATCGCGGAAATCGACGGAGACGAGGCCGAAAGCGTCAACGACCATCCGGTGGAGTAGGAGGCTGCCGCGCTTGGCGGTGGCGAACAGCCTAAGGCGAGATCGGTGGTGAAGCTTGCGGATGAAGGTCCGAGCGCCCTCACCTCGTCCTTGAACAATTCGCGCCATGGTCCAATCCCCGGCGCACCCCGGCGATGCGATGGACGAAATTGGCGAGCAGCGCACGCGCCGGCCGGCGTGTGCACCATTTAGGTCCCACCGTGCTCAAAGCCAAAGCCCGAGCGATAGGCCCAAGGGGCTTCCGTGTGTCAACAAGGATCGGCCGCCGCGTTCAGTCCACCCCCATGGGCGTGTTTCTGCCCGTAGCTTCTGACAGCAGTTTCGATGGTCGGAAAGAAATACTCGTGACCAATCTGGTCAAAGAGTCCGAAGCGCTTGAGCTTGTCCTTTACGGGATCCTTCAACTCGGCGAAACACAATTCGATTCCTTCGGCATGCAACGTCATGTCCAACTCGGCGAGCACATCGGCTGCTGTGACATCCACGCTGGTGACCGGTTCTGCTGCGACGACCAACCAACGCACAGCGCTAGGGGATCCGGTCACTGCGGCCAAAACACGCTCCTTAAATAGTTCCGCATTCGCAAAGAATAAGGGTGCATCCCAACGAAAGAGGACGAGCCCAGGTAGCTGCCGAGCGTCGGGGTAGCGGGTGATGTCGTGATAACCCTCAACGTCTTTAGGGCGGCCCAATACCGCAGAGTGGGGACGCCATCCATCCCAGAGAAACTCGATGATTGCGGCCACTACCGCCAAGCCAATACCTGGGATGGCACCAAAGACCGCAACGCCTAAGAAGCAAGCTATCGACAGCCAAAATTCCCAGGGCTGGATTCGAAGGATTTGTTTCAGGTCGAAGATTTCAAACAAACCGATCGCTGAAGCGATCACCACCGCGGCCAGTGCGGCCGAGGGCAGATGTTGGAGCAAATTCGGTGCCACCAACAACAGCAGGGCCACGCTCAACGCACCAACCACTCCGGTCAACTGTGTTCGAGCACCCGCAGCCTCTGCCACCGGCGTACGAGAGGAACTGCTGCTGATGGGAAAGCCCTGAAAAAATCCAGCCGCTAGGTTAGCGGCTCCAAGTCCCACCATCTCTTGGTTGGGATCGACGTTCGTACCGGTTCGAGCAGCGTATGCGCGGGAAAGAACGCTCGTATCAGCGAACGACACGAGGGCTACGGCGAGACCTCCGATCACGACTGGGCCGATGTCGGCATAAGTAATCCACGGGATAGTGAATGTGGGCAGGCCCCGGGAATTGGACCCAACACCGATACATCGGCACGCGCAGCCAAATCGAATGCACCGACGATTACTGTCGCCCCGACGACGGCGATCAGTATTCCAGGCACACGCAGGTACTTCTTGAGTAAGAGGATTACGGCCAATGTGCCTGCGCCGATCGCGAACGCTATCCAATTTGTTTTTCCGGTCAGAATCGCTTCAGCTATGGCCCACAGCTCTCTCAAGGGTCCATCGCCTTCAATCGAGAAGCCGAAAAATTTTGGCAGTTGGCTAATCAGCACCGTCAGCGCTATTCCGTTCATGTAGCCATAGCGGATCGGTTTGGAAAGAAGCTCGGTTATGAAACCCAGCCGAGCCACACCGGCAAGGATGCACACGATTCCCGAAACGATCGCCATCATGCCGGCAAGCGTGACAGCACGAAGGGGATCTCCACCGGACAGCGGAAGGACGACACCGAGGATGACGGCGGCAAGCGATGAGTCCGGCCCCAACACCAAAATGCGACTGGGCCCGAACACCGCATAGGCCAGCAACGGTACAATGGTCGCGTAGAGACCATAGATACCCGGCACGCCCGATGCTACGGCATAGGCGATGCCAACGGGCACCAACATCGTTGTCAGCACCAGCCCAGCGACGATGTCATGAGGCAGCCACTCTGCTCGATACTGGCGCAGAGTAGTCAGCCCCGGCAACCACCGCGTCCACGTCATCTCGTTGCGTGCTCAGGCTCGAGACCTTGGACGACGATATATCCGAATCCAGGGTGCGGGTACTGGATTCCAGGCCCCTGACCGTCTTGCGCGATTCTCGAACCTTCGCGTTGGTCTGGAATCGCCTCCAGAGCAGGCGCCGAGATACATTACGACGGACGAAGTACCATGTCCGCTTAGCAGACATCGTAAGAGCGGCTTATCAGAGCTTGTTGTGGTTGCTGGAGAGGATGTATACTCACGCACCATCAGTGAGTATCAGTGGGCCACTGGTGGCTGAGAGAGGTAAGTCGCGCTCCCGCCCGTAATACAGGGAGGCAGCCTAATGACCTCTCTAAATTCCCGAGCCGACATCTACGATCCTAAGATGCTTGCAGCGATGGACCAAGCGTTCGCTGCCGTTTGGCTTATGCTCAGGGCGGATGATCCCTTCCACGATTCCTACAACGACAGTGAGTTGCGGATTGCCATCGGGCACAAGCTGATGGACTTCGTGGCGGACGGGGTGACCGATCCTCTTCCGCTCCAAAGCTGACCGTAGAGCGCTTACGTTTTTTAGACCTTGAAAGTAGTGGCAACCGATTAAGCAAACAGTGGAGGATGCCATGAAACGGCTAGTCGCACGGAGCGCAAAGACGTGGCTAATCATCCTTGCCACGGCCGCGATGGCGGGCACATCGGCTGCGCGTGCCGATGACGCGCAAGCCAAGGCCTTGTTCAAGGCCATGTCGGATTACCTCGCCGCGCAGCAGGCAATATCGTTTGCTATTGACTCGACTCTTGAGGTCGTCACCGACCAGGACCAGAAATTGGGGTTGGCAAGTTCAGGCACATTGACCCTCAAGCGGCCCGACAAGCTGCATGCAACGCGCACCGGTGGATTTGCCGATGTCGAGATGGTTTTTGACGGAAAGACGCTAACAGTGCTCGGCAAGAACGACAACGTGTTCGCCAAAGCCGAGGAGCCTGGCACCATTGATCAACTGGTCGACGTATTGCGGGACAAGTACAAGAGACCCGTGCCGGCCGCGGACTTGCTGATGGCGGATCCGTATAAGGAGCTGATGCCCTTGGTGGTGGATGCGAAGGACCTTGGAAGCGGCGTGATCCGCGGTGTCGAATGCGATCACCTTGCTTTTAGGACGGAAGAAGTGGATTGGCAGATCTGGATCGCCCAAGGAGATCGCCCCTATCCCTGCCGCTATGTGATCACCAGCACCAAGGTTAAGGGTTCACCGCAATACACCGTCGACGTCCGGGACTGGAAAACTGGCGATGAAGTTGCGTCCGACAGTTTCAGCTTGGCGATTCCGCAGGGCGCAAAGGAAGTCAAGCCAGGCGATGTTCCTGACTTTGATGAGTTACCCGGCATATTCGCGAAAAAAGGAGCACAATGACCATGTTGAAGCGATTAGGGGTTATCTTACTGGTCGCGATCGGTGGCGCGTCTTGCCTTGAGCTCGGCGAGCACTCCTCGATTCCCGGCATGTATGGCCTCGTTTCTAGTGCCGAGGCCAGGGTTGGCCGCCCGCTGACGCCCGTGAGCGTCGCCGGCGTCGCGCGAAGGTCGGCACGGCGCTGCGCAGCGGGCGTTACTTGCTAGGCCGCGTAGGTTGCTTCACGTGCCCCACGTCATGAGTTGATTGCCATTCGGCCCAACCTTCCCAGCGTAGGCCGAGTCTTCTCAAGTCGCTGTGAGTCAAGAGAGGACAGTGCGCTCTACGACAAGTTCGCTTTTGCCAAAAGTCAAGAGAGGGGCAATGGCAGAAAAAGCTGACACGTCATTGAGCTTTTGGGCAGAGCGAATCTTTGGGCTGTTGGTATTGGGCGCAATCATTTTTGCCTGTTTTTGGATTGCGCAACCGCTACTTGGGGTGCTTGCGTGGGGTGCGTTGGTGGCTATTGCGCTTGCGCCAATACATCGGATGCTCGCTCGCAAGTTTGGAAATCGCCCAAAGGTGGCAGCGACGCTGCTTGTACTTATTCTTATGGCACTCGTGATTCTTCCACTCTCGTTCGTGCCCGCTGCTATCGAAAGTGCGGTAGACGGACTCGCTCGGATCACCAATAACTGGACGGAATTCAAGCTGCCGCCACCACCGGCCTGGGTTGGCGATGTGCCGTTATTCGGACGAAGACTTGCTGAACGATGGACTGCGGTCAGCAATTCGGAAGAATTGCTTAGGGGCGTGAAGCCCGTCCTTGGCCCAGCATTTCAATGGTTAGCAGCACAAGGGGCATCGCTCGGGCTCGCCATTCTCGAGATTTTGGTGGCAATCGTTCTTGTGGGAGTTTTCCTCACAACAGAAACCGGCCTAACGCCGACATTCCACAAGATTGCAAACCGGTTAGGCGGCGTCTCTGCCGAGAACCTGCTTGATGTCGCTGTGCGGACCGTGCGCAGTGTTGCGCAGGGAGTGATCGGGACTGCGATCATTCAGGGGTTCTTATCGGGGGTCGGCTTCCTCATGGCCGGCGTTCCTTTTGCGATTGCACTCGGCGTGTTGAGCTTTGGTACTGCCATGCTGCAGATTGGTACCTGGCTAGTGTGGATACCGGTCGCCACATGGCTATTCCATCAGGGCGAAACCGGCTGGGCGCTATTCACCTCCTTGCTCGGCATCGTCATCAATGTGCTCGACAATGTGATCAAACCGCTCTTGATCGGCCATGGCGCCGGCGTTCCAATCTGGATCATCTTTATCGGTGTGATTGGCGGCCTGCTGACGATAGGGTTCATCGGCATCTTCATCGGTCCACTGGTCATGGCCGCAGGTTACTCGTTAGTCATGGGTTGGCTGAGCGAGGACGATGGAGCTCACGAAACCCGGGCACTAGACTGAGCAAATCCGATGTTTTTGCGCTTGAGTTTAGGGGCTGGGCTCATCGCCGCGACCGTCGTTATCCAAGCCCTGTTCATGTCCGTTGGCTTGGACTACTTCAAGCGGATCGAAGAGCGCAGGCCTGAGGCCATGGCTCGCAAACCCGCTACCACGACAGTGATTTGGATTCTCTTTCTGCTAATTCCGATTGTTCTCGACGTCACACTATGGGCGACGTTCTATTCCGTAGGCGGTGCACTACCGAGCTTTGATGAAGCAATTTATTTTTCGACTGTCACCTTCACGACTGTCGGCTACGGGGACATCGTTCTCGACCGTGAGTGGCGGCAATTGGCGACCTTTGAAGCTGTTAATGGGTGGATCATCTTCGGCTGGGCAACGGCATTGATAATGGCGGTGGTTCAGCGCCTGTATTTCGCCAAATAAGCGGTCTCAATATCCGCTAAGGGTCAAAAGCGAGCGTCTAACACTTGGCGCCCCCTCACTCCCACTCGATCGTGCCCGGCGGCTTGGAGGTGATGTCGTAGACCACGCGGTTGATGCCGCGCACTTCGTTGATGATGCGCCGCGCCGCAGCCCCGAGAAAATCGTGGCTGAAATCGTAGTAGTCGGCGGTCATGCCGTCGGTCGAGGTGACGGCGCGCAGCGCGCAGACGAAATCGTAGGTGCGCGCATCGCCCATCACGCCGACGGTACGAACCGGCAGCAGCACGGCGAAGGCCTGCCAGATCTTGTCGTACAGCCCGCGCTTCCGGATCTCGTCGAGATAGATGGCGTCGGCCTGGCGCAGAATGGCGAGCTTCTCCTCGGTGACCTCGCCGGGAATGCGGATGGCGAGCCCCGGGCCGGGAAACGGGTGGCGGTTGACGAAGGCATCCGGCAGGCCGAGCTCGCGCCCGAGCGCCCTCACCTCGTCCTTGAACAATTCGCGCAACGGCTCGATCAGCTTGAGCTTCATCCGCTCGGGCAGGCCGCCGACATTGTGATGCGACTTGATGGTGGCCGACGGTCCGCCGGTCGGCGATACGCTCTCGATCACGTCGGGATAGAGCGTGCCTTGCGCCAGGAAATCGACATGGCCGATCTTCTCGGCCTCGGCGTCGAACACATCGACGAACAGCTTGCCGATCATCTTGCGCTTCACCTCTGGGTCGGTGACGCCGGCCAGCGCATCGAGGAAGCGCGCGGAGGCATCGACCGCGACCAGCGGGATGTTGTAGTGGCCCCGGAACAGCTCGACGACCTCGTGCGCCTCGTTCTGCCGCAGCAGGCCGTGATCGACGAAGATGCAGGTGAGCTGGTCGCCGATGGCCTCGTGGATCAGCAGCGCCGCCACGGCTGAATCGACGCCGCCGGACAGCCCGCAGATCACCAGCCCGTCGCCGACCTGCTCGCGGATGCGCGCGACCTCGCTGTCGCGGAACTGCGCCATGGTCCAATCGCCGGCGCATCCGGCGATGCGATGGACGAAATTGGCGAGCAGCTTGGCACCTGCCGGCGTGTGCACCACCTCGGGATGGAACTGCACGCCGTAGAGCCGCCGCGAATCGTCGGCAATCGCCGCGAACGGCGCGCCGGTCGAAATGCCGACGGCGCGGAAGCCGGGCGGCAGCCGCGTGACGCGGTCGCCATGGCTCATCCACACCGGAGCCTTCTCGCCGATCTTGAACACGCCTTCGAACAGCGGCGTCTCGTCGATGATCTGTAATTCGGCGCGGCCGAACTCGCGGCTGTGCCCGCCTTCGACCACGCCGCCGAGAGCGGCCACCATGGCCTGCTCGCCATAGCAGATGCCGAGCACCGGCACGCCGGCATTGAACACCGCTTGCGGCGCGCGCGGCGTGCCCGTCTCGTGCACGCTGGCCGGGCCACCGGAGAGGATGATGGCGCGCGGCTCGCTTTCCGCCAGCGCGGCTTCGGCCTTGTCGTAAGGCACGATCTCCGAATAGACGCCCGCCTCGCGCACGCGCCGCGCGATCAGCTGCGTCACCTGGCTGCCGAAATCGACGATCAGCACCCGGTCCTGCTCGGGCTCGGGCCGCACCATTTCCACCGTCATGCCTGACGACGAGGCGGCCGGCGCCTTCGGCTCCGCCGGAGCATCGGGATCGGCCTCTGTCTCGTCTTGCACGGGATCTGGCGTTTCACTCGTCATGGCAGGTGGTTATAGCAGCGGGTTTGAGTCGGCAATGACTCTCCGCATGTCTCCGTCCGATATTGGTAGAGTAACGACCGCTATCAACATTCGCACGGGTCGCCGATGACAGATCAAGCTGCGTTCGCGGAACGTCTCCGCCGGCAAATCGACGCCTATCACGAGGCAGCGCTGGTCTATGCCGCGGTGACGCTCGGGCTGCCCGACCGGCTCGCTGCGGGACCGGCGACGGGAGAACAACTGGCGGCGTCGCTTGGGCTATCGGCGGCGCATCTCACCCGCTTCCTGCGCGGGCTGTGCAGCCTCGGCATCTGCGAGGAATTGCCGGACGGCGCCTACGGCTTGGCCAGCGGCGGCGAGTGCCTTCTCTCCAGCTCGCCGTCCCGGCTGGCGGAGAAAGTTCAGATCGTCGTCGGGCAATATTGGTGGCCCTGGGCCGAGTTGGTGTCCACCCTGCAAACCGGGACTCCCGCCTTCGACGAGGTGTTCGGCAAGAGCGTTGCGGAATGGCGCCGCGACAACGCCGCGCAAGGCGTGCTGTTCAAATCTTATCTCGCCAAGGAGACGCAAGCCGACACCGAGGCGGTCCTCGCGGCGCTGGGCGTCTCGGCGTCCGACAGGGTGGTCCAGTTCGACGGCGCCGATGCTGGACCGCTCGCCGTTATCCCGGCGGGCGGCGATCTCTATCTCCTGAAGGGCGTGCTTCAGAACTACGACGATCAAGGCGCCGCCGTAATCCTTCGCAATTGTCGCGCGGCGATGCCGAACGGAGCGAGGCTCGCCATCACCGAGCGGCTGCTGCCCGAGCGCGCCACCGACGATCCGGCGGCGATCATGCTCGACCTGCATATGCTGACGATCAGCGGCGGCCGCGTGCGCAGCCTCGCCGAGTTCACCACCCTGCTGTCGGAAGCCGGCCTCGCGCTGACGAAAGTGACGCCGACAAGCTCAGGGCTCTCCGTTCTTGAGGCTGTCCCTCAATGAACTCCGTCATTCCGGCGCAAGCCGGAATCCAGAGCAATTAGCTCCGAGTCTTCGACTCTGGATCCCGGCCTTCGCCGGGATGACGACTGGGCTGAGGCTCTCCAGCGAGCGGCTTCACATAGACGATCTTGCTGTCGCCCGGCGCGTAGAAATCGGCAAGCCGCGCCTGCTCTTCGAAGCCCATGCGCTGATAGAAGCCGCGCGTGCCGGCATAGCGATCCGACGATGAGGTATCGGCATAGATGTGCTTGGCGCCTGCCTTGCGCATCGCCGCTTCCGCGCGGGTATAGACCTGGGCGCCGAGCCCCCGGCGCTGCTCGTCGGGCGATACCGCGATCCAATAAAGATCGTAAGATCCTTGCGTCCCCATGATCGGCCCATAGCAGGCGTAGGCCACCAGCGTCGAGCCGCGCTCGGCCAGCACGAAATGATAGCCGGAGCGGATGCCCTTGGTCAGCCGCTCGGTGACGAGATCGACCGCGACCTCGACCTCGGCCGCGTTGAAGAAGCCGGTGCTTGCGACCAGCGAACGCACGCGGCCGATATCCTCGTCCATCACCGCGCTGCGCCACTCGAGCCCGTTGCGGTGCCCGGCTTTGACCGGACCCGCGCCGACGGCCGGCGCTGGCTTCGCCCGCCGATGGGCGGAATGGCCAGCCACCAGGCCGACGAAGAAATTCCGGGCGTTGCTGCCGAGCGTCCGCACCCGGTAGCCGCCTTCCTGCACCACCAGTGTGGGATAGCCCTGTTCGCCGATCATGCGGCCAAGCTGGTCGAAATCCTTGCCCCGATTGGACCAGGTTCCCGTCGGGTCGCCGCGCGCCGTATCGAAGCCGAGCGAAACCACGAGAAACGCGGGGGCGAAACGCCTGACACGGCGCAACCCCTCCGCCACCGCATTGCGGTGCTGCTCCGGCGTGATGTGCTCGGCCAGCGGAATGTTGAGATTGTAGCCGGCGCCCGGCCCGATTCCCGTCTCGTCGCGAAAGCCGGTGAAATAGGGATAGGCGAAGCTCGGATGGCCGTGGATCGAGACGGTGAGCACGTCGGCCCGATTGTAGAAGATCTCCTGCTGACCGTTGCCATGGTGGTAGTCGATGTCGAGCATGGCGACCCGGCCGTAGCGCGCGAGCAGGTTGGCCGCGATCGCCGCGTTATTGAAATAGCAGAACCCGCCGAAGGTTCGCGTCTCGGCATGATGGCCAGGAGGCCGCACCAGCGCGTAGGCGAGGTCGGTGCCTTCGAGCACCTTCTCGGCGGCGGTCAGCGCGCAGTCCACCGCCGAGCGCGCCGCGAGATAGGCGTTCTGATTGAGCGGGGTGAAGGTGTCGATGCAGTAATAGCCGGCGAGCACCGTCTCGTCCTTGGGCGGCCTCGCCGGATTGCGCGTGGGGAACACATACGGGTAGATCGACTTCTTCGGCCCGGCCAGCAGGCACGCCTTGCGGATATAGTCGACCAACCGCCCGTCATGCACGGCGCGGATATAGCGGTCCGAATAGCGCTTGGTCGGCACCTTCTCGATCAGTCCCGATGGGTCGAGCTCGGCCATGATCGAGCGGATGCGCACCGGCGCCTCGACATAGCCCCGCTCCTGCACGTGGTGCAGCGTATGCTCGGCATTCAGCACCAGCGCGATGCGCGGCTCGGAAGCGGCGCGCACCTCGCCCTTCAGCGCGCGTCGCGACTTGACGTAGCGCGGCTCGCGCAAGCGGATCGGATCGTCCTTGATCGAGTCGACCACCATCTGCACGTAGTCGGCACCGAGCCCGTATTTGCGCTCCAGGATGGCGCGCACGACTTTGCGCGCCTTGTCCCGGCTCGGCAGATCGGTGGCGCCGAGCGGGTCGAGCATCAGATATGGAGGATCGAACGTTCCCTCCCGCACCGGCGTCTCATAGGCGGTGTTGGCGATCGGCCGCGCGCCGTAGCGCTCGTAAAATTTCAGCCGGGCGGCATTGCCGGCCCTGATCTCCGGATTGGGACTGAGTGCCGGATCGTCGGGCAGGCACTCGAAATAGAGCTGCGTGCCGAGCGCCCTCGCTTCCTCCCGCACCCGCTCATACAGGGCCGCGCCGATGCCGCCGCCCATGCGGCCGGGCGCGGTCGAGATCAGTTCGAGATATGAGAAGCCGATATCCGGCGCGTCCAGCAGCAGCGCCAGACCCAGCGTCTGGTCGCGCGCGTTCTCCGCCACGAACAAGCGCGACACGAATCGGTGCTTGAGCGGATTGCCGAGCTGGGACGGCATCTTGGCGATGTCGGCATCGGGCATCCCCGGAAACTGCTCGCGCATGATGGTCTGGGCCGCTTCGATCGCCGAGCGGTTCGCCGCCGTCGTGGCATCGGCCACTTTGCGGATCCGGAGCATGGTTCAGATGCGAAGCATGTCAGGCGATGGCTTGCAAGCGTCCAAGCGTGTCCTCGACGATGCGGGCGATCATCTGGTCATAGGCGATCCCGGCCTCCAGCGCGGAGGCGGCAAAGCCCGCGTCAGAGCTGAGGCAGGGATTCATATTGACCTCGAGGATGAAAGGCGCGCCTGAGGGATCGACGCGGAAGTCGACGCGCGCGTAGCCGTCGAGCCGGAACAGCTCCCAGCAGGCCAGCGCGAGCCGGTTCAACCCGGCGGCAAGCTCGGGCTCGTCCTGCTCGAGACCGAAACGCCGCGGCGTGCCGAGATAGGGCTGGCTCCCCGGCGTCCACTTGGCGTCGTAATCGGTGATCAGCGGCTCGCCGTCGTCGAAGCCTTGGAACACGGTCTCGCGGATCGGCAACAGCTCGACCCCGTCTGGACCTTCCATCATGGCGGAAGCGAATTCCCGCCCGTCGATATAGCCTTCGGCGAAATGCTCGGTGTTCCAGCGCAGCGTCTGCTCGGCGATGGCCCGCGCGGCGTCGGCGCCGAACACCACCGAGGCGGGACCGATGCCGAGCGAGCCATGCTCCCACACCGGCTTGACGATGACCCGCGCGTCCGGCCGAAGCCCGGTCCCGTCGGCCGACCAGTCGGGTGTCGGCAGGCCGGCGCGGGCAAGCTTGAGCTTGGTGCCGATCTTCGACAGCGTATCGAGCCAGGCATTGGTGCCCGCTCCCGTATACGGCAGTCCGATCGCATCGAGTCGGGCCGGGACCATCGGCGCGAGCCGGCAGTCGCCGCCGACCGCATCGACCAGATTGAAGACGAGCAGCGGCCGGCGCGGCACGAGCGCGTCGATCCCGGCAAGATCGTGGTCGAGGCCAATCACCTCGGTGGCGTAGCCAAGCCGGGCCAGCGCGCCGGCGACCGATTCCGCCGCGACGATGGTATCGATCTCGTCGGGGCGGCTGTCCGTGGCCGCATGCAGGACCGGGATGAAGCCCGCCGTCCCCGGCATTAGGCCCGCTTCCGCCTTGGCGTTTGCGCCTGCCGGCTCCGCCCATAGCGGGCGAGCCCGGCATCGAGGATCATGCCGATCAGGGTGACGAACTCGATGCCGTTCTGGGCGGCGAGGATCGGCAGGTCGGAGTGCGAGGGATTGAGGCCGGCCAGCGGGTTGGCCTCGAGGAAATACGGCTCGCCCTTGGCATCGGAGCGGAAGTCGATCCGCGCCGTGTCGCGGCACTCGAGCGCGCGGTAGGCCTGCAAGGCCCGCGTCCCGGCGAGCCGCGCCTCATCGTCGGAAGCCGGCGCGTAAATCACCAGCTCCTCGCACAGCTCCTTGTTGTGCAGTGAGTAGATGTTGGCCTCGGCCTGCGGCTTGAGCAGGATCTCGCAGACGCCGATCACCCGCGCGTCCTCGCCGTTACCGACGATGCCGACGGTGAACTCGCAGCCCGGCAAATAGTGCTCGACCAGGGCCGGCTGGCCGTAGCGCTCGAGCAGGCGGGTCGCCGCGGCGAACAGCTCGGCCTGCGTATTCACCAACGAGGCCGCCTCGCAGCCTTTGCCGGTACCTTCGGCCAGCGGCTTGACGAAAGCCGGGAAATCGGCCCAACCGGCAAGCTCGCTCGCGGCCCGCTCGGCGACCGCGAAACCCGGCGTCGGCACGCCGGCATCGCGCACCAGCCGCTTGGCAACCGCCTTGTCGAGCGAGGCGGCGGCTGTGAGCGGGTCGGAGAAGAGATAAGGCTGGTCGAACAACTCGCACAGCGCCGGCACCTGCGCCTCGCGCGAGCGGCCTTTCAACCCTTCGGCGATCGAGAAGACGAGATCGTAGCGCTCGCCCGCCGCCAGTCGCGCGGCAAGCGCCTGGCCGCGGCCGACGCGCACCGGCTCGCAGCCCAACGCTTCAAGCGCGCCGGCCAGATGGTCGATGGTCTCCACGCTGTCGAACTCGGCGATCTCCTCCTCGGAGTAGCCGAGCGCGCGATACTCGTCGCGGAGGTCGTAGACGAGAGCGATGCGCATCACGCTTGCCCGGCGTGTATCGGCCGATCCGCGCCAACCGTCCCGTCCGGGTCGGTGTAGCGGTAGGTGTTGCCCTCGAAATTCTTGAGGATCAGGTCGTCGCCCTCGCGGCCGACGACATAATCCGGGATCAGCGGGATCTTGCCGCCGCCGCCGGGCGCGTCGATCACGTAAGTCGGCACGGCATAGCCGGTGGTGTGCCCACGCAGGCCCTGGATGATCTCCAGCCCCTTGTCGACGCTGGTGCGGAAATGCGACGAGCCCGAGATCGGGTCGCATTGATAGAGGTAATACGGCCTCACCCGGCGCGTCAGCAGCCCGTGGAACAGCGGCTTCAACGTCTCGACCGAATCGTTGATGCCCTTGAGCAGCACCGTCTGGCTGCCGAGCGGAATGCCGGCGTCGGCCAGCCGGGCCGTGGCCTCGGTCACCTCGGTGGTGAGCTCGGTCGGATGGGTGAAGTGAAGGCTCATCCACAAAGGATGATGCTTCTTGAGCACGCGGATCAACGACCGCGTCACCCGCATCGGCAGCACCACCGGCACCTTGGTGCCGAGCCGCACGAACTCGACATGCTTGATGGCCCTGAGCCGGCCGAGCAGATAATCCAGCCGCTCGTCGGACAGCGTCAGCGGATCGCCGCCGGAGATCAGCACGTCGCGGATCTCGGGATGGTCGGCGATATAATTGAGTGCCTCGTCCCATTGCGGCCGGCTGAACGTGTAATCGCCGCCGGCCTCGCCCACCATGCGCGAGCGGGTGCAATAGCGGCAATAGGTCGAGCAGAAGCCGGTGGCGAGGAACAGCACGCGGTCCGGATAGCGATGCACCAGCCCCGGCACCGCGCTGTGGCCGTCCTCGCCCAGCGGATCGTCGGCCTCGCCGGGGGTCTTGAGATATTCGGTGCCGACCGGGATATGCGTGCGGCGCAGCGGCTCCAGCGCATCCTCGCGCGCCATCAGGCTCGCGTAATACGGCGTGATGCCGAGCGGCAGGGAGCCCTGATGGCGGACCACCGCGTCGCGCTCGTCGTCGGAGAGCACGAAAATGCGCTCAAGCTCCGCCAGCGTACGGATGCGCGAGCGCGCCTGCCAGCGCCAGTCGTTCCACTGGGCGGCATCGATCTCGGGATAGAAGCGCTTGCGGAAGGCGCGCGTCTGCGGCCCCACCGGAAAGCGCTCCAGGCGCACCACGACCTCGTCGAGCCGCGGCTTGTGCGCCGGCGCGAGAGGATGGATCAAGGAATGTGTTTTGGAGAAACTCTGGGATGTCGCCTGCGGGCGACTGGGTGGCTCTTCGGCCTCGACCTGAAGCAACTTCATGGGATATGCGTCCCCTCCTGGCTTCGCGAACCTGCCTTAGCGACAACCGCCGACTCTGGTCCATCAAAAGCGCGAGTCATTTCAGCGACCTGTTTATTAATTTCAAGTCACAACAGCGTCGCGGCACAACTTTTTTTGCCGAGGCGTCGCGGCAGCCACAGCCGAGACGGACGCGGGGCTCAGCGGGCCCGCTCCAGCACTGCCACGAAGAAGCCGTCGGTGCCGTGCCGCAAGGGAGTCATCTGTAACGTCTCGGCCGAGCCATCGGCCGAGGCCGGAGCGGGCGATCCGGGCATGGCATGCTCCCAGAGACCGGGCCAGGGCACGAGCTGGAACGCGGGATGGCGGTCGAGAAACCCAGTCACCTGGTCGCGGTTCTCGGCAGGCAGCACCGAGCAGGTGATGTAGGCCAGCCGGCCGCCCGGTTTGACCAGCCCAGCGCCCTCCTCGAGCACCGCAAGCTGCTCGGCGAGCCGCGCTTCGAGCATTGGCGGGGCAAGCCGCCACTTGGCGTCGGGGCGCCGCCGCCACACGCCGGACCCGGTGCAAGGCGCATCGATCAGCACCAGGTCGATCTTGCCTTCGAGTGTGTGCAAGGCTTCGCGGTCCCCCGCCGCCAGCACCTGGGCGTTGCGAACCCCGGCCCGCTTCAGCCGCTCGAAGATCGGCCTGAGCCGCATGCGGTCGGAATCGTAGGCATAGAGCTGGCCTGAATTTTCCATCAGCGCCGCCAGCGCCAAGGTCTTGCCGCCGGCCCCGGCGCACAGGTCCATGATCTGCTGCCGCGGCCGCGCACCGGACAGCAGCGTGGCGAGTTGGGAGCCCTCGTCCTGCACCTCGTACCAGCCTTTGCCGTGACCGGGCTCGGCTTCGACATGCGGGCTCTTGCCGGGGCCGGGCGCCTGCACGATGCGTACGCCTACGGGCGAATGCGGCGTGGGCTGCGGCGCGAAACGGCGCAGCGCCTTCAGCACCTTGTCGCGGTCGGCCTTGAGCGTGTTCGTCCTGAGATCGACCGGGGCCCGGCGGGCGAGCGCCGTCCCCTCCTCGGCCGCGCGGGCCCCGAAGGCACGGTCGAATTCGCCCGCCAGCCAGTCCGGGTAATCGCCCCTGACATCAGCCGGTGCATCGGCAGGGAGCTCCCGGCTCAAGCCGGCAAGCTCGGCCTCCGATAGCGGCTCCGGCGCATGGCGCCCCCCGTCGGCGAGCTTGGCCACGTCCTCCGGCGTCATCCCCCAGCCCGTCACCAGAGTCCGCAGCACCAGCGCGCGGGGCGAGCCATCGCCCATGGCGGAGGCCGCCGAGGCGCGCGTGCGCAACACATCGAACACGAGATTGCCGATCGCCGCCCTGTCGCCCGACCCGGCGAAGCGGTGCGAAACCCCCCAATCCTTCAACGCCTCGGCGGCGGGTCGCTTGCGCGCCTCGATATCGGCGAGAATTTCCATCGCCGCGCTTGCCCGCGCCGCTGGAGTCATCAGGGCTAGGCAAACACCAGGATGCGGGCGATGACGATCACCCACATCAGGAGCAACGCGATGGCGCCGACGCCGAACACCCCGGTGCGGCGGTCGAGCCGGTTGGAGGTCACATGGATGTATGCATGAGCCAGCCGGGCCAGCACGAACATCCAGGCCAGCAGATAGACGATCACGTCCAGCGTTTCGGTCATCATCGCCAGCAGCATCACCACATAGAACAGCACCGGCAGCTCGAGCTGGTTGTGGTAGGCGTTGGCGATCTGCAGCACGCGCGCCGGCCAGTGTGGCTCGCGCAGCCTCACTTTCTCCGGGTCGACCTGGCCGAGGCGGATGGCGCGATAACGCAGCCCCCCCATCCAGAACAGCAGCACGAAGGTCAGCGCAACCTGGACGAACAGGGGGATCAGAATCGTCTGAATCGACATGGCGCCCTCCGGTGACCCAAAAGCCTTGCCGCGCGCGACAAGTCGCCGGCGTGGCGTGTAGTCTGCTTTAAGCATGTCTCGGGGCTAAGGGAAGCGGTGACGTTTGGCCGGGCGCCGACGCTCCGGTAAACATGGACGGAAGTTCAATTGACTGCGGCCCAGCCGCCCCTCTAAACCTACCCCCAAACAGGACAAATACCCGCGTTTCCCAAGGAGGTTTTCCATGCGCTTTCGCGCTTCCCGTAAGCTGTGCGGCGCCGCGCTTGCCGGCACGCTGCTGTTCGCCGGCCTCGCCAGCCAGGCTCTGGCGGAAGAGACCAGTCCCTGCTTCACCGGCGACGGCTCGATCAAGGACGTGCTCGATTCCTGCGCTGCCTATATCGCCTCGGGCTCGACCGACACGGCCAAGCTGATCACCGCGCATAGCGTCCGCGCCATGGCGTTCTCGGCCATCCGCGATCTCGACTCGGCCATCGCCGAGATGGACGAAGCGGTGAAGGTCGACGCGACCAAGCCGAACTCTTATTTCATGCGAGCCGCGGCTTATGAGGCCAAAAAGGACTACGACAAGGCCATCGCCGATCTCGACGAGGCCATCAAGCTCGATGCCGGCCACGGCGACTATTTCCTGCTGCGCGGCATCGTCTATCGCGACAAGGGCGATCTCGACCAGGCGCTCACCGAGTTCAACGAGAAGGTCAAGCTCGATCCCACCCAGTCGAGCGGCTTCTCCAAGCGCGGCGATCTTTATCGCATGCGCAAGGAATACGATCTTTCCGTCGCCGACTTCGATCAGGTGATCAAGATCGAACCCGAAGCCCCCAAGGGCTATATCGACCGCGGCTGGGTGTTCGTGCTGAAGAACGACCTGGACAAGGCGCAGGCCGATTTCGACAAGGCGCTCGAGCTGCACCAGAACGACCCCTCGGCGCTGGTCGGCCGCGGCTTGGTGAAGAGCCGCAAAGGCAAGCCCACCGACGGCGCCGCCGATCTGGCGCTCGCCAAGCAGCTCGAGCCCGGCGTTTTCGACGACATCAAGAAGCTCGGCGTGGAGTAGTCCCTACCCTTCGCGCGGGTAGTTGGGCGATTCGCGGGTGATGGTCACGTCGTGGACGTGGCTCTCGCGGAAGCTCGCCGTCGAGATGCGAATGAACTGCGCGCGCTCGTGGAACTCGGCCAGCGTGCGCGCGCCGGTATAGCCCATCGAGGCGCGCAAGCCGCCGATCAGCTGATGCAGCACGCTGCCCGCGGGCCCCTTGTAGGGCACCTGCCCCTCGATGCCTTCCGGCACGAGCTTCAGCGCATCCTTGATCTCCTGCTGGAAATAACGGTCGGCCGAGCCGCGCGCCATGGCGCCGATCGAGCCCATGCCGCGATAGGCCTTGTAGGAACGGCCTTGATACAGGAACACCTCGCCCGGGCTCTCGTCGGTGCCGGCCAGCAGCGAGCCGAGCATCACGCAATCGGCGCCGGCGGCGAGCGCCTTGGCAAGATCGCCCGAATATCTGATGCCGCCGTCGGAGATGATCGGGATATCGTTCTTCCGCGCCACCTCGACCGCCTCGAGCAGCGCGGTGAATTGCGGCACGCCGACGCCGGCCACCACCCGCGTGGTGCAGATCGAGCCGGGGCCGATGCCCACCTTGACCGCGTCGGCGCCCGCGTCGATCAGCGCCTTGGTGCCGTCGCCGGTCGCCACGTTGCCGGCCACCACCTGCACCGCGTTCGATTGCAGCTTGATGCGGCGCACCTGGTCGAGCACGAGCTGCGAATGGCCATGCGCGGTGTCGACCACGATCAGATCGGCGCCGGCATCGATCAGCGCCTCGGCCCGCTCAAGACCTGAATCGCCGACGCTGGTCGCCGCCGCGACGCGCAGCCGCCCCTGCTCGTCCTTGCAGGCGTGAGGATGCAGGCGTGCCTTCTCGATATCCTTCACCGTGATCAGCCCGACGCAGCGATAGTCGCTGTCGACCACCACCAGCTTCTCGATGCGGTGGGTATGCAGCAGCCGCTTCGCCTCTTCCAGCCCGACGCCCTCGGTGACGGTGATGAGCTTGTCCTTGGTCATCAGTTCGGCGACGCGCTGGTTTGGATTGGTGGCGAAGCGCACGTCGCGATTGGTGAGGATGCCGACCAGCCGGCCCGCGCGGCCGCCGTTCAGACCGGGCTCGACCACCGGAATGCCGGAGATCTGGTAGTCGGCCATCAGCTTGAGCGCATCGGCGAGGCAGGCGTCGGGATGGATGGTCACCGGGTTCACCACCATGCCGGACTCGAATTTCTTCACCTGCGCAACCTGGGCGGCTTGCACCTCGGGCTCGAGATTGCGGTGGATCACGCCGATGCCGCCGGCCTGCGCCATGGCGATGGCGAGCTTGGCCTCGGTCACCGTGTCCATGGCCGAGGACATCACGGGAATATGCAGGGAGATCGAGCGGGTGACGCGCGAGGAGACGTTGACCTCGTTCGGCAGCACATTGGACGCGGCCGGCCGGATCAAAACGTCGTCGAAGGTGAGCCCAATCGCGCGCTCGGAAAAATGCTTGTTATCAGGGGTGTGCCCGTCGGGCATCGGCCAACCTCTCATGCGTGGCGGCCTGATCCTCGCGGGTGCGATGCGGGGGCCACCGGTTGGCGGCCTCCTTTAGCAGTTTCAACGCATTTTGGGAAGCTTCGAGCCTTGCGCCTGCTTACGAGCCCGTAGCTGCCACGCCCGCGCTGCGGCAAATCCGCCGCAGGCAGGAACGGCCGGGTAACCTCCGCGCTTAGCCGGGCAGGTCCGACGGGAGGCCCTATCTACAAGTGAAGGAGATTGTCATGAACAATGTCATGGCCATGACGGCCCTCGCGGCCAGCCTGTTGGTTTCAACCGCCGCCATTGCCGCGCCTGCCAACCTCGCCGATGCACTTCAGCCCACGAGCAGCCTGACCCTCGTCAAGGGTGGCGGCGGGGGTGGTGGCCTCGGCGGCGGTGGCGGCCATATGGGAGGCGGCGGCGGTGGCCATATGGGAGGTGGCGGCGGCGACCATATGGGCGGCGGCGGTCGGATCGGCGGCGACGCCGGACCGCATTTCAGCGGCGGCGACCATATTAGTGGCGTCGGCGGTCCGAGAGGCGGCGTGCGTTTTGGGGCCAACGACCATTTCGACCACGGTCAGGGCCGCTACGATCACGATCATTTCGATCATGGCCACGGCCACGTCCGCTTCTTCCCGGGCGACGCCTTCTTTTATGGCGGGGACTATGCCGATTATGGCTATTACGGCGGCGACTGCGGCTGGCTAGCGCGGCAGGCCCGTGCCACCGGCAGCGCCTATTGGTGGCGCCGCTACAATGAGTGCCTCTATTAAGGCTTGGATCCGGTCCCGCCCCGTGGCGGGACCCTTTCCTTCAGCGCCTGCTTGAGGCGCGGTGCAGCGAAGGCCATGAAGCTTTGCACCTTCGCCTGCGGCAGCCGATCTTCGCGATGGATCAGGTTGACCGGTATCGGCTCAGGCTCGAAGTCCTCGAGAATGACCCGCAGAGAGCCTTGGGCAAGACCGGCTTCCGCCTGATAAGACAGCACGCGCACGATCCCGAGCCCGGCTTTGGCCGCGTCGATCGCCGCCTCGGCGGTGTTGACGATCAGCCGCGGCTTGATGGCGACCCGCCTCGGCGCCTTCGCGCCCGGATAGACCAAGCGGTCGGGCGGCGACAAGGCGGTGACGGCGACGCAATCATGCTCGCCAAGCTCGCGCGGCGATGCCGGCTTGCCGTGTTGCGCAAGATAGGCAGGGCTTGCGCAGGTTATCAGCCGGATGCTGCCGACCCGCGTCGCCCGCAAGGATGAATCCGGTAGCGCGCCGATCCGCAGCGAGATATCGATCCCCTCCTCGATGAGATCGACCACCCGGTCGATCAGCAACATGCGAGCCGTGACAAGCGGCGCGCTTGTTAGAAACGCCGTGACGATGGGCAAGACATGCAGCCGGCCGAAGGCGACCGGCGCGGTAATGGCAAGCTCGCCTTGCGCCTCGGCTTGCGCGCCCGCGACACGCAAGCGTGCGGCATCGAGCTCGGCGAGGACGCGGCGGCAAGTCTCCAGATAATGGCGTCCGGTCTCCGTGAGCGCCAGCTCGCGCGTCGTGCGGGTGATCAGCCTTACGCCAACCAAGTCCTCGAGCGCGGCCAAGTGCCGGCTGACCGTGGTCAGCGGCATCGAGAGACGGCGGCCCGCCGCCGACAGGCTGCCGGCCTCGGCGACGGCGACGAACACTTTGATGGCGGCGAGCTGGTCCATGGGGCGGGACCATACTCCCAAAAAATGGAAGGATAAATCCCAATATCCCTAGCTACTACCAGGAAGAGGAAGGGTCCATCTAGCAGGGAGCGGCGGCCAATGACCGACGCGTACGCAAACCCGAAGGAGAACCCCATCATGTGGAAAGCATTGGTCCTGACCCTGCTAGGCGCCGTCACTCCCCTCGCGGCACACGCCGCCGATGAGCTCAACGTGTCGAAGGGCGCAACCCTCGCCGGCCCCGGGCTTGCCGCTCATGGCTACGACGTGGTCGCTTTCTTCACCGACGGAAAGGCCGAGATCGGCTCGGACAAATTCGCGCTGGCGCATGCCGGCGGCACCTACCGCTTCGTGAGCCAGGCGCATCTCGACGCGTTCAAAGTCGATCCCGCCAAATACGAACCGGCCTATGGCGGCTTCTGCGCTTACGGCGTGGCGCTCGGCAAGAAGTTCGACGGCGATCCGCTCTACTGGAAGATCGTCGATGGCAAGCTCTACCTCAATCTCAACGGCGACATTCAGGCCGAATGGTCGAAGGACATTGCGGGCAACCTCGCCAAGGCCGAGACCAATTGGGGCCGAATCCTCGCCACTCCAGTCGCGGCGCTCTAGCAAGCGATGCATGCAATCGCCGGCTTCGGACCCCGCTGCCGAAGCCGGCCCACCAGCAGGAAGCCCGAATGACCCCCTCCTCCGACATCGCGTTTTCGCCTTCGGTCAAGGCGGTGCAGCAGCGCCGCGGCTCGCGCTCGGGCTACGCCAAGATGGAAGGGAAAGGCGGCTTCGCCACCACCATCGATGCATCGCTTGCCGCGTTCATCGGCAGGCAGCGCTCATTCTATCTCGCCACGGTCAACGCCGACGGCCAGCCTTACATTCAGCATCGCGGCGGCCCGCCCGGCTTCTTGCGCGTGCTCGACGACAAGACGCTCGGCTTCGCCGATTTCAGCGGTAACCGCCAATACATCTCCACCGGCAACCTCGCCGACAATGCCAAGGCCATGCTGTTTCTCATGGACTACGCCAACCGCATGCGGGTGAAGATCTGGGGCACGGCGAGCGCGGTCGATGACGATCCCGCGCTCACCGCCAAGCTGTTCCCCGAGGGCTACAAGGCCCGCGCCGAGCAGGCCATTGTCTTCACCGTCGAGGCCTGGGACGCCAACTGCCCGCAGCACATCCCGCAGATGGTCTTCGCCGAGGACGTTGCCGCGACCGTCGAGCGCTTCGAAATGCGCATCGCCGAGCTCGAAGCCGAGAATGCATGGCTGCGCGCCTTAGCGCCTACTTCGTCTTCTTGACCGCCGATGGCGTGGCGAACAGCCAGCCGAACAGCAGGGCTGCGGCAAGCGCGCCGAGCAACTCGGCGACGATGAACCCCGGCGCGTCGGCAGGGGCAATGCCCGCAAACGTGTTGCTCAGGCTGCGCGCGATGGTCACGGCCGGATTGGCGAACGAGGTGGAGGCGGTGAACCAATAGGCGGCGGTGATATAGAGCCCGACCGCGGTCGCCACCGCCTCGGGCTTGAAGCGGACACAGCCGAGGATGGTCCCGATCAGCCCGAACGTGGCGATGAACTCTCCGGCCCATTGCCCCAAGCCGGTGCGCGCGGTCGACCCGAGCTGGATGAGATCGAGGCCGAACATCAGATGCGCCAGCACCGCGCCGATGCAGCCGCCGACGATCTGCACCACGACATAGGCAATGGTCGTGCGCAGATCGAGCTCGCCACGATAGAGCATGACGAGGCTCACCGCCGGATTGAAATGCGCGCCTGAGACCGGCACGAAAATGGTGATGATGACGAACAGCACCGCGCCGGTCGCGATCGTGTTGCAGAGCAGCGCGAGCGCCTGATTCCCGCCGGCGAGCTTCTCGGCCATGATGCCGGAGCCGACCACGGCCATCACCAGAATCAGCGTGCCGAGCGCTTCCGCCGCGAGCCGCCGCGTCAGATCGAACTGCATTGTTCCCCCTGCCCTGGCATCGCCGTCAGCAACAGCCGCCGCTTGACTTGCTTTGCGGCGCGGCACTCGTCGAGAACGGGATCGACGTGCCGCAGCCGGGGAAGATCCCGTAATGCGTGGCGAAATCGCCGATGAAGTCGAAATGCGGGGCGAACCGGGTGTCGGCCAGCATGCGCCAGGTATTGCCGCAGACGGTGAACACCTTGCCGCGCTCGATCAGATGATGCCCGTCAAGCACGAACGCTTGCGACTGCTCGGGGATGGTTCCCTTATACATGACCGCCTGGCCATAATCCTCGCAGGCCGGCTCCAGCCCGTCGAGCTTGAACAGCCGGTAGGTCGCCGAGAAGAACTTCGCCTGGCCGAGCTTCGCCCGCATCGCCTCGTTCTCGACATTGATCGGCCGGCTCGTCACCAGCCGGGGATCGAGGAAGCCCGCCTGCTTCGCCATCGGGAGAAAGTCGTTCCAGTACAGCGCGCCGCCGAGACACTCGCCGTAGAGCAAGGGATCCGCCCGCACCTCGTCGGACAGGCGCCGGTCGCAATAGACATCGGCGAAGTAGAGCTCGCCGCCGGGTTTCAGCAGCTCGTAGGCGCCGCGCAACACCGCGAGCTTGTCGACGCAGAGATTGATCACGCAGTTCGACACCACCACGTCGAAGCTTGCCGGCTCGAGGCCGAGCTCGTCGAGCTTCTCGAGATAACCCTTGAGGAATCTGACATTGGCGCGCCGATAGGCGAATTTCTGCGTGTGCCAGTCGATCTGCGACCGCGCGGTGGCCAGCTGCTCGTCGGTCATGTCGACGCCGGTCACCTCACCTGAAGGCCCCACCAGCTGCGCGATGAGATAGGCGTCGCGCCCCGATCCCGAGCCGAGATCGAGCACCCGGCAGCCCGACAGCGCCGCGGGGATGGCGATGCCGCAGCCGTAATATTTGGCCCTCACCTCCTCATGCACGTTGGCGAGCAGGCCTTCGAGATGAACCGGCACGCCGCCGCCATCGCAACAGGCCGAGGTCTTCAGGTCCTTCGAACTTTTCAGGACCTTGCCGTAATAGTCCTTCACCACTTCGCGATTCATGACGCGGCTCCGAGATCAGCAGGACGAAATCGGCGGAACATTAGCAGCGCGGCTTGGTCCACGCAGCACAAGCAAGCTGCACAGTTGCGTGAACGTTTCATGTCTCGGCACCGCCGCGGAAGCCGGTGGCGAGCACATACATCTCGGCGGAGTCGGCACGCGAGGCCTTCGGCTTGACATGCCGGACCTTGGCGAACGAGCGGTTGAGCCGCGCCACCAGCTCCTTGTCGGCGCCGCCTTGCAGCACCTTGCAGAGAAACGCGCCGCCCGGCGCCAAGATGTCCTCGGCGAGATCGAGCGCGGCCTCGACCAGACTCATAATGCGCAAATAGTCGGTGGATTTGTGCCCCATCGCCGGCGCATGCATGTCCGACAGAACGAGATCGGCCTGCTTGCCGCCTAAGGCCGCGTGGATGCGCTGCCCGGTCTGCGGGTCCGTCATGTCGAGCGTGAGCTTGGTCACGCCCGGGATCGGCTCCATCTCCACCAGGTCGAGCGCGACGACCTGCCCCTTGCCCGCCGTCAACCCCACAAGCTGCGCGGCGATCTGGCTCCAACCGCCGGGCGCGGCGCCGAGATCGACCACGGTCATGCCGGGCTTCAGCAGATGATATTTGTCGTCGATCTCGACCAGCTTGAAGGCGGCGCGGCTGCGATAGCCTTGGCGCTTGGCCTCCTCGACATAAGGATCGTTGAGCTGGCGCTGCAACCAGCGGGTCGAGCCGATCTTGCGCCCCTTGGCGGTACGCACCCTGACGGCGAGCTTGCGGCTGCCGCCCTGACCCTGGGCCTTGCCACCGCCGCCTTTTGCCGACTTTACCATACGGTCATGCGCCTTTTCCGCCCACGCCCTTGACGCTTCGGGTCGCCTCGCCCCATCTGCGTCATAAGCCCCCTCTAACACCTGCCACATGCCACGCTATTTCGTCACCCTCATCGTCGCCGTCGCCCTGTTCATGGAGACGATGGATTCGACGGTGATCGCCACATCGCTGCCGGCCATCGCCGCCGATCTGCACCAAGACCCGATCGCGCTCAAGCTGGCGCTCACCTCTTATCTGTTGTCGCTCGCCGTGTTTATTCCGTTAAGCGGCTGGATGGCCGACCGCTTCGGCGCGCGCATCGTGTTCCGCGCGGCCATCGTCGTGTTCACGCTCGGCTCGGCCGCGTGCGGCTTCGCGCAAGGGCTTGGCGACTTCGTGCTGTTCCGCGTCATCCAGGGCATGGGCGGCGCCATGATGGTGCCGGTCGGCCGTCTCGTCATCTTGCGCACGGTGCCGAAGTCGGAGCTGATCTCGGCGCTAGCCTGGCTGACCATCCCCGCGCTGATGGGCCCGGTGATCGGCCCGCCGCTCGGCGGCTTCATCACCACCTATATTTCCTGGCGCTGGATCTTCTGGATCAATATTCCGGTGGGGCTGGTCGGCGTCATTCTCGCCACGCTCTACGTCGCCAACATCCGCGAGGAAGGTCTGCCGCCACTCGATGTGAAGGGCTTCATCCTGTCCGGCATCGGACTCGCGGGACTTGCTTTCGGCTTCACCACCATCGGCCAGGGATTTTTCCCGCCGGCGATCGTCGCCGGCTTGTTTGCCGCGGGCATCGTCGGCTGCACGCTGTATGTGCGGCACGCCCGCACGGCACCGGCGCCGCTGCTCGACCTCGACCTGCTCAAGGTCGACACCTTCTTTGCCAGCGTGGTGGGCGGCTTCCTCTATCGCATCGGCGTCGGAGCGCTCCCGTTCCTGTTGCCGCTGATGTTGCAGCTCGGTTTCGGGCTGAACGCGATGCAATCGGGGCTGCTCACCTTCGCATCCGCCGTCGGCGCCGTCGCCATGAAGACCACCGCCGCGCCGATCCTGCGCCGTTTCGGCTTCAAGCGCGTGCTGGTGACCAATGCCGTGGTGAGCAGCCTGTTCCTCGCGGCGATCGCGCTGTTCACCGCCGGCACCCCGCATTGGATTATTCTGATCGTGCTGTTGGTCGGCGGCTTCCTGAAGTCGCTCGAATTCACCAGCATCAACTCGATCGCCTATGCCGATATCGATTCAAAGGCGATGAGCCGGGCGACCAGCTTCGCCAGCGTGGCGCAGCAGCTTTCGCTCTCCGCCGGCGTCGCTATCGGCGCGCTGGTGCTCGAGGCACAGCGCATGGGTCGAGCGGATGCCGATGTGGTGGCGGGCGATTTCCCGCTCGCCTTCGTGCTGGTCGCCGCTATCGCGGCAACCTCCTCGCTGATCTTCGCCATGTTGCCGAAAGGCGCCGGCGCCAGCCTCTCGGCCCGAGCCCACACCGTGGGCGTGCCGGAGGAGCCGGCTCCGGCGCCGCAAATCTAGGGCTGGCGCTTGCCGTTCCGCTGCCGCTGGCCGCGCTTCTCGTAACCGTCCTCGGCCATCAGCGTGGCGAGGATGCCCTCGCGCAAGCCGCGGTCGGCCACCCGCAAGCGCTGGCACGGCCAGATCCTGAGCAGCGCCTCGAGGATGGCGCAGCCCGCCAGCACCAAATCGGCGCGCTCCTGCCCGATGCACGGTTGCGCCACGCGCTGCGCATACGACATGCCGATCAAGTCGCCGGACACGTCGCGCACGTCGCGCGCCGACAGCCAGCAGCCGTCCACGCGTGAGCGCTCGTAGACCGGGAGCTTGAGGTGGATGCCGGAAATGGTGGTCACCGTGCCGGAAGTGCCGAGGAAATGCGCGCGCCGTCCAGCGATCCTCTCGCCGAAGCGGTGCTGCGTTTCGAACGGCGCCACGGCGGCCATCACGTCGGCCACCATGGCCTCGTAGTTTTCCGGCGTGACGTCGCGCCCGCCATGCCGCTCGGCGAGATTGACCACGCCGATCGGCAGCGAGGTCCAGGCGGCAATGCAGGCCTGCACATCGATCCGGTCGTGCAGCGTGCGGCGCCAGGGCCGCCCCAGACGCGCCAGGTCGAGCCAGATCAGCTCCGAGCTGCCGCCGCCGATGTCGAACACCAGCGCCCAGTCGCAATTGCGGTCGATCAGCGAGGCGCAGCCGGAGACCGCGAGCTTGGCCTCGGTCTCCTGCGTCACGATCTCGATTTTGAGTTCGGTCTGGCGCTCCACCGCATCGATGAACTCGCCGCTATTGGCGGCGATGCGGCAGGCTTCGGTGGCGATCAGCCGCGAGCGCGTCACCGCGCGCCGCTTCATTTTTTCGGCGCAGACTTTGAGCGCTTCCAGCGTGCGGTTCATCGCCGTTGGCGACAGCGCCCCCGAACTCAGCACGCCTTCGCCGAGACGGATGATGCGGGAGAACGCATCGATGACGAGAAAGCCGCGGCGCGAGGGCTTGGCGATCAGCAAGCGGCAGTTATTGGTGCCGAGATCGAGCGCGGCATAAATAGATTGCGCCTGCGCCCGCGGTGACGCGACCGTGTCGTTTTTGCTCTCGGCTGCCGCCGGGAGGCCATGGGCCGGCGCGTTTGAACGCGCCCGGGCTGCGACTTGCGCTGGGCCACTTCCCCCGCAGTCGCCGGTCTCGTTTCGCTTCGCCTTGCGGTCTCGCGAAACCACGGCAGCCGAGCGCGCATCGCCGCTCGGCCCATTCACGGTGTTCAACCCTTTACCCCCGGAACCGCCGACGCTTCATCTACTTGCCGGGCGTCCGGTGTGTTGGTCCTATGCCGGTTAATCTATCAAGCTCTTGAATGAGGTAAAGCGGCTTTTCCGAAACGGCTGGGATGCGCGCCGCTTTGGCTTGAGCGGCGCGTGCAAGCGAGGGATAGTCGGCGATCGCTGCGTCGCTTCGAGGCAAGCGAGCGCGCCCGTAGCTCAACGGATAGAGCACCAGACTTCGAATCTGGGGGTTGCACGTTCGAGCCGTGCCGGGCGCACCATTTTGCTATGACCCTTCGCCAACCTTGTCGCCGACCCACCCTGACCCCATATCCACTCGTCACTACGGGACGGGGATCAATGCGCACATCTCTGAGCTTTTGGGCCACGGCAGCGTTTGGCGCGGCCGTTGTCGTTTGTCCTCTCGCCGTCGGCACCGCTCAGGCGGAGCAAAAGGTCGGCGTTGCCGCCGCCGTCAAGCCCGACGCGACCAGCCAGCCCCCCGGTGGCGGCAGCTCCACCCTGAAGATCGGCAAGTCGGTGGTTTACAACGAGCGGATCGACACGTCTTCGTCAGGCCAGGTGCAAGTGCTTCTCCTCGACGGCTCGACCTTCTCCGTCGGTCCCGGCTCGAGCCTCGTCATCGACAAGTTCGTGTATAACCCATCGACCGGCACCGGCTCCTTGGTAGCGAGCTTCTCCAAAGGCGCGCTCAGATTTGTCGGCGGCAAGCTCTCGAAGAACGAGCCAGGCGTCAAGGTCAACACCCCGGCCGGCGCGCTGACCGTGCGTGGCGGCATCTTCACCATGAAGCTGGGCGGACCGAACCAGGCGCTGGTGACGTTCGATTACGGAATATCCTTATCCATCCTGCGCCACGGGAGGCTGTACAGCACCCGAAGCGCCGGCGACGTCATCTCCATCAACGGCGCGGGAGCACCGGTGATCCGCTCGCAGACGCTGGCCGACGTCAATGCCGCTCAAGCCGCCGTGGCGGGTAAGAGTTGGAAGAAGACCGTCTCGGCGCCGCTTAAAGGGCAGCGCTACCCCTTCTATTACGGCATTCACCCCACAGGCCGTTATCCGGATCAGCCCTTCATCAGAGAGCTCTACTACAACGGCGCCGCCACCGACCTGCTCATCGCGGGCGCGAAGCCCGTGCCGATTCCCGTGCCGGAACCGCCACGCTTCATTCCGCCGCCGGTCATTGGCATCGACAATTGCCTACAGTGCACCGGTTTACGCTGACGGTTTTTTCGGTGCCCTCGCGGCCCTCCGCGAGACACCCCCAAGCACGATAAAGTGCTATGCTGCCTGGGGGGATGAAGCGCGTTCGCGGGGGGAAAACCATGACAGACGAGGCCTACACGGAACAGCCCCAAGGCTTTGGGGCGAAAGCGAAGGACTTGGCGTCCGGCGCGAGTGAGGTTTGCCGTTCGGCCTTGAAAGAGGCGATGACCTGGACCGCTTATCAGTGGACCGTGCTCGCCCTGCTCACCGCCACCTTTCTCCTGGTCGCCCTGTCCTATGGGGGCATCAGGGCCGAGCTCGCCGCGCTCAAACAGGACCAGGGTGGCGTTTCCGCGCAGGATCTCGCCGCGCTCCGCACCGACATGACCGCCAAGCTCTCGGAGATACAGTCGAGCCTCGCCCAGACCATGACCGAGATGAAGAGCGGCATTAGCGACAGCGTCGCCAAGATGAGCGCCAAGATCGAGCGCAGCCAGCCGAAGCCAACCGCGCCCGCGCCGAAGCCGGCGCCGAAGCCACGGCCGCAATAATCGTCGGCAGCTCGCCGCGCTAGCGCGACTTCCGTCTGCGGTCCCAGAGCTGCTCGTCCAGCGCGCGCTGGACGCGCTCCGGCGCGGGGATCGCTTTCAGCTTGCGCGTAAAGGCTAGGTACTCTTGCTGGGCTTTTTCCGAGACGAGCCCGTGACCGAGATCGATGCGCCATTCAAGCAGGCGCTTCCACCCGCGGGCATCGCCCCCCTGCTTCGGCGGCGGAATCCCGGCCGCCACCAGTCTTCGCATCATGATCTGCGCCGCCTCGGCCTCGCCCGAGCCACCCTTGATCAGAAGATCGATCAAGGCGGAGGCACGGGCCAACAACATCTCGCTGGGCGGACGCCGCTTGCGCCGGTTGGCGACGGTCTCGCTGTGCAACGGCGTAAGCGTCTGCCGGACGCGCGCTTCGAGATCGAGCAGTGGCTTCAAGTCTTCCTTGGGAAGGCCCTCCTCGGCGAGCTGAGCCGTGAGGGCGTGCAAGCATTTCAGCCCGAGGGTGAGTTTGTCCTCGCTCTGGGCGCCATGCGCACGGGTCTGCCGCAGCGCCTTCAGCGCCGCGCCGATGCGATCTACGGGTGGGGAGAGCGTACGCATGTGTCATTCCAAATGGGCCGGGCCGGCCGCCTGTCTAGGGCCGCCGCCGGCACTATGCCGCCATAGGGTAAAGAACTCGCTAGGCCCGGTTCGGCCCTGCCCGGCTGCAACTAAACTCGCTCGCGCCGGCGAACTTGCCAGCCTCGGCCGCTGCGGATAGAAGGGGCAAGAGTCCCGTTCGGCTCGCCTTGCAAGGCCGAAACTAAGCTCCACATTCCGCCCTGGTGGGGGATCGTCTAACGGTAGGACAGCGGACTCTGACTCCGCCAGTCTTGGTTCGAATCCAAGTCCCCCAGCCACTTCCTGGCCGTTAACCTCCGGTTGTAACCGGGCCCGCACTGCGACGTGGGGGCGCCGCGTCGTTTGGTCTGGCCCCTGGACCGCGGCTTATATACCATGGCGGGTCTTCTCCATTTTTGGCGCTGCGTGATGGAGCCCTATCCATGGAGCGTCGGCTTGCCGCGATTCTCGCTGCCGATGTGGAGGGATACAGCCGCCATACCGAACTCGATGAGGAGGCCTCCACAACCACTCTGCGTATGTATCGCACCGTGGTGGAGGAGGCGATCACCGCGCATCGCGGTCACATCTTCAGCAGCGCAGGCGATGGGGTCGTCGCTGAGTTCCCCAGCATCGTCGAGGCGATTCGCTGCGCTATCGAGATCCAGAACGAGATCGCGGAGCGTAACGCTTCGGTCCCCGATAAACAGCAAATGCAATTCCGCATCGGCGTCAATCTGGGCGATGTGATCTGCGAAGATAATAACCTCTACGGAACCGGCGTGAACGTTGCGGTCCGCCTTCAGCAACTGGCGGAGCCCGGAGGCATCTGCATCTCGCAAACCGTCTACGATCAGGTTCGCAAGATCGTCGAGATTCCCTTTCAGGATATCGGTGAGCGCCGTTTGAAGAATATTGCCGACCCGGTCCACGTCTATCGTATCCTTCCCTCGCCGTTGCCTTGGCTCAGGAGCTTGTTTTGGCGCAAAGGCCGCCGCCGCTTCGGCGTTGCCGCCAGCGCGCTTATCTTGCTTCTCGCAGCGGGTACAGCATCGTTCTATCTGCGTCAGCCGGCTGCATTATGGGACGCGCTGTTGGGCGGCGGCGGCGCGCTCCCCGACCACGCGGCCATTGCTGTGCTGCCCTTTGACGACATGAGTGCCGCGCATGACCAGCAATATCTTGCCGATGGAATTAGCGAGGAGCTCATCACCGGGTTAGCCAAGTTTCCCGAGCTGATCGTCATGTCCCGTAGTGCCACCATCACACACAGGGACAAGCCCACGGACATCCGGCAGGTGGGCAAGGACCTCAACGTTCGTTACGTCGTCGACGGCAGCATACAGCGATCCGATGAGAGCGTGCGCGTAACGGCGCAGTTGATTGATGCAAGTACGGGGAGCCAGCTCTGGGCCGACCGCTATGACCGGGAGATAAAAGGCATCTTCGCAATTCGCGACGAGATTACCCGGTCGATCGTCGGAACACTCGGGGGGTTGGCCGGCAAACTGGCTCAAGCCGAGGTCGAGCGCTTGGCTGGGAAAAACCCAAATAGCTTCACTGCCTACGATTACCTCACGAGAGGCTGGTACGAGTGGCATAAATTCACCCGTGAAGGTAATGCGGCGGCGCGCGATCTTTTTCAACAGGCCAAAAAAATCGACCCGGACTATGCCCGCGCCTACGCCGGCCTCGCTTGGGCCGATGCCGACGACTACGACTACGAGTGGACGGACGATTACCCCAAAACGCTTAAACTCACGCTCGAGAACGCCAGCACGGCGGTGCGCCTCGATCCCAGCGATTATCAAGCTCAGTGGGCACTGGGGTGGGCATATCTGTACAATCGGCAATACGAGCAGGCGATGGCTCATTACTTGCGGGCCCGAGAGCTCAATCCGAACGACGCGGAGCTACTCGCCGAAATGGCCAATTTCCTCATCTTCGTCGGCGAGCCGAGACGAGCAATCGACCAAGCGAAGGAGGCGATCCGGCTCAACCCGTTCCATGAGAACTGGTATGTGGAATACCTGGGATGGGCCTATGAAGAAGCGGGCATGCCTAAGGAAGCCATAGAGATTTTCGAACGAGCCGTAGATCTGCGAAATCCGCAGGACGACCAGTTATGGTACTTTCCGACTTTAGCAGCCGCCTACACCCAACTTGGGCGAACAGACGACGCGCGCAAGGTCGTCGAGACTCTCCTGTCACGTCGGCCAAATTACTCGACTTCAGAAGCTGTTTCTCGGGCATTTCCCTACAAGACAAAGGAACTAGCCGATAAGTATATAAATGCGGTGCGACGAGCCGGACTGCCGCAGTGACATGAGCTTGCTCTCTGGCCTAGGGGAGACGCTTTAGAGATTCAGAATGTCGCCTTGAGCGATCCCACAACAAGGTTGTGACATGCGTCCACGCCCGAAGACGGGCACGTATAGCCGCTGAAATCGCCGCTATCCCAGTAGCGAATCTCGAGCTCGAGTGGCAGCTTCTCATTGAAGCCAAGCGTCAAGGCGACGCTCCAATAGGTATAATCGTACCCGCCCTCGCTCACATCGCCCCACTGGCGACCGACATTGCCGCCAAGTTTCGGCGTGAAATACCAGACCTTGTTAAAGGTCCACGCGTAACTGAATTCGACCACGTCGTTGTAACCGGTCTCGCCGAAATATTCAGGAGACCAATAATTGAAGATTGTCAGTTCCAGCTTGTCGTCGAAGAAGCTGCGGTTGACGCCGGTCCAGATCTCGACATAGTCGAACTCACCATCGGGATCGAAGGCGCCCGGGTAGGTGTCGTAATAGGCGGCAATGTCGAAGCTCCACTTGCCCAAGCTCGGCGTGATGCCCGCCCAGTAATCGATCTCGATGGTGGCGAGATCCCGCCCGTTTGGATCGCTACCGAAGTCCACGTTGGACCCCCAAATGCCAGCGTAGAAAATCTCCTTGTAGGTGAGATCGAACTCGGGCTGCACGGCCGGCTTTTCCGCCGAATTCGTAACGCCGCGGTAGACATATTGCGTCGTGAAAACAGCGTTACCGCTCAGCGTGAGGTCACTTTCCGCGTAGGCAGGCAGCGCGGACGCCCAGAGAAGCGCAGCCCCCAAAATGCCCGACCTCATCATCGCGGCACCACGCTGTTACGAAATACCGTGCGCTGATTTTTGGACGAACCCGCCAGCCCCACACTACAGCACAAATTCCTTTTTGACCGGCGATCAAAAATGCCGGTTCATCACTTTGCTCTGGCGCTGTGGCATGCTTGCACGCCTCAAAAGCCGTCCTTGCACTGCGACCGGGATGCTCATGCGCTCGAGGGCATGGCATTACCTAGGTTAGTCGCCGGCGGCATCCTGCACGAGCGCAGCCAAGCGATCGGCATCCGTGATCCATAGCTCTCTGTTCCGTTGTTCGAGGATACCCATCCTTGCGAGGCGATTGAGCTCGCGGGTGACGGCCTCACGGTGAGTGCTGGTGCGGCTCGCGATTTCCGCATGTGTGGGTGCGGGAACGATGTGAGCGACCTTGCCAGTGCAAGGTGACAACTGCGCAAGCCGCAAGATTTCAGCTTGGATGCGATATCGTACAGCCAGCGTGCTGAATTCGAACACACGCGTCGTGAGTTCCCGGATCTCTCGCACGAAATGTTCCAGCAGAGATTTCGCTACCTTTGGCTCGCACTCGAAGAGCTCGCGGAAAACCTCAGCCGGCATTGACAGGACCAGGCAACTGGTTCGCGCTTCTACGTTGGCGGACCGGGGTCGCCCATCGATTGCGGCATATTCACCGAACATGCCACCGGCGCTCAACTCGCGAAAGTTGACTGCCTTGCCGTCGGTCGAGCGGATGGTAACTCGTGCACTGCCGGTAAGCAGGAAAAACACCTCATCCGACGTGTCCAAATGATCCACGATCGACTCTCGTGGCCCGTAGCGGCGGCAACTGCAGCTTCGCTTAATTCGCTCCAGGGCCTGCGTTGAAACACCTCTGAAAATAGCGACGCTCTCAAGCGAATATCGAGGTTGTTTGATTTGGGATTCAGCCATCGCCGTTGCCCGGGCTGCATCAGTGCATCAGGATACAGCATACGCAGTGCGCAAGGTACGCATATTCAACGCTGCGGAAGGAAGGCGGCTTGGAAGGGCGATTCCCCACATGTGGCAACGCGACGATTGCAAGTCGACCAGATAAAATTGAAATCTTGTGGCAACGGCCACAGCGCATTTCGGCGAAATGATTCAGAATCTCCACCAAGCTCAGAATGGTCTGAGCCCAGAGTAAAAAGGAGATTCAACATGTTCACTCTCAGCAAGAAATTAAGTTGCGCCGCGGTGGGGGTTCTTGCCGTTCTTGGCGGCTACGGTCTCCCTGCGCGTGCCGGAGACATGCCAGAGGTCCTGGGACCGGTCGGTCCCAATGATCCCATCGTCACCACGGTTGGCCGCAAGGGAGTCCTCGCCTTTTACGAGGCGGATGGCATCCATTGCGCCATGCACGTCGTGATGTGGGATCGCGACGACGAAAGCGGTGATTCCGCGGCCGGCTTTCGGGTCACACTGGATCCTCGCGAGGTGGTTCACATCGATACCGCCCAGAATAAGTCACTCGGCCTCCAGTGCGGCACCACGGCCGACACGCTGGCGATCGTCGAGAGTGGCAGATTGTACGCAGCCGGGGCTGCCGAATAAGCCCGTGATCGACCGGGGCTATTGCACATGAACGCTACTTCGAGAAACCCCCTCAGGTCCGCGGCCTGAGGGGCGCATTTGAGGACCTAGGTAGCGCAGGAGGTCGCCCGTGATGACCAGAACTCTCCATAAGCTTTTGATCGGTGCAATCACCGCCGCTCTGGGCAGCTCTAGTGTGGCAGCGGAAAACAATACGCCGGTGGAGCGCGTGATGAGCACGCCGGTGGGTCAACTAAAATCCCCTTACAGCGACGTCTTGAGTGTCGCTGAACAGGGGCACAAATTATTTCAAGCCTACGATTGCAGCGGCTGTCATGGGGGTGGCGGCGGCGGCGGAATGGCGGCGCCTCTCACCAATGAGATTTGGATCTACGGCAGCGCCGACGACACCCTGTTCCGTCTGATCACACTCGGCACCGGAAGCCTCAGCCCAGGAAACGCCTTCGAAATGCAAGGCTTCGTGCGCAAAGGCTCAGAGAATGTTGTTGGGCCGATGCCGCCCTACGGTGAGATCATCCCGACGGAGGATGACATCTGGAAAATCATCGCCTGGATCCGGTCGAAGCATTGCGAGCAAGGCGCTGCGCGATGTTGAGGAAAGTGTTTCTCTCTGCTTGCCGCGCGCCGACTGGCAACTTCAGCCGCGGGACGGGCACCGCTTGAGGCCAAGCATCTGATCTGCTTCCCTTGGAATTGCGCTGTAGTTACATTGTTCACGGCCCGGCGGTTCGGAGGCGACCCGGCCTGTTCCATATGGTCTCGCTCGCCTCGCGCTGCGGCCATTCGCGGGATGGTCTTGACCCGCCGCGACCGGCACTTTCATGGTCCAAGAAGAAATCGGGAGGACACCATGCTGCGTTTCGGTCTTGCGCTGTTGTTATGTTGCGCGGCTCTGCACGCCCAGGCAGCCGGGAACGGTCTGGCCGGCTGCGTCGACGCTTCCACCGTTCTCTTGGCGGGCGGCGATGTGAGCGACAAGGAGCTCGCGGCCGCCCAGAGCGCCTGCGCGCAGCTGAAGCAAACGACCCAGGACGACAAGCTTCTGCTGCGGATCAATGCCGCCACCGCGACGCTCGCTGCCGAAGCGCAGCGCCGGGGCAAGCATTAAACCCGCTGGCCGAGACCGAAGCGCGGCTCCGTTACACCGACCAAGGTCCGAGCCGGTCGGCCCATTGGATCTCGTGGGTCGCCCGATGCGCCATGCGCCAGCGGCTCGGCAGCCAATGCCGCAGCATCAATTCGATGCGCCGGCCAAGCGTCGCATGGTCGTGATGCCCCTCGCCCGGAACGACGATTGCTCCCGTCTGCCCCGCATGTTTCTCGAGCCATTTCGGCCCGGGCCCGCGCATGTAATGCAACTCGGGCCGATAGTGGTCTGAAAAGTATCTCATGATACGCGCCCCTCGCTGGCTCGATCGCGAGCCATGGTCGGGATCGAGGGTCGCGCCAAGCGGGTTGCCAACGGGTTTAAGCGCGAGCGCTCGCGAGTCCTTCCGTCAAACGAGGTTAATCCCGGGTAGTGAGAGGTCGCCGAGACGTTAAAGCTCGGCCGGCGCCACGGCCCGCTCGTCGAGCGCCGCCGTCTTCACCAGCGCGAACACTTTGTCGCCCACGGCAAGGCCGAGCTCGTCGATCGCCTTGCGGGTCGCCAGCGCATAGAGCCGGCCGTGCCCGTCGAGCGCAATGCTGACGCCGGCGATCGGCCCGTCATCGCTATCGATGCCGGCCACCTTGCCGGAGAGCGTGGTGCGCACGCTCATCCCCTCGGCGGGCGTTTTGGCGAGGGTGATGTCGGTCGACTTGATGACCACGCGCGCCTCGCGGCCGATCGGGCCGGATCCGCCCACCAGCCAGATGGTTCCCGCCGGGTGGGCGATCTCGGTCAGCCCATAAGCCTCGTCGATGCCGGTGAGCTTGCCGGCGATCACGGAAGACCGGGCGAAGCGGCTGATGCCGGCCGCGCTGAGCCCTGGCCCCAACACCTCCTCGACGCCGCCCACCGCGACCACCCGGCCCGCTTCCAGCACCACCACGCGCGAGGCAAGCCGCCCAACCTCCTCCACCGAATGCGAGACATAGACGATGGGGATGCGGAACGCGTCCCTGAGCCGCTCGATCAGCGGCAGGATTTCAAGCTTCCGCTGCTGATCGAGCGAAGCCAGCGGCTCGTCCATCAACAGGATCTTCGGCGAGGCAAGTAGCGCCCGACCGAGCGCCACCCGCTGCTTCTCGCCTCCCGACAGGTGCCCCGGCTTGCGCCCGAGCAGAGCGCCGATGCCCAGGGTCTCGACCACGGGCTCGAAGGCAATGGTCCGGTGCGCGATCGGCGCGAACCACCGGCCGAACAGCAGATTTTGCCTGACGCTGAGATGCGGGAAGAGCTGGCTGTCCTGGAACACGAGCCCGGCGCGGCGTTGATAGCTGGGCACAGAGACGCCGGTCGCGGTGTCCACCAATATGCGCCCGTCGAGCACGATGCGGCCGCGATCGGGCCGCGCCAGCCCGGCGATCAAATTGATCGTGGTCGACTTGCCCGAGCCCGACCGACCGAACAAAGCGGTGATGCCGTCGTCGTTCTCGAAGGCAATATCGAGAGCGAAATCGCCAAGCTTGAGGGCGGCGTCGACGCTGATCATGCGAACCGGGCCATGCGGTCGTCCTCCGCGGCCATAGTGGCCGGATATGGCAGCGGCGAGAAGCGTAACTTCCGCTTACAGCAACGGCACCACATAATTGACGATGGCGCGGAATTGCGTGAGGTCGTCGCTCGGGCCTGAGTTCGATCTGGTGCAGGTCGACATATTCGACCTCCACGCGCAGCCCTTCGAGCCGTCCACCATGGGGCTCGTAAGACAGCCTGAGGTCGAGTTCCTGCTGATTGGGCCTCGGCACGCCGGTGTCTGGGTCGATGATATTGCTGCCACTGCCCCACCCCACAAAGGCCTTGAGGCCTTCGAGACCGAAATCGGCGAAGTGATAAGACAGGTCGGCGTGATAAGCCTGCTCGCCTGCCTGGTTGAACGAGGTGACGATCATCGAGGTGAACGCGGTGCTGAAGCCGAACGGCTTTCGGATGTCGGCCCCATCGCCGACGCGCGAAATCCCGCCGCTCAGCACGAAGTTCCGGTAGCTGGCGATCAGCCGCGCCGAGGCCTGGTAGGTTTGGTAAGGCGCGCCCGCGATCAGGTCCGCCCCGACGCTTCTCTGGTCGAGATCGTTGAGGCTGACGCGGAAGCTCGGCTGGCCCTCGCCGCCGCCGAAGGGCAACAGATAGTCGATCTCGCCATAGGCGGTGTTCAGCGTATCCTTGATCCAATAGTTGGTGAGCCCGTAGTTCCACGCTTTGGTGCGCCGGCGCACGCCGGTGATGAGCACGCCCTCGTCTTCCGCCACGCCGAGCCCCTGGCTGAAGGGAATAAAATCGGCCTGGTCGCGCGGCTTGTAGCGCCAAAGATAGGACGCGATGTACTCGAACGTTTGGTCCTTCCGCTCGGGCAAGAGCACGATGCCTTCGAACGTCAGCGGGATCATCCGGGCGTCATAGGGGTTGACATACGGGGTGCGCACGAGCTGCCGCCCAACGGTCAGCTCCTGATTGGCAAACGTCATGCGCGCGTTGATTTGGCCGAGGGTAGTGATTTGATCGCCGTCTTTCGTGAGATTGAGCGTGTCGCCCGCGTCCGCCGGCGCGTAAAGCGGCTGGGTCGTGTAGAGGACGCCGCGGAGCTGGAGAAAGTCGGCGACGAAACCCGACTGATAGCTGAGATAGCCGCCGGTGGTCAGTGCCTCGGGGGAAGCGTTGCCGAAGGCGTCCTCGCTGAACCAGTAGGTCCGGCTGTTGGCTTTGACCTCGGTATTGCGAAAGAACGGAGCCGCCTGTTGCTGCTTGCGTTGGGCCTTGAGCCGCTCCTCGCGCTCATCACTGTATGGCTTCGGTCCCTTCAGGTCGTCCCGCGGGTCGAGCGGACTTTCGAACCCCTCGCCGATCGGACTGTAGGCTTCGTGGGCGGTCGTGGGCAGCGGATAAGGGGTGACAGCGCCGTCGGCATCGCCTGACTCCGCAAGCGCAGGGCGTCCGAACCCAACGCCGGAGGCGATGAGCGCAAGGATAAGCCCGGGACGCAGCGCCCGCGGCAGCCCAGCCATAGCCTGCGCTCCCCCCCCATAGAAACGAGGCCTTTGCCGGGGTCATCCCTCCCGGCACCTCCCTTCTAGCTGATTCCCTGGACGTTGCGGTCAGTCGGGCCTTTCTCACGCCTCCCTTTGACCGACCTGGTTTGCTAGTGTCCGCAACCCAGCAACGCGATAAGGCCGCTCCATGCTCAAATACACGCGCCGCCGCACCCTCGGCCTTCTCATCGCCGCCGCCGCGGCGTTGCGTCTTCCGTCCGTGCCCCGGGCGCTTGCCGCCAAGAAGGACTGCTTCGAGTCCAAGGCGTTCGGGCCTTGGAAGGCGCAGGCCACCGACTCCCAAGCCGGCGCGCGCATCAACGAGGTGACGTTCCTTGCCGCTTGCGGCGATTTGCGCGTCGGCATCCAGGTCGCCGCCAGTTTCGACGCCAAGCTCGTGGTCTATGGCGATGCCGACACGCTGCCGCTGCCGAAGAAATTCCTGAAGAACCCCGACAACCGCTTGATCGTGCGCGATGAGACCGGCAAGGAGGCCGCCAACGAGCCGCTCTGCGGCAACTGCACCGATATTTTCGACGACAAGGTGAGCATCGTGCTGCCGCTCGCCACCGCGCCGTTGTTCCGCGACGCCAAATCCTGCGAGATCGCCATCAAGCTGGTCGACAAGGACGAATGCGGCTTCAAGGTCGATTGCACGAGCCTGCGGCCCGCGCTGGCCTGGGCGTCGGAGCACAAGGAGGCGCTGGCCGCGCTCGCCGCGGACCAGAAATGCGACCCGCCGGAGGGCTGCTTCATCACCACCGCCTGTTGCAAGACGCTTGGACTTGCCGACGATTGCTTCGAGCTGCGCACGTTGCGGCACTATCGAGACGAGGTGCTCGCCAAGCGACCCCGCGGTGTCGAACAGATCGCCGCCTATTACCGGCTGGCGCCGCTGATCCTCGCGCAGCTTCCACGCGAGACGCGCGAGAGGCGGCTCCGCTCAGTCTATGCGCGCTACATTCTACCCGCTGCGCTCGCCGCGAAATGCGGACTCAACACGCTCGCCCATCGACTTTATGTGCGCATGCTCGACGAGCTTCTAACCGACTTTGCACCCGAACAGGCAAATTGCCTGCGCAAGGGTTGTCGATCCGCGCGAACAATGTAAAAATCAGGCGAGGAGCGCCGTTAATCTTCCGCCAAACGGGGGGTGGAGAGGTTCGCGTGCCCACCTACGACGCTTTCATTTCTTACAGTCACGCCAAGGACAAGCCTATTGCGGCCGCGCTGCAATCGGTGATCCAGAAGCTCGGCAAGGCTTGGCACCAGCGCCGCGCCGCCCGCGTGTTCCGCGACGACACCAGCCTCTCGGCCACGCCGCATTTGTGGCCCTCGATCGAGAAAGCGCTCGCCGAGTCAAACCATCTGCTTCTGCTCGCCTCCCGCGAAGCCGCCACGTCGTCCTGGATCGCCAAAGAGGTTGAATATTGGCTCGAACATAAGAGTGCCGGCACGCTGTTCATCGGACTGACTTCCGGCGAGTTGGCGTGGGACGACAACAAGGGCGACTTCAAATGGTCGGCCAAGACCCCGCTGCCGAAAGCGCTGAAGGGCCGCTTCGCCGCCGAACCGAAATGGGTGGACCTCAGGGCCTATCGCGATAAAGTCGAGCCGCGCGACGCGAAGTTCATCGACCTCGGCGCCGACTTCGCCGCGGCCATCCGCGGCCTTCCCAAAGAAGACCTCATGTCCGAGGAGCTGCGGCAAGAGCGTCGCACCCGCCGGCTCGCGGTCGGCGTTGCCGCGTCTCTGCTGGTGCTCGCCGGGGCTGCCGTGTGGCAGTGGAGCGAGGCGGACGCTGAACGCACGCGCGCCGAGGCCGAAGCGCTCAGAGCCGAGCAGCAGAGCACGCTCGCGCAAGACAATGAACACTTTGCCAAGCAGCAACAAACACTCGCGGAGAACCGCGCTTTCGACGCTCGCTTGAGGGCGCAAGCCGCCGAGGCGCGCGTGCTGCAAACTACCGATCCGAACGCAGCACTCAAGCTCAGCGCCGAAACCCTGGATGAGAATTCTAACGTCTGGACGCGCTCTGCTGCCCGAGGTCTACGCGAGCACCTTCGACGCGCTCAAAACCGCTCGCAAGCAGACGGTTATCGCGACCGGATCCTACGCCGGCTTCAACGAAATTTCTTCGCTTTCGGTCACGCCCGATGGCGGCCTCATCGCCGTCGGCACCGTCGACATGATCCACCTGCTCGGCAGCGACGGCCGTCAGATCGTTCCTCCGATCCCTGCCCCCGACGGACGTTTCACCTATACCAATCAACTTGCTTAGGACAAGTCCGGGGAGCTCCTTGCCGTTGCCAGCGGTCACGTCGTCGCGAAGGCGGTGAGCAATGCGGCACTGCGACTCTACGACCGCAAAGGTCAACTGGTCCGCACCCTCGTCGATCACCATGACGTTCCCATTCTGAGCGTGGTGTTCATGCCCAAGCAGAAGGTGCTCCTTGCCGGGGATGCCGCCGGCAACATCATCCGCGCCGACCTCGAATTTGGCGAGACCCGAACTGTTCCATCAGGCCAGACACAACCTATCCATGGGATGGTTTGGTCAGAGAACGAGCTGTCGCTAGCCACCGGATTTCCTCTTAGCGTCACAGGCGATCCCGAACAGCCCGATTCGTTTGAAGACCGGGTCGAAGATGGGGACGGCGACGGGGGCAGTGCCGGCGCCCGCGATGACGACGGCTTGGCCGCCAGACTCGGTCTTGCTTCGGATGCCCGCGTAGGACTTGTCTCCGACAGTGCCGCCCAAGGACTGTCCTGCATCGTTCCGTCGAACAAAGGGGGGCCTATCGCCACTTGTGGTGCCGACGGAAACGTCAATTTGTGGAGCTCATCTCTCGATGATCGTCAGCTAGTTTTGCGGCATTCTCTGCGCGGCCATGTCGGCCCTGTGCACGCGCTCGCGTGGCATCCAAATGGCAACATCATCGCCACCGGCGGGGCTGACGGAGAGATCAGACTGTGGAACGCTGAAGGCGCGTTGCTCGGACCGCCGCTACCAGCCAATGCTGGCAATTCCGTCCGGGGTGTGCGCGCCCTCGTCTTCATGACGGATGGCAAAAGGCTTGTCAGCGGGGACAATGCCGGAAACCTGGTGTTTTGGGACACCCACGACCTCGACGGGCAGCCTCGTCAACTCCTGGGTGACCACATCATTCCGGGGCAAGGCGGAAACCGTTTCTTCGTCGCCGAGAACAAGTACAGCAACAGATGGCAAGTCCGATCTGCGCGGGTGGACCCCCGGTCGGAGTTGTTTCTTTATGAGTTCCGACCAGGAGGAGATGAATGCCTTCGCTGTGAATTCGGCGGCGGATGTGTTGGCCTGGACCAACAAAAACGGCGTCACAATCGCTGATGCGCATGAGAGGCGCAAGCTGTTCGACTTCAACTTCGAGAGCGAAGATACCGAAATCACTCATATCGCCTTCGGACACAAGGATCGCCGTATTGCTGTGGCAGGCTCGCAGGACAAATGGGACATCGCCGACGGCGAGAAGGCGAGTTCCAGCTTGGCTTTCATCGACGCGGCCAGTGGCGAACTCTTGGCGACAATGGACCGGCCGGTCACCGAGAGTGTGGTTGCTCTCGCCGGCAACCCCTCCCTGACCGGGCCTGCCTTCGTAACCGTCGCTAAGGACGGCGCCGTCCGTTTCTGGTCGTTCCAAGGCGAGCCGCTCGGCGAGACGACGAAGCTCGTAGTCCAACAAGCAGCGAAAGAGCTTGGGGAGGGTCTGGCCCTATTCTCGCCTGATGGCCGCAGCATTGCGCTCGCTTGGAGCGACGGCTTCAATGCGGCGTGGTCTCACTATCAGCTCTGGGACGCTATCGGCCAAAAGCCCATCACCGCGCCGATTCAACTGCGCGGGCATATCACGGCAATGGCGTTTTCACCCGATGCGGACATGCTCGCGGTCGCGACAAGCCAAGGGTTCGAGGATGCCACCATCTACCTATGCGCGTTCCATGGCGCGCCGCTGGGCAGGATCAAATCGGACCACGAGATCAATACACTGGCATTCAGTCGGGACGGGAACGTTCTCACCGGCGCCGATGGCTTCGAGGTTCGCCGGTGGCGCGTTGGCCCAAAGGCCCTGCTGCAGATCGCAAAGTCACGCTACGAGATGATCGATAACCAGGAGCGCGTCGAGGCGCTGATCCGGGCTTCGGGAGATGCGATAGACCAAAAAGACTGGGGAACCGTGGTCAAATTGATGGAGGAAGGAAAAGAGCTCGATCCCGAAAATGCCACCCTCCGGGTGCGGCTTGGCAATGCCTACGCGTTTAGCGATGCGTCGCCCGAACTGCACGACAAAGCCCTTGCCGAATACGACAAGGCCGTCGAGTTCGGACCCTACGAGCCTGCCAATTATCTTCAGCGCGGCAAGTACCGCCTGAGCAATGGCAATCCGGGCGGCGCAGCGGCGGATTTCACCGAGAGCCTTCGCTACAGCTATCTCTATATCAGGCACATTCCCCCGATCGTCGCCGACTTCATTCCAATCAACGTTCAGCTTCACTTTTTGCTTTGGATAAATCAGGCTCACGGCAGTCTCTGGTTCAATCAGCTCCGCGGCCGCGCCTATCTCGCTATGGAGAAGTGGTCGGAGGCCGAAGCCGACTTCACGCTCGCCATGGAGGGATCGCCCGAGCTGAGAGCCGCCCAGGCTTTGGCACTCGACGTCGCCGAGCGCCTATCCAACGACGATTGGGCGAAGACTCTGCGCAAGCAAATGTCGGAGCCGGGCGGAGACTTTACGCCGGAAATGCACGAGCTCCGGGCGCGCGCGCGCGCCGAGCAGAAGAAGTACGATGGCGCGATCGCCGATCTCCGCGTGGCCATCGAGCTGCTTGACGATCCGAAACAGCCCTATTCCTTCGAGGAGGCCTATGGCGGCAAGATGGAGGACGTCGCCGGGCGTGCGCGCAAGCAAGGCGAGCTCCACGGCAAGCTCGCTTCGATTTACGAAGCGCAAGAAGATGCAGACATGACGAAGCTAGAGCGCGCGGCCGCCATAGCGGCGCTCGACAAGGCCCACGAACTCGCACCCAAGAATCCCTGGATCCTGGTCGAGCGCGGCCGCGCCAAGCTCGCCGCCGGTCATGATCGGGCAGACGTCCTAGCCGACTACCGAGCGGCCGTCGCCGTCGATCCCGCTAACGCAGCGCCCTACGACTATTTGGTCCGGATCTTGATCTGGTTCGAAGACTACGGCCGCGCACACACTGCCGCCGCGAGCGGTTTGAATTCGCTGTCCGAACCGAGCATCAGCCTCGAGGCCCGGCGCGCGATCGCCGCATGGCGGCTTGGCATGCGTGAGGACGCGCGTCGCGAGTGGCTCAAGCTCAAACACCATCAGCCCGACCTGAGTACAGAACTGGCGAAGAGTCCGGTTCCCCTTTGGCCCGTCGAGCTTAGCGCGATGCACGATCTCGAAGCGCTGTTATCGACCGGCGATGCGCCGACAGACGCTGACACGACGCAATAGGCGCTGGCACCGAAGGTCGCCCGCGCCTCCTCGGCAGGGCAAAAAAAATGGCCGGGGTTGCCCCCGGCCATTTCTCGCATTGCCCAAAGGGCTAGCTGACCTGCTGCTCGAGGCTGAGCGGGTCGCCAATCGGCTCGAAGGCCCAGATCATGGCGTCGCTCGTGGCGTTGCAGAGATAGGTGCCGCCGTCCTGATTGGCCTTGATGAAGATGGCGAAGCCGGGATCCTGCTCGAAGCCGTCAGGCGCGCTGGCAAGCACCTTGCCGCCCTGGGTCAGATAGGCGACGCAGACCTTCTCGGCGGTCTCCTGCGGATCGACTTGGCCGAAATCCGCCTCGGTCAGGCCGACCATCTCGGGGCCGGCGCCGTCCAGCAAGTCCTTCGTCACCAGCGAGTAGGAATAGACATTGCCGTCGCTGTCGGCGTCGCACATCCAAAGCTGGCCGTCCTTGTCGTTCAGCCACACCAGGCTGAAGCCGATGCCGCTGCCGTCTTCCACCGCGTTGACGATTTCGACCGGCTGCGCCGGGTTGACCGTCGAGCAGGCCTTGATGGCGGTGGCGTGGTCGGTCACCCCCGGTTGGGTCTCGGCATGCGCGGTGGCGAAAGCAAAGGCGGCCGAAGCCACAACGGCGAGGGCAGCGCCCGTAATCAGGGTCAAGCGTTTCATGGTCGTCTCCTATGAACATGGTGCCGCGGCGGAATTGCCGTCGGCGTGACCCTGAGATGGGTTGCGCCTCCCCTCGCCTTTGTGAGCCCCCTCACACTGCGCCGCACGCCCGATAAATCGTCTCGGCCCCGGCTTCGCCGCAATCGGGCCGACATGGCGCCCTAGTCCAAGGCTAATTTCGCGTCCAATAACAAAAAGCCTTCTCGGCCTCCTATCGCGGGGGCCACGCACAGCACACACGAACGCTTGCCAGGAGTTTTGGCTCCCGGTCTTCGGCAAGGAAGGGTCCGAACAGCCCGTCCTTGGAGTCGGAGGATCGGGCTAACGCCGCTCTGCCGCGGGGACCTCGATTTTGCGAGGGGCGGTCAGCGGATGCGGGGTGTGTGTATTGCGTCGGGGTCTGTCTCTCTTCTTTTGTCTCGCTCTTGGTGGCGTGCTCGCCGGCGGCAGCGCGCGCGCCGAGGATAAGGGCGCCGCGGCTTGGCTCGGCCTGATCGCGGGCTCGGCGACCGCGTCGGAAACGGTGCTCGCGGCCGACTTGGCTAGCCTGTTCCCACAAAACGCTAGCCTGCGCGTCACCCCGATGCTGGGCGATGACGGCGCGGGCAATCTCGCGCTCCTGCTCAACGATCCGCATGTCGACATCGCCTTCGTCTCGACCGACGCGCTTGCCGAGGCCGTGGTCGCGCAGCGCGGCCTCCAAGACCGGCTCGAGCTGGTGGCAAGGCTCGCCCCGCAAGAAATCCACGTGCTGGCCCGCAGCGATGTCGCCGACCTCGCTGGGCTGTCCGGCAAGCTGGTCAATTTCGGCCCGCCCGGCTCGGCTTCGGCCGTGACCGCAGCCGCCCTGTTCAAGGCGCTCGGCATCAAAGTCGAGGCGACGAAATTCGAGCTGCCGTCCGCCATCGAGCAGTTGAAGCAGGGCGAAATCGCCGCCGCCGTGATCGTCGGCGGCAAGCCGGCGCCACTGGTGGCCGCCATCCCGGCGAGTGCCGGCATCCATCTCTTGCCCGTGTCGTTCGGGCCTAAGCTCGAGGCGGCCTATCTGCCGACCCGACTGCTCCCTGAGGACTATCCGAATCTGATCGGGGCCGGCGGCGGAATCGGCACCGTCGCCACCGGCATGGTGCTGCTCGCGGCCAAGGCCAAGAGCGATCCCGGCTCCTCCGAGCGCGTCAGCCGCTTCGTCAATGCCGTCTTCCCGCGCTTCGCCGAGCTTCAAGCGCAAGGGCGGCACCCGAAATGGCGTGAGGTCAATCTTGCCGCCACCCTGCCCGGCGTCGCCCGCACCGGCGCCGCGGCGGCGTTTCTCGGCGCGCCTTCCCGCGCGCCGGCGAAGCCGCTGCCGGCGAAGCCGTCGGCGGCAAAGGCCAGTGCTGTCGGCGAGCCTGCGACGCTCGCGGAAAATCTCGCCCTGAGCGAGGAGCAGAAGGAAACTTTGTTCAAACGCTACATCGAATGGCAGCGCGGCAAGCAGCCGTAGCCGTCCAGCGAAACAGGGGGAAGACAAAAAGAGGGAACGAGGGAACGAAGACGGGGTTTGTAAGTTCGGCATAACTGCATGCTCAGGGGACGAGCGTGCGGACGGGGGTTACGGGGCGTGATCTCGCGCGTGGGGCACTCGCGCGAGGCAACGAAGGGAGCAAGACGATGTTCGGTTCCGCTACGCCCGTGGCCGTGCACCCTGTGCATCGGGCAAATGCCGTGTTGCGCGCGGCGCTCTTGAGTTCAACCTCAGCGTCCGGCCCGGCGGAAGATCCGCATGATGTCGAATCGCTGTCACGCGCGATCCAGACCGTGATGCAAGGGCCGGTGAGCATCACCTTCCCCAAGTCCCTGGCCGAGCGGCTGGACGCCTTGGAGGTCGACGACGCCTTCCCCACTTTCGCGCTGCCGATGCGGAGCGCGTCATTCGATGGACACGGTCCGAACGGCGGTTTGGGCTTACGCGGCGGCCTCTCGGCCAGCGATGCGCTGTCGGCCGAGGCGCACGGTCTCCTGTCGCTTGAGTCCGGCTGGAACGAGGCGGGCGCGGCGCTCGACCCCGACGAAGCCGAGGCCCTGGAAGCCGCGTCGCTGGCGCAGGTGCCGCAGCTCATTCCGCAAATTCACGTGCAGGCGCTGCTGACCGAATTCCGTCGCCGTCAGCGCCATGCAAGCCTGCTCGTGGCGGGCTCGATCGCAACCGCCATCCTGCTGACGGTCGGCGGCCTGCTGATCATCGCCCAGATGGCCGTGCCCCGCGCGATCGAGGGCGACAATCGCCCGGCATTGCGTTCGACCTCCGTCGCCTGGCAACGCCCGGTTCAAGCCGAGACCAGGTCGGGGCTCGAGTTGGCCGTCGTCTCCGCCAATCGCGCGGCTAAAGGCGAGCCCTTGCTCGTGCCGAAGCTCGCCGAGCCGCCATCCTCGGCCCCCGCGGCGCAAGTGATTCTTGCCGCGAGCGGTCGCGAGATTGCCTTCGCCTCGCTGCTGCCGTCGAGCCCCGCGGGCTATCTGCTGATCCGCGGCCTTCCCGCCACCGCCGCGTTGTCGGCCGGACGGCAGAGCGAAAGCGGGACCTGGCTGGTGAAGGGAGACTATGTCTCCGATCTCACCCTCACCATGGGCGAAGCGGCCCCGGGCGATTATCCCATCGAGGTCTATGTGCTCCAGTCGGGTGACGCGCCGCAGGCGCGCCGCAGTCTCGTACTGCGTGTCGAAGCGCCGGCGCAGCCTTATACTTATGCCACCTACGCGCCCGACATGGGCTGGGCCTCCGCCCTTCTCGACGTGGTGCCCGCCGCTCAGGCCGCCGAAGCGCCGGCAATCGCACCGGGCGAAGCCAAGCTGCTGCATGACCGCGCCGAACGGCTGCTGCGTGAGGGCGATATCGCCGCTGCACGGCTGCTCCTGATCCACCTCGCCGAGCGCGGCGAAGGCGATGCGGCCTACGATCTTGCCCGCACCTTCGATCGCGACGTGCTGAGCGAGCTTGGCGCCAAGGGCATGGATGGCGACCCCGTCCGCGCGCAGCGCTGGTACGAGCGCGCCGCGCAGGACGGCAATGCCAAGGCCACCGAACGCTTGAAGATCCTCGCTAGTCTTTCTGGAACGGATCCGTCCGACTAGCAGGAAGGCCGCGGCCGCTGATCCGAGGGAAACCAATCGGGGGGAAACGGCGGCTGCGGCCTACTGATTTCAGACCAAGTGTCCGCGCCTGAGTTCGGCAAGCGCCGACGCGGCGATCTTGCGCTCTAGCGGGACCTGCAAACGCCCCATTAGCGACTGATTAACCTTAGCGGAGCAGCCTGTCTTCGCAGTTTCACGTGATTTGGAGAGAGCGACATGCGTGAGGGATTGAGGACGTTGGCCCTGGCCGGGCTGGGGTTTGCATTTTTTGCTTGCGGGACGGGCGAGCCGGCTCAAGCCGCATGCCAATTGATCAAGGCCACCCATAGCGCAGACTCGCCGGCCGAAGCCGCCAGGAGTTCGCAAGAGCTCGCTCTCCAGAGTGCCTCGGAACTCAAGCAGTCCAAGGGTTGGAGTTCCATCAGCGTCTCCGCGCACAAAGTGAAGGGCGACCCGTTCTGGAAGGCCGTGCGTCCGGACGGCGTCCCGCCGGAGGCCATGCTCAAGCCCGACATCGTCACGCCGCGCTTTTACACCACCTGCTTCACCGGCGTGGTGGTTCCCTATGTCTGCACCACGGGCTCGAGCGTCTGCGGGCAATAGTTTCGCTGATTTCAGATCAGTCGCCGGCGCCTGAGCTCCGCGAGCAGCGTCTCCGCTAGCGCCTCGGGCGTCGCCTTGCTGGTGTCGAGCGTGACCTCCGCCCGTTCCGGCGTCTCGTACAGCGAGTCGATGCCGGTAAAATTGCGAATCAGACCGGCGCGCGCCTTGCGATAGAGGCCTTTCGGATCGCGCTCCTCGCACACGGCGAGCGGCGTGTCGACGAACACCTCGACGAACTCGCCCTCGTCGAACAGATCGCGCGCCATGCGCCGCTCCGAGCGGAACGGCGAGATGAACGACACCATCACGATCAGCCCCGCATCGACGAACAGCTTGGCGGCCTCGGCCACGCGGCGGATATTCTCCACCCGGTCGACATCGGTGAAGCCGAGATCCTTGTTGAGGCCGTGGCGGATATTGTCGCCATCGAGCATGTAGGTGTGCCGGCCCATGGCGTGCAGCCGCTTCTCCAGCGTATTGGCGACGGTCGATTTGCCGGCGCCCGACAGGCCGGTGAACCACAGCACGCAGGGCTTCTGCTGCTTGAGACCGGCTCGCGCCTCCTTGTCCACGAACAGCTCCTGCCACTGGATATTGGTGGCGCGGCGCAAGCCGAATTCGATCATGCCGGCCGCCACCGTGGCGTTGGTGAAACGGTCGATCAGGATGAACGCTCCGGTTTCGGCGTTGTCCGCGTAGGGGTCGAACACCAATGCCTTGGCCGTGCTCAAATTGCAGGAGCCCACCTCGTTCAGCTCGAGCGTCTTGCCGGCCACGTGATCGAGATTGTCGACATTGAGTTTGTATTTGAGGCTCGAGATCGTCGCCGTCGTGGTCTGGCAGCCGCATTTCAACGTATAGGCGCGGCCCGGCAGCATCGGTTCCTCGTCGAACCAGATCAGCCGCGCCGCGACCTGGTCGGCGATCGAGGGCGTCGCTTCCGCCTGGGCGATGATATCGCCGCGGCTCACATCGACCTCCTCGGCGAAGGTCAGCGTCACCGCGTCGCCCTCGCGCGCCTCCTCGAGGTCGCCATCGGCGGTGACGATCCGCGCCACATGCGCGCGCTTGCCCGAAGGGTGGATCACCACCTCCTGACCCTTCGCCACCTTGCCGCTGGCGATCGTGCCGGCATAGCCGCGGAAATCGAGATGCGGCCGGTTCACCCATTGCACCGGAAAGCGCAGCGGCCGCTCCGCCCCGGCGCGGGTCACGTCCACCGTCTCCAGATGCCCGAGCAATGTCGGCCCATGATACCAACGCATCTGCGCGCTCGGGGCGATCACGTTGTCGCCCTTGAGCGCCGAGAGCGGGATCGCCGTCACCAGCTCGAAGCCGAGTGCGCTGGCGAAGCCGGCAAACTCCTCGGCGATCGCCTCGAAGCGCGCCCGGTCGAAATCGACGAGATCCATCTTGTTAACGGCGAGCGCGATGCTGCGAATGCCGAGCAGCGACAAGATGCAGGCGTGCCGCCGCGTCTGGGTCAGCACGCCACTGCGCGCATCGACCAACAGCACGGCGAAATCGCAATTCGACGCACCGGTCGCCATGTTGCGCGTGTACTGCACGTGGCCCGGCGTATCGGCGACGATGAATTTCCGCCGCGGCGTCGAGAAATAGCGATAGGCGACGTCGATGGTGATCTTCTGCTCGCGCTCGGCCTCCAAGCCGTCGATCAGCAGCGCAAGGTCGAGCTGGCCTCCCCTGCCCCCGCCGGGACGGCGCGAACTCGTGCTCGGCGCTGCGCACCTGATCCTCGTAGACCAGCGCGGAATCGTAGAGCAGCCGGCCAATCAGTGTGCTCTTGCCGTCGTCGACGCTGCCGCAAGTGAGGAAGCGCAACAGGCTACGATTTTCTTCCGCCGCGATGCGGGCATCAACCCGCTCGCTCGCGTTGTTTTGCTCGTCGCTGCCGACGACGCTCAAGCGGGCCATCAGAAATAGCCCTCCTGCTTCTTCTTCTCCATCGAGCCGGACTGGTCGTGGTCGATCACCCGCCCCTGCCGTTCCGAAAAGCGCGTGGCGATCAGCTCCTCGACGATCTGCGGCAGCGTCGCCGCGCTGGAGCGGATCGCGCCGGTCAGCGGATAGCAGCCGAGCGTGCGGAAGCGCACCCGCGCCATCTCCGGCTTTTCCTTCGCATCGAGCGGAAGCCGTTCGTCGTCGACCATGATCAGCATGCCGCCCCGCTCGACCACCGGCCGGTCGGCGGCGAAATAGAGCGGCACCACCGGGATGTCCTCGAGATAGATGTAGGTCCACACGTCGAGCTCGGTCCAATTCGACAGCGGGAACACCCGCATGCTCTCGCCCGGGCCGATCTTGGTATTGGCGAGATGCCACAACTCCGGCCGTTGCCGCTTGGGGTCCCAGTTCTGCGCGATGTTGCGGAACGAGAACACCCGCTCCTTGGCGCGCGATTTCTCCTCGTCGCGGCGCGCGCCGCCGAACGCCGCATCGAAGCCGTGACTCGCGAGCGCTTGCTTGAGCGCCTCGGTCTTCATGATGTCGGTATAGAGCGCGCTGCCATGGGTGATGGGCGAGATGCCGTCCTTCACCCCCTGCTCGTTGGTGTGGACGATGAGCTCGAGGCCGAGCCGCCGCATCTCGGCGTCGCGAAACGCGATCATCTCGCGGAACTTCCAGGTGGTGTCGACATGCAGCAGCGGAAACGGCGGCTTGCCCGGATAGAACGCCTTCAGCGCGAGATGCAGCATCACCGAAGAGTCCTTGCCGATCGAATAGAGCATCACCGGGTTGCGGAATTCGGCCGCCACCTCGCGCATGATGTGGATGCTCTCGGCCTCGAGCTGCCGCAGATAGGTGGAAAGGCGCTGTTTCACGGCTTCGTTCTCAGACGCACAACCTGCTCATCGGAGTTTGCGGGGGTCTCGGCCACGTGCCCCTTGCCGCCTTGGGGTTTTGCGGTCTTCGCTTGTTTGCGCTGCTCGGCGAGGTAGCGATAAGCCGAGAGCGGGATCAGCGCGAGATAGGTCACCGAGCCGGCCGCCAGGGTGAGCGAGGGATAGGTCAGCAGCAGCGCCATGAACAAGGCGGCGGCCACGAACACCGGCAGCACATATTCGCGCGCGATCTTCTGCCCGATCAGCTTGCCCGAGAAGGTCGGCACCCGGCTCACCATCAACAAGGCGATGGCCAGCGTATAGAACAGCACCAGCGGGGTAAGACTCGGCCAATGCAGCCCGAGATCCTGCGCGTAGATCGGCAGGAGCAAAACGATGGCGCCCGCCGGCGCCGGCACCCCGACGAAATAATTGCTCTTCCAGGCAGGCGTGTCGGTCGCGTCGAGCGACACGTTGAAGCGCGCGAGCCGCAGCGCCGAGCACACGGCAAACACCAGCACCGCGATCCAGCCCAGGCTCTTGAGATCGTCGAGCGCCCAGTTGAACATGATGATGGCCGGCGCCACGCCGAAATTGACGAAGTCGGCAAGGCTGTCGAGCTCGGCGCCGAACCGCGACGAAGCCTTCAACAGACGCGCGACGCGGCCGTCGATGCCGTCGAGGAACGCCGCGAACACCAGCGCCGCCACCGCCAAGTCCCAGCGATGCTCGATGCCCATGCGGATCGCGGTTAGTCCGGCGCACAACCCGACCAGCGTGAAGATATTGGGGATCAGCACCCTGACCGGCACTTGGCCGCGGGCGAAGACGTTCTGCCGCTTCTTCTTGCGCTCCTCGCGCTCCGGCTCGAAGGGAGGAAACATGCTCTAGTCCTCCGTCGCGCTCGCCACTGCCACTGACCTCACCGCACGCACCTCCGCACGAGCCGCGACCTCCGCGAGCGCCGTCTCGCCGCCGACCGCCGTCTGCCCGACTTCGGCAAGGATGGTGGCGCCCGCCGGCAAGTAGACATCGACCCGGCTGCCGAAGCGAATGAGCCCGATGCGCTCGCCGCGCGCCACGCTAGCCCCCTCGCCGACGAAAGTCACGATCCGCCTGGCAATCAGGCCGGCGATCAGCACCAGCCCGACCGTTTCCCCGGTCTCGGTCTCGATCACCAATGCGCGCCGCTCGTTCTCTTCGCTCGCTTTGTCCAGCTCGGCGTTATGGAAGGCGCCCGGTACGTAATGGCTTCTGGTGATCCGGCCGGCCACCGGCGCGCGGACGATATGCACATCGAAGATGGAGAGGAACACCGAAATGCGGCTCATCATTTCCCGCCCAAGCTGCAGCTCGTTGGGGGCCATCACATCGCCGATCGCGGCGACCTTGCCGTCGGCGGCCGAGGTCACGAGGTCCTTGCGCTGTGGCGTCACCCGCTCCGGATCGCGGAAGAAATAGGCGCAATACGCGGTGGCGATGGCGCCGAGCCATCCGAGCGGCGGGAACACTGCAAACAGCAACAGCGTGGCGAGCGCCGTGCCAAACACGAATTTGTAGCCGTCCGGATGGATCGGCACGAAGGCGCCAAGGATGCTATCGAGGATACTGTGCTTGTCGTTCATGCTTCGCTTGGGGCCTGCGGCTTAGGTTGAGGCGAGCGCTTCGTCTTCGAGACGCTCGGCCGCGCGCGATTCCAGCAACGCCTCCTCGCCGGCAACCTTGGCGAGCCGCTCGCGCGCCTCTTCGGCCTCGCGCTGGCGCGCCCACAGGCTCGCATAAAGTCCGCCCCTGGCCAACAGCTCCGGATGCGTGCCCTGCTCGACGATGACGCCTTGGTCGAGCACGATGATGTTGTCGGCATGTACCACGGTGGAGAGGCGGTGGGCGATCACCAGGCTGGTCCGCTCCCGCGCCACGCGTTCGAGCGCGTCCTGGATCTCGTGCTCGGTATGGCTGTCGAGCGCCGAGGTGGCCTCGTCGAGCATCAGGATGGGCGGCGCTTTCAGAATGGTGCGGGCGATCGCCACGCGCTGCTTCTCGCCACCCGACAGCTTCAAGCCGCGCTCGCCGACCAGCGCGTGATAGCCCTGCGGCAGCGTCATTACGAACGCGTCAATCTGGGCGAGCCGCGCCGCCTCACGCACCTCGGCAACCGTGGCGTCCGGCTTGCCGTAGCGGATGTTGTATTCGATCGTGTCGTTGAACAGCACGGTGTCCTGCGGCACCATGCCGATCGCCGCCCTGAGCGAGGCCTGGGTCACGTCACGGATGTTCTGCCCGTCGATCAGCACGCGTCCGCCCGCGAGCTCGTAGAAGCGGAACAGGATGCGCGAGATGGTGGATTTGCCCGCGCCCGACGGCCCGACGATGGCCACCATCTTGCCGGCTGGCACCTCGAAGCTCACATTCTGCAGGATCGGCCGGTCGGGCTCATAGGCGAACGAGACATTCTCGAACTTGATCTCGCCTTTGCGCACGGAAAGCGGCTTGGCGCCCTTCTTGTCGACGATCTCGGGCGGCTCGTGCAGCAGCGCGAACATGGTCTCGACATCGATCAGACCCTGCTTGATCTCGCGATAGACCATGCCCATGAAATTGAGCGGAAGATAAAGTTGCATGAGGATCGCGTTGATCATCACGAAGTCGCCGACGGTGAGCGTCCCACGCGTAACGTCGCGCGCAGCGAGCAGCATGCAGGCGACGGTGCCGAGGGTGAAGATCACCGCCTGCCCGGTATTCAGCACCCCGAGCGAGGTATAGGTACGGATCGCCGCTCTCTCGTAGCGCGCCATCGAGGCATCGAAGCGTCGCGCCTCATGCTCCTCATTGCCGAAATATTTCACCGTCTCGTAGTTGAGCAGGCTGTCGACCGCCTTCGAATGCGCCTCGGTATCGGATTCGTTCATGTCGCGGCGAATAGTGATGCGCCGCTCGCTGGCCCAGAAGGTGAACCACACATAGACGCCCACCGTGAGCAGCACCACCACCACATAGATCCAGCCGAAATACCAGGCGACCAGGCCCGAGATCATTGCGAGCTCGACCGCGGTGGGGATCGAGTTGAGCACCGCCATGCGCACGATGGTGTCGACGCCGTTGACGCCGCGCTCGATGACGCGGCTCAAGCCGCCGGTGCGACGCTCCAGATGGAAGCGCAACGAAAGCTCATGCAGATGCCTGAAGGTGCGGTTGGCGAGCTCGCGCACGGCATGCTGGGCGACCACGGTGAACCACACGTCGCGGAATTGCGCGAACAGCACCATCAGCACGCGGGCCACGCCATAGGCGACGATCAACATGGCGGGTCCGGCTGCGAATCCGAGCGCCGAGATCCCGGCGATCTCGCCCGCGCTCGCCTCGCCGGTGAGAAGGTCGACGATGGCCTTGTAGGCGATCGGCACCGTGAGCGTAATCGCTTTGGCGACCACCAACGCGAGCAGCGCGAACACCACCCGCAGGCGAAGATCGGGGCGATCGGCCGGCCAGACATACGGCGCCAGCTCGCGCAGCACGCTGAGATCCCCCGTCCGTGCCTGAAGCACGGCGTCGCTTCGAGATTGCGGCAACCGGTGTTGCATGAGATCGCTTTATGGGGCGGATTTTCCGCCGGGTGAATGGGGCGGATCGTCCGCCTGGCAAAAAAGGGCAGCGAATACGCTGCCCAACCTTAAGCCCCTGCCCCGGGAATATAGGTTCCACAGACCCCCGCGCCAAGCACGTCAGTGGTCGGGAACGCTAAGCTCTTGCTTGGGATGAATGAGGTTGGGGTTGCGGATCACCTTGCGGTTATCCTGGAAGATCGACGTATAGCGCAACCCTGAGCCGAGATAGCGCTTGGCAATGGCCCATAAGGTGTCGCCCTTGCGAATGATATAGGTCCCGGGGCTTTCCTTGGTCTCGGCGGCAACGACCGTGGCTGGCCCCGTCGCCACGGGCTGCGCCTTGGGCGGCTCCGGCTTGGGCTCGACCCGCTCGATGGTGAGCATGGCGGTGTGCGCGAGACCGCCCGCCGCGGTCCCTCCCTGCTCCGCACGGAAGCTATGCTGACCCATGCCGAGCTTCTTCTGCACGGTAACGCGCCAGGATCCATCGCGATCGGCGCGGGCTTCGGCAATCAGCGCGTTGTCGGAGAAGATCGAGATCTGGGCTCCAGGATCGGCAACGCCGGACAGCGTCACCGTTCCAGTCGACGCCCCCGTATCCACATAGTCCGCCGTCTTGAACACCAGCGTCGGCCGAGGCGCGGGCGCAGCCTCTTCGCTCCGCGCGGTGGCGCGAGGCCCGGCCGCAGCAACCGGCGTTTGGTCGGCGCGCGCGATTTGCGCATTACCGTCCGGCGGAGTGGCCTCCACCGCGGCAGGCTGAGACGGAGCGAGCTCCGGCGCGGCGGCTTGCGGCACGGGAGCGAGCGCTTCGGGCTTGGGCAGAGCGGCCGTAGCCGTGCCCTCGATGCCGGCCGGCGCGCTTGCCTGTTTCGCATCGGCGCCGACCGCGACGCGCACGGATTCCTGCGAGGACAGCGCGCGCGTGCCATCCGGCGAGGTAATCTTCAACGACAGCGCGTGATCGCCGGCCGGGAGCGGTTTCTCCAGCACCACGCTCCACTCGCCTTGCAGGTCGGCCTGGGCCTCGGCGACCTTTGTGCCCTCACTCTGCACGCTCACTTGCCAGCCCGGCGCGGCACGCCCCGCGATCACGCCCTCGCCGTTCGGCTCGATGACGACCACGTCGAAGGTCGGTACCGAGGTGGGCTCGGACGGCGGCGTGAGCGTGGCTGTCGCGTCGACTTGCGGCTTTGTCGCCGGCGAGTCGGGACCAGCCGTGGCGGCTTGGGGCTCGTTCGCGCCTGCCGAATCTGCGCCGGCGACCGGCTCCTGCCCGGTTGACGGCGGAGCGAATGGGCCCTGCCCGAGACCATACAATCCCAACAGCGCGCCCCCGGCGAGTGCGACGATGGCGGCGATGACGACAATAAGCTTCCTGCCCATCATCAACTGTCCTCGGCCGACGCTTTGGCGTCCTCCGGCTTAAGGTGCGTCTGCCTTCGGAGGTTCCATCGGCGCGGCGTCCTGCGTGGGCTGCTTGGCCTGCTCGAAGGTGACCATCGCGCGAGCCGCCAGCATGTTGGTGTCCGTGTCGTATTGATCGGCGCGAAGCGTATGCCGGCCGTCGCCCAGCTTCACGTCGCCTTCGAAGCTCCAATTACCGGATTCGTCGGGCATGAGGTTGGCGACAGACTTGTCGTCCAGGAACAGCGCCAGTTCCTTGCCCGGCAGAGCGACGCCAGCGACCGTCAGCTTGCCGGGCTTATCGCCCGCGTCCTGATAATCGATCGTGGCCAGCTTGAGCGGCGACTTCGGCGGATGCGTCTCGCTTGGCTGGACGATGTCGGATCCGCTCACCGGAGCCGGCTGCGAAGTGGGGCTCTGGTCTGCGGTGTCGGACTCGGTAGCGTGCAAAGACCTGGCATAGAGCAAGGTCCCGCCGGCGGCCAAAACCACTCCTAAGACGAAACTATATCGACTGAAGACCATTATGCGTTTCCTCGCCTAACCCGACTTGATCTTTTACCCGGCGCCCAAGGCAAAAAAACGTCAACCCGCGCCGGATTTTGCAGGGAACCTAGCGGATTGGGTAATTCCCCGCCAGCCGATTGAGGGGCCCGGGCGCTTTTCTTGACGGGCGCCGGAACCGAGTGGCAGATGAGCCCATGAACGACACCCACTCCACCTCCGCCCTGCAAAGCGTCTGCGTCTATTGCGGCTCCGGACCGGGCAAGAATCCGGCCTATGTGGAAGCCGCCCGCGCCTTTGGCGGCATCCTCGCCAAATCCCGCATCGGCCTCGTCTATGGCGGCGGCAGCCTCGGGCTGATGGGCGAGACCGCCAGGGCGGTGCTCAACCACGGCGGCCACGTCACCGGCATCATTCCCGGCTTCCTAAGCGAGCGGGAGCACATGCTGATCCAGGCGCAGGAGCTGATCGTCGTCGACGACATGCATCAGCGCAAGCAACTGATGTTCGTCAAGTCGGATGCCTTCGTGGCGCTTCCCGGCGGGCTCGGCACGCTCGAAGAGTTCGTCGAGCAGCTGACCTGGTCGCAACTCGGCCGGCACGCCAAGCCGATCGTGCTCGCCAATATCGAGGGCTTCTGGAACCCGCTGCTGGCGCTGTTCGACAGGATGGGCGGCGAAGCCTTCATCCGCCCCGGGCTCGAGCTGAACGTGACGGTGGTCGACCGCGTCGAGAAGATCATTCCCGCGATCGAGCGGGCGCTCGGCCCCTTCCCCGCGACGAGCGACGCGCAAGCCGAAGCCGAAGTCTCGGCGAAATTCTAGCGACGGCACTGCCAATCAATCGTAGCCGTTCCACGCCGGATGCCCGGCATAGGCCGCCTTGCCGTCGCGCGCGACGCCGACGCAGAAGCGTGTCGTGTGCTCCTGCCGGAACACGTCCTGATAGGCGATATAGCCGACGATGAAGAACGGCGCCGCGATCTCCGAGCGGAACACTGCGGCCGGAGTGAACAGCTTGTCGGGCTCCAGGATCTCGTTGGCGACGGTCCGCTTCGAGGGCTCATAGGCGGGGCTCTTGCCGCGCGGCTCCTGCGCCACGAACTCGACCAGCCATTCCTTGATCACCGCCGGCGTCCGTCCGTAATTCTGCATGGCGAGCCGAACGCTTGCCTGATCGTGCAACAGGAAGAGGTCGGTCGGCCCGCCGAACACATAAGCGCGCTCGACCGCGGGGATGTGCTCGGCCGCGATCCTCGCCGCCGTGACCGCGCGGCGCGTATTGAACCAGAGCAGCAGCGTCGACAGCGCCAGCAGCGCGATGAAGGTAACCACGGTGCGCTCGACCGAGCCGAAGAAGAAGGCGCCGGCGCGGCAAGCATAGCCGCCGAGCCCGGTGGCGCCCGCGCACGCGTCGCCTCCGGTCTCGGCTTCGCTGGCAGCCTGATCGGGCGGGATCTCGCCGGAGTCCAGCGCGTGGCCACCGCCGGCGTCGCTGTCGGTCACCTCGACATCGGCGTGCGGGCCGGCCTGCGCAAATGCGGGCGCGTTCCAGAACAGCAGCAGTAAAGCGACGGCAACGCCCCGCATCATGCGATCCACGGCTCCCCAAACCTTCGTGGCCGCAATTCTTATAGCGGAAATTGAACGCGGCAACCTAACGCGGAATGGCGGCGGGCATATCCCCGGGGGGGGCCCGGGCCGGCTAGGGCGCGGGCGCCCCGTCGCGGATCAGCTTGTAATTGATGGAGTCGAGCAGCGCCTCGAACGAGGCATCGACGATATTCGGCGAGACGCCGACGGTGAACCAGCGGTTGCCCTCCCCGTCGCGGCTTTCGATCAGCACCCGGGTGACGGCGTCGGTGCCGCCGGTGAGGATCCTGACCTTGTAATCCACCAACTCGAGATCGTCGATGAAGCCCTGATAGCGGCCGAGATCCTTGCGCAGCGCATTATCCAGCGCGTTGACCGGGCCGTTCCCCTCGCCGGCCGAGAGCACGCTCTCGCCGTCGATGCGCACCTTGACGGTCGCCTCGGACACGGTGACGAGATTGCCGACGGCGTTGTGGCGCCGCTCGACGGTGACGCGGAAGGCATCCACGTCGAAGAATTGCGGCACGTTGCCGAGCATGCGGCGGGCGAGCAGCTCGAAGGAGGCCTCCGCCGCCTCATAGGCATAGCCTTGCGCCTCGCGCTGCTTCACCTCGTCGAGCAGGCGAACGATGCGGGGATCGTCCTTCGGCGTGACGATGCCGATGCGCTCGAGCTCGGCGAGGATGTTGGAGCGTCCGGCCTGGTCGGAGACCAACAGCTTGCGGCGGTTGCCGACGGCTTCGGGGGGCACATGCTCGTAGGTGCGCGGGTCCTTCTGCACCGCCGAGACATGGATGCCGCCTTTATGCGCGAAGGCCGACTCGCCGACATAAGGCGCATGCCGGTTGGGCGCGCGGTTCAGCATCTCGTCGAGAATGCGCGAGGCATGGGTCAGCGTCCTGAGCTTTTCCGGCGTGACCGATGTTTCGAAGCGCTCGGCATAGTCCGACTTCAGCATCAGCGTCGGGATGATCGAGGTGAGATTGGCGTTGCCGCAGCGCTCGCCGAGCCCGTTCAGCGTGCCCTGGATCTGCCGCGCGCCGGCACGGACCGCGGCGAGCGAATTGGCCACGCCGTTGTCGGTGTCGTTATGCACATGGATGCCGAGACGATCGCCGGGGATCGCCTTCACCACTTCGCCGACGATGCGCTCGATCTCCTCCGGCAGCGTGCCGCCATTGGTGTCGCACAGCACGACCCAGCGCGCGCCCGCCTGATAGGCCGTCTTGGCGCAAGCCAGCGCATAGTCCGGATTGGCCTTGTAGCCGTCGAAGAAATGCTCGCAGTCGATCAGCACCTCGCGACCCGCCGCCACGACGGCCTCCGTCGAGTCCTTGATGCCGGCGAGATTTTCTTCGAGGCTGATGCCGAGCGCGACATCGACGTGGAAGTCCCAGCTTTTGGCGACGAGGCAGATGGCGCTGGTGTTGGCGTCAAGCAGCGCCTGGAAGCCCGGATCGTTGGCGATCGAGCGCCCCGGCCGCTTGGTCATGCCGAAGGCGGTGAGCTTGGCGTGAGCGAGCGGCTTCGCCTCGGCGAACAGCCGCGTATCCGTCGGGTTCGCGCCCGGATAGCCGCCCTCGATATAGTCGATGCCGAGTGCATCGAGCTGCCGCGCGATCAGCCATTTGTCCTCGACCGAGAAATCGACGCCATGGGTCTGCGCGCCGTCGCGCAGCGTCGTGTCGTAGAGCGAGATGCGTTCGCGGGCCATAGCCACCTCTACACCACGCCCCACAGGAAATGCAGCGCCAGCGCCACGGCGAGTGCGAGCACCGCCAGCTTGATCGCCAGATAAACGCGCCGCGAATTCTTGAACGGCAAGTCGCCGAGCAACGGTTTCATGATGGGATCCGATTCCTCACCCTGACGCGGTGAGGCCATTTGGAGTTGCCCATGCTTCGAGACGCGTCCTGCGGACGCTCCTCAGCATGAGGCTGCAACCTGTTGAAACGATTCATCGGGCGACCTCCCAGGTGGTGGTGAGTTCGCCCGTCTTAGGGTCCTTGGCGTCCTTTAACACGATACCCATGGCTTCGAGCTCGCCGCGGATGCGGTCCGCCTCCTTGAAATTCTTGGCCGCCCGCGCGGCGTTGCGCGCGCCGATCAACGCGGCAATGTCAGCCTTTGCCGCCGTTGCCGGCTTGGCGCGCACCCGCTCGATATTCGATCTGCTCGCCCGAGAAGCCGAGGAAGCCGAGCGCCGCGCGCAAGCCGCCCCAATGGCCGGCGCTATGCAGCCTGTGCAACTCGGTGATCGCCTTGGGCGTGTTGAGGTCGTCGGTGAGAGCGTCGAGCACCGGACCCGGCACCCCGCCCGCAGACTCCTCATGATCGGGCTTGCCTTCGAGATCGCCATACCATTCCCACAGCGTCTTATGCGCCTCGTCGAGACCGACCAAGGTCCAGTCGAGCGGCTGGCGATACTGCGTGCGCAGCATGTTGAAGCGGAGCGCCTCGCCCGGCCACGCATAGCCCTGCCAGCCCTCCAGCAAGTCATGCACGGTGACGAAGTTGCCGGCCGACTTCGCCATCTTCTCCCCCTCGACCTGGAGGAAGCCATTATGCATCCAGATCTGCGCCATGATCGGCGTGCGATTGGCGCAGCGCGATTGCGCGATCTCGTTCTCATGATGCGGGAACACGAGGTCGATGCCGCCGCCATGGATGTCGAAGGTCTGGCCGAGATGCGCCGCCGCCATCGCCGAGCATTCGATATGCCAGCCGGGACGTCCTGGCGCCGCGATGCCGCACGGCGACGGCCATGACGGCTCGCCCGGCTTCGACGGCTTCCACAGCACGAAATCCATTGGATCTTGCTTGAACGGCGCCACCTCGACGCGGGCGCCGGCGATCATCTCATCCAGCGAGCGGCCCGAGAGCTTGCCGTAATCGGCCATCGCGGCGACATGGAACAGCACATGGTCCTCGGCCACATAGGCGCAGCCATTCTCGACCAGAAGCTCGATCATCGCCTTCATCTGCTCGATATGCTCGGTCGCCCGCGGCTCGACCGTCGGGTCGAGCGCGCCGAGCGCCGTCATGTCGGCGTGGAACTGCGCCTCGGTTTTCTCCGTCACGCGCCGGATCGCCTGGTTCAGCGGCAGCTCGGGATAGTCCTGCGCCGCGCGAGCGTTGATCTTGTCGTCGACGTCGGTGATGTTGCGGACATAGGTGACGTGCTCGGGGCCATAGAGGTGGCGCAACAGCCGGTACAGCACGTCGAACACGATCACCGGCCTGGCATTGCCGATATGCGCGAAGTCGTAGACCGTCGGCCCGCAGACATACATGCGGACGTTGCCGGCATCGAGCGGCCGGAAGTCTTCCTTCTTGCGGGTGAGCGTGTTGTAAAGTTTAAGCACGACAGACCAAGCCTCTTCGGCGTGAGGCCCGCCCTTCGGTCCGCGTAACTCTTGGCTTGAGATAAAGGGAGAACGACCGGGCGAGCGTTGTTTGCTAGCCCGGAATGATGCCGCAGAAAATCATAAGGATGGGTTGCTTTTGCATCATCTTGCGACGCTTATGGCGGGAATTGCTTGTAGCGTCAAGCAAGCCATCTTATTCATGCCGCATTGACCCCGGAATTTAGGCGCGCATAATGCGTCGGGTGGCTCCTCGGGGATGGGACCCAATCGTGAGCGTCTACCGTGATTTTTGGCGGGTCGTTGCCTCGTCCCTACGGCCGAGCGCAGGCCCTCGCCTTGCTCTGCTCGCGCTCTGCGGCGCGGGGCTGATCGGCGGCGCCGGTCTTGCCCTGGCGCAAGGCCTGAGCGACCGCGACATCCGCTGCATGCAGCTCCAACAGGACCTCGCCTCGGCGCGGGGCGGCGGCGCCAATCGCGACGACGTGGCCCGCATCGACCAGCAGATCGCCCAGGCCGACCGGGTGTTCCAAGGGACGCAAGCGGCGATGGAAGATGCCCGCTGCTTCGAGAGTTTCTTCATCTTCGGCCGCGGCCTGGTGCGCAGCCCGAAATGCCTCAACATGAACGACCGCGTCGAGGACGCGCGCCGTCAGCTCACCCAGCTCCAGCAGCAGCGTCAAGCGCTCACCGGCGGCGGCGGCAACCGGCGCCGGCAGGCCGAGCTCCAGGATGCCCTCGCCCGCAGCGGCTGCGGCGGTCAGCCCGTTCCGCAGAAGCGCCGCGGCGGCGGCCTGTTCGATTTCTTCGGCGGCGGCCAAGACGAACAAGAGGACGTGCAGCAGACGCCGATCTATCGCAGCATCGACCCGAACGGCCGGTACCGCTCGGTTTGCGTCAGGCTATGCGACGGCTTCTTCTATCCGATCCATTATTCGGCTTACGGCAGCATGCTCGCGCAGGATCAGCAATCCTGCCAGTCGAATTGCGCGGCGCCGGCTGAGCTCTACGTGTATCGCAACCCGGGCCAAGAAATCGAGCAGGCCGTGTCGCTGAACGGCTCGGCCTATATGGACCTCCCCGTCGCGCTGCGGTTCCGCAAGGAATATGTGAATGGCTGCTCCTGCAAGCAGGCGGAGTACAATCCGACCGAGATCGAAGCCAGCAATAAGCGCGCCGAGGCCGACGCCACCGCGAAACCGGTGAAAGGCAAGGCCACCGCGAAAGCCCCCGCGCCCCCTCCCGCGGCGCAAGCCGCAGCGCCGGCCGGCGCGACCGGTGCCCAACCCAGCCTCGATCTAACCATGACCGGCAGCAACCCGCCGGCAGCCGCTGCGCCGCCTGCGGCTGTGCCCGCCGCGCAGAAGCCGCCCGCGCCGGCGACGGCTGCGGCACCGCCTCCAGCAGCACCTCCGGCTTCGGCGCCGGCGGCGCCGCCGCCGCAGCAGGGGCAATCGACCGTCATCAAGAAGACAGCCAAGCCGCCGGTCGCCCCACCCGCGCAGTAATTTCAGCCTAAGCGGTCTTGCCTTCGAGCCGCGCCTGAGCGCGTGCGCGGCCGATCAACGGCAGCAGCAATTTGAGCTCGGGTCCATGCTCGCGCGCCGTGAGCGCGAGACGCAGCGGCGCGAACAAAGCCTTGCCCTTTGCCCCGGTCGCCTGCTTGACGGCTGACGACCATGCCAACCAAGTCGCCTCGTCCCAGGGCTCGGCAGGAAGCAGGCCTGACGCCGCGCGACAGAGCTCGGAGTTCTCGATCACGGGCTCGATCGGTCCTTCGACCACCCGCCACCAATGCGTTGCATCACCGAGAACGGCGAGATTGCCGCGCACCGCCTCCCAGAATTCTTCCCCGCCGCCCACGCCCATCGCCGCAAGCCGCCCCGCCACCGCGCTGAAGGGAAGCATGTGCAGCAGCTTCGCATTCAGCAGGCGCAGCTCGTGCGGATCAAACCGTGCCGGCGCGCGCGACAGCTTGGCGAAGTCGAAAACCCGCGCCAGCTCGTCGAGACTGGCATGTGGCGCCACCGGATCGGAGGTGCCGATCAGCGCCGAATAGCTCGCCACCGCCAGCGCCTCGATCCCCTCCTCGCGCAGGGCGGCGATGGAGAGCGTGCGGTCGCGCTTGGACAGGGCGTGGCCGTCGGCGCCGACCAGGAGATTGTGATGACCGAAAGCGGGCGGCGTGGCGCCGAGCGCTTCGAACAGCTGGATCTGCGGCGCGGTGTTGGTCACGTGATCCTCGCCGCGGATCACGTGGGTGACGCCGAGATCAATGTCGTCGACCACGCTCGGCATCGTATAAAGATAAGTGCCGTCGGCGCGCACCAGCACCGGATCCGACAGCGACACGGCGTCGACATGCTGCCGCCCGCGCACCAAATCGTCCCACACCACGTCGCGCGGCTCGAGCTTGAACCGCCAATGCGGCTTGCACCCTTCGGCTTCGAGTCGCGCGCGATCCTGGTCGGTGAGCTGCAGCGCCGCGCGGTCATAAACCGGCGGCTTGCCGCGGGCGAGTTGGCGCTTCCGTTTGAGTTCGAGCTCCTCCGGCATCTCGTAAGCCGGATAGAGCTGCCCGCTCGCCTTCAGCCTCTCGACCGCCTCTGCGTAGCGGTCGAACCGGTCGGACTGGCGCACTTTCTCCGCCCACTCGACACCGAGCCAGTGAAGGTCCTCCTCGATGCCGCGCGCGAATTCCTCCGTCGAGCGCTCGGTGTCGGTGTCGTCGAGCCGGAAGATCAGCCGCCCCCCTGCCCATCGCGCGAACAGATAATTGAACATGGCGGTGCGGATATTGCCGGCATGAATCCGGCCCGTCGGGCTCGGCGCAAAGCGGACGGTCACGCTCATGCCTAGAGCTTCTCGCGGAACTTGTTGGTGATCGGATAGCGGCGGTCGCGACCGAAATTCTTGGCGGTGATCTTCACGCCTGGCGCCGCCTGCCGCCGCTTATATTCGGCGAGATAGAGCATGCGCTCGACCTTCTTGACGAGCTCCGGCGCATGCCCGCGCGCGACGATCTCCGGCAGCGGCATTTCCAGCTCGACCAAGCTATTCAGAATATCGTCGAGCACGTCGTAAGGCGGCAACGTGTCCTGATCTCGCTGGCCGGGCTTGAGTTCGGCGGTCGGCGCCTTGATCAGCACATTCTCCGGAATGGCGATGCCTTCGGGGCCGAGGCAGCCTTTGGGGCGCGCGCCGTTGCGATAGCGGGCGAGCGCGTAGACTTGCGTCTTGTAGAGATCCTTGATCGGGTTGAAGCCGCCATTCATGTCGCCGTAGAGCGTGGCGTAGCCGACCGAGACTTCGGATTTGTTGCCGGTGGTGAGCACGATCGGGCCGAACTTGTTGGACATCGCCATCAGCAGCGTACCGCGGGCGCGCGACTGGAGGTTTTCCTCGGTGGCGTCCGGCGTCGTGCCGGCGAACACCGTCTCCAGACTTTTGCCCATGCCGTCGACCGCCGCATGGATCGGCATGATGTCGTAGCGGATATGAAGCGCCTCAGCGGTTCCCGCCGCGTCGGACAGGCTCTCATTGCTGGTATAGCTGTAAGGCAGCATCACGCCATGCACGCGCTCTGGCCCCAGCGCATCGACCGCCATCGCCGCGCAGAGCGCCGAGTCGATGCCGCCCGAAAGCCCGAGCACAACGCCGGGGAAGCCGTTTTTCTCCACATAGTCGCGCAAGCCGGTGACGCAGGCGAGATAGTTCGCGGCATCGCCTTGCTCGATCTCGGCGATGAGGCCGGGCAGACAGCGCCAGCGGCCGTTCTCTCGCCGCCACTCGGTGACGCCGATCGCCTCCTCCCAGGCCGGCAGCTGCACGGCAAGCCTCGCATCGCCGTTCAGCACGAAGGAAGCACCGTCGAACACCAGCTCGTCCTGCCCACCCACCTGATTGACGTAAGCGAGCGGCAGCCCCGTTTCCTTGACGCGCGCCTCGGCGACGCCGTAACGCACATCCTGCTTGTCGATCCAATAGGGCGAACCGTTGGGCACGATCAGCAGCTCCGCGCCGGCGACGGCCAGCGCCTTGCACACCTGCTCGCTCCAGATATCCTCGCAGACCGGCACGCCGAGCTTGATCCCGCGAAACTCGATCGGCGCCGGCATCGGCCCGGGAGCGAACACCCGCTTCTCGTCGAACACGCCGTAGTTCGGCAGATTGTTCTTGAAGCGGAGCGCCTCGACGCGGCCTCGATCCAACAAAGCTTGCGCGTTGTAGACGAACAGCCCATCGGCGAAGGGCAGCCCCATCAGCACGGCCGGACCGCCATCCTTGGTATCGCGCGCCAGCGCCTCCAAGGCCTCCTGGGCAGCCTTCTGCAAGGCCGGCTTCAGCACCAGGTCCTCGATCGGATAGCCGGTGAGGAACAGCTCGGTGAAGGCGATCAGGTCGGCGCCGGCCGCCGCCGCCCGCGCGCGCGCCTCGCGCGCCCGCCTCAGATTGCCGTCGATATCGCCGACGACGGCGTTGAGCTGCGCGAGAGCGAGCTTGAAGGAGTCCTTGATCTGATGCGCCATGACAGGAACTTAGCCGCCGCCGCTTTTCTCGCCAGAAGAAGCGCGTTAGCGCAACCTATTCGCCCGCGGCAATGGAGATCTCCGGCTCGGGCCGCCCTTCCCGCTCGCGCTTCAGCCGCTCCGCCACGATGAAGGCCAGCTCCAGCGACTGGTCGGCATTGAGCCTCGGATCGCAATGGGTGTGGTAGCGGTCGTGCAGATCGGTCTCGGTCACGGCCTTGGCGCCACCGACGCATTCGGTGACGTTCTGCCCGGTCATCTCGACATGGATGCCGCCCGCATGCGTCCCCTCGCTGCGGTGGACGTCGAAGAAGGTCTCGACCTCGGAGAGGATGAGATCGAACGGCCGTGTCTTGTAGCCGCTTCCCGCCTTGATGGTGTTGCCGTGCATCGGATCGCAGGCCCACACCACGTGCTTGCCCTCGCGCTTTACCGCGCGGAGCAGCGCCGGCAGATGCTTGCCGGCCTTGTCGGCGCCGAAGCGGCAGATCAGCGTCAGCCGGCCCGGCTCGTTTTGCGGGTTGAGCACGTCGATCAGCGTCAGCAGCGCCTCAGGCGCAAGGTTCGGGCCGATTTTGGCGCCGATCGGATTCTTGATGCCACGCAAATATTCGATATGCGCATGGTCGAGCTGGCGGGTACGGTCGCCGGCCCACAGGAAGTGGCCGGAGGTCGCGTACCAATCGCCCGAGGTTGAATCGACGCGCGTGAAGGCCTGCTCGTAGCCGAGCAAGAGCGCCTCGTGGCTGGTATAGAAACTGGTGGTGCGCAACTGCGGCGCGTTGTCGGGCGTGAGACCGATGGCGCGCATGAAGCGCAAGGTCTCGGCGATATGCTCGCCCACCTCCTCGTAGCGGTGCCCGGCCGGGCTATCCTTGACGAAGCCGAGATTCCACTGATGCACATGCTCGAGATTGGCATAGCCGCCTTGGGCGAACGCGCGCAGCAGGTTTAGCGTCGCCGCCGACTGGCGATAGGCCATCAGCATGCGCTGCGGATCGGGTATGCGCGCGGCCTCGGTGAACTCGATGCCGTTGATGATGTCGCCGCGATAGCTCGGCAGCTCCTTGCCGTCCTGCGTCTCCATCGGCGCCGAACGCGGCTTGGCGAACTGACCGGCGATACGGCCGAGCTTCACCACCGGCGAGCCGCCGGCATAGGTCAGCACCACCGCCATCTGCAGGAACACGCGGAAGAAATCGCGGATCGCGTCGGCGCGGTGCTCGGCGAAGCTCTCGGCGCAATCGCCGCCCTGCAACAGGAAGGCTTCGCCCACGGCCACGCGGGCGAGCTTCGCCTTCAGCTCGCGCGCCTCGCCCGCGAACACCAGCGGCGGGAAGGTCGCAAGCTGCTTCTCGACATCGACCAGCGCGGCCCGGTCGGGATAGACCGGAACCTGCTCGATCGGCCTCGAGCGCCAGCTGTCTGGGCTCCAACGGGGTGCCATTCTTGCGGCTCTCCTTGAAAAGTCCACGCTATATAGGCGATCGGCGGAACCCTGGCTAGGCGCCCGCTTCATTGTCTGTTCCGGCCGACCATGGCACATATCCCTTAACGCGAGGGGAAGGGAGCGCCATGGACCCCCGGCATCTTGAGCATGGACACAACCCGCGCGACATCGCCAGGCGGCTCAGGCACGGGCCGCATGTCAGTTATCTCCGCGACTGGGTCTATGGCGGCATCGACGGCACCGTGACCACCTTCGCGGTGGTGGCCGGCGTTGCCGGCGCCGAGCTTTCCACCAAGACCTTGCTGATCCTCGGCGCCGCCAACCTGTTCGCCGACGGCTTCTCGATGGCCGCCGCCAATTATTCCGGCACCAAGGCCGAGATCGAGGAATATGCGCAGGTGCGCCACATGGAGGAGCGGCATGTCGCGCTGGCACCCGAAGGCGAGCGCGAGGAGATCCGCCAGATTTTCCATGCCAAGGGTTTCAAGGGCGCGGCGCTCGACAGCGCCGTCGACGTGATCACCTCCAAGCGACAACGTTGGATCGAGACCATGATGACCGAGGAGCATGGGCTGCCGCCGGTCAGCCGCTCTCCGGCCAGGGCCGCGGCGGCGACGTTCCTCGCCTTCCTGCTCTGCGGCTCGGTGCCGCTGCTGCCCTTCGTCGCCGGCGTGCCGGCCTCGCTGTGGGTTTCCGCGCTGATGACCGGCATCACCTTCTTTTCGATCGGCTCGCTGCGCAGCCACTGGTCGCCGGCACCCTGGTGGCGAGCGGGGACCGAAACCTTCCTGATCGGCGTCACCGCTGCTTTCGTCGCCTATCTGGTCGGTGCGATCCTCCGCAGCCTGGTCTGACGCGGGAAGCCCCTACCGCCAGCGGTAGCGTTTGTGCCACATTGCGCCGCCATGGCCATCAAGGAACCAAGCTTCACCCTCGGCATCGAGGAGGAATATCTCCTCGTCGACAAGGATACGCGCGACCTCGCCCAGGAGCCGCCGCCGGCACTGCTGGCCAAATGCGAGGAGGCGCTGCGCGGCCAGGTCAGCCCCGAGTTCCTGCGCTCGCAGATCGAGGTCGGCACCCGCGTCTGCAAGTCGATGCAGGAGGCGCGCGACCAGTTGATCCATTTGCGCAGCACGGTGGGCCGCATCGCCGGCGAGTTCGGGCTGGCGCCGATCGCCTGCTCCACCCACCCTTTCGCCAAATGGGCGAGCCAGCAGCATACCGACAAGGAGCGCTACAACGTGCTGGCGCGCGATCTCCAGCATGTCGCGCGCCGGCTGGTGATCTGCGGCATGCACGTGCATGTCGGCATCGAGGACGACGATCTGCGCATCGACCTGCTCGGCCAGGCGAGCTATTTCCTGCCGCATCTGCTGGCGCTGTCCACCTCCTCGCCCTTCTGGGAAGGGGTGCAGACCGGCTTGAAGTCCTACCGGCTGTCGGTATTCGACGAGCTGCCGCGCACCGGCCTTCCCTATCAGTTCGGCAGCTGGAGCGAATATACGCGCACCATCGAGCTTCTGGTCAGCGCCGGACTGATCGAGGACGCCACCAAGCTGTGGTGGGATCTGCGCCCGTCGGCGCGCTTCCCCACGCTGGAGATGCGCATCACCGATGTCTGCCCGCTGGTCGATGACGGCGTCGCCATCGCCGCGCTGTTCCGCTGCGTGCTGCGCATGCTCTATCGCCTGCGCCGGCAGAACCAGCGCTGGCGCACTTATCCGCCCTTCCTGGTGCGCGAGAACCGCTGGCGCGCACAACGCTACGGGGTCGAGCAAGGGCTGGTCGATTTCGGCAAGGGCGCGGTCGTGCCCTTCGCCACCCTGCTCGAGGAGCTGTTCGATCTGATAGCCGAGGATGCCGCCTATTTCGGCTGCGTCGCCGAGATGGCGCATGCACGCACCATCCTCGAGCGCGGCACCAGCGCCGACCGCCAGCTCGCCCGCTACGATGCGGTGAAGGCGCTCGGCGGCTCGGAACAGGCGGCGCTCGTCGCGGTGGTCGACGGCATCATCGAAGAAACCATGATGCTGCCTGCGCTAGGACAGCGCGCTGCGGCTAAAGCGTAGTCGCCATGCCGCCGTCGACATTGAGCGCGGCGCCGGTGATATAGGCCGCTTCGTCCGAGGCCAGGAACAGCGCCGCGTTGGCGATGTCCTGCGGCGTGCCGAACCGCCTGAGCGGCGTCTGAGTGAGCAGCGCCTTGGCGATCATCGGATTGGAGATGTAGCGGCCGATCAATGCCGTCTCGACATAGCCGGGCAGCAGCGTGTTCACCCGGATGCCATAAGGCGCGTATTCGACCGCGAGGCTGCGCGACAGCGCCGACACCGCACCCTTGGTCGCCGAATAGACCGCCATCTGACGGGTGTGCTTGGACGCCATGATCGAGGAGAGGTTGATCACCGAGGCGTTGCCCGAGGCCTTCAGCAGGTCGAACGCCTCGCGCGCGCAGCGCACCGTGCCGTCGAGATTGACGCTCCACACTTTGTCCCACGCCTCGTCGGAGAGATGGCGGAAGTCCGACCGTTCGCCCACCCCCGCATTGTTGACCAGCACGTCGAGCCGGCCATGCGTTTCGCCGATCGCCTGCATCAGCGACTTGACCTGGGCGGTATCGGTGACATCGACCTCATGCGAGGACGCAGCACCGTTCGCCTTGACGATGGCTTCCGCCGCCGCTTTCGCCGCCTCCCCGTCGCGGTCGGCCACCACCACGAACGCGCCCTCGCGCGCGAAGGTCTCGGCAATGGCGCGGCCGATGCCGGCGCCGCCGCCCGTCACCAGCGCGACCTTGTCCTCAAGCCGCCGCATCTGATCCCGCCACCGGCGTCGGCGCCTGCCATTTGTGCCGCATCGTCACCAGCTCTTCCGCGGATGTCGGATGCAGCGCCATGGTCTTGTCGAGTTGCGCCTTGGTCACGCCGAGCTTGAGCGCGACTGCCACCGTCTGCATGATCTCGGCCGCGTCGCCGCCAAGGATGTGGCAACCCAGCACCTTGTCGCTCTCCATGTCGACCACGAGCTTCATCAGCATTCTCTCGTCGCGGCCGCTCACCATCGAACGCAGCGGGCGAAATTGCGCTTTGTAGATATCGACGACCCGATACATCTCGCGCGCCTTCTCCTCACTCAGTCCCACCGTGCCGATCTCCGGCAGCGAGAACACCGCCGTCGGGATGAAGCTGTGATCGACCGGTGTCGGTCGATCGTTGAACAGCGTCTCGGCAAAGGCGGTCGCCTCGTGGATTGCCACAGGGGTGAGGTTGATCCGATGTGTCACGTCGCCCACGGCATAGATATTGTCCACCGCGCTCTTGGAGAATTCATCGACCACCAGCCGCCCGTCCCAGCCGAGCTCGACGCCGACTTGCTCCAGGCCCAGGCCCATGGTGTTGGGGCGCCGCCCGGTCGCCGCCATGACGCGGTCGGCGGCAATCGAATCGCCGCGCTTCAGCCGCACGCGGTAGCCTGTCCCCTCCCGCTCCACCGAGGCCACATCGGTCTCCATGCGGAGATCGACGCCACGATTGCGCATCGCCTCGGCCAGCCCGTCACGCAGATCCATGTCGAAATCGCGCAAGATCTGCTCGCCGCGATAGATCACCGTCACGGCGACGCCGAGGCCGGCGAAGATCGAGGCGAACTCCATGCCGATATAGCCCGCGCCGATAATGACGATGCTGCCGGGGAGCTGCTCCAGCTCGAAACATTCGTTCGAGCTTATCAGGTGCTCCTTGCCGGGCAGCTCGGGGATCATCGGATGCGAGCCGGTCGCGATCAGGATGGTCTTGGCCGAGAGCGTGACGTCGCGATCCGCCAGCTTCACCTCATGCGGGCTCTCCAGCACGGCGCGGGTGAGGAAGCGATCGACGCCCGCGCGCTCCAGGGTGCGGGTATACACCCCGTTCAGCCGGTCGACCTCGCGCTTGACGTTATGGATCAGCGTCGGCCAGTCGAAGCGCACATTCTCGGCCGTCCAGCCGAAGCCGCGCGCGTCGGCGAAGTCGCCGCCGTATTGGCTGCCATAGACCAGCAATTTCTTCGGCACGCAGCCGCGGATCACGCAGGTGCCGCCGACGCGATATTCCTCGGCGACGCCGACCCGCGCGCCGAGCTCCGACGCAAGCCGTGCCGCGCGGACCCCGCCCGAGCCCGCGCCGATGACGAACAAATCGTAGTCGTACTCAGCCAATTGGCGTCAGGCTCCTGCGCGGCGTAAAGCTCTGACGCCGCCTTTGCCCGCCACGATAGCCAAATCGGCGAGCCCAAGAAACAGCCCGTGCTCGACCACGCCGGGCACGCGTTTCAGGGAAAAGGCGAGCACCTCGGGCTCGGGGATGGTGCCGAAGGCGCAATCGAGGATGAGATTACCCTGATCGGTGACGAATGGCGCGTCTCCCGGCCCCGGCCTGAGCGTGATCGCGCCGTGGCACCCGGTCTCGGCCGCGATCGCCTCGATCAGCCGCATGGTCGCCAGCAGCCCGAAGCGCACCACCTCGACCGGCAATGGGAAGATGCCGAGCGCGCCGACCAGCTTGCTCTCATCGGCGATCACCACCATGCGGTCCGACGCCGTCGCCACGATCTTCTCCCGCAGCAGCGCGCCGCCGCCGCCCTTGATCATGCGCAGCTGATCGTCGATCTCGTCGGCGCCGTCGATGGTCAGATCGAGCTGCGGCGTCTCGTCGAGCGTGGTGAGCGGGATGCCGAGCCGTTCGGCCTGCGCCCGCGTGGCCTCCGAGGTCGGCACGCAAACCACGGACAGGCCTTTCGCCACCCGCTCGCCAAGCGCGGCAACGAAACGTGAAGCGGTCGAGCCCGTGCCGAGCCCGAGCCGCATCCCGTCCTTGACGAGATCGAGCGCGGCGCGGGCCGCGCTTTCCTTGAGCTCGTCGGTCCTGAGCAAGCGCCCTCCCCGCGGTCAGCCGATGTCAGCTTCGATGATTAGGCCGCCGCTTGCCAGGCCGCAAGCCGCGTGTGAGGAAGAGGCCATGTTCAAGGACGCAACCATCGTGTTCGATCTCGACGGCACCCTGGTCGACACCGCGCCGGACCTGACCAACGCGCTAAACGACGTGCTGACGCGGCGCGGACATCAGCCGGTATCGGCGGAGACGATCCGGGCCTGCGTCGGCCATGGCGCACGCGTCATGATCGAGGAGGCTTTGCGCCGCGCCGGCGCGGAAGACGACGTCGATCGCATGCTGGCGGAGTTCCTGGTTCACTACGAGGCCAATATCGCCGCCGAAAGCCGGCCCTTTCCCGGCGCGCTGGCGGCGCTCGAGGCCTTTGCCGCACAAGGCGCGATCCTCGCCGTCTGCACCAACAAGCGCGAGCATCTGAGCCGGCGGCTGCTCCAGGCACTGGGGATCGACCACTATTTCCGCGCCATTGCCGGGCGCGACACCTTCGCGGTGTCGAAGCCCGATCCGGGCCATCTGACCGGGACGATCGCGCTGGCCGGCGGCGACCCCGCCCATGCGGTGATGATCGGCGACAGCGAGGTGGATGTGCGCACGGCGAAAGCCGCCGGTATCCCCATCGTCCTGGTCAGCTTCGGTTACGCCACCGGGCGGCTCGACGGCCTTTCGCCGGACGCCATGATCGACCGCTTCGATGAGCTGGCGCGGCACGCCGACGCGCTGCTGAACGGCATTGCGCCCGGCCGTTCCCACGCCTGACCGCCTAAAATCCGCCCCAGATCAGGCATAATTCAACCCGGCGGTTCTCAACGAAGAGCCATAATCAAAAGCGATTTTCATAACCCCTCCTTGGGGGGACGGGACGAAAACATTCAAGGAGAGACAGATGCTGAGACGTGTCGCGATCGGCCTCGCGATGGCCTGCCTGATGGGCGGGACCGCTTACGCCGCTGACGAAGAGGCGGTCGACAACGAATGCACCGAGCAGCTGACCACGGTCGAGGAGACCGTGCATGACAAGCTCGAGGCCAATACCTGAGCGACACCGACGTCGACAGGGTCAACGAGCTTCTCGACCAGGCCGACGCGCTGTGCACCGAGGGAAAATTCGCCGAGGCGACCGCCACGCTTGCCACCGTCAACAAGATGGTCGGCAAATAGCGGATCCGAGGGCGGACGGCGCAAAGCGGCTCGCGCCGTCCAGCGCTCCGGCGTCGGCCCCTGCTTTGGGAACCGCCTTGCGGCGGTTCCTTGACTTACCGGGAGCCCAATCGCTAAATCCAGGCCACCAGAGCATGCGCCGGCCCCTCGCCGCCATGCCGCAATTGGACCGGGCGGTTAGCTCAGCTGGTAGAGCACTGTGTTCACATCGCAGGGGTCACTGGTTCGAAGTCCAGTACCGCCCACCACTCTAAGTCTCTGATGCGAACTCTTATTTATGTAAGGGTCACCCTCCTCGCTCAAAGGTCGAAATCTCGGCTGTCACAGCTACGTCACAGCAGGAGGTTTCCTATGGCTACAATCCGCAAGCGAGGAGCTAAGTGGCAGGTCCAAATCCGGAGGGTGGGAGTTCGCTCCCTCTCGCGCTCCTTTCACGTTCGCAAGGACGCAGAGGCTTGGGCTCGGCATATGGAGGTCCAGGCGGACCGATGCGAGTTGCCAGATGACCCCAGGGCTTTGCACCAAATGACGCTCGGCCAGTTGGTCGAGCGCTATCGAAACACAGTGAGCATAAAGAAGCGGGGTTCAGAAGTTGAAAGAATTGTCCTCGCCGCCTTTCTAAGACACTCCATCTGCCGAAAGCGGCTATCCGAGATTGGTCCTGAGGATTTTGCCTCGTATCGAGACGAGCGACTAAAAACGATCAAGCCCTCGACCCTCAAGCGTGAACTTTCTCCGCTGCATAATCTGTTCGCCTTGGCGAGAGACGAATGGGGATTGCCGCTGCGTGAGAACCCATTGGACAAGGTTCGGCTAAAATCAGCCTCTCAAAACCGTGAGCGAAAACTCAAGGACGGAGAGTTGGAGAGTCTTCTCTCAGCAGCCCTTGCCTGTCGCAATCGCTTGATTGCACCAATAGTGCTGCTGGCAATCGAGACAGGAATGCGACGAGGTGAAATTCTCAACATAAAATGGGACCACATCCAAGAACATGCATCATCGCTTCTCGTTCCTCACACAAAGAACGGACACTCTCGTTCTATTCCACTTACGGCAGGTGTTATTGAAAGCCTCAACAGCGTGTCAAAGAAAGAGGTGCGCGTGTTCCCCATCAGCGCGAACGCCTTTCGATTGGCATGGGAACGACTGAGAGCCCGTGCTGGTGTAACCGACCTTCATTTCCATGACCTTCGCCATGAAGCCATCAGCCGTTTCTTCGAGAAGGGACTAAACGTACCTGAGGTAGCTCTCATCAGCGGTCATCGCGACCCACGGATGCTGTTTCGCTATACTCATCCGAAGCCTCAGGCCATTGTTGAGAAGCTCCGCCAGCGACCCTGAGGTTTGCTAATCTGCTCGCTCGTTTAACCGTTAGAGATGACCATGGCCGAAGCTGCTGATGCGCCGGACCAGAGTTCTCTCACCGACCGGATAATGGTCGGGTTAGAACGTCGTTTTCTCCAATATGGCCACCGCCCCTCACCAGCTCATTGGAAGGGGCTCCGTGCGATTGCGGCGACAATTGAGGCGCAGGCATTGGGCACGGCTGAGCCAAAATTCTATCTGTCGTCTTTGCCAACGGGCATGGGAAAGACCACAACAGTAGCCGAAGCTGTGAAGGCTCTCGTCTCAGACCCTACGTGCAAACAAATTGGCGTTGTGCTGTTCGTCAATCAGCTAAATCAAATTCCAAGGTTGATCGGGGAAATGGAGTTGAACGACGACCAATTTGCCGTCCGCACAGGCGTTGATAACGAGAACTTAAACGCGCTTGGGCTGAACGATCATGCCAATGCCCAGGTGCTTTTCACGACCCAACAAAAACTCCCTCACCTCCTGCGCTATCGCAAAAACTTTTCGGAGATGCCCTTCTTCAAATTCAGAGGTGCTCCGAGACAGGTACGAATATGGGATGAAGCCATACTGCCCGCCGAGCCTCTTACCTTCACGGTTAAGCAGTTTGAGGAAGTTGCTGTGTCTTTGACGAAGATCGGTCAGCACGGGGCAAGCGCGAGGTTACACGACTGGGCTTTGAAACAGCTTCCGCTTTTCGCGTCAGGCTCAATAACGGAAATGCCTTCACTCATTCCTGAGCTGAACTGGGAGGCTTTGAAGAAACTTGAGCAGGAGAACGATCTTTTGCGCAACGTGGTGTGGATGTCGGGCCAGGATGTTCGCCTGCACAAAGATGACTTTTCAGGTGCAACGACAATCAGCTATCGCGAGAATCTTCCGAGAGAGTTTGCGCCTTTGCTTGTCCTCGACGCGAGCGGTTCCCTCCGCCTGACATACGAGCTATGGGAAAAGGGGCGTGGCAATCTCAAAGAGCTGTTGTCGCCGGGCAAGACCTACAGAAATCTCACCATTCACCACTGGGACCATGCCGCGGGGAAGTTCGCTCATCAAGATGAAAGCAAAGTGGAGATACTTGTTGAAGGTATCGCAAGAGCGGTCACCTCAATTCCTCCCAACGAAGAAGTGCTCATCATCGTCAGAAAGCAAGAAGACGCGTCTCACCCCAACCTCGAAGTGGGTATTAAAGCCAAGGCAGGTCGGCGAGAAGGGCTCCACTTCCTGACTTGGGGGAAGCACACTGCAACGAACGACTACGCGGATGTGAGACATGTGATCGTTGTGGGTGCTCTCCAGTATGGTTATGCGCAGAATGAAGCGATGGCGCGCGGCGCCGCTGGTCTCTCTATCCAAGACGCTATTTCAAAGCAGGACGTAGAAAGAGTTCGCCTGGGCGAGATTTCACATCATCTCTTCCAGGCCGTGGGACGAGGAGCTGTGCGAAAGTCGGTGGAAGGGGATTGTCCGGTCGGATGCCACCTTTGGATTGTTACATCCTCCCTCGGAAAAGCCCCCGTGCCGCTGGACCTCCTAGAGACACTCTTTCCGCAAGCGCGTTTGGAAAAGTGGCTACCTGTGAAGGCCCCTTTGAAGCAAAGCGAAGCGGCTGTGGTGGATGCTGTCGAGGGTTATCTCGCAGACAAGAATGAGACCACAATCAGTCTCCGGGAGATTGCCGACCAAGCCGGTTATTCCTGGAACACGGTTATGCGCCGGTTGAAGGAACAGAAGGTTGTCGAAGAGCTTCGTCGTCGCGAAATTAGAGCTGATAAGCCAGACCGGAACTCAGCAAAGGGCGTGGTTCGTTTGTCACGCCCAACTCACTCTTTAAACTCACTTCAACTTCCTATTAAAGGGTCTAATAAGAACTTGAAGTGAAGCCAGTGCCTCTGCCTGTGTCCAAGTGACCGCATCGTGGCGCTCGGTGCGAACCGAAGGCCGGAAACTTCAATGGCTTAGCAGCCAATGACTGTGGCAAAACGATGTGGCGGCACGTTTTGTCGCTGCTGCCAACTTTGTGGAGAGGTCACAGCGCTCATTGTAGCGGCTCAGTTTCGTGCCAGTGGGGGCTTCGCCACAAGCCCTGAGGCCAATTCTACTGTTGCAGCAATTCTTCCAGAAGCCTGATTTCGTCGGGAGTCAAATCGAACAGGTTGTAGACGTGCTCGTCGATTTCCGCTTCGAACGCTGTGATCTCCCGACTTAGCGCATCCACCCTCTCGCGTTCTGTCTTTAGGTATGCTTCCCACTCGTTCCGTTCACCAACGGGAATGTCATTCCCGAATTGGCTCTTTACCTCTCCACGAAAAGAGCTGAAATCGAGTGTCCACCAATTGTTTAGCTTCTGGGAAAATTTCGGCTTCCGGCTCGTCGGGCAAAGATCACCAATGCGATGAAGCACCGTCGTTTGCACTAAGAGGCGGCTTGCTGTCGTTGCCGTACAACTCTCGCCGAGGCGACGCAAACTCTCTTGCTCCTCTGTGGTCGCAGCAGGGAGCGGAAGAGGTCCGATATGTTGCGCGGTAGCTTCTCGGAAGCCTCCGCGCTTGGGCACGGATATGCTCGCAAAACAAAACCAGAGACATTTCGAATTCAGTAAGCTGACGAGGAACAAGTCGTCGTGCGGAAAGAGATAGCATTTGTTGATTGGGAAGAGGCCGTTTGGTTCTAAGCAAAATTCGGGCTTATTCAGAAACTGAGGCCATAGCACTTTCGGTCTAAGATAAGCGGGCTGGTACGCCAATTGCGCCTGTTGAAGCTCGTACCACTCCTGCTTGGTCGCGCGTTCTTCGAGGCGGGTCTTGAAAGGCAGGAGCCAATCACGAACGGCTGGGTAGGCCTCGATATCAACTCGACCCTTCGGAGTATTGATCATAAAGAGCCCTGCCTGTTCCACTCCCCACCGCTTGACATCCTCCCCCCGCAACATGGGTTTCAATAGCTCAGCTGACCTTGCATCTTGAGCAACCAGCCGATCACGCGTTGCCGTATCGATGACGAAGGCTTCGTTCAGGCCAGTCTTAATGCCATAGAGTGGTTGGCCGTAAACCTCAGCCAAGGTTTGCTTGCCGTCCTGAATTTTTTGGCGGAGCGTCGCCAATAAATCGCTTTCAAAGTTCCAGGACTTTTCGTTGAGACGCGACCGGGGCATGCGCGCCGCGTTCTTGGCAAAGTAGACGGTTAGGTCTTGAGGCAGCGGAGGCTTAATCTTGATGAACCGGAGATCTCCATCGAAGGGCTGACCACCGACAGGCTTTTCCAAAGTTACGATGACGGGATAGGTCGTGACACCACCAAACAACTAGGTTTCTCCGAAATCTACGACCAACTCAATTTTCGCTTTCTCTGACAAAAAGTGGCGCAGTGGCATGCCAGACCTAGTGCGGAAAAATGTGGACGAGGAAATGAAGCCGAGCTTTCCGCCTGCACGCAACAGACGAAAGCCGAGCTCGTAGAAATAACAATATAGGTCCGCGCGGTCGCTCACGACTTCATAACGTGCCTGAAGGTAGGGCTTGAAAGGAGTAATCAATTCCATGCGCACGTAAGGCGGATTGCCAACGATGATGTGAAATCCACCTTCTTCAAAAATCTCTGGAAAGTCCTCGCGCCATCGGAATGCGCGATAGTGATAATCCGCATCCTCGATCAAACTGTTTCCAACTCGTATATTAGAGCGCAAACTCTGTAAGGGTTGACCGCGCTTGGCTGTTCTGAGCCATAGCGAGAGCTTGGTTATCTCAACTGACTCTGCATTCACGTCGACTCCATAGAGATTTCCGCTCAAGATCGCCTTATGCGGATCAAATAATGTGCCCATACCTTCGCCCGAGATTTCAGCAAGGCGCCGGTTCACGCGCGAGTACTCGGCATCTAGAAAATCGAATGCCGCAATCAAGAACGCTCCCGACCCGCAGGCAGGGTCGAGAATTTTCACCCGTAACAGGTCTTGTTGATAGGCACGCCAAAAATCACGCTCTGCATTTGTCCGCTTCCATCGAATGACCTGCTCGGGTCGAGGAAAAGTGGTTTCGCGACTAAATTCCTTGATCCGTTCTAAAAACCGTTCCTGCAAATAACGACCGAGCGTCTGCTCCACAATGAACCGCGTGATATAATCGGGTGTATAGACAACACCCTCTCGCTTCTTTTTCGTCACGCGTGGAGCCGCCTCGCCGCGCGTCTCCGCATGTAGGGTTTCAATATCCGTTATTGATTGCTCGAAAATATGCCCAAGGATGTAGACCGACACTTCGCTCTGGAAATCGTAGTTGCCCAGTTTGCGAAATCCCTCACAGATCGCATCGGGAACGTTTAGCGCATCAAGTTCAGCGTCCTCGGCAAAAAGACCCCCGTTGTAAGCAGGAATAGAGAATGCAGGACTGGGGTCAGCGTAACCTTTGTCGATTTGGCGAAAGAGACCCTTGAAGTTCTCCCACACCGGCTGCGGAGCAAATTGATTTTGTGCCTCGAAGGCCCGCCGAAGGGTCTCCCTTGGCAAAAGCCCCTGGTCCTCGGCAAATGCGACAAACAGAACTCTATCAAGAATTTTTTGCGCATGACCCACTGCGCGGTCGCGTTTCGATAGCTCACTTTGGTTCGCGACGGTTTGTACCAGCGTCTCGCGAATCTCCTTGTACTCGGCATAAAGTTTTTCGGTGATGTTTTCGTCTTCGCGATCACTCTCTGCCAGTAGAGACCGCGTCCGACCGGAAAGTAGGTTGTCCGCCGCAAGGAGCCGGTGAAAGCGCGCTAATTCTGAGATTTCATTCAGACGCCGCAAATCCCATGATTCGTAGCGCTGACGACCATAACCAAAGGCGTATAATCTCAATTCAAGTTAGTTGCTAACGAGCACCCATTCCGCGCCAGGCGCCTCAGTCGCGTAATCCCAGGCTTGTTGAACCGGCGTCGTATAGCGGCCCGGCATAATGGCATCGAGATCGATGCTGGCGCCTTTCAATTCGAAAGGCGCCAATATTCGACGCGTCGAGGTGGAAAAGCGACCCAGCGCAAATTCCACACTACCAGCGCCAACTCTCTCGTTTTCCGCTACCGTATATTCGTCAGCATCGACAATCGTTTTGTAACCTAAAATTTCTTTGAGAATGGATTGAGCAAAATCACTGTAGAGACTGGTTTCATGCGTCGTCTTGATTCTCCCTGACGCACACGCTTCGGCCCACCCTCTCGCTTTAGCAAGCTGGCTCTCCGTCCATTCACCCTGATGCTCGCTGAGAGCCCTTGCTAAGGTCTTAGGGTTGAAGAGAGGCATGAGATTTTTTTTGGGTTGGAAGGAGACGCGAATGATTGAGTGATTGAGCGCAAATTCTCGCTAAGACCCCAAGAGTGTGTCTCCGGACCGTGCTTAGCCATCTTCGTCGGGCAGATCGAAGACCTGGTGAAGGTGGGTCAGCCGATAGGCGATTGGCTTCCCGCCCCTGGTCTCCACATTCACGTCCACCACAAAGCCCTTCCTGTAGACGTTTTCTGGAGCTTCGCGGATTTCGTGTTTGATACGCTGCTCGGCCAAATCCGATGCGTAGATCAGCGGCAGCGGCTTGTCAGAAATAAATTCGATACGCACCCACTCGCCGGTTCGCTTGCCGAGCGGAGAGTCTTTTACATTTGATTGCTCAAACATCATGAGCACCCGCTCATAATCCGCGTTAGTTCTTCTGCTCGATCTCGCGGCGCTGCGCTTCGATAGTTTCCCGTGCGGTCCTAGCCTGGCTGGTAGTGAATTGAAGCGATGCCGTTATCTTTCTTTTTCCGTCCTTAAACTGTGCTGCCTCCAGAACAGCGGATGCATCGGGGTCTTGAGCAATCGCGGCGATGGCTCCCATGAAATCCTTTAAGTCTGATTTGGTCGCCGCTTCGTCTTTACGGCCCATGAAATAGGTTGAAAGCCGAGCGCCATACAGGCGGACGAATTTTTCCACTATAAGTACTTGATCCATATGCACGATTAGCTGAGGCCAGTACGGTATTAAGTCGGCCACAATCGACCCTTTTCTTACCTCTCGGACAAATAGCTCCGCCTCTGCCGACAATTCAGGGTAGTTGTCTCGGATGAATTTCTCGTACTGGCTTGAAAGCGCAGAGAAGGCGGAAACAAAGTCGCCGACCTCGATTGGCTCACTTGGACAAAGCTTGAGGATTATATGCGCTGGCTGTTCCCTCATTAGTTGAGAGTAGGCGGCAAGCTCGCAATTGTCACCCGTGTTTGCCTCGACTAACGCGGCATGTGGGCAGTGCGTGACTTGATGCTTTGGTACCCCCGGCGTAGGCGGATGGGAAAACACACAGCCGCGCGTTCGCTTCAACGTCTTATTGCAGACTTATAGGGAATTGAAGTGTCGCTCGCTGAAAACGTGAGTTAGTGCCACGGTCTCTGCCTTCGTGCCGAAGCAGGTGTCACCGTCTGTAGGCTGCGGAATAATAATAAGGTCTTGGTCCCCCCTCTGGGTCCCATAGGGGCCGTGGGGGAAGTACACCGCCACGATCGTATCACCGCAGCGCAGCCACTGAATTTCCGTGTGTGCAGTCGCTTCCTTCTGCTCGGTTGGGGTTAAGGGGCTCACATCAAGAGGCGGAGCCGGTGCAGCTTCAATTTCCTCCTCGTCGTCGGGGATTACATGCGTCCATCCTCCAATGCCGTCTACGGAAAGCGTCGCGAGCGTGTCACTGGACAGGCAACATCTGTTGCTCGGAGCCGTGACCGTCCACCGAACCTTAGTGTGCCTTTGGTGTAACAAGCTCTAACTGAACCGTTTCGAAACCTGTTCGACTGGCTTAGAGGCATCGCGCACCATGCCTAGACCCATCTCACCGAGTTTAGAAAGCTCGGCAATGTGGTTCTCGAAGACCCTCTTAGCGTATTGAGACTGGATTTGGATTGCCTGCTCAACTGACTTTACGCCAATGAGTTGCTCCCAAGTGTGGATGGCATCGTCGAAGGCTTTCTTGGAATAGTTGGTCATCTCTGCAGCAAGGGCCTGTAAGCCTCTGTTGACTTCACCGAATGACCGGCTCGCCGCTTCAACGCCAATCTCGGCAGCCTTCTGGTACTCATGCCCAACTTTTATGGTTTGCTCCTGAGCTTCCTCCCCCATTCTCATGGCCTCCTCGGCCATCCTTTTAGTTTCTGGCATACACGACCTCTCTTTCAGAACTCAGGGATGATGGCCGCCCATTACATCACGAGCGACTTTTGCCGTTGCGTGTCGTCAACCGTGCCACTCGCGCTGGCCGGTAGTTGCAATACGGTCGCGCGTTGGCCTTTGCACAAATTCGTCAATAGGACGATTTTTCCGTCTGGGAACTCAAGGGCGTCATGATGAACATTGGACTGGCACTTGTTGACCCGTCGGCATTTCGCCACCGCATGCCCGAGCCGCCGAGAGAGGACGATGCCCTCGCACTGAACCTCTTTCTCAAAGGCGAGCTCTGTGCCGGGAAGCAAACATACGGCCAATTCAGGCTCGTCTGACCGATGCGAAACCACGCGTAATTGTGTTGGGGAATGTCGTCGTTACGAGCTCTATCGCCGACCCTCGCAGGTCGCGACAGCGATTAGATGTAGGCTGTAATCACACATCGAAGGTCACTCCAATGAGTAGTGACCCCCGTCTATCTCTCTGGATAATAGCTGATCAAAACGGCCAAGTTTTGTCTGTCCAACTAATTTTTGCCCCGACACGGTTGCCTCGTTAGGAGGATGTGGGAAACACACCGCTGCGCAGTCGCTTCAACTTCTTATTGAGGGCTAATAAGGAATTGAAGTGACGAGCTAACGTCGAGCAGCGATCGCGTAATCGCGCAGCACGTTGGCCTCCAATTCCACCTCGCCGAGCCGGTGCTTGAGTACGTCGCCGATGCTAATGATCCCCACCAGTTGATCGCCGTCTTTGACGGGTAGGTGTCGAATGCGCTGTTGCGTCATGAGCTTCATCACATCGGTGATGGTGTCCTCAGGCGAGCACACAACGACATACTCTCGTCATAAGCTTAGACACGACGATTTTAGACAACTCGCTCCCATGCACCCCCAAAGCGTAGGCAAGATCCCGCTCGGAAATAATGCCGGCAATTGACCTCCCGTCATCGCTCACGACCATGGCGCCGATCTGCTCGGCACGCAGCTGCCTTGACAACTCCAACGCCGTCTTGTCCGGCGTGACCGTCTTCACGACAGAGCCCTTAATCCGAAGGATGTCAGCTACTTTCATGCTCACTCACCTCGCGTCCTCGGAGTCCGCACCGCTAGGCAACTACAGACAATAGCGCCAAGCTCAGCATGATCGCATTCAGGGTCTGATTTGCAGCCGCCCGACTGGCGCATTTCGCCGCAGTCGTCCGCGCCTATGCAGGCACACTTGCGCTTGCCATCGGGGGTCTCAAAGCAGTCGAAGGCCCAAGCATGACAGTGCGTAAGGAATAACACCGCCACAATGGTTAGTGTGAGAACGGCTGCCCGCATCTCGCACTCCATCTCTCATTGGACATTTAACTACCAAATGGCGTCCTTTGCGTGGCGGGTACTTTCTGACTGATAAGTCTGCTCAGTCATTCTCTCGTCATCACTTTGACAAGCGCCGCTTGTTCGATCTGACATGTGTCGGTAGCGGCGGATGACAGTCCCCGCTGATCCGCCGCGGGCCAGCGTTGTCCCGGCTTCGGCTAGGGCGGTGGTTTTTTCCGAAAACATGCGCAGTGCCTCGGCCTGGGCTGCTCGGCCTCCGCGAGATAGCTTCATTAGTCGCAGACCCATCACCCGCTGACTTTCCAATCCCAGCAGCATTGCATCATGCGTCAACTGCATCCAGTTCCTGAACATCATCTCTCCGAATAAAAATTAGCGTGGTGGCCGGTGGCCTGCGCGAGACAACGGTGGCTCGGCGTGTCCGTTCCCTTCGCTTGCATCAAGCATACTGGAGTTAATGCTGACCATCGCTTCACATGAGGTGTCTCTAAGCGAGCAAGTGAGGCAGATTTGTGCGGTGCAATATTTTGTATTGAACTCTTGTGCAATGCAGCATATATGCCTATTTCATATGCAACCTTTCCGCCAAGGCGGAAGCGATAACGAGGTAGTGAAATGTCAGACGTTCAAAAGTTTGGTGAGGAGTTTCAGCGGGCAAGCAAGGACGGCTTCGATGCATCTGTTCGCTCGCTTGGTGAGTGGAACAAGGGCTTCCAGGCCATTGCCGCCACAGTTGCCGACTACTCCAAAAAGTCTTTCGAGGACGGGACCCGTGCCTTCGAGCAGCTTGTTGGCGTGAAGTCGGTGGAGCAGGCGTGGGAAATCCAGTCTCAGTACGCGAAGAAGGCGTTCGATGCCTACGTCGCACATGCGTCAAAGCTCGGCGAGATGTATGTTGACTTGGCACGCACCGCCTACCGGCCTGTGGAGCAAGCCACTGCTAAGGCCGCCAGGAAGGTCGCCTAACGCTTTGCAGTTTCGATAAGAGGCTCGCGGGCCAGGCCCCGAGTCTCTTTAACTTCCTGAAAACGCTGTGACACTCCCGCGTAACAATATGGGGCTAGTATCATGACCAAGTCTGCTTCCAAAGCTGCCGCGCGGAAGACGCGCAATGCAAACCCCAAGACGACTTCTAAGAGCACGGGGAAGGCGGGAAACAGACATCACAAGTCCACTGCAAAAGTTGCCGCCGAGATGGTCCGCGATACACATCGGAAGACCACCGCTCTATTCGAGCAATTTCCCGTCACGCAAGTGCCAGACACATTCCGCGTCCTTGCTGAAAGCAACGTAGCTCATACGCGCGAGCTGTATGAGCGGTCCAAGAGCACGCTCCAAGCCGTGTTAGAGAGCTGGCAGAAATCCTTCGGCGCAGCTGGTCAGGGCGCCGTGGCGCTTCAATCGTCAAGATGATCGACCTCACTGAGCGCAACATCGATACCGGCTTCGATCTTGCGACGGAACTAGCCGGAGCAAGGAACCTGGCCGAGGTCATGGAATTGCAGGCAACCTATTGGCGCAAGGTGCTCGGCGAATTTCGGCCCCATCAGGCAGGACGCGCACTGTCATCGAAAGCCCGCGTTCCAAGCCGAAATCGGTAACAGCTTCATCGCGGAGATCGTTGGATAGACACGGGTCCCTGAGGCTCCCCCTCCGGGTCCCATACGTGCTTGGGGGAAGCACTCCGCCGTGAGCCTGTCACAGCGGCGTCACAGCGGTAGGCCGAAATTGCACAACTTGATGGTTTCAACGAACGCTCGTAAGCTCCAAATCAGCCGAGAAACTAGAGTCTTTTTACGAGGAGCCGAAGGCGACGAGCCTTAGAGCACTGTGTTCACATCGCAGGGGTCACTGGTTCGAGTCCAGTACCGCCCACCAAATTTCTCTTTGGCTATAAACATAGACGGCTTGATCGAGGCTTTGCCCTACTCGGCAGGCGATCACCTTGCGCACCAATGTCCGCGAAGTGTCCAGAAGCGGACTTTGCCAGCGTCGTTCCCCAGTAATTCGCGCGACAAGGAGAAAAAAGAAACCCCTGCCGGGGGTAACTGGCAGGGGTTCTCCCCCGCCATTGGGTTTGTGACGGGGAAAACCGCCTGCCGCGGCTGGCCCGACGGCAGGTGGGAAAAATCCAATCTCGTCATCTGCCGCGCTAGACCAAATAGCGGCTCCTAGTTCGCGGGCCGTTCAGCCGTAGCTGATCTCCTCACATCCAGAAAATGAATAGCCGGTCACGGCGGCGCGGGTGCCCGCGCCGGGGTGACATAGGGCAACAGGCCCTCAATGAAATGCGAGCCAGACGTTGAGGCCGATACTCGCGCTAAACATCATCGCGGCGGCAGCAAGCAGTAGTCCGATTCTCATGGCCTTCGCATGCGCGCGGTCGTCGACGCTTGTCAGAGAGGATGCCTCAAGCGTTAGAAGTCCCGTGTTCATGGTGCTGGACTCCGTTCAGATTTAGCTTCGGACTCTCCACAAGATAGGCAATGAGCTGCCAAGCCTCTATTGGCTGAGGGTTTGGAGACATTCCCAAAGTGATAGCTCGAGTTCCCCATTGGTTTAGATTGCACGCGGGCGGGAAGCCGTCGAGGCTACCACCATGACGCTAGACGATGCACCGCCGGAGGCACGCGGGCAGTTTGACGTTTCGTTGAGTTATGCCGCAGGTTCTGATCTATCGAGGGTCTTGCCCGAGCCTCCGCGCGAAAAACGGAGTCCTCCATCCCCAGAGCGTAGCTATGTTCAAGAATCTCCGAACCAGCACGAAGCTTTTGCTCCTGTGCAGCGTGTTCGTCGGCGCGCTGGTGGTGACGACCTTTGGTCTCGTCGCCGAGAAGCAGATCGCCATCAACTTCGTGCGCAAGGAGCTCGTTGGCGTACGGCATTTGGAAGCGCTGCGGGGGATCTACGCCGCGATCCTGACCGGAAAGCCGGGCCCTTCGGCCGCAGCCAAACAGTCGCAGGACAGGCGCCCCGAGACCGGATCGGTTGGATCCGATCAACTGGACACGGCAGCGCTGGAGCGCACCCTGAGCGAGGCGACCGGCAAGCTCGCCGTCGGCCCCGGATGAAGGCCGGCGCGAGGCCTTTTTTGTCGATGCACTGACCGCGGCGCGCAACCTCGCCTCGCGGATCGGCGACGACTTTAATCTCACCCTCGACCCCGATCTCGACAGCTACTATGTGCAGGACATTGTCGTCGCGAAAATTCCGACCCTGCTCAGTCAAATTGGAGAACTGCAGCAAGCGGTGTCGTCCTCGGCGCAGTCGAACCCCGAGATTCTAGCGGTGCGCGCTCTGGTGTTGGACGGCATGATTTGCTCGACCCTCGACGGCATCGAGCGAGATTTGCAGGCATCATATCGCGGCGGCAGTGGCTCTTCTCTGCGCCAAGCCCTCGACGGCGACGTGGGGGCCATGATCTCTTCGGCGAACGCCTACTTAGACGCCGTGAAGACCAAGCTTGGTGACGGGGGCAACGCCGCCGCCGCCGATCGCTCCTACGCGACTGCGGTCGATAGCGGCATCAATGCGTGGACCACGAGCCTCGCCGAGCTCAAGGGGCTGTTGCATGCGCGGCTGTCCACGCTCCTCAGCAAACTGCGCAGCAGTCTCCTGCTGAATGGTCTGCTTGCGGTGTTCAGCCTCGGCTTCGCCGTCGTCACGGGCCGTCTTATCGTACAGCCCTTACTGCAGCTTGGGCGCCTCGCCGACGACGTCGGGCAGACGAAGGACTACAATCTCCGGGCCGATCACGCGAGCCGGGACGAGATTGGTCGCCTTGCGGCCGCTTTCAACGCGATGCTCGCCGAGCTCGCGGCGGCGCGGGAGCGCGAGGCCGACGCCGCGGCGCGAAGGGCCGCAATGCAAGCCGAGCTTGCACGCGTGGCGCGGATCACGACCATGGGCGAAATGGCGGCTTCAATCGCCCATGAGATCAACCAACCGCTTGCCGCAATTGTGAATAACGCCAATGCCAGCTTGCGCTGGCTCGGCCAGGACCCGCCGAACGTGGAGCGGGCGCGCTCGGTGCTCGAGCGCGTCGTCAGCGACGGGGGCCGGGCGAGTGAGGTCATCGGCAGCATCCGCAGCATGCTGGCTAAGAGCGGTCAGGAGCGCGTCGTGCTGGATGTGAACGACCTCATCCGCGAGGTGATGACATTCGCGCGGTCCGACCTGAGGCATCATGGCATCAAGGTTCGAACCGAGCTCGCGGAGGATTTGCCGCGCATCTCGGCGGTGCGCATCCAGCTGCAGCAAGTGCTTCTCAACCTGATCGCCAATGCCGCCGAGTCCATGGCTGCGAACGAGGAGCACGCGCGCGTGTTGACCGTTCGCTCCCAAAAGGGCGACGACTATGGCATAGTCGTCACCATCGAAGACACGGGAATCGGAATTGATCAGGCCAATCTCGAACGCATCTTCGAGGCGTTCGTTTCGACGAAGCCCGAAGGAATGGGCATGGGACTTTCGATCTGCCGATCTATCGTCGAAGCGCATGGCGGCCGCATTTCCGCGTCAAGCGCTGCGCCGCGCGGGTCGGTGTTTCAGGTCAGCTTGCCAAATGACGAGCCAAGCGAACGCCCATGAAGGAACGGCACTCCCCTGAGCCCGTTGTGTTCGTCATCGACGATGACGCCTCGGTTCGCGACTCTTTGAAGAACCTCCTGGAGACGGTGGAATTGCACGCCGAGCTTTTCGATTCCACGCAGGCCTTTCTCGACTTTCGCCGGACTGATGTCGTGAGCTGTCTTATCCTCGATGTGCGGCTGCCGGGCCTGACCGGGCTCGAGTTTCAAAACGAGCTGTTGAAACTGGGCATCTCCCTGCCGATCATTTTCATTACCGGTCACGGCGATATTCCGATGAGCGTCCGCGCCATGAAGTTCGGTGCCGTCGAATTTCTCACAAAACCCTTCCGCGACCAGGATCTGCTCGAGGCTGTCCGCGCGGCTTTGGACCGGGACCGCGTGCGCCGCCGCGATGAGAGCACTCTCGCTGTCTTGCACGGCCATTTCGACTTGCTGACTGCACGCGAAAAGGAAGTGATTGGGCTGATAAGCGCGGGGCTGCCGAACAAGCAGATCGCGGCCGAGATGGGCATCAGCGACGCCACGGTGAAGGTGCATCGCGCCAACATCATGCGAAAAATGAATGCACGCTCCTTGGCGGACCTGGTCAGAATGGCCGACCTGCTGGGCTTGAGGTCGGGCAAGTTTGGTGAGCCGCTAGCGGCATTCGCCTCGCAGGCATTCTCCGCGCAAGCCACGACCTCGAATTGCCACGGGGCATCGACGGGTCGGACGCGGGCCGGTCTAAACCAAAGTCGTAGTCGGTCCGGCCTTTTGGCCAATCCCTCCTGACATACGGCGAATAGACCAAGTTTCTGCGTAGTTTACGATCTTTCCTGCGAGTTAACCCCGTTGCCTGCGGAAAATAGTCGGACGGCGATAGGGACTAACCCCTGGGGAGAGCGGCATGCAGCAAACATCGAGTGCGACGGACGTCGTAGGCGTGCAGCCAAGACTCGGCGACCCGCGCATCGCGAGCATGTTCACCAAGGACTGCTTGTGGGCGTCAGGACTGCTGCTGGTCCTGTGGTTGCTGTACGCGTTCGTCTTCTATGAGGTTTGGCCTGACACCGGCGATGGCAACGTTGCCCTCGCCTTGGCCGTCAGCGGCGGTTTGGTGCTGCTGTTCAATACCGCCTCCATCATCGCCATGATCAAGCACTACTCCGAGGACAAGCAGCGCATCTACGGCCTCGACCTGCACTACCTCGACATCATGCAGAGAGCCAAGCGCTAAGGGAGGCGTCCATGGCGAGAAAGCTACCGTATCAGCCGCCGCAGCAATCGAAACTTGGACAAGTGATCGACTGCGTGTTCCTTCTTGGACTCGTGTTCTTGGCCCTGTTCGCGCCGCTTTATCTCGGGCTTGCGGGCGGCGGCAAAACCACAATCGACTTTGCCGACAAGACCTGGAGCGGCTTGGGTCAGAACGCCACCATGGCGGCGCAGTGGGAAAAGCTCGGCTACACGCCGGAGTCAGCCGCGGATCTGATCGCCTCCCGCTTCGACTATTCCTTCAGCATTGGCGAGCTTCTCATAACGGCGGCGGTGGTGATCGCCTATTTCTACATTCTCTTTCACTGGTCGAAAAAGGAATACAAGGACGTCATCGAGGAGAAGTTCAACAACAGGGGGAGCAGATGAACAGCTTCCAGATTCTCGAATACGCCGCCTGGGCCATCTCGATTCTCCTCGGCGTTTGGATGGTCGTCGATCTGATCCGCACCAACCGCGCATACGCGGAGGAGCTTCTGCTGTCGTCACAGGAAGGAGCAATCGATGACGCTCTCGTCATTGATCCAACTCACCAGGGGGGCGATCGATGACCCAGACAACGGCAATTCACGGCGAGAAAGTCTCCCTGCTTCGGGTGCTTGGCCCGGGTCACGTCTGGGCGCTCGGTGTCGGCATCGTTCTCGTCGGCGAGTACATGGGCTGGAATTTCGCCGTGGGCAAAGGGGGCGCGATCGCGGCGCTCATCGCCTGCTGGGTGGCCGGACTGCTTTATACCTGCGTGGCGATGATCGACTCGGAGGTGACCTCCACCGTCGCCGCCGCCGGCGGACAGTACGCTCAGGCGAAGCATATCGTCGGTCCGCTTGCCGCCTTTAACGTCGGCCTGTTCCTCGTGTTTGCCTATACGATGCTCGAGGCCGCCAACGCCATTACCTTGGGCTACCTGGTGCAAACCGTCGGCACCATGGCCGGCTTCGAGGGCGTGCACGACAAGCCGTTTATCGTGCTGACGATCCTCTTCCTGGCTTGGCTAAACTATCGTGGTGTCTACGCGACCTTAACCTTCAACCTCGTCATCACCGCCATCGCGTTTATCGCCATCGTCATCCTGTTTGCCGCGGTGAAGCCTTGGGGCAACGAGGTCCTCAAGCTCGACCAGCTGTTGAACGGCCTGCCTTATGGCTGGCTCGGCGTCGTCGCCTCGATCCATTTCGGACTCTGGTATTACCTCGGCATCGAGGGCACGTGCCAAGCGGCGGAAGAGGTGCGGTCGCCGCCGCGTTCGCTGCCGCTCGGCACCATGACCGGCATCATCACCCTGCTGATCGCGGCGACGATGACCTGGTACGTCTGCTCCGGGGTCATGCCCTGGGAATATCTCGGCCAAGCCATCACGCCGCTGTTCGATGCGGCGCGTCTGACGGGCTCGACCCTGCTCATGATCCTGCTCTTCGTCGGCACGATATTCTCGACGCTCGCCTCGGCGAATGGCTGCATCAACGACGCCTCGCGCGCCTGGTTCTCGATGGGCCGTGACCACTACCTGCCGGTCTGGTTTGGCGCCGTGCATCCCCAGAACCGAACGCCGTATCGCTCGATCGTGTTTCTGGTGCCGGTGGCGCTGGTGTTCGCCTATTTCGCGCCGCTTGATCAGGTCATCACCTTCTCGATCCTGTCAGGTCTCTTGGGCTACACCTACATGTCGTTCAACGTGATCATGTTTCGCACCAAGTGGCCGCTGGGCACGATCAGAAGAGGCTACGAGCACCCGTTCCACCCATTGCCGGCGATTGTGCTGCTTGCCTTGTGTGCGGTCACCTATTTCGCGGTGTTCCTGGGCTATGGCACACAGCTCGTGGCCATGATGGTGTTCTACATCATCGCTTCGCTCTGGTTCGCCTTCCATCGGTACAAATATGTACGACGCGGCGACCAGTTCACCATGGCTTGGCCGCGGCCTCAGGGATATTGACCTGCTCCGTCGGCGTGGCCGAAAGTGATTTAGCAGCACCGACTGGGTAATCGACTATCGCGGGCCCGGACGGCGAGAAAGCGCATGTCAGTCCTATCAACGATATTGCTCGCCCTCGGCGGCGCTGGTGCGATCGGTGCACTGGCCGCCCGCGAGCACCGGTCGGTACGGGCCGCGCGGCACGGTTTGCTCGATCCCTGTGCCAAGGTTCTCGATAGCGCGGAGATCCGCCATCGCCGAGACGGGTTTGCTAAGCTTGTCGGCTGGCATCGCGGACGACGCGCGCATGTGGAGCTGATCCCGGACACCATGGTCCCCCGCCGTCTGCCGCAGCTTTGGGTCTCCGTCACAGTCATGCACGAGCTGGTCGACGTCCCGAGCCTCGCGGTTTTGGTTCGTCCGGCTGGGTACGAATTCTATTCGCTCACCGGCAGGCTGACTTATGCCTTGGATCCTCCGGCCGCGTTGCCGCAGGAAATCCTTATCCGCGGATCGGATGCGCGCGCCGAGCTGCTGCTGCGACAACTGACGCCACAGCTCGCGGCGGCCCTGGCTGAGCCGCGAGTGAAGGAGGTGGCCATCACCAATAAGGGCTTGCGCATCATCTTGCAGGCGCGCGAGGGCCGCCGCGGCGAGCACCTTTTGCTCCGCCAAGCGGTGTTCGATGACGCCAGTGTCCCGGCGACCGACCTCGCCAAGCTGCTCGAGGACCTCGACTTGCTGCGAAGCGCCATCGATAGCCCCCGGCAGAAGCGGGCGGCGTGAGCATGAGACCGCCGTGGCATCCTTACGCGGTTCTCGTCCTCGCCCTTTTGCTGCCCGGCGCGGGGCACGTGGCGGTCGGCCAGGCGCAGCGTGGCTTGGGTTTCGCCTTCTTCACGCTGCTGCTCCTGCTTCTTTCCTGGCACACGACGACACCCGATCATTCCCTGATCGGGCGCTTAGCCGGTGGACTCTTCGTGTGGGCGCTGTCAATTCCGGACGCTTACCGGATCGCGCGCCTTAACTATGAGAGGTGGCGCCAGGCGGTGTGCGAGTCCAGTACCGCCCACCACCTAAGCTGCTAAACTTCATCGACAAACTAGCTTACCCGGGACAGGCTGCAGGGGAAGTTCCGTCCCTCAGCACAGTGTCGCCGCTGGCTGCCAATTTTCTACCGAGAGCGACGTCGATGAAGAATGACGCATCCTTTCAGGATGCCAAGTTGGTTTACGGTCGACCCACGGTTCCGAAAGAAATGATCGGCTGCTGGAAGCGGCTCAATTTGCGCTTCTCGGACGGCACCGAAGATAAGACCACATGGGTGGTCTGGCTGCAGACTCTCTCGGGCGTCGCCGATATCCGCCTTCCCGCCTCACGCCCATCTCTTCGAGACCGAAGGGGTTTTGCAGACTGCTCGAACGACGAGCTGCTCAAGCTGGCTGAGCAGGACTGCTTTTGCGGCATTACGCTGTTCGATCCCGACGCCAAGCCAATTCCGACCGCCAGTTGGCCAAAGCAGGCCTACCTGTTCCGGTTTCAGCCCGTCATCACCTTCCCGGAGCCTGGCTGGATCGAGTGGCGAGATTTGGGAACTTGCATGATTGAGACGGCGCCAAGCGGTGCCTATGAGGAAGATTGGCGGTTGTTACCGGAGTCGCGATCGTTCGCTGCCCATTTGACCCGGCGCGGCGCGGCCACCGCGACATGCCTCTATGTCGTTGGCGATCACGCGATCTACGCACGAAATCGCACGGTGGATTTAGCGTCAGATAAGTCCCTGCTGGAGCTCGCCAGGGATACTCAATACGAACGGGGTCGCTTGGAGGCGCTGTTGGATTGTGAATTTTCTTACGCCCAACGCCTACCTCCCGGCGACGAGTACAAGATTATGGCTTCGACCTTGCCTTGGCGAGAAGGCCAGGCACTGGGCTATCCTTGGCTCCAAGATTTGGCTGCGAACACCACCAATATCGAAACCTCGGTGTTGGGGGACAACTGGACTTTCGAGAGCCTTTGGCGACCGTGACGGGCTCACCCGGGCCCGTTACGCTGCTCTGGAAACCCTGACACCGACCCTAAGTGGCATTTATTTGCGCCGTTCCAGGGGACGCGAGCCTTTCAACACCAAGCGAGCTGCGCACCACGCCGCATGCATGGCGCGCTTGAGCGCCGCACCATCGGCAGCGAGCATGCGCACCAAGACCCCGGCAGATTTTGGCAGTTGGGTGAAACCGATCGCGGCTTCACTGGGATCAAGTCTGATCTTCAGAAGCTCATCGCGAAGTCCGCTCGGCAAGCGATCTCTGCAGGCGATGACCAAGGTCCCTTGGGCTTGGTAAGCTCCCAAAATTCCTGGGCGTGACGGCCGAGAGGTCCCGTCGATCTGCAAGCGGTCGATCGCCAGCGTCGCGCCGGAGGCAGTCTCGATAACGATTTCTGTGCGGTAGGCCGAGAACATCGCCTCCGCGCCGTCCGGATCGTGCCGGAGAAAGGCATCCGCGACCACGCAGGTGGCAGCCTCGCCCAGACGAATTCGCGTGGCCGATTGAAAGCGCGAGCCCGGAAAGAGAATCTGCGGATCGGGGAGGAATTCCAAATAGGCCCCGCGGTCGCAATGGATCTCAGTCCGCTGCTTGGCGGTGCCAGTGGGCATGCTGTGAACCACCGTCGCCGACTGGGTGGAGACGTGCGCTTCCGCCCCCTCGCGCATCGCCAGAGCAAGCTCCAGGCGATCATCCTGGTAGACACCGCCGGCACAGGATTGGATGTAGAGCGTCGGGAGGCCGGGAAGGTCTCGATCCTGGAATTGCGCGCGGCAGACATGAAAGGGATAGCTGGCGTATTGACGCCGCAGGTAGCTGCGTGCCTCGGCATCCGCTGCGAATTCAAGCTCGAGCCGGCCGGCAACGAGCGGTCGCGCCAACCTGCGGGCGGGGCGCTCCAGTTCCAAGCCGAACGCTCCTTCAACCGGCAAAGATGACATCGTTGACCAACCGATCGACGACAGCCTCGACCCCCTCGCCCGTCTTGCAATTGGTCAGCATGACCGGCCGCCCCCGCGCACCGCATCCGCTTCCTCGAGCATCCGTCGAGTTGGCACCGACAAACGGCGCCAGGTCGGTCTTGTTGATCGACCAGCAGGTCGCGACTGACGACGCCGGGCCCGCGCTTGCGCGGGATGTCGTCGCCGCCGGCGACGTCGATGACGAACAGCCAGTAGTCGACGAGGTCGAGCGAGAAGGTCGAGGCGAGATTGTCGCCGCCGCACTCGATGAGGATGAGTTCGAGGCCGGCGAAGCGTCGCTCGAGCGGTCCGCCGCCTGGATGTTGAGCGTCGGGTCCTCGCGGATCGCGGTGTGCGGGCAGGCCCCGGTCTCGACCGCGAGCACGCGCCCGGGCGCGATCAGGCCGCTGCGCCGATCCGTTCGGCGTCCTCCTTGCGTGACGAGGTCGTTGGTGACGACGGCGACCTCGATGCCGCGGGCGATGAGCCGCGGGATCAGCGCTCGATCAGCGCCGTCTTGCCCGAGCCGACCGGGCCGCCGATGCCGACGCGCGCGGCCCCGGCGCAACCGCTTGCGCCTTCGCGGTCATCGCAGCATGTAGCGCTGCGCGAGCGGCAGGCGCGCGGCCGGCTCGCAGGTCGCCAGCGCGCCGTCGACGAAGACATCGAAGGTCTGCGGATCGACCCTGATCTCCGGGCAGGCATCGTTGTGCAGCATGTCCTGCTTCGTGAGCTTGCGCGTGCCGCCGCGCGGGCAGCAGCGGCTTCGCGAGGCCGAGCCTGCCGGCGATCTCGCGCATCGATGGCGCGCTGGATTGACGAAGCGACGGAGCTCAGCGCCTGCTTGGCGCGGCCGAAGGCGCCCCATTGCGGCCGCATGAGGAGCGGCTCGCAGGTCATCAGCGAGGCCGCGCTGTCGCCCATCGCGCGCCCAGACGATGAAGCCGCCCTTGACCACGAGCTCGGGCTTGATGCCGAAGAATGCCGGCGCGCCACAGCACGACGTCGGCGATCTTGCCGGGCTCGAGCGAGCCGATATGGGCGTCGATGCCGAAGGTGCGCGCGGCGTTGATCGTGTATTTGGCGATGTAGCGCTTGATGCGCTCGTTGTCGCCGATGCGGCGTCGTCTCCGCCGGCAGCCGGCCGCGCTGATCCTTCATCTTGCTGGCGAGCTGCCAGGTGCGGCAGATCACCTCGTCGATGCGGCCCATGCCCTGGCTGTCGGAGCCGAGCATCGAGATGGCGCCGATGTCGTGCAGCACGTCCTCCGCCGCGATGGTCTGCGCGCGGATGCGGCTCTCGGCGAAGGCCACGTCCTCGGGCACCGCCGGGTTCAGGTGATGGCACACCATCGATCATGTCGAGGTGCTCGTCGAAGGTGTTCACGGTGTAGGGGTTGGTCGGGTTGGTCGAGGACGGCAGGCAGTTGGTCTCGCCGGCAACGCGGATGATGTCGGGCGCGTGGCCGCCGCCGGCGCCCTCGGTGTGATACATGTGGATGGTGCGGCCGTTGATGGCGGCCAGCGTGTCTTCCAGGAAGCCGCTTTCGTTGAGCGTGTCGGTGTGGAGCTGGACCTGGAAGTCGAGCTCGTCGGCGACCGCCAGGCAGGTGTCGATCACCGCCGGCATCGAGCCCCAGTCCTCGTGGATTTTGAGGCCGATGCAGCCGCCGGCGATCTGATCGAGAAGCGAGCGCGGCTTGCGAGGAATTGCCGCGCCCGAGGAAGCCGAAATTGATCGGCCAGTGCTCGGCCGCCTGCAGCATCTTGCCGACGTTCCAGGCGCCGCCGCAGTCGATGCCGACGGTGATCGGGCCGAGCGAGCCGCCGATCATGGTGGTGAGGCCCGAGGCGATCGCATGCTCGCAGAGCTGCGCGCTGTCGAAATGCACATGCACGTCGATGCCGCCGGGCGTCGCGATCATGCCCTCGGCGTCGCGCACCGTGGTCGCCGCGCCGACAATCAGGTCGGGTCGACGCCGTCCATGGTCGCGGGGTTGCCGGCCTTGCCGACGCCGACGATGCGCCCGTCCTTGATGCCGATGTCGCCCTTCACGATCGCCGAGCACGGGATCGATCACCACCGCGTTGCTCACCAGCATGTCGAGCGCGCCCATGGCGCTGTCGTAGCCGGGGGTGAGGCCGAGCCCGTCGCGCAGCGTCTTGCCGCCGCCATGCAGGCATTCGTCGCCAGGCACGGCGTGATCGTGCTCGATCTCGGCCAGCAGCGAGGTGTCGCCGAGCCGCACGGCGTCGCCCGTGGTCGGGCCATACAGCGTCGGCGTAGTCCTTGCGGCGTCATCCTGGCCATTGGCTCAGGCTCCCTTGAACCCCTGCTCGCGGGCCTTGCGCAGCGCTTCGCGTCTTGGTCGCCGCGCTGCGGCCGATTGCCCTCGGTCAGGCCGTTGAGGCCGAGCAGCTCGCCGCTGCCGCCGAACTCGACCAGCGCCACCTCCTTGCCTCGCCTGGCTCGAACCGCACGGCGGTGCCGGCGGGAATGTCGAGGTGCATGCCGAAGCGCGGCGCGCGGTCGAAATCCAGCGCCTTGTTGGCCTCGAAGAAGTGATAGTGGCTGCCGACCTGAACCGGCCGGTCGCCGGTGTTGACGACCTTCAGCGTCGTCTCGCCGTCGGCCGGCATTGAGCTCGATGTCGCCGTCAGCGGTGATGATCTCGCCCGGGCACGACTTCGTCTCTGGCCGCGGGCACGCTTGCCGGGCCGGATCGGATCGTGGACCGTTACCAGCTTGGTGCCGTCGGGGAAGGTCGCCTCGACCTGGAGCATCGGCATCATGTCGGCCGACGCCGGGCATCACGTCGTCGGTGGTCGAGGATGGTCGAGCCGAAGGCGATGAGATCGGCGACCGAGCGCCCGTCGCGCGCGCCCTCGAGGATCTCGTCGGCGATGATCGCAACCGCCTCGGGATGATTGAGCTTGAGGCCTTTTGCCTTGTGCTTGCGAGCCAGCTCGGCGGCGATATAGATCGTCAGCCGTTCCATTTCGGTGGGCGTCAGCAGCACGTTGCACCTCCCGCTCTGTGTGAACCCTAGTTGGCGAACACCCGAGTGCAGCTGTTGACGTGCCGCATGACGGCGATCTCCGCCTCGACTCCGTACGTGCTGAGCTCGTCGATTGTGGGCAGCGGCAGGGCGGCAAGCCGTGCCGCCTCACGCCTGGTCTCGATCATGATGCGCTGCGCATCGATATGCGTGACGCAGCCGAGCCGAACGCCGGCGCCCAACAGTGCGGTACAAAACGTGTGCGCGGACAAGGCGATGGCGTCCCCCTCGCTCAGTCCAACCCGCCCCCACAGCAGTCCTTGCATCGGCGCGACATGACCGTGGGCCAGGCCCCGTTTGATCAAGTTGCGATAGGCCGGCACGTCGGCAACTCCGAGCCGGGCGAACACAGCCAACATGGCCTCGCCCATCCGCCGCGAGCCGGAGCGAAGCTCAGCGCAAGGCGTTTGGATTTCCACTTGATCGTCGATGGTGGCAACGGCTTCGAGATTGGCCATGCTTCGATGCGACAGGACGACCACGGCGCGATCGAACTGCGCCCAACGGGCGTTGAGCTGGCCAACGACAAAAGCGTGCATCGTCTCGGCGTCGGTCACGACGCCATTCTCCGCGAGGCCCTCCAGTCCCCAGGAAAACGACACGGACCCCGAAGGGAAGAAGCTGTCGCCGAATTGAAGCAGCGCCATGCCGGCGGCCACGTCACTCATCGCTTTTCACCTCGATCTTGCTCGTGCTCAGCAAAGGCTCGAGCCGCGCGAGGTAGTGTTCGACCGGCCCCTGGGTCGCGACCAGCAGCGCTCCGGGTTCGAATCTCACCCGCCAATGATGGTTGCCGGCGCAATAGCCGGCCTCGAGCGCGGCATCCGCATCCCGAGGCGCGATGCGCAGCCACCGCTCTTGCGTCACGCGCAGGACCACCGCGCGCGCTTCGTCCAGAAGCAGCACGGCCCCATCGACTAACCGATCGCTGCGCGCCAAAGCAATGGCGATTTCGGTGCCCTTGTCGGTCTTGCCGCGCAGGCGACGGCGCGGAGTGTCGTCCCGGTCGATAACCAGAAGTTCGACGCGATCCTCGTGCTCCAGCCGGTGCAACCGCTCCGCAAGAGCCGGTTCGCTGGCTGTTCCCAAGATCCTCGTAACCGTGATCATGCGGGGCGCTCGAAGCCTAAGGCCTATCTCATTTTTGCGCGGCGGCGAGGTCCGAGCGGCGAAGCCCGGGATCGACCAACTCGCCCCTCGCTCTCGCCATCGCCGCCATCAGCCGCAGCACCGTGCAGACCGCGAGGCGCGAGGTAGTGCCGCTGACGTCGTAAACTGGAGCGAGCTCGGACACGTCGATGACGCTTACGGTCTTCCGTTCACCCAGCACGTCGGCGACGCGGATCATTTCCCGGCTCTCGAGTCCGCCGGGCTCGGTCGCGGTCACACCCGGCGCGGCCGACGCGTCCATCACGTTGAAGTTGAAGCTCAGATATTGTGCATCGGTGCCGTCCCAGACCTTGGCTGCGGCCTCTTTGGCAACGGCATCGATGCCGCGCTCATAAATCTCGAACATGGGGTAGAAGCGCAAGTTTCGTGCCTTGGCGAGATCAATGTAGTCCTTTGGATTCATGGAGTTGCGGGCGCCGATATGGGCGACGTTGGTGGCGGCGAGATTGGGCAACTCGGTGATCCGCGCCAAGGCGCAGGTGCTCAGAAGTTTCTCACCGGCCCAGCTCTCCGCGAGATCGAGATGCGCTCCGAAGTGCAGGCAGCCCATTGTCTTGTCCTTGCCGATATGGTCGGAGAGGGCGCGGGCCGCCTGGATGGAGATCGACCGGTCGCCACCGACGATGATCGGCGTGACGCCCGCCTCGAGTACCGTCTTGACCGCCCGGTAAATCCGCTCCCGCGCGCTGTCGGGATTGACCTTGGGCATCGGCACGTCGCCGCAATCGACGGCGAGCCCGTCGAGATCGACGCCGAACTCGAACCAATAGGAAAGATATTCCTGCGAGGCGATGCGGAACTCGCGCGGCCCGTCCTCGCTGCCCGGCTTGCCGATATTGCCCTCATCGAACGGCACACCGACAAAGGCATAGCGTGCTCCGTGCGCTTTGAGCGCCGCCGTCTCGAGCGGCACATGCGGCGCACGCAAAAAGGTCAATTGACCTGGAGCTCGATAATTCTCGCCGCCTTCGCCGCCGAGCGGCGAAAACAGATGGGCGTAGGATTTCGCGGGGTTCATGGCAGGTTCGCCCTTCTTTGTGGCTCGTTATTGGTCACGGCGCTTTTCCCTGATCGCGCAGGGTCTTCGCCCTGCTGCCGAGGTAATGCATGATCATCAGGACGGCGGTCTTGATGCTGATGTGGCTCACGTCGAATTGCGGACAGAGCTCCGACACCTCCATGATGTCGGCGCCGAAGGTCCCTGCGGTTCGCGCGAGCTGAATGATCTCGCGGCCCTTGAGGCCGAAACATTCCGGCGCTGTCGTGCCCGGCATACAGCTTGAGTTCATCGAGTTGGTGTCCCACGAGAAGTAGACGCCGTCGGTGCCGTCCCAGGCGCGCGTGAAGATTTCCTTCGTGCAGTCGACCACGCCGCGGCCGGCGACCTCGTACATCGGAATCAGGCGCACCTCGTTGTCGACGAAGAAATCGTGCCAGTCCTTCGGATTGAGACCGTTGCGCGATCCCATATGCACCAGATTCTTGGCACTACAGTTGGGAAGATCGAGGGCGCGCGATGGACCGGAGCAGTTGGTAAAAGCATTGCCGGCCCAATCCGGCGCCGCATCGAGATGGCAATCGACGTGGAGGTAGCCGATGCGACCGTCCTTGTGGAAATCCGACAGCGCCCTGGCGCCGGGGATCGGCACCGAATGATCGCCGCCGCATAGCACGACCTTGGCGCCGCCATGCAGGCACTCGGTCAGATAGTCGTAAATATATTGATGGGACTTGTCGTTGTTGCCCGGGACGATCGGTACGTCGCCGCAATCGACAATATTGAAAAACGTCAGCAGATCGACGTCGTATTCGAACATGTAGGGAAAATATTGCGTCGAAGCTTCACGGATGCCAGCGGCGCCTTGCGAGGTGCCGGCGCGGACGACCTGACCCTGGTCCCACGGCACGCCGATGAAGCACAGCTTGGCTCCCATCGCGCGGATCGCGTGCCGATCCGGCGGGCAGTAAGGCGCGCCCAGGAAGGTGGTTATGCCTTGCGACTTGAAGGTGCCGTTATGCAGCTTCGGCGAATAGATGTGGTCGTCGACGCCTTGGTGCTGATGCGGCCCGCGATGCTGATGCGGCACATGCTGCCAGGCGCCTTGCGGCTTGGTCGTCATGTCAAACTCTCCGACATCGCGTGAGACCGGTCTGGGCCATCGGTGAAATCTTCGGCAGCGCCATCCAGGCAGGGCGCGACCAGCTCAATGGAAACGAGCTGCATCTCGCGCCCGGTCAGCACCTTGGGCGTCGGCCGGCCGCAGTCGGGACAGCGAAAACTATACAGCGCGGCGGGCGTCTTGATCGCATCGCAATAAGCGCACATCACGGTGAGCGGGACCTCCTCGATATGCAAGGTCGCGCCCTCGCACATCGTGCCGCGCGACGCCGAGGGGAAGCAGAAATAAAGCGCGCGCGATATTCCGCTCAAGGCGCCCATGCGGACGTTGATTCCTGCGACGCGCTTCGCGCCGGCACTCGCCGCGTGCTCGCAGACCTGACCAATCAGCGCGTTCGCTATGGAGAGTTCATGCATGCAAGTGCGTCTCCTTCACCGGCTCGCGCGCTTCATGCTTGGCGGCGTCTGTGAGCCAGTCGATCCAACGATCCATGCCGTCGCCGGTTCTCGCGGACACTTGCAGCACGGCGATTTCGGGATTGATCGACCGCGCATGCTCGATGCACCGATCGACATCGAAGTCGACATGCGGCAGCAGGTCGATCTTCGACAGCACCAACGTGCTCGCGGCGGCGAACATGCCCGGATATTTCAGGGGTTTGTTGTCGCCCTCCGTGACCGAGAGGATTGCAACCTTCTCGGTCTCGCCGAGATCGAAGCCGGCGGGGCAGACCAGATTGCCGACATTCTCGATGAACAGGATCGAGTCGCGCTTTAGCGGCAAATCGGCCAAAGCATGCCCGACCATGGGGGCGTCGAGGTGGCAACCGCGACCGGTGTTGATTTGAATGCTGGGCACGCCGGTGGCGCGGATCAACTCGGCGTCGATCGACGTTTCCTGGTCGCCTTCGATCACCGCGAGCGGCGTCCGCGCTTTGAGCGCCTCGACGGTCTTTACCAGCAACGTGGTCTTGCCCGAACCCGGGCTCGATACGAGATTGAGGGCGAAGAACTCCATCGCACTGGAGCCGCTCGCGGTTGGCCCGCGCATGACGATCATTCTCGGCCAGAATGTCCCGTTCGATGACCAGCAGATTGGGAAGGGCATGCCCGAGGTGGGAGTGGCCAGCGTGGTGGCCTTCGCCTTGCCCGTGGCCGCAACCGCATATACCGCACATATTTTATGTCTCCTTGAGCCAGACGCGTTTCAGTTTGGCGGCAACGAATCTTCGTTATCCTGGCGCATCTCATCGCGCATGAGGTGCATCAGGCTCTTTTCCAGCTCGTAGAACCCCTCCGCCTCCATCATCTCCTCATGGCTCGCGAAGCGGCGCCCGCGCTTGAACGCGGTAAGGACGTTGCGGCGGACCGTTCCGGGGTGCCGCGACATGAAGACGATGCGGTCCGCCAGGAAGATCGCCTCTTCCAGATCGTGCGTAACAAGGAGAACCGTCGCCTGCGAGGTTTCCACGATGCCAATCATCAGCTCCTGCATCTGCCACTTTGTCTCGGCATCGAGCGCGCCGAAAGGTTCGTCCATGAGCAGGATGGAGGGCCCGTTTGCCAGAGTTCTGGCGATGGCGACTCGCTGCTGCATGCCACCGGACAGCTCGTGCGGATAGGCATGCTTGAACTTGGTGAGCTTGACGAGCTGGATGAAGCGCTCGGCGTTCTCGCGGCGCTCGGCCCGCGACACGCCGTTGATCCGCATCCCGTACTCGACATTCTTCTGTACCGTCATCCAGTCGAACGAGGTGTAGCGTTGGAACACCATGCCTCGCGACTTATCGGCACCGACGATCGGCTTACCGTTGAGGAACATGGCGCCGGCAGAAGGATCCTCCAAACCGGCAACCATGCGCAGAACGGTCGACTTGCCGCAGCCCGAAGGGCCGAGCAGCGCGCAGATCTCTCCTTCCATCACATCGAACGACACATCCCGCACGGCCTCGACCGCCCCGCCGCCGCCGAGGTCGTAGAATTTTCCGACGCCCCGCACCGAAAGCTTCGCCGCTTTCCCCTCTGCGGCGTTTGGCGGCGAACTGGATGCCATCTCCCCTAAACTCCTTACCTACGACCCCGGGCCCTAGAAGAACCGGAGGTATTCCTTCTTTTCCCATTCCGTGATGGTCTCGTGGAAGCGGTCCCACTCGTCCTGCTTATGGCGCGTGTAAAGCCGATGCATCGTGTCGCCGAACACATGTTTGGCGAGTGGATCGTTGGAAAACCCGGCAATCGCCTGGTCCAGGTTTCGCGGCAGCGGCTTCACGTTAAATTCGTCACGCTCTTCCTCCGTCATCTCGTAGAGCGACTTGACGAGGGGAGGTCCGGGATCGATGTTCTCCCGCATGCCCTCGAGCGAAGCGGCGCAGGTCATGGCCAGGCCGAGATACGGGTTTACACACATGTCGACGGCGCGGTTCTCGATGGCGTAGCGCGCCTGCGGAAAGCGGATCATCGCCGATCTGTTGTTCACGCCGTAGGTCATATGCGTGGGCGCCCACGTCACCGTGCCGCCTTCGAACTCACGCGAGCGGGCGATCAGCCCCTTGTAGCTGTTGACCGTGGGACAGTTGACAGCGGTCAAGGCAACCCCGTGGCGCAACACGCCGCCGACCGCGCATCTGGCGAAGTCGCTCCAGCTCCCGGTCTTCTGGTCCTTGAACAGATTGCTTCCGGGAGTATCCGTCGACTGGACGCTCCAGTTGATATGAGCGCCACTGCGCCAATCGCCCTGAGCGGGTTTCGGCATGAAGGTCACGAACATGCCGTGGCGCTTGGCAATCTCCTTCAGCAGAATCCGCAGGAAGGTAAAGCGATCGGCCATGCCAAGCACGGTCGTGTAATCGAAATCGACTTCGAACTGCGAGTAGGCGCCCTCGCACACCACATTCTTGAGTTCCCACCCCATGCCGTTCAGCTGCTGCACCACGTCGGCGAGGAACGGCATCGAAATTGAGCGAATATTCGATGTCGTAACCGAAGGCTTGGCGCCGCGGTCGAAACCCCTCGCCCAGTGAGGGATCGTCATCGATCGCCTTAACCGGTTCACCCTTGTCGTCGTACCGCAGAACGATGAACTCGGGCTCCATGCCCGCATAGAACGCGTAGCCCGCCTCGGCCGCCTCCTGCACGGTGCGCTTGAGCGCCATGCGTGGGCAGACATTGTAGGGAGCGCCTTCGTAGAACAGGTCGGCAAAGACGATCGCATATTCTGGGTTCCACGGGCAGACGAACAGAGCGTCGAGATCCGGAATCGGTACCTGGTCCGGATCGGCCGGCCCGAGCTCGGGAAACATCGACACGGAATGAACCGCGAATTGCGGTCCCTTACCGATGCACAGGTTCTCGAACTCCGAGACCGGGACCGGTTTCGTCTTGGGGCTGCCCAAGATGTCGATCCAGCAGGAGAAGACATATTTCACCCCCGCCTTTTCCAGACTTACCCTGGCCTGGTCGATGCGAGATTTCTCGGGAATAGCCGCCGCCAAGGTCGTTGGATAAACGCTCGCCATCAATGCTTCCTCACCCATCGGATTTTGTAGTCGGGCCAGGCGGTCCGGCGATGTCCCGGCCCGGCCGATATTGCCGCTCGTCAACCGCGATAGCCGCTGTCGTAGAGATCTTTCAGCAGGCTGCAGTCGATGCCCTTCTCCGGGGGATATTCCTCCTTCACCACGCCGAACTTGACCCACCAGCTGTTGGTCAGCTTGAAGTGGTCCACCATCTGGCCGTTCTTCTGGCCAAAGGGCGGATCACCCGGAGCGACCCCGCAGAATTGCGCGGCTTGAATGAAGGTGTAGGGGTCGAGGCCAGAATTGAGACCGGTTCCGTCCTTGCCGAGAACCAACTCGACGTCGGGAACCGACATCTTCATCCCCTCGGCAATGATCTTGTTGCCTTCCTCGGGGTTCTTCTTCCACCAAGCGATGGCGTCATACATCGCCTTCATCGCCTTGAGCGCGGTGTCTCTATGGGTCTTGGCCCAATCCTCGTTGACGAAATGGGCATCGGCAATCAGCGCGTTCTTCGCCCATTCCGGGTCGGCCGTGCTCGCCACCACCTTCGCGCCCGGCACCGCCGACAGCGTTTGGGTGCCGAACGGCTCCCACAGCTCGGCACCGCCGACCGTGCCGCCGATCATCGCCGCGGCAGCTTGATCCATGATCACGTTGACGTATTCGACGGAGTCGAAGGGTAGACCGTTCTTTTCCAGATAGATCCCCATCATGATTTGCGGCAGGCCGCCGACCATGACCGCGACCTTCTTGCCTTTGAGATCGGCGGGACTCTAGATCTCCGGGCGCATGATGAGCTTGTCGGTGCCGTGGGAAAGATTGCCGTAAGCGGCCATGCGCACCGGCATGTTTTGCGACGCGCCGATCGGCGCGAACTCAGCCGTGCTGGAAATGATTTCCAACTGGCCGGACGCCATCAACCCAAAGCTCTGAAACGGGTCCTCGATGGCCTGGTAGCTGATGTCGAGGTCTGGCGCCAAGTTCTTCGCCTTGGCAATGTACCACCAGCCATAGCCGGGCCAGGTGAGACCTGCGACCCGAACCTGCTCCTTGGCCAGAGCGGGGATGCCGGCGAGCAAGGCGAACCCCGCCATCGCCATGGCCAACACAAATTTGCTTGATCGAGATAACGCTACCTGATGCATAGTCTTGCACTCCCGTTGAACGTGACTGATGCCTAAGTGAACCATCCCTATCGTTCCTCCCGCGGCACATACGGAAAGAGTAAGCGCTGCGCCAAGCGAAACAGGTAATCGAACATGAGTCCGACCACGCCGATCACGAGAATGCCGGCCATGATCTCGTCGACCTTGAGGAAACGCTGGCCCCGCATCATCACGGCGCCGATGCCCGTGGTCGAGGCGATGATCTCGGCGATGACGAGATAGGTCCAACTCACGGCCAGCATCTGGCGCATCGAGATCATGATCTTGGGTGCCACCGCCGGCAGCACGATGGTCGACAAGATCTGCCAGCGATCGGCGCCGAGCGTCATAGCGGTTTCGATCAACTCGGCGCGCACCGCGCGGGTGTGGTCCATGATGAGGGTGATGAGAAAGAAGATGACGCCGATGAACAGCAACGCGAGCTTCGACCCCTCCCCGACGCCAAACCACATCAGCAGCAGCGGTATGAAGGCCGGGGCCGGGAGATAGCGCCAAGCGCTGACAAAGGGGTTTACGAACGCATCGACGGTCCGGAATGAGCCCATCAACACGCCGAGCGGGATGGCGACGGCGCAGGCGAGCGCGAAGCTCACCAGAATGCGGTAGACGCTGATGCCGATATCGGTGAGGAAGCCGCGCTCGGTGAGCATGGTGTAAAGTGTCGACAGCACCCGATGCGGCGGCGGCATGAACAGGGTGTTGACCCAGCCCTTGGCGTCGGCGAGCTCCCACAGGCCGAAGAAGATCACCCAGATCGCGATGCCGAGCGACAGGGACCAATGCAGCGGGATCGGCTTGTGATACTCGAACCACCGCGTACGGCGGGCCCTGACGTCCCGCGTCGGCGCGCTTTTGCCAGGGATCACATGTCGATCCCCGTGCATGACTAGGGTTGTCCCCATTTCAGCATGTTCTTGTACATAGCGAGGCCGACCATCGGCTCGACGGATGCGAGATCTCTGCGGCTGTAGCAATGTTCGCGAAGGAAGCTGGCGAGCTGATCGTGGGTCTCGCAAATCACCTCGATCAGCAGGTCGTACCTACCGGCAACGAAAATGACATAGGTGACCTCGTCCCGATCTCGGAAGTAATGCGCGGCCTTTTGCGGATCGTGTCCCGACGCAAGCTTCAACCCGACCATCGCATAGGCGTCGTAGCCAAGCGCCATCGGATCGGCAACGCCGATGATGCGTAGAATTTTGGATTCAATCAGCTGACCGACGCGGTTGCGGACCGCCCCTTCGGAGATGCCGAGCTGCTTGGCAATGGCGGTGAAGGCCGCACGGCCGTCGTTCTGAAGGATTCGGATGATGGTGAAGTCGATGGCGTCGAGGGCGGCGGATGGTCTCGCCTGCGCCGTCACGCCGGAAGTGCTTCCTCCCTGTACCGTAGCGGCAACGGCCGCGCGGCGCACAACGGTCAGGGGTCGCTTGGGTACAGCCATCCGCTCCAACGCTCCAGTATTGCGTACATCGAAGGTTGGAAGCCCATTCTCTACGAATTTTCGATTTCAGCAACCCCTTAACTAGCAAAAGCGCATTTTTTGAGCATTGTGCCTACGATTTCCTCATATGGCCTAGAATTGAGGGTGCTTCAGCGCATGGCGTTACAGCGGTTGTCTCCCAATAAAGCGAAGCCCAGCGCAGCCGAGCTCTACTTTACGAGAGCGAGGAGTTCCCTGAACTCGGCGGTGTCGGCCCTGCCCAGCCACTCGAACACGACCATTTCGCTATCGACCACGTCGGCGGCGGTCTTGAGGAGGCGAGCGAGGGCAAGTCTTCGGCTCGCCTTGGCCCGCGAGGAAACCGCGTCGGCAGCCACGAAAACCTCGAAGCCCTCATGCTCGAGATCGATCGCCGTCTGACCGACACACACATGCGCTTCCATGCCGCCAATGACGACCTGCGGCCTTCCCTGCCGGCGCAGCTTCTGCAGGCGCTCGCGCAGCGGACCATTCTTCGCGCAAGAAAACTCGACCTTCGCCATGACCGAGCCCGCGTTTCCTAATGCTTCGAGAAGCGAGTTCGACCGTAGGGCCGAGTCCTTGCGGATATTGTTCCGACAGGGTGATTGGAACCCCGAGTGTCTTTGCCGCGCGTACGAGGCGGATGCAGCGTTCGACCACGCGCTGATCGGACATCGCCGGCAGCAGCTTGGCCTGGACATCGATAATGAGAAGCTGGGACTTGTCGCGCGAGAGGAGCATGCAGCGTCACGTGCCAAGAGCGGAGCCTTGTCGCGGATGGAAGGTCAATCAGCTACCGGACCCAGGCTTTACCATGTCCGCGGGCGGGAAGATCCCGCCGACAATCGCCCACTCACCAAGACCAAACCGATTTGAGGTTGTCGTAAATCGTGCGGGCATTCCGGTTGAACCCTGGCAGCGCGGCGCTCACCTGGTTCGCCAGCGTCTCCATGGCTCCGGCGCCCATCGTCTTTTCCAAAGCGGTAATATACGCGGGAATCGCCGCCCACTGCTCCACCGTATCCTTCGTCACTTCGACATGAAACTGGGCGCCATAGGCATGGCTGCCGAAACGGAAGGCTTGGATCGGACACGCGGCCGTGCTGGCCAGTACGGTTGCTCCAGCGGGAAGATCGAGGACTTCCGCCCCGTGCCACTGCAGGACATGCATTGGATCCGGCAAATTTTCCAGCATGGGATCGGAGGCGCCCATTGCGGTTTTGGCAACTGTAAGAACGCCAACCTCGGGCGTCTTGGCTGGGCCAACCTGCCCCCCTACCGCCTCCGCGAGAAGTTGATGCCCAAGACAGATCCCCAGATAGGGCCGCCCCATGTCGACGACAAACTTGCGGATAGCGGCCTTCTCCCCGCGCAGCCAAGGATATTGGTCCTCTTCCCAGACGTCCTGAGGTCCCCCCATGACGATCATGAGATCGAACGGTTCAAGCTCGGGAATTGGTTCTCCCTCGTCGAGTTCGACCGTGCGCCAGGTCAAACCATCCTGTCGCAGGAAGTCGCGAAAAACGCCCGGATGCTCCACGGCGACGTGCTGAAGGACGAGAATATTCATAGCCGACCCTTGGGTTTTGTCTGCATCGGTTTCGTTGGCTAGTCGCGTTGGAGGAATTTGCTCAGTTCGTCGCGCGAAGACCTCAGGCGTATCGTGGGGAATCCAATGCGACGCATTTTCGACCCGCACCAGCCGCGCATTGGGAATTTCGCGCGATAATCTCTCACCATCGGCGATGGTTTGCCAGGGGTCGTGCACGCCCCACAGACAAAGCGTCGGTGCGCTGATGTCGCCATGCCTCTCGACCAGCATCGTCGTATGATTGGTGTTCAGGCTGCTTGCATTGCGGATGATCGAGATCTTTCCCTCCTCGTCGCTATAGGGAGCGACGATGCCGGCAGCGAATTCAGGTGTTAGCCTGGCCTTGTTGTAGATTCCATCGGGCAAACCGGAGGCGAGAAAATCGGCAACCTCCTTTGGCGGTTTGGCGCGCCAGTGCGGATTGCCAAGCGCTATCATGTCGTCGATCGGCCAGGAGTCATAGGCGACGACGTTCGTCAGCACCAGGCGTGCAACGCGATCGGGATGCTAAATCGCCATGATCAGCGCGACGCCTCCACCCGTGTCGTGACCGACAAAGTCCGCCCGCTCAAGACCAAGATGATCCATCAAACGGATAATCATGGCGGTCTGAGCCAGTAGCGAGCGGTCGAAGAAGTCGCGCCTGTCGGAATAGCCGTGACCGAGGAAATCCGGCGCAATGACCCGGCGATCCGGCGCGAGCAGTGGAATCACGTCATTGTAGAGAAACGACCAGGTGGGAATGCCGTGCAAGAGAATGACCGGCTCGCCCTCGCCGACATCGGTCCAAGCCACGCGGAGCGGTTTATAGCTCAAGCCGTCGAGTTCGGCCGCTCTCTGTCGCTGGCGAAAGGCCGCATGGGAAAGAGGCGTTGCGGAAACCGCGGTTGACATTGCTGCACCCCCGACCATGGAAACGGCTGAAGTCGGTCGCCTAAAATTGGTGCGACTTCTCCGAGACCTCTTGGTACCAACGTGCTCGGGTGCCGACTTTGGCGCGCATTTTCCAGCCCAATGTTTTGGGGGCGGCATCGAGAACCGTGAGCAATTCGTCGATCCGGGCGCGAATCAATTTGAGTTGGCTGTCTTGCATTGTCGGAAATTCGGCAAAATGTTCGGGCACGCGTTTCAAGTTGGTAGTGAAGGTGTGATAGAAGCCCCAATCCTGTCGCATCATGTCGACGATATAGTCGGTGTCGATCGACTTCTTCCCGGACTCCTGGTGCGAGAGCGGATGCTCGAGCATCAGCACAATCGTGTCTTTGAAGTCCTTCAGATTGATCTCGACGATCTGCATTTTCTCCAGCAGCAAATCGGTGGTGCAGATGGTGGGACTGTCCAACTCGAGCCGGTCCTTGAACGGGATCCGGTGGCAGAAATAGAGCTCATCCGCGAAGACGTCCACGTTGAGTCCGGTCTCGCGGTGCAGGTAGGCATGACGCGCGCCCTCCGAGGCCACGTAGATTCCCTCATCTGGGACATAACCCCGCGCGATCAGAAATTCGCGTATGGCGCGGTTTTGCTTCTTCTCCGCCCCGAAATCCACGTCGGTGAGAACCCGCTTGGTATCCTCGAAGAAATGCAGGTTGTTCGGGCATTGCAGCCGATACGCGATCGATCCAAGGATGCGCAGACGTATCCCCTTCGCCTCGGCATCTCGGACAAGATTGAGCGCTTCATCGACAAACTGAAGATTGAGACCCGGATCTGTAGGCATCTCGGTCACGAATGCGTCCTCACCGACAATTCTCCCGTGTTGCGCACGTCCTCATGAGCATGATCGTCCCGTAGATCGAAAATGAGGGGCAGGCAAGAATTCCTGCGCGCCCCTCACTTCCGTACACGTCACAAGCTTCATTCAATCGGAATCTCTTTGAAAGCGAGGGTCACATCGATGCCTTGCGACCGCCTGATCAGCTTCATCACGTAATAGAAGGCGAAGCCGAACACGAAAACGCCCGCGACAATCATCAACTGCGTGGGATCGTGGCCGGCCGCGTTCGGATCGAAGAACAGCGTCCAGAAGTAGAACTGCGACGCGATGAAGCCGAGGAAGCAGGCCACGCTCATCATCGGCAAGCCGAAAATGGTCTTGCTGGCGATTGGCGACTTTTCGTAAAGCTGCGGACGCATATAGGGGAAGAAGATCCCCGCCCCGAGCACCACCGACCAGGCCAGCACCGCTGCCTCGATCAGGATCACGATCTTGGAGAACCACGGCGTGAACACGAACAAGGCCATGCAGATCAGATTGACGATCGTGGTCACGGTAATAGCCACCATCGGCGTGTGATAGGTCTCGGAGATTTTGCCGAAAGGCGCCGGAGCGACCCGGTCGAACGACCAAGCCACGATGGCCCGCACCCCAAAAGTGTGCATGCCCGGAATCCACATCCACATCCACAGCGCCAAGCCTAACGAGGTGATCACGGTGATCAGTGGCGACTTGGTGAGAATACCGGTCAAGAGCGCGACGGCCGGGTCGGTTGGCGTAGTAAGGCCGCCATTGCCGCTCAGCACGTTGAATACCGCGGTGCCGAGGAACTCGAAGCCGAAGACCCTATAGGCAAGCCAAATGGTGATGACCCAAGCCACGGTGGAGCACAACACCGCGCCGAGCATTCCCACCGACTGTGACTTCCCGACCGACTTGATCTCGCCACCGATGGCGATGGAGAAGGCGGCGCCGACCAGCGGCAAGAATGGCCAGTTAGAGACCAGCAGGGTCTGCCACACATCGAATCCGGCTTCACCCCAGCCCTTCTCCTTACCGCTGGCGATGATGGCGTTATAGGCGTCGGGCACGCCGAGCGACGGCCCAACCAGCGCGTTGAGATTGGTGACAAACTGCTCCCGGGTCGACATGGCGAGCACCACGATCATGAACACCGTGCTGGCCATGGCGAGGATGAAAACCCATTTGTTGACCGTAAGATAGAAGCGCATGCCGAAGGAGAGAACGACCTGCGAGAGGATCAGAATCGCCGCGCCGATCAAGAATGTGCACCACGGCTCGAGCATCGTGTTCGAGATCGTGAGGAAGGTCTCGTTGCCCGTAAGCAGGTTGAGCGCGGCGAACATCGGCGCGAGAGCGAGGATGACAATCCAATATGCGGCGATGGCGCAGTAGAACAGCCATGCGCTGATTTCCACCAGGCTCATGGTGAGTGCGAGCGCCGGCGGTAAAATGCGGGATCCGAACACGTAGATGCCGCCCGAGCGCGGCAAGGTGACCGTCCAGGTGATAAAGCCGAAAGAAATCATCGCCATCGCCACGCCGGCGATGATGCACCCCCAGATCAGATCGCCTTGCGGGTAGAAGGCGGGGCCGTAATACAGCATCGAACCCACGCCGAGTCCGATACTGACAAGGCCGAGATCGTAGATGAACGTGTCCGCAAGTCCGGCGGTTCTGATCAGGCCGGAGGCCTTACGGAGAAATATGCGCTTATCTGCACCAACATCGGTAACCGACATCTTCCCCTCCTTCTGTCGACATCTCGCTCGGCGAGTCCGTCATCCTTGCGTCAGATTGGTCTGGGCGACTTGGCCGTCGCGGAGAGTGATCATGGCTCCCTGCAGGATACCCTCGGGGTAGACGCTGCCGGGGTTTATGCAGATCGTCTTGCCGATGTTGATCTTGGCGCGCCCTTCATGGATGTGCCCATGGAGACCCAACAGCGGCTGGTGCTCTTTGATAATGTCGATGAGGGTCTGACAGCCGGCATGAATCTGCGCCGGCAAGCCCATCTCGTAGACGACCTGCAGGTTCTTATCGAGCTTGGGACACGCGTCGAGAGCGGTGCCCATCGGCGGGACGTGCACATTGAAGATGCACCGGCTCATGTTGGTGACTTGCGGAAGGAGTTCAGCGAAGCGCGATACGAACTGCTGTTCGGTGTATTCGCGCTCGGTGTCCCACGGCGTCGGGGTCGAGCCGCCGCAGAACAGCATCTGATAGCCGCCCTTGAACTCGCAGACCTGCATCTCGTGGAAGTCGAAATGCGGCGCCTGGGTCAGAATCTCGTCGATCTCGTGGAAATCGTCATTGCCGGGGATGGCCACCAGCGGAATCTCGGTGCCCTTGAGCTTGTTCGTGGCGAACTCGGCCCATTCCCGCACGCGCTCCAGCACCAGGCGCTTGAACAGCACCGCCTGTGCCTCCGGTTCGTCCCTGAGAGACTGATATTCGGCCTCGGACATCACCGCCGGATAGAAGCCGATATTGCCTTGGCGTTTGACGAAATCGTCGAGTTCGCTTTTGTCGTTGAGCTGCACCTGCTCGCCATGCTGAAAGGCGAGAAAAGTGCCGTCCTCCTGCTCCGCGATCGGGATCACCGCCTTGCCGGTAAGATCGCCGCCGAGGACGAGAACGTCGGCGCCGTAGAATTGGGCGCCGTTGACGAACTTTTTGAAGCAGACATTCGAGCCGTGAAGGTCCGAAGCGAAGAAGATCTTCACCTCTCCGTCGCCACCCTTGTCCTTCTTGCGCCAAAACACCGCGGCACTCCCGTGCTCAGAATTTCGTCAGGTAGTTATCAATCTCCCATTGGGAAATGGAGTTGTGGTACGACCACCATTCGGCCTTCTTCAGTTCGACATAGGCGTCGCGCAATTCCTCGCCCATCACGCGACGGCCAAGGTCGTCCTGCTCAAAGGCCGTGATGGCCTCGAGCAAGGTCTGCGGCAGCTGCCGGATACCCCGCGCCGCCAGCTCCTGATCCGAAAGCTCGTACATGTTGACGAATTGCGGATCGCCGGGATCGAGATCCTGCTCGATGCCGTCGAGACCGGCCGCCAAGAACATGGCTGCGGCGAGATAGGGGTTCATCGACGGATCGACTGCCCGGCATTCCCATCGTGTGCTCGACAGGTCGACGTGAGCGTCGCGGTGATCGCCCTCGATATGCGGCCGCAGCATCGGCACCCGGAACATGTGGGTGCGGTTGTTGCCGCCATAAGAAATGAAGATCGGCGCCCAGGTGTAGCCCGTCATCGATCCGGTTTTGATCAGGCGCTTGTAGGAGTTGACGGTCGGACAGCTCACCGCGACGAGCGCCGCGGCGTGCTTCCTCAGGCCGCCGAGGAACTGGTAGGCGAGCTTCGACAGGCCGCAGCCGCGCGGATCGGCGCCGTCTCCGGAGATGTTCTTCCCGCTGTTCACATCGGCGAGCGACATGTTGAAATGGGCGCCAGATCCCGTCCGGTCGGCATACGGCTTGGGCATCATGGTCGCTTCCCAGCCGTGTTTGCGGGCGAGTTCCTTCATCATCATCCGCCACACGACGAAACGGTCGGCCATGGTCATGACGTCGGCATAGGCGAAGTCGAACTCGAACTGGCCGTTGGCGTCCTCATGGTCGAACGAGTGCACCTTCCAGCCGAGCTTGTTCATCGCCGAGACGACATCGTTCAAAAACTCCATGTTGATGAGCGTGAGCGACGCGTCGTAGGCCGCCTTGGCGATGGTGTCCCGCGGGTCGTTCTGGGCGAAGCCGTTATGGGCCGAGGGGTCGAGCCTCACGATGTAGGTCTCGCATTCGACGCCGAGGTTGAATTTGAGACCAAGCTTGGCGGCGCGCTCCACCTGCCGCGCCAGGGCCGAGCGCGAGCACATCGAATAGGGCTGCTCGTGATAGCTCAGGTGTCCGGGAATCACGGCGACGTTAGGACGCCACGGCAGCTGCATGACCGCATCCGGGTCCGGCATGACGGCCAACTCGTCGTCATGCGGGCCTTGACCGAGTCCGTCAAGCGCGGCTCCGGTGAACAGCTCCGAACCGCGCATCATCCGATCGAAATGATCGATCGGCACAGTCTTCGTCTTGGCGATGCCGTGGACGTCGACGTACAAGGGCATGCAGTATTCGACACCCTTATCCATCAGGGTCTGCATCGTCTCCCGCTCGGGCTTGCCGCTACCCGCGGCTTCGAACGCCGCTCCGGACTTGATTTCATTCATGGATGCCGCTCTCCCTTGAGCCTACGCGAGCCGGGACGCCTGTTTGAGAAATGGCCGTATTGTTGTTCCCCGTGATCGGGCTGCGCAGATCTGTTGGCCGGCGCCCTCTGTCACTCCCGTTGAGGCCGCGATCGGCGACGCACAAGGTCGAAGGACGCGTGGACAGATCTCAACTGTGCTCGCCTCTAATTAAACAGTCAATTAGTTTATCCGGCGGCCAATGCGCATAGTTTGGTCACGCTGCGCAATGCACAGGCAGCTAAACGCCGGTTTTACAGGCAGTCTGTTGTCGGACGTCCGATCGGCTCACGGCGACACTCAGCGCCGCTGCGCCCGCATCCGCGGCTTGCCGGAATAGCCCAGCATCTCCAGCACGCGCCGGTGTAGGTCGCGCACTGCCGCTTCCAGATTGAAGTCGGTCAGGATCACCGCTCGCACCATGCAGCCGTCGAGATAGGTCGAGATGAACTGCGCCATGGCCTTGGGATCGACGGGCTTGAACAGCCCCTGCTTGATGCCTTGGCGGATCACCTTCGACAGCAGCTTGCGTTCTTTGTCGTAGAAGCTCTCGATCGCCGCGGCGATCTGGGGGTCGCCTTCATGCGCGCCTCGGAAATCGAGCGCGATCTTCACGAAGCGGTGGATCTCGGCGTATTTGTTGACGTGGTTCTCGAGCCAAGCGGCGATTACGCTCGGCGGATCGGCGCTGTTGTCTTCCAGCGCGCGCACATTCTCGAAGGCGCGGCCGACGGCATGCTCGATCGTCGCCCGAAACAGGTCGGTCTTGCTGTCGAAATAATAGTAGAGCAGCGCCGTGTTGACACCGAGCGCAGTGGCAATATCCTTGATCGTCACCGAGGCAAAATTGCGCTCGGCGAACAGGTCGAGCGCGGTCGCCATGAAGGTGTCGACGCGGGCGGCGCTGTGATCCTCGCGCCTGGGGCCGACTGGCGCTGCCCTGCGCATTTCCCGCTCGCCGCGCTTCATAGGTTCAACACCCCTCGTTGGTTGATGCGCCATCTGTTCTTCTTCTCGAATCTCGCTCATTGGCTTGCTCCGCGGTCACGGCCTCCCAAGGCGCGCTCACCGAGTCCTCCCTGCCGAATTACACCAACCGCAACTTCCCGCAAAGCGTCCCCGTCCGATTTCGAGGCCTGAATGCCCGACGAGCAACGACACTAGGACCGGTCGGGAGTAGGATGCAATGCACTTACACGGACTTGCTTTCAGCAAGCGATTAAGGCAACGTTCTCTGCGAACTGCTAATTAATCGACCAATTAACTCCACCCGGGGAGCCCATGCAAGACGCAACCGCCAGCCGCCTTATGCGACGCTAGCGAAGGACTTCTCGGATGGGGGGCTGCGACATCTACGAGCTCGGCGACGTGCCGTTGCAGTCGGGGGCGGCGCTGCGCGACGCCAAGCTCGCCTACGTGACCTATGGCACGCTCAACGCGGCCGGCGACAACGCGGTCGTGCTGCCGACCTTCTACACCGGTACCCATCTTCGCAACGAAGCGTTGTTCGGGCCCGGTCGCGCCGTCGACCCCGCGCGGCATTTCGTGGTGTCGATCAATCTCGTCGGCAACGGCTATTCGTCGTCGCCGAGCAACACCCCTCCCCCGCAAGACGGCCCGCGCTTCCCCCACGTCACCTTGTTCGACAATGTCGCCTGTCAGCACCGCCTGCTCACCGAGCGCCTCGGCGTCAAGCGCATCGCCCTCGTGCTGGGCTGGTCGATGGCGGCGATGCAAGCCTATCAATGGGGGGCGCAGTACCCCGATTTGGTCAAGGCGATCCTGCCTTATTGCGGCGCGGCGCGCTGCTCTCCCCTCAACTACGCCTTCATCGACGGACCGAAGGCCGCGCTGCAAGCCGATTGCGCCTGGAATGGCGGCAACTACACCACGCCGCCGGAAAAAGGTTTGCGAGCGTTCGGCCGCGTCTATGTTGCCTGGGCCTACTCCCACGGGTTCTTCGCCCAGCAGCTCTATCGCGGTCTTGGCTTCTCCACCCTGGAGGACTTCGTACGCGACTGGGAGGAAGACCACCTCAACTGGGACGCCAACGATCTGCTCGCTAAGATCTGGACCTGGCAGCATACCGACATCAGCGACAACGCCATCTATGGCGGCGATTTCACCCGCGCTTTGCAGTCGATTACCGCGCGCGCGATTCTGATGCCGTGCAGCACCGACATGTATTTCGTGGCCGCGGACAACGCGGCCGAATTCCGCATCATGCCGCGCGCCGAGCTGCGCGTGTTTAAATCGCCGTGGGGTCACTGCGTGGGCTCGCCGGGAAAAGTTCCCGCGTTCCAGCAGGCGGTCGACGAAGCCGCCGCCGAATTGTTGCGAGGATAACACCGTGAAGGCTCTCGTGCTGTCGTCGAGTCCGCGCCGCAACGGCAACTCCGCCCTGCTTGCGGAGGCGGTCCGTGACGGGCTGGCGGAAGCGGGCCATGAAACCCAGTTCGTGTTTGCGGAGGACTTTTTGACCGGCTTTTTGCGTGACTGCCGGCAATGTCGAAAGCCGAACGGCGAGTGTTCGATCGAGGACGGCTTTCGGTCTGTCTTCCTCGATCACTATCTGCCGGCGGACGGCTTCATCGCCGCGACGCCAATCTATTGGTATGGCACCTCGGCGCAGCTTAAGGCGTTCTTCGACCGCACATTCTGTTACTACGCCGCGTCGTACCCGCAGTCGGCAGCGGTGATCGAAGGGATGATGGGAAAACGCATCGGGCTCGTGCTGAGCTCCGAAGAGACTTTTCCGATGGTCTCCGGTGCGGTCATTTGCCAGATCCAGGAATTCTCCCGCTACACGCGCTCGACTTTCGTCGGCATCGTGCACGGCTACGGCAATGCCCGCGGCGACGTCCGCCGCGACCCAAACGATCCCATCGCCGCGGCGCGACGCTTCGGCCAGGAGTTTTTTACGAGGCATGCGAGTGACTATCAGATGGATAGCGTGCGGTCCGGTCGCGTCTGGGGCTGACCGATCAGGTCGTGCTGAGGGCTGCGGTACCAGCAGCGATGAGGGCGATTGCTCCCCACTGCGTCTTGCTGACCGGTTCATGGATGACCAACCTTGCCAACAGAACCGTGACCACGCTGAAGGCGGAAGCAACCACCATCGTGATGTGCGGCGCGGCCGTGTTGGCGCCCGCCAGGAAGGTGAAATAGCCCGCGGTATCGAGCAGCCCTTGCAGACCGACATAGGGCATCCATTGCGGAGGGATGCGCACCCTTTGTCGCTGCAAGACAAGCATGGCGGCGATCAATATCAGGCCCGAGCAGCGGCCGATCCACATCGTTTCGAACGCGCCGATCATCGGCGTGGCAGCCTGCCCCGTAACTACGAGAGCGGCGTAAGCGATGCATGCGCCGGAGGCGATCACTACCGAGCGCCAATTGCTTTCACCCTGCGGACCATTGGAGTTCTCTATGGCGCCGCGGGCAATGACCATGCTCCCTGCGACGATGCCGGCCATGGCCGCCCATTGCATGGCGCTCGGTCGCACGCCCATGCACACATTTACGCCAAGCACCAGAACCGGATGCGCCGCGACGATTGGTGCGACAACCGCGATCGGGCCGCGGGCCATGCCCATGTAGAGCAGAATGCACATCACCGCGACGCAGAGGCCGTGCACGACCGCAATGGCAACGCCTACCGGCGACCAGATCAGTTGCTGCTCGCTTGCGAGCAGCCAGACCGTTGCGCAGGTGGCGCCGACAAACAGCACCGCACCATAAGCCAACGTGGCGCCGACCGCGCGCGCGGAGAAGCGGCCCATGAAGTCGGCAACGCCGAGACCCAACGCGCTGGCAACGCCGAGCAGTGCCGATATCATGCCAACGCCGCGCGCAATTTGCGCCGAGCGCGCGCTTGTGCGTTGCCCGGCAGCGGCTTCCCGGCCGCGCTCATCATCCAGCAGCCAATTTGAGGTAGGCTATGGCCAACTCCCCCCAGAGTTTTTCTCGCAATGTCGATTGGAATCTCTTGAAGACATTCCACGAGATCGCCGAGGCCGGCGGAGTGAGCCGCGCCGGGCGCGCGATGCGGCGTAAGCAGCCTGCCCTCAGTCTCGCCCTCAAACGTCTCGAAGCCCAACTCGGCGTGACGCTGTGTCGACGCGGCCCACGTGGATTCATGCTGACCGATGAAGGCATGCTCGTCGCGGAGACCTGTCGGTCTTTGAATTCGATGGTGCGAAGCGTGCCCAAGCGACTCGGCAACCTCACCGAGGAGATCCGCGGCAGGATCTCGATCCAGATTATTTCGAGCTTGGTGTGCGAGCGTTTCGATGCCGCCATATCGCGGTTCCACGACCGGCATGCGAAGGTGGAGATCCTGATCGATATCACGACCTGGGACTCGGTGGCTGCCGCGCTGCTTCGCGATGAAATCGATATCGGCGTCGCCTCCGCGCAAACTCTGCGCTCCGACCTCCGCTACGACTTTCTGCTCGACGAGGTGCACAACGCCTATTGCGGCAAGGGCCATCGTCTTTACGGCAAGCGCTTCGATGACCCCTCCGCTCTCGGAGGCGAGGCCTTCGTGCTCACCGGCGCTGACGAGCCCGACACCTTGACCGCCTATCGAAAGCGTCATGGCCTCGGCCTTAACGTTGCCGGCCTTTCGGAACATCTCGACGAGGCAAGACGTCTGACCGTGTTGGGCGTCGGAATCTGTTTTCTCCCCGAACCGTTTGCCGCCCCCGACGTGGAGGCGGGCCGGCTCTGGCCGCTGCTCGGACAGGCGGAACAGCCATTCATGCCCGTGTTCGTCATCACCAATCCCCGCGCACCCAACAAGCTGGCGCGCCAACTGCTCCTCACCGAACTTGGCGTGCCGGTTGCAGGGGATTGAAGCGCCAAACATCATTATCCGGGGCGCGATTTGACCCCTCTAAGTGCGGCGCAGCATCAATCCCATTAATGCTCGCTATTGAGTGATGGGGACTGTTTTACGGGCGTCGCCCGGCTCATTATCGGCCAAAGTCACGACGCGAGGAGCTTCACATGGCGGGACGAAAAAAAGGCGACGACCACGTCCACTCCCACAAGCACGGTCATTCACACGGCGTCAGACGCGAGGACACCGATGGCGCCAGATCGATGGAGAAGTTGTCGCGCATCTCGCAGAAGAAGCAGGACGAGGATGTCCGGCGATCGCTGAAGTTCGGCCTCGAAGCCGCCAACTCGATCATCGACCGCAATATCTCTTTGTTCAGCCGCGGCCATCAGCCGGCCTTCGCCGGCATCAACACCTTCATGAAGGCGCCCTATTGCGAGGACATCCGCAAGATTGGCGACTACGAAGCCGCCTTCGTCGGCGCGCCGTTCGAATTCAGCGACGACGTATCGGCCCGGCACGCGCTTCGGTCCGCAGGCGGTGCGGCGTATCTCTGCTCTCTATGACGGTTATTGGTTTGACGGCGGCGTCGACATCTATGAGGAGCTCGACCTGTGCGACGCAGGCGATATTTTCGTCATTCCCGGCAACATCGAAAAAACTTTCGATCAGGTGACCAAGGCCGTCTCGCACATCTACACCTCGGGGGTGTTTCCGATCATCTGCGGCGGCGATCACAGCCTCGGCTTCCCCAATGTGCGCGGGATCGCGCCGCATATCGACGGCAATGTCGGCATCATTCACATCGACCGGCATATCGATATCCAGGAAAAGGATATGGATGAGCGGATGCATACCACGCCGTGGTTCTGGACCACGCACGAAGGGACGACCACGACGCACCGCGATCACAGTCACATGCACGACGTGGGGCTGCCGAATTGCCATCCGAAGAATCTCGTGCAGGTCGGGATCGGCGGCTGGTACGGCAACCGGCCGGGCACTGCGGTGGCCAAACGGCGCGGCACCAGCGTTTTGACCATGCACGACGTCGACAAGTTTGGTCCTCGCAAGGCCGCCGAGGTCGCGCTGGAGATGGCGTGGGAAGGCTGCAAGGCGGTGTACCTTTCCTTCGACATCGACTCGATCGACCCGGGTTTTGCACCCGGCACAGGATCGCCCGAACCCGGCGGACTGCTGCCGCGCGAGGCGTTGGAAATGATCCACACCATCGCCGCCGAGGGCCTCTGCGGCATGGAAGTCGTGGAGGTGTCACCGCCCTACGACGTCAACGACAACACTGCGCAGCTTGCCTGTCGCGTCATTCTCGACGTGGTCGGCACGCTTATCGATCATAGCCATCTAGGCCATCGCAAGGACGTCACGCGGTAAACGGAAGCGCTGTGTGCCGCCCGCTTCTGTCAGCAAAAAAGGCGCCGGCTTGTGCCGACGCCCTTGCCGCAAATTGCGAATTGACGCGTCGAGCCGGCTACCACCACCAGCGACAATGGCGCCTGCCATGGTGCCACCAGCAATTCTTATGGTGGTGGTGATGCCAACCCCAGCCTTTGTGATGCGCCGAGGCGGGGGTGGTCGACGCGAACGCGCCGAACAAAAGCGCCAGACCGACGGCGCAACAAATCAGAAGCCGCTGCATTGAGTTCTCCTTGGGTGTGATGATCGACGCGCGAAAAACGCGTGTCCATTTGTACACCTGACATAGGCCCCCAATTCTGTTGATGCGCAGTTAAGGCTTCGAAAGCCCCCCGCTCCCGCTCACGCGGCGGTGGCCGGCCGAGGCTCGGACGCCGGATGAAGCTCGGCCCGGTCCTCTGCGTTGCCCTCGGCAGCCTGCGTGACCACCCGCATCAGTTCAGGCACGCTCCTCTCGCCGGTAAATTCGAATAGCAACACTCCGGGGTCCACCAATTCACGGTTGGGCGAATCCACCGCCAAAGCCTCCCAACCCGCCGCAAAGGTCGCGCGCAAGAACGCGAGGTCGGTCGTTGCGTCGACCACGAACACGACGCGGCCGAGCGGTACCACATTGAGCAGCTCGTTGATCTCGAACACGCAGCCTTGATTGTCCGGCAAGAAGCCGCGGAGATCCATCAGCACGGCATCGCTGTCGCGCGCGAGCCGCTTCAACACCATTTGCCAGGCATCGTCATGGCAGAAGAAATCGTCGACGCGATAGCGTCCATCGAAATCGCGGCGTTGTTCGGTCTCGGTGAGACGCCGCGCCAGCGTCTCCGATCCGGAGATGAAACGTCGATCCAACTTCCCACTGATGAAGTCGAGGAACTCATGCGGCTCGACCGTACTGGTCGCGAGGTCGGGCCCGGCGATCAGGCGGATATGCCCCGCATGGCGCCACAGCCTGCCGAAGGCGTTGAACAGCCGCGCGCTTTGCTTGCCGAGGGAGAACACGCGCAGCAGCAGCAACTTCGGGTCGGCACCGGCCGGCTTTTCACCGAATCGGGCAAAACCCAACACCGCGATCAACTTGTAGATCGCGAATGCGCCTAACGGCGCCAGAAACCAGAACTCGCCAAAGAAAGCGAAATCGACCACGCTCGTCAGCGCGAACAAGAACCATAGCGAGTCGATGAGCACCGATTGGTCGCTGATCACACGCCAGAGGTAAAGCCGGCCCAGCCCGCGCAAGCACACCCAGCCGATCAGCGACAGGATCGCCACGCCGATCAGCTCCGCCGCGAAGGTCGCCGCGGCGACAGCATCCATGTTGTTGAGTCCGAGCGAGCCGAACAGAGACACGGCGCGCAGCATCAGCTCTGAGCCGCCGGCATTGAAGAGATTGTGCCACACGCTGGAGCCGGCGACCGCCGCCACCATGAACACCAGCACCAGGGGTCCCATGGCGCGGATCGGCCGCGGCAGAAAGGCGAGGATCAGGAACGTGCCGGGAATATTCGTCAGCAGCCATAGTCTCGCGGCCTGGCCCCAGGTGAAGGCGTCGCTGCGCGCCACGCCGATTGCCGAGATGGTCGCGAACAGCAGGACGTAGATCGCGGCCGCGGCTATCGATCCCCGCCAGGAGACCGGAGCGACGAGCCAAATAGTCAGCACGATCGGCCACGCATAGGCCAAGGCAAAGAACACGAAGCGGACGGGAAGGAACTCCATGCCGCCGGCGTAAAGATAGGCCGCTGTCAGCGTCAGCACGTAAGCGATGCCGGCAACCGAATAGATGGCGGCATTGCGCCAAGGGCCCGCGAGGCCGCACGCTTCAGGCTTGGAAGACACCACACCGCGCGCGGCAGCACCATCCACCATGACGAATTGCAGCGGCGCCACGGGCGGCGTCGCGGCGGGCGTGATGTCCTCGCTCGGTGGCGGGGTCTCGTCTGCGCCGGAGCGCCGCCCCATCGAGCGTTTCACCGCGCGGCGATAGATCCAAAGCAGGAGCAGCGACGCAACCAGCGCCAGCGGCACGGCCTTCTCCAGGATCTCGGGCAATTGCCCGGTGAGTAGGATGCGGTTGCCTTCCGCCGGCGGTTGCGCGTCCTTCAGCGTCTTGTCGATCAGCACGCCCACCAGGATCTGGATGTCGAGCGCGACCGCCGGATCGTCCGGACCAAGCGTCTTCTCGTCGATGGCGAGGGCCCGCCTGATCAAGGGCTCGGCCTCGGCGCTGCGGCCCGCCGCGCGCAACACCTGTACGACGAATTTGAGCTCCGCCGCGGTGGTGGGGTGATCGGGCCCGTAGAGCCGCTCGGCCAGCGCCACCGCCTCGTTTGCCTTCGCCAGAGCCTGGTCGTAAGTCCCGGCCTGATAGAGCTGAAACACGTCGCGGTTGAGCTGGAGCAGCTCGTCGTCGAATTGCACCTGCGCCGACGGCACGGTCGCCTCGGCGCCAGGCTGCGAGGCTCCCGCTCGCCGCAGCATGATCGCGCCACAGCCGACGCCGTCGAGCGCGCCCTTGAGGCTCTGCCCGTCGTCGTCGAGCACGCCCTTGACCCCCACGAGATCGTATCCCTCCGGCCGCTCCACCCATTTCGATGGATAAAGGTCGAGAATGCCGAGAGCCGGGTCGTAGGTGCCGGTCAGCTCGAACGCGCCGCTCGGAAGGCGTGGATTCTCCGGAAGAGCATAGAAGCGAAATTGTGCCTCAAGCTGCAGGTGGTCTGGTTGCGCCTCGGGAACTTCCATCTCCGGGTTTCGCAGCCACCCCATGAGCAGACGGTGGAGGTAGACCTGAAACCCGGGCCAATACGGGACGGTCTTGATCGTCACGCTGGCGCCGGTCGGCCCTTGCGCGCAGACATAGCGCCCCTCCCAAACGCCCTCGATCGAGGGCGCGGGCTCGGCCGCCGATGCCACGCCGCAATACCCAAAGACAATGAGGAGGAACGCCGCCGCGGCGATGCACCAGCAGGACCGGGACAAGCCACGATTGGTCGAGCTCTGTCCCATCGCAATGCCCGTCTTGACCCTAAAGCGCGGCGCGCTCGATCGGTGCCAACGACCTGTCGCGGCGCCAAGCCAGCGACGGTCCGGGCGACAGTCTAGCAAATTCGGGGCTTTGCAATCGGGGCAAACCACCGGCCCGCAGCCGGCAGCTCGGGTGGCGTGAGCGGCCGTCCGGACCGCTCACGCCATCGTGTCGACAGCTCGCTCTAGGCTCAGGCGGCGGCGCTGATCTTGCCGATCGAGACGGACGCGATCGTCTTCAGAATCTGCGAGGCAATCTGGTAGGGATCGCCCTGCGAGTTCGGACGGCGATCTTCGAGATAACCCCGGTAGTCGTTCTTGACGAAGCTGTGCGGTACGCGGATCGACGCGCCGCGGTCGGCGACACCATAAGTGAACTCGTGGATCGCGGCGGTCTCGTGCTTGCCGGTCAGTCGCATGTGGTTGTCGGGTCCGTAGACAGCGATGTGATCTTCGCGGTTCTTGTCGAACTCGGCCATCAGCGCTTCGAAATACGCTTTGCCGCCGACCTCTCGCAGATAGGCGGTGGAGAAGTTGGCGTGCATGCCCGAGCCGTTCCAGTCGGTATCGCCGAGCGGCTTGCAGTGATACTCGACATCGACGCCGTATTTCTCGGTGAGCCGCTGCAACAGATAGCGGGCCATCCACATTTCGTCGGCCGCCTTCTTGGAGCCCTTGCCGAAGATCTGGAACTCCCACTGCCCCTTCGCCACCTCGGCGTTGATGCCTTCGTGGTTGATGCCGGCGGCGAGGCACAGATCGAGATGCTGCTCGACGATCTCACGCGCGACCGAGCCGACATTCTTGTAACCGACGCCGGTATAGTACGGTCCCTGCGGCGCCGGGTAGCCGTCGGCCGGGAAGCCGAGCGGCCGGCCATCCTTGTAGAGGAAATATTCCTGCTCGAAGCCAAACCAGGCACCCTCGTCGTCGAGGATCGTCGCCCGCTTGTTCGAGGGATGTGGCGTGCCGTCGGGCATCATCACTTCGCACATGACGAGCACGCCGTTGCTGCGGGCCGCGTCTGGATAAACCGCGACCGGCTTGAGCACGCAATCGGAGCTGTGCCCCTCCGCCTGCTTGGTCGAACTGCCGTCGAAGCCCCACAGCGGAAGCTCTTCGAGCGAAGGAAAGCTGTCATAAGCCTTGATCTGAGTCTTACCACGCAGATTCGGCGTCGGGGTGTAGCCGTCGAGCCAAACGTACTCGAGCTTGTACTTTGTCATTGCGCATCCTTCTGAGTGTTGAGGCCAGCCTGTGAGGAATCCCTGCGCGGCCACCGACGCCGGCGGCCAACGGCCCCCTCTTGAAGCATCAACTGTGCCAATGGCGCGGCCGCGGCGCCCAGTCCCTGAGGCGCGCGCGACCCACGCTCCTGCGGCGATGGCGCGAACGAAATTTCACAACGAATCCTGTTACTTGGGCAAAGCGGCGCGGGGCCCGGAATTGCTCCGCGCGCCGCTTGATTGGTCCGGCCGGCTCATGGCGTTGAGAGAAGCAAAATCAAAAGACGCTGAAATAGTAGTCATTCCGCGAATTTGTTGTGCAAACGCTCTTACTACTCCGCTATGTGGACCTTATGTGTGATTTAGCGCACTGACGCATCGACACGAAGAATGGAATGAAGTGGAGGAAGGCAATGTCGGCGAATTCTAATCGGGAGTCCGCCAAGATCTATCAGTTTCCCGTAGGCGGCCGCGCCGGCCGTGTCGGACGGAGCGATGAGGCTCGGGCGGTCGAGAAATTCGCGGCGTCGCGCGTGGCCGAGGTCGCGCGCGGCGGCGCCTGGTATCACGAAGAGGCCGTGCAAATCGCTGAGCGTGCTCGCAACGTGTGATTTCGCGCGCCGCTCGAAGCCAAGGCGCTCACCCGCATATGCCGAGGGCCCACTCGCAAAAGTTCGGCCCTCTTTCATTTTGACCCGCTGAAAATCCCTCAGGCGATCATGCCTCTCGCCGCCGGAGCGCGTCGAGGCTCCACGGCCCGCCGCCGGCAGCGGCGAGATAAAGGAACACGAAGCAGTAGAGAATGGCCGCGTCTCCGCCGTTCACCAGCGGGAACGGGCTTCGCGGCGCGTGCGCCATCCAATAGGCGAAGGCCATCTCGCCGGAGAGGATGAAGGCCACCGGACGGGTGAACAGCCCGACGATCAGCAACGCCCCTCCGACCAATTCCAACGCCCCGGCGATCCAGGGCAAGGACAGCATTTCCGGCGAATGATCCGATGGCGGAAATCCCAGCAACTTGGTGCTGCCGTGCTCGAAGAACAGCAGCGCCGCGACGATGCGAAGAATGCTCAGGACGCGCGGCGCCCAGACGGCCTCAAGACTATCGATATTCATGGATGCAACGCTCCCTCGTGGCGTCGGTGGTGGGCCCAGCGGCGACACTCTAACCCGCCGTTGCGCCGACCGTCAGCACACAGTCTCGTCAGCGCATGTCGCGGGCGGTTCGGATTTGGCAGAGCCTGAGCGACTGCCTCTAAGCGTGCGCGGTCTTGAGGGCGGCCGGCGATTCGTCCACGCCGGTTTCGTACATCGACAGCATCGGCTCATCCGTCAGAATCACTTCATCGTATTCGCCGAAGCCGTTGAAACGATTCGCCAACACCCGGCCGTAAGCGCCGATCTGGCCGATCTCGATATAGTCGCCCTCACGCACGCATTCCGGCAGCACGAAAGGTCCGGGCAGATAGTCCGAGCTGTCGCAGGTCGGGCCATAGAGCGCGAACTCGGCGAGCGGCTTTTGCTTGCGGCGCGCGGTGGTGACCAGCCGCGCCGGGAAGCGGAAGCCCGAATAGGCGGCGTCGAACAGCGTGCCGAAGGCGCCGTCATTGACGTAGAGCGCATTACCGCGGCGGGCATCGACGCGCACGATCACCGACTCGGCTTCAGCCACCAGTGCGCGGCCAGGCTCGCACAGCAGCTCGCAGGAATGCTTGACCGCGAGCTCGGCGGCGGCGCGGACGATCTCCTGCATGAAGCTCGCCAGCTCCGGCGGGTCCGAATGCGGGTAGCGGCTCGGAAAACCGCCGCCGATATCGACGGCATCGACGATCACGCCGGAATCCAGGATCAGCTGCCCGACCTGCTGGATCGCCTCGCCGAAGGCGGCCGGCACCACCGCTTGCGATCCCACGTGGAAGGTGATGCCGAGCCGGTGGGCGATCTGCCGCGCGCGCAGCAGCAGCGCTGGGGCGTCGGCGCTCGACACGCCGAACTTGCCTTCCAGCGGGATCAGACTGTGCGTGTTGGGACAGGCCAGGCGCAGGTAGAGGTCGAGGTCATGCGCCCCGCCGGTCTCCTGCACGATCTTGTCCAGCTCCTCGTCCGAGTCGAAGGCGAAGCTGCGCACGCCGAAATCGCGATAGGCGCGCACGATCGCGCCGCGCGACTTGATCGGATTCATGAAATAGAGCTCGGCGTTTTGAATGTGCGCCACGCGCTCGATTTCGACCAGCGAGGCCACGTCGAAGGCCCTCACGCCGGCGTCCACCAGAGCATCCAGGATGACCGGCGCGTCGTTGGCCTTGGCCGCGTAGAGCACACGTCCGGGGAAGTTGGCGAGAAACCAATTTGCCGCGCGGCGCGCGGCGTGCGGCCTCAGCGCAAGAACCGGCCGCTCTGGTTGGCGATCGCGGAGAAGCTCCGCGGCAGAAGTGAAAACGTCCATCCCATGTCTACTCCCACACGAGATTGAGATTGTCATTGCTGCCCTTGAGCGAGATCGCCTACGAGCCTGTTCGTCCCGTAAGAAATCCTGGAGGCAATGTAAAGCGCTTTTACGCCGCTCCCCCAACAATTTGCCGCCAGCGACTGCCTAAGCTCTGAGCAGTCGGGCCGACCGTCACTCGGGGGCTTCGGGCGCGGCCCGCGCGGTGGCGAGCCCGCTGGTCGCGGCGCTGGAATAAACTGGGTGCTGGAGCATGCCGAAGGTCTTGCGCGCCGACAAATCGACATAGGCGGCGGTGAAGGCATAGATCTCGGCGCTGTCGACCTCGCCGTCGGCATTGCCGATCGGCGGCAGGTCGGCGTTGCCGGCAAGTCCCTCGATCAAATAGCGGGTGAACAGACCGATATCGTAGGTCACATCGATCAGCGTGCGCTGCCCTCGGTCCGACGCGGCCAGCACCGTTAGCGACGGCAGCGGCGCCCGCGGCAGGGCAGTGTTGATCGTCTCCGGTAAGTTGGGCGGCAGCACCAAGGGTCCGTGATCGCGGCCGTAATCCGTCTCGAGCAGCACCAACACCGACTTGGCGTTGAGCCGCGCGAGATTGGCGTAGAGCGTCGACAGCTTGTAGCCGCCGATTTCCTCGCGGTAAGGCTCGCTGTCGACGGGCAATAAATAGGTCTCGGTCTGGGCCGCGTCGGTCGCCCCATGCCCCGAGTAATACACCAGCACCTTGGCGTTGGGCTGGCTTTCCACCAGGCGCGCCAGCTCGCCGTCGAGACCAGGCTCGGCCCCGAACAGTTTCTCCAGATCGGCCTTGTTCGCGTCTCTGACGTCGATGATGTTGTCGGGCCGGTAGCCGAGATGCTCGCTGAGGAAGGCATAGATCGCGCTTGCGTCGTTCTGCGAGGTCTCGCTGGCCGGCAGCTGAGCATAGCTGCGATTGCCGATGATCACGGCGAATGCGTCGGGGTCCTCCTCCGCCGGTGGCAGCGCGCGATAGAGCTCGCGAATGCGCGTGTAGGATCGCAACGGATCGCCTGCGCCGCTGCCGTAGCGCTGGAGCTGGAGCGGCGGAGTGGCGCAAAGCTGCAAATTGCCGGCGCGCTCGATGCGCCGCACGTCGTCGAGCGCGAGATGGCCGTCGATCGGCACGCAGGCGCGGCACCAAGCCACGCCATTCTTGGCTTGCAGCTCGTCGAGCTGGCTCTGACTGAGCCCGCTCGGCGACGGCAAACAAGACGGTGCGCAGCGATCGACCGCGACGCCGCCGCCATGCGCGCGGCGCAACAGCGCGATCAGATCGTCCGGCAGGCAGTCGAGATCGAGACGCGGGCCTTCATCCTCCACCGTCTCGGCTTCGGCTGTAGCCTCCTGCTCAGGCGCAACACCAGTCTCCGCCGGTTCGGCCGGTTGCGCGGGCGGCGGCTCGATTGCCGCGGTCTCGATACAAAGCTGGTCGAGCTTTTCTCGCACCTTCTCGGCGAGCAGATCGCTGTATCCGCCAAGTCCGTGGTCGTGCTTGAAGTTCCAATAAGCGGTCCAGGTCTCGCGGCCGCGCTTGCCGTCCACCGGACCCTTGTAATAGCCGAGCTCGGCGAGGCAGGTCTGCACATGGGCGATGGCTTTGACCTGTTCGGGCGTCGGCGCTTCCTGCGCGGGCGAGCCGGCGCGGGCCAGCTGGGCCTGGGAACTGGGTTGGACCGGAGCGGAAAAGACCGCGGGGGCGCCTTGCGCGATGCGGCTTCCTGAACTCTCGGCATTGGACGCTCGAGACAGCGCCGCCGAACCGGCAGCGACCACAACCAGCCCGAAAATCAGGCCGTGAACGGTTCCCAATCTCCCCGCCATGGGATCCCTCGACGCTCCGCCGCGAGCGCTTAAGCCAACGCCACCCACTCTAGCACAATCGTCTCGTTCGTCTCGCGCGCCTTTGGCAGGCCGGCGAGTCCTTGCCCTATTTCACCTCGAGTTTGATCGCCGTGCGCGACAGGATGTCCGAGCTCGGCGCGCCCGGCGCCACGTCGGCCTTGTTCTCGCCGGACTTGCCGTTGCCCTCGGCGATCTTCTCGGCACCTTCGACCACGATCTGGCGCGTGAGGAAATTGCGATAATTGCCGAGCTCGGTGAACTGCCGCTTTTTGAAATCGTGCTTGATGCCGTCAGCCTGCTTGCCGCTGGCGTTGCAGATGGCGATCACCGTCTCGGTTCCCGGATCCTTGAGCCGGAACTGGAACGGCGCGCTGGCGCCCGGGAACTGCGCCTGCTTGCCGGCGGGCAGGAAATTGTCCTGCTGGAACTTGTTAGGGAAGATCACGGTCCCCTCCCCCTTGCCGTCGACATTGATCAGCGTGAGGTGGCAGTCCTCCTTCGAGGTGATGGTGAACACCGGCAGGTCGTTCACTTTATACGTGCTCTTGTCGGAGATCAGCGCCAGATCGAAATCGTGGGTGTCCTCCTTGCTCTTGCCGCCGACCGTCGCCACCCCCGGCGCGGCGGCGATGTCGAGCGGCTCGTTGTCGGACACCTTGACGATCAGGTCCTTGAACTCGGCCTCGAGAATCTCGCGCGGCAGCACGCCCTGCTCGAGCCTGCGCCTCAACTGTTGCGCCGCGCCGCCGGCATCGCTTAGCCCTTGGGCGAAGACGTCGGCCGCCAGGCCGTACTCGGCCGCGGCGATCTTGAGGTCGATCGACTTCTCGTAGGCCTTGGAGAGATAGTTGATGCTCTCCACGCCCACTTTCTGCGAATCCAGCGCGGGATCGAGTCCGGCGCGCAGCATCGCGGTCTTGAAACGGCTCGCATCCCCGTCGAGCAACGCCTTGAAATCCTCCGGCGTCGGATAGAGCGCCGCCACCTCTTCGCGCACCTCCTTGGAGAAGATGCGGTCCTGCAGCACATGTGCGCGGATGTCGTCGGTCGCCTGCCGGATGCCTTGGTTATGGCAGCCCATGCAGGAGATGCCGTTGGTCACCGCCCGGTCGAGCTGGCTATCGTCGAGCACGATCTCGGTCGGGCCCTTGTCGAGGCGGGCGCCCTTCGCCGTGTTCAGGTAATAGGCCTGGAAACCGTTCGGCAGGCTGAAGATGGTCTCGCCGCCGTCATGCCTGAAGGCATCGGGGCCATCCGGTCCGAGCGGATGCACGAACAAGCTCTGCTCCGGCTTGTCACCCTTGAAGTCGTAAGAGGTCCAAAAATAGCCGGTCGAGATCGCATGGCGCTCGATCAGCCGATTGTGTTTGGAGACGCCCGATTTCTGGAAGCCGGCACGCTTCGCCAGGAATTTCTCGATGTCGCTCTTGATGTCGACACTCTCGGCCGTCTCGAGCTCGGCGAAGCTCTGCGGCAGCTTGAGCAGATCGTAATAGAGCGGCGGGCGCGAGGCGGTGAAGGCGAACCAATCTCCCCGCAACCAGGCGAGCGGCGTGCCCGTGGCCGACGCCACGGTGTCATACACCGTCACGTCGGGCTTCATCGCGTATGGGTAGCTGCCGATGATCCGGTTCCAGTCGTCGGCCGTCCAGTCGAGATCGTCGAGATTGAAGGCGATGATGGTCTTTTCCGTATCGATGGTGCGCATCTTCAGCACATCGGAGTTGCGCGACAGGCTGTTGAGCAGCTTCACCACGCCCTGCCGGTAGCGCACCATGTCGGTCTCTTCAGCGCACGCCGTGTAAAAATTCGACAGCGTGATATAGCGCATGCCCTTGCGGCGGTGCTCCGGCTGCGCTTCGAGGTCGGCCGCGATCTCCCGCACCATCGTCTCCTCGTCGATCGGCTTGCGGCCGGCGCAGGCGGCCAAGGCGACATCGCCAAGGCTCTTGATCCAGTCATAGACCGCCTGGACCTCGGCCTCGCTCGGCTCTTCCTTGCAGTCGAACTCCTGGTAGCAATCGTAGGGCATCTCCTTCTTGGCGATCTGGATGAACAGATGCGAGCCGTCGGGATTGCCGGGCAGGATGAAATTGGGATCGCGCGCCAGCTCATCGAGATGCAGCACGTTGCCGAAATTCTTGGCGGGCTTGGCGCGCTTCAAGGTCGGGCCGGCCTGGTGGCAGCGTGAACAGTTTTTCTCCAAGGCATTGAAGGCGGCGAGAGCCACCTCGTCGCTCGGCACGGCGATGTCGCCGGATTTGACTTTCTCCGCCGCCGCATCGCTCTCGAGCGAGGCTTGCTTCGACTGGTCCGCATCGGCGTCGGCCGCGGGCGCGGTGGCGGCATCGTCGTCCACCGCACCCGCCACTCGGACCGGGGCCGGCTCGCCGGCACGAGGCGCGCTCGAACCCCACACCAGACACGCCAGCGCCACGCTCGCGAGCGCGGCAATCGAAAACACCCAACGCCGGGTCGTGGGGAACCTCCCTTGGCTGCACCGACTGGAAGCCGCCATTTCAGCCTCCCGCGCCGGTGTAGATGTCCAAGATGCCAATCTGCGCCTCTTGCCCGGAAAGCGCCGTTTCGAGCAGTGGCCGCAAGGCCTCCGCCCGCGCGGCGGTGGTCATCGACGCGAGCGCGGCATGCAGATCGGAAAGATCGTTCTTGGAGAAGATTGCCACCATATGTTCGGCCCCGTAAGGGGGCTTATCGACCTTGAAGGCCTCATGCACCCCTTCCCGGCTCCAATCCTTGTTGGCGTCGGAGGCCTTGGCGGGATCGGGGATGAAGAACTCGACGCGGCCGTCAGGCGGTAGATTGAACAGCGTGAGATGCGGGTAGTGCGCGCCCTCCACCGCGATCTCGACGCGCTCGCCTTTGGCGTAGCGCTGATTGCCGGTCACGAGCTTGGCGGCCGTGGGCGATAGCGCCGCCTGATGGTTCAGCCATTTCAGCGCCGCCCATTTGGAGACGACGCCCTTGATGCTTTGCGCATCCACGCCCTCGGCGACCACGCCGCCGACCACATGCTCGACCCTGCCGTTCGCCACCGACCAGACGAGATCGGCGCTCGCTTTGTCGGCGACGATGGTGACGTAAGGCAGCTCGGCCAGTGCGTTCGCCGCGCCGCCAACCACCGCAAGCTTGAGTTTCAGCGCCTCGGCATCCGCCGGCGTTGCCGGTGGCACCCCAGCCTCGCGTAGCGTCACCAGCGGCACCGAGCGCGCGCGCAACGGCAGCACTTGCGGCGTCTGCTGGCTCTCGACCAGCGCATGCACCGCCGGGACGATATAGCCGAGCAGCTCGAACTCGCTCACCTCGCCGTCGCCGTCCTTGTCGGCGCGGCCCTCGATCGCGCGCGAGAAGGCCCAGCTCAAGGCGCCGCGCTTCTGGCCATCGATGGTCACCTCGGGCGTGAGCTTGTCCTCGGCGACGGCGCCGACAAAGGTGATGGTGTTGAAATCCGTCTCGGAGAGCTTGGCGAATTCTTCCGGGGCCGGCGTAAGCCGGTCATCGGTGATGGCTGGGAAATTGCCTTTGCGGAACTTGACGCCCGGCGCGGTCGCGCTGCGCTCCATGCCGCCGGAGTGGCAGGAATTGGCAACCAGCACCACACGCACGCCCTTGGTGTCGGCCTGCTTCATCCATTCGAACAGCTCGTCGTCGACGATGCGCTCGCGCGTGGCGGGCCCCCGCGATTGATAGCCGCCCAGCAGGAAATTCTCGTTCAGCTCGTCCGCCTCGTCGTGGCGGCCGGGCGGCTCCGGCTCCTGCGAGCCGTGGCCGGCATAGCTGAACACGATGGTGTCGCCGGCTTGCGCCTTGCCGAGCAGCTCTTCCCAGGACGAAGCGATGCGATCCTTCGTGGCGTCGCCATTAACGAGGCGGACGACTTCGCGCGCCCCGAGTTTTTGCAGCGCCTGTGCCACATCGTTGGCATCGTTCACCGCGCCGTCGAGATCGTTGGCGGTGCCGACATAGTCGTCGACGCCGATGACGAGGCCGTAAAGCTCGGCGGCACTTGCCGGCGTTGCGAGGAGCAATGACAGCGCGAGCGGGGCCAAGACGCCTTGACACTTCCGGCTCACGATCGCCACTCACGCATGACCGCCTCGATCCTGCGATTGCGCGTCGTCTGGCTGCTTCGCGCCGTTGTCGGAGCCGCTTTTCGCAGCGCCTCCCTGCTCCTCGTCGTCGTCTTCGTCTTCGTCTTGCTGCTCCGACTTGGGCACGGCGTCGGGGCGCGGCGGCAGCGACTTGATATAGGCGGCAATGGCCTTGCGATCCTCCGCCGTGAGCTGCGCCATGTTCTCCTGCACCGGCGCCATGCTCTCGCCGATCACGTCGAAGTCGGGCGTGTTGCCGGTCTCCAGCAGATAGGCGATATCGTCCTCGCTCCAATCGCCAATCCCGTCCTCGCTCGGCGTGATGTTCGGCACGCTGCCCTTCCCTTCGGGATTCGGCGCGCCGGCGAATTCGCTGTCCTTGACGATGCCGCCGATGATATTGCGCGAGGAATGGCACTCGGTGCAGTGACCGGGTCCGGTGACGAGATAGGCGCCGCGATTGAGCTCGGCGCTGGCGTGGGGGTCGGGCACGAAACTTTCGCCGTTCACGTACAGCCTGTGCCAAAGCCCAAGCCCGCGGCGGATATTGAACGGAAAGCCGAGCTCGTGCGGCGGCACCTGGTTCTTCACCGCCGGCAGGCTGTCGAGATAGGCCTTGAGATCGATCAGGTCCTCATAGCTCATGCGCTGGTAGGAGCCGAACGGGAAGGCCGGATAGAGATAAGAGCCGTCGGGTGCCACGCCGTGCTTCATGGCGTTGACGAAATCGACGGTCGTCCAACGGCCGATGCCGGTCTCCTTGTCGGGCGAGATATTCGGCACATGGAAGATGCCGTAGGGCGTCTTCAGGCAGCGGCCGCCGGCGAGCGTCACCTTGTCATTGGTCTTGAGATCGTTGCATTTTTTTACCGGCACGGCGTGGCATTCGGCGCAGCCCGCCGCGGTGAACACATATTTGCCGTTGGCGAGGTCCGGGGTGTGTGCCGGAAGCGCCGACGCCGGCTCGGTGGCCGGCGGCATGGTCAGCAAATAGAAGGCGGCGGCGCCCGCGACCGCAACAGCAAGCAGCGCCAGCAACGCCTTGCGCAACAATTCTCCTCCCTCACGTCCGCGGCCGGCGGCCGCGCGTCCTTGTTACTCTTTGAGCTTTTCGCGATAGGTCTGGTGGCAATCCTTGCAGACTTTGGTCATGTCGTTGAACGCGGCGGTGAAAGCGCCCTCGCCTTGCGCCGCCGCCCTGGCTGCGCTCGCGCTCGCGTCCTTGAGCTTGTTGGCGGTGGCCTCGAAGCCCGCGAAATCCTCCCAGATATCCGCCTTAGCCTCGCTGTCGGCGATCTCGCCATGCGCCGTGCCCTTGGGGAACAGCTTCACATATTTGTCGGGAACCCCGCTGATGTCGTTCATGGCCTTGGCGGCTGCCTCGGCATCGAACGGCTTCACGCCTTTCACCATCTGACCGCCGAGCTTGGCGGCGGGCGCGACGACATCCTTCATCAGATGACGGCGCTCCTTGACGGCGGCGGCGAGATCCTCCGCCGAGATCGCAAGCGTGGTGTAGGCAGCAACCCCAGCCAAGACCAAACCAACCAACATCACTTTCTGCATGTGCGTCTCCAGTTTGTCGGGCACGCTGCATTGGGCCCGCTCCCATCTCAACCTGACGCGATTTCAATTTGGATTGGTGACGCCTCTTCCGGGCCGGGGCCCTAGCCCCCGTTGCGGATCATATGATCGAGCAATTGCGGCGATGGCTGCCCGTTTACCGGCAGGCGATAGGTGTATTGATACTGGCTGATCGCCTCGGCCGTGCGCTGGCCATAGATGCCATCGGGTGGTCCCGGATTGAAGCCGAGCCGCAGCAGCGCCGACTGCGTGTCGTAGACCAGATTGGATCCGGGCGGCGGCCCGTAATAGGCGCGGGCCCTCGCATTCTGATCGGCCTCTATCGCGCCGGTCACCACGCCGACGCCCGCCCCGATCGCCGCACCGCGGCCGGCACCTTTGCCGCCGCCGATGATGCCGCCGATGATCGCGCCGGTGACGCCGCCTTGGATGCCGCGCTCGATCACTTGCGCCGAGGCCGGGCTCGGCATCAGCGCACAGGCGAATATAATCGCGGCGGCAATCGTGGATGTGTGTGTCAGCAAGCGAGTGACGATGGCAGTCATTGACGTTCTCCTCCACGCGCTGGCCCCATGGGCCACCGCCGTCTCGCCGGTCCCCCCTCCCGGCGCCTTCGCTGTCGGCACGGCGGCATTCTGCCACAGTAAACGCGCACGCCGCTAGCCGGGTTCAGGTGCCATTCATGGCATGGGGATAGGACGGCCTTCCTCCAGCACATCCCAGCCACGCTTGACTGCCGGCCGGTCGGCGATCGCCAAATACCAGCGCCGCACGTGGGGATGCTCGGCGAACTGTACCCTCTGCCAGGCAAAGCGCGAGATCCAAGGCCAGATGGCGATATCGGCGATCGAATAGTCGCCGGCGACATATTCGACGTCAGCCAGGCGCCGGTCGAGCACGCCCCATAGCCGCTTCGCCTCCTTGGCATAACGCTCTTCGGCGTAGGCGCTCTTGCCGGGATTGAATTTGACGAAGTGATGCGCCTGGCCGAGGAACGGCCCGACGCCGCCCATCTGCCACATCAGCCATTCGACCACCCGCCACTTCGCCGGAAACTCCTGCGGCCACAGCATCCCGGTCTTGTCGGCGAGATACATCAGGATCGCGCCCAATTCCATGAGATGGAACCCGTTGTCGGTATCGACGATGGCAGGGATCCTGTTGTTAGGGGCGATCTTGAGAAACGCCGGCGCGAACTGCTCGTCCTTGGTGATGTCGATGGGGTGGACGCGGTAGGCCAGCCCCACCTCCTCCAGCATGATCGACACCTTCTGCCCGTTCGGCGTCATCCAGGTGTAGAGCTCGATCATCGTCCCCTCGGTGCGCGGCGCAACATCGCAGCGTTGCGCGACGCAACAACGCATGCCCGCGAAATGCGGCTCTGTCAAAGGCGCGCGGGCGACGTTTCGCAGTTGCGGTAAATTTGATTCACCAAGTGTTCATTCCTCGGCCCCCCTATCGCCAAGAACCTGTCGCGCCCGCGCCACAGGAGCCTGCTAGCCGTGAGCTTACGAGCGTGCCGAACTGATGCCGCGCGCCAAGGGAGGATTCGATGCTCAATTGTGCCCATGTCGATCGCCAAGCGAAGGGCGTCGCCTCGTCCCGACCGAACCTTGCCCGCTACGCGATCTACTACACGCCGCAGCCCGGCACCGCGCTTGCCGCTTTCGGCCGCTCGTGGTTCGGCCGCGCCAATGACGGGGTCACCCTGCAGGCCTTCTCCGATGCAGGACTCTCCGGCACCGGCTTCGCCAAGCTTGCCGTGGCGCCCGGCCGCTATACCGGTCTGCATGCGCTGTTCCGCGCGCCGTTCGCCCTGCGCGATGGCCTCGACGCCGAGGATATCAAGTCGCGGCTGATCAATTTTGCCGCGCGGCGCAAGCCGGTCGAGACTGGACCGCTCACCCTGTCGCGCGCCGGCCGCTATCTCGTGCTGCGCCCGGTCGAGGCAACGCCATCGCTGGACTGGCTCGCCGCGCAATGCGTCGCTTCCTTCGAGGATTTCGCCGCGCCGCCGTCCGACACCGAGCGGGCGGAATATGTCAGCCCCGCCCTCAGCCACTACCAGCGCCTGTTGCTGGAGAGCTTCGGCGATCCGTACGTGCTGAGCGAGTACCGCTTCTCGATCACGCTCACCGGTCCGCTCGATTCAGCGCATCTTGAGCGCGTAGCGCAGGCGCTCTGGCCGGTGCTCGAGGAGATTTGTGCCTCGGGCGTCACCGTCGACGGCCTGTCGTTGTTCGGCGAGAGCGGTGGCCGCTCGCCGATGCGGCTACTCGGCCGCTACAAGCTCGGCGCGCAAGGCTAGCCCCGTCACGGCCCGCCGGCCTGGGCCAAAGTTTTGACACACGGGGTCGTCACCCTCGGTTCCGCTGCGGAAACGGGGGTGCCGAATGCCTGATTACGAGGAGATCCTCTCCTTCCTTGCCGCGAACCCGCCTGAGCTTGCCGCCGAGCGCGAGCTGCATGCCTCGCTGCTGGAGTTGATCGCCAAATGCTTGCGATCCGACTCGCTTGCCGCCGAGGAGGATGAGTTTTTGCCGGAAGGCCTGCCCGCGTGCCGGCTGCGTTGGATGGATTTGAACTGACGTCCGGCTCGGCTGATCTGTGTCTGCGTCGTGCGACCCATGGTATTTGCGCGCGCCGCCTATGGGTGCTATCTGAACTTTAGAGGGCCGCCTGGGCGCTGGATGGCCAGCATTTTCGCACTTTTTGGGGGAGTTAGCCTCATCATGAGGGACAGCGTCGCCGTCAAGCATTCGGCCGAGCCGATTTCAGCCGAGGACATCGTCCGCAACTTCATCCAGAGCATCGACACCGCCAAGCGCTCCGAGCAGCCTTATCGCCACTGGTCGCTCGCCGCTTGTTTGCCTGCCGATGCCATCGACGACATTCTTGCGCTGCCCTTCGACCCGCCTTCGCTCGAAGGCGTGTCCGGCAAGCGCGAGCTGCATAACAACACCCGCAAATATTTCGATGTCGACAACCGCGCGCGCTTCCCCATCTGCGAAGCGGTCGCGCAAGCCTTCCAGAACAAGCGGGTGACGAGCCATATCGAAAAAATGTTCGTTACCAACCTCAAGGGAACCTATCTGCGCATCGAATTCGCGCAAGACATCGACGGCTTCTGGCTCGAGCCGCACAGCGATCTGGGCGTGAAGCTTTTCACCATGCTGCTCTATCTGTCGAAGGACCCGAGCCACAAGGATCTCGGCACCGATATCTACGACGTCAATAAGCAGCGCGTCGGCCGCTCGCCGTTCGCGCCCAACGCCGCCATGATCTTCGTGCCCGCGGACAACACCTTTCACGGGTTCGAGAAGCGCCCGATCAAGGGCGTGCGCACCTCATTGATCATCAACTACGTCACCAATGCGTGGCGTGCGCGCGAGCAGCTCGCCTTTCCCGAGACGCCGCTCGCTTAGGTCGCGCCTGCCGCGCCCGCGAAAGCGGCCATCCCGTAACCGCTGCGATTGCGCATAGCGCAGGTCGGGGATACTGGATTGCCCATGAGCAAACTCGCCTGGATCGGGCTCGGCACCATGGGCTTCCCCATGGCCGGTCATCTCAAGACGCGTGGCGGCCACGCGGTCACGGTGTTCAATCGCACCCGCGCCAAAGCCGATGGCTGGATCGCCGAGTTCGGTGGTAGCTCGGCGCCCTCCCCGGCCGAAGCCGCGGACGGGGCCGACTTCGTCTTCACCTGTGTCGGCAACGACGACGACCTCCGCGCGGTGACACTCGGGCCCGACGGCGCGTTTCAGGCGCTTGCTCCGGGCGCGATCTTCATCGACCACACCACGGCCTCGGCCAGCATCGCCCGCGAACTGCATGCGGCAGCGAAAGCGCGCGGCGCGGGCGCGCTCGATGCGCCGGTCTCCGGCGGCCAATCCGGCGCCGAGAACGGCACGCTGACCGTGATGGCCGGCGGCGACCAAGCGGATTTCGCCAACGCCAAGCCGGTGATTGAGGCCTATGCCCGCGCCGTCAATCTGATCGGTGCGGCGGGATCGGGCCAACTCACCAAAATGGTCAATCAGATCTGCATCGGCGGCCTGATCGAGGCGCTCGCCGAGGCGCTGCATTTCGCGCAAGCCGCCGGCCTCGATGTCGAGAAGGTGGTCGAGACCATCGCCAAGGGCGCGGCCCAGTCTTGGCAAATGGACAATCGCTGGAAGACGATGCTGGACGGCAAGTTCAATTTCGGCTTCGCCGTCGATTGGGTGCGCAAGGATTTCGCGCTGGTGTTCGCGGAGGCGCGGCGCAATGGCGCCGAACTCCCCGTGACGGCGCTCGTCGACCAGTTCTATGCGGAGATCCAGGCAATGGGCGGCGGGCGTTGGGACACCTCCAGCCTGATCGCCCGCCTCGGGCGGAAATAGCGTCGCGGCTTAGATCCGGCGCTCTTCCATCGCGTAGTCGAGCGGCAGCGAGGTGGTGAACTTGATTTGCTCCATGGCGAACGCCGAGCTCACGTCGGACAGCTCGATCTTGCCGATCAGCTTCTTGTAGAAGGCGTCGTAGCGCTCGATGTCCGGCACCACCACGCGCAACAGATAATCGACCTGCCCGCTCATGCGGTAGAACTCGACCACTTCGGGGAAATCTTGCAGCGCCGCATGGAAGCGCTCGAGCCAATCTTGGGTGTGATGGCTGGTGGTGATGGAGACGAACACGGTCACCCCGACATTGACCTTCTTGGGGTCGAGCAGCGCCACTCGCCGCTGGATCACGCCAAGCTCCTCGAGCTTCTGGATGCGGCGCCAGCACGGCGTGGTGGAGAGGCCGATCTGCTTGCCGATCTCGGCCACCGGCAGGGTGCAATCCTTCTGCAGGATATCCAGGATTTTGCGGTCCATACGATCCAACACGGTCGGCACCCTTACGATATTATTGCGTGATCCAACCGAGAGTTGGATTTATTTTGCGTGAAAGAGGAACATATGCCAGATCAGTAGATTATTTTTGCGCATGACGTCAAGCGGCTATTTTCACAACAGGGCCCTCACCTCACGCCGCAAGGCCGGGAGGAGATCCGCCTCGAACCACGGATTGTTCCTGAGCCAGCCATTGTTGCGCCAGGATGGGTGCGGCAGCGGCAGCACGCGGGGGCGTCCCGTGCGCTTCAGATGAGTCCGCCAGGCGAGCATGGTCGCTTGCAGCGTATCTCCCGCCGCATCGCCGAGATGGAAATCTTGCGCATACGAGCCCACCGCCAGCACCAGCTCGAGCTGCGGCAACGCGGCGAACAGTCTGCGGTGCCACAACCCAGCGCATTCGCGCCGCGGCGGCAGATCGCTGCCCTTCTCGTCCTGGCCGGGAAAGCAAAACCCCATCGGCACGATGGCGAGCCGCCTCTCGTCGTAGAATTCTTGCGGCGTCACCCCCATCCAGTCGCGCAGGCGGTCGCCGGAGCGGTCGGTGAACGGCGTGCCCGAGGCGTGCACCTTGGTGCCCGGCGCTTGGCTGCACACGGCGAGCCGCGCGCTGCCGCTCGCCCGCAGCACCGGCCGCGGCTCATGCGGCAGCGGCTTGCCGTGCGGGGCCTCGACGCAATGGCGGCAGGCGCGGATGGCGGCGAGGACGCTCGCGAGCTCGGCGGGGCGAGCCGACGTCGTCATAGATCGAGAATCATCCCGTCTTCGGCGAGCAGATAGCGCGAAGCATCGACATTGCCGACATTGGCCAGCATGGCCTCACCCATATGGGTGAGCAGCACGCGCTTTGCACCGAGCCGCGTGTAGTTGGCGTCGATCGTCGCGTAGTCGAGATGGATGGGAAGCGTTCGGTCGTATTGGAAGCACTCCGAGATGAAGAGATCGGCGCCGCGGGCGACCTCGCACAGCACCTCGACCCATCCCGTGTCGCCGGTAAACGCCAGCACCTTGCCGTCGATCTCAAACCGCAGCGCATAAGGCGGCGCGCCCGAGGGGTGCTTCACCTCGTAGGGGGTGACCGTGACGCCGCCGACGCAGAGCGGCTGCCGCTCCGTATATTCTACAAAGGACAGCTCGAAGCTCCGCGCGACCTTGGTGATATCGGGATATAGCGCCTCGGCCGCGGTCTCGAAGCGCGCCGCGATGCCCTTGGGCCCGGTCACCACCAACGGCTTGGTCCGGTTGCTCACATACAGCGCATCGACCAAAAACCAGGGCAGCCCGCCAAAATGATCGCCGTGCAGATGCGAGACGAATACGGTGTCGATGTCGTTCGGTTGCAATCCGAGCCGGCGCATACCGATCAGCGAGGTCACCCCGCAATCGATGAGAAAATTTCCGGTCGAACAGCGGACCTGGAATGAGGTGTGCAGGCGCCCGCCAGCGCCGAAGGCATCGCCGCAGCCAATGATGGTTAGTCGCATCGTGCCGGCATCTTAGTGTTCGTCTCAGCACGGAGCGAGAGTAAACGCCCCGTTAGGGATTAAGCGAGATAGTTCGAAGCGGTCCATCAGGGGGTCGAGGACAGTCCGCCTAAGGCTTATGCCGCTGGCGGCCCTCGTCTTTTTGTCAGTCACGTCGCTTTGCGGGTAGAGCTTTAGCATGTCAGGGAGCGCGTCAGCGGGGGCGGAACGAGACGCCCTGGCCAAGCACAAGCGTCGCGCCTACCGCAGCGTGCAAGAGGCGCGCGAAAAGCTTACCTACAAATCGGGCGGCAAGCCGGAATTCGAATACGAACTGCTGTTGATGTTCGTGCGGAACGAGCTGTCCGCCGCCGTCACCACGCCGCTGCTCGCCATCATCGTCGCCATGGGCGCCATGTTCTGGGCGCCGCCGCGCGAGCTGCTGATCTGGCTCGGCACGGTGTTCGTCGCCAAGGGCATCCTCATCAGCCTCTGCCGGCAATTCATCCGGGCGCCCCGCGACGACAGCAAGACGCCGATGTGGCGCGCGAAGATCACCGCCGCCGAGTTCCTCTATGGCGTCAGTTGGGCGGCCGTCGCCTTCATCAGCCCGCATACGCAAAGCGAGGCGGCACACACCTTCATCTTCGCCTCGATGCTGGTCGTCATCTCGATGCGCATGATGTTCGCATCCACCGTGATGCCCATCGTCTACGCCGGCACCTTGCCGATGACGGCCGCCATCGTCATTCGCTTCTCCATGCTCGACAACCCGTTCTACTGGGCAATGGCCGCCATGGCGGTCGGCGTGCACATCTATTTCATATGGCTGATGAACGGGCTCAACTCGACCGTCATCGCCATGCTCGAGTTCCGCGCCGAGAAGGACGCGCTGATCGCCGAGCTCGAGCAGTCGAAATCGATCTCGGACGAGGCGCGCGCGCGCGCCGAGGAGGCCAACCTCGCCAAGTCGCGCTTCCTCGCCACCATGAGCCACGAGCTGCGCACGCCGCTTAACGCCATTCTCGGCTTCTCCGAGATCATGCGCGCGGAGATCCTGGGGCCGCACGCAAACCCCACCTATAAGGAATATGCCGGCGACATCCACCAGAGCGGTCAGCATCTGCTCAATCTCATCAACGAGATCCTCGACATCAGCCGCATCGAGGCCGGCCGCTACGAGCTGCACGAGCAGCCGCTCGACCTCGCCGAATTGGTCGAGGATTGCCACCGGTTGATGCGGCTGCGCGCCGAGAACAAGGGGCTGAAGATCGTCGACGCGTTCGAGGAGAACTTGCCGCAGCTTTGGGCCGACGAGCGCGCCATCCGCCAGATCTGCCTCAATCTGCTCTCCAACGCCATCAAGTTCACGCCCTCGGGGGGCACCATCATGCTGAAGGTCGGACGCACCGGCACCGGCGGCCAGTTCATGAGCGTGAAGGACACCGGCCCCGGCATTCCCGAAAACGAGATCCCGCGCGTGCTGAAGAGCTTCGGCCAGGGCTCGCTCGCGCATCAGACGGCCGAAGGCGGCACCGGGCTCGGCCTGCCCATCACCAAGGGCTTGACCGAACTGCATGACGGCGCCTTCGAGCTGAAGAGCAAGCTGCGCTACGGCACCGAGGTGATCATCACCTTCCCGCGCAAGCGCGTGATGGAGGCGCTGCCCCGCGTGCCCGAGCCCGCCGAGCTGCGGACCGAACGGCCGAAGCGTCCCACCTGGCGCGCCAGCGGGAAGCGGTAGGCGCTATAGGCTGCCGAGCGATCCGGCTTCGGCCGCCCTGCCCCAAGGACCATCGACAATATTGTCGTCGCCAGCCGGAGGCGGCGGCTCGCTTTCAGTCGGCGCCGCCGGCTCAACATCCGCCAGCACGGGCTCGGCGGGCTTGGCGGCTTCCGGCCAAGGCCCCGCGGACTCGGCGTCGCCGCGCCGCGGCTTCCGCGCCAACAACACGCACATCGCCAGCATGGCGCCGAACACCAAGGCACTGCGCAGCGGTTCGGGTGGAGCGATCTTTCTGAATTTGCTCCACTCGTCCCTAGGCTCATGCTTGGCGATGAGCGCGGCTCGCGCCAGCGTGAGGTAGTGAAAATTCGTCATCGCCGCGAACGCCTTCGCCGGCTCCCCCCCGCCGTGAACGCCAGGCATCGGTGCCGGCCGGTCGTAACCGAGCCAGAAGCTGCCGACGAAATCGCGGGTCAATCCGACGAATAGCGCATCCTCGTTGCGCGACGACGTTCCGGTCTTGCCATAGACCAGAGCATGAACCGAGTTGGCCGAGCGCGCGGTGCCGCTCTTCACCGGCCCGCGCAAATCCTGGAGCACCGCCTTAGCGGTGCGCGGCGACATCACCCGCGGCGTCTCTCTGCTCGGCGGCACGCTGAGCACATTGCCCTTGGTGCCGATGACGGCGATGAGAAAACGGACCTGCGGCAGCAGGCCGTCGTTTTCCAAGGCGGCATAGCCTTGTGTCAATTTCATCGGCGAGGTGTGGATGCCGCCGATGGGCACGAGCGCCGGCGCGCCGGGCGGGGCGATCTCGAACCGCTTGACGATCTCGTTGAGCCCCTGGCCGAAGCGCATGGCAATCTCGGTCCACGGGCGGTTGCACGATTGCGCGAGCGCGAAATCGAGCGTGACCGCCCGCCTGCTCAAGCAGCTTCTATTGGACTCTGACGGCCAGTCCGGTCGCCGCACCGGCCGGGTCGAGACGAGTTCGTGCATGCTCATCGAAGCTTCACGCACGCCGATCAGCGGGAACAGCTTGCCGGTCGATCCGATCGAGCGAGCGATGTCGACAGCGCGATTCCACACCCCGCTATAGTTGCAGGCCCCGGAGACCGCCAACACCTCTCCGGACGGGCGCATGAAGAAGCCGGCCGCCTGGTGCTTGCCGGCAATCGCGCAGATCTGGGTCGCCAGGTTGCGCTGAAATTCCCCATCCATGTAGACGATGAGGCGATAATCCGCGGCGAGATTCATTCCGCTTGCCCGCGCCTCTCTGAGCGCGAGGTCGCGATAGGGTCGATACTCCAACCGCGTATAGGCCTCGTTGCCTCGCCGCAATCTGCGGCCGACGACTCGGCGCTTGAGCTCCCCCCTCGCCGCCTCCGCCGCATCTTGCATGACCTTGCCCTGCGCCAGCATAAGATCGATGACCTCGAGCGCGCCGTTCAAGGCGGCGCCCGGGTTCTTCTTAGGATCGCGATGGTTGGGCTCGGGCAGCATACCGACCAGAAGCGCCGCCTCGGCAAGCGTCAAGTCCTGCACGCGCACCCCGAAATAATACCGGGCCGGATCGTCGAAGCCGTACATGTTGCGCGCCTGCGGCACGACATTCATGTAGCGGGTGAGAATTTCCGGGCGAGACAAGCGCGCGGCGATTCTGACCGCAAGCACGGCTTCGAGCAATTTGCGCTGAAGGCTGTCCTCCTTTTTGAGGAACAGGGTTCGGGCGAGCTGCTGCGTGAGCGTGCTGCCGCCCTGGCGGTTTCCCAAAACATATTGCCAAGCCGCACGCGCGGTCGAACGCATCTCCAGCGCGCCGTGCGAAAAGAAGCGTTCGTCTTCGCTGGCGACCACCGCATCCTTGAGCACTTGCGGAAATTCGTGGGCGCCGAGGCGGGTCGGGCAAATCATGTGCTCGGCCACGACTGCGCCTCGGCTTACGTTCTCGATTTGACAAGACGATAGGATCGTCTCCAGCAGCTTGCCGCTTGGAAGATCCCAGCGGCCGCTATGGGCGATCGTGCTGACCAGCAACAGAGCCGCCGACCAGGCCAAAGCGGCGAGCGCGACAACACCAACGATGGTGCGAAAGCTGAAAATCCGCTCGGCGCTCGACGCTCCTTCGGAGGGCGGTCTGCTGGCGGCGCTGCGCCAAAAAGCAGGGAAATTCAAGGCGATTCCCAGAAGGCTTGCGACTTTGGAAGGATCTGAGCCAGTGCCCCGGCCGGCCGACGAGCCCATCGGCCAACATAAGTTAAGCAGCCGACCATGGCCAAATCATGCAAGCGCGCAAAGCCGCAAATGGCATTGGCACGCAACGGGGGCAACAAGCGGCATGCGCAACTCATCCACCGCTCAATCAGCCCCCGCGTCCAATTAAGCGGTCCAATTCGCGCGCGAATGTGCTAGGTCGAGGAGACCGATCCGCCACGCGCCGTGTTCGCGAGCACGCGTGCTTTTCGTCCAGCTTCAAATCCGGAGACATATCGATGGCTTTCAACAAGAACACGCAATTCAACCGCATGCGCAGGCCGGCTAAGCGGGTGTTGATCGGCGAGACCAAGGAAGAGGAAGCCGCGCGGCTCGCGCGCGAGATCGCCGCTCATCCCGTGACCAAATGCGAGCCCGGCGACCGCAACCCGGTCTCGTCCCGACCGGGCTGGAACAACAAACCGTTCATGCCGATGAAGGACCGCATCGCCGCCGAGGGCATCGCCAAGAAGCTGATGAAGAAGGACTAGCCCGGCCCCGCAGTTGGGGCCTCCGCTCGGTCACAGCCGCACATTGTGCGCTTGGCATTCGGCGAAAACCGTCGCGGCGCTGGCTTGATCGCGAGCCAAGGTGCCGAGCACGAATTGGCCGGCAAACAACGTTCCGTCGAAGGGTTGCTCGCCGGCCAGCGCCCCATTCGGCCTTTTGTAGTCGACCCAGCCGCAAACGAATTTATGACCGTCGTCGCTTCTGGTTGAGGTGATGGCGCGGAAGACCCCTGAGGCGGGGTCTTTCAGCGCCGGCCGCACGGCCGCCTCGACGATGCGGAGATCGTCGTCCGACAAGCCGCTGTCGGAGATATCGCTGGAAAAATTCTGCCCACTGTCGGGCGTGGCACAGCCGACCAGAGCAAGCACCAGTCCGACGGCGAGAAGTCTTACGTCCATGCAAGCTGCCAACCGCCGGAGTCGTGGCTTAAGGAAAGCAATAGCTTAGCGTCGTGAACGCGTATGACGCTTAGGTGTCACCAGAGCATTTGATTATGACAAAGCGTTGTCGTAGCGATTTATAGCGTACGCGGCGCAGAACGCACGATTGAAGCTGCCCGGACGAGTCGGGGATAGCCGGGCAGCATTTCGCCATCGTAAGGAGTTGCAGCGTGGGAAAAGGCAAGAAGACCAAAACTGCGGTCTATCACCCCCCCAAATCGGGGATGCCCTACTTGGTGGTGACGGTTTCACCCGACGGCGTCACCGCCACCGCCTGCGAGACGAAAGACGAAGCGCGCATCCTCGCCTCGAAGCGGACGATGACGGTCTTCATCGAAGAGTCAACGGCGGCCAAATCTTAGCTTGGTCGCTCGCTTTCTGCCAATCGCCTCGCGAGCGAAGCAGACCGAGCCCCCAACGCATTTCGACATCTTCGCGGCTCGGCGCGCCATTGCTGCGCCTCAACAGAAAGAGATCTCACGCGGATTCGGCGGCAATGGTCGCGCCTAGCGCCCGATAGAGACGCGGATCGTCTTCCTGCGGGACGCTGCGCAGATCGACGATGACTGCCCCGCGGCCTCTTCGCGTCACGACCCGTCGCGCGAGCAGCAGGGCGTACAGCTCTTCCTCGGAAAACTCCGCGTGTTTGATCCGCACCGTCCAGGTCGGCAGATCCACGCTTGGCATGACCGCGCCTCCACATTGCGCGCGATCCTGCGCTTCAACCGCGTCGTAGCCCCGCTGGCGAAGTCCCTCGGCCAAAGCGCCGGCGCGTTCGCGCAGCGAGTCAAGGCTCGTCGCCAAAAGCCGTAGCGTCGGGATGTGTTCCCATGCGCGACCCGACAGATACGACGCCAGTGTTCCTTCGAGAGCGGCAAGCGTCAGCTTCCCCGGCCGGCAGGTCCGTGCCAATGGATGGCGCATGAGGGTCTCGATCGGACCCTGTTTCCCGACGACGATGCCGGCTTGCGGGCCGCCGATGATCTTGTCGCCGCTCGCGAGCACCAAGTCCGCGCCGTCACGCGACCGCCTGTGAAATGGTCGGGCACTCAGGCAACCCGCACTCGGTGAGATCGACAAGGCTGCCGCCGCCAAGATTGACCACGAAGGGTAACCTTGTGCTGCTGGGCCAGCCGTCCGAGATCGACGTCGGCGACATGCTCCACATAGCCGGTCGCGGCGACGTTTGATGCGTGACTGCGCAGGACCATGGCGGTGTCAGGGGTGATCGCTCGGCGAAAATCCTCGATGTTTACGCAATTGGCCGCGCCGACCGGCACCACCCGCGCGCCCGAAGCCTCGACGATGTCGCGAACCCGGACACCCTCGCTGATCTCGATCAAGTCTCTCGCCGCCACGACGATCTCCCGGCCAAAGGCGAGCGCACCGCTGATCAGGAGGAGCGAAGCGGCATTCGAGGTAGTGATCGTCGCGCGCTCCGCGGTGGTCAAGGCGCGCAGCATCCTCTCGCAGAGCTCCGTCCTGCCGTGGATGCCGGCCGCTCCGGTTGGCGTGGCGCCGGCGGTCTCCAACAGGCGTTCGCGGGCCGCTGTAGCGAGCGGCGCGTTCCCCCAGCCGGTGTGGACGATGATCCCCGTCGCGTTGATGTAGTCGCGCGCGGTCGGACATTGGCGCTCTGGCGTGTGCGGCCGCCACGCCGGCGATCGCTTCCGCGGCATCGATTGTCGCGTGCGGCATCCAACTGGCCAAAGCCTCGCGCACCGCTTTGGTGAGCATCGGCCCGCTCAAAACCTCGCGCAGCTCAACCATCGCCGGCTGCTGCAAGACGAGATTGACGGGAGGTGGGGTGCCGAGCTTCGAGCCGGTCGATGCCCCGCCGTCGGGCTCCGGCTCGCCTCCCCCGTAAAGCAGCCACTCGAGCGGCAAGCCAGCCTGGGTGGCGAATTCAAGCAAGGTCGCGGGATCGGGGATTTCAATCTCGGCTGCGGCGTCAGGCTCGACACTGGGCTCGGCACCCTTCCGCGCCGGCGCCCGGATCCGCCCGACGATCGATGGCAAGTCTAGTTTGCGGACACTCATGCTGAAGGATCATACGATGACGCGTACGAAGAATTTTGGCGGAGGGGTGAGGAATCGAACCCCAACCGAACATCAAAGTCCGGCTCCGGCGGCCTTACGGCGACCGAGTGCGCCCACCCAGACACACGACCCCCTCCTTAGTTTCTGGCAGTCCGCGGCTCATCTCCAGACAGAAATTGGAAGACAAAAACGCGTCGCCTGACTGTCACAATGCACCGCCGGCGGCCTTTTTTAAGGCAACGAAACGAATTCAATCAAGCGCTTGGCGGCTTGTCGAGCGGGTGACGAGTGGCTTTGTCGCTGCTAGACTTAAGCATATCCGGGCGCCTTCCGGCGCCCAAGAGGGAAATCGGCAGACATGAATCGGCTCCGGCTTTTCGCCGTCATGTTGCTCGTGGTTGGCTTGGCTTGTGCGGCGAGCCAACCCGCGCACGCCACCATTCTCATCCAGATCGACAAGCCGACCCAGACCATGACCGTCACGGTCGACGGCAAGGTCGCCTATCGCTGGCCTGTCTCCACCGGCGCCACCGTCTACTCCACGCCGCCCGGCACCTATAAGCCGTTCCGCATGGAGGCGATGCATTACTCCAAGGAGTGGGACAATGCCGGGATGCCCAACTCGATCTTCTTCACCTCGCGCGGCCACGCCGTGCATGGCTCGAACCACCCGGGCCTCGGCACGCCGGTATCGCATGGCTGCGTGCGCCTCTCCCTGACCAACGCCGCCACGCTGTATCAACTGGTGGACGCCAGGGGCATGGCTGACACGACGGTCATCGTCAGGGGCCCGGATCCCGCTGGATACTTTGCCGCCACCCAGATACCGAAGCGGAACTCGGCACAGCCCGGATACGGATCGGGAGTCGGGCCTTTCCAGTGGCTGTTCGGAGGTTCGCGCTAGCCGGCTTGGAGTTCCTCCGCGCGCAATTGCCCGCGACCCCACCAATCCCTACATTCGGATCGGGACCAGCAGCCGGGCGAAACCTTCCTTGGAAACGCCGTGCGTCAATATCTGCCTGCTCGACCACGAGAGCGGCCTTTGTATCGGCTGCGGCCGCACGATCGCGGAGATCGCCGGCTGGGCGGGGATGAGCGATGCCGAGCGGCGCGCCGTCATGGCTGTCCTGCCTATGCGGATGGAGCGGCTCGAAGAAGCGAAAGGCTAGGCGCGTGACCACCTGGGCTGCCCTGTTCATCCTCGCGCTCGCCGCCATGCTGCTCGTGTCGAACGAGAGCGGCATGATCGCCGGGCTCGACAGCACGACCTTCGGCTACGTGGCGCTGCTGCTCGCACTCGCCGTGTTTGTCGGCGGCGGCATGCTGGGCAGCTATCGCGGGCGGATAGGCGCGATGGTCCGCGATGCCACGACATGGCTTGCGCTCGGCCTCGGCCTCGTCACCGTCTACGCCTACAAGGACGATCTGATGCCGATCGCGGCGCGCGTCGTCGGCGAACTCTTGCCCGGCAGCGCCATGACCGTCGAGCAGAGCTCGGGTGGGCTCACCGAGGTCCGCATCAGAAAGCGCCTCGACGGGCATTTCAATGCCACCACCAAAGTAAACGGCAAGTCGATGTCGATGATCGTCGATACTGGCGCCTCGACCATCGTGCTCACGCCCGAGGATGCCAAGGCCGCCGGCATCGACATTGACGGGCTGACTTATCGCGTGCCGGTGATCACCGCCAATGGCCGCACCATGGCGGCGCGGGTCCGCCTCAAGGGGGTCGCCATCGGCCCACTCGACCGTAAGGATGTCGATGCGTTGGTCGCCCAACCGGGCACGCTGGCCCAGAGCCTGCTCGGTATGAGTTTCTTAAGCCGCCTGCGCTCCTATGAGTTTTCCGGCGATTTCCTCACGCTGCGGGGCTGATCCGCGCGGCGTTGCCGTGCGTTGCGGAGCGACAGGCGATGAGTTCGGCATCGAAACATGTGCTGCACGAAGCGGCGCTCTGGGGCGCGGTGGCGCTCACCGGCTTCGGCCTGTTCTATTTTTTCGACGACATCAGGGCCGCGCTGGGCCCTGGTGCAGAGACTGCTCCCTCGCCTGTGGCACGCCAAGAGAACGCGACGAAGTCGTCGCCGAGCTTCGCGCGCGAGGTGCGGCTGAGGGCGGATCCGCGCGGGCATTTCATTCTCGATGCAGCGATCAACGACCGGCCGGCGAGCTTCATGGCCGATACCGGCGCCACGCTGGTGGTGCTGACCTATGAGGACGCCGCCCGGCTCGGCCTCTCGCCACATAGCCTCGATTACTCCGGCTTCGCCCAGACCGCCAACGGCGTGTCGCGGGTGGCGCCGGTGATGCTCGATCGCGTGCGGGTGGACGACATCTTGGTGCGCAACGTGCCCGCCGCCGTCGCCGAGAAGGGCGCGCTCGACACCAATCTGCTCGGCATGAGTTTCTTGAGCCGGCTGAAGAGCTTCCAGATGCAGGGTCGCGAATTGGTGCTGGTGCAGTAGCGGCGATCAGACCACCGGCACGCCGCCGTGGAGCTTGGCTTTGTTTTCCGGCTCCACATGAATCGTCACCACGGTGCCCTCCACATCATCCTTGAGCGCGGCTTCGATGCGGTCGCAGATGGCATGGGAGTCGTCGACGCTCATCGTGCCGGGCACCACCAAGTGGAACTCGACGAAAATGGTTCGCCCGGCATGCCGCGTGCGCAAGTCGTGTGCCTCGAGCGCGCCTTCCGCCTCCTTGGAGATCGCCTGGCGGATCTTCTCCAGCACGTCCTTGGACACCGCCTCGTCCATCAATCCGCCGATCGACTGCCGCATCAGCACCCACCCCCACCACAGGATGTGCAGCGCGACCAGAGCGGCAATGATCGAATCGAGCACCAGCCAGCCGGTGAAGGCGACCAGCGCGACGCCGACCAACACGCCAAGCGAGGTGACAACATCCGTGAACAGGTGACGCGCATCGGCGAGCAGCGCCGGCGAGCGACGCTTACGCCCGACGCGAAACAGCAGGACGCACCACGCTACATTGATGACGGTAGCCAAACCGTTGATCGCCAGACCCAGCGCTGGCGCGTCGATCGGCTGCGGTTCGAAATAGCCGAGATAGGCCTTGCGCAGAATGGCGAGCGCGGCGACCACGATCAGCACGCCCTCCATCACCGCCGATAGATATTCGACCTTGTGGTGGCCATAAGGATGGTTGGCGTCGGGGGGCACCGCGCTCAAGCGCACGGCGAAGAAGGCCGCCACCGCCGTGGCGACATTGACGATGCTCTCCGCCGCGTCGGAATAAAGCGCCACGCTGCCGGTGACGCGATAGGCCGCATATTTGAGCGCGAGCACCAGCACGCCGACGGCAATGCCGCCAAGGGCCAGCCTAATGACCTGCTTCATGACGGCAAAGCTCGCGCTAGTCGGTTGCGGCCGGCATTGGCCGCGGGACAGGGGTGAATGAGTCGCACCTAGAGATGTTATGTCCGTGGCGCAAGTTTTCTTTTCGCTTGCAACTCGCTTGCATTAAGAAGGTTCGCTCTGCGCCAGCCTAACAGCTTTACCAACTCGGAACTTCACCGGCCGCTCGCTGTTGGTCAGCCGGGCAAAATCGCTTAAGAGGGAGCATGTTTCCAAAGCCGCGCCAAGATCTCGTTGCCAATACCGCCGAATTCGAGCGCCTGCTCTTCGTCAAGCCGACCGGTTTTCGCGAATACGATGCGCGCTGGCTCTACCCCGAGGAGATCAATCTGCTCGGGCTCGAAGCCGTCGGCCTTGGCCTTGCCACGCTGATGCGCGAACGCGGCGTGAAGCTGCGCGTCGTGGTCGGCCATGACTACCGCTCCTACTCCGCCGCGGTGAAAGCCGCATTGACCGTGGGACTGCTGGCCGGCGGCGCCGAGGTGCACGATATCGGCTTGGCGCTCTCGCCTATGGCTTATTTCGCCCAATTCGCCCTCGAAGTCGAAGGCGTCGCCATGGTCACCGCCAGCCACAACGACAATGGCTGGACCGGGATCAAGATGGGCATGGAACGCCCCCTCACCTTCGCGCCGGACGACATGACCGCGCTCAAGGAGATCGTGCTCAACGCGAAATTCACGCCGCAGGACCACGCCGGCCGCTACATCTTCGTGCCCGACATGCCCGAACGCTACATGGCCGATCTTCTGGCGCGACCCAAATTGCTGCGCTCCCCGAAGGTGGTCGTTTCCTGCGGCAATGGCACGGCCGGCGCCTTCGCCCCGCGCGTTCTGGCCGAGCTCGGCGCCACCGTCATCCCGCTCAATTGCAAGCTCGACTACACCTTCCCCGCCCACAATCCCAACCCCGAAGATCTCGACATGCTGAACGCGACGCGCGACGCCGTGCTCGCGCATGGCGCCGATCTCGGCCTTGCCTTCGACGGCGACGGCGACCGCTGCGGCGTGGTCGACAACGAGGGCCAAGCCATCTTCGCCGACAAGGTCGGTGTGATGCTCGCCCGCGACATCGCCGCGCGCAATCCGGGCGCGCTGTTCGTCGCCGACGTGAAATCCACCGGGCTGTTCCTCACCGATCCGGTGCTGAAGCAGCACGGTGCCACCACCAAGTTCTGGAAGACCGGCCATTCCTACATCAAGCGCTACAGCCACGAGACCGGCGCCCTGGTCGGCTTCGAGAAGTCGGGCCATTTCTTCTTCAATCCGCCGATCGGTCGCGGCTACGATGACGGCCTGGTGGCGGCGCTCGCCGTGCTCGACATGCTCGACCGCAACCCCGGCAAGACCCTCGCCCAGTTGAAGAACGAGCTGCCGCGCACCTGGCAATCGCCGACCATGTCGCCGCATTGCGACGACGAGTTGAAATACGGCGTGGTCGACCGCGTGGTGAAGCATTACGAGGACCTCGCCGCCAAGGGCGGCACGCTGGCCGGCCAAAAGATCCGCGAGCTCATCACCGTCAACGGCATCAGGATCGTGCTCGACGACGGCACCTGGGGCCTCGTCCGCGCCTCTTCCAACAAGCCGGAGCTGGTCGTGGTGGTGGAGAGCCCAACCTCCGAAGCGAATATGCGCGCGATCTTCGCCGCGCTCGACGCCGAACTCGCCAAGCATCCCGAGGTCGGCGCGTACAACCAGAAGATCTAGACGGGCCACCGCCGACACAGAACCGTCAGCGCGCTGTCGCAAATCTGCAAAGCGAATTCTGCTTTTTTGCCCGCGCGCCATGATCGATTTGTCCTTCACCGATTTGGTTTTCGCGACGGGCCTCATCGCCGGCGTCACGCTGGATCTGCTTCTGCTGCGCACGCTGCTCGCTCCCCCCTTCCGCATCTGGCCGACGCCCGAGCCCGGCAGCTGGCAAAGCCTGACCTTTTGGGGATTGTTTCGCGGCGGCATGGTGCTGACCTTCGTGGTCGCCGTGCTCGACTGGAACTCTACGCCCTTGCTCGATTGGACCCGCTTCATTCCAGGTCTGCCGCTTGGGCTGATCGGTCTCTTAATCACCGTCTGCGGCTATTTCAATCTTGGCCTCGGCAATACCTATTGCGGCGCCGACGGCCTGGTGACGGGCGGCCTTTATCGCTTCAGCCGCAACCCGCAATACACCGCGTCGATCATTGGGCTCGTCGGCCTTTGCATCGGCGCCAACTCGATCTACACCATCGTGCTGTCCACGGTGATGATCGGCGCCTATGTCATGATGGCGCTGGTGGAGGAGGACTGGCTCACGCGGCTCTACGGCGCGCCCTATCGCGACTATTGCGGCCAGACCGCCCGCTTCCTCGACATTCCGGGCCTCATCGCTCTCGCCGAGCGGAGAAAGCCCTTACGCGAAACGAGCTGAGTAGACGTTTGGAATTCGTCATGGCCGGGCACGGACTTGGGTCGGCAGATACGACCTGCGGTGCCCGGCATGACGAGATGGGCTAGAGCCCGACGCATCACCCTATTCAGCAGCGATCGCGACGCGCTCCTCGCGCGCAATGATGCGCCGCGCCGCCAGCAACACCTCGATCCCGGCCCCCTCCAGATGCGCATTCTCGGCGAGATGCCGCCGGAAGGCGCGCGCGCGCGGCTGGCCGTGGAACAGGCCGAGCATATGCCGTGTCATCTGGTTGAGGCGCGCGCCCCGCGCCAGTTGAGCCTCGACATAAGGCACGAAACGGTCGAGCACATTGAGACGCGATGGCGGCGTGTCGTTAGCGCCGAACAGCGCGCTATCCACTTCGGCCAAGAGATAGGGATCGGCATAGGCCGCGCGTCCCAGCATGACGCCGTCGACCTCGCCGAGATGAGTCCTCGCGCTGGCGAAAGACTCGATCCCGCCATTCAGCACCATCTCGAGCTCGGGCCGGCGCGCCTTCAAGCGCACCACCCGGCCGTAGTCGAGCGGCGGCACGTCGCGGTTCTCTTTGGGACTCAGTCCCTTCAGCCAGGCCTTGCGCGCATGCACGATGAAGGTCCGCGCGCCCGCTGCGGCGACGGCATCGATGAAACGATCGAGGCTTTCCTCCGCGTCCTGGTCGTCGATGCCGATGCGGCACTTCACGGTGATGGGGAGCGAGGCCGCTTCGCCCATCGCTGCGACGCAGGCGGCGACAAGGTCGGGCTCGGCCATCAGGCAGGCGCCGAACCGTCCGGACTGCACCCGGTCAGACGGACAGCCGATATTGAGATTGATCTCGTCATAGCCGTAATCGGCGCCGATCTTCGCCGCCTCGCCGAGCTTCTTAGGATCGCTGCCGCCAAGCTGGAGCCCGACCGGATGCTCCTCGCGCGAAAACCCGAGCACGCGGCCGCGGTCGCCGTAGAGCACGGCCTCCGCCGTCACCATCTCGGTATAGAGGAAGGTCCGCCGCGAGATCAGCCGCAAGAAATAGCGACAGTGGCGGTCGGTCCACTCCATCATCGGCGCGACGCAGAAGCGGTGTGAGTCAGATTTCAACGGCTTAGGCTCTCGAAGCGATTCAAAGGGTGAACATGGCGCGCGGGCGCCGCGGACGCAAGACGGCCTCAGCCGCAGCGATCGCCCCAATTGTAGAGCGCCTTCAGCACCGGACCGAGCGCCTTGCCCTTGTCGGTCAGGAGATATTCGTAGCGCGGCGGGTGGCTCTCATAGAGCCGCGTGGCGATCACCCCTTGAGCCTCCAGCATCTTGAGCCGGGCCGACAGCGTGTTCGGCGCGATGCCCGGCAATCCCGCCTCGAAGGCCTGAAACCGCAGCGGCCCCTTGCGGAACAGGTCGCGCAGGATCAGCAGCGACCATTTCTCGCCGATCACATCCAGCGCCCGCGCCACCGGGCACTCTTTTTGATCATAACCGCCAGCCATGCCGGCCATCTAGCATGTCCCTTCCTATTGTCAAGTGACTATGTATTGACAAGTCACTTGCAATTTTATAGGCATAGACGGCCTAACACCGAAGGAGGCGTCTCATGGCTATACCTGTGTATCTCCCATATTTCGTCTTCGCCGGCACCCTGGCGACGATCACCGCCATCCTCTACGGGCTCAATCGCGGCCTGGCCGACGCGGCTTGGCCCACGGCGGAAAGGACGCGGGCATTCCGCCTCTCGGCCGCAATGCTCATCGGCTGGCTTGCCCTGTCGATCGCGCTGGCGGCGATGGGCGTCTACCACGCCGAGGCAAGCGCCATCCCCACCATCCAATACGGCATCGTACTGCCGATCCTGATCGGCAGCCTGCTGCTTTGGCGATCCGACGCGGTGGCGCGCATCATCGATGCCGTGCCGCAGCCATGGCTCATCGGCGTGCAGCTTTACCGCGCCCTCGGCGTGATCTTCCTCATTCTCTACGTTGCGGGAAGGCTGCCGGCCCTGTTCGCCTGGCCTGCCGGTATAGGCGACATCGTCATCGGCCTGCTCGCTCCGGTCGTCGGCCTCGCCTATGCTCGAGCGCCTCACAATACCGCAAGGCTCGTCATGGCATGGAACGTGTTCGGAATCCTGGATCTCGTCGTCGCTGTGACGACGGGCTTCATAACGTCGCCTTCTCTAATCCAACCGATCGACGTCCAACCTAACAGCGAACTGATGACGATGCTGCCGATGGTGTTGATTCCCGTCTATCTGGTGCCGCTGTCGATCGTGCTGCATATCGCCTCGTTGGCGAAGCTGCACCGCGCGACGGCACCGAATGGCAACCGGGCCGCGACAGCTTCAGCATAACCGCGGCAGTGCATTAAAGGCGACCTTGCGCCTCCCCCGACGAGGGACGCGAGGCCGCTGCCTCAATCCAGCTCGGACGCGGTTTCCGGCGTCGCGGCGGGATGCGGCTTCGAAATGATATAGGCCGCGACGTCCCAGGCCTGCTGCACGGTCAGCACCGGGACCAGATAGGTGATGCCGAACGGCATGTTGTCGCGAATGTAGGAGGCCGCATAGGCCGTCTTGGCCATGCCGGCGGCGGCATTGAAGCTCGCCTCTCCCCAAAGCGGCGGAATCGCATAGCCGATCGCCGGCGGGATGCGCGGCTCGCCCTGACCGTCCTCCTTGTGACAGCTGGCGCAGAGCTTGGCGTAGACGGTCTCGCCGCGCCGTGCGTCAGGCGGTTCGGTCGGCGAGGCGATCGGCCTCAGCCCCATCCCGGCGATGCGCACGCCCTCAGGCGTTCCTTTGCCGACGAATTTGAAATAGGCGATCAGCGCCTCCATCTCGCGGCTCTCGGGCGGCAGGTCCTTGCCGTTCATGCTCCGCCGCATGCAGCCATTGATGCGATGCGTTAGCGTGAGCACCTGGTCGTCGACCATCATGGGAAAGGTCGCGAAGGTCGAGATGAAGGGCGCGGCGAAAGGCTGGAGGCCGGCGTTCAGGTGGCAGTTCTGGCAGGCGAGATCGTTGCCGGCATAGCGCATGGCGGGATTGACGGCATTCTTGCCGAGATGCTTGGGCGTGTTGACGATCAGGTCCCTGCCGTAGCGGATCAGATCGTTCTCCGCGCCCGGCCCGAGCTTGGCGATATCGACGGCGTACCAATCTTTGTGGATGCCCCACAGATAATAGCCGGCTGCCACGCCGCCGACGGCGGCAATGGCGAGCAGGATAACGACCAGAAGCCCCTTCAGCATGTCGTGAGATCCTATGGCGGCGGCGAGACGCAGAACCCATATAGCCGAGTCCTAAGCGACGACTCGACCTGGTTAGATTTTCATCACAAACCTCCGATGACAATGGGAACGTAACCGGGCTCCTGTTAATAGTTCCCGGGCCCATCGAGAGCAGGTGCGGGCAGCGCGCCGACGAGGGGTTTGACCAGGACTGACGGCATGAACCGCGCGGAAATGCAAATGGTGACCGATCCCGTCTGCGGCATGACGGTCGATCCCAATGCGGACAAGCCATCTTACGCGCATGGCGGACAGACCTATTATTTCTGCTCCGATGGCTGCCGCGGCAAATTCGCGGCGGATCCCGATCGTTATCTCGATAAGTCCGGGGGAGCGAAGCCGCTGCCGAAAGGCACGCTCTACACCTGCCCGATGCATCCGCAGATCGTACAGGAGGGTCCCGGACCTTGCCCGATCTGCGGCATGGCGCTCGAGCCGATGGGCGTGCCGCCGGAACATGAGCACGGCGGCAATGCGGAGCTGATCGACTTTACGCGCCGGCTGTGGGTCGCCGCGCCGCTATCGCTCGCTCTCGTCGCCCTCGACATGGGCTCGCATATGTTCGGCGTGCGCCTCCTGCCCTTCCTCGCGCCGCAGGCCGAGCAATGGCTGAAGCTCGCCCTCGCCGCGCCGGTGGTGCTGTGGTGCGGCTGGCCATTCTTCATGCGTGGCTTCGCCTCGCTGCGCTCGGGCTGGCTCAATATGTTTACCCTGATCGCGCTCGGCACCGGCGCGGCGTTTCTCTACAGCCTGGTCGCAACGCTCGCGCCGGGACTTTTCCCGGCCGCCATGCGCGACGCGCATGGCCTGGTCCCGACCTATTTCGAGGCAGCCGCCGTCATCGTCACGCTCGTGTTGGTCGGCCAGGTGCTCGAGCTTCGGGCCCGCGAGAAGACCGGCGGCGCCATTCGCGCTTTGCTAGACCTTGCGCCCAAGACCGCGTTGCGCGTGCTGAAAGGCGGCAAGACCGAGACGGTGGAGCTCGCCTCGGTCAAGGTCGGCGATGTGTTGCGCGTGAGGCCCGGCGACAAGGTCCCCATCGACGGCACCGTCATCGAGGGGCACAGCGCCGTCGATGAGTCTCTTCTCACAGGCGAGCCGGTTCCCGTGGAGAAGCAGGCCGGCGACCGCGTGACCGGCGGCACGCTGAACGGCACCGGCAGCTTCGACATGCGGGTCGATCGCACCGGCGCGGAAACCACGCTCGCTCAAGTGGTCGCCATGGTCGCCGACGCGCAGCGCTCACGCGCGCCGATCCAGGCGCTTGCCGATACCGTATCAGGCTATTTCGTACCGGCCGTGATCGCTGCCTCGCTGCTCGCCTTCGCGGCCTGGCTGCTTTTCGGACCGGCGCCGCAGCTCGCTTATGCGCTGGTGGCGGCCGTGGCCGTGCTCATCATCGCTTGTCCGTGCGCGCTCGGCCTGGCCACGCCGATCTCGATCATGGTCGCCACCGGGCGCGGCGCCCAAGCAGGGGTGCTGGTGCGCAATGCCGCGGCGCTGGAGCGTCTCGCCGCCGTCGATACCATCGTCGTCGACAAGACCGGCACCTTGACACTCGGCAAGCCCACCCTCACCGCGGTCGAGGCGGCGCAAGGGTTCAGCGACACCGACGTGCTCAAATTCGCCGCGGCGATCGAAGCCGGCAGCGAGCATCCGCTCGCCCAGGCGATTCTGCTTGCGGCCGAGCAGCGCGGGATCGCCTTGCCCAAGGTCGAGAATTTCGCCTCGGTCACCGGCCAGGGTGTCAAAGGACGGCTGGAAGGAAAACAGGTGTTGTTCGGCAATCAGCGGCTGCTGCAAGGAGTCGGCATCGATGCCGCGCCGCTCGCCTCTCGCGCCGAGGCGCTGCGCAAAGACGGCCAGACGGTGATGTTTCTGGTCGTCGGCGGCAGACTTGCTGGACTCCTCGCCGTCGCCGATCCGATCAAGCCCACCGCCGCGGAGGCCATCGCCAAGCTCCACGCTTTGGGCCTCAAGCTCGTCATGGCGACCGGGGATAACGAGACCACCGCCAAGGCGGTCGCCGCCAAACTCGGCATCGACGAAGTTCGCGCAGGGCTAAGGCCGGAGGACAAGCTTTCGCTGATCGATGGCTTACAACGACAGGGCAAGGTCGTGGCCATGGCCGGCGACGGCATCAACGACGCGCCAGCCTTGGCCAAGGCCGATGTCGGCATCGCCATGGGCACCGGCGCCGACGTGGCGATGGAGAGCGCCGGGCTGACATTGCTCAAGGGCGATCTGCGCGGCGTGGTGCGCGCCATCAACCTCGCCCGCGCCACCATGGGCAATATCAAGCAGAACCTGTTCTTTGCCTTCGTCTATAACGCGCTCGGCGTGCCGGTCGCGGCGGGCGTGCTGTACCCATTCTTGGGCGTCACGCTCTCGCCGATCATCGCCGCGGCGGCGATGAGCTTCTCGTCCGTCTCGGTGGTCGGCAACGCGCTCCGCTTGCGCAAGATCGACCTGGACTAAGCTCGCGATTAGATTATTCAACCATTCGGTTGACAATCTGCGGACGCCCAGATATATTCAACCACATGGTTGAACATCAAGCCGAGCATCTCGACGCTGTGTTTCACGCCCTTGCCGATCCGACGCGGCGGGCGATGCTCCACAGCCTGACGCTTGCCGAGCGCAGCATCGGCGAGCTCGCCAATCCCTTTCGCATGTCATTCGCCGCGGCCTCCAAGCACGTCAAAGCGTTGGAGCAGGCCGGACTCGTCAGGCGACGAATTGAGGGACGGACTCATATGTGCCAGCTGGAACCCAAGCGTCTCGCCGAGGCCCACGATTGGCTGAGCTTCTATGAGCGCTTCTGGACCATGCGGCTCGACGATTTGGAACGCGAACTTCGCAAACCCGACAAGCAAACGAGAAGGAGCAAGCGATGAACGAGTATGGCGTCGTCACCGAAACAAGAACGGTACGGCTAGAACGAACTCTTGCCGGGACCGATCGAGCGGGTCTGGGACTATCTCACCGACTCGGCGAAGCGAGGTAGATGGTTCGCCACCGGCGAGATGGATCTTCGTGTTGGCGGAAGCGTAGAGTTTATCTTCCACCATGCTGATCTCTCGGCGGAGAAGACTCCCCCGGCAAAGTACAAGGATAAGGTTTCCGGCGTGCGCATGCAGGGAATCATCACCGCCTGCGAGCCCCCGCGCCGGTTGGGCTTCACCTTCGGCAAGGCGGGCGAGGTCACCTTTGAGCTCACGCCGAAGGGAAAAGACGTGCTTCTTGTCCTAACGCATCGCGACCTTGCCGACCGCAAGATGATGGTCGGCGTGTCGAGCGGCTGGCACAGCCATCTCGACATTCTGACCGATGTCCTCAACGGCGATGAGCCCCGCCCCTTCTGGACCACCGTCACCAGGATGGAGGCGGAGTACGAGAAGAGGATTCCCGTCTGACTAGGGCACGACCCCAACATTGCCGCCGGTCGGCGGGCCAGCGGTCGGCGCGGGCCCGCGCGGCAGCCGCGGCCGGTTGGTCGAGAGCGAAACAAGTCGGCGCCAAGTGGCGAACTCGTTGAACGGGGTGCGCTCGATCGCCGCCAGCGCCACGGCGGCGAGGAACGGCAGGCTCTGCACGAATAGCACGGCGCTGAATACCGAGATTTCGTACACCCGCTGCTCGTTGGTGTAGTGCAGCGTCAGCGAGCCCAGCATGAGCAGGCAGCCCAGCACCAGTTCCCACATGGCGGGGAACGTTCGGCTCCAGCCCCATGCGCCGCCTTTCGCCGTGCGCACGAAAGGCAATCCGTCCTTGATCACTCCATCGGCCACGGCACGTCCCACGGTGAACTGCAAGGCCATCGCCGATAGCGCCGCGCCGAGCGAGGCGAAGATCGGCGCCCGCACCCGCGTGCGGTAAAGCACCATGAAGTGCAGCAGCATGACCGCAAAGGTCGCCAGCACCGGTAGCGTCAGCACCGCCTCGGGCACGGCAATGCCCAGAAACGCGACGAGCGGCATCCAGATCAGGTTGAGAACGGCGATCACCACACCGAGCGCCTCCGCGCCGAGCCAGGTGAGCCAGCCGAACAGATATTGGCTGCGTTGCTGGGGCGTGAGCCGGCTGCCCCCCGGCAGGAACGCGCGCCAGTGCTTCTTGATCAGCTGCATGCCGCCATAGGCCCAGCGATGGCGCTGCCGCTTATAGGCGGCGAAGTCGGACGGCAACAGTCCCCAGCCGTAACGATGCTGGGTGTAATGCGCGCGCCACCCACGCTCGAGCAGCGTGAGTCCGAGATCGGCATCCTCGACGATGGTGTCGCTCGACCAACTGCCGGCGGCAACAAGCGCCTCGCGCCTGATCAGGCACATCGTGCCATGCACGATGATGGCGTTGGCCTCGTTCCGCTCCACCATGCCGATATCGAAGAAGCCGGCATATTCCCGGTTCATCGCCACCTGCATGATGCTGCGCGAGGCGTCGCGGTGGTCCTGCGGCGCCTGCACCAGACCGACCGCGGGATCGGCGAAGGCCGGCACGAGATCCTTGAGCCAGTCCGGGCGGACCACGTAGTCGGCGTCGAGCACGCCGATGATCTCGGCCTCCGGCGCGGTATGTTCGAGCGCGAGCCTGAGCGCACCGGCCTTGAATCCGTCGAGCCGGTCGGCGCGCACGAATTTGAAGCGCGGCCCAAGCACCCGGCAGTGTTGCTCGATCGGCTCCCACGCCGCGGGGTCCGGCGTGTTGTTGATCACCACCACGCATTCGAAATTGGGCCAGTCGAGCTGCGCCACGCTGTCGAGCGTCTGCCGGAGCATCTCCGGCGGCTCGCGATAGGCCGGAATGTGGATCGAGACCAACGGCAGCGTCTCCGGGAGGGAGGCCCCCGGTGCCAGCAGCCGTGCGGGCTTGGTCCCGAACAGGATGGCCGCAAGCTCCTCGATGCGCCGCTTCATGATCATGATCAAAGGCACGAGCAAGCCGCCGCCGACGAACAGCGCAACTTGCGAGCCGAGCACGAAATAATGCGTGACCCAATAATCGACGAGATTGGCCGACCAGGCGCCGATGACCTGAGCAGTGAGCGCCAGCACGCCGGCTTGCGCGATTGCCACGCGCGGGATGGTGAAGATCGGGATCGACAGCAAGCCGCCGATGGCCAGCGCCGCGATCACCTTGAGGAAAAAGTTCGGCTCCTCGACGGTGCCGGCAAGCGAGAACTTCAAGTGGCGATCGGCGTTGAAGATTCCCCAATAGGGACCGACGCTTCCTTCGTTGGTTTTCCAGGGCTGATCGAACGCCTCGACGATCGAATAGTCGATGCCCATGGCGTCGGCGCGCGTCACAAAATCGCGGACCACCTCGGCCTGGGTGAGCGGGCTCGGCACCGCGTCCTTGCGATTGAGCCCCGCACTCGGCCAGCCGAACTCGGCGATCACGATGCGCTTCCCCGGATAGGCCTGCCTCAGACGCTCGTAGCCGTTGAGGGCATGGTCAACCGCCTGCGAGCCGGGAATGCCTTCCCAATAGGGCAAGATGTGCACGGCGAGATAATCGACGGCAGACGCCAGCTCGGGATATTCGAGCCAGACATTCGGCACCTCCGCGGTGGTGACCGGCACGCGAACCTCGCGTTTCACTTGCTGGATCTTCGCGATCAGATCCTTGACGGTGTGATTGGCGTCGTATTCCGGATCGCCCGCATGCAATTGCTCGGCGCGGAACACGGTCTCGTTGCCGACCACGATGCTGTCGATGTTGCGGTACTGATTGGCCAACTGTATCGCGCGCTCGACCTCGCGGTCGTTCTGGTCCTTCCGCTCGTCGATCCATGCGCCGAGCGTGACGCGCAAGCCGACCTCTGAGGCGAGCTGCGGCACGCGGTCGAGACCGTTGCTTACACTGTAGGTTCTGACCGCGCGCGTATAGGGCGCGACGGCCGCGAGGTCGGACCTGATCTGCGCCTCGCTCGTCTTGTCAATCTCGCCGTCATGTTTCGGGTTGATGGGAGAGAATGAAATGGAGGCCAGCACCCCGTCCGCGTTGGGGGGCGTCACCTGCTCATGCATGAGCAGCCACACCGAAGCGTGAAGTGCGGTCGCAAGAGCGACCACAACGGCGACCATAACGTTGCGCATTGTGTTGAAATCTCAGCGTTGGAAAGTCGGTCTGCCCTGTCCCCCTTGGCCGTAGCCGCAGAGAAATCCGCAGTCCCCTCCCTAAACCCTTATCAATTGGGGATTGTTCCCGCTTTTGTTGTCGCGCCGACCGTAGCTTGGCTGGATGCCGTGGTCTCTCCTTGTGGGGCGATCCAGCAGTCGTGGACACGGGACGCGAGCCGGTCGGCAGCCTTTGGATCGATGGGTCCTTGTTCAATCACGCAGCGAAACACGAGCTTCAGATGCTCCGCCGAACAGTTGAAGCGATCGTAGAGATCGATGTAGCGGCGAGCCGTGTCGATGTCGTCGCGCCAGAGCAGACTGGCGATGCGCCGTCCGGTCCAGACGCATTCGGGCGCGCCGGCGGAGCTCGATAGCTTGGCCGCCGCCTCTTTATATTCCTCGATGGCCTTGGCAGCTTCCTGCTGCGCCGCCTGCTCGGCCGCCTTCTGATCGTTGACGGCCTTGTCGTCGGACTTCTGCTCGCCTTGCGCCTGTTCCGGAGGCTTCTGGTCACCGCCCGGTTGTTGGGCAAAAGCGGCGGAGGCGGACATAACAAAAATGCCACACGCTATGAGAGCGGCGGCCGGCGAAAGGTTGCAGCGCAGCATGGAAACGGGCCCAACGCAGGAATGGGTCATTTTACGCATAAGACCGCGAAATATTGGCGGCCGGACGGCAGGACTCATATTTATCACTTCGCACGCGCACAAACCAGAGGATTTGGTTCAAGGGGACCGGCGAAGCTGCTATTCGTCGCATCCCCCTCGATCCAACGCTCACCATGCTCCGCTCCCTTGGACTGTTTACCCTAATTGCCTGCGCGATCGCCCTCGCCTGGTACGGCTTGGGACGGCCAGTCGCCATGCCGCCTTCGCCACTCGGTCCGGGAGAGAAACTAACGTGCATCTCCTATGCTCCGTTCCATGACGATCAGGCGCCATTCGCGGGGGATCTCCGCATCGCCGACGCGCAGATCGCCGAGGATTTGCGGCAGCTTTCGGCGCTCACCTCGTGCGTCCGGACCTATTCGGCGAAGGGAGCGCAGGGGCGGATCACGGCGCTTGCCGAGGCCCAGGGCCTGACCGTGTTGCAAGGTATCTGGCTCGGACGGAACCGCGCCGACAATCGCCGTGAGATCGAAGCGGCGCTGAACCTCGCCCGCCGCTATCCCGGAACGGTCAAGGCGCTCATCGTCGGCAATGAGACGCTGCTCAGGGGCGAGCTCGCTCCCGCCACCGTCGGGGCCTATCTGGCGGAGGTCAAGCGGCGCGCGGGCCTGCCGGTGACCTATGCCGATGTGTGGGAATTTTGGCTCAAATCACCCGAGCTCGCCTCGGTGACGGACTTCGTCACCATCCATATCCTCCCCTATTGGGAGGACGATCCGGTGAGTGCTGAGGATGCCGTCGCCCATGTGCGGGAGGTGCGGGACAGAGTGCAGGCGACCTTTCCCGGCAAGGAGATCTGGATCGGCGAAGTCGGCTGGCCCAGCGCCGGACGAATGCGCGAAGGGGCACTCCCCTCCCCGGTCAATCAGGCGCGCGTCCTGAGCGGCGTGGTTGCGGCGGCCAAGCGGGACGGGTGGAAGGTGAACCTCATCGAGGCCTTCGACCAGCCTTGGAAGCGCGCGATGGAAGGGACGGTCGGCGGCTATTGGGGGGTTTATAGCGATCAGGGGCGGGAGCCGAAATTCCAGTTCGGCCAGAGCGTATCGAACCACCCGGATTGGCGGCTCAAGGCGGGGCTCGGTATCGCCGCCGCCTTTCTGGTGTTCGTCGCCTTCTGGCTTGGATCGCGCGACGCCCCCACGCGCGAGCGCTCCTGGCAGCGTGACGCGGCGGCTTCGATCATCGCGCTCGGCGTTGGCCTCGGCTTCGGCCTGGCCGTGACCAACCTGCCGATGGAAGGTGAAGTGGCGAGCGACAGGCTGCGCTCGGTCGCCATGCTGGTTTTGGCTCTGGTGGTTCCTATCGCTAGCGCCTATTCGCTCGCGCGCGGCGATCGGCTTGCCAGCATTGCCGTGGCGCTCGATCCGACGCGCTGGCGCCGCCACGACCTTGTCGAGATCGTGCTCGCTGCGCTGCTGGCCGCGACGGCGGTCGCCGCCATGCATGTGGCGCTCGGGCTGGTGTTCGATCCGCGCTACAAGGACTTCCCTTTCGCCGCGCTCGCGGGCCCGGTCATCGCGCTGGCGGTGCTCGGCCTTGCCGCCACGCGCGCGCCGATCAAGCCCGGCGCGGCCGAGATCGCGGCGGCGATCGTGCTGACCGGTTCGGCGCTGTTCGTGATCGCCAATGAGGGGATCGCCAACTGGCAGGCGCTGGTTCTCGCGGGACTGTTCTTGCTACTCGCGCTTACCGCCTTGCGGGCGAAGGCCGTGCCAGGCTGAGCACAAGCAGCGCGATCGCCAGCGCGGAGGCGCGCGTGTTGTACAGCACGAGGCCCATCAGCGCGAAGAGCAGTCCCATGCCGAAGGCCACGAGGTTCGGCCGCCACAGCTGGACGCCCGCGGCGATCATCGCCACCCAGCCGAAGCAGTCCTGCGCGAACATCAAGATCACCGCGAGGCGCAGTCTGCACAAAAAGGTCGCCGCGCCCGCCTCGCAGGCGACACCGATCGTCGAGTTCTGAATGATCGCATAGCGGAGATAGAGCGCCGCGCCGAGCGCGACCACGCCGAGTGCGGCGAGCAACGCCCCCGCCCGCCGCGACGGCAGGAACAGCTTGGGCGCGGCGATGTCGGCGTCTTGCTCGGGGCTCATGGTGAAGGGCGTCTTAAGGCAGGAAACGACGCCCGTCACCTTGCCGCAAACGCTCCCCCACAAGGAAGGTGCTTGAACCGTTCCAAAAAGGGGCCAGAATGGCTTGAAACCCTTGGATGGGAGGCCTGATCGTGACCAGCGCCCGTCAAAGGTCTGAGCGACAGGTAAGATTGCCGCTGCATGTCGTCGATCTTGCCGCCGGCGATTTGCGGACGGCGGATGGTGACTACGTCGAGTTGCGTCCGCGCTCCTTCGCTGTGCTGCGGCTGCTCGCCGAGAACGCCGGTCGCCTAGTTACCAAGGACGAAATCATCGAGCAGGTGTGGGGCGACGTGGTCGTCACAGAAGATTCGCTGACCCAATGCGTTGCGGATATCCGCAAAGCCATTGGCGACGACGAGCGCCGCATTCTTCGCACGGTCCCGCGCAAGGGCTATCTTTTAGTCGCCGCGCAGCGCACCCATGACGTGCGTGGGACCGAACGGCCTTCGCTCGCCGTCATGCCGTTCAACTCGATTCAGGGCGACGATGCGCTGGGGATCGGCATCGCCACCCAGATCGTCAACGAGCTCGCGCGCAACCGGGACCTGCGTTTGCTTGCGCGGAACTCATCGTTTGCCTTGGCCAATCAGAACTTGATGGCCCAGGAGATCGGGGAAAAGTTGGGAGCGCGCTATTTGGTCGAGGGCACGGTCGAACGCTACGACGACACGCTCCTTGTCAACGCTCAACTTGTCGATGCGCCAAAAGGATCGATCGCCTGGTGCAGTAGTTTTTCCGTCGTCGCCGCCAATGCGCCGAGGGTACAGCGCGAGATCGCCATCACTATCGCCGGCAGCCTCCGTGCCGGAATGATTGAGGCTGAAAAGCACGCTATCTTAGGTGAGGGTCCGCGTGATCTCGATGTGTATGAGCTGACTTTGCGCGGCATTGCGCGCAAGCATCAATTCAATCCTAAGTCGGCGCGCGCTGGACGGGCCGATCTCGAGGAGGCGATCCGCCGCGACCCCAATTACGCGCCGGCGTGGGCCTATCTCGCCTGGATCAACTTGATCGACACGCTGCTTCAATTCACCGGCGAGTGGACGTTTTCGCGTTTGGCAGAATTAATAGGCCAGTTCAATCGCGCCATCGAGCTCGACGCCAGCCTGCCTGCACCCTATCAGGGACTAAGCCAGGCACTCATTTATGCAGACGACGTCAAGGGATCGCTAGCCGCGGCCCGCCGCGCCGTCGAACTCGCGCCAAGCGATGCCGACGGGCTGCTGTTTCTCGCCAATGCCTTGTTCGAGTCGGGAAAAATCGTCGAGGCCTTGGAGTCGGCCGAGAGGGCCATGGAACTCAATCCTTTTCCGCCGCCCTTTTACCACTTGTACTGCGCCATGGTCCTTTGGGGTAACGAGCGTTATCAGGAGTCTCTGGAAGCAACAGATGAATGCCTGCGCAAAGCTCCGAACTTCGCTGGCGCCGATACCTATCGAACGATGGCCCTGGTCGGCCTCGGGCGCATGGAGGAGGCTAAAGAACAGCTCATCAAATGCATGGCGAGGCCGGGCGGAATTGTCATCGTCAATCCCCACCCGCCCGACCTTTCTCGGCGCGCCTTGTCGGCGCTTCAGGCTGCCGGTTGGCGCCCCTCCTTAGCAACAGATCGCGAGGCGGTCTAAGCGGCTCCCGGAATCGACCCTCCCCAGGCTTATCTCAGAAATTTTCAGCGTTCTCTCGGGACTCGAACAAAGCCTGATCCTAGTCTGCACCCATGGCGCGGGCCCGTGCCTCTCATGCCCCAATTCGCCGGCAATCGTCGATTGCCGACGCTCATTGCCAGAGAGGTAAACGCTATGATGACCAACAAGCTCGCACAAACACTTCCCGTCCTGCTCGCGGTCGCGCTAGCGGGTCTCGTATCTACCAGCGCCCTTGCCGACAAGATCAAGGACGCGGGCAGCATGGATGTGGCCTACGCCAAGAAGGACGCCCAGCCAATTCCCGACCAAGAGAACCATGTGCTGCTCTTGACCGAGTCCAACGGGACCAGCGTCAATCCTGGAGGGCTCGTCGACGGTTTCTCGGTGAGCATTCGCGAACTGGCCGACCTCCGCCAAGGCAGCGGATCCCATCAGGGCTATGTGATCTACCAAAAGGGCTCCGACCAGGAGGTGGTCAAGTTCGACGGCTTGGTGACGACCATCATGAAGAACGGACAGCCCAACACGACCTTCAAAGGCACCTATGTCATCGTCAACGGCGTGGGGCCGCTCGCGGGCATCGAAGGTGAAGGCACTTATGCCGGCTATTTCACCGCGGCGGACAAGTACCACGTCGACTGGCAAGGCACGCGCTCAGCCCCGAAGAATGCGATGGCCGACACGAAGAACTAGTCAGCGTCATCGCCAAGAGATCGATTGGACCGCGCGAGTGCGAGCTCGCGCGGTCCTCTTATGGTTACCAACTCCTCGCCGCAATCGGCGCCGCCAAGGTCAAAATTTTTACATTTCCCGGCTAATCCTGGGCTTTAGGAGCCTCGGCTCCCGAGTTGGGGGACGTCAACATGGCAAAAGCCAAGTACCACAAATCGCAGCGTGTGTTCGTGAAGCCGGTCGGCACCTGGGCCTATGTCGAGGCCGTGGTGCCGAAATGGGTCAAAGGCTGCGAGGAGCCGATCAAGATCACCTACGATTGCGGCATGGGTCGCGAGTTCGCGCAAGAAGAGCTTGAGGAAGAGTCCGCGGCCCTCCAGACCACCGCGGTGAACGGCCTCGGCGGCGCCTGGCGCATCGTGCGCGGTCATAATCGCTGGAAGAGCGCCGAGCAGTGCGGCCATCACCCTCAGCCCGGCACCCATCCCATGGTGGTGACCACCGAGCGCGATTGGGGGGGCTGGCGCGTCCCGGGCGCCGAATACGATCTCGATCCCCATCGAGTCGAGCGTCAGGCCGAGATCATCGTACGCGCGCCGATTTTCATGAAGCTGCTCGAGGAGTTCGTCGAATATGCCGACGAGGAGCCGGAGAATCTGAGCGAGGATCTGACTAAGCTCGCCCAGATCGCCCGCCGCATTATCAGCGAAGTCTCCCAGTAGCCCGAGCTGCACGACAAATATCCGGGCTTGGCAGCGCGCGCTTAGGTCTCTAAGAGCGACGGCGAAAGGATAGGTCCGCCGTCATGCAGCAATCCGGTCGCAAAGCCAAACTCCTGAAGGATTATTCGCCTCCCGATTATCTTATCGAGGAGGTCGAGCTCGACGTCTCGCTCGAGCCGAAGGCGGCGCGCGTCGCCTCGAAGCTCCGCTTGCGGCCGAACCCCAAGGTGGCGACCGGCGGCCGCCCGCTCGTGCTCGACGGCGAGGCACTCAAGCTGCAAAGCCTCGCGCTCGACGGCAAGCCGCTTTCAGTGAAGGACTATGCGCTCGACCAGACCTCCCTCTCGATCGTCTCGGTTCCCGCCCAACCCTTCACGCTCGAGCTCGTCACGCTGTGCGACCCCGACGCCAACACCGCGCTGTCCGGCCTCTATCGCTCGCGCGGCACCTATTGCACCCAATGCGAGCCCGAGGGGTTCCGCCGCATCACCTATTTTCTCGACCGGCCCGACGTGCTCGCGGTCTACACCGTGCGCATCGAGGCGGATCGCGCCTCGACCCCGGTGCTGTTGTCGAACGGCAATCCGGTGGCGCGAGGCGACATCCCCGGCACCGGCCGGCACTTCGCCGTGTGGCACGACCCCTTCCCCAAGCCCTCTTATCTCTTCGCCCTGGTCGGCGGCGAGTTGGCTTGCGTGCCGGACAGCTTCGTCACCAGCTCCGGCCGCAACGTGGCGCTCGCCATCTATGTCGAGCCCGGCAAGGAGGATCGCTGCGCCTGGGCGATGGAATCGCTGAAGCGCGCCATGCGCTGGGACGAGGAGCGCTTCGGCCGCGAATACGATCTCGAGGTGTTCAACATCGTCGCCGTCAGCGATTTCAACATGGGGGCGATGGAGAACAAGGGCCTCAACATCTTCAACGACAAGCTGGTGCTCGCCCGCCCCGACACCGCGAGCGACGCCGACTACGCCTCGATCGAGAGCGTGATCGCGCATGAATATTTCCACAATTGGACCGGCGACCGCGTCACCTGCCGCGACTGGTTCCAGCTCTGCCTGAAGGAAGGCTTGACCGTGTTTCGCGATCAGGAATTCACCGGCGACATCCGCTCGGGCCCGGTCGAGCGCATCGTCGATACCCGGGCGCTGAAGACCAACCAGTTCCCCGAGGACGCGGGGCCGCTGGCGCATCCCGTGCGCCCCGCCTCCTATATCGAGATCAACAACTTCTACACTTCGACCGTCTACGAGAAGGGCGCCGAGGTCTGCCGCATGTTGCAGACGCTGCTCGGCCGCGACGACTTCCGCAAAGGGCTCGACCTCTATTTCGAGCGCCATGACGGCGAGGCGGTCACCGTCGAGGACTTCGTCGAGGCGATGGCCGACGTCTCGGGCCGCGATCTGTCACAATTTATGCTGTGGTACACGCAAAGCGGCACGCCCGAGCTCGCCTGCTCGCTCGATTACGATCCGCACGCCAAGACCGCGCGGCTCTCGGTCAGCCAGGTCGTGCCGCCCACGCCGGGCCAGACCAAGAAAGAGCCGATGTTGATCCCGCTCAAGGTGGGACTGATCGGCGCGAACGGCGACGAGCTGCCCTTGAAGCTCGACAGCGGCACGGTCCTGACCGACGGCTTGCTCGAAGTGACCGAGCGCGAGCAGGTGTTCGAGTTCCGCGACATTCCCTCGCCGCCCACGCCGTCGCTGTTGCGCAGCTTCTCGGCGCCGGTCCGCCTCACCGTCAATCTCGAGCCTGAAAAGATCGAGTTCCTGATGACGCACGACAGCGACCCGTTCAATCGCTGGCAGGCGGCGCAGACCTACGCCACCACCCTGCTTACCAAGGCGGCGCGCGGTACTGCCGAGGCTGTCCAGGGCAAGGATGCGGGGCGTCTGGCCCAGGCGCTTGCCGCCACCGCGCGCGATGCCGCGCTGCGTCCGGCCTATCGCGCCGAGTTCCTCAAGCTGCCGAGCGAATCCGACATCGCCCGGGAGCTCGCCCGCGACGTCGATACCGATGCCGTGCGCGCCGCGCGCGAGACGTTGGCCGCGGCGATCGGCCATGAGATCAGGGGAGCCTTGGCCGAGCTCTACGAGAGGTCCAGCCCTAGCGGCGCTTATTCGCCCGATCCCGAGAGCGCCGGCAAGCGGGCCTTGCGCAATGCCGCGCTCGATCTGCTGGTCGCGACCGGCGAGGCATCGGAGATCGCGCGTGCCGAACGGCATTACCGCGAGGCGTCAAACATGACCGACGCCATCACGGCGCTGTCCATCCTCTCGCATCGGGATGTCCCGGCGCGCGACGCGGCGCTCGCGGATTTCTATGCGCGCTGGCAGGACGAGCCGCTCGTGCTCGATAAATGGTTCGCCGTCCAGGCCCGCGCGGTGAGGCCCGATTCGGTCGAGACCGTGCGCAAGCTGCTCTCCCACCCGAAATTCTCGCTGAAGAACCCGAACCGCATCCGCGCGCTGCTCGGCAGCTTCGCCCACGCCAATCCCACCGGCTTCAACCGCGCCGACGGCGGGGGTTTCAAGCTCCTCGCCGAACAGGCGCTGGAGATCGACGCTTTCAACCCGCATGTGGCGGCACGGTTGCTCGGCGCCTTCGAGAGCTGGCGCATTCTCGAGCCGAACAGACAGGCTCGCGCCAAGGCGGTGCTCCAGGATCTCGCCGCCAAATCGCTGTCGACCGACAGCTACGAGATCGTCACAAAGACCCTTGGCGCCGGTTAGAGTCCCCCCTTGTCAACGGGTTATTAACCGAATTTCCACAGCTTTCCTCTGGACAGACGACGCCATCATCGATTCCAATGCGATGAGGGCAATTCGGAGATGCGGCAACTTCTCCGGCTCGAAGCAGGAGAACGTTAGGGGGACCGAATGGCGCGGGTGCGTTCGGCGCATGACGGATTCGCGTTGGCGGGGCCACACTGGCAAGATTTCCGTGCGATTATCGGCCGCCATCTGCCCAACGCCGAGCTATTGCGGCGCCTGGTGCCGCTACTGCTCATCGGCTTTGTCCTGGTCGCGCTGACCGGCTTCACCTTCCAACTTACCCACAGCAAGCGCACGGCACTCGATGCCGCGACCCATCAGCTGGCGCTGATTGCGGACAGCACCACCCTCAATCTCAAGGACAAAACGCTCAGCTCAAGCGCGAATTGGCAGGGCGCGCTGGCCGAGAGCCTGTCCAAGGGTGCGACCGCCGATGGCCGCAGCGCGCTCTTGGCCGACGCCGAAGGCACGATCCAGGCGCGTGCACCGCTCGACGGTGCACGCATGGGAAACCTGCTCACGATTCTAGGTCCGCAGCAACCGCTGACCACCTTTGGCGCGGAGGCAGGCGTGCTGCGCCTCACGCTGCTCGACGGCACCGACGCCATCGTCACGGTCCGCAATGTGCCGCAGACCGACGCGCAGCTCGCCTTTATCCAGCCGGTTGACGCGGCGCTGGCCGAGTGGAACAGCGCGGCACGCCTCGAAATCACCCTGCTTGCGCTGACCGGCCTCGTGCTCGCCCTGCTCGCGGGCGGGCTCTGGTATCTCGCCCCGGCCACCGCGCGCGCCGATGACGGTGCGCTCGCCAAGGAGCTGACGGAGGCGCTGCCGGGGTGCGGCGTCTGGCGCTGGAACCTCGCGCGGGGCCACGTGCACTGGTCGGCGCCGATGTACCGCCTGCTCGGGCTCGAGCCGACCGGTCAGGCCATGCCGTTCCGTGCCATCTCCCAGGCTCTGCATCCCGACGACGATCTGCGGGGCGAGATCGATCGGCGCCTGCGCGAAGGCTCTTCGGTGTTCGACGGCTGCTTTCGGTTGCGCCACGCCAACGGTCACTTTGTCGCTCTCAGGCTGCGCGGGCACATCACCCGACCCCTTCCGGATCGCGAGCCTTGCCTGACCGGCATCGCCGTGATTGCCGAGCAGGACCTCGCGCCCGGCTCCGCCGACGAGAATGCGCGGCTTCGCGACGCCGTGGAGACGATCTCCGAAGCCTTCGTGCTGTGGGACCGCGACAACCGCCTGGTCATGTGCAACAGCAAATATCAGCAATTCCACGGTCTGGCCGACGACACGGTGCGCGCCGGCAGCCCCTATGACGAGGTGATCGCCGCCGCATCCGAGCCGATCGTCTCCAAGCGCGTGGCGGTCGCCGGCACCGATGACGACGACAGCCGCACCTATGAGGCGCAGATCGAGGACGGCCGCTGGCTGCATATCAACGAGCGGCGGACCCGCGACGGAGGCTATGTCAGCGTCGGCACCGACATTACCGTGTTGAAGCAGAGCCAGCAGCGCCTCGCCGAGAGCGAGCAGCAGCTGAAGGCTAGCGTGGCCGAGCTGAGACTCTCGCGCCGCGAGCTGGAGCAGCAGAAGCAGCAGCTGGTCGATCTCGCCGAAAAATATGTCCTGGAGAAGAATCGCGCGGAGGCCGCCAACCGGGCGAAGTCGGAGTTCCTCGCCAATATCAGTCACGAGCTGCGCACGCCGCTGAACGCCGTGATCGGCTTTTCCGAGGTGATGCAACAGGCTTTGTTCGGCCCGCTCGGTCATCCCAAATATCAGGAATATGCCCGCGACATCTATGCGAGCGGAGCCTATCTGCTGGAGGTGATCAACGACATCCTCGACATGTCGAAGATCGAGGCCGGCCGCATGTCGCTCGATCTCGGCAATGTGGATCTCGCCGACATCGTCGCCGACAGCATGAAGGTGGTGAGCCAAGCCGCCGCCGAGCGCAACATCACCCTCGATCGGCACGGGCCGCAGCATTTGCTGCTGGAGGCCGACCGCCGTGCGCTGAAGCAGGTGTTCCTCAATCTCCTCTCCAACGCGGTGAAGTTCACCCGCGACGGCGGCAGCGTCGACGTGCATCTGTCGCGCTCGCGCGGACACGTGAAGATCGCCATCAAGGATACCGGTATCGGCATCGCCGAGGACGACATCGCCAAGCTCGGGCGCCCGTTCGAGCAAGTGGAGAACCAGTTCTCCAAGAGCCATCAGGGCAGCGGGCTCGGCCTCGCCATCTCCCGCGCTTTGGTCGAGCTGCATGGTGGAGCGTTGCGCATCACCAGCCGCGAAGGTCAGGGCACGACGGTCACTTGCACCCTTCCGGTGCGGCCGGTAATGACCGGCGAAGAGCCGAAGCTCGCAGCTTCCGCGTAGTCGCCGACATTATTTTTTCAATTATCTGACGATGCGGTCGAAGGCCTCGTGCACGGCCTCAAGCGTGTCCTTCAGCGTCGCTTCGAGCGTGGCGAAATCCGGCATGTCGGAGGCGCGCGCCAGCAGATCCTTCAACGCGCGCGGGGCCTCTTCCGCCACGAACGGCCGGTCGAGACAGAGCCGCAACACCTGGGTCAGCGTGTGGTAGAGCCGCGCTGCAGGCACCAGGATCTCGGCATCGCCCGGTGAAAGCACGCCGGCTGCCGAAAGCTTGCTGAGCGCCAGCTCGGTATTCTGATCGAGCACGTTGGGATGCGCCGCGGCGCTCACGAGCTGCAAGAACTGGGCGATGAATTCGAGATCGACCAGCCCGCCCCGCCCCTGTTTCAGGTCCCAAATGCCTTGGCTTCCCTTGTCCTCGGCGATCTTGGCCCGCATGGCCCTGACATCTTCGGCGACGGCGGCACGGTCGCGCGTGCGGGTCAGCACCTGCTTGATCGCATCGTTGATCTGCCGCCTGAGCGCCGCCGGCCCCGTGATCACCCGCGCGCGAGTGAGCGCCAGATGCTCCCAGGTCCAGGCTGAGCCCGCCTGATAGGCGACGAAGCTCGACAGCTTGGTCGCCACCGGGCCCTGATTGCCGGATGGCCTGAGCCGCATATCGACCTGGTAGAGCGAGCCTTCGGCGGTCTCCGCCGACAGCGCCGCGATCAGGCGTTGGGTCAGCCGCGAATAATATTGCGGCCCGGGCAGGCTCTTCTCCCCCGCCGACTGAGCGCCTTCCTCGGCATAGTCGTAGACGGTGATCAGATCGAGATCGGAGCCGGCGGTCATCTCGTCGCCGCCGAGCTTGCCCATGGCGATCACCGCCGCCTGGCCTCCCGGCATCGAGCCATGAATGCGGACGAGCTCGGCGCCGACCCGCTCGGCGAGCGCCTCGATCAATGTCTCGGCCAGCCCTGCATAGGCGGCGCCTGCCTGCCGCGCCGACAGCGTGCCCGAGATCACCCTGACGCCGATCAGAAAGGCCTGCTCGAGACCGACAATACGGGCGCGATCCAGCGCCGCCTCGTAGTCGGGCGCCTCGGCGAGCGCCGCACCGACCAGCTCCTTCAGCTTGGCTTGCGTCGGCACCACGCCGAAAAACCCGGGATCGAGCACGGCATCGAGCAGCCGCGGTCTCCTGCCGATGATGCGGGCGAGCCGCGGCGCGGTCCCCATGATGTCGGCGACCAGCCTGAGCAGGCTTGGATTGGCGGCGAGCAGCGAGAACAGCTGTAAGCCGGCCGGCATCTCGGCGATGACCTTGTCGAAGGTCGCCAGCGCGAGGTCGGGATCGGCGGTGCGACCGAACGCATCGAGCAGGGAGGGAAGAAACCCGATCAGCCGCTCGCGCGCTTGCGAGCTCCTGGTGGCGACATAGCGGCCGGACTGCCACGCGCGGATGGCGGCGATCGCGGCTTGCGGATTGCCGAAGCCGAGTCGCTCGACCGCGGCAAACGCGGCTGGGTCGGCTTCATCGGCCGTCACCACGATCCGCGGCGCCGATGCGGGCGCTTCGGGCAACTTCTCGAACAGGGCCTCGTAATGCGTCTCGACGCTCTTGAACCTGGCAAGCAGCGCTTCGCCGAATGCGTCGGTGTCGGCGAAGCCGGAGAGCTTCGCGACGCGTTCGAGCTCGTCGGATTCGGCAGGGATCATATGGGTCTGCTGGTCGCCGACCATTTGCAGCCGGTTCTCGACGCGGCGGAGGAACAGATAGGCCGCGGTCAGGTCGCTTGCAGCGTCTCTCGCGATCCAACCTCCAGCCGCGAGCCGCTCAAGCGTCTCGATGGTGCCGCGACTGCGAAGCTCAGGATGCCGGCCTCCGGCGATGAGCTGCTGGGTCTGCGCGAAGAACTCGATATCGCGAATGCCGCCGCGGCCGAGCTTGATGTCGTGTCCCTCGACCGCGATGGCCCCGTGACCCTTATAGGCATGCACGCGCCGTTTCATCGCGTGGATATCGGCGATCGCCGCGTAATCGAGATATTTGCGCCAGACGAAGGGCGCGAGCTGGCTCAGGAACTCATCGCCCAGCACGACATCGCCCGCGGCGATGCGCGCCTTGATCAGCGCCGCGCGCTCCCAATTCTGGCCGAAGCTCTCGTAATAGATGAGCCCCGCGTCGGTGGAGAGCGCGATCTGCGTCGCGCCGGGATCGGGCCTGAGCCGCAAATCCGTGCGGAACACATAGCCGTCGGCGGTGTGTTCTTGCAGCAGCCGCACCAGCTCGCGCGTCAGCCGCACGAAGAAAGTGGACGGCTCGACGTCGGCTTTCAGCCCGGCGCGGTCGGCGTCGTAGAAGACAATGATGTCGATATCGCTCGAATAATTCAGCTCGAAAGCGCCGAGCTTGCCCATGGCGATGATGAAATATCCGGGCGTCGGCGCCGCATCGGCTTGGTCCGCGATTTGCCCGGTGTCGCGCGCCTTGCGAAACAGGAACGCGGTTGCCGCTTGCAGCACCGCGTCGGCGGTCGCGCTCAGGGCCGCAAGCGTCGTCTCGGTCGGCCAGACGCCGCCGAGATCGGCGAGTCCGGTCAGCAGCGCCATACGGCGCTTGTAGCGCCGCAGCAGCAACATTGCCTCCTTGGCGGAAGAGGTCTCGCCAACGGCGGCGGCAAGCTCGGCGCGCGCGTCAGCCAGGTGAACATCAGGATCGCGCATCACGCAGTCGGCGAGCGTGGCGGGATCCCTCAGTGCCAGCGAGGTGAGATAGGGGGAGCAGGAGAAGGTCGCGGCAAGCAACGCGCGAAGCTTTGGCGCCGCGTCGAGCAGTTTGGCCGCTGGAGCAAGATCGAGCGTCCCGGCCAATGCTTGGCTCAGGCTTTGCAGTGCGTCATCGCCCCGTGCCGCGTCGAAGACGCGGGGAGCTTCGGTGATGCGCTCGAAGAACGCCGTCACGCCGGCCTGATCTCTGCTCCCTGGGCTGCCTGCTGCGGCGCCCCGTTGACAAGCGTCTCGCCGTTGGTGGGCAAGGCGAGGATGACCCTGAGCCCGGGCTCGTTGTCCTCGAGTCTCAGGCTGCCACCATGCAGCCGCGCCACGGCCGCGACAAGGCTCAAACCGAGCCCGCTGCCCGGCTCCGACCGGCTCGCTTCCAGCCGCACGAAGCGGTCGAGCACCCGCTCGCGATCGGAAACGGGCACGCCCGGTCCCCGATCGGTCACCACGATCTCCGCCATCGATGCCTTGGCCTCGGCGCTCACCTCGACTTCGGGCTTGGCGCCGGGACCGCGCTCGGCAGCCTCCGTGGTCCCGTATTTGATCGCATTGTCGATGAGATTGGCGATGGCCTGACCGAGCAGCTGGCGGTCGCCGCGAATGAAGATCGGCGCGTGCGTATCGGCCTTCAGCGCCAGCCCGCGCTCCTCGGCAACCGGCTCGTAGAGCTCCGCCACGTCGCGCAGCAGCGCCGACACGTCGAGCGTCTCGCGGTTTTCGCCGCCCGCGGCACCCGCCTCGATCCGCGCGATCGACAGCAGCGCGTTGAAAGTCTTGATGAGCCCGTCGGCCTCCTCGATGGTGCGCTCCAGCGCCTCGCGATAGACCGGCTCGCCGTACGGCTCGCGCAACGCCGCCTCGACGCGGTTGCGCAGGCGATTGAGCGGCGTCTTCAGGTCGTGCGCGATATTGTCAGAGACCTCGCGCAAACCGGCCATCAGCTGCTCGATCCGCGCGAGCATGAGATTGAGGCTCTGCGCCAGGCGGTCGAGCTCGTCGCCCGACCCATTGACCGGCAAGCGTCCGGTCAGGTCGCCTTCCATGATGGTGCGGCTGGTATCCGACAGGGCATCGATGCGGGCGAGCAGCTTGCGGCTCACCCAGTAGCCCCCGCCAATGCCGAACACGGCCATGACGCCAAGCCCCCACAGCATCGCCGAGCGGACCATGCGGGCGAGCTCGCGGCGGTCTTCGATGTCACGGCCGACGATCAGCCGATAGCCACTCGGCAAGCGGAACACGTTGGCGAAGGCGAGCCGGTTCTCGACGCCGCCGGCCGCCGGGCGCCGATAGACGAACTCGACGGGGCCCAGGCTATTCCAAAGATTGGGCGTGACCGCGCTGAGATTGCCGGCGAGCCGCCGCCCCTCGCTGTCGGCGACGAGATAGAGACTGTTGCCGGGCGTTGCGCTGCGCTCGGCGACGGTGCGGACCAGTTGGTCCAGTCCCCCTGCCCGATATTGCTCGGCCAGGCCCTTCAACTCGGCGTCGATCGTCTGGTTCAGCTGGCGCGACAGCAGAACCGTCGTGTTCCAATAGATGTAAACGATGGCGACGATGGCCGCCGCGCTGAACAGCGCAAGATAGGTAAGCGACAGGCGAAATGTGGTGGTCCGGAAGAGCTTAGTGAGCGCTGTCACGGATGGTGTAGCCGGCGCCGCGGACCGTGTGTAGGAGGGGGTTGCCAAAGTTCTTGTCGATCTTGGACCGCAGCCGGGAAATATGGACGTCGATGACATTGGTCTGCGGATCGAAATGATAGTCCCAAACATTCTCGAGCAACATGGTGCGCGTCACGACTTGGCCGGCATGCTTCATCAAATATTCGAGCAGGCGGAATTCGCGCGGCTGCAACAGGATCGCCTCGCCCGCGCGCGTCACCTTATGCGACAGGCGGTCGAGCACCAGATCTCCTACCACGAAGCGCGTGCTGCCCTCCTCGGGAGACGTGCGCCGCGCCAGCGCCTCGATGCGGGCGAGCAGCTCGGTGAACGCGTAAGGCTTGGTCAGGTAGTCGTCGCCGCCGGCGCGCAGTCCCTTGACCCGGTCGTCGACCTCGCCGAGCGCGCTCAGGATCAGCGCCGGCGTTCTGATCTCCTCGGTGCGGAGCGCCTGGATCACGGCAAGTCCGTCACATTTCGGCAGCATGCGGTCGACGATCAACACGTCATAGGCATTGGCGCGCGCCAGATCGAGGCCGGTCTGGCCGTCGCCGGCATATTCGGCGACATGGCCCAATTCCTTGAGCGCCCGCTTGAGGAAAGTCGCGGTTTCTTGGTCGTCCTCGATGACCAGCACGCGCATGGTGGAAGATCTCCCGGACGACGTTGCTTCAGAAAGTGACATGGACGGCTTGTCCTAAAGGTGAGAGGGCGGGCGGCGCGGTGGGGGGAACCCGCGCCGCCCTCCGGCGTAGAAGGCTAGGCCTTCTTCAGGGAAAGCGCCACGAAGCGCGTCTGATCGCCGGTCTTAACCTGCATCAGGACCTTGACCGAGTCCTTCTCGGTCGTGGCGCCGTCGATGGCTTTCTTGACGCCAGCGGCGACATCGGCCGGCTCGGACACGGTCACACCGGCCACCTGGAGGATGACGTCGCCGGGCTTCAAGCCCTTGTCGGCGGCATCGCTCGCGGGATCGACCTCGGTAATGACGACGCCCTCTTCGCCGGCGCCGGGAAACTTGGCGGCCGGAGCCAGCGACAGGCCGAGGTCCTTCATCTCCTCGCCGGCGCTGGGGGCTTCGGGCTCCAGCGCGGCCATCTTGCTGTTGTTCGGGAAGGTCCCGAGCTTCATCGTGACTTCACGCTTATCGCCGTAGCGGACGATCGAAAGCTTGACATCCGTGTCGGGATGCAGCTCGGCGATCTTGCGGGCGAGGTCGCGCGAGTCGTCGATCTTCTCGCCATTCACCGCCACGATGACGTCGCCGGCCTTGAGGTCCTCTTTGGCCGCAGGACCGTCCTCGGTCACCTTGGTGATCATGGCGCCCTTGGCTTCTTTCATGCCGATCGAGTCGGCGATGTCGTCGCTCACATTCTGAATGACGACACCGAGCCAGCCGCGATCGACGCTGCCATGGCTCTGCAACTCGGTAACGACCTCCTTGACGAGCGCGGCCGGAACCGCGAACGCGATGCCGACATTGCCGCCGGAGGGCGAGAAGATGGCGGTGTTCATGCCGACCACCTTGCCGTCGAGGTCGAAGGACGGGCCGCCGGAATTGCCCCGGTTCACCGCCGCGTCGATCTGCAGGTAGTCGTAGGGGCCTGAGCCGATGTCGCGGTTATGCGCCGAGATGATACCGGCCGTCACGGTGCCGCCGAGTCCGAACGGATTGCCGACGGCGAGCACCCAGTCACCCACTCGCGGATCCTTGCTGGAGAAGTCGACATGGGGAAAGGTCTTGCCCGGGGCATTGACCTTGATGAGCGCCACATCGGTGCGCGGATCGGTGCCGATAACCTTGGCGGGGAACTTTTCGCCGTCTTCCATCGTCACCGTGATGTCCTCGGCGTCCTCGACCACGTGGTTGTTGGTCACGACCAAGCCATCAGGCGAAATGAAGAAGCCGGAGCCCTGCGCGAGGCTCGGCGTCGGCTTGGTCGGTGCCTGCGGCATGCCTTTGCGGAACTGCTTGAAGAAATCGTAAAGCGGGTTGTCCTCCGGCAGATCGGGCATGCCGGGGATCGGCAAATCGTTGTCGGCAACCTTGGCGTCACCCTTGACGTTGATGCTCACCACCGCCGGGCTCACCTTCGCCACCAGGTCGGCGAAGCTCACCGGCGCCAAACCCAAGGGCGTCTGAATCGTCTGTTGCGGGGTCGTCGTCTCGGCGGCGGCGAAGGGCACGCCATTGCCGAGCGTCAGCCCTAATGCGCCTGTGGCGATCAGGGCGGCAGCCGCGAGGAGCGCGGCCTTGCGGGTCGTCTTCCGCGCGGGGCTCTCAGTCGCGGCAGAGCTCTGGTCAAGTTTCATGAGTCACCTCTCTCCTGAAGAAAACTGTCCGAAGATAGCCTTGCGTCGACGAAGGAGCGAGGCATCTGGCTTAAAGATATAGGCCCTCGCCGATTACGCCGCTGTTTCGGCGGCATTAAATTTCAGTAAGGTTCCTGGGGAAAAACGGCCGCGGCGCTGGGCTTCCGGTCTGCTCGCCGCCCGAGCAAGCCGCCTCAGCTTTGGTCCAGCAGGCGCTTCAGCCGGCGCTCCTCGTTAACGCTGAGCTTCGGCAAAGCCTGGGCGGCTGACTGGCGCCGCCGATAAGCGAGCCAGATCAGCAGCAGAGCCGCCACGAACACCGCCGGCGTCGCCAACCAGAGCAGCAGCGTGTGCGCCGTGAATTTGGGCTTGAGCAGCACGAATTCGCCGTAACGCGCCACGATGAAGTCGACCACCTGTTGATCGCTGTCGCCTTGCTTCAGCCTCTCCCGCACCAGCAGCCGCAAGTCCTTGGCCAACGGTGCGTCGGAATCGTCGATCGACTGGTTCTGGCAGACCAGGCAGCGCAACCCTTCCGAGATCGCGCGGGCGCGCGCCTCGAGCACGGGGTCCTGAAGCAGTTCGTCGGGCTGGACCGCGCGTGCCCCGCCCGCCAGCAGCATGCAGAGCGTGAGCGCAAGAAGAACGGAGAAAACGAGCTTGCGGGCTGCGGTCATGAAGATCATTTGCCGGCGGCAGCTTGTGCCGCCCTCGCCTGCGCCCGCTTCGGCGCGCCGACCCGCAAGCGCCGGTCCGAGAGCGACACCGCGCCGCCGAAGAACATCACCAGGGCGCCGAGCCAGATGAGGCGCACCAGCGGATTGAAATAGAGGCGAACGCTGTAGGCGCCGTCTTTCAGCTGATCGCCAAGCACGGCATAGAGATCGCCGCGCCAGCTCGGGTGAATGCCGGCTTCGGTGGTGGCGCTGCGCTCGACATTGAACTCACGCTTCGACGGCGTGAGCTCGGTCACCGCCTCGCCGCCACGCGTCACCTCGAACAGCGCCACCCGCTCGCGATAGTTCGGCCCTTGGCGCGGTGCGACGCCCTTGAAGACAAGCGTGTAACCGGCGATGTCGGCGCTCTCGCCGGGCTTCATCGCCAGGATCGCTTCCGAGCGCCACGCCGTCGTCGCGACGATGCCGATCACCGCGAGCCCAAGGCCGGCATGTGCGAGCGCCGTCCCGTAGGCCGCGCGCGGCAGATTGCGCAGTCGGCGCCACGCCTCCGACGGCGAGCCTTGCGCGAGCTTCACCCGGTAGGCGATCTCGGTGAGCGCGCCCATGATCAGCCAGATGCCAAGGCCAATGCCGAGCGGCGCAAGCCATGGCCCGCGGTGGTTGAAGGCAAGCAGCAAGATCGCGGCCGCCAGCGCCACGCAGGCTGCGGCCATGAGGCGCTGCGCCGCCGCGAGCAAGTCTCCCCGCTTCCACGCGAGCAGCGGCCCAAACGGCACGGCGATCAACAGCGGCACGATCAGCGGGGCGAAGGTGAGATTGAAGAAAGGCGGCCCGACCGAGATCTTGTCGCCGGTCAGCGCCTCGAGTGCGAGCGGATACAGCGTGCCGACGAACACGGCGGCGCAAGCAGTGGTGAGCAGCAGGTTGTTGAGGACCAGCGCCCCCTCGCGGCTGATCGGCGCGAACAGCCCGCCTTGCTGCAACAGCGGCGCCCGCCACGCGAACAAAGTCAGCGCCCCGCCGATGAACACGCCCATGATGGCGAGGATGAAGACGCCGCGCGCGGGATCGACGGCGAAGGCATGCACCGAGGTGAGCACGCCGGAGCGAACCAGGAAGGTCCCCATCAGCGACAGCGAAAAGGTGATGATGGCGAGCAGGATGGTCCACACCTTGAGCGCGTCGCGCTTCTCCATGACGAGCGCGGAATGGAGCAGCGCCGTGCCGGCCAGCCAAGGCATGAAGGAGGCGTTCTCGACCGGATCCCAGAACCAGAACCCGCCCCAGCCGAGCTCGTAATAGGCCCACCAGGACCCCATGGCGATGCCGAGCGTGAGGCACATCCAGGCGGCGAGCGTCCACGGCCTGACCCAGCGCGCCCAGGCGGCGTCGATGCGGCCTTCGATCAACGCGGCGACCGCGAAGGAGAAGGCCATCGAGAAGCCGACATAGCCGGTGTAGAGAAAGGGGGGATGGAAGGCGAGCGCGGGGTCCTGCAGCACCGGGTTCAGCCCCTGCCCGTCGAACGGTGCCGGCACCAGCCGCGTGAAGGGATTCGACGTGGTGATGATGAAGAGCAGGAAGGCCGCGCCGATCGACCCCTGCACGGCGAGCACATTCGCCTTGAGCTGGCGCGGCAGGTTCGAGCCGAAGGTCGCCACCGCGGCGCCGAACAGGGTGAGGATCAGCACCCACAAGACCATCGAGCCTTCATGGTTCCCCCACACGCCCGAGATCTTGTAGAGCAGCGGCTTCGACGAGTGCGAATTGCGCCAGACATTCTCGACCGAGAAGTCGGACGTCACGTAAGCGGTCATCAGCGCGATGAAGGCGATTGCCACCAGCACGAACTGCATTTGCGCCGCGGGCGCGGCGACGGCGGCAAGCTGCGGATCGCGCCAGCGCGCGCCGAGCAACGGCAGCAAAGTCTGCACGATGGCGACGCCAAGCGCGAGGATCAGCGCGTAATGCCCGGTCTCAGCAATCATCTCCCGTCCCAATCCCGCAGGTTCTAGTTCACCTTGCCGGCCTCGCCGCCCTCGCGCCACAGGCCTTCGGCTTTCAGCTTCTTGGCCACTTCCGGCGGCATGTAATTCTCGTCGTGCTTGGCGAGCACGTTGTCGGCATGAAAGACGCCGTCGGGCTCAAGCGTTCCCTCGGCCACCACGCCCTGCCCCTCGCGGAACAGATCGGGCAGCACGCCGGTATAGGTCACCGGCAAGGTCTTGGCCTTGTCGGTGACGGCGAAGCGGATGGTCGTCCCCTCGCCGCGCACCAGGCTGCCGGTCTCGACCAGTCCACCGAGCCTGAACCGCTGGCCGGGTGCGATCTGCATCTGTGTGACCTCGCTCGGGCTATAGAAGAAGACGATGGAATCGCGCATGGCGAACAGCACGAGGCCAACGGCTATGCCAAGCACCGCCAGGCAACCGCCGATCAGAACGCCTCTTCGCTGCTTGCGCGTCATGACTTCAATCCAAGCTCGGCCGCCAGTTGATCGAGCTGCTGCAAGGCCTGCGTGTTGCCGCTGAACTCGGTTTTGGCGCGCGCGAGCGCCTTCACCGCGTCGTCCTTCCGGTCGAGTACGCTATAGGCGCGCACCAGCTTGAGCCAGCCGGAAAGATCGCTGCCGTCCTGCTCGAGCTTGGCGGCAAGACGTCCCACCATGGTTTCGATCATCGCCTGCCGATCAGCGGGGCTCATATTCTGAGCCGCGGCGACATCGGAAGCGGTCGGACCTTTCTCGCTGGGACCGGGGACTTGCGATGCCGGACCTTCGGCCTCGGCCACCGGCTTGCCGGCGAGATGCGCTTCAGCAGTCGCGATCTTCTGCTCCACCATCTTGCGCCAGGGCGCATCCTCCGGCGCCTTGTCGAGCAGCGCGCGCCAATCCTCGATCGCGGCTTGAAATTGCCCGTCCTGCTCCTTGGCGATGGCGAGCAAAATGCGTGGTTCGAGCAATCCCTGATCGAGCTCGACCGCGCGCCCGAGCGCGGCGCGCGCTTCTTCCGTCACCACGCCGTTATTGGCCAGCACCAGGGCCTGGCCTTGCCCCGACAGGCGCTTGGCCGATTCTCCCAGCAGCCGGATTGCCTGGCCATAGGCGTCAGCCGCATCGCTATAGCGCTGCCAGCCCATATAGACCGGGGCGATCGCGTCCCACCCCTCGCCCTCCTCGGGGTGCTCCCTGAGCCTCGCTTCGACGCGAGCGACCAGCGCTTCGAGATTCTGGTTGCTCGAAGGATCTTGCAGCCGCGCGGCAAGCGGCTGATCCGGCAGTCGGGGAGAGCCGTAAGCGAGATAGAGGCCGAGCGCGAGCAGCGGCAACGCGACCGCCACGGCGATGGTCGCCGCCTTGGCGCGGCCCGTGCCGCTTGAAATCTTTCCGGGCGCCACGGCCTTGCTGTCGGCGGCAAACAGGCGGCGCGCGATCTCGACCCGCGCGGCCTCGGCCTCCTCCTCGCCGATCAGACCGCGCGCGCGATCCAACTCGATCTCGCCGAGCTGATCGCGATACACAGCCGAGTCAAAGGCATCGGCCGAGCGGCCATCGATTCCCGGACCCGCAAGCGGGCGCAACAGGACGAGCAGCACGATCGCCGTGAGGCAGGCGAGGATGATCCAAAGCAGCACTGGGAAGCCTAGCCTCCGAATGTCGACAGAGGGTTAGGCATAGGGAAAGGCGTCAGGAGGGGCAAGGGCGGGCAAGGTCGCGGAGATTAATTCCGCGCAATCTCGCCGATAGCCTGGATGGCGGCTAGCCGACGGTGCGCCAGGTGCCGTCAGGCTGACGGCAAGCGGTGCCGCGCGCAGTCTGGGGCTCACCGCTAATATAAATAGTGTGGGTATAGGACCGGCAATATTGGCCGTTTTGCTGGTAGTACTTGCCCGGCACGATCTGGCCGCGATGCTGGGACTGCGGATTGCTCCAAGGCGTCGCCGAGCCGGGTTGCCCTTGCTCGAGCGCCTGGTATTCGGCGGCGGCGGCCATGCGGCGGTCCTCTTCGTCCAGGCTCGCCCCGATCTGATTGCCGACCAGCCCGCCGACCACCGCGCCGATGGCAACGCCGGGAATCCGGTTGTTACGGCCACCGATTGCGGCACCCGCAGCGCCGCCAGCCACCGCGCCGACAATGGTGCCGGTACCCTGCTTGTTGCCGGGTCCGCATGCGGCGACCGCCGCCGGCAACATGCACATCGCAATGATGGGTGCCAGTCTCATCCGCTTCCCCCTTGGGCCTCGAACACGGCCCGGTCGGCTCTGGCAAGCGACTAAGGTAAGTTTAATCGTGTCACCGTGACCTTAACAAACAACAATTCTGGCTAAATTTGGTTGCGGGAGGGGAAAAACGGCGAAATCAAGCCGCTGGCAGCTCAAGCCGCGCCCGCAAACCGCCTTCCGGCGAAGGCTCGAGCGCGAAGCGGCCCTTATAGAGATGTGCCAAGTCGGCCACGATCGACAGTCCCAGTCCTGAGCCGGGCTTGGTCTCGTCGAGCCGCTGGCCGCGCTGCACGGCTCGCGCCCGCTCGGCCTCGGTCAAGCCGGGCCCATCATCATCGACGATGACCGTGAAATGCTTGCCGCCGTCGGCTCGCCGCACCTCGGCCTTCACCCGCGAGCTCGCCCATTTGCAGGCATTGTCGAGCAGGTTGCCGACCATCTCCTCGAAATCCTGCTTCTCGCCCTGAAACTTCAACCCGGGGATCGAGGCCACGTCGACGTCGAGGCCCCGCTCGCCATAGAGGCGTTCAAGCGTGCGCTTCAGCGCCTGCAGCACCTGGTCGACGTCGGTGGTGTCGCCGATCACGCTCGATCGCGCCGCGACGCGCGCCCGGTCGAGATGGTGGGTGATATGCGTGCGCATGATCTCGGCCTGCTCGACCACCTTGCTGGCCAGCGGTCCTTGTTGCGTCCGCGCTTCGTTGGAGATGACGCTGAGCGGCGTCTTCAGCGCATGCGCGAGATTGCCGACATGGGTGCGGGCGCGATCGACAATCTCACGATTGGACTGGATCAACGCATTCAGTTCCTGTTGCAGCGGCCGGATCTCCTCCGGCTGCTCGCCGTCGAGGCGCTCGGCCTCACCCGAGCGGATCTGTGCCAAGTTCTGCCGCATCGCCCGCAAGGGCGAGAGACCGAAGCGCACCTGGAAGAAGGTCGCCAACACGAGGCCAACGCCAAGCACCGCAAGTGCGGCGATCAACATGGTGGTGAATTCGGAGAGGTCGCGGTCGATCTCCCTCGCGTCGCCGGCGATGGCATAGGAATAGGGTGTGGAGAGCGGGCCGGCGAGCTTGATCTCGCGTTCGACCACGCGCAGCCGCTGCCCTTCCGGACCGGGGGCATAGGCGCGCCGCGTCAGGCTTTTGTCGGGGGGAACGTCACTCTGGCTCGGCAGCGTGAGCTGCTGATCAAGCAGGGAATCGGAGACGAACTCCGGGCGCGTGGCGCCGTTGAGCGGCTTGATCTGCCAGTACCAGCCGGAGAAGGGAATGCCGAACACGGGCTCGCCGAGATTGGTGGGCTCTTTCGGCGAGGTCGCGCCGCCTTGCGTGGTCGATGCGACGAGGCTGGTGAGATAGACATTGAGACGCGCGTCGAAATTCTTTTCGACGGCTTGGCGGTAGAGTGAGATGAGGATGAAAGCGGTGACCGGCAGGACCACGAGGGTCCACGCCGCGGCCGAGGCGAACAGTCTGAACGCGAGGGAATTAAGCCTCATCGTTCGCGTCCGAGAGGCGGTAGCCGAGCCCGCGGACAGTCTTGATGAGATCGATGGGAAGCTTCTTGCGCAAGCGCCCGATGAACACCTCGACGGTATTGGAGTCGCGGTCGAAATCCTGCTCGTAGAGATGCTCGACCAGCTCGGTGCGCGAGACGACGCGCTCCCGGTGCAGCATGAGATAGGCGAGCACGCGATATTCGTGCGAGGTGAGTTTGACCGCCTGGCCGTCCACCGTCACCCGCGAGGTTTTGGTGTCGAGGCGGAGCGGTCCGCATTCCATCTCGTTGCTGGCATGCCCGGCGGCACGGCGGAGAAGCGCGCGGATGCGCGCCAGCACCTCTTCCATATGGAAGGGCTTGGCCACGTAGTCGTCGGCGCCGGCGTCCATGCCGGCCACCTTGTCGCTCCAGCGCTCGCGCGCCGTGAGGATCAGCACCGGCATCTTGCGCTGGTCGCGCCGCCACTGCTCGAGCACGCTCAAGCCGTCTTTCTTGGGGAGGCCGAGATCGAGCACGATGGCGTCGTAGGGCTCGGTATCGCCGAGAAAATGCCCCTCTTCGCCGTCGAACGCCGTGTCGACGGCGTAGCCCGCATCACTCAGCGCGGTGACGAGCTGCCGGTTCAAGTCGGGATCGTCCTCGACGACGAGAAGTCGCAAACCGCTAACCCTCCCTGTCGCGCATAGGCTTCGTTCTCCTAGAACTGCCCGGTCAGAGCGTCAACGGTGAGGTTGGTCACCTCGCCGGTCGGGCCGAGCACGACGAGCTTATAGACGAACCGGCCGCCGACATTGCACAGCGACTGATTGACGATTTTGCCGCCCGTCTTCTTCTGCACCGCCTGGTAAATCACGTTGGCCGGGATCAGCGAGTTCTGCGCAATGATCGGCCCGGCGTTGCTCCATTCGACGCAGTTCGGCTGCGCCGTGTGCCCCCCGACCGAGAAGATGGCGGCGACAAGGGCTGCAATGATTGCCGGCTTGAGGGCCCGCCACATGGTTCAATCCCGTTATCCTTATTGCGCCGGACCCTAAGGGAGGACGCATGAATGTCGCATGAACGCTCAACGCCCTGCCATCATTTTGCGTTTGCTTCAGGCGGCTGCGCCTGGGCGGCGTCCACCTTGACGCCGAGCGCGGCGAGACCGAGCCCGCCGAAGATGATCGGCGCCTTGGTGACGAGATCGGCCAGGCTGGTGTCGCCGATCGCCCAGCTCGCCACAGCCGAGAGTGCCGTGATCAGTCCGAGAATCTGGGTGCGGTAGCCCTTGGCGAAGCCGCCGGTGAAGAGCCAAGCGATATTGTTCATGCCTTTTCTCCTTTCATGGATTGAAAAGCGTTGTCGCGCGGGACAGGAGTCAGCGGTGCAAGGCCTCGTTGGCGATCTCCTCGACCGTCTGGTCCTTGCTCCGATCGATCTTGGCGGCGACCGTCGCCAGGCCGAAGCCGCCGGCGATCAGCGCCCAGTTCTCGCCGATCGCATGCCCGAGCGAGATCAGCGAGCGGTCGCCGACGGCCCAAAGCGCGAAGGCATTGATGAGTCCGCCAAGCCCCGTGGCGATACCGATCGTCTGCGAGCGATAGCCTTTGAGAAATCCGCCCTGGATCAGCCAAAGCAGTTTGAACATCGGCGTTATTCCTGTGGCAGCTCGGCCGGCCAGCGCAGTCCGAGCAGCCTGCTGCGCTCGACCTCGTCGGCAAGGATAGGATCGCCACGTGCCGTCGATGTAACGGGCGATGCGGCCGTCCCAACCGATCCATGCGCCGGTCGCGCTGGCCGCGACGATATAGGTGTCGCCTTCCTCCGGACTGCCGGGCGGCGCGGCGAGGTCCTTGTCGAGCACGGACAGCTGCACCAGCGTGTCGAGCAGCGTCATCGCCTCGTTATGCGTGACGTGCTTCTGCGCCTGCGCCGCCGCGAGATAGGGAATGCGTAGCTTCGCGCTCTCTTCAGCCATGTTGGGTCGGTTCCAGGTTCAAGAAATGGGGTCCACGCGGACCTCGAGCAGCGCCAAGCGCGGTAGGCCCGTGGGGCGGAAAGGCGCGATAGGGCAGATCATCAATGCGCATAGTCGTAGGTCAGCTGCTCGGCGGCGACGCCCGCGCCGTAGCTCGGGGTGACCTGCGCCACGCGGATCGACACGTTCCACTGCGGCGCGCCGAAATCCGCCGTCTGCATCGCCGCGGTGTAGAGAAACTGGGGCGTATCGAGCTCGACGCTGCGCAGCAGAGCGCCGCCCGGCGCATCGAGGATCTCCAGCCGATAGAGTTCGCGCTCCTCGGCGAGCGGCACCTCGACGCCCGCCCAACTGTCGCCGCCGCTCCGCGTCCGGCGGATCCAGACCAACGTCCAGTCGCCGTTGGCGGGATTGCGTCGGCCTTGCAGATGCACCGGCGACAGCGGCCGTAGGCCGAGACCGAGAAAGGCGTGCGCCGTGCCGCCGTAAGACGGCTCATCGAGGTCCTCGCTCGCCGGCCCGTATTTGTAATTGAGCGCGAGCCCGATCTCGTCGGGGCGAAGATTAGTCGCGGTCACGGCGCTGTTCACCAGAATGAAGCGCGCGCCCGCGGCGACCGGATTGCGGATCGCGCGCTCGGTGCCGTTGACGCCGCGCAACAAGACCGAAAGATCATAAGTCGCCGGCGCGACCAGCGTCGCGGTCTGAAACTGCAACAGCTCCCATTCGCCATCGCCATTTTCGAGCGCGGCGAAGTTCGCGCCGTTCAGCAGCGCTTCCTCCGTTACTGACGCTAACTCGCCAAAATCGAGCGCGACCCGCAGCACATTGCTCTCTGTCGTAGCGATAGAGCGGCCCCGACCAGAAATCGAACACGCTCTTGCCGAGCGTCGGCCGCGCCGCGACGATGGTGTTCAGCTCATAACCTGAGGTCGACGGCGAGCGGAAGAACGCCACCGCGCCCGGCCATGGATCGGCATTCGCCGTGACATAGCCCGTCTGCGGCGCCTCGTCGCCGCGCAGCAGCGGCAGGTCGAGAAAGAAGGCCGCGGTCGGTCCGTAAACCGTGACCACGTCGAAGTCGCGCCGCTGCCGTTCCGAGGCCGGCAGCGCATCGAGGCTGAACGGCTCGACCGAGCGCGCTTCGATCGCCTTGAACGCGCCGTCGCGCGTCTCGGTGAGACGGAGCGGATAATCGCGTCCGCCGGCGTCGAGGGTGATGACATCGCCCGGCTCGAGCGCCAGGCGCGACGGCGGCAGGCCAAGGCTGGCGCGCTCACGCGCTGCCCACACGTCCTGCAGCCAGGTGTCGGCAATGGCTTGCGGCGCGGGCCTGGCCGATGACGATCGGCAGCTCCGCCGCCGAAAGCCTGTCGCTGCGCACGGAGAGGCGGCGCGCCTCGACCGCCGCCTGCACATAGTCCTCGCTGCCGTCGATATAGGTGATCTTTGCCGACAGCGGCAGCTCGGTCTCCTGCCCGCGGGTCAAGAGTGTAGAGCGGCGCCTCGGCGTCGGTCTCCACCAGATCGTCAGGCGCGACGGTGGCGACCGAGCCGATCAAGCCCGCGATGCGCGAATTGGATCAGCCCGCCGAGACTCGATAAGCATCGAACAGATAGGCCAGCCCGAGCGGCTGGAGCGCCTCACGCGCCGACATGATGCGGTCGATGATGAACGCCATCGAGAAAGCCGTAAAGGCGGCCCAACCTCGTAGCGAGTGAAGCCGTAATCCTCGAGAATCTGCCGGACCATCGACGCCAGTCCGCCGCCGCCGACGCGGCCCGTCAGCCAATGGCCGAGTTCCCAATTGCCGCCATCGGCCCACACCGACAGCGCGTAGGGAAAGGCGGGATAAGGCCGCGCGTCCCAGGTGTAGACATAACTATGTGCGCCATCGACCATCGGCGCGCCATAGAGCGACGAGATCGGGTTCGAGCCCGCGACATAGGCGGAATGATCGGGGTCGAAGAAGCTGAGCAGCGCCAGCGAGATAGCGCGCGCTGGATCAAATCGTCCCTGACGCGGCGCGAGAAGAAGGGCGCGGTCGACTCCGCGCTCTTGGGATCGATGAACACGTTCGGCTGGTTCGAGCCCTTGTCCACAGCCGGGCAGCCGAGCTCGGTGAACCAGATCGGCTTCGACTTCCGGCATCCACGCAGTGGGCCTCGCCGATTCCACGCCGCCCGGCCGGTCGTAATGGTGGTTCTGCCACCATTCGAGAGTTGCCTTCGGCTGGTAGACCCACGGCTTGCCATAGGCGCCGTCGGTGATGGCGAGCCGCTCTTGCGCGATGCGCTCGGGCGAGGCGTCATTGCCGGTGCGCCGGCGGCCGGATAATAGAAGTCGAACCCCTCCCCGCCCCGGATATTGCCGCGCAGATAGTCGAGATCGTAGATCGAGCGGACGCCCGCCTGGTAATCGAGATGCGCCTCGCCGTCGCGCCAGTCCGACAGCGGCCAATAGACATCGATGCCGACCGCGTCGATCGCGCTCGAGGCCCAGAGCGGATCGAGATGGAAATAGACGTCGCCGCTGCCGTCCTGCGGCTGATGCCCGCGATGCTCGGTCCAGTCGGCCGCGTAGGTGAGCTTGGTGCCGGGCGAGAGCACGCTCCTCACATCTTCGGCCAGATCGACCAGCGCCGTGACGAAGGGAAAGCTCGACGCGCTCGATCTCAACGTGGTGGCGCCGCGCATCTCCGAACCGACGATGAAGGCGTCGACCCCGCCGGCGGCTTCGCAAAGATGCGCGTAATGCAGCACGAACGGCGGAACGACCACTCAGCGGGACCCGAATAGAGCACCGTATCGCCGGCGATGGCGAAATCGGCAGGCGCCGCCTCGCCCACGAAGGCCGCCACCTGCGTGGCGCAAGCGCCGGTCTGGTCCACCGTTCCCGGCTCGCCCGGGCGCGGGCGTGCAGGTGATGCGTCCGCGCCAAGGATAGGCCGGCTGCCCGATCTCTCCCGAATAGGGGTCGGGCAGGACATTCCCTGCCGGCACATCCATCGAGATGAACGGATAGAGCGTGACGCCGAAGCCGCGCGCCTTGAGATCCTGAATTGCCGAGACCACCGCGCGGTCCGACGGCGTGCCGCCATAAGCGGGCCGGCCACTCAACTGCGAGACGACATAGGCCGTCTCTCGCGTCACCCCGCCGACCGACCAGGCATATGGCTCGGTCACCTTGTCGTCGACCTCGACGCCGGGCTTCACCTCGCAATGACCAATGCGAAGATCGGTGCCGAACCAACTCACCACCAGCGAGACGTGGGCAACATTGGGAAGCTGCTGCTCGAGCTGGTCGAGCGAGACCGTCCAGTCCGTGCCGCCGAGCCGGTGTGCAGATTCTCGGCGATGGTCGTGCCACCAACGATGCGGATGACGCGCTGGTCGTCGTAGATGAACTCGCCTGCCGCAGGGATCATCGTCACCGCGCGTACGCGCGCTCTCGAAATCGTCGACCGCGCGGAACACTTCGAAATTGAGCTGCGGCAGGCGATTGCCGAAGCGGCGAGCGGCAAATTGTCGAACACGACATAGGCTGTGCCGCGATAGGCCGGCGCCTTGTCGCTGCCGCCTTCTTTCGCGGCGATCAACGGGTCGACTGTCTGCTCCTCATCGCCGCGATAGACCCTGATCGTGTATCTCGGATTGGTTCAGCTCCCTGCCGTCGGCCCAGATCCGTCCGACCCGGGTGATCGGTCCTTCGCAGATGGCGTAGGCCGCATTGGCGAAATAGAGATATTCCTCGATCTCGACCTTGTTCCGCTTTGCGATGTGCTTTGCGAGCCGAGCACATTCTTGCCGCCGCCGGCCTGGCCCGCCGCCGGTGGTCTGCGTCGTGGTCTTCACCACTTCCTTGAAGCGCGTCGCCCAGATGAGCTGGCCCGGCAGCCGCGCGCGCCCATAGACGCGCGGGATCGACGCGCCCTCGCTCGAGGCGCCGAGCTTGAGGTCGAACAGGCGCGGTCCCTGCGCGATGCTGCGTTTGGCCGGAGGCGCCCGGCGAGCGGCCCGAGCAACGCCTGGTCGACAAACGCCGCCCGCCAGCGAGCCGACCGCGCTGCCGATGGCTGCGCCGCTGATGGCCGCGCCGAACAGGCTCAAGCCGCCGGGCAGCAGCGCGCCGCCCACGGCCGAGCCTACGGCTCCGAGAACAAGCGTCGCCATCACGCTCACCCCAGGGAAGCTGAAAGGCAGCAGCGGCGCGGCGCCGCCACCAGCGGCCAAGCTCGATCTCGATCACGCCAAGCCCTTCTTGTGCATGCACCAGCCGGGACGTCCTTGTGATAATCCCGCATGCTTCGCCACGCCCTCATCGCGCATGCGAAACACCAGCACGTCGCCGAGCGCCCGCCGCGCTCACATCGTCCAGCCGCGATGAGATGCCGTGCCGCGGCTGCGAGCAATGTCTCCGAGCCGGTGGCGTTGCCCCAGTCGCGCGTGTAGGGCGGCATGGCCTCGGGCTCGGGCCCGTACGGCTCGCGCCAGATCCCTCTGATCAGGCCGAGGCAGTCGCGAGCCGACGCGCTTTTAAGCTTGCCTGGTGGTGATAGGGCGTGCCAAGCCAGCTTCGCGCCGCAGCAACGATCGATTGGCGTGTGACCATTCGGGGGTACTTGGGTTGACCTTCGGGTTGCGCCGAGGCGACACTTCCCGCGCCTGCCGCGTCCGAGAGGACGTTAAGATTTACGACAGCCGGCCGAAGGGCCTGTTAGGCCGCCGCAACTTTCTCAAGCGGGCAACGTTTGCCGGCGCGGCCACGCTCGCCCCGTCGCTGGCGCAGGCCGGCGCCTCGGAGCCCGAGCCGCAACCTCTCGTTAATCCCGCCAAGCCTATGCCCGATACCGTGACGGCCGACGAGATCAAGACCCTGCTCAAGCTCGAGCCAAACGCCACCTGCGGCTTCGTGCGCGAGACCTTTACCAGCGATCTGAAGATCGCGCCGGGCGGCTTGCCGGCGCCGTTCGCGGACGGGCGTCCGTTGGGCACCGCGCTCATTTTCATGGTGACGCCGGAGGCGCCGGTGAAACTGCATCGCATCGATAACGAGCAGCTCTATCACTATTATCTCGGCGACCCGATCGAGGTGCTGTTGCTGCGCGAGAACGGCGACAGCGAGCTGGTCGTGGTCGGGCCGAACATCGTCGGCGGCCACATGCTGCAGCTCTACATCCCCGGCAACACCTTCCACACCGCGCGCGTCACCGGCAAGCGCCGCTGGTTCCTCGGCGCCAGCACCGAATGGCCGGGCGTGGTCGTGCGTGACCGGGATGTCGAGCTCGGCGATATCGATCAGCTCGCGGCGAAATATCCGGAAGCCTCAGCCGACATCCGCAAATTCCCCGTGCCGGCGGAGAAATAGGGCTGGCGGAAATTGCCTCTTGCCGTCGTTCTTGTCGCGGCGGCTGGCGGTGCTCAGCATGAAGTCGTTGCCGGGCATGTGCGGAAAGCCGCGGAAATTCGACCGTGTTGGCGAACTTGGCCGCGGCAGGTGGTGAACTGCTTGTCGCAGCCGGCGGTGATGCGCGAAAGTATCGCCCGCGGCGATCGGCTCCGACAGGCGCTGCCACAACTCGATGCGACGCCGTGCCGCGCCGCGCTGCGTGTGCACCTTCACCTCGGCCTGCGCCCGCCGTTAGCGCCGGAGAGTCCAGGTGAGCAGCCCGCGCGTGAACCAGTCGTCGTCGAAGCCATCGAGCCCGCGCCGCCGTGAAGCGGCGCGGTCGTTCACGACCGCGACGACCGCGCCCTCGCCGGCGATAGAGCCGGCTGGTCGAGATCGACCGTGCAGCGGCCATCGCCCAAATCGGCATCGCAGGCGAACTGAAAGATGCGTCCCTTGGGCTGCTGCAGCTCATGCGCCAGCCCGCGGATCTCGGCGCGTGAAGCGATGCCGGCCGCGCGGCGACCTCGCCGAGAAAGCCGGAGCGCATCAGGACTCGCTGCTCGGGGGCGCCTGCCAGTTGACCCGGAAGATCTCGACGCGCGCGTCGTCGTAGACGCCCGCCGCAAGATCGGCCTCGTTCAGCCGGTCCGAGGTCAGCGCGCCCTCGACGTCCAGCGTTGTCGACGTCGAGGCCGACCGCGCTCGCGATCTCGCTGCGCGGTGAAGCCGGCCGCCGCCTCGAAGGTGGTGCCGTCGAACGACGAGGTCGCGGTCGTGGTCGGTGAAGCCGAGCACGACGCCGTCGTGGCGCGTCAGCCGCCAGCACCAGCACAAGCGTCGTCGCGCCGCTTGGCGAGATGCGCTTGCAACTCGGTCGGAAGCATCCTCATGGCAGCCGCACCTCGACGATGGGGATATGCGGGATCGCCCGGCCTCGAACGCGCTGCAGATTGATCTCGAGCTGGTCGGTATCGAAGCGCACCGGCACGTCGAACTCGAAGCCGGCCGTCACCGACCGCGCCGATTGCCGGGATGTGCTCGGCGAGGAACGTGACGAGACCGGTCGTCGACGTTGACCGCGAAATCCGTCTCCGCGGCCAGCGCCACGCCGCCGACCGCGATGCAGCACCGTCCCCGCCACCGGCTTGGTGATCGCGCGCGGCCAGGGCGCGAACGCCGCAGCCGTAGGTCTTCGACGAGCTGGAAGGTCGCCGTCGCGCCGTCGCCAATGCCGATCTGCTGGTCGAGCGGGCGTCGGCGTCGCGCCGGGCGCGCAGGATTTCAAGTCCGACCAGTCGCGCCAGCGGAAGCCGTAGAAGCCGCCCGCGCCGCTCCTCGAAGAAGGCGATCACGGCGTGGAGATCGTCGACGCGACTTGATGCCGTAGCCGGCGTTGTAGCTGCCGCTGCGAATCGGCCCAGCGGCTGTTGCGCTCCTCGACGCCCGAGCCGAGCACCACGATCTCGGTGCGCCGCTCCGGGCCGCCTTGTCGCGCCGAGCGAGATGCCGGCGGGAAAGCGCACCTCGTGGAAGGCCATGGTCTCGACTCAAATTCCGTGCGCCGCGCGCCGACCACGCGAGCGAGCATGGCCGCGATCTGCCCTTCCGAGCGGCGGAAGCTCTGCCGCGTCGGGCGCCGTGACGTTGAAGGTGACGGTGACACGCGCTGCTCGCCGCCTGCGGCCGCGCACGCCGAGGCGGCCGTCGGGGCCGCGCGCCGAGCGGCAGGATCGCCTCCGGCCCCGCCTCGCCGGCGAGGCCGAGACGCGCCCGTCCAAGGGAAAGCTCATCGGGCGAGGCGATGACCCCGCCGCTGGCGAACGGCAGCACCGATTTGCAGCGCCGCCGCCCACGCAGCTGCGACAAGCCTCCGCCGAGCGCCTTGGTCAGCGGCGCAAGCGCCGCCTCGAGCGCATGGATCGGACAGCGACAAGGCGAGCTGATCGCAGCACGTCGGTCAGCGACCTGCCCTTGGACGGCGCATCCTCGAAGGCGGTGGTCAGGTCGTTCGCGAACTGCGCCCAGGCTGGCTCGCCTCGCGCAGCGCCGCGTGGAACGGCGCGACGTCGGCGCCGATCGGCGTCGAACACCCGCCATTTGCACTGCATCGCTCGCCGCCTTTGATCTGGAGAACCGTGCATCAGCGCGTCGAGGTCGGAGCGCGACATGGGGCGCGCCCGCGTCAGCGCCGAAAGCGCCCGCAAAGACCGCCGCGAGCTCGCGCGGCGTCATCGCCCAGAAGACGCGGCGGGCGCAAGCCGAGCATGCCGAGCCCGGCCTCCATCGACGTCGTCCCAGGGAAAGGGCTCGGGGCGCTTGGCTCAGTCCGCCACGCTCGTTCGGCGAAAGGGCCGCTCGCCCTCCGTGGCTCGCGCGCCGAAGGTCGCGGCGAGCAGCCGGGCCACGATATCGACGAAGCCCGCCGCGCCGCCGTCCGCGCGCATGGCGGCCGACGTCGTCGTCGCCGATCTCGTAGCCCGCGCCGCGCAAGCCCGCGCCGATGATGCGGATCGCAGTCGCGCGCCGAGATGCGTCCCGCCTCGAAGCGCTCGGCCACGCGCCGAGCATGTCGTCCTCGCCGAACGCATGCTCGAGCTCGGCCAGCGCGCCGAGCGTCAGGCACAGCCGGTAGCTCTTGCCGTCGAGCTTGGCCTCGATCTCGCCCCGGTGCCGGTTGACCATGATCCCTCCGTTAGGCCGCGGCGTGAAGGCTGAGCGCGCCGGCCGAATTCGAGGCGCGAGCTCGAAGGTCACCTCGCCGTCGTGCTGGCCGCCATATTCGAGCGTGGCGATCTGGAACAGGCCCTCGACCGTGCCGAGCTCCGGCACGATCACCTGCCAGTCGCGCACCGTGCCGTTGAAGAAATATTGCCGCAGACGTCTCGTCGGACGCCGCGTCCTTGAAGATGCCGCTGCCGGTGATGCGCGCGGTCTTGATGCCGGCGCCTTCCAACAGCTCGCGCCAGCGCCCGGCCGACTCCTGATCGGTGATGTCGACCGTCTGCCGCGTTGAAGGCGAGCGATCGCGCGCGCAAGCCCGCCACGGTGGCGAAGCTCCCGGCCCCGTCGGAATCGACCTTCAGCAGCAGGTCCTTGCCCTTCTGCGCCGTCATGTTCGTCCTCGCTTCTTCTCAAATTGCGGGCAACAAAAAAGGCGGCCGAAGCCGCCTTACTCTGAACGCTCACGAGCTCGCCGTGTCTTAGTCCGAGAGCGACTTCATCCCGCGACGCGCGGCGACTTGCTGCCGCAGGGTCACGCGATCCCTGGTCGAGACCCCGAGCAGCTCGGCGGTGCGCCACACCAGATTGGATTCGAACTCGTGGATGATGCCGTCCGCCATCACCACTTCCCACAACATCTCGACGATGCGCTTGCGGCCGTCCTGATCGAGCTCGCGGCACAGGATGCTGGTGAAGCCGTAGAGGTCGACGGACTCCGCCTCCTCCACGCTCGCGTCCTGCACCAGCCGGCGTACCTCCTCCCCGTCAAGCTCGAAGCGGTCCTGCAACAGCGCCTTGAGCGTCCGCCGCTCCGACCAAATCGACATGGCCGTCGATGGCCGAAGCGCGCACCAAGAGAGCCGCGGCCGCCAGGCGCAGCTCGTCCTCGTGAAAATTCCGCGCCGGCTTATCGTTACCGGCAACGCGATCGACGAGATCCTTGAGCCTGGTCCACACCGTCATTGACGCTCATCTCTCCCCTTGGCGAAGAGCGTCATATAGCGCAGCCAGAGGCGCTTGCGCGACCCCTGGCTGGGGATAAGCCGGCAATGCGGTAAAAATCTAAGCCGCGACGGCCTGTGCCGGCTCGGTCACGGCGCGATAGCGCACGATGCCATGGAAGGTGTCGCCGTCCGGATCGAGCCGCGCCTCGGAAAATTCGTGGCGCAAATTGACGAGATGATGGTCGGCCAGCATCAGCGGCTGGTCGTGCAGCACGGCCCTGATCGCCTCGAGAATCTCATGCAGCTGCTTCTTGCCGCCCGAGCGCGACCAGACATGCAGCGTGAGATCGTGCTCGGCGCCATCCTCGGTGCCGGTGCTCCAATCGCGGACCACGCTCTGGCCGAGGGTGATGAAGGGATAAGGCGCGTCCTGTGGCGCATCGTCGTAAACGCGCACGCCGCCGAGCAGCGTGGTGAGGTCCAATGAGCCGGCGAGCGCCTGGTAGACGCCGCGCTGTAGGGCCCAACTCGCAACTTCCGCCATGTCAGGTCTCCGGTAACGTTTGTTAACCAAACATATGGGGTGCCGCGTCGCGGCTTGCAAACCACCGCCAAATCACCAAAACGCGATCAGACAGCACCGCGTCCCGCCGTGAAAGCGCTTGAGATCAGTCTTCGGAGCTTATGTTTAACGCTTGGTGAACGGGCCCGAAAAGCCGGCCAAAGCCAGGGCGTTGCCGGGCGCCGCGAGGTCCCGAACCCGATGAAGCGGCCCGCGAATTCTGCCGTGCCAATGGCAAAAGCGACCTTCTGCCCGCGGCTTTGATCGACGATCTCGATCGCTTCCCCGAGTTGGCCCGGGGCGCTCGCCCGCGCCGCTTGCGCGATCGCTTCCGCCTCTCGCCGCAACGCCTCCTTGATCGGCTCTGGAGCTCGCTGCCGCTGCAAATTTGCGTCGCAACGAGTTCGAGTCCCTTCGATGACGACGGCCGTCATAGCTCGCGCTCCTCGCACAGGCATCTGAGCCAGCGCCTGCGCTCGTCGACATCGATGACGCTCAAAATGTGGAACAGCCTCGCGCCCCCGCGGAAGCGCATCGCTGGCTGAACGCCCGCCCGATAGCGCAGCGACACCTCATGCGTGACGCGTCCGGCGAGCCGGTCGGCCTCGACGGTTTCGCTGCCGCCGCTGGGACGAAGATCCGCCCACAGCGCCGCCACTTCGATCCAACTCTCGGTGAAGCCGCCTTCGTCCTCTTCGCGCTGCAGCTCTTCGAGTGTCAGGCGATGGCGAAGATCGCTTGGACTCGAACTCGGTCACAGCCGCACCCGGCGATAGGGCAGCAGCAGGCCGGCGACCGTCGTCGGCACCTCTTGCGCGCCGACACCGAGCACCACCGGCTCGCGCCGCTCGAACCAATGCGCCACCAGCAGGGTCAGCGCCTGGCGGATCGGCGCCGGCACATCGGTCGGCTCATCGCCGTAGCCGGCGGTGAACGCGATCTCGAAGGCGTTGAGCTCGCGGGTCACGACGGCGGCACCGCGCCTTTGAGCACGAGCCGCGCCGGCGCCGACAATACATCGACCGTATAATCTCTCGCATCCACCATCGTCGCGCCGCCATCCGCATCATGCAGCTCACCGCGCTGACCGCCTGCACCGGCAAGATCGGCAGCGTGACGCAGGTGCCGCGCGGCCAGAAATCGAGAAAATACGACCAGCCTTGGTGATCAGCGCCAGACCCAGCGTCCGCTCGACGAACATCCGCGCCGCGACGATCAGCGAGGCCATCAGCGCGTCCTCGTCGTCGGCGTCGATCCGAAGATGCGCCTTGGCCTCGGCCAGGCTGATCGGCTCGGCGGCCGGCGCCGCCGTCAACACCAGCGCCATGATGGATGTTCCTCGAAAGAAAGAGTGGCGGCCGCTCCGCGTGGGAGGGGCGCGAAAGCGGCCGCCGGCCCGGCCAGGCTTTCCGATTAGGAGTTGCCGAACTTCAGAAGCTTGATGGCGTCGAAGTCCTGCACCCCGCCGCCGACCCGCTTGGTCGTGTAGAACAAGACATAGGGCTTGGCGGAATAAGGATCGCGCAGCACGCGGATGCCGGCGCGGTCGACCACCGATAGCCGCGGTTGAAATCGCCGAAAGCGATCGAATAGCTGTCCGAGGCGATCGTCGGCATGTCCTCCGACTCGGCGATCGGATAGTTCATCAGCGTCGGCGACAGGTCCGCCCGCTCCGGCGGCTGCCCAGATATAATTGCCGTCGGCGTCCTTGAACTTGCGGATCGCGGCCTGGGTCGCGCGGTTCATCACCCAATGGGCGTTGGCGCGATACTCCGACTTCAGCGCATAGATAAGGTCGATCAGATCGTCGGACGGGTTGCTGGCATCGAACGCGCCGTCGGTGCCGGTGGCGACATAGCCGATATTGTCCCACGCCCAGGAGCCATTGGCGACCTTGGTGTAGTCCAGGAAGCCCTTCGGCTTGTCGCTGCCGTCGCCGGAGACGAAGGCGGTGCCTTCCTGCTGGGCGAACGCGACCTGGATCTCCTCGGCCAGCCACTCGTCGATATTGACCACCGAGTCGTCGAGCAGCGCCTGCGTCGCCGACGGCATGGCGTAGAGCTCCATGGTCGGGAAGGCGAGCTCGGCCAGCGTCGGCGAGTTGGTCTCGGGCCGCGTCGCCGTCTCGGCCACCCAGCCCGTCGCCGGACCGGTGATGGCGAACGGCTTCTTGTAGACCGACGCGCTCACCGTGCGGTTGCCGGCGATGGCGCGGATCGGCGAGATATTCTTCACGCCGCGGATCACCGCGGCCTCGGTCTCGGCCGGCACCAGATAGCCGCCGTCGGGGCCTGAGCCGACCGACAGCGCCTTCCCCTCCAGGAGGTGCAGGCCGTTGGCCTCGCCGTGGCGGACATAGGCCTCGAACGCGGCCTTGTGCTGCAGCGTCGCGCCCTACGAGCGAACGCCCGACCGCCGAGCTGCGGCCGCGCCGCCTTCAAGGTGAGCTGGTCGACCACGCGCCTTGTGCTGGTCGATGGCGCGGTTGATGCGCTCGAGCTTCTCGGTGGTGACCACATCCTCGGTGAGCTGCTGCTCGATCTGCTGCAGCCGCTCCTCGTTGGTGGCCTTGAACGCCTCGAAGGCGCGCATGAACTCGTCGAAGGCGAGCGCCACGTCTTCGCTCGAGCCGCTCGCGGCTTTGCCGAAGCTGGCGCCGCGATTGGCCTTGGTCTCGATGTCGTCAGTCTGATGCAGTTCGCTCATGTCGGTCCTCTTCTGGGGGCGACTCCGTGACCGGTAAGGGCCTTACGGCCAACAATTGCCCGTTCGGTCCAATCCTTACCCCGCAAATACGCACGCGGGGAGAGTCCACCATAATCTTTGTTCTTAGTCATATACCAACTGTTGATCTGCCAGTGCTTCAAGGTCGGTATACGGACCAGGTTTTCACTTGAGTTGATCAGCTCGCGCGAGAAGCCATCCTGCTCGGCAGGAGTCTGCTCCACGATGTGATGGACATCATAACCGACAGCAGGGATCGAAACGGCGTCTTGCAATTCCTCGAGCGTCTTCGGCGGGTCCGTATAGGCTGCAATGTATGGAACAAGCTCATGGACCCACGAGGCGACTTCAAGCAGGTTCAACACGTGGCCGACCGAGCCGCGAAGCTCTTCGTTCAGAAGCAACAGCGAGGAAACGTGTCTCGCTACCATTTTGACACCGCCATTTCGGAGCCGTGCCGACGCTGGCCTCTCTTCCGGAATATCTGTCAGGCGATTGGGCGGATCACTCTGCGTCCCTCCACCACCGCCACTTGCACCTGAGCCCGTCCACTGACCGCCGTCGGAATTGCCGGCCGGCACGCGCGGTTGGTTTGGATTGAAATTGGCTTTGACCGCGCGTTCGAGCTGCCGAAGTTTGGTCTCGACGAGATAGGCATGCAGCAACCAGCCAACGCGGCGAAGCTGCGCGCCGACGTGCCAGCCCACATCGGGCGAATGCATCGCGCAACTCTTGGGTAGTTAGCTTGTCCGAATGAAACGCGCGGCGCGGCGGAACTTGTCGGCCAGCCGCGCATGACCCGCTCGCAGGTCGCACGGCGCATGTCGTCGCTTCACCGCGCTGACCCGCGCGTCGGGCAGCATCGGGAAGGTGACGATCGAGATCTCCCACAGATCGATCTTGTCGAGCCGGCGCACGCCCGACGCCGGATCGGTGCGGCCCTGCACGGTGCGGAAGCCGATCGACAGCCCGTCGAGCGCGCCGGCCCGCATCAGACTCAACACTTCGCGCGCCCGCGTTACCTCCGGCATCAGCCGCCCGCGGGCGAACAACCCGCGCGCATCCTCCGCCAAATCGAGCCACACCCCGATCGGCTCGTTGGGATCGTGCTGGAACAGCAGCTTGACCCCACTCGCACCGCGCGAGGCGAGGCTGTCGCGGAAGGCGCCCGGCATCACCAGGTCCTGGCCGAGATCGACCTCGCCGAACAGGCTGGCATAGCCGGAGAAGGTGCCGTCGGCCTCGACCGATTTCAGATCGCAGGCCGCGAACTTGATCTCGCGCTCGGGCAGCGTCTCGCCGAAGCGTTGCAGCATTGGTTTGTCTTTCGCTGATTAGCCCTGAGGCCCGCGCACCAGCGCGTCCCCGCCCTCGATGGCGCCATAGCCGACCGCGGCGCGCTTCTCGTTGACGGTGAGGAAATCGCTCGCCCGCACCCGCTCCCACAGCGCCTCACGCTCGGTGCTCAGCGCCTCGACCGTATCGAGATCGGGGCGCAGCTCGAGCGGAGACGCATCCCTCGCCGCATTGCCGGCAAAGCCCGGCGCCAGCCAGCTCGACAGCGCCTTGGCGGTCCGCCCCACCAGCGGCAGCACCGTCTGCCGCCAGAACGAGCGATTGGCCTCGGCGTAATTGGAGTAGGTATTGTCGCCGGGAATGCCGAGCAGCATCGGCGGCACGCCGAGCGCCAGCGCCACTTCGCGCGCGGCGACATGCTTGGCCGCGATGAAATCCATGTCCTTGGGCGAAAACGCCATCGCCTTCCAGTCGAGCCCGCCCTCCAGCAGCAGCGGCCGCCCCGCATTCTTCGCGCCCTGGAAGCTCGCTTCGAGCTCGCCTTTCAGCCGCTCATATTGTTCGGGGCTGAGCTGCCCGTCCTTGGCGGTGTAGACCAGCGCGCCGGGGGGACAGGCGGAATTGTCGAGCAGCGCCTTGTTCCAGGCGCCGGCCGCGTTGTGCAGATCGATGCCGACAGCACCCGGCTCGAGCGGGCTCAGTCCGTAATGGTCGTTGAGCGGATGAAACAGCGCCATATGCAGGATGGGGCGCACGCCCGCGGCCGCGTCCTGCTCGAAACGCACCGTCTGCCCGGCGGCGGTGTAATCGTAGGCCTCGGGCCAGCCGTCGGGTCCGGGCACGACCTTCATGCGGTCGGGCCGCAGCACATGCAGCTCGCGCAACCTCCCGCCGACCGACACCGCCTCGAGATAGGCATTGCCGGCCACCATCAGGTGCCCGTACCAGGCCTCGAGCAGATCGGGGCCGCATTGCATCGGGTTCGGCCGCTTGAGCAGCGTCAGCAGCGCGTGGTCATCGACCTCGCGCTCGCCGTCGAACAGGAACAGCGGCACGCTCGCTGCGGCTTCGGCGATCATCCGCACCGAGCGATAGACGATGGCGTTCTTGGTGAAGCCTTCGCGGGCGAGCGCGGCGAAATCGCGCGGCGTCCACACCGGCTGCCCCCCGGCGCCCCAGGCGAACAGCTTCGCCGTCTTACTGGCCTTGGCCTCGGGCGCAAGCCCCAGCAGTCGGCCTAGCCATCTCGCGCAACGTCATCGCTGTTGCCTCACCTTATTCCCGTCGTCATTGCCCGCTTTCGCGGGTGATGACGCCACGTGAAAATCACACAAAGCGCACGCGCGGCTCCGGCCGATCTTTAAGTAAAAGCTCGGTCAGCGCCCAGACCAGGGCATCGACGCGGTCGGGGCTGCGCCCGCCCGACAGACCGTCAGGCCCGAAATCGCTCATCTCGTCCTCGAGCGCGGCGAACGCGCCGACATGGGCGACACGTCCCTGCTCGTAGAGCGCGGCGACCGGCTCGGCGCGGAGCCACTTGCCCCGCATGGCGCGCACCGCGCGCACCGGCACGCTCGCATCGACCTGGCGGAGCACCGCCTCGACCAGATCGCCACCTTGATTGATCTCGACCACGATGCGGTCGGCTTCGTAATGCCGATAGGCGCTCACCACCGCCTTGGCCCAATCGAGCGGACGCGCGCGTTCCATCGTCCGGTCGGCAAGCACATAACCGCGCCCGTCGGCGCCGAGCCCTGCGACGATGATGCCGCAGGCATCGGCATGCGGTCCCGACGAGGCCGGAGGATCGACGGCGACGACGATGCGCCTAAGCTCGGGCGCCTGCCGCACGCGCGAACTTTCGATCAGCGCGCGCGGAAACAGCGCGTCGGGCCGGTCCTCCAGCAGCTCAGCGTCGAGCTCCTGCCGCCCGAGCCGCGTGCCGCGATAGCGGCCGACGATCGCGTCGAGAAACGACGGCGCGAGATTGGCGGCATTGGCCGCGGTCTTGACCCGGCTCACCGCACTTTGCGGATCGGCGAGCAGCGCCTTGACCAGCGGGATCGGCCGCGGCGTCGTGGTCACCACCTGGCGCGGCTGCTCCCCCAAGCGCAAGCCGAATTGCAGCATGGCCCAGCTCTCGTCGGGCCGCCGCCATTTGGCGAGCTCGTCGCACCAGGCGTGAGTGAATTGCGGGCCGCGCAAGCTCTCGGGATCTTCCGCCGAGAACAGCTGCGCCACCGCGCCATTCGCCCAGGTCAGTTGCCGCTTCGACGGCTCGTAACGCGGCCCCGCGCCCGGCGGATGCACCGCGAGCAACCCCGACACGCCCTCGACCATGACGCTGCGCGCCTGGCCGAGCGTCTCGCCGATCAGCGCAATGCGCGCGGGCGATGCATCAACCGCGGTCGCGATGCGGCGCACCCATTCTGCCCCGGCCCGCGTCTTGCCGGCGCCTCGCCCACCCAGCATCAGCCAGATGGTCCAGGCGCCGCCTGTTTGCGCCGCATCCGGCGGCAGCTGGTCGTCGCGCGCCCATAACTCGAAATCGTAATGCAGCCGCGCCAGCTCGTCGGCGCTGAGCGTGGCGAGAAAATCGTCAAGCGTCCGCTGCGCGATCGAGTCGCTGAAGGCGGAGCGCAAGATCGCGGCGGAGGTGGTCCGCATCGTCGCTCCTTGGCGTGGGCGGCGTGTCGCTCCCCTTCCCTGCGTCGGCCTTGCGCGCGGCCTCGTCGAGCTCGACCAGCTTGGCGTAGAGCCGCGCCAGTGAGTTCAGGCTGCGCGCGTCGCGCTCAATATCGGCGGCGCTTTGCAGCGCCGTGTCGCCTCGCGCTTGGTCATGCGCTCCTCCAGGGCCTGCATCTTTGCATCGAGCACGCGATAGAGCCGCTCGAGCATGCGGCGCGCGCGGCGCTGCGCGCGCGAAAGTTTTGGCGCGCCCGGCGGACGCGGCTTCGGCCCAACCAACAACGGCTTGAGGGGCACCAGCCGAACCCAGCCGCCTTGTTGCGCATAGCGCGCGAGCCGCGTCCGCGACGTACCGTGTCGTTTGGCGATGCGCTCTTGCGAGAGGCCGCTATTGATAAAGTCCTGCTCGACCGCGGCCCAATCGATGTCATCGTCTGCTGAGTTGGCCGAAGCAGCCGGAGCCTGCGCGGCGCCCTCCACATCGGAAGGGTCGTCGTGCTCCATGTCGCGGCTGCTGATCCTGAAACGAAAACGCCGCCCCGATTGGAGCGGCGCGGAGAGGCCGAAGCCTCGTGAACCGGGGGACGGTGGCGAGAGCGCCTCACCCACTTGTCGCGTTATAGCTGAACCCTACCCGAGCAGCGTCACGCTGTCAAGGATTTTTTTCCTACTCTACTAACTATGCGGAGATCGATCGGAGCGAGACAGTACGATTTCGCGAGGAGGGACTACAGATTGGACTGCTGGCTAGTGCACTCCATAAAAGAGACATCACCAGTGACAGCAACTTCAACGCAGTGATTGGCAAAGGAGGCACTGCTGGAAGAGGTGAAGAGCACTGCGGTCAGAATGTAATTCAACTGCTCATCCCGGCCGCCCCCGCTGGGTAACGCCAGGATACCATGATGATTTTTCTCCCGCAGTGCGAGTGCTCACATCCCCTCCACTTCGGGCGTGCAGTTCGGGCTGTAGCTCCACTGGCCCCGCACGTCTTCCGGCTTCTTGCAGGGTAGCGCCGCTTCCGGCGGCGGCGGCTCGACGGCGGCGCCGAGCGGCTCGATGCACAGCACATGGCCGGTCACCGGATTGACCTCGGCCTTGATGCATGCGGGCTTCGCCGGCTGCTCGGCGGGCGCGGCCGAGACCGCGCTGGCGGCAAGCACGACGACCACAGACATGAGAGCGGCAGACACAATCATCGTCACGCGCAACATAGCGTTCTCCGTTACTGGGGCTTGGGATGACACGGCACCGCCGCGAGGAAGCATTTGCTGTAGAGGCCCTGCTTGACGCATTCCCATTTCACGTCCTTGGCGGTGGCGAGCTCCGCATCGGGATAAACGGCCTTCGCCTTGGCGAGCCAATCGTCCTTCGCCGCCTGCTCTGACGCGTCCTGCAAGTCCTTGAAGCCGGGTCCGCTGCCGACCAGCGGCTTATCGTGACACTCGAAGCCCGGCTTGACCGGCTCGGCCGGCGGAGTCCCCGTGGCCGCGGGTTGATCGGCGGCGAACGCGGGCGCCAGCATCGCCGCCATGGCGATCGTGCCGACAAGGACGCGACGGAGCATTACAGCCTTGAACATTGGACCTCCCCCAAGGGCTCTTGATAGTGGCCTCGACCGGGAAACATTAGCATAGAGGATTGCGGAGTCCGCATGTGCCAAGGGCCCGCACGAGCGGGCCCTTGCAAGCGCGGCAGGCTAGCCGCCGCGACACATCTCAGTCCGGCGCTTTAGCCTTTGTGCTCGCTCTTATAGAACAACTCGGCCTTGGACAGATTGGCGTCGGGATTCTTCATGAAGTTGGCCTTGGCCTCCGGGCTGCTGAAGCAATAGGTCTTGCCCTTGAGCGTCGTATTGACGGAGCAATCCGTCTTAACGTCCTTGTGATTGGCAAGACCCCAGCTGCACATATTGTCGAACTGGCCGGTGGCGGCGACCGCCGCCGTGGTCAGGCCAAGCGCGAATGCGCCGGCAAGCGCCGAAATGACAGAAATCCTACTCATGGGGGCATCTCCTTGTATCGGGGGTTTGGCCCATTGCTGGGCTAAGGAGAAACCCCTCGCTGGAGAGCCTGTTCCGCCGGGGCGACGTTTCGCCGCTCCCGCGCCAGCCACGCGTCAAGCACGCGCCGCGCTTCGTTCATGGCCGCTTACCATATTGCGCCCTCGACCGAAGACGCGATCAAGCACCAATAATTTTCCAGATTTGCATTTTTCCGAACGAAGTCTCGCTGTTCGGCATCAAGCGGGTTTTGTCGACTTGCAACGATGCTCGCATTTAACCGAGCGCTGTAAGCAAACGCCTCACTTAGCTTCGGATCAATCGGCAATTCGAGGAAGGAGCAGACGCGCTCCAGCTCAGCGGGCTGGCCAGAAAAACCCCGGTCATAGTCGACGACCTGAATCCTGTGCGGGCATCGCGTCAGCTTTTCGAGGACGTGTTTGTTGCCCGCGTTCCAGACTTTCACGGTTTTTCTGTAATCGTGGTCACGCGGCCACCCTCGATCCTGCTCATTTAACGCTCGAGCGTTCCAAGATGCGGCGACCGCTTCGATGTCGCGGAGGATGTACAAGAACCGAACTTTTGGGTAAGCCGTTTCAATTTCATCCATCCGAAAAAAGGCGTGTGGGATTTTGTCACCCACGATCTGAGCAAGATCCCATTTTTGTCGCAGCGATGCATATAGCTCAGCGAAGGCCACGTTCGCCTCCGGCACAATATTTGTGTCGTCCTCCTGAAAATCGAAGAAGCGATCTTTTTCGAAGAGGTCGGGGCCTAAGCGACTGCCCGAGTAACAACGAAATTTGTAACGCTCTAGACCGATGCAAACGTGCGGGTGCGCATTGAGCACGCCAGCGAGTACCGATGTCCCCGATCTGCCTACACCGCAAACGATGAGCAATTGCCGCTCAACCTGTTTCATGGCGAACCCGATTGACCTGCATAATATCGTACTCCGGGCAAGCACGCAGGCGTGAAGGTTTTAGGTTTGCCGGCGGTCGTGGGCGTCAGCCGGAGCCGGCGGAGACACTCCCTCAGAGAAGTGTTCCCTCGCGACGCATTTTCTCCATGCGTCGAGCAACGCCGACGGTCTCACTGATAGGGCTTGCGGATCATCCAGGATTGGGCCGGCGTCTTGCTACAGGCGGATGCGAGCACGGCGGCGACGTCGGGGGAGTTCGGCCCCGGATTGTCGAGACAGCGGGGATAAAGCCGCATGTCCTCGTTGATCAGGGAAATGCGGTCGTTCCATTTGAGCGTGTCCTTGGTCAGCTCGGCGAACTTGGCCTCGAGATCGGCGACCTTCTGATTGAGGCAGACGACCTTCTCCTCGGCGCTGCCTTGACTACAGTCGGCGGCAAGCGCCGGAGCGGCCGCGCAGAGCGCGCTGAGGCTCATGAACATTGCAATGGGAGTGATGCATGTTCGCATCCGGCGTGTCCTCCTGGTTGGTGCGGCCTTTGCGCGCCAGTCTATGCCAATGGCGGAGGTTAGGGGATAAACTTGCCCGAGTGCGCCCCCCTCACGTCATCGTGAAACCACGGACGGATCCGAGCTTCCCCCATCCATGGCAGACCCATCTTCGTTCGCATCCGCGGTGACGCGGCAGCTCTTGAGCCGCACGCTGTTCTATCTGGTGTTTGTCGGCGGGCTGCTGTTCGTCTCGGCCGGCACGCTCGCTTGGCCGGCGGCGTGGATTTATCTGGCTTTGACCGCGATCATCAGCATCGGCGGCGGGCTATGGCTCGCCGGTCATGACCCCGCCCTGCTGGCCGAGCGGCTGAAGCCGATGATTCAGCCCGACCAGAAGCGGTGGGACCGGCTGTTCATGACCATCATGCTGGTGCTGTGGTGCGGCTGGCTGGTGCTGATCGGGCTGGACGCCGGGCGCTACCATTGGTCGCGCGTGCCGCTTGGCGGGCAAATCCTCGGCGTCGGGCTGATCGCCGTCGGCTCCTATCTCGTCTGGCTGACCTTCAGGGCGAACAGCTACGCCGCGCCGGTGGTGAAGATCCAGAAGGAGCGCGGGCATCGCGTGGTGTCCACCGGGCCATATGCTTATGTGCGCCATCCGATGTATGCGGGCGCGCTCGGTTTCCTCATCGGCGCGCCGCTCCTGCTCGGCTCGTGGTGGGGTGTCGCCGCGGCACTGTTGCTGGTCCTCGCCATGGCCGTGCGCGCCGTGCTCGAGGAGCGCGCGCTCACCGCCGAGCTCGACGGCTATAAGGATTACGCCGCGCGCGTCCGCTACCGGCTGGTTCCGTATCTTTGGTAGGTCTGGCCGCGACGCCGGTCGTGGCGGGCAAGCCGCTCTTCATTTTTCGGCCCTAAACTTCCCAGCATTTAGCTGGGGTCGAGGGACCCTAAGCGGTCGCTGAGGGCTCGCCACGCCGGCCATGAATTGGCAATACTGGCCGCAAAGAAGAGGTCGGGGTTCGGCAATGTCGAGGTTGACGCTTCCGCTGCTCGCCATAGGCCTGCTCGGGCTGCAGCTTGCGGCTTGCAGCCATGCCGAGCCGGCGCCCAGGGACTTCGTCCTGGTCAACCCGCACGCCGCAGAGGACGCCCCGCCGCCGGACGCCCCTCCTGGCAACTGGTCGAAGGTCGGCAAGGCGACGGGAGGTAAAGCGAAAGGCACCAAGGGAGACCGGGAGGAAAAGGGCCACCCGCTCGAAGCCGCCGAGGCGGCTTGCAAGGAGGAGGCCGAGCACAAGGGCACCGCCTCCATGCTCGCCATTTTTTCGCGGCTGCGCCGAGGCTCGGCCGATGCCGATTACATCGCCTGCATGAAGCAGCAGGGCTACGAGGTCAAACCATGAGCGGAACGGTATCGCGGCTGGCCGCAAGCCTCTATAAATGGCCGCAATCCCGGTGTAGTTTGCCACCTGAGACCCGTCCCGCGGTCGATTGGGGAATGCCAATCTGCCGGGGCGGATTCGCACGCGAGAGGTCGGGGCAAAGTGCGGGATTTCCTTCAAGGTAATCGCCGGGCCAAGCTGATCGATTGGCTGAAGATCAATTCCTGGATCGATTCCGGGCTGTACACCACGTGGATCGGCTTCCGCGACTGGTGGAGCGGCTATTCGTCGTTTTTCGGCCGTTTCGAGGTCAAGGGCATCGTCCGCGCGCTCAACGAGCTTGCCTGCGAAGGCATGACGCTCAGCGTCGGCGGGCTGCTGGTGCTCGCCACCTTCGCGCTCCCTGCCTTCGAGATCGCTCAAGGCAAGATGAACCTCTCCGACGAATACAGCGTCACCTTCCTCGACCGCTACGGCAATGAGATCGGCAAGCGTGGGCTGTTGCGCGACAACTCCGTGCCGCTCGATGAAATTCCCGACGTGATGATCAAGGCGACGCTCGCCACCGAGGATCGGCGCTTCTTCGAGCATTTCGGCGTCGACGTCATGGGGACGTTCCGCGCTCTCGCCGCCAACGCCCGGCATGACACCGTGGTGCAAGGCGGTAGCTCGCTCACCCAGCAGCTCGCCAAGAACATGTTCCTGTCGCCGGAGCGCTCGCTGAGCCGCAAGATCAAAGAGGCGATTATCGCCGTCTATCTCGAGAATCACTACACCAAGCCGGAAATCCTCAAGCTCTATTTCGACCGCGCCTATCTCGGCGGCGGCTCCTACGGCGTCGAGGCGGCGGCCCAATATTATTTCAACAAGTCGATCCGCGAGGTGAACCTGTCGGAGGCGGCCATGCTCGCCGGCATGTTCAAGGCGCCGACCCGCTATGCGCCGCACGTCAACCTCGCCGCCTCGCGCGCCCGCGCCAACGAAGTGCTGAGCAACATGGTCGAGGCCGGGTTCATGAGCGAAGGGCAGGTCTATGGCGCCCGCATGAACCCCGCCAAGATCGTCGAGCGCGGCGACTCCAACACGCCGGACTATTTCCTCGACTGGGCCTTCGAGGAGGTCCAGCGGCTGATGCGCGGCAAGGAAGACCACATCGTCGTCGCCCGCACCACCGTCGACCCTGGCTTGCAGAAAATGGCCGAGAACGCGCTCGAGACCACGATCGCAACGTCAGGCAAAGCGCGCCACTTCGAGCAGGGCGCCATGGTGGTCATGGAAACCGACGGCGCCGTGCGCGCTCTGGTCGGCGGCAAGGACTACGGCGACAGCCAATTCAACCGCGCCACGCACGCTTATCGCCAGCCCGGCTCCTCGTTCAAGCCCTATGTCTATCTCACCGCGTTCGAGACCGGCAAATACACGCCGAATACCGTGGTGAGCGGCGGCGGTGCCGCGTGCGGTCACTGGGCGCCGAAGAATTACTCGGCCGGCGAGAGCAACACCATGGCCCTCCACGATGCGCTTGCCCATTCGATCAATACCATCGCGGTGAAGGTCTCGCTCGATGTCGGTCGCGAGAAGGTGCTTGAAACCCTGAAGAAGCTTGGCATCACGCGTCTCAAGAAAACCTGCTCGCTCGCGCTGGGCGACCAGGGATTGACGCCGCTCGAGCACGTCACGAACTATGCGGTGTTCGCTTCCGGCGGGATCGAAGTTCATTCCTACGGCATCGAAGAAATCCGCGCGCTGGCGAGCGGTGAGATGGTCTACAATCACGACCGCGACGCGCCGCCCCGCAAGCAGATTTTCTCCCGCCACTCGGTCGAAATGTTGAACACGATGATGCAGCAGGTCGTGACGGGGGGAACTGGGCGAGCGGCGCAACTGGACTACACCTATTCAATCGGCAAAACGGGCACCAGCTCGAACTTCCGCGATGCCTGGTTCATGGGGATCACCGGTCAATACGTGGCCGGCGTTTGGCTCGGCAACGACGACTTCACGCCGATGGCGCGCGTCACGGGGGGAAGCTTCCCCGCGCAGACGTGGAAGGCCTTCATGGTGCAGGCCCACGACACCGACAACATCGCACAAATTCCCGGCATCGCCGTTCATCCCGTGCAGGCGGCCGAACAGGCGCGCCTTGCGGCCGTCGCGGCTCAGAACCCGGCCGCCGCGGCCGATGCCACTCCCGCAGCCGCGCCCGAGAGCGTCAAGGACATGTCTTCCTCGACGCGTCAGGTTCTCGAGAAGCTGAGTGCCATGCTCAAGGACGCTCGCCCGCTGAAGCCGAGCGACGCAAGACCCGATCGCGCCGAGCTGGTCCCGGCTGCGAACGCTCCGCCCAAGCCGAGCCTCGCTTCCAATGCCGCAGGCGGCCCGACGCCGGCCAATGCCCAGGCCGCGCCGCAGACCGCCCTCTCGACGGGACGGGACGACGCGGCAGCGACTCCGCGTTAGGCGTCCCATGGGTCTCGCAGTCTATCGATGGATGCCGATCGCTTGACCGCTCTGCCAAACCCACTGTTGCTGTCCCCTTCGCACTCCGCCCCTTGGCGCGAAGAGCAAGCGACCCATTCGATGCGGTCGCTGGCCTATTTCATCGGCACATTCGTGGTGGCGCTTATGCTCGGCATCGGCTCGGCCTGGTACATGATCGAGCGCGGATCGCCGCTTACAACCACCAAAGTCGGTCCCTGGGCTGGCTGGATCAGCGAGGGGAATCCAAGTGCGGATCCCTATACCGAGGCGCATGTCGCGCGCAGCGGCAGGCTTCCCCTCTCCTCGACGGTGGCGCGTTATTTCACGGCGCGGACCGACAGCGCCGGGCACACGCTGACCTCCGGCTGCCAATATTCGATCGTCGGCTCGCCGCTCAATGCGCGCTGGTGGTCGCTCGCCGTCTATGACGAATATGGCGGGCTGATCGACAATCCATCCGGGCGCTACAGCTTCAATGACGAAGAGCTGTTGCGTCACGCCGACGGCAGCTTCCGTATCAATCTGTCGTCCAAGGCGCGCCCCGAGAATTGGCTGCCGAGCGGTGCCGTCGAACAGCCGCTGGTGCTGCTGTTACGCATTTACAGTCCGCGTGAAACCGATTCGTCCGGCATCGGCCGCATTCCCGAGGACCGTCTCCCAAAGATCGAGCGCACCGGATGCGAGTAAGAATTCCCGGCCTCTATATCGTGCTTGGGCTCGTGCTTGCCGGCCTCATCCACATCGTGGCCGTGCTCACTTTGCCCATGCTCGCGCCTCGCAATGCCCAAGCCCGCCTGGCGGCGCTCGGGCCCGCCAACACGATGATCGAACTGCCCCCGGCATCTCCGGGCCACCAGGCCATGCCGATGATGGCACCTGACGTCCGGTATGCCTTCTGCCGTTTCGATCTGACCAATGGACCCATCAGGCTCAGGGCCGCCATCGCCGACGAGCTTTGGCTGATCGCGCTCTATACGCCGGAGGGGGAGAATTTTTACACGGTCGCCGGCGCCGATATGAAGCGGGCACAGCTCGATCTCATCCTCGCGGCCGCGGATCAAACCGTGGAAGAGGCTGGCGTCGACGCTCCCGAATCGTCGGATGAGGTGCTGGTGGTCAATGCGCCCGTCACCGAGGGCATCGCGTTGATCCGCGCGCCCCTGGCGGGGCCAAGCCGGGCGACAAGGGTCGAGAACGCGCTGAAGGACACCTCTTGTGGGCCCTACACGAAGTCTGCCAGCGCCGGTTAGACGTTACTTCTTCCTGCGTTGCAGTCGCCTGCGAGGCGGTGAACCGGTGTGCTCGGGCATATCGATCGATGCGCGGCGATCGATCCTCACCCCCGGAAAGATGATGATCTCGCCAAGCGTTCCTTCGACGGGCCTTGCGACCAGGTCTGCCGCGTCCTCGCTGCGGCGGAATTCAAGGATAGTCCCCATTGTGCCTCTCCACGGGCGGCTCGCGTTGGCAAGATCGCGGGCGCCACATCGCCTGGTCACCATTAAGACGCGGGTAAGGTTAACGAACTCCTAACCGTCTCCGACGTGGCCCACTCTCTCAATCTTTGGTCGCATCGCCCAGAAAATGCCGGCCGGCCCTATCCTCGATCTCGATGATCCAAAGGTCGGGGTCGAACTCACGCTGCCGCGCCAGGTAACGGTTGGCTTCTGCCTCGGCGACCGCGAGCGATTCGAAGCACCGGATCCAGCGCCGGTCGGTTTCGCTTCCCGTCAATCCGGCCGGCGCCGGGCCGTAAAGGGATACTGTGCCGTCGAGTCGGTCGACGCAAATGAAGATCGCACCGGCGGCCTCGTCGCCGCGCCGCACGATCGCCACGGGAACGCCTTCGCTTTGGCAGCGGCGGAGATACGCCCGGACCCAGATTTCGCTCTTGATGCGCATGGGACCTCGGGCGCGGGCAGCGAAACTTTACTGTCCCGCGGCCAACTTGGTCAGGTCGCGGCCGGTCACGCGTTTGAGCTCGCGCAAGAGCTCGGGCGTGATCTTTCCCGTCTCCGCGATCTTGCGGTCGTGCTGAAAAGAGGTGATGGCGCGGATCGTCTTGCCCCCCAAGGCCCCGTCAACCGGCCCAGGTGCATAGCCGAGATCGGCCAGGATTTTTTGCACGGCCTTCACCTTGCTATCTTCCTCGGGCTTGGCGCCATCGGCTTTGACCGATCCGGTCGCGCCGGCTACCGGCTGCACGCTGCCCCCAAGCAGGATATGGCGCAAGAGTTCCTCCGTAGCCAGGCCCGTGATCGGCAGTCCCTGCCCCTTTTGATAGGACGAGATCGCCGCGGCCGTTCGGTTGCTCAACTTACCGTCCTCCGGTCCGACATCGTAGCCGCGCGCGGCAAGCTCGCGCTGCACGGCCTTGAGCAGATGTTCGGGACCGCCCTCCCCCGTCTCGGGCGTCGGCACATCGGTGCTGACCGGCGGGAGTTTCACCAACTCGATGGGCGGGCGACGATCAGGCGCGGGAACAGCCTGCCCCGACGCCATGACGGCTGCGGTGCCATGCAGATCCTGCAAATAAAGCGCGTTGTAGATGATGCTTCCCGTCAGGCCGATAAAGGCCAGGAAAACGAGCCGCGCTGCCACTACGCCCATCGCATCAGCTGAACTCAAAGGCTGCACAGGGGCCAAGCGGCCTCGCGCCACTCCCCCTTCGGCCATCTTGGCGACCGAAACTAAAGAGAATGCTAAACGGGCCGAAATCTCGGCTTCGCCAAAGCTTAAGCCGCCGAGGCCGCCGGTTCCTCCAGCGGGGCGCGCTCCAATTCGCCCGCGCCGTCGAGCGGCAAGACAATCGTCGCGCTGGTACCCTCGCCGAGGCTGCTCTTCAGCTCGAGGCGCCCGCCATGCAGCCTGGCCAAGCCCTTCACCACCGAGAGGCCGAGACCCGCCCCGTCATAGCTTCGATCGTAGGAAGTGTTGGCTTGCACGAACGGATTGCCGAGCCTGGGCAGATCCGCTTCGGCGATGCCGATGCCATTGTCGGCAACGTTGAATTCGATGGTGTCGTCAACGCGGCGCGCCGAGACGCGCACCCAGCCGCCGGGATCGGTGAACTTGATGGCGTTCGAGATCAGATTGATCAGCATCTGCTTGCAGGCGCGCTTGTCGGCCGGAAGCTCCGGGATGCCGGGCGCCACGTCCATGATCAGCGCCAAAGACCTCTGCTCCGCCGTATGCCGCATCAGGTCGCAGCACGATTTGACCAGCGACACCACGTCGAACGGCTCCTTGACGATGCTGAACTTGCCGGCCTCGATCTTCGACATATCGAGAATGTCGTTGACGACGTTCAACAGATGCTCGCCGCTTTCATAAATCAATCGCGCATAGTCGCGATAGCGCGCCTCGCCGATCGCACCGAACAGCTCGCGATCCAAGATCTCGGAGAAGCCGATCACGGCGTTGAGCGGCGTGCGCAGCTCGTGGCTCATATTGGCGAGGAACTGCGTCTTGGCCCGACTTGCGCTCTCGGCCTCGTCGCGGGTCCGCACTATCTCCGCTTCCTGCGCCTTGCGATCCGAGATGTCGCGCGTCACGGCGACGATGCCGGGTCGGTCGTGCGCCGTGTCTTCGGCGCGCAACGGCCGGCAGCGCATCTCGACCCAAACATAACGTGCGGGCTCGGCGCCACGCGCGCGGCGGATCCGGAACTCGACGGCGATCGGCTCGCTGTTGACAAACGAGCGCGACAGCGCCGTGAGATAGGCTGGACGGTCGGCGACATGCACGCGCTCGAACAGGCCGTCGCCGGCGAGCTTCTGCGCGGGCTCGCCGAACAGTTGCTGGGCGGCGAACGAAGCGAACAGCACGCGGCCCTTTTCGTCATGCTGGCTGATCATGTCGGTCGCATTCTCGGCCAGCAGTCGGTAGCGGTCCTCGCCGGCGCGCACGGCGCTCCCCGAGCGTCGATGCACCAGCTGCACCATCGCCGCCAATGCCGCGGCATAGCTCATGGCGCTGGCGGCGCCGATCAGCGACAGCAGCATCGGCGACAGCGGCAGCAGATCGGCTGCTTGCGTGGGGGCGAATGCCGGGGCGATGGAGAGAACGGCGAGGCCGAGCCCGGCGACGCCGGCGGCCCAGGCGACAATGCGACGGTCGTTGGCGAGTGCCGCCTCGACCGGCACGACCACCATCCAAGGAATGAGCCAGGAGGCGAGACCGCCGGTGAGCCAAGCGCAATACGCCACCAGTCCGGCGAGATTCGCCGCCGAGGCGAAGTGGGCGGCGGCGAATCGCCCGGTCCGCGCCAGGAAGATGGCAATGCCGATCGGCGACAGCAGCCAGAGGAACGCGGCGGCCCCGTAAGGCGACGGCTTGCCGCCGACCACGAGGTAGATGGGAAAGACGCAAAGCGCGAGCAGTCCACCGAGCAGGTGCGAGGCAATGAAGGATTGGTGGCGCGCTGCCGTCAGCGGATCGCCGCGCGCGCTGTCATGCACGAGCGAGCTGAAATAGGCTGTGAGCCCGCGCAAACTTTCATCACCAAACACGCGCATCTCGGAGCGGGCCAAGCACCGCTCGCGTCCCCGGATTTTGTCTTGCTGCCGAGTATTGTCGTCCGCGCTTAAGGAAGCTTAAAGCCGCGGCAGCCGTGTTCCCCGCCACGACGATCGAGATAAAACCCTCTCGGCGGACCCGGGAGGTGCAATCGCTAAAATTTGAGACAATTCGCAAAGAAATTGTAATCAAGTATTAGGAGACTGCTAATCTTGTCCTCTAAAGAATCGACCATAATTTTCGTCTCAAACTTTATTGATTGCAGTGAAACTCCCTTATTTCCTTTGCGCTATAGTGGGCGTTGTAAGGGGAATGATAGCGGCAGCAAAGCCGCAACAGGCGTAAACAGAGAGGGCAAAGCAATGCTGTTCCTAGTCAGGGCGGCCTTCTGGCTGATGATCATTGTGCTCTTGCTTCCGACCGATGATCGGCAGCGGAGCGAGGTTTACGGCACGGCGCAAGCGGCGGTGAATGACGTCGCCAGCTTCTGCGACCGCAATCCGGAAACCTGCGCCAGGGGCAAGGATGCGTTCGCCGTGTTCGTGCAGAAGGCAGAGTTCGGCGCCCGCATGTTGATGGATCTCGTACAAAACAAGACCGGTGCGGGCGCCGCTGCCGGCCCGGCGGAGCCGACTTCGCTTGAGTCGCCGCTGCCGGAGATGCAGAGCCCCGATGCTGCCGCCTTCGCCAAGCCAATTCGCTTCGACATGAGCGCTTCGCAGGACACGCTCAATCCCGAAGATCGCGAAGAGGCTTGGTCCGGACCCGACGCAGCCGGCACCTAAACGCCCCGCGGACCTCGATCCGCCTGCAAGATCTTACCAGTTTGGCAGTCCCCCGCCTGCCAAGGGCGCGCAATTGGGAAGGTTCTGCCCTTTCCCTCCCAATTTGCGCGCCCAAATTTTCGGCGTTAAGCCGGTCGCGACCAGCGCCGTTCCAACCTATATTCAGCTCATGGACGCAGTGAACGAGACGTCGGCGGCCTCGAACTTCGATGAGATCCTTGCCGATTTCGAACTCCTCGACGATTGGGAAGACCGCTACCGCTACGTGATCGAGCTTGGCCACAAGCTCGAGCCGCTGCCGGAGCAGGAGCGCACGCCTGCCAACAAGGTGCAGGGCTGTGTCAGCCAAGTCTGGCTCACCACCCACGTCGATCGGAGCGGCAAATCCCCTCGCCTGAATTTTATCGGCGACAGCGACGCGCATATCGTGCGCGGCCTGATCGCCATCCTGTTTTCGCTCTACTCGGGGAGGACGGCCGAAGAGATCGAACGCATCGATGCCGGCGAGAAGCTCGGCTTGTTGCACTTGAACGAGCATCTCACGCCGCAGCGGTCGAACGGTCTCATGGCAATGGTACGGCGGATCAGGACCGACGCCGAGTTCGCTCTCGGCCAAGGCACGCCCCACTGACCGGGGCCGAGGGGCTGGTCACGACTCCCCCTCAGAGCGAGCGCCTGACCGCCATGCATCGAGCGTAGGCCGATAGTCCTCGCTTCCCCAATGCCGCAAACCTCGCCGCGCCGGCTTCTGCGCCTCGCTGCCGATCAGGCCGTAGTGCCTGGCAAGTCGCGTCAGGGCAATCTGCAGAACGACTTTGCCGGCGCGCTGCGGCCAGCCGTTCTCCTTCTCGGCGTCTTCATGACCCTTCAGCTCGCAGCAAATATCGACCAGCACGCCCGAGACCTCCGGACCGACGGCCATCAGCGCGCGCATCACCCGTTCCTTCGCCGCGATCACCTCGTCGCGAAGCGCCGCGGCGTTGGAGGGCGCTGCCCGGCGCGTCCGCTCCGCTGGCGCGAGCACCGACCAGTTTGAGGTCACGCGCGGACTGAGATGGGCGAACCAATAGTCCGCGCGCAAGCGCTCCCCCGCGGCGTACTGGTCGTCGCTGATCAAGGGCCTGCCGTTCCGATCCTTCCGGCTCTTCAGCCATCCGAGCGGACTTTCCGCGTCGTTCACCAGGACGGGCCGGCGAACGCCCTCAACCTCCCTCTCCGCGACCGCGCGCAACTGGTGTTGCTGCCTAAAGCCATCGTCGTCGTGCTCTCGCTTGGTCGGTGCTTTGGGTCTCATCGTCTAGCCTCGCCGCGCGATCAGCGCATCCGACAGACACGCGACGGCATGTTCGAGATGCTCGAGGCGTCCATCAAGCTCGGGATCGTCGCGGCGGTCCTCGACCACTCTGCACGCATGCGCGGCCGTCGTTCGGTCGCGGGCGAATAGCGCGCCAACCTCGGTGAGGCTTAGGCCACAGAGGACATGCGCAAGATACATCGCCACCTGGCGGGCGAAGGCCGCCCGGGTCGAGCCGCGTGTCGGCGCCCTAAGATCGCAGAGCGCCACGTCGAACACCGCCGAAACGGCGGACTCGATCACGTGCCTGAGCTGAGACTTGCCCATGCCCATGGCCGGTCTCGACAGCCTTGCCAGGCAACCGCTCTCGACAATTCGAACTGCACCGCGCATCGGCACCACTCCCCTTCCGATCGTTGCTAGGAATAAATACCTAGCACACTGTAGAAGGGGTGGGACCGGGCGGGGATAAGCGGGACCGTTCGACTCGAGCGAACGCGGTGAACAAGGCGCGCTCCCCGGGAAGAACGCGGGCATCGCCTTGTCTCAGCGGCGCGCCAATCACCCGGAAATCCCCAGGCCCTCCCACTGCGCGCATTCTCAAGTCTCGACCAGGGGAGCGTGCAGGAAAGGCCGCGTCGGCGTGACGACAAGCACGGAAACCGCAGCGTCTCGACGGCCAGCCGCGTCTTTGGCTCGATGGCAAAGGCGGGGGCAGCCGCCTATCTGCGCTCGCGCGATTTACCGAAGCTCATCCCACTCTGGCCGCGCGAGCTCACCGATCACAGCCCTGAAGGCTGCCGCCACGTGCTAGCCAAGCTTCGCAGCGCGCTGAGAGCGGAGCGAAGGCGCGCTCTCTCGGGTCATTGGAGCTATGACCTCAATCGGCATCTCGGCCTGATCAGCGCTTATAAGGGGGAACTCGCCGGCTTGAGCCGCATCGAGGCTCAGCCGAATTGCACCCGCCGCGCCAAGGACCTCGGCCGAATGCGGGAATAGGAGAACAGACTGCGCTCGGGCAGAGCAGGCTCGCTCGCTGATGGAGCCGCCACATCGTAACAAAGGATGCGATCGACCGGTCCGCCATCGTCGGACAGCGGTAATCTCAACCAAAACAATACGATATGGTCGCGGCCCTTGGCCGGGCCGCGCACCACGCCGCTGAGCGGCGAGCCGTTTGCCACCAGCCTCGCGTGAACCCGATGCCAATAATCAGCCTGTTCGCCCGTGAACACTTCGCTGGCCCGCTTGCCAGTGATTTCCTGACCGTAAATATCGTGCAGCCGAGTCCCGGCCAGCTTGAAAGCGGCCCCGCCTAAGCCGTCCCTGACGTCGATCAGACCGATATGCGGGAGGAGCCGCGGGACCTTGAGTGGATCGAGATCGGATCTCGCCGGCATGCGGCGGACGCCGGCGGACAACAGCCAATAGTCGAAGAGTTCGCGCTGTCCTTGCACTACGAGCTGGGCCCGAAAGGCGCGTCCGGACAGCATTGGCATTCCCCCTGCGGCAAGCCTTGAACGGCCAGCGAATCGCTTGTGTTTCTGTGACTATGTGGATAACTCGGGCGACTTGCAAGCGGGGAAAGCCAGATTCACTAAGAATCACAATGGCTTGTGGTAACGCTTAAGGCAGCTACCCGATCTTGGGTACGGTCAATGGGCTGAAGCGCGGCCTGCCGATCGCCGCGCCGTATCCAATAATGTCGAGCGATTCTAGAGTCTTAGCGGCGCCGTTGGCCGAGACCCATGCGCTTGGCAAGGTCGGAACGGGCCGCCGCGTAGTTCGGCGCCACCATCGGATAGTCGTGGGGGAGTCCCCATTTCTCGCGATACTCTTCGGGTGACAGATCGTAGTGCGTGCGCAGATGCCGCTTCAGCGACTTGAATTTCTTCCCGTCCTCGAGACAGATAATGTACTCGGGCGTGACAGACTTCTTGACCGGAACCGCCGGCTTCAACTCTTCCCTGGCGGGCAGACCTGTCGCGCTCGAGGCCTTGCTCAGCGCGTCGAACACATTGTGGATGACACCAGGAAGGTCTGTAGCGACGACCGTGTTGTTGCTGACATAAGCCGAGACAATCTCAGCGGTGAGTTCAACGAGTTCGTTCTTCTCCAGATTCGCTTCCATGAAGTGGCTCCTTGATCCAGCTAAACCCCCGGTCCTCCCAAGCATCCCGCGTTTTACGGGTGCGAGTGCATCTCCCGGGCCCACAAGACTGTTGAGTCATCAGATTACGCCGTTTTTGTGGCGTGTAGTTACAATGTTTCGCAACTAGAGAACATTATGCAATCTGACGACCTAAGCTGATCTGCACTCTATATCCACTCCTCAATGAAACCGCAATGCGTTCTTCTAACGAAGACTGATTCCACGGCGATCATGATAAACGGAGTGACGACTTCTGTTTACCCAAGCTAGTTCGCACCGCTGCTTAACTTTGACTAGCAGGGCGTTTATGCCATTTCGGCAACTTGGCCATTCGGCCTTGAGGCGGAGCCACGACCTGTCAGGAATCAAGCCTGCGTGAGTGTCCAGCCTAAGCTCTTCGGAGGGTCGGTTCTGATGCTTATATTGCGCTCGAATAAATACGAATGACCGGGAAAGTGTTCCATCCATGAGCAAAGCCGACAAACTAAACAAGACTGATGCCGCCAAACTTGCGGTTTCCGAGGCTGAGTGGCGCGAAAAACTTACGCCTGAGCAGTTCCATGTTACGCGTCAGCACGGCACGGAGCGGGCTTTCAGTCATGCCTACTACAATGACAAGCGCGACGGCATGTATCGCTGCGTCTGTTGTGGAGCGCCGCTGTTCAGCTCGGACACCAAGTTCGACTCCGGCACCGGCTGGCCGAGCTTCACTGCCGCCGCCGCCGAGGGCACGGTGACCACGCACGAGGATAATTCCTACGGCATGCGCCGAGTCGAGGTGCGATGCGGCAATTGCGATGCGCATCTTGGCCATGTCTTTCCCGACGGGCCGGGTCCGACGGGCATGCGTTACTGCATCAATGGATGCGCGCTAGACCTCGACACCGAGGGCAAAAGCGGCACGTAATCGCCAGCATGGACGCAAGATCCGTTCAAGCGGCGCGGTCGGCCGTGAGCCGGCCGCGCGCGCTTCGCCGTCCCTCGACCTCCCGCCATCACGGCATCGAGCGGATTGACGATTACGCTTGGCTTCGCGCCGACAACTGGCAGGCGGTGATGCGCGATCCCGCTTTGCTCGATCCCGAGATCAGGGCCTATCTCGACGCCGAGAATGCCTATGCGAAGGCCGTCATGGCCGACACCGAACCGCTCCAAGCAAAGCTGTTCGCCGAGATGAAGGGGCGTATCAAGGAGGACGACGCCGGCGTCCCCGCTCCCGACGGGACGTTCGCCTATTACAGCCGCTTCGTCGTCGGCGGGCAGCATCCGCTCTACTGCCGCATGCCGCGCCAAGGCGGCGAAGAGCAGATCCTGCTCGATGGCAACGCCCTCGCCAAGCCACACGCTTATTTCCGCATCGCCGGCGTCACGCACAGCCCCGACCACAAGCTTGTCGCCTACGCCGTCGATACCAAGGGCTCCGAATTCTATACAGTCAATGTCATCGAGGCCGCGACCGGCGCTCTCCTCGAGTCGCGCATCGCCGACTCCAACGGATCGCTGGAATGGGCGGCCGACAGCCGCACGCTGCTATATGTCTGGCTCGACGACGAGCATCGCCCTCGCCGCGTGCTGCGGCACGCGATTGGCGCCGAGACTGGCGACGCCATCATCCACGAGCAAGCCGACCCGGGCTATTTCCTCGGCCTCGGCGCCACCCAGGACCACCGCTTCCTTCTGCTCAGCGTGCATGACCATGAGACCGCCGAGATCAGCTTGATCGATGCCGCCGATCCGCTGGCAGCTCCGCGCCTGGTTGCGCCGCGCGAGCTCGAGCACGATTATTCGGTCGATCATCATGAGGGACGGCTGATCATCCTGACCAACTCCAACGGCGCCGAGGATTATCGGATCGTCGAGGCGCCGGTCGATACGCCGGACCGCGAGCAGTGGCGGGAGATCGAGCCGCACAAGCCTGGGCGGCTGATACTCGACGTCGTCGCCTATAAAGACTTTCTCGTTCGGCTCGAGCGCGAGGACGGACTGCCGCGCATCGTCGTGCGACGCTTTGCCGACGGCGAGGAGCACGCCATCGCTTTCGCCGAGGAGGCCTATGCGCTCGGCATCTCACCTGGCTACGAATACGACACGAGCACGCTGCGCTTCACCTACTCGTCCATGACCACGCCGGCGCAAGTGTTCGATTACGACATGAACACGAGGGCGCGAGAGCTTCGCAGAGACTCAGGAAATTCCGAGCGGCCACGACCCATCTCTCTACCTCACGCGCCGCGTCATGGCGCCGGCGAAGGACGGCGAGACGGTGCCGATGTCGCTGCTCTATCGCAAGGCGACCAAGCTAGACGGCTCGGCGCCACTGCTCCTCTACGGTTACGGCGCCTACGGCATGACCATTCCAGCCGGCTTCTCCACCAATGCGCTCTCGCTGGTCGATCGCGGCTTCGTCTACGCAATCGCTCACGTGCGCGGCGGCAAGGACAAGGGCTTTCGCTGGTACAAGGACGGTAAGCGCGCGAGAAAGGTCAACACCTTCACCGACTTCATCGCGGCGGGCGAGTTCCTCGCCGAGCAAGGCTACACCTCGCGCGGGCGGATCGTCGCGCATGGCGGCAGCGCCGGCGGCATGCTGATGGGCGCGGTGGCCAACATGGCGCCCGATCTGTTTCTCGGCATCATCGCCGAGGTGCCGTTCGTCGACGTGCTGACCACCATGCTCGACGCGAGCCTGCCGCTCACGCCGCCGGAATGGCCGGAATGGGGCAACCCGATCGAGAGCGAGACCGACTATCGGACCATCGCCGCTTACTCGCCCTACGACAATGTGCGCGCCGAAACCTACCCGCATATCCTGGCGCTGGCCGGCCTCACCGATCCGCGCGTCACCTATTGGGAGCCGGCCAAATGGGTGGCGAAGCTGCGCGAGCTTGGAATGGGCGATCCGCTGCTTCTGCTGCGCACCAACATGGAGGCGGGCCATGCCGGCGCGAGCGGCCGCTTCGAGCGGCTGAAGGAGGTCGCGCTCGCCTACGCTTTCGCGCTGAAATTGGTGTCTGGGTTTAAAAGCTCGCCGTAAGTCGAAAGCGAAGCGGAGGGATGCATGAGCAGAAGACTGCTTCAGGTGGTGACGGCCATCCTCAGTCTGATTCCGATCGCCACCGGCATCCTTGCGATGACCGGCGTCGACGACCCGCTTTACGCTGCGCTTGATCTGCCTCGGTCGCCGCTGCTCGACAGCAACCTCCGATTCTTTGGCGGCGTTTGGCTAGGCCTTGGTGTCGCGATGCTCTACCTCGTGCCCTCCATCGAGCGACAGGCCGTGCTGTTTCGGGCCCTGTGGGGCGCCGTGTTCCTCGGCGGCATTGGCCGGGCCTTGTCGGCAGCGTTTGTCGGCCTTCCGCCGGTGCCCTTTATCGGCTTCACGGCCCTGGAGATCATCGGAGCGCCGCTATTTGTTTTCTGGCAGAAGCAAGTGCAAAGGTCTCGTTCCTCCGAGGCATAGCCAGGAATTCCGCGGATTTTAGCTTGCGCTGGAATGACGGGCTTCCGACTATGCCCCAGGAGCGAATCCCATCATTCTTCCTCTGCCATGCTGATTTCTCGCGACAAGTCCCAGCTTCTCATCGTCGACGTCCAGGACAAGCTGTTGGACGCGATCTCGGGCAAGGACCGCGTCGTCGAGCGCTGCGTGCGACTGGTACGCGCGGCAAGGATGCTGCATGTCCCGATCACGTTGTCGGAACAATATCCGCAAGGCCTGGGACCGACAGTCGACCCGATCCGCGAAGCCTCCGCCAATACCGGCTTCGTGGTCGACAAGGTGGAATTCTCCTGCCTGCGCAACGAAGCGCTGCGCGAGCGGTTGCATGAGCTTCGCCGCCAGGGGCGGCCACAGGTCGTGATCGGCGGGATCGAGGCGCATGTCTGCGTCCTGCAAACCGCGATCGACCTCGAGGCGCAAGGCTTCGAGGCTTTCGTCGTCGCCGACGCCATCGGCTCGCGCTCCAAGATAAGTCGCAAGCTCGCCATGACCCGCCTGATGAAGGCGGGAGCCGATATCGTCGACAGCGAGATGGTGATGTTCGAATGGCTCGAACGCGCCGGCACCGCCGAATTCAAGGAACTACAGGCGCTCATCAAATAGCGCCGGCACCCATTCTGAACCGATCCTGCAATCGCGGTTCATCCAGGGTTCAGCCAGCATCGGGCAAAGTCGAAAACGTCAGATCCCTGCACTGATATAGCGAACCTTCCTCGGCACCGGGCGCGGAGTTCAGGGGCTCCGCGCCCACCCGGCCAAATGCCAAATCAATAGCTTGGCTTGCCTCGCTGCACCGGAACCTTTAGCTTTCGGCGGAATTCTCCCACCTCTCACAACCTGCCGGAGCAAGCCCGTGGCCTTCGAACTTCCACCCCTGCCATACGCCTATGAAGCGCTTGAGCCTTATATGTCGGCCGAGACGCTGCACTACCACCATGACAAGCATCACAAGGCTTATGTCGACAATTTGAATAAGCTGCTGCCGGGTTCCGGCTTCGAAGGCAAGAGCCTCGAGGACATCATCAAGGCGAGCTTCGGCAAGAACGCCGGCGTGTTCAACAATGCCGCCCAGGACTTCAACCACATCCAGTTCTGGCCATGGATGAAGAAAGGCGGCGGCGGCAAGAAAGTGCCGGGCTCGGTGCTTGCCCTGATCGATCGCGACCTTGGCGGCTTCGACAAATTCCGCAACGACTTCATCGAGGCCGGCAAGACGCAGTTTGGCTCGGGCTGGTGCTGGTTGGCGACGAAGGACGGCAAGCTCGAAATCACCAAGACGCCGAACGGCGAGAACCCGCTGGTTCACGGCGGTTGGCCGCTGCTCGGCTGCGATGTGTGGGAGCATTCTTATTACATCGACTATCGCAATGAGCGGCCGAAATATCTCGAAGCCTGGTTCGATCATCTCATCGACTGGGCGCATGTCGAGGAAATGTACGAACTCGCGCCGAAATAGCGCGCGGGATTGCGATTTTTTCTGACCGATTGCGATTTTTTATGAAAAGTCTGTGTGGAGTCGCGGCGCAATTGCGTTCGGCTCCGCACGACGCTGCTCGGTCTTTCCCCGGCCTATCCCCGGCTCGATGGCTCGGCGCCGGCACGCTCGACGGCCTCACTCGCCTCGAGCCAGCGATGCTCGGCTAGGCTGAGGTTACGCTCGACCTCGGCGCGGGTCTTCATCAGCTCGCTGACCGATTGGCCGTTCGCCGGCGGGGCGGCGAGCATCGCGTCGATCTCGGCGCGTCGCTTCGCCAGCCGGGCGACCTCGGCCTCGGCCTGCGTGACGGTCTTACGCAACGCCTGACTGCGCTCACGCATCTCGGCCGAAAGGCGCCGCTCCATCTTTCGGTTATCGCGCTTGGCGGGCTTCTCGCCCTCCGCGCGGTCGCCGCTCGCAGCCAAGATCGTGTCGCGATAATCGTCCAGCGTACCGTCGAACGCCGCCACCGTGCCGGCATCGACCAGCAGCAGCCGGTCGGCGATCAGCCCGAGCAGATGCCGGTCGTGACTGACCACCACCACCGCGCCGCCGAACTCGGCCAGCGCCTCGACCAGCGCGTCGCGCGCCTCGACATCGAGATGGTTGGTCGGCTCGTCGAGAATGAGAATATGCGGCGCCTCGCGGGTGATCAGCGCGAGCGACAGCCGCGCCCGCTCGCCGCCCGAGAGCTGCCGCACCGGCACATTGGCCTTGTCGCCGGAAAAGCCGAAGCGGCCGAGTTGCGCGCGCACCGCGCCCGAAGACGCGGAAGGTAGCAGGCTCTGCATATGCTGGAGCGGGGTCTCGTCGGCAACGAGCTCCTCGATCTGGTGCTGAGCGAAATAGCCGACCCGCAATTTGCTTGAGGCGACGCTCGAGCCGGCCTCGGGTGCCAATTGCCCCGCGAGCAGCCGCGCCAAGGTCGTTTTGCCGTTGCCGTTGCGGCCGACCAGCGCCACCCGGTCGTCCGGGTCGATCCGCAAGTTCAAGTGCGACAGCACCGGCGCGCCGGGAACGTAGCCGACGGCGACGCCATCGAGCACGACCAGCGGCGGCTTGAGCTCCTTGGGGCTCGGAAAGTCGAACACTACTGACGCGTCCTGCACCGAAGCCGCGATCGGCTGCATCGCCGCAAGCGCCTTGAGCCGGCTTTGCGCCTGGCGCGCGGTGTGCGCCTTGTAGCGCCAGCGATCGACATAGGCTTGCAGCTTCTTGGCCTTCGCCTCTTGCTTGCCGCGCATTGCCTCGGTCTGCGCCGCGCGCTCGGTCCGTTGCCGCGCGAAGGAATCGTAATTGCCGCGATAGAGCGTGAGCCCACCGCGTTCGACATGCAGGATGTAATCGGCGACATTGTTCAGCAGATCGCGCTCATGGCTGACGACGATCAGGCTGCCGCGATAGGCTTTGAGGAAGGACTCGAGCCACACCGCCGCCTCGAGGTCGAGATGGTTGGACGGCTCGTCGAGCAGCAGCAGGTCCGGCTCCGAGAACAGCAGCGCCGCGAGCGCCACGCGCATGCGCCAGCCACCGGAAAAGCTGTCGAGCGGCTGATGCTGTTGCTCTTCGGGAAAACCGAGACCGGCTAGGATGCGCGAGGCACGTGCCGGTGCGCCATGCGCATCGATCGCATTGAGCCGCTCGTGGATTTCGCCGATCCGGTGTGGATCGTGCGCGTGCTCGGCTTCCGCCAGCAACTCCGCGCGCTCCTCCGCCGCCGCCAGCACCGTCTCGTACGGAGTGGCCTTGCCGCCCGGCGCTTCCTGCGCGACGTAACCGATGCGCGTGCCCGAGGGGGTCTCGACGCTTCCCTCGTCGGGCTCATGCACCCCGGCGATAATTTTCAGCAGCGTCGACTTGCCCGCGCCGTTGCGGCCGACCAGGCCGACATGCGCCTTCGGCGGCAGCGACGCTGAGGCGTGGTCGAGAACCAGATGGCCGCCGAGCCGCAGCGTGAGGTCGTCAAGCGTAAGCATGGGAGATCAGGTGCGGATCGGACAAATTCGCAGGAGCTATTGACGCTTGCGGCCGCCGAGGATGCCGCGTTCGTCGGGAATAGTCTTGAACGGCACATACTCGTCGTCAGCCGACGTCCCGGTCTTTGCGGAATCGGCACTCTTCGAACCGCCGCTCGTGTCGAGTGCGCCGAAGCCGCTGAAGCCGCCGCCGCCGCGCCGGCCACGGCCCTTGAGGGCATCCGTCAGCACTTTCGTCGCCAACGGCACGCCGGTCCTGATGATGGTCTTGCCGAGCGTCGTCCAGAAACTGTCGCTGCGCGAGGACCCGCCCGAGCTCGTCTTGGTCGCGGCCTTCTCGTCGGCGCTGGCGGCTTTGGCCTCGGCCGGCCCGTCGGCCCATTGTTGCAAACGTGCCTGTTCGGACTCGGTGTCAGCCGGCTTCTGCGGATATTCGACCGGGCTCGCGGCGATGACCTTGTTGCGCTCAGAGTCGGTGATCGGTCCGACGCGCGAATTCGGCGGGCGCACCAGGGTGCGCTGGACCATGCTGGGCTGGCCCTTCTCGTCGAGCGTCGAGACCAGAGCCTCGCCGATACCAAGCTCCATGATCGCCTTTTCGGTATCGAAGGCGGGATTGGCACGGAAGGTCGTTGCCGCCGCCTTTACCGCCTTCTGCTCTAGCGGCGAGAAGGCGCGCAGCGCATGCTGGATGCGATTGCCGAGTTGACGCGACACCGTGTCGGGAATATCGAGCGGGTTCTGCGTCACGAAATAGACGCCAACCCCTTTCGATCGGATCAAGCGCACCACCTGCTCGACTTTTTCAAGCAGCGCTTTTGGCGCGTCCTTGAACAGCAGATGCGCCTCGTCGAAGAAGAACACCAGATTCGGCTTGTCGGGATCGCCGACCTCCGGCAACTCCTCGAACAGCTCGGACATGAGGAACAGCAGGAACGTCGCATAGAGCCGCGGCGACTCCATCAGTTTCTCCGCCGCAAGCACGCTGATATAGCCCTGCTTGCCCTTCTTCAGCATGAGGTCCTTGATATTAAGGACGGGCTTGCCGAAGAAATGCGCGCCGCCTTGTCGGTCGAGCACGAGCAGCGAACGCTGGATCGAGCCGACCGAGGCTTTGGTGACATTGCCGTATTTCGTGGTGAGGGTGTCGGCGCGCGCGGCAAGCCCTTCGAGCAGGGTTTGCAAATTTGCCAGGGTGAACAGCGGCAGCTTTTCGTCGTCGGCGATTTTGAAGGCGATATTGAGCACGCCCTCTTGCGCGTCGCTCAAGTCCATCAAGCGGGAGAGCAGCAGCGGCCCCATCTCCGAGACGGTGGTACGGATGGGCAGGCCTTGCTCACCGAACAGATCCCAGAAGATCACCGGATAGGCGCGGAAATCTTGCGTGAAGTTGATGGTCTTGTCGCGCGCCTCGATCCAAGACTTCATCTCGCCTGGTTCGGCCACGCCGGAAAGGTCGCCCTTCACGTCGGCGCAGAACACCGAGACGCCCTGATCCGAAAAGCCCTCTGCCAAGCCTTGCAGGGTGACGGTCTTGCCGGTTCCCGTCGCGCCGGTCACCAGGCCGTGGCGGTTGGCGAGGCGAAGCAGGATCGAACTCCAGCTCTGTCAGGTCGATGCTCTTGCCGATATTGACCCGGCCGTCCGAGGTCGCCTCGAACGGCTCATTAGTGCCGGATCCCGCAACGTCCTTCGGCGCTGCCGCCTTGCGCTTCGCCATCGTATCCTCTCCCTGATTCCGGGCCGCACTCTAGCTTCTCCTGACGCGCCCGCAAAGCCGCGCCGGCCGGTCGGACCTTGCGCCGCACGGCTTTCGCGCTGCTTCGCCTTCATGCTAGGAGGGGCCTTGGCTAGCTTAAGGCTTGACGCGCATGGTGGAACTCTCCCTCGCCCGTGACTTCCCACCCGCCGACGAGGCGGCATGGAAGGCGCTCGTCGAAGCGGCGCTGAAAGGCGCGCCGTTTGCGTCGCTCAGGTCCAAGACCTATGACGGCATCGCCATCGAGCCGCTCTATCAGCGCGCACAAGGCGCCGCCCGCGTCGACGGCCGGCCTGCGGGCCAGCCCTGGGCAATCATGCAGCGGATCGACCTTGCCGACCCCAAAGCCGCGAACGCGCAAATCCTCGACGATCTGATGAATGGTGCGAGCGGCGAGACGCTGGTGTTCCCGGGGGCGATCGGCGATTACGGCTACGCGCTTCCGGCCACGGGCGCCGCGATCAGCGCCGCGCTCGACAATATCTATCTCGATGCCGGCGTCGCCATCGATCTCGATCTCGGCATGCAGTCGAAGGACGCTGCCGGTCTCCTCGCCACTCTGGTCAAGGCGCGCGGCCTTGGCCCGAAGGATTGCACCATCCGCTTCGGCTTCGGCCCGCTCGGCGGCATCGCCTTGACCGGACAGAGCCCGCTGCCTTGGAAAGACATCGCGCCGCTCTTTACCGGACTGGTGTCCGATCTCGCGAGCCAAGGGTTCGCCGGGCCCTTTGCTGTCGCCGACGGCAGGGTGATCCACGCCGCGGGCGGCTCGGAGGCGCAGGAGCTTGCTTTCGCGCTTGCGAGCGCCGTCGCTTATCTGCGCGCGCTCGAGCAAAGCGGTATCGCCCTCGACGACGCGCGCCGCTTCATCTATTTCCGCCTCGCCGCCGACCAGGATCAGTTCCTGACCATCGCCAAGTTCCGCGCCATCCGGAAATTGTGGGCGCGGGTCGAGGAGGCGTGCGGGCAGAAGCCCCTGCCCGTGTTCGTCGCCGCCGAGACCGCGTGGCGCATGATGACCAAGCGCGATCCGCACGGAAACATCGTACGCGGCACTATCGCCGCGTTCGCTGCCGCGGTTGGCGGCGCCGACGCCGTAACCGTGCTGCCATTCAGTGCGGCGCTCGGCGTGCCCGACGCCTTCGCGCGGCGCATCGCCCGCAACACGCAAACCATCCTGATCGAAGAGGCCAATATCCATCGCGTCGCCGATCCCGCCGCCGGCTCGGGCGCCATCGAGGCGCTCACCGATGCGCTTTGCGAGACGGCCTGGTGGTTTTTTCAAAGGATCGAGAACGCCGGCGGGGTCGCCGACGCCTTGCAAGCCGGATTGATCCAGCGGGTCGTGGCGAGAGTCCGTGCCGAGCGCGAGGCCAATGTCGCGCGCCGCGAGGACACGCTGGTCGGCACCAGCGACTTCCCCGATCTCGGCGAGGACAAGGTTGCCGTGCTGGCGCAGGCGCGGCTCGCGGCGCTCTCGACCAACGACGCGGCGGTTGCGCCCAACAGACTGGCCGAGCCGTTCGAGCGCTTGCGCGACCGCAGCGACGCCTATCTCGCCAAACATGGCTCTCGGCCCAAGGTGTTCCTCGCCTGTCTCGGCCGCGCCGCCGATTTCAATGCGCGGGCGAGTTTCGCCAAGAGCCTGTTCGAGGCTGGCGGCATCGAAGCGGTGGAAGGAAAAGGCGACAACCTCGCGAAACGATTCACGGAATTGGGGGCGAGGCTGGCCTGCCTGTGCTCGTCCGACAAGGTCTATGCGCGCGAGGCCGAAGCCATCGCCAAGCCGCTGGTCGAAGCAGGCGCCAAGCATGTTTATCTCGCAGGCAAGCCCGGGCCTAACAAGGCCGCGATGGAAAAGGCGGGCGTCGGCACTTTCCTTCACCAGGGCTGTGATACGCTCGAGATTCTCGGCGCCGCATACGATGAGTTCGACCGCACATGACGCGCATCCCCGTCTTCACCGAGGTGACTTTCGAGCAAGCCAGCGGCGGCGCTGCGCCGGCGGATGCCGCCGCGTGGCAAACGCCGGAAGGCATCGCGGTGAAACCGGCCTATGGCGCGGGCGATTTGCGCGGCCTCGATTTCCTCGATGGCGTGCCGGGCGTGCCGCCTTATCTGCGCGGCCCCTACCCGACGATGTATCTGCAGCGGCCCTGGACCGTGCGGCAATATTCCGGCTTTTCCACCGCCGAGGATTCCAACGCCTTCTATCGGCGCAACCTCGCCGCCGGCCAGCAAGGCGTCTCCATCGCCTTCGACCTCGCCACCCATCGCGGCTACGACTCCGACCATGCGCGCGTGACCGGTGACGTCGGCATGGCCGGCGTGGCGATCGACTCCATCTACGACATGCGCACGCTGTTCGACCACATCCCGCTCGACAAGGTGTCGGTGTCGATGACCATGAACGGCGCGGTGCTGCCGGTGCTGGCGCTGTTCATCGTCGCCGGCGAGGAGCAAGGCGTGCCTCCGGAGGAACTGTCGGGCACCATCCAGAACGACATTCTCAAAGAGTTCATGGTGCGCAACACCTATATCTACCCGCCGGCGCCGTCGATGCGCATCGTCTCCGACATCTTCGCCTACACCTCCAAGCACATGCCGAAGTTCAACTCGATCTCGATCTCCGGCTATCACATGCAGGAGGCGGGAGCGACCGCCGATCTCGAGCTTGCCTATACGCTCGCCGACGGCATCGAATATGTACGCGCGGGCCGCGCCGCCGGACTCGACATCGATGCCTTCGCGCCGCGGCTCTCCTTCTTCTGGGCGATCGGCATGAACTTCTTCATGGAGATCGCCAAGATGCGCGCCGCCCGCATGCTGTGGGCGAAGCTGATCAAGGACGAGTTCAAGCCGAACGACCCGCGCTCGCTCGCGCTGCGAACGCATTGCCAGACATCTGGCTGGAGCCTCGCCGCGCAGGACGTGTTCAACAACGTCGTGCGCACTTGCGTCGAGGCTATGGCGGCGACCCAAGGCCATACCCAGTCGCTGCACACCAACGCGCTCGACGAGGCGCTGGCTTTGCCGACCGATTTCTCGGCGCGCATCGCCCGCAACACCCAGCTGATGCTGCAGCAGGAATCCGGCACGACCCGCAGCATCGATCCGTGGGGGGGCAGCTTCTATGTCGAGCGGCTGACCTACGACCTCGCCGCGCGCGCGCTTGCGCATATCGCGGAGGTGGAGAAGTTCGGCGGCATGACCAAGGCCATCGCCGCCGGCATCCCCAAGCGCATGATCGAGCAGGCCGCGACCGCCACCCAAGGCCGCATCGATTCCAAGCGCCAGACCATCGTCGGAGTGAACAAATACCGCCCCGACAGCGAGGCGGACATCGCCATCCTCAAGGTCGACAATCGCGCGGTCAGGCGCCAGCAGCTCGACAAGCTGGCCCGGCTCAAGGCCGAGCGCAACGAGGACGAGGTCAGGCAGGCCCTTGACGCGCTCACCCGTTACGCCGAGACAGGAACCGGCAATCTGCTCGAAGGCGCCGTCCAGGCCGCGCGCGTTAAGGCTACGGTCGGAGAAATCTCCTATGCTCTGGAGAAGGTATATGGCCGCCACCGGGCCGAGGTTTCGGCGATCACCGGGGTCTACCGGGCGGAGATCGGTCGCATGGACGGAAGCTTGAACCGCATCAAGGAGCTCATCGACGGCTTCGAGACCGAGCATGGGCGCCGCCCGCGCATCCTCGTCGCCAAGATGGGCCAGGACGGCCATGATCGCGGCCAGAAGGTGATCGCATCCGCCTTCGCCGATCTCGGCTTCGACGTGGATATCGGCCCGCTGTTCCAAACGCCCGAGGAGGCTGCCCGCCAGGCGGTGGAGAACGACGTGCATATTGTCGGCGTGTCCTCGCTCGCCGCAGGCCATCTCACCCTCGTCCCGGCCTTGCGCGAGGCGCTCGAGGAGCAAGGCCGCGGCGACATTATGATCGTGGTTGGCGGCGTGATCCCGCCGCAGGATTACCCCGCGCTCTACGAGGCTGGCGCCAAAGCGATTTTCGGGCCCGGCACGCCCATCGCCGACGCCGCCACCGACCTGCTCAAGAAGCTCGGCGCCGGCTCAAAGTCGCAACAAGCCGCCGAATAGATCCGTTGCGGGAAGCGACCTGCGTGGTTTGCGCGCAGCACGGCTGCGGTCAGAAAACTGTCATGTCTCTCGATTACGCGTCGCGTGAGCTATAACCAGCGTGACGCCACGCTTGTTGCGGGTCGATCGGCGCCGACGTCTCCGGGGGATTGGTTTGCATGTCGGTCAACGCTGCCGACGGAAGGCTCAAGAGCCCGCCGGCCCATGTCTTCCGCGCTAAGGCAAAGGACCTGTTTGCTGGCCTCATCGCCAGCGTCATCTCGGTCGCCTATGGCCTATCGTTTGCTGCGCTGATCTTCGCCCCACCGCTCAACACCTGGCTCGCTTACGGCATCGCCGCGACCTTCATCACCAGCGCGATCGCCGCCGCGTTCATGGCCGCACGCAGCTCGCTTCCCTTCGCCATCGCCGCGCCGGACGGCGCGACCGCAGCGGTGACGGCCACGCTCGCGGCCACCGTCGCCGAACGGCTCATCGCCATCGGTCCGCCCGACGACCTGCTTGCGCCGGTGATGATCGTGGTCGCGCTTTCGGCGGCGCTCACCGGGATTTTGCTGTTTTGCCTCGGTTTTGCCCGCGCCGGCGGCGCCATCCGCTTCATTCCCTATCCCGTCATTGGCGGCTTCTTGAGCGCCACCGGCTGGTTGATGGTGAGCGGGGCCGTGCACGTCATCACCGATCGCAGACTCAGTTTCTCCACGGCTAGCGCGCTGCTCGCTCCCTTGACGCTGGCGCAGCTCGCGGCGGCATCGGCGGTCGCGTTCGCGCTCCATGTCGTCTTGCGCCGCACGCGCAGTCCGCTGCTGTTGCCCGGCGTCTTGCTCGCCGCGACGGTCCTTGCCCATGTCGCCTTCGCCCTCTCCGGCACGACGCTGAGCGAGGCCCTCACGCTCGGCTGGACCTTCAAGGCGCCGCAAGCCGTCGGGCTGGCACCGACCTGGGATTTCACCGATGTCCGCAATTTTCCCTGGAGGGTTCTGCCGGGGCTCAGCGCCGACATCTTCGCCGTCATGTTCGTGACCGCCATCACCATGCTGCTCAACACCACGGGGATCGAGCTGGTGACCAGGCGCGAGGCGAACCTTCAGCGCGAGCTGACGACACTCGGCGTCGCCAATCTTACGGCCTCGGCTCTCGGCGGCTATGTCAGCTGTATTTCGCTGAGCCGGACGTCATTGACCTACGCCGCCGGCGGCCGCGGTCGCACTTGCGGCCTGACCGTCGCCGCGGTCTCGGCGCTGATGCTAACCGCCGATCCTAGCTTCCTCGCGTGGATCCCCAAATTCGTGTTGGGCGGGCTGCTGCTCTATCTCGGCGCGAGCCTCATGTACGAATGGCTGGTCGATGCCGCGCGTCGGATCTCGCTGCTCGAATATGCCTCGCTGCTCGCCATCGCGCTTCTCATTGTGCAGGTGGGTTTCATTGCCGGCGTATTGATCGGGGTGGTCATCGGCTGCGCCACCTTTGCCGTCAGCGCGAGCCAAGTGGACGCCGTCAAGTTCAGCTTCGACGGGTCGGAATACCGGTCCACGCTCGACCGAGGAGCTGAAGAGCTCGCCATCCTCGGCGCGCATGGCCGCGAAATCCAGGGCATGAGCCTGCAGAGCTATCTGTTCTTTGGCTCCGCCAACCGCCTGTATGAGCGGGTCAAGGCCCTGTTCACGAGCGAGCCGGATTGCCGCTTCCTGGTGTTCGACTTTCGCCTCGTCACCGGGCTCGACTCCTCGGCCATGCACAGCTTCACCCAAATCAAGCAGGCGGCAGAGGAGGTTGGCGCTCGTCTCGTGCTGGTGCACCTGCCACCTGAGCTCCGCGAGGCCTTCCGCAATCGCAAACTCATCACCGATGACGTGATCCTCGCCGATGACCTCGACCGCGCGCTCGAGTCCTGCGAGAAGGAGGTCATTGCCACGCATCTGGCTGAAGGCGGCACGGTGGCATCGCTGCGCGACTGGCTCACGCAAGCGCTCGGCAGCGCCGAATTTGCCGAGCAACTGTTTCAGCTTTGCGAGCGGCTCGAAGTCGGCAAGGACACGATCATCGCCGAGCAAGGCGATCCGGCCCGCTGCATGCATTTCATCCTCGAGGGCCGCATCGGCATCATCGTCAAGATGGACGACGGACGGTTGATCCGCGTGCGCAGCCTCGGACCCCACACCACGATCGGCGAAATGGGACTCATCACCCGCCAGACGCGCAGCGCCACCATCCAGGCCGAGGGTGCCGAGCGTGCTCTACGAGCTGAGCGCGGACGACTATGAGCGCCTCAAGCGGGAGAACAGCGCGCTGGCCGAAGCCCTTCTCACCTATATCGTGAGAGTCATGGCCGAGCGGTTGAGCTTTGCCAGCAAGGTGATCGGCGTACTGCGCCGTTGAAGCCTGGCGCCCAGCAGAGGGACTTTTCCGCTTGCGTCGGATCGCCGCAACGCCCGCCCGCCGGGCTCGGCCTTTGGCAAGGATGCTTAAGCAACTCAAAGGCTTACGCGGAATATTAGGATTGGACTAATTACGATCTGCGCGACCGCCCTGCCAGCGCGCACATCAAGTCTTGCCGCGCGCGGTTCGCTGCGTTCAATCTGCCGCCGCTGGGCAAGCACAATTCTATCGCCATTGAACGGGGGCCAAATGCGCCTGCTGTCTGCTGCCCTGCTCGCCTCGTTGGGACTGATCTCTCCCGCTCTCGCCCAGGACTTTTCGCTCACCATCAAGGACCACCGCTTCGAGCCCTCCGAGCTTCAAGTCCCGGCTGGCAAGGCGTTCACTTTGAACGTCACCAATAGCGACGCCACGGCGGAAGAGTTCGAGAGCGACGACCTCGACGTCGAGAAAGTGATCGCCGGAGGACAGAGCGCCGTCGTCAGGATCGAGCCGCTCGACGCCGGCCGTTATGAGTTCTACGGCGAGTATCACGAGGCCACGGCCAAAGGCGCTCTCGTAGCGAAGTAACCGATGCTCGGCGCGCTGATCATTGTCTTTCGCGAAGTCATCGAGGCCGGCCTCGTCGTCGGCATCGTGCTCGCCGCCACGCGCGGCATTGCCGGCCGCGGCTGGTGGGTCGCGCTCGGCATTCTGCTTGGGGTGCTGAGCGCCAGCGTCGTAGCCGTCTTTGCCGGGGCCATCTCTAATGCGTTTGCCGGGTCGGGCCAGGAGCTGCTGAACGCCGCCGTGCTCATCATCGCAGTGCTCAGCTTGACCTGGCACAATGTCTGGATGGCCGAGCATGGCCGCGAGATCGCCGCGCAAATGCGCAAGGTCGGCTCGGATGTGGGCGAAGGGCGCCAGCCACTCACCGCGCTCACGCTGGTCGTGTTTGTGGCCGTGATGCGGGAGGGCTCGGAGATCGTTCTGTTTCTTTATGGGATCGTCGTTGCCGGCACCGACATGACCTCGCTGCTCACCGGCGGCGCGATCGGCCTGCTCGCTGGAGCCGCTCTGACCGCGCTCAGCTATTACGGTCTCATCGCTCTTCCCACGCGCTACATCTTCTCTGTGACCAGTGTGCTCATCGCCTTGCTGGCCGCGGGCATGGCGGCTCAGGCGGTGCGGTTTCTGCAGGCCGCGGGCGTCGTTACGGCGCTCCGCGACAAGATCTGGGACACCTCGTGGATACTTTCCGACTCGAGCATCGTCGGTCGGGTGTTGCACGTGCTGATCGGTTATACCGACAAGCCGACCGCCCTCCAGCTTGTCGCTTATGTCGCCACGCTCGCGACCATGTTCATCCTGATCCGCATGGTACGGAGTTCGAGCGGGCCCAAACCGGCGCGCTGAATATCGGTCATCAGCCGCCGGCGCGACCGCGGATCGGCTCGATGCGTGCGAGGTCCCTTGCCTCGTCGCGCGCGCGGTCAAGGTCGTACCGCTTCTGCAAATTGAGCCAGAGATCGGCTGTCGTGCCCAAGGCCTTGGCCAACCGCAAGGCGGTATCGGCGGTGATTGCTCTGTCTGCGTTGACGATAGCAGAAATGCGGTTGGCCGGCACCCGAAGCGCACGCGCAAGCGCGTTCGCGCTCAATCCGAGCGGCTTCATGTACTCCTCCTTGAGCACTTCGCCCGGATGAACCGGCGGCAACAACTTGGTCATGGCGTCCTCTGTCTAGTGATAGTCCACGATCCCCACCTCAAGCGCATCTCCGTCTTCCCAGCGAAAACATATCCGCCATTGGTCATTGATGCGGATGCTCCATTGGCCCTCTCGATCACCCTTGAGCTTCTCCAGTCGATTTCCCGGAGGCGATCTCAAATCCATCACGGCTGTGGCGGCATCGAGTAACAGAAGCTTTCTCAGAGCAAGGCGTTCGAAGGCGCGGAAACGACTCACTCTTTCGCGGTGATAAAGCCGCTCCGTATCCCGATTGGCGAAGGAACGGATCACAGGCCAAAAATCGCTCCTCGTTAGTACGCATTACGTAATACATACTGAAGGGATTGTCATCATCGATCTTGCGCTTTTTGCGGTTTGCCCCTACCCCCGCATCCCATGCCTGGCGACGATTCAGCCAAGAAGGACATTGAGCGGACGGCAAAGGCCATCCGCGGCGGCGACCGCGTGGCGCTCGCCCGCGCCATCACCCTGGTCGAGAGCGCCAAGCCCGAGGATCAGGACCGCGCCGAGGCCCTGCTCGACCGGCTCCTCCCTTCCACCGGCAGATCCATCAGAGTCGGCATCAGCGGCGTGCCCGGCGCCGGCAAATCGACCCTGATCGACCAGCTCGGCTTGAACCTGGTGGCGCAAGGCCACAAGGTCGCCGTGCTCGCCGTCGACCCGACCTCGTCGCGGAGCGGCGGCTCCATCCTCGGCGACAAGACGCGCATGGGTCGGCTTGCCTCGGAGCCCAACGCCTTCATCCGCCCCTCGCCCGCCGGCGACTCGCTTGGCGGCGTCACCAAGTCGACGCGCGAGACCATCGCTCTTGCCGAAGCCGCCGGTCACGACGTCGTGCTGGTCGAGACGGTCGGCGTCGGCCAATCGGAGATCGCCGTCGCCAACATGGTCGATGTCTTCGTCGTGGTGGCGATCCCGGGCGCCGGCGACGAATTGCAGGGCATCAAACGCGGGCTGCTCGAGCTCGCCGACATCATCGCCGTCAACAAGGCCGACGGCGATCAGGTCGAGCGCGCCAATCGCGCGGCGATGGAGTATCGCACCGCGCTGCACATCCTCGCTTCGGGCCACGCGAATTGGGACCCTCAGGTCCTGACCTTGTCAGCGCGCGACAATCAGGGGTTGGACGCGCTGTGGACGAAGATCGCCGAGCGCCATGCCGCCCTTGCCGCCTCGGGCGGGCTCGGCGAGCGCCGCGCCGCGCAGGCCGCCGCCTGGATGCGCGAGATTTTCGAGCAGCGGCTGCTCGCCGCCTTCAAGGGCGGCAAGCGCGCAGCGCGCCATTTCAAGGAGCTGGAGGACAAGGTGCGCGCCGGCAAGATGACCCCATCCGCCGCGGCGCACGAGCTTGGCCGGTTGGCGGGCATTAAGGACGCCGAATAGACCGGTCCAAATTCGCTTCCCTCGCCTGTGAGCCATAAGGTAAGTCGAGAGCCATGGAGAGGCCTCGCATCCTGCTCACCGGCTTTGGCCCCTTTCCGGGTGTGCCCACAAACCCTTCGGGTTGGCTTGCCGAGACGCTGGCCGAGCGATTGCCCGCGCCGGAGGGGCGGATTCACGCCCGGATTTTCCCCACCGAGTGGCAGGCGGCGGCGCTCTTGCCCAATCTCTGCGAAACGCTGCAACCCCATGTGATGATTTACTTCGGTGTCTGCGAGGGCGCCAGAACGTTTCGCCTCGAACATTCGGCGCATAATCGTGTCGCGCCGCGCATCGATGCCGCAGGCACGCTCCCGGCCAGTCATGTGATCCTCGCCGAAGGCGCCGGTCGCCTCGACACGGCGTTTCCAGCGGCCGCGCTCGCCCGGCACCTCAAGACGAGCGGCATTGCTGCCGTGACGTCGCACTCGGCGGGGCACTATCTCTGCAACTTTCTCTACTACCACGCGCTCGACTGGGCGGGGCGCCAATCGGCTCCGCCTCTCGTCCTGTTTGTGCACGTCCCGCCGCTGTCAGGCAAGGACGGCGACTTCACCGACGAGATGCTGCTGCGCGGCGGGCAAGAGATCGTGCGCTTCACCCTCGCCTTCGCCGGTGAGCGAGAGCCGGCACGCGCCGCCATTCGACCGGCCTTGGCCCAGAGCGGAGCCTTGCTTGGCGCGAAGGACGCCTAGGCGATGAGGGTCGGTCGCCGGCAAGTCTTGCTCAGCGGTTTCGGCTTGGGTTTGGTTGCGGCGGCAGGACCGCGGCTCGCTTCCGCCGCCGGAGCCGACGAGCTGCAACAACCTGTCAGCACCTACGGCATCGTGCCCGGAGACGGCATCGATCAGACGGCTAGCCTCCAGCAGGCGGCCGACGCCGCGGCCCAGTCAGGCCTGCCGTTCTTTCTTCCGCCCGGCACCTACGCCACCTCCAAGCTCGAGCTGAAATCGGGCACGCAAATACAAGGCGTGCCGGGCAGATCCGTGCTCCGCTACGACGGCGGCGGCACACTCATCAGCATCGCCGGCGCCGCCGATATCCGCCTGACCGGGCTGACGCTTACCGGCGAGGCGAAGCCGACCGACGGTGGGGCCCTTCTGCTCGCCGAGCAGGTCAAGGGGCTCGTCATCTCGGACTGCCGTATTCTCGGCGGCACAGAGGACGGCGTGGTGCTGCGCAAAGTCTCGGGCGCGATCAAGGACTGCGAGATCGGCGACATTCGTGGTGCGGGGTTGTTCAGCGAGGATGCCGGCGGCCTCGAGATCGCCCACAACCATGTGCGCGATTGCGGCGATAACGGCATTCTGGTGTGGCGCTCGACGGCGGGCGAAGACAGCACCATCGTCGCCTCGAACCGCATCGAGCGGATTGCCGCCAAGAGCGGCGGCAGCGGCCAGAACGGCAACGCCATCAATGTCTACCGCGCGGGCTCGGTGCTGGTCAGCGGCAACCAAATCGCCGATTGCGCCTATTCGGCGATTCGCGACAATTCGGGCTCGAACTGCCAGATCATCGGCAATTCCTGCGCGCGGCTCGGCGAGGTCGCGCTCTATGCCGAATTCTCGTTCGAGGGCGCGGTGATCGCCAACAACATCGTCGACCAGGCCGCGACCGGCATCGCCGTCACCAATTTCAACGAGGGCGGACGGCTTGCGGTGGTGCAAGCCAATCTGATCCGCAATCTGACCTTCCGCAAGGATGTCGACCGCCGCGGCAACGGCATCGCCATCGAGGCCGACGGCGTGGTGACCGGCAATGTCATCGAGAACGCGCAAGGCTTCGGCATCGTCGCCGGCTGGCGGAACTATCTGCGCGACTTGAACATCACCGACAATCTGATCCGCAACGCCCATATCGGCATCGGCGTCTCGACCGATCCGTCTGCCGGCATCGCGCTGATCGCCAACAACACCATCAGTGGGTCCAAGGACGGCGCGATCCGCGCCATGGACGGGCCGACCCCGATCGGCCCCGACCTCGCCAAGGCCAGCGCCTCCGCCTACCGCAACCTCGCGGTCCATGGCAACGTCTCGCCCTAAGCGCCGATAACGACTTCGCGATCGCCCGCTAGCGCTGCCGGGCATAGCCACGGTCGAAATCGGCGAGCGAGCCGAGCGCACGCCGAAGCTCCGGGCTCACCGCGATGCGTCCAACGCTGGTTCCCCGCCAGTTCACGATCTCGCCGTCGAGCTGATCGGCAAGCGCCGGTCTCGCCTCGGGCAGCAGCGCGGCAATCACTTCGGCGAGCGCGCGCTCGGTGCCGCGCTTGGCACCGTCGTCGACCTTCACCGCGACGCCGAGCCCGAGCCGAGGCAATGCCGCGCAATGCACGCCTTCGGCGCCGCCCTTGACGAAGACGGAAGGCGCGAGCTTCGACATCACCAGCGTATCGAAGCGCCCCTCGCCCGCAATCAGGACCGGCGAGGCAAAGCAGGCGGCCACCAGCCGGTTCGCGGCACCCGCCCGTTCAACCGTAAGTCCCTCCCCCGTGCCGAGCCGCGCGAAGCCGCGCGCCAGCGCGCGAAGCGGAATGGCCCAAGTCGGCACCGAGCAGCCGTCGATCCCCATACGGCTCCGGTCCAAGGCAATTGCGCAAGTCTCTGAAATGAATCTCGCAATCATGTTCTGTAGCGGATGGTCGGGCCGCGCATAACCGCGCGGATCGAAGCCGAGATGGACGCACGCCGCGAGCATGCCGGCATGCTTGCCCGAGCAATTATTGTGGATCGCTTGCGGGCGGCGGCCAGCGCGTATCAGCTCACTCGCGGCCTTCTCGCTGATCGGCCAATGCGCGCCGCAAGCAAGATAGCTTTCATCGAGCCCGGCCTTGGCGAGCAGGCTGCGCACCGCCGCGACATGCACCGCCTCGCCGCTATGCGAGGCGCAGGCGACCGCGAGCTCGTCGTCGCCGAGCCCGAATGCATCGGCGGCGCCGCTCTCGACCAGGGGCATGGCCTGCATCGCCTTGACGGCGGAGCGGGGAAACACCGGCCGTTCGATATCGCCGAGGGCTAACAGGGGCGCGCCGTCGGCATCGGCCACGGCGATCGCGCCCGCATGCCGGCTCTCGACGAGACTGCCTCTGATGACCTCGACGAGCGCGGGATTGGTGGAGTTGGATTCACACATGTTGACACTGGGACCCGACGGTCAGCTCCGCGCGCGCTCCATCGGTCTCGCCGGCGCGCCGGCTTCGGCGGCAAGCTCGGTGGGCACGCCGGCGGCGTGTTTCGACGCACGGATCACCAGCGAGGTCTTGACACTTGCCACATTGGGCGCCGCCGTCAGCTCATGGATGATGAAATCCTGGAAGGCGCTGAGATCCGGCGCCACGCATTTCAGCAGGAAATCGATCTCGCCCGAGAGCATGTAGCAATCGCGCACGATGGCCGAGCTCCGCGCCCGCTCCTCGAAGGCGATGAGATCGGCCTCGGCCTGGCTGTGCAGCCTGATCATGGCGAAGGCAGTGACGTCGAAGCCGAGCGCCCGGTCGTTGAGCAGCGCGGTGAAGCCTTTGATGATCCCCGCCTCCTCCAGCGCGCGCACCCGGCGCAGACACGGCGGCGCGGAGATACCCACCTTGCGTGCGAGATCGACATTGGTGATGCGCCCGTCGGCCTGCAGTTCGCGCAGGATCCGCCAATCGGTTGCATCGAGCCGGGCTGAACGCATGTGTCTCTCCCTGGACGATTGGGGCGATCGCGGGCTAGAAGGGCGGCAGCGAGAGTTCAGCGCTGCGGCACCTTGCGCGCAATTTTATATCTTTCTGCCAAAAGAATCGAAAAGAAATTGAGCGCTAAACGTTCCAGAAATTCTGCGCCGGACGATGCCGCGGCCCTGATCGCCAGCAGCCAGAAGGCGCGGGGCGAGAAGACCTGGATCATCACCGACGGCTCGGTAGGGATGGAAGCGCAAGGCATCGCCGTGGCGGAAGCCGTCGGTCTGCCGTTCAGCCTGAGGCGGGCGCGCGTGACCGGGGCGATGAAATTCGTGCCGGCACCGCTGCAACTCCTGTTGCCGCCGGCGCGGCTGCTGCGCTGCGTCGCGGCCAACGAGACGCTCGAAGCGCCCTGGCCGCGTCTGATCATTTCCATCGGCCGGCGCAGCGTGCCGATCGCGCTCGCCATCAAGCGGCTGTCGCAGCCGCACGCTTTCGCGCTGCACATCCAAAATCCGAAAGTGCCGGCCAGGCTGTTCGATCTGATCGCCGCCCCGGTGCATGACGGCTTGGAGGCGTCAAACGTCGTCACGACCTTCGGCGCGGTGCATAGCGTCACCGCCGCGCGGCTCGCCGAGGCCGGCAAGCGCTACGCTTCGCGTATCGAGGCGCTGCCCCACCCGCGCATCTCCGTGCTGCTCGGCGGAGAGAGCCAAGCCTTCAGCTTCCCGCCGGAGATCGCCGCGTCGTTCGGCGCCAAGCTCGCAAGCCTGGCGCGCGACACCAACGGCTCGCTCCTCGTCACGCCGTCGCGGCGTACCCGCGCCAACTCGCTCGCCGTGCTGACCGCGGCCCTCAAGGACGTGCCGCACAGCGTGTGGGACGGCAGCGGCGAGAACCCCTATTTCGCCTTCCTCGCGCTGGCCGACGCCATCGTCGTCACCGAGGACTCGGTCAATATGGTCACCGAGGCCGCCGGCACCGGCAAGCCGGTCTATGTGCAGTCGCTTGCCGGCCGCTCGTCACGGCTCGCCAGCTTCCACCGCCTCATGCAGCAACGCGGCGCCACCCGTCCCTTCGACGGCAAGCTCGAGGCCTGGAGTTACACCCCGATCAACGACACCGAACTCGTCGCCTCGATCATTAGGCGCGCTCTCGGCCTTGAAATTAAAAAGTAATTTGCCGCACGGCAGGCTCGGCTTGCGGATTAAACGCCGTGTGCTTACCTGTTCTCTCCTTGCAGGGGCATCGATTCCATGGCCACCAAGCGACATTCGAAACTGATCATCGTCGGCTCAGGCCCGGCCGGCTACACGGCGGGTATTTACGCCGCCCGCGCCATGCTGAAGCCGCTACTCATCTCCGGCATTCACACCGGCGGCCAGATGACCACCACGACCGACGTCGAGAACTATCCCGGCTTCGCCGACGTGATCCAAGGCCCCTGGCTGATGGAGCAGATGCGGTTGCAGGCCGAGCATGTCGGCACCGAGATCGTCCACGACACCATCGTCGAGGCCGACCTAAAGCGGCAGCCGTTCGTGCTCAAAGGCGATAGCCACACCGAATACACCGCCGACGCGCTGATCATCGCCACCGGCGCCAAAGCGCGCTATCTCGGCCTGCCCTCCGAGCAGCACTTTCTGGGGTATGGCGTCTCAGCCTGCGCCACCTGCGACGGGTTCTTCTATCGCGGCAAGAAGGTGATCGTGGTCGGCGGCGGCAATACCGCCGTCGAGGAGGCGCTCTATCTCGCCAATATCGCCAGCGAAGTGATCCTGGTGCATCGGCGCGGCGTGCTCCGCTCCGAGAAGATCCTGCAAGAGCGGCTGTTCGCCAACAAGAAGATCGCCATCATGTGGAATTACGAGCTCGACGAGGTCACGGGCAGCGACCAGCCGCTCTCGGTCACCGGCGCCAAGCTCAAGAGCACGCTCACCGGCGAGATCGTGCATGTGCCGATCGACGGCATCTTCATCGCCATCGGCCATGAGCCGCAAAGCGAGCTGTTCAAGGGCCAGATCGACATGAAGCCGTCCGGCTACATCATCACCGCGCCGCATTCCACCGCGACCAATATCCCCGGCGTCTATGCCGCGGGCGACGTGGCCGACGACGTCTATCGCCAGGCGGTGACCGCGGCAGGGCTCGGCTGCATGGCAGCACTCGAGGCCGAGAAGCATCTCGCCGGCCTCGACTCGCTCGCCCAAGCCGCCGAGTAGGCTTTGGCTCACAGTTTGGTCGGCCACACCATGATCGGCACCGAGCTGACCGAATTCGCCGGCGAGCCCTCGATCAGCTTCGCGCTGATGGCGAGATAGATCAGCGCATTGCGCTTGAGGTCGGGAATCCGATAGATGCGCGTCTTCTTGAAGAAGATCGAGGTCTTCTCGGTGAACGCCTCCTCGCGTTCGGGCAGTGTCTTCAGATCGACGTCGATCGGCCCCATCTGCCGGCAAGACACCGAGAAATTCGATGGGTCTTCATTAAGGCCGAGCGGCTGGCCCCAGCCGCCGGTCCGCGCCTGCGAGATATAGCAAGTTACGCCCGGCACTTTCGGATCGTCGAACACGCTGAGACAGACCTTGTCGCTCGGCGACAACATTCGGAACGTGGTGCTGATGCATTCGAGATCGTCGGCCTTGGCGTCGCTTGGCGCGGCCAGCAGCAGCGCCACCCCCGCCGCAAGCACGCCCATCGCCTGAGCCAGTTTTCCGCCGAACCGCCGCATCCTCGTCACTCCTTCTGTGTCTCTCGCGCGCTATTAGCTGGGGTGCGCCGCGCCTGATGCAAGCGATCTGCTCGAACATGGCGTCCATGCCGACGTGTGGGGTCTTCAGTCCTGCAACTCCGGAATCGCGTCAAATTCAACCGATCCTCTCAATCGGCAATTAGCTCCGCCGGGTGACAATCCGTCGTCAGTTGGATTTGGGGACGTCGTTTTGGAAGGAACCCGCGAATGTTGCAGATGGAGTATTGCGACGCCGACGATGGGGAGTTCGACGTCATTCCCCCTCTCAACTCGGTCACGATCACTTTGGATCTCAGCCCCATGGAACTCGAAATGGCGGTCGCGACCAGCGGCAAATCGCTCTGCCCGGCGATGATGAATGCCATCGTCGCCGCGATGGTGGTCGATATGACGTTGCAGCACGCGCGGCTATAAGCCTGTCAGGCTTGCATTTTCCCCTTCCGCCTTCGCGCTGCCGATTGCGGCGGGAATGTGACTTCGGACCCGTTACTACCGAACATGCGGTGACTTCGAGGCGCCAAGACGTTAAGGTTACAGCGTCAGGAGCTGACACCCCCCTGCGTAGCGTAAGAGGCCCGACCATGACAGAACCTACGCCTGCAAAAGTGGCCGCCGATAAGGCGCGCGCGACCTACCGCAAGACAGCCGAAGAATTCGAGCAGTTCACCAAAGACGGCCAGATGCCCGAAGCGATGCGGGCGTTTGCCGAGAAGAACATCGCGCAGAGCCGCGAGATGTATGAGCGTTCCAAGGACGCGCTCGAAGCCGTGCTGGAAAGTTGGGAGCGGACATTCGACGCGGCCGGCCAGGGCGCCGTCGCGCTCAACCGCAAGGTCATCGACATCACGCGCCGGAATATCAGTTCCGGGTTCGATTTCGCCAAGAGCCTCGCCGGCGCCAAGACCATGGCCGAGGCCATGGAGCTGCACTCGAGCTATTGGAGCAAGCAGCTGAATACGCTAAGGGCACAAGCCGAGGAGATGCGCGACCTCTCGACACGCGTGACCTCCGACGTCGTCGAGCCGGCCAAGGCGCAAGTCAAGCGCAGCATGGCCGAGTTCGAAACGACGCATTAAGCGCAAGACGCGAGAAAGGGCCGGCAGCGTACCGGCCCTTTCCCTTTCGAGGCGCTCGCCTAAGCGACGCGGAATACTGCGCCCGCCACCGAGCGCGGCCGTTCGCGCACGCGCCCGCCGTCATTGCCCGATTTGACGATCCACTGGCCGCTCGCGGAGCGGCCGGTAATCATGCCGACGTGATGCGACCAGACCACCACCGCGCCGACTTGCGGGCCCGAGGGTCGGCCCCAATGCGCCCAGTTGCGCGCAAGGTTGAGCTCTGGCCCGCCGCCCTTCTGCGTCCGCATCCACCAGCCGCACCAGCGCGACGGCCTGGCGCCGACGCCCTTCGCCGCATAGTGCGTGCCGGAGGACCGATGCACCGACTTATGCTCGGTCGATTTGCGGGACGAATAATGCGCGGTCGGTTTGCGGGCAGAATGCTGTGTATAGGACCTGGCGTAGGACGACGGCAGGTATTGCGAATGCGACCCCTGATACGCATCCCGGGTTCGCGCCTCTGCGGCATCGAGCGGAAGAAGCGCCGCCACGCCAAGCAGCGAGACGACCAAAATTGCGATACGCACTCCAAACATGATGCATGCTCCAATTCTTGCTTTGGGGAGGAAGGACCGGCGAAGGTTCAAGCCAGTCCGAGCGCCAGGCGCGCGTTGGCGCTGGCAGCGTTAACCTATGGAAAAACAAGACGATAAATCGGCTCGCGCGTGGCACCGAGGGGGCCATTCAGGGGCGAGGCGGCAAGGATGTCGCAGGGCGGAATCGGGCGGAATTGCAGCCGCAAGGAGAAGTACTGAACGGCCCCTCCCCGCCCGAAAAATGCATTAATCTAAGGGCGATAGAACCTTGCGGGCTTGCGCCCCAGCGACCTGGGGGCTTAAGACGACAGACGAGCCCGCATCAGGCCCAAGAGGAGCCCATGGCAGAGACCCCTTCCTTCGAGATACCGCCCGAGCTGCGCGAGATGGCCGAGAAGAATGTCGAGCAGGCGCGCGCCGCCTACGGCCAGTTCATGGATTTCCTGACGCAAGCCATGGGCGCTTGGACGAAATCGCCCGGTGGCGCCGACATGGCCGGCTTCGGGGCCGTGCAGGAGCGTGCCGTCGGCTTCGCCAAGGAGAATGCGGAGCGATCCTTCGCCTTGGCGAGCGACCTATCCCGCGCCAAGGACATGCAGGAAGTGCTGACGCTGCAGAGCCGCTACGTGCAGACGCAGATGCAGACCTTCGGCATCCAGGCGCAACAACTCTCCTGGCTGATGGCCGACGCGCTGCGCAACATGCAATCCAAGGGCTGAGGCGGAGCCCTTCGGCTAATTGCGCGTGACGGAGGGAGCTCCGGTTTCCGGTCTGTTGCTGATCGCATTCGGCAGCCGCCAACACGAGCGCTTGCTTGCCGGTTGCTGCCGGTAGACTGCGCTCTCCTGCGAATGAGAGCCTGGGCTGGGGCTATAGGGCATGGCGAAGCCGTTGGCTGTCGCCACCGCGCAACTGACGTGGGTTTGTTGTTCCCTCATGGCCGGTCCCTCCCGTTCGCTGCACAACGCTTTCGCTGTGCGGAGGTTCCGGCGTTCGCCGCCGCGAGAGATCAGCTCATTGCCGCCTTGGCTTGCGTATTGAAGATTGCCGCCAACTCGTCCAAGGCCCGCAAGGCGTCATGCAACGCCTCGGACACTTCCTCTTCGGCCGGCACCGGCGGGCGCTCGTCGGCGAAGGAATAGAGGTCGAGAATCTCCAGCGCCCGCTCCATCGCGCGAACGGCGTCTTCGTTCTTCCGCACGCTGTCTTTCGCCGAGCTCGCGTGCCAGTCGAGCACGCGGGCGAGCGCGTTGTCGGCGCCGTTGCCTTTGCGCTTGACGCGCATGCGCAAGGTCGCCGCACGCTCCATCGCCCGCCGCTGATTGGCGATGCTCGTTTTGCGCAAGCCAATATCGTCGCGGATGGTCTGCGCGAGCACCGCGTCGATGTCGAGTTCGGTCACGTCGTGCTCGGCATGAATGAGCAGGCCGAGCTTCTGCGCGATGACCTCGATCGCGCTGCCGTCGAAATTGTCCGGCCGCGCCTGCTCGATCTCGCCCGTGCTGTCGTAGCGCTCGCGGCGCCTGGTATCGGACAGAACGTCGTGCGCCGCGGTCAGCGCCTTGAACGCTTCGACCGATCCCCCGCTGTCGGGGTGCGAGCTCTTGGCCTTGCGCCGATAGGCCTTGCGGATCTCTTCGCGCGTGGCCGCGCGCTTGATCCCAAGCAATTGATACAGGTCGATCATCGACAGTCCCCGTTTCCCTCGCCGGCGGACCAGCGCGCGCGGGTTAACTCTCGACGGCAGATGTGGCCAAAATTTAGCGGGAGATCGGCCTTAATGGACATGCCACAGCCGGTGGGGTGCGCCCATCGGCTCTTCACATCCTTGAGGTCACAGAAGTAAAGCAGATGGCCGGGACAGGCCGGCCATCCGCGATGATTCCGATGGCTGCCTTAGGCGGCTTTCGCGTAATACGACTTGAGCTGGTTCGTCACCTTCTGCTTGTCGAATTCCGCGCCCATGGCCAGCATGGCGTCGGCGAAGCGGCTTACGATCTCGCCGATCTGCTCTGGGCTGAGCTGATTGAGAATGCCGATGCGGACCTGCACCGGCTCCGACAGCGTCGGCCAGATGCCGAAGCCTTGCGCGCGGGCGCCCTGCACCAGCTCCTTCTCCTTGCCCTTGAGCTTGCCGGGCAGGTTGAGCACGATGAGGCTGGTCATATTCGAGGTCACGTCGCAGCCCATCGCCTCGACCGCCTGACGCAGCGCCTTCTCGTGATAGGCGTAGTCCGAAGCCTTGCGGCGGCGGCCATAGCCGAGAATGATACGCAGCGCCTCGTGGAACGCGGCAACCGCGTAGCAGGAATGGGTCTGGTGGTAGGCCGGCGCACCATCCTTGCCGTCGATGATGCCCCAGTGCCGCGCGTCGAGTATCGGGTGGTGGACATAGGTACGGCAGCCGCGCTTCTTCACCATCTCGATCGCCTTGTCGGTGAAGCTGACCGGCGCATAGGTGAGCGGCAGCGACAGCACGCCCTTCTGCGGACACGACGCCCAGGCGACCACGCCCGGATAGTCGTCGATGTTGAAGTCGGCGACGCCGAGGCTCGACACTGCGTCGCAGATGCCCATCACGCCATGTTTCAGGCAGGCGTCGCTGAAGCCTTTGAGGTCATTGATGCGCCCCGATCCCGTTTCCCAATGCGCCATGAAGGCCCACATCGGCTTGTGCTGAGCGAGCGCCTTGTCGACGGTCTCGCCGGTGACCGACTGGCCATGCGGTGTGTCGACCACCACCACGCTTTTCGGCTTGGGGTTCAAAGAATCCGCGGCAAGCTCTTCGGCGGTCGCAGCCTTCATGCGGATGGTCAGGGTGTCGATCCCGGAGAAGGTGCCGTTGGGAAAGGCCACGACCTTGTCGCCGGGCAGGATCAGCGACAGCACGCAATCGAGGCCGGAGAAGCCGGTGCCCGCGACGCCGTAGGTGTAGACGTTCTTGGTGCCCCATAGCTCGCGCAACATCTCCTTGGCTTCGAGCATGCCGCGCAGCACGTCCTTCTGCATGTGATCGGCGACGCCCGTCTTGGCGAAGCGCTCGAGCACGCGAGGATCGGTGTTACCGGGTCCGGGGCCGGCGGCAAGTGTCTCGGGGATGTCAAGCTGCGGATAGATTTTCGTCATGGGAACACCCTCTCGCTCCAAACGGTCATCGCACAAAGAAACGGCACAATCGAATACCCGGCTAGGCGCCCCAAAAGCAAGACCGCGGGAGCCCGATTTCGGTCAAACCGATCTGGCAGTTGTGACGCATCTCGTTTTCGGCAGCATGCCGACCCTAGGTTGAAGGCGTTGCGCAGGTTGCAGGCGCCCACAAAAGAAGAAGCCCCGTACGGGGGGGTCGGGGCTTCTTCCAGTAAGTTCCCTGCGGGGGGTGATGGGAGGGAATACCATCACCGATTTCAATTCTACCCTGGTTACTGATAAGAGTCGGGACTTTTTTTAGAAAATGGTTAAGGTTAACAGTCTCTAACAACCGGGCCGGCGTCAAAGGCCTTCGAGGGAACGCGGACAACCCATGATTTACAAGCATTCGCGCTGCGCAACGCTAGTTGCCGCAGCCCTTTTACTGGCGGCCGGTCAGGCCGAAGCCGCCCCGTGCGGCAAGAACAGCGCAGGCTTCGAGAGCTGGAAAAGGGTCTTCGCCAATGAGGCCCAGGGCAACGGTGTCGGGCCCAAAGCCGTCGCGGCGCTGATGGCGACCAATTATTCGAACGGCACCATCGCCGCCGACCGCGGCCAGCACAGTTTCAAACTCAGCCTCGACCAATTCATGGCCAAGCGTGGTGCGGCGACGATCGCGGCGCGCGGCAGGTCGATGAGAGCCGCCAATGCCGCGCTGTTCGCTTCGCTCGAGAAGCGGTTCGGCGTACCGGCCGGCCCGCTGATCGCCATCTGGGGCATGGAGACGGCGTTCGGCAGCTTCACCGGCAATCAGCCGACCATCTCCGCCGTTGCCACGCTGGCCTACGATTGCCGCCGGCCCGAATATTTCACCGACCAGCTTTATGCCGCGCTGCAACTCGTCGATCGCGGCGTGCTGTCGAGCGCCACGCGCGGCGCGATGCATGGCGAGGTCGGGCAGACGCAGTTCCTGCCCAAGAACGTCCTGCTCTACGGCGTCGACGGCAATGGCGACGGCGTCGTCAATCTCAACGTCAAGGCCGATGCGCTCGCTTCTACCGCCAATTTCCTCAAAGGCCATGGTTGGGTGCGCGGCGCGGGCTACCAGCCCGGCGAACCCAACTATGCCGCGATCCAGGGCTGGAACGCGGCCGGCGTCTATCAGCAGACCATCGCCATCGTCGGCAAGCGCATCGACGGCGGCGGCTAGAGCTAGGCTCTCGCCCAGGCCGCGAATCTGCGCTACCTGGTTTCGACGTGACCGAACCCAAGGACACCAAGACCGAAACCGACGCGCAATCGTCGCGCAAGCTTGCCCAGGCGCTCGGCAAGCTGATCGCGCTTGCGCTCGTTGTCCTCGTCGTCATTCTGATCGAGCGCTATTGCGTGCCGAAGCCCGAGCCGTTCGGCCCCAATGCCAAGATCGTCACGCTCGACGGCGACACGATCAAGGCCGGCGACGGCACCGAGTACCGCCTGTTCGGCATGGACGCGCCTGAGCTGCGTCAGACCTGCAACGAGGCCAACGGCACATCGTGGCTGTGCGGGCGCGCGGCCAAGGCCAAGCTCACCACGCTGATCAAAGGCGGTAATGTGAACTGCCAGGCGCGCGCGACCGATCGCTTCGGCCGCATTGTGGCGGTGTGCAGCGCCGAGGGTGTTCCCGATCTCGGCGAGGCGATGGTGCGCGACGGTTATGCCATCGACCTCGGCGGTCCCGCCGGCAACCCCTACGCGAGCGCCGAGACGGAAGCCAAGGACGCCAAGCGCGGCATCTGGCGCGGAACTCTCGAGCGCCCCTCGGACTGGCGCCAGGCCAATCCGCGATCCGACGCCTATTGAGCGACATGCGGAGGACTTGAGATGCCCGGGAAGCGCGTGCAATTCGACGACGAGACCTGGCAGGCGATCGATACCGTGGCGCGGGGAAAAGGAAAGACCTTCCAGCAACTCGCCGATGAAGCCTTCAAGGATCTCCTGGACAAGCACCACCAGCCCGTCGGCTTGAAAGCCGCGCTCAAAGAAAGTGTCGGCGGCAAGGGAAAGCGCCGGCCGTGAGGCTCAGTCGCACAGACCGATGAACTCCCACAGCATCTCCCGGCAGAGATATCGGGCATCGTCCTCGCTATCGGCCTCGATGACGACACGCACCGGGCCATCCAGCGCGCAGAAGCGGACGCGCGCCGGGGCGCGATGCCGCCTGACACGCACCACGCCGATGCTCAGTTCTGTGGCAATCCTCGCCATCTCGCTACAACGCTCCCCAGCGATTGAGGGTTCCTGTTATGTTCTTGCCTGATTCGAGAGCCGCTCGCAAGGCTGGCGCGTGGTAATTTCGGCCATGTCGGAGTTCGATCTCGGCCTGTCGGTCGCGCTTGGCGTCGGGCTTGCCGCGGCGACGGGCTTGCGTCTGTTCTTGCCGATGCTGGTGGTAAGCGTCGCCGCCTATACCGGTCACCTGCCGCTCAGCGCGAACTTCGCCTGGCTCGGCACCGCGCCCGCGCTGGTCCTGCTCGGGGTCGCGGCGATCGCCGAGATCTTCGCTTACTACATTCCTGGCGTTGACAATCTGCTCGACACCTTGGCCACACCCGCCGCCTTCGTCGCCGGCACGATCATCTCGGCCGCGGTGATCACCGACTTGCCGCCGATGGTGAAATGGGCGGCGGCGATCATCGCCGGCGGCGGCATCGCCGGAGTGACGCAGTCGGTGACGACGCTGGTGCGCGCCAAATCGACGCTGATGACGGGCACGCTCGGCAATCCGGTCGTCGCCACGGCAGAGCTCGGCGGCTCGCTCATCGTCTCGCTGCTGGCGCTTCTCGCGCCGCTCTTGACCGCGGTGGCGATCATCGTGCTGCTCTGGCTCGCGATCCGCTGGATACGCCAACTCTCGGGCAAACCGCGGCCGTCGTGACCGAACCGCCCCGCAATCCCTGGAAGCCGATTGCCATCGTCCTTGGGCTGCTGCTTGCCGTGGCGGTGATCGCCCTGGCGCTGGTGGCAGCCGGCGTGATGCAGCTTGGCTTCTCGCTGCTCTGACGGATTTTTCCCGCGCCCGTATAATTGCAAGCGTCGATTCGCGGATGACAGGGGGACGATTGCCATGGCCTTGGAAGAGCTGGGATCGCTCATCATCCGGGTGACGGTCGGTCTGCTGTTTGTCGTCAGTGCCTTTGTTTGCAGCAAGGATGCGAACGCGCGCAAGGGCGCGACCGCCGACACCGCGCTGGTATTTCCGTGGAAGCCGGAATTGTTCATGCTTGCCGGTGCGCTTTGGATGCTCGCCGGGGGCGCATCGGTTCTGCTCGGCATTTTCCCCCGCTTCGGCGCGATCGCTCTGACGATCTTTCTGATCCCGGCGGCGATGATCCATTTCCGCAAGGCCCGCCAGGCAGCTGAGTTGAAAGACGCGATCCTCGCGCGCACGGAGGGCGTGAGTGGTGTCCGGCAGGAGGTGGCCGCGCTTGGCGACAGCGCGGTGCTCGGCAATTTCACCTCCGCGCTCAAGAATGTGAGCTTGATGGCGCTGACGCTCTATGTGGCGCTGGCAGGGGCCGAGCCGATGCTGCTCGGCTTCGGCTCCGATGGCCAGCTGCAAGGACTGCTCACCCGCCTCTAGGCTGCCTTCGCTCCCCTGCCCGCCAGCACCTGGTCGGCGACCTTGCCGGTCAGCTCCGCCAGATGGTCGAATTTGGCGTTGAAGGTGCCGACCCCTGCCGTCGCCGATCTGAGCTCGACGATCAGGTTCTGAATCTCCGACTCCGGCAGATGCACCTCGACCAGATCCCAGCCCGGCCAGCCGGGCCGCGCGTCGAAGCCCAGGATCTGCCCGCGCCGCGAGGAGACGATCGAGTTGATCTTGGCGGTCGCATCCGACGGCACCGCGATCTCGACCGCCATCACCGGCTCGAGTAACACCGGCGAGCATTGCGGCATGCCCTCGGTCATGGCGATGCGGCCGGCCTGGCGGAACGCCATGTCGGAGCTGTCGACCGAGTGGTATGAGCCGTCGATCAGGCAAACCGCGACATCCACCACCGGGAAACCTAACGGGCCGGTGTGCAGATAGTCGCGCACGCCAATCTCGACCGAGGGGATGTAATTCTTCGGCACCACGCCGCCGGTGATCTCGTCGGAGAAGGCGAAGCCGGCGCCGCGCGGCTGCGGCTTGATCGTCACCACCACGTCGCCGAACTGGCCATGCCCGCCCGATTGCTTCTTGTGCCGGCCGCGGATCTCGGCGGATTTGCGGATGGTCTCCTTATAGGGGATCTGGCGCGGGCGGGTTGAGGCATCGATGCCGTATTTGCGCACGAGCTTCTCCAGCGCGACACGCAGATGCATCTCGCCCTGCCCCCACAGCACCATCTCGCCCATGTCCTGGCTGTGCGTGAGCGAGATCGAGGGATCCTCCTCGATGATCTTGGCGATGGCCGCGGTGAGCTTCACCTCGTCCTTCTTCTCCTTGGCGGCGATCGCCAGTCCGAACACCGGCTTGGCGATGGTGGCGGTCTCGATCTTGACCTTGCTGCCCTTCTCCTCGACCAGCGTGTCGCCGGTCTTGGTGCTGTCGAGGCGGCCGAACGCGACGGTGTCGCCGGCGACAGCCTCGCCGCGTTTGGTGGGCTCCTGACCGAGCAAGGTGAAGACGCCGGAGATGCGCTCCTCATCCGCCCCGCCATAGACGGTCGCGCCGTCGGCGAAACGGCCGGTCAGCACGCGGACCAGCGACAGCTTGCCGCCATGCGCGGTGTGGAAGGTCTTGGCCACGAACGCGCAAGACGGCGCCTTGGCGACGCCAAGCCGCTCAGCAGTCGTTTCGACAAAAGGGGCTTCGTGCCTCAACGCCTTGAGCAGCCGCAAGATGCCGTTGCCGTTCTCGGCCGAGCCGAGCAGCACGGGGCAGATGATTCCCTCGCGCAGCTCCTTGGACAGATCGTCGAACACCTTGTCGCGCGGCGGCGGCACGTCCTCCAGCAGTTGCTCCATCAGCTCGTCGTCGTAATCGGCGAGCTTCTCCAGCATGGAGAAGCGAGCCTCCTTCTCGCGCTCGGCCAGCGTCGCCGGAATGTCGATCACCTCGCTCGCGGCATGCTCGCGATAAACATGCGCGCGCTCGAGCGCGAGGTCGATGAAGCCGGTGACGATGTCGTTCTCCCAGATCGGGATCTGCCGCAGCACCAGCGGCTTGGTCGAGGCGGGTTGCAGCATGGGCACGATGTCGCGCACGCGCGCTTCCGCCTTGTCGATCTTGTTGATGAACAGGAAATGCGGAATGCCGCGATCCTCGAGCTGCTTGAGGATGAGCTGAAGCGCGGGCACCTTCTTTTCGTCGGGCTCGCACACCACGACGGCGGCGTCGCAGGCGCTGAGCGCGTTCGCCGCATCGGCCTGGAATTCGATCGAGCCGGGGCAATCGAGGAAGGTGAAAGAGTCACCGAGGAAATCGACGGTGGCGACATTGAGCTCGACGCTCATGCCGTGATGCCGCGCTTCCTCCGAGGCGTCGCCCACCGTATTGCCGCCCGCCATCGACCCTTGGCGGGTGATGGCGCCGGTGCGCGCCAATATCGATTCAAGCAGTGTCGTCTTGCCGCTGAGATAGGGGCCAACCAGTGCGATGCAGCGGGCGCTGCGGGCTGGTTGCCCTTGCGCTTGGCCCATGGACTCCTCCCTTGACGGTTATCGACCGCGCGGAAGGCTCCTGACGCACCACCCGCGCAAGCCTTAATGACGGCATGGTGACAAGCGGAAGGGCCTCTGGCAAGAGGCCCAATTCGGGACGGTGGCAGACGGTCAGGATTTCTGCCGATGGTCGGACAGGTCGCGCAAGGCCGCGGTGATGATCCTGACGAGGTCGGACTGGCGATGCACGCCGGTTCGCGCATACGCCGTCTTGAGGTGAAACCTGACGGTATTCATCGAGATCCCGCAGCGCTCGGCATAGTCCTTCAGGTCTTCCCCGGCGGCCAAAGCCGCCACCAGAGTTGCGGAACCGAGCGGCAGTCCGAACATTTCCGCCACGCGTTGCGGTAGCGGCGGCGACCGGTAGAGCGGATCGTGGATCACGAACACCGTCCCGCGAGATCGTCCGCCGCCGGCTTCCACGCCGTCTTCGAGGGCGAGCGGCGCAACCATGAGCACATAAGCCGTCTTACCTTGCGGCCGCGGCACGCGAACGACCCCTCCCGCGCCGCCGGAGGCGACGTCGCGGACGAGCTGAGCCAAACGTTGGTTTGCCGCCCGGTCGACGGCATAGGGGCGGCCATCGCGATCGAGCCCGATGCCGTCGTTGCGCGCCGAGAGGCGCCGCGCCGCTTCGTTAGCGAACAGCGTACGGCCGTGCTCGTCGACGCCAATCAATGCGGCCGCCAATCGGTCGCAAGCATCGGTCAAAGCCGTCTCGCGGCGATCCAGCGTGAGGAAGGACCGCCTGAGCTGAAGTGCCCGCGCCAAATGCGGCATCAGCCGCTCGAGCTTGACGATGTCCTCGTCGTCGAAGGCTTTGCGGTCCGGCGCGCGATGCAGGCCGACCATGGCAAAGCGTCCATTCGCCGACGCCAGCGTTCCGCCCAGACATTCTTCCAATCCCAGCGGCCGAAAGAAGTCGTTGAAAAACACACCGGGCCGGCGACGTTCGTTCGGCAGCAACCGGTAGGTGGGAATGACGGTGCCCACCGGTTGCTTCATGAAGGCCGGGGGGGCGGGATCGAGCGCGGCAAAGTCGCGCTCGTAAATCAATGCCGTTTCACCGCTGAAGATGCCGACCGCAGCCTGCGCCGCGACATCGGGACGGGCGGCATCGAAATCGATCAAAGCCGCGGAAGCGACATCGAACAATGCGCATAGCAGGTCTAGCGCATGATCGAACGCCGCGCCGTCCCGCACGCCCAAATAGAGCGCGTCCAGGAATTGCCCCTCGTCGTCCGGCATGAAGGCGCTCACTGGCATGAAGCGACATCCACAATATTTGTTCCGAACCAGTTCATGCCTACCTGGATAGGTAGTGCCTCCCGAGGGAACCAACTTACAGTAACCAGAACAGCGTTTCACGGGGTTCGGGGGGATTTCGTTTGATTTGTTACAGTATGGCGGCGGCCGGAACCGGGCCGAAGGCCGCAGCGCTTGCCGCGCTGCTTTTCGCCATTGCCGGCACACAGACGGCGCGGGGCGCCGATGAATGCGGTCCCGGCACCAGCGTCATCTGCACCAGCGCCGGCAATCCCTTTGGCGGCGGCATCACGTACAACAACGCCAATCAAACGGTCACTTTCCAGGCCGGCGTAATCGTCAACAGCACGAATGGCGTCCAGCTCACGGGCAGCGGCTCGCAAACCGTCACCGTCAATCCCGGGGTCCCGGGAGTGTCAATTCTGAGCTCCGCCAATTTCCGTACCGCTCTCGACATCCAGAACGCGACCGCGGCCGTCATGATCGACGCCGCCAATGCCAGCTTCGCCGCGAACGGGATCGGCAGCAACGGCGTGCAGGCGATCACCAGCGGAAACGGCACAACGACGGGCGGGGCCATCTCAATCACAACCGGCAATGTGACGCTCGGGCCGGCCAACGTGGATGGCTACGGCATCGTCGGGTTCAATCTGACGGCCGGTAGCATCGGCACTGTCATGATCGATACCAGTGCCGGCACGGTCAGCACCACCGCGAATGGCGGTCTCGGCATCTATGCCCAGAGTCTCTTGGGCGCGGTCTCGGTAACGAGCGCCGGAATCAGCATCGCCGGAAACAGCATTCCGGCCGGGACTCAGGTGAATGGCGTCTTCGCGACCACGGGCGGTGCCAACGCTAGCGGCGCCGTGACCGTCGACACGTCGGCCGGGAGCGTCTCACTCACCGGCACAACCACCTCGTACGCCATCTCCGCCAGCAGCACGAACGGTGCCGGCGGCGGTGCCGTGATGGTAACGACCGGCAGCGTTTCCACCGTTTCGGCCAATGCCGACGGCATCAATGCGGTCACCACCGGAACCGGCGCCAATGGCCTGGTGATGATCGACACCACGGCAGGCACGATCAGCACGCAAGGGACGAGCGCGCGCGCGATCAGCGCGACAAGCACGAATGGCGCGATCGACATCGATGCCCTCGACATCTCCACCCAAGGCAACAGCGCGCTCGGAATCTTCGCCTCGGGACCCGGCGGCGTAAGCATTACGGCCACCGATATCGGCACGCTCGGCACGAGCGCCCACGCCATCCAGGCCACCAGCACCGGAACCGTAACGATCGACACGACGGCCGGGACGCTTACGACGGCCAACACCAGCGCGCGCGGCATCAGTATCGACAAAACGGGCAGCACGGCCATCACCATCGACGCCGGCTCCATCTCGACGACCGGCGCCAACAGTCAGGGCATCCACATTTTCAGTGGGACCAGCGGCAGCGCCAATGGCGGCGCGGTCTCGATCACCGCGAACTCGATCAGCACGACAGGCAATTCAAGCCCCGTCATCCTCGGCGATGGTGCCGATGCGATTTACGTCATCACCACGGGCGCGAACGCAAACGGCAAGGTGACGATCGATACTTCGGTCGGCGCGCTGCCGAACACGCTGGGGTCTGTCATGACCGAAGGCACCGGCTCGCGCGGCATTCGTGTCGAGAGCGGGCGCAGCGGTCTCGGCGGCGGCGCCATCGAGATCACCGCGGGGAATGTCAGCACGCTTGGTGACAGTGCGGCGGCAATCGACGCCCAGACTCTCGGCAGCGGCGTCAACGGCGCGATCACTATCGACACGCTCGGCACGATCTCGACTAAGGGCGACGGGCCCGCGGGTCCGAACGGCGGCCCGGCAAGAGGCATCAACGCGGTCAGCTTCGGCGGCGGGACGGTAAAGATCACGACCAAGACTGTCTCGACGGAGGGAGACGACGCCTCTGGCGTGTTCGGACAATCGGACGGCGGCGCGGTCACCATCGACACGATCGGCGGCACGGTATCGACCAAAGGGAGCGGCGCCATTGGCGTCACCGGCACCTTCAACACGACCGGCGGACCCGTCTCCATCACCACCGGAAATGTGAGCACCGAAGGATTTGGGTCGATCGGCGTGGCCGGCTTTGCCGCACCCGGATCCAACCTCAGCATCGACACGACAGCGGGCACAATTGGCACGCTCGGCACCAATGCTCACGGCATCAATGCCGTCACCGGATTCTTTCCGTCATTCTCGAGTAGTGGCACGCTAACCATAGACGCCGGCGACATCACCACGGAAGGTAGCGCCGCCTACGGCGTGTTCGCCTCGGCCAATGGCGGCGCCATCGACATCAATGCCAAGGGAGACATCGTCACCAGCACTGCTGGCTCGCACGGCATCAACGCGCAGAACAGCGGCAACGTCATCACCGATATTGACCTCACCGGCAACATCACGACCGACGACACCGGAGCGCACGGCATTTTGGCCAACGGGGTCGGAGGTGTCGCCAATATCATCACCATCAGCGGGGCGATCGCCGCCAATGGCGCTTCCTCTCGCGGCATCTCAATGACGGGCTCGAACAACACCGCCACGGTCGCGGCCGGCGGATCGGTCGCGGGCACCGGGGCGGGCATCTTTTCCGCTGGCGCAACAACCATCACCAATCGCGGCATGATCGAGGGCTTCGGCGGCGCTCTAGCAATTCAATTCTTAGGCAGCGACACGCACATTGTCAGGCTGGATACCGGGTCCGTGCTCGTCGGCAATGCGCAAGGCGGAACCGGGATCGACAATCTCGCATTGCTCGGCACAGGCACCGAGTCGATTGCCAAATTTCTGAGCTTCGAGACCCTAGCGATGCAGGGCACGCAATGGAGCCTCAACGGCACGGGATCCTTCGCCACCAGCGCCGAGGTGCAAAGCGGCGACCTCCGGATAAACGGACAACTGACCACGCCGGTTCTTACCGTGCAGGCGGGGGCAAGGTTGGGTGGAACCGGCACAATCCTCGGCGACGTGGTCAGTGACGGCACCGTCGCGCCGGGCAACTCGATCGGTACCCTGACCGTGACGGGGCCGTTCACGCTGAATTCCGTTCGGCCTACGAGGTCGAGGTCGATCCCAGCAATGGCGACAAGACGATCGTCACGGGGACGGTGAACCTCACGGGTTCGGTCCTGAAGGTACTCGCTGCCGCCGGCAATTACTCGACGAGCAGGCAATACATCATCATCGACAATGACGGGGTGGATGCCGTGATCGGAACTTTCGCGCAGGTGAGCGTCGACAGCCCGTTCCTGACCCCGACGGTCGTCTATGATGGCGGTACAGGCAACGATGTGGTGCTGACGCTCGACGGCAATACCGGGGCCTTCGTCGATGCGGCGCGGACGCGCAACCAGCGAGCCGTCGCGGGTGCGCTGGCCAAGAGCGACCCGAGCAGCGCGCTAGTCCAGGCGATCTTCCCGCTGACCGCGCCGCAAGCGAGGGCCGCGTTCGATGCGCTATCGGGCGAGATCCATGCCACGGTGACTGGGGTGCTCGCCGACGACAGCCGCTATCTGCGTGAGACGATTCTCGGCCGCCTCATGCAGGCGACTTACGGCAAGGGGTCCGGCGACCTCGCAGCGCTCGGCGCCGCGGGTCCGCAAGTTGCCGCGCTCGACGCACCGACCATGGCGCTCGGCTATGACGACAAGTCGTTGGCGCCTGCACCAGCCGTGCCCGGCCTGGCTTTCTGGACGCGCGCCTATGGCGCCTGGGGCGATTTCGACGGCAATTTGAATGCCGCAAGCGCCTCGCGCGATCTTGGCGGTTTCGTTTCGGGCATGGATGCGCGCGTCGGCGGCACGTGGCGGGCAGGTTTCGGCGCCGGCTATGCGCAGTCCAATGTCTCGGTCGCCGACCGACACAGCGCCGCCGAGGTCGAGAGCTTCCATCTCGCCGGTTATACCGGCGGCCTGGTCGGACCTATCGCTCTGCGTGGTGGCGGCGCCTGGACCTGGAACGATATCGACACTTCGCGCGCGGTGGTCTTCCCCGGCTTCTTCGAGCGCGAGAAGTCGAGCTACGATGGCGACACCGGGCAATTATTCGGCGAGGTCGCCTATCCCGTTACCATGGGCCGCAGCGCGCTCGAGCCATTCGCCGGCCTCGCCTTTGTCAGCATCGATACCGACAGCTTCAAGGAGAACGGCGCCCTCGCCGGCTTACGCGGCCGCGGCACCGACGAGGACGTGAGCTACTCGACACTCGGTCTGCGCGCCGCCATGACCTATGCCTGGAACGGTGCCAGCGTCACGCCGCATGTGTCGGCGGCCTGGCAGCATGCCTTCGACGATATTACCCCCGACGCCGCGCTCGCCTTCGCCTCGACCGGCATCGGCTTCGACGTCACCGGCGTGCCGCTGGCTGAAGACACCGCGCTGATCGACGCCGGTGTCGATCTCGCCTTCGGCCTCAACGCCACCGCCGGCATTTCCTATTCCGGGCAATTCGGCGACGGCGTCACCGACAATGCCGTCAAAGGCCGCCTCACCTGGCTGTTCTAATCGGCTGCCCCGCCGTATGCGGATTACGACAAGGCAGTCGGCTTGCGCCTAGAGCAGAAACGCGGTGGCGAGACCGGCGGCAAGCGTTGCCGCCGTCGCGATTGCCAGCGGCTTGCCGAGCCTGGGACCGGCAAAAAAGAAGGCCATGCCGCATTTCACCAGTGTGTTGGTCAGCGCCGCGATGACGATGGCGATCACCGCGACGCGCGCCTCGCCGCCCTTGGCGAATTCCGACATCGACAGCGTGATGGCATCGACATCGGTGAGACCGGCAAGCGCCGCCACCGCATAGAGCCCGCCCGGCGGGAAATGCTGCTGCACGATCTTGACCGCGAGCAGGACCACGGCAAATAGCGCCGCGAATTTCACCGCCTCGGTCAGGCTGAACGGGTTCTGCACCTTCAGATCGCCCTTGCCGGCGGCGCCGTCCACCGAGCCGCCGCGAAAATAGAGAAACGCCGCAGAGCCGCTCACGACGACGGCCATCGCCGCGAACGGCACGAGGATAGGCGTCAGCAACGAGCGATTGACCACCGCCACCAACACGATGACCCGCACGAACATCACCGCCCAGGCGAGCAGGATGCCGCAAGCGAGCGCCGGCGCCTCTCGCGGCTTATCCGCCCCGTCCTTGGCGAAGGACAAGGTCACCGCCGTCGACGAGACCAGGCCGCCGGTCAGGCCGGTGAGCGCGATGCCCCGCGCCGGTCCGAGCAGCCGTGTCAGCACGTAGCCGACCAGCGACAGGCTCGAGATCAGGATCACCAACAGCCACAGCGAATAAGGATTGAGCGCGCCCCAGGGATCGATCGGCTCGTCGGGCAGCAGCGGCAGCGCGATGAAAGTCGCGATCAGCAGCCGTACACCCGCATAGACGTCGTCCCAGCCGAGCTTGTCGACAAAGCTGTGCAGCGGCTGCTTATAGGCGAGCACCGCCGCGGTGATGACGCCGAGCCCAATGGCGAGCTCGGCATGACCGAGCATCACCATCGCGCCCAACAGAAACACCACGAGGGCGGCGACCTCCGTGGTCAGTCCAGTGGACTGCGGATCGGCCCGCGCGGCGACCAAATAGCCCGCCACCACGAAGGCGCCGGCTGTGACGAGCGCCGCCGCCAGAATCCAGGGAGAGGACGCGATCTGGGTAAGATAACCCGCCGCAGCGCCGAATAGCGCCAGCAAGGTGAAGGTCCGCAGACCCGCGACGCCGCTCTCCCCCTCCTCCGCCTTCCGCTTCTCGCGCTCGATGCCGATCAGGGCGCCGAGCAAGATGGCGGTGGCGAAATCGAGCGCGAGGTCGAGCAGGGCTTGATGTTCCATCGCCTTCGCTCCACGAGCCGCGCAGGATATGCAACGCTAAGGCCCGCGCGGCATCTTATGTGAAAATCGCCAAATGCACGCTTATTCCCCCCGCGGGAACGGCCTCACTTTGGATCTAGCGCCTATGGCATTATGCTTGGGAACACGGCGGAGGGAGTTTTCATGCGCCTGGTTTTCGGTTGTGTGCTTGCGGCTGGTATTTCGCTGCTGTTCTTGGTTTTCAGCAGCGGGGGCGCCTCTGCCGGATTCGAATGCGGCATGTTCGATGGAAAGTTCAGTTGTCGCAGTTCCGGCGGCGGAGCGCAGTTCGGCAAGAACGCCAGCCCAGGGGGAACGCCGGTCAACAATCAAGCCACGTCCCCGCCACCGCCCCCCTCGGGCGAGGCGATTGCGCCCGGCGCGCCCGGCGGTTGGAGCACCGAACAAGGCACCGCGGGGGGAACCCAAGATGCGACGGCTTGCCAACACGGCATGGTCGGCACGCCCCCCAATTGCCAATGCCCGAAGAACTCCGAGCTGCTCGGCGGCAATTGCGTGCACTACACCGCCTCGGCGTGCAGCAACGGCTTGGCCCCGGACGCGCTGCCCCAAGCCTGCCGCGGCGTCGAGGAGAAGCTCTCCTGCAAAATGCGCCCGGACGGCTTCAAGGATTGCTGCTGCGTGATGTACGACAAGTTCTAGGCGGCGCGGTCAGGCCGCGTCACTCTGGCCGTGCTCGGGATAGAGCGTCGCAAGCGCGTTCGGCGTCGCCGGCGCCACGCCGCGCTCGGTGATGAAGCCGGTGATGAGCCGCATCGGCGTGACGTCGAAGCCGTAATTGGCGGCCTTGGTCCCCTGCGGCGCGATCTCGACCGTGGCCACGCTGCCGTCAGGCAGGCGGCCCGTCATACGGGTGACTTCCTCGGCGTTGCGCTGCTCGATGGGAATCGCGCTGCCGTCGGTCAGGCTCCAATCGATGGTGGAGTAAGGCAGCGCCACGAAGAACGGCACGTGGTTGTCGCGCGCGGCGAGCGCCTTCAGATAGGTACCGATCTTGTTGGCGACGTCGCCGGTCGCGGTGGTGCGGTCGGTGCCGACAATGCAGAGATCGACCAGCTTGTGCTGCATCAGATGGCCGCCGGCATTGTCGGCGATCAGCGTGTGCGGCACGCCATGCGCGCCAAGCTCGAACGCGGTGAGCGAGGCGCCCTGGTTGCGCGGCCGGGTCTCGTCCACCCACACATGGAGTTTGATGCCCTCGTCATGCCCCCGATAGATCGGCGCGAGCGCCGTGCCCCAATCGACGCAAGCGAGCCAGCCGGCATTGCAATGGGTGAGGATGTTGACCACAGCCCCATTCTTCTTATCGGCATGCGCCCGAATGATACCGAGCCCATGCTCGCCTATTCTGCGGTTGGTCTCCACATCCTCGTCGCAGATCGCGGCGGCGCGAGCGAACGCGGCGGCAACTCGCTTGTCGCGCGGCTGATTGCGCACGGCCTTTTGCATCTCATCGAGCGCCCAGCGAAGATTGATGGCGGTGGGACGCGTGGCGGCCAGCAGCTCGCAGGCGCGATCGAGCGCCGCGTCGGAGGCGTCGTTGCGCAGCCCGAGCGCGACCCCGTAGGCCGCGGTGGCGCCGATCAACGGCGCCCCCCTCACCTGCATGGTCGAGATGGCCCGCACCGCGTCTTCCAGCGTATGTAACGTCACCGTCTCGAATCTGTGCGGCAGCTTGGTCTGGTCGATGATCTCGACCGACTTGCCGTCTTGGTTGAGCCAAATGGTGCGATAAGGCTTGCCGTTGATGTTCAATCCTAATCCCCCTCGAAGGAGATCAGCGTGTGACACGCCACACCGAGCTTGGCGAGGCGCGCGGCCCCGCCGAGATCGGGCAGGTCGACGACGAAGGCGGCGCCGACCACGTCGGACTTGAGCTTGCGCAGGAGCTTGACCGCCGCCTCCGCCGTTCCGCCCGTGGCGATCAAGTCGTCCACCAGCAGCACCGGATCGTCCGCGCCGATCGCGTCCTCATGGATCTCGATCACGTCGATGCCGTATTCCAGCTCGTAATCCTGGCCGATCGCCTTCGCCGGCAGCTTGCCCTTTTTGCGGATGGGCACGAAGCCGCAGCGCAAGCGGTCCGCCACGGCGCCGCCCAGGATGAAGCCGCGCGCCTCGATCCCCGCCACCGCCTGCACCCGGCGATCCAGGAACGGGCGCGCCAGTTGCTCGACGCAGGCGCGGAAGCCGTTGGCGTGGCCGAGCAGCGTGGTGATGTCGCGGAACATGATGCCCGGCTTCGGATAGTCGGGTATGGTGCGCACGAGGGCCTTGAGTTCGATCTCGCTCATCAAGTTCATCAAGGGCCTCCAAATTTACCGGGCTACACCGGCGCCGGGCGTCCGGGTCCCGAGCCTATAGTCGAACCGCGAGCGGCTGGCTAGTCGAGAGCGCCGCTCGATCCTGGGGGGCAATTCTATGACAGACGGGTCCAACCCGGTCACCATTCGCGACGTCGACGTTCCGTTCTGGCGGATCGTCATGATCCTGGTGAAATGGAGCATCGCCTCGATCCCGGCGATGATCATTCTCGTGCTGCTTCTCGCCGTCGTGACCGCGGTGGTCGGCGGCGCGCTCAGCCTGATCGGCCTCCAAATTCCGGAAATTCCGACACCGCCGCCGGCCGCGCAATAGGACGAGACGCCGGGACTTGCCATATAATGCGCAAAGTCAATGCCGGAGTCCGCGCGATGAACGTCATGGATCGAACCTTCTCGATGCGAACCGACATGGAAGCGGCGACGCGTCAAGCTGCGCGCAAACGCCGCCGCATCAAGCTTATCCTCGCAGGGCTCGTCGCCGTACTCGCGTTCGCCGCCTTCTATTATTGGTGGACCCATCTTTGCGGGTCCTGCGGCATCGGGCTCGTGCTCTCGCCGCCAAACCGCGCTGCCTGAGGGCATAAAAAATGCGCGCGGCCGATCCGGCGCGCAGTGCAAGCAATTGCCACGCGTCAACACTTCAGCACCCGCCCCGCCACCGCTTCGAGCTTCTTCAACAGCTCGGGATCGCGCGCCTCCGGCGCGGTGATGATCGCCGTGTCGAGCGCGCGGTCGGAGCCGATCGGACAGGGTTCGTGCTCGCGCGGGAAATCGCGGGCCAGCCGCGCCACCAGCTTGGCGCCCTTCTCGGCATTGGCCAGCAGCACCTTGATGATGTCCTGCACCGTCACCGCGTCATGGTCGGGATGCCAGCAGTCGAAATCGGTGACCATGGCGACGGTCGCGTAGCAAATCTCCGCCTCGCGGGCGAGCTTGGCCTCGGGCAGATTGGTCATGCCGATCACCGAATAGCCGAGGCCCTTATAGGTCAGGCTTTCGGCCAGCGTGGAGAATTGCGGACCTTCGATGCAGACATAGGTGCCGCTCCGCGCCATCGCGATGTCTTCGGCTTCCGCCGCCTCGGCGAGATGAATACGCAAGCGCGGGCTGACCGGATGCGCCATCGACACATGCGCCACGCAGCCCGTGCCGAAGAAAGAGTTCGGGCGGTGATAGGTGCGGTCGACGAATTGATCGACCAGCACGAAGGTGCCGGGCGGCAACTCTTCCTTGAATGAGCCGCAAGCCGACAGCGAAATCAGGTCGGTGACGCCTGCCCGCTTCAGCACATCGATATTGGCGCGGTAGTTGATGTCGGTGGGCGACAGCCGGTGCCCCTTGTCGTGGCGCGACAGAAATACGATGGGGAGGCCGTCGATGTCGCCGATCCTCAGCGGCGCCGAAGGCTCGCCCCACGGGCTCGCGATGCGCTGCTCGCGCACATTCTGCAGTCCCGGCAGCTCGTAGATGCCCGAGCCGCCGATCACCCCCAATACCGCCTTCGTCATGGTTCCCTCACGCCCCGTCAATCGCCGACGCGCATGTAGAACACGGCCCACACCCAATGGCCATGATGCTCATCGTTCGGCTTGAAGTCGGGCGCGCGGGTGTTGAGCATCCAGATCGGCCCCTGCTGCCCAAGACCGAGCGGCACGCCGTCGGCCGACAGCGCGAGGATCCAGTCCGACGATCTGATGTCGTCCGGATCGAGCCAACCGGTATAGCCGTTCATCGCCACGAAGTAAGTTCTGACCTGCGCCGCCTCCAAATGGCCGAGCACCTCGCGAAGCAATGGGCCGCTAAAGGTGGTGGGTTTGTCGAATTCCGGCGGCTGGACGGTGACCGTGCCCTGCGGCAGGGCGAGCAGCATGGCCCGATCGAAGGCGAAGGCGTTCTTGAAGTCGATTTTCTGCAACGCCAGCATGCTGTCGCGCTTGGGATCGAGCGGACCGCGATTGGTCTTGCCGACCAGCCCGCCGACGGTGAGCACGACCATGTCGCGTGGGGCCGGCGCCTCGTCGCCCGCCAACGCGGGGGATAGGCCGAATACAAATCCGAGAACCAGCAAGGCGCGCTGCATGGCCGCCCTTATACACTAGCCGATGCGCAGAGACCTAGGCCGCGTGTGTGGCGTCATGACGATGCAGCCGCGCCCACACCGCACGCTTGGCGAGATACATGATCACCACGAAAACCAGCAGGAAGATCATCACCCGCGCGCCAAGCTTGTGGCGCTCCTCGAGCTTCGGCTCGGCCGCCCACATCAGATAGGCCGAAACGTCGCGCGCGTAATTGTCGAGCGTCGGCTTGGTGCCGTCGGTGTAGCTGACCACGCCATCGCTCAACGGCGGCGGCATGGCGATCTGATGCCCGGGAAAGGCGGCGTTGTAGTGCATGCCCTGCGCCACCTCAAACCCGGGCGGCGCCGGCTTGAAGCCGGTGAGCAGCGCGTAGATGTAGTCCGGCCCGCCCTCCCGCGCCTTGGCCATCACCGACAGATCCGGCGGCAGCGCGCCGTTATTGGCATTGCGCGCCAGCTGATCGTTGGCGAACGGCGAGCGGAACGGATCGGACGGCCGCGCCGGGCGCTGGAACATCTCGCCCTTGTCGTTCGGCCCGTCGGTAACTTGCGCTTGCGAGGCGATGATCTCCACCGCCTTGGGCGAGAATTGCGGTCCACCCGGCTCGCCGAGATTGCGATAGGACAAAAGCCGCATCGAGTGACAACTGGCGCAGACTTCCTTGTAGACCTGGAAGCCGCGCTGGAGCTGCGCATGGTCGTACGTCCCGAATGGCGGGCTGAAGCTCCAGTTCTGCGACGCGATCTCCGGCGCATGATTGCTGTTCGCCTCCTCGGCAAAGGTCGCGACCGGAAGCGCCATGACCAAAGCCAGACCCGCGGCAAGCACTGAGATCGGCTGCATCAGGCGACCTCCGCTGGCTTGCGCTTGAGCGGCACTTTGCGCGCCGCCGGTGCCGGTGGAGCTGCCACTTCCTCTGGCCCGAGCACGGGCTCGGTGATGCTGCCGGGAAGCCCGCGCGGCTTCTCGATCAATCCGACGATCGGCATCACTAGCAGGAAGAAGGCGAAATAGTAGACGGTGAAGATGCGCCCCAGGACCAGATACACGCCCTCGGGCTGCTGCGAGCCGAGATAGCCGAGCGCAACGCACGTCACCGCGAACGCCCAGAAGAACCATTTGTAGATCGGCCGATAGCTGGTCGATCGAACTTTCGAGGTGTCGAGCCAGGGCACGAAGAAGAGGACGCTGATCGACGACAGCAGCGCGATCACGCCCAGCAGCTTGTTCGGGATCGCGCGCAAGATCGCGTAGAAAGGCAGAAAATACCATTCCGGAACGATATGCGGCGGCGTCTGCAGCGGGTTGGCGGGGATGTAATTGTCCGGATGGCCGAGAAAGTTCGGCGCATAGAACACGACCGCCGCGAACAGGAAGATGAAGGCGACCAGCGCGAAGCCATCCTTGATCGTGTAGTAGGGATGGAACGGCACAGTGTCCCTTGCCGTCTTCACGTCGATGCCGGTGGGATTGTTGTTGCCTGGGATATGCAGCGCCCAGATATGCAAGACCACCACGCCGGCGATGATGAAGGGGAAGAGATAGTGCAAGGAATAGAGCCGGTTCAGCGTCGGACCGCCCACCGAGAAGCCGCCCCAGATCCACTGGACGAGCCGCGTGCCGAGCCCCGGCACCACCGAATCGAGCGATGAGAACAGATTGGTGATCACCGTCACCGCCCAAAAGCTCATCTGCCCCCACACCAGCGAGTAGCCCATGAAAGCCGTGGCGATCATCAACAGCAGGATCAGCACGCCCAAGATCCACAACACTTCGCGCGGCGCCTTATAGGAGCCGTAATAGAGACCGCGGAAGGTGTGGATGTAGACGGCGACGAAGAACATCGAGGCGCCGACCGCATGCGAGTACCGCAGCAACCAACCCCAATTGACGTCGCGCATGATGTGCTCGACGAAGTCGAAGGCGCCGTGCTCGCTCGGCACGTAATGCATGGCGAGCACCACGCCGGTGGCGATCTGCGCGGCCAGCATGAAGGTGAGGATGCCGCCGAAGGTCCACCAATAATTGAGATTGCGCGGCGTCGGGAATGCCAGGAACTGATCGTGCATCAGCCGCGGGACTGGCAAACGCGAGTCGAGCCAGCGTTCGATGCCGGTGTTGGGCTCATACGTCGAAGGATGCGCCATTGCTCCGCCCTACCCGATCTTGATCTTGGTGTCGGACGTGAAGGCATAAGGCGGGATCGCGAGATTTTGCGGCGCCGGGCCTTTGCGGATGCGTCCGGCCGTGTCGTATTGCGAGCCGTGGCAGGGACAGAACCAGCCGCCATACTCGCCCTTGTAGTCGCCGACCGCCTGCCCTTTCGGGATGCAGCCGAGATGCGTGCAGATACCGATCATCACCAGCCAAGGTTCGCGGTCTTTGGCGGCGCGGTTGTCGTCGGCCGCCGAGGCGTTTTCGGGGAGATTGGCGTTGCGCGCGAGCGGATCGGGCAGATCATCGACCGGCGTGTCCTTCGCCTCGGCGATTTCCTTGTCGGTGCGGTGGCGGATGAAGATCGGCTTGCCGCGCCACACCACGGTGATGGCCTGCCCCGCCTCGACATGGGAAACGTCGACATCGGTGGTGGCGAGCGACAGCGACGAGGCATCGGGGCTCATTTGGTCGAGCAGCGGCCAGAGCGCGGCGGCGGCGCCGATTACGGCAAAGCCTCCCGCCGCGATCAGAATGACATCGCGCCGCGTCGGTTCATCGTCGTCCATCAGCGAAGGATCGAGAGTGTCGTGGTTGGCCACGGCCCAGAAGCTCCTAGATCAATGGGGAACGACGATCCCCAGCGAGAACCCAACAGAAGAAGGCGAGCGCGAAGCCGCAGCTTCAGCCCCCGGCCTTCTGCCGTGCCGAACCCAATTGCCTTGGGGTTTGCCTCTCTCCTGATGCCGTAGTCCGGCATTCTCGGTGGCGCTTTCTTGCATCAAGCTCCCAGGTTGTCCAGGGCCCCCAACTTGGGCAAATTGGCGCATAAACCCTTCGGTCGGCATTTTTGGCATAGGCTTTTTTCGTGACAGGCGTTTTGATCCCAGTCAAAGCCGCGCGGGATGAGCCAAGCCATGCCATTGAGCTCGCGGCGCATCAAGGCGGTAGACCAAGGTAGATGGATCAGAAGACGCCGAACGAGCCGAACCCGTTGAAGAGCTTCACCCCTGCCCGCAAGGAGCGCGCCCGCGCCTGGTTCGAGCAGCTGCGCGACCAGATCTGCGCCGCGCTCGAGGCCGTGGAGGACGCGGCCGAGGGCCTGCCCGGCTGCGAGGGCAAGCCACCCGGCCGCTTCGTCAAGACACCTTGGACTCGCAACGAGAAGAGCGGCGAAGAAGGCGGCGGCGGCGTTATGGCGCTGATGACCGGCCGCGTATTCGAGAAGGTCGGCTGTCATACCTCGACCGTGCACGGCACCTTCCCGCCGGAATTCGCCAAACAAATTCCCGGCGCGGACAAGGACCCCCGCTTCTGGGCGTCAGGCATCTCCTTCATTGCCCACCCGGTGAACCCGAACGCGCCGACCGCGCATATGAACACCCGCATGGTGGTAACGTCGAAAGGCTGGTTCGGCGGCGGCGGCGACCTCACTCCCGTGCTGATGCGCCGGCGCACGCAAGAGGACGAAGACTCGCTGGCCTTTCACGCCGCGATGCAAGGCGCCTGCGCGGGCGAACCGTCCGCCGACTATCCGCGCTTCAAGGCGTGGTGCGACCAATATTTCTATCTGCCGCATCGCGGCGAGATGCGTGGCATCGGCGGCATCTTCTATGACTATCTCGACACCGGAGACTGGGAGGCCGATTTCGCCTTCACCCAGAAGGTCGGCCGCGCGTTCCTGTCGGTCTATCCGCAGATCGTCCGCCGCAACATGGCAACGCCCTGGACCGAGGCAGACCGCGAGGAGCAACTCATCCGGCGCGGCCGCTATGTTGAGTTCAACCTGCTCTACGACCGCGGCACCATCTTCGGGCTCAAGACCGGCGGCAATGTCGAGTCGATCCTCTCCTCGATGCCGCCACTGGTGAAGTGGCCTTAGCCCCCTACCCCCGCACGCCGGCATACATGAGCGGCGGCGCCAGCGGCACGCCGACCCCGCCTTGCGTCTGCGAAACGAGCGCACCAACGCGGGTCTGGATCACCGGCGCATCATAGACGAGACGCGCGAGCAGAATGGCGAGAGCCGTCAGCAGCAGGACCACCACGATCTTCCACATTGCGAAGCCTCCGAGAGCAGCTGAAGCGCGTTCCCCGCGCCGTTCTGATGCAAGCTCTAGGGCTTTGCGGCTGAACCTTTTCTGAGGCCTCCGTTCATCTGCCGTTTAGATTGTGGCGGGGATTTTCGACAGAGTTTGTGATGGCGGCAGAGCCACTTCGGGCTTGCCAATTCGCCGCCTTTCGCTCATCTTTAAGGCACCGGGCGCCCAAGGCTTTGGGCGCGGACTTGGACGACGGCAAAGTGATCTACGCGCCACAAGAGCACGACCTTTCCTGACATCTCAAGACGCCGAAGGATCCCTTTCGGGGGCCTACGGCCCGTTTGTGTAAAACTTCAACGGGAAAGGAATTCCCCTATGGCTCGTGTCAACGGCACAGTGAAATTCTTCAATCATGCGCGCGGCTTCGGCTTCATTCAGCCCGAGGACGGCGGCAAGGACGTTTTCGTACACGCTTCCGCTCTCGAGCGGTCGGGTGTGCCCGCCCTCAACGAGGGCGACAAGGTCTCCTTCGAAATCGAGGATGACCGCCGCGGCCGCGGCAAGCAGGCCGCCAACGTCCAGCTCGCCTAACCAAGCGCGCAAGCCAACTGATTGAGAACCGCCGGGCCTTGGCCCGGCGGTTTTTTATTGCGCGGCCGCCATCGCCGTCGACGCTTAACGGCTGATTCATTTCCGCGGCTCTATTTTGCCAAAAATTGAGAGCTAACTTGGTCGATCCCTCCCTGGGGACCTCCCGCCCGCTTAGGGGCACTTTAGCGGGCACAACGCTAACGAGCTTGGACACGGCAATGAGCAACAAAACTATGCAAGCCGTCGCCGCTGCGGCGCTGATCGGCTTGGGCACGCTTGCACTGCCCGCGACGGCGGAAGCGGGACGCGGTTATTACCACGGCCACGGTGGCTGGGGTGGCGGTTGGGGCGCGGGGCTCGTCGGCTTCGGCGTCGGCGCCATCGTCGGCTCGGCGCTCGCGCCGCGCGAGGTTTATGTGGCCCCGCCACCGCCGCCGGCCTATCGGGCCTATTACGGCCCTGCCGCCTATGGTCCTCCGCCATGGAGCCCGGGCTGGTACAGCTATTGCAGCAACCTGCACGGTCCGTATTTCAATCCGAACACGGGCTACTTCCAGGGCGCTGACGGCGGCTGGTATTTCTGCCGCTAGCAGACCGAGAGAGACTCGATTGACGAGCCTGTCGCACCGGCGAGATTGAGTCGGAGGCGGCGGGCTTTGTCTTTTGGCTGACCGAAGTCGCTGGTCAGCGGCGCGCCCGGCGCGCCCCGGAACAATTCCGCCCCGAGCGCGTAACCTTCTAACAACCTTGGACTTTTTGACACGGCGTTTACCCCTGCGGCAACTCGTGCCCTATGCCGCCGGAATTGCGTCTTGAATGGGGCGGCGACGCGGAGCAAACTTGCGTCGCTCCGGGATGCGTCCAATGAGAGCGCCAGCCCGGGCCTTCCGATCCGGACACGCGCCGCTTTGGGGACTGAAGAAGGACTTTTTGGGCGATGAAATTTGCTACCGCCGTTGGCCCCGAGATCGAGCGGCCGCGCGACGCACCGAATGTTCCCGCCGACCGTCAGGCGCTCACCCTGGTCAAGCCTTATCAAGGCATGGTGGCCTGGCCGACCGTATTGCTCGCGCTCGGCATTGTCGCCGCCTTCGCGCTCGTCACGACGTTGGCGACGATGCGGATCATCCCGCTCTGGCTCGGGATGATCTTCAACTCCCTGATCCTTTATGCCGACCAGACCCCGCTGCATGAGGCCTGCCATGGCAATATCGCCGGCAAGGACTCACGCTATCTCTGGATCAATCATCTCGTCGGCTATGTCTGCGGCACGGTCTTGCTGCATGAGTACAAAGCCTTTCGCTACATGCATCTTGCCCACCATCGCGACACCAACAATCCGGAGATCGATCCCGATCATTGGGTGGCCGTCGAGAATCCGTTCCTGTTGTTCTGGCGCTGCATGACCATCGTGTTCTGGTATCAGCGCTATTTCTGGCGGCACATCGCCTTCCACGCGCACATCCCCGGCATGCGGCCGCTGACCATCCATATCGTGGTGATGTACGCGCTGTATTACGGTCTCGCGCTCGGGCTGGCGCTTTACGGCTATTGGCGCGAGGTGTTGATGCTGTGGATCTTCCCGCACATCATCGGCTCGGCGCTGATCATCTATTTCTTCGCCTACCTCACCCACAAGCCGCACGAGGTGCATGAGCGCTATCGCGACACCAACATCTTCTGGGTGAAGGGCAAGATCATGGAGCCGATCGTCAACTGGCTTTACATGTTCCAGAACTTCCACCTGATCCATCACCTCTTCCCGCGCATCCCGTTCTATCTCTATCCGAAAGCGTTCCGCTCGCTGAAGCCGGTGCTCGACCACGAGCGGGCGCATGTCTACGAGTTCGGGCAAGAGTCGGCGCCGGCGTTTAGTGGAGCCGGCGAAGCGCGACAATAGGCTGAGCAGCCGGCTCAACGATCGTCCCTTGAAATAGGACTGGTGGAACTTCTCCGGCTTTGTACATTGGCTCCTATTGAGGAGACGAGCCGATGAAGGACGTCACCACCGTCCGCACCACCTGCCCGCGCGATTGCTACGACGCCTGCGGCATGATGGTGAAACTCGCGGCCGACGGCAGCATCAATGTGGTCGGCGATCCCGAGCACGATGTCAGCCGGGGCGCGCTGTGCGGCAAATGTTCCATTGGCTACAACGGCGTGTGGCGCGATCCGAGCGTGCGCCTGACTCGGCCACTGAAGCGGGTCGGGCCGAAAGGCACCGGCCGTTTCGAGCCGGTGAGTTGGGACGAAGCCACCGGCGATATCGCCATTCGTCTCAATATGATCCGCGAACGCGACGGCGGCGCTGGAAATCTTGCAGACCCATTACACCGGAACCTGCTCGCTGATCGCTGGCAGCTTTCCCTTGCGCTTCTTCAATCGCATCGGCGCGACCGAGGTCGACCCAGACACGGTGTGCAACAAGGCGGGTCACGTCGCGCTACAATTGATGTACGGAGAATCGACGCGCGGCTTCGACCCGCGCACCATCGACGGCACCAATTGCGTGATGATCTGGGGCGCCAATCCATCGACCTCGGCGCCGCATGTGCATCAATATTGGCTCGGCGGGACACCCGTCCCCAAGATCGTCATCGATCCCATCCGTCATGAGACGGCGGCGGCGGCCGACATGCACTTGCAGCTCTACCCCGGGACCGACGGCGCGCTCGCTTTCGCCATGCTGCACGCGATCTGGGCGGCGGGCCGCATCGATCGGGCCTTCCTCGCCGCGCGCTCACAAGGCTGGGAGGAGATCGAAAGTCAATTGGCGGCCTGCACCCCGGCCTGGGGCGAAGCCGTCACCGGGGTACCGGCGCAGCTCATCGAAGACGCGGCGCTGCTATACGCATCGGGACCTTCGCTGCTGTGGATGGGTCAGGGTTTCCAGCGCCAGTCATTCGGCGGCAATGCCATGCGCGCCGTCGGGCTATTGCCGGCAGCCACCGGCAATCTCGGCAGATACGGGGCGGGCTTCCTCTACCTCAATGGCTGGGACACGCGCGGCGTGGATGCGGGCTATCTGACCGCCGCTCACCTCAAACCGAAATCTGCGCAGACGATCAGCCATATGGATTTGGCCAGCCGGCTCGAAGCGCCCGAGACCAAAGCGATCGTCACCTGGAACAACAACATCGCGGCATCGAGCCCCGAGCAGCGGCGCCTGCGGCGGGCGCTCGAGCGCGAGGACCTGCTGCAAGTCACGCTCGACCTGTTCCAAACCGACACCGCCAACTATGCCGACTATGTGCTTCCGGCCGCGAGCTTTCTCGAATTCGACGACGTGGTGATGTCCTATTTCAACGCCAGCATCTCCGCGCAAGTACAGGCGGTGCCGCCGTTCGGCGAGGCGCTACCCAACCAAGAGATCTTGAGGCGTCTGGCGGCGGCAATGGCATTGACCGATCCGGAACTGTTCGAGACCGACGCCGAGATGATCGCCACGCTGCTCGATCAGGCCAAGCCCGGCCTGACCTTCGCGACGCTGGCCGAAGCCGGCACGATCGAATATCCGCCCGAACCGGTCGTGCAATTCGAGCACCATGACTATCGGACCCCGTCGGGCAAGATCGAGTTGACCGGCAGCGCTTTCGTCGCTGCCGGTTTGCCGCGCGCGCCCTTCGCCTCGGCCGAGGCGCGACCCGCCGGCGGCGAGCTCCGCCTGCTCTCCCCGGCGTCGAAATGGCTGATGAACAGCAGCTTTGGCAACGACCCCAAGATCCTCAAGCAACTCGGCGAGGATCAGGCGTTCGTGCATCCCGACGAAGCGCGGGCGCGAGGGATTGCCGATGGGGTGCGCGTGAGGATCGGCAACTCAACCGGCGCGCTAACGCTGCGGCTTTGCGTTTCGGCCGACGTGCCGCGAGGCGTCATCCTGGCCCACAAGAGCCGCTGGACCGCGAACGGCGCCGGCGACAATGTCAACGCCCTCAATCCAGGCAATAAGGCCGATCTCGCGGAGAGCTGCGCCGTGCACAGCATCAACGTGTCGGTTGTCCCGGCCTAAATCCGGCAGGGTGGTTTAGTTCAGCCGGAGCTCGCCGCACACGAAGCTGAACTCGGCCGGCGCGATCAGCCGCCGATGCGCCACGCGAATGCGATATAGCGCCCCGTCGAGATTCGCCGCCCAGAAATCGAGGAAATCGGTGAGCTTGGGGAAGCGCGGCGCGAGATCGTAGTCCTGCCAAATATAGCTCTGCAGCAGCCGCGGGTGGTCCGGCAGCCGGTACAGGATTTCCGCCGTGGTCAGCGAGAATCCCTCAACCTGGCGGAGGAAGGCAGCGTCCATGACAATGCACCCTGCTGGTCAGCGTTTTTCTCGTTTCACAAGTGTTAACCGCCGGGCGGGGTCGCGTCCAGCGGATTTCCCCAGCTAAATCAGCGCTTTGGCAGCAACCTCAGATAATTGCTAGCGACTTTGGCACTCCTCCATTGAAAGTGCTAAAAGGCGAATCTACATAACGTTCGGGTGCGCCTGCTGCGGGCCGCCCGCCCAATTCACAACGTGTCTGAGGAGGTTCCAAGATGAAGTTTCGTCCCTTGCATGATCGCGTCGTCGTACGCCGGATCGAGGAAGACGAGAGGACCAGAGGCGGCATCATCATTCCCGATACCGCCAAGGAGAAGCCGCAGCAGGGCGAAGTTGTGGCCGTCGGCCCCGGCGCTCCTGACGAGAAGGGCAAGGTTCAGCCGCTCGATGTGAAGCCGGGCGATTTCGTGCTGTTCGGCAAATGGTCGGGCAACGAGGTCAAGCTCGACGGCGAGGATCTGCTGATCATGAAGGAGAGCGACATTCTCGGCGTGCTCGAAGGCGCGACCGTCAACGTCAAGAAGAAGAAGGCCGCGTAGCAAAACAATCCTCATGCTGAGAAGCGCCCGAAGGGCGCGTCTCGAAGGGTGAGGCCCACAGAATTCAGTCCCGTCCTTCGAGACGCGCGCGAAAAGCGCGCTCCCCAGGATGAGATCAATGGAGAGAGTCGATGTCTGCCAAGGAAGTGAAATTCGGACAAGACGCCCGCGAGCGCATGCTGCACGGCGTCGACATCTTGGCCAACGCGGTCAAGGTGACGCTCGGCCCCAAGGGCCGCAACGTCGTGCTCGAGAAATCGTTCGGCGCGCCGCGCATCACCAAGGACGGTGTGACGGTGGCGAAGGAGATCGAGCTCGAGGACAAGTTCGAGAATATGGGTGCGCAGATGGTGCGCGAGGTTGCCTCGAAGACCTCCGACACCGCCGGCGACGGCACCACCACCGCGACGTTGCTTGCCCAAGCCATCGTCAAGGAGGGCGCCAAGTCGGTGGCCGCGGGCTCCAACCCGATGGATCTCAAGCGGGGCGTCGATCTCGCCGTCAACGCGGTCATCGCCGAACTCAAGTCCAAGGCGAAGAAGGTCACCTCCAGCGAGGAGATCGCCCAGGTCGGCACCATCTCCGCCAATGGCGATGCCGAGATCGGCCAGATGATCGCCAAGGCCATGCAGAAGGTCGGCAATGAGGGCGTCATCACCGTCGAGGAAGCCAAGGCACTGCTGACCGAGCTCGAAGTGGTCGAGGGCATGCAGTTCGACCGCGGCTACATTTCTCCCTATTTCATCACCGACGCCGACAAGATGCGGGTCGAGCTCGAGAGCCCCTACATCCTGATTTACGAGAAGAAGCTCTCCAATCTACAGACCATCCTGCCGCTGCTCGAGACGGTCGTGCAGTCGGGCAAGCCGCTGCTGGTGATCGCCGAGGACGTCGAGGGCGAGGCGTTGGCCACGCTCGTGGTCAACAAGCTGCGCGGCGGCTTGAAGGTCGCGGCCGTCAAGGCGCCCGGCTTCGGCGACCGCCGCAAGGCCATGTTGCAGGACATCGCCGTACTCACCGGCGGCCAGGTGATCTCCGAAGATCTTGGCATCAAGCTCGAGAATGTCACGCTCGACATGCTCGGCCGCGCCAAGAAGGTGGTCATCACCAAGGACGATACGACCATCGTCGACGGCGCCGGCAAGAAGGCCGACATCGTGGCGCGCGTCGCTCAGATCCGGCAGCAGATCGAGGACACCTCGTCGGACTACGACAAGGAGAAGCTGCAAGAGCGGCTGGCCAAGCTCGCCGGCGGCGTCGCCGTGATCAAGGTCGGCGGCTCGACCGAGATCGAGGTCAAGGAGCGCAAGGATCGCGTCGACGATGCCTTGAACGCGACCCGCGCGGCCGTCGAAGAGGGCATCCTGCCCGGCGGCGGCGTGGCCCTGCTCCGCACTCAGAAGGTGCTCGACCGGATCAACACCGCCAATGACGATCAGAAGGTCGGCGTCAATATCGTGCGCCGCGCGCTGCAAGCGCCGGCCCGCCAGATCGCCGAGAATGCCGGGGAGGACGGCGCCGTGATCGTGGGCAAGATCACCGACAAGGACGTCTATGCCTTCGGCTTTAACGCGGCGACAGGCGAATATGGCGACCTCGTCAAGCAGGGCGTGATCGACCCGGCGAAGGTGGTGCGCACCGCGCTCCAGGACGCCGCGTCCGTCGCCGGCCTGCTCATCACCACCGAGGCGATGGTGGCGGAGAAGCCGAAGAAGCAAGGGTCGGCGCCTGCCATGCCCGGCGGCGGCGGCATGGGCGGCATGGATTTCTGAGCATCGTCTGCAAGAGTCGGAACCGGTTTTCCGGCAAGATGATGCTCAAACTAGGCTTCGTAGCGTAAGTACGCGTCGGTTGCGTCGAGCGTTCGCGTCCCTGCGTCTATGTACCCCAAGCGTATGGAGCCGCGCCTTCGGGCGCGGCTCTTCATTTTGCCGTTGCCCTGAGGCAGTCTGTGCCTATGGCACAGGCATCAGGCCGCATACGCGTCGGCATTGGCGGGTGGCTGTATGCACCCTGGCGCGGCGTGTTCTACCCGAAGGGCCTGAAGCAGGCCGACGAGCTTGCCTACGCGGCGAGCCACCTCACCACCATCGAGATCAACGCCACGCATTACCGACTGCAGAGCCCGACGAGCTTTCGCAAATGGGCCGCGGCGGCGCCCGAAGGCTTCGTCTTCTCGGTCAAGGGCCCCCGCCTCGTCACGCAGCAGAAGGTGCTGGCCGAGACCGGCAACTTCATCAAGCGCTTCCTCGCCTCTGGGCTTAACGAGCTTGGCGACAAGCTCGGGCCCGTGCTCTGGCAATTCGCGCCCTTCAAGCAATTCGAGGCCGACGACTTCGGCCGCTTCCTCGACCATCTTCCGCGCGAGCTCGACGGGATCAAGCTCAATCACGTGGTCGAGGCGCGCCACGCGAGCTTCACCTCGCCGGCCTTCGTCAAGCTGATGCGCGACACGGGAACGAGCGTCGCCTTCACTGACGCCGAAACCTGGCCGTCGATCGGCGACATTACCGGCGATGTGGTCTACGCGCGGCTGCAACGCGGCGACGACGCGCTCGAAGCCGCCTACAAGCCCAAGGCGCTCGACGCTTGGGCCGAGCGTGCCAAGGTCTGGGCCAAGGGCGGCGTGCCGCAAGACCTTCCGCTCGTTGATGCAGCGCGGAAGCACGCGGTCAAGCCGCGCGACACCTTCGTCTACTTCATTCATGAAGGAAAGCTGCGCGCGCCCGCGGCGGCCATGGCGCTGATCGAGCGGCTCTAGGTATCTCGTCGCACCGCTGCGTCGAATTGCCTGGGATCGAATCGCTTGGCTGCCGCGTTTTGCGGGCATCCTCTTGCAGACGGGAGGCGCTGCCGCAATTCGGGAGCGTTCAATGTCAGATCGCAGCCGCACCGGGATCGAGCCTCATGCTAAGTCCTCGACCCCTGAGCAGACCCTTACCGGCCTCAGCGTCCATCCCATCGCCATCGAAACCGGCATCGCCGCGGCCCTCTGGTTCATCGTGGTGACTTGGCTCGCCTTCGCCCATGGTGTGGAGACCGACTACCTCCTGGCGATCGTGACACTGTTCTTCGTGATCTTTTTCACGCTGTTCCTGTTCACCGCGACCTATAGCCGGGGCGATCCGCGCTGGCCGACCAAGCGGACGAGCTTCCGCGAATTTCTCGACGGCACGGTCAGCACCGCGACCGGCGACGAGCGCGGCCGCGACGTGTTGATCGAGATCGCCCTGCTGCCCGTCACGCTCGCCGTCGGCGCAACTCTTATTGGCTTGGCCTGGGTAATTTTCGGCTGAGCTCGGCAGCGCGAGCGAGTAGCGTCTCGCGCGATGCGGCGAAACCGCCGGCGACCCACTCGGCCTCGACCTGACGCAGGATCTCGCCAATGGCCGGGCCCTTCACCTCGCCCAGCGCCATGATGTCGGGCCCGCGCAAGGGGAACTCCGGCACGTCCCAGCGGTCGGCAAGCCGCAGCGCCTGCCGCCAGGCCTGATCGTCGGGTGGAATGGCTGCGTCCGCCGAGGCGAGCAGCACATGCGCCTCGAAGCTGCAGGGCCCGAGCCGATAGAGCGCGCGCTTGGCCGCCGCCTCGTCGGGAAGCTCGGCCGCGACGTGGTCCTCGGCGCCAAGCAAGAGCACCGCCAGCTCGTTATTGGAGAGACGCAGGCGCGCGGCAAGCCGCTCGGCATCCTCCTTCACGAACACGGCGAGCGCCGCGAGCCTGAGCGCCGCGTCCGGCGCAAGTCCGAGCGCCTCTTCGGCGGCGACCAACCGCTCGAAGCGCAGCAAACGCGGCACGCCGCCGAGCAATTGGGCGAGCAGTCCGTAATCGAACAGCGCCTCGATCGCGCGGACCGCTTGCGGCGCCACCAGCAACTTGCGCAAATCGCCTGCCACCCGCTCCGCCGAAAGCTGGTCGAGGCCGGCGCGCAACCGCACGCAAGCGGCAAGTCCGGCGGCATCGAGCTGACCCTTGCCGTAATAGGCGTTGAAGCGGAAGAAACGCAGAATCCGGAGATAGTCCTCTTTGATGCGCGCTTCCGCATCGCCGATGAAGCGCACGCGGCCGGCGGCAAGATCGGCATAGCCGCCCAGCGGATCGAACAGCTCGCCGTCGCTTCCGGCATAGAGCGCGTTCAGCGTGAAGTCGCGGCGCCGCGCATCTTCTTGCCAATCTTCCGTGAAGGCGACCACCGCGTGCCTGCCGAAGGTCTCGACGTCGCGCCGGAGCGTGGTCACCTCGAAGGGCACGCCGTTGGCGATCACCGTCACCGTGCCATGCTCGATCCCGGTGGGGACCGCTTTGAGGTCGGCGCCGCGCGCCAGCGCGATCACCTTCTCAGGCAACGCCGTGGTGGCGAGATCGATCTCGGCCACCGGCAGACCCAGCAAGGTATTGCGTACCGCGCCGCCGACCGCGCGCGTCTCGATGCCCGGAGCGGCGAGCGCGGCGAATACGCGCCTGGTCTCGGCTTGTTGCAGCCACGCGGCATCTTTCAACGAAGGTGGTGCTGCGGAGCGCTTGGCGGCGTGCTCGGTCATCAGACGACCTCCGCCTCAGTCGATCTCGCCGGGCTTGACCACGCCGTTCTCGATCACCGGCGGGTGATAGGTACCGCCGGGCTCCCCGCCCGAGAATTGAATCAGTGTCGCCATGACGACCAGCAGCAGCCCACAGCCCGCAGCCAACAGCCAGAAAACCGGCGCACCCTGCCAAAGGCTCGAGGGCGCGGTGCCTTTCACCGCGACCATATAGGCCGCATAGAGCACGAAGGGCAGCGCGAAGAGAAGGATGTCGACCAGCGCGATGCGCAACATCGAAGGGCTCGGACCTCTGTTCCGGAAATGCGCCCGCACCATAGCGGCGCTCGCCCCGTAAAGCGAGTGCGACGCGCCGCTTAGCTTGCGGCCGGCGGGAACGGAAAAAACGCCCCGCCGCTCCAGACCCCTAGGCCTTGCCCTTGCAACTCGACCGCCAAGCCCGCCAGCTCGTAATAGACCGGCCTGGCAAGCCGCGCCTTCAACCCGCGACGCATGACGATATAGGGCGTAAAGCCCTCTCTCGGTCCGGGTTGAAAGCCGATGGCGTGCTCGGGCCCCGCCGTCACCACCTCGTCGACGTTGCTGACGAAAGTCAGGCGCTGCGCCTCGCCGCTGTCCTCGCGGCGCATCTCCACCGCGACGAACGGCAGATCCTCGACCGCGATGAAAACCTTCTCGACCGGCGTGACGAGGTAGTAGCGGCCGTCTTGCTCGAGCCGGAGCACCGAGGCGAACAGCTTGACCAGCGGCTTCCGCGCGATCGGCCCGCCCTGGTAATACCAAGTGCCGTCGCGGGCGATCTTAAGCCCGATATCCCCGCAAAGATTAAGGTTTGGCAATACTGCCGAAGGCCGTTTGCCGCCGCCCTTGGCAGGTGCTACCAAATCGTCTCTTTCGTCTTGGTCAGGCATGTCTTTGCCGCTGCAGACCGCATCTTTGGCTCGTCGAGCAACTCTCGCGAAAGGCGCCCGGAACCAACACGATTGTGACCGATTTGCCTCTCAAAGTGTTTCTACTCTGCCCGGCCTTTAGCCATATAGTCCCCTAGCAACAGGATCGAGCGAAACTGACGCCATGACAACACTTGCCCAGACCGAGACCCAGCTCGTCGACCGTATCGAGGAGGTTGGCGCCAAGATCAAGAAAGTGCGCGAGACGACGTCCGCGATTATTTTCGGCCAGGAGCGCGTCATCGACCTTGCTCTCATCACGCTGCTTTCTGGCGGCCACGCGCTGTTGATCGGCGTGCCAGGCCTTGCCAAGACGAGCCTGGTCGAAACGCTCGGCGCCGTGCTCGGGCTCCAGAACAAGCGCATCCAGTTCACCCCTGACCTGATGCCTTCCGACATCGTCGGCGCCGAGGTGCTCGAGGAATCGACCGCCGGCCGCCGCAGCTTTCGTTTCGTCGAGGGGCCAATCTTCACCCAACTGCTGATGGCCGACGAGATCAACCGCGCCAGCCCCAAGACGCAGTCGGCGCTGCTGCAAGCCATGCAGGAGCATCATGTCACCGTCGCCGGCATCAGGCATGACGTGCCGCGTCCGTTCCACGTGCTCGCTACGCAGAACCCGCTGGAGCAGGAAGGCACCTATCCCCTGCCCGAGGCGCAGCTCGACCGCTTCCTGTTGCAGATCGACGTCTCCTATCCCGACGTCGCCGCCGAGCGCCGCATGCTGTTCGCCACCACCGGCGTCGAGGAACGCCAGCTCAAGACCATTCTCTCCGCCGAGGAACTGATGGTGGCGCAGCGCCTCGTGCGCCAGCTCCCGGTCGGGGATCAGGTCGTCGACGCCATCCTCAAGCTCGTTCGCTCGGCGCGGCCCGGCACCGGCATCGACCAGGAGCTCGACGACATGATCGCCTGGGGCCCGGGTCCCCGCGCGAGCCAAGCGCTGATGCTCGCCGTCCGCGCCAAGGCGATGATCGAAGGGCGGCTGGCGCCGTCCGTCGACGACGTGATCGAGCTTGCCGAGCCGGTGCTGAAGCACCGCATGGCGCTCACCTTCGCCGCCCGCGCCGAAGGCATCGACATGAGCGACATGGTGGCGCGGCTGGTCCAGCCCCTAGGGTGATCTGAGCTTGGCCGACGCGCGGCGAAAAACACTTCTGCCTTTCTCGGGCGAGGAAGCCGAGGCCCATGGGCTGGCGGCCCGCATGCCTGCGCTTCTCATCGAATCGCAGCGGGTCGCCCACACCGTCGCCCACGGCACGCATGGCCGCCGCCGCGCCGGCCCGGGCGAGACCTTCTGGCAGTTTCGCCATTACGATCAGAACAACTCGGTCACCGGCATCGATTGGCGGCGCTCGGCAAGCTCGGACAATCTGTTCGTGCGCGAGCGTGAATGGGAAGCGGCGCATACCGTCTGGCTATGGGTCGATCTCTCGGCGTCGATGCGTTTCCGCTCGTCGCTCTCCAAAGTGTCGAAGGAGAGCCGCTGCGTCGTGCTCGCGCTGGCGCTTGCCGAGCTGCTCTCGCGCGGCGGCGAGCGTGTCGGCGTGCTCGGCGGTCGGCCGTTTACCGGTCGCGCGGCCGCGCGGCGGGTCGCCGAAGTGCTGTTGGGCGACACCAGCGAGGCGAGCCTGCCACCCAAGGCGAAGCTGAGCCGCTTCTCCGAATGCCTCCTGTTCAGCGATTTCCTCGAGCCGATTGACGCCACCGCCGAGCGGCTGGAGACGATCGCGGGGCAAGGCGTACGCGGTCATCTCGTCCAGGTGCTCGATCCGGCCGAGGAGACGCTGCCTTATGTCGGCCGCACCGAGTTTGCGGCCAGCGAAGGCCGGGACCGCGTGATCGCCGGCCGCGCCGAGACGTTGCGCGAGCAATATCAAGACCGGCTCAAGCGTCACCGCAGAGATCTTTTGCAACTGACGCAGCGGCTCGGCTGGTCGTTCCTCGTCCATCACACCGATCGGCCGGCCGAAGAAGCGGTGCTGGTGGTGCATAACCGCCTCGCGGGGCTCGAGCGGGATTATCGTTACCGTCCGCCGCGGCCGGAACCGGTGAGCGGGACGGAAGCGGGCCAACAGCCATGATGACCATCGGCGCGATCGGCTTCCTCCAGCCTTGGGTGCTCGCGGCGCTCGCCGCCCTTCCCGCCATCTGGTGGCTGTTGCGGCTGACCCCGCCAAGCCCGCAGGTCGTGGTGTTCCCGCCGACCCGGCTGTTAAAAGACCTCAAGACCACCGAGGAGACGCCGGCGCACAGCCCCTGGTGGCTGACCCTGTTGCGCATGCTGCTCGCCGCCTTGCTGATTTTCGCTCTGGCACGGCCCGTGTTGAACCCAGACCAGCAAAGTTTCGCCGGCGAAGGTCCCCTCCTCCTCGTCATCGACAATGGCTGGGCGTCGGCCGCGCATTGGCCCGAGCGGCGCGAGGCGATCGAGGCGGCGATCGACCGCGCCGGCCGCGACGGCCGCACCGTGGTGCTCGCTTTCACCGCGCCCGGCCAGCCGATCAGCGATCCCATGAGCGCCGAGCAGGCACGCGAGCGCGTCGGCGGGCTGAACCCCGAGCCTTATGCGCCCGACCGCGCGGCACTCGCCGACGCGCTCGAGAAGCAGCTTGGCGCCAAGACGGATTACAGCGTGCTGTGGATGTCGGACGGCCTCGATTATGGCGAAGGCGATGCCTTCGCCAAGTCGCTTACCAAGCTCGCCGGCGCAAACGGCAGTTTCGCGGTATTGCGTCCCGAGGGTGACGACGCGGCGCTTGCCCTAGGTCAATCCTCTGGCGACAAAGGCGAGCTCGCCGCGCGGCTGATGAGCGCCGCCGAGGGCCCGCGCTCCGGCGTGGTCAGGGCGCTGACCGGCCGGGGTGAGCCGCTTGGCGAAGCGGCCTTCACCATCGGCGAAAATGCACGCGAGGCCACCGCCAAATTCGACTTGCCGCTCGAAATCCGCAATCAGGTCGCGCGCATCGAGATCGCCGGGGAACGCTCGGCCGGAGCTGTGCATCTTCTCGACGGGCGCTCGCAATGGCATCGGGTCGGCATCGTCTCGGGTGAATCGCGCGAGGCGGCGCAACCGCTGCTGTCGCCGCTCTATTATGTGCAGCGCGCGCTATCGCCCTATGCCGACGTCATCACGCCGAGCGAGGGGAATGTCGCCAACGCGATCCACAGCCTGATCGAGCAGAAGGTCTCGACCATTGTGCTCGCCGATATCGGCAAGCTCGTCGCCGGCACCCAGGAAGAGCTCGAGACCTGGCTCAAATCGGGGGGCGTGCTCATTCGCTTCGCCGGCCCGAGACTCGAGCAAGGCGGCGATGAGCTGTTGCCGGTGGCCTTGCGCCGGGGCGGCCGCTCGCTCGGCGGCTCGCTCTCCTGGAGCACGCCGCAGCCGCTCGCGCCCTTCGAGGAAAAGAGCCCGTTCCGCGGTCTCGCCGTTCCCGACGACGTGAAGATCAACCGGCAAGTTCTCGCCGATCCCACCGTGGCCACCGACTCCGAAGTGTGGGCAACGCTCGCCGACGGCACGCCTCTAGTCACGGCCTCCAAGCAGGGACAGGGCTTCATCGTGCTGTTCCACGTCACCGCCAACTCGGACTGGTCGAATCTCCCGCTGTCGGGCCTGTTCGTGGAAATGCTCCGCCGTGTCGTGGCGCTTGGCCCGAGCCAGGTCACCGTCGACAGCGGCAAGCAGGACGCCGTTGTCGAGGCTTCATCCGCCGCATCGACCACACCGGCTGCTTCCACCAGCGCATTGCCGCCGCTCCAGACGCTCGACGGCTTCGGTCAACTCGGCTCGCCGCCGCTGCGCGCGGCACCCATCGCGCCCGACAAGCTCGACACGGTGGTTCCGGGACCCGACCATCCGCCCGGCTATTACGGCCCGTCGGGCGCGGCGCGCGCCTTCAACCTCATCAGCGCCAAGACCGAGCTCAAGCCACTCGGCGAAGTCGAAGGATCGAGCGCGGTCGGCGGCTACACCATGAAGAAGCCGATGGCGCTCGAGCCCTGGCTCTACCTCGCCGCCATCGGTCTGTTCGTCATCGATATCCTTGCCATGCTGGTGCTGAGCGGCGGCGTACGCTTGCGCCGTCGCGCCGCCGCCACCGGCGCCATCTTGCTCGCGCTGGCGCTCCTCCCCGCATCCAGCCATCGCGCCTGGGCACAGGACTCTCCGCCGCCGGCAGCGGAAGCCGGAGCCGCGGCTTCGCCGGCCTCTCCCACCGATTTCGCGCTGAAGGCCTCGTTGCAGACCCATCTCGCCTACGTCATCACCGGCGATCCCGAAATCGATCGCACCAGCGAGGAAGGCTTGAGCGGGTTGAGCAAGGTGTTGCGCGCGCGGACCGCGCTCGAGCCGGCCGATCCCATGGGCGTCGATATCGATAAGGACGAGCTTGCCTTCTTCCCGATCCTGTATTGGCCCGTGCGCGAGGATGCGCAGCCACTCTCGGACGCGACGCTCGCCAAGGTCGATGCCTTCATGAAGCAGGGCGGCCTAATCGTCTTCGATACGCGCGACCACGAGACCGGCTTCTCCGGGACTGGCTTCCAGACCAAGGCGCTCACCCGCCTGATCGGCCAGCTCGACATTCCGCCGCTGGAGGCGGTGCCTGAAAACCACGTGCTCACCAAGTCGTTCTATCTGATGCACAGCTTCCCGGGTCGCTGGGACGGTGGCGCGCTGTGGGTCGAGGCCGAGCCGCAAGACGAGACCGAGCGCAACGAGCGCTCGCGCCGCACCGATGGCGTCAGTTCGATCGTCATCACCTCCAACGACTTTGCCGGCGCCTGGGCGCTCGACGACGCCAACCGGCCGATCTACCCGACTGTGCCGGGCGGCGAGGTGCAGCGCGAAATGGCGTTTCGCGCCGGCGTCAACCTGGTGATGTACGCGCTCACCGGCAACTACAAGGCCGATCAGGTGCATGTCCCTGCCCTGCTCGAGCGGTTGGGGCAGTGACGCCATGAGCTGGTCGATCGAATTCCTCCCCTTCGTGCCCTGGCCGGTGTTGTGGGCGCTCGCCGGCTTGGGCGTGGTGCTGCTCGCGCTGCTGTTTTGGCGCTCGCGCCGCGGCGCCATCTTCCGGCTGTTGAGCTACGCGGTGCTGTTGCTCGCCATCGCCAATCCGCAATTGAAACAGGAGGACCGCGAGCCGCTCAACGACGTGCTCGCCGTGGTCGTCGACGATAGCCAGAGCCAGGCCATCGCCGGCCGCACCGCGCGCACCGCCGAGTTGCGCAAGGAATTGGAGGAGCGGCTCAAATCCTTCCCCAACCTCGATGTGCGCTGGGTCAATTCGAACTCGACCTCGGCGGACAGCGAGCGTGACGGCACCATGCTGTTCACCGACCTCGCGCAAGCGCTTGCCGACGTACCGCCAGACCGGCTTGCCGGCGTGATCATGATCACCGACGGCGAGGTGCACGACGGGCCGGCTTCGGCCGCGGGCCTCGGTTTCGAGGCGCCGGTGCACGCCCTGCTCACCGGCAAGCCCGGCGAGTTCGACCGCAGGCTCCAGGTGTTGAGCGCGCCGCGGTTCGGCATCGTCGGCTCTAGTCAGAACATCGAGGTCAAGGTCACCGACACCACCGCTTCCGGCGCAGGCGGTCCGGTCAAGCTGACCGTGACCCATCAAGGCCAGCCGCCGGTCATGCAGAGTGTGCAACTCGGCGAGAAAGTCGAAATTCCGGTCGATATCGACCATGCCGGCCCCAACATCGTCGAGATCGAGGCCGAACCGGCCAAGGGCGAGCTCACCACGATCAACAATCGCGCGGTGCTGACGGTCGAGGGCGTGCGAGAGAATCTGCGCGTGCTGCTGGTCTCGGGCGAACCGCATGCCGGCGAGCGCACTTGGCGCAACATGTTGAAATCCGACGCTTCGGTCGATCTCGTGCATTTCACCATTCTGCGTCCGCCGGAGAAGCAGGACGGTACGCCGATCAATCAGCTCTCGCTGATCGCCTTCCCGACGCGCGAGCTGTTCCAGGAAAAGCTCGACCAGTTCGACCTGATCATCTTCGACCGCTACCAGCGGCGCGGCGTGCTCCCCCTGCTCTATCTGGAGAATGTCGCCCGCTATGTGGAGAAGGGCGGCGCGGTGCTCGTTTCGGCGGGCGACGATTATGCCTCGCCGCTCAGCCTGTATCGTTCGCCGCTCGGCCAGATCCTCCCCGCCGTGCCCTCGGGCCGCGTGATCGAGGAGCCGTATAAGCCGCGCCTCACCGAGCTCGGCGAGAAACACCCCGTGACCAGCGACCTGCCGGGCGCCGCGGGGACCGAGCCCTCTTGGGGACACTGGTTCCGCGTGGTCGATGTCAGCCCGCGTGACGGCGAAGTGCTGATGAAGGGCGCGCAGGACCGGCCGCTCTTGATCATCGGCGAGCGCGGCCAGGGCCGCGTCGGCATGCTGCTTTCCGATCATGCCTGGCTGTGGGCGCGCGGCTATGAAGGCGGCGGACCCTACACCGATCTCCTGCGCCGGCTCGCCCATTGGCTGATGAAGGAACCCGACCTCGAGGAGGAGATGCTGAAAGCGACCAGCCGCGGCCAGACGCTCTCCATCGAGCGGCGCTCGATAAAGGACGATGTCGAGCCCGTCACCGTGACCGCGCCCTCCGGTAAGCAAGAGACCGTCACTCTCGACAAGGGCGAGCGCGGCCTGTGGCGCAAAGCCATGACCGTAAACGAGCAAGGCGTCTACCGCATTGCCTCGGGCAAGCTGGCGAGCGTGGTCACCGTCGGCAACGCCAATGCGCGCGAACTCGCCGCCGTCACGGCGACCGATACCGTGCTCAAGCCCATTCTCGACCAGACCGGCGGCGGCAGCTTCTGGCTCGGCCGGAACGACGCGGAAGGCGCGAAGCTGCCACGCCTCGTCATGCTGCGTGGCGGCCAGGTCTTGCACGGCGACGATTGGCTTGGGCTGCACAAGCGCGACGCCTATCACGTCAAGGGCGTGCGCCTGTTCCCGCTGTTCACCGGCCTGCTTGCGCTTGGACTATTGCTCGGCCTGTTGGCCGCCACCTGGTTCCGCGAAGGCCATTAGCGCGCATGGCCCTTGACGTGGCCCTTGGCGCCTTGGAGGGCGCCCGGAACCAGCTCGAGGGCAAGGAGACGGGCGGGATCGACCGGACCCGGCAGCGTGATCTGCCCTGGCGGCACCGGCGCAAAACCGAAGCGTGCGTAATAGGGCATGTCGCCGACCAGCAGCACGAGGTGGAAATTTTCGGCCTTCGCCCGCGTCAAGCCTGCCTCGACCAGCGCCCTGCCGAAACCTTTGCCCGCAACCGCCGGATCGACGACCAGCGGGCCGAGCAGCAGCGCGCCTTCCGCTTCGCCGATGCGGATCGCCGTGAAGCGGATGCCGCCCACCAACCGCGCATCGACCACCGCGCAAAGCGACAGCACCTGCACCGGCGGCACGCCTTCGCGCACCCGGTAGGCGCTCCTGGCGAACCGGCCCGGGCCGAAAGCTTGCGCCGAAAGTTCGGACAAAATGCATGCGTCGCCGTCGGTCTCGGGGCGGATCGCAAAGCTTGAGGACGACATGTGAGTAAGGATCCCAGAAGGGTTGATCGAGAGGGGATCCCTCGAGCCGGGCCGAGGCACCATGGATAGCGGCAAAATACGCCGGCGACGAGAGACGAGGCGAACCGCGCTTAGCGCGCGCGCCCTCGTCGTCGCGGAAACGTGCTGAGATCGATCCTCGTCCACATGGCGGCGCTGCATTATCATGGACTAGACTGCGGGTCTAGCGGCACGAGGAGAGATTGGCTGGCGATGGTGGCAAATTTCCCGAAACATGCGATCTTCACCAAGCGTTTATCGGCTCCGCTCATATATTTGAATCTGCTACACTTAATGAGCTGGCGAGGAGGGGCCTTGAGCCGCGCCCCTCGCCGCTGGGGTGCGGGGGCAAAACCGAATGGCTGACACGGCGCGACTGCTCGTCCTTTACCACTCATCCTACGGGCACACCGAAACGCTGGCTTATGCAGTGGCGCATGGCGCGCGCGCGGTCGAGGGCGTGCATGTCAGCCTCAAGCGCGTGCCGGAATTGGTGCCGGAGGAGATCATGCACTCCGCCGGCATGAAGGTCGACCAGCCGGCACCGATCGCCGACCCGCAGGAGCTCGCCGAGTATGACGGCATCATCTTCGGCACGCCCACCCGCTTCGGCAACATGACCTCGCAGATGCGGAACTTTCTCGATCAGACCGGCCCGCTCTGGGTAGCCGGCGCGCTGATCGGCAAGGTGGGCAGCGTGTTCACCTCGACCTCGACCGGCGGCGGCAACGAGACGACCATCGTCTCGTTCCATTGGACCTTGCTGCATCACGGCATGGTCGTGGTCGGTCTCCCCTACTCCGCGCCAGACCTTCCCGACATCAGCGAGGTGAAAGGCGGCTCGCCCTACGGCGCGGGCACCATCGCCGCGCCAGACGGCTCGCGCATGCCCTCGCAGAAGGAGCTCAATCTGGCGAGCTTCCAAGGCCATCACGTCGCCAAGATCACCAAGAAGCTGGCTTAACCTCACCACAGCGTCCCGAGCGGCGCCTGGTCGAAGATCTCCTTGATCCGCGCGCGCGTTCCGGCATCGATCGGCTCCGGCAAATCCTCGGGCGCGAACATCCCCGCCTCGGCGATCTCGCCGCGCTTGCGGTAGTCGCCCCGCCGCTGCCAATGGCGCACCACGAACACGGCGATGTGGTCGCCGCGAAAACTCGCGAAATTGGAGAAGATGCCGTGCAGCTTCGGCGCTCCGGTGAGCGTCACCCCCACCTCTTCCTCGAGCTCGCGGGCGAGCGCCACCAGCAGCGTCTCGCCCCATTCGACCCCGCCGCCGGGAAACCACCACCCTGGACGATAGCCATGCCGCACCAGCAGCACGCGGCCCTCTGCGTCGATCACCGCGCCCTGCGCGCCGAGCGTCAGCCCGCGCCGCATACGCCAAACGGGGCGGAACATCGCCGTCAGCAATCGGTTCGGCCTGAGCCGTCCGAGCCAGCCTCGCTTGGGTGCTGCCCCGTCTTGCGTCACGATCAGTCCGCTACTTCTTCTTCACAGCGGTGCTCGCCGGGACGCTGGCAGCAGCAGCCGGCTGCGGTGTCGCCGGTCCGGGCTGTACCGACAGACCGAATAGGCGCCAGCGATTGTCCACCACCTGATACAGCATCTCGAAATTGATCTGAACGGGCTGGCCGGGGAAGTATCCCTTGAGGCGCAGCATGCCTTTTTGCTGGTCGAGCGCAGGCGCCTCGGACAATTGCGGCGCGATGATGCTTACTGCCGAGAGATCGACGCCTTTCGAGGCAAGATCCGAGAAGGACTGGGAGAGGCGCGCGGCGGTGTTGGCGTCGCGGAAGCCGGGCGCGCCCATGTCCCGGAGTACCGTAAAGTTGCCGGTCTGCAGCGCGTCATTCAGCGTGAGGATCGACGTGCGCAGCAAGAGCACGATCTTTTCCGCATCCGGCATCACAACCTGTGACGCCGATTGCTGCGCGGGTGCCGGGGTTTGCGCGTAGGCCTGCCCGCCTAGGCTCGAAGCCAAGGCCAACGCCGCGATCACGGATTTGCAGAACGTCACCGGGCACAGCCTCTCGTCGCGCGGATCGAAAACTTTAGCATCCCCTGGTAGGCTGACGGTAGGTAAAGCGAAGGCATGCGTTTTCCTTGCCGCGGCGCATCTGCGTCCGGGGTATGGGGGATGGCGCGCCGCAAAGCGCAAAATCCTTATGGCTCGTGCCTTGCGGCACGCAGGCGCCTCGCGGCGCGCCACATGCGCTCAAGTCCATGCGCTCAAGCAGGCCAGAGGCCGATAGCGCATCTCAGCGCATGTTATTTGCCGGCGTCTTTCGGCAACGGGCCTCGCTTTAGTCCGGCCTGTCGCGCAGCGAATGCGCCGGCCGAGCCTTCAGCCAGCTCCTGGCGGGGACTCCTAGTGGTCCCGGGAGGAGCTCCGCTGCCGCCCGAGTGCCTTGTTGCGACAAGGCCCGCGGGCGCCGCACCCCGTCCCGCCGATCGCAACGCCTCGCGAGAGCGCCCCTTAGAAGGACGAGGTAGGAAGATGATAGCCCAGATCCGCAAGGAGGGGATAAGCGCGCGGATAGACATCCAAAGCGCAAGTGGGCTTATGCGTCACGAGCTCGTGGAGGTTCTGCTAAGGGCGCGCCAAATGCTCTTGCCGTATCGTCTACGGTGCGGGGCAGTCGGCGCCGGCTTCCACCCACGCCTTGATAAGGGCGCCAAATTCCTGCTGTGTGCCGGGGACAGGTACGCGTCCTGCTCCTGGATGCCACCCCCAGCCAACGAGCATGTCTTCGCCCATATGGTGGACGATCTCGTCCAGAGTTTTGCCGCCGTTTCTATCAGGGTTTTTGATTTGCTCGCAGATCTCGCCGAGCGACTTACCCTCCCAGGCCATCTCGATGGGGGCCAGATGCCAAAGGGGGTTGCCCGGCACTCGGCCCGGATCGAAATTCTGAGGCCCGTGGCATGTGGCACAATGCATGCCGACCGCGCCGAAACCTCCCATTCCGCGCACGACCAGCGGCCGGTGAAGGTGACCGTCGTCACCTTGATGGGGACTGTTGCCCGCCGGGTGGCAGTTCACGCAGCGCGGATTTTGGATGACTTTGCCAGCCTCCCCGAACAAAGCGATGGCGCGTTCCCTGTTGTTGGTGATTGTAGCGAAGTCAGTGACTGGCCTGAGAGTCGCGACGGCTTCGGGGCGCGCGCCGGATAAAGAAAGGCCCAGGACGAGAGTCATCACGCCGGCACCGAGAGCAACTGGTAGCCCCCGCATCCGCTTTCTCCTTCATGATTTCAGCAGCGCCGGATCGATCGGCAGCTTACGCAGCCGGACGCCCGTCGCCGCAAATACAGCGTTGAGAACCGCCGGCGCCAGCGCTGTGGTCCCGGGCTCGCCTATGCCGCCTGGGTCGGCGCTGCTCTTCACTACCTCGACTTCAATGGCGGGCGCCTCGTTGATCCGCAACATGCGGTAATTGTCAAAATTCGACTGCTGGACCCGACCGTTCTTAAGCGTGATCTCACCCCAGAGTGCGGCGGTGATGCCGAAAATAATACCGCTCTGCATCTGCGCCACGATGGTATCAGGATTGATAACGACGCCCGTATCGACGACGCAGACGACACGGTCGACCTGCACCTCCCCGGACTTCAAGACCGTCACCTCGGCGACCTGAGACATGAAGGTGCCGAAGGTATTGTGCACGCACACGCCGCGGCCGCGGCCCTTTGAAAGCGGCTTCCCCCAATCGGAGATTTCTGCGGCGCGATTGAGCACATGCAAAGCGCGCGGATTCTTGCCGAGCAGCGACCTGCGGTAATCGACAGGATCCGTTTTGGCGATCGCCGCCAGTTCATCCACGAAACTTTCGATCACATAGACGGTGTGGGTCGGTCCGACGCCCCGCCAGAACGCCGTCGGAATACCTGGCGGCTCCTCACGCACATATTCGACGCGCTTGTTGGCAATGTCGTAGGGCATGTCGATCGCGCCATCGACGGCGTCGGGGTCGATATTGTTCTGGAAAGCCGGCGGGAAAAACCGCGCCATGATCGAAGGGCCCACGATGCGATGGCTCCAGGCGGTCGGCATGCCGTGCTCGTCGAGGGCGGCGCTTATCCTGTCGTAGTAGTATGGCCGGTACATGTCGTGCTGGATGTCCTCTTCACGGCTCCACACGACTTTGACCGGCTGCTTTACCTGTTTGGCAATCAATGCGGCCTGCACAATGAAGTCGAATTCGAGCCGGCGCCCGAAGCCGCCGCCGAGGAGGTGATTGTGGATACGCACCGCGTCCGACTTGATGCCGAGCGCCGTTGCCACCGCCCGCTGCGCGGTCGTGGGAATTTGAGTTCCGACCCAGATGTCGCAGCCATCGCCCGTGACCTGTGCGGTGCAATTCATCGGTTCCATCGTCGCATGAGCCAGGAACGGCGCCTCGTAGGCGGCATCGACTTTGGTGGCAGCGGCGGCTAAGGCCGTTGTCACATCGCCTTCGTTCTTGGCGACCGCGCCCGGCCGTTCGGATGCCTTGATCAGCGCCGCGACCACGTCGGCGGTGCTCAACGAGGCGTGAGGTCCATCGTCAAACTTCGGATTTGCCGCTTCGAGGCCTTTCCGCGCGGCCCAGTAGTGCTCCGCAATGACCGCGACGGCGTTGTCCAGCTTCACCACCTGGACGACGCCGGGCACTTGCAACGCCGACGACTCGTCGACCGACGCCAGCGTCCCGCCGAAAACCGGCGATGCCGCCACCGTGGCAATCTTCATTCCCGGCACTTTTACATCGATGCCGAACACGGCCGAGCCGTCTACCTTGCCGACGACATCCAGACGCTTGACCGGGGTTCCGATGATGCGAAATGCACTCGGATCCTTGAGCTTAACGTCGGTGGGGACTGGCATCTTCGCCGCGACATCGACGAGCTCGCCGTAGCCAATGCGACGATTGCCGGCTTGGTCCACCACGAAGCCCGGCTCCGTCGTCAACGAACTAGCATCCACTCGCAGCTTCTCTGCGGCCGCCGCTATCAGCATGGCGCGCCCGGCGGCGCCGGCCTTACGAAGCGGAAGATAGAATCCGCGGATCGACGACGAATTGCCGGTCGTCTGCACGCCGCCGAGAAAAGGGTTGCCATAGAGCTTGTCGCTCGGTGGCGACGTTTCGGCGGCCACATTTTTCATATCCACATCGAGCTCTTCGGCCACTAACATAGGCAGCGCCGTATAGACGCCCTGCCCCATCTCGGCCATCGGAGAGACGATGCGGACCTTACCTCCGCGGTCAATGCGCACATATGCGTTGAGCGCATCGAGGGGGGCCGGAACTTCAGCCGGCTCCGCCGCGGAAGTCTCCCAATTCCAACCAATCATCAGGCCGCCACCGATGGCGGCGCCGGCCTTCAGGATGAAGCGCCGGGAGACCGCTCGCGGATCGAGTGGAAGCATCCGTGACACGTCATCCCGCCTTATCGCCGACCGATTGAGCGGCATGCTTGATGGCCTCGCGGATGCGCACATAGGTGCCGCACCGGCAAATATTTCCCGACATTCCCTGGTCGATGTCTTTGTCAGTGGGCTCGGGGATCGAACTAATGATCGCTGCCGCGCTCATGATCTGACCAGATTGGCAATAGCCGCACTGGACAACTTCGAGGTCGAGCCAAGCCTTCTGGACCGCTCGACCTATCGGAGTGGTGGCAATACCCTCGATCGTCGTGACCTCCCGGTCGGCGACCTGGCTGACGGGGGTAACGCACGATCGCCGAGGCTCACCATCGATGTGCACCGTACACGCCCCACACTGCGCGATACCGCACCCGAATTTCGTGCCCGTCATGCCGAGAAAATCTCGAAGCACCCAGAGCAGCGGCGTTTCATCCGGGGCGGACACGGAAACATTGCTGCCATTCACGGTGAAACTCACCATTGCCGACTTATCCCTTTTCACCAATCCGAAGTCGCGTTGACCCGCGTTTCCCTAATATTCACGCGCTATAACGCAACTGTCGAGAGCGAATCAGGGCTACGCGTTTGCGGGGCATTTCCTGTCTTTTCAATGACCGGACGCGCTCGTGCCAAAAATGAGGCAAAGCTGATATCGCGATGTCGACCTTAATCGGTGGAGTCGGCTAAGGGTCGGTAGTGGACAGTCGATACTCAGATGCACGCCACTCGGATCAATCGTACGGCCGACAAACATGTGCATTTGCAAGCTAGGCGCGGCATTTTAGGGTCGCGGAAACGAAAGCTAGGCGCATCCCCGTGTTCACCCTCGCTCATCTCTCCGACATCCATTTGAGCCCGATGCCACGCGCCAGGCGCCGCGAGCTTCTGAGCAAGCGCGTGATCGGCTACGTCAATTGGCATCGTGGGCGGAAATACGTGCACCGGCGCGAGATTCTCGATCTCATCACCCGCGACATCGTCGAGCAGAAGCCGAACCAGATCGCCGTCACCGGCGATCTGGTCAATCTCGGGCTGCCGGAGGAATTCGTGCGCGCCGCCGAATGGCTGCATCACCTCGGCCCGCCGAGCCACGTGACGGCAATCCCCGGCAACCACGACGCCTATGTGCGGCTGCATCCCGCCGCCGGCACGGGACGTTGGAAACCTTACATGGAGGCCAACGCGGCGGGAGAGAAACTCTTCCCGACGCCGCCCGAGCGCTTCCCGTTCGTTCGCCGCTTCGGCGATGTCGCGCTGATCGCGCTGTCCTCGGCGATTCCGACCATGCCATTCATCGCCGCCGGCAAAGTCGGCACGGCGCAGCGGAAGCTCCTGGCGACCGCACTCGACCGGCTGAAGCAGGCCAACCTGTTTCGCGTGGTGCTGATCCACCACCCGCCGCTGCGCCAGCAGGCAGGCTGGCACCGGGGCTTGCGCGACGCCGGCAGATTCACGCGGGTGCTGAAGCAGCATGGCGCCGAGCTGGTGCTGCACGGCCATAACCACGAGCAGACGCTGCACGAGCTCGAGACCGCGACCGGCCCTGCCTTCATCGTCGGCGTGCCGTCGGCCTCCGAAGCCGTGGAGGGACGCATTCCGGCCGCGCGCTACAATGAATATTGCATCGCCAAGACGGGCGACGGCTGGCATCTGGAGATGATCGGCCGCTCGGTCGCCGCCGCGCCCGAGCATGTCTGGGAAAGCGAGCGTCGCGTGCTCAGGGCGCGCTGAGCATCACCGCCGCAACCAAACCGGCAGCGCCGGTCAGCACGCCGATGGCAAACGCCGCGATCACCACGCCCATGCGCGTGCGCGCCGGAGCGGGCTCGAGCCCAAGACGACCGGCGCGGCCGGGGTCGGCAAGGGCCCCTTCCATCCGCTCCCGCAGCACGATCTCGTGCGCCATGTAGCGCGTGATGCGGTCGGCGATCTCGGAGATGTTGCTCGAGCTGTACAGCGTTCGCCTGCCGCTCTCGCTGTTGCGCACGAACAGATAGGCACTGCTGTCGTCCACCGTCGCGTAGGTGAACAGGTCGATCCACAACCGCGCCGGACGGCTCGGCACCAACACCAGATTGAAGCGATCGTCATTGGCCGGCAGCTCGGCGAACACGGTTTCCAGCTCCGCCTTGAGCAGCTCGAGCCGGGCGAACTCGCCGTCGCGCGCATCGGCCGAGAGGTGCAACCGTTCAGCCTCTTCCAGCCGCGCCTTCCGCACGGCCTCGCGCAAAGATCGCGAGGCGGCGGGCCGTGCAATCGCTTTGGCGCTCTCTTCCATCCCCGTAGCCTCTTGGCTTCGGGGCTTAGCATAGCGCTCCAAGCGGCGGAAATGCGACCGAAATTCGCCCAGTCGGGCTAGCCCGTTGGGCTAGCTATTTCGAGGCCAAGACCACCGAGGCACGGGCGTCGTCGAACCATTTGTCGATGGCCGTGTCGATATTGGCCTCCAGGCTCGCTTTCCAGGCGGCGATGGTGGCGTCGAGCGCCTCCTCGTTCGCCGAGACGAAGCTGTCGCGATTGATGGCCTCGTTGGCCGCGTTCGACAGATAATCCACCGCGGCGCCGATCGCCACGCCGATGGCCGCGCCGACCACCTGCCCACCCATCGGCTGGACCACGGTGCCGGCAATCGCGCCCTGTTCGGCGAAGGCGAGCCTGGTGCCGAGCGAGGCCGCGACCCGGCGCGACAATTGCCCGAAGCTCTGCGCCAGCACGCCGTTGATCGCGGGGCCGAGCGCCAGCGCCCCGACCGTGCCGCCGGCGGCGGCGGCGCCAACCCCGGCGATACCGTCAAACGCGCGATCCTCCATCAGATAGGTCGGCGCCTTCCATTTCTGCGCGTCCCAATCGAGCTTGACGTTGGTCATCGGCGTCGAGGCGGGAATGTCCTCGAGATGGCTGGTATGCTGCGCCAGGAACAGCTGCAGCCGCATGTCGCCATTGGCGATCACCCGCCGGTAGCTGTCATGCGCATGCCGCGCCGCCTGCTCGACGCCTTGAGTGACGGTCTGATCGCGCAGCTCGGGTTTGAGCACCTGCTCCTTGTAGTTCTTCAGGAAATAGTCATTCACGTCGGCTTCGACCGCCTCGTTCACCGACTCGTATTTCCCGACCTCGAGAAAGCGGGTGATGGCGGACGAGATGGTCTCCTTCAGCACCACATAAGAGCGCTTCCACTCGAAGAACCAATCGGCATAGGCCGAGATCGCCGCGCCGCGATCCTGGAAGGCCAGCGCGAAGCTGCGATCGATGTCCTCATGCGCCGCCTGCTTGATGCGCGCCCGCTCCTCGTCGAGCATCAGGATCGTGTCGTTGACGAATTGGTCGGCCTGCGACTTGCTCGCCACCACCTTGTGCAACGACCCGTCGACGTCCTTGATGACGAGATCGACCGCATCCGGCGGCAGGCTCTTGTCGCCGAAGAAGATGTCGAACACGCTGCGGTCGGCGTGCACCGCCGCATTGTGGTCGAGATGCCGGTAATAGCTGCGATAGAAGGTGGTGCCGAGCGAGACGATGGCATAGACGCAAAGCACGATACCGACGGCAATGCCGATGGGCTTCAGCAGCATGCCGAGCGCGCTGGGGCGCACCACTTTCTGCCGTCCGCCGCCCAATGAAACTCCCCTGCCCCGCCGCTTGGCCGGCGCGCGGCCCAGCGTGGCAATGGCGTCTTCGGGATCGGCGGTCAGCGCAACGCTTTGGGATTTGGGCATATCGTCCAGCATGTCTATCGACACCTCTGAGCTCGATCTCGCAAGCTCCGTTGCCCCCGGCCTCATATAAGGCCAATCGGGCATGCATGTAAGCACCGATCGCCGGTTTTCCCTGGAACAATCAGGCGAAGCGCTTGGTTCCCATCTTTGCGGGCATGCTAGGCTTGCACCAGGATTGGCCGGACAGGTGCTGCATCGAGATGGCGGCGAGAGGACCGGACGAGCTTCCCCTCTTCAGGGAAAAGCGCATCAACGATCCGGCCCGGGCGCTGAAGGTCCTGGCGGCGGAAGCGAGGGATTGCACGCGCTGCGATCTCTACAAGAACGCGACCCAGACCGTATTCGGCGAAGGCCCCGCCGATGCGGCGCTGATGTTGATCGGCGAGCAGCCGGGCGATCAGGAAGACCTGGCCGGACGCCCCTTTGTCGGGCCTGCCGGCAAAGTGCTCGACCGGGCGCTCGAGGCGGCGGGGATCGAGCGCGCGGCGATCTACATCACCAACGCGGTGAAACACTTCAAGAACGAGCCGCGCGGCAAGCGACGGCTGCACAAGAAGCCCGACACCGGCGAGATCGACGCCTGCCGTTGGTGGCTCGACCACGAGCTCGAGCTGATCGAGCCCGCCGTAGCCGTGGCGCTCGGGGCGACCGCGGCCCGCGCGCTGCTGCGCAAGGCGCTCTCCGTCAACGCCAATCGCGGCCGCCTCATCGCCCTGCCGCACGGCGGCAACGGTCTGATTACCGTGCATCCGTCCTATCTGCTCCGTCTGCGAGAGGAGCGCGACAAGCGGCGCGAGTTCGATCTCTTGGTCAGGGATTTGCACTTCGCCGCCGAGGCCGCGCGGAAAGCGCGAGACTGATTCACGCCTAGATTTGCGCGCGCGAGATCTCCGCGACGATGGTGGAGGCGGCTTGCTGGATCACCCAGAACAACATGATGGCGACGCCGATGTTAACCGCCATGTTGAACCAGTGCGCCCGCCGCTTGTCCTGCATGAAGCCGAACAGGTTGATGTACCACTGGTCGGCGTAGGAGATGCAGTAGGCCAAGATCACCAGCAGCGCGAACTCGTGCAGATAGGTCAGCACCGTGCTGTTGGACTTTTCGGCGAAATATTTCAAACCGCCGACCAGCACGAAATTGCGCAACAGGTCGAAGAACCATTGGGAGAAATTGCGCACCAACTCCCACAGCGCAATCTCCCCTTGGCGCTGTTGCAGCAGCTGTTGGCGGTAGTCGGTGAAGTTCACGGAAGCTCAGATCACAACGCGTCGGCGCCCATCTCGCCGGTGCGCACACGCATCGCCCCTTCGAGCGGCAGCACGAACACCTTGCCGTCGCCGATATGCCCCGTGCGCGCGGCATTGCCGAGCGCCTCGACCACACTGTCGGCGATCGAGGCGGCGACGGCGATCTCGACCTTCACCTTCGGCACATATTGCATGGTGTATTCGGCGCCGCGATAGATCTCGGTGTGGCCCTTCTGCCGCCCGAACCCGCGCACCTCGCTCACCGTCATCCCTTGCACGCCGATACCGGCAAGCGCCTCGCGTACGGCCTCAAGCCGGTGCGGCTGAATTACTGCAATGATATATTTCATGTCGCTCGTCCTCGATCACATGTTGTAGCCGCGCTCGCCGGAGCCCGAGATCGAGGCCCTGTTTCTCGGTCTCAGCGCCGAAGCGCAATCCTGTGACCGCATAGACAACCTTTGGCGACAACGAAGCTTGGCATCGCGACCATAGCAAACAGGCGGCGATCCCAGCGAGTTGAATTAGCGCCTCGTGCGCGGCGCGGTGAACGCTGTCGCAGAGCGTTTACCTAAAATCCCGGATCAAGAGAGCGGCAGCGGTGCTTGCCCCATTCGGGCGCAATTGCCCAGAGATGCGGCGGAACCCACAATCCCAAGGCGAGACATGGTATAGTGCCCGCATGAGCAAGGCTTTCACCAAGGAAGCCGAAGGCGGAGAGGTCTATGACGACCTGCCGGACCGCCCGGTTTCCCCGCATAATCTCGTGACGCCGAAGGGCCTCGAGATGATCGAGACCGAGCTTGCCCGGCTGCACCTTGAGCATGCCGCCGCGCAAGACGCCGACGACCGGCCGCGGCTTGCCAAGATCAATCGAGACCTGCGCTATTGGACCTCGCGCCGGGCGACCGCGCAGGTGGTCGAACCGCCGCGCGATGTGGCCGAGGTGCATTTCGGCTCCACGGTGACGATTGAGCGCGACGACGGCCGCCGCCAAACCTACCGCATCGTCGGCGAGGACGAGGCCGACCCCTCGCTCGGCACGTTGTCCTACGTGTCGCCTGTGGCGCAAGCCTTGATGGGAAAAGAGACGGGCGAGACGGTGCAGGCCGGCGTCGCCGAAGCCACCATCGTCGGCATTAAATAGCCCTAGGTCGGCTTGGTCGGCTTTTCCAGCATCAGCTTGCCTTGCTTCTGCACCAAGGCCTTAGCCTTGTTGGCCAGCAGCGACAACATCCAGGGCAGCTGCACTTCGAGCCGGACATGGTCCTCGGCGACGTCCACCGTGCCGGTCGTGGTCTGGCCGAGCAGGCTCGCGCGGAAATCGAGATGATCGCCGGCCCACTCGTCCTTCAGCACCACGAATTTCTCGCCGAAGGTCGAGCGGACATTGCCGAAGCCGGCTTTCAGGCGACGCGCGGCCTCCTGTTTGCCGAGCTTATGCGGGATGGTGACGACGACAGGTTGGGACATCTTGCCGAAACTCTCCTGGCGAACCGGGCCGATTTCTCCCTCATGTGGGGAGTGAGCGCCAGAGGTACAGAGGCTCACGCAAGAATGCCAATGGGCGCAAGAGCTTATTGCCCCTGCGCCCAGGCTCGGATTGAGGCGGCTCAGCCGATCGGATTGCCGAGGCTGAGCGGGTCGCCGATCTCGGCGAAGCTCCAGACCTGTGCGTCCGCCGTGGCGTCGCACAGCACCAGGCCATTGCCGGTGTCGATGAACACGTAATAGCCGGGGACCCAATCCCCATCCAGGCCATCGGGGCCCGAGCCCACGACCTTGCCGGGACCATCCGAGAGATAAGCCTGGCAGGCGTGCTCGGCGATGGTGAGCGGGTTCTTGTCGGGCACTGAGACCTCGGTCTCATTCACCACCGGCTCGATGCCGACCAGATTGGCGCCGGCGCCCTGCAACAGATCGCCGGTCATCTTGCTATAGGCGAAGATGTGGCCGTCGGCATCGGCGTTGCAGAGCCAGAGATTGGTGTCGGCATCGGTGAGCCACACCAGGCTTCCGCCGCGGCCGTCGTCGACTTCGGCGACGAAATCGACCGGCTGAGAGGCGTTGGCCGTGGTGCAGGCATGCACTGCAGCCGCATGGAGCTCGGTGCCCGCCGAGGCCGGAAGGCTGAGGCTTATGCCGAGCACCAACGCGGCAAGGATCGCGGCGAGCGAGAAATAAGCGAATTTCATGATGTTGCTTCCTTTTGACGCCTGTGCGGCAGGATTGCCTTGAGGCTTGGCGCGTTAGATGGAGCGCCCTGCCGTCACCCTTTGTGAGCCTGCTCACAAAGACCTCGCCTGGAAGCGCGGCTAGGTCTGGTCCTCTTTCTTGTCGACATGGCCAAGGTCGCGCTCGGGCGCGATTTCGTCCCGCACCATCTGTTTCAGCTCCTTGATCTCGGGAAAGCGCCCCTGCTCGGCGCGCGACCAAATCAGCTTGCCATCGAGCCTGATCTCGAACACGCCACCCGTGTCGTCAGGAATGAGCGTGACCGAGCCCAACTCCTCCGCGAAGGTGGACAGCAGCTCCTGCCCCATCCAGGCGGCCCTGAGCAGCCAGTTGCACAGCCGGCAGTAGGTAATGGCGACGTTGGGTGCGGGCGGAATGGCGAAGATCCAGCAAGCAGGCGCAAGTCGTTCGGCACTGTAGTCCCCGGACCCCAGCTCCTCAAGAATTCTTGAGCGGGATCAATGCGGGGGGGTGCCCCTATCACCTAGCCTCATACAAGGACTGGGCGGCCAGCAGCCATCAGACGGAGGCGACGATGCAACACTCCACCCCTGCCGACAGCGACAAGCCCCGCTTGCCCAACCCTGTTCTCGATCTTGCCGTCACCGGCCTGGAAGCGCAGTTGAAATTCTGGCAGGCCTATCAGGTTGAAAGCGCGCACTTCGTCGCCAAACGGATGCGCAACGATCTCGAGCACTTGCGCGCGCTCGGTCATTGTTGCGAGGCGCGGGCGATGGGCGAATGCCAGCTGGCCTGGGTCCGGGAAATCCAGAAGGACTATGCCGAGGAGTTCGCCCGCCTCGCCGCCACTGCCTTCACTTTAGGCATCGCCGACCTGACCGGGTTGGGATGGCTGTTCGGCCAGCGCACGACGCAAGCCTCGCGCGACTCACAGGTCATTGAACGGAAGTCGAAACCGGGTCTTCAGGCGGCGGCTTGAGGCCCGCGACTTTACGCCTAGCGGAAATTTGAACGCGCCCGGCAGCTGAGCGAGACCGCCGAGGCGCGATCTTTCCCCAGAAATTCTTCGCTCGCCCTCTTGTCATCACGCTGTAATCGCATTCTTGGCTTGTTCTTTGCTGCAAACTGCGGGAAAGAGAGGCCCTATGCGATTCGGAATCATCACCGGCACCTCCCCTCTGCGCGCCATGGCCGCCCTGGTCGTGATGGCGATCTTCCTATCAGCGCCTTGGCCGGCGAGTCAGGCCGCCACCAATCCGTTCGACGTCCTGCTCGGCTCCTGGGGCGGAAGCGGGCAAATCACCATGACCGACGGCAGGAAAGAGCGCCTGAAGTGTAACGCTTACTACACCGGCGGCGGATCCCAGCTCGGCATGGCCATTCGCTGCCAAAGCGAAAGCTCCAATGTCGAGATCCGCAGCAAGCTGAGCCAGTCGGGCGGACGCATCACCGGCACCTGGGAAGAGCGCACCTTCAATGCGACGGGAAATGCCGTCGGACAGGCCTCAGGCGACAGAATCAGCCTCCAGATCAGCGGCGGCGTGAGCGGAACCATGCTGGTCTCCTATAGCGGCTCGCGCCAAAACGTCGCGATTTCGACGCAAGGAATTGCTCTTAAAAGCGTGACGATCAGCCTCTCCCGCAGCTAGTTCGCCAGTCTCGGGCTGGCGTAACGGCCGCCTCTGAGGCAACGTCTATGGCAAATGCCTTGAACGGGGCCGGAGGAGCCATGCCTATGGTCGAGTCCTTGCTCGAAAGTCATCTGAAAGGCGAGCGGTTGGAGCTCGCGGCCGGCGGCTCGTGGACCGCGGCGAATGCCAGCGAACTGGAGACGCTGGTCGATCGCGCCGCCGGCGAGGCCGCGCAGGCCAAGAGCGTCTCGATCGACATGGCGGGCGTACGCGAGTTCGACACCTTCGGCGCTTGGCTGTTGGAGCGCCTCACCCGCGCCTGGAGCTCGGCCGGTCGCGAGCCGGTGATCGTCGGCATGCCGCAACACGATCGCGGCCTGCTCGAGGAGATGCACGGCGTCAACCGCGAGCCGGCCAAGCCGCTCGCCGACGAGAACAGAATTGTCGGCGCGCTCGCCGCCGTCGGCCGGGCCGGTGCTGGCTTCGGCCGCGATCTGTTGCTGTTTGTCGACATGCTGGGCGCCGTCGGGATCGCGGCGCTTCGGGTGATTGGCCGCCCACGCGAGTACAGGTTCACCTCGACCGTCAACCAATTCGACCGCGTGACCTGGCAGGCCGTCCCCATCATTCTCCTCATCACCTTCCTGATCGGCGGCATCATCGCCCAGCAGGGCATCTTCCATTTTCGCAAATTCGGCGCCGAGCTCTACGCCGTCGACCTCGTCGCCATCCTCGTGCTGCGCGAGATCGGCGTCTTGATCGTCGCCATCATGGTCGCCGGCCGCTCGGGCAGCTCCTACACCGCCGAGCTCGGGTCCATGAAGATGCGCGAGGAGATCGACGCGCTTCGCACCATGGGCTTCGATCCTATCGAGGTGCTCATCCTCCCCCGCATCCTCGTCCTGATCGTCGCCCTCCCCGTGCTGACCTTTCTCGGTTCCATGGCGGCGCTTTATGGCGGCGGCCTGGTGGCCTGGCTCTATGGCGGCATCAGTCCCGACATTTATCTCGAGCGGCTGACGGATGCAATCTCGCTCACCCATTTCAAGGTGGGCATCCTGAAAGCGCCATTCATGGGGCTCGTCATCGGCATCGTCGCCTGCGCCGAGGGGCTGCAGGTAAAAGGCAGCGCCGAATCCCTCGGGCTCAAGACCACGGCTTCGGTGGTGAAATCGATTTTCCTGGTGATCGTGCTCGACGGGCTGTTCGCCATATTCTTCGCCTCGATCGGAATGTGACGCCGATGGCGCAAGACCTCGTGATCAAGGTGCGCGACCTGGTGGTCGGCTTCGGCGACCAGATCGTGCTCGATCATCTCTCGCTCGACGTCAGAGGCGGCGAGATCCTCGGCGTGGTCGGCGGCTCGGGCGCCGGCAAATCGGTACTATTACGCACCATCATCGGCTTGCTGCCGAAGCGCCAGGGCTCGATCGAGGTGCTTGGCGTCGATCTCGCCAAGGCCAATGAGGCCGAGCGCCGCGCCCTCGAGCGTCGCTGGGGCGTGCTGTTCCAGCAGGGCGCGCTGTTCTCCTCGCTCACCGTGCGCGAGAACGTGCAATTCCCGATGCGGGAGAACCTGACGCTGTCGCCGCGGCTGATGGACGAGATGGCTTTGGCCAAGCTCGAAATGGTCGGCCTCACCCCCGACGATGCCAACAAGTTTCCTGCCGAGCTGTCTGGCGGCATGACCAAGCGCGTGGCGCTCGCCAGGGCGCTGGCGCTCGACCCCGAGATCGTTTTCCTCGACGAGCCCACCTCCGGTCTCGACCCGATCTCGGCCGGCGATTTCGACGAGCTGATCCGCACCCTGCAACAAACCCTGGGCCTCACCGTGTTCATGGTGACGCACGACCTCGAAAGCCTCTATACGGCTTGCGACCGCGTGGCGGTCCTGGCCGACGGCAAGGTCGTGGCCGACGGCCCGCTCGAAGCCATGCTTGAATCCACCCATCCCTGGGTTCGGACATATTTCCAGGGTAAGCGGGGCGGCCTGTTGATCGACCGGCGCATGAGCGTCTCTCCTTAAGGATCTCGAACCATGGAAACACGCGCCCGCTACGCCTTGATCGGCCTTTTCATGCTCGCGGTGATCATCGCCGGCTTTGCCTTCATCTACTGGCTCGAGAACAAGGGCGGCTTCGGCAAGCAGGACATCTATCAGGTTCGTTTCCAGGGCTCCGTGTCCGGCTTGCAAATCGGCTCCGCGGTGCTGTTCAATGGCCTGCGCATCGGCGAGGTAACGCGAAGTCTCGCTCAGCCCCGAGCGGCCGCAAGACGTGGTGGCCACCATCGCCGTCGTCCACAACACGCCCGTTCGCGACGACACCGAAGTCACCATCGAAACGCAAGGGCTGACCGGTGGTGCCGCCATCGCGCTCAGTGGCGGCACATCGTCCTCGCCGCTGCCCGCAACGGAAAACGGCACGCCGCCGATGCTGCTCGCGGCACCCGACGCCGGTCAGGATTGGACCCAGGCCGCGCGCGACGCCTTCCAACAAATGGATCAAGTGCTCACGGAGAATTCCGAGTCGCTGAACAGCGCGATCAAGAATATCGACACTTTCGCCGGCGCCCTGGCGCGCAACTCCGACAAGGTCGACGGCATCCTGTCGGGGATCGAGCGCCTGACCGGCGGCGGCACGGCTCCGGCCGACATGCCGGTTTACGATCTCGTCGCCGCAACGGATTTTTCGTCGAAGCCGGCGGAGGCGCCCTCCTGGACCCTGGTCGTGCCCGAACCCAGCACACTGATGGGTTTCAACACCGACAAGATCCTGCTCCAGCCTGAAAGCGGCGAAAGCGTGCCGGTGGCCGACGTGAGATGGGGCGACAACTTGCCGATCCTCGTGCAGGCGAAGGTGGTTCAGAGTTTCGAGAATGCCGGTTACACCGAGGCGGTCAGCCGCACGCGGGACGGCCTCACCGGCGACTATCAGCTTCTCATCGATATCAGGCGCTTCCATATCTCGACGGCTCAAGACGCGGTCGCGGATATCGACTTCGTCGCCAAGCTGGCCAACAAGGACGGCAAGATCATCGCCGCGAATACCTTCCAGGCCAGCACGCCGGCCAAGGGCAGCGATGCCAAGGCTTACGTCGAGGCGTTTGACGAGGCGTTCGTCAAGCTGGAGGCCGACTTGGTCAACTGGACCGCGACCACGCTCGCCAGTCAACCGCCGCCGGTCGCCGAGCCTGCGCCTGCAGAGCAGCCATCAGCCGAACAGCCCTCGGCCGAACAGCCGCCTGCCGAGCCGTCAATGGCCGTCCCCGACCAGCCCCCGGCTCCCTGAACCGCTCAGGGTCGGCCAATCGCTCCTTGATCGAAATCAACGCGGGCGGCTTTTTTGAGCGGGATCGTCGCGCTAGCCACTCCAAGCTGCTCGCATGCCTCGGATCTCGGCCAGGCGAGCCCGGTGAACCATGGAGCTGTTGCAAGCCATTCACGGACGGCGTTCCGTGCGCGAGTTCACTGACGAGCCGGTCAGCGACGCGGTGCTGCACGAGCTGATCGACGCGGCGATTCAGGCGCCGAGCGCGGTCAATCAACAGCCATGGTGCTTCGTCGTGGTCAGGGAGCAGGCGCTGCTCGCCCGCATCTCCGACCACGCCAAGGCGCATTTACTGAAGGCGTCGCTCGGCGCGCCCGCGCATCCCTTCCGCGACATGCTGAACGATCCGCAATTCCACATTTTCTACCGGGCGCCGGTCTTGGTGGTGATCGTCGCCTGCCAACCGACCGACTGGGCCGTCGAGGACTGCGCGCTCGCCGCCGAGAACCTGATGTTGGCCGCCCATGGCCATGGCCTCGGCACCTGCTGGATCGGATTCGCCCAGCATTGGCTTGGCACGGCCGAGGGCAAGGCAGCACTCGGTCTGCCGTCATCCTATAGCCCGATCGCCCCGATCATCGTCGGCCACCCGCTGCGCAAGCCGGCTTCCGTGCCGCGCAAGGCGCCGAACATCCGCTGGCTCAATTCGTCGTCGGCTGCCGGGACTTGAGGCCGGGTCCGCTCACGCGGCCCGCTTCTCCAGATCGGTCGACCATTTGCCCGTGGAGGCAAGCCCGTTCATCGCCGCGCGATGGGCAAAAGCCGCCTGCGCCGCGCCGATATTCTCGGCTTTGCCGGCCCAGGCCTTTTGCGGCGCCGCCTGGAGTGCCCGGCCATAGGAGAAGGTGAGCTTCCACGGCACATTGCCGATCTTGTTCATGGCATCGAGATGCGCCGTCGCTTCCACGTCCGACTGCCCGCCGGACAGAAAGGCGATGCCGGGAACCGCGGGCGGCACGCAAGCCTTCAACACCCGCAGCGTCTTCTCCGCGACCTCTTCAGCGCTGGCCGGCTTGCCGCTCTTCTTGCCTGGCACCACCATGTTCGGCTTGAGCACGGTACCTTCGAGCTTCACCCGCGCGTAATACAGCTCGCGATAGACGGTCTTCAGCACCCACTCGGTGACGTCGTAGCAGCGGTCAATACTGTGATCGCCGTCCATCAGCACCTCCGGCTCGACGATCGGCACCAGATCTTCCTCCTGGCAGAGCGCCGCATAACGCGCCAAAGCTTGCGCATTGGCGTTCACCGCGTTGTAGCTCGGGATCGACGGGCCGATATCGATGACCGCGCGCCATTTGCAGAACTTGGCGCCAAGCTGGCGATACTCGATCAGCCGCTCTCGCAAGCCGTCCAACCCCTCGGTGATGGTTTCGCCGGGCGAAAACGGTAACGGCTTGGTGCCCTTGTCGACCTTGATGCCGGGCAGCGCCCCCGCTTGCTGGATGACCTTGACCAGCGGCGTGCCGTCCTTGGCTTTCTGCCGGATGGTTTCGTCGAACAGGATCACGCCCGAGACCGATGCCATGCCTTTGGAGCGGAACAGCAGCTCGCGATAATCGCGGCGGCTGTCCTCGCTCGAACTCCACGCCGATCGCATCGAAGCGTTTCTTGATGGTGCCTCCCGATTCGTCCGCCGCGAGAATGCCGCGGCCGGGCGCGACCATGGCGTTCGCCACCCTGTTCAACTCAACGAGATCCATGATCCTCTCCATTCCTCGGCTCGCCCCGGATATAGCTGGCTCATCGCCCGCGCGGCAAGTCCGCGCGCCGAGGGCGTTAATGCCCAGCCATGCGCGGCGGGACCTTTTTCCACGGATAGCCGGCTTGGGCCATTTGGAAGCCGAGATCGTAGAGCTTGCCCATATAGACCGGATCGAAGGCCTGTGTGCTGGTGTCGAGGAAATCGCCCGGGATGTAGGCGAGGTTGTAGTCGATGTTGTTTTTCTTGGCGAACACATAGAGCTCGTAAAGATCGCCGACGCCTTGGCTCTTGATCAGGCTCGAGACCGCGCGGCCGGCAATCGACAGCGTCTTGGCCTTCACCGCCTTGTATTCCGGCGAGACATGGCCGTTCCTGATGATGTAAGCGCGACGGATCGGATTGATGCCCATCCCCCCCATCGCCTTCTGCGCCATGAATTGCGTCGGCACCAGAAACACCTCGCGCGTCGCGCCGCCGTCGACGTGCATTTCCTCATAGGTTCCGCCGCCGGCCGCCACCTGGATGAAGCCAGGGGGAAACACGGCGGGGATCGCGGCCGAGGCAAGCAGCACCTTGCGGAACAAATCGAGCGACTCGGGACGGCCCGAGACGGCGATGGCACCCATGTCCCAGATCACCGGGCGCTCGGCGTCGAGATTGGTGGTGCCGATCAGCAGGCGGCGCCCCTTGCGGTGCTGCGCGGCGACCTCGGCCAGGAAGGCATCGTTCACATAGAAGGCGACGACCTTGGCGAGGGGGGCATTGCTCGCGAGCGAATCGCCGCCGAGCAGGCCTCTGATCGGCTGCGCGATGGCGATGTCCTTGGTGTCGGATTCGGTGAAGACCTTTTTCAGGGCGTCGTCGTATCGCGGTCCGAGAAAGGCGAAGGGCGCGGTAAGCGCGCCGGTGGAGACGCCCGTGACGAGGTCGAATTCGGGCCGCTTGCCGGAGGCGGTCCAGCCGGCGAGAACCCCTGCCCCGAACGCGCCATCGGAGCCGCCACCCGAAAGCGCGAGGAAATTGACGACGGGCCGGCGTCCGCTCGCCAACAGCTCAGGACGGTTCGCGCGGACCTGCGCCCATTTCTCGCGAACCATGGCATCGGCATTGGGTGGGAGTTCGTCGCCCCAATAGCGGATCGGCGTCGGGCCCATGCCGACCACCTCGACATTGCCCTCGAGCGAAGGCGGCACGGGATTGCGGGCAATGGCTGCGGCGCAGCCGGCCAGCGTCAAGGCCAGCAGCAGAGCCCAGGCGACCCGCCCCACGTCTTCCCCCATTTACGCCGCTACTTTACGGAGAGCCCCGTGCTGCCCGCAGGAATTGTCTCTTCAAGGACAGGAGATTAGCGCAAAATTGTGGCAATGGGGGGCATTCGCCCGGGATAGCGCAAACGGCCATAACCGGCCATAAACAGGGCCTCATTATCGGCCGGCGACCATGGGAGGGCGCATGCGGAACATACGGATTCCAATCTTCGTCTTGGCGGCGACGCTAAGCTTCGGCACGCAGCTATTTGCCGCTCAGGACGAATGCAGCATCAGGGATTCAGCGCTCTGCCTGGCCAACAAGAACTGCCACTGGGACGGCTCGCAGTCCGGTTGCTACCCGGGCCCCGCGCCCTATGTCGATCCTTGCTCCTCGCATGAAGGCGAAGCGATCTGCGCATCGGACGACACGCTTGGCTGTAAATGGACCGCCGAAGCGAACAAATGCGAGTTTAAGACGAAGCCGAGCTCCGCGAACTAGGCACCCGCCGCGCCAGAGCCGACACGAACAAGGTGCCGATCACCGCATGGATGATTCCCACCGCCCATAGCGAGACGCCACCGAGTTCGGCCGCGGTCCAAAGGATGACGATAGCGGCAAGCACATTATAGAGCGTCAAGCCACACGCTGCGGCGAGCCCGCCATGGGTCTGCAGCTCGTTGCGCGCCAGCAGCGCGGCGACGCCGATGCCTAATGTCGCCGCGCCGAGCACGCGCGCGAAAAATACCGCCGCAGGGTCGGCGCCGGTGCCGAGCGCATCCGTGACCGAGCTGGTGGCGAGCATCGCCGCAACGCCGAACAGCGCCTCGAACGCGCCCGACACGATCATCAACACTCGCAGCATCATGCCCCCCGGCTCGTGACAAATATCACTGCGAGTTGTCGACCTTCGTCCACGTCTCGTCCGGCGCGAAGGCGTCGATCTTGGCCACGAGCTTGGCGGTCTTGGGACCTAGGTCCTTCTGAAACACGGTGCCATCGTGATTGACCATGAAGGTCATGATGCCGGAATTGCCATATTCCGCGGGCACGGCGATCAGCGCGAAGCCGCCTCTCATCTTGCCCTTCACCAGGTAGTCGTAGGCGCCGCCCGGAGCGCCGGCGCCCTGCCGCGTGAGCACGCGGTAGTAGTAGCCGTGATAAGGGATCGGCTTGACGCCGGCCTTGTAACCTTCAGCCGAAGCTTCCGCGGCGAGGTCGCCGAGCGGGCTCTGCGGCTCGCCCTCCGGCGTGGGCCAGTAGAGCCCGTCCTTCTTGCCCGGATGGCTCACAATTCTCTGCGCGTAGACGCCTCGGCCAAGCCCGGCGGGATCGAGCGCGGCATATTCGTTCTGCGCCTGGACGTAAGCGAGAGCCACTTGGATGGTCGAAAGCTCATTGCGGCCGACACGCCGACGCAGGATTTCGTCCAACCCCGCGCTGGTATCGAACTGCCATTTGCCGGCATTGTTGGCGAGCGGGATTGGAAACGGCCAGTCGTCATTACCGAGGATCAGGGTTTGCGTGCCGTTCCCCTCCAACTCGATTTCGTGCTTGGCGGCATAAGCGGAGAGAAATTTCTCGCGCGTATTGCTGTCGGCCACCGGATCGCCGGAGCTGATGATGGCCTTGCCGTCGGGTCCCAGCACGGCAAGCATTGCCTTCGGGTCGCCCGACTTTGCCGCACCGACGAGCGCGTCGACGGCAGCCTCTGGTGTAGAGAAGGTCTCCTGAGCCAAGGCCGGCGCGCTCCATCCGAGCAACGCGGCGCAAAGGAGCATGCGACCGGTGGTTTTCATTGCCGGACTCCTTTCCCGTCGGTCTGCGCGACCCATTCGTCCCAGGTCATGAACCTCACGCCGATGCGGTCGTAGTCGACCCGCAAATATCCGTCGCGACCGCGCGAGACGGCATCGGGATCGATCTTCTGCACGTCCTGCGCCATCACGCCGACATAGAGCGTGCGGTCGCTGCCGTTGTAGCGGAAGCGATAGAGTTCGAGGCCGTTGTCGAGTCGCTGCAACGAAACGATGTCGTGCTTGAGTTGGATATCGGAGCGCCGCCCGCCCCCGCCGCCGCGCCCACCGCCGCCACCGCGACCTCCGCCGCCACGGGAAACATGGCCGCCGCCGCCGCCGCCGCCAAAATGCGAACCGCCCCCGCCTTTGAACGCCTTCGCTCCGCCTCCGCCTCCGCTCGGCCGTTTGAAATCCGCGGAACCGCGATTGCCGAGGCTGGCTTGCCCGCGCTTGGCGAAGTCTTTCGCCTTTGGGCCGTCACTGAGATCGAAGGCATTGCCACCCGCCGGGCCTTGGCCCTTGCTCTTCGCCTTGCCGATGTCCGGCTTTTGGCTCGGCAGGTTCGCCTGCTTGCCCGGGCGGTCCTTCAGCCCTTTCTCGATCTGGCCAATATCCGGCCTGCCGCCTGGCCGATTGCCAAGATCGGGGCGCTTGTCACCGCCGAGATTGGGATGGTCGCCGCCCGGCTTAAGACTGCCTGCGGGTTTGTTGCCGGGCTTCAGCACCTGATTGCCGCTGTGGCCGCGAAAATCGAGGTTGCGGTCTCCCGGCCGCGCGTTGGCGTTGGCAAACTTGTTCCTGACGGCGTCATTGTCATAGGCGACACCGCGCCGATGATAGGAGTTGTGCTCCCACTTGTTGAAATTGCGGTCGACGTTGACGTTGCGGTCGATGTCGACATCGATATTGCCGTGCCGCCAGTCGAAATCGTCCCAGATCTCCCGCCCGATGGCATACGCCGCGCCCCAGGCAATGCCGGTGGCGATGGCGCCGCCGACAACCCATCCAGCTGGTGGCGGAAAGTAATAAGGGGGATAGGCCGGATAGGGCCACGGACCGTAGACGACGGCCGGCTCGTAATAGGGCACATAGACCACGTCCGGCGACGCGGGCTCGATCTCGATGATCGGATTTCCTTGATCCTGGGTGACCGTCACCTTTTGCTGCTTGGTGGTCTCGAGCTTGCCGTTCGCCTGCGCCTTGCCGCGCAGGCGCTGGATCGCGTCCATCACATCGGCCTGTTGCGCCAGCACCGCATCGCCGAGCGCTTGGGTCCAGTCGAGCTTGTCGTTCATCATCGCCAGAACGGTCGGCGTCGACACGAGCTGCTTCACGCTCGCGTCCCAGTCCTGCTTGTCCAAGGCCGCGGTGAGCGCATCGCCCTTCAGCGACTTGTTTGCCTTCGCCCAGCGGTCGGCCTGCACCACCTCGAGCGGATAAGTCGAGGCCATCAGCACTTGCGCGAGCAGCGGATCGGCATAAAGCGCGATCGGGGCGACGAGCTGATCGAGTTGGGCGGCGTCGAGCAAGCTCTGCTGCGGTTGGCTGTCGGCTGTCGGCGCGGATGTGTCTTGTGCAGAAAGCGGCGGCGACGCGAACAGCGCAATCGCCATCGACAGCAGCATCGAGAGCAGGATACGCATACCGGCCTCCTCGGTTGAGCGCCCTTCCGCCTGGGCCATTTTAGGGCAGAAGACCTTCAAATTGCGGCAAGATTTCCTTCCCGCGGTGCAGCGCGATCCGTTTCCAGCCCTAGTCAGCGACCTCGGCGATCTCACTCGGCTTCCAGCTCTTATCGAAGAACGGCTCGAGCGGGCTGTATAGCCTGAGGATCACGAACCAACCTTTGCCGGGTAGCGTCTGAATGAAATTGCCGTCCTGCACGCCGTCCGGCTTGTTCGGGCCGAAATAGACGGTGGTCGAACCGTCCGCATCAGCCGCGGCTGCGGGCGAGGGATAGCTCTGGCTGCCGGCGCGGGGAAAACGCTGCGGCGTCTGCAGCATCGAGCGGGTCTGGTTGTCGTAGAGCGTGAAGGACCAGAACTTCGCCGCCGGGATGTTGGCCGGCAGCGTCACCTTGTAGGTCTTGGCGCCGTCGAAGGGCTTGCCGCTGGAATCGACAATGCCGAACAGATATTGCGAGCCGACATTCGGCAGCCGCATGATCATCGCCGGCGTCACCCCGGTCGCCACGTAGAAGAAGGCCGCGCGCGCATCAAGGGTGTGAGCGCCGGTATAGGGAAATTGCTTGACGCCCTCCTTGGTGATCTCGGGCGGCGGCCGCATGAAATCGTAGCCGCTGACGAAGAGCGGGTTCAGCCATTTCGAGGTCGGGCTGTAATAGCCGAAGCCTTCCGACTCGCGCGGCGTGAACGCGATCGTCCGCCCCGCGGCATTGGCGATGGCGATGGCGTCGGTGAGGATTTTTTTCATGCGCTCATCGGGCGCGAATTTCTTTCCTTTGACGATGCCGATCGCCGCGAACTGGCCGCCGATCTCCGGCTCCAGCGCCTCGGCCGGTTGCTCCTGCACCAGCGCGTCGAGCATCTCGTAATAGGAGAAATCGTTGGGCGGGATCGTGTTCATCGACAGCCCGGTGCCCTCGACGAAAGTCAACGTGCCGGGCTTGCTCAACGGCGCCAGCGGAGCCTTGCCAGTCACGAAGGAGCCGATGCTGGTGCCGTAGGACCCCGGCACATAGGGATAGATCTTGAGCGTGCGCTTGATCGTCTCGACCGCCGGCTTCGGATCGTTATCGACCAGGAAGGCGCGCCCGAGCAACGCTACCGAGGTGGTGGTGGGCCGGCCGATGAAATAACCGCCTTCGGGCAGCGGACCGTCATAACCCGGCGGCAGCAGGAGATATTTGCCGCCCTGCCCGCGATCGGGACCGGGCGCGCCGAAATCGATCACCCAGCGAAACCAAAGATCGTCGAACAGGCCGAGCGTGTCGGGCGGCGTCTCGACCACCATCGGCCCCTTGCTGAGGTCGATATTGCCGAGGAAATAGATTGTGTCGGCATTGGCGGTGAGAAATAGCGATTGCGCGTCCATCAGCCCGGAGAAGATCAGAACGCCCTCATTGTCCTTCACGCCGGCAGCGCGAATGCCGTTGCGCGCGGCCAAGATCGAAACGCCGCGCAAGCCGTTGAGGAAGGCCGAGACACCGCGCTGGAGATCGAGCTGGTCGTAGACTTTGTCGGCGGTGGCTTGATCCGGGATGCCGTCGCGGAATTTCAGCGTACCGATCGAGGTCTCGACCTGGTCGGGCGTGGTGAGCGATGGCGGGATCGGCGGATAAGTCTCGGCCCGCGCCGAGGCGACGCCAAGGCCGCACAGGCCCGCGAGCAGCAACGCAGCAAGCTTCACGCCCCTTGCAATGGAGATCATGTCTCACTGGTCCTTTCGCGTTTGATGCAGCGGAAGCTGAGATGGCAGGTCGAGGTGTCGATCGGCTCGGCGTGTCGCGCGGCGGGGCGATAGCGGCGGCAATAGCTCGGTGCGCAGAGAAACGAGCCGCCCTTGATCACCTTGCGCGGGATTTGGATATTGGGCTGGCAGGGGTCGTAGCTCCGCTCCTCTGGCCCGCCGCGCGGATTTTGCGGCATGCAACAGGGCTTGGCCGGGTCCGCGCTGTGCTTTTGCGAATACCAGTCCGTGGTCCATTCCCACACGTTGCCGATCATGTCGTAGAGGCCGTAGCCGTTCGGCGGATAGGTGCCGACCGGCGAGGTGGTTTCGTAGCCGTCGCTCAGCAAATTCTGCCAGGGAAACTCGCCCTGCCAGGTATTGGCCATGTATTTGCCGTCCGGCACGAGCTCGCTCCCCCAGGCAAATTCCGCGCCCTCCAGCCCGCCGCGCGCCGCGAACTCCCACTCGGCCTCGGTCGGCAGCTCCTTGCCGGCCCATTTGGCGTAGGCCTCGGCGTCGCGAAACGAGATGTGCACCACGGGATGGTCGTCGAGGCCCTTGTTCGAGCTGCCCGGCCCGTAGGGATGACGCCAATCCGCGCCGAAGCCGAAGGTCCACCAATTCGACCAGTTCTTGAGATCGACCGGGCCCTTCGACTTGACGAAGACGAGCGAGCCCGCCTTGAGCATATGCGGCAGCGCGCCGGGATAGTCCTTCGGGTCCGGCGCGATCTCGGCGAAGGTGACGTGGCCGGTCGCTGTGACGAAGCGCCGAAACTGCGCATTGGTCACCGGCGTCGGGTCGATCCAGAATCCGTCGACCTTGACGCGATGAGCGGGCCTCTCCTCGGCGTAGTGGTGGTCCGAGCCCATGGTGAACTCGCCGCCTTGAATGAAGACCATCTCAGCAACGGCCTTGGCCCCCGCCTTGGCCTTAATGCCGCCGCCCCGCTTGACCTTGCGCGCAATACTCATTCCGCTTGACGCCTATGGCGCTGCTGTTGCCGGCGGGAAGATCGTCTTCCAATCGTTCTTCATGTCAACCACGGTCCAACCCTTGGCATTGGCCTCGGCGAGCAAGGCGTCGCTGAACGTGCCGACTTTGGAATCGGGGCCATAAGCATATTCGCGCACCGCATCGGTGTGATGCACCAGGCCCATGAAGCAAAGGCGCTGGCAGAACGCGGTCCATTCCAGCATTTCCTTGTCGCCATCGGAATTGCCGAAGGCGAAGATCGGCTGCCGGCCGATGAAATGATTGATCCCCTCCGGCTTGCCCGGCCCGTCGTCGACGAACAGCACCTTCGGCTGCTTGACCAGCACCGGGCTCGCATCCCACATTTGAAATTGCGTGACGCCGGAAGAGCCGATCACCTGTTCGGGCGGAATGCCGTAGGTCTTGTCGGCGAAGGTTCGCATGAACTCCACGCCGCCCCCCGACACGATGAAGGTCTTGAAGCCGTTGGCGCGGAGATAAGCGAGCAACTCCAGCATCGGCTGGTAGACCAGGTCGGTATAAAGCCTCTTGAAGCGTGGCTGCTTGGCGGTCTCCAGCCACTCCGAGACGGTCTTGTTGAAGTCTACCGTTGTCATGCCGGAATGCGTGGCGGCGACGATCTCCACCATGCCCTTCTCGCCCATCGCGGCAACCGCTTTCATGTCGCCGGCAAGCACCGACTTGAACGGCTCCTTGTCCTTCCATTCCGGATGTTGGTTCGCCTGCTTCTTGACCTCGTCGATGGCGAACACGAATTGCGTGTAGATCGGCTGCTCGACCCATAGCGTGCCGTCATTATCGATGGTGGCGACCCGCTCCTCGGGCTTGACGAAGTCCGGACCTCCCTCCTTCGTCACCCGGGTGACGAAGTCGATGATCGACTGTTTGGTCGCGCCGTCATTCCACGACGGCAGCGGGTCGTCGGCAGCTCCAGCGGGCGATGCAAGGCAAAATGCGAGCAAGCTAGCGGCGGCAAGCCGCTTGATAAGCTGTGTCATAACGTCAACCTCTACGCTCGAAGGGACAAGCGGGCACCTTTTTGGGGTGCCCGCTCTGCTCATTTAATTGCCTGGCTTTCCCCTGGCGATTGCAGCTTCGACCTGGTCCTTCACCGCCTGCAAATTGAATGACGCACCTTTCTGCATCGGCGGAAACTCTATGGCCGTCTGCGCGAGCTCGCCGACCTTCTGCTGCACGTAAACGAAGCGCCAGAATTCACGCGCGTAGAAGTCATTGAAGTAGGCCGGAGACCCTTCGAGCAAATTCGAGACAGGGAGCCGCTCGAACGGATCCTGCTTGATGTTCTCCAGGATCGGCATGTTGATGGGAACCTTCGGTCCCGGCCAGCCCTCCGGTTGATCGATGAAGCGGTACTTGAAGTCATCGAGACGCAGGCCGCCGAGATTGGATTCGGCGAAGTACCAGATCTCATGCCGCTTCGACTGCACCCTTACCGGTCAGCAAATCGGCCTGGTCGTAGCCGTCGAGATACACCTTGTAGGTCGTGCCCCCGAGATCCTTGCCGGTCCTCAACTCCTCGACGATGTTGGGATTGCCTGCCGCCGCAACAAAGGTCGGAAACCAGTCGAGCCCCGAGACCATGCCGTTCTCAACCTTGCCGGCCGGCACCTTTCCCGGCCAGCGGATGATGCATGGCACGCGGAAGCCGCCTTCATAGACGGTGCCCTTGGTGGCGCGAAACGGGGTCATGCCTCCGTCCGGCCAAGTAAACACCTCGGCGCCGTTGTCGGTGGTGAAGACGACGATGGTGTTATCGGCGATACCGAGATCGTCCAGGCCCTTGAGCAATTCGCCGACCGAGTCGTCGAATTGCGCCATGCCGGCTTCTTCCATCCCGTAATTCGTCTCGGGATTCATCATCGCCTTGTACTTCGCGGCGAGGAAGGTGAACACGTGCATGCGCGTGGTGTTGTGCCACAAGAAGAACGGCTTTCCTGACTCCTTGGCCCTCTTCATAAAGTCGATGGAGTCTTTGACGAGCACATCGTCGAAGGTGGTCATGTCGTATTTGGCATCGCCCACTCCCTCGTCGGCGCCGCCATAAGGCGTGCGTCCAGTCCCTGGCCCTGGAGCCAACGGCCCCTCGTCGACGATCTTTTGCTTGCCGATCTTGCCCCAGCGCGGCTGCTCGGTCGTATCGTCCGTGTCGGTCGCCCAGCAATGCACGAGATTGCGCGGACCGACTGCGTTCCGTATCGCCGGGTCGGTCGGATAGGAATACCAGTAGGGATCCGACATGGCGTCGAGGTGATACAGATAGCCGAAGAACTCATCGAAGCCGTGCACGCAGGGAAGATACTTGTTCAGATCGCCCAGATGGTTCTTGCCGAACTGGCCGGTGGTGTAGCCCATCGCCTTGAGCGCCGTGGCAATCGTCGGCGCCTGTGCCGGCAAGCCGACATCCGCGCCAGCCTGACCAACCGTTGTCAACCCGGTACGAATGGGAAGTTCGCCGGTGATGAAGTTCGCGCGGCCCGCTGTGCAACTCGCCTCGGCATAGTAGTCGGTAAAGCGCATGCCTTGCGACGCCAGCCGGTCGAGGTTCGGCGTCTTGCCGGACATGATGCCCTGATGATAGGCGCCGATATTGAACCAGCCGATATCGTCACCCATGATGAAGAGGATGTTGGGTTGCTGCGTGGATTGAGCGTCGGCGGGCTCGGCCGCCGCGAACGACAAAAACGCGATGGCACCCAACAGCGCCGCGCGGGTCGTCGGGGTACGAACGGATTCTCGTTTCCACCATGATCTGAAATCTGGCGCTGCCTTGGAATTTGGGACCAAGTTCTGACTCATAGGCGCATCCTCCTCTTCGTTCTTCCGAAACACGTGTTGACGTCGGACCAATCGCAAAAATTCATCTTCCATTTCGCGTAGCGAGCGGCGACAGGCTGTCCGTCCTCAGAAGTCGTCGCCGTTCGAGCGGAAGAAGCCCTTGCGTGCCGATTGAGGCTGCCCGCCAGTCAGGTATGGTTGGTTGATTGTAACTGTCGCGATGCAGTTCGCAGGCGCCGGTGAGAGCCGCCGACAACGAAACGCCTCGCGCAAAGGGCCGCCGCACGCAATACCTCCGGTCGCGCCATGAGGGTAACACGACAAATGGCGCGAAACGAAGCACATCACAGCGTGTATCTCGCGGCTCGCTCGCGCGACCAATTCCCAAGCATTTCAACTCTGTGGCGCAACGGCCACGCGGCGCCTCCATCGGCATCTGCCCACGACATGAGCATTGACGCGGCTCGCTCACCGCAGATCAAATGGCGGGAAATGGGGGTCCGGAGATGCGCAACCTGATCGGCTCTTTAGTGCGCTTGGTGAGTAGCGCCAAAGCGTCGCGAATTCTGTTCATTTGCGCGATTCTCGCCGGTGGTGCCGTTGTCCTCCCTTCCGGGCCCTCACGCGCAGCCGAATTCGGCACCGGCCCCTGGGTGAAGGGCTACACCGACATTCTCGGCGGCATCGTCCCACCAGTTCCCGGCTTCTATTTCCGCACCGACGCCTATCACTATAACGGCGACGCCGACCGCACCGTCTTCGACGGTTTCGCTCAGGTCGGCGTGGAGGAGGACTACACCGCGACCATCGCCGCACTCACCTATGTGACGCCGTGGAAGATCCTCGGCGGAACCTATGCCGTCGCTGTCGTGCCGAGCATGGTGGCCATGGATGTCGATGTTGGCATTGGCATTCCGCGATTCACTGGACCACTGGGTTTGCAAACCTTAGGGTCTTTCAACTTCAAAACCGGCGACACCAACCTTTCGCCCGGCGACACCGCCTTTGCGCCCCTCGTGCTTGGCTGGAACGCCGGCAACTTCCACTGGAATGTCGGCGTGTTCGGCTTTGCGCCGACCGGCGACTACAGCAAGCGGCAGCTTGCCAATACCAGCCTCAACCATTGGGCGATCATGAACCGCGTCGCCGGCACTTATTTCAATCCCAAGACCGGCTGGCAGGTGAATGGCGCCGCGATCTATTCGGTGAATTGGGAAAACCCCGCGACCGACTATGAGACCGGCAACATCCTCAATCTCGAGGGTGTGATCGCCAAGAATTTCGGCCGCCTCGGCGTCGGCGTTACCGGTTACGCCATGATCCAAACGACGCCCGACAGCGGCGCCGGCGCGCGGCTCGGCTCGTTCGAGTCCCGCGTCTTTGGCGCCGGACCAATCGTAAGCTATACGGTCGGCAATCCCGCCAACGGGCTCACGTTCATCGGCAAATACTATCAAGAGTTCGATGCCGAGAACACGTTCGAGGGTCACACCTTCGATGTCGCCTTTACAGCGAAGTTCTAGCCGGCACCACGGCACGGATTGGCTACAAACGAGCTAAACCCAGTTCCTCACCCGCCAGATTTGTTTCAAACTTCTCGGCTAGTCTCCGGCCCTCCGTCCGAATCACCTCAATCAAGGAGACGCCCCTTTCATGACCCAACATCGCATCGTCTATGCGGCTCTCGCCGTCGCCGGATTGCTGTTCGCTTCGCTTCCGGCGAGCGCCGAGGATGCCATCAGCCACCCGGCCACCAAGCCGATCGGCCCCACCAAGAACGAGATGGTCCCCTCGTTGGCCGTGCTCAACTCCAAGGGCGCGACGCTGCAGGGAAACAAGCTCACGTTGGTCGGGGTTTCCCCCAACTCCATCGTCTTCGCCGATCGTCCCGTGCGTGCGGCGGGGCACGTGCTGACATCGCACTTCATCAAGGAATGGGACGTGGGCGTTGAGAGCTTCGCCAAGGATCCGCCGAACGCCACCATCTCGGTGCTGAGCGAGGACGGCGCGACCGTCAAAGACGCTGTCGTCGTGCTCAAAGCGCCGAAGCTCGAAGGCGATAACCTGACCTTCGAGGTTGCCGTGCTCGAAGGCGACCTAACCAATGCCAATGGAGCCGCCGCGCTGTTCATCGACTGGTTCGCCGCGCATGTCGGCGGCGTCGGCGTGGTGGGGCGCGGTCCTGCCTGGCACGGCGCCTGGTACGGTCATCCGGGCGCCGCATTTGGTGCCGGTGTCGCGGTCGGTGCGGTCGGCGCCGCGGTGACGCACCCTTATTATTACGGTGCGCCTCTTTGCGGCTATTACCCCTACCCGCCCTGCTACTAGGCGGCTCGGAACTTGGTTGCAAGCGACCGGCGGCGGCGATCCCGCCGCCGGTTTTCATTTATCGCCGAGACTCGCTTCGTGTCGCTTCACGGCCTGTGTCATCCCTTGCACGCTGACATCGCGATCGCCATCTGAGCGTCGGGCACTCGAGCCGTTAGCTCGCATCTTGGGAGGATGGCGATGCACACGGTTTCAAACACTCAGCCACAACTTGGCATTGGTCGGTCGCTAATCACGGCGGCAATACCGCCCACGAAATTTTGAAAACCGCGCCGTTCGGAGGAGGAAACCGATGAGGAAATATCTGTACGCGTTGGCGTTGAGCTCGATGTTCATTTCGGTGCTTGCGCCCGCGGCTGAGGCAATCACCGAAGACGAGGCACATGCGATCGGCGTCGAGGCCTATCTCTATTTCTATTCGCCGATCACCATGGACCTGACACGCAAGCAACTCACCAACATGGAGCCGTCGCCGACATCGCTTGGGGGCCCGATGAATCGCTTCGCTAATATTCCGGAATTTCCCAGCGCCGATATGCGCGTGGTGGTACGGCCGAATTTCGACACGCTGTATTCGAGCGGCTGGCTCGATCTGACCTCGGAGCCGATGGTCGTGTCGGCACCCGACACGAACGGCCGCTATTATCTGCTGCCCATGCTCGACATGTGGACCGACGTGTTCGCCTCGCCGGGCTGGCGCACCACCGGAACGGAAGCCGGGAATTTTCTCGTCGCGCCTTCAGGTTGGACCGGCACCGTCCCCGACGGTATGACCCGCATCGACGCACCGACGCCCTATGTGTGGATCATCGGCCGCACCAAGACGGATGGCCCTGCCGACTACGATGCCGTTCACAAGATTCAAGCTGGCTACAAAATCACGCCGCTATCGCAATGGGGCAAGGAGCCGGTTCCCCCCAAGGTGGCGATCGACCCGAGCGTCGATATGAAGACTCCGCCGAAGCTCCAGGTCGATACTATGCCGGCCGACAAATATTTCGCCTATGCCGCGGAGCTGCTCAAGCTTCAGCCGCCTCACATCACCGATCAGCCGATCATTGCGCGGCTCAAGCGGATCGGTTTTGAAGTCGGCAAGAGCTTCGATCTCGACAAGGCCGATCCCGCCGTCAAGCAGGGGCTGGCAAGCGCGCCCGGAGACGCACAACAGCTTATGGCGTGGAAAGTGCCCACCCTGGCGCGGATTGCCAATGGCTGGTCGATGAATACGGACACCATGGGCGTCTATGGCAATTACTATCTCAAGCGGGCGATCGTCACTCAGCTCGGCCTCGGCGCCAATCTTCCCGAGGACGCCATCTATCCGTTGAACCTCGCCGACGACACCGGCAAGCCGCTCGACGGCGCTAACAATTACGTCCTGCATTTCGACAAAGGCCAAACCCCGCCGGTCGACGCCTTCTGGTCGGTGACCTTGTACGACCCCAAAGGCTTCCAGGTTGCCAATGTGCTCAATCGCTTTGCCGTGTCGAGCTGGATGCCGTTCAAATACAATGCCGATGGCTCGCTCGATCTCTATTTCCAAAATGAGAGCCCGGGTGCCGACAAGGAAGCGAACTGGCTGCCGGCGCCGAAGGCGGCCTACAACCTGACCATGCGCCTCTACGCGCCGAAGTCGGACGCGCTGACCGGCAAATGGAACCCGCCGCCCGTGATGAAATCGGCGGCATCGGCGGCCTTCCCGCAATAGGCCTGAGCAGGCTTGCTAAGGCCCCAATGTGGTTGTGAACTAGCGCCGCTGACCTGGCCCGCGCGGTTAAGCAGGCCGGGCGCAGGAGCGGCATGAGCGAGATCGCACGCAGAGCTTCGAAGCCTGGGCGCAAACCCCTGGTCGCGCTGACCGGCGCCACGGGCTTCATCGGCCAATATCTGCTGAAGGAGTTGCCGAAGCGCGGCTACCGCGTCCGCGTGCTGCTGCGCCGTCCGAGCGTATTGCCGCAGGGTCAGGCGAGCGCCGTGATCGGCGATCTCGCGCGGCCCTACAACATGGCCGAGGCGCTTGCCGAGGTGGACGCGGTGATCCACACCGCGGGGCTGGCCAGCACGATGACCGGCGTGCCGGAGGACGATTACCGCCTGTTCAACACCGAGGCCACGGTCAGCTTCGCCAAGGCCGCCCAGCGCGCACGGGTGAAGCGGTTCGTGTTCCTCTCCTCGATCAGGGCGCAGTCCGGTCCCACCTGTGAGGGCGCGCTGACCGAAGAGCGCGAGCCCTGCCCCACCGACGCCTATGGCCGCTCGAAGCTTGCCGCCGAGCAGGGGCTCGCCGCAACCGAGCTCGACTGGGTGGCGCTGCGCCTTGCCCTCGTCTACGGGCCCGGCGTGGAAGGCAACATGGCGAAGCTGATCAAGCTCGCCCGCTCCCGCTATCCCCTGCCGCTTGCCGGACTGAGATCCGAGCATTCCTTGCTCGGTCTCGATAATCTGGTCGAGGCCGTCGACCGGGTCTTGGCCGTCGATGCGCCGCTGAGGCGTCCGCTCATCGTCGCCGACCCGAAGCCGCTCACCGTCGGCGCCATGATCGCCGCCATGCGCCGGGGGCTTGGCCGGCGGCCGGCGCTGTTCTACGTGCCGAAGCCGCTGCTCAAGAGCGCACTGCGCGCCGCTGGCCAGCGCGGAACGCTCGAGCCCCTGTTCGGCTCGCTGGTCGCCGACCCTTCGGCGCTCGCGCGACTCGATTGGACCCCGCGCGTCGAGACTGAGGCAGGACTCGCGGAGCTTCTCCGCAACGCGACTGCGAAATGAATGCTGCACCGCAGTCGAAGCGAAACAACTTTGTGCAACGCGAAATCGATCGGTGAAATTGCCGCAAATTGAATCTGAAAATTTCGTGCGCATCTCTCGCCGCGTCTTACCATCGTCGCATTTTCTTGCTAGGGTTGATTATGGCTGACGGGGGTCGCCATTTGGAACAAGGCTGCTCGCCTTGAAGATGCGACTCTGAGCCCCGGCCAAACAATCTCAGAGCGGATCTCCCGGGTGAGCCGAGGAGGTGGGATGGCACTCCCGAAGATCGTCCTGCGCGGCAGGAAAGTCATTCTCCTGAGTGGCTTCAAGGACGCGCCCGAAGACAGAAGCACCAAGCATCGCCTGGTCGTTGACGCCGAGGACAAGCTGCGGATCGCCGCCAAGCGCAATCCGGATGCGGTCGCCTTCGGTTTTGTCGCTGGCGAATGGGTTGCCTCGGCTTGAGCTCTGTCCGGCACTGACCGGTATCATTGCGCCTGCAGCGCACTCACGCGCGACGCTCGCTGCCTCAATGCTGCGAGATCGCCACGCCCCACGGCGCCGTGCCCACCGGGATCGACTTCACCACGGTCAGGCTCGGCACATCGATCACCGAGACGTCGTTGCTGTTGCCGTTGGTCACGAATAGCAGCGCTTCGTCGGGGGTGAAGGCGAGCTGCCAGACCCGCTGCCCGACCAGCAGATATTTCTCAACCTCGAACGTCTTGGCGTCGATCACCGCCACGCGATTGGCGGGTCCGAGCGCGACGAAGGCCTTGCTGCCGTCTTTGGTGACGCGCACGCCGACGGGTTGAATGTGCTCCGGCTGCACCCCCGGCACGGCAAAGCCGATGACCTTGATGACCTTGTGGGCCTTGGTGTCGATGACGGAAACCACGCCGGCAACCTCCGAGGTTACCCATAACTGGCTGCCGTCGGCCGTGAACTCGGCGAAGCGAGGCCGCTGCCCGACCAAGACGTTGTCGGTGATCTGGTAGCTCTCGGTGTCGATGAAATGCGCCATGTTGGTAGTCTCGGAGGTCACCACCACGGTCTTGCCGTCGGGGCTGACCCCGACGCCTTCCGGCTCGACGCCGACCTCCACCTCCGCCACCACCGTCTTCTCCGCGAGGTCGATCGCCGTGAGCAGGTTGTCGTCTTCGTTGGCGACATAGACGGGAGACCCCGCCGGATTAATGTTCAGCAGCTCGGGATCGGGTCCGGACGGCAGGTCGCCGACAATTTCCCGGCTGGCCACGTCGAGCATCTGCACCGTGTCGTCGTCGCTGGCGCAGATCAGAAGATATTTGTCGTCCTTGGTGAGCTTGATGCCGCGTGGGCGCTGACCGACGGGAATCGTCGCCTTCACCTCCAGCGTCGCACTGTCCAACACGGTGATCGAGTTCCCCTTCTCGTTGGACACGTAGACGGTATAGGCGCCGGCGGGCGCTGTCCCGACCACCAGGCCAGCCGCAACGATGGCAACAACGAGCGCATCTGCGCGCATGCTCATCCTCCCTACTCTCTCGATGATTGTCATTGGAACTTGCATTCGCTTTCCGGCTGGTCGATGCCGAGCGTATCGACCTCGGCGTGCTCGTGCAGAAACCCTTCCTGCGGCGAGGTCGAGACCGGCAAATCGGGACCGGCGACGATGATCGGCTGCCGGAGCTGGCCGTCCCAACTGCGGAACGTGACCTTCTGCCCCTTGAATGCCGCGAGCCCGAAATCGTCGCTGCGGAGAAAGGCGTTGACCGGCGCGAAGTCGCCCGAGCCGACTCGCGATGTACTCTCGCCGATCGCGCGCACCGCTACCCAAGCCTGATAATCGATCGGCAGCATGAAGCGGTTGCTCGCGCGCTGGAAGCGGTTCTGCATCTGCGTCGCGCCCCATTGCTCATGCGCCGGGTGCCAGCTCATCGCTTGCAGACCCGCCGTGCCGGCGACCGGTCGCGGGTCCCAGGTGCGGTACGGCAGATAGGGACCGAACACTTCTCTCTCATCGGCCACGATCACCACGTCGTAGCTAGGCGCGCCTTGGGTGAAGACCGGCATTTGCTGCTGGATCTGCTGCTGACCGGAATTGGAGCGGCGCGCGCCCGGCGTCTCCTTATACTCGCGCTCCTCGACGATGGTGGCGCCGAAGCGCTTGGCCGACCTGCGCACCATGTCGAGATAGGCCAAGTCCTCGGGGAACACGCCCTTCACCACCAACCAACGCTGCCACTTCTTCCAGACGAGATATTGCGCCAGCGCGTCGGCGAGCATGGCGCGGTCGGGCGCGGTATGCAGCACATTCGCCCGGCAGTCTTTCTCACGCAGATTCTCGTCGCTTGCGCGCACGTTGAACAGCAGAACGTCCTTGCCTTTGACCGCGTCCGACAAACGCAACAGAGTCTCCGCCGGCGCGTCCACGACAACATAATGATGGCCGCTCTGCACGAGCGTCTCCAGCGCTTGGACGGCGTCGCCGCCGACTGGCACGCGCTCGACCTCGAGCGTGAATTGCTGCTTGGTGAAGCGCCCGGTGGTGTTGTTGTCCTTGAGCGCGATCTGCGCGCCGGCAATGCCGATATCCTCCGGCTCGACCTTCAGCCGCGACAGCGGAATGACTTTCTTCACCTCCTGTTTGAGATAGCCGATCGGCACCGTGGTGAGCGCGGCGACCGGCGGCGGCGGCACTGCCTCACCCTCCTCTTGCGTCTGCGCAAGACACCGCGGCGATGCCGCAAACAACAGCAGCAGCAGCAAAACCAACTGGCGGGACAGAAGCTGCATTCGGCAATAGTGACTCACGCGCTGACAATCCTGCGCTAGGCAGAAACTGCGATTTCGCTGCAAATTTACCCGCTCGCTCGCCTGTAAGACAGCAGGACACGCAGCCATAGGTGGTAAATCGGATGCTTGGTGGACGCCCAGATTGGACTTTTACCATGCCCTGGATTGACAAATGGCAAGGCCGCGCGCAGTCTTTTTGCCGTGTTAGCCCGACTGGAGCGACCGGTTCACGCCGGCCGATACGGGATCCACACCCAAGGGAGGAACAGATGGTGAGTTGGAAAGTGCGTGGCGCGCTTACGGGCGCGCTCGTGTTAGGCTTTGCCGGAGCGACGAGCCCGGCATGGTGTGCAGACGCGGGGGCGCCGGCCGCTCCTGTCTCGCAGGAACAACTTAATGCCGCAGCCGGTGATGAGAACAACTTCCTTCACACCAACGGCAACTACGATCAGACCCGCTATTTCCCGGGCAAGCAGATCAACACATCCAACGTCGGCAAGCTTCACCCAGCCTGGATCTTCCAGACCGAAGTGAAGGAATTGATGGAGACGACGCCGATCGTCGTCAACGGCGTGATGTATGTCACCACGTCGTTCGACCACGTCTATGCGATCAACGCCAAGACGGGCGAGGAATATTGGCACTACAAGCACGCCATGGGTCCGATCACGACCTATTGCTGCGGCCCCAACAACCGCGGCGTCGCCGTCTATGACGACAAGGTCTATCTCGCCACCCTCGACGCCAAACTCGTCGCACTCGACGCCAAGTCGGGCAGCGTGGTGTGGCAGACCGACATTGCCGATCCCTCGCTCGGCTACAGCGAGACCATGGCGCCGACGGCCGTTAACGGCAAAATCTTGATCGGCACCAACGGCGGCGAGTACGGCATCCGCGGTTTCGTGCGTGCCTATGACGCCAAGACCGGCAAGATGATCTGGAACTTCGACACGTCTCCCGAGAATTCGGTCGGCGTGTGGGCGACCAACGACGCTACGGGTCACGATATGCATCGTGATATCGCGGCCGAAAAAGCTCAGCTCGCCAAGGCCGGCGATCCTTACAAGACGGTCGGCGGCGGCGTGTGGCAGAATCCTTCGGTCGATCTCAAGACCAACCGCATCTACTTCGTGGTCGGCAATCCCTCGCCAGATCTCGACGGCGCCATTCGCCCCGGCGACAATCTCTATACCGAGTCGCTCGTTTCGGTTGACCTGGATACCGGCAAATATGTCTGCCACTTCCAGTTCATCCCGCACGACGTGTGGGATCTCGACGCCGTGAGCCCGACCGTTCTGGTCGACGCCAAGGACAAGGACGGCAACGTCGTTCCGGCCGTCATTCACGGCAACAAGATCGGCAACGTGTTCGTCAACAGCCGCAAGGATTGCAGCCTCATTCGGTTCTCCGAGCCGATGGTGTCGCAAGACGGTCTGTGGACTTTGCCGACGGCCGAAGGCGCCCGTATGCTTCCCGGCGCCAATGGCGGCGTGGAATGGTCGCCGATGGCGGTCAATCCCGAGCTCGGGCTGACCTACGCGGTTAACCTGCATCAGCCGATGACCTATCAGGTCCAGAGCTCGCCCTATCCGGGCGGTAAGCTGTGGCTCGGTGGCGCCTTCAAGGTGATTGCGACCGAGGAGTCGTTCGGCAATGTCACCGCCGTCGATTACAACACCGGCAAGATCGCCTGGCAGGTCAAGACGCCGTTGCCCATGATGGGCGGCGCGCTGACCACCGCCGGCGGTCTCATGTTTACCGGCGAGGGCGACGGCTGGTTCCGGGCTTATGACGCCAAGGACGGTAAGGTCCTGTGGTCGTTCTTCGCCGGCGCCGGCGTGAATGCGCCGCCCGCCTCTTACTCGGTGGACGGCAAGCAGTACATCGTGGTCGGCGCGGGTGGTAACACCCAGATCGACTTCAAGCGCGGTAACAACATCATCGCCTTCACGGTTGACTGATCGGCCACTCGGGCCGCCTAATAGCGGGCCGACAGCCACTTAAACGGAAGGACGGGGCAGTGAAATGCCCCGTCCTTTTCACGACAGAAGCATGAGACGTGAAGCCATGTTCCGCTCGATCCAAGTCACAGCACCCGCGGCGCTGATTGCCTGCCTCCTGTTTTCGACCGGCGCGCTTGCCGCCGATCCCATCGAGGAGAAAGCAAAGCTATGCGCCACCTGTCATGGCGAGCAGGGTGTTCCGACCCAGAAAAATATTCCGATCATCTGGGGACAGAACGAGGGCTACCTGATCTATCAGCTCCGCGACTTTAAAAGTGGGGCTCGCAAGAACGACCTGATGTCGCCCATCGCCGCCGGCATCGATCCCAAGGACATCACTCCCTTGGCCGCCTATTTCACCAAGTTGAAATGGCCCAATCTGGAGCAGCCACCGGCGCCGGCCGCCGTCGCCACCAAGGCGCAGGCCACGGCTGCCTCGGTCGGCTGCCCCGGCTGTCACCTCGCTTACTTCCAGGGTGACGGCACCACCGCCAGGCTTGCCGGCCAGAACCATGATTATCTTCTCAAGACCATGATGGATTTCCGCACCGGCGCGCGCGGCAATAATCCCGGCATGTCGGACCTCATGAAGGCGACGTCGCCGGAGGATCTCGCCGGGCTTGCAGAATATCTCGCCGGCCTGCAAATCGAGGCCTATCTCGGCAACGGGCGCTAGCCTTAGCGGGATGCCAGCTTGTCGCGCAGCGCCGTGAGCGTGGTGAGGTCGGCTGCCGTCTTGCCCTGCTTGTCCTTGAGACTCTTATCCGCGCCGTGCGCGAGCAGCAGATCGACGGCTGGAGTGTGGCCGAGCTCGGCTGCGATCATCAGCGCGGTCCGGCCGCGATTGTCCTGCTCGTCGAGACGGGCGCCGCGCTCGATCAGGAGCGTCATCACCTCCGCCACGTCGTTGACGCCGGCTTCGGCCGAGTAGCCCGCCGCCCACATCAGCGCGGTGAGATCGTTGCCATATTTGGCGTTGACGTCGACGCCATGGTCAAGCAGCAGACGCACGACCGGGAAGAAACCCCGCCCCGCTGCATAGACGATCGCCGTCTTCTGCGTATTGTCGATCAATTGCGGATCGGCGCCCTGCTCCATCAAAAACTGCGCGATGGGCACGCTGCCCATATAGGCCGCGGCGGAGAGTGCCGTTATCCCGGTACGCCCGGGAAGGTTCACTTGCGCGCCGCGCTCGACGAGGAGGCGCACCACCGGCAGCCGGCCCGTCTCGGCCGCCTGAGAGAGCGCGGTCGAGCCATCGAGACTATGCGCGTCGATCGGCGCGCCGTCATCGAGCAGCAGCGCAACGATCTCGGGCTCACCGGCGGCCGCCGCGCGGGCCAGCGGCTTTGCGCCTAAGCGATCGCGCGCCTCCACTGATGCCCCCGCCTCGATCAGCCGCTTGACCAGGTCGAGACAGCCTTTGTCCGCGGCAGAGAACAGCGCAGCATTCAATTCGATCGAACTCGGCTGCCGCTCGATCTGCTCATAGCGCTGCTCCTGGCTACGGCACACTTTCGCATTGGCGAAGGCATCCGCCGGGAACAACGCGAGGCAGGCAGTCGTGGTGGCGAGGATGGCGGCGACGCAAAACGAGGACTTGGACATGGGGATTTCTTAGAAGCTTATTGCGGCGGCGTCGAGCCCCCGAAGCCCGGCGCGTTAATGGTTCAATGGCCCGTGCGCCTGCTGCCAGGCCTGCATCCCGCCATGAATGTGGCGCGAGGCACCGAGGCCGGCCGCCTGTGCCGCCTGCACCGCCATTGCCGACCGCTCGCCATAGGCGCAATAGAAGATGAGCCGCTTGCCGGCGGCCTTCGCCAGCTGCTGCAACAGGCCGTCAGTCTTAAGGCTCTCCTCGATGTCGGGATAGGCCACGTGCAGTGAGCCGGGGATGACCCCGTGCTTGCGCCGCTCCTGATCCTCCCGGAGATCGATCAGCGCGACATCGGACTTACCCAACAGGCCCTTCGCCTCCTCCGCGCTGATCTCCCACCCCTTACCGGCGACGATCTGCTGGGCAAGGCCGATCCGCATATTGGCCGGCACCGCGACATCCATCATTTTTGGATTGGGCAGCTTGAGGTTGTTCATCAGCTCGACATACTCGTCGATCGACTTGACTTGCAGCCGCGGATTGAACGCCCGCTCCTCGCCGATGGTCGAGACCGTGTCGCCTTTGTAATCGTGCGCCGGATAGACCAGCGTCTCCTCCGGCAGCTTGAGCAGCCGCCCGAACAGGGAATCGTATTGCGCCCTGGGGTCGCCGTTCTGGAAGTCGGTGCGGCCGGTGCCTCTGATCAGCAGCGTGTCGCCGGTGAACACCCGGTCGGGCAGGATATAGCTATAGGAATCGTCGGTGTGGCCCGGCGTGTAAAGCGCTTCGAGGCTGATGCCCTCGATGCCGACCCGATCGCCGTCGGCGACCCGGATCGACACCACATCGGCCTTGGTCTGCTCGCCCATCACCGTGATGCAGCGCGTGCGCTCAGCCAACGCCTCGAGCCCGGTGATGTGGTCGGCATGGAGATGCGTGTCGATCGCCTTCACCAGCCTGAGATCGAGCTCCTTCAGCAACTGGATGTAGCGGTCCACTCGTTCCAGCACCGGATCGATGATCAGCGCCTCGCCGCCATGGCGGCTGGCGAGAAGATAGCTATAGGTGCTCGAAGTTGAGTCGAACAGCTGACGGAAAATCATATCGAAGCCTCGTGACGTGCAGAGGGTCGGCTCGCGCCAAAGACAGCCGCAAGTTTCGCGTAACTATACTCAGCCGCTTCCGTGCCAGCGAGGGTCATCTGACCGCACCTGGAGCTTCGCACGCAAAACAGGATAGACTGCACGCGGGAGCGCGGCATATGGCGTCTACGGACACAACCAAGGCAAGCAAAGGTCCGGTCCGTGCCGCGGCCGTGGTATGCGCCATCGTGCTGGCCTCCGCGGCGTTGTATTTCGCGAGTTCGGTATTCGCCCCTCTTGCCTTCGCCCTGTTCATCTTGGCCATCGTCTGGCCGCTCCAGCAGCGGCTCGAGCAAAGCCTGCCCAAGGGGCTCGCTCTGTTCGTCACGCTCACGATCACCGTCATCGTGGTGTTGATCTTCGCCTCGATGATCGCCTGGGCGCTGAGCGCTGTCGGCGACTGGCTGTTGAACAACGTACAGCGGTTCCAGACGCTCTATATGCAGGCGGCCGACTGGCTGGAAGGCCATGGCATCTTCGTCGCCGGAATTCTTGCCGAACGCTTCGACGTGGTCTGGCTCTTGCGTCTGTTCCAGGAAATCGCCAAGCGCCTCAACCGGCTTGCCGGCTTCGCCATCCTGGTCTTCGTCTTTTTGATGATGGCGCTGCTCGAAGTCAGACAGTTCAGCGCCAAGCTCGCGTCTCTCCGGAATGGCGATAAGCTCGCCCACGCCAGCGCGGAGATTGCCGGTAAGTTCCGCCGCTATATGCTGGTGCGCACGCTGCTCAGCATTCTCACCGGGGTTGCCATCTGGGGCTTTGCCGTCCTCGCGGGCCTGGAGCCCGCCATCGCGTGGGGACTGCTGGGCTTCGCCCTGAACTACATTCCCTTCATCGGCCCGTTCGTCGCCACGCTGCTGCCGGCGGTGTTCGCCGTTGCCCAGCTCGACACTTGGCAGGCGGTGATCCTGGTCTTCATGGGGCTGACGGCAATTCAATTCTTGATCGGCAATTATCTCGAGCCGCTGGCGGCCGGCGCGGCGCTCTCGATCTCGCCGCTGGCCGTGGTCTTCGCCGTGTTTTTCTGGGGTTTGTTGTGGGGCATTCCCGGCGCGCTGATCGGGGTACCCATCACCCTCACCATCATTGCATTCGCCGCCGAGTATCCGTCGAGCCGCTGGGTATCGACGCTTCTGTCGGGCCCGCCTCCCGGCGGCAAGAAGAAGTCTTGAGATCTCATCATGGTTGATAAGCGTGTGAAGAACCGAGCGGCCGAAACGCGAGTCGCGGACCTGTTCGTCGATCCCCGCCATGGCGATATCGAGGACGACGCCTCGAGCACCAAGCGCCGGTCAATGCTGTCGCTGTTCGGCAGCATGCTGGTCGAGATCAGCCTGCCCAAATTGGTCGTGGCCTGGGTGCTTTTGCTCGTGGTTCCGGGCCTCCTGCTTGGCCTTGCGCCGATCGTCTTCGTCGAATGGCTGACCATTGTCACCGATAAGCTCGCCTCCCTTGCCATCGGGCTTTGGTCGCTGTTGATCCTGGCCATCCTCGTTGGCATTGGCTGGTTCGGCTGGCGCGCGCTGTTCCGCACCGCCGAGAAGAATTTCTGGGCGCTGAACTCCATCGTCGTCGAGCCGAGCTATGCCGCCTTTCGCGAAGCCTTCCGGCAATTGGCCGAGCGGCTCTTCGCCCGCAACGCCAGCGACGCCCAACGCGCGAAGCTGCGCGCCGCCTCGGCGGCGATAGCGGGGATTCTGGTCTGCTGCCTCGCCCTGCTCGTACTCTGGCTGGTTTGGCCACATACGCATCTCTATGGCAGCCTGTCGGAGATCGAATCCTGGAAGAAGGTCGCCGTGGTGGCGCTCGCCAACAGCGTCGCCGCCATCACGGCCTATCTCGCCGTCGCCGCGCTGGTCTGGGGCTTCGCCGATGCCGCCATGGCGCAACCGCGCAATCTCAGCAAATTCGACCAGGCGCCGAAGCAAGGCCGAACTTGGCGCATCGCCCATCTCTCCGATATTCATGTCGTCGGGGAACGCTACGGCCGTCGTATCGAGAGCGGCCGCTCGGGCCCTTCCGGCAATGAACGCTTGAAGCGCCTGCTCAAGCAGTTGGAGGCACTCGACGCCAAGCACAGGCTCGACACCATCCTCATCACCGGGGACATGACCGACGCCGGTATTTCCACCGAATGGGCGCAAGTGCTCGACGCGCTTGCCGCACACCCATCCTTTGACGGACGGGTGCTGATGCTACCCGGCAATCATGACCTCAACATCGTCGATCGCGCCAACCCGGCGCGCATGGACTTACCCACCAGCCCCAACCGGCCATTGCGCCAGATCAGGTGCCTCTCCGCCATGAATGCGGTGCAGGGCCGGCATGTGCGGGTGGTCGATCTCGCCGAGGCTTGCCTCGGCGGCACGCTGGAGGAGGCGTTGCGGCCGCATCAGGCCGCCTTGGAGCGGTTCGCCGATGTGGCGCGGCCGATTCTCTCCAAGGAAATCCCCGAAGTCTGGGCGCGAGTCTTTCCCATGATCGTGCCCCCCGCCAACAAAGACGGGCTCGGCATCATTCTCCTGAACTCAAACGCCGACACGCATTTCTCCTTCACCAATGCACTCGGCATGGTTTCGGCGGAGCAGATGCGCGGGCTCGACATCGCGCGCGCCGAATATCCGCATGCGTGCTGGGTGATCGCGCTCCACCACCACGTCGTCGAATATCCGTGGGCCGCCAAGGCACTGTCGGAGCGGATCGGCACCGCTTTGATCAACGGCAATTGGTTCGTGCGCAGCCTCAAGCCTCTGGCGGGCCGCGCCATCCTCATGCACGGCCATCGCCACATCGACTGGATCGGCCATATCGCCGGCCTGCCGATCGTCTCCGCGCCGTCGCCGGTGATGGAGGTTACCGACGATATGGACACCGCCTTCTATATCCACAGCCTGGCGATCGACGCCGACGGCAAGCTCAGGCTGCTCGAACCCGAGCGCATCGTCGTCCCCGGCGCCCCTCCGGAGTAAGCGACGTGGCAAGCCGCGACCCCATTCTCGTCGATCTCGCGCTGCAAGGCGGCGGCGCGCATGGCGCCTTCACCTGGGGCGTGCTCGACCGCTTGTTGGAGGAGGATTGGCTACGTTTCGACGGTATCTCAGGCACTTCGGCCGGGGCCATGAACGGCGCCGTCATGGTCGATGGCTATACCGCGAATGGCCCCGACGGCGCCCGCGCGAGCCTCGAGGCTTTCTGGCGGAAAGTATCGGAAGCCGCCAAGCTGAGCCCCTTCCAGCGCACGCCACTCGACGTGCTGCTCGGACGTTGGACGCTCGATTATTCACCGGCTTTCATCGCCATGGATCTGATGGCGCGCGTGTTCTCGCCCTATGAGCTGAACCCGATGGACTCCAACCCGCTGCGCGCCATTCTCGCGCATTGCGTCGACTTCGAGCGGCTTGCGCGCGCACCGATCAAGCTGTTCGTCACGGCCACCAATGTCCACACCGGGCGCGGCCATGTGTTCCGCAACAACGTTATCACGCCGGACGTCCTGCTCGCCTCGGCATGCCTCCCGACCATGTTTCAAGCCATACAGATCGACGGCGAGCCGTATTGGGACGGCGGCTATTCCGGCAATCCCACCATCACACCGCTCGTGCGCGAATGCACCTCGAAGGACACGATTCTCGTCCAGATCAATCCAGTCGATCGGCACGGCACGCCGCGCACCGCACGCGACATTCTCAACCGCCTGAACGAGGTCTCCTTCAACAGCGTGCTGCTGAAGGAGCTGCGGATGATCGCGCTGCTTCGCCAGGTCGCCGATCCCGGCGATTGCGAGGGCGCGCTGTGGGCCGGCATGCGCATCCACCGCATTCCGGGCGAGGCTCTCGGCGAGCTCGGCTATTCCTCCAAGCTCAATGCGGAGTGGGCATTTCTCTGCATGCTGCGCGATCAGGGCCGCGCGGCCGCAGACACCTTCCTGACGACCAGCGGCGGCGACGTCGGGCGTCGCTCCACGCTCGATCTCGATCCCTTGCTGCACGGCATCTGAACAACGGCGTAAGACGTGCTGCCGAGCGCTGCTCAGCCTCAACCCTTGACGCGGAAGGCAAACACGATAAGCGCCACGCCTTCGATCAGGAGCAGAATGCCGAACACGAACGGCACGGCGAGCGCTGTCGTCAGCGGCGATCCGAGCAACAGCACGCCGATGATCAGGCTGAAGATACCGAGCAGAAACGAGCCGATACCGCCGCCGCTGAAGCCGCCGATGATGCCGGCGACGCCCATCACCAGGCTGACCACGCCGAGATAGACGACCACGGTCGTAGGCAGCGCCACGGCGGTCAGCAGCGGATGATTCAGCACGACGACGCCGGCGACGATGCCGAGGATGCCAACGATGAGCGACCAGAGCCAAGGCTGCGAGCTATCGACGAACACCCGCACCAGCTCCAGCACGCCGACAAAAAGCAGGTAAAAGCCTAGGAACACCGCCAGCGCCACCAGGGTCGCCGCTGGGTCGGTGAGCAGCAAGGCGCCGAAGATGAGCGCCGCAATTCCCTCGAGCAGAAACACCCACCATATACCGGACTGATCCAGGCGTGCCGCTGTAGCCATGACCTCTTCCTCCTTTGCCAGGCTTCCTCTTGCACCATCGGCCAAAGGCCGGTGGTCCGTCATCTGCCTGATTCGCCTCGGCAGTTGACAGAGGCGATTTTACATCCTTGGAAGAGATGAGGATTTCACGTTTTCGCCCAGCCGCGCCGCAACTGGCGCAACCACGAGCAGAAATCGATGCAAACAGCCGTCGCCGAGCACATTGCCGTTCCCGCCGAATGGGCGCCGCAAAAGGCCATTTGGACCGCCTGGCCCGCCGATCCGGACCAGTGGAGCGACGACCTCGCCACGCCGCGCAGAGAGGTTGCGGCGCTGGTGCGTGCGCTCAGCCCTTCGAACCGGGTGCGACTCTTGGTTGCCGGCGATGAGGCCAAGAGCACGGCTCGCGCCGCGCTCGGCAACGCGGCGGAGATCGTGCCGGCGCGGTACGGCGATATCTGGTTGCGCGACACCGGGCCGATCTTTGCCCGCGGCGAGCGCGGCCCGGTGGCCTTGCAATTCATCACCAACGGCTGGGGCGGCAAGTTCGATCTTCCCGAGGACACGACGGTCGGCGACGATATCGCCCAGCTTGCCGGCACGCCGATGCGCAAATTCGAGTTTGTACTGGAGGGCGGCGCCATCGACCAAGACGGCGACGGCACGATTCTCGCGACGCGGCAGACCTTGCTCCACGAGAATCGCAATGGCTGGACCGAGGCGCAGGCCGAAGCCGCGTTGCGTGAGGCCTTCGGCGCCAAGCAGGTGCTCTGGATCGACCAAGGTCTCCTGAACGACCACACCGACGGCCATATCGACACGCTCTGCCGCTTCGTCGGTCCGGGTCGCGTCGTCTGCCAGTCTCCTGCCGGCGGCAACGATCCCAACGCCAAGGTGCTGGGCGAGATTGCGCGCAGGCTCGCAGCGGCAACCGACGCGCTCGGACGCAAGCTCGAAATCATTCACATCCCGAGCCCGGGCCTGGTGCTGGACGACACCGGCGAGGTCGCACCCGCCTCGCATGTGAACTTCATCATCGCGAACGGCATCGTGGTCATGCCGACCTATGGCACGCCGACAGGCGAGCAAGCGGTGCAAGCGCTGCAAACGGCATTTCCCGGCCGCAAGGTCGTGGGCCTCCCCTCGCGTGGGGTGCTCGGCTCAGGGCTGGCCGGCGGCGGGTCGTTCCACTGCATCACCCGCGAGGAGCCGCTCTAGATGACGCAGCGTACCCTCACCGTCGCGGCCATCCAGACCGCCTACGGCCACGACATGCAGGCCAATATCGCCAAGACCGAAGCTTTGGTGCGCGAGGCCGCGAGCCAAGGCGCGCAGATCGTGCTGCCGTCCGAACTGTTCCAGGGGATCTATTTTCCAACACGGCAAGACCCGAAATGGTTCGCCACCGCTTTCCCGCTGCATGAGCATCCCGCCGTGCGCGCGCTTGTTCCGCTCGCCAAGGCGCTGAAGGTGGTGATCCCGATTTCGTTCTTCGAGAAGGACGGGCCGCGCCATTACAACAGCGCGGCGATCGCCGATGCCGACGGCGAGATCCTAGGGGTCTATCGCAAGAGCCACATCCCCGACGGACCCGGCTATCAGGAGAAATATTATTTCCGTCCCGGCGACACCGGCTTCAAGACCTGGAAGACCCAAGCCGGCACGATCGGCGTCGGCATTTGCTGGGATCAATGGTATCCGGAGGCCGCCCGCGCCATGGTGCTCGAAGGCGCGGAAATCCTGTTCTATCCCACGGCCATCGGCTCGGAGCCTTACGACCTCACCCTCGACACGCACGGACAATGGCAGCGGGTGATGCAAGGCCACGCCGTCGCCAATGCCGTGCCGGTGGTTGCGGCCAATCGCATCGGCACCGAGGACAATGACGGCGTCACCCAGAGCTATTACGGTCATTCCTTCATCGCCGACAATACCGGCGCGCTGGTGGCGAGCTTCGGCGACCAGGACGAAGGCGTGCTGGTGGCAAGCTTCGATCTCGACGCCATCGCCCGCTACCGCGCCGAGTGGGGTTTCTTCCGCGACCGCCGCACCGATCTCTACGCCAAGAGCATCTTGTGACGAAGGCTACCGACCGCATGACGCTCGCAACCAGGCAACACGCCATCGATCGCAAGACCGATGCAGGCTTCTTCGCGCTCCTGACCGAGAGCTATGCGCGGCTCGTTGGCACGCCGCTCGTGCCGCCCGACAGCGACGCGACATGGCTCTATCGCCATGCGCCGTTTGTCGTGCTCGCGCATGGGACCGACCCCGATCCGCATTTCATCTATGCCAACCAGAGCGGCCAGGACTGTTTCGGCTACTCTTGGGACGAATTTTTGGCGCTGCCCTCGCGGCTCTCGGCCGAACCCCAAGACCAGGCGGAACGACAAAGACTGCTCGATCAGGTGCGGCGCGACGGCTTCATGCCCGCCTATCGCGGCGTGCGCATTGCCAAATCCGGCCGCCGCTTCGTCATCGAGAACGGCGTGGTCTGGGAGTTGATCGACAGGCATGGCACGCGGCATGGCCAGGCCGCGACCTTCTCCTCCTGGCGCGACGTCTGAAGGTCAGGAGCGGACATGGACCGGCGTGAGCCGCTGATCTTCATCGTCGCCGGCGAGACCTCCGGCGACAATCTCGCCGGACGGCTGATGGGCGCACTGAGGCGTGAGACGGGGGACCGCGTTCGCTTTGCCGGCGTCGGCGGCCCGCAAAGCGAAGCGCAGGGCCTCAAGAGCCTCTATCCCATGAGCGATCTTTCGGTGATGGGTCTGGCCGAGGTGTTGCCGCATCTGCCACGCCTGGTGAGACGCATCAATCAGACCACGGCGGCGGCGCGCAGCCTCAAGCCTGATGCCGTGGTGACGGTCGATTCGGCGAGCTTCTCGCTCAGGCTCGCCCATCACCTGCGCGGCACTGGCATTCCAATCATCCAATATGTCGCGCCGCAGCTCTGGGCCTGGCGTCCAGGCCGCGTCAAGAAGCTCGCCAAGCGCGTCAACCACATCATGGCCCTGCTGCCGTTCGAGGCATCGTTCTTCGCCAAACACGACATTGCCTCGACCTATGTCGGACACCCGGCGATCGAGACGGGGGTGGATCGCGGCGACGGCCCGGCCTTCAGGGCGCGGCATGGGCTGCCGGCGGATGCAACGGTCCTCTGCGTGCTTCCTGGATCGCGGGCCGGCGAGGTCCGACGCCTCATCCCGGTCTACGGCGAGGCGCTGCTCGCCCTCAAGGCCGCCTATCCCGACCTTCGCATCGTCATCCCGGTGGCGCATGCCGCGGCCGATCTCGTGCGCAGCATGACGCAAGCCTGGCCGTTCCAGGTCGTGTTCGCCGAGATGGAAGAGCGCTTCGATGCCTTCGCCGCCTCCGACGCCGCCCTGGCCAAATCGGGCACGGTGACGCTCGAGCTCGCGCTCGCCAAGGTCCCCATGGTGGTGGCCTACAAGGTCAGCGCCGCCACCGCCTTCCTCGTCCGCCGCATGGGCGTCAGCGTCGAGCACGCATCGCTGGTGAACCTGCTCGCCGGGCGGCTGGTGGTACCGGAGTTTATCCAGGAGGAGTGCACCGCGCCGAAGCTCGCCGCGGCCGTGGCCGAGATCCTCAGTTTCAAGGGCGTACGCGAGAGTCAGCGGCAAGGCTTTGACGAGGTGGCCAAGGCGCTCGGCGATCCCGAGCCGCCGCCGAGCGAGCGCGCCGCCAAGCTCGTGCTCGACATCATCAACGGCCGCGCGGCCTAGCGAGATGCCGCCGACCGGCCGAGCGGGACCTGCACCCGCGCCAGATGGTCCTCGATGCTCTGATTGATCATGCTCGCCACGCGCAAAGCCTCGGAACCGGCGCGGCCATCGACCAGCGGCTTGGTGCCGTTGACGATGCAATCGAGGAACGAGTCGATCTCGTTGGCGAGACTGTCCTGCTTCGGAATCTCGTGCGTCTCGGTGGCGATGGCGGCGAGCCCCTCGGTCATGGGATCGCCGCGCAAGCGATAGCCGAAGATCTTCCCCTCGCCCAGATCGCAATTGAGATAGTGGCTGCGGCCGAACACGCGCATGCGCCGCTCGGTCTTGTAGCTCACCCGGCTCGCCGTGACATTGGCGACGCAGCCCGAGGCGAAAGTGATGCGCGCATTGGCGAGGTCGACATTGCGGCCGATCACCGCCGTGCCGACCGCATCGACGCTCTCCACCGCCGAGTTCGCCAGCCCGATGATCATGTCGATGTCGTGGATCATCAGGTCGAGCACCACGTCCACTTCCACGCCGCGATTCTTCCACGGCGCGATGCGGTAGCTCTCGAAATAGAGCGGGTCGGTCATCATCTCGGCGAGCGTTCGATAAGCGCTCGAGAAGCGCTCGATATGGCCGACCTGAAGCACTCGGTTACGCGCCTGGGCGAGTTCGGTGAGCGCGTTCGCGCTGGCCACGCTGTCGGTGATCGGCTTCTCGACCAGCACATGCAGGCCGCCCTCGATCAGCTCGCGGGCGACATCGTAGTGCAGCGGCGTCGGCACGGCGATGCTGACCGCATCGACGCGGCCGAGCAGGCTGCGATAGTCGGTTGCAGGCTCGGTGCCGAACTCTGTCGCAACGGCGTTGGCGCGCTCCGCGTCGCTATCGACCACGGCGACAAGCTGGGCGCGCGGATTGCGGGAATAATGGTTGGCATGGAAGCGGCCGAAATAGCCCGTCCCCACCACCGCCGTGCGAATTCGCTCTGTCATGTCAGCGCTACTCCCGCCCCGACCCTAAGGGCGCCTTACTCGGCCGCATGCGCCCGGCTCACTTTGCGCGATGCCAGCGCCTCGCGCACCGTGCCGATGACGAAATCCTGCATCGCATCGGTAAGATAAGGATGCATCGGCAGGCTGATCACGCGTTCGGCCAGCCATTCCGCCTGGGGAACCCCCGCCGGCGGCGTGGGCACGTCCCGGTACGGCGGCAGTCGATTGAGCGAGGCCGTATAATGGATCGCCGTGGGGACGCCGGCCTCGCGGCAGGCCTTGGCGAGACCGTCGCGATCCTCGGTGATGATGGTGTACTGGGCCCAGACCGAAGTGGCGCCCGGCATCAGAAGCGGCACCTCGACCACCGAGGCGAGGCCGTGATTGTAGCGATCGGCCTTCTCCTGCCGCGCGGTGATCTCGCCGGGGAACAGGCGAAGCTTTTGCAGCAAGATGGCCGCCTGGATCGAATCGAGCCGGCTGTTGAGGCCGACATATTCGAAATCCGGCCGCCCGGGTCCCTTGCCGTGATTGCGCAGCGCCAGCAGGCGGACCGCCTTGTCGTCGTCGTCGGTGAAAACCGCGCCGCCGTCGCCATAGCCGCCGAGCGGCTTGGAGGGATAGAAGCTCGTCGCGGTATATGCCGCGAGCGTGCCGACTTTGCGCCCGCCGAGGCTCGCGCCGAAGCTTTGCGCCGCGTCGCCGAGCACGAACATGCCATGCGCCTTGGCGATCTCGCTGACGGCGTCGTAGTCCGCCGGCTGGCCGTAGAGGTCGACCGGGATCACGCAGCGCGGCTTGAGTCCTTGCGTTTTCGCCTCGCCGATCGCGGCATCGAGGCTCTCGATATCCATGTTGAACGTGTCGCGGCGGATATCCACGAACACCGGCGTCGCGCCGCACAGGACCACCACCTCGACGGTGGCGACGAACGTGAAGGCGGGCACGAACACGGCGTCGCCCTTGCCGACTCCCTCCGCCATCAGCGCCAGCGTCAGCGCATCGGTGCCGTTGGCGCAGGTCACGCAATGCTTGGCCCCGCAGAACGCCGCAAGCTGCCGTTCGAGCTCGGCGACCTCGGGCCCCAGCACGAATTGGCCATGCTTCAGCACGGCGGAGATTGCCGTCTCGACGCTGTCGCCGAGATGGGTCTGCTGTGCCGCGAGGTCGATAAAGGCCGGGATGGCTTGCGTGCGGTCTTTACTCATGCGATCTCCCACCAAAGCGCATTTGCCCATTCTAGCAAGGGAGCCGGCCCATGCGGCAGAGAGGCCTGGACGCCGCCAAGCCTCGATTCTCCTTGAATTTAGGGCAGTTCCCTCAGTCTTCCTGTCGGCCCCGCCGCCGACTACCATAGCATGATCGAAGTTTCAAACCCGCCGTCAGCGGCGCGCAAGCAAAACACCTTGAAACCGGGGGAGGCCCAATGACGCAGCTTGATTTCGGGCGCCGCGCCCCCCTTTTGCGCGATAACGCCTGACCCATGCTGCTCGGCACAGATCGGCTGCTCGCCTCCTCGCGCCTGAAGGGCTTGCGCGTCGGCGTGCTCGCCAATCACGCCTCGATCGATGGCCAATTTCGGCACATCGTCGATCGCCTCGCCGCATCGCCCGACTGGACGCTGGCCGCCATCTTCGGGCCGCAGCACGGCTTTCGCTCGGACCTCCAGGACAACATGATCGAAACGCCGCACAGCAAGGATCCGCTGTACGACGTGCCGATCTTCTCGCTGTACAGCGAGACGCGCGAGCCCACCCAAGACATGCTGTCGCTGATCGACGTGCTGGTGATCGACATTCAGGACGTGGGCGCGCGCATCTACACCTTCATCTACACCATGGCGAACTGCCTGCGCGCCGCGGCGCGCGCCGGCATCCCGGTCATCGTCTGCGACCGGCCAAACCCGATCGGCGGCGTGGCGGTCGAAGGACCGACGCTGGAGCCGGGCTACGAATCCTTCGTCGGGCTCTATCGCATGCCGATGCGGCACGGCATGACGATCGGCGAGCTGGCCCGGCTGTTCAACGAGCATCACGGCATCGGCGCCGAGCTCGAGGTCGCGGCGATGGAGGGTTGGTCGCGCGACATGTATTGGGACGACACGGGCCTCTTCTGGGTGATCCCCTCCCCCAATATGCCCACCCTCGATACGGCGATCGTCTATCCCGGCACGGTGCTGTTCGAAGGCACGATGCTGTCGGAAGGGCGCGGCACGACGCGCCCATTCGAGCTCCTGGGCGCGCCTTGGATCGATGCCGACGGCTTCGCGGCGCGAATGAACGCGGCCGGTCTCGACGGGGTGCATTTCAGGCCGGCGATCTTCGAGCCCACGTTCCAGAAACATGCGCGCACGACCTGCGGCGGCTGCCAAATCCACGTGACGTCGAGACAGGACTTCGCGCCGGTCAAAGTGGGCGTGTCGCTGCTGCGCGAGTTCCACGGCATGGCGCCGAAGCAGTTCAAATGGCGCGACCCGCCTTATGAATACGAGCATGACAAGATGCCGATCGACATCCTGGCCGGCTCACCCGAGCTGCGCGAGCAGATCGAGCAGCAGGCGCCGCTGGCCGACATCGTCGCGAGCTGGCGCGCCGGCGAGCGCGAGTTCGCCGAGCTCCGCAAACAATATCTGTTGTATTGAGTGAACCTAGCGGCGGCTTGCAGGGTCTACGGCAGGGCTTCCGATAGCATCGGGCAGCCGAGCGTCTTCTTCAGCGCCTCGATCAGATCTTCCTGGTTTTCCGCGGTGATGTAGAGCCCGCCATTCTGCTCGGCGAGGCATTTGGCATCGGTGATACTTTGCTCGCCGGTCCAGGAGAAATCCTTCATGCGAAAGCCGATGATATGCACGGTCAGTTGCACCGCGCTCGCGTGCAGCGCCTTGCCGAGATCGCACGGCGCGCCGCCGCAGGTCTCCTCGCCATCGGTGAGCACGACGATGAGACCGGGCTTCTTCTGGTAATCGAGCACTTCGGCCGCCTGCTCCACCGCGGCCGTGAGCGGCGTCTTGCCGGCCGGCGTCAGAGCGTTCACCTCCTGCATGATCAGCCCGGCTGCGTCGGGCAACGGCTTGAGAGCGAGCTGGACGTTGCATTGCTGATAGGGGCCAGGCCCGTAGGTGATGAGCCCGACGCGGCGGAAGCGGGTGATGCTCGGCAGCACCTTGGCGAGCGCCGACCTCACCTCGTTGATTCTCGGGATGGTCGTGGCGATTCCTTGATTGAGATTGCCGGCCATCGAGCCCGAGGCGTCGAACACCAGCATGGCGTCTTCGATGCAAGGGCTGCGATCCTTCTCTTCCGCAGCGGTGAGCGTAGTGCCGCCCGCAAACAGCGCCACCAAAGCCCATGCCGCCACCGCGGTCGATCGAACCAGCGAAGATTTTCCGAGTGCCTTATTGGCCATCCTCGAACTGTAAACCAAAAGCGCGGCCAACGCGCGCGGCAGGGCCGCGCACCAGGGCACAATCGCTTGAAACCCTTGGGCTAACGGACTAGCTTCCACCCCCAATCCAGCTCGACGGAGCAAGCCCTTGCTGCGACCCGTGGTTCGCATTCTCCGTTCCATTTGGCGCGCCTCCGGAACCGCCGAGGGTGGGCGCGCCATCCCCGAGGAGACGGCTGTCGCCATTACCTACAACACCGCGTCTTACGCGGTGATGATGGCCACCCCACAAGACCTCGAGGACTTTGCCATCGGCTTCAGCCTGACCGAAGGCGTCATCCCTTCGCTCGATGCCATCAATACAATCGACATCGTCGAGGAGGAGATGGGCGTCGAATTGCGCATTTGGCTGAAGGCGCCCGAGGCCGCGGAGATCTTGGGCCGCCGGCGGAAGATGGCCGGTCCCACGGGCTGCGGGCTTTGCGGCGTAGAGAGCCTGGCCGAGGCGATGCGGCCGCCCCCGCAAGTCGGCAAAGGTCGCGTCTTCACGCCGGAGCAGATCATGACCGCGGTCGACTCGCTGTTCTCCTTGCAACTCCTCAATCGCGAGACCCATGCCGTCCACGCCGCCGGCTTCTGGGAGCCGGAGCGCGGCCTGGTCGCGGTCAGAGAGGATGTCGGCCGCCATAACGCGCTCGACAAGCTTGCCGGCGCGCTCGCCCGTGAAGACATAAGCGCACGATCCGGGCTCGTGGTGCTGACCAGCCGCGTCTCCATCGAGATGGTGCAGAAATCGGCGATGATCGGCGCTCCCGTGCTGGTCGCCGTGTCGGCACCGACGGCCTTGGCGGTGCGCATGGCCGAGGCCTGCGGCATGACGCTGGTGGCGATCGCGCGCAAGGACGGGTTCGAAATTTTCACGCATCCAGAGCGGGTCAAGGGCGAGTTCGCCACTCACGTCGCCTGAAGCCACATTCCGGCCATCTATGGGCTGCCCTTATGGCAGTGTCAGGCTGATAAAGGCAATTCCACGGGAGGCTTTGCCCATGAATACCCTGCTCAAAGCATCGCGCCTCGCTCTGTTTATGATCGCGGCGCTGGTTGCGGCCCCGCATGCGGGCGAGGCCGCTTCGGCCGCCAAGATCGAAGCCGATGCCAACGCGACGTTGCATAGCTTTGTCGACCAGGTTTCAGGTGCGCGCGAGCTGGCCAACAAGGCGGCCGGCATTCTGGTCTTCCCGTCCGTGATCAAGGCCGGAATCGGCTTTGGCGGTGAATATGGCGAGGGAATCCTGCTCACGCAGCACCGGGTCGTCGGCTACTACAATCTCGTCTCGGCCTCCTTCGGCTTTCAGCTCGGCGTGCAAGAGCGTTCGGTCATCATCATGTTCATGACCGAGGATGCGCTGCGCGGGTTCGATCAAAGGGCCGGTTGGAAGGTCGGCGTCGACGGTTCGGTGGCGGTCATCACCGTGGGGATCGGCGGTTCGATCGACACCGACAAGGTCGTGAGCCCGGTGATCGGCTTCATCCTCGATCAGAAGGGCCTGATGTACAATCTGACGCTGGAAGGTTCGAAGATCACGCGCATCAGTCCCTGAGCTCAGTCCCGCCGCCAGCAACGCGTTGGCCTCGGCGAGATCCTCAGGCCGGTTGATGTTGAAAAAGGGATCGATCGCCCGGCCGCCTAATCTTATCGGCGGAAAAAACACCTCCACGGCGCCTTGCTGCTCGGCCCAGGCGCTTGCCTTGCGCCGACCCTGATCGAGCGCGGCCTCAAGCTTGCCGGCAATCCCAATCGGCCACAGCCCGATTACCGGGTGCACGCCTGCGCCCGAGCGCGCCACGCAGCATTCGCGCCCCGTCTCCTCCATCGCCCCGAGGAAGCGTCCGACGAGGTCCTCGGGCAGGAACGGCGTATCGCAGGCGACCGTGGTGACATAGTGGATGTTTGCGCCGCACTGCCGCGCCCAGGCGAGCGCCGCATGTAGGCCCGCAAGCGGACCCGCATGGCCCGCGACCCTATCGGCAATGACCGGCAGCCCGAAGCTGGCAAAGCCCGCCGGCTCGGCATTGGCATTGATCGCCAGCGCGGCGACCTGCGGCGCGAGCCGCGCGATGACATGGGCAAGAATGGGCTTTCCGGCGAGCGGGGCGAGGCATTTGTCCGGCCCACCCATGCGGCTCGACCGGCCGCCCGCGAGCACGACGCCGGCAACGACGCTAGGCGGTTCCATCGCCGGACCCTAGCCCTGCGATCCCACCCTGCCAATTGCCGTTTGGGATCTTCAGCGGCTTTCGGGTGCTAGCGCCTCCACGTCGCCGACCTTCGCGCCGAGCTTTGCGCCGAGCGTTTCATCCTGAAAGTCGAGCGCCTCGGACCATTCGCTGGTGACCGTCTCGAAGCCGAGCAGCTTCGTGAAATCAATCTTGTCAGCCTTTTGCATCATGTCTTCCCCTGGGCGTGTGAACGACCAACCTACCAAATCCTCATAAGCCGCAGTGTAGCTGAATCATCACAGTCCACGAGAAAGGGCGCTACGAGCGGTCCCTTTTGCTAAGACGCGGAGAGTTCTCTCCGGAGCGGCTTGCCGGCTGCATTGCGCGGTATGCGATCGACCACGATGATCTGACGTGGAGCGCGAATTCCAAGAGCCTGTCGGCAGTGGCTCAGAAGATCCGCGGCCACGCCCGTCTCGGCGGTGTCGTTCAGAACGACGGCGGCGACGGGAATCTCGCCGTGAACGCGCGACTTGATGGCGTAAGCGACCGCCTCTTTGACATCTGGGTGGCTCTCCAGAGTATCCTCGATGGCTGACGGGAAGATGTTAATGCCGTTGAGGATCATGACGTCGTCGGCGCGGCCATGGAAGATAAGTGGCTCCCCCGGCATCAACGACACGAGATCGCGCGGACAGAACCATCCCTCGTGGAAATTGGAATGAGCGCCCGGCGCGGCAATGTAGCCTTTGGGCAAACCACGCTTCCGCACGCGGATCTCGCCGATCTCGCCGGATGCGACCTGCTCGCCGTCGGACCCGACGATTTCGAGGATCAAACCGTCGGCCGGGAACCCTACGCCTTCCGGGAAGCTCTCGTGTTGATCGGGAGTTGCGCAAGAGATCAAGCCGACTTCGCTGGTGGCATAGATCACATAAATATTCTCGGTCAGCGTGCGTCGGAGATCCTTGCGTAGTTGCCCAGGCACCCGCGCCCCTCCGGTGTGAATCGACGTGAACGATGGAAGCCGCCCGGCTTGCCCTCCCGACCGCACGAGAGCGCCAAGCTTGTAGCCGCCCATATGCAGGGCGGTCGCCTCATTACGCTCGCAGAACCGAACGACGTTTTGCAGTGTGAGATGGCGGAGAAAAAGAGCGCTGTTACCGGCAAGCAGCGAACACAGACGATGCAGACGATGCGCGTCGAATTCTATTGACCCCGTCCGCAGGACCCGCCGCTCATTTTCATCCCCGGCATAGCGGGTCGACAGGATGTCCATTCGCTCGAGCGAAATTCCGAAGGTTTTGGGAACGTTGGTCGAGCCGGAGGTGTTCTGATAGATCGCGATCGAGTCGATCGCGCGGCCTTGACAGACGGCGCTTGGCAGCTTGGGCTGAAAGCCGTGAATGACGCGCGCTCCGCCCGAAGGCATCGCGATCGTCCTCAAGCCCTGCATCCAAGTCTCCGGCGTCTCAACGATGAGCTGAGTCGCGCCAACTCTGTCCGCGAGCGCGCGCTTGGTGGTTCCGTTCTCGTGCGCGCCGAGGCTGATCTGCGCCGTATCCATGCACAGCACAGCCATGGCAGCGACCAGATGGTTGACCTCGTCGCGAATGCAAATTCCGGCAACCTCCCCGGGCACAAAGCCTTCATTGAGCAGCCAGCCAGCAAAGGCCGTGACCCGCTCGGCGAAATCGCCATACGTGATGCGCAAATCCTCGAAGACGAGCGCCGCATGCTCTGGCTGACGCGACGCCACAGCGTTCAAGTTGGCGTAGGTGGAAGCAATCTGCATGCGACGGCCCTCGGATCCCGAAGCTAGCCCAGCACCTCGTTTAGAAAAGCCGGGAACTCACCATCCTTTAGCATCGGTTTCAAAGCATAGTGGTCATCAACGCCCGCAACCGGATGTAGCTTGCCCCCAAATAGGCTTTGCAGCGATAAGGCGGCGTCGATATCGGCTGGGCTATTTGCGCCATAAACGTACTGAAGTTGGGGGGCTGCTTCCGGGTACTCCCGACACACGGCGAGCTGCGATGCGAGCCACGGCTCTAGCGGCAGACTTGGCGGTGCCCCGCAAATCGAAATGCCGCGAGCGGATCGCAGAAGCACCGCCGCCAAGATTGCCGGGAGCCCTCCTCCACTCGTCCCATAGGTTACCACGCGGCTGTATTTCTCCATACACACCGCTGTTTGCACATACTCGATAAGGCTTGGAAAGCTGTCCGCAACGCCGTGCACACCCTCTGAATAGCTTTTCTGCTCCATTCCTTTCCTCAGCAACAACACATCCCAAACGCACGAGTCTAAGGATTGGAGGAAAATGGCGATCGGCATCATCAGTCGCCGCGCGTTGCCGGCAAATCCAACGAGGAGGCTCTTGGCTGCCGTGTCCTGGCTAGGATCGCTATAGAACACCAAATTTTCTGCCAGAGTCTCTCGCCTGAAGCCTTGGGGTGAGTCGTACAGCCCCGGACTCAGCTCCGCGATTTTCCTCAACCATTCATAAGTCCGCTGCGGCAGCTGCTGCGTCAACACGAGATCCATAAAATGGGAAAACTCGATGGGTGCGAGGATATTCTCGAAGGCGATATGCAGCAGATTGAACTCATTCTTGCTTCTACAGCGCAAGGCAAGCGGCAAATATTCTGACGCTTGCGAGGAGGTCGTAAGCATGCCTACAGCCTCGCCCGTAGCCACTCCTCGATCTCGAACACGTGGCTCATTTTTTCGATATCCTCGGGAGTCAGCTCTTGACCAGATTGAAGCTCAACAGAAATGCAAAACTCCATCCAGGCCAAACTGTCAAAGCGGAGCTGATCGATCCGCAGCTGCCGGTCGCCGGCATTCACAGCCTCAGCCAGGGGGCCGGTAGGCGCGGCGCCGTGCCGGCCGGCGCGCAGCGCAATTAGCAACATATCGCGTATGCGGTCGGTCATGCACGCAGCGCGTTCAAAGCGCAGGTCTGCCGGCCCAGTATGAACGAAGCGTGCCCAGAACCTCGATACCAAGCTCGGTCAATCGGGCATGGCGATCGAGTTCCTCGATCCCCGTCTGAGCCGCGTCTGCGTTGTACTTGGCACGGTCGGCGGCAATCTTGGCCTCCGCCGGTGTCAACGTGCCGCTCTCGAGTATCCGGCTCATGGCGAGATGCACGCGCGTCGCAACGAAGCAGGCGTGAAAAATGCCGTCGATCGGCCGCTGGTCCGTGCGGAGCGGAGAATCGTAACGTTCATTACCACTATTCTCGGTTAGAGCGCCGTCTGCGGAAATTCCAAACAGCAGCACGTGACTACTCTCATGCACGAGCAGATCGATAATCGAGATGGAGCTCCGTCTGAGATCAGCGTTGAGCAATGACGCTCCCCATAGGAAGAAGGTCGACGCTCCGTTAAAATTGTCCGCCGGGTCATCACTCGCTGGGGCGCCAAGGACAAGCATCCTGGTGAGACTTTGCACCTCTGCGTGGAAGTCCGGGTCGGCTCGCTTCAGCACGCCCAGTCCCGCCTCAATGTCCTGCTTGCATGCCGAAAGGCTTTCCGGGCTGGGTGTCGTAGGTCTAAATGGCCGCCGCCGATCCGTATCGAACAGGATGCGAAAATGCTCCCACCAAGCGGCGGGGACGGTTCGATCGCCGAGGGAAACGATGCCGGGGTCGGCGGGAAGCGACGTCGCTTCCACCACGGAGTCGAAGCCTGCGGAAACATCGCCGCGCGGCGATTTGGCGACCTCGGCAACGAGCTTAGAATAAAGGCAAAACAGCCAAGGGGAGACTGGGCCGGCTCTGAGACGTTCCTCGACGTCGGCAAGCATCGAATGGGCGTCCAGTGAGGGTTCGACCTCCGCCAGATACGCCAACAACTCCGCCAAGCGAAGGCGCAAGGCCTCATCGATCGCGAAAACTCGCGGCACCGAAGGCGTAAGTGCCCAACGCGGCACCTCCACGGCGACGTCCATGGATTCGGCGATAAGCGACAGATCGACCTCCACGCCTACAAACTCAACCTAGGCACACGCCTTCGCTCAGCTCCAGCGGGGCGGGCTATTTCCCACTCTCGCCGGTGTCGTGGGCGGCCATGTCCTCGCAGGCGACCCAGGCTTCGACTCCGACTTTCGCGCCCAGCTTCGCCTCGATTACGTCTGCCTGAAAATCCACGTTGTCTCCAAGCTCCGCGCTGGCAGCCGCGAAACCGAGCAGCTTGTGAAACTCAACCTTCTTTGCAGGCTGGGAGTTGGGCTCAAGCCCGACTTTCGCGCCCAGCTTCGCCCCGATTACGTCGGCCTGAAAATCGACGTTGTCTCCAATTTCGCCGCTGACCGCGGCGAAACCGAGCAGCTTGCGAAATTCAAACTTCTTTGGCGGCTGGGTGATGGGCTCAAGCCCCACTTTCGCGCCGAGCTTCGCCCCGATTGCGTCGGCCTGAAAATCGATGTTGTCTCTAATTTCGCCGCTGACCGCGGCAAAGCCGAGCAGCTTGCGAAATTCGACCTTCTTCGAAGGCTGGTCGATGGGCTCGGTTCCAACTTTCGCGCCGAGCTTCGCCCCGATTCCGTCGGCCTGAAAATCTACCTTGTCTCCAATTTCGCCGCTGACCGCGGCAAAGCCGAGCAGCTTGCGAAATTCGACCTTAATTGGAGGTGTCCCGATGGGTTCGAGCCCAACTTTCGCGCCGAGCTTCGCCCCGATTGCGTCGGCCTGAAAATCGACATGGTCGCCAAGCTCGCCACCGACAGCGGCAAAGCCGAGCAGCTTGCGAAATTCGACCTCCTTCCGAGGAGCCGCCACGGGCTCGATCCCGACTTTGGCGCCAAGCCTCGCGCCGACGGTCTGATTCTGAAAGTCCAACCCGTCAAGATGCTCGCCGGCCACCAGCTCGAAGCCGAGAAGCTGAGTAAAATCAATCCGATCAGATTTTCGCATGCTCATTCCCCCGAAGTCGCAGTCCTCGCACCTTAGCAAAGGCTCTGAAGACGGGCATAACTGGATTATCACGCCCGACGGAAAAAACAACCGACGGCCACGGATGAGTGAAGCTCCACCCGTCCGCGTCCGCAAAGGTCGAAGCCAACAAGAAGTCGAGCTTATCGAGCCTTCTTCACTGCTGCATCGTAGGCCACGTCAAGCGCGACCATCGCCTCCGCCCCGACTTTCGCGCCCAACCTGGCGCTGACAGTCTCGTCTTGAAAGTCGAACTCGTTCACGAGCTCTCGGGTGACCAATTCAAACCCCAGCAGCTTGTCGAACTCGACCCGTTCAATCTTCGGCATGTCGCATCCCCCAACCTAGGCCCCACGGAGCGTCAGCTTAGCAAAGTACCTGCCGTTGACATGTGGCCAATGGATCACAGGGTCGGACTAAAATCGCGCGGCAAATGGCCTGGAGTTCGGCTTCACGTCAGACGCGACAGGCTCGCCATGAGTGAGCCAAAGCGGGCCTCAAGCCGTCGCGCCGGCGAGGACCGTTTTGCGGCAAAATTAGCTAATGAAACTGGACCGGGATCGTGGAAAATTAGGCGGGAGAGTAACACCGCCTCGAGGCCGGTCTGTTTGTATGAGCTCAACGCCGCCAACCGAACAGCCTGTTCTCCAGGTCCGGAACTTGGTTCGAACCTTTGGCGGCATCGTTGCCGTCAACGACTTCGACCTCGATGTTTACCCGGGATCGATCCACGGGCTGATCGGCCCCAATGGCGCCGGCAAAACGACCACCTTCAATGTAATCAGCGGCTTCTATGCGCCGTCGCGCGGCAAGATCACCTATTTGGGGCAAGACATCTCCGGGCACGCGACCAGCAGCCTCGCCGAGCTGGGGCTGATCCGGACCTTTCAGGGCACCACCCTGTTTCATCAGCTGAGTGTCCTCGACAACGTCCGGCTCGGCTGTCACCGCGGCGCCAAGAGCGGCCTCGTCAATCGCATTTTGGGGCGCGACCGCGCCACCGAAGCTGCCGCTGATGAGAAAGCGCTCGACATCCTTGAGTTCTTCGGCTTGCGGGAGCTCGCCGACGAGCTTGCCTCCAACCTGCCCCACGGTCACCAACGCGCGCTGGGCATGGCCGTGGCACTGGCCGCCGACCCCAAGCTCATGCTGCTCGACGAGCCGTTCACCGGCATGAACGCAAAAGAGACCAGGCGGATGGCCTCACTCGTGCGCCGCCTGCGCGACGAGCGAGGGGTCACCATCATGTTGATCGAGCACGACATGCAGGCGGTGATGGGCTTATGCGAGATCATCACCGTCATGAACTTCGGCACGCGCCTGGCGGAAGGAACGCCGGACGAGGTGCGGACCAACCGTGCCGTGATCGAGGCCTATCTGGGGAGCGCCGTTGATGCTGCTTGAGATCAGCGACCTGCATGTCCACTATCACAAGGTGGCGGCGCTGAAGGGCATCAACATGGCCGTGCCCGAAGACGGCATCGTCACCATCATCGGCGCCAATGGCGCGGGCAAGAGCACGACCTTGCGTTCGATTTCCGGTCTGGCGCGTATCAGCAAGGGCGAGATCGTGTTCGCCGGCCAGCGCATCGACGGGCTGCCGCCGGAGAAGATCGTGGCTCTCGGCATCGCCCATGTGCCCGAAGGCCGCCGCGTATTCCCCAACCTCACGGTCGAGGAGAATCTGCGCACCGGCGCGTTCCTGCGCTCGGACAAGGCGGAGATCGACAAGGATCTCGACGAGGTATTCCAGCATTTCCCACGGCTGAAGGAGCGCCGCAAGCAATGGGCGCGATCCCTCTCCGGCGGCGAGCAGCAAATGCTCGCCATCGGCAGGGCGCTCATGTCGCGGCCGAAAATGCTGGTTCTCGACGAGCCGACCATGGGTCTCTCACCGGTCCTGGTGCAGGAGATCGCCCGGATCATTCGCGAGATCGTTGCGCGCGGCGTGCCGGTGGTGCTCGTCGAACAGAACGCCGAGCTCGCGCTCAGGCTTGCGCGCTTTGCCTATGTGCTCGAGACCGGGCGCGTTGCTCTCAAGGGCCCCGCCGACGAGCTGCATGACAATGAGCATGTGAGGCGCGCTTATCTTGGTGGCTGAAACCTGGAGTCCGCAAGAGCTTCTCCAGGCGGGCTGGAGCGAAGCCGATCTCGCCTGGGAGAAAACCGCGGAACGCACCGCCGATTCCTTCGCCCACGAGGAGCGCGCCAAGGCCAAGGACGCCGCCGGCGAAGCGCTGCAACTGGCGAGAACCAGCTTCAAGCCGACCGATCCTCGCCTCGGCACCAGTCTCGCCAATTACGGCATATGCCTCGCCCTGTCCGGCCAAGGCGAAGACTGCACGTTCTTGTTTCGTGAAGCGCTCGATGTGTGGCGGCAATCGCATGGATGGATCGCCCACATGGAGGCGCCGCGCATGGCGCGCAGTTCGCTGTTCCATATGCGCATGGAAGCCCTCCATCGCGACACCTATCGCGCCAGGTGGCAGCAACGCTGGCGGGAAATCGCTGCCGAGGCGACGGCGCGGAGCGAGGCGTTGATGGCATCCGGGGGTGCGCATGCCACAAGCGGCGCCGACGCGCTGGCACGCTGGCGGCGCGAACGTCCTGCCATGCTCAACGATACGCGCAAGCTGATGGCGGCCGCGTTCCTGCTGCTCGCCCCGCCCGCACCCGACGCCAGCCCCCAATGAAGGCAAGCCAGTTCGGCTACTCGGCCGGCTGCTCCGCCAGCGCGCGCTTCTGCCTGCGCCCGGCGATCCATTCCTTGGTCTTGACCACCAAGCTCTCCAACCCGTTCGGCAGGAACAGAATAAACAGGATCAGGATCGCGCCATAAAACATCGGCCGCATTTGATCCACCCCGAGGGCGCGCAACACGACTTCGTTGAGAATGGTCAGCGTAACCACACCGAGGATTGGGCCATAGAATGTCGCGGTTCCGCCGACGATGGCCCAGATCAGCACATAGGTCATCTCCTCGACGCTGAACCGGTTCGGGTTCACAGTGCCGACATAATGGGCATAGAGCGCGCCGGCGAGGCCGGCAAAGAACGAGGAGATGACGAAGGCCAGCGTGCGATAGCGGAAGGTGTCGACGCCCACGGATTCGGCGAGCTTGTCCTGCCAATGAATGGCATGGAAGGTCAGGCCGATGCGCGAGCGCTCGACGCGGTAGAGAATGACCAGCGATATCGACACCACGATGAGACAGAGATAGTAGTAATTCACCGGGTCGTAGAAATCGATATCGATAGCGAGCAGCTTGATGTCCGGGAATGGCGGAATCAGCTTGATGCCCTTCGGCCCGCCGAACAGCCACGTGAGGTCGCTCCACTTCCAGATCAGCCGGATGATCTCGCCCGCGGCGAACGAGCCAATCAAGAAGTAAAAGCCCTTCATGCGGAAGAGCGGGAAGCTCAACAGATAGGCGAGCAGTGCCGCCATCACGGAGCCCGCCAGCATCGATAGCGGCACCGGCCACCCAAGCTCCTTGGAGACGAGCGCCGAGCCATACGCGCCCACGCCCATGATCACCACATGCGCAAGCGACCACTCCCCGGTGAGCGTCAATAGCCGGTAGCTCGACACCAGCAGCACGTTGATGACCAGAAGGACGAGGATCTCCTTCTGCGACACCGACAGCAGATGCGGCACCAAGATCAGCGCCGCAAGCAAGACCATGCCGAGCGCCCAGAGCAGTCCGGTGCCGGGGGCGCGCTCAGGCACGTTCCTTGGCTCCGAACAGACCCGTTGGCTTGACGATCAAGACCACGAGCATGAGCAGCAGGCCGACGATATTGGCGAGCGTTCCGTCGTAGATCGTGGTCATGAAGGTATTGACGAAGCCATAGAGGATGGCCGCGAGCACCGCGCCCTCCAGCGAGCCGACGCCACCGACGATGATGATGATGAAAGCGGTGATGATCACCGGGTGGCCCATATAGGGGGTCGGCGCGACGAGTGGGGCGGTCAGCGCGCCGGCGACACCGGCGAGAGCCGCCCCAATGAACATGGCGAGCCTGGCGGTATCGTTGATCGACATGCCCTGCAGGGCGGCCGCCTCGCGATCCTGCGCGCAAGCGCGCAGCGCCCAGCCGAACTTGCTCTTGCGCAGGAACAGCCACAGCGCGGTCAACAGAATGATGGTGGCGACAATGACGTAGAGCCGCTGATAGGTGAGCACCACACCATCCGAAAACACGATCTTGCCTTGCGTCGACGGCGGCACATGCTCCATCTGAACGCCGAAGCCGAGCACTGCGATCGTCTGCAAGATCAATAGAAATCCGATCGAGGCGATCAGTCCACCGAGCGGATTGTCGCGCAACGGTCGGAACAGGCCGTATTCCATAAGCAGGCCGAGCAGGCCGACGAAGATGAGGCCGATGAAGACGGCAAGAAAGAAGGGAATGCCGAGCCCGGCGTAAAGGGCGACGACGGCATAGACTCCCGCCATATAAAGCTCGCCATGGGCGAAGTTGATCACTCCCATCACGCCGAAGATGAGGACCAAACCTACGGCGATGAGCGCCATGTAGCTCGAGGCATAGGTCGCATTCACGACGGTCTGCAGGAACAGATCAAGGCTCATCGCCAAGCTCCGCGACGGATCCTAGCCACCCACATTTGCCACAGGCTGGCGCAGCTCGGCATTCTTCGAGTTATCCATGCGCTCTCGGCGCGAGGAGCAGCAACATGCTGTCATGCGGTCGTGAAGCCGACCAACGCTGCCACGCCGGAAGAAAGACCAGCCTACTTGCGCTGGAAGTACATCTGGTCGAGCGCCGTCATGTGCTTGATCAGGAGATCCTTGTGCTTGCCCCACCACTCAGGGATGGACTTGTACTGCTTGATCTTGGCCTTGCCGTCGACGATGACGACCACCGGCCAGTTGCCGACCAGGGCGTTGTCGATGCCGAACAGCTCCTTGCCCCACCACTCGGCCTCGCCGAAGATATGCTTGCCTTTGCCGTCGTCCTTCATCGCCTTGAGCACGGCCTCCGGATCGGAGCTGCCGGCCGTCGTTGCGGCGCCGGACCACAAGTCCATGATGGAGGAGTATTCCCACGACACCGCGCTCCATTCGCCCTCGCCGAAGCGCTTCTTGTACTCCTCGTAAAACCCGTTGGGATCCTTGAAGTTGATCTGCGGCTCGTTGAGCGCCGGGTCGTCGAAATCCGGGAACTGAAAGATGAAGCCCTCCATGAACTCCTTGGAGGTCTTGTCGATCATCTTGCCGTAGAAATCGGCGGTGCAGGAGATGATCTGACCCTTGAAGCCCTGCTGGAACGCCTGCTCGGTGAGCGGGTGCACATAGTCGGCGTAGCAGGTGTCGAGGCAGAGGATGTCCGGCTTCAAGGCCAGCATCTTCGACATGATCGGCGCGAAGTCGGTCGTCGCCGGGTCGAAGAAGATCGGATCGCCGAGAACCTTGATCCCCGCCGCCTCGAACGCCGCGAGATAGGTCGCCACCGACGGCTTGCCGAGGGAGTCGTCCTGGGCGCAGATGACGGCGGTCTTTAGATCGGGCTTATTCTCCGCCAGCCACTCGACGCCGGTGACGTTGTAGATCGGATGCACCTCGCAAGGCGCGACCAGCATCGTCGTGTCGGGCGTCAGATCGCTCGGCAGCAGCGTCGACACCAGCATCTTCTCTTTCTCGGCCACCGGCGACGCGCCCGGCCACGGATCGCCGCCAAGCATCATGATGAACTTGACGCCGTCTTCCTTGATGAGCTGGACGGCGCCGGTGCGCGCCTTGCCCGGATCGTACTCGTCGTCATAGGCGACGAACTCGACTTTATAGTTCTCGCCCCCGATCGGGATGCCGCCCGCATCATTGACGCGGTCGCCCCAAATATGCAGGCCATCAAGACCCGGCTTGCCCCAGGCGGAGACGGCGCCGGTCAGTGGCGCCAGGAAACCGATCTTCACGACTTTGTCGGCGCCGAACACGATCTTCGGCATGGACACGCTGGCCATCAGCGCAGCAGCAGAGGTGGTTACGAGAAACTGGCGGCGGTTCATCGCGCCGAACGCTACTTCGATCGTCATCTTGCACCCTCCGACTCGAACGGGGTCCGACCGTCGGATCGGCCGACCCGCTTCACCGCTCCTTGCCCGTTCAGGCGCCGCTTGTGAGGGCAATGCGAAATGAAAGCTTAGACCGGTTACTGACTGCAGGACAATAGGACCCACTTTGGTTTAGCGGAACCACTTTGGGTTAACTTCGCAGACCTAGAGCAACGGAAATTTTCGGAAGGTGTGGTCGTCGCCCGCGACTAGATGTAATCTTGAGAGCGACAAGTTGCAGCGAGTGAGGGAGTTGAATCATGACAGCTCGTGTTGCCGTGATCGGGGCCGGTCCGTGCGGCCTCAGTCAATTGCGTGCGTTCCAGCAGGCGCAGAGCAAGGGGGCGGACATCCCCGAGATCGTCTGCTTCGAGAAGCAAAGCGATTGGGGCGGCTTGTGGAACTACACTTGGCGCTCCGGTCTCGACGAGAACGGCGAGCCGGTCCATTGCAGCATGTATCGCTATCTGTGGTCGAACGGACCGAAGGAAGTTTTGGAGTTCGCCGACTACACCTTCGACCAGCATTTCAAGCAGCCGATCCCGTCGTTCCCGCCGCGCGAGGTGCTGTACGACTACATCGTCGGGCGCGCGAAGCAAGCCGGCGTCCGGCCAATGATCCAGTTCAACACGGCGGTGCGTCACGTCTCTTACGACAAGGCGTCAGGCAAGTTCACGGTGACGACCGAGCGGCTGCCCGACCGCACGCATCACAGCGACACCTTCGATTGGGTGGTGGTGGCGACGGGTCACTTCTCGACCCCGAACGTGCCCTACTTCCCCGGCATCGAAACCTTTCCTGGCCGCGTCATGCACGCGCACGACTTCCGCAGCGCTGACGAATTCAAGGGCAAGAACGTGCTGATCGTCGGCGCCAGCTATTCGGCCGAGGACATCGGCCTGCAATGCCACAAATACGGAGCGAAATCCGTCACCATGTGCTGGCGCACCGTGCCGATGGGCTTCCATTGGCCCGCGACCGTCGACGAGCGTCCGTTGCTGACCGGCATCGAGGGCAAGACTGTCAGCTTCAAGGATGGGTCGAGCAAGGAGTTCGACGCTATCATCCTCTGCACCGGCTATCAGCACCACTTCCCGTTCCTTGCCGATGAACTGAAGCTTCGCACGCATAACCGCATGCATCCGCCGCACCTCTATAAGGGCATCTTCTGGCTCGACAATCCGAAGCTGACTTATCTCGGCATGCAGGACCAGTTCTACACCTTCTCGATGTTCGACGCGCAGGCGTGGTACGCGCGCGACGTGATCATGGGGCGCATCAAGCTGCCCTCGCATGCTGAGATGGTGAAGGACGACAATGCCTGGGTGGCGCGCGAAGAGGCGCTCAAGGATGCGTTCGAGAAGATCGACTTCCAGGCCGATTATGTGCGCGACCTATGCGCGGCGACCGACTACCCGAAATTCGACATCGATATGACGGTCGACGAGTTCAGGGAGTGGGAGCACGACAAGGAGCACTCCATCCTCGGCTACCGCAACAAGGCGTTCAAATCGCCGTGCACGGGAACCATGGCGCCGGTGCACCACACGCCGTGGCTCGAAGCGCTGGACGACTCGATGAAGGCGTTCCTTGCGGTCAAGGGCAAGGCCGCCGCGGAATAGGCTCGCCGTTCCGGGCTAGGAGCGGACCCGCGTCTTCTCCGGATCGAAATGGGGGAAGCGCACCACGCGTGCGGGCAGACGCTTCTGCTCCCCATCGAGCTTACCGACCTCGAGTTGCGTGCCAAGCTCCCCGCTCGTCACGTCGACGCGGGCGAGCGCGATGGTCTTTTTCAAGACCGGTGAGCGGGTGGCGCTGGTGATGACGCCGACTTGGGCGCGGCCGCTATGCACGCAATCGCCGTGCCCCACCGCCTCATCGCCCTCCATCTCCAGGCCGACCAACATTCGCTGCGGATGGGCTTTGCGCCGCATCAGCGCATCGCGCCCGATGAAGTCGTCGTTCTTCGAGGCCAGCGGCACGGTGAAGCCGATTCCGGCCTCGAACGGGTCGGTCTGATCGCAGAACTCGTAGCCGGCAAACGCGAGCCCCGCCTCGATGCGCAGCATGTCGAGCGCCTGGAGTCCGAGCGGCATGAGCCCGTGCGGCGCTCCCGCCTTGGAGATGGCGTCGAACACGGTGAGGGCATCCTTGGGATGACAGAAGACCTCGTAGCCGAGCTCGCCGGTATAGCCTGTGCGCGAGACGACGACCGGCGGGCCGTCATAGCCGCCGAAGCGCCCGATGGTGAAGCGGAACCAGCCCAACTCTTCTATTGAGGGTTGCGCCGGCGGCGTCCAGATCACCTCGCGAAGAATCTCGCGGCTCTTGGGTCCCTGTACGGCCACGTTGTGCAACTGGTCGGTCGAGGATCGCACCCACGCCTTGAGGCCGAGCTTCTCGGCCTGCTCGCGCAGCCAAATGCCGCCATAGTCCACGCCGCCGATCCAACGGAAATTGTTGTCGCCGAGACGGAACAGCGTGCCGTCGTCGATCATGCCGCCGTGGTCGTAACACATGGCGGTGTAGACGACCTGCCCCACAGCCAATTTCCGCACATTGCGGGTGAGCGTGTATTGCAGCAGCGCCTCGGCGTCGGGGCCGGTGATTTCGAACTTGCGCAGCGGCGACAGATCCATGATGACCGCGCGCTGACGGCAGGCCCAGTATTCCGCTACCGGCCCATCATTGCTGAACCGGGTCGGCAACCAATAACCGCGATATTCGACGAAGCTGCGTGTCAGCGCGGAAAAGCGCGGGTGAAACGCCGTCTCGCGGGTGAGCTCGGCCTCGGCGTCGGGGGTCATCCTATAGGCCACTCCCCTCGAGAAGCGCTGCTTGTCGGAATAGGTGCGAACATGGATGTCGGTGGGCTCCCACCCATTGGCCGGGTCGATGTCGTCGGGGCAGGCCGAGGACACGCAGACGATATCAGTCAGCGCCCGCAGAAGTACATAATCGCCCGGCCGCGACCACGGTTCATCGAAGTACAGCACGTTGTTGGCGTCGATGCCGGTGTTGTAGAAATAGTTGATAGCCATCCACCCCTTGCGCGCGGCGACGCCATAAGGCGCGAGCTCTTTATTGAAATTGTCGGTGCAGTTGACGTGGCCGGGATAGCCCTGGTCCTCGTAATAGCGCGCGTAACAGGCGAGCCCGAAGGCATCGTGGCGTCCGACCGTGTCGCGCACCACCTCCACCAAAGGCTGCATCTCCTGATCGAAGGCTTTGGAGAACAGGCCGGGCAGCGGATAGCTTTGTCCCACCAGCGAGCGCGTCGCGGTGACGTCAAGCGGACGCTCGATTCCCTGATCGAGCTTGCGCGCGGCAAAGCATTGGAAATCCGTGCACTGGCGGCCGGCGACGTCGATGATCTGAATATATTCGCCGGCCCGCACGAAATAGGCCCCGGCCGTCGCTTTGTGGATGCGGATATCCTGAAGCGGATCGGCCAGCGGCTCGGGCAGGATGGCTTCGCTCGCCGGCCGTAGTCGGGCGCGCATGACATGGAGACGGATCGGCGTGGCGGTGTCCTGCGCGCCGGCTTGCATTGGCGCTCCCGGGGCGGCGACCACCAAGAGCCCGTCGCGCGCGACCGCGAATTCGCATTGATCTCCGGCGCGGGAGTCGCCGCCGAACACCGTGACGGCGCGGGCGCCAGCGAGATCGATGCCGCGCCGCTCGAGTCCGGCACGGACGGCGCGGGCACTCTCGCTGTCTCCGCCAAGGATGTGCTTGAGGCCGCGCGCCTCACCATTGCCTCGCACTCCCAGAATGGCTGGATCGACAACGCCGGCTGCGTCGGCGGCCACGACCTCGCCAGACTGCAAGCCCTCGACGTTGACAAGCTTCACCCGGTCGCCGGCATGGATCGCGACGGCGATCGCCCCTCCCCCCGGCACCGTGTAGCGCTCCTCGCCGGGAGCGAGCGTGAGCAGGCCGGGTCGCTTGACGACCGATCCGCGCGGCGGCCCCTGTCTTTGGGTCGGTTGCTCGAGGACAGCCAAGATGCATCCATCTCACGCCGGAACGGCGCGGTCGTCGGCCCATCTCTCCGACGGGCGCTAGGCTTTGCCAACTGTCCTTATTGTATCCGGATCGGCTGCTAGCGCGAAAGCTCCCTGCGGATCGAAACTCTCGACCCTCCAGGGTCAGTTACAGACACAAACGGACGCTCTCGCCGCCTTCAAGGCACCAAGCTTCTAATCGAACCGATAAGGAATGCCGGGGTGATCATGGGGAAGGCGGCTCTTGTCAGGGTTGGCCGGATCATAGGCCCGGGTCGGCATGTTTATGAAAGTTGCCGCGGCACCGCCACGATTATGCACCGCATGTACGACCTCTGGCGGGATGGTCAAAAGGACCTTGTTGGCCTCGCCAGCGTCAATGACGTTGAGGGCGCCGCGCGTCGCGCTCTGAGCTCTAACGTCATAAAGAATGACTCGCAGGTTTCCGTTGGTGAACGCCAGCCTGTCTGACTGCCGCTTGTGGTAAACCCAGGCTCGAATTGAACCGGGAGCCGCGGTAACATTGTACACGTGCGGAATTGGTAGAATAGGGCCTTTCAAATCCGAAAGGAGAACGGTCAGATCCCCACGACTGTCTTTGTGGGTCACGAGCCTGTTCAGTCGAACACCCTCGATTTGATTGTCGATCGAAATTTCCTTGAGGAAGGGGCCTTCTTCAACCCAAGGAGAATCGTCGACGAAGTCGGCAGGCGACAACATTGACCACGCCCCCACGGGATACGGTTGCAGGTCAAGGTGACACACTCAAAAAAGCCAATCAAGCCGGTTTGTTTCAGCATTCAGCTCCCACGCTGGTTTTAAACCGGCTCGATGATGATATCGCTGACTGCAATCCCTCGCCGCCTTGTCCCGGGCTTCGGTGAGGCCATCTCCGGTGTGTGGATCACGAGTATCGAATAATCGGATTCGTGGAGCTGCGTTTGGAACGCCAAAGTGTGGTTACCTGTTTTCGCCCTCTGAATCTCGTAGTCGACTTGACGCCCGTTGACCGCGATGCCGATGTTATCGAGAGAGCCTGCGGCGATGGCGGGGACGCACAAGGTTATTCGCACTTCGCCCCGGTAAGTGTAGGGGATCAAGATCTTTGGCTCAGGACTCGGGCCCGACCATCTGAACGGGCGAGACCCACTTTCAAAGCCGAGCCGGTCCAGGGCCCACGACCACTTGGACCACCGACGACGACCCTGCCTCAAGTCGTGCCAATCGTAGCCCCGGGGCTCGTCGGTCTGCTCTACAACGATCCTGTGCTTAAGCGCTGTTAAATCGGGGCGCGAGACGCCCTTGTTGAGCCGATTGCGATCGAATGCCTGACCGTTCCTAAGCCCAGAGTAATCCCCATAGCGCATGCTCATGAACCGATTTTGCTGCCGACTCTGCTCGACTATCTCGCCCAACGACTCAGGAGTGACGCGGTGGGCGCCCTCGAGCGCCCTCCATTGCTCCGCGGAGTCGGGCCTTAGGTAAGATAGGTAGCGTTGGGCCGCCACGTATTTGTGCACCGTGATTTCCTTGGTGGATGCAAATCGCATCCCCGCATGAGCGGCACGCAGGAGGAAATCACAATCGACGGGCGGGGTTACCGTTCGCGGGTCACGCCACCAACCGATCACATCGACGATCCCTCGCCTATGTGCCAGCGAAGATGGCGGAAAAAAATGCTCGAACTGGGCGCGGTCGGAATCGAAGAGCCCCGTGATGAAATATATTTCGCTGCCTTTGGGACCGTAAGAGATGCAGCCGCTAACCGCAAAATCCAATTCGCTTTCGGATTGCGCCAAAGCGCGCAACGCGGCGAGGTGGTTTGGGCTCCAGATGTCGTCATGGCCGAGATATGCAATCCACTTTCCGATCGCCTTCTTGATCCCGAGATTGTTTGGAAAACTTTGACTGCCGGAGTTTTGCTCTAGATTGTACCAACTCACCGGGCGAGACCTGAAAGAGCGAACCACCTCCTCCGTTTCGTCCGTGCAACCGTCACCAACGACGATCAGTTCAAAATCAGAATAGGTCTGGCGGAGAACTGACTCGATCGTCGGTCTGATGTGTTCGCCGCGCCCATACGTCGCCAGCACGATAGAGAAGTAAGGAGTTGCGGTCATCGCGGGCGGACTTTTCGGATCAGCGTATTGCCCGCTGCTCCTCCTGACGAGCGAGGCATCGACTGCCGCAGACGATTGGACGAAAAAAATGGTAGCGGAGGAGGGATTCGAACCCCCGACACGCGGATTATGATTCCGCTGCTCTAACCAGCTGAGCTACTCCGCCATTCGTCGATCGGACGGATATTACTCCGCCAATTGGCTTTGCAGTCGCCGATATAGGGAGCGCCAATAATTGGTGTCAAGCAAACGCCGGCAATGCACCAGCCCCCGGGCCACCTGCCATTTGATCCTGACGCGGATCGGCTCGGGCAGCCTGGCGCGCACCGGCATCCGCGCCGGAACGCGCGGTTTGAGGCTGCGCGCCGCGATTTGCGGGCCGAGCCCGAAGCCAGGCTCCTTGACGAAGCGCAGCATGGTGAACAGGCCGAGTGGCCGGAGCGAACGGCGCTCGGCGAGTCGGAGGTCGTCGCAGACCAGCACCTGGTCCAGCCCGAACACGGGACGCCAGCCGATATACTCGGCAAACGGCGCAAGCCGCCGCTCGAACCAACCGCGAAATCCCTCGTCCTGGCTGAAATGGTTGACGAGAATGACCTCGCCGCCCGCGGCGCACACCCGCTCCAACTCCCGCATCACCCGGTCGGGTTCCGGCACCACCGTCATCACATACATGGCGACGACCGTGTCGAAGCTCTCGTCGGGAAAAGCGAGCGCGCCGGCGTCCATCTCGTGCAGCGCGACCACATGACCGAGCGACTTGCGCTCCACCTTGTCTTGCGCCTTGGCCAGCATCTCGGGCGAAAGGTCGATCCCGGTGATGGTGAGATGGCAGCCGTAGCATGGCAGCGACAATCCGGTGCCGACGCCCACCTCCAGCACCCGGCCCTTGCGCCGGTTGATGATCTGCACGGCGTTCTTGCGCCCGGCCTCGGCGATCAGGCCGAAGGTGAAGTCATAAACTGGTGCCCAACGGCGATACGCATGACGCACTGAAGCCGCGTCCATAACGGGTGCCTTGTGTGCCACGTTTCCTCTCCGACCTCGAGCGCCGCTTGGAACGACGCCTACCGCGATACAGCCACCAACGTCTCCTCGGTTCCGCTTTTTGCCGCGGATGCCGCAAAGCCGTTGTTGGCCAACCCGGCTGCTGCGGCCGCGGACTTGATCCATCCGCCGCCCAGAAGCCGCTCCCCGCCGCCACCCGCGGCATAAAAAACGCAAGCTTGTCCGGGTGAGACGCCGTCCTCGCCGTGAGCGAGCTCGACCGTCAAACCATCCTCATCCAGACTTAAACGCGCCGGCTGCAACGGCCCGCTCGATCGGATCCTGGCGAGGATCTCCTCGCCCGATGCCGCGAAATCCTCGAACAAGTCATCGCCCAACCAATTCATGTCGCGCAGCCTGAGCGCGCGCATGCGCAGGCATTCCCGCGGGCCGACCACCACCTCGCGGCTCGAGGCGTCGAGCCTCAGCACATAGAGCGGTTCCTTGGCGGGGACGCCGATCCCCTTCCGCTGACCGATCGTGTAATTGATGATTCCGCCATGCCGGCCGAGCACGCGGCCATCGACATGGACGATATTGCCAGCCTCCGCCGCGCCCGGACGCAAGCGCTCGATCACTTGCGTATAGCGCCCCGTCGGCACGAAACAGATGTCCTGGCTGTCCGACTTCTCCGCCACCGCCAAGCCGAGGTCGCGGGCAAGCTTTCGCGTCTCGTCCTTCTTGAGACCCCCGAGGGGGAAACGCAGAAAGCCGAGCTGCTCGCGCGTGGTCGCGAACAGGAAATAGCTCTGGTCGCGCTCCTTGTCGGCGGCGCGGTAGAGTTCCCACCCCGCCTGGCCTGGCTCGCTCCTGACATAATGACCGGTTGCCAGCGCTGAGGCGCCTAACCCCGCGGCCGTCTCCAGCAGGTCGTGAAACTTGATCTTCTGGTTGCAGGCGACGCAGGGGACCGGCGTCTCGCCCTGAAGATAGCTGTCGGCGAACGCGCCCATCACCGCCTTGGCGAACCGCGTCTCGTAGTCGAGCACATAATGCGGGATCTCGAGCAGGTCGGCGACGCGACGCGCGTCCTGGATATCCTGGCCGGCGCAACAGGCGCCTTTGCGCCCCACCGCCTCGCCATGATCGTAGAGCTGAAGCGTGATGCCGACGACGTCGTAGCCTTCGGCCTTGAGCAGGGCCGCGACCACCGAAGAGTCGACGCCGCCGGACATGGCGACGACCACGCGCGTTTCGGCCGGACGGCCCTCAAGATGCAGACTGTTAAGCACTGGGGGCTGCAACGATGTCACTAATATCCCCGCTCGAAGCCACTAAAAGACGTGACGGCAATGTTTTTACTTGTCCGGCAGTATAGACGGTCCGTGTTCGGAACACGGCGATTTTCTTTCCGCCGAGCCTGGCCTCAACATAGGCATCGCCCCCTTGTTAAGCAAGGCGAAGCGGCAGCCGGCGGCGCCTGGGGAACAGCCCTTGGGAAGCCAGGGTTCTTGCTGAGAATTCAGCGACTTTGGACTATTTCCTTGCCGGTTCCTTTACCTGACAGCTTAGGCAAATCTTAAATGCGGCTTGCTAGTGTCGCCTACTAGATGTTGGCTCATCGAGCAGTGAAAGTAAGTGAGTACGATGACCGAGAATTACAGGCCACGCGTGAGATATGTGATTGGGCCCGACGGCAGCCCCCTGACCGTCGCCGATCTGCCTCCCCGTGACACCAAGCGTTGGGTGATCCGCCGCAAGGCCGAGGTCGTTGCCGCCGTGCGTGGCGGCTTGATCAGCCTCGAAGAGGCTTGCGAGCGCTACACGCTGACCGTCGATGAGTTCCTGAGCTGGCAGCGGTCGATCGACAAGCACGGCCTGCCGGGCCTGCGCGCCACCCGCGTCCAGGAATATCGCGGCGGCTAGCCTTTCCCGCTCAACTCTCTGTTTGCGTGATGGCCGGGCTTTGTCCCGGCCATTTCGCTTTCTATTGGCGCGATCTGGCCGCAGCCGCGGCCTGGGGCATCGCTCGGCTGCAATTGGTTTCGCCGCGATTCCACCGGACGATGTCATATTGCATCTTGGCGGCAAGCTCGGGCGGCATCTTGCGGTTCTCGGTGCTCACCACCGTGTAGTTGCCCTCGTCGCGAAAATCGATGGCGTAGGTCGAGAGGCCGGGACGACCGAGCGCTTCTTTCTCATGGATGGTGATTTGCACCTTGCTGCCGTCGGCGCTGACATTGGCGCGATAGACATGATTCGGCAACAGCGGCGCGTCGGCATTGAACCAGCAACTCTTGATCCTGCCGCCGAGCAGCACATAGGCGTCGACCGGCCGTGCCGCCGCGATCGCCATTCGGCTCCCGGGCGCGGCCGGCACGGCGCCCGTGCTGTCGCTCGCTGCGCTGCCTAACGAGGCGCCGCCGGAATTCGAGCTGCTGCATCCCGGCGCGAATGCCATCGTTACGCTCAACAGCAAAGCGGACACCCAAGCGCGTGACACCACTCATCCCCCACGGAACATGTCCGCCCTAGTCGCGGAAATTCACATATTGCAGCGGCAGCTCCACCGAGAGCCCCTTGATGTGCTGAATCACCGCCTGCAGATCGTCGCGCTTCTTGCCTGAGACGCGCAGTTCGTCGCCCTGGACGGTGACCTGCACCTTGAACTTCCCGTCCTTGACTTCTTTCACCAGGCGCTTCGCCAGCTCTCGGTCGATGCCTTGGCGGATCAGCGCCTTCTGCCGCACCGCCTGGCCGGCGGCCTTCTCCGGCGGCTTGTAGTCGATGACTTCCACGTCGATCTTGCGGCGGGCGAAATGGCCCTGCAGCAATTCGTGCATCTGCTTGAGCTTGAGCTCATCGTCGGCATTGATGGTGATCTCGGCGCCGTTCCGCTCGATCCGCGACTGCGAGTTTTTGAAGTCGTAGCGCTGGCTCATCTCGCGCGTCATGTTGGCGAGCGCATTGTCAACCTCCTCGAGGTCGGTTTTCGAGACAATGTCGAACGACGGCATCAGAGTCTCCCCGCGAGCGTGCTGGCGAAACGACGATAGATCGAAAAGGGCTGAGCTCGTGTTAACCGTCAGGCGGCAGCCCCGGAGCAGTGCTTCGATCAGCTCGCCACGCGATGCGCCCCGACCACATCGAGCTCGGCGGACGAATTTCGTCCTTGCTCGAGCCTTATCCGCTCGGCATCGCGCTCCTCGAGCAGCTCGATTTTCTTGAGCTCCTCGCAAGCCTCGTCGAGCTCGCCCTTGGCCGCCGCCAGCTTGGCGGCGAGATCGGCGGCCGAGGCGGTCAGATTGTTGCGCCTCTGAAGTGCCGCCTTGGCGAAGGTCGGGTAGGCGTAATGGTTGACGTCGGAGATGCCGGCGCGCTCCTGCTCGATGGCAATCTGCCGGTCGAGGTCAACAGCCATATGATTAAACTCGCCGATCATTGCCTCGATATCGGCGACCTTGCGTCGCTTCTCCTCGACCTCGAAGCGCTTCAAGCGGATCAGTGCGTCGCGTGACTTCATGACTTATTACCCTCAACTCAGACCCCGGTAAGGTGAAATTCAATAATCATGCCAGTGCCGCGTGGGCTGCCGCAGCCTTGGCTTCCGTCCCAATCCAGGTCGGAACCGGCCTAGCTTGGGACACATACCCGCTCGCAAACGCGAGGCGGCGGAGGCGCCGGTGGGCGCCCATGTCGTTCAAAAGAATTGGCAATTTGCGCCTCGATGCGTCCAGAGCCTGGTCTAGGACCGAGCCCCCTCGCCCCTCAGGCTGATCATGGCGAAGAGGGCTTAAGCGCCGGTAAACCATATGGGTGGCATTTAACCGATGGCGGAGACGCAGCCGTGACAGGATCGGTTAGCACTCGCCTTAAGCTTAGCTTTTGTTAACTATTGGCCGTTAATTTGTTGATTCGAATTGATTAACCATCAGCGTTGCGTTCAGGGGTCAGGGGACAAGCCGGAAATCGCGAGGAGACGGGGGATTTTGACATGCGGGTTCTTCTGATCGAGGACGACAGCGCGACTGCGCAAAGCATTGAGCTCATGCTGCAGTCGGAAGGTTTTAACGTTTATAAGACCGACCTCGGTGAAGAGGGCGTCGACCTCGGCAAAATCTACGACTACGACATCATTCTGCTCGACTTGAACCTCCCCGACATGAGCGGGTACGAGGTGCTCAAGACGCTGCGGGTCAGCAAGGTACAGACGCCCATCCTTATTCTCTCCGGCCTTGCCGGCATCGAGGACAAGGTACGGGGTCTCGGCTTCGGCGCCGACGACTATATGACCAAGCCGTTCCACAAGGACGAGCTGGTCGCCCGGATCCACGCCATCGTGCGCCGGTCCAAGGGCCACGCCCAATCGGTGATCCAGACCGGCGGGCTGAAGGTCAATCTCGATACCAAGACGGTCGACGTTAACGGCCAGCGCGTGCATCTGACCGGCAAGGAATATCAGATGCTCGAGCTGCTCTCGCTGCGCAAAGGCACCACACTGACCAAGGAGATGTTCTTGAATCATCTCTATGGCGGCATGGACGAGCCGGAGCTGAAGATCATCGACGTCTTCATCTGCAAGCTGAGAAAGAAGCTCGCGGCGGCGACCGGCGGCAAGCACTATATCGAGACCGTCTGGGGTCGTGGTTACGTGCTGCGCAATCCGGAAGACGAATCCGAAGCCGCCTAGCCTCGTTCTCCCTTCCAATTCTGACCGATGGCCGGGTCTACCCGGCCATTGGCGTTTCTGGCGTCAGCCCAAGCGAGTAAACCTATCGTGGCGAGCCGATGCGTCGTGGCAGGGGCGGCGCGATGTCCCCTGCCCCGTGGTGCCTGGCACCCTCGCGCGCTTGCCGGGCGGCAGCCGCTTCCGGCGTGAAGCAGAAAATCCCGTGATGCCCCTCGGGCACCGCCGCGAAGTCGCGGCTCATGCCGGTGGTCGTCTCCGCGGCGCCAAGCACGAGATAGCCATCGGGTGCCAACCGCTCGGCAACGCGCGCAAGCACCGCACGTTTGGTGGCGTCGTCGAAATAGATCAGCACGTTCCGGCAAAAGATCACGTCGAACGTGCCGAGCGGCTCACAGTTTTCGAGGAGATTTTGGCTACGGAAGTCGACCTTGCCGCGTATGTCGGGACTGAGCTCCCAAGCGTTGCCGACTTTATCGAAATATTTAACGAGGAGAGAGACGGGTAAGCCCCTTTGCACCTCGAACTGGCTGTAGAGCCCCTTGCGCGCTTTAACCAGCGCATCCTCGACAAAGTCGGTGGCCAGGATCTCGATCGTCCAGCCGGCAAACTTGCCGTTCCGCTCGGCCAGCTCCATGGCCAACGAATAAGGCTCCTGTCCGGTCGCCGCCGCGGCGCACCAGACCCTGATGCGGCGGCTCGCCTCCCGCTTCGCCATCAGCTTCGGCAGCATCCCGTCCACGAAGTAATCGAACGGCACCTTGTCGCGGAAGAAGTAGGACTCCTGCACCGTCACGGCTTGGGCGACGCGGGAGCGCAAATGCTGGGCGTCGGGCCGCATCATCATCAGCACGAGATGCGATAGCGACGGGAGGTCGAACTCGCGCAGCAGCGGCCTGAGCTTGCCCTCAAGCATATCCTGCTTGTCCTCGCCGAGATTAAGACCTGAGTGCTCCTTCAGGAGCCGGCGCATCAGGCCGAATTCATGCGCCATCATGGCCGCTCACCCTTGACCAACTTTGCCACGGTACGCGCGATCTCGTCGGGAGGCAGTACTGCGGCGCAGACACCGGCAGCGGCCGCTGCTCCCGGCATGCCCCACACCACGCTCGATGCTTCGTCCTGAGCGATCACGCTGCCGCCCGCTTCGGCGATGGCGCGAGCGCCGGCCGCGCCGTCGCTGCCCATGCCCGTGAGCACGATGCCGAGCGCGGCGGGACCGAATGTCGACGCCACGGTCGCGAACAGCGGGTCGACGGCAGGACGGCAGAAATTCACCGGCGGCCCGCTGCCGATACGCAGACAAGGCGCTTCTTGCCGGGCCACCGTCATGTGACGATCGCCAGGAGCCACATAGATCGACCCGAGCTCCAGCCGCTCGCCATCCCTGCCCTCCCGCGCGGCGCGCCCGGTCGCCCGCGAAAGGCGCTCGGCGAGCACCGTGGTGAACATCGGCGGCATGTGTTGGGCCACCAGCACCGCGAGGCGGGAGAGAGAGGGTGAAAGCGCGCCAAGCAGACTGCCCAAGGCCTGGGGGCCGCCGGTCGAACTGCCGATCGCGATCACGCGCGGCGGCACCAAGGAGAAAGCGCGCCGGCGGAACGCCGGGCGTTTTTCGCCGGCTTCGGGCTGTGCTGCCGTGGTGAAATCAGGGACGTCGGCGCCTTTGCGCCGCAAGCCGAGCGGCCCCAGCACCTTGATCTTCTCGATCACCTCGCGGCGGAAATCCGGTTCGATAGTGATCTCACGATTGGAATCGGGCTTCGGCACATAGTCGATGGCACCGAGCGCCAAGGCTTTGAAGCTGATCTCGGCATTACGCTTGGTGAGGGTCGAGACCATCAGCACGCGCACGCCGGGACGCGCCTTCAACAGCAGGGGCAACGCCTCGAGCCCGTCCATCACCGGCATCTCGATGTCGAGCAGCACGATGTCGGGAGAGCTTCGCGCTACGTCGTCGACGGCCAGCTTGCCGTTGGCATGGCGGGCGACGACTTCGAGGCCGGGCTCTTCGCCGATCCAACGCGACACCAGGCCGCGCACCACGGCGGAATCATCGACAACCATGACTTTGATTGGCCGCTCGGGCGGCACGGCGTGACCGGGAGAGATTTCCGCCGCTTGCACGCGCGCCCCCTGACTGAGCATGGTCATTCAGGCTTTAGATCAGCCCGACCTCATGAAACTTGGCTTCGATGATCTCGCGATCGAAGGGTTTCATGATGTATTCGTTGGCTCCCGCGGTGATGGCGCGGGTGATGTGCTCGACGTCATTTTCTGTCGTGCAGAAAATCACCTTAGGCATGTTGCCGTCGCGCTCCTTGCGCAGCGCCACGAGAAAGGCGATGCCGTCCATCACCGGCATGTTCCAGTCGAGCAGCACGGCGTCGGGCATCGACATGCGACATTGGTCGAGCGCGTCGCGGCCGTTTTCGGCCTCGGAAGCCGTGAACTTCAGCTCCTCCAGGATGCGCCTTGCCACCTTGCGGATGACGGCGCTGTCATCCACCACCAAGCAATGTTTCATTGCGTTCCTTCCTCTGCGTTTCCTTAGGCGACGACCGTTAGGTGGCGCCGACTTCATTGAGATCGAGCACCTTGTCGACATCGAGCACGATCATCAAACCGTGCTCGAGCCGATGCACACCGGCACAGAGCTTGGTCCAGCGCGGATCGAGATTGACCGGATTGGCCTCGTAGCTTGAGCGTTTGAATCTGAGCACGTCGCCCACCCCATCGACGAGCAGTCCGTAAAGTTCCCCGCGCTCCTCGATGCCGACAGCGACCGGCGCGCTGCCGTTTTCACGCGGCGGAAAACCCAGCCGACGACGAAGATCGATCGCCGTGACGATCCGGCCGCGCAAGTTCAGGAGACCGGCGATTTCCGGCGGCGCGAGCGGCACGCGCGAGAGCCCGCGCGGCACAAAGACGTCGCGCACCCGCTCCAGCCTCAATCCGAACAGCTGGCCGCCGGTCATCACCGCGACGAAGCCTTCGGTCGCCTGCTCGCACTCCTGCTCGGTCCTCATGCCGCCGCTCCCCACTGCCGGCAAAAGTCCTGAAGCGTACCCATCAGCAATTGCCGGTCGAACTTGCCGACATAGCTGGCGAATCCCGCTGCCCGGCTCATCTCGATCAGCTGCGGACTCGAATGGGACGAGAGCGCGATCAGCGGAATTCGCTGCCATTTCGGCTCGGCCTTGATGCGCTCGGCGAGCGCGATGCCGTCCATGCCGGGCATGTCGAGATCGGAGATGATGAGGTCGAAACTCGCGCCGCTGTCCCTAAGAGCCAGCGCTTCGTCGGCGGAAGCCGCGAGCGTGACGTCGTAGCCGCTCGCCTTGAGCAGCGGGGCCAGCATATTGCGGAAGAATTGGCTGTCGTCGACCAGGAGCAGCCTGATCTCCCGGCTGCCGACCTGCTGCTTGGGATCGAGTTGGTGGCCAAGGCCATCGCCGAGATAATGCGAGACATCGATGATCTCAGCCGCCTTGCCCTTGACGATGGCCGCGCCGATCACGCCGGGAGTTCTCGGTGTTCAGCTCGATCTCCAGCCGCTCTTCGACAATATCCACGATCTTATCGATGGCGAGACCGACCGGCTTGCCCCCCTCGGTGAACACCAACACGGGCTGCACACTGTCGGCGCGGCCTCTCGTCGCCTCATGCATGTAGACGAGTGGCATCAAGGCGCCGCGGTACTGCACGACGTCCTCGCCATTGCAGTGTTCGATCGAGTCGCGCTCAATTTCCTCGAGGCGCGTGATGAGGGACAGTGGCACGGCTTTCATGGCGTTGGAGCCCGCGCGAAACAGCAGCAGCGCCGTCTTGTCCTCAACCGCCGCCGCGGCAGCCGGTGTGGCGCTCGCCAACTCGTCACGCCCCTCGACCGAGCCGACCAGCGCGCCGAGCGCATTCGGATCGATGATCATGATGACGCTGCCATCGCCGAGTATCGTGTTGCCCGAGAACAGGCCGACATCGCGCAAAAGGCTCGACATCGGCTTCACCACGATTTCCTCGGTGCGGAACACGCTGTCCACGAGCGCGCCGAAGCGGCGTGCGCCCACCTGGATGACCACGACGGTGAGGGTCTTGTTGGCGACCCGCTCGAGCGTCGCGCGGCTGCCTTCGAGTTGCAGCAACTGGGCAAGATCGAGCAACGGCAACAGCTTGTCGCGCAAGCGCAGCACCGCCGTGTCGTTGATCAGCTCGACGTCGTGACCCGAGGCTTTGCCGGTGCGGACCAGCTCGGTCACGCTATATTGCGGCATGGCGAAGCGGTGGCCCGCAACCTCGACGATCAAGGCCGCCATGATCGCCAGGGTCAGCGGAATCTTGATGGTGAAGGTGGTGCCCGAGGGGGAGCTCGACTTGAGCTCGACGGTGCCGCCGATAAGCTCGATATTGTTGCGCACGACGTCCATGCCGACGCCACGTCCCGACACGCCGCTGATGGCCTCAGCGGTAGAAAAACCGGGCCTGAAGATGAATTTGCAGGCGTCCGCGTCGCTCAAGCGGTCGACCTCGGCTTGCGTCGCCAGCCCATTCTCGACGGCCTTGGCGCGGATCTTCTGTGCGTCGAGCCCTCGACCGTCGTCAGCGACATCCATGACGATATAGCCGCCCTGCTGATAGGCGCTGAGCTTGATGCGACCGGTCGCCGGCTTGCCCGTTTTGGCCCGTTCGGCGGGCGGCTCCAGCCCATGATCGGCTGAGTTGCGGAGCATGTGCGTGAGCGGATCCTTGATCATCTCCAGCACCTGCCGGTCGAGCTCGGTCTCGCCACCGGCCATCTCGAGCTCGATCTTCTTGTCGAGCTCGAGCGAAAGCTCGCGCACCAGCCGCGGCAGCTTCTGCCAAGCATTGGCGATCGGCTGCATGCGGGCTTTCATGATGCCCTCTTGCAGCTCGGCGGTGACGGTGGAGAGCCGTTGCAGCGGCGATTTGAACTCGCTCTCTTCCGTGCGGCGCATGAGATCGAGCAGCTGGTTGCGCGTGAGCACGAGCTCGCTCACCGTCGTCATCAGGTGCTCGAGCGTATCGACGCTGACCCGCACGGTTTGCGTGCGCGCTTGCGTTTCGCGAGCATCGGCATCGACCGAGCCATTCCCGCCGCGCGCAAGCTCTCTTGCCGGCGCCGCCGGGTCCGGCCCGGGCGCCGCGCGCCAAGCGCGCTCGAGCTCGTCGAGAGTGGCTTGCAGCGGCCCATTCTGTTGGGGGTCATCGGCCCCGGCGAATGGCGCAAAACCGCTTGCCGCCATCGGGCTCGGCTCGCCCAAAGCCAGCATTTGCAGCCTGCCCACCAGATCGGCGTCGGAGCCGAGCGGCTCCGCACCGTCACGCTCCAGCCCGGCCAGGATCTCCTTGATCCGGTCGATACTGGCGAGGATCACGCTCACTCCCTCGACGGTAACCGGTGCGCCGTCGCGATACTGGCCCATCAGCGTTTCCGCCGCATGCGCGAGCTTGGCGAGGCGGGTCAGGCCGAGAAAGCCGCACGTCCCTTTGACGGTGTGGACCAGCCGGAAGATGGTGTTGAGCATCTCGGCATTGTTCGGCTCCTGCTCGAACCGCACGAGCTCGGCGTCCAGCTGATCGAGGCCTTCGCCGGTCTCGGTCAGGAATTCGGATAATAGCTCGTCCATGGTCCACCTAGGGCGCGCGTCGACCAGGCCCGCGCCGCAGCCCCCGCCTTTGAGCGTATTGTCGGTGAACTCTGGTTTACGTTTCGTTGACCACGGCAAGGAATTCGCCTAGGTCCGACCGTTTTTCAACGATCAGGCCGCCTTGAACTCGACCTCGCCGTCGCGCGCCTCGGCCGTGATCGTCATATTGGCCGCTGCCGCCACCCGGCGGGCGTAATAAGGCTGGATCGAATGCGAATCGACGCCAACGCCGTTTGCGCCCGCGAGCAGGCTCTTCACCTCGTCCTTGAGCTTCGCCGCATCGCCCTTGGCGCGGACCACGAAGCTCACGTCGGGCGGCGTTCCAGCGATCTCGACATTGACCACGCCCCCGCGCGGCAGTGCGACCACGCCCAGCGCCACGAGATTGAGCAACAGCTTGACCTTGTTCTTCGGCAGCGTGATCGGCGGTCCCTGCCAAACGACCTGATGCTTGCCGGTAACGCCGGCGAATTCGCGGGAGACCTTTTCCGCGTCGCGCAAATCGATTTCGGCGCCGGCCGATCCCGCCGCACCGAAGGCAAGCCGGGCGAATTGCAGCTTGGCCGACGCCTGCGCCGCGCTTTTGCGGATCAGGTCCATGGCGGCGTCGCGCATGGCCTGATCGGGCTCCTCGGCAAGCATCTCAAGCCCATTGGAGATGGCCGAGACGGGATTGATCACATCGTGACAGATGCGGCTCGAAACGAGCGCCGCAAGATCGAGATCGCCGAGTGCCGTCGGCTCGGTCATGGCCTCCTCCTTCGCTTCCGCTCCGTCGCGGAGATGACGTGGCCCATACCGGAATTTCTGTTACATGGGGGTCGCGCCCCTCCCTCTGAGTGCCGCATCGGGGAGCGCGAACGAATCAACGTCGCAAGAGGCATTGTGCCTTGTCAGGCCCGACACATACAACCACACAGACCACGGCGCCCGCCGACAAGGCGGCCTCTGACGGATTCGAATTTTCGCAGGCCGCAGCGATTCTGACGGATGCCGCGTCCAAGGCGGGCGCGGCGATCATGGCGCATTTCAGTGCGGCTATGGAGGTCAAGCTCAAGGGCGACAACAGCCCGGTGACCAAGGCCGACGACGCATCCGAGGTGGTTATCCTCGCGGCTTTGGCGCGGCTCGCGCCCGGCATAAAGGTGGTGTCGGAGGAGTCCTGCGGAACGATCGGCGCGCTGCCGCGGCGCTTCTTCCTCGTCGATCCGCTGGACGGCACCAAGGAGTTCATCCAGCGGCGGAACGATTTTACCGTCAATGTGGCGCTGATCGAAGATGGGTGCCCGAGCTTCGGGCTGGTCTACGCTCCGGCCCGCGCCCTGCTTGCCGTGACGGTTGCCAAAGGCAAGGCCGTGTCGGCCGAGCTGCAGCCCAGCGCGTCGGGCGCCGATTTCAGTCAACTCCACCTGACGACGCTGCACGCGCGCACCGCCGATAGACAGGGACTAACCGCGCTTGTCAGCCTCTCGCATCTCGATGCCGAGACGGAAGCCTATCTCGCCAAGCTCAACATCGCGGAGCGATCGAGCGTCGGGTCGTCGGTCAAGTTCGTTGCCCTCGCCAAGGGCGAAGCCGACGTCTATCCGCGCTTCGGCCCCACCATGGAGTGGGACACCGCTGCCGGCCAAGCCGTGCTCGAAGCGGCGGGCGGCAAGGTGGTGACCTTGAGCGGCGAGCCGCTCCGCTACGGCAAGACCGAGCAAGGCTTGCGCAACCCGAGCTTCATCGCCTGGGGTTGCCAGGCCCCGTGATGCCGGCAGGCCACCTTTTAGTAATAGTTTAGGCAAATCATACGGACCCTGAGCGAAGCCCCGAGTAGGCCCGCCATTAGGCTTCGGCTTGTGAGGCAAGTCATGTATCTCAGAGTCTCGATTGCCGCCGCGATAGCGGCGTTTCTCCTCGTCTTGACCCCGGCCGCCGGTTTTGCCCAGGCCGACGGGCCCATGGTCATTACCCCCCAGCCCGATCCGAATCGGCCCTACGCGGCGCCGCCAAGCCAGGGGCAATATGATTCCGGCGGTCCGGGTCAGCCTTATGAACCGGCCCCGGGCTCTGGCGCCTCCATGCCGCCGGACGGCGGCAGCCAGAGCGGCTTCTCGGTCGAGGAGATCAAAGGGGCCGGTCACCGATTCTTCGGCGAGGTCTCGATGGACCTCGCCCGGGTCATTGAATATGCCTTCCAGCGCGCCGGCAGGCCGAACGGCTATATCCTCGGCGAAGAAGCCGGCGGCGCCTTCATCGCGGGCCTGCGCTACGGCGAAGGCACGCTTTACACCAAGGATGCGGGCAACCAACGGGTGTTTTGGCAGGGTCCTTCGGTCGGTTACGATTTCGGCGCGGAAGGCTCCAAGACCATGGTGCTCGTTTACGATCTCTACAGCCCAAGTGAGATCTTCAACACCTACCCTGGCGTCGATGGGTCGGCCTATTTGATCGGCGGGGTGGGCATTACTTTCCTTGCCCGCGACCACGTGCGGCTCGCCCCCATCCGCTCGGGCGTCGGTTTGCGGCTCGGCGCCAATGTTGGCTATCTGAAATATACTCGCCAGCCTACCTGGAATCCGTTCTAGTTTGGCGCTAAGGAAGCCGGGCGGAACTTTGAGGCCCTTCGAGCGGTTGCGCCCCATTGGCGCCGAGTTTCCGCTTGAGTCTTTACCCAAGGGGCCCAGGCCCAATGGGACCATAAGGGCCGCTTGACCGGGGAGCGCTGATTTCGATGATCAACGCGTTGATGTTCGGAGCGCTTGGCTTCTTCTTGGGATGCCTGCTTGCGCTCATGCTCGCGCCCCCGCTGTGGAATCGCGCGGTGAAGCTCACCACGCGCAAGCTCGAAGCCACCATGCCGATGTCGCTCAACGACATCCAGGCCGACAAGGACCAGCTGCGGGCCGAATTCGCCATCGAGCTGCGGAAAGTCGAGGTTGCGCTGGAGAAGGCCAAGGAGAAGGCCACCCGCGAGCTGATCGAGGCGAACAAACGCCGCGTCGAGATCGCCGTGCTGAACACCGACCTCGCTACGGTCAAAGGCCAGCTGCAGGAGAACGAGAACGCCAATCGCGTGCTGCAGCAGACCATCAAGCGCCGGCTGCCCGACCTCGACACCAGGTTGAAGGCAGCCAAGAAGGCGCTGGCCGAGCTCGAGCAGGTCAATGGCGAGCTGCGCGCCACGGTCGCTTCCCAATCCGACGCGCTCAAGACCGCGCGGACCACCTTGCATAATCAGCGCTCCGACATCGAACGCTTGCGTATGGCGCTGGAGGCCGGCGGGGGCGGCGGCATGCGCGGCGGCAAGGCCGATGCACGCACCCTTGCCGAGAGCCAACGCCTGACCGCCGAGCTTTCCAAGGCTCAGGAGCAGCTGGAGCGCGCCAAGACCAGCGCGGACGAGAACCTGCTGCTCCGTCGCGAGTTGAGCAAGCTCGCCTCACAAATCCTCACCGTGGCGCGAACCCAAGGCATGGCTCAGGTGCAGCAGCCACGCATGGTCGTCGAAGTGACGCAGGCCTATGTCGAACCCAGCGCCATCAACGAGCTGCAGGCGCCGCAGGAAGAGCCGGAAGCGGAACAGTGGCCACCCGCGCATGCCGGAAACGGCGCAGCGCATGAGCCGGAAATGCCGGAGATGGAAGACGAAGCGCCCGAGTTGGACGCGATGGCCACCGGTATGGGCCGTGCCGGCGTGGAGACCGCCGCGGAGCCGGATGCCGCCGCCGCCGCCGAAGAGGATGCTGCCGGCGACGACGCGAAAGGCTCGTTTGCCAGACGTTTCGTCGCGCGCCGGGAGGCACGGCGCGCGCGCAAATCGGGCGGCAGCAGCCTGAGCGCCCGGCTGCGAGGCTTGGTCGACAGCTGAACCGCCGCTGACGCTCAGGTTTGAAGGAAGGCCCGCGAGCCACCCTCGAGTCTTAACGCCGTAAGCCGCCCGCTGAAGCAAGCGCCGGTATCGATGCCGATGCGGTTCGAACGCGTCACCGGTTCTTTCCCCGGCGTGTGCCCATGCACCACGATCTTGCCGAAGGGCTCGGTATGGTGAAGGAACGGGTCCCTGATCCAAATCAGATCGGCTTCGCGTTGCGCGTCGAGCGGCGCGCCGGGGTTCACGCCCGCATGCACAAATAAATAGTCGCCGAACGTCACGCTGAGCTTCAGCGACCGATAGAACGCAAGATGCGCCTTGGGCAGCGTCTCTTGCAGCGCCTGGCACCATAGGTCGGCGGGGGCGCGGATCCGGGCGAGGCGGTCGGTGTCGACGCCGTAGGACCGCATTGTTGCCTCGCCGCCATTCATCAGCCAATGGTCGAGCGTCCAGGGATCGTCGAGGAAATTGAGCAAGATGGCCTCGTGATTGCCCTTGAGGAAATGCGTCTCGAAGCCTTGCGGCAAGCCGCCGATCAGCGTGTCGACCACGCCACGGCTGTCCGGCCCGCGATCCACATAGTCGCCGAGAAACACGAGCGTGCGATGTTCGAATTGACCGCTGGTGTGCGCATCGGCCTCGATCCGCCCGAGCATCGCTTCGAGCAAATCGGCCCGGCCGTGAATATCTCCCACCGCGTAAAGGAGCTGGCCTTTCGGCAGTGTGGCATGAGCGAGGCTTGGCGCGGCCGAGAGCGACATCGAAGCCGCACTGTAAGGCAAAGCGCGAGGCCGCGGCATCCAAACTCGTCTCGCGTTTGGAATATCGATGTCGGCCTCACCCCCGGCAGGGGCGGAAGCCAAATCCTCTCGACACGCCTAGGCGTTGCCGGATTTGCCCGCGAGCTCCTGGTAGAGCTTGGTCGGCAGGCCGAACACCGTCTTCACGCAATCGACCTTGAGGCCGATGAACAACACCATCACCCCGTCGCGGAGTTGATCGTCCTCGGTGATGACATAAAGCTTGTCGATGCCGAGTGGCGGCAGCCCTTTCAGGGCCGCGGCACGCTGCTCGAACGCCGTCAGCTCGGCTCCTTCGAAATAGTCGAATTTGGCGTGGACTTGCCTGATCGCGGTAACGATCTCGCTCTCGGGTTTGCAGGTAACCGGCGGCGCGCTCGGACCATCGCCATTATAATAAGTCGTGCCGTATTCCTGCACGAGCGGTCCGAGCTTCTTCGAATAGGCCGTGAAGCCGGCAAAGCCTATCAGCGCGCCGGCCAGCACAAGCCCCGCTGCAATCCTCGACCGGACTGCCATCACGTCCTCCGTGCTAGATGACGGAATCCGTCTCGCAGATCACCGTATCCCGATGGCCGCACTCGGGCAACTTATAGCCGATGAGAGCTCCTGTCCTCATATCCACGATCGGGGCCGGGCAGCCGACCCGCCAAACACGCCAGGGCGTGTTCCGATGTGCCTCGTCCCAGTCCGTGGCGAGGCGGATACCGGCGCGCGCGCATTGTCCCGCGTCGGCAAAATTGGGATTGAGCGGCGGAGCGGGATCGTCGGCAGGGCTGAGCCGCATTCCTTCCACCGGATCATAGAGCTGAATCTCGTTGCGCCGGCACACCATCATCGAGTGCTCGGTCGCCCAATCGAGATTCTGCCAGTGCGTAAAGGCTTCGTTCTGATCGGCGGGACCGCCAGAGATGGTCTTGCAGACGATCAGCACCAGCACGGGAGGGATCTGGATACCCATGGCTATATCCCCCGTGCCAATGTGGCGCCGCTAAAGGGCGCGACCCAACTCGCGGTGCAGCCAAACAGGCGCAGAAAACCGTTATGCGGCGGAGCCGTCGGTGGCTGTTTGGTTTCTTGAGCTGTGGCTTGCGCGGCGAACAGCAAGCTCGCCATCAGCGCCAGCGTGAGCAAATTCAGCATCTTCAGGGCCTCCTAATGGAGTGTGGTCGATCAACGCCACTTCAAGCTCCCAGCCGGAGTCCTGACCCGGTCTGGAAATTCTGCCCTTGACGCTTCCTCCATGTTGCAACGCGAAATAGGTCGCTTTGGTTGCATGAGGTTCGGACTACTCAATCCGGGCTAACAGGGTTGACCCCCAACGCGGACTGACAATTTAAGTCCCTAAACCTGCGACGTATTTTCCGTTACAATCTCGAATTGCCTGGCTAGTTTGACCTTGCGGGTCGATCCCAACCATTTCGCAAGTGCAATGTTGCAACGCAAAATAATGATTCGCAAGACCTAGATAGGCTACGCCGAAGGATGTCAACCCGATAGAGCAAGGCGGCAACACTCAGCAGACTTTTGGCAACAGTGGCGCCATCTGCGGGGCGGCTTTGCTAAAATTAAGGGCAAGTTTGCAATACGCCGCCGATCTGGGCAGCAGTTGACGAACATTCCTCGGATGCGGATTCGGCCTCCGCGAGGCCGCGTGAGCCAATTTGTCGCTGGGGCTGAGGATCGATTTGTCCGTCGCGAACTAAATCCCGCGCGAAAGGGAAGAGCCGTCAAACGGGGCGACCCAATCCGCGGTCCACACCAGCGCTCCGCCATCGGTGAGGCGGAAGCCGGCGAGCATGAAGAGACTGCCTTTGTGGTTCTCGGTCTTCTCGACCTCCACCACGGCATAGCCGATATAGTGTCGGCAAACCTCGGCCCGGGCCGTCTTGTTCACCTCATTGATGGCGATCGGCTCGGTCTTGCCCGCGGCCATGCTCGTGGCGATGGCGATGGCCTGGTCCTCTGTCGTGCACAAGATCGCGTCCAACTCCCGCGACGCCGCCTTCGGCGGTTGACCCACCGCCTGCGCCGACAGCGTCAAGCAAGCGATCGCGGCAAGGCTCAATTGGGTCAGCATCGCAAGCCCTCACGTGGCGGCGTCTCCAACCGCCTTAGTCGGGCATCGAGTTCAAACCTCAATCCGCACGCCGTCAAGACGCCCGATCTACTAGAGTCGTCTCGAACGGGCTAAGAACTGGTGCCCGGAAACTCTTGGCTTTTAGGGCTTTTTCCGGCAGCAATCGACTGACGCCGCCCTATGCCATTCGCCGGTGGCAGTCTAGAATTCATCGACGGGACGCCAGATCGGGTTTCGAGGGGTACTGGCCATGAGAAAATTCAGGGAGCGAGCAGAGACCGCCACCTCTGCCCTGCTGCGGATTCTGGCCGGCCCCTCTGGCCAGATCAACGCTCACGCCGTAGCCGACGTCATCGAACAAGCACTTTGCGAAGCCGCCCTCGAGCAGGAGAAGCGGGAGCTCGAGCGCATCGCGGAAGTGCAGGAATCGGCGCATGCTCATCTGTCGCGACTGCTCAACGCGTCGCCTGCCGTGATCTATTGCCGGGTGGCGGGCGGCGACTTCGAGCCGACCTTCGTGAGCGAGAGCATTCACCGCCTATTCGGCTGCACCCCGCGGCAATATCTCGAGGACCCGTATCTGTGGCGGGACCGCGTTCACCCCGACGACATTGCGCGCATCAACGCGTGGGTGGACAAGATGTTCGAAAGCGACGAGCGCTCGATCGAATATCGTATCCGCCGCGCGGACGGCACCTATTTCTGGGTGAACGATCAACAACAAGTCGTGCGCAATGCCGCGGGCGAGCCCGTCGAGATCGTCGGCTCATGGACCGACATCACCACGCGCAAGGAGGCCGAGGAAGAGCGGGAGACCGCGCGTTCGCGCCTCACCCTCTTGCTGGGGGCCGCCCCCTCGGTGATTTACAGCTTCGCCGCCTCCGGCGATTTTGCGCCCACTTTCATCAGTGCCAACATCGCGCACATGCTCGGCTATAGCCCGGACCAATATATGCACACCCCCGACTTCTGGCGGTCTCACGTGCATCCCGACGATCTCCCTGAGATCGAGGCGAAGCAGGCTGATCTGTTCGAGAACTGCGAGCACCTGGCCGAGTACCGCTTCCGCAAGCGGGATGGCACCTATATCTGGGTCAGCGACGAGCAGCACCTCATCCGCGACCGTGACGGCAACCCGGTCGAGGTGGTCGGCTCATGGAGCGATATCGACGCCCGCAAGGCGGCGGAGCTGGAAGCCGAGCGGGTCAATGCCGAGCTGGAGAAGGCGACTGCGGCGGCGCTCGAGGCAAGCGAGGCCAAGAGCATCTTCCTCGCCAATATGAGCCACGAGATCAGAACCCCGATGAACGCCGTCATCGGCCTCTCCCATCTCGCGCTGAAGACCGACCTCACCCCGCGCCAGCGCGACTACGTGCAAAAGATCAAGAGCTCCGGCCAGCACCTGCTGGGCATCATCAACGACATTCTCGATTTCTCGAAGATCGAGGCCGGCAAATTGTCGATCGAGAACATCGACTTCGATCTCGACAAGGTGCTGGAGAACGTCGGCAACCTGATGAGCGAGAAGGCCTCGGCCAAGGGGCTAGAGCTGATCTTCGAGGTCGAGCCCACCGTCTCCACCCATTTCCGCGGCGATCCGCTCAGGCTCGGTCAGATCCTGATCAATTTCTGCAACAACGCCGTCAAGTTCACCGAGAAGGGCGAGGTCGCCGTCCACGTTCGCGTTCTGGAGGACACTGCCGACTGCCAGTTCGTCGAGTTTGCCGTAAGTGATACCGGCATCGGCATGACCGAAGCGCAGATCGAGCGCCTGTTTCAGGCCTTCGAGCAGGCCGACGCCTCGACCACCCGCAAATATGGCGGTACCGGGCTTGGACTGGCGATCTCCAAGCAGCTCACCGAGCTGATGGGCGGACAGGTCTCGGTCAAGAGCGAAACGGGCAAGGGCAGCACGTTCCGCTTTACCGCACGCCTCGGCAAAGGGACGGCGATCGCGCGACCGCGTCTCCTCCAGTCCGACTTGCGCGGCCGGCGCGTCCTGATCATCGACGACAATCCGCATGCGCGGGCCGTGCTGGCGGGCATGCTGACCAACATGACCCTCGTCGCCGACGAGGCGGCCTCGGGCGAAGAGGCGATCGGCATGGTGCGCCAGGCCGCCGAGGCCGGCGAACGCTACGAGATCGCCTTTGTCGACTGGCAAATGCCGGGCATGAACGGCATTGAGACCGGCAAGCGCATTCTCGCTTTGCGCGATCTCGGATCGCCGCCGCATCTGGTGATGGTGACGGCCTACGGTCGCGAGGAGGTGCTGAAGCAGGCCGAAGAAAACGGCTTCGAAAACGTTCTGATCAAGCCGGTCACCTCCTCCATCCTGTTCGATACGGCGGTCGTCGCACTCGGCGCCGACGGCGGCCAGACCGACACCACGCAGGCAGGTCCCTCCTTCGACATCGACAAGATGCGCGGCGCACGCATCCTCCTGGTCGAGGACAACGAGATCAATCAAGAAGTCGCCATGGGCCAGCTCGAAGACGCCGAGGCATTCGTCGATCTCGCGGAAAACGGCGAGGTCGCGCTGCGCATGATCCGCGACAACGACTACGACGCCATCCTGATGGACATGCAGATGCCGGTGATGGACGGCATCGAGGCGACCCGCATCATCAGATCCAATCCGCGCTTCGAGACTTTGCCGATCATCGCCATGACCGCCAACGCCATGGCCTCCGATCGCATGCTGTGCCTCGAGGCGGGCATGAACGATCACATCGCCAAGCCGATCGATCCAGACCAGCTGTTCGGCGTGCTGTTGCGCTGGTTGCGGCGTGGCGATGGCGACGGCAAGGGTCTGACGACGGTTCCCACCACCCGGGCCGCCACCTCCCAGGCGAGCGCGATTGAGCTCGCCGTTCCCGGGATCGACGTGCGCGCCGGGCTGAAGCGGACCGGCGGCAATCTGAGGCGCTACGAACTCCTGCTGCGAAAATTCGCCGAGCAGCAATCCGGCACGATCGCGGCGATTGAAGGCGCGCTGTCTGCCGGCGATGCCGCTACCGCCGAGCGCGCCGCGCATTCCTTGAAAGGCGCCGCCGGCACGCTCGGCGCGCAGGCGCTGTCCGAGGCGGCAGCCAAGGCCGAGACGGCGGTCAAGAGCGGGCATGGCGTGGATGACGCGGTCGGGCTGCTTTCGCTTGCCCTCGATGCCGTACTGGCCAATCTGCGCACGGCTCTGCCCGCGGATGTCTCGGGCAATGGCGCAACCCCCTCCGGCGATCCCGCGAGCGTCAAGGACCCGCTCATCCGGCTGAAGCAACTGCTTGAAACCGATGACGGTGAGGCCGCCGATTTCATCATCGACGCCAAGCCACAGCTTGCCGGCGTGCTCACCTCCACCGAGATCAGGACGCTCAGCGACCGCGTCGGCAATTTCGACTTCGACGCGGCGCTCAAATGCCTCTCCGGCATTGCCTCGCGGCTATCCCTCAACCTCGAAGGCAAATGATGTCGAGCAATGACAAGAAGCTCGTCTTGATCGTCGACGACACACCGACCAACGTCGCCGTCGTCTCCGGGGTGCTGAAGGATTCGTACCGGACCAAAGTTGCCACCAACGGCGAGAAGGCGTTGGCCATCGCCACCGCGGCCGAGAAGCCTGATCTCATCTTGCTCGACGTGATGATGCCCGGCATGGACGGCTATGAAGTCTGCCGCAGACTCAAGGACATTCCCGCCACGCGCGACATTCCCATCATCTTCCTCACCGCCAAGACCGAGGAGGTCGACGAGGAGAAAGGCTTCGATGTCGGCGCGGTTGACTACATCCATAAGCCGTTCTCCGGACCGATCGTGTTGGCCAGGGTGAGGACGCAGCTTGCGCTCCAGGAAGCATTGATCGAAGCCCAAGAGTCGCGCAAGCAGGCCGACTTGCTGCTGCACGCGCTGCTGCCGAAAAAAGCCGCCGACGAGATCAGGAGCATCGGCACCGTCATCCCGCGGCGTTACGAGAATGTCGCGGTCTTGTTCTGTGACGTGACCAACTTCACGGCCTATTGCGACCAGCATGAGCCCGAGGACGTGGTCTCGCGGCTCGATGCGCTGTTCGTCATTTTCGAGCGGATCACCGCCAAACACGGGCTCGAGAAGATCAAGACGATTGGCGACGGCTTCATGGCGGTCGCCGGACTGCTGCAAAAAATCGATGACCCGGTGGGCGCCGCGGTGCGCTGCGGCCTCGAGATGACCTCCACCCTGATCGATGCCCATCTCGACTGGGAGGTGAGGGTCGGCGTGCATGCGGGCCCGGTGGTGGCCGGCGTCGTCGGCCAGGAGCGCTACCAGTTCGACATCTGGGGCGACACCGTCAATGTCGCCGCCCGCATGGTCGGCATGAGCGCGCCGGGCAGCGTCGCCGCCACCAAGGAGACCTTCGACAAGATCGCCGCGTCATTCGACGGCGAGTCGCTCGGCATGTTGGATATCAAGGGCAAAGGCGCGATCTCCGTGTTCGGCCTGCGCTTGCGCGCGTGAAGTGGCTCGCAACGCGAGCGCTTACCGAATTTCGACGGTCGAGTCCGTCACGGCCAGAAGCGGCCGCTGGCGCCTATCATGATCGTCAGCAGGCCGAGCACGAGATTGATGGCGACGATGCGCCGGATCTGATTGAGCTCTCTGGCAGCGTCCTGCAAATCCCCCGCGTCCACCGCGCGGGAGAATCGTCGCCACGGCGCGAAATAAAGATGCAGAAACAGCAGCATCATCGCGATGCCGGTGAGCTGCATGACATGGATGTGCGGCGGCGCCCCGACGAAACCTCCGAAGTGAACGAACAACATCGCATAGCCACTGATCAGCAGAATGACGATGCTGGCCCAGACCCAGGGGAAAAAGCGGCCAAAGACGCGGTGCCAGAGGCCAAGCCGCACGGGCGTCTCAAGCGCACCGGCCGACGGCCGCAGCACCAGATAGGCGAAGAACATCCCGCCAACCCAGATCACGGCGGCAAGGATATGCAGCGCAATCAGCATCGCCATGCGCCGAGCCTACACCAAGCAGGCTGGAGAGGGTGAATGCGCCGACCCGAGTTCGGGTCTCAATCACGAGGAGAGAGTTCGGCGAGAGAAAGTGGCGCCCCGTAGGGGTTTCGAACCCCTGTTTCCGGCGTGAGAGGCCAGCGTCCTAGGCCACTAGACGAACGGGGCGTGTGCTCCGGGCCGAGATCGAGCGCAACCTATAGCTTGGCGCGGCGAACGCGATCAAGGATTATTGACGCGCTACCGCTTCGCTGCTCGAGCGCGGCCTATTCGGGCTTGAGCTTAATGCGGGCCAATGTCTTGCCGGTCTTGAGGTCGATCACGACGATCTCCGGTCCCGCGCTCGACTGCAAATGCAGCGCGAGCCTGTCGCCGTCCAACGACATTGCGGTGATATTGGCATCCTTGGGGATCTGCAGCTCGGTGGCGGCAGGCTCGCCGCCCGGAACGACGCTGCTTTGTCCTCCGCGCGAGGCCTGATAGACAATGGCCGCCATCACAAAGGCGAAACCGCCGACCAGCAAGATTCCCATGACGATGACGGCAAATTTCAGCACCCGCACCTGACGCGGCGTGAACACCGTGCCTGGCAATGGCGTATTGTCGGGCTCGCTTGCGACCGCCATCCTCAACACCTCATGCCTCAATCGAAGAAGACACCTCCCCTCAAGCGGCTTGCCGCGGAAGCCGATGCCGGCGCCGAAGGGCAGCGGCTCGACCGCTTTCTCGCCATGCAGCTGCCTGAGCTGAGCCGCACCCGCGTGCAAAGCCTGATCAAAGAGGGCCAGGTTTCCTTGGGCGGGGCGACCATAGTGGAGGCGAAATACCGGGTCAAACCGGGCGACCGCTTCGAGCTTGGCCTGCCGCCCGCCGCGCCGGCCGAGCCCACCGGCGAAGCCATCCCCCTTGAGGTGGTCTACGAGGACGACGCGCTCATCGTCATCGACAAGCCGGCGGGCCTCGTGGTGCATCCCGGCGCCGGCCACGCCACCGGCACGCTCGTCAATGCGCTGATCGCCCATTGCGGCGCGAGCCTCTCCGGCATTGGCGGCGTGGCCCGGCCCGGCATCGTGCATCGCCTCGACAAGGATACTAGCGGGCTATTGGTGGTGGCCAAGACCGATCAGGCGCATCGCGCGCTCGCCAAGCAATTCGCCGATCATGGACGCACCGGCGAACTCGAGCGCGGCTATCTCGCTTTGGTGTGGGGGGCGCCGTCGCGGCCGCACGGAACTGTCGATGCGCCGGTCGGCCGGCATCCCTCGAGCCGCACCAAGATGGCGGTGCTGGCCGGCAAGGGTCGCCAGGCGGTGACGCATTGGCGCGTGGTTGAGACGTTCGGCCGCGCCAAGCAGCCGACCGCCTCGCTGATCGAATGCACGCTCGAGACCGGCCGCACCCACCAGGTGCGCGTGCATCTCGCCCATATCGGTCACCCGCTGATCGGCGATCCGCTCTACGGCCAGGGCTTCAAGTCCAAGCTGCGCACTCTGCCCGAGCCTCTGCAAGGCAAGCTTGCCGGGCTCGACCGCCAGGCGCTGCATGCCGAGCATCTCGCCTTCGCACACCCGAACAGCGGTACATTACTCAAATTTAATAGTCCGCTCCCTGCCGATCTCGCCGAGATCGTGGCCGCTTTCAAGGAACTGTGAACAGGTCGTAGGCTTTTATCCCTGTGACAAAAGATTTATAGAGGGGACTCGCCGGGGGGCGGTAGTTTGGGTAGATCGCGGCCGCTTCAGGCCGCTGGAGACGGGCTCTCATGGCCACAAGAAGTTTGCCGAGTGTTGGCGCGCATGGCGGACTGACGCGCTACCTCGAAGAGATCAGACAATTTCCGATGCTGGAGCCGCAGCAGGAATACATGCTCGCCAAGAGCTGGCGCGAGCATGACGACCGCGACGCCGCGCATCAACTCGTCACCTCGCATCTGCGCCTGGTGGCGCGCATCGCCATGGGTTATCGCGGCTATGGGCTGCCGATCGGCGAAGTGATTTCCGAAGGCAATGTCGGCCTGATGCAGGCGGTGAAGCGTTTCGATCCCGACAAGGGCTTCCGGCTTGCGACCTACGCCATGTGGTGGATCAGGGCGGCGATCCAGGAATACATCCTGCGGTCCTGGAGCCTGGTGAAGATGGGCACCACCGCCGCGCAGAAGAAGTTGTTTTTCAATCTCCGCAAGATCAAGGGTCAGATGAAGGCGCTCGAAGAAGGCGACCTCAGGCCCGATCAGGTGAAGCGCATCGCCACCCAACTCGGCGTGACCGACGAGGATGTGATCTCGATGAACCGGCGGCTTGCCGGCGATTCATCGCTCAACGCCCCGGTCAGGAACGATGCCGAGAGCGGCGAGTGGCAAGACTGGCTGGTCGACGACACCATGGACCAGGAGACGGCGCTCGCCGAATCCGAGGAGCGCGACCAGCGCCGCGGCATGTTGAACGACGCGCTGAAGGACTTGAATGCGCGCGAGCGGCGTGTGTTCGAGGCGCGCCGGCTGGCCGAGGAGCCGCTGACCCTGGAAGAGCTTTCCGCCGAGTTCGGCGTCTCCCGCGAGCGCATTCGCCAGATCGAGGTGCGCGCGTTCGAGAAGGTGCAGAAGGCGGTGACCAAGGCGGCGGCTGCCGCCGCCCAGCCGGAGCCCGCCGGCGCCGAGTGATCTGCCATTGCCGGGCTTGACCCGGCCATCCCTTCCGCTTCTCCTCGGCTCGGCATGAAGCAACTCAGCGTCAAGGGCGTCGAGATCGCTTATCTCGACGAGGGCAAAGGCCCGGCGGTGATCATCGGTCATTGCTCGAGCGCCTCGCACAAGGAATGGCTGCCGCTGATCGAGACGCTCAAATCGGATTGGCGCGTGCTCGCGCCCGACTTGATCGGCTATGGGCAATCCGCGCCCTGGCCCGCCGACCAGCCCTTCTCCGTCGATGCGGATGTGCAGGTCGTGCTCGCCATCGCCAAGAAGGCGAAAGGCAAGCTGTATTTGGTGGGCCATTCCTATGGCGCGGCTCTGTTGCTGGAAGCCGCCCGCACGCTTGGGTCTCGCGTGAAGAGCCTCACCCTGGTCGAGCCCAGCCTGTTTCATCTCCTGCGCGGGCGTCCCGAATGGGCCGAGGTCGAAACGCTGGCCCGCGCCGTGCTGGGTGCGGTGGCGAGCGGCGACGACCGCGCCGCCGCCAAGTCCTTCATGACCTATTGGCTCGGCCGCTGGCGCTGGTGGCTGTCACCGGAGCGTTTCAAAGCGGCGATCGAGGCGACGATCCCCAAGGTCGCGCTCGAATTCGGCTTCGCCGTCAACGCCCCGACCACCCTGCAAGACTATGCCGCGATCACCGCGCCCACCTTGCTGATTGTCGGCGGGTCGACCGGCGCGCCCAACCGGGCCATCGTCGATCTCCTCGCGACCACCCTGCCCGACGTTCAGGTGACGGTGGTGAAGGGCGCGCGGCATATGAGCCCGTTCACTCACCCCGCCGAGATCAACCGGCTGATTGTCGATCACCTCGCTCTAACGCGGTGACCTTCACGCCGTCGCCGTCGGGCAGCTCCTCGACGTCGCGCGCGAACAACTCCTCGAGTTCCTTCGCCTGCGACTGCGCATTGGCACGGACCTTCTCCAGGTCCGTGTAATATTGATAGTCCTCGTAGAGACGCTTCTCGTCGAGCCGCTTGAACGTATCGGTCAAGCGCCTGACCTCGGGCTCTTTCAGGCCCAGTCCGCGCAACAAATCCTTGGTCAATTCGAGAGCGGCCAGGAACGTCTCGCGCTCGATGATCTCGACGCCGAGATCCATCAGCCGGTGCACATGGGTGCGATCGCGCGCCCGCGCATAGATCGGCAGATCGGGAAAATGCGTGCGCACCATCTCGGCGACCCGCATCGAGCCCTCGACATCGTCGATGGCGAGCACGAAGGCGCGCGCCTTGTCGGCGCCGGCGGCCCGCAAGATATCGAGCCGCCCCGCATCGCCATAATAGATTTGCGCGCCGAAGCGCTTGACGAAATCCACCTGCTCGACGTTCGAATCGAGGGCGGTGAACGGCATTTGCCGGGCGCGCAGCACGCGCGCCACGATCTGCCCGAAGCGTCCGAACCCGGCGATGATGACGTGCTGATCGCCGCCCGGCGGCATCTCATAGTCGGGAGGCGCCGGCTTCAGCGCGCGCGCGATCGCATCGTCAACCAGCAGCAGCAGCGGCGTCGCCGCCATCGACAGCGTCACCGCGAGCGTGAGCAGATTGGCCATGTGCCGGTCGATCACGCCTTCCAAGGCCCCCGCCGCGAACAGCACGAAGGCGAACTCGCCGCCCTGGCTGATCACGAGCCCGAGCCGCCGCGCGCCCTTGCTGTCGAGCCCCCACCACCGGCCGAGCAGATAGAGGATCGCCGCCTTGACCGCGACGAGGACCAGCACGACGGCGATCAGGGTAGCGGGCTCGGAGGCCAGCACGCCGAGATCGACCGACATGCCCACCGCGATGAAGAACACGGCGAGCAGCAGGCCCTCGAACGGCGCGATGTCGGCCTCGATCTGGTGGCGATATTCGGAATCGGCGAGCAGCGCGCCGGCGATGAACGAGCCGAGCGCGGCCGATAGCCCGACCGCCTCCATCACCAGTGCCACGCCGACCACCGTCAACAGCGCACTCGCGGTCATCGCCTCGCGCACACCCGTCGCGGCGACGATGCGATAAAGCCGGCTCAACAGAAAGCGGCCGACGACAATCACGCCGAGAATCGTGCCGATGGCGAGCGCGGCGCTCTTTACGTCCATGGTCGGCTCGGCCGCGCCGAGCGCGAACAGCGGCACCAGCGCGATCAGCGGGATCGCGGCGAGGTCCTGGAACAGCAGCACCGAGAACGCCAGCCTGCCGTGGCGCGTGGTGAGCTCGCCCTTCTCCTCCAGCACTTGCAGCGCAAACGCGGTCGAGGACAGCGACAACGCTAGGCCGATGAATAGGGCTTGCGCCGCGGCGATGCCGAGCGCCATGCCGATCGCGGCGAGCACCAGCGAGGTGGCGACGAGCTGCGCCGTGCCGAGCCCGAAGATCGCCGAGCGCATGGCCCAAAGCCTGACCGGGCGCAGCTCGAGCCCGATCACGAACAGCAGCATCACCACGCCGAACTCGCCGAAATGCAGCACGGCGTCGACATCGTTCAGCGCATAGAGCGGCCCGAGCACATACGGGCCGATGACAATGCCGGCGGCGAGATAGCCGAGCACGGCGCCCATGCGCAAGCTGCGGCCGAGCGGCGCGGCGATCGCTGCGGCGGCAAGAAATACAGCGACTTGAATGAGTTGCGTCGACACCATGACCGGTCTTCAATCTCCCCGATCTGGGTAGCACGCAAGCCGGTTTTGCCCAAGCGCCCCTCCGTAAGTCGCGCGCTTATGCTACGCAAATAGCTGTCATGAACTCGATTGCACCTTCAGCCAAGCCAAGCTTCCGTGAGGCCCTCGCTGTCTGGGCGAAGATCGGCATGCTGTCTTTCGGTGGACCGGCGGGCCAGATCGCGCTGATGCATCGCATCCTAGTCGAGGAGCGGCGGTGGATCGGCGAGGACCGCTTCCTGCACGGGTTGAACTTCTGCATGCTGCTTCCCGGGCCTGAGGCCATGCAACTTGCAACCTACGTAGGCTGGCGGCTGCATGGCACCTTGGGCGGGCTTGCTGCCGGGCTTCTCTTCGTCCTGCCGGGCGCCCTCATCGTGCTCGGCTTGAGCATCGCCTACGCTTATTTCGGCCAGCTCCCGATGGTCGAAACGGCGTTCATCGGCATCAAGGCCGCCGTGCTGGTGATCGTCATTGAAGCGCTGCTGCGTGTCGCGCGGCGCGCGCTGCGCGGTGCATACGATGTGGCCATCGCCGTATTGGCCTTTATTACCATCTTCTTCTTTGCCGCTCCTTCCCACTCGTCATCGCGGCGGCCGCCCTGACAGGCTTTGCGCTGCATCCCGCCAAGCCCGCGCAACAACCGACCAAAGTGCCGCCGTCCGCGGTGCCGCTTGCCCAGACGCTCGAGACCGCGACCTTGTGGCTTGCGATCTGGATCCTGCCGCTCCTCCTAGTGACAGCCGCGTTCGGCCGCGCCCATGTCACGACCGATATCGCCTTGTTCTTCTCGAAACTTGCCGTGGTGACTTTCGGCGGCGCTTATTCGGTATTGGCGTACATGGCGCAGCAGGCGGTGGAGGCCTATGGCTGGCTTAGCGCGGGAGAAATGCTGGACGGGCTCGGTCTCGCCGAAACCACGCCGGGCCCGCTCATTCTCGTGACTGAATTCGTCGGTTTCCTCGCCGGCTTCCGTCAAGGCGGCGAGCCGGCGCTCGCCTTCGGCCTGCTCGGCGCGGTCGTCACGCTTTGGGCAACGTTTGCGCCTTGCTTTCTCTGGATCTTCACTGGCGCACCCTATGTCGAGCGCTTAAGCGCAAATCCTCGCCTTGCCGGAGCGCTGGCCGGCGTCACCGCCGCCGTGGTCGGTGTGATCCTAAACCTGAGCCTGTGGTTCGCGCTGCATGTGCTGTTCGGCAGCGTCACGGCGATCTGGCACGGTCCCGTGCAGCTTTGGACGCCCGAGCTGGCAAGCATTAATGTCGAGGCCTTGCTGCTATCAGTGCTTGCCGCCGCGCTCCTGCTCAGGTTGCATTTCAGCATCGCGAGCACGCTCGCGATCACCGCCGCGGCGGCGCTCACATGGTCGCTTGCTGCAACTGCGATGTAACGGCTAGCGCGGGGCCCAGAGGTTGACGAAGGGCGCTCTGACCCACGTGCCGTTGGGGCCGCTATAGACCCGCGCGAACGGCGCCGCCACCCAGGTCCCGCGACGCGTATCCACCTCGGTGAAGGGCGCGCGCACATAAGTGCCGTTGTTGTAGCGCCAGCGGCGCTTGTACCATCCGGCTTCCTGGACGAGCGCGGTACCGGCTTGAGGCGTCGCCACGACGCCGGGGCCTGCCGAAGCCGGGGCGGCAGCGCCGATGAAAAACGCAAAGCCCGCGGCCGCGAGACCAACGAAGAGGGTTCGACTGATCATCATGAATTCTCCTTAACCAAGTCCCCGCCGCACGTCCGGTGATTTGTCATGGTCGTATTGCAGCGGAGTGTGGCGAGACGATGCCCATCTCGCAAGCCCAAATTACAGCCACCCTCTGCGCTTGAAATAGAGATAGGGCAACACCGCGGCGAGCACCATCAAGATCAGTGCGAGCGGATAGGCGTACCACCAGTCGAGCTCGGGCATGTGCTTGAAGTTCATGCCGTAGATCGAGGCGATCAGGGTCGGCGGCAGGAACACCACCGCCGCGACCGAGAAGATCTTGATGATGTCGTTTTGCTGGATGCCGACCATGCCCAGCGTGGCATCGAGCAGAAAGATGATCTTGCCGGAGAGAAATGTTGCGTGATCGGTTAGCGAGGTGACGTCGCGCGCGGCGGTGCGGATGCGCGATTGCAGCGGTTTGTCCGCTTTGCGCTCATTGGCGGCATGCACGAGAAAGGTCAGCAGCCGCCCCAGCGAATGGGCGCTCTCGCGCGCCTTCGAGGTGATCTCGCCCTCCCGCCCGATCGCCCGCAGCAGCACGTCGAAACGGCGTTGCCGCGCGGCGGCGCCGCCGCTGATTTCGAAGATCGAATGCGACAGCCCCTCGACCTCCGCCTGGATGCGCTCGATGAAATCCGCGAGCCGATCGATGATCGTCTCCAGCAAGCCGATCAGGATCGCGGCGCCGCTTGTCAGATCCGTCTCGGCGCGGTTGCAGCGCGTCACGTAAAGCGAGAAGGCCCGCGGCTCGGCATAACGCAGGGTGATCAGGCGCTGGCCGGTTAGAATGAACGTGACGGTCGTCGTCCGCGGTTCCCCCTGCTCGGGCTGATACAGCAGGGTCGCGGTCATGAAATGAGCGCCGTCCTCTTGATAGAGGCGGCTCGACACTTCGATCTCCTGCTGCTCCTCGCGCGTCGGCACGTCGAGCTTGAGCGTCCGCTCGATCTTCTGCTCTTCCTCGGGCGTCGGGTTGAGCAGATCGATCCAGACGGTGGCTTCGGTGATTCTCGGCTTGCCCTTCTGGCGCTCGAGCGCGCCGGAGCGGTTCTCGTAGATGGTGAGCATCGGACCTCCCTATGCCCGATCCGGCGGAACGGCCTTGCTGCCGCTTACACAGGACGCGACCTTATACCAGCGTCGGCGCGTTGCCAGTGAGACAATGCCGCCCAGGGCTCGGTTAACGGCAGGCGGTCCTGGCGGCAAGATCCGCTCAGTTCTTCTGCACGATGCAGGCGCCGCCGGCCGAGCGCAGCGAGGCGCAAAGCTTGGCGGCGTCGTCGCGACTGTCCGAGCCGATCTGCACCATGTACATCGAGCGGCGCCCGCGGCTCAGATTCCGTTCGGGCAACACGAAGGGCTCGCGCGCGCCGAGCAGCGAAGTGTATTGCCGCTTCAGCCTGCCGAACTGGGCAAGCGCCTTCGCCTTGGAGAACGAGGTCGATACCTGCACGCCCCAAGGCCGCCAAGCCCCGCTCGCCGTCAGCGGCTCGGTCTCGTACACCGCCCGCACCACGAGCGGCGCGAGCTTGCGGCAGGAATCCTGCACCTCGACGCCGGCGGTCTTGAGCGCCTCGGGAAGCTCGGTCTCGGCGAGCTTCCATTCCTCGGCGGCGCGTCCGGTGACGAACTCGACGTAATTCTGCGTCTCGCCCGGCAGCCCGCCCGAGCCCGCGAGCCAATTCCGTACCCGTTCGGCGCCGGCGTTATAGGCCGCGGCGGCGAGTCCGAAATTGCCGAACTCGCGGCGGAGATCCGCCAGCAGGCTCGCCGAATGCATGATCGCCATTTTGGGCTCGAACGGATCGTAAAGACCGCGCTCCTCCGCCGTGCCCGGCATGAACTGGGCGATGCCTTGCGCGCCTTTCGGGCTCACCGCGTTCGGGTTGAAGCGGCTCTCCTTCCAGATCAGCCGCACGAACGGCATCGGCGGCAACCCCCTCGCCTCGGCCTGCTGCTGCATGATCGGACAGACGATGTCGACGAAAGGCTTGGGTCCTGCCAGCGCGAGGCCCGCTTGCTTGACGCCCGCTTCGACGAGCGCGGGCGTGCCCTCACCTGCCTCGCAAGGCGAGCAGGCCACGAGAAGCGCCAAAGCCATCAAGGCGATCCGCCAGACGCGCATCATGCCCCATCGAACCGAACCAGAGAACCAAGCCGCAGAATAGCTCAAGCCGGCCCGAATTTCCGATTTCCGGCTTCTGGATTAGTTTTTTTGCACGACGCAGGCGCCGCCGGCAGCCTGGAGCTTGGCGCAGAGCTTGTCGGCATCGTCGCGGCTATCGAAGCCGATCCGCACCGAATATTGCAGGTCGGTGCCCATATGCAGGTCGCAGGTTTCCACCACCATCGGCTGGTAGGCGGAGAGCAAGTCGCCCTGATCCTGCTTGATGCGGTCGAACTGAGAGAGCGCATTGTCCTTGGAGAAGTCCGTGGCGATCACCACGCCCCACGCGGGGCCCGATTGGTCCGCCGGAGTTTCGCTGCTCGCATCCGCTTTCGGCGAGAGGCAAGGCGATAGCGGCCCCTCGTCCTCGACGGCCGGTCCGGCCAAGGCCGGCGCAAGCGAGAGCACCAAGCAAAGCATCGACAACGCGAGTTTCATGCCGGCATCATGCCGCGAGTCGCGCGGCCGATAAAGCGCGCTGTTATCTCACGCTGAAGCCATTGCTAACGCGGGGTTATTTGAATTTCAGATTGAGCACGGCCGCAAGAAAAGCCCAAGCCCAACAAGCCGGCGAAGGACGCCAAGGATTAGCTAATCGGAAAAGGCGCGTAGCGCCGTTTCGGCGACCCGGCGGAGTTCGGCGCGGCTCGCGCCCGCGGCGGCCTGAATTGCCATGCCTTGGGTGACCGTGGCGACGAAGCGGGCGAGCCCGGCCGGGTCGCCGTCCTTCGGCAGATCGCCTTCCGTCTTGGCTCGCTTCAACCGCTCGCGGATCGCCTTTTCATTGGCGGCGCGCCTGGCGCACAGTTCATCGCTGATGCATTTGGCATGCTCACCGGCCCCGGCGATGCCTTGAACGAGTAAGCATCCGGCGGGACTGTTCTTGTCGGTCAAAGCCTCGGCGGTGCGGCGCAGCAGCGCCGCAATACAATCCCTTGCTTTTGGCAGCGACAGCGCCTCATGCATGAACACGTCGTGCATCGCCGCATAGCGGTCGAGCGCCTTGCGGAACAGGCCTTCCTTGTTGCCGAACGCGGCGTAGAGGCTGGGCGGATTGATGCCCATGGCGGCGGTCAGGTCGCAGATGCTGGCGCCCTCGTAGCCCTTGCGCCAAAACACGTCGAGCGCCCGGTCGAGCGCTTGATCCATATCGAATGCGCGGGGGCGGCCAATCGCCACGGCCCTATCTCCTGCCATTTTCTCGATCCCTAGCACCTCCACATCTGTAGTGCGCATTATATAATGCCCTTGACAGGCTGGGTCCATAGCCACATATGTAGCGAGCACTACATAACTCTCAACAGACGGAGATGGACCCATGTCAAAGGAACTCAACGGAAAGGTGGCCCTGGTGACCGGCGGTTCGCGCGGCATCGGCGCGGCGATTGCCAAGGCTTTGGCCGATGACGGCGCCGATGTCGCCATCAGCTATGCCGCCTCAGCCGGCAAGGCCGAGGCGGTGGTCGCGGCGTTGCGCAAGAAGGGCGTCAAGGCGGCCGCATTCCAGGCCGATCAGGGCAATCCTGCCGAGGTCGCGGCCCTGGTAAAGCATGTCGTCGAGCATTTCGGGCATCTCGACATTCTCGTCAACAACGCGGGCATCAGCGGCCGAAACGGCGCGACGACGCCTGCAAATAATCTCTCCGCCCGCGAGCGGCTCTTCGACGTGAACGTCAGCGGCGTCGCCGCCGCCGTCACCGCCGCCGAGCCGCATCTCGGTAAGGGTGGCCGCATCATCAATATCGGCTCGATTCTCGGCGAGCGGAGTCTGTTCCCCGGCGTTGCCGACTATGCCGCGACCAAAGGCGCCGTCTCCGCTTACACCAAAGGCTGGGCGCGCGACTTCGGCACGCGTGGCATCACCGTCAACAATGTTCAGCCCGGACCGATCAACACCGATATGAATCCGGAGAACGGCGAGATCGCCGATGCCTTGCGGGCCGGGACAGCGCTCGGTCGCTACGGCCAGCCGGAGGAAGTGGCCGCGGCCGTTGCCTTTCTCGCCAGTCCGTCGGCAAGCTACATCACCGGCGCCACGCTCAATGTCGATGGCGGGAGCATCTCTTAAGTCCCGCATTACCAAGTGGAGGACCTTGTCATGATCGAACGGAGACCTTTCGGCGCCCTCGGGGGCGCCGACCATGGCTGGCTCAAGGCCAAGCATCATTTCTCCTTCGCCCGCTATTACGACCCGGAGCGGTTGGGGCACGGGGCTTTGCGGGTGTGGAACGACGACGAGATCGCGCCCAACACGGGCTTCCCGCCGCACCCTCATGCCGACATGGAGATCATCACCTATGTGCGGCAAGGCGCGATCACGCATGAGGACAGTCTCGGCCATCAAGGACGCACCGAGGCGGGCGACGTGCAGGTGATGAGCGCTGGCTCCGGCATTCGCCACGCCGAGTACAATCGCGAGCCGGTTCCCACCACGCTGTTCCAGATCTGGATCGAGCCGCAAGCGGGCGGCGGCGAGCCGTCGTGGGGCGCCAAGCCGTTTCCCAAGGCGGATCGCTCGGGCCGCTTCGTGCCGCTGGCGAGCGGCTTCGCCGAGGATGACGATGCGCTGCCGATCCGGGCGCCCGCCCGCGTGCTCGGCGCGACGCTCAAAGCCGGCGACATCGCGCAGTATGAGCTGGGCGCGGAGCGCCACGGCTATCTCGTTCCGGCGCAAGGCAGCGTCGAGGTGAACGGCGTGCGCATCTTGACGCGCGACGGCGCCGCCATCTCGAACGAGCCGGTGCTGAAGATCAAAGCGCTCGAGGACAGCGAGATCGTCCTCGTCGACGCTGCGTAGGGCCAAACGAAGCGAAGCCCCCTCCCCTCGCTTCGCGTGGGCAACGGCATTTGCGCCGTTGCCCACCCTACGATCTAAATCCGGAACCCATCGCCACCCGAGACGTTAGCCCTTGGAGCCGCCAATTGAGCACGCGCGGATTAAGCCGCGAGCCCTTGGCGATTTCCCCCGCCAACGTTCGGAAAGGGTTTTGCAATGATGAAATCTATTGTTGTCGCATCGGTTCTCAGTCTCGGCGTCGTGTCGGCGGCGTTTGCGCTTCCCGCTCACGTCGCGGCGCCCAGCCCGACGAGCTCGGGCGACATTGTGCAAGTGAAGAAGGATTGGAAGAACAACAATTGGAAGCACGATAACTGGAAGCACGGCAATAACTGGCGCAAATACAACAAGAACAAATACAGCTATCGCGGTCGTGCGCCGTATGGTTGGCGTTCGTACAACTATCGCCCCTATGGCTGGGCGAATCGCGGCTGCATCATCGTTGGGCCGCTTTGGTACTGCCCGTAAACGACCATGGAGCAGCTGGCAGCGGGCTTAGGCCCGCTGCTTTCTTATTGTCCGGCACCCCGCTCGATCTGGTAGGTTGCCCTCGCGAGTCGCCAGGCACCGCTCTCGCGTCGGCTCTCGGCCTTTTGCCAAAAACCATGGAGGGATGTTGGAATGATCAGATCAATCTTGGCGGCAGCAATCCTGTCGCTCGGCGTGGTGTCGGTGGCGCTCGCCTTCACACCGAGCCCGGCCACGTCGCCCAAGGTCGTCGTCACGACCGATTTAATTCAGGTCAAGAGCAAGGGCTACAAGACCGGCAAATGGAGTAACGGCAAGTGGCATCACGGCAAGGGCCACGGTCACCGCTACGCCAACTCCCACCGGTACAAATACGCCCCGAAGGGCTGGCGCCACTACGGCTATCGTCCTTATCGCTGGGAACATCGTGGCTGTATCGTGCTCGGCAATGTTTGGTATTGCCCATAGCCCGCGCTTAGGTCGCCAGGGCGGCGTGTCTCGGCGATCCGCCGCCCTTTTGCTTTGCCTCAAGGCGCACGCTTGAGATCGCCGAACAGCGAATAGTTTGCCTTAGGCCCCTGCATCACCAGCGTCCACGCGGCGAAGTCGCTGGCGCTCGTGCAGGAATTACCGCCCCCCTGCACGATCAGCGTCAGCAATTGACCGGGCCCGGCACCCGCGCCAAACGCGCCGGACCCTTTGACCTTTCCCGTGAGCTTCCATTCTTTATAGAGCGGCGGACCGGTGCCCTGATCCGGAGCGTCGCGCGGATCGACTTCGAAGATCGAGATCTTGTTCGGCAACTCCAGCGCGAGCATCCCGGCGTGGCCCTGCTCATCCTTCAGCGTGAACACGAGCCGGTTTGCCTCCCACGCCGCATTGAGCGCGTAATCCGCCGATGGGTTCGCGATCCCCTCGACGCTGTCGGGATCGGCCTCGCCGATAAACAGCTTGGCCGCATCGGCGAAACGCAACTCCTCGAGCAGCGCGCGCTTGCCCGGATCGAGCGCCTCGACATTGACGTTTCGCTGACCGGCATTGGTGCAGCAGGCGCAGGCCTGAGCCTCGCGCGGCGCCGCGAGCGCGACAGAAGCCGCCAAAGCAAGGATCAGGTGGAGGCGCCGCACTCTCAATCGTCCTCCACCCTAGTCTCGGGCCGGTCGGTGCCAGGATCGAGTTCCTCATGCCAAACGCCGTCGGCCGTCTCATATTCGATGCCGACCGTCTCGCCCGGCACTTTCTGCTCGCCGGCAGCGGTTCGCGCCGCCGCGAGCGCCGCATCATGGCTCGGAAACGTCTCCGAGAACGTGCCGCGGGCTTTGTAGGCCCAGCCGTTTTCATGCTTGACGATCTTGTAGACGACCTTGGCCATCGGGCTCTCCTCGCTTGCTTCGGGGTGAAGCCTCGCACAACCGCCCGCGCCCGCCAATGGTTCCTGGCTAGGCTTGCGAGACATGGGGATTTGCCCGTCCCTGGTTCAGGCGCTAAGGCTCGCCCAGCCCCGCATCGTCGTGGCACATCTCATGCGCCGGCGGATAGGAATGCTCGAGCTCGGACACGGTGAAGGGCTCGTTATCGTCGACGATCTGCTGCATGCATTCGCAATATTTGCGCAGCTTGACCGGGTCGAGATTTTCGATCTTGCGGTCGGCGATGCACGTGTCGATCCAGGCGAGGTCCGCCGCGCTCAGCTCCACGGCGGTGGCGGGCGCGGTGGCAAGCAGCGCGCCAAGCAGGCAGAATGCCGCCATCCAAATTTTACATCCTGTCGACATAGACCTCTCCGTGCATCTCCCGGAATTTCCCCTGATCTCCCCATGCCGGCCTTGCCGGGTCAAGTGTCGGCGGCCGCGTGGCGACAAATGCAGACGCGATCTGGGCTGTCGCCGGCGCGTGCGCCCGTGGCATAGTTGGCGCCGCCCAAAACTCGGAGACACCATGCCGGTCCGCGCCGCAACCAACAACCCGTCCGCATCGCCGGCCCTTCGCCGCACCGCCCTCGTCATCGCCTGGTGCGCAGGCCTTGGCCTATGCATCGCCCCTGGCGCCGCGGAAGAGGCAGCCCAACCGCTTCTCAAACAGCCGGTCGTGCCGGTCCCACCGCTCTTCACCCAGGCGGCCATCGATAAAGCCACGGCGGCGCTCGACGCCATCGTCGAGGACGCCATGCAGCGAACCGGCATGCCTGGTGTGGCGGTCGGCGTCGTCTACCAGGACAAGGTGATTTACGCCAAAGGCTTCGGCCTGCGCGAGATCGGCAAGCCCGGCGCCATCGATCCCGATACGGTGTTCCTGCTCGCCTCGGTGTCGAAGCCGATCGCCTCGACCGTCGTCGCCAGGCTGGTCGGCGACGGCGTCGTCAATTGGGAGGACCCGGCGAAGCTGCACAATCCCGCCTTCGCGCTGAGCGATCCTTACGTCACCGAGCATGCCACGATCGCCGACCTGTTGTCGCATCGCAGCGGCCTGCGCACCGGTTCCGGCGATCTGCTCGAGGATCTCGGCTTCGACCGCGACTACATCCTGTCGCATCTCGACCAGCAGCCGCTCGATCCGTTCCGCGTGACCTATCACTACAGCAATTTCGGCTATACGGCCGGCGGCATTGCCGCGGCGGTGGCGGCAGGCAAGAGCTGGGAAGACCTCGCCGACGCGGTGCTGTTCAAGCCGGCCGGCATGACGACGGCCAGCTACCGCCATGCGGACTATCTCGCCAACAAGGATCGGGCGCGCATCCACACACGCTTGCAGGACGGCAGCTGGGCCGCGATTTACGATCGCAATCCGGACGCGGAAGCCCCGGCCGGCGGCGCCAGCGCTTCGCTCAACGACATGCTGCGCTTCCTGCGCCTCCAACTCGGCAACGGCACGCTCGACGGCAAGGAGATCGTCAAGGCCGACGCGCTCGCGCCGAGCCACGAGCCGCAGGTGATTCCCGGCCCGCCCCCAGCCCGGCCGCCCGCGCGGGCTTCTACGCCTTCGGCTGGAACATCAGATATGACGACCAGGGCCGCGCCAGCATCGGCCATTCCGGCGCCTTCGATCTCGGCGCCTCGACCTTCATCGGTTTCATGCCGGGCGAGGATCTCGGCATCGTCGTCTTGACCAACGGCCGGCCGGTCGGCGTTCCCGAGGCGATCGGCGCGACCTTCTTCGACGTCGCGCAGAACGGCAAGCAGACCGTGGACTGGATCGACTTCATGGGCGCAAACTTCGCGCACATGGACGCGGCCGACGCGCCCGAAGTCGATTACGCCAAAGTGCCCGCCAATCCGAAGCCCGCCCACGATCTCACCGCCTATGCCGGCAGCTACGGCAACTCCTATTACGGCCCGCTCACCGTCTCGGCCGAGGACGGCAAATTGTCGATGACGCATGGGGCCGCAGAGAAAGCCCACCAGCTTCGCGCTTACCCATTTCGACGGCGACACCTTCAGCTTCGAGACCATCGGCGAGAACGCCAATGGCCTCGCCGGCGCGATCTTCACGCTTGGCGACGACGGCAAGGCGACCAAGGTCGTGCTCGACTATTACGACCGAACCGGCCTCGGCACCTTCGTGCGGGAGTAGCTCGCCGCTTTACATCTTCGCGACTTCGGCAGCGACTTTGTCGTAGAAGCCGCTCACCGAGCCGCCGACGGCTTGAACGGCGGCCAGGATGGCAACCGAAATGCCGACACCAATCAGGGCATACTCGATAGCCGTTGTGCCCAACTCGTCCTTGATGAAGCGCGCAACAAGAGGCGTCATTTCGCGCTCCCTTGATTTTGCCCCTCGCAGAGTCTCCCTCTCGCGTCTGAGCCGCGCAATCGAGCAGCCGCCTCACGGTAAACAATTCATCTACACTTGATAGGGTGCGGCCCCTCCTGGCAATCCGCCCTCAGGCGCAAGAAGCAGACGGACTGGGGCCGATTACCGCCGTAAAAAATGGCTTCAATGGCAAACAAAACTGCCCAGAAGCGGACATTCTGCGAGCTGACTGACTTAGCGCCCGAGTGTCGATAGCATGGACCCGCACTGCGGCAGGTCCGGGGTAAACCATGAAAAGCATTATCTGCGCATCACTATTGGTCCTGCTGGTGTCGAGCGCTTATGCCGCCTCATTGCCAGGCGACAGCGCCAACGGCGAGCGCCTGCTCGACGCCAACTGCATGGCATGCCACCAAACCGACATCTTCACCCGCAAGGACCGAAAGGTTCAGTCGTTAGATGCGCTGAAAGAGCAATTGGTTGCCTGCAGTCATGCGGCAAAAAAGGACTTCTCCGCGAGCGAGATGCAGGACCTGCTCAAATACCTGAATGATCAGTTCTATCATTTCGAGTAGGCCCGCTGGAAACGCCATGCCCTCTCGCCTGCTCGCCGCCGTCCTCGCCCTCGCCCTGCTCCTCCTGCCCGCCCCGGCGCTCGCCGGCATCAAGGAGAAAATCGCGGCGATGGCGCCGTCGGGGCTGGTGCTCGTGGTCGACGAAAAGGGCAATGAGCTGATCGCCCAGAACGCGGACAAGCCCTTCGTCCCCGCCTCCGTCACCAAGATCGTGACGGCATGGCTTGCGCTGGAGGTGCTGGGCGCCGATTACCGCTTCGAGACCAAGTTCTACCTGGACGACAAGCGGGTGTTGTACGTGCTCGGCGGCGGCGATCCCTTTTTGATCTCGGAGGAGCTGGCGCCGCTTGCCAACGAGCTGGTCGCCGCCGTCGGTAAGGAGCCGATCACCGGCATCGTGCTCGATGCGAGCTACTACCCCGCCGATCTCCGCATCCCGGGCATCGAGGACACCGACGAATCCTACGACGCGCTGAACTCGGCGTTGGCGGTGAACTTCAACACCATCGCCGCCGTGCGCAGCGGCAAGACGGTCCGCTCCGCCGAGGAGCAGACGCCGATCACGCCGCTGGCGATCAGCGAGTTCCAGGCGCGGGGCCCTCAGGGCCGCGGCCGCATCAGCCTGAGCAAGAACCCGGCGGTGAGCCTGAAATATGCCGGCGAGCTGATCGCCGCGTTCATCGAGCGGGCCGGCGGCAGCGTCAAGGGCGAGATCACGACCGGATCGGTGCCCGAGGGGCTGAAGCCGATCTATGTTCATCGCCAGTCCCGCACGCTGTCGCGAGATCCTCATCCAACTGCTGCATCGCCTCGAACAACTACATCGCCAACCAGGTCTTCCTGGAGATCGGCGGGACGCTGGGCGGAGCCGTCAGCCTGGAGAAGTCGCTCAAGGTCGCGAACGATATGCTTGCCGCCAACGGCCTCGCCGATGGCATCCATCTCGAGGAGGGCTCCGGCATCAGCCGCGGCAACCACTTCACCGCCCGCGGCCTCGCCAAGGTGCTCGAGCTGTTCGCGCCCCACGCCAATCTGCTGCACGGCCACGACGGCGGCATGAACAAGACCGGCACCTTTTCCGGCGTCCGCACGCTCGCGGGCTATGCCGACACCAAAAGCCACGGGCGGGTGCGCTTCGTGATCTCGCTGGGCGACAATGGCGGCGCGCTGCGCTTCCAGCTGCTCAAGGCCATCAAGGCCGGGCTGTAGCGGAAGCAATAGGTGGTTCGCATGAAGCCGCTTCAGCGCAGCCTCGAACCCCTCCGCCGGGCGGACTTGCCCGTGGCGACGATGGAGCTTGCGCAATATCTGATCGGCAAGACATTGGTCCACGAGCTCCCGACAGCGAGGCTGAGCGGAGTGATCGTCGAAACGGAAGCGTATCCGCCAGGCGACGCCGCCGGTCACGCCTTCCGCGGCAAGACGCGAGGCAATCAGTCTTTGTTTCTCGGCCACGGCCACTGCTATGTCTATTTTACCTATGGCTCTTCGTTCATGGTGAACGTCACCAGCGAGGAACCAGGCGTCGGCGCGGGCGTGCTGTTGCGCGCGTTGGAGCCTCTCGAAGGCAGCGAGATCATGCAGCGCTTTCGCAACATGGCGCGCCCTCGCGATATTGCGCGCGGCCCCGGACGCCTCGCCCAAGCCATGCAGATCGACAAGCGATATGACGGGATCGATCTATGCGCCGGGGAAGCTCTTTGGCTCGGCGCGGCAGTGCGGCGCATGGGTCCAATCCGTAGCAGCACGCGCATCGGCCTGACGCGGGAAGTCCATCGCAAGCGCCGGTTTTTCAAGTCCGGCAATCCCTATCTCAGCGGGCCGAGGTCGCTCTCCAGCTCATAAGAGAAGCGGGAAAATCACGGCGTCCGTGCGCTGGGCCGGGCTTTAAGCCGCTCCTGGCGAGGCCCGGGTGCAAAGGGTAGAGTGGGCGCCTCACAGAGTCCGGTGGTTTGAGCGCATGGACGAGAAACACTCGGCAAATTCCTCCGACGAGATCGCCGTCTTCCAGGCCTATGCCAGTCTGGTCACGTCGGAGCATGAGACCCTTTGGGCGCGCCACAACGCGCTGCTGCTGGCCAACTCGCTGATCATCGGCGCGCTCGCCATCAGCCCCGCCGCGCTGTGGGAGCACAAATGGGCGGCGCTGGTCATGCTGAGCGCCGGCCTCGTGATCAGCGCGGTATGGGTCGGCATGGCGGTGCTGGCTTGGTCGGCGATCCGCCGCTACACCGATCTTGCGGGAAGCTTCGCTTCCGCCAGCTTCAAGCAACTGCCGAACCCGTTCGCGGAGACCATCTGCAACCGCGCGCGACAGCGGATGCATTTCCTCGTCTTGCTGATGATCGCGGTTTTCATGTTCATGTATCTTGGGCTGGCGGTGATGCGCCTCGCCACGAGCTGACCTCCGAACGAATTTCGGCTGGTAGGCTGAGAGCAAGTCGCCTCTGCAATCCGCCCTGCTCTAGGCTAAAGTCGGGCAATGATGCCTCTGGCACGCTCCGCGCGAGCTGTTGCGCTCGCCTTCGCCGTACTTCTCGCCGGGTCCGCGTCCACGCCGGCAGCGGACGACGCGCGGACGCCCTGCACCGATGACGCGATGATCGTGTTCGATGCGTCAGGCTCCATGGCCGGCAATATGGTCCAGGGCCTGTTCAGCGATGTGACGCGCATCGACGAGGTGCGCAAGGCGCTGGCGCAGGTGCTGCCCTCGGCCACCAAGTTTCGCAAGATCGGGCTCATCACTTACGGCCCCGGGCCCTACGCGCACTGCAATGTCGAGCTGGACTTCACGCCGATACCGAACGCGGCGGAGCGCATCATGGGCGTGGTGAACGCGATCAATCCGGCCGGAAAGACGCCGCTGGTGGAAGCGGTGAAGCGGGCGGCTGAGGTCCTCGCCTACCAGGGCACCGTCGTCTTGCTGACCGACGGCGAGGAGACTTGCGGCGGTGCGCCCTGCGAACTCGGCAAAGCGATTAAAGCCGCCGCGACCGGCCACCTCACCGTTCACGTCATCGGTTATCAGCTCAGGGGATTCAGCTGGACCGGCGCGCAGAGCATCCTCGATGTGAAATGTCTCGCCGAGGAAACCGGCGGCCTCTACATCACCGCGGAGAACCGGGACGATCTGGTGAAGGCGTTCGAGAAGACGCTCGGCTGTCCCATGATGTCGGCTGTTCCCGCTCCGCTGCGTTGAGCGCAAGTTCGCGCCGCGACATGTTCGCTGTTGCGCCGTCCGGGCCTCGCCCTTCGAGACGGGCCTTTCGGCCCTCCTCAGGGTGAGGACCTGACGCCACACACGCGGTACTCCCTCCTTATCCTGAGGAGGCGCGGGACGCGCCGTCTCGAAGGATGAGGCCCAGACGTCACAGCAGACATGCGGTCTCCTTCCGCGGCGCGAGATGCGTCCGGCTCTTGTCAAAGAGCGAACCCCCGATCCTTCGAGACGGGCCTCGCGGCCCTCCTCAGGATGAGGGGGATGGCGCGCCGAAAAGCGCAAACCAGTGGTGTCCGCGTCCGTTGCCGGACGCGGCGGGCGCCTCTCGGCGCGCCAGTCACGGCGTCTGTTCGGCAGCGGGCCTCGCTTTAGTCCGGTCTGTCGCGCATCTATCGCCGGCCGAGCCTTCAGCCAGCTCCTGGCAGGGACTCCTAGTGGTCCCGGGAGGAGCTCCGCTGCCGCCCGGGTGTCTTGTTGCGACAAGACCCGCGGGCGCCGCACCCCGTCCCGCGATCAAGACGCCTCTAGAGCGCGCCCCTCAAAGGACGAGGTGAGGCGATGATAATGCAGGTTCGGAGGCCGGGGATAACACGGGGACCCGAAGTGCGAAGGAACGGGAAGTTCCCCCCTCTCCCCTTGGGGGAGAGGGCTTTCCGCCGCGATCTTCTGGCGACGCTTCCTGAGCGGCGCTTCGTAGTGAAGCGTTAGCGCTTTTCGGGGAGCGCAGTAGTGCTCTCCCGCATTTCGAGGTTGGTTCGCATCACTTCGACTGGAAATCAATAGTGAGAAGAACAACGCATAGAAGGGTGAGCGCCAACACTGCGCGGCCGAGCCTTCGAGTGAAAGCCGGAGACTGTTTTAGGTACGAGAACACGATAAACCCAACAATAAGCGGATAGGGGATGACTAGGAGTGCTGTGATCGGATTTTGCTCAAGCAACTGGGTCCACACTGCACTTGCCTGACTCCCAAGATAAAATCCGCCGATTATCGGGATCAGAGAAAAAAACAGGATATAAAGACGATCCTCTGGCCTCGTCACCTCACCCCAGATTTGCTTTAGTCTCGCTTCGTGCCGCGCCTTTTTTTCTGCTCGACGTTGATCGAGTTTGGCCCAGTATTCGGGCGAATAAGATGGTACGAATGGGCGCGCGTTAGCCGCTGGAGCAGACGTGGTGCTCGAAGAGGTCGGCTGCCAAGATTGGTTCGTACCAATTTGTCTACCGACCTGCTGGCCAAGCAGATTGCTCGTGCTTCCCGTAGAATTCCAATCGTTCCCAGCTGCCAATCGCGGAATTGCTGTTCATGAGAGTCCACCATCATCGTCACTCCATGTGGTTCGCAGAAGCGTGCCGCCGTTTGAGTGATGAAACTAACGAGTTCGCCAGGCCAGAGTTTACGTGGCCGAATTCTGTTTTTAACCGCAGGTTGAGATTGTATACTTTGCGCGCTCTACCTCAACAGGGAAAGTTGATGCAACAGTTGCTTCTGATTGCACTACTTATTTTCGCACCTACAGGGCAAGTCTTTGCGGGCGACGCACCACCTGCAGATACGAAAGGCAATGTCAAAGATTACGCAAAGTCCTGCGACCGTGGGGAAGCCCGAGGGTGCTACTATGCAGGCCTCGCATATTCCCGTGGAGAAGGCGTCGGCGTAGTAGATCGGGCTCTCGCGGCAGACTTCTTTTTAAGGGCCTGCGACGGCGGGCAGTTCGGGGCGTGTACGAGCGCGGGCTGGCATTTGGATAATGGAGTTGGAGTTCCGATTGATAAGAAGCGCGCGGCGGATCTCTTTCTCAAGGCGTGCGACGGTGGAGAGGCCAAAGGATGCTTTTATGCCGGATTGGCGTTCTTCTCCGGCGAAGGCGTTTCGACGGACCATACCCGCGCGACGCAGCTATTTATGAAGGCATGTGATGGACAATACGCCGAAGGATGTTTTGGAGCCGGTGGGCAATTCGACGACGGACTTGGAGTCTCCAAAGACCCCCTGCGCGCGTCCGAATTTTATCAGAGAGCCTGCGACGGCGGAAGCATGAGGGGATGCAACAACTTGGCGTCGGAGCTCGCTCATCGAGGGGATCACGCGCGTGCTACCGAACTTTTTGTGAAGGCCTGTGACGGAGGATGTGCCCCCTCGTGCAGAGCCGCATGCGAGCGGCTAGATAGGGGTATCGGAACCGCCTCCGACAAGAGCCGCGCCGGTGAATTCAATGTCAAATGGCACGAGTTGGCCAGAACTGGTTCCAGCGCTCAGAATACTTGCAGGCCATACTTAAACAGACAAATCGCATCGCGCGAAACGTCCACGACCAACTTCCTTAGCGCTGATGTGAAGGTTGAGGATGTCATGTTGGCAATTGCCATCGGTGCCATCGGCCTTGTGGTCCTGACGGATCTCAACTGTGGTAAGTCCTGTTCGCAAGGAATGACTTCGTCGTCTGAGCCTTTTGTTCCTCGCTGCGACCATTTCGAGTGTACTGGAATGCGGGGCGAAATCTGTTACCCAGCGAGTTATGCCTCGGGAATGAACTGCCGACCCTGAGGAGGACAACAGCCTCCGGTGCCGTTAGGTGTTAGGGGGTGCACTCTGATCACCTTCCTCCACATACACTGCGCCGCCGAGCGCGCGGAATTTCTCGCTCATCTCGTCTATGCCCTTTTGGTCCGCACATCGAGCAAGAGCCGGCCGCGAGGCCGCCAAGTGCGAGCCCATCACCAGCCGCCACCCCTACTGGAAATGATAAAACTGGTCGTTCAGATATTTCAGGAGATCCTGCGTCTCGGTCTGCGAGAATTGCTTGTTCGCCATATGCGCGCAGCCGGCGATCTGCTGTTTCAACGCATCGAGGGATTGAACCACCCGGTCCGGGCGCGTCAGCACGCTGGTATCGTGGCAGCCCGTGCAGTTGGCGTTGAACAGGCGCATGCCGTTGGCGCTGTCGCCCGGCAATGACGCGGCGTGAGCGGCCGAGATCGGCAGGACCAACACCGCGAGTCTGAGCACGATTCTCATCGTTCGGCTCCGCCAACCAACGCCGACATCATAGCGCGAAACCGCAGCCATCAATTCGGTCGCTTTGTGCAAGAGCCGGCGTCGGCGACGCCCGGGTCACGGCATCTGGTCGGGTCTGCGCGCGAAGGTGATAAATACGGTGCCGCGATGATCCGGACGCACCGCGGCGGGGACATCGCAGCCCCAATCGTATTCGGTGGACGGAGATTTTCCCTTGAGGAACCGAACCAACTTGAGGTGGTGGCGGATCGTTTCGCGCCGAGCCCGCCTTATGGGGCTGAGTGACAGCCTGTCAATGTTACGCATCTGATTACTCGCAACTGCAACTCACCCTAGATAAATCCACTTACGATGCGAACTCAAGATCCTTGTCGTGCAATGCAACGAGATTGCTTTGCATCGCGATAGGGAGGCGGAGACAGCGCCGGCACGGTCGAGTCGTTCCCGCGGCAGCACCGCTACCAGTTGCAGTCATAGCCGAAGCATTCATAGGAACCGGGCCCCACGCCAAAGTAGCGGTCGGGATCGGCGCCGAAATACGGGTAAATGCGGCCAGAGCGGTGGGGGCAAGTCGCGTTCTGCGACTTGGGTACGGCCTTGCCGTATCGCTGGCGGCGATAGGCAACGTCCTTCACTTGCATGACCTCGGACGAAGCAATGGCATAACCGTCTAAGGGTTTCGCCTGGGCGAAGGAAGGCATGACGCCACCGCCAAGCAAGCAGGCCAAGGCAAGGGCGCCGAGAGTTGGAGTACGCAAGGAATCACCCATCAATCTGCTGACTCTTAAACTCTATCCGCTAGCTTTGCGTTGCAATCCCCCGGCGCAGGCATTGACCAGACACGAAGTTCGGATCGAGGATGACCAAGCTTGAGCGAATCGCGGCAGCCGAGCGGGGGGCGAGGCTTGTCAGACTCGAAAGAGGAAGCGGCCGGTTTCATCCCGAGGAGCCGGCTCGAGGCATTGACGGACGGCGTCTTCGCCTTCGCGATGACCCTGCTGGTCATCAATATCGAGCTGCCGCAAGACTTCCACCCCAAGACCAATCAGGAGCTGCTGCACGCGCTTTCCGGCTTCTCCGACACCTTCACGGCCTATCTTATCACCTTCTTCGTTCTTGTCGGCTTCTGGTCCGGACGCGCACAGGAGGAGACCGGGGAACCGGACATGGCGAGCCCGGCCTATGCGCGGGCGACGCTCTTGCATCTGCTGGGGGTCACCTTCCTGCCGTTCTCGATGCTGGCGGTGAGCCGCTACGATCTGGCCGTGGCCGTTTGGATCTACGGCTCCAACATGATCTGGTTGGCCGTCACGGCGCTTTTGATCTCGCGCGTCACCGAACGCGACAGCGGCCGCGCCCGCGAACCGGACGGACCTATCAAGCTCGGCGTGCTGATTGCGTCTGCCCTCCTGTCCATGATCGCGAGCCTGTACTCTCCCGATTACGCCATGCTGCTCTATCTGCTCGTTCTCGCCTCACCGCTCGTGGCGCGGGTTGTGGATCGGGGGTAGTCGCGCACTGCTCTCGGACGCGCGGAGCCGGTAGCCGATGCATGTCTCGGTCACAAACTCCGGTCAGTATGTATTGAGGCGTGTCTCGCTGGCGGCAAGCATCGCTGGCAAGGTGAAGGTTGGTGGATCAACAGCTTTTAGATGCGGGTTAACCCTGTTTACGGACAATTGATTTGGTAGGCAGCAAGAAAAGTGCTCTTTCCTATCTTGCCGTTCGGCGAGTTCATCCCAAGGAGATAGCAATGAGGAAATATCTTGTCGCAGCCGTTGTGATCGGCGCGTTTGCCACACCCGCTTTGGCCGTGGAGACCGGTGGCGGGCACTACTTCGTAGGCCTCGACACCAGCAGCCACACCTGCTCGGTGGTGACCGAGATGGCCGCGGGCATGAAAATGATGGGAGAGTATGACACTCAGGAGGCCGCAGAGGCGGCCATGGCCGACATGGCCGAGTGCAAAGGCTAGAGATCAATTAGGGCCGGCCTCGCGCCGGCCCTTTTTACGCTAGCATCAAGGCATGTCAGATCACGATGACCGCACCAGGTCACGGCATCCTCTTCACCGCTTAAGGGCGACTTTGGGAGGCGGTGCGGAATGCCACCAATGACGCGCTCTCATAAAATGATCGGACGAACTCTGGCCCTTGCGGCGTTGGTCGGATCTGCGGGTATTGACGTCGTTCCTCTGACCCATGCGAAGGCGATTGAGCTGTTGCAGCAGGCGAGCATCATCACGCCGGAAGGGGTCACCGTCGATCCGAACAACAAAGAAGAGCTCAAACAATACGATAACCGCCACGACCTTTCTGAGCTGGCGGATGCGTTGCGAACAGAGTTTGGCGTAACACCGTCGCAGCTAACTCAACTGATGGCGTGTACGGGCCCTGTGGTCTGCAGAGTTCCGTCGGCAGACGGAAAGCGGATCAATACCTATCAGGCCAGCGGCAGTATCGCGCTGCAGCCCAACATCCTTGTGACGGTCAAACATGCGTTCCAGGATTTGGACACGGGGCAGCTCTTGCCGATTGATACGTGTCGCTTTCATAACTGGAACAATCCCCAGGATGAAATTGCGATCATGATTGATGATCCGTCCCAACTTCCGCCTATCGCAACCTCTATGTCCAAAACGCCGGCATTAAAACGGCAAGACGTGACCGCGGTCAGACTTGCCCAGCCGGTCGAAGGTTGCCAGCCTTTGGCTATTCCCGAAGGAGCAGCCATGCTGCAAACCGGTGACCGTGTGTTTGAAGCGACGGCGAAGCAACAGGGCATGCTCAGCCAGTGGAGCGGCCGAGAACCCGTTACCCAAATCGGAACCATCCGTCATGTTTTTCCCGCTGGCCCGGAGGGTGCCTTAGCGTACTTCGCTGAATTATCCGGGGGTGAAGGCGGTTCAGGCGGCGGAGTTTTCAGGGTCGTGAACGGGCAATTGATTGTTGAAGCGATTGTTCAGGGTGCCGGCAGGCCGGAGATGGACGGAAAGCCGTATAGCGAGGAAAAGTATCAGAATCAGTCAGGACTGGTGGGACTGAATGAGGACGCTTTGCATCCCATACTTTCGCTTCTCCCCCAGCCAACACCCTCTCCTTAATATCACAGCCCCTTTCACCTGAGCTGCTGCCATCAACCCACGGATTCCGCTTTGGGTCAGAAGCTGACGTCCTCACCCCTCCTCCACAACACCTCACCACCCACCGCCCAGAATTTCTCGCTCAGCTAAATCCATGCCCCTCTGCCGCTCCTCCTCGGCGAGCTTGGCCACGTGGTCGCGCACTTGCTGCGTGATCTCCATCGAGCAAATCGATCGTTGTTACTCTGAGTAAGAAACGCTTTCCGGCGGGGCGCGATTATACAGGATCGCCAATAACAGCGTGCCGGGCTCGGCTGTCGCGTCGGTGCGGCGAACCGCGATCTCGCCGGTCACGTCGCTCGTGTATTCCGCGACGACCTCACCGAATGTGTTGCGCTGGATCGCGATCTTCTGCCCGGCCTCGACCTTGTCGTTCAGCTCGACGAGAAGTTCGACGAACCCGCCCTGGGTGGCAAGAACGATGTGCCCGCTATTGGCGACGAAAACGTCCGTGTCGCGGCCGGTGCGACCCATCGGGCCGGCAATGATCCCGTGATGCTTGAGCACGTTCATGGTGCCTTCCACGAACAAAGGGATCATGCCGAGATCCAGAATGCGCGGCGCGCCGATCTCGGGCGTGAACGCCGGGATGCCCGCATCGATGAACGCGTTCGCCAACAGGCCGGGATAGCCGGGGTTGTCGAAGATTTGATCGATGGGAAACAACTCGGCCATCTCGCGGACCTCCGGCAGGTCCATGCGGGCGAGATGAAACGCCGACATATCCATGCCGGTCGCCGAAGTATGGAAATCGATCGCATAATCGGCGTTCGATTTGAGCAGCCTGTTGAACAGAAGCCCTGCGTGTCGCGAGGGCGCACTGGCGCCGTTCTCATTGCCGGGCCACTCGCGATTGATGTCGATGAGGTCGATGCCTCTGCCTGAATTGGGCCAGCGGCGCGCCATACCTTCCATGGCCGGGCGGGATACGTCGAGGACAGCCAAGACGTCGCCCGACATCTCCGCCGGGTTAAGCTGTTCCATGACGGTTTGTATCGTGTGCACCGGGCTGATTTCGTCGCCATGCACGCCGCTCACCAGGGCGATGCGCTTGCCGGGCTTCGCCCCCTTGGCGACCATCACGGAGACATACCAGTGCTGCCCCGTCGGCATCTGCACGCCCTGAAAATAGAAGGCGTGTTTCCTGCCGGGGTCCAGGTCGTTGACGTCGAGTGCGCTGATGACCTTTTTTCCGCCGATCACGTCCCCGGTGTAGGTCGTTCCCGCTGGCTGCGGCGAAGCTGTCTTGTCCTGCGCGTCGGCAGCCCCTGCGCTTGCCGCGAAGGCCGCCGAGGCGCCCACCGCCGCAAGGGATGCGATGACGAAATCACGTCGATCGAGACTGCCCGTGGCTTTATTCTTCATGGCGGTGGGATCCTTTGTGATGCAGAGCGCACAATGACCGACAATTTCGAGCGCTCAAATCTCTGCTGCAAGCAAAGCCGGCTTCGGAGCACACTAACACGGTCAAAAACCGGCCGGCTCCCTCCTCCGCCACCTAGACCTCGCCGCCCATCTCGCGGAATTTCTCGCTCATCTCCGCCATGCCTCCCTCGCAGCGGCTCAGGGCGCCGCGGGTGCGGTGAAGCTGGCCGGCGTCAGCGCGCCGACGCAGGATGTGTCGGGGGCGGCGGGATCGGCGAAGAACGACACGATCACCGCTTGCGCGCATGGCGACGCGGGCGAGACGAAATGCCCGACGCCGGGGATGCTGACGATGGTGGCGTGAGACAGCTTCGCCGCCGCTTGCTTGGCGCCTGCGAGCGACGTCAAGGTATCGAACGAGCCGGAAACCAGCAGGGTCGGCAGGTCGCTCGCGACCGGTTGGTGCATCGCCTCCGGCGCGGCCGGGACCTGCCACACCTCGCGGCAGTCCTCATTGAAATAGGCCCAGCTGCCGACCGCCTGGTCTTGGATCGAGGCCGGATAATCCGGAAAGGCTTTGCGGCCGGCCGCGGCGAGCTCTTCCGGCGTCGCGAACGGATAGCTTTCGCGACAGCTGACGCCAAGCGCCAGCCCATAGCCCAGCGCCGGTGCGCCCGGTTCAGGCGGTGGTGCGCGACTGGCGCGATCGAGCGCGATCGCCTGGATGGCGTCGGCGCGGCCGGCGGCGAGCCCATCGATGCGATCGGGCGCGGCTTGCAGCATGGGCACGCCATAGTTCTGATTGCGCAGCCAGTCGATCAGCGCGCCGCCGTCGATGACGACCTTGATATCTTCGGCGGTGGCCGGGTCCTTGACGGTTGCCGTCAGCGGCGCGGCCTCGAGCTTGTTGACCAGGGCGGTGAAGGTTCGTTCGAGATCGGGATGGGCGGCGGCGCAAGCCGGTTGCGCCGCGCAGGCGCGGAAGATGTTGCCGAAGCCGTCGCTCGCGTTCTGCCAGTTGGCGGCGACGGTGTAGGTCGCGGGCAACACCGAATCGAGCACGACGCTGCGGATGCCGTCGGGGTGGTCGCGCATGATGGTCTGCGCCAGATACGAGCCATAGGACGTCGCGTAGATGTTCCACACGTCGAAGCCGAGCACCTGGCGCAGATCGGCGAAATCGGCGGCGCTCTCGCTCGAATTATAGGCGCTGAGATCGGCGCCGGTGGCGGCGAGGTCGCGGTGGCAGGCTTCCGTCGCCGCCACATGGGCGCGCTCGGTCGCCTCGGAATAAAAGCGCAAGCCGAGCAGCTCTCGGGCGAACGCGTCGCTGGCCGCGCAGGTCAGCGCCGGTTCCGAGAACATGGTGCCGCGCTGGCTCACCACATAGATGTCGCGGTCGCGGATGAAATCGGCGGCGATCAGCCCGTTGACCTCGAGCGGGGCAATGTCGCCCGGGCCGCCAGCGAGATAGACGATGGGATCGGGCCGCTTCTCCGCCGCCCGCGCCGGATATTTCGCCACCATCAGCCGGATGGTACGGCCATTCGGCCGGCTGCGATTTTCCGGCACGACCAGATAGCCGCAGCTCGCTTTGGCCAGCTCCTCGGCCCCCTGCAGTTTCGGGCAGTCCTCTGGCTCGAAGCGCGGCACGGTCGCCGTTGCTGCGGCGGCCGGTGCGGCTAACGCCACGCTGGGCGAAGCCAGGAGCAAGGCGAGCAAGAGGAGGTGCGGCTGGGCGATCGCCATGGGTGCGGAGCCTTCCCGTCTGGAGCAGGCGCCGACCAAGGCGCGCTCATGGAGAATACGCCGAGATTGGCAATGAAGCACGGCACGAATCTCCGCAGCCGCATTTCCAACTGCTCAAGACCATCCAGGCGCTCCGTTGCGCCGAGCGCGAGCTTCGGTGCGGCAAGCTTGAGGTCCGCTAGGTGCCAGGAGCAGAAACATTGCGGACTGGATAGACCCTTTATCGATAGCACAGGGAGTCACCGCTTACTGGAGCTGCGTGGAGGAACAACATAGCGAGGAGGCGCGTTAGCGTGGGCTCTTCATTAAGAAAGTTTAGTGTTGTCCCTACCGGCCACCAACCTCTTATCCGACTTTGCTGCGACGTCTCGCCGAACTCTAATGCCGAACCTTGAAGCTCGCGCCAGTCTGTACGTCGTCAGCTTTACGATCGCGGCGTTGTGCGCAACGACCGCTAGCGCCGCAGATGCGACAGCTTCGACAGACACCACTTTTTTTGCTGCGCTCCTTGCTTTGATTTTAGTCGGCCGACTGCTTGGCGAGGCCATGAACCGCATCGGTCAACCCTCGGTCATGGGTCAGCTGCTCGCCGGAATCCTACTTGGACCTTCCATTCTCGGCTGGCTTTATCCCGATTTTCAACATTGGCTCTTCGCTTCCTCCAAAGAGCAAGGATCCATGCTGAGCGCCATTTCCCAAGTGGGCATCCTGCTCCTCTTGTTGCTGACCGGAATGGAGACTGACCTCAAGCTGGTTCGTCGCGCGGGACGCGCGGCTTTAAGCATTTCATCCACGGGCGTTGTTGTTCCCTTCGTCTGTGGCGTCGCGCTCGGATGGTTGCTGCCAGAGTCCTTGCTGCCCGACCCGGAAAAGCGACTCCTCACGTCCCTGTTTCTCGGTACGGCCCTCGCCATCTCGTCTATCAAGATTGTTGCGGTCGTCGTGCGAGAAATGAAGTTCGACCGGCGCAACCTCGGACAGATCATCGTGGCTTCCGCCATCCTGGAGGACACGGTCGGCTGGATTATAATTGCCATCACATTCAGCCTTGCCGAGGCAGGACGGATCGATTTTGCTAGCGTGGCATGGAGCTTGATTGGCACCGCCGTGTTCTTGGTCGCGAGCTTCACATTAGGCCGGCGATTGGTGTCGTTCCTAATCAGATGGACTAACGATAATTTCGAAAGCGATTTTCCCGTGATCACCACCATCTTGGTGATCATGCTTGTGATGGCTTTGACGACACACTTTATCGGCGTGCACACGGTGCTTGGCGCCTTCGTGTCTGGCGTCCTGATCGGTGAGTTCCCCATCCTGACAAAATATATTGACGCGCAGCTACGTGGCCTCATCCTCGCATTTTTCATGCCAGTGTTTTTTGGCATGGCGGGCCTTAGCGCGGATCTCACAGTCCTCGCGCGACCCGACCTTTTGCTTGCGGCCGCTGGACTGATCGCCGTTGCAAGTCTTGGCAAGTTTGCAGGCGCGTTCCTAGGCGCCGAAATAGGCGGCTTGACCAAGCGAGAGGCGATAGCGGTCGGCTGCGGAATGAACGCTAGAGGTTCGACTGAGATTATCGTGGGCACAATTGGACTGTCGCTGGGAGCGCTCAGTCAAACCCTTTACACCATGATCGTCACGATGGCGGTGACCACCACCATGGCGATGCCGCCAATGCTGCGCTGGGCGCTATCGCGGGTGCCGTTGCGTGCGAGTGAGAAGAGGCGGCTGGAGCGTGAAGGTGCGGAGGCAAAGGAGTTCGTTCCGAACTTGGAACGGCTGTTGCTGGCGGTGGATGAAAGTTCCAATGGCCAATTTACGTCTTATATTGCCGGTCTTCTCGCCGGTCGCCGTGGAACGCCGGTCACGGTCCTGCCGCTCGTAAGCGACACAAGCCAACGCAAGGACCAGAAGGAGCCAGCGCAGGCAGAAGTGGTGATCGAGGATACCATCAAGAGTGCGTCGGAACGAAACCGGATCAGGCCAAAGGATGAGCCGCCTACGCCGGTCGAGGTCATTCTTCGCAAAAAATCTGAAACCACGTCCGAGGAAGCCGTCACGATAGAGGCCAAGAAGGGTTACGACCTGCTGTTCATTGGCAAGGACAAAATGCAAACGCCGAACGGCGCGTTCAGCTCCGAGATTGACAACATCGCCTCAGCCTTCGCAGGGCCACTTGCCGTCGTAGTTGCCAAAGGCGAGCGGTTGGACGAACCCGTTGCGAAGGGACTCAATATTCTAGTGCCGATAACCGGCACCGATGTATCGCGTCGGGCGGCCGAGGTAGCGTTCTCGCTTAGCAACAAGGGCAACGTTACAGCGCTGTATGTCGGCCACCCCAGCAGCAGCAAAGCAGCAAGCAAGCGCGGCCGGCGATATGCGCGGGAGATTATGAACGATATCGACGAAATGGCGTCTCGCTACAACTCCAAGATCGAGATGCGCATCGTTCCACGCGGCAGCCCCGCAAATGCAATTCTGGCAGAAGCAAAGAAGGGAGGTCACGACCTCATCGTAATGGGGGTCAGCCGGCGTCCCGGCGAGAAGCTGTTTTTCGGAAATACCGCTGCCACCGTTCTAGCGGCCTCGCCTAGCTCAATTCTGTGCCTATCCACGTAGTGGAGAAGCGGATGGTCCGCGTCGTCCGCTTTGGGTCAGAAGCGGACTTGATGACTACTCCTCCACATACACCTCACCCCCGAGGGCGCGGAATTTCTCGCTCATCTGCGCCATGCCGCGCTCCTTTTCCTTGAGCTTCGCCGCATAATCGCGCACCTGCTGGGTGATCTCCATCGAGCAGAATTTCGGCCCGCACATCGAGCAGAAATGCGCGAGCTTCATCGAACTCCTTGGGCAGCGTCTCGTCGTGGTAGCTGCGCGCGGTGTCGGGGTCGAGCGAGAGGTTGAACTGGTCCTCCCAGCGAAAGCCGAACCGCGCGCGCGACAGCGCGTCGTCGCGCGCTTGCGCGGCCGGATGGCCCTTGGCGAGATCGGCGGCGTGCGCCGCGATCTTATAGGCGATCACCCCCATCTTGACGTCGTCGCGGTTGGGCAGACCGAGATGCTCCTTCGGCGTGACGTAGCAAAGCATGGCGGTGCCGAACCAGCCGATCATCGCCGCGCCGATGGCGGAGGTGATATGGTCGTACGCAGGCGCGATGTCGGTGACCAGCGGGCCTAACGTATAGAACGGCGCCTCGCCGCACAGCGCCAGCTGCTTCTCGACATTGAGCTTGATCTTGTGCATCGGCACGTGGCCGGGCCCTTCGATCATCACCTGGCAGCCATGCTCCCAGGCGATCTTGGTCAGCTCGCCCAGGGTCTCCAGCTCGGCGAATTGCGCGCGATCGTTGGCATCGGCAATGGAGCCTGGACGCAGTCCGTCGCCGAGCGAGAACGAGACATCGTATTTGCGCATGATCTCGCAGATCTCGCCGAAGCGCTCATAGAGGAAGCTCTCTCGGTGATGCGACAGGCACCATTTCGCCAGGATCGAGCCGCCTCTGGAGACGATGCCGGTGACGCGGTCGGCGGTGAGATGGATGTAGCCGAGCCGCACCCCGGCATGGATGGTGAAATAGTCGACGCCCTGCTCGGCCTGCTCGATCAGCGTGTCCTTGTAGCATTCCCAATCGAGCTTGACCGGATCGCCGCCGACCTTCTCCAGCGCTTGATAGATCGGCACCGTGCCGATCGGCACCGGCGCATTGCGGACGATCCATTCGCGCGTCAAATGGATGTTCTTGCCGGTGGAGAGGTCCATCACCGTGTCGGCGCCCCAGCGGATCGCCCACACCATCTTCTCCACCTCCTCCTCGACCGAGGAGGTCACGGCCGAGTTGCCGATATTGGCGTTGATCTTGGTCGCGAAGTTCCGGCCGATGATCATCGGCTCGGATTCCGGGTGGTTGATGTTGGCCGGGATGATGGCGCGGCCGCGCGCGACTTCGCTGCGCACGAATTCCGGCGTGACGAACGCGGGCAGAGCGGCGCCGAAGCTCATCCCGTCATCGAGCCGGGCTTGCGCCTGCTCCGCCGCGGCCTGCCGGCCGATATTCTCGCGATGGGCGATGAAGATCATCTCTTGGGTGACGATGCCGGCCCGCGCCAGCTCGAGCTGCGTCACCGGGCCGCCGGCGCGCGCCTCGATCCAGGACTTGCGCAAAGGCGGAAGCCCGCGCTGCACGTCGATCCCGGCTTGGGGGTCGGTATAAGGCCCCGACGTGTCATACACACGGAATGGCGGTTCGCCGCTGGCGGGCGCGAGCGCGATCTCGCGCAACGGCACTCTGAGATCGGTGTGGCCTTGCGGCGCGGAATAGACCTTGCGGCTGCCGGAGAGCGGCCCCGTCGTCACCTTGGGCGCCGTCACGTCTTGTGGGCTGAGCGGCTTGTTCATCGTGAGCAGGCTCCTGTTGCGGAAGGCCTCATGCTGAGGAGGGCCGAAGGCCCGTCTCGAAGCAGGAGGCCTCATCCTTCGAGACGGCCGCCAGCATGCGGCCTCCTCAGGATGAGGAACGACTTCGGTGCCAACGTCAGGATACGAGCAAGTCCCGTCCCTTCGCCGGCATGACCCGGATCAGGTTCGAAGGGTCTCCGCCGGGCCTTCGTGTAAGGCAGCGGACTCTCAGCCCCTTCCCTGGGGCTCCCCTCGGAACGAGGTCACTTTAGACCTCGTGCGGCGCATGTCAAACCGCGCTAGCGCCTCACGCCTTCTTGCGCCGCGGCCGCGCGCCGCGCTTGGTGGCGGAGGAAGCCCGTTCGGAGCTGTGCCGGGTCGGCGTGGTGTTCCACAGATGCTCATAACCCATGATCGAGAGGATGGAGCCGAGCGCGATGGTGGCCGCGGCGCCGGCGAGGATGCCGCCATGGCTGGCGATCATGCGGTCGCCGAGGGTCTGCACCGTGCCGGGGAACACGAGGTTGGAGACCCCACGCACGATGAACAGCCAGCCGAGAATGGTCACCACCACCCGCCAGTCGCGCACCCACAGATTATGCGCGTTGACGATGGCGAGGCCCGCCACCAGCGCCAGCACGCCGGTGATGAAGATCAGCGCGCGCGAGCCGATGAACTCCTTCAACAGGCTGGAATAGGCATCGCCCTCGGTGAGCATGCCGGCGATCATGCCGATGCCGATGACGAGCATCACCGGTCCCATCAGCCGCGCGATATATTCCGATCTGTCCATGGTCTCCTCCCCACACCGCCAGCGTCATCGCTGCCGAGACTGAGGCCGCGCCTTGCCGCCAAGGCGCATGGCCGAGCCGAAATGCACGTCGCAATCGCCGCATTACGAGGAACGAGCTGTCACGAAGGGGAAGGCGCCCATGCAATCGGTGTTGCCAGGCTTTCCCGGCGCCTTCCAAGTGGCGCGCATGTTAAGCCGAACCCGCCGGAACGCAAGCCGGACGCCTCGCGGCGCCAAACCGCGCCAAGCGTGGCAATTTGGCTGGATGCCTTGCATGGCAACGGAATTCTTGCCCGAACGCCGCTTCCAGTTTAAGCCTCGTCATCATTCTGCCGTGCTTCACCTTGAATTGCGGGCGTGAGAGCCTGATGAGGCCGGTGCCCCCGCCGCAACCCGAGGTATAGAGAAACGTAAATCAGGACGCTTCGACCGAAACGCCCGCACGCGCCAAAAGCAACACCGCGCTCTATCGCTGGGTGGCGCTGTTCGTTCTTCTCGCGGTCACCGTCGGCGGCGTGTTGCTTTATTGGCGCCACACCGAGATCTACCCATCGACCGACAACGCCTATACTGGCGCCAATATCGTCCGCGTGGCTTCGCAAGTCACCGGCCCGATCGTGCATGTCTACGTGGTCGACGACGACAAGGTCGCCGCCGGCGATCCTTTGTTCGATATCGATCCCACGCTCTATGACGCAGCACTGCGCGGCGCGCGCGCGCAGTTCGACGCGGCAGCTGCCGCCGCCGGCACCGCCGCCGACGATCTCAAAGCCGCCGCCGACAAGCTCGAGCAAAAGCGTGCCGCGCTCGAGGACGCGCTCGGCAAATATCGCGACGCCAAGGACGCGCAGAAGGGCGGCGAGCCCGCGTCGCAAGCCACCACCGATGCGCTGAAGGCCTGGCACGACGCCATGCAGGCCTATGACGACGCCGAGGCGGAGTTCGCCAAGGCGCAAGACGCCAAGCTGACCGTGACTACGCCCACGGTGCAGCTGCGCGGGGCGTCGGCCCAGCTCGACAAGGCGACACACGATCTGGTGCGCACCCACGTCACCGCGCCGGGCAGCGGCTGGGTCACCAACAGCAATCTGCGGCCGGGCTCCATCGTGCAGGCCGGCACGCCGGCCTTCGCCCTGATCGAGGACGGCCATTGGTGGGTCGACGCCAATTTCAAGGAGACCGATGTCGCCCGCATCAAGCCGGGTCAGCCCGCCACCATCCGCCTCGACATGTATCCCGGCACCAAGCTCGCCGGCGTGGTGGAATCGATCAGCGCAGGCTCGGGCGCGACCTTCTCCGTGCTGCCGCCTGAGAACGCCACCGGCAACTGGGTCAAGGTCACGCAGCGCTTCCCGATCCGCATCCGCATCACCGGCACGCCCGACGCCGACAAGCCGTTGCGGGTGGGCGCCAGCGCCGACGTCAGCATCGACACCACCGCGCCGGCAGAAGGCGGAAAATGAGCCGGCCGAAGCGCGGCGGCGGCAACAAGGACCGCAAGGGAGGCAAACCTCCCGCCGAGCCGCCGCGCCCGGTCCCCCTCCCCGAGCCTCACCCCGAACGGCCGCCGATCCCGCTGGTCATCGCCGTGGTGCTGACCGCGGTGCTGGAAGTGCTCGACATCACCATCGTCAACGTGGCGATCCCGCATATGCTGGGCGCCTTCGGCGCGACGGCCGACCAGATCACCTGGGTGCTGACCTCTTATATCGTCGCCGCCGCCGTGGTGATGCCGCTCACCGGCTACCTCTCCAAATGGCTCGGGCGCAGGCGGCTGCTGCTCACCGCCATCATCGGCTTCATCGCCTCCTCGGCTCTGTGCGGCTTGGCGTGGAACCTCGAGAGCATGGTGCTGTTCCGCTTGGCGCAAGGTGTGTTCGGCGCGCCGCTCGTCCCCTTGAGCCAGGCCATTCTGCTCGACGTCTTCCCGCGCAACCGCGCCGGCCAGGCGCTCGCCATTTTCGGCCTCGGCATCATGGTGGCGCCGGTGATGGGGCCCGCGCTCGGCGGCTATCTGACCGAGGTCTACTCCTGGCGCACGGTGTTCTACATCAACGTGCCGATCGGCATGTTCGCCCTGCTGATGTCGATCGGCTATCTGCCGTCGCGGGCGATCAAGGACATCAAGACCGACTGGATCGGCATGGGTCTTCTGGTGCTGGCGGTGGGCGCGCTGCAATTCGTGCTCGACCAGGGCCAGATGCGCGACTGGTTCAACTCCCGCCTGATCGTCGTCGGCGCCATCATCGCCGTGTTCGCCACCGCGGCGTTCTTCCTCAGGGGCTGGAACAAGGCTGACAACATCATCGATCTAACGCTGCTGCGCGACCGCAATTTCGTCGCCGGCACGCTGGCGATCACCGCCTACGGCATCAGCCTGTTCGGCTGGATGGCGCTGATGCCGCTATTTACCCAGCGGCTGCTCGGCTACCCGCCCGCCATGGCCGGCACGCTGTTCATTCCGCGCGCCGTGGTCAGCGCCATCACCCTCGCCATCACCGGCAGCATCCTCATCAAGCTGTTCGACGCGCGCTATCTCGTCACGGCCGGCCTCGTCATGACCGCGGTCGGCACGCTGCTGATGGCGCATTTTACCCTCTATGTGGACTATTGGGGCATTGCCACGCCGGGCATCTGGGGCGGCATCGGCACCGGTCTGTTCTTCGTGCCGCTCACCGCCGTGGCCTTCGCCAGCATTCCCAAAAGCCAACTCGACGAGGCCTCGGGCGTCTACGCGCTGATGCGCGGCATCGGCGGATCGGCCGGTATCGCCGTGGTGAGCTGGCTGTTCGTGCGCCAGGCGCAGATCCATTTCGCCGAGCTCACCGCGCATATCACGCCGTTTAACCCCGCGCTGCTGCCCTACCTGTCGCAATACGGACTAAACCCCTATTCGCCGCAGTCGGGGCCGTTGGTCGCGCATGAGATTGCCGAGCAGGCGCAGATGCTTGCCTTCAACGATCTGTTCTGGTTCATCGGCGTCGTGACGCTCGCCATCATCCCGCTGATCTTCCTCATGAAGAAGCCGGAGAAGATCGAGCTCGTGCCGGCGCACTAGGCTGCCGCAAGCGTCAGGGTTGGGTGGAAAATGGGATCGGCCCTGGGGCTGGACCCGGGGCGCGATGCAGGACCTACCGGATCACCAGCAGACTTTGGCGCCCGAGGTGCAGACATAGGGCGAAACCACGCCGTGCCAGCAGATCGTGTAGGAATTCGATTTCACGATGTCCGGCTTGTAATAGAGCTCGTCCCACACGCTGTCGCGCCAATAAGGCTGCGGCTTGGCGCGCATGGCGGTGACGGTAATGGCCCCGAGCCGCTTCTGCTTCTTGTACTCGGCGATGGCATCGGAGAGCGCGAGCTGCGCGCGGCTGACGCCGGTTTCCTGATCGAAACCATCGGCGGTCCCCGAGAAACCGAGACAGCCGGCATTGGCTGAGGGGGCATAGGCGAAGCTCAAGCCCGCTGCAACGACCGCCAACCCAAACACACGCGCAAACGACCTCATCGGAACGCCTCCCATCGCATCAGTCTAGGATGCTCCAAGATTATCGCGCTTGCTTGCGCTTGCCAGTATCTTTGCAGCCGCCGGGCGAGGGTTCCTGTCGCGCTGTAGCGTTTATGCCACAGTCGCGCACCAATTTGAGACAGTCCGAAAATGGCTAGGTGTCAATGACTTGGCCGCTGGGTGAGAAAGTAACAAGAGAGCTTCGATGACGTCCAAGCTCGTCCTCGTCACCGGCGCATCGAGCGGGATCGGCGCGGCAACGGCCAAGCTTTATGGCGCGCGCGGGGCGCACACAGTTTTGCTCGCCCGCAATGCAGCGAAGCTCGACGAAGTGGCGACGGCGATCAAGCGCGAGGGGGGCGCCGCCAGCCCCTACGCGGTCGACCTTGCCGACCCGAGCGCCGTCGCGAAAACCTGCGCGCGGATCGCGAGCGAGGCAGGAACGCCCGACATTCTCATCAACAATGCCGGGGCTGGCCGCTGGCTCTCGGTCCTCGAGACCCGTGCCGAAGAGGCGCTCGCCATGATCGAGGTGCCCTATCTCGCCGCCTTCAACCTCACCCGCGCCTTCCTGCCCGAGATGATTGCGCGCCGGACCGGCGCGATCGCCTGCATCACCTCGCCCGGCTCGTATCTCGCCTGGCCGAATGCCGCCGCCTATATCGCCACGCGGCACGCGCTGCTCGGTTTTACCGAGTCGCTTCGCGCCGACCTGCGTCGCACCGGACTCACCGTGACGCTGGTCGTGCTCGGCGAGGTCGAAACGCCCTATTGGCAGCACAATCCCGGCAGCCGCGAGCACATGCCGAAATCGAAACCGATCCTTGCGCCGGTGCTCACGCCCGAACAAGCCGCTCAGGCGATCGTTCAGGGGATTGAGCGGGGGCAGCGCCGCGTGGTCAAGCCGGCAATCCTGCGCGCGCTATTTCTGTTGAATGCATTGGCGCCCGGACTTGTCGCCAGCCGGCTTCGCCACGCCGTCAGCAAGCGCTGAGGATGGGCACTACCGCCTCAGAATGCCCGACCGCTTCAGCAGCCAAAACACAAAGGCCGACACCGCCACCAGCAGCAGTATGACCCACACGAAGCCCGAGCGATCGGCCACCAGCGGTAAGCCACCGACATTCATGCCGAAGATGGCGGCGATCAGGCTCGCCGGCAAGAACACGGTGGTGACGATGGCGAGCACCTGGAGATTGCGATTGGTCTGGTCGGCCATTCTCAGCGACACCTCTTCCTGTAAGAGATGCGACCGGTCGCGCAGCGCGATCATCTCATGATCCAGCCAATCGAGCCGTTGCGCCAATTTTGCGGTGGCGAATTGCAACGAGTCCCGATCCGATCGCTCCGCCTCGCGCTCGAAGCGATGGATCAGCGAGCGTTGCGTCGCCAGCTGCCGATGCAGCCGGACCGCGAGCTTGCGGACCCGGCCGATGGCCTGGTGTTGTTCGCTCGGCTCGGCGATCAACAACCGCTCCTCGACCTTGTCGAGATCTTCGGCGAGGCCGTCGGCGTAGCACTCGACGGCTTCCACCATGTGCTCGACGATCGCTTCCAGCAGTCCGGCGGGTGCGGCAACCTTGTGGCCGCCGCGCAGCGCGCGGCGCGTCGCCTCGAGCGCATTCAGGCTTTGCCGCCGGCCGCTGACGAAAAGTTGCTCGGTCATGGCGAAATGCAAGAAGCCGGTCTCGTCGGTCACACCGCCAAGCCCGCAGACGAGATCGGTGAACACGCCATAGACGCAAGCGCCATGAGCATGCAATTGCTGGTGCCCGTCCGGGGCAAGCAGCAGCTCGCGCGCCGCGGCGGGCAGCTCGAGGTCCGACTTTAGCAAGTTGCAGGCGCGCGCGTCGGCGAGATTGAAATGCAGCCACAGCCAGCCTGGGGCGGCGGCGTCGATCGGCTGATCGACCGGCAGTTCCTGCGCCGATCCATCCGCCTCGAAGCGGAACGCCGAGACCAGCCCGGGCAACGGCTTCGCTTCGGGCGCGGTGGCCTCACGCGATTGCGTGGTGGGTGCGAACTGCAAGAGCAAACCTCCGCGCAAAGGACCCTGCGCAAACAGCAAAGGCCGGGACTGTTACACTCTTGTGACAGTCCTTTCGGGGCGCTGGATCCAGCGAGCGTTACAAAAGCGACAGAAACCGAGCGCAGGATACGGGCAAAGCTCGGCCGCATCGCCCTTTGGGAGGGGGGAAGGTCGCATGCGCTATCTGCTGCTGCCCTTCAGCCCTCGCTATATCGTGCTCACCCTGGCGGCGCTCGGGACCGCCATGCTGGCGGCGCTGGTCTGGCGCGACCCGCAAGACGCTGTCCGCCTCGCGGTTCCGCTCGGCCTGTTCGGCTTCCTCACTTTGGTTGGCCTGCGCGATCTCATCCAGACCAAGCACGCGATCCTGCGCAATTACCCGATCGCCGCCCATCTGCGCTTCATCCTCGAGCACATCCGCCCCGAGCTGCGCCAATATTTCTTCGAGAACGAGAAGGACGGCATGCCCTTCCCGCGCGACAAGCGCGCCATCGTCTATCAGCGCGCCAAGAAGGCGCTGGAGACCCGGCCATTCGGCACCCATTACGACGTCTACCGCGACCACTATGAGTGGCTGCACCACTCGATGGCGCCGAAGCTCCCGTCCGGCGATCTGTTCCGCCTGACCATCGGCGGCCACGATTGCACCGCACCCTATTCGGCCTCCGTGTTCAATATCTCCGCGCTCAGCTTCGGCTCGCTCTCGGCCAACGCCATCCGCGCGCTCAACCAGGGCGCCAGCCTAGGCGGCTTCGCCCACGACAGCGGCGAAGGCGGCGTCAGCCCGTATCATCTGGAGCATGGCGGCGACCTGATCTGGGAGGTGGGCTCCGGCTATTTCGGCTGCCGCAACCATGACGGCAGCTTCTCGCCGGAGAAATTCGCCGCCCGTGCCGCGCTCCCGCCAATTAAGATGATCGAGCTCAAGCTATCGCAAGGGGCCAAGCCCGGACATGGCGGAGTGCTGCCCGCCGCCAAGGTGACGGAGGAGATCGCCCGCATCCGCGACGTGAAACTGGGCGAGGACTGCATCTCTCCGCTCGGCACTCCACCTTCGCCACACCGATCGAGATGCTGCGCTTCATCGCCGAGCTCAGGCACCTTGCCGGCGGCAAGCCGGTCGGCTTCAAGCTCTGCGTCGGCCACCCCTGGGAGTTCCTGGCCATCGTCAAGGCGATGCTCAAGACGGGGCTCGCCCCCGACTTTATCGTCGTCGACGGCACCGAGGGCGGCACCGGGGCCGCGCCGCTCGAATTCATGGACCATGTGGGCATGCCGCTGCGCGAAGGCCTCACCTTCGTGCATTCGGCGCTGATCGGCGCCGATCTACGCGACCGGGTCAAGCTCGGCGCCTCCGGCAAGATCACCTCGGCCTTCGACATCGCCCGGGTGATGGCGCTGGGCGCCGATTGGTGCAATGCCGCGCGCGGCTTCATGTTTGCCGTGGGCTGCATCCAATCGCAGCAATGCCATACCGACCGCTGGCCCGCCGGCGTCGCCACGCAAGATCGGGTGCGCCAGCGCGCGCTGGTGGTGTCGGACAAGTCGGCGCGGGTGGCGAGCTTCCACAAGGAGACGCTTAAGGCGCTCGGCGAGCTCATCGCCGCCGCCGGCCTCGACCATCCACGCGAGCTGCGGCCGCACCATTTCGTGCGCCGGCTGGGGCAAGGCACCGTCACCTTCGCCGAGCTTTACCGCACCCTCGATCCCGGCGAGCTGCTGGCCGGCAGCGACGACCCTCGCTTTCGCGAAAGCTGGGCCGTGGCCAGCGCCGATGATTTCGCCCCCATGCGCGAGCCGGAGCCCGCCATCGTTCCCCTTGCGGCCGAGTAGCGAGCTGTCTACTCAGGGAACCGAACCAAGGCTCGACCGGAACGGCCATCGTGGACATCGACGTTGAAGGCATCGCCCTTCTGACCGATCCCCTGCTCAACAAGGGGACTGCCTTTACCGAGGACGAGCGCACGGAATTCAATCTGCACGGCCTGTTGCCGCCGCATGTCGGCACACTCGACGAGCAAGTCGAGCGCCGGCTGAAGGGCTTGCGCAAATTCGAGACCAAGCTGGAGCGTTACCTCTTCCTGCGCGCCTTGCAGGATTCCAATGAAACCCTGTTCTACGCCTTGCTCACCCGCAATCTCGCCGAGCTGTTGCCGCTGGCCTACACGCCCACGGTCGGCGAGGGCTGCCAGGAGTTCAGCCACTATTCCTACTACCCGCGCGGCCTGTTCCTGAGCTGGCCGCACCGCGACAGCATCAAGCAGATCATCGCCCATCCGCGCTACGACCGCGTCCAGGTCATCGTCGTCAGCGACGGCGAGCGCATCTTGGGGCTTGGCGATCAAGGCGCCGGCGGCATGGGCATCCCCATCGGCAAGCTCGCGCTGTATACCGCTTGCGCCGGGATCGACCCGGCCACCACGCTGCCGATCCTGCTCGATGTCGGCACCGACAATCCGGAGCGCCTGGCCGACCCGCTCTATATCGGCTGGGCGCATGCGCGCGTGCGCGGCGCCGAGTATGACGCTTTCGTCGAGAGTTTCGTCGAGGCCGTCAGCGCGCGCTGGCCGCATGTGCTGCTGCAATGGGAGGACTTCGCTCGCGGCAATGCCGGTCGCCTCCTGTCGACCTATCGCGACCGGTTGACCACCTTCAACGACGACATCCAAGGCACCGCCGCCGTCGCCGCCGGCACACTTCTCGCGGCCATCAAGGTGACCGGCGTTCCGCTCGACCAGCAGCGCATCGCCATCGTCGGCGCCGGCTCCGCCGGCTGCGGCATCGGTGCGCTGTTGCAGCGGGTGATGATCGATGCCGGCCTGTCGGAGAAGGAGGCGCGCGGGCGCTTCCACGCCGTCGACCGCGACGGGTTATTGGTCGAGGGCATGGCGGGCATCCTCGATTTCCAGAAGCCCTTCGCGCAGAGCGCCGAACGCATCGCCGGCTGGTCGCGCGCGGAAGACGGCAGAATCGGCCTGCTCGATGTGGTCAACAACGCCAGGCTTACGCTGTTGATCGGCGTCTCGGCGCAAGGCGGCATGTTCACCGAGACGATCGTCCGCGCCATGGCGGCGGGCGTCGAGCGCCCCGTCATCTTTCCGCTCTCGAACCCAACCTCCTGCGCCGAAGCCACGCCGCAGGACTTATTCGCCTGGACCGAGGGCCGCGCCGTGGTCGGCACCGGCAGCCCCTTCGCGCCGGTGGCCTGGCAAGGCCGGTCCATCACCACGGCCCAGACCAACAACGCCTATGTGTTTCCCGGCATGGGGCTTGGCGTTCTGGCGGTCAAGGCGCGGCGCGTCTCCGACGGCATGTTCGCCGCCGCCGCCAAGGCGCTCGCCTCGATCTCGCCGGCGCTCAGCGATCCGCAGGCTTGCCTGCTGCCGCCCGTCTCGGAGCTGCGCTCCGTCGCCGTGACCGTTGCCGGCGCGGTGGCCAAGCAGGCGCGCGAGGAAGGGCTCTGCGACCCCTTCAAGGACGAGGCACTGCCCGCGCTGATCGCCGCCAAGATGTGGGAACCGGTCTACCAGCCTTATCGGCGCAAGGGCTGAGGCTGCCCGCAAACCTGGAATGTCACAGCCTAGCTCAGCGATGTTCCTCGACGCTGGAGGCGATCAGCTCCTTGTTGAAAACGTTGAGCGCGCGGACCTGGATCGCCCAGCCGACCAGCTCGCCGCGGTCGGCAGGGTTCACCACGGGGAGCTTTTCTGCGCCTGAGGCGTCGAACGCGCGCAGCGCCGTCTCCAGCGTCTCATCCGGGCGCAACGCGCGCTCGCGCTCGGCTTCCGGCAAGATCGCGTCCTCCCCTTCCGCCAGCGGCCGCATGAAGTCCGCGACGCGCATGCTCTTCATCAACTCGCGATGCGGCCCGTCGTGCAACATGATGCCCCTGGTCTCGAGCTGGGCTTGGAAGAACGAGCGGCCCAGGATGGCTTGCGAGATGCCGTTGGCGATCGCCACGGTGAGCAGCAGCGCGAGGCTCAAGGCGAAGCCGCCGGTCAGCTCGAACACCATGACCGTGGTCGAGATCGGCGCGCCAAGCACCGCCGCCGTCACCGCGCCCATGCCGAGAATGGCGTAGAGCCCCTCGCTCGATCCCGCGGCGGGGAACACCCCGGCCGCGATCAGCCCGAACGCGCCACCGGTCATGGCGCCGAGATAAAGCGCCGGCGAAAACACCCCGCCGCCGAAGCGCGAGGCGAGCGCGATCGCCGTTGCCGCTGTCTTGGCGAACAGCAAGGTGAACATCAGCGCGATCGGCAGCTGGTCCTTAAGCGCCGCGTCGGTGGTGTCGTAACCGACGCCGAGCACTTGCGGAAACCAGACGGCGATCAAGCCGATCAGGAGCCCGCCAAGCGCCGGCCGGGCGATGAGCGGCATCTGAATATTGCGCGCCAACCAATCGGTGGCGAGCAAGGCAAGCTGGAAGATCACCGCGACCGCCGCGGCGACGATGCCGAGCAGCACGAAGGCCGGCACCTCGAGATAGGAGGTGATGCTGTAGGCCGGCACGACAAACGCGGCGACGTTGCCGAACCAGGCCTGCGACAGGATGGTGGCCGTCACCGAGGCAAGCACCAGAGGCACGAAGCTGGTGAGGGCGAAATGGCCGAGGATCACCTCCTGCGCGAACAGCACCCCGGCAATCGGCGCATTAAACGAGGCAGCGACCGCCCCCGCCGCGCCCGAGGCGAGCAGCGTGCGCCGGGCGGCATTGGGCAGGTTGAAATGAGTGCAAGCCGAAGCGGCGATGCTGGCGCCGAGATGCACGATCGGTCCCTCGCGGCCGGCGCTGGCGCCCACGCCGAGCGACAGCGCGCTGGCCAGCGCGCTGAGCAGACCCTGACTCAGGCTGAGGCCCCTCCCCGCATTGAGTCGCGCCTCCATGACGTCAGGCACCGCGTCGGTGCGCTTGGCGGTCAGGAGATATTGCAGCATCAGCCCGACCAACAGGCCGCCCACGGCCGGCGCCAGCACGATCAGCCACCAGGGCTGCTCTCGGGCGGCCCTGGCCACGGCCTCCGTCATGGTGTGGAGCCAAGGCCACTGAAAGACGCCGATCGCCAGCCGGAAGCCAATCGCCGCCGTTCCCGTGGCGAGCCCGATGAGCGGCGCCAACAGCCAGACGACGGGCTGCCGGCTTTCGCGGAACTGCTTGAGGTTCGGGATCGTCCAGCGGCCGGCGGTCTCGAGCAGCTTGACGTGTCTCAGCGCCATTTACCGGTCTTAACGGTGGCGAGCGGTTCGCTCAAGCATGGGGCGACCGGAATGGCCGAGAAAAACCCTAGGACGCGAGCTTGAGCTTGGCGTCGGCGCCTTGGGCGGCGCCTTCGCTCGGCATGACATGCGGCTCGACCGCGTCGCCCACCGGCGCGCCGAACTTCCGCAATAGCCGCTTCATATAGCGGCGGAAGCGATAGTGCTGGATCTCGAAACGGTGCCACGGCGTATCCTGCCAGCGGATGCCGTGGCCGATATCAGGGTGCGCGCGCGCCTTCAGCGCCCGGAACCACGCGGCGCGCTTCGGATCGTCCTCGCAAGCCTTGATGAAGGCCGCGATCAGCCGGCCCTGATAATCGGCGATCTGCCACACGCCGCCTTCGGCCGGCTCGAACAATCCCGCCACGAAGAGATCGTCGAGCTCGCGGCTGAAAGTATGGATGAACAGCTTCGACTTACCCTGCGCATCCAGGATGTAGGATGGATCGATAAACGGGAAGCTCACCCTATAGCCGGTGGCCCAGACCAGAAAGTCGATCTCCTCCGCGCTGCCGTCGGTGAAGACGACGCGCTTGCCGTCGAGCCGCTCGATGCCGGGCTTGACGACGGTGCGCCCATGGATCAGGTGATCGATATAGGTGTTGCAGGCGGTGGGATGCGCCTCGAACAGATCGTGGTCCGGCCGCTCCAGGCCGAAGCGGCGATGCGGGCCGACCACGATGCGCATGCCCCAGCGGTACAGCAGCCGCATCAATTTGCGCGGCAGCGGAATCCGGCTGGTGTAATCGATGAACACGTCGGTCGGCTTGCCGAACACCGTCTTGGGGAAGAAATAATAGGTCCGCCGCATCGAGTGCACGACGCGGCCATTCTCGATCGCGGCATCGGACAAGATGTCGACGGCTGAATTGCCCGCGCCCACCACCAGCACGCGCTTGCCCTTGACCTGCTCCTTCGACTTGACGTCATGGGAGTGCAGCATCTCGCCGTCGAAATGGCCGGGATAGGTGGGAACCACCGCTTCCCAGTGATGCCCGTTGGCGATGACCAGACCCGCATAAGAGCGCGGCGCGCTCTCGCCCTCGATCTGCACGCGCCAGCCTTGCGGCGTATGCTCGGCGCGCGTGACGCGCTTGTTGAAGCTGATCAACTGGTAAAGGCCGAACTCCTTGGCGTAGGCGCACAGATATTCTTGCGCCTGCGCCCGGCTGGCATAATGCGCCCACTCCTCGGGGAAATGAAAATCCGGGTAGCGCGACAGCTTCTTCGAGGAATTCAGGTAGGTCGAGCCGTAGACGACGTGTGGGCTTTCCGGATTCCAGATGCCGCCGACGTCGGACAGCGCCTCGAAACAATCGAAGGCGATGCCCCGCTCGGCAAAGCTCTTGGCCACCGCCAAACCGCTGGCACCCGCGCCGATGATACAGAAACGCTTCACCGCTTCGTGAACCCCTATGCTGTGCTGGCCTGGACTGGACCGCCGCCCGGCCGCCCTTCGCGGCAGACCTAAGCATCCCCGGGTTGAGCGTTCAACCCCACAGGCATCGTCCGGCGACCTCTTTGATCTGTGTCAAATCGTTACCCCCTCGCCCCTCCTCTCTATGCGATAACGCCGCCGCTTGAAGCCTGGATTCGCCGGTGGTTTGCTTTATGGTCTGACGCCCGGGAGGCGGGGGAGTTTATGCAAGTCAAGCACGACGTCACCATCAAGACCTGGGACGGGACCTGGACCTACCATCCCAAGGTCGTGGTCACGCCCGAGAGCGTCGAGGACCTGGTCGAGATCCTCGCCGACGATGTGCGCTTTCCCGCACCGGTGCGTCCGGCCGGCTCGATGCATTCCACCGCGCGGATGAACGGCGACGATGCCGGCGGCACCATGGTCGACATGAAGGCCATGAACCGCATTCTGCACTTCACCGACGACACGGTGACGGTCGAGGCGGGCGTCACCCATATCGTGCTCGCCAATGCGCTGAAGGAGCGCGGGCTCCAGCCTTACGTCACCACCGAGATCGGCAACGTCACCATGGGCGCGATGGCCACCGCCGCCACCAAGGACTCCTCCTTCCCCGGCGGATTCGGTCAGGTCAGCTCTTATGTAACGAGCGTCCGGCTGGTCACCCCCGACGGCAAGCTGAAAGAGATCAACGAGCGCGACAATCCGGATGAGATGCAGCTCATCCGCTCGAGCTATGGGTTGTTCGGCATCGTCTACGAGGTGACCATCAAGGTGAAGCCCACGGTCGCGCTGGCGGTGCGCCATTATTCGCTGAGCCTGGACAATTTCCGCAAATTCTTCCCGATCTACAAAGCCCGCGGCTACGCGGTGATGTATTACATCTTCCCTTACGTGAAGCGGGTGCTGGTCGAGCTGCGCAAGGAGAATCCGGCGGTCGAGCCCAACTCACGCTATCGCTGGGTCTATCGCAATCGCTTCTGGCGCAAATACGGGCCGGCAGTGACGCAATGGATCCAGCGCAACACCCATAATCATGCGCTACGCGCCGCCGCCGACAAGCTGCATTTCTTCCTGTTGCGCCAGGCGCTGGTGTTCGTCGTGCGCAGCGACCGCACCTGGCCGCATGCCCAGATCATCAACTATCCGCGCGAGCCCGGCGCCAACAAATATCTGTTCAGCATGTGGGCGTTTCGCGAGGGCGGCTTCTTCGACATCCTCGAGCAATATTGCGACTTCCTGATCGCCTACGAGCAGAAGACCGGCTATCGCTGCGACCTGCCGAGCGTGGGCTATGCCATCGCCCGCGATGTCGAGGCGCTGCTGTCCTATAGCTGGGAGGGCGCCACTCTGAGCATCGACCCGGCCTCGACCGGTGGCCCCGAATGGGAGGAATTCTTGCATCACTACAATGAATTCTGTAGCGCCCGGCGCGGCGTGCCGCTGTTCAACCAGACGCCGTTCCTGACCCGCGATCAGGTGCGCAAGGCATTCGGCGTGCGGCTCCAGCAATTCGCCGCGCGGCGCAAGGCCGCCGACCCCAACAACCGCCTGCTCGACCAATATTTCCGCGAGCTGTTGTCCTAGCTCAAATCCCAGGGCGCCATTTTGCCTCACCCCCGGTTTGATCGGGGGCACTCCGCACCTATCTGGGAGTTATCCCAGTCAAGGAGTCGGCCAAATGGAACACCTCAAGATAGCTGGTTTACCGCAGGAGGCCTCGCGCATTGCCCTGGGCACTTGGGCGATCGGCGGATGGATGTGGGGCGGCGCCGACGACGCCGAGGCCGTCCGCACCATTCATGCCGCGTTCGATCACGGCATCAACGTCATCGATACGGCGGCGGTCTACGGGTTCGGCCACTCTGAAGAAGTTGTTGGCAAGGCCCTCGCGGGTTTCGGGCGAGACCGCGCGATCATCGCCACCAAGGTCGGGCTCGACTGGAGCAGCGGCAAAATCTTGCGCAATTCCTCCCCGGCAAGACTCAGAAAGGAGCTCGAAGACTCGCTGCGCCGGCTCCAAACCGATGTGATCGACATTTACCAGGTGCATTGGCCCGACGAATCCGTGCCCTTCGAGGAAACGGCGCGGACACTCGAAGCGTTTCGCAGCGAAGGAAAAATCAGGGCGATCGGGGTCAGCAATTTCAGCCCGGCGCAGATGGACCGGTTCCGCAAAGCCGCGCGTCTGGAGACGGTGCAGCCACCCTACAATCTGTTCGAACGCGAAATCGACCAGGACGTATTGCCTTATGCCGAGCGGCATGACCTGACCGTGCTCGCCTATGGTGCCCTCTGCCGGGGACTGTTGTCCGGGAAGATCCGCGCCAACACGGAATTCAAAGGCGACGATCTGCGCAAGACCGACCCGAAATTCAAGCCGCCGCGGCTCTCCGAATATCTCGCGGCGGTGAGGCAGCTCGATACGCTGGCGCAGGCACAATACGGCAAATCGGTGCTGGCGCTCGCGGTGCGTTGGATCCTGGATCGCGGCAACACCATCGCGCTGTGGGGTGCGCGCCGTCCCGAGCAGCTCGCGCCCGTCGGCGAAACGATGGGCTGGAAGATCGAGCCCGCCACCATGCGGGAAATCGACACGATCCTGGCGACGACCATCAAGCACCCGGTAGGCCCCGAGTTCATGGCGCCACCCCCGTCCCGCTCGAACGCCGAAGGCTCCGTCAGGAAGGCAGGCTAAGCCCGATGCCGGTCTCGCGCTGATACATGATGAGATCGAGCGACGGCGCGTCGCCGGTGAGCCTGGTCAGCAGCGCATGCACCTGGCCGCGATGATGGGTCTGGTGATTGAACACATGCGGCAGCGCATAAGCCAGCTGCTGCACGAAGTCAGCCGGCCGGCTGATGGTCCTGTAGCGCACCTCGCGTTTCAAGTCGTCATCGCCAAGTCCTGAAACGAAGGCGACAATCCGCGCATCCTCGGCGGCGCGCGCCTCCCGCAACGGCGCCAACGCTTCGAACAGAATGGCGTCGAGCTGCGTCGGCGCGTCACCCTCTCCGGTCAAGCGCTGCATCCAAATGCGATCGCCGACCAAGAGATGATTGAGCGTGCCATGCACCGACTTGAAGAAGGCGCCGTGATCGGCGCGATACTCCGCGTCGGGTAGCTGTGCCGCGGCGTCATAGAGCCGTATATTGGCCCAGGCGTTATAACCGGCGAACATCTGTAAAATCGACTTCATCTCTATCCTTGCATCGTCTTGGTGAACCAGCGGATCAGCGGGAAAGACACGCGGCGCGGCAGCGAACGCACGGTCTTCAAGAAGCCCGCGACTTGTGGCGGAAAAGCGATCTCGTAAGGTCTTCCCGACAGCCTCTCCAGGATCTTGCGGGCGCAACGCTCCTTGCTCATGGCGTAGAGTTTTTTCTTGGGATCGTAGGCGGCATTGAGCGGGGTATCGACGAAGCCGGGGTTGATGATGGTCACGTCGACACCGGTTCCCTCGAGTTCGAGCTTGAGGCTTTCGGCGAGATTGATCACCGCCGCCTTGCTGGCGCCATAGCTGCCGTTCTCCGGCCAGCCGGCATAACCGAACAGCGATCCCATGATGGCGATGTGGCCCGACCTCCGCGCCAGCATCGACGGCAGCACCGCGGCGACGCCGTTGATCACGCCATCCACATTGACCGCCATGGTGCGGTGGAACCCGTCGAGGTCGATATTGCGAATATCGAAGGGCACATACATCCCGGCGCCGAACAGCGCGAGGTCGATGGGGCCGAGCATGCCCTCGATCTTCGCCACGCAGGCCTTGAGCTCTTGTGGGTTCAACACATCGGCAGGGAAGGTCTTGATGGTTTCGTATTGCGAGGCGAGCGCATAGAGCCGGTCGCTCGACCGGGCCGTAGCGGCAACCGTGACACCCTCGGCGGCAAGCCGCCGAGCGATCTCGCCGCAAATCGCCCCCGACGCTCCCGTGATCCACGCCAATTTCCAGGGAAATTGCTGTGCCACACTTTACCTCTAGAGCAAACCCGATTGACTCGTCATGCCCGGGCGCAGTCCCGGGCATCCACGAATTCCATCCGAGGGCAAGACGTGGATGGCCGGGACAAGCCCGGCCATGACAGAACCCGTTGCTTGACCCGAAACAAGCCCATTCTAATCCACGAAGGGATCGTGCACGAGGATGGTGTCCTCGCGCTTCGGGCTGGTCGAGAGCAGCGCCACCGGCGCGCCGATCAGCTCCTCGAGCCTGCGCACATATTTGATGCATTGAGCGGGAAGCTCGGCCCAGCTGCGCGCGCCTTGCGTCGACTCGCTCCAGCCTTCCATCGTCTCATAAATCGGCACGACCCGCGCTTGCGCTCCTTGCGCCGCCGGCAGATGGTCGAGCGGCAGGCCATCGAGCCGGTAGCCAACGCAGATCTTCAGCTCCGGCAGCTGGTCGAGCACGTCGAGCTTGGTCAGCGCGATGCCGTTGATGCCGGCCACCTTCCGCGTCTGCCGCACCAGGCAGGCATCGAACCAGCCGCAGCGGCGCGGCCGTCCGGTCACGGTGCCGAACTCGGCGCCGCGCTCGCCAAGCAGCTTGCCGGTCGCGTCCTTGAGCTCGGTGGGGAACGGCCCCTCCCCCACCCGCGTCGTATAAGCCTTGGTGATGCCGAGCACATAGCCGATCGCGCCCGGCCCCACGCCGGAGCCGGTCGCGGCTTGCGCCGCCACCGTGTTCGACGAGGTGACGAACGGATAGGTGCCGTGATCGATATCCAGCAAGGCGCCTTGCGCGCCCTCGAACAGGATGCGCTTGCCCTGGCGCCGCGCGCGGTCGAGCAACGCCCACACCGTGTCGACATAGGGGAGAATCTTCGGCGCGATCCCGGTGAGCTGAGCGCACAAATCGTCGGCCGAGATCTCGGGCTGGCCGAGCCCGCGGCGCAGCGGATTGTGGTGGGCGAGGATGCGCTCAATCTTCGGCTTGAGCGACGGCAAATCCTGGAGGTCCATCACCCTGATGGCGCGGCGACCGACCTTGTCCTCGTAGGCCGGGCCGATGCCGCGTTTGGTCGTGCCGATGCGTCCTTCGCCCGCGGCGGCCTCGCGCAGCGAGTTCGAGCTCGCGGTGCAGCGGCAGGATCAGCGTCGCGTTCTCGGCGATGCGGAGATTGTCGCGGCTGATCTTCACGCCTAGCGTCTCGATCTTGGCGATCTCGTCGGCGAGCGCCCAGGGGTCGACCACGACGCCGTTGCCGATCACCGAGAGCTTGCCCTTGCGCACGACGCCGGAGGGAAGCAGCGACAGCTTGTAGGTGACGCCGTCGACCACCAGCGTATGGCCGGCATTGTGCCCGCCCTGGAAGCGCACCACGATGTCGGCGCGCTCGGACAGCCAATCGACGATCTTGCCCTTGCCTTCGTCGCCCCATTGGGAGCCGACGACCACGACATTGGCCACGAGTTAAGGTCCTCTAAAGCCTAGACAAAAGACGCGCAAACGGCCCCGCATCGGGGCGGGGCCGTGTCACCTTATAGCCCGGCGGCGCGGCCAACGCGAGTGCGCACATCGCTGCCTTTTTTGCCCCTCGCCGGCGCAAGACTTGCGCGGCAATTGGCGCAGCGACAAATCGCGGCGCGACATAAGCTGGATGCGGCATCCCGCGCGGGAAACCGGCGAAGGTCCGGGTGTTTGATTGGGCGATGGGCGGCACGTACCGTGCTCGCCGCAATCAAGGAGAAATCCCATGCTGAAAGCCACTGCAATAGGGTTAGCCGTCACCACCGCGCTGTCGCTTGCCGCGCTGACACCCGCGCTTGCCGACATCCCCGCCTGCATGAGCCGTCCCAACGCCGACACCTGTCCGACCATGGGAGCGCCCACGCCGTCCAACGCGTCGCAGCAGACAGCGCCGAAGTACCTCAGGCACACCCACTACCGCTACGAGCCCGCTCAGAAGCAGAAGAAGGGCTAACCGGACGCAAGCGCCTCAAGGAACGGAGCGCGGCCGCCGGTCGCGCTCCGGGCTTGCCGGCCGCCAACAGTCTCAAGCCGCCTTGGCGAGCGCTTGTTTCTCGACCGTGAAGGCCCAGTCTAGCCACGGCAGCAGCGCTTCGAGATCGCTCTTCTCCACCGTGGCGCCGGTCCAGATGCGCAGGCCCGGCGGCGCGTGGCGATAGGCGCCGATATCCTTGGCCGCATTCTCGCGATCGAGCAGCGCCGCCATGCGGCGGGGCAGCGCCTCGCGCAGCTCGGGCGGCAGCGCCATCACTTGCGGATCGACGATCTTGAGACAGACCGAGGTGTTCGACCGCGTTCGCGGTACTCGGGCGAGGAAATCGATCCAAGGCGTGCGCGCCACCCATTCGGCGATCACCGCGGCATTTGCATTCGAGCGGGCGATGGTGCCGGCGAGGCCGCCGACGCGTTCCACCCAATCGAGCGCATCGAGATAGTCCTGCACGCACAGCATCGAAGGCGTGTTGATGGTCGAGCCGGCGAACAGCTCGGCGTTGAGCGTGCCGCCCTGCGTCATGCGGAACAGCTTCGGCAGCGGCCAGGCCGGCGTGTGGCTCTCCAGCCGCTCCACCGCGCGGGGCGACAGGATCAGCATGCCGTGCTGCGCCTCGCCGCCCAGCACCTTCTGCCAGGAGAAGGTCGCGGCATCGAGCTTGGTCCAATCGATCTCCTGCGCGAAGACCGCTGAGGTGGCGTCGCAGATGGTGAGGCCCTTGCGGTCGGCCGCGATGAAATCGCCGCTCGGCACGCGCACCCCCGAGGTCGTGCCGTTCCAGGCGAACACCACGTCGCGGTCGAAATCGACTTGCGATAGATCGGGCAGCTCACCATAGGCCGCAAGCAACGGGCGGACATCGGTAAGCTTGAGCTGCTCGGTGATGTCGGTAACCCAGTCCCGGCTGAACGCCTCCCAGGCGAGCACGTCGACGCCGCGCGCACCCAACAGCGACCACAGCGCCATCTCCACCGCGCCGGTATCCGAGGCGGCCACGATCGCCACGAGATAGCCGGCCGGAAGCTCGAGCAGCGCGCGGGTGCGGGCGATCGCCAGTTCGAGCCGCGCCTTGACCTCCGGTTGGCGGTGATTGCGGCCGAGCAGCGCGCCTTTCAGCGCATCCGCAGTCCAGCCGGGCCGCTTGGTGCACGGCCCCGAAGAGAAGCGCGGATTGTGCGGACGGAGCGCGGGCTTCTGCGGCGTGTTCATGCCGAGGCAGGTACGTGCAGATGCATGACGGGTCAAGTCCAGCCGCGGCGTAAAAGAAAAGCCGCCCGTCGAAGCGGCGGGCGGTGAGTTTGGCTAGCGGTCTGGGTTATGGGGCCGTTATTTCCACGAAACCGGCATCGGAGCGGGCGCTGAACCGAGCTTCCAGCGCACGCCGAGCATGACGTCCTGGGAGGTGATGTCTTCGATCTGCAATGGCGCGGATGTCCCACCGAGGTAATTGGTGCGAATGCCGCTGCTCGCATCGCCGATATCCAGATAGCGGTAGGACAGGTCGATGGTGACGGCAGGCGTCACGTCATAGGAGAGGCCGCCGTAAGCCGCCCAGGCGAAGTTGGTCTCGGTGTTGTCCTTACCGAAGGCCACCCCTCCGTTCGGCACATTGACGTCCTTCAGGCCGAGCACCGAGATCGAGGCAAAGCCGACGCCGCCGCCGACATAGGGCGTGACGCAATGCCAGGTGCCGATATCGATATAGGTGTTGAACAGGCCGACCCAGCTCTCGATGTCGGCGGTCCATTCGTTGGTTCCGGGATTGAACTCGCCGGGCGGGAGCGGTGGAGTCCCGATGACGTTGAAGCCGTTGCTACCGGGATATTTGTCCTGCGCCACGAACAACGACTTGCCGCGATATTCGCCGGTGATGTCGAAGCGGAAATAGTGCCCGGTGTCGTAGCCGACGCCCATGCCGAACAAGGGCGTGCTCTTGATGTCCTTGTGGTAGATGGTGAAGTCGTTGAACTTGTATTCCTCGGCGAAGATGTCGCCAACGTCTGGCGTGGCCATGCCGATATAGCCCTTGAGGTACCAGGGCCCGCCACAGCCGACGCAAGGCCCGGGCGGTGGAGGCAGATCGAGGCCGAGATCGGCGGCGTACGCCGCGACCGTCTGGCCTATCACCAGCCCAAGCCCGATGATGATTGAGCGCCTCTTTCCCATTTTCGTCCCCTCGTGACTGCAACCCTGAGCGAGCGCTTCAGGCGCACGGCTGTCTCGAGAGGGACTATGGGCGTGGTTTGGTTAATGCATGCCTAACTGGCGTGCCGAACCGGCACAGCGCGCGGCAGCAAGGTCACGCCGTTTACGCGAGAGCGGCGAGCGCCGTTCAGGCCGCCGCGTCGGTCAGCGCGTGGACGATATCGGAGACCACGGTCTTGACCAGCTTCTCGTCGTCGCCCTCGGCCATGACGCGGATCACGGGCTCGGTGCCGGACGGGCGGATGACCAGCCGGCCCGATTTGCCGAGTTTCGACTTGCCGGTATCGATCGCCCGCCGCACCGCCACATTGTCGAGCGGCTGACCGCCGTTCTTGTAGCGGACATTCTTCAGCACTTGCGGCAACGGCTCGAAGCGATTGCAGATTTCACTCACCGGCTTGCCGCTCTGCGCGACCACCGACAGCAATTGCAGCGCGGTGACCAGGCCGTCGCCGGTGGTCGAGAAATCCGACAGCACGATATGGCCGGACTGCTCGCCACCGACATTGTAGCCGTGCTGGCGCATATGCTCGACCACGTAGCGGTCGCCGACCGGCGTGCGGGCCAGGCCGAGATCGATGCTCTCCAGATAGCGCTCGAGCCCGAGATTGGACATCACCGTGGCGACGATACCGCCGCCGGCGAGCCGCCCGCGCTTCTGCCAGGACTCGGCGATCACCGCCATCAGCTGGTCGCCGTCGATGATGCTGCCCTTCTCGTCGACGATCACCACCCGGTCGGCGTCGCCGTCGAGCGCAATGCCGATATCGGCGCGCACCTCGTTGACCTTGCGGATCAAATCCTCGGGCGCGGTCGAGCCGCAATCCTTGTTGATGTTCAAGCCGTTGGGCTCGACTCCGATCTTGATCACCTCGGCGCCGAGCTCCCACAGCGCCTCGGGCGCCACCTTATAGCCCGCGCCGTTGGCGCAATCGATCACCACCCTGATGCCGTCGAAGCGGATGTTCTTCGGCAGCGTGCGTTTGGCGAACTCGATATAGCGCTCGCGCGCGCTGTCGATCCGGGTGGCCCGGCCGATCAGCTCCGGCGCGGCCAGCAGCTCCGCTGAATCGCCCTCCATCAACTGCTCGATCTCCTGCTCCCTGTCGTCGGAGAGCTTGTAGCCGTCCGGTCCGAACAGCTTGATGCCGTTGTCGATGAACGGGTTGTGCGAGGCTGAGATCATCACCCCGAGATCGGCGCGCAGCGAGCGGGTCAGCATGGCGACGGCGGGCGTCGGCATCGGACCGAGCTGGAACACGTCCATGCCCACGGAGGTGAAGCCGGAGACGAGCGCGGATTCGATCATGTAGCCGGAGAGCCGGGTATCCTTGCCGATCACCACGCGATGGCGATAGGAGCCATTGGTGAACAGCTTGCCTGCGGCCATCCCCACTTTGAGGGCGACCTCGGAGGTCATCGGATGGGTGTTGGCGCTGCCACGGATGCCATCCGTGCCAAAATAATTGCGAGGCATTGAGAGGCCTCCCCGTCTGTTCCCTGTCGGTGCCGTTCGCTTATTGTGTTCTGACCGGCGTGCCATGACGATTATGCTCTTTGGTTTACCACCCTTCCGTTCAAAAACTGTAAGCAAAAGTTACATCGGAGGGGGTACCCCGAGACGAATCTCCTTTAATTTTCAGTGAGGAACGTGGAAGCCCGCCAAACGCCGAGCGCCTGGCGGCTGGCCGCCACGTCATGCACCCGCAGGATTTGCGCCCCTTGCGCCGCCGCGACCATCGCCGCGGCTTGCGAGCCGGGCTCACGGGCCTGAGCCTCGGCCCCGCCCGCGACCCCCTTGATGAAGCGCTTGCGTGAGGCGCCGATCAGGAGCGGCACGCCCAAGCCGTGCAACAGGGAGGTGTGCGCGAGCAGCGCGAGGTTATGCGCCAGCGTCTTGCCGAAGCCGAGACCCGGGTCGGCGGCGATGCGCGACCGGTCGATGCCTGCCGCCACGGCCGCTTCGATCCGGCCCTCGAGATAGTCGAACACCTCGAGCACGACGTCGGCGTAACGCGGATCGTCCTGCATGGTCTTGGGCTCGCCTTGCGCATGCATGAGCACGACCGCCAGCCCCGTCTCGGCCGCGGTCCTTAGGCTATCGGGATCGAAGCTGAGCGCTGAGACATCGTTGAAGATCCTGGCACCGGCCTGAGCCGCGGCCCGTGCCACTGAGGCTTTGCGCGTGTCGATGGAGATCACGGCGGAGAGCCCGTTGAGGCCCTCGACCACCGGCACCACGCGGGCGAGCTCCTCGCCCTGCTCCACCTGGTCGGACCCCGGCCGCGTCGACTCGCCGCCGATATCGACGATGGCCGCGCCGGCGGCGGCAAGTTCGGCGGCATGTTCGACGGCTCCTTCGGTGCTGTCGTAAAGGCCCCCGTCGGAGAAGCTGTCCGGCGTGACATTGACGATGCCCATCAGCACCGGGCGGTCGAGGGCGATGCCGGCGAAAGGCGGCCGCTTCGCGGTGACGCGCTTGAGCAGATCGGCGAGACCGGCGTCGCGCGTGCCCGCCAAGGCGTGCGCGGTAAAAATTTGCCGTCGCGCGCTGCCCGGCGACCCCTCGACCAGCTCAGCAGCGGCGAAGGCGATTGGCCCTCCCGCAAGCGGCAGCGCCACCCCTTCGGCGACCGCCGCATCCGCGGTGGCGCCATAGAGCAAGCCGATCGGCCGGAGATAGAGCTTGTCGCGCATGAGCGAGCCTTAGCATGAAGCAAACCGCTCGCCGAAAACGAAAATGCCCGGCGCCAAGGCCGGGCATCTCGTCAATGCGATGTTCGCAAGCCTCAGGTCTGCGGCTGGGGCTCCAGGCCGCCGGTATCCGGCTCGGGCTCCGGCGGACGCTTGCCCCGTCCCGCCGTCGGCACGGCCGAGGCAGGTCCTGGCCGCGGCTGAATCTCGGCGGCGAAGTCGCGCACTGGCGGCTTGCCTTTGAGCAGGTCCTTGATCTCCTCGCCCGACATCGTCTCGTATTCGAGCAGCCCGCGCGCGATGGTATGCAGGTCGTCGAGATTCTCCGAGAAATCTTGCGCGCGTGCTCGAACCCCTCGTCGACGATGCGGTGGATCTCCTCATCGACCCGGGTCTGGGTCTCGTCCGACAGATTCTGCTGCCGCGCGATAGAATGGCCGAGGAAGACTTCCTCCTCATTGTCGCCATAAGCCAGCGGGCCGAGCTTGTCGGACATGCCGTATTGCGTGACCATGGCGCGCGCGAGCACCGTCGCCATCTTGATGTCGGAGGCGGCGCCTGACGTCACCTTCTCGTAGCCGAACACCAGCTCTTCGGCGACGCGCCCGCCCATGGCCACGGTGATGTCGGCCTTCAGCTTGGCGCGCGTGTAGGACAGGATATCGCGCTCGGGCAGCCGCATGACCATGCCGAGCGCACGGCCGCGCGGAATGATGGTCGCCTTGTGCACCGGGTCCGACGCGGGCATGTGCAGCGCCACCAGCGCGTGGCCGCCTTCATGATAGGCGGTCAGCGTCTTCTCCTCCTCGGTCATGACCATGGAGCGGCGCTCGGCGCCCATCATCACCTTGTCCTTGGCGTCCTCGAACTCGAGCTGGGTGACCAGGCGCTTGGAGCGGCGCGCGGCGAGCAGCGCCCCCTCGTTGACGAGATTGGCCAGGTCGGCGCCCGAGAACCCCGGCGTGCCGCGCGCGATGACGCGCAAATCCACGTCGGGCGCGAGCGGCACCTTGCGCACATGCACCTTGAGGATCTTCTCCCGGCCGATGATGTCGGGCCGCGGCACCACCACCTGCCGGTCGAACCGGCCGGGGCGGAGCAAAGCGGGATCGAGCACGTCGGGCCGGTTGGTGGCAGCAATCAAAATGATGCCTTCATTGGCCTCAAAGCCGTCCATCTCGACCAGCAGCTGATTGAGCGTCTGCTCGCGCTCGTCATTGCCGCCGCCGAGGCCCGCGCCGCGATGCCGGCCGACGGCGTCGATCTCGTCGATGAAGATGATGCAGGGCGCGTTCTTCTTGGCCTGATCGAACATGTCGCGCACGCGCGACGCGCCCACGCCGACGAACATCTCGACGAAGTCGGAGCCGGAGATGGTGAAGAACGGCACATTGGCCTCGCCGGCGATGGCGCGCGCGAGCAGCGTCTTGCCGGTGCCCGGTGGGCCGACCAATAGCGCGCCGCGCGGGATACGCCCGCCGAGCTTCTGGAATTTCTGTGGGTCGCGCAGGAACTCGACGATCTCCTGCAGATCCTCCTTGGCCTCATCGACGCCGGCGACGTCGTCGAAGGTCACGCGGCCGTGCCGCTCGGTGAGGAGCTTCGCCTTGGACTTGCCGAAGCCCATGGCGCGGCCGCCGCCCGACTGCATCTGGCGCATGAAGAAGATCCACACCGCGATGAGCAGCAGCATGGGAAACCAGGAGACCAGCACGCCGAGCAGCGACGGCACGTCGTCCTCGGACGGTTTGGCGGTGATCTTGACGCCCTTCTGGTTCAGCTTGTCGACCAGGTTGGGGTCGTTCGGCGCATAGGTCTGAAAATTGCGGCCGTCGGTGAAATGTCCGGTGATGGTGTTGCCGGCAATGGTCACGTCCTGGATGCTGCCGGCCTCGACCTCCGAGAGCAGCTGCGAGAAGCTGATCTCGTTGCCGCGCACGTGCACGCCGGGGCTCTGGAACAGGTTGAACAGCGCGACCAGGAGCAGGCCGATGAACACCCAGATGGCAAAGTTACGGAAGTTCGAATTCATGTACTGACCTGACGGCTGGATCCTATCGCGGCTACCGGTGAAGGCAGCCTCGCCCTAAACTAAGGCGCAAGAGTGAAGCTAGGCCTTGGTAACATAGGAACATGCATGCTTCTTGCCAAGTAAAGCTAACGCAAAGAGGTGCATGTTTTCTCAACGGTTCCAGCGATGCGCCGTTCCCTCGGCGTGGGCGGCGCTGACGAAGGTCGCATGGCACGCAAGGCCGGCCGGAGTATGCGCCACGCCGGGACCAAGCCTCGGAAGTCCCAACAGAATCTCCCCTCGCCAGCAGGCAGGCAAGGTCCGCCCCGCAAGCCGCGGTAGCGACGCTGCCAATGCCGAGCTGTCTTTGAGCTCGCGCCAGCCCGACTCGCCGAGCGCCCGCACCACGATCGGCTCGGCCGCGTCGCCCGCAAGCTCGATGCGGAAGCGATTGTCCCAAAGCACCCGCATGCCGGGCAGAAGCTCGGTCACGGGCAGACCGCTGCCTCTCACTTCGCGGAAGACGCCGAGTCGGCCGGACATCGGCTCGATGCGGCAGCGCCCGAGCGTATGCGCCTTGCCGGGATGCGCCGCCAAGGCCGCGACCAGAGATTCGAGCTTAACGAGCCGCAACGGCGTCTCGCCGCCGCCCACCGCGCCGATCAACTGCGCCAGGGCTCGGAGCGCGATCTCCTGCGGCGCCGATGCCAGCGCCGCTGCGTCGATCAGCGCATAGCCCGCCTCGCTGGTCTCGCTGTGCGCATCGAGGAAACTCCGCGCCGCTTGTTCCAGCGCCTCGCGCGCCCGCCGCAGGCGCCGCGCCGAAAGCGCCAGAGCCTCGGGCGTCAACCCAAGCTGCGAGAGCGCGTCTCGGCTTCGCCGGACCCGCGCGCGCTCGAAGCGCGGATCTCGATTGCTCGGGTCGCAGACGAAACTCGCGCCCGCCGCTTGCAGCGTAGCAACGAGACGCGCCTTCTCCACGTCGAGCAGAGGACGCAGCACGGCGATCCCCGCCCATGCGCCGCGCTCGGGAATCGCCGCCAGGCCGTCCAGCCCGCTGCCGCGCTTCAGCCGCATCAAGAACGTTTCCGCCTGATCGTCGAGATGATGCGCGGTGACGAGCGCGGGAATATCGTGGGCATGACAATAGGCTGCCATCAGATCGTAGCGCGCGGCTCTCGCGCGCGCTTGCAGCCCCGCCGAACCCGACTTGCCGCCCTCCCAGCTGAGGATCGCATGCGGCAAGCCAAGCGCCGCTGCCTGCCGGCCCACCATTGCCGCCTCCTCGCCGGAGGACTCGCGCAAGCCATGATCGACCGTCAGCACCGTGAGGCTCACGCCAAGCTCCGCGCGCAGTCCCGCGGCAAGCTGCATCAGCGCGAGACTGTCGGGCCCGCCCGAGACCGCCAGCGCGACGCGCGAAAATCGCCTCAGCGGCGCGAGCAAGTCCGGCGCCTCGACATCGGTGATCGGCAAGGCCTGCATCTCAGCAGCCGAAATGCTTGCGTTGGGCGCTGGCATCTTCACGGATATGCTCCGGTGCTCCGGGATATTTGCTTTTCAGCTCGTTGAGCGTGGAGCAGGCCGCATCTTTCTGGCCGAGCTGGGCGAGCGCCATGCCGAGCCTGAGCAGCGTGTCCGGCGCCTTCTCGCTCGATTTGTATTTCTTGTAGCCTTTGAGCAAGGCGTCGGCCGCGTTCTTGTATTGGCCGCGGATGTAATAGCTCTCGCCGATCCAATATTGCGCGTTGCCGGCGAGCGGATCGTTCGGAAACGCGCGGACCAGCTCGCGGAATGCGCCCTCCGCGCCCGCATAGTCCTTCTGCAACAGCGCGCCGTAGCCCTGCTGGTAGAGCGTCTGCGCATCGCCGTCGGGAAGCGCGGCCACGAGGCTTTGCGGCCGGTCATCTGGAGTTGGCGGCGGCTCGGCGCCGCTTTGGCCGCTCAACAGATTGGCCACCGCGTCGTCGCCGGGCCCCGCCCCGCCGTCATCCTCAGCCGGCGTCTCGGCGCTCGCCGAGGATGGTGCGGGCGGCGGCGGCATCGCCTCGCCCTGCCGCTCGGGCACCGGTTCGGCGCGTGGCGGCGGCGCGATCGCTGCCGGCGCTGCCGATAACTTCTTCTCCAGCACGCCCATCTGCCGGGTGAGCTGCTCGATATGGTTGGTCAACGCCCCGATCTGAGTCTCGAGCACATCGATGCGGGGGTTGAGATCGGCCTGCGGCGACTGCGCGGGAGCCGGAGCTTCCTGCGGCAGCGTCGTGCCGGGCTTGGTGCGGAGAAACGATTCCAGGGTGCCGATCGACACCTGGAGGTCTTGCATCTTCTCCTCCAGCCGACCGACACGCCCGCTCAGCGAATCGACGCCTTGCGGCTTCACGGCCGGCGCCGGCTGAGGCTCAGGAACGTCCTCGTCCTGCGCCAGGCAAGGCAGCGCGGCGAGACCGAGCAGAAGCCCTGTCGTCAAAGCCAAAGCAGGGCGCGTTCGGCTGCGCCATGGGGAAGTCGATCGAGCCACCAAAGACCTTGCAGTTCGGGGTCACGCGGACAACGGCGCTCGCTCTCGGAGCGCCAAACGCGACGAACCATAACGTATTTGCCCGGCGTTTTGGGGCCAAACTGCGGCTTGGGTCCGACTAATAGTTCCGGGCGACGGCCCCGCCGCGGTCGTTGAGGATCGTCTGCGCCCGGCGATTCTGGTTCCAGCAGGAAGGGGCGTCGCAGGTCGCAATTGGCCGCTCCTTGCCGTAGGACACCGTGCGGATCCGCCCCACATTCACCCCCGACCGGGCGAGAAAGGCTTTGACCGCCGTGGCGCGGCGTGCGCCGAGCGCGAGGTTATATTCGCGCGTTCCCCGCTCGTCGGCGTGGCCTTCGATGGTGATGGTGTATTGCGGATATTGGTTGAGCCAGCGGGCCTGGTTGCGCAGGATGCCCGTCGCCTCGCCGGTCAAGGCCGAGCTGTCTTCCTGGAAATGCACGATATCGCCGACATTGACGGCGAAATCTCGTTCCGTGCCAGGCGTCGCGGGCCCTTCCCCGCCGAGGCCGTATTCCCTGGCCGGATTCTGCCGCGAGCAGGCCGCCAGCACTAAAGCAATCAAGAGCACGCCCGCGAGCTTGCAGGCGTGGTCGACCCCACCACTCCAACGCATTACTGGTTACTCCCGCTAGCCGAATTTAAGGAAAATCGTAGAAGGTAAGTCCTTAACGATCTCCTAGTTCCCTCGAATTGAATCGGCGAGATGGCTGGGAGCTTGGACCGGCGAGGTGACGAAACCTGGGCCTAAAAAAGGAAGGGATGCCTGAGACGCCGCCGCATCAAGCTACGGCGTCTCGGCATCCATACCCCGATAAGACGGAAGTCGTTAGGCTTCCGTAGTTCCCTCAGTCGCAGCTTAGACGCGAACAGCCTGCTCGACCTGGACGGACCCGAGCTTCAGGGGCTCAGATACGACGGCCTTCTCGTGATGGCCGACGCAGCCCATGAGCGCCAAGGTGGCGGCCACGATGGTGGTGGCGATGATAACGCCCTTCAAACCCTGCATGGTCTTCTCTCCTTTGGTTAAACGGCAGTAGCCAACTTTGCATGTACCGGCGCGACGTTTTCAGATCAATATCGGACTACCGTCCGGGGACCGTTTTGTCGGTCATTGATGCCAAAATGCCACTCCGAATCTCATCCTCCAGCCAGACGACGCTATCCCCCCAGGAGAGGCCGATCAAGCTTGGTTAACAGGGTGAAGGCACTCGATTAAAAAAGGGTTAGAACACAGTTGCTTTTGGGACACAGAAGCCCCGGGGCGCTGCCTGGTTTTTGGCCAAGAACGGCGGTGCCCACGCCCTAAATTGCGGCGGTGCTCGGCCCCTAATTGATGAGCGGCGACCAGGCGGGATCGGAGCCGAAAGCGGGGGTCGCAACCAGCCGCTCGTTATAGCCCGTGAGGTCGATGGTATAGAGCTTGGGGCCGCCTGTGGCGCCGGGCGATTCCCGGAAGAACATCAGCACGCGGCCGTTCGGCGCCCAGGTCGGTCCCTCGTTATGGAACCCCTCGGTGAGCACGCGCTCGCCGGAGCCGTCAGGCTTCATCACACCGATCAGGAATTGGCCCCCCGTCATCTTGGTGAAGGCGATGAGATCGCCGCGCGGCGACCAGACCGGGGTGGAGTAGCTCCCCTGCCCCTGGCTGATGCGGTGGGCATTGGCGCCGCCCGCATCCATCACGTAGATCTGCCGCGAGCCGTCGCGGTCGGTCTCGAAGGCGATGTGCCTGCCGTCAGGCGAGTAGCAAGGCGCCGTGTCGATGGCTTTGTCGTTGGTGAGCTGGAGCGTGCGCCGGCTGCGCAAATCCATGGAGAACAGGTTCGAATCGCCCTCGTTCTCCAGACTGAGCACGATGCGCTGCCCGTCTGGCGAGAAGCGCGGCGCGAAGGTCATGCCGGGAAACGCCCCAACGATCTCCTTCTGCCCGGTCTCGATATTGAGCAGATAGACCTTGGGCGTCTGGCCCTCGAAGGAGGTATAGGTGATCTCCTGCGTCGACGGGCTGAAGCGCGGCGTGAGCACCAGATTTTGCCCGGTCGTCAGCAACCTGACGTTGAAGCCGTCCTGATCCATGATGGCGAGGCGCTTCACGCGCTTGTCCTTGGGCCCGGACTCGTCGACGAACACGATGCGCGTGTCGAAATAGCCCTTCTCGCCGGTGATCCGCTCATAGATGGAATCGGCGATGATATGGCCGATGCGCCGCGCGTCCTTGGGCCTGGCGAAGAACTGTTCGCCGGCGAGCTGCTTGCCGGCAAACACGTCCCACAGCCTGAACTCGGCCTTCAGCCTGCCCTCGGACGCGCCGATGCGCCCCACCACCAGCGCCTGGGCGTTCACCACGCGCCAATCGTCGAACCGCGGCACACTGTCGGTGCCGACGCCCTTTTCGATAAACGCGGCCTGATCGATCGGCATGAACAGCCCCGAGCCGCGCAGATCGTTGGCCACCACGGTGGAGATTTCGCGGGCGGTTTGCGGATCGACCGATCCGTCTCCGGCGAAATCGGCGATGGCGATCGGCAGCGGCTGGATGGTGCCCTGCGTGATGTTGAGCTCGACCACCGCGCGCGCCGGGCTCGAGGCGGCGAGCGCGCCAAGTCCCAGCAGGAGCAGCGCGACGCGCCAGGCGCGGCGGTTGGGGCGAGATCTATCGGAAACTGTCATCGGGTCATTCTGCCTGTTGCTCATCAGCCAGCGCGATACATGTCGCTTGGGTCGAAATTGAGGATCATGTCGCGCCACAGCGCATATTTGTCGCTCGGCAGCGTATAGGGCTGGCACTGATAGACCGCGCGCACGGCGCTGTCGGCGGCGGCCTGGAAGAAGGGCGATGCGCCCGAATTGGCGACGGTCGGATAGCCGACCAGCGTGCCATCCTCGTTGAGCTTCATCCGGAGCTTGACCACGATCTGCTCGGCGCCGAGCCCGCCAGGCGGCGGACTCCAGCATTGGGCGATGCGAGCCCTGAGCGCGTCGATCTCATTCACCGACATGGTCATCTCCGTGCCGTTCGACTGGCCGCGCACTTTTTTCGGCGCCGGTTCCTCGGAGGGCAGCACCGGCGCGGCCTCGCTCGCCGCATCGGGGATCTTGTTGAGCAGGGCGGCAATCCGGTCGGTGTTGAAGTCGCGCTTCGGCTTCGGCGGCGCGGGCTTTTTCTTCGGAGTCTCAGCCTCTTTCTGCTTGCCAGGCTTCTCCTCGGGTTTCTTCGCCTCAGGCTTGGGCGCGGGCGGCTTCGGCGTGTCGGCCTTCTTCTCCTCCGGCTTGGGGGTCGGCTTCGGCGTCGGTTCGCTCTTCTGCTCGACCGCCGCGGTCTGCTCCGGTTTTTTCGCCTCGACCTCCTTCACCGCCTCGGGCTGCTTCTCCTTCGGCTTGCCGGCGAGCGGCGCGTCGTCCTTGGCGTCCTTGGTGCCGGCCTTGAGCTTGGTGACCTCGGACGGCGAGGCCAGATCGATCGGGATCGACACCAGCTGCTGGTCGATCTTGGCGGCCGGGAAGGCCACCAGCACCCAGAGCAGGATCGCCGTATGCAGCGCTGCCGAGATGAAGGTGCTCTTGCTCATATCCCACTTCGCTCTACTGCGTGCTCTTCTCCGCGACCGGCTCGGTAACGAGTGTCACGGGGATGCCCGCCGACTTGATGCGCGCCAGCACCTTGGCGATGCTGCCATATTGCGCCCGGTCGTCCCCCCTCACCTCGACGCGGTCGCCGGCGCCAGCCTCCCTGATAGCGTTTAGTTTTGGCACCAATTCGTCAAAGCCGATCTCCGTGCTTTGCAGGAACACCTTGCCCTCGGGATTGACGGTGATGGCGAGCGCCTGCTTCTGCGCGTCGATCGGGCCTGCCTCCGTCTTGGGCAGGTTGACCTTGGGCAGATCGGGCTGGGGCACGACCTCGATGCCGGCGGTCAGCAACGGCGCCGTCACCATGAAGATGATCAGCAGCACGAGCATCACGTCGACCATCGGCGTGACGTTGATCTCGCTCATCGGCGCGGCCGAGCGCCGGCGCGCTCGCCGGTTCGACAGTCCGCCGCCTGGCTGTAGTCCCGCTCCCATGGGTCACACCACCGACTTGTCGATCTGCCGCGACAGGATCGCCGCGAACTCGTCGGCGAAGCCTTCCAGGCGCGCCGCATGGCGCGCGACTTCGCTGTTGAATTTATTGTAGAAAATTACGGCAGGAATAGCGGCGAGCAGACCGAGCGCAGTGGCGAACAAAGCCTCGGCGATGCCGGGCGCGACCACCGCGAGGCTCGTATTCCTGCTCACGGCGATCGCCTGGAAGCTCGTCATGATGCCCCACACCGTGCCGAACAGACCGATAAACGGCGCCGTCGAGCCGACCGTGGCGAGGAACGTCAGCCGCCGCTCGAGCCGCTCCACCTCGCGCGAGATGATCACGTCCATGGCCTTGTCGACCCTGAGCTGGACGCCCGGCATGGGCCTGGTGCTGCGCTCGCCCGCCTCGCCCTCGGTCGATCGCTTCCACTCGCGATAGGCCGCCACGAACAATGCGGCCATGCCGCTGTTCCGGCGCGAGTTCAGCGCGTTATAGAGTTCATCGAGCGATTGCCCCGACCAGAACACTTGCTCGAATTTGTCGGTCTCCTTCCGCGTCTTGGCGAACAGGAAGAGCTTCTCCAAGATGATCGCCCAACTCCAGATCGAGGCGAGCAAGAGCCCGATGATCACGAGCTTGACGACGATATGCGCGTTCTTGAAAAGCTCGAAGATCGAGAGATCGACGACGACATCCGGCGGGTTCATGACGGCCTCGTGGCATAAGCTCCGAGCGCCCCCTCCGAACCAAAGGTCTGGAAGCGGCGGCTTGGCCCCGCGGCCTTAAGCCCGCGGGCTTGACAATATCGCCGGGAGAAGCTTCGCTTTCGCTCGCTGAAACCGAGCTTTTGCGAGCGAATGTGACCAAACTTGGGTGACTAGCCCTTAGATTCCCTCGCGCGCGGCCCCTCCGGCAGAGCGACGCTTTACCGGCATTAGCTACGTTTCACGCGGTTGGTTAACGAATCGTTGAAGCGCAGCACGAATGATCGTCCCCAGCCGCTGCGGTTTGCCCGCCTTCGAGACGAGAACCACCGTCACTCTGGCCCGCACCAGCAGGGTCGAATCCCTGATCGCGTCCTGCTGGAGGACGAGGCTGGCGCTGCCGATCTCCGCGCAGGTGGTGACGATCTCCAAGAGATCGTCCATGCGGCCGGGCTTGAGATAGTCAATCTCAACGCGGCGCACGACGAACACTGAGGGCTCGCCTTGGGCGGGATCGGCCAAGCCTTTCGCCTCGATGCCGAGCAGTCGGATGAAGTCGGAGCGGGCGCGCTCGCAGAATTTGAGGAAGTTGGCGTGATAGACCACGCCGGCACAATCGGTGTCCTCGAAATAGATGCGCACCGGCAGCACATGCGTCTCGCCCTCGATGCGGCCGGCGAGGTCAGGCCATTTCTCGCTCACGAGTCGTCGCCGCCGTTGAACAGCGGAATTTGCGCCGGCTGAGTCGGCATGGGCAGGCCGAGATGGGTGAAGGCCTGCGGCGTCAGCACCCGGCCGCGCGGCGTGCGGGCGATGAAGCCCTGCTGCAACAAATATGGCTCGATGATCTCCTCGATAGCGTCGCGCGGCTCCGACAGGCCCGCAGCGATGGTCTCGACCCCGACCGGGCCGCCGGCATAATTGACGGCGATCAGCCGCAGATAGCGATGATCGAGCGCGTCGAGTCCCTTGCCGTCGACTTCGAGCTGCGACAGCGCGCGGTCGGCGACCGCGGCATCGACCGCGCCAGCGCCCTCCACCGAGGCGAAATCGCGCACGCGCCTGAGCAGCCGCCCCGCCACGCGCGGGGTTCCACGCGCGCGCCGCGCAATCTCGCGCGCGCCTTCCCGTGTCAGCGAAAGCCCGAGCAGCCGGGCCCCGCGCCGCACGATCTCCTCCAAATCGTCGACGCCATAGAATTCGAGCCTGATCGGAATGCCGAAGCGTTCCCGGAGCGGCGTCGTCAGCAACCCGGTGCGCGTGGTGGCGCCGACCAGCGTGAAGCGGGCAAGATCGATGCGCACCGAGCGTGCCGCGGGCCCCTCGCCAATGATCAGGTCGAGCTGGTAGTCCTCGAGCGCGGGATAGAGAATTTCCTCGACCGCCGGGTTCAGCCGGTGGATCTCGTCGATGAACAGCACGTCGCGGTCCTCGAGATTGGTCAGCAGCGCGGCGAGATCCCCGGCCTTGGCGATCACCGGGCCGGAGGTGGCGCGGAAATTCACCCCGAGCTCGCGCGCCACGATCTGCGCGAGCGTGGTCTTGCCGAGGCCAGGAGGACCGGCGAACAGCACATGATCGAGCGCCTCGCGCCGGCCTCGGGCCGCCTCGATGAACACCTTGAGATTGGAGCAGACCTTGGGCTGGCCGATGAACTCGGCGAGCGTTTGCGGCCGAAGCGAGGTCTCAGCCAGGTCCTCGTCGCGCCTCGAAGCTGCCAGCATCCTCTCGCTCATTGCGCCAGCTCCTTAAGCCCGAGCCGGATCAGCTCTTCCGCGCGCGCTTCGCGGCCCGCCTTGCCGACCGCAGCCGAGATCGCGGCGGCCGCCTCGCCATGGGCATAACCGAGATTGGTCAGCGCCGATACCGCATCGCGCGCGGCGAGCCCCTCCGGCAGAACGGCGACCGGGGCGAGGCCGCCACCGGGCCTGATGGCGGGCGCAAGCGTCGGCATCTTGTCTTTCAGCTCGGCGACAATGCGGGCGGCGACCTTGGGCCCGACGCCGGGCGCGCGCGAAACTTGCGCCTTGTCCTGGAGCGCCACGGCGTTGGCGAGGTCGTTAGGCGAGAGCGTGCCAAGCACGGCCAGCGCTACCTTGGCGCCTACCCCCTGCACCGTCTGCAGCGCTCGGAACCAGGCCCGCTCATGTTCGGTGGCGAAGCCATACAGCCTGATCTCGTCCTCGCGCACATAGGTGTCGATGGCGAGGCTCACGGTCTCTCCCAACGGCGGCAGGCTGGTCAGCGTGCGGGCGCCGACCGTCACCTCGTAGCCCACGCCGCCGACATCGACGATCACCGCGTGGAGCGAGACCTGGTCGAGGCGCCCGGTGAGCTTGCCGATCATGGCGCAGCCCTCTCCGCGGCGACCAGGGCTTCAAGCCGGCGCCATGAGCGCGAATGCGCATGGGTGATGGCGATGGCGAGTGCGTCGGCGGCATCGGTGCTGTCGAAGGTCGCGCGCGGCAGCAGGCATTTCACCATCGCCCGGATCTGGCCCTTGTCGCCGTGGCCGGCCCCGACCACCGTCTTCTTCACCGCATTCGGCGCATATTCGGCGATCTGGAGGCCGAGCAGCGCCGGCACCAGCAGCGCGATGCCTCGCGCCTGGCCGAGCTTCAGCGTGGCCGAGGCGTCGCGATTGACGAAGGTCTGCTCGATCGCCGCCTCCTCGGGGCCAAGCCGCGCCAGCACCTCCTGCAACCCATCGAAGATTTGGCGAAGCCTCTCCCCCAAGCTGTCGCCGTTGTCGGAGACGACGGAGCCGCAGGCGACGAAAACGAGCCTGACCCCGTCGGAGTCGATCACCCCCCAGCCGGTGCGCCGCAGCCCCGGGTCGATGCCGATAATGCGAATGCTGGCCGTTCTCTCAGTCACAGCCGTCGCCGCGCCAGTTTTCCACAGCCTTTGTCCTACCCCCGACGAATCACTAGGCGATTTTGCCACGAGAACGGAGTGGAAGCGGCGGATTCCGGGAACGAGGCAACGTGATTTTGCGTTAGGAATTTCGGGCGTAGACTGAGCAGCGGCGTTTCGACGGGGAAATGCCCTAAATCGCCCGCCCGTTGAGGGAGCACCATTGTGACTGGTGCAAGCGATACGCTCGACCCGATTGCGGCCGCCGAGGCCAGAATTGTGGGATCGAAGCATCTTATGGCGGCTGTGGCCGACGAGCTCAGCCAGCAGCAGCGCTGGCTCGCGCATTATCACGTCGCCGAGAAGCGGCACGCCCGCCGCCTCATGGTCCAGGGGGTCCTACATCGGCTGGATGTCGCGCGCCGCAGCGTGATGCGCCTTTTGCGACGGCTCGCTTTGCTTTCGCTCCGCGCGGCGCGCTTCGTGGCATCCGTCCTATTGCAAACCGCTGTCGCTTTCTTCGCCGTGATGTACCGGACGGCCACGATCTGCATCGCCTGGCTCCGTCCGCGCGCCGAGGCGCTCGTGCGCGCCTTGCTTAAGGCGGCGTCGGTCGCTTGGGCGTGGCTCCTGGTGCAGTCGCGCGCCCTTGCCGTCACCCTGGCGCGCTGGAGCTCGGTGGCATGGGCCTGGACATGCGTGCATGCGGTGATGCTGGCGCGGGCGTCGCTCAAGGGCGCCGCGCTCGCCGCGTCATGGACCATCGCCACCGCGCGCGCGCTCGTCATCGCGCTGTGGCGCGGGCTGTTCCGAATTTTGCGCCGCGCCAAGGCGCTATCGCGAGTTCTCACGCGCAATGCGCTCCGCGGCGCCCGCATCGCTTCGGCATGGACCACAGCAACGACGCGCAGGCTCGCCATCGCGCTGTGGCAATGGTCCTCCGCAGCCTGGAAATGGACCCGCGTAGAGGCCCGGATCATCACGCGCGCATCGCTCAAGGGAACGCGGCAGGCATCGTTTTGGACCGCCGCCAAATCGCGCACGGCCTCCGCCGCGCTACAGCGCAATGTTTCCGCCAGCGCCGCCTGGTCGGGGGCAAAGGCCAAAGCTGCGAGCCGCGCCTCTCTCGCCGCAGCCACAGCGAGCTATTCCTGGGCCGCCCACAACATCAGCAGCATCTCGCGTGGCTTTCGGCACGCCACGCCGCCGGCCGGCGACCCCCATCGCGCGCTCGCAGTCAGGCGGTGCACCGCGCTGGTCTGCGTCGAGCCGAAGCGCGTGCATCTGCCGATGATCCGGGCGTCTTGAGTTTCGCGCCGGAGCGGCTCAGCTCACGTGCGGACCGCGCAGCTCCTTGATCGCCGCTTGGATGCGCCGCCAGTCGACGGCTTGGCGCTTCTCGCCGTGTCGTTCGCATTCGGCGGCTTTCTGCGCGGCTTCCAATTCGGCCTTGTCACCATGCACGTTCACAAGGCGACGGGCGTGCTCGTGGATCAGATTGATGTCCATGATCGTCCTCCTTGCCAAAGGCTGGATGGTATGAATTGCGCTGTTCGGCGCTATGAGCTGGATCAAGCCACAGACTGACGCACGGGTTCCACCCGGGATTGCTCGCCGCCAAATCTTCGCATTGTGCCGGATAATACGCCCATGAATTTCACCGCGCCAGAATTGTGCTCAAGCGCCTTAGCCCTTGCCGCGCTCCTGGTTGCATCGCCGGCGTTTGCCGCCGCCGACGCGCCCGCCAGTTGCGCCCCGCCCCCCGCCTCGACGCTCGTCGTCAATGTCAAGGACAAGGGCGCGCTTGGCGACGGCCAGACCGACGACACTGCCGCCATTCAAGCGGCGATCGATGCAGTCGGCGGCAGCAAGGGCACGGTGCTGGTGCCCAAGGGCGTCTACATGATCGACGCCGTGGACCATCGCCTCCAACTCAAGGACGACATGACGCTCAAGCTCGCCGACGGCGCGGTGCTGCGGGCGATCCCTAACGATTCGAAGAAATATTCGCTGCTCACCATCTCCGGCGTCGCCAATGTCTGGGTGATCGGCGGCACGCTCGAAGGCGAGCGCGACCGACATAAGGGCAAGTCCGGTGAATGGGGCTACGGGCTCCGCATCACCAAGGGCGCCAAACACATCACCGTCAGCGATCTCGTCTCCAAAAAGATGTGGGGCGACGGCTTTTACGTACAGGACGCGCGGGATGTGCGCTTTTGCGGCGTCACCGCCGACGCCAATCGCCGCCAGGGATTGTCGATCATCCAGGCCGACGGACTGCTGGTGCTGAACTCCACCTTCAAGAACACGCATGGCACGCGCCCGAGCGCCGGCATCGATTTCGAGCCCGACAAGGAGGAGCAAGAGATCGCCAATGTCCGCATCATCGGCTCGAAATTCCTCGACAATGAAGGCGGCGGCATCATGGTTGCCGGCAAGAAGGCGCGCGTCACCAAGATCGAGATGACCCGCAACGTGTTCCGCAACAATCGACCCTTTGTGGTGGAGAACGCGCCGACCGTGGCCGCCTCGATTTGCGGCAACCGGCAAATCAACACCCAGACCGAGACCGGCGGGGGCTTCAACGCCTATGCCGAGCCGATCGATATTGTCGCCCTGCAAAACGATTGCGGCGACACCAGCTTCATCATCGACCGCATGACCAAGAAGAAAAAGAAACCAAGCGCCGATTGAGATGGCGCTCAGGCCGACGCTTCGGCTTTCGGCAGCTCGACCACTTGCTTCAGCCCGCCGGCATCGCGATTGCAAATTGAGATGGTGCCGCCGGCCCGCTGGATGATCTCGCGCGCGATGGTGAGCCCAAGTCCCGCGCCGCGGATGTCCTGACGGCGCGCCGGGTCGGCGCGAAAGAACGGCTCGAACACCTGGCCGAGCAGATCGGGGGGAATGCCCGGACCGTCATCCTCGATGACGATGCGCGCGGCGCCATTTGCCCCGCCGACTTCGACCCGCGCTCTCACCCCATGCGTCGCCGCATTGATGATGAGATTGCGCAGAGCGCGGTTGAGCGTGAGCCGGCTCGCGCGCACCGTGACCGGCTCGGTGGTCGTCTCGGTCACATCGAGATGCTGGTCCCTCAGCTCCGAGCCGATGCTGCCGACCAGTTCATCGAGCTGGATCAGCTCGGGCGGCGCCTTGCCGGATTCCTCTCGGACCAGCAGGATGGCGCTGTCGGCGATCCGTTCCAGCTCGTCGAGATCGGTCAGCCAGCGCGCGCGGTCCTCCTCGTCGTCGACGAATTCGGCTCTGAGCCGCATGCGCGTGATCGGCGTGCGCAGATCGTGACCCGCCGCCGCCACCAGCCGCATGCGGCTTTCCATCGCTGCCTTCAGCCGCGAGGAGAGCGAGTTCAAAGCCTTGGCCGTCGCTCTCACCTCGGCGGGCCCCTTCTCGGGCAGCGCTGGCAGCGCGCCGTCGGGCCCGACCTGCTCGACCGCGCTTTCCAGCAGCGCCAGCGGCCTGACCATGCGGTTCGCCACGAACACGGCGATGGCGGTGGCGCCGACGGTGATCAGCAACAGCCATCTGAGGAGCCCCTTCCACGGCACACCCAGCGGCGGCAGATCGGTGATTGGGAAGAAGAACCACCCGCGGTTGCCCACCGGCACCGAGACCATCAGCGGCGCGCGCCAGCCGTCGCGCGACACCTCGACCGCGAGGTTGACGCCCCGCGCGGCGAGCGCATCGCGCAGCTTCTGGGTGAAACCCTGATGCACGTGCCCGAGCGCCGGCTCGGGCACGACCGGAATAGCCGTACTGCCTTCCTCGGCGGCGTGCAGCAGCATCATCACTTGCTGCGCCACCGGCCCAAGCGAATAGATCCGCTTCGGCGGACCGAGCAGGGCGAACAGCACGAGGGTGAGCGAGAACACGACCGAGACGATGACGATCACCATCAGCACGGCGATCTTGACGCGCAATTTATTCACGGCGCGGCCTCTTGCACTTCGACCTTGGCGGCGAGCTGATAGCCGCCATTGCGCACCGTCTTGAACAATTGCGCGGCGCCGCTCTCGGCAAGCTTGCGGCGCAACCGGCTGACCAGCACATCGATCGAGCGGTCGAGCACGTCGCCGTCGCGCCCACGCGTGAGATCGAGCAACTGGTCGCGCGACAGGACGCGGCCAGGCCGTTCGAGGAACGTCCTGAGCAGGTCGAATTCCGCTCCCGTCAGCTCGACATTGCCGCCGCGTGGATCGGTGACGCGCCGCGCCTGCGGATCCGCGACGAAGCCCTCGAAGCGATAGATCTTGGCCTCGCTCGGCTCCGGCAGGGTCTCGGCACGGCGGCGCAGCACGGCGCGCACGCGGGCGATCAGCTCGCGCGGATTGAACGGTTTGCCGAGATAATCGTCGGCGCCGATCTCGAGCCCGATGATGCGGTCGACATCCTCTTTCAGCGCGGTAAGCAGAATGATCGGCACGTTTGCGCGCCGCGCCCGCAAGTCGCGGCAGACATCGAGCCCCGAGCCATCCGGCAGCATCACGTCGAGCACGATGAGGTCGACGTGATGGGTGGCGAGCTTGTCGTTGAGCTCGCGGCAGTTCGCCGCCAGCAGCACGCGGAAGCCCTGGCTCTCGATATAGCGGGCGAGCAGCTTGCGGATTTCCGGATCGTCGTCGACGACGAGAATGCGCTGGGCGGTCGAGCTCATCGGACCTTTGGGTGAATACGGGAACGGTCCCTTGTTCTAACCTCGCGTCCCGCGTTCAACGAGCGCATTTTTGTGACGAAAACCAGCGGCTTGGGTGCACCGAAACGTTTCGACACAAAATTCCCGCGCCGAGCAACGTTCGGACATGCCGGGACCAAGCCGCGCAAACTTCAGCGGCTAGACCTTGGACAACAGCAATTGTTCAAGGAGCTCGATAATGAAAACCCCGCGGAAGTTCGTTCCGATCCTGGTCGTTGGCGCGCTCGGCCTCGGCTCGCTCGCGCTGCTCACCGCCGCCTGGGGCGAGCCGGGCCGCGACATGGGCCCGGGGTCGCATTCCTGGCACGGCGGCAAGATGATGCGCTGCAACGCCGCCCATGCCGGTCCCGGCTTCGGTCACGCTTGGCGTGGCGGCCCTCCCGGTCCCGACATGCTCGCCAGGAGACTGAGCGCGATGGAGACGGAGATCGGCATCCGCGCCAATCAACTCGATGCGTGGCGCGATTTCACCGACGCGCTGCTCGCCACCGCGAAGCCGCCATTCGGTCCCAACGCGTCGACCCCAGACAGCGACGGCAAGGAGCCATTCGCGCTTGCGCAACGCCTCGCCAATAGCGCGATTGACCGCGCCAAGAGCGGGCAAGATCTGCTGAAGGCGGTCGACGCCCTCCGCACCAAGCTCACCCCCGAGCAGCTCACCAAGGTGGCCGAACTCGAGGCGCGGTTCCGCGCGCATCACCCGCATGGGATGCGACCCAATTTTGGCCCGCCCTCGCAAGATCATGGCGCCAAGCCTGACGCTGACACGCCGAACGAGTCCGACGGTCCTCCCCCGCCGTCGGAGGAGTGAGGCAACGAGGGGCGGCGCGGGCAAGGCGCCGCCTCTCTCTCTTTTCCTGCCAAGGACGTCAGCATTCACTAAATGCTGAGGTTTCCAGCCAAGCCACCGCGGTTGCGTAAACCAAGCCGTAAGTCTTCCCGGTTGATAAAATCGCATGGCCCCCAAGGACCCTGCGACCAGCTACGCGGCATCGCCGCCTGTCACCGACCCATCACCCCTTCTGTCGCAAGCCGAGCATGATCTCGCCGCGAGCGAGCAGCGGTTCCGGCTGCTGGTCGAGAGCGTCACCGACTATGCCATCTACATGCTGGATCCCAACGGCGTGGTGACCAACTGGAATTCCGGCGCTCAACGCTTCAAGGGCTATACCGCGCACGAGATCGTCGGCAAGCATTTCAGCCAATTCTTCACTCGCGAGGATCGCCAGGCCGGTTTGCCCGAGCACATTTTGGAGACTGCCGCGCGCGAAGGCCGCTTCGAAGCCGAGGGCGTGCGCGTGCGCAAGGACGGGACGCATTTTTGGGCGAGCGTCGTCGTCGACACCATTCGCGACGAGACCGGCAAACTCCTCGGCTTTGCCAAGATCACCCGCGACATCAGTGAGCGGCGGCGGAACGAGCAACGCCTTTGGCACCTCGCCCATTACGATGCGCTCACCGACCTCCCCAACCGCCTTACCCTGCGCCAGCGCCTTCGCGAGGCTCTCTCGTCCGGGGCGCCGCTGACGCTGCTGATGCTCGATCTCGACGGCTTCAAAGAGGTCAATGACACGCTCGGTCACACCGCCGGCGACGCCATCCTGAAGGCGGCCGCCGAGCGCATCAAATCCAGTATCGGCGGCGAGGGCATCGTTGGCCGGCCTGGCGGCGACGAATTTGCCGTGGTGCTGCCGGGCCTTGGCGATCCAACGGCGGTGCCGGAATTTTGCGACCGGCTGCTACAGGCTTTCCGCATGCCGTTCGGCTGGGAGGAGCAAGATACCTTTCTCGGCCTGAGCATCGGCGTCGCGATCAGTCCAAGTCATGGCGATACGGCCGAGGAGCTTCTTAGCAACGCAGACCTCGCGCTTTATCGCGCCAAGGCCGAGCGCCGCCGCGACTACTGTCTGTACCAACCCGGCTTCAGGCGCGCCGCGCTGGCCCGCTGGCAATTGGACCAGGAATTGCGGGAGGCCGTGGTCGCCGGTCAATTCGAGCTGTTCTATCAACCGCAAGTCAGCCTCGCCGACTACCGCGTCACCGGCGTTGAAGCCTTGTTGCGATGGCATCACCCTCAACATGGCCTGATTGCGCCCGGCGCATTTATTCACGTGCTGGAGCGCGGACCGCTCGCCTCGAAGGTCGGCGAATGGGTCATCCGGCAAGGGGTTGCGCAAGCAGCGAAGATTCGTCGTTTGGGGTTTGCCGCGTTCCGGGTGAGCGTCAACCTATTTGACACCCAGCTGCGCAAGGATGGGCTGACCTCGATCGTTACCGCAGCGCTCGAGGAGCACGCACTGCCTCCCGACGCGCTCGAACTTGAAATCACCGAAACCGTCTTTTTGCAGCGCGACGAAGCGATGATCAGCCCGCTCAGGAGCCTGCGCGAATTGGGCGTGGGCGTGGCGTTCGACGATTATGGGACCGGCTACGCTTCGTTGAGCCTGTTGAAGGATTTCCCCCTCAGCCACTTGAAGATCGACCAAAGCTTCGTCCGCGATCTTTGCACCAATGCGGAAGACGCCGCCGTTGGTCAGGACTGTGATCTATCTCGCCCACAGTTTCGGCTTGGAGGTCACGGCTGAAGGCATCGAACGGGAGGAGCAGAGGATGCGGCTGCGCGAGCTTGGCTGCGAGAGCGGTCAGGGGTACTTGTTCGGCCGACCGGTACCGGCCGCGCGCATGCTCCAGCTCCTCGCCGGCGAGACCCACGAGGGCACGGCGCGCTGGTCGAAAGCCGCCATCGGCCTACCCGTCTCACTGCGCGCGTAGCGCGGCGCCGTCTCACATCGGCACGGCGTGCTTGAACAGCGCCTCGCCCCATTCAAACAGCGGGCGATTGAAGTCCGACTCGGTGTGGATGCCCTTGCCTTTGCGCTCGGTCCATTTCTTGCCGTAGGTCTCGAACGGAAAGTGGCGGATATAGTAGTCGCAAGTCTCCTCCCAGTGATCCACCGACAGCGCCTTGCCGTAATGCTGGCAGTAGAGATCGACCTTGACCCGGCCAAGCCCCGCCGGCACGCGGCCGCGCTCCGCGAAACTGATCTCCGGCCGGTTGCGCCATAGCATCAGAATGTCGCGCTGCTCCGGCCCATAGAAGCGGCGGAAGTCGAGCAGCGGCAGATCGGCGCGATACGGCGCGCTGTCCTCATGCGTCATATAGGCGTCGAACAGCTGCACCTTGACGCTGTCGCAATCCTCGGCGCGCGAGCCCTGCACGAAGCCGCGCAGATCGTCGGTAATACGCTCGTCCGGATCGAAGCACAGCATCCAGTCATGCGGCAGCTCGGCGCGGGCCATGTCGAGCAGCAGCCCGCGATGCCTCCCCTCGGCGAGCTTGCGCGCCTCGATGTCCTGCTCCCAGGCTTGGTTGGCGACGATCAGCGCGACTTTCGGGTGCGCGCGCAGAATTTCCACCGTCTCGTCGGTGCTCGCATCGTCATAGGCGATGATCGCGTCGACTTGGCCGCCGAGATAGTCGAGCGTGTCGGGCAAGATCAGCGCCTCGTTGCGGATGCGCGTCATGGCGACAAGGAGGTGTTTCTCGCCGAGCAACGCCCGGTTGCCGGTGATGAGTTCGCTCGGTATCGCGAATTTGCCAGTCGCTACTGCCCATGGAGACCCCGCAAAAGAAATATTGCCTGCGGCAAATTATGTCCCCTCTCCGCTACCCCAAAGCCGCGCCTCGCTGCAACACTCGGTTGCGCATTTGCAGGGCGGTTGCGCCTAGATTGCGCTTGTGCGGTGCAGCACCGGTGCCGCATAGTGGTCGTACCGGCACGCCTGACGATCAGGCGTGGACTTGGACCGACGGCAAGACTATCGCGCCGACTACGAGCACGACGCTCTTTCCTGAAATCTCAAGACGCCGCGCGGCCCTGACCGGCCGAAAGGTCCGCTGACGCGAGCTCGCCGATCTGCTTCGCCGACGGGGTCTGGTCTATGTCATCGCTTTAGCCTGCACCGTTTCACGCCGCTCGGTCACCCGACGGATCGCATCAACCTTGGAGACGATATGCAGCACCCGGGCTTTTTCCAGCGCGAGGGGCCCTATCCGCTGAGGGTGATCGCCGAAGCGACCGGCGCCGAGCTCCTCCATCTCTGCGACGGCGACAAAGAGATCGACGATCTGCGTCCGCTGCATCAGGCGACGGGCACCCATCTCACTTTTTGCGCCAGCCGCAAATATGCCGGCCAATTGGCGGCGACGCACGCCGCGGCCTGCCTCATCAAGCGCCGCGACGCCGATCTCGTGCCGAACGGAGCAGCGGCGGTGACGACGGATGCGCCGCATCGCGCCTTCGCCATCGCCGTCGGACTGCTTTATCCCGAGGCGCTGCAGCCGACGGCGGCGGGAGCGGCGGCGAACGCGACCGGACAGCTGGTGCATCCGACCGCGCAGATTGCCGAAGGCGTCAGGATCGAGCCCGGCGCCGTCATCGGCAGAGAGGCGCGGATCGGCGCCGGAACCACCATCGCCGCCGGCGCCGTCATCGGCTATCGCGTTTACATCGGACCGCATTGCTATATCGGCCCGGGCGCCGCCATCACCCATGCCTTGATCGGCGAGCGGGTCATCCTGCATGCCGGCGTGCGCATCGGCCAGGACGGCTTCGGCTACGCCATGAGCGCCGATGGCCACCTCAAGGTTCCGCAGGTCGGCCGCGTCATCATCGGCGACCGGGTCGAGATCGGCGCCAATTCGACCATCGATCGCGGCTTTCTCACCGATACCGTGATCGGCGAAGGCACCAAGATCGACAATCTGGTGCAGATCGCCCACAACGTCGTCATCGGCCGCCATTGCGTCATCATCGCCCAGTCGGGCATCGCCGGCTCGGCGCAGCTCGGCGATTTCGTCATCATGGGCGCGCAATCGGGCATCGTCGAACACGTCAAGATCGGCGACGGCGCGCAGATCGCCGGCATGGCGCATGTGAAGAACGACGTCGAGGCCGGCGCCCGCATGGGTGGAACGCCGGCGCGCCCCTTCAGGGAATGGGCCCGCGAGGTCGCCGCGGTGAAGCAGTTGGGCAAGAACGGCCGCGCCCCGCAAGGCTGAGTTGCGCCGCTCTCATTCTGGCTCAGCCTGACTCTCCGGCCAGGGGCCTACCGGCGCGAACAGGGTCTGCGCCTCGTCTAGCCCCTTGAGCGAGAACGGCCCCAGATTGCGCAGCTCCTGCTCCGATAGCCGGCTCTGAAAGGCGTCCGACAAGATCAGGCGCTCGCCGACATCGGCGCAAAGGTCGGCAATGCGCGATGCGAGATTCACGTCGCGGCCGATGACGGTATAGTCGAGCCGCGCGCCGGAGCCGACATTGCCGTAGGCGGCGTGGCCGAAATGCAGCGCGATGCCGACCTCGAAGCTGACCGAACCGTCCCTCTCGCGGTTGCGCCGCGCGACCCGCAACATACCGGCGCGAGCCGCCGCGAAGGCGCGCAAGCAGGCTTCGCTATCGGCATCCTCGCCCGGCCGGAAGATCGCCAAGATCCCATCGCCCATGAATTTCAAGACTTCGCCGCCCCGCTCATCGATCGGCGGCACGATGCAGTCGTAATAATCGTTGACCAGCGCCGTCGCCGCCTCTTCGGACAGATGCGAGGTGAGCAAAGTGAAGTCGCGCATATCGGCGAACAGGATCGCGGCGCGAATGCGCAACACCTCGCCGCGCCTGACGTCGCCCGAGAGAATGCGAAGATGCGGCTCGTTGCCGACATACATGCGCATCACCTCGCGCATCACGCGCCGCAGCGCGAGGATTTCCTGTAGCGCCGCCAGCGTCGGAAGGATCGACCGCAGCACCGCGACGTCCTGATCCGAGAAGCCGCGGCTGGCACGCGTGGCGAAGGTGAAGCCGTTGCGCATGCCGTTCGGCAGCACGACGGGCACGGCAATGTGGTGGGTGTAGCCGGCCGCCTTCAGCGGCGCGACGATGTCGTAGGCGTCGTCCGGCGTGTCGGGGAGCCAGGAGAAGATCCATTCGTTGAGGCGGTGCGCCTCCGCCAGCGGGCGCTTTCCGGTTGCCTCCGAGCCGCGCTCATGCCCGTAGATATATTCCCGGGCCGGGCTACCGAACTCCCAGATGCGAGCATTCGCGGCCCGCTCGGCGTGCCTGAACTCGACCGCGCTGACCGCCTGATCGATCGGCACGCCGGCATCTCTGAGCTTTAGGCAGAGACTCTCGATAATGACATTGGGGTCGCTGATGTCGTGCGCCTCGCCAACCAGCCAGTCGCGAACCGCCAGCGTCAGGCGGAGCCGCTCGTTGGAAAGCGTCGCGGCGAATTCGGACGCAGCTAACACCATGCTCCGATCCCTTAGGGGAGGCCGAACTCTAAGCGCTGAGGCGCTCCAGCACCTCGTCGGAGATCTCGAAATTGGCGTAGACGTTCTGCACGTCGTCGGAATCTTCGAGCGTTTCGATCATGCGCAGCAGCCGCTGGCCTGTCTCCTCGTCGGCCGGCACTGTGCTTTTCGGCCGCCAGAAGATTTGCACGGCACGCGGCTCGCCGAACCGCGCTTCGAGCGCCTTGGCGACCTGATGCAGCTCGTCGGGATGGCAATAGACCCAATGACCATCGGCGTCGGATTCGCAATCCTCAGCGCCCGCCTCGATCGCCGCTTCCAGCATCGCTTCAGCACTCGCCTTGGCGGCATCGAACTCGATCGCGCCGAGCTTGTCGAAATTGAACGACACGGCGCCGGTCTCGCCGAGATTGCCGCCGAACTTGGTGAAGATCGAGCGCACCTCGCTCGCCGTGCGGTTGCGGTTGTCGGTGAGCGTTTCGACGATGACGCCGACGCCGCCCGCGCCGAAGCCCTCGTAGCGCACTTCTTCGTAGTTGGCGCCGCCCGCCTCCTCGCTCTTCTTGATCGCCCGCTCGATATTGTCCTTGGGCATGTTCACCGCCCGCGCCGCCTGAATCGCCCCCCGCAGGCGCGGGTTCATCGCCGGATCGGGCAAGCCCATCTTCGCCGCCGCGGTGATCTCGCGGGCGAGCTTGGAGAACAGCTTCGAGCGCTTCTTGTCCTGCGCCCCTTTGCGGAACTGGATGTTCTTGAACTTCGAATGGCCGGCCATGGCCCCACCCCTTGTTGGTTAGCGGCCTTATAGGCGGGCATCGGCGCAAAATAAAGGGCGAGGCGGCGGGAAAGGCGGTGAGCCGCCTCTTAGGAAAGCCTTAACCGTAACAGAACGACAGTTGACGGCTCCGAATCTGGGGACCGGAGCGGCTTTCATCGCGGGGGGACGACCATGCAGCAGGGTTCGAAGCACGACGACAAAGTGATGCCAGCACTCTCGCTCTCGGAACTCTGCTCCGAGGCGGCCGACCATGTGGCGCGCGCGCGCCTGTCGCTGTTCGACGAAAGCGCCGATGCCGACCGCGCGCTGCTGCATCTCGACGAGGCGATCTTCTGCCTGAAACGGCTGCTGGCGCAAGGCCGCGCCGGCATGAGCGAGGCGCCCAACCGGCGCTCGGCCTAACTTAGCTCTCAGCAATCCAGAACCGAGGCTCGGTTTGCGATAGCCTGCCGCCCAGCCGGAGCGGGGCGACGGCGCGCGCGAGACCGGTCGCGTCGTCGACATCGATGGCGAGCCCGCACAGCGTCGCCTCGCCGAGCGACGGCGTGAAGCGCCCGGTGGGAATCTTGGTGAGGAAGCGGGTGAGCGGCTCCTCCTTGTCCATGCCGAGCACCGAATCGAAGTCGCCGCACATGCCGGCATCGCTGATATAGGCGGTGCCCTTGGCGAGGATCTGCTCGTCGGCGGTCGGCACATGGGTGTGCGTGCCGATCAGCGCGGTGGCGCGACCGTCGACGAAATGCCCCATCGCCTCCTTCTCGGAGGTCGCCTCGGCGTGGAAATCGATCAGGATGGCGTCGGCCCCGGTCTTCAGCCCGCACGCCTCGAGCTCCCGCTCGACCGCGCGGAACGGGTCGTCGAGATCGGCCATGAACACGCGTCCCTGCGCATTGACCACGAGGACATCGGCGCCGGACTTGGACTTGAACAGGCCGGCGCCCTTGCCGGGCGTGCCTTGCGGAAAATTGAGCGGCCGGAGCAGCCGGTCGTGGCGCTCGATGAACACCAGCGCCTCGCGCTGATCGAACACATGATTGCCCATCGTCACCACGTCGGCGCCGGCGTCGAGCAACTCGGTCAGGATCGGCTCGGTGATGCCGAAACCGCCCGCGGCGTTCTCGCCGTTCACCACCACGAAATCCAGCGCATAGCGCCCGCGCAGCTTGGGCAGATGCTCGATGACGGCGACGCGCCCGGAACGGCCGACCACATCTCCAAGAAACAACACGCGCATGAAGCAGCCGATCCGTCTCGTCGCCACGGGATATTTCAGGGGGTCAATACAGGGTCGCGGCACAAGCCGCCAGCGTCCCCGTTTAGAGGCGCAGCAAAGGGTTAGCGGAGGGTAGGCGCCTCAAGGAAGAGGCAAAGCCACGATGGCCGTCGGAGCGTTGATCCCGGTCTCCCTACAATAAGTAGGTGGGCGCCAAGTGACGGAGACCACGGTCCCCGCCAGGGTCGGCTCCCTTAGGATCTTATAGGGCCCTGGGATTGTGCTCCTAACGCGCCTCGCAGCCCGCCGTCGCGACTATAGCGGAGAAATCGGTCAAATGCGACCGGCGCGCAATCAAGATCGCTTGACGGCGCGAAGTGGCGGCCTCGACTCGCCCGCGAATTGCTCGTTCAGCATCTCCAGCCGGTCGGCCACCGCACTGACGCGCGCAGCCAAGTCGCTTTGGCGCGACTTCGCCAATTCGTCGGCAACCGACCGATCGCGGCGCGCTTCGGCCATCGCCGTCTTGATCTCCTGCATCTGCCGCCGCAGCTCCCACAGCTCGTCCATGACCTGCAGCGAAGCCATCAGGATCAGCCGGTCGTCGCCGACCTGGCCGAACTTTCGTTTCACGATGTCGACATGGGTGCCGAGATATTCGGCGAGCTCGATCAAATGGGCTTCCTCGCCCTCGCCGCATTCCAGCCGGTAAGTCCGGCCATTCAAGGTTACGCTGACTTGACCCATGACCCCACCCCGCTTGGCAGACTTATCCCGGCACTGCCGGCATCAAATCCTTGAGCATCACCATCACCGCTTCCAGTCGCGCCGAGACTTCCTCGTTGGCGACCTTCAGACGGCGCGTGCGATTTCGCTCGGCGTCGAGATCTGCTAGTAGCCGATCGCGCTCTTGGCTGAGGAAGCGAACTTGGTCTCTGAGCTCTGCGATGGAAACGCCGCCTTCTGCCTCGGCGAACATGTCGCGCAGGAATGTCTCCAACTGACCGGCTGCGGCGTCGAGCCGCTCCGTGGCCTGTTGCAGAGCGTCAGACTGACCCATCGCGCTCGCACCCTCCCCGCTCAGGCGCCACTCACTCCAGTCTCTCATCAAGCTGCTGGACTGTCGGGTTAATGTCAATGTGGTGACGGCACGCCCTGTCTTCAACAACTATGAGAGTCTGATTTCGGTTCCAGCCCGCGGCGATTGACAGCGCCGCAAGCCGTGTGATTTGAGACTGGCGCTGTTAACGTCTGGTCAACGCGAGCGACGCACCGGGAGCCTGTGATCATGGCCGAAGTCAAGCATCGCTGCCGGCTCTATTTTCAATTTCCAGCGCAACCTTCGGCAACGCTCGAGGCTCAACTCGCGCAAGCGCTTGCTACCACCGATGCGGCCTGCGTTTTGCTTGCTGATGACGGCGCGCCGATCGACGAACATCATGCCGGACGGCTGATCGATCTTGTGCAAGCGAACGGGCTGGCCTGTCTCCTCGACAACGACGCCGGCCTTGCTGCGCGGCTCGGCGCCGACGGTCTGCATCTCGACGCAAATCCCGAGGCTTATGCCGCTGCGCGCAAGCTGCTCGGCGAGAGCGCCAGCATCGGTGCTCTGTGCGGCCTCGACCGCCACGACGCCATGCAAATGGCCGAGCTCGGCGCCGATTATATCGCGTTCGGCCCGCAAGCCGGGAGCATTATCGACGCAATCGATCAGTATGCTGATCTGATCGCCTGGTGGGCCGAGATCTTTGTGGTGCCTTGCGTCGCCTGGAACGTCGAGACCGCTGGGCAGGCGGCGAAGCTCGCCGCGCTGGGGGCGGATTTCGTCGCGCCGTCTGCGCGGATTTGGCGCGGCGACGATGCGTTGCAGCGTATCGCCGAGATCGATAATGCGGTCCGCCAGGTGAGGAGGGCTGCGTGATCTCATTGACACGATGCGCCGCGGTCATGGCCGTAGCGTTGGCGCATGCGTTTGCCGCCACTCCCCTTTCGGCCACCGAGAGCCAATCCTACACCGCCTATTTCCAGGGCAAATATCTGACGGCGTTGAAGCTCGCCGAGCAGGAGGCGGCGCAGGGCTCGAAAGAAGCCTTCACGCTGATGGGCGAGATTTATGCCGAAGGGCTCGGCGTCGCCCAGGACTACAAGAAGGCGGCCGACGCTTACGCCAAGGCGGCCGATCTCGGCGATGCCAATGCCCAGTTCTCGCTGGGCCGCATGGTCGCCGACGGTCTGGGCGTGAAGAAGGACCTGCGCACGGCCGCCAATCTCTTCGAGCAGGCGGCGCAAAGCGGCAACCCAGCCGCGCAATACAATCTCGCCGTGATCTACGTGAACGGCAACGGGCGCCCGGCCAACGACGCGAAGGCCGCCGAATGGATGCAGAAGGCGGCGGCGGCGGGCAATCCGCAAGCCGAATACGATCTCGGCGCCTTCTACCAATTCGGCCGAGGCGTGCCGATCGACAAGGCCAAGGCCGCCGAATGGACGGGAAAAGCCGCCGATGCCGGCCTCCCCGAAGCGCAGGTCGAATATGGCGTGATGCTGTTCAAGGGCCAGGGCGTCGCCGTCGACGAGAAGAAGGGGGCCAAGCTGTTCCGCCTCGCCGCCGAACAGGGCAACGCGGTGGCTCAGAACCGGCTGGCGCGTCTGTATGCCAACGGCGTGGTGGTAGAGGCCGACCCGGTCGAGGCCGCCAAATGGCATTTGCTCGCCCGCGAGGCCGGCGTCAGCGACTTCTCGTTGGACATCTTGCTGGCGAAGCTCACCAAGGAGCAGCGGGCAAAAGCCGAGAAGGAGGCCGACGATTGGCGAGGCGACCACTTGGGCGACTAGACGCCCGCACTTGACAGGTGCGAGGCGGCGCGTGCTTAAAGGCACGCAACCCCATTTTCCAAGGCATTCCATGAAGATCAACGGCAACGAGATCAGACCCGGCAACGTCATTGAGCACAAAGGCGGTTTGTGGATCGCGGTGAAGGCGCAGGCCGTGAAGCCCGGCAAGGGGCCGGCCTACGCGCAAGTCGAGCTGAAGAACGCAATCGACGGCACCAAGCTCAACGAGCGCTTCCGCTCCTCGGAGACGGTCGAGCGTGTGCGGCTCGAGCAGAAGGATTATCAGTTCCTCTTTGCCGACGGCGACATGCTTACCTTCATGGATTCGGACACCTACGACCAGATCCAGATCCCGCGCGACTTGCTGGAAGAGCGCGCCGCCTTTCTCCAGGACGGTATGAAGGTGACGGTCGAGAGCCACGAGGGGCGCCCGATCGGCGTCGCCATCCCCGACCAGGTGACGCTGGAAGTGGTCGAGGCCGAACCGGTGGTGAAGGGCCAGACCGCGGCCTCGTCCTACAAGCCGGCCAAGCTCGAAAACGGCGTGCGCGTGTTGGTGCCGCCTTTCGTCGGGGTGGGCGAGCGCGTGGTCGTGGATACCAACGAGATCACCTACGTCCGCCGCGCCGAGTAGATTAACCGGACTGCGTTCGGTTAGCTGATTGGGTTTTTCGTCATGGCCGGGCTTGTCCCGGCCATCCACGTTTTGAGCCGCAAAGAAAATCGTGGATGCCCGGCACAAGGCCGGGCATGACAGATCGCAAGGAATGAGAGACCTTCAAATGCCCGCCTCGGCGCTGATGAATGTGATGCTCGCCGCCGCCCGCAAGGCGGGCCGCAGCCTTGCGCGCGATTTCGGCGAGGTGGAGCAGCTCCAGGTCTCGCTCAAAGGCCCGGCCAATTTCGTCAGCGCCGCCGACACACGCGCCGAGGAGATTCTCTTCACCGAGCTCTCGCATGCGCGCCCCGGCTACGGCTTCCTCATGGAGGAGCGCGGCGAGATCAAGGGTGCCGACGCCACGCATCGCTGGATCGTCGATCCGCTCGATGGCACCACCAATTTCCTGCACGGCATTCCCATCTTCGCCATCTCCATCGCGCTTGAGCGCGAGGGCGAGCTGGTGGCGGGTCTGATCTTCAATCCCGCCAATCAGGAGACCTTCACCGCCGAGCGGGGCAAGGGCGCCTATCTCAACGACCGCCGCCGGCTGCGGGTCGCCGCCAGGACCGAGCTCGCCGCGTCGGTGATCGCCACCGGCATCCCGCATAGCGGTCGGCCCGAGCACGCGTTGTTTCTGCAAGAGCTTCAAGCGGTGATGGCGAGCTCGGCCGGGGTGCGGCGTATGGGCGCCGCGGCCCTCGACCTCGCTTGGACCGCGGCCGGCCGGCTCGACGGCTTCTGGGAGCGCAACCTCAAGCCTTGGGATCTCGCCGCCGGCATCGTCATCTTGCGCGAGGCAGGCGGTTATGTCAGCGACGCCGACGGCAAGGATGCCATGCTGGCCAAGGGCAGCGTGGTGGCCGGCAACGAGGCGATTCAAAAGCACCTGCTCAAGCTGCTGAAGACCGCCGCCGCCGAGCCCGCGGCGGCACCGTCGACCTGAGGCCAGACGATTATCCCCAGCCGGAGAAGGCAACCATCCGCCCTGAGGTTGCCGTTTTGCGTGTCATAGTATTCGGTTAGTCTTGGATTCGCTTGGTCCGCCCGGCTAGAACGGCAACTGATGGCGCCTGTCACTTACAAGGTCAAGCTCACCCGCCCGCAGGTTTTTCTGTGGCGCATGAGCCTCTTCCTCATCCTCGCCATCCTGCTGGCCATCATCCTCGACGGCCAGACGCAGCAGCTGCGGCACAGCTTCCTGGCCAATCCGGGCCTGAACGCACTGATCATCGGCGTGCTCGTGGTCGGCATCGTCTATGCCTTCCGCCAGGTGCTGCGGCTCTACCCCGAGATCAACTGGGTCAACAATTTCCGCATCTCCGATCCGGGCATCACCACCGACAAGACCACGCCCACCCTGCTCGCGCCCATGGCGACTATGCTCAAGGACCGCACCGGGCATTTGTCGCTCGCCACCGGCGCGATGCGCTCGCTGCTCGAACTCGGTCGCGTCGCGTCTCGACGAGCAACGCGAGACGACGCGCTATCTGGTTGGGCTTCTCGTCTTTCTCGGCCTGCTCGGCACGTTCTGGGGCTTGCTGCAAACGGTGAGCTCGGTCGGCGCCACCATCGGCGCGCTGGACACCAATGCCGGCGAAAGCGTCATGCTGTTCGACCAGTTGAAGGAAGGTCTCTCCGGCCCGCTCAAGGGCATGGGCACGGCGTTCTCCTGCTCGATGTTCGGTCTCGCCGGCTCGCTGATCCTGGGCTTCCTCGATCTCCAGGCCGGCCACGCGCAAGGCCGGTTCTATAACGAGCTCGAAGATTGGCTCTCCGGCATCACCGAGCTGCAACTGGCCGAAACGCCCGGCGCCGGCGCCGCCGTCACCCCGCAGATCCGCTACGCCCTGCTCGACATGCAGCGCTCGCTCGCCGATCTGAACGACAAGGTCGAGCACCGGATGCTCACCGACAATACCGGCGAGGCGGTCAAGGATCTTGCCGCCGGCGTCGACAAGCTGATCCGGCAAATGCGCGCCGAGCAGAAGGTGGTGCGCGAATGGGCCGACGAGCAAGCGCAGCAGCAGCATGAGCTGGCCACCGTGCTGCGCCAGATCACCGACAAGGCGAAGCTGCCCGCGCGCGAGGAGCGCAAGTAGACATGTCTCTGGCGCGCGCCCGCCGCGGACGCTACCAGGCGAATTATTGGCCTGGCTTCGTCGACATGCTCTCCACCCTGCTCTTGGTGGTGACCTTCCTCATGTCGCTGTTCATGCTGTCGAACTTCGTGGTGACGCAGGCGACGAGCGGCAAGGACACCATGCTGTCCCGCCTCAACCGCCAGCTCGCGGAGCTGACCGAATTGCTCGCGCTCGAGCGCTCCAAGAAGGAGTCGGTCGAGGACAATCTCGCCGCGCTCCAGGCGACGCTCGGCGAGAAGGAGAAGGAGAACGATCGTCTCACCGGATTGCTCGGTACCGCCGGCGGCGCAACGCAAAGCGCCGAGGAGCGCGCCAAAGCGCTCGGCTCCTCGCTCGATCAGCAGAAGAAGATCACCAATGACGCGCTCGCCAAGGTCGAGATGCTGAACCAGCAGCTCGCGGCGCTGCGGCTCCAGATCGCCTCGCTGCAAGAAGCGCTGGAAGCCTCCGAGGCCAAGGACAAGGACAGCCAGGCCAAGATCGCCGATCTCGGCCAGCGGCTCAACGTGGCGCTCGCCAAGAAGGTGCAGGAGCTGGCCCGCTACCGCTCCGACTTCTTTGGCAAGCTGCGAGAAGCCCTCGGCAATCGCGCCGATTTCCAGGTCGTCGGCGATCGCTTCGTGTTCCCTTCCGACGTGCTGTTCGATTCAGGCTCCGACATCTTGAAGCCGGAGGCCGGCTTCCAGCTCGACAAGCTTGCCGAGGCGCTGCGCGACCTCGAGACGCAGATCCCGCCCGATATCGCCTGGGTGATGCGGGTCGACGGCCACACCGATATCAGGCCGATCGCCACGCCCCAATTCCCCTCGAACTGGGAGCTGTCGAGCGCGCGGGCGATTTCGGTGGTGCGCTATCTGATGTCGCAGGGCGTGCCGGCGAACCGGCTGGTCGCCGCTGGCTTCGGCGAGTTCCAGCCGGTCGACAGCGGCGATAGCGAGGAGGCTCTCGCCAAGAACCGCCGCATCGAGCTGAAGCTCACCGAGCGCTAGACCGCCTATTCGGATCCCTTGGCTTTGGCGGCGACATCGGCCGAGGCCATGTTGACGACCTGCACGCGGCGGTTCTCCCCCGACAGCGGATTTTGCTTGTCCTTCAGCTGCTCCTCACCAAAGCCGATGGCCACGAGTTGCTTCGGGTCGATGGGGAAATTCTCCACCAGAAAGGCCTGCACCGATTTGGCGCGTTGATCGGAGAGGCTGAGATTATAGCCATCGGGGCCCTTGGCGTCGGTGTGGCCTGCCACCAGAAACACCGAGCCCTTGAGCCTCTCGTCGCTCAGCGCCGCGCCGAGCTGCTTCAAAATCGGCAACGCCTCCTTGGTGATCTTGGCGGAATCGAAATCGAAGAACACTTCGAGGTCGATCGCCGGCAGCTCGTTCTCCTCGACCACGGTGGCGATCTCGTTCCGCTCCTCGACGGTAATCTGTCGTGTCTTCTCCTTTTGCAGCCGCGTGACGAGATCGCTTTGCCGCGACTCGCGCTCCTCCTGCGCCGGATCGAAGGCGCGGAATTTCGCCTTGGGTGTCAACGCGTCGACGATTTCGCCCGACGAGGGCTCTTGCGCGAAGGCCGGCGCCAGGATTGCGGCGGCGCCTAAGGCGATCGCGGCCGCCGCGAGACCGGCAATCCGACGGGCTTGGAACTTCATGACCAGCACTCCTTCCGGCAACCGAAACTGAATGCGAGGCCTATTCCGCGGCGTCGGAGGCGAATTGCAGATCGGCAAGCCGCTTATAGATGCCGCCCCGGGCGATCAGGCTTTGATGCGTCCCCTCCTCGACCAGCCGTCCATGATCGAGCACGAGGATACGGTCGGCGCCGATGACGGTGGCAAGCCGATGCGCGATCACCAGCGTGGTGCGGCCTTGCATGATCTTGTCGAGCGCCTTCTGCACCAAAGTTTCGCTTTCCGCATCGAGCGCACTGGTCGCCTCGTCCAACAGCAAAATTGGCGCGTCGCGCAACACCGCGCGCGCAATGGCGATCCTCTGCCGCTGCCCGGCCGACAGCGTCACGCCGCCCTCGCCGAGCATGGTGTCGTAGCCTTGCGGCAGACGGGCGATGAAGTCATGGGCGAACGCGGCCCTAGCCGCGGCTTCGATCTCGCTCCGGTTCGCCGTCCCCTTGCCATAGGCGATATTGGCGGCGACCGTGTCGGCGAACAACGCGGGCTCCTGCGGCACCAGGGCGAAGCGGTGGCGCAACGCGGCAAGATCGGCCTCGTTCACCGCAACGCCGTCGATTGCGACCTTGCCTCGATTGGCATCGTAGAACCGCAGCAGCAGCGCGAAGATGGTGGTCTTGCCCGCGCCCGACGGTCCGACCAGCGCCACCCGCTCGCCCGGCGACACGCTGAAGCTTAACCGCTCGAGCGCGCTCGTCTCGGGTCGCAACGGATAAGCGAAGGACACGTCGCGAAAGGCGATCTCGCCGCGCGCCGGCTCCGGCAGCGGCTTCGGCTGGGGCGGCGAGACGATCTGCGATTGAACTTGCAGCAACTCGCTCAGCCGCTCGGCGGCGCCCATGCATTGCGCGATCTCGCCCCAGGTTTCGCTCAAGCCGCCGACCGCGCTCGCGGCGAGCACGGCGTAGAGCACGAACTGCGAGAGCCTGCCGCCCGTCATGAGTCCCGACAGCACGTCTTGCGCGCCGTACCACAGCACGCCGACGACGCTGGCAAACACCAGGAAGATGGCGATGGCCGTCAATCCGGCGCGCGCCTTGGCCCGGGCATTCGCCGCATCGAAGGAACGGTCGACCGCCGCGCCGAAGCGCTTCGCGGCTGCGTCCTCGTGGGTGAAGGCCTGCATCACGCGGACTTGCGTCAAACTTTCGCTGGCATAGGCCGACGCCTGCGCCAGCGTGTCCTGCGCCTGGCGCGAGAGCGTCCGCACCGAGCGGCCATAAGCCACGAGCGGCAGCATGATCACCGGAATGGCGATCAGCACGGCGAGCGACAATTTCGGGCTGGTCACCACCATCATGACCGCGGCACCGGCCAGGAGCAGCACATTGCGCAGCGCCTGCGAGATCACCGTGCTCGCCGCTCCCTTGACCTGCGTCGTATCGGCGGTGAGCCGCGACATCACCTCGCCCGAATGCGATACCTCGTAGAAGGCGGGGCTCAGGCCGGTCAGATGCTTGAACACGTCGCGGCGGATGTCGGCGACCACGCGCTCGCCGAGCCAGTTGACCGTGTAGAAACGCGCGGCGCTGGCCAAGGCGAGGATCAGGCCGATGCCGGCCAGCGTGAGGAAATATTTATCGATCAGGTCGGGATCGATGCCCGAGAAGCCGAGATCGATCATGCGCCGGACGGCAAGCGGCACGGCGAGCGTCGCCGCGGCCGAGATCACCAGCGCGGCGAAAGCGGCCGCAAGCATCCCGCGGTGGCGCAGCAGATAGGGCCGCAAGCCCAGCAGCGGGCGCAACGAGACGCGCTTCGGCGCGGCTTCATCCGCCTTCGCGGCCGGATCGCGGCGGTCGCCACCGCCAGTCTGTGGGGTCAGGAGTTGCACAAAGAACGGGCCCAGTCTCGTCGGAAGGGGCAGACTTTAAGGGCGCAAGCCGCTTAACGAAAGGGCTAGATAGCGCGCCCATAGCGCGCAGCCTTGTGCCGCGGCAGAAGTTCCGTTATAGGCGGGGCCAACGAAATCGCCGGTTTTCTCGAAGGCCAGAGCCATGAAGAAAGACATTCATCCCAAATATCACCGCATCACCGTGGTGATGACCGACGGCGCCGAGTTCGAGACCTATTCGACCTATGGTGCCGAAGGCGACAAGCTGAAGCTCGACATCGATACCAAGACCCATCCGGCCTGGACGGGTGGCAGCGCGCATCTCACCGATCGCGGCGGACGGCTTTCCCGCTTCAAGCGGAAATACGAAGGCTTCATCAAATAGCGGCTTTGCCGCCGTCCTTAGCGACGTTTACTCGGCCGGCTTGCCGAATGCCGCGCGCAGCCGCGAGAGTTGCGCATTGAGCGGGGTGTCGGCTTCGCCCACGGGCGGAAGCTGCCTGTGCCCCAGCATCTGATCGAGCCGGATGACCCGCTCTTGCAGCTTGACGCTCTGCTCGATCAGCTCGCGTAAGCGGGCCGGCAGCGGGCCGAGATCGCGTGAGGGCTGCTCGGTGCTCGTCACCGGCAGCTTGATCTTGCGCTGTTCCTCGATCGCCTGCTCCGGCGTCAGCTCGCCCTCGCTGACCGCGCGCCGGATCAGCAGCCAGGAGGCGAGCTGCATCAGCCGCGTGGTGAGCCGCATGCTCTCGGTGGCATAGGCCAGCGAATGCGGCGGCCGAAGTTTGCGCGCCTCTTTACGGCCATCGCCGTCGAGATAGGTCGCGGCCGCCTCGACCAGCGCCATGCCTTCACGAAAGACCGTCTTAAATTGATCAGACCGCGCAAACTTTGCGCCGAAGGAGACCGTCACGTTATCGTCACGGTCGCCGCTCCTCGATCGCCCCGCCATCGGCTACTCCCGTCCCACACGTGCCCGGCGGCATAGTATGCCATGCGGAAGCCGCGTCGTCGCCTTCCGAACGCAAAGGTTAAAGCGCGTGAATTGGGCAAAAAAAGAGCCGCCATGCGGCGGCTCAGGAAGTTAACAGGGAGGCGTCAAACAGAGTGGGCTGGCCACTCAGATCCAGAGGACTGGATGACTGAGACCCTAACGCCGAACTCCTAAGGACGAGTTAACGCTAAGCGCGGATTTACCTAAAGGAGTGGTATCCGGCCGCCAGCGTTAGCGTTTGAAAACGGACTCCGCCGCGCTCTTCGACGATTGCTTGGTGGTGAAGGTTTGCTCGACGCGGGCGATTTCGGTTTTGAGATCGTCGATCAGCGCGCGAAGCTCGGCGACGGAAAGTTTGCTCAGGTCTTGCCCAAGCTCGTAGGTCTTTCTCTTGGGCGGCGGGGCGAGATCGTCGGTGTCCATGCACGCATTCTAACACTTTGCGACCCGGCACTAATCCCTTAACTGTCATGGCCCGGCTCGACCGGACATGACAACAAAGCGGGGCGTTGATGCTGCCGGAGACCATGACCGTCATCGAAGCCAAGGCAGCGGGCGGCCCCGACGTGCTGGTGCCTGTGACGCGAGCGTTGCCCGAGCCGGGACCGGAAGAGGTGCTGATCGAGGTCGCCGCCGCCGGCATCAATCGGCCGGACGTGCTGCAACGTCAGGGACTCTATCCCGCGCCGAAAGGCGCCTCCGACCTGCTCGGTCTCGAAGTCGCAGGCAAAATTGTCAAGCTCGGTCCCGGCGCCACGCGCTTCAAGCCAGGCGACGCCGTTTGCGCCCTGGTCAATGGCGGCGGCTACGCGGACTATGCGTTGGCGCCGGAAGGGACCGCGCTGCCGGTGCCGCAAGGGCTCTCCATGATCGAAGCGGCCGCCCTCCCCGAAACCGTATTCACCGTCTGGCATAACGTGTTCGAGCGCGCCGCGCTCAAGCCCGGCGAATGGCTGCTCGTGCATGGCGGCACGAGCGGCATCGGCACCACCGCGATCCAGATCGGCGCCGCCCTCGGCGCCAAGGTGATGGTGACGGTGGGGAGCGCGGAGAAGGCGCGCGCGGCGGAAGCGCTCGGCGCCGTCCGCGCCTGCAATTACCGCGATGCGGATTTCGTCGAGGCGGTGCGCGAGACGACCGCGGGCCACGGCGCCGATGTCATTCTCGACATGGTGGGCGGCGACTATATCGACCGCAATCTGCGCGCCGCGGCGCTGGATGGGCGCATCGTGCAGATCGCCTTCCTCAAGGGTTCCAAGGTCGAGCTCGATCTGATGCGATTAATGCTGCGCCGGCTGACCCTGACCGGCTCGACGCTGCGCGCGCAGACGCCGGACGCCAAGGCGCGCATAGCGAGAGGCGTCGAGGAGCGCATCTGGCCGCTGATCGCCGCGGGCAAGCTGAAGCCGGTGATCGAACTCGACCTTTCCGCTGAAGGATGCCGCCGAAGCCCATCGCCGCATCGACGCACCGGACCATATCGGCAAAATCGTGCTGGTCGCCAAATAGGGCCAATCCACAATTGCCTAAAGCGGCAGCAGCCCTTATATAGGGCCATTCCCCTTCATTTGATTTCGTTTTGCTCTTTCGCCGAAGGGGCGGAAGACGCGCCCCCACAAGCTTGAGGTTTGAGACCAACATGGACCGTACCCCCCTGATGCCCAAAGCGACCGCCGTTTGGCTGGTCGACAACACCTCGCTCACCTTCGAGCAGATCGCCGAATTTTGCGGCCTGCACGTGCTGGAGGTGAAGGGCATCGCCGACGGCGACGTGGCGCACGGCATCAAGGGCATGGACCCGATCTCATCCGGCCAGCTCTCCCGCGAGGAGATCGCCGATGCCGAGCTCAATCCCTCGCATCGCCTGAAGCTCTCCGAGCCCAAGGTCGAGGTGCCCGAGGTAAAGACCAAGCGCGGCCCCCGCTACACGCCCGTGTCGCGCCGGCAGGATCGGCCGAACGCCATCCTTTGGCTGCTGAAGAACCATCCCGAGCTCAAGGACTCGCAGATCATGCGGCTGGTCGGCACCACCAAGCCGACCATCATCGCCATCCGCGAGCGGCAGCATTGGAACTCGCCCAACCTTCAGGCGCAGGACCCGGTGACGCTCGGGCTCTGCTCGCAGATCGACCTCGACGCCGAGGTGAAGAAGGCGGCGTCGCGGCTCGAGCGCGAGCGGAAGGAGGCCGGCATCGCCGAGCCGCCCAAGGCCGGCACGCTGCTGCCCGCCGAGGAGACGATCGCCGCGGCGCCGCCGGCGCCGGAGCCAGAGCGGCCGATGGCCACCGCGCTTGCCCAAGAGGCACGCGACCGGCGCGCCGCTCCCGAGGAGGACGAGGAGACGCCCGACGTCGAGTCCGTCTTCGCCAAGCTGAAGGACCTGAAGCGCACCGACGTCCCGTCGGAATAGCGGCGCGAGCCCTGACCTGTGTCAGGGCAATTGCTGAGCCTGATCAAAGCGGAACGGCTCTCTTCACGCCATTGTCGGCACTCATTTGCTGGAGGTGCCGCATGGCTGCGATCGACGTGTTCTATCTGGGATTGGTGCTAGTGGCGATGACCGGCTTCGCTGCCGCGCTCGCCTATTACTCCCACCGCTAGTCCATGACGGTGTAAGGCCGGGAGACGCGCTTCCGGATTCGCGATTGCCGATCGGCTCTCGCCTTCGCTAGGGTGCGACAGGGAAACGCACTCTCGAGGATGGCGATGGCCAATCCTTATGACACCGGCCTCGACAAGACCCCGGCGAATTACCAGCCGCTAACTCCGCTCGTGTTCCTCGAGCGCGCGGCGAGCGTGCATCCGGACCATGCGGCCGTCATCCACGGGAAATCGCGTGTCTCGTATGCCGAGTTCTATGCGCGCAGCCGCCAGCTCGCGTCCGCGCTTGCCTCGCGCGGCATCGGCGTCGGCGACACCGTCTCGGTGATGCTCGCCAACACTCCCGCCATGCTCGAAGCCCATTACGGCGTGCCGATGACCGGCGCCGTGCTCCACTCCATCAATACCCGGCTCGATGCGCCGGCCGTCGCCTTCATGCTCGACCACGCCAAGACCAAGGTGCTGATCGGCGATACCGAGTTCGGCGGCGTGCTGAAGGAGGCTTTGCAGCACACCAAGGTGAAGCCGCTGCTGATCGATTACCGCGACCTCGAATGCGGCGTCGAGGGGACGCGGCTCGGCAATCTCGACTACGAGGCGTTTATCGCCGAAGGTGACCCGGCGTTCCCCTGGGCCATGCCGAGCGACGAGTGGAACGCCATCTCACTCAATTATACCAGCGGCACCACCGGCAACCCGAAGGGCGTGGTCTATCACCATCGCGGCGCGGCGCTGATGTGCTATTCGAACGCGATCGCCACCGGCATGGGGCAGCATCCGGTCTATCTCTGGACGCTGCCGATGTTCCATTGCAACGGCTGGTGCTTCCCCTGGTCGATCAGCCTGCTGGCCGGCACCCATGTCTGCCTGCGCGCCGTGCGCGCCAAGCCGATGTACGACGCGATCGCCGAGCACAAGGTGACGCATCTCTCCGGCGCGCCGTTCGTCATGTCGGCGCTGCTCAACGCCGGCGACGACGACCGGCGGATGTTTCCGCAGCGCGTCGCCTTCAGCCATGCCGCCGCTCCGCCGCCGGCCGCCGTGCTCGCCAAGATGGACGAGTTGGGCTTCGAGCTGACCCATCTCTATGGCCTCACCGAAACCTACGGCCCGGCGACGCTGAACGAATGGCATGCGGCCTGGGACGAGCTTCCCGCCGAGGACCGGCTCGGCAAGCGCATCCGCCAGGGCGTGCGCTATCACGCGCTCGAGGATCTCACGGTGATGGACCCCGAGACCATGCAGAAGACCCCCGCCGATGGCGAGACGCTGGGCGAGGTCATGTTCCGCGGCAATATCGTCATGAAGGGCTACCTGCATAACCGGAAAGCCACCGAGGGCGCCTTCGCCGGCGGCTGGTTCCATTCCGGCGATCTCGGCGTGATGCATCCCGACGGCTATATCCAGCTGAAAGACCGCTCCAAGGACATCATCATCTCGGGCGGCGAGAACATCTCATCGATCGAGGTGGAGGACGTGCTCTACAAGCACCCCGCCGTCGCCGCGGCCGCCGTGGTCGCCAAGCCCGATGCGAAATGGGGCGAGACGCCATGCGCCTTCGTCGAGCTCAGACCCGGCGCTGAAGCCACGGCGGAGGAGATCATCGCCTGGTGCAAGGAGAAGCTCGCCCGCTACAAATGCCCGAGCTGCGTCATGTTCGTCGAGCTGCCCAAGACCTCGACCGGCAAGATCCAGAAATTCAAGCTGCGCGATCTGGCGAAGGGGGTGTGATCGTTAGGCGGCATCGGCTGGACGAACGCGCCGCGCGATTTCGTCGCCACGCTCCGACTCGATCATGGCGATATCATACTGGCTTTGCAGGTCGAGCCAGAATTGCGCCCGGTTGCCGAAATAGCGGCCGAGGCGCACGGCCGTGTCGGCCGTTATCGAGCGACGCCCGTTGAGGATGTCGGTGATGCGGCCGGACGGCACGCTGAGATCGAGTGACAGCCGGTTCGCGCTAAGCCCGCGCGCGTCAAGCTCGCGCTTCAGAAAGCGACCGGGATGCACAGCCAGTGTCATTGCGTTCACCCTTTGTGATAGTCGACGATCTCGACGTAATAAGCATCGCCCCTGCGGAACTCGAAACAGATTCGCCACGGCCCGTTGACGGTCATTGCCCATTGTTGCTTGCGAGCGCCCTTGAGCTTGTGCAGGCCGACGCTCTTGAGCGGGCTTAGGTCACGCAGCGACTTAGCGACATTCAAGGCCAGCAGCAAATCAATGGCTGCTGCAAAATCCAATCCCCGGAATTGGTTTGGCTCACCGCCTTCCCAAACCTTGCGAGCCGCCGCGTTACGCCACGACCGGATCATGGCTAAAATGTAGTACGTAACACGGTGAGTTGCAATCGTGGGATCGCTCCCGCGCTTGGCCGTGGTGGTGACGCTAACCCGGATTCCGGTTGCGCGGCACCCGCCCTTCGCGCCAATCTTGGGCCAGGGGGAACGGGGCCATACTCGTCGAGAACAATTTCAAGGAGATCGCCGGCTACGTGGCGCTCGCCATCGAGGCCGCGGCGGTGTTTGTCGTGGCCTTCGGCGCGATCCAGGCGCTCAGCGGCGTTATCGGGCTGATCTTGAAGCGCGCCGCCGACGAGATGCAGGGCCGCGAGATCTGGCTGAAATTCGCCACCTGGATCCTGCTGGCACTGGAATTCGCGCTCGCCGCCGACATCGTGCGCACGGCCGTCGCCCCCACCTGGGACGACATCAGCAAGCTCGCCGTGATCGCGGCGATCCGCACCATGCTCAATTACTTCCTGGCGAAGGATATCGCCGAGTTCGACCAGGCACGCGAAAGCGGCGGAAATCCGCCCTCGAGCTGAGGAAAGCGGGCAGTATTCCGTTGGACCCTCCGCCGGGAATATGATTGAGTGGCTTAAGGTTAGTCGTGGCGGGAGCCTAAGGGCGCTGCCGCCACCCGGCACTATTCTCGGGGGTCGAGGACGCGAAGGCCGGTAAGCGTCCAGTCGGAAGCGAAAGGCTTGCGGAGGCCATTCGAGCTTCCCTCTGCCTGACATCGTCTTCCTGGGACTGAGGGATGCTCGGCACCAAACACGCGGCGACACGGCGCTTTCAATTGATCTTGGTCAAGCCGTCGCATTACGACGCCGACGGCTACGTCGTGCAATGGCTGCGCTCGACCATGCCGTCGAACTCGCTCGCCGCGGTGTTCAGCCTGGCCAACGGCGCCGCCGAGCGCCGCGTGCTCGGTCCCGATCTGCCGATCGACGTCATCGCCATCGACGAGACCAACACCCGCGTCGTGCCGAAGAAGCTCATGCGGCGCATCGCCGAGAATGGCGGGCTGGGGCTCGTCGGCATCGTCGGCGTGCAATCCAACGAATTCCCGCGCGCGGTCGATATCGCGCGGCCGCTGCGCGAAGCCGGCATCCAGGTGATGATCGGCGGCTTCCACGTCTCCGGCTGCCTGTCGATGCTGCAAGAAATTCCCGAGGATATCCGGCAGGCGCAGGCGCTCGGCATCTCGATCTTCGCCGGCGAGGCCGAGGAGCATATCGACGAGGTGATCCTCGACGCGGCGCAAGGCACGCTGAAGCAGCTCTACAATTACATGAAGGACCTGCCGGGTCTTGGCAACATCGCCTCTCCGCCCTTCCTGCCTTACGATTTCGTGCAGCGCACCGTCGGCAACGTGACCAGCTTCGACGCCGGCCGCGGCTGCCCCTTCCAATGCTCGTTCTGCACCATCATCAACGTGCAGGGCCGCAAGTCGCGCTACCGCACGCCCGACAGCGTCGAGCACATCCTGCGCATGAACTGGGCGCAGGGCGTCAATCGCTTCTTCATCACCGACGACAATTTCGCCCGCAACAAGGATTGGGAAGCGATTTACGACCGCATCATCAAGCTGCGCGAAGAGGACGGCATGGACGTCCGCTTCATGATCCAGGTCGACACGCTCTGCCACCGCATCCCGAACTTCATCGAGAAATCGCGCCGCGCCGGCGTGACCCGCGTGTTCATCGGGCTGGAGAACATCAACCCGGCCAATCTGATCGCCGCCAAGAAGCGGCAGAACAAGATCACCGAGTACCGCAAGATGCTGCTGGAATGGAAGCGGTACGGCATCATGACCTTCGCCGGCTACATTCTCGGCTTCGAGAACGACACGCCGGAGTCGATCCGCCACGACCTCGACATCATCAAGAGAGAGCTGCCGCTCGACATGCTCGAGTTCTTCGTGCTGACGCCGCTACCGGGCTCGGAGGACCACAAGGTGCTCGCCGAGAAGGGGGTCTGGATGGACCCCGACATGAACAAATACGAGCTTGAGCACGTCGTCACCGCCCATCCCAAGATGAGCAAGGCCGAGTGGCAGGAGGCCTACCGCACGGCTTGGGGGATTTTCTATACCGAGGAGCATCTGGAGACGGTGCTGCGGCGCGCTTATGCCTGCGGCATCAATATCCGCTCGCTGATGCCGGTGCTCTTCTGGTTTTCGAGCGCGGTGCCGGTCGAGAATCTGCATCCGCTGCAATGGGGCATTTTCCGCATCAAGCGCCGCAGCGATCGCCGCTCAGGCCTGCCGGTTGAGCCCGCCATCCCGTTTTATGCGCGTTACGCCGCCGAGGTGTCGCGCAAGGCGCTCGCGCTCGCCAAGCGTTGGCGCATGCTCAAAGCCATCGTGCGCAAGATCGAGGCCGACCCAAACGCCAAGGCCTATATGGACGGCGCGCTGACGCCGGTGGCGGAGGAAGATTCCGAGCATATGGAGATCTACACGCAGAACGAGGCGGCGCGCACCGCCGTCGAGCGCGAGCGCCGCGTGGCGGCCAAGCCAGGCCACGCTCACCCCGCTCACGTTCATGCCGGCAACGGCCGCAATGGCGACGGGCACGAAGGCGATGGTCACGAGCACGACCATCACGGCCACGAGCACGACGAGCCCCGCCCAGAGGCCATCCCGCCGGCGGCTTGAGCCTTTCGCTCCATGGCTGTGACTGAAGGCTTCAAGGACTTCGTCAGGGAATTGCTCGCGGCTTTTGGCCCGGTGACCATTCGCAACATGTTCGGTGGCGCCGGGGTCTATGCCGACGGCGTCATGTTCGCCATCCTGGTTGACGACACGCTCTATCTCAAGACCGACGCGACCTCTATGCGCGCCTTCGAGCGCGAGGGCATGGGACCTTTCACCTATGTGCCGACCGGCAAGCAGCCAGTTGCCATGCCCTATTGGGAGGCGCCGCCGCGCCTGCTGGAAGAGCCGGACGAGCTCGTGGCATGGGCACGCGAGGCGTATCGCATCGCGCGGGCAGGCAAGACAAAGGCGCCGCGAAGACGACGGTGACCGCGCGCGCTGCTGAAGTTCACCGGCCGAAGGCGCGGCTGATGATGCCGGCGAAGCCCGAATCGTTGCCGCTCAGGGCGATGCGCTGCGGCCGGTTACGGCGGAGGCCGAAGAAGCCGCGCTGCCCAGGCTCGACTGCCGCCACCGTCTCTTTGTCAGGCCGTGCGGCTGCGGGATCGCCGCGTGGCGGCTGAAGCTTCTTGGTGGCGACGACGACGGCCTTGGCGACGGGCGCTTGCGGCGCCACCGCTTTCGGTGCGGCCACTTGCTCCGGCACGGAAGCGGGCGCGGCGGAGGCCACCACTTGCGGCGGAGGCGCCACATCCTCGCGCGGGCGATCACCGCCGCTGAACGGCGCGAGCGCGCTTTCCTTCACCCAGCCATATTGTCCGCTGCTGAGATCCTGCACATGGGCAAACCCGCCCTCGCGCGCGATCACCCTAAGCGGCCGGCCGGGTGTGTAAGCGAACAGCACCGGGGCAGCCGTCGTGGGCTCCGCGCGGGCCACGGTGGTGTAAGCGGCGATTCGAACCCATTGGTCCTGCGGCTCGACGCCCTTAGCCGCAATAGGCGCGACCAGCGACACGCGCTGGATGGCGGGCGCGCCGGCTTCAGCGGTTGTTGAGGGGAAAGCCGTGAGCCGCGGCTCCTTCGCGCGCACCGTCTCATTGACGGGCGCCGGCGTAGGCCAGTCGTCGTCCCGCGAGAACGGCTGGATCAGGGCGAGAAGGGAGGCAGTATAGAGGCCGGCGAGGAGCAGCCAGACCGACGGCAATAGGCCACGCATGCCAAACTCCGCATCGTGTGTCCCACCGTCGCAACCACCCTACACCCATCGCCACGCAGTGCTCAAGCGCGACGACGAGTCTGTATTGATCAAAGGTAAGTGAGAGGCGCGTCTTGTTGGCGCAGCGACTAGCGGCCGCCGAGAGCGCGGTTGATCATGTCGGCGAAGCCGCCGCCATTGCGCTGGAGCCACCCGCGGTGCTGCCGTGGCTGCTGGTCCTCGTACCACGCGTCGCTTTGCTGCGGAGCCCCAGGCGGGGGGGCCGGCGCGAGATATTGCGCCTTCATCCAACCGGTGGCGGCGCTTTGCGGGTCGGTCACCTCGACCCAATTCTCATAGCGCGATACCACCCGCAACGTGCGGCCATAGGGGAAAGCGAAAAGCGCGGGCGCATCCTCCGACGCGGCGCTCTGCATGCCGGCGCCCGACACCAGCACCTGCACCCATTCCTGCGGCTCGTCCTCGGGTCCCGTGGGATAGGCATTCGGATCGGCGTCGTCTCCCGGCACCGCCGCCATGGAATCGGGCGGATAGGCATCCTCGCCCTGGGCAGCCGGATCGGAGCCATCGGGCCCCTCGCCTTGCATGGCGGGATCGGGTTTTTGCCAAGGGAGCGCGCCCGGCTCGGAGAAGGTCACCTCGCCGCTATGCGGCAACGCCGCCATTTGCGATGGATCGCCGTTCGGGGCCGGCGCCTCGCCAGTCTCGCTTGCAGGCGCGGTCTGATCGGCGGGCGCAGCCTGCGGCGCCTCGGCCGGAGCCGCCGCCTGCTGCTCGGGTGCGCTCTCCCCGGTGGCGGGAGCTGGAGCGGACGTATCCGACCGGTTGATCTGTTGCTCGTAGGCCAGCGGCCGCGCGGCCGGCGTGACGGCCGCCTTTTTGACGACGACGGGGCCAGCGGTCAGCGCCATATAGACCGCGCCACAAGCGATGGCGCCGATGACCAGCAGCGAAATGATCAGCTTTCTGATGATAGGTCTCCCCGGTCTCCAGCGCCCATTAGCAGCAAAAAAGGCGGCAACAGCGTGTCATATGGTGAGCCTTTATCGGTCTGTTAAGTTTAATTTCGTGTGAATTGTCATCGCAAGTTCGCGACTGGTGCGAAAAAGCCACGGCGGACCAGGCAGTAAGGAAATCCGCATGCTCTCCTATAAGGAATACGACAACGCCCAAGCGGTCGAAATCCAGCTCGCGGGCCGCGTGTCCACTGCGGAGTTCGACGCGGTGGCGACCAAACTCGAAGCCTTCATCGCGCGGCATGGGCATGCGCGCGTGCTCGAGATCGTCAAGGATTTCGACGGCATGGACGCCATCGCCTTCTGGCACGACATCAAGTTCAGCCTGCGCCATGTGAAGGATTTCAGCCGCGTGGCGATCGTCTGCAATCCGGACACGCATCATCTCTGGTCGAGCCTGGTCGCCCCCTTCATGGGTTGCGAGGTCGAGCATTTTTCGCCAAGCGAGGTTGAGGCCGCCCGCGACTGGCTGATGTGGCCCGAAGGCGCCGCCGACTAGCTCTTGTCGGGCTGCTCGACCGGCGGCGACGGCTGCTCCTGGATCGACTGCAAATAGTCGATGATCGCCTCGACGTCTTGCGGGCTGAACACGAAGATCGGCATGTCCGGATGCCCCGAGACGATGCCCTCGGCGAGCGATTCGGCGAGGTCCTCCACCGGATACTTGCTGGAGAGCGTGCGGAATGGCGGCGCCTGAGGATGTGGGCTCGTCCCTTCCTTGCCGATGGCGTGGCAGCGCGAGCAGTTCTCCTTGACCAGCGCCTCGCCCTTGTTGGTGAGATCCTTGTCGACGGCGAACGCCGGGAACGCCAAAAATCCAAAGACTAGGCCAGCCGCGAGACACGCTGCGAGCCCCTTCCCCCGATCCCTAAGCGCTCCGGCCGGCATGGCCCGATCCCCTCGCGGCACAGCTGATTCGCCTGAAATCCTATCGTGCGGCCAGCGCCGAATTACGGCAGCCAAGCCCAAATGAAAGGCCGCTTGGGCACAAGCTGTCCTTGCGCCCCCCACGGCCTGTCGAAATTCCTGAGCGCGGGTGAGCCTAGTGGCTCATCTCGTGCTTCAGACGCTCCATTTCATCTTTGAGACGCAGCTTTTGTCGCTTCAATTCCGCGACTTTGAGGTCGTCTGCCGTTGGCCGGGCCAACTCTTCTTCGATCTTGCGATCCAGTGCACGATGCTTCTCAGACAACTCCACCAAGTGTGCGTCTAGCGCCATATCGGACCTCCATTTTTGTTGGTCTCCGATTATCCATTCTGTCAAATCGATGACGATTTGTCCAATGCTGGCCTGCGGTTCGGCGTCGCTCCATGCGCTGGTCAACCCCCCTCAACCCCTTAGCAAATCGTGCCAAGCCCTTGCGCGGCCCCCGGTTCGCCGCGATACTTTCCGTCGTCCCGGGGGGCAACGAAGGAGCATGGGACGTCCGATGGAGAGCGAGGAGATTCGCGAGCTCCGGACGACGTTGCTCCGGCTCAAGCAGGAGCATCGCGACCTCGACAGCGCCATCAATGCGCTCGAAGAATCCGGCCGCGCTGACGCGCTCCAGCTGAAGCGCCTGAAGAAGAAGAAGCTGTTTCTCAAGGACGAGATCGCCCGCATCGAGGACCAACTTCTCCCCGACATCATCGCTTAACCCTGTCACGCGCCTCTCGCGAAAACCCAGAACTTGCCTTGCCAAGCAAGGCCCCATCCCTATAATCCCGCGCTTTCCGCGAGCCGGCCTGTTCCTCCCGAGACAGACATATGAGCGAGAAGCCCGTCATCGGCATCATCATGGGCAGCCGCTCGGACTGGCCGACGCTGAAGGCCGCCGCCGCCGTCCTCGATCAGCTCAAAGTGCCTTACGAAACCAAGGTGGTCTCGGCGCACCGGACACCGAAGCGGCTCTACAGCTATGCCACCAGCGCGCGCGAACGCGGGCTCAAAGTGATCATCGCCGGCGCCGGCGGAGCCGCGCATCTTCCCGGCATGACCGCCTCCATGACCGAGCTGCCGGTGCTCGGCGTGCCGATCGAGAGCCGCGCGCTCAAGGGCCTCGACAGCCTGCTGTCCATCGCGCAGATGCCGGCGGGCGTGCCGGTCGGCACCTTGGCGATCGGCGAAGCGGGTGCCATCAATGCCGGGCTGCTCGCGGCGCAGATCCTGGCGCTTGAGGATTCCAGCCTCGGTGTCCGCGTCGCCGCCTATCGCGCGGCCCAGACCGACGCCATTGCCGAGGCGGTCGAGGATAATGCTTGACGCTCCGCTGCCGCCCGGCAGCACCATTGGCATCTTGGGCGGCGGACAGCTCGGCCGCATGCTTGCCGTCGCGGCGAGCCGGCTCGGCCTCAAGGCGCATATCTATTCCGACGAGGCCGGCGTTCCGGCCTTCGACGTTTCGGCGGCGAAGACGGTCGGCCCTTACACCGACGTCGATGCGGTCGCGCGCTTCGCCGACGCCGTCGACGTGGTGACGTGCGAGTTCGAGAACGTGCCCGCCGAGACGCTTGAGGCAGCGTCGCGCGTGGCGCCGGTTTTTCCCAAGTCGAAGTCGTTCGCCGTCGCGCAGGATCGCCTGGTCGAGAAGGATTTCGTCACCGGGCTCGGCATTCCCGTCGCCCCTTACGCGCGGGTCGACGGTCTGGCCGACCTTCGCGCCGCTTTGTCGCGCATCAAACCGCCGGCGCTGCTCAAGACGCGCCGCTTCGGCTATGACGGCAAGGGCCAGGCGCCGATCCGCGCCGAAGGCGACGCCTCTGCCGCGCTCGAGGCGATCGGCAATGCGCCGGCGCTGCTCGAAGGCTTGGTCCGGTTCGAGCGGGAGATCTCGGTGATCGTCGTGCGCGGGCAGGATGGCGCGCTTGGCTTCTACGATCCGGTGGAGAACGTGCACCAGAACGGCATCCTCGCCATCAGCCGCGCGCCCGCCCGCATCGACCCAGACACGGCGGCCGCAGCCAAACAGATCGCCGGCAAGGTCGCGCACGCGCTTTCGCATGTCGGCGTGCTGTGCGTGGAGGTGTTCGAGCGCGAAGGCGAGAAACCCGAGCTGATCGTCAATGAATTCGCCCCGCGCGTTCATAATTCCGGCCATTGGACGCTCGATGCCTGTGTCGTCAGCCAGTTCGAGAACCACATTCGGGCGATTTGCGGGTGGCCGCTCGGCGAGACTGCGCGCCATAGCGATGCGGTGATGACCAATCTGATCGGCGCCGATGTCGACAAATGGCGCGAGCTCGCCGCCGAGCCCGGCACCGCCGTCCACCTCTACGGCAAGGCCGAGGCGCGCCCCGGCCGCAAGATGGGCCACGTCACAAGGCTGTTTGCCAAGAGCTAACGCCCCATCTGGACAACCGGGGTCCCTTCTGTTAGAGCAATCCGCGAAGCGGGACCCTGACCGGTACCAGGTCAGGCTACATTTGGCCCCCCGCTCAATTCCCAAATCCAACGGCCAAACGGAGAGCTAGACGCGTGCAAGTCGTCGTTCGCGATAACAATGTCGATCAGGCGCTTCGGGCGCTGAAGAAGAAAATGCAGCGCGAAGGCATCTTCCGCGAGATGAAGCTCCGTAATTATTACGAGAAGCCGTCGGAGAAGCGCGCCCGCGAGAAGGCCGAGGCCATCCGCCGCGCGCGCAAGCTCGCGCGCAAGAAGGCGCAGCGCGAAGGCGGCGGCGGCAATGGTCCCGGTGCCGGCGCCGCGGCAAAGCCGACCCGCGGCCCGCGCCGCTAGTTCACTCAATCCAAAGTTGGAGGTCTCGTCATACCGGCGAAAGCCGGTATCCAGGAGACCCATCTCCGTGCCCGCTGCTCTGGATTCCGGCTTGCGCCGGAATGACGGAGTGGAAGCTGGCTCGCTCGCCGGATAACCGAGGCCGTGGCGTTACCGCGCCTCGCCGCTTGCCGCCGCGGCGATCTCGATCCGCCGGCCGGCCTTGACCACCACCGGCACCGGCCGCAAGGCGCCGAGGAAACCGCGCACTTTGTCCCAGGCGCCGCGGTCGAACAGATCGTTGTGACCGGCTTGCGGCACCACGACCATGCTTTTCGGCTCGGCCGCCGCGTGGAACACCTGGCGCGCCAATCCGAGGGGGATGATCGCATCGCGGCCGCCATGGACGATGCAGAGCGGGGCCTTGACCTCGCCGATGCGCTCGATGGTGCGGTACTGATCGGCCATGATCAGCGATAGCGGGAAGCCCTTCCACATCAGCCGGCCGACATCGACGATCGAGGTGAATGGCGCCTCGAGCACGAGCGCCTCGATATGGCGCTGCAGCGCCAGCCGGGTCGCAACCGCGGTGCCGAGCGACTCGCCGTAGGCCACGATGTCGTGCGGCGCGACGCCGAGCCCGCGCAGATAGTCGTAGGCGCTGACCGCGTCGGCGGTGATGCGGGTCTCGTTGGGCCGGCCTTCCGAGCCGCCGTAGCGGCGATAGTTGAGCATGAACACGCCGTAGCCGTCGGCGGCGATCGTGCGGATCTTGCCGGCGCGATTGGCCACGTTGCCGCTATTGCCGGTGAAGTAGAGCAGCGTCGGCTTCGTCCCGCGCGCGGGCTGATACCAGGCGATCAGCTTGGTGCCGTCGGCCGCCTTGAACACGATCTCCTCGACGCCCAGCAGACCCGCCTCGTTGGGGGCAACCCGCGTGCGATCGGGAAGGTAAATGAAATAACGATGAAGCAGCCGCCCGACGACGACGATCAGTGCGAATATGCCGATAAGAGCAAGGACAAGGTTCAGCATGGTTCAAGCAATACCTTTCGAACTGTTCCGTTCAAGCTTGTATGCGAATTATGCTAACTTTCCTGAATGCAGGTTGAATGACGTGTTCAGCTATGTTGCAAGCTCCCGGTAACCAAGACCATTTGCGGAAAGTCAGAAAGAGCCGCACCCCGGCCGGATCACGATGCCGAGGGCCTGTTGCTGAAAGCGCTGGTGGCAAGTGGCGACGATGGCGTCGAACTCTCCTTGATGTCGTCTCCCGTGTCGGGCGCCACATCTCGGGGCCCCGCAGGAATAGACCGCGCATGCTTCTGAAAAACCTCGGCCCAGTAAGGTTTATCCCTCGCCGGAACGTAGGTGGCAACACCGCAATGCGGTGCAATCTCTATGCCGGGCTGCGGGTTAGACGCTGAATTGAGCGGGAATTGGGCGATATTCAGGTGGTGATGAGGCGGTTAACCTAGAATCCCGCGTCAAATCGACTTGGCGATTTCCTCGGTCATCTTCTTCGCGTCGCCGAGCACCATCATGGTGTTGTCGCGATAGAAGAGCGGGTTGTCGATGCCGGCATAGCCCGACGCCAGCGACCGCTTGTTGAACAGCACCGTGCCGGCCTTCCACACTTGCAGCACCGGCATGCCGTAGATCGGCGATGACGGGTCGTCCTCGGCGGCCGGATTGGTCACGTCATTGGCGCCGATCACATAGGCGACGTCGGCTTGGGCAAATTCTGAGTTGATGTCCTCGAGCTCGAACACCTCGTCGTAAGGCACGTTCGCTTCGGCGAGCAGCACGTTCATGTGACCCGGCATGCGGCCCGCCACCGGGTGGATCGCATATTTGACCTCGACGCCTGCCTTCTTCAGCCCGTCGGCCATCTCCCGCAAGGCGTGCTGCGCCTGCGCCACCGCCATGCCATAGCCGGGCACGATGATCACCTTGCTGGCATTCTTCATCAAATAGGCGGCGTCTTCCGCCGAGCCGAGCTTGACCGGCTTCTGCTCGCCGCCGGCGGCGGGGCCGGCAACCTCGCCGCCAAATCCGCCGAGGATCACGCTGATGAAGGAGCGGTTCATCCCCTTGCACATGATGTAGGAGAGGATCGCGCCCGACGAGCCGACCAGAGCGCCGGTGATGATCAACGCCGAATTGCCCAGGGTGAAGCCGATGCCTGCCGCCGCCCACCCCGAATAGGAGTTCAGCATGGAGATCACCACCGGCATGTCGGCACCGCCGATGGGCACGATGATCAGAATGCCGAGCAGGAAGGACAGCGCCGCGATCGCCCAGAAATAGACCGGCGACTGCTCGCGGCAGAACATCACGATGCAGGCGACCAGCGCCAACGCGAGGCCGATATTCAGGAGATGGCGCGCCGGCAGGATGATCGGCTTGCCCGACATCCGGCCCGAAAGCTTGAGGAAGGCGATGATCGAGCCGGTGAAGGTGATGGCACCGATGGCCGTGCCGAGCGACATCTCGACCAGGCTTTGCGTGTGGATCGCGCCGGGCACGCCGATGCCGAAGGCCTCCGGCGCGTAGAAGGCCGCGGCGGCCACCAGCACTGCCGCCAAGCCGACCAGCGAATGGAACGCCGCGACCAGCTCCGGCATCGCCGTCATGGGGATGCGCCGCGCGATCACCGCGCCGATGCCGCCGCCGACGGCGATGCCGCCGATAATCATCGCCCAGGTCAGAGGCTGCTCGGGCGCGGCCACGGCGAGCGTGGTGAGCACGGCAATGGCCATGCCGGCCATGCCGAGATAGTTCCCCCGCCGCGAGGTCTCGGGCGACGACAGCCCGCGCAGCGCCAGAATGAACAGGACGCCGGCGACGAGATAGAGCAGCGCGACGAGATCTGAGCTCATTTCTTTTTCTTCTGATACATGCTGAGCATGCGCTGCGTGACGAGGAAGCCGCCGAAAATATTGACGCTCGCCATGATCAGCGCCGCGAGACCGAGCAGCTTGGCGGTGACATGGCCCGACGCGCCGACCGCCTCGGCACCCTCCACCGCGACCGCGAGCAGCGCCCCGACCACGATCACCGAGGAGATGGCGTTAGTCACCGACATCAGCGGCGTATGCAGCGCCGGCGTCACGCTCCACACCACGTAATAGCCGACGAAAATCGCCAGCACGAAGATCGAGAAGCGGAACACGAATTCATGCCCGCCTTCCGGCGCCGCCGCGTCTTGCGCATAGGCCGTGCCGAGCAGCGCTGCTTCGGCGAACACAAGACCTAAGAGAAAGAGAAGCGCGAGGCCGCAACGCCGTCTGGTCATGACTTGGCTCCCTTGCTCGGTCGCTTGGCGGCCGGCTTCTTGCCGATTCCATCGGCGGGGGTCTTGGCCGGAGAGGACGCTGGCGCCGTACTGCCGCCGCCACCGAGGCGATCGGCGATCATGGCATTGACGATCTTGCCGTCGCGCGCGATCAGCGTGCCCTTGACCAGCTCGTCATCGAAATTGATGGCCAGCGCTTTCGTAGTCTTGTCGATCAGCGGCTCGACGAAGGCTTGTAGATTGCGCGCATAGAGGCTCGAGGCGTTGACCGGCACCGAGCCGGGCAGATTGAGCTTGCCCATGATGCGCACGCCATTGTGCTCGACGGTCCCTCCCGGCTTGGCGAGCTCGGCATTGCCGCCGCGCTCCACCGCCAGATCGACGATGATCGAGCCGGGCCGCATGCTCTCGATCATCGCCTTGGAGATCAGCTTGGGCGCCGGACGCCCGGGGATCAGCGCGGTGGTGATGACGATGTCCTGATTCTTCACGTGCTCGGCGACCAGCGCCGCCTGCTTCTGCTTATAGGCGTCTGACATCTCCTTGGCGTAGCCGCCCGAGGTCTCGGCCTGCTTGAACTCCTCGTCCTCCACCGCGATGAATTTCGCGCCGAGCGAGGCCACCTGCTCCTTGACCGCCGGGCGCACGTCGGTGGCGGTGACGATGGCGCCAAGGCGGCGCGCCGTGGCGATGGCTTGCAAGCCGGCGACGCCGACGCCCATGACGAACACCCGCGCCGCGGGCACCGTGCCGGCCGCCGTCATCATCATCGGCAGCGCGCGCTCGAACGCGGCGGCCGCATCGACCACCGCCTTGTAGCCGGCGAGGTTCGACTGCGAGGACAGCACGTCCATGCTCTGGGCGCGGCTGATGCGCGGCATCAGCTCCATGGCGAACAGCAAGACGCCCGATTTGGCCAACGCGTCGAGCCCCTCGGCATCGGAGAACGGGTCGAGCATGCCGATCAGCGCCGCGCCCTTTTTCATCTTGCTGGCGAGGTCGGCGCTCGGCCGCCTTACCGTGAGCACGATATCGGCGCCTGAGACCGCATCCTCGTCGGACTTGGCAATCGTAGCGCCAGCACCCTTGTACTCTTCGTCGGGGAAATGCGACCGCAGCCCCGCGCCGGAGCGCAGCGTGACGCTGGCGCCCGCCTTGACCAGCTTCTTGACCGTCTCGGGGGTCAGCCCGATCCGCGGCTCATCCTGACTTTCCGCGGGCACGCCGATCGCGACCATCCAAGGCTCCAAGGCTCAAGCAAAGCGCCGGGCGAGAGGCTAGCGCCCGTGCGAAACGATGTCGAAGGCTAAAGGAAGCGGCGTTGTGACGCCGCTATCAGGCGGGATTTCAGGTGGCTCAAACCACGAAGATGTAGAGGAACGCCATCAGCGCGACCACGGCGACAATGGTCACCAGCGTGAGCTTGGTGAACAGCTTGTAGGTCTTCTGGTGCTCGGCGTAGTCCATTGCCGGGTGGCACTCGTTCGGATCGATATGCATTCCACTCCCCTCTGACGCTCGCTTTGTTGCTCTCCCCGCGAAATACCACAAAGCCGGGCAGGGCCGCAATCCGGCCCGTTGCCGGGATTTCCCTTGCTATTGAGTCTGCTTGATTTGAGGGCTGTGGGTCGAGTAGGCCATTCAGGTGCTCCACACCTAAACAGGAGACCTTGATGGGTATTGCCATCACCTACTTGTGCTTGACTGCGGCGATCGTGACCGAAGTCATCGGCACCACCGCGCTCGCGGCATCCGATGGCTTTTCCAAACTCCTCCCGAGCGTCGTAGCGGTCGTTTGTTTCGTCGCGGCGTTCTGGCTGCTCTCCTTTCCGCTTCGGACGATGCCGACAGGCATCGTCTATGCCATCTGGTCCGGTTTGGGGATCGTCTTGATAACGGCGGTTGCCTGGGTTTGGGCCAAGCAGGCGCTGGACGCTCCAGCCCTCGTTGGCATGGCGCTCATTGTGGCAGGCGTGATCGTCATGAACGTATTCTCTAAATCCGTTCTCCATTGAGCAGGGAACTGGTCGCCCCATACCCAAATCCGTCAGGCCAGCGGTTGGTGCGCTTAGCGCGCAATTCCGGTCAGGAAGACCAAGCCGGAATAACCGCTGCGAACCTCTCGTTCGACGATGCCAATCGCTTCAGCCTTTATGGCGTCAGCATGCGGCGCAAATGCTTTCATGATCGCCTCGGCGGAGAGGGGCAAAGCGGGAAATCGGTTTGATTTCACCACGTAACCGGCCGAATGCGCGAGGAAGGCGGCAGCCAAAGCGCCGCCTGGCTTTACACAACGCGCATAGGCGGCGCATGCAGCTTCGAACTCATTTTGTTGCTCGGTAATGGATTCCGCACAGAAGAACATGGTCGCGGCGTCCCAGGTGCGCTCTGGGAGCTCGAAGATTGAACCTCGTCTGACAACGCACTTCTCGCGCAGGAGAGGCATGGGATCGTCGGGAACGGGACATTCCGGCAGATATGCCTCGCGGGTGACATTCCAGAAGTGACGCCATTGCGGGCGCATCCGTTCGCGGCGTAGTTCCGATTCCAGCCAAGCAATATTGCCTTCCGCGTATTCCCAGGCTGTAAGGCGCCGCGCTCGAGGCAAGGCACACAAGAATGGAATGAGACTGGGGCCGGTGCCGACATCGACGATATCCAGCTCCGCGCCGACCGGCGGCGCTTGCTTCATCGCCTTGACCGCGCAGCGGATCACGCGTTCGTCGTCGGGGTGCGGCTCGCCGTAATAGTGTTGGAAATAGGCCTCGGGATCGAACTGTTCCCATTGATAGTCAGCGTTGCCCAGGCGCGCCTGGGGAGGCCCGTTATCAGCCACGACATCCCTCCAAGGGCGTTGCCGACCCAGGATGTCATGACTTGCACAAGCAAAGCCGAATCTCAATAACCCGTCGCTTACCCCGTTGCGCCGTGCGGCAACTGGACCGGCGTTAGCGTAGAGACCGGACGCCTCGCCTGGAAACTGGCCAATAGGTCGGTCATCTGGTCGGCGTCGACCGGCCTCGAGAAGTAGTACCCCTGCAGCTCCGTGCAGCCCAATTTCGTCATCATCATCGCTTCGAACTCGGTCTCAACTCCTTCGGCGACGATGTCCATGCCCAGGCCGCGCCCGATCGACACCACCGATCGCACGATGGTCCTCGAAATGTCGACCCTCGAGATTCTCCGGACGAAAGAACGATCGATCTTGATCTTGTTGAACCTGAAATTGCAGAGGTAAGCCAAACTCGAATATCCGGTCCCGAAATCATCGAGTGCAATCTTGAAGCCGATGGAATGCAGCGCTTCCAGAATCGCGTTGGTATGGTCGGTCGCCTCCAACAGCACGCCTTCGGTTATCTCGAGGACGAACCGGCTCGGCTCGACGCCATATTCCTTGACCAGCCTGCGCAAGGTTGTTTCGAGGTCGACATGACGAAACTGCACCGGCGAAAGGTTCAATGCGATCTCGAGATGAGGCCACCGCTTCGAGTCCTCCATGGCATGGCTGAGCACCCATTCGCCGAGCGAAGGAAGCAGGCCCGCATTTTCCGCGATGGGAATGAAGTCGGCGGGCGACATGTCGCCATACACGGGATGCCGCCAACGAAGCAGCGCCTCCAAGCCGACGATCTCACCTGAAGCGCTTGAGACGATTGGCTGATAGTTGAGGCACAGCATATCCGTCTCAATTGCGGCGCGCAGATCCAATTCGATTGACCGCCGACGCTCAACCTGCCGTGCCATGTCTTCTGAGAAGAGCACGGCGCGGTCTCGACCCGCGTCCTTGGCCTCGTATAGGGCGATGTCGGCATGGCGCATCAGTTCGTCGGCCGTGATTCCGTTGTCCGGCGCTACGGCTATGCCGACGGAGGCGGTCACGCGGATATTCTGGCCGCCGAGCGCAAACGGCGACGCAAAGGCCCGGTCCACGCGTTCCGCCAGCGCCGCGCTAGCTTCGGCTCCGGCCGGCGCGCACAAAATCACAAATTCATCCCCGCCAAATCTGGCAAGGAAGTCATTCGGCCTGAGACATTCCTGCAAGCGCTGCGCGACGAGCTTTATGAGCTCGTCGCCGGCTTGATGGCCGAGTGTGTCATTGATGTCCTTGAAGCGATCGATGTCGAGATAAGCAGCGACGGCGCGACTGTCGTGGGTCGCCAAGGCGCGGCCTTGTAGGAAGCCGTCGATTTTTTCCACCATATGCACGCGGTTCGGCAGTCCGGAAAGAGCATCGTGCTTCGCTTCGTGCCGGGCCTGTGCTTCACGCTGCCACAATTCTCTCGAAGCGCGGCGGAGGCGCCTCAATATGGTGTGCGACAGCAGGCCAGTGGCGAAGACGCCGAAAGCAACCAGCGGCAAGACGATCGTCAGCAACACCTGACCTGGTTGCCGTGTCGTCCAGTTCAGATAGCCGATCGGGATGCCGTCGTCGCCGACAAAGGGTTGGGACACCATGGCGCCAGTCTGTGCGGGTTTGGGAGTCAGAGAAAAATCGCTCAAGAGCAACGAGCGGCCGATCTCGGAGATGAAGGTGTCGTCGATATACTTGATGTCGACGAGCAGGTTGGGCGTCCCCTTGAGGAGAGTCGTGTCGATATTGGGTACGATGGTCATGGCAGCGACCAAGGCGGGACGGCCTTGGACCGTTACAACATGTCCGGCCCAGCGTGCGGCCTGCCCCCACCGGCCAGGACGCGGTAGTTGCTCTGCGACTGGCTGAACGTGTCGGGTCGAGCTCGCAGTTTGGAGGGGCCGGGACTCTGGCGCGCTTCGTCGATGACCCCCGCTACGGCCGTGCGGCGTGCCTCAAAACTCGATGGCTCTTGCCGCTTCTCACCGTAATACGAATAGATCGGCTGGTTCACCCCGTTGAGAATGTGGACCTCGTCATGGCCGTAGGTCTCGGTGAGAAAGATGCCGAACTCGGTATCGGCAAAGTCGAAATCGATCGCCTCGTCGGTGATTTTGGTGATGGGTTCATCCCACCAGGCGACGGACTTCTCTTCGTTCAGCACTCGCGCGATGCGGTGATTGAGAGCGTTCTCGACGAGCGTGCGCTCGGTGTCGGTTGCCGTCTCATTAGCCGACCAGCCCGCGTAAGCAATGATCGCGACGAGGACGAGGCCGAAGAAGGCGATCGCAATCCCGATGGTTCGGGTCAGGCGGCGGAGGTCTCCGCTGAAATGCTTGGTGAGATCGAGAGCGGTCAACGGGAACCCCACGGAGTTGGTGCTGGACGTTATGGCATTAGGCGGTGGCCGCAAATTTCTGTAACGGAACGCCTTAAGTTCCATTTGAAGAGTTTCCATAAAAATTGAGCTGTTAAGCTCCTTTCCGCCTGTCAGCCCACTGTCCCTAAGAACTCTGCGTTTCAAGCCGCGGGATTAACGTTAACGCCGCTAACCGGTTGCGACCCATGCGTTTACGTTCTATTAAGGTTAAGCCGTGGGACGGTGAGTTTCATCACGCCCTGGCGATGCGGTCGGCAATTCTTAAGTTAGAGAGATCGGGCTCCCCCTATGTCCGCCAGCCTCGTAATACGCTCTCGGGCGGATGCTCCCTCTTTGAGCAAAGCCGCGAGCGCGATCGAGCAGGCTGCATGGAGCCATCTCGGTTTCCTCAACTACACGCGAGCTCACTACGAGTACTACGCCGAACTCCTCGACACCTATCCCGAGTACCAACTCTGTCTCGTCGACGAGGAGGCGGGTTACCCAGTAGCCGTCGCCAATAGTGTCCCGTTCGCCTGTTCTGGTCCGGACGACTTGCCGCCCGAGGGATGGGACTGGCTGGTCGAGACGGCTGCCAAGACCAAGGGTGCTGGGGCTAACATGCTCGGCGCGCTGGCGGTATCGGTGTCGCCCGTCCATAGGTCCAAGGGTTACGCGCGACGCATGATTCGCGCGCTGCTCGACCTCGCCGAGACCAAGAAGTTGCAAGGTGTCGTGGTGCCGGTACGCCCAACGGCAAAAGTTCGGCACCCCTGGGTGCCGATCATGGATTACATGGCCTGGACGGACGAGCGTGGGCGTCCTTACGATCCGTGGTTGCGCAGCCATCTATCCATGGGCGGCAAGGTGATCCGCCCATGTGAGCGCTCGATGGTCGTGCACGAGCCCGTCGCCTTTTGGGAAAATTGGTCTCGCCAGCGGTTCGAGCAGTCCGGCGTCTACGCGCTGGAGGGTGGTCTTGCACCGGTGAGAATCGATCTCGATCATTCCACCGGCACTTATGAAGAGCCCAATGTCTGGGTCGCCTATGCGGCCTGAGCGGTGGCTTGGTCACGCCGTGGCCAGAACGCCCCGCAGTTAGCCACCGAATGTCAGCAATGGACACTTAGAGGACCTTTTCCTCGCCACGCTACGGCCCCTCGGGCAGAGGCACCCCGGCTTGCGTGAAGGCGGCGCGTTGGCGTCCCGCCACGTCGGCGAGATCGGCGCCGGCGATCGTATCCTCGAACAGACGGTGAAAATTGAGCTCGGCGCCGAGATGCAGGAACACGCCGCCGAGGCCGATTGCGGCGCGGTCCATGAACACGAATTCGCGCGGCACCTTGACCGGTCCCTTCTCCTGCAAGCCCTGATGCACGCGGAACGCTTCGCGCCGCCCATACATGCCGGGGCTCACCTGATCGGCGATGCTGCGCACCCGATCCTCGAGCATCGGCCCGTAGATGAAGCTCGCCCAGATATTGAGAATGTCGATCAGCTCGTTGGAAAGCCCGCCGAAGCCCCAAGTCTCGTAGGCGTGCACGATCAGCGCGCGGTCGCCTCTGAGCAGGCCGTGATAGAGATCGATCACCCCCTGAATGAATTTCGGCGCGAAGGTGCGCATGCAGCCATAGTCGAGCAGGTTGATCCCGGCCGCGTGTCCACCGCCGTCCTCGAACACGGTGTAATTGCCGAGATGCGGGTCGCCGTGGATCACCCCGTAATGGCTGAACGGGAACCACCAGGCGCGGAACATGGCGCGGGCGATTTGATTGCGCTCCTCAAGCGGACGGCTGGTGTGTTCGAGCAGCCGCGTCCCTTCGAGCCAGGTCATGGTGAGCAGCCGCTTGGTGGAAAGCTCAGGCACGATCTCAGGCACGCGGATCAGCGGATCACCTCGAAAGATAATGCCGTAGAGCCGCGTATGGCGCGCTTCGAGATCGTAATCGAGCTCCTCGCGCAGCCGCGCCGAGATCTCCTTCAGCATCTCCGAGGTCTCGATCGCCGGGCTCATGCGGCGATGGATCGAGAACAGGATCGACAGCTGAGCGAGATCGGCTTCCACCGCGGACTGCATGTCCGGATATTGCAGCTTGGCGGCAAGCGCGCGGCCGTCATGCGATCGCGCGCGGTGCACCTGGCCGAGCGAGGCCGACGCCGCGGCCGCATGCTCGAAGCTGGCGAATTTCGCTTCCCAATCCGCTCCGAGTTCCGCCGCCATGCGCCGCCGCACGAAGGGCCAACCCATCGGCGGCGCCTGACTTTGGAGCTGGCCAAGCTCAGCGGCATATTCGGCCGGCAGCGCCTCGGGGATAGTGGCGAGCAGTTGCGCCACCTTCATGATCGGGCCTTTCAGCCCGCCGAGCGCCGCGGCGAGCGAGGCGGCATCCTTGTCGCGCTCGGGTTCGAGCCCGAACAGTCGCCGTCCGGCGATGCGCGCCGCCACACCGCCGACATTGGCGCCGACCTTGCCGTAGCGCAACGCGCGCGCGCTAAGTCGATTCTTCTCCTTGTCGGAGGGGCTGTCATTCATGGGGGAGTGTCGCTGCCTTCACGCGTGACTAACGGTCCCCTTCATATAGGCGCCCTAATCCCGGTATACCCGCCGCGACTTTTGAATCCGCCAGCAAAGGGGACGGCATGATCGCATGGCTCAGGGTGCTGGTTGGGGCGGGAATCGCGCTCGGCCTCGTTTTGACGGGCCTCGGCTCGCTGGCGCAATGGTGGCCGGCGCTCGATATCGTCAATAACGGGCTGCCGGCATTGGCGGCCGGCGCGATCGCCCTCTTCCTGCTTGCCATCATCACGCGCGAGTGGCGCTCCATCGCTTTGGCCGGGCTGCTGGCGGCGATCAATATCGGCCTCGTCTTCGCCGGCTTGCATGGCGCGGCCGCCGAGGCGCCCGATGCCAAGCGGTTCTTGCGCGTCGTGACCTTCAATCTCTGGTTCGACAACGAGCGGATCGACGGCGTCGACAAATTCCTCAACCAGACCGATGCCGACGTGGCGGTGTTGCAGGAGGTGACCAACGAGCATCTCGCCGCGCTGCATCAAGGGCTGGACGCCCGCTATCCCTATAGCGTGGGCGAGTTCGGCATCGTCATCTTCTCGAAATACGCGATCAAGGCCGACGGGCGCGTCGACCGCGCAGGCTATCCCGAATGGATCCGCCTGCTCGCGCGCTGGGTCGAGCTCGATGTGCACGGCACCACCGTCGAACTGGTCGGCGTGCATTGCGCGCGGCCGTTCTATCCCGTGTTGCAGGAGCACGACGTGGCTGCGCTCACGCAGTTCGTGCTCTCCAGGAAGCTGCCGATCGTCGTGGCGGGCGACTTCAACATGACGCCGTGGACCGATCAGTTGAAGCGGTTCACGCGCACCACCGGGCTCGGCCGCTTCAATACGCTGATCTTCACCTGGCCGCTGCGCTGGCGGAACTACCCGGTCGTGCCGGTGGTGGCCATCGACAATGTGTTCGTCTCGCGGGAGTTCGCGAAAATCGCCGTGATCGGCGGTGTACGGCAGGGGTCGGATCATCGGCCGATCATTGCCGACATCGCGCTCGCGCCCGGCGCGTCGGCCCGGGACTGAGGCGGGAGCGGGTGCGGCCTTAGTCCTTGCCGAGTTGGCTTAGGGCCTGGCGATAGTCGCGCATCGCCTTGCGGGCGATATCGAGCTCGGCCTCGAGCGCAAGCGTCGCCGCCGACTTCGGCTTCCACCGATCAGTGGCAAAGAACAGCAGCGCGAAAACGGCGATGGGTGTCAGAAAATCGGTGAGCATGATCGGTCCGGCGTTGCCCGGCGCGAGATTTCCGGTCGTAACAATGTCTCTGATGTGACCGATGCCGGCGCCGAGCAGGAAGCAGGCGGCGACAGTACCGGCAGCCACCCGCGCCTCGAAGCCCTTGAAGGCGGCATAGATGCAAGCGACACCGAGCCCGAGATTGGCGACACCGACTTCATATTGGAACGGGCTCGTCGCCCAGCCGATCGACGCGGCAGCCTGCCTGGCGAAAAACACATGACCGACAAAGGCCCACAGCCCCTGCACGCCGAGCGGAAAGAGGAACAAATATCGCAGCGCTCGGTCCACCATGAAACTGTGCGCAACCGGCGGCGGCTCGCGCCAAATGGCGATGCCCGTGCAAACGAGCGCCCCGACCCATAGCAAGATGGGCACCAGAGAAACCTGCGACACCGCGATAAACCCCCCTGCCCGCTATCGCGACTTCAGCGCGTCAATCCCTCCACGTCAACGGCCGCTAGCGCTTGGCGGCCGCCGTCTTATCCATCGCTTCGAGCTCGTCGATCAGGCCTTCGATCACTTTCAGCCCCATCGACCAGAAATTCGGGTCGGAGGCATCGAGCCCGAACGGCGCCAGCAGCTCCTTGTGGTGCTTGGTGCCGCCCGCCGCGAGCATGTCGAGATAACGTTCGGCGAAGCCCTTTTCCGCCTTCTCGTAGACGGCATAGAGCGAGTTCACCAGGCAATCGCCGAACGCATAGGCATAGACGTAGAACGGTGCGTGGATGAAGTGTGGGATATAGCACCAGAAGGTTTCGTAACCGGGCTTGAGCTCGATGGCCGGACCCAAGCTTTCGCGCTGCACCTCGAGCCAGATCTCGCCGAGCCGGTCGCTGGTCAGCTCGCCCTCGCGCCGCTCGGTGTGCACCTTGCGCTCGAAATTGTAGAAGGCGATCTGCCTGACCACCGTATTGATCATGTCCTCGACCTTGGACGCGAGCAGCGCCCTTCGCTCGCGCGGAGTCGGCGCCTGGTCGAGCAGCTTGCGGAAGGTCAGCATCTCGCCGAACACGCTCGCCGTCTCGGCCAGCGTCAGCGGCGTCGGCGCCATCAGCGGTCCTTGCACATTGGCGAGCACCTGGTGCACGCCGTGACCAAGCTCATGCGCGAGCGTCATCACGTCGCGAGGCTTGCCCTGATAATTGAGCAGGATATAGGGATGCGCGCTCGGCACGGTCGGATGCGAGAAAGCGCCGGGAGATTTTCCTTCGCGCACCGGCGCATCGATCCAGCCTTTGGCGAAGAACTGGCCGGCGATGTCGGCCATGCGCGGCGAGAAATCGCCGTAGGCCGTGAGCACGGTCTCCTGCGCGGCATCCCAGCCGATCACCTGCTTCGGCTCCTCGGGTAGCGGCGCATTGCGATCCCAATGCTCCAGCGTCTTCTTGCCGAGCCAGCGCGCCTTCATGGCGTAGTAGCGGTGCGAGATGCGCGGATAGGCCTCGCGCACGGCGGCGACCAGCGCATCGACCACCTCCTTCTCGACCCGGTTGGCGAGATGGCGCAAATCGGCGACGTCGACGAAGCCGCGCCAGCGGTCGGAGATCTCCTTGTCCTTGGCGAGCGTGTTGGTGATCAGAGTGAATAGCCGCACATTGTCCTTGAACACCTTGGCCAGAGCCTCGGCGGCCTCCCGCCGCTTGTTGCCGTCCGGATCGAGCAGCCGGTTCAAGGTGGGCTCGAGGCTGAGCTTCTCGCCGTCGGCCTCGAAGCGAAGCGCCGTCATCGTCTCATTGAACAGCCGGTCCCAGGCGCCGCGCGCCGTCACCGCCTTCTCGTGGAACAGCTGCTCAAGCTTGTCCTCGAGCTGATACGGCTTCTCCTTGCGCAAATCTTCGAACCAGGGCCGGTAGTGGCCGAGCTCCGACTTGGCCATCGCCGTCTCGAGCATCGCATCGTCGAGCCGGTTGAGCTCGAGCGGAAAGAACAGCAGCTTGGAGGAAATCGCGGTGATCTTCTCCTGGATGTCGCCGAAGAATTTCTGCCGCTTGGGATCCGAGGTGTCGGCCGCGTAGAGCAGGCTTGCATAGGAGACGACGCGGCCGAGCACGTCGTTCAGCGCCTCGAACTCGCGCACGGCTTGCGCGAGATGCACGCCGCCCTTGCCGCCGTCGAGCAGCCCGGCAAGCTTGCCGGCATAGCGCTGCTGCATGGCGTCGGCCGCCAGCTCGGAGGTTTCGAGGTCGGCCTTGAGCTTCGCCGAGTCCGGCCCCTGATAAAGATCGCCGAGATTCCATTCCGGCAATTTGCCGAGCTTCGCCTTGCCTCCCGTCTCGGCGGTCTTGGCCGGCTTCGCCTCGCCCTTGGTTGAAGCGGACGTGGCGAAAAGAGGATGTTCAGGCCAATTGCGGAGTTTAGGCAGCATGGAAAGGGTGAACCTCGCTGTCGGTGAGTTGGTCTGTAGTGTGGGAGGGCCGACGCGGCCCCGCAAGGGCCATCGACCACGTGTTTTGGTCCTTTTCGAGGACCGCGACCCCACAGCTTCACCAAAATCGTACTGCGATAAAGGGGATGTTTACCCTTCGACTGCACAATTTTGGCACAGGAGCAGCGTGCTTCGACCAAGTACGTGTTCGACGTCGCGCTGTCCTCCGTCATATGGGTTGTAGCGTAACGTAGCGAGTCCAGCGTCATGCCTAAGCGCGTATTGGTCGTCGACGACGACCCTGCTCAACGTCGTATTCTCGAAGAGACCATCAAGCGGTTCGGCTATAGCGTCGCCACGGCGGATAGCGGCGATAAGGCGCTCGATACGCTCAGGGCCGACAGCACCGGGGAGATCTGCCTTGTTCTGCTCGACCTCGTCATGCCGGGCACCGACGGCTTAGCCGTTCTCTCGGCCATGCGCTCTTTGCCCCGCAAGCCTCCGGCCATCGTGCAGACCGCTCATGGCAGCATCGACGCCGCCATCACGGCGATGCGCGCCGGCGCCATCGACTTCGTGGTCAAGCCGGTGAGCCCCGAGCGGCTCGAAGTCTCCATCAAGAACGCGCTCAAGATCGAGGCGCTGGCCGGCGAGCTGGTGCGTATGAAGGCCTCCGCCAGCGGCGAGCTTGGCTTTACCGATCTGATCGCCGGCAGCGATGCCATGAAGCGCGTGCTGGAGCTCGGCCACAGGGCCGCCAACTCCACTATACCGGTGCTGATTGAAGGCGAATCGGGCGTCGGCAAGGAGCTGATCGCTCGCGCCATCCAAGGCGAAAGTGCCCGCAAATCCAAGCCCTTCGTCACCGTCAATTGCGGCGCCATCCCCGAAAATCTGGTCGAGAGCATCCTGTTCGGCCACGAGAAAGGCTCCTTCACCGGCGCGGTCGAGAAGCGCATCGGTAAATTCCTCGAAGCCGATGGCGGCACGCTGTTCCTCGACGAGATCGGCGAATTGCCGCTCGACGCCCAGGTCAAGCTGTTGCGCGCGTTGCAAGACGGCGAGATCGATCCGGTCGGCGGCAAGCACAAGGTCAAGGTCGACTTCCGCCTGATCTCGGCCACCAACCAGAATTTAATCAGCCTCGTTGGCGAAGGCCGCTTCCGCGAGGACCTCTATTACCGGCTGAACGTGTTCCCCATCTGGGTGCCTCCGCTCAGAGAACGGCTCGAAGACGTGCCGGAGCTGGTGCGCCACTTCATCGCGCGCTTCGCCGCCGAGGAAGGCAAGCGGATCGACGGCATCGACACCGACGCGATCGGCATGCTGTGCCGTTACAGCTGGCCCGGCAATATTCGCCAGCTGGAGAACGCGGTGTTTCGCGCGGTGGTGTTGGCCGACACCCCGATGCTGTCGGTGAACGAGTTCCCGCAGATCGCCGCGCATGTCGAGGGCTACGCCGTGACCGTGCCGCCGGCGCCGGCGCCGAAAGATCCGGTGCCGCGCATCGAGGGTCCGGTGATGCTGGGCAAATCCGCGGGCACCCCCGCCACCATTCATGTGCCTCAGGCCAACGGCAAGGACGCGATCGGCATCCCGGCGCTCAGCGATTCAGGCGACATCCGCTCGCTCGAAGCCGTCGAAGCCGACATGATCCGGCTCGCCTTCGGCCGCTATCGCGGCAGGATGACGGAAATCGCCCGACGGCTCGGGATCGGCCGGTCGACCCTCTACCGCAAGATGCGCGAGATCGGGCTCGAGGCGAGACCCAATTAACCATGCTCGCGGGTTTGGCGCGAATGCCACGCCCGGCGGGAAACGTGACGGGGAAATTTTACCCTTCGCTTCGCACACTGGCGAGGCACGGGGGAGCGAAGCCAGTTCGGCTGAGTGCTGGTCGATTTGGCCACGGGGGACATGCAATGAGGGCCATAGTCTGTAGCGCGTTAGCCTTGCTTCTGGCGGCCTCCGCAAGCCAGCCCGCGCGGGCGGTCGAGCCCGATGCGCCGCAAGCCCTGATTACTCGGGCCGAAGCGGTCCGCATGGCCGTACAGGCCAGCCTCTCGGCGAAATTCACCACCGCCAGCAACAGCAAGAAGGCCGAGCAGGGCGCGCTGGTCGAATATTACGCGGTTCCCGACCAACGCACGCTGTGGGTCGACGAGAACGGCCTGACCGAGCGCGGCAAGGCCGTCATTGCCGAGATCGAGCAGGCCGACGATTACGGGCTTCGGGCGGCGGATTATCCGCTGCCGAACCTCTCCGAGTTTCCCGCCTCGGGGCCGAGCGCCACGCAATGGCTCGCCGATGCCGAGCTCAAGATCAGCTACGCCGTGCTCGGCTACGCCCGCGATGCGCGCGGCGGCAGGATCAACCCCTCGCGGCTCTCGGCCAATCTCGACCCGGACCTCGTGCTGCCCAACCCGTCCGAGGTGATCGAATCGATCGCCATCCGCTCCGACCCGGCCGGCTATTTGCGGAGCTTCCAGCCGGATCAGCCGCAATTCGAGGCGCTCAGGCAGAAGCTGATCGAACTCCGAGGCGGCAAGACCGAGGTTTCCTCGAAGCCGGCCGTCATCATTCCGGACGGCCCGCTGCTCAAGCTTGGCGTGGTGGACGAGCAGGTCGCGCTGTTGCGGAAGCGGCTCGACCTTCCGTCGGAAACCGCCGACGCAACGAGCTTCGATGAGCAGGTGCTCGACGCCGTGCGCAAATTTCAGCTCGCGCACGGTTCGATGCCCGACGGCATGGTCGGCGCCGGTACGCGGGCGCTGCTCAATAGCGGCGGGCAGCACCCCCGTCAGCTCGGCAGCTCCGCGCGCATCAGATCCGTACTGATCAACATGGAGCGATGGCGCTGGCTGCCGCATGACCTCGGCTCGTTCTATGTGAACGTCAACATCCCCGAATTCATGCTGCGCGTGATGTCGGACGGCAAGCCCATTCACACCACGCGCGTCGTGGTCGGCAAAGTCGACAAACAGACGCCGATCTTCTCCAAGGACATGCAGGAGATCGTGTTCGGTCCGTTCTGGAACGTGCCGACCTCGATCAAGGTCGAGGAGATCAGGCCTTATCTCCGCGAGGAAGCCTCATGGTGGGGCGGTGGCGGCTGGAACACTGCCGTGTTTCAGCGGCACGATTTGCGCATCCGATATGCCGGCCGGGAGCTCGATCCCGCCTCGATCGATTGGAACCGGGTGGATATCCGCACCCTCGAGCTGTTCCAGCCGCCGGGACCCGCCAATGTGCTCGGCCGCGTGAAATTCGTGTTCCCCAACAAGCACGACGTCTACATGCACGACACGCCACAGAAATTCCTGTTCGCCAACGACGTGCGGGCGGAAAGCCATGGCTGCATGCGGGTGCAAAACCCCGATCAGCTGGCCGCCGTGCTGTTGAAAGAGGACCAGAATTGGAGCCAGGCGCGGACCATGTCGGCGGTCGACACCGGTTACGATCAGCACATCGCGCTTCGGCGGAAGATCCCCGTCTACATCACCTATTTCACTCTCAAGGTTAACGATGACGGGTCGATTTCGACCTTCGGGGACATTTACGGCCACGATGCGCGCATGGCAGCGGCTCTCAGGCTGTAACTGGGGTTGTAGCGTCGTGAAAAACCTGGGGAAATCCTGTTAACTCTACAACGAGAATCCGGGCACGGTTAACCCGTTCGCCTTGTTTTTCCCGCAATTTGGCTAATACTCAACCTTAACGGTCGGCATGGAAGGGATGCTGCCCGCGTGCGTGGCCTGAGGGTCGCGCCTTACGGGGAGCCGGCATCGGGAAGGCCGGCGAGGGAAAGGCGTAAGTCGGGGATGCGAATCCGGGGGAGTGTCGCACGTCGCGTCGTGCTTGGCGCAAGCCTCGTGCTGCTTTCCGCCGCGGCGTGGTGCACGGCGACGGCCTATCGGGCCGATGCGCTGGGCGAGACCCGCACCCTCTCGATGTACAATATCCACACCAAGGAAGACATCACCGTCACCTTCAAGCGTGACGGCAAATACGACGAGGCTGCATTGAAGCAGCTCAATCACTTTATGCGCGATTGGCGGGCCGACAAAGAAACCAACATGGACCCCGCCTTGATCGACCTGATCTGGACCCTGCATAAGCAGCTCGGCTCGAACGTTCCGGTCAATCTCATCTGCGGCCTTCGTACCGCGCAGACCAACAAATCGCTGCGCAAGAAGGGCGGCGGTCAGGCAAAGCGCAGCCAGCATATCCTCGGCAAGGCCGCCGATATCACCTTCCCCGACGTTCCCGTAAAGGTTCTGCGCAACTCCGCGCTGATCCAGGAGCATGGCGGCGTCGGCTATTACCCGACCTCCGGCATCCCCTTCGTCCACGTCGATACCGGCAATGTGCGCATGTGGCCGCGCATCCCGCAACTCGAGCTTGCAGCCCTCTTCCCGAGCGGCAGGACCAGATATCTGCCGACCGACGGCAAGCCCATCACGGCGGCCGATTACAAGCTCGCGCTTGCCAAGGGCATGGTCAACCGGACCATGTTCGCCGCGGCGACGCCCGCCGCCAAGGCCAAGTGGCAGCCCGCACCAGCCCCCGACACCGACGTGTTCGCCGAGGCCGAGAGCGATGCCGAATCCGAAACCGATGCGCCGCGGCCGATGCTCGCTTCCCTTGCCCCGCCGGTAATCGCCGAGGACCCCCACGAGCCGGGCACGCCTCCGGGCAAGCTCTTCACCTATGCAAGCGCCGGCGGCATGTCGCTGCCCTTCTTCGGGCACAAGGCCCCCAAGCCGACCGCCGCGCCCCTGCCCACCTATGAGGACGCCGAGGTCGTGAGCGGACCGGAGGCCGACGACGACCATCCCGACGCGCTGGCCTACGTTCCCTTCGAGATCGCCGGGCTGATGACCGATGCGTCGGTCACCTATAGCCGCACCGTGGCGCCGCTCAGCCCGCCCGATCAGCAGAATCTGGACTATCTGTTCGACGACATGGACCAGCCGACCGCGCTCACCCTGCGCAAGAGTTCAGGCTATGTCAGCCTGGCGGCGGCCCAGCGCTTCTCGGGGCAAGCCGTGAGAAGCATCTATGCCGAGGTGCAGCCGCAGAGCGCCGCTCCGACGCGCCTCGCTCAGAGCACCCGCTAACATTCCTTCAGGCAGGACCAGCCGTGAAATGGCCGGGACGAGCCCGGCCATGATCGATCGCCCATGACCTGAGGGAGAGCTAGGCCGCTTCCGCCTCGGCCGGGGCCATGCCGAGCGCGTGGAGATAGGTCGTCAGCACCGCCTCCTCCTCCCGTCGCTTGGTCTCGTCCTGTTTGCGCAGGCGGATCACCGTCCGCAGCGCCTTCACGTCGAAGCCGTTACCCTTGGCCTCGGCGTAGACTTCCTTCAGGTCGGTGCTGAGCGCCGCCTTTTCTTCCTCGAGCCGCTCGATGCGGGCAACGATGGTACGAAGCTGGTCTTTGGCTGATGTCTGAAGCGACACTTTGGCGATCCCCCGCATGGCTTGTGATTCGATTTCGATCCGAGCTTAGGTCGCTTGGATTTGGCGCGGCAAGACACTCGGGGACTTATCCCGCTTATCCAAAGCGCGCGGCGGTTGCGGGTGCAGAGCAGCTATCAGCCCGTGCGTTTGCGCCCCTTGGCGGGCGCTTCGGTCTGGTACTTGGCCTTCCACGCGTCATAGGCCATGCCGTAGACGATCTCCCTCGTTTCCTCCTTGCTGAGGGGCAAGCCTTTCGCGGTGGCGGCCTCCCGATACCAGTCGGCGAGGCAATTGCGGCAGAAGCCGGCGAGCTCCATGAGATCGATATTCTGCACATCGGCGCGCTCGCGAAGATGCGCGACGAGGCGCCGGAAGGCGGCAGCTTCAAGTTCGATCCTGGTCTTGCCGTCCATCGCCGCTGTCGCTTTGTTGGCGGGCGCGGCGCGAGGCGCAATGTCGGTATGCGAGCCGTGCAGCTCGATCGCATGCAGCGCGCCGCCCGTCTCGCTCAGTACCTTGCCGAGCACCTTGGCGAGCCGCATCGCCCATTGCTCCTGCCCTTCGGGGCCGAGGATCAAATCCTGGCGGAGCTCGATGAGGGCATGCGCCAAGCCGCGCAGCGTCCCGTGGCAACAAAGCGTATCGCCCTTGAGCTGGCCGGAATAAGGGACATTGTCGCCAACCTCGATGTCCGGGATGGCGCGCAAGCCTTCGAGCAAAGTGAGCGCCAGTCGCGGGTCCTTGTCCCACAGCACGCCGACCGCCCAAGGACGGGGCACGCCCTTCCAGGCTTGGGTGAAGCTGTGCACCGAGATCAGCACCGGCGGTTTGCCGGCGGCGATCGCCGCATCGACGGCCTGCTCGATTGCCGCGTGGTACGGCCGGTAATAGCGCGCGACGCGGGCCTCGATCTCTCCCTCCGCCAGATCCACATTGCCCGGCACCACCAGCCCGTCGGAAATCTGCATGATGAGCGTCGGGTCGTCGAGCCCGCGATTGGGATCAATCAGCAGGCGCGAGAACCCGGAAAGGATCGCCGGCGCGCCGAGTGCCCTTGCCAGTTGCTCGGCCACTTGCGCGGCGCCCAGGTCGTAGGCGATGTGCCGGTGCAGGTCCTCGGGCCTGAGCCCAAGCGTGCCGTATCCTTGCGGGATAGCGTTCTCGGCGTGGTCGCAGAGGATGAGAAGGCCAGTCGAAGCGTCCCCGTCGATGCTCCGATAGGGCTTGGTGCCCGAGTCTTCTTGGTGAAGAGTGTCCAGTCTTAGCTCCACGCGACCCCGCGCTCGCGTCCCCCTACTTGCCCCCTAAGGCTCGGCCCGGGCAAGAAAAAAGCTTGAAACCGGCCCAGGTTGCGACGCAATTACCGAGGATTTTCGCTGGGTCTTTTGCTCGCGCGGGCAAGGCTTATAATTCGCCCACGGGTTGAGACAAACGCAACCAATTCAGTGCTATTGTTTGACATTCTTTAACCGTGATTACAGGCTCTTAGAGGGATGATGCTTGGTTTCCACGCGATCCGGACCACGGCGAGAGCCGTGTCAGTCCCCTTTGCACGGGGACGACGGCTCGGTGTTTCCCTCGCTGCGGTGCTGGCAACCTTCGCCTCGCTCGGGGCGTCCCCCGCTCTCGCCGATCTCAAGTTGTGCAACACCACGGCCAGCCGGGTCGGCGTCGCCATCGGTTACAAGGATGCCGAAGGATGGGCCACCGAGGGCTGGTGGAACATCGCCTCGCATACTTGCGAGACCTTGCTCAAGGGCGTGCTGATCGGCCGCTTCTACTACATCCATGCCGTCGATTACGACCGCGGCGGCGAATGGGCCGGCACCCTTTATATGTGCACCGACGACAAGTCCTTCACCGTTCGCGACACCAAGGACTGCGTGAAGCGCGGCTACAAACGCACCGGCTTCTTCGAAGTCGATACCGGCGAAGAGCGCGACTGGACCGTTCGCCTGACCGATCCCGAGGGCGAAGCGAAGTCCCAATGAGGCGCAATCGCCGGGTCAAGATCGTCGCCACGCTCGGTCCTGCCTCCAACAACGAAGAGACGATGCGCCGCCTATTCGAGGCGGGTGCCGACGTGTTTCGCGTCAACATGAGTCACGCCACGCATGACGGCCTGCGCGACATCCATGCCATTGTCCGCAAACTCGAGACCGAGTTCTCGCGCCCGATCGGCATCCTGGTCGATCTCCAGGGACCCAAGCTCCGCATCGGCAAATTCGAGTCCGGCGCAATCAGAACTCACCGAGGGCGACGTGGTGAGCTTTGTCCGCCGCGAGTCGGTGGGCGGCCTGGGACGCGTGCACCTGCCGCATCCCGAGATCTTCCAGGCCGTGCAACCCGGCCACACCATGCTGCTCGACGACGGCAAGTTCAAGTTGCGCATCGTCGAGGCGAGCGACGTCAGGATCGACGCCGAGGTGATGACCAGCGGCGTGCTCGGCAGCCGCAAGGGCATCAGCCTGCCCGACACCGTGCTGCCGTTCGGCGCCATGACGGAAAAAGATCGCGCCGATGTCGACTTCGCCATGTCGCTCGGCGTTGCCTGGATCGCGCTGTCCTTCGTGCAGCGGGGCGAGGACATCGCCGAGGCGCGCAAGCTTGCCCGCGGCCGCTCTTCCATTCTGGCCAAGATCGAGAAGCCGTCGGCGCTCAATCATCTCGACGAGATCATCGAGCTGTCGGACGCCATCATGGTGGCGCGCGGCGATCTAGGCGTCGAGATGCCGGTCGAGAAAGTACCCGGACTGCAGAAGCAGATCACTCGGGCGGCGCGCAATGCCGGCAAGCCTGTGGTGGTCGCCACCCAGATGCTGGAATCGATGATCTACGCGCAAGCCCCCACCCGCGCCGAAGTCTCCGACGTCGCCACCGCCGTGTTCGAAGGCGCCGACGCGGTGATGCTGTCGGCCGAATCCGCGGTCGGCAAATATCCGGTCGACGCCGTGGCCACCATGGACCGTGTCGCCATCGAGGTCGAGCGCGACCCGCTCTACGAGGCGATCATTCACGCGCAGCGCATCGGCCCCGAGGCGACCGGCGCCGACGCGATCTCCGCGGCGGCCCGCACCGTGGCGGAGACGCTCAACCTCGCGGCGATCGTCTGTTACACGGCCTCGGGGGCGACCAGCCTCCGCGCCGCCCGCGAGCGCCCGCAACAGCCGATCATCGCTCTCACGCCGATTCCCGCCACCGGGCGCAAGCTCGCGCTGGTGTGGGGGCTGCATTGCGTGCTGACCGACGATCCCCGCGACCTCGACGACATGGTCGCCAAGGCTTGCCGCATTGCCTACCAGGAAGGCTTCGCCTCGCCCGGCCAGCGCATCATCATCTCGGCCGGCGTGCCGCTCGGCACGCCCGGCGCCACCAACATGCTGCGCATTGCCTTCGTCGGTGACGAAACCGAGGACTTCTAGCGGCTCGGGCGGACTAAATGTCCTGGCCTTCGACTTCGCGCTTGAGTTCGTCCACCGCGCGCTTGGGCTCGCTCAAATAGGGATTGACCGCCAGCGCCTTGCGATAGGCCTCGAGCGCCTCTTTCTTCGCGCCCATCGCCTCATACACCACGCCGAGATCGTTCATCGCATCATAGTGCTTCGGATCGCGATCGAGCGCGCGCTTGAGATCGGCGACGGCGGCCGCATAGTCCTTCTTGAGAAAATTGATCTTGGCCCTGAGATCCCAGGCTTCGGCCTGGTCAGGAGCCATGTCGACCGCCGCGTCGATGATCTTGAGCGCGAGATCGAGGTCGTCTTCCTTGGCGAAGCGCTCGGCGCGCGCCATCAACAGGTCGACGGTATCGCTGCCCGAAAGCCGCCAGATGTGCTGGATCGCCTCCATGATCGGCGCGGCCGCCTCGGCGTCTGGCACCTTGCCGAGCTGCTCATAGAGCTGCGCCAGCAGCTTGGGGCGGTCGATGGGCGATTGCAGCGGCAGATCGTCGACCGATGGATCGAGCTTGTCCTGCTTGTTTTCCTGGGCAGACTGCGGCGGCGGCGCGCCCTCGCTGCCTGGCTTGACGTCGGGTCGCATCGCCGCGCCCGGCTCAAGCTCGTCGGGCTCGATCACGTCGTCGTTGGCAGGCGCTTGCGCATCGTCCGGCCCAATTTGCGCCGGCGGCTCGATATCGTCCAACGGGGCTTCGATGATGTTGTCGGCCGCGCGAGCAGGCCCGCCCATCGGCATGGGTGCAAACACAAGACCAACGAGAAGGAGTTGCGTCGCGCCGAGAGACTTCAGGGTGAAGCTCGACCCGGGGCGCATGGTGGCGTTAGCCCTGACGCGCCTTGTAGCGGCGGTTGGTCTTATTGATGACGTAGAGGCGTCCGCGCCGCCGAACCACGCGGTTATTGCGATGGCGCTTGCGCAGCGCGCGGAGCGAATTCTTGATCTTCATGGCAAAGCATCCATCGCTTGGCGGAAAAGGGGACAAAGCAGGCCGGCAACCGGCCGCTTGTTAGGTCGGGCGGACCATAAAAAGCCTATCCGCCCCTGTCAACGACCCCGCACGCATACCGATTGACAACCCGAGGGTCTCACCATAACTTAACCACATGGTTAAGTATCAGCAGGCCTCGCTCGACCGCACGTTTGCCGCGTTGGCCGACCCCACCCGCCGCGCGCTGCTGGCGCAACTCGACGAGCGCGAGAACGTTTCGGTGAGTGAGCTGGCGCGGCCGTTTCCCGTCTCACTGCCGGCGATCATGAAGCATCTCGACGTGTTGTCGGATGCCGGCCTGATCACCCGAACCAAGACGGGACGCACGGTATGCTGCCGGCTCGCCGCGACCCCCATGCAGGAAGCCGTGGGCTGGCTCAATCGCTATCAGCGCTTCTGGTCCGAGCGGCTCGACCGTCTCGCCGCGTTTCTTGAAGAGGAAGTATCATGTCCCTCGCAGCCAACGTCCTCGTTGAGCCCAGCCTCACCCTCAAGCGGCGGCTCAAAGCCTCGCCCGAAGCGGTCTACGCCGCCTGGACCGACCCCGAAAAAATCGTGAGATGGTTCGGTCCCGACGCGGGGCCGGTGAAGCAGGCCGAGACCGACCTCAGAGTTGGCGGACGCTATTTCGTGATCTTTCACACCGAAGACGGCGAGCAGCACCATGTCAGCGGCGTCTATCGCGAGGTCGTGCCCAACGAGAAGCTCGTCTTCACCTGGACGTGGCGCACAATGCCCGAACGCGAGTCGGTGGTGACCATTCTCATCAGGCCTGACGGCTCCGGCTCGCTGCTCACCCTCATGCACGAGAAGTTCTTCGATGAGCCTGCCCGCGACCGGCACCGTGAGGGCTGGACCGGCTGCCTCGACAAACTGGAACGTTTCTTGGCGTAACCCTCAAAGCTTGGAGAGAGTGACATGGGAAAAGCCACCGCGCAGCAGCATGACAACGACCAAGCCTCGCCGAGACCGTGGTCGCACGGCACTTTCTACTGGAACGAATTGATGACGCGCGACGTCGAGCGCGCGAAGAAATTCTACGCCGATATCCTCGGCTGGACCTTCGCACCGATGCCCATGCCGGACGGCGGCACCTACTGGCTCGCCAACTCCGGGAGCCAGATGGCAGGTGGCATGTTCGAATTGAAAGGCCCCGAATTCGATGGCGTGCCGGAAAGCTGGATGTCGTATCTCGCCGTCGACGACGTCGATCAACGCGTCGCCAAGGCGGTCGAGGCCGGGGCCAAGCTGATGAAGCCGATCTTCGACGTGCCGGGGGTCGGCCGGATCGCCATCCTCATGCAGCCCGGCGGTGCCGGTATCGGCTGGATGACGCCCAAGACCAATTGAGCATCCCGAAGTTTCCATCAATGGAGTTGAGCATGCAGCCCCACCGAATTGTCCCGCGCGATGCGTGGACCAAAGAGCGAAAGGCGCTTCTCGCCAGGGAGAAAGAGTTCACGCGGGCGCGCGACCAGTTGAGCGCCGAGCGGCGCAAGCTGCCTTGGGTCAAGGTGGAGACGCCTTACGTCTTCGATACGCTTGACGGCAAACAGACGCTCGCCGAGCTCTTCGACGGCAAGAGTCAGCTCGTTGTGTACCATTTCATGCTTGGCCCGGGCTGGGAGGAAGGCTGCCCCAGCTGCTCCTACCTCGCCGACCATTTCGACGGCGCGATTGCTCACCTGTCGCAGCGCGACGTGGCGTTCGTCGCTATCTCGCGCGCGCCTTTCCCGGAGATCGAAGCCTTCAAGCGGCGCATGGGCTGGAAATTCAAATGGGTCTCCTCTTTCGGCAGCGACTTCAACTTCGACTACCACGTGTCGTTTCCCGCGGAGCAAGTCGGCTCCGAGGGCGAGTACAACTTCGAAAAGCAGGAGATCGGCAGCGACGAGATGCCGGGGGCGAGCGTTTTCGCCAGAGGTCCTGACGGCAGCGTGTTCCACACCTACTCGGCTTACGCGCGCGGTCTCGACATTCTCATCGGCGCTTACAATTGGCTCGATCTCACGCCCAAAGGCCGCGACGAGGCCGAGCTGCCCTGGAGCATGGCTTGGCTGCGTCATCACGACCGGTATGAGACATCGCCATCCGCCGACGCGTGTTGTGGCTCTTAGGCAGGGGACGAGACATGCCGATCACCTCGCAGAAGATCAATCCGTGTCTGTGGTTCGACACCGAGGCCGAGGAGGCGGCGAAGTTCTATTGCTCCGTGTTCAAGAACTCGAAGCTCGGCAAAATCAGCCGCTACGTCGACGAAGGCCAGGAGATCCACGGCAAGCCGCCAGGCTCGGTCATGGCGGTCGAGTTCGAACTGGAAGGGCAGAAATTCGCGGCGCTGAACGGTGGTCCGCAATTCAAGTTCGACGAGGCGATTTCGTTTCAGATCGCCTGTGCAGATCAGCAGGAGGTCGATTACTTCTGGAGCAAGCTCAGCGAGGGCGGCAAGGAAGTCGCGTGCGGCTGGCTGAAAGACAAATTCGGCCTGTCCTGGCAGGTCGTTCCCACCGTGCTCTACGACATGCTGATGGACTCCGACCGCGCCAAGGTCAAGCGGGTCACCAACGCCTTTCTGCATATGAAGAAATTCGACATCGCCGCGCTCAAGCGCGCCTTCGACGGAGGTCAATCGTGAGCGACAGCAAAGTGAGTTCCAAGACGGCGCCGTTTGAGTTCGTCATCAAGCGAACGTTCAACGCGCCGCTAGAGCGTGTGTGGAAAGCCTGGACCGATCCCAACCAGCTGCTTCGATGGTGGGGCCCCAAGGGTTTCACCACCGTGTCCGCCAAGATCGGCGCGCTCAAACCCGGCGGCATGTTCCACTATTGTCTGCGATCACCGCAGGGCCAGGAGATGTGGGGCCGGTTCGTCTACCGTGAGATCGTTGCCAACGAACGCCTGGTTTACATCAATTCTTTTTCCGACCCGGAAGGCGGCCTCGGCCGACATCCGCTGGCACCCGATTGGCCTCTCCAGCTCCTTTCCACCGTCACCTTTGGCGAGAAGGACGGCAAAACCACCGTGACCATTCGGTGGATTCCTTACGAGGCGACCGAGAAGGAGAGCGAGACCTTCGAGAAGGGCAAGGACTCGATGCAGGCGGGCTGGACCGGGACGCTCGACCAGCTCGAGAATTACCTCGGCAAAGCCTGATTCCCATGCATGATGGAGCGTATCGATGAACCTGAATCCGTATCTGGTATTTGACGGCACCTGTCGTAAGGCCTTCGAGTTCTACGCCAAGGTTCTGGGCGGTAAGATCGTGGCGATGATAACTCGCGCCGACATGCCGTCCGATCAACCCTCAACGCCGGAGCAGTGCGACTTGATCATTCATGCGCGTATGACAATCGGCGATAAGCTCCTCATGGGCTCGGATGCGCCAGCCAACCGCTTCCAGAAGATGCAAGGCTTCATGGTGACGCTAGGAATTGACGAGCCCGCCGAGGCCGAGCGCGTCTACACCGCGCTCTCCGAGGGAGGCACCGTCGACATGCCGCTGACCGAAACGTTTTGGGCCCAGAAATTCGCAATGCTGACCGACCGGTTCGGCACGCCGTGGATGATCAATTGCGAGAAGCCGAGGCAGAGCTGACGTCGAGCCCCCAACCCCACTAAAACGCGGAGTCGTGCCCATGCCCTATGTCGACGGATTCGTCGTGCCGGGGCCGAAGAAGAAAGTAGAGGCCTACCGGCGCATGGCGAAGAAAGCAGGCAAGCTCTGGCGCGAGCACGGCGCGCTCGACTTCAAGGAGTGCATCGCCGACGACGTGAAGATGGGCAAGCTCACCTCGTTTCCGCGCAGCGTCAAACGCAAGCCGAACGAGACGGTGTTCTTCTCCTTCATCGTCTACAAGTCGCGCGCACACCGCGACAAGGTGAACGCCAAGGTCATGAAGGACAAACGCCTCGCCAGCATGATGGCCACCACGGAGATGCCGTTCGACGCAAAACGTATGATCTATGGGGGCTTCAAGGTGCTGGTCCAGGCCTGAGGCAAGCAAGCGAACCGGATTGCTCTGGATCAGCTTCCCCGCCGGGCAATGGCGATGAGATGGCCGGCGAAGGGCCGCGACATGGCGCGGTCGGAGAGCCATGCCTCGCGCGGCAAGGACCATCTCGAGACGGCCGTGGCCCCTTGCGGCGAAAGCTTGTGTAGCGGACGCAAGGGGGCAAACATCGCTCCCCTGATCTCGATGTTCTCGAAGCCGACCCCCGCCAGCTTCTTGCGCAGCGACGCCGGAGTTTCGAACTCGACGTGGTAGCGGGGGGTCGCCTTCAGCAGCGTGTCCCGCGCCCTTTGCAGCGCGACGAAGGGCCGGTAGAAATCGAGCGCCCATCTGTTCACATAGGTGCCGAAATAGACGCCGCCGGACTTCAGCGCCCGGAAAATCTCGCGATGCCCCCGCATATTGTCGGCCGTGTCGAGATAGCGGAACACCTCGATCGCATAGATGAAGTCGAGCGTCCGATCGCCGGCGGGCAAGTCGGTGACCGAGCCGTCAGCGACCAGCCCTTCCGGCACCCGCTCTTGCGCCAGCTTGCGCATCTCGCCGCTTGGCTCGATCCCGCGCACCTGTAGGCCTGCTTCGAGCAGCCGCGCCATATAGGCGCCGATGCCGGAACCGATGTCGAGACAATGCGCCCCGGCGGGCAGCTTCTCGACAACCTTCCGCCAACGCTCGTCGATCAGCGAGCGGCCGTAACGGAAGGGAGAATCGTGGACGTTGTCGCTCGCATACTCGGCCGAGAAATAACCGGCCGTTTCGTCATGAACGTCGATGGCACGCTTGCGGGCCCAATTCATTCGCGCACCTGACCTGGTTAGGCGGCGCGAGGCGCCTGGGCAACGGCCGCGCGCTTGGCAAGCTCGTGCATGGACCGGCTCCACATCCCATGCTCCCCACGCAGCCTCTCGAATACATCAAGCACGCGGCTAAGCACGTGCAAATTTTCCGCCAGGTTCGCCCCGAAATTCTCCGGATGCCACCACAGATGAAACGTGCCGCCGGTCAGCGCCGCTTGCTCCATCGCCTTCTCGATGCGCCTGAGCCGCAAGCCGTCGAGCGGAGCCAGCTGCGGGTGGAAAGGGCGCAGAAACCGGCTCGACGGCACATTGACCAGCGGTCCCTCCCCGTCGCGCGGAACGGACACGTTCGCTCCCGATAGATTGACATAGCTGTCGGCAAGGCGGCAAAGCCGGCGCGGCTTGGTTTGCTTATCGCCCGAAGCCGTGGCGTAGAACCAGGCCTGCTCGTTGCCGCGGAAATGCGTAAGGCCGAGCAGGCTGCACGCTTCAAGATGCGCCGGAGCGTATTGGTTGCGCGGAAACACGATCGACTTGCACCTGACGCCCCATTCCCTGAGCTGCAACAGCGCGTAGGACACATCGGCGGCAAAACCCTTGAGCGTCTCGCCCGGCTCGAGCGCACAGCGATGCGAAAAGGTGTGGGTGCCGATCTCTTGCCCCTCGCAGGAGGCGATGCGGCGGGCGAGCGAGGCGCCAAAATGAAAGGGGTCGCGCCGCTCATCGGGTCCGATTTCCTCGAGGCTGCCGAGCACGGCGCGGCTTACGGCCGTATGCTTGATCCGGGTGACCAGCTCGTCTTTGCTCTCACAGAGCAGCGCGCCGACGGTGGCCCAGGTGGCCCTGATGCCCCGCTTGTGGAAAAGATCGAGCATGGTCGGGATTGCCCGGCGCCCGCCCAACACGTTCTGTCCATAGCTGTCGCGCGTGGCGTGATCCCTGACGCCCCACATCAATTCGAAATCGAGCGAGATGACAAAATTGCCCGCCCGGTGCCCCCCCGTCCGCATGCCCTGCTCCCCCTCGTCCCCGGCTCTAGAATGCGACGGTGGGTGAGGTAAGTGCAATCCCCAAATCCCTCCCCGGAACCATGGAACCGGCATGGGCGGCCGCGCGTTGCAGCGTTGCATCCGCACGGGAGGGGGATCTCCATGCAAAGCGACACACAATTTTACATGGTCTGGGCTCACCGCAGGCCCGACAGCATCTTCGGGGCGGCGTCACACCCCGTGGTTCGCAATGGGGTGTTTCTGTGTTTCGACACCGAGGAGCGGGCGCGCGCCGAAACCGACCGGCTGAACGCGCGCTCAGGCGGCACGCACGTCCACTACAGCGTCAAGCCGACACCGGTGCAGATGGCCCTGCCGCGCGGCCTCGGCAAAGGCGGGACGGCCGAGCCGCAATTTGCCATGCCGCTGTCAAGCGCGCCCTGCACGGTCTCGTCCCGCGCCCTTTAGTCCTGCTTTTTCAAGCCGGTGCTGAAGAACGCGTCGTTGGGACAGAACTCAGCAGGTGTTGACTCCGCTTCACCGGCGAGCCAGTGGCGGCATGCCTCTTCGTCCGGGCACAGGCGGCATTTCGTGGCCGCCTCGAGCAAGGCAAGACCGCCATCCACGCGCGACGCAGCAGCGACGTCCAGCCCACGCGCTCGCATCATCTCGCCCATCAGGTCTTGGCGTTGACGCTCCTCATCTGGGGTCGGCCATAGCAGCTTGGAATTTACCATCACTTCTCCCCGTGCCTGCTTTCGGCACATGGCCCTTGCACGATCGACTCGTGCACATGCACTCTAGGCCCGGGTTCAGCCGCGACATTGCGCCAAATCAAGCTCCGAAATCCAAAGTGACAGCCACCCGGGAACCCCCTAGTTTGCACGATGGGCACTAGGGCGTCGTAACTTCGACCGGTCAACCAGTTGGAATACAACCCGGAACAGGCTGCGCGACACGAGCGGCGTGTCGGCTATTTGCCGCATATCGATGGCCTGCGCGCGCTCGCCATCGTTTCCGTCGTTGGCTATCACGCGACGCCTGCCAATGTGCCTGGCGGGTTTGTCGGGGTTGATGTCTTTTTCGTCATTTCCGGCTTTCTGATCACCTCGCTGCTGCACAAGGATATCGCCGGCGGGACCTTCTCCTTGGCGGATTTCCTGGCGCGGCGCGCGCGTCGCATCGTGCCGGCGCTGGCTTGCGTGATCCTCGTCTCCTTCGCTGCGGCTTATGTCATCATGTCGCCCGAAGAGATGAGCGAGTTCGGCCGGAGCCTCGCCTCCTCCGCCCTGTTCGGCGCGAATTTTCATTTCTACGGCACGACCGACTATTTCGCGCTCGAAGCGCAAGAGCGGCCTCTGCTGCACACCTGGTCGCTGTCGATCGAGGAACAGTTCTACCTGATCTGGCCGCTGGTGCTGCTGTTGCTGGTGACGCGGCTGCCGCGCAAGGCGGCGATCATGATCATCGTCGGCGCGATGGTCGCATCGTTGGTGGCGTTCGAAGTGTTTGCCTCCGCTGAGCCGACCTACGCCTTCTACATGCCGCACTGCCGCGCTTGGGCCCTGCTCATTGGCGCGTTGCTCGCTCTCACCATCGACCAGATCGAGCTCTCGCAGCCCGTCTCCGAGATCTTGGGGGCGCTCGGCTTCGCCGGCATCGTGGCGAGCGCCTTTCTATTCTCCGACACCCGGCCGTTTCCCGGCATGGCCTCGCTGGTCGCCACCCTGAGCACGGCGGCGATCATCGTTGCCTGCAACCGCAAACAGCCTCAGGTCGGACGCCTATTGCGGTTCGCGCCTCTGGTCTGGATCGGCTTGATCTCCTATTCGCTCTATCTCTGGCATTGGCCGATTTTCAGCTTCGCCAGGCTGGTGTCGCCGGCGGCACCGGCGGCCCTCACCTTGTCGTTGATGGTACTGGCCAGCGTGGCGCTCGCCTGGGCGTCCTGGCGCTATGTCGAAACGCCGCTCAGGCGGCGTCACGGCCGATATGCCTTGTCAACGCGGGCGGCGCTTGTCTCGGCACTCTGTCTGTTGATCGCGGTGGCTGGCCTCGGCGTGGCGATCAAGGTCGGTGACGGCTGGGCCTGGCGACTCGATGCCCCCACGCGCGCCGTCTACGCCCAGATCTCCACCGGCAACGAGCGGCGCCCGAGTTGCGATGGCATCGAGAACATCTTCAGCAACGACGATTTCTGCAATTTCGGCCACCAGCGGAGCGACGGCCAGTCATACGACGTCGCCATTTTCGGCGACTCCAACGCCGATCATTTCGTGCCGATGCTCGCCGTGCTCGCCAAAGCCCAAGGTCTGTCCGGCCGGCAAGTGACGCAGAGTACCTGCGCGCCGCTGCTGGGCGCCTGGCGCAGCGGCCAGCCGGTCCGCCATGAGGAAATGTGCCTGGATTATCAGAAGGGCATCGTCGCGTTTCTCCAAGCCAACCCCAAGCTCAAGCTCGCGGTCCTGTCAGGCAACTGGGCGAGCTATCAGAAGGGCATGGGAAGCAACGCGCTTGGGCTCGACGGCACCGGCGCCAAGACCCCCGACAAGACTCGCCGCTCCTTGGAGCAGGTGCTCGAGGCGACCGTCCGCTATTTGCATGAGCGCGGCATCGCCGTGCTGATCATCGGTCAGGTGCCGCATTGGCAGAAAACCGGATTGCCGATCGCCTGCGCCATCGCCGCCAAACGCAGCGGCGACGACATCCGCGCCTGTGGAACACCGGCCAGCTCGGTGCGCAAGGATCTCGCCGTGTCCAACGCGGCTATTCAACGCGTCGCCGCGCGCTATCCCAACGTCACGGCGCTGCTCGGCACCGATCTCTTATGCGACACGGCCGAATGCTACGCGATGATGGACGGCGTGTTCCTCTACCGCAATCCGGGCCATCTGAACGCTACCGGCTCGGAGCTCCTCGCCAAATACGCGACGCTGCCGAACTTGCCGGCCGCGCCCGTCGCGGGGAAATGATCAGCCTAGAGAGAATGGTGGGCGCGGCTGGGATCGAACCAGCGACCCCTGCGATGTCAACGCAGTGCTCATACCGCTGAGCTACGCGCCCGGCTCCGGTCAGGAACGGAGAGCTTCTATATCGGCTAGGGCAGCCCCAAGGCAACCCGCGCCGAGCTGAAAGAAAGGATCAGGCCGCCAGCATCCGCTCCACCTGATCGACCAGGTCGCGCAGGTGGAAGGGCTTCGACAGGATCTTGGCATCCTTCGGCGCGTGGCTGTCAGGATTGAGCGCCACCGCGGCGAAGCCGGTTATGAACATGATCTTGAGATCGGGATCGAGCTCGCTCGCCTTGCGCGCCAGCTCGATGCCGTCCATCTCCGGCATCACGATATCGGTGAGCAGCAGCGTGAAGGGCTCTTCCTTCAGCCGCTCATAGGCGTCGAGTCCATTGCCGAACGAGACGACGTCGTAGCCGGCCTTCTCCAGGGCCTTCACCAGGAAGCGACGCATGTCCTCGTCGTCTTCGGCAAGCAGAATACGCTGAACGCTGCGCGCCCGCGGGTCGTTCGCCTCCATCCCTCGTCCCCCTAACTCTCGCCTTTCGGCGTACACAAACTTGGTAAAAGACTTGGTAATTTCAGGCTTGCCCGGGCGCTAGGCCGCATTGGCCGATCTCCCCTGCAACCCCAAATCATCGCGTCTAATTCGTCTGCGCACAAGGAAGAACACGCCTAGACAGGTTCAACTCTCATTGGCAGAGTTTACAGGCGATTCCGTGCTGGCACGGCGTCGGACTGGTCAGAGGCGGCAGCTTTAAGGGATTTTCCATGAGCCCAAGCGAGGCTGAAGCGATCGAGACCGAGCTGGCGCCGCCCTTTACCGTGGCGCGCCCTAAAGCGCTGAAAGTGCCGCTGGTTTTCAACTCGCCCCATAGCGGCCGCGTCTACCCGAAGGCCTTCCTGGCCGCTTCCCGACTCGATTCCCTGGCGCTCCGGCGCTCGGAGGACGCTTATGTCGAGGAGCTGTTCGGCTTCGTGACCCGGCTTGGCGCGCCGCTGCTTTATGCACACTTTCCGCGCGCTTATCTCGACGTCAACCGCGAGCCCTACGAGCTTGATCCGGTTCTGTTCCGCGATGGGCTGCCGCATTACGCCAACACGCAATCGGTGCGCGTGATCGGCGGGCTCGGCACCATCGCCAGGATCGTGTCCGGAATCCGATGAGATCTATCGCGAGCCGCTTTCGGTCGGCGCCGCGCTCGAGCGGATCAACCGTCTCTACACCCCCTATCACGAGACGCTCGCTGAATTGCTTGCCGAGGCGCAGAGGGAGTTCGGCCTTGCCGTGCTCATCGACTGCCATTCGATGCCGTCGAACCCGATTGCCGATCAGGGCGCCGCGCGCCCGGACTTTGTGCTTGGCGACCGGTTCGGCACCTCGTGCAGCGGCGAAGTCACCCGCTTGGCCGCGAACCAGCTCAAGGCGCAGGGCTACGCGGTGGCACTCAACAAGCCTTATGCCGGCGGCTACATCACCGAGCATTACGGCCGGCCGCATAAGTCGCAGCACGTGCTGCAGATCGAGATCAACCGCGCGCTCTATATGGATGAGACGAGCTTCGACAAGTCGGCGGGGTTCGAGCGGCTGCGCGGCGATCTCGAAGCCATGGTCCAGGCCCTTGTGCCGGGCATCCTGGGACTCACCATCCCTCGCGCGGCGGCCGAATAGCCAATACGCTCAGCCAAGCAGCGCACAAAAAAAGGGCCGCTCGAATGAACGAACGGCCCAAGTCTAGGGAGGAAACGCCCAAGGAGGGCAGCGGCATGGCCTGGAGAGCTATGCCGCGTTGCAACAATATGTCATTGCGCCGCACAAAAAGCAAGGTTGCAACCACCCCTCGCGCGGCGTTTCCGAAACACTGATGCATATCTGTCACGAGGGTTTTTGCCCATGCTTTCGGGGGCTTGGCCCTGCACCCGGGAAGCCTTGACTCTCAAGGTAAAACCGCCTTTAGGCTGTCTCTGTGCCCCATCCCAAAGAGCTTGAGTTCCAGACCCTTCTCGCCACTGCACACGCCTTGGCCGACAAGGCTGGAGCGGTCATATTGCCGCATTTCCGGACAGGCGGCGCCGTTGACCATAAAGGAGGCGATCTCTTCGATCCGGTCACCAAGGCCGATCGGGACGCCGAAACCGCCATCCGCGCCGGCCTTGCGCAGGCCTACCCCTCGCACGGGATCCTCGGCGAGGAGTTCGGCGCGACGGCGACCGACGCCGAATATTGCTGGATCATCGATCCGATCGACGGCACCCGCGCCTTTATCCTTGGCCTGCCGCTCTGGGGCACGCTGATCGGACTCACCCGCGCCGGCACGCCCCTGCTCGGCCTCATGGACCAACCGTTCACCCGCGAGCGCTTCTGGAGCGGCGAGACCGAGTCCTTGTTCGGGCGTGACGGCACGACCAAAATCATGCGCACGCGCGCTTGCGCCGAGCTTGCTCAGGCGTCGCTCGCCACCACCAGCACGGACTACTTCACCAGCGAAGACGAGCACCTTCGCTTTGACGCCTTGAGCCGCGCCGTGCGTCTGCGGCGCTTCGGCGGCGATTGCTACAATTACTGTCTGCTGGCGATGGGGCATGTCGACCTCGTCGTCGAGGCGGGTCTGAAGCCATTCGATATTCTCCCCCTGGTCCCGATCATCGAGCGGGCCGGAGGCGTCGTCACCTCCTGGCAGGGCGGCGACCCGCGCCAGGGCGGCCACATCGTCGCCGCCGGCGACAGCCGCGTGCACGCGGCCGCGGTGAAGATGCTGACCGGTTAGCTGGCGATGCTAAGCGCGACGCCGGGCACGAACGCGTCGAACGCCGCCCAGAATTGCTCGCGGATGGTGTCGCGCTCTTGCAGGATCTCGTGCCGCGAGCCCCTGAGCACGATCTGCGAGCCTGCGCGCAAACGGATGGCGAGTTCCTCGATCGCCTCGCTCTGTACCACCTGATCGTCGCTCGCCGCCAGCATCAGCACCGGCACGCGGACGCGCGGCGGGAATTTTTCTCCCCCGACCCGTTCGATCGCATTCAACGCGGCCTTCAGCCAGCCGATGGTCGGCGCCTCGATCGCGATCTCGGGCGCCGCCTGAAGCACCGAGAGGTTGCGCAGATAGCGCTCGCGGTCCGACGTCAGAATATTGCCCTCGAATGGTTGGTCGTAACGATATTTGGCCGCGTCGCCCGGCACCGGACGCTTGCCGAAACCGAACATGGTCAGCCCGTCGGCGAGCTGGCGGCACAGCCGATGCGACATCGGCAGCCCGGCGATCTTCACCATCGGCGCGGTCATCACCATGCGCGTGAACCAGCAACCGCGTTTGATCGCCGCGCTGAACAGCACCATCGACGCCATCGAATGGCCCAGCGCGAAATAGGGAGCGGGACAATCCGGTAGCACCACGGCTTTCATGAAATGGGCGAGATCTTCCTCATATTCGGCGAAATCGTTGACGTGGCCTTTGAGCGGGTTGCGGGTGAGCCGGCTCGATCCCCCCTGCCCTCGCCAATCGAGCACCGCCACGGCAAAGCCGCGGCGGCGCAGCTCGCCGACCACTTCGAAATATTTCTCGATGAACTCCGCGCGCCCCGGGAACACGCACACCGTGCCGCGCCGCTCGCGCAGCACCGGCTGCCAGCTGGCGAAGCGCAGCCGCAAACCCTTGCGGACTTCGATGAAACCGGTCGACGCGCCGAGCGGGATCGGGTTCTTGGGTGTGCTGATCAGATCCATGAACGCGCGCGGCCCCTCTAGCCTCAGCGCCGCTCTGTGGCGCATGCGAACGCGCCTCTTATAGCAGCGCCGCACCGCCTCGCCACGCCGTTCCCGCGACCGCAGGGCAGGCGCAAGACGAGTCCCCGCCCGCTCCGCGCGCGTTGCAATTCTCCCTTTGCATTCAGCACGCTAGACCTCTTGAAGACAAACTTTGCCGCACCCATATTTTTTTCGGCGCGGAGGCCGCAAGGCTTCGCGCCATCCGCCCGGCTCGGAGCACGAGCGGGCAAACCACCATATCGCTTCTCAAGGAGGATGTGTCATGAGGCACTTTGATCTTACCCCACTTTATCGCTCCACCATCGGCTTCGACCGGCTTGGCTCGCTGCTCGATACGCTGACCAGCTTCGAGGGCGAGACCCCGAGCTACCCGCCCTACAATATCGAGCGCGTCGGCGAGAATGACTATCGCATCTCCATGGCCGTGGCCGGCTTCGGCGAGGGCGACCTCTCGATCGACGTGAAGGAGAACACTCTGTCGATTCGCGGCGAGAAGCGGACCGAGCAGGAGGACACCACGTTCCTGCATCGCGGTATCGCTTCGCGGAGCTTCGAGCGGAGATTCCAGCTCGCCGATCATGTCCTGGTGAAGGGCGCGGTCCTCGAACACGGCTTGCTGCATGTCGACCTGGTGCGCGAGCTGCCCGAGGCCATGAAACCCCGCACCATTCCGATCGCGACCAAGACCGACAAGGTCGAGAAGCCGAAGGTCATCGACAGCCAGGCGGCCTAATCGCCGGCGAACGCGACCGACAATCAACAAGAAGGGCGCTCTCGTGAGGGCGCCCTTCTCTGTTTAAGCAGGTGCTTGGGAGAGAACCTGCTGCCCCCTACACGCGAAACATTCGTCGGGGGCAACCATTCGATCCTAGCAGCCACAACTTGCGCGAGACTTAACGGCCCCGACGGCACGTAACGCCTCGTTAAAGCTTTGGGTCCGCCAGCGGGCCGATACCAATGATCGCACCGCTGGCGATGAGCCCCGCAAGCATGGTCTCAAGCGCAAATTCCGGCGCCTCCTCTGCGGCGATGACGGCGGCCTCGCCCAGGGTCCTGTTCTCTTTGAGGGCGAGGATGAACGGCGCGCCGCCTCGCGGGAGCCGCCTCACTTCGACCTTGAGCCTGGGACGCAGCACCAGCGCGTCCTCGCAACTCTCGAGCCGCGTCGCGGGAACCTCGCCGCCTTGCGTATTCAACTCGAAGATCGACACGATGGGGTAGAGCGAGCGCACCACACCGAGCGAGGGGTGCAGCGACAGCACGGCATGCTCGGCGCGCTCGACCGCGCGCGCGAGATCGGCGAGCGGCATGGGCGCCGCGTCACTGGCATGGTAGGCTGTATGCCATGCCCATTCGAGCGCCGCGACATCGGCGAGATACGGAACGGCGGCCGCGGGCGGAAAGCCTGCAACGAATGCGGGGAAGCTCGCGCCATAACGAATGAGCACGGCGGAGCGTGGCGGCTCGCCCTCGACATAGACGCGGGCCATGGCACGGAAGAAGTCTTCGCCCACCAACCGCATGACCACCGCAAAGCGTCCGGCAAGGACGTCGACCAGGCTGGCATAGACATTGTTGCGATAGACGCCGAAGCGCCGCGACGGTACGCCACCCGCTTGGCGCGTCAGCGGCGCCGGCACGGCCGCAGTCGTATCGAGCACGGCACCCGCGAACAGGCGCTGCACATCGGCGAGACGACTCATGCGTTCACCGCCACGCGGTTTGAGCGGCGCGCCGCGATGGCGGCATCGGCCCGCTGCGCCTCGGCGAACAGCACGGGCCACGCCGGCACGTCGTTATCCCACTCGATCAGCGTCGGCTTGGCGCCGGTGCGCGACAGCGCATGCGCATAAAGCGCCCAGACGGGATCGGCGACCTCCCGCCCATGATCGTCGATCAGCAGCGTCGAGCCGTCGTCGTCGTGGTCGGCCGCATGGCCGCCGAGATGGATCTCGCCGACCTGCTCGACCGGAAAATCGTCGAGGAACGCCCTCGCGTCGAAGCCGTGATTGACCGACTGGACGAACACATTGTTGACGTCGAGCAGCAGCCCGCAGCCGGTCCGCCGCACCACCGCGCGCAGGAATTCGACCTCGCTCATCGCCGCGTCCGAGAAGGCCACATAGGTCGACGGGTTCTCCAGCAGCATGCGCCGCCCAAGTCGCTCCTGCACCTCCTCGATATGCTCGCAAACGCGCGCGAGCGTCTCCTCGGTGTAGGGCAGCGGCAGGAGATCGTTGAGATAGACACTGTCGTGGCTCGACCAGGCGAGATGCTCGGAGAACAGCGCCGGCTGATAACGCTCGATCAGCGCTTTGAGCCGGGCGAGATGCTCCCGATCGAGCGGCCCGCTGCCGCCGATCGAAAGCCCGACCCCATGCAGCGAGAGCGGATAGCGGTCGCGGATCGTGCCGAGATAATGATGCGGCGGCCCGCCCTCGCCCATATAATTTTCGGCATGAATCTCGAACCAGCCGATGTCGGGCGCGGTATCGATGATCTCGCGATAGTGCTCAGCCTTCAGCCCGACGCCGGCACGCGGTGGAAGCGGCCCCGCAAAACCTCGACCCGGAAGCATGCGCTAAGCGGGCGGCAGGTCGCGATCGAGCGCCTCGAAGCCGCCCTTGCGGCCATCGGGAAGCTCCATGGTGAGGCAAGTGCCTTTCGGCACGAGCTTCCAGGAATTGCCTTGATAGTCGAGCTTAGAGGTGCCGGCGCAGCTCGTGCCCTTGCCGGCGGCGCAATCGTTCTCGCCGGCCTTGGCGACCCCGAAGCACTTCTCCATGTCGCCTTCCGCGGCGGCGGCCTTGTCGCTGGCAGCCACCAGGGAAAGCGCCGCGGAAAAGGCGCAAGCCACTGCGAGTCCCGTCATTCTCTTGGCCTGATCGTTCATGCTTCCAAACCCTCCAAGCTCGAAATTGCGTTTGCCCCGGAACTCCGTGCCGGCGCGATTGGTTAGGCCGTGAGTAAGCCCGGGGTGGCAACTTCACGTCAAATCACAGTGACGCCAGCAGCGGTGAGCAGAGGGCAGAATCCGCGCTTGTGCGCGTCCCGGAAATCTGTCATTTATAGGGCGAATAGGACAGGCTTACTGACCTTTGTCCGGAGACTACGGCGGGAGCGCTTCAGGGTCTCCGCCAACACTTTAGCCGGGTCTTCGCTTTCAGCCGCTACACGCTCTTAGCTGATGAAGGTCCGGCCGCTGGCCAAGGCTTTTCTGGCCCCCTCTCGCGGGCGTGAGGCGTGGCCGAGGTTTCATGTGACGATGGCATCTGGTGGGTCGTTTTCGCGTTCGGCAAATTCGGCGTGGCCTTCGCCGCCGCCCGCGCAAGGACTCTATGATCCGAAGCGCGAGCATGACGCCTGTGGCGTCGGCTTCGTCGCCGACCTCAAGGGTCGGCCGAGCCACAAGATCATCGAGCACGGCATCCAGATCCTGGAGAACCTCACCCATCGCGGGGCCACGGGCGCGGACCCGCTGGCAGGCGACGGCGCTGGCATCCTGGTGCAGATCCCGCACGAGTTCCTAAAGGAAGTCACCGCGCCGCTCAGGATCAAGCTGCCCGAGCCCGGGCATTACGCCGTCGGCCACATGTTCATGCCGCGCAATCGCGCGCAGCGCATCTATTGCGAGTCCGTGGTCGAGCGCGTCGTCGAGGCGGAGGGGCTGAAGCTGCTCGGCTGGCGCGACGTGCCGTCGGACAATTCCTGCCTGTCCGCCTCGGTGATCGAGACAGAGCCGACCCACCGCCAGGTGTTTATCGGGCGCGGGCCCGACGTCGAGGACGAGGACGATTTCGAGCGCAGGCTTTACCTGCTGCGCAAGGTGATCTCCAACACCATCAACGGCGACACCGGCGGCCGCGACATCGGATTCTATACCGTATCGCTGTCCTGCCGCACAATCGTCTACAAGGGCATGTTCCTCGCCTATCAGCTCGGGGCGTATTACCCCGATCTGCATCATCCGCTATTCGCCTCGGCGCTCGCACTCGTGCATCAGCGCTTTTCGACCAACACTTTCCCGTCCTGGAAGCTCGCCCACCCCTATCGCATGGTCGCCCATAACGGCGAGATCAACACGCTGCGCGGCAATCTCAACTGGATGGCCGCGCGCCAGGCGAGCGTATCCTCGCCGCTGTTCGGTCCCGACATCGAGAAGCTCTGGCCGATTTCCTACGAGGGCCAGTCCGACACCGCCTGCTTCGACAACGCGCTCGAGTTCCTGGTACAAGGCGGCTACTCGCTCGCGCATGCGGCGATGATGCTGATTCCCGAGGCGTGGGCCGGCAATCCGCTGATGGACGCCAAGCGCCGCGCTTTTTACGAATATCACGCCTGCCTGATGGAGCCTTGGGACGGCCCCGCCGCCATGGCCTTCACCGACGGGCGCCAGATCGGCGCCACGCTCGACCGTAACGGCTTGCGCCCCGCGCGCTACCTCGTCACCGACGACGGCCTGGTGATCATGGCGTCCGAGAGCGGCGTGCTGCCGATCGCCGAAGAAACCATCGTCGAAAAATGGCGGCTCCAGCCCGGCAAGATGCTGCTCATCGACCTGGAGAAGGGATGCATCGTCTCCGACGAGGAGATCAAGGCCGAGCTCGCCTCGGCACATCCCTATCAGCAATGGCTGGACCGCACCCAGATCCGCGTGCATGAGCTGCCCGGGGGCGCCGCGCCCGCGCCGCGCACCAATGTCAGCCTGCTCGATCGGCAGCAGGCGTTCGGCTACACGCAGGAGAGCACCAAGTTCCTGATGCTGCCGATGGCCGAGTCCGGCCAGGAGGCTGTCGGCTCGATGGGCACCGACACGCCGATCTCGGCGCTGTCCAACAAGCCGAAGCTGCTGCACACGTATTTCAAGCAGAACTTCGCCCAGGTGACCAACCCGCCGATCGACCCGATCCGCGAGGAACTCGTCATGTCGCTCGTGACCTTTATCGGGCCGCGACCGAACCTGCTCGACCTCGAAGGCACCTCGAAGCAGAAGCGGCTCGAGGCGGCGCATCCGATCCTCACCAACGACAATCTGGAGCGCATCCGGGGCATCGGCGAGGTCGCCGACAACCAATTCCGCACCGTCACGCTCGACATCACCTTTGGCGCCGACCACGGCGCCGCCGGCATGGGCAAGGCGCTCGACAAGCTCTGCAAGCGCGCCGAGGAGGCTGTGCGCTCGGGCGAGAACATCATCATCTTGTCCGACCGCGCCACCGGCCCCGACCGCGTGCCCATTCCCTCGCTGCTCGCGACCTCCGCCGTGCATCATCATCTGATCCGCTGTGGCTTGCGGACCTCCGTCGGCCTGGTGGTCGAGACCGGCGAGGCCTATGAGGTGCATCAGTTCGCGACGCTTGCCGGTTACGGCGCGGAGGCGATCAATCCCTATCTCGCCTTCGAGACCATCGAGGCGATGTTGCCCGAGATCGACGAGGAGCTCACGCCTGAGGAAGCGGTCAAACGCTACATCAAGGCGACCGACAAGGGCCTGCTCAAGGTGATGTCGAAGATGGGCATCTCGACCTACCAATCCTATTGCGGCGCGCAGATCTTCGATGCGGTGGGCCTCCGATCCGATTTCGTCGCCAAATATTTCACCGGCACCAACAGCCAGGTCGAGGGCGTCGGGCTGGAAGAGATCGCGCGCGAAACCGTCGAGCGGCATCAGCTTGCCTTCTCGGATGCGCCAGTGCTGCGCGAGGCCCTCGAGGTCGGCGGCGAATATGCCTATCGCATTCGCGGCGAGGCGCATATGTGGCGCCCGCAAGTGGTCGCCGATCTGCAGCACGCGGTGCGCGGCGCCTTGCCCGAGAAATACCGTTCCTACGCCAAGCAGATCAACGAGCAGACCGAGCAACTGCTGACGTTGCGCGGCATGTTCCGCATCAAGACCGCCGAGGAGATGGGCCGCAAGCCGATCCCGCTCGATCAGGTCGAGCCCGCCAAGGAGATCGTCAAGCGCTTCGCCACCGGCGCCATGTCGTTCGGCTCCATTAGCCGCGAGGCGCACACCACGCTCGCCATCGCCATGAACCGCATCGGCGGCAAGTCGAACACCGGCGAAGGCGGCGAGGAAGCCGATCGCTACCAGCCGCTGCCGAACGGCGACTCGATGCGCTCGAAGATCAAGCAAGTGGCTTCGGGCCGCTTCGGCGTGACCGCCGAGTATCTGATGAACGCCGACATGATGCAGATCAAGATGGCGCAAGGGGCCAAGCCCGGCGAAGGCGGCCAGTTGCCTGGCCACAAGGTTGACGCCGTCATCGCCAAGGTGCGCCATTCGACGCCGGGCGTCGGGCTGATCTCCCCGCCCCCGCATCACGACATCTATTCGATCGAGGACCTGGCGCAGCTGATCTACGATCTGAAGAACGTGAACCCGGCCGCCGATGTCAGCGTCAAGTTGGTGAGCGAGGTCGGTGTCGGCACGGTCGCGGCCGGCGTCTCCAAGGCGCGCGCCGATCATGTCACCATCGCCGGCTTCGAGGGCGGCACCGGCGCCTCGCCGCTCACCTCGATCAAGCATGCCGGCTCACCCTGGGAGATCGGCCTCGCCGAGACCCAGCAGACGCTGGTGCTCAATCGCTTGCGCGGCCGCATCGCCGTGCAGGTCGATGGCGGCGTGCGCACCGGCCGCGACGTGGTCGTAGGCGCGCTGCTCGGCGCCGACGAGTTCGGCTTCGCCACCGCGCCCTTGATCGCCGCCGGCTGCATCATGATGCGCAAATGCCATCTGAACACCTGCCCGGTCGGCGTCGCCACGCAAGACCCGGTGCTACGCGCGAGATTCCAGGGCAAGCCCGAGCACGTCATCAATTTCTTCTTCTTCGTCGCCGAGGAAGTGCGCGAATACATGGCCGCGCTCGGCTTCCGCACCTTCTCCGAGATGATCGGCCAGACCGAGATCCTGGATAAGAGCCAGGCCATCGACCATTGGAAGGCCAAGGGACTGGACTTCACCCGCATCTTCCATAGGCCGGACGTGCCGCCCGAGGTCGCCATCTACAATTCCGAGCGGCAGGACCACGGCCTCGACAAGGTGCTGGACCGCCAGCTGATCGAGCTTGCCCGCGAGGCGATCGAGGAGAAGAAGCCGGTCAAGCTCGACCTGCCGATCAGGAACTTGAATCGCACCGCCGGCGCCATGCTTTCGGGCGAGATCGCCAAGCGCTATGGCCATACCGGCCTGCCCGAGGACACCATCTGGGTCAGCTTCAAGGGCTCGGCCGGCCAGAGCTTCGGCGCATGGCTCGCGCATGGCGTGACGCTCGACCTCGTCGGCGAGGGCAACGACTATGTGGGCAAGGGCCTGTCGGGCGGCCGCATCATCGTCCGCCCGCCGGCGAACTCCGCCATCGTGCCGGAGAAATCGATCATCGTCGGCAACACGGTGCTGTACGGCGCCATCTCCGGCGAATGCTATTTCCGCGGCATCGCCGGCGAGCGCTTTGCCGTGCGTAATTCGGGCGCCATCGCCGTGGTCGAGGGCACCGGCGACCATGGCTGCGAATATATGACCGGCGGCGTGGTGGTCGTGCTCGGCCTCACGGGACGCAATTTCGCCGCCGGCATGTCCGGCGGTATCGCCTATGTGCTCGACGAGGACGGCGATTTCGAGCGCCATTGCAATCTCGCCATGGTCGATCTCGAGCCGATCCCGAGCGAAAACCAGGTCATGGAGCGGAGCCGCCATCAGACCGGCGATCTGGAGAGCCACGGCCTGGTCGATTTCACCGACATGACTCGCTTCGACGAGGAGCGGCTCTATCAGCTAATTGAGAACCATCTCCACTACACCGGCTCGACGCGCGCCAAGGCGATCCTCGACGATTGGGCGTCCTACCTGCCGAAATTCGTCAAGGTGATGCCGGTGGAATATCGCCGCGCCTTGGAAGAGATGGCGCGGCAGCAGTCGGTCGACAAAGCGGGTCTCGGCGAGATCGAGATCGGCTTGCGCGGCAACGGCGGCAACGGCAAGTAATCCTCAACGCGAAGGAGCCAAGATGCCTGGGAAGAGCCAGGCAGTGGCTTTGCCGCGCGAGGATGGGCGGCGCTTGACGGAGCGAGGCGTAGGGTGACTACTTGGAGGATCGCCCGTCGGCGGGAGTTTGGACCAAGAGCATGGGTTTGATGGGTAAGATCACGGGCTTTCTGGAGATCGAACGCGAGGACCGGGCCTACCAGCCGGCCTCCGATCGCATTCGCCATTACCGCGAGTTCGTCATCCCGCCGAGCGAGGCCGAGATCGGCCGCCAGGCCGCGCGCTGCATGGATTGCGGCATTCCCTATTGCCACACCGGCTGCCCGGTGAACAACCAGATCCCAGACTGGAACGACCTCGTCTATCACTCCGACTGGGAAGTGGCGGCGCAGAACCTGCACTCGACCAACAATTTCCCCGAAGTGACGGGCCGCATCTGCCCGGCGCCGTGCGAGGCCGCCTGCACGCTGAACATCATCGACGTGCCCGTCACCATCAAATCCATCGAATGCGCCATCGCCGACAAGGCCTTCGACGAAGGCTGGGTCACGCCGTTGCCGCCTGAGACGAAGACCGGCAAGCGCGTGGCGGTCGTAGGCTCCGGTCCCGCGGGGCTCGCCGCCGCCCAGCAGCTCGCTCGCGCCGGCCACGACGTGCATGTCTATGAGAAGAACGCCTACCCCGGCGGCCTGCTCCGCTACGGCATCCCCGATTTTAAGATGGAGAAATATATCGTCGAGCGCCGCGCCAAGCAGATGGAGGCTGAGGGCGTCACCTTCCACTGCAGTGTCCATGTCGGCCGCGATCTCTCCGTCAAGAAGCTCGAGCGCGACTATGACGCCGTCCTGCTCGCGGGCGGCGCGGAGCAGCCTCGCGACCTCGCCGTGCCCGGCCGCGAGCTCGCCGGCATCCATTTCGCCATGAACTTCTTGCCGCAGCAGAACCGCCGCGTCTCCGGCGAGCCGCAGGGCGACGTCGCGCCGATACTCGCCGAAGGCAAGCAGGTGGTGGTGATCGGCGGCGGCGATACCGGCTCCGACTGTATCGGCACCTCGTTCCGCCAGGGCGCGGTTTCGGTGACGCAGCTCGAAATCCTGCCGCAGCCGCCGGAGAAGGAGAACAAGGCGCTCACCTGGCCGAACTGGCCACTCAAGCTGCGCACCTCCTCGAGCCAGGCCGAAGGCGCCGCGCGCGATTTCGCCGTGGCCACCACGCGGTTCCTCGGCTCAAACGGTAAGGTCGAGCAGCTCGAATGCATTCGCCTCGACGGTCAGATGAAGCCGATGCCGGGCACCGAATTCCCGATCCCGGCCGACCTCGTGCTGCTCGCCATGGGTTTCCTGCATCCGGTGCAGGAAGGCATGGTCAAGGAGCTCAGGGTCGACCTCGACCCGCGCGGCAATGTGAAGGCGAACGAGGTCGACTACCACACCTCGCGCGCCAAGGTGTTCGCCGCCGGCGACATGCGGCGCGGCCAATCGCTCGTCGTCTGGGCGATTCGCGAGGGGCGCCAAGCCGCGCACGCCATCGACAAATTCCTGATGGGAAAAACCGCGCTGCCGCGTTGAGCCGCTCGACGTGCCCCTCAGCCCGGCGGCCAGGCGAAATCGTCGCCCCTGCCGGCCTTGGGCTTGGGCTGCTCACCCTTGATCAGCACCTTGTAATAGGGCCGTTGCGAGAGCGGCAATCGCGGCCGCGATGACGCGAGCGACAAATCCGTCAGGGCGGAGATGGTGGCGACAGCCGTCAACCCGGTGCTGAGCTCGCTGGTGACCATCTCGGCCTCCGGATTGGCGGAGGCAGACGTCTGCGGTGCAAGCCCTTGCGCCGCTTGCAGCGACTGATCGATCGCCGGCCTCACCAGATTGACGTCGCCGACATTGCTGTGCTGGAGCTCGGCCGCCTGCTCGCCTTGAGCTTGCTGCCCTGGTGACTGCTGCTCCGGCGAGCCGGGCACGGGATTGGGGTTGGCCGCCGCGTCTTGCTGGTCGGCGGTCGGCGCGGGCTGCGACGGATCCGACCGGCCGGGAATCACGTCGCGTCCCATCACCTTGGCTTGCTCTTCCTCGTTGCCGGCGAGCGGGATGTTCCGCTCCAGCTTCGCCAGGTTCAGATCGCGGCGCAGCTCCTTGTCCACGAAATGGGCCAGCTTGAGATAGCCGCGCATGGTGAACAGCACGCCGTCGTCGGCCCTGAGCCGCTTGACCTGCCCGGTCATGTCGGGACCGTAGGCGCTGTACCGACCGCCGTCGTCGGTGAAGCCGTTCCAGGTGTCGATGTACTTGGCGCCGTTGATGAACGCCTTCTCGCGATAGACCTCGTTCAGCGCCTCGGCATCGCTGCTTTGAGCGGGGCTGCGCATGATGGGGAGGCCGACCCAATACACGGCGATGTTCGCCGCTCTAAGCTTCTTGATCAGGGCCTCGACCCGTTGGCCGTAGACCTCGTGCCAGCCCTCGCTGCCGACCTTCAGCCAATCCTTGCCGCTCTTGATTGGCTGCGCGTCGTTCGACCCGAACATGAGGACGGCGATCTGATAGGTGTCGGTTTTGAGTTGATCGCCAATTTCCTTGCTCCAGTCATATGACTTCTGACCGCGCGAAGCCGGTCGAGGGTTTGGAGCGGTTGATGAACTCAAGCGTCGCGTCGTCATCGAAAGCGCGATAGAGGCCCTGCCACAAGCCGTCGCCGAGCGCGTCGCCGAGCACGAGGACGCGATAGCGGTCGCCGTTGGGGAAGGGGTTGATATAGCTGCGCTGCACGGGAGGCGTTGCTTGCTGCGCGAGCGCAGGCGGCTGCCAAACGGCGAGCGCGGCCAGCAGGGCGGCAACGCCAAATGCCACGTTGTGCCAGCCCCCCGCGGGGCCGCTTGCGCCAAACCAGAACACGCTACGAAACATAATCGTCCGGACCCTCCGTCGGGTCCGCCCTCAGTTCGCCCCTCTCGGGCACACTGGTAATCCCTTCCAGCGGCAACGCCAAGTGCCTCGCATCATTGTTCTGGCTGCTGCTGGGCCGCGCCGGTTTGCTCCGGAGCACCAACATCGGCGGGTGGCACCTCGTCGGCATTGGTGGGTTGGGCTTGCGCGGCCGCGGGGCGCGGCGGCTCGCTCTGCAATCGCTTGAGCAGACTGAGGCTCGGATATCCGTCCACCCCAAGCCCCTTTGACCGCTGATAGGTCTTGACCGCCTCGAGCGTCGCCGGGCCGATCACCCCGTCCGGTTCGCCGGCCATGAGACCTTGCGCGATCAACAGCCGCTGAAACTCGGTGCGCTGCTCGAGCGACAGATGTGTCTCGTCGGTCGGCCAGGAATGCACGAAATGCCCCCCGCCCCTGATCCTGTCGGCCAGGTGCCCGATGGCGAGCGCGTAGGACTTCGCCGCGTTGTAGTGGAGGATCGCGCGGAAATTATTGAGCAGGAGGAAGGAGGGTCCGCGCACCCCCTCCGGCGCGAACAGCGAGGCTTTGTCGGATAGCCTTGGATAGGCTTCGCCGTTAACCCGCACGATGCCGATCTTCTGCCAGTCGCCGAGCGACTTGAGGGTGTTCTCGTTGACACGCTTGGGATCGAAGCCCTTGGGCAGCGCTACCTCGTAACCCCAGGTCTCGCCGGGACGCCACCCCGACACTTTGAGATAGCTTGCGGTCGAGGCGAGTGCATCGGGAACATTGCCCCAGATGTCGCGCTTGCCGTCGCCATCCTGATCGACTGCGTAAGCGCTATAGGTGGTCGGAATGAACTGGGTGTGGCCCATCGCGCCGGCCCATGAGCCGTTCATCCCATCGAGGCCGATATCGCCCCGCTGCAGGATCTTGAGCGCCGAGACGAGCTGCGGCTTGGCGAACTTGGCCTTGGTGCCGGTGCAGATGAGCGTAGCCAGCGAGCGGATCACGTTCTTGTCGCCGGGCTGCGTGCCGTAATTCGATTCGACGCCCCAGATCGCGAGGATGATATGCCGGTCGACGCCGTAGCGCGTCTCCAGCGAGCCGAGCAGCGCCTGATTCTCGACGAGCTTCTGCTTGCCCGTCTCCACGCGCTTATCCGACACGGCGCGGTCGATATATTCGCCGATCGGCTTCACGTATTCGGGCTGGAAATTGGCGGCCTCGACCACTTCGGGATCGGGCGTAAACCCTTGCAGGGCGCGATCGAACGTTGCGCGGGTCACGCCGGCGCCTCTGGCGGCCGGCCACAGGCTCTCAACGCAAGCCTGTGGGCTCGCCGCCGCGGCGAGGTGTGGAAACGCCAAGACCAGCAGAACGGCCGATCCGGCGTTGAGGATCAACGACTTAGAACTCTGAGCGATTCGCATGCGACGACCTTAACAAGCCTGCCGGGCAAAACCTAGGCAGGCAATGGCGGCTTTCCTCGCTCGGCGACTATTGCGCCGCGGCGGCGCCTGCTTGCTTGAGCACCGCATCCACCACCGTCTTGTTAGGATAACAGCTCAGCGGCAACCCGAGCTTCTGCTCCTCGATGCCGATGGTGCGCCGCGTCTTGAAACCGGCCAGCCCGTCCACTTTCCCGACATCGTGGCCCTTCGCCACCAACGCCTCTTGGAAGCGCTGGATGCGCTCGCGCGGCAGGCGCTCGACCGGTTGCCATTCGCCGGCGAACTCCACCGGCGCGTTGGCGGCGATCATGTCGGCGACGTGCCCGACGAAAAGCGCGTAGACGTCGGAATTGTTATAGAGCTTCAGCACCGAGAAATTGTTGGTGGCGAGGAACGCGGGCCCCTTCAAACCAGCGGGCAGCACGAGAAAGGCCGGATCCTGAAGCTTGTCCTCCGGGAACGGCCGATCCTTAACCCGCGCGACGCCAAGCTTGACCCATTCGGCGATCGGCCGCGCTTTATCCGGCCCCTGCTCGGTGCAATCGAAGCCCTTAGGCAGCGTGACCTCATAGCCCCAAGTCTGTTTGCCGTCCCAACCTTGGCTATGCAGCGAATTGCCGGTCGAACCGAGCGCGTCGGGCACCGAACTCCAGATGTCGCGCCGCCCGTCGCCGTCGAAATCGACGGCATATTTCTCGAAATCCGACGGCAGGAACTGGGTGTAGCCCATGGCGCCGGCCCAGGAGCTGCGCATCTCCGCCCGCGTCGCGTGTCCCTCCTCCATGATCTTGAGCGCGGCAATGACCTCCTGGCGGAACACGTCGGGCCGCCGCCCCATGTAGCCTTGCGTGGCGATGGCCGACAGCGCGTCGAACGGCATCTCCGCCTTGCCGAAGCCGGATTCCCGTCCCCAAATGGCGACGACGATGCTCGCCGGCACATCATATTTTTGCTGGATCGCCCCGAGAGTCTGACCGAGCTGCTTGTACTTGCCGCGTCCGGTGGCGGCGAGCGAACTCAGGGCGCCCTTGCTAAAATAGAGCTCTGGCACATCGAACTCAGCCTGATGGCGCGGCTTCGGCTTCAAGGCCGCAGGCAGCGCGGGGCCGCCGGGATAAGCGGGATCGGGTGGCGTAATCTGCGGCAGCGACCAGTCGAGCTTGAGTCCTTTGATGTTGGCGTCGAAAGTCTGGCGCGAGACCCCAGCCGCTTCGGCGTCCGGCCACAACGCTTGCAGCCAGGCGGCAAAGCCCTTGTCCACCTCGCGCTTGTAGACGGCAATGTCATCGTCGGCAGCCTGCGCCCCGGCCGGTACCGCAGCGGCAAGCGCGAGTATCAAGGCCAGACCGATCCGCCAAAGTCTTGTAGCCGACATCCCGCCCGCCTTGGCCTAGCGCCGCACGATTCGAGGCTTCCCGAACCGATTCTGGCGGGCGCTTTAAGGCGGCGCAAAGGCAAAATGGCGCGGAGTTACGAGGCAGCCCGGTATTCGATCAGCCGCTTTTCCCAGCCAAGCGCGTGGCCGACGATGGTGTCGAGGTCGTTGAGCCGTGGCTCCCAGCCGAGCACCTCGCTGATCCGGTCGGCCTTGGCGACGATGGCAGCGGGATCGCCGTCCCGGCGCTCAGCCATCCGCACGGTGAAATCGCTCTGCGACGCGCGCTTCACCGAACCGATCACATCGAGCACGGAAAAGCCGCTGCCGTAGCCGCAATTCAGCACCTCGCTCTTACCGCCGGCGCGGAGATAGCGCAGCGCGTCGAGATGTGCGCGGACGAGATCGCTCACATGGATGTAGTCGCGGATACAGGTGCCGTCTTGCGTCGGATAGTCGGTGCCGAACACTTCGAGATAAGGGCGCTCCCCGAGCGCGGTTTCGCACGCGACCTTGATGAGATGCGTGGCCCGCGCCGTGGATTGACCGCTCCGCCCCTGCGGATCGGCGCCGGCGACATTGAAATAGCGCAAGGCCACGTAGCGTAGCGGATGTGCTCTTGCCGTGTCGCGCAGCATGATCTCGGTCATCAGCTTCGAGGTACCGTAAGGCGAGATCGGTTCGAGCACGGCGTTCTCGGCGACTGGATTTTCCTTCGGCATACCGTAGACGGCCGCCGTCGAGGAGAAGATGAAATGCGGCACCGTGGCCTCGACCGCCGCGGCGATCAGCGAGCGCGAGTTGCAGGTGTTGTTGAGATAATAGCCGAGGGGATCGGCGATCAACTCGGGCACGACGATCGATCCGGCGAAATGAATGATGGCGTCGATCCCGTTGCCGGCGAGTAGCCGGCGCAAGAGCGCGGAGTCGCCGACATTGCCCTCGACGAACTTGGCCGCATCCGGCACCGCCCAACGGAAGCCGGTCGACAGATTGTCGAGCACGACCACATCCTCGCCTGCATCGAGCAGTTCGAGGACCATATGGCTGCCGATGAAGCCAGCCCCACCCGTGACCAGAACACTCATGCGAGAAACCTTACCACGAGAGCCATTTGCAATTCCTTGCTAGCTATCGGATAGAGGTTGAGGACTTCTAATCGGGCTGGATCGCCCTCCCGCCTATCGCGCTAACCATAACGAGGACCCGGATGGCTGCTCGCGTGCGCAAGGCCGTGTTCCCCGTGGCGGGGCTTGGCACTCGCTTCCTCCCCGCGACCAAGGCCATGCCGAAGGAAATGCTGACGGTGGTCGACCGGCCGCTGATCCAGCATGTGGTCGACGAAGCGCGCGCAGCCGGCATCGAGCATTTCATTTTCGTCACCGGCCGCAACAAGGGCGTGATCGAGGACCATTTCGACCGCCAATATGAGCTCGAGCAGACGCTCGCAGAGCGCGGCAAGACGGTTGAGCTGGAAGCGCTCAATAGCGATCTGCCCGGGCCCGGCACCACCAGCTTCACGCGCCAGCAGGAGCCGCTCGGTTTAGGCCATGCGGTATGGTGCGCGCGCGAGTTGGTCGGCAACGAGCCGTTCGCGCTGCTGCTCCCCGACGTGCTGGTGCAGACCGAGGGCAAAGGCTGCCTCGCGCAGATGCTCGACGCCTACGCCGATCTTGGCGGCAACATCATCGCGGTGGAGCCCGTCCCCGAGGATCAGGCGAAGAATTACGGCGTGGTCAGCCTAGCCGGCAAAGGCGATGGCCGGGTGCTTCCCATCGACGGCATGGTGGAGAAGCCCAAGCCCGGAACGGTGCCCTCGAACCTCACCATTCTCGGCCGCTACATCCTGCAGCCCGAGATCTTCGAGATTCTCTCCGCGCAGGAGAAGGGCGCGGGCGGCGAGATTCAGATCACCGACGCGATGCTCGCGCTGCTCAAACGCCAGCCCTTCTATGCGGTGAAATATGCGGGGCGCACCTTCGATTGCGGCTCTAAGGTCGGATTCCTCACCGCTAATGTCGCTTACGCCCTCGCCCGCCCCGACCTCGCCGAGGCTTTCAAGGCCGAAATCAAGAAGCTGGTGTAGCGGTGCAATGCAACAAGGCGACCGTGCCTTTTTTGGGGTTAATCCCTATGCGCCAATGCGGCACGTCTACTTGAAGCGGTAGGCTGTCAGGAGTGGCAATCCAACTTCTCCCGCCTACGAGGGGCTGCCTTGGACCGGACCGCGCTGCTCGCGACAGTTTCAAGCAGGCTGGCGGAGGTTGTCATCCTCCTCACCGCCGCGGGCGAAGAACGGTTGGCGGCTTACGCCGAGGACCTGGCCCAACAGGTCGAAGTTAGCGCCCTCGAAGATAACGCTCCCCCCAAATCTTCGCCGCATTGAGGCCTGGGGACTCCTTAGCCACTTTTCAATTTGTGGCGAAAGTGGGATGATAGGGAATGAGGCTAGTGTCGGTGAGGCAGGAGGCTCATCATCGAGGGTATCGCATAGAAGGAGTGAAGCAAGGCGAGGGAATTCTCCTTCGTGTAACTCCGACGAGACCGGACCTGCCTACTCTTAGCTATTCGCAATTCCGGACGCTGCGGTCGACGTGGCGCAACGCCGTAGATGTGGTCGCCGGGTACATTGACGAAAGCCTGAGCGAGACATCCCTTTCAATTTCCGCAAAGCCAGCATGCGACAGACAAGCACCAGATCGACGAGAGCCGATCGGTCCGCGCCCACTGTGTTCTGAACTGAAGCGTCTCCAGGCCGGACTTCGGCCGGAAGTTCGGCCTAAACCAACTGTCTTGCACTTGGTCGACCGGACTGACCCCAATAAGCCCGTCATCTCAAAGCGCCATTAGCGGTCCGCTTCAGCCGGCGAGCGCCACGCGTGAGACGCCGGTCACAAGTGCGCCGCTATTATTGGGAACTTGGTGTTTGGCACGCTCGTTTCGATAGCGAGCCAGAATCTTGCAAGGGGTTGGTTTGTGCGGGCTGCTGCGGTCTAATGCGAATCACAGCACGCTACTCCGGCCCCTGCCTATTGCCCCTTACGGCTCGAACAATGGGAAGCTGACACAGGTGAAACTCTTATCTCTCGTTTTCGTGCTCGTCGTCTCCCTCGCAGCAAATCAGGCGTTTGCCGAGAACGCGTTCAGCCAACCCTTAACTCGGGTTGATTGCGAGAAAGCGGGAATGGCCTGGAATGATAATGCCAACGTCTGCGGCACATCCCAAGCCGCGGAGACCATGCCGGAGGCGGCAGAAGTCTCGAGCCAGCCTCTGACGCGAAATGCCTGCGATACGGCTGGCATGACCTGGGACGAGACGGCGAATGTGTGCGGTCAAGACTTCAGGGGGAACGGCAACTCAAGCTGCATCGCAGGAAGCAACCCCAGCCGGGTCGGCCATCCTCATCAACATCGACAAAGCTGCGCAACGAATGACGGTCTTCCTGGATGGAGTTGAGCGGTATCACTGGCCGGTCTCGACAGGCCGGCCGGCATACTCGACGCCTTCGGGAAGCTATACGGCCAGGTCCATGAACGAGATCTGGTACAGCAAGCAATGGGACAACGCGCCGATGCCGCACGCGGTGTTCTTCACCAAAGAAGGTCACGCCATTCATGGGACCAACGAGGTGAAGCGGCTCGGCACGCCTGCATCACATGGCTGCGTGCGCCTCTCTCCTCAAAATGCCGCCACGCTTTATGCACTCGTCGCTGGAAATGGCTTGGAGAACACCAAGGTTACGCTGGTGGGCCTTACCCCAGGCGGCGAGGGCAAAGTGGCGAGTTCGGCGCCGGCCAAGTCTCCCCTGGTTCAGCCGCGGAAGCGGGATGGCTTTTTCGCGCGCTTGTTTGGGCGTCGATAAGGGGCGCGACGTCACTGACCGATGAAGCCGGGGACGTTCGTCTCCGTCATCGACGCATTGCCAGCATCCGGCTTGAGCAACACAACACCGAGCTCCCTGTGATCGCCATCGCTCGACTTGTAGACAAGACCGAAAATGCTGGCGGCCGTGCGCAGCCATTTGGCCCGATCCTCGAGTGACCAGACCGCATTGGGCTTCGGCAGTCGGTCCAAAAGTCCCTGAATGAGCAGATCGGTGATCCCGTGATCCTCCGCCTCCATGGCGCGCGGTTGATCGTCGAGCAGCTTTAGGGGCGTGAGGCTTGGCGTGGGTTCGGCCCGCGGCCTCACGAGCCGACTTTTCTCATGCGGCGCATTCCATCCGCGATATTGATTGGGAGGAAAGAGGTCCATTTTGCTTCTTCGCCAAGGCAGAGCGAATTTCCGTTTCATTTACCATGATCGCGCCGCTCCTTCCGGCATTGGTAAATCTATGGTTAACGCCTCAGCGACACGTCTGGCGTCCGCTCCCGGCACTGGACGAGGCTTGTCCCCCGCTCCTGCGCGCTGACCCCTCAGACAGGACAAATGCCAGGGCCGTCGAGGTTACTCACGAGCCCCAATCGATTTTGGCGGCAGAGTGTTGGTAACGGTTTTGTGGTCGATTGCGTGTGTAAGGAAGCAACCTCGCGCAGGAGCTGGGTTGATGAGTTTGACCTCTTGCGACAACGGCGTCACGCCTCCCCATCCACGGGTGCTCGGCTGGTTCGGAACCACCGCGCTTGCCATGGGCGGCAGCAACCAGATGATCTTCCTGATCACGGCGCTGTTCGTCGGTCAGGGCGCGATACTGGGGCAAGGCAGCGCAGCCGTCCCTCTGCTGATCTTTGGCGTTCTGCTCGGTTGGGCCGCGGCCCCCGCTTGGACCGAGCTGGTCTTGATGTGGCCGAACCGCGTGGGCGGCATCTCGGCGGCATGCGCGGAAGCGTTTCGTCCCTATAACCCCGTGCTCTCGGCGCTAACCGGCACCTGCTACTGGTGGGGCTGGATCCCGACCTGCGGCCTCACGGCGCTGCTGTCCGCCTCCGCTCTCCAACAATGGTATTTTCCCTGGTTGCCGGTCGAGGCGGTCGCCATCGCCATCGTGCTCACGTTCAGCTTCGTGAATCTCTGCGGCATCAAATGGGTGGCGCGGCTCGCCATGCCCATAGCCACCGCCTCGGCCTCGCTCGCCTTCATCTCGGCGCTCAGTCCCATCCTGGGCGGCGATGTCGATTGGACACAGTCGTTCGACTATCACCTCACCACACCGTTCGAAGGCTGGTTCGGCAACCTCACCGCGATCATGGCCGGACTTTATCTAATCGGCTTTGCCGCGCCCGCTTTCGAAGCAGCGGCGTGCCATGTGGGCGAGACCAAGGACCCCAACCGCAACGTTCCCCGCGCCATGTTGGCTTCGGCCATCATGGCGGGAGTCTATTTCATCGTGTTACCGGTGGTGTGGCTCGGCGTGCTCGGGCCGGAGCCGCTCGGCCGCGACCTCGCCACCGTACTCGGCCCCACCTTCGCGCCGTTGTTGGGCAGCTTGGGCAAGGCCGCCGCCATCTGGTTCGTCATGCTGAATATGTTCCACGGCACGCTGCAGCCCTTGGCGGGCGCCGCGCGCACGATGTCCCAGCTCGCCGATGACGGGCTGCTGCCCCGCTTCCTGTCGCTGCGCTACAAGCCGACCGATTGCCCCTGGGCGGCAACCACGCTCACAGCGGGCTCGGCCATCGTCTTCCTCCTTGCCGGCGATCCCGTGTGGATGATCGCCGCGGCCAATTTCACCTATCTCATCGGTATCTGCATGCCGAACATCGCCGCCTGGCTGCTGCGGCGTGACATGCCCGATGCGGCGCGCCCCTACCGCGCGCCGCGCGGCACCATCGTGCTTGGCATGATCGCCGCTTCGATCTGGCTCGTCGCTGCCATTCTCGGATTCCAGCAATTCGGTCTACCCACGGTCGTGTTCGGCCTCGCCTTGGCCTATTCCGGGGCCGCGCTCTATGCCTGGCGGGTCATGGAGGATCGCATCCGGGACGGCCTGCCCGCTATCGCCCAGACGCTTCACGTCAAGCTCACCGGCGCCATGGTGCTGGTGCTTATTCTCGATGGCATCGCCTACCTGGTTGCAGTCAACACCATCTCCGCCACGCATCATCCCGAGCTGGTTTCAACGCTTGCGGATATTTTCACTGCGGTCGCATTGCTCACCATCAGCGTCGGCCTTGTGCTCCCGGGGATGATCACCTATTCGGCGACCGAGGTGAGCAAAGCCGCCAAGCGCCTCACTTCGGGGACCTTGCGGGAGTTCTCACAAGCCATGGCGGCGCTCGGCCGCGGCGATCTGGAGGCCGCGCATGCCTCGGTCAACATCGTGGGGGTTAAGCCGAACTCTCGCGACGAGCTCGGCGAGATGGCCGAAAGCTTCAATGTGCTCCAGGACGAGGTGCGGAAGGCCGCGATCAGCCTGGGCGAGGCGCGCGACAAGATGCAGGTAGCGCGCGCCGAACTTATCGCCCGGCATGAGGAAATCGCCTTTCTTGCCCATCACGATCCCTTGACCAACCTGGCAAACCGCCCTGCCCTCAGCCAGAAACTGAAGGAGGTTGTCGATCAGGCTAACGCCGACGGCAGGGAGTTCGCCGTCCTCAGCGTCGATCTCGATCAATTCAAGGAGGCCAACGACGTGTTCGGGCATGTGGTCGGCGACGAATTGCTTTGCGCCATCGCGCGCCGGCTTCATCGCCCGCGTCGGCGGCGACGAGTTCATCGTCCTTGCCACTGATGACGAGCAGCCGCAATCGGCGGCGGCCTTGGCCAATCGCGTGCTCAAGGCAGTCGCTGAAGACTTCGATATCCGCGGGCAGAAAATTCCTATCGGGCTCAGTATCGGTGCCGCGCTTTATCCAAGCGACGGCGGCGGCGACATCGAGGCAGTGCTCGCCAACGCCGATGCGGCACTTTACCGGGCCAAGGCCGAGGGACGCCAAACCGTGCGGTTCTTCGACCCGGAAATGGACAAGCGCTTGCGCGAACGTTACGCGCTACAGCACGATCTCCGCTCGGCCATGGCACATGGCGAGCTCACTCTCCACTACCAGCCGCAAGCCAAGATCGACGGCCAGATGTTTGGCTTTGAAGCGTTGCTGCGCTGGCACCACCCCAAGCACGGGCTTGTGCCGCCAACGACCTTTATCCCGCTTGCCGAGCAAAACGGCATGATCGGCGAGATCGGCGAATGGACGCTGCGCGAGGCCTGTCGCGAGGCGGCCTCCTGGACCGCGCCCTTGCAGGTCGGCGTGAATTTGTCGCCGGTGCAGTTCCGCTATGGGGACTTGGCGGCACTGGTGCACGCGATCCTGCTGGAGACCGGCCTGGCACCCGGCCGGCTCGAGCTTGAGATCACCGAAGGCGTTCTGATCAACGACCCTCCACGCGCGCTATCGATCCTGCGGCGCTTAAAGCTGCTCGGCGTGAAGATCGCCATGGATGATTTCGGCACCGGCTATGCGTCGCTGTCGTCGCTGCAATCCTTCCCCTTCGACAAGATCAAGATCGATCGCACGTTCGTCGCGGGTGTCGATCATAACGGCCAGTCCCAAGCCATCGTGCGTGCCGTGATCGGCCTCGGCAAGGCTCTCAATGTCCCGGTGATCGCCGAGGGCGTGGAGACCGAAGGCGAACGCATGTTCTTGAAGCGCGAGGGCTGCGCCGAGATCCAGGGCTACGTCATCGGCTTCCCCTGCCCCATCGAGAACTACGTCGAGCTGACCTCGGATCTCGATGCCGGCGAACGCGCGATGGTCAGTTAGCCGACTCGGACCTGCTCCTTCCGCTCCCCGCTTTTCGAGTGGATTTCATTCGTTTACTGGCGGATCATGACTCTCTCGTCGAGCAGGCCTAAGCGGCCGCGAGCAAGCTCCAAATCTCTCGAAAACTGTTCGCAGTTGCCGTGGACGGGGGACCGAGTTTGGGGAAGATCGGATATCTCGCAAGATTGCCGGCAAGCGCGCTGCGCATCGCTCGGGCGCATTCCAAGACGCTTATCCGTGAAACCGATAACCGGCTTCGCAAGTGGCGCGCCATGCTGGCGAGGAGGCGCAGCGGCGCGACGTTCATCGCCGTCACCGGAAGTAGCGCCAAGGGCACGACAGCGGCGCTAATCTCACATATTCTGAGCGGCGTGGCGCCCGTAGGAGCTCAGATAGGCAACAACAACTACCGATCCCACGAAGCTTCGCTACAAACCGCGCCCCTCGTCAGCTTTTTCATCAGCGAGGCTGGTACTCGGGGCCCTGGAACTCTCCAGCCTATCCTCGACGTCGTGAGGCCGACTGTCGGCGTGGTCACGCTTGTGGCGCTGGAACACAAGAGTGCATTCCGGTCGATCGAAGCGGTGGCGGAAGAAAAGCAGAAGTTGGTCGAGGCGCTTCCCGCTCACGGATTGGCCGTCCTGAACTACGACGACGCGCGCGTGGTTTCCATGTCTTCACGCACCAAGGCGCGGACGGTGACGTTCGGCAAGACCGGCGGAGACTATGTCGTATCGGATGTCCGCTGCGAAAGACCTGAAGCTCTCAGCCTGACGATTACGCATGATCGCCAAGCCTTCGAGCTCACCACGTCTCTCACTGGATCGCACTTCAGTTTACCCGTGGCGGCCGCTTTCGCTTGCACCCATCAGCTCGGGATTGCGCCCGCCGTCATTGCGGCTCGAATTGCCAGCTTCACGACGGTGTTTGCGCGATGTTCGGTACATCGTGTTGAGAACGGGCCGGTGATTATCAATGATGCTTCCAAAGCACCTAGTCATAGCATCCATTTAGCGTTCGACATGTTGGCCGGATTTCAGGCACCGCGTAAGCGCATCGTCCTTGGCACCATCAGCGATGGCTCGGGATCCGATCGTCTCTACCCACGCGCCTATCGGGCTGCGCGAGCGGTCGCCGACCAAGTGGTGTTCATTGGCGAGCATTCGCACCGCTCGAAGGCCACCGCCGAAGACATAGCCGATGGGCGCTTTGTTCGCTTTGAAACCGTCCAACAGGCCGCGGACTTTTTGAAAGACAGCGCCATCGCCGACGAGATCATTCTGGTGAAGGGCGCTGGGAAGCTGCACCTTGAGAGATTGGTGATGACGTTCTTTGCCCCAGTGCGCTGCTGGAAGGACATTTGCGGCAGAAGGACTCACTGCATCGCGATCATGGGGCGAGGCTGCAGCCTATACGCGACGCCGTTCGACCAGCACAAAGCCGCCAGACAGTCCCTGGTCTATCCGTTGCCACCTGACAGATATTTCGGCTGAAGCCCTATCGACTTCGGCTGCCCATGCGAAACTGGACTCAATGCCGGACGCGCACGCCGAGCCGCACCTCGTTCTCGAGGAAATCGCTGCCTTCGTCGGTCGAGAAGAAGTCCGTGTGTTCGTAACGGCCGTAAACCGAAAAATACGGGTTGAAGTAATATTCCCCGGTTAGGCCTTCCTTCAGCCGCCGGTCCACCAGCGGATCGTTGACATAGTCGGCGATTTCGTATGACACATAGGTCCCGAGCACGAGATAGCGCCAGAAAGCGTGCTGCAGCGACAATTCGTAATAGCGGTCGACGGCGCCGAACGAATCCACCAGCGTGGTCTCGTCGATCTCCGAGCGGGCAATGAACTCGACCTTGGTCGCCTGCGTCGGCTGCCAGATGATATCGCCATTGAGCAGGAAGCCTTCGATCGGCGAAAAGCTCTGCTCGATCGATTGTTGCTGACCCCAGCCGGCGCTGATCTCGCCGGTCAGCTTGCCGGTCATCTGGAACGTCATGCCCGACTGCAGCACATAACCCGATGAGCCGCGGCGCAAGCCCGCCGAGCTGACCGGCTGCTTATAGTCGCGCTCGTTGATCGAACCCTCGACGAACACTCCCGTCTTTGAAGAGAGTTCGTAGGTGCCTCTGAGCTTGAGTTCGTCCTCGCGATAGTCCCGGATATCGAGGAAAGGCACGTCGCTCTCGCCGAACAGGTTGGGGTCGGTTGAAGGCTCGTCGTCGTAGTCGTACTGGGCGACAGTCCCCGTCAGCTTCAAGGTCAGCCGGTTAAACGTATGATCGGCGGCGGCGGTAAGATGCTCCTCGTTCAAATCGATCTGATTGCCGGCAATGTCGGTCAGGCTGACTGAGTCGCGTCCCGCCTGGGTCAGCGATTTTTCCGCTTCGAGACCGAGATGCGTCTGGCGCGTCACATCGAGCCGACCCTTGAGGATCGCCTGGTAGATGCGGTCGTCCTCGACGGAAAAGTCGCGATACCAGCTCCGATCGGCGGTGAACTGGGCGCTGAAGAAGTGGCGGCTCCAATTCGATTCCAGCCTGATATCTGGCGCGAACTCGAATGCCGCATCAGAATGCGTATCGGTGTCTGTCGCCAGCACGTTGTCGGTCAAGATCGTGCCGATCTCGGCTTCGGTGAACAGCAGGAAGCTGCCGAGCCGTATGCCGATCGGAACATACGGATCGAGGTCGTGCATCGCGGGCGGAAGCGCCCGATGGCGCGAGGAGTCGAGATTGGTTCCCGGCACCTGCTGGCTGGTCTCGCCGGCCTCGGTGGTGATGCCGAACTCGGGCACTGGCGGCCCAGGCTGCTGCTCGTCGCCGAGCCCACCCAGCGGCGGTATCGGAGGGACCGGCCCGGCCTCGTCGCCCATGCCGCCGAGCGGCGCGGACGAGGCGGCGACGTCTTCCTCGCTCGATTGCAAACTGTCCGCCGACAGATCCTCCCCCGGCCGCAATGCCGGAGCGCCGATCGGTTGCCAACCGTCTGACGGCCCCGCAATCACGCGGGGCGGCACCCCTGCCGCATCCTGTGCGAGGGGCTGCGCCTGAACGGCAAGCAGCAAGGCGAGAGCGCCCGCTGCGCTTATCATCTGGCGACGCGGCAAGGACGCGACCTCGATCGACACCGGAAGACCGCAACCCCAGGGCTTTAGGCCGCGTCCATCGGAACCGTTGATCGGCGAAGCCTAGAGGCAATAGAGTTAATGGGGCGTTTAGCCCTGCCCCGAAACGGGTCAGTTCTTCGGCCTTGCGGGGCCCCAATCCGTGCTAAAGTCGAGTGCGGCGCAAGAAACGGGGGAAGCACGATCATGTCGATCGGCCTTAAGCGGGATCGCCTGCTGCGCGACGACCGCAGCCAAACGATCGCCTCGGCGACGCGCACCCTGCAACTCGAAGCCGAGGGCTTGAGCGCCCTGAAGGCGGCGCTCGCCGGGGCCCTCATCGACAGCTTCGCGGAGGCGATCGAGATCCTGCGGGGCTGCCGGGGTCGGGTGATCGTCACCGGCATGGGCAAGAGCGGCCATGTCGGGCTGAAGGTGGCAGCCACGCTCTCCTCGACCGGCTCCCCCGCATATTTCGTGCATCCGAGCGAAGCGAGCCACGGAGATCTCGGCATGATCACCCGCGACGACGTGATCCTCGCCTTCTCCTGGTCGGGCGAGACCGTCGAACTCGGCAATATCGTCTCCTATTCCCGCCGCTTCGCCGTGCCGCTGGTAGCGGTGACGTCAAATCCCGGCTCGACGCTCGCCGAGGCCGCGGACTTGGTGCTGGCTCTGCCGCAGGCGAAGGAAGCCTGCCCGCATGGCCTCGCGCCGACCACCTCCACGGTCATGCAGCTTGCCCTCGGCGATTGCCTCGCCATGGCGCTGCTCGACAGCAAGGGCTTCACCGCGCGCGACTTCAAGATGCTGCACCCGGGCGGCCAGCTCGGCGCGCGGCTGAAATTCGTCAGCGACCTGATGCATAAAAACGACCGCTTGCCGCTCGCCGCCGCCGATCAGGTGATGGCAGAAGCCATCGTCGTCATGACCGAAAAGGCACTCGGCTGCCTCGGTGTCGTCGACGAGAACGGCTATCTCCAGGGCATCATCACCGACGGCGATCTCCGCCGCCATATGGGCGACGGCCTGCTCGCCAAACGCGCGCAGGACATCATGACGCCAGCGCCAAAAACCGTATCGCCCGATCTGCTGGCGAGCGCCGCGCTCGAACTGATCAACGCGACGCGCATCACCGCCCTGTTCGTGGTCGAGCACGGACGCCCAGTCGGCATCATCCACGTGCACGATCTGCTTCGCGCCGGCGTCGCTTAGGCGGCTGCCCGCGCATCAACCCGTCGCTTGGCGCGCGAAAATGAGCGACCGGCGTCTGGCATCGCCCCGCTACCATCATCAGCCGTCATGGCGCGCGCCAACTCGGCATAGTGGTAATGCGACGCGACCTTGATCGCGTAGGTGAACAAGATATGCGGCTCGCGCCAGCGCGCACGGAACACCCGCCAAAGCTGCCACCTATATCTCGAACGGAGGCCATCGTCGCTCATCCGGCTTGTCAGGCGTGACGCAATGACGGCGAACTTGACATAGTTCCAGAAGCAACGCTTCGCCCATGCCCATTTATGGCTTCGCCAATAGGGAAGCTGATGCAGGGTGAACTTGAACTTCTCGTCGACGAATTGGGCGTCGAGGCGCTGGAAGTAGGCATCGGCGTCATAACAGGCTTGCATCACCTGGATGAAACCGTCGCGCAATTGTTGCGGAGACATGCCCAGCGGATTGACATTGGTGCCATAAATCTCGCTTGCGTCTTCGTCGTGGAGCCGCCCGGCCTGTTTGAGGCGGTCATAGAGTGGCGTTGTCGGAATCGCGTGTAGCATGCCGATGAGCGCGGCCGAGATGCGCGCCTCGGCGAGGAATTTCGGCATCACCTCGAAGATCGAGGCATCGTCATGATCAAACCCGACGATCATGCCGCACCAGACATCGAGGCCATGCTGCTGTACGCGCCGCACGCGCTCGAGCAGGGTGCCGGCGTTCGGCCGCACATTCTGCAGCTTTTTGGTTTCGCGCAGCGAATCCTCATTCGGCGTCTCGATGCCGATGAAGACGCTCTGGAAATTGGCGAGCCCCATCAACTGCATCAGCTCCTGGTCCTCGGCGAGATCCAGCGAAGCCTCGGTGAACAGCGTAAGCGGGTAAGCCCGCTCTTGTTGCCATTTCACGATGTCACGCAACACCGACTTGATCGCCTTCTTGTTGCCGATCAGGTTGTCGTCGACGACGAAGACGATCTTCAGCCCGGCTCGCTCGAAAGCTTCGAGCTCGGCCAGAACTTGCTCGCTCCCTTTGAGCCTGGGCTTTCGGCCGAAGGTCACGATGATGTCGCAGAACTCGCAGGTGAAAGGGCAACCGCGGGAGATCTGCAAGCTTCCGAACATATAACGGTCAGCCTTTAGCAGATCGACGCGCGGCAGCGGCAGCCGCGCCATGTCGGTCTTCTCAGCCTGCTCGTAGCGGCCTTGGTGGACGCCCTGCTCCCATTCCCGCAAGAAGCGCGGCCATGTTTCGTCAGCTTCGCCAACGAAGATGACGTCGGCGAGCCCTTCCAGGACTTCGGGCTCAACGGTCGCCATCGGTCCGCCAACGACGACCAAGACGCCCCGCGACCTCACCTCCTCGAGGATCTCGATCAACCGCTGTCCTTGGATGCTCATGCCGGTCAGACAGACAAGGTCGGCGCGGCCGAGGCGATCGAAGTCAATGTCTTCGACGTTCTCGTCGATCACCGTCACGTCGTGGTGGTCCGGAACCAGAGCGGCAAGCAAGGCCAGACATGCGACCGGCAAGTTGGCGCGCTTGCCGAACAGCTGCATGCAATGCTCCAGCCCCCAGAAAGAAATTTCGAAGCGAGGATTGATGATGACGATATCGGCCATAGGGCTCCCGGAGGTGGCGAAAGATCATAGTGTCAGCCTAACCGCCAAATAAGGCGGCGGTCTGTGTGATTAGGATAACCACTCGGCACTCCCCCGGTTGCACGATCGGCTCCGCGCCGGCGTCGCCTGATTCGGCGAATACTGGGCGAGGGTTGATCCCGCGCGCGGAAAGCGCCTAGCTTCATCGATGCAAGAGGCGCCTTTCATCGCTGTCGGCGGCGGTCTTGCCGGCGCTGCCTTCGCGCTCGAGCTTGCCCGCAACGGCGCTGCTGTCGTCCTGCTCGAAAGCACCCGCTCGCCGCACCACAAAGTTTGCGGCGAGTTTCTGAGTGAAGAGGCGCAAACGCTTCTGAGCTATCTCGGCATCGACGTGCACACCATGGGGGCGAGCTCCATCGGGACGTTCAGGTTGGCGGCGGGAGCGAACTATGCCGAGGCGCCGCTTCCATTCCGCGCCGCCGGTTACTCGCGCTTCCGCCTCGACCAGGCCTTGCTGGAGCAGGCAGCAGCCGCCGGCGCAGAGATCAGGCGCGGCATCACCGTGACCGAGGTGAGCGCGACGGATGCGGCGATCATCGTAAAGGCCGGCGGCGAGAAGCTCACGGCGAGAGCGATAGCGCTGGCGAGCGGCAAGCATAACGTCCGCCAATTTCCTCGCACACCTAGCGACATGGTCGGCTTCAAGCTCCAGCTCCGCGTCGGTGCAGCCGCTCTCTCTCTACTTGATGACGTCGTCCAGCTCATGATGTTCGACGGCGGCTACATTGGGGCTATCGTCGTCGAGGAGGAGTTCGTGACGCTATGCTGGGTGATGCATAGCGCGCTGCTCCAGCGCATCGGCGCCGACTGGGGAGCCCAGGCGGCCCACCTTGCGCAACAATCGCCGCTTCTCGCCGAGCTCCTCGACGGCGCCAAGCCCCGATGGAACAAGCCGGTGGCGGTCGCCGCCATCCCCTATGGCTATCTTCGCCGGGAGACGATATCGCCAGCGATCTTTCCGGTCGGCGACCAGCTCGCCGTAATCCCGTCTTTCACCGGCGACGGCATGTCGATCGCGCTTTTGTCGGGAATCGGTGCGGCGCAAGCCGTGCTTGCCGGCGACAGCGCCGAAGCATTCCAGCGCCGCATGATCACCCGGCTCGGCCCCCAATTTCGTTGGGCTTCGATGGTCAACGTGCTGTTCGAGACGAGACGCCTGCACCCACTCACCGTCGGCACGGCGAGGTTGATGCCACGTCTGATGACTTGGCTCGCACAATCGACGCGGCTCAGGGCTTATGCCGATGTCATGTCCGATCGGATCTGACCCAGCGGATCAGATAGCGGAAGGGAAAGCGCGGCACGATCTCGGCGTCCGCAAGATCTGCCTTGTCGACAAGCTCCCTCGCTTCTTCCCTCGTGAACGCGCCCTCGACCGAAGTGCGACCATCGAGTCGGCAGACGTCGTTCAGCAAGAGGAGGCGCGTGCCGGCCCGCGCAAACCAATAGCTCGGCCGACTGCGCAAAATATCCTGGATCAGCAGCCGATCCCGCGCCTTTGCCGCTCCTTCGCGTAGAAACGCGATCGCGTCATCCTCGTCGAGATGATGCAGGAACAGCGTGCTCATGATCATGTCGTAGCCATCCGGCAGAGGATCCCGTCCGACCTTGAGCGCGAAGTAGCTGATGGGAGCCCCCGCGTCTGCAGCGACCTCGCGTGCATGCGAAACCGCCTCTCCGCTCGCGTCGCAGCCGGCCAGCTCAACAGCGAGCGAAGCCTTTGCCGCCCAGCGTGCGAGCGTCACGAGCACGTCGCCGCCCCCGCACGCAACATCGAGCACACGCACCGTCTGGCCAGGGTGCCGCCTGGCGGTAGCCAGGAGATCCGGCCACATCAGCCGGCTCGATTGCGTCACAGTATTGACGAGACGCAAGCCTCGGAGCGTCTCAGCGAGGCGCGCCGCCGGTAAATCGGGCGCATCCATGATCTCGGGACGCCGGTGCCGCCTGCTGAGATCGGTCTCCTGGTGATGCGCGTTCACGGGAGCTTGCTCGCGGAGCGGAGGGTGATAGAGAAGCGAGCCTACGGAAGAATTGCGGCGATTGCGCGCCGAAAGGCCGCAGCACGACCACATGCGCCGCGCCGGGTGCGTGATTATGTTCCCCTTGGGAGGGGCTGCTCCACCAAGAGGAGTTGTCCCAATGAAGCAATATCTACTTGCTGTCGCGCTGGTGACCGGGTTGTCGCTACCGGCACTCGCCGCCGACCAACCACAGCATTATGTCGTCAGGGATTTCACCGGCTATTGCGCCGTGCTGGATTCGCATCCAAGTCCGGCGAGTAACCTGAAGATCATCGGCAAGGGCTACCCATCCCACGAAGCGGCCGAACAGGCCCTTAAAGGCCAAGCCCACTGCACGACCTAGCTCAACGTCCCTGACCTTGGGTCAGGATCGTCCACTATAATCCCTCCCCTACCGGGGAGGGATTGGTGGCGGAGCAGGTATTCGACATTCTCGTCATCGGCGGCGGCATTCACGGTGCCGCGGTCGCGCGCGACGCTACCGGCCGCGGGCTGAAGGTCCTGCTGGCGGAGACGGGCGATTATGCCTGCGCCACGTCGTCTTCCTCCTCGAAGCTGATCCATGGCGGCTTGCGCTATTTGGAGAGCCTCGAGTTCGCGCTGGTGCGCGAGTCGTTGCTCGAGCGAGCGCAATTGCTCAAGACCGCGCCGCATCTCATCACGCCCATAAATTCCTCCTGCCCATCTATGGCTGGCAGCGACGGCAGGCTTTGGTGCTCAGGGCTGGGCTTGCGCTTTACGACGCGCTCTCCTTCGGCGATGGCCTGCCGGCAAGCGGCCGACTCGACGACGATGACATCGCTCAGCTGCCGCGGCTGCGGCAGGAGCAGCTGACCTCGGTTCTGCATTATTGCGACTGCCTGACCGACGACGCGCGGCTGACACTCTGCGTTCTCCTCGATGCGCGCGCCCGCGGCGCCGATATTCTCAATCGCCGCGCCGTCACCGCTATCGCGCCGCTCGCCAATGGTTACGCCGTCACACTCGATGAGCGCGGGCGAAAGCGAAGCGTCGAAGTGCGCTTCATCGTCAACGCGGCGGGGCCGTGGGTAGCGCGCGTCGATAGCCTGACCGAGGCCGCCCCGCCGCCGCGGCCTTTGCGGCTGGTGCGCGGCAGCCACATCGTGCTGCCGATGCCTCAGCCAGCGCAGACCGACGCCTACACGCTGCAAGACGAAGAGGAGCGGGTGATTTTCGTCATTCCCTGGCTCGAAGGACGCTTCCTGATCGTCGGCACGACCGACGTGACCCATGCGGGCGACCCTGGCGAGGCGCGCTGCTCGGACGAGGAGAAAGCCTATCTGCTGGCTGCCTATAACCGCTATTTCGCCGGCCCGCGCCTTGCGACGCCCGCCGATGTCGTGTTCACCTGGTCCGGCGTCCGCGCGCTGCACGACGATCCGGACGCTCGGCCGAGCCGCGTCAGCCGCAGCCCCGAACTCTCCTCGGTCGCCAATGGGACCGGAGGTTTCGTCAGCCTTTATGGCGGCAAGCTCACCACTCATCGCGCCATGGCCGAGGAGGTGCTTGAGACTTTGCAGAAACTCGGGGCGGCCGGCGGCGGCCCGTGGACCAAGGACGTGCCGCTTTACGGCGGCACGCTGGCAAAGCCAGACCTTCTCGCTTGCGCCGAACGCGGACCTCGCGGCATTGCGGACGCGACGCGCCGGCGCCTCGCACTCACCTATGGCGACCAGATCGAGACACTCTTCGCGCGCATCGCCACCGATGCGGGTTCAGCCGAGGAGATCGCCCCCGGCGTGACCCGCGCCGAGCTCGACCATGCGCGCGAGATCGAGGACGCCATGACGGCGGAAGACTTTCTGCTGCGGCGCACCAAGCTCTATCTCACGCTCGCGCCGAGCGGGCGGGACGCCGTCGAGCGCTGGTTCTCGGCCTAGGCTGCGGCGGCAGCGCCGTCCTCGACCACCTTGAGCACCGTTCCATCGGCGCCGACCACCTTGATGCGCGCGCCCATCGGAAGCTCTGGCCCTTCCACCCGCCAGATCGTGTCGCCGGTCTTGATGCTGCCTCTGCCGTTGACGATCGGATCGATCAAATCGAAAGACTGGCCGATCAGCTGCACCGCGCGCTCATTGAGCAGCGGCCGCTCGCTCTCGAGCGGATGCTTGCGCAGATATTTCGCCGCAAGCAACACGGCGGCGAGCGACAGGCCGCAAAACCAGATGAGCTGCCATTGCCAGGCAATGTCGTAGCGAAACGCGATCAACCCGGTGACTGCCGCGGCGAGGCCAAACCACATCAGGAAGATGCCGGGCGACACCACCTCGAGCACGAACAGGATGGCGGCGAGGATCAACCAATTCCATGCCCCGAGTTCAGCGAGCGTTTCCATCGAGCTGCCTCCCGGTTAGACCGAGGGAACCGAGCCGCGCGTTCGCGGGCCGGCTGGCTGAGGCTGCGCGGCCGAGTTGCCGCCGCCGCCGAACGCCTCGCGGGCGATCTCGCCCACGCCGGCGATGGCGCCGATCACCGAGGAGGTTTCGAGCGGCAGGATCAGCACTTTCTGGTTCTTCGCTTCCGCCAACGCCTTCAGCGCGCCGACGTAGTTGTTGGCGACGAAATAGTTGATGGCCTGTACGCTGCCTTTGCTGATGGCCTCGCTGACGACTTCCGTGGCCTTGGCCTCGGCCTCCGCCGAGCGCTCGCGCGCCTCGGCGTCGCGATAAGCCGCTTCGCGGCGGCCCTCGGCGGCGAGGATTTGCGCTTGCTTGGCGCCCTCGGCGGTCAGGATCGCCGCCTGCCGCTCGCCTTCCGCCACCAGGATCGCCGCGCGTTTGTCGCGCTCGGCCTTCATCTGCCGCGCCATCGAGTCCACCAGGTCCCGCGGCGGCGCGATGTCCTTGATCTCGATGCGGTTGACCTTGACGCCCCAATTGTGGGTCGCGTCGTCGACCACTTTCAGCAAGCGATGATTGATCTCGTCGCGCTCCGACAACAACTTGTCGAGATCCATCGAGCCCATCACCGTGCGGATATTGGTCATGGTGAGATTGAGGATGGCAATTTGCAGATTGGTGATCTCATAGCTCGCCTGCGCCGCGTCGAGCACCTGGTAGAAGGCGACGCCGTCGACCTTGACCATGGCGTTATCCTTGGTGATGACCTCTTGGCTCGGCACCTCGATCACCTGCTCCATCATGTTGAGCTTGCGCCCGATGCGATCGATGAAGGGGACGATCAGGGTGAGGCCGGGCCGGAGCGTGCGCGTATAGCGGCCGAAGCGCTCGATGGTGAAATTGTAGCCCTGCGGCACGATCTTCACGCCGGCGGCGATCACGGCGATGAACAGAACGAGCAGTGCGATGACGAAGATATTGAAGCCGAACATGGCGCCCTCCCGGAGGCGAATGGCTAGAGGTTCTTGGTTAAGTCTCGTTGATTGCTTTGGCTAGCCTTCCTCGCGGCAGATAAGTGGGTGCGAGGTCGATGAAATATAAGGTGCTCGTCGTAAGCTCCCTCTTAATCCAGCCTATTTCGGGATGAGCTTGGCGATGTCCTCAGCCGCTGCCGCGGCGGCAGCATTTGCGGCAGGGCCCCATTTCTTGTCGAGCGAGCCCTTGCGCACATCCTTGGTCTGGCGCGTGACGCCGAGCTGTGTGCCGTCGGGTGCGAGCACCACCCAGATGATGGTGATGCTCTGTTTGCCCTTGGCGCCTTGCGCGACCCGCACCGTGCCTTGCACCTCGTAGACATTGGCCTGGAAGGCGGTCGCCGGGGTCAGCCCGCGCGCTGCAAGCTGCCGGCTGAGCGCGGCCGCCAGCGCCTCCTCCCCGTCGCCTGGCGCACCGGCCACCGTCACATAGGCGAAGGGCCCCGCCCCTTCCGCCGGGGCGCCGGTCTCGGCGGCGGCGGCGGGAGAGCCCGTCAAGGTCGCCACGACCAAGCTCAGCGCTATGAGGCAAGCCGCTCGCATCATTCAACAGGTCTTCTTGGCGCCCGAACTCGACCAGTGTCCGGTCCATGACCGACAACACTTACTCCCAGCCTTGCAGCTCGCGCTCGATGAGATGGACGATCACCTCGATGCCGCCATCGCTGTCGTTGAGGCAGGGGATGTAGCTGAACTTCTCGCCGCCAAACTCGTGGAAGATCTCCTTGTTCTCCTCGGCGATCTCCTCAAGCGTCTCGATGCAATCGGCGGCGAATCCCGGGGTGACGATGGCGATGGCCTTCACGCCGTCACGCGCAAGCGCCTCGACGGTCTTGTCGGTGTAGGGCTTGATCCACTCGGTGCGGCCGAAGCGCGATTGGAAGGTAAGCTTGAGCTTGGCACCGAGCGGCCCGAGCGCCTCGCGCAATGCCTCCACGGTCTCGACGCATTGCTGTTGATAGGGATCGCCCTGGTCGACGTAGGTCTGCGGCAGTCCGTGGAACGAGGCGAGGATCGCCTCGGGTTCGAAGTCGAGGCCGGCAAGATGCGCCCTGATGGAGTCGGCCAGCGCGGCGATATAGACGGGGTCTTTTGGATAAGCCGGCACGGTGCGCAGCGCCGGCTGCGCGCGTAGCGTCTTCAGCGCATCGAACACCTTGTCATTGGCGGTCGCCGTGCTCGCCGCAGCATATTGCGGATAGAGGGGAAAGGCGATGAGCCGGTCGCAGCCTTGGGCGACAAGCGCCTCCACACTCGCGGCAATCGACGGCGAGCCGTAGCGCATGGCCCAATCGACGACGATGTTTTTCGCGGCAAGCGCTCGAACTCACTTTCTCCGTCTGACTCCGCGTGATGGTGCGAAGCGGCGATTCGTCGAGCTCATCATTCCAGATGGTGCGGTATTTGGCACCGCTGGCGAAGGGTCGCCTGACCAGCACGATGAAGTTCAAAATCAGCCACCACAGCACCCGGTTGGTCTCGATCACGCGCCTGTCGGACAGGAACTCCTTGAGATAACGGCGCATCGGCCAATAGGAGGTGCCGTCGGGCGTACCGAGATTGATGAGGAGCACCCCGATCCGGCCTTGCGGTCGAGGCGCCTCCGAACGCTCGGATTTTGTGGCAAACCGGCCGGAACGCGGCGTTTCATTCATTGTGCAAGCGGCTCATCGGTGGGTGTTCGACACCCTTAGATAGAGCATCGCCCGCGATGCGCCTAGCCATCCGGCCAAGCGATCATGGCAGGCAAATCGCGACTTGTGCCAGTTAATGCGAGAGATAGGTCGGCGGGGGAACCTTGTTGCGCGCTTCAATGAGCGCCATGCTCAACAGATATGCCAAAAATTCACGACCCTCGGACTGAGCAATCGTCATCAGCAGTTCGAGCATCTCCTCGACATCGTCGTCACGTGAAAGTTCCATTCGGCCCTCACCGGTGACAAAATCCTCGTCCGACATAACGGGTCGCTCTCCGAGCCGAAGTGGACTCGATCCTGTCACAAATGATGCGCTCTCTCCTAGTGATGTGCCCAACGATAGGATTGATGATCACCATTAATGATTTTAATGATCGTCATTTCCCGCGCCCGTCGCTGAACATTTTTTCGGCGTCAGCGATGATGACAGCGTGGTCGAAAGCAAGCTGCCTCGTCCTCCAGTCCTTGACCCACTCCGCGGCTTCCGCGTCGGACCCCGCCTTCGGCGTCGGTGCTTCACCAAACCGGGTCGTATAGGCAACACTAACGGCATGACCGCGAGGATCGCGCGAAGGGTCGGAATAGACGCCGACGAGCTGGAGCCGATCCACGACGACGCCGGCCTCCTCGAGGACTTCGCGCCGGCATGACGCCTCGGTCGTCTCCCCGACATCGACAAACCCGCCGGGAAGGGCGTAAGCGCCCTTGAAGGGCTCGTTCTTGCGGCGAATGAGCAGCACGCGCGCCCCGCCGTCGAAGATCACGCAATCGGTCGTCAGCAGGGGCGTCTTCGGCAGGGTCATGGCGGACGACCTTATCCCAAGCCTCCCCATCCGGGAATCGACTGAACCAGCCCCGCCGCAGGCTTGTCCATCACTTGCCGGAGAGCCGCCGCGATTCCTTTGAGTGCCATGGCCAGCAGATAAGCGAGAAAATCGAATCCCTTGGCGCGTGCGCGCCGGATCAAGGGTGAGATCTGATCGGCAATGGCTTTGGCGGCTTCACGCGCGCTTTCCCCGGACGGGCCCGAGCCGCTTGGATCAGACATTCGCCCCCTGCCCCGACGTTCCTCGTCGGCGATTCTCGCCCAACTCCTATCCGTATGCGGCAAGTCCGCCCACGGCACTAGATAGTCCGTATACATCATTTCTATCAGACTGCCAGGAGAACTGCCAACCAAATTTGCAGTGTCACAATCTGACCTAGGTCAGAGAATGATGGGGCGGCCGCGTTAGCGCGGCTGCGGTACGATGCGGAGATAAGGCCGCGGCGCCTTCCATCCGTCCGGATAGATTTTCTTCGCCTCCTCGTCCGAGACGGAGCCGGAGATGATCACGTCGTCGCCCTCCTGCCAGTTCGCCGGCGTGGCGACGCGGTGCTTCGCCGTGAGCTGCATCGAATCGATCACGCGCAGCACCTCGTCGAAGTTGCGCCCGGTCGTCATCGGGTAGACGAGGATCAGCTTGATCTTCTTATCTGGACCGATGACGAACACATTGCGGACCGTCTGATTGTCGGCGGCGGTGCGCCCATCCGCGCCGCCTGACGTGCTGGCCGGCAACATGCCGTAGAGTTTGGAAATCTGGAGGTCGGTATCGCCGATCATGGGGTAGTTCGGAGCGAAACCCTGCGTTTCCTTGATGTCCTCGGCCCATTTGGCGTGCCGATCCACCGGATCGACGCTCAAGCCGATGATCTTGACCCCACGCCGGTCAAACTCGGGCTTGATCCTCGCCATGTAGCCGAGCTCGGTGGTGCAGACCGGTGTGAAGTCCTTGGGGTGCGAGAATAACACGGCCCAGGAATCGCCGAGCCATTCATGAAAGCGGATCTTGCCTTGCGTGGTCTCCGCTTCGAAATCCGGTGCGGTTTCGCCGAGCTGTAGCGTCATCGTCGTTCTCCTTACCCGTGGCAAACTTGGCCGAATTGACCTCTGCGCCCCCGCGACAGCAAGCATTTAGTACCTTGGCTCGCTTGCGCAAACCAACTGCGTCCAAAAGCATCATCGCACTCATATCCGACAAGCGAGTGGCATTAAAGACCGCGCAAGAAGCCAGCGACGCAAAGCGACACGCAAAATCATGGGCAGAGCGCAGCCCTGCCCATGACTCGACACCGAAGTCGAAAACGTCTACGCGACCGCCCTCTCCTCGTGCGGGCCTTCACTCACCTCTTCAATAATCTTGGCGGCGAAGGCCTCGAGGTCGCTTGGGTTGCGGCTGGTGATAAGGCCCTCATCGACGACGACTTCCCTATCGATCCAAGTGGCGCCGGCATTCTTCACGTCGGTCGCCATGGAATGATACGACGTCATCCTGCGGCCTTTGGCGATCCCGGCCTCGATGAGCAGCCAAGGGGCGTGGCAGATCGCCGCAAGCGGTTTCTTGCTCGCGAAGAAATCGCGGACTAGCGCCACCGCGTCCTTGTCGGCGCGAAGAAGATCCGGATTGATCTGGCCACCTGGTATGACGAGAGCGTCATATTCGTCGATGTTCACGGCATCGATGGTGCGATCGACCTCGATTGGCTCGCCCCAGTCTCCGTTTTTCCACCCCCAGATCTCGCCCGTTTTGAGCGATATCACGTCGACCATGGCGCCGGCCTCCTCAAGCCTTTGCTTCGGCACCATCAGCTCCGACTGTTCAAAGCCGTCGGTCGCAAGAATCGCGATTCTCTTGTCGCTGATATCGGCCATGAAAAACCTCCTTCCTTGCTTTGCAGGTGAACGCCTGGAGGCAAGGAATGTTTCGGGGGCTTGAGCCCGTCAGAACGGGCGGGCCGGACCCAAGGACGCGAGAAACAGGAGCAGGCCGAACAGGAAAATGACCACCGCGCCGCCAATGCTGCAACTGGTCCACACCACATTGGTCCAGGCGGCATTGTTGCCGCCGAGCTTGAGCGCGAGCTCGCGGGAGCCCAGCGCCAGCGTCGCTAGCACGGCTACGGTAATGGCAGTCCCGAACGCCATGGCGAAGGTCGCCGCCACGCCGGCCCAGAAGAGGCCTTGGGTCACCGCGAAGACCAGCACGAGGATGGCGCCGGTACAGGGCCTGATGCCGACGGAAAACACCACGGCCATGACCTTGCGCCAGGAGAACGGCCCGGCCAGCTGCCGCGCGTCGACGATGTGGTCGCACGCCTCGCCAGGCGCGTGGTGATGCCCTTCGTGATGGTGATGATCGTGATGGGCATGATCATGGGCATGGGAGTGATCGTGCCCATGACCCTGATTGCCGTGCTCATGCGCGGCATGGCTGTCGCTGGCTTGAACGGCCGGCCCGCCGCGGAAACGGCGCCACAAGCGCAGAAGCTGAAGTCGCCAGCAGATAAAGGCCGAGCAGCGCAATCATCACGTAGCTCACGCTTTCAAGCTGGTTCGACCAGGCATTGATCTGCAGCCCGCTGGCATTGAGCCCAAACAGCAACAACCCGACCAGCGCCACGGCAGTCAGAGCCTGCATTGCGGCGGCGATGAAGGAGATAATGACGCCGCGCCGCGCCGTCTCCTCGTTGGCCACCACGTAGGATGAGATGATGGTCTTGCCGTGCCCGGGCCCCACCGCGTGCAAGATGCCATAGAGAAATGAGAGCCCGGCGAGGGTGAGCGCGCCGGCGATCGGATTGTCGGTCTTGAGACCTTTGACGTTCATGGCGAGCGTGCGTTGCAGGTTTTGCTGTTTGTCGAGGACCCAGGCGAACAGCCTTCCCAGCGGTCCCGACGATTGAAACGGTGCGGCCACCGGCCGGGAGAAGGCCGCCGGCGGGGGCGCCACCTCGGTCGCCGCGAATGGATTGATCGGCTTCAGCTCCGCCTCGGCGGGTGTGCCGGCGAAGAGCAGGGCAAGCCCGGAAAGCAGCAAGGCGGCGGCGAGACGAACAGCATCCCTGTTCACAGATGCGAGTCCTTGCATTTCACCGTCACGGTCTGGGCGAATTGCGATCCGAAATTCGAGTTCGGTCCGAGCTGGCTGAAGAAGGACTTCGGTCAGGGCCTTGGTATCGGCAGCCGTCTCCGGGTCCGGCTGCTCAATCGAGGCCGTGCAGCCTTTAGTTTGGGTACCCACCAAACTGACCGGCTTCTCGGTGGCAAAGCCGAAGGCAACAAAAAAGGATGGGTCATACACGTCGATAGCAACCGGCTTGCCGTGTGTATCGACCGGCGTCTCCAGCGGCAGCGTGAAATGCAGCGTGAGCACGCTCTTGTCGTAATCGACCCAATAGTCGACCGGCGGATTCAACTTGAGGAGCTTGTCGTCCTCGCCCTCGAGATGCACGTAGGTGAAATAGTCGAAGTCCTTCAGCAACTCGACATTGACTTGGGCGAGCGGCTTTAGCTCCTCCTTCGAATAGACCCCGTCCTTGTTGGCATCGAGGCCCTCGATCGCCATGGCGGTATAGAACTCATCGAAGGTCCAGGCGTGACGAATGCCGGTGATCTGGTGATTCGGACCGAGCACGATCTCCGAACGAACCGTCGCCCAGACATGCGGATGGGCGTCGACCGCGGGCGCAAAACCCGCTGAGCGCCGCAGCGGCGAGAGAATCCCGAAAAGATGCTGGCGCCCCAGTAGGCCCCGCAGTGCGACAAGGCTGCGCTCCCTTGCAAGGTGAGCTTTCCTACGCGCGAATTATGGAGGATTGGGGGCTGGCGTGCGCCCCGCGTCGGCCTCGGCGGAGCGGAAGCCGTCGTTCGCATGTGCAAATCGGTCCAGCTCCACCTTGGCGGGGAGCTGGACCCGATCCGAGTTTAGCTAGCTTAGTTGCCGGCTGCGGTGAGCTTGGCGGTAAGTCTGTCGAAGAGGCCCGACTGAGCGTGCCACCGAGAGCGTTCACGGCAGTGATGATGGCAACGGCGATGCCGGCGGCAATCAGGCCATACTCGATAGCCGTGGCGCCGGACTCGTCCTTGACGAAACGTGCGAATGAAGTCCTCATTTTCGACACTCCCTTATTGGGTTATTTCCTGGCCCCGCGCCCGCCTGACTTTCCGGTCGGTGGAACCTGGCGGGGAAAATAGCAGCGGTGCCTTAGATACACGTTAAATCAATCCAACAGAGACCAAGCATTCGTGGTGAATAAAACCTGAATGACGCGAAGGTTCCGGAAGCCTAAATGTGGGAAAAATTTGGAAAAATTACTGGAAGTTTGTTTCTTGGCTTTACCGAATATTTACTAGTTCGCACGAACTAGGCTCCCCGCACCCCCGCAATCGTAAAGATCGGTCTCTGCACCACCTCCTCAGGCGACCTTGACTCGCACCCCAACTCTCTCTAGAACAAAATAGGAACGAGAGTTGAGGTCAGTAGCGTGCGTAACGACGTTCCAGGCGGTGCAGAAAGTCTCCTCGTTCCGCCGGCTGGCGTTGCAAAAGCAGGCGGGGCAAGGGCGAGGGTCCTGATTGAGCTACGCGCGCAGATCCGCGCGATCGAGCAGGTTCCCGTGTCTCTGGCCAATCCCCCCGCACCGGGCACGGCCCTTCCCCGCCCCGCCTGCTCTCTTTCTTCCCCCCTTTTTCCTTTGCACCGGCTCAAGCGCGGGGGCCTGCACGAATTGAGGCCGGAAGCCTACCGGGATGAGCCCGCGGCGCTGGGTTTTGCCCTTGCCATGATCGCCGAGCAGGCCAGCGGACACGGTCGCCGGGATCTCGTGCTGTGGTGCCTCACCAGGAGCGCCGCGCGGGAATGGGGGCGTCCTTATGGGCCCGGCTTGCGCGCCTTCGGCCTCGACCCGGCACTTTTTCTCATCGTCGAGGCAAGAACGGTCGAAGACGCCGCCTGGGCCCTGGAAGAAGGGCTGAAAAGCCGGATGTTAGGGGCAGCCTTGGCGCAAGCCGAGATCAAGGCGCCGCTCGCCGCTCGCCGTCTCAGCCTTGCCGCGCAGGCCGCGCGCACGCCGTGTCTGCTGCTCTCAAGCCATCAGCACCCGGGCCTTCCCGGCACTCTCACCCGCTGGCGCATCGCGGCAAGGAGCAGTGCTGAAGCCCCCTTCGACGCCAATGCGCCCGGCGCACCGTCTTGGCAGCTCACGCTTGAGCGCTGCCGAGGCGAGGCCCCAGGCCGGAGCTTTATCGTGGAGTTCAGTCATGAGTTGTTTCGTTTCAATCTTTCTGCCGCATCTTCCGATCGAGCGCCTGAAGCGGGAGAGGACGGCGAGCGACGCGCCGTTAACCGATGACCGGCCTTTAGCCCTCGTCGGCAACGAGGAGCGCGGGCTCGTCCTCAGCGCGGTCAATGCGGCAAGTCTCGGCCAAGGTCTCTATCCCGGCCTCGGCCTCGCCGATGCGCGCGCCATCTGTCCCGCTCTCCTCACTCTTCCCGCCGCGCCGAGTAAGGATCAAGACGCTCTGCTTGATCTCGCCCATTGGGCCTCTTGCCGTTACAGCCCGACGCTGAATGCCGACGGCAATGACGGGCTCTGGCTCGACATCACCGGTGTGCCCCACCTCTTCGGCGGCGAGCAGGCGCTGCTTACCGACATGGGAGCACGCCTCGCGCGCGCCGGCTTCACCGCGCGGCTTGCCCTGGCCGAGACCTTGGGCGGCGCGCATGCGCTCGCCCGCTATGCACGACGGTCTTCGATCGTCGTCCCTCATGCAGAGATCGAGGCTGCGCTCGCCCCTCTTCCCGTCGAGGCGCTACGCCTCGAGCCCGAGATCGTCACGCTGCTGAAGCGGCTCGGGCTCAAGCGCATCGGCCAGCTTTATGCTCTGCCACGCACCAGTCTCGAGCGGCGGTTCCACGCCAAGGAAACGGCGGAGGCCGTGCTCCGGCGGCTCGATCAGGCGCTCGGCCGCCGCAAAGAGCCCCGCGTTCCTCTGCTTCCCTCACCCGACTTCGTGGCGCGGCTGCCCTTCCCGGAGCCGCTAATCACCCATGAGGGCATCTTGGCCGGCCTCGACCATCTCACGAGCACGCTTTGCGCCAAGCTTGCGCGCGCAGACCGCGGCTGCCGGCGCCTCGCGCTTTGGATCGCCCGCGCCGACGGCTCATCGACGGTGATCGAGGCGGGCTTGAGCGACCCCTCGCGCCAACCCGAGCATCTCCTGCACCTCATCGAGGACAAGGTCGAGGCGCTCGACATGGGCTTCGGCGTCGACCTCATGTCGCTTGCAGCGCTCGTGACCGAGCCGCTTGCCCCGGCGCAAACCAGTCTCACCGAGGCTAACGGAAAAACCGGGGCTGAGGTCCTAATCGACCGCCTGATCAATCGCTTGGGCGCGCGCGCCGTGCGCCGCCTCTTTTCCAAGACGAGTCACATTCCGGAATTGGCGCAAGGCATTAGAAGCGCGCTCGCCGGGCCGTCCTTCTGGCCTGAGCTCATCTCCCCCAAGCCGAGACGTCCGCAGCTTCTGTTCACCCGGCCCGAGCCCTTGACCGTGATTGCCGAGATTCCAGAGGGACCACCGGCGCGCTTCACTTGGCGGCATGTGACGCGCCGGGTGATCAAGGCCGAGGGCCCTGAGCGCATCGCGCCGGAATGGTGGCGCAATCCCTCCCCCAGTAAGGGGGAGGGTGGCGATAGCCGTGGGCCATCGCCGGGTGGGGGTCACATTGCACGCTCGGTCGCCCAGTCAGACCCCCTCCCCAATCCTCCCCCTTTCAGGGGGAGGGAGAAAGCACGCCCGCGCGACTATTACCGCATCGAGGACGAGGACGGGCACCGCTACTGGGTATTCCGCGAGGGTCTTTATCAGGAAAGCGAGCTCGGCTCTCCCGGCTGGTATCTGCACGGCGTGTTGGGGTGATGGCTTGCGCTATTGCAGCCGCTTCGCCAGCGCCCGAGGCGCTTGGCATCGCCAAGCCGCCGTCAGCAGGCTTCGCAATTCACCTTCGTCGATTGCTTCGAGCCGAACCAGGATCGCAGGGAAGCCCCGGTAATGGTCGGTCGTGAAAAACTTGTCTGGGGCCGAGGCCAAGAGATTCTCTTTCTCTTCGGCGACGCAACGAACGGCAAGTACATCCGGCCGCGGGCGCCGCGGCCGATTCGCCTCGACGCGTTCGAGATAGGTCCAAGCGAATTGCTTGCCGCGCACATGAAACTGAAGCCCGGATTCGGTGGACCTGTCCTCGGCTTCCGGCAACGACAGGGCAATCTTTCGCACGATGTCGACATCGATCATTGGCATACGGATTCTGCCAGCCGCGAAGCAGCAGGGTCAATGCGACCAAAGCCGACACCTTCTAGGTGAGGCCCTGCCATGTCCCGCTACGCCGAGCTCGACGTCACCACCAATTTCACCTTCCTTCGCGGCGGCTCCCATCCCGAGGAACTGGTGGCGACGGCCAAGGCGCTTCAGCTCGACGCCATCGCCATCACCGATGCCAATACCCTGGCCGGCGTTGTGCGCGGCCATCTGGCCGCCAAGGAGGTCGGCATCAAATTCATCGTCGGCGCCCGCCTCGATTTGCTGGACGCGCCGAGCCTGCTGGTTTATCCGCGCGACCGCGCCGCTTACGGCCGGCTCTGCCGGCTGCTGACGCTCGGTCAGCGCCGCACGGAGAAAGGCCGGTGCACGCTTTACCTCGATGACGTCGCCGCTCATGCCGAGGGCCTGATCTTCATCGCGCTCCCGCCCAATAATTTTTCTCCCACCTTTCCATTGTCATCGCCCGGCTTGACCGGACGATCCAGTAACTACCGATCACGCGATAACCGAGACCAGCGATTACTGGATGCCCGCTTTCGCGGGCATGACGAAGGAAACTTCGAAGAACAACTCCGCCGCATCAAGCAGGCGTTAGGGTCACGTACGCGGCTCTACCTGGCGGCGCGGCACGCTTATCGCGGCGACGATCGCGCGCGCATCGCCGCGCTCGCCGATCTCGCCGCGCGGGTCGGCATTCCCCTCGTCGCCACCAGCGGCGTGCTCTATCACGCCCCCCACCGCCGCCCCCTGCAGGACGTGCTGACCTGCATCCGCGAGAAATGCACGATCAACGACGTCGGCTTGCGCCTGGAAGCCAATGCCGAGCGGCATATCAAGCCAGCCGACGAGATGGCGCGCCTATTCAAAGGCCATGAAGACGCGCTGCGCCGCAGCGTCGAGATCGCGCAAGCCTGCAGCTTCTCCCTCGACGAGTTGCAATACGAATATCCCGACGAGCCGGTGCCGCACGGCAAGACGCCGCAATCGCATCTGGAGGAGCTGACCTGGGAGGGCGCGGCTTGGCGCTACCCCAATGGCATCCCCGAAAAGGTGCGCGACACGCTGCGCAAGGAACTGGTGCTGATCGCCGAGCTCGATTACGCGCCCTATTTCCTCACCGTGCACGACATCGTCCATTACGCGCGCAGCCAAAACATCCTCTGCCAGGGCCGCGGCTCGGCGGCCAACTCAGCCGTCTGTTATTGCCTCGCCATCACCAATGTCGATCCGACCGAGATCGACCTCCTGTTCGAGCGCTTCGTCTCGCCCGAGCGGAAGGAGCCGCCCGACATCGACGTCGATTTCGAGCATGAGCGGCGCGAGGAGGTGATCCAATATATCTATGCCCGCTACGGTCGCGACCGGGCCGGGCTTGCCGCCACCGTCATCTGCTATCGCGGACGGCTTGCCGTGCGTGAGGTCGGCAAGGCGCTGGGGATCTCCGAGGATACCGTCGCCGCGCTCGCCACCACCATCTGGGGCCTCAGCAATGCAGGCCTGCCCGACGAATATGTGCGCCAAGCGGGGCTCGACCCTAACGACCCGCTGCTCGCCCGCGTGCTCGAGCTGACGCAGGAGTTGATCGGCTTCCCGCGCCACCTCTCCCAGCATGTCGGCGGCTTCGTGCTGACGCGCGGGCCTCTGTCGGAGGTGGTCCCCATCGGCAACGCCGCCATGGAGGACCGCACCGTGATCGAATGGGACAAGGACGATCTCGATGCGCTCGGCCTGCTGAAAGTGGATGTGCTGGGCTTGGGCATGCTCACCTGCATCCGCAAGGCGTTCGCTCTGCTGAAAGCACATTACGGCAAGGAGATCAGCCTCGGCAGCGTGCCGCGCGACGACCCCGAAGTTTACGACATGCTGTGCCGCGCCGACTCGATCGGCGTATTCCAGGTCGAGAGCCGGGCGCAGATGAACATGCTGCCCAGGCTGAAACCGCGCTGCTTCTACGATCTGGTAATCGAGGTCGCCATCGTCCGCCCCGGCCCCATCCAGGGCGACATGGTGCATCCGTACCTCCGCCGCCGCTGCGGCGACGAGCCGGTCGAGTTCCCCTCGCCCCATCCCGAGCACGGCCCCGCCGACGAGCTCCGCCAGGTGCTCGGCAAGACCATGGGCGTGCCGCTGTTCCAGGAGCAGGCCATGCGGCTCGCCATGGTGGCGGCGCGCTTCACCGGGCCTGAGGCGAACGAGCTGCGTCGCGCCATGGCGACGTTCCGCCGCCGCGGCACCATCGACCGGCTGCACGAGAAGATGGTCGGCCGCATGACGGCACGCGGCTATCCGGCCGAGTTCGCCGAGCGCTGCTTCAACCAGATCAAGGGCTTCGGCGAATATGGCTTTCCCGAGAGCCACGCCGCGAGCTTCGCCCATCTGGTCTATGTCTCGGCCTGGATCAAATGCCATTACCCCGCGGCGTTTGCCGCCGCGTTGCTCAATTCGCAACCGATGGGCTTCTACGCGCCGGCGCAGATCGTGCGTTGCGCGCGCGAGCATGGCGTCGAGGCGCGCGAGGCCGACGTCAATCTCAGCCTCTGGGACTGCACGCTGGAGGCTTCTGCGGATTCCCGTTTCGCGCTGCGTCTCGGCATGCGCCAGATCGACGGACTGCGCGAAGACGACGTGCAGCGCCTCGTCTCGGTGCGCGACGGCCTCCCCGCCAAGACTTACAGCGACGTGCGCGATCTATGGCGCCGCAGCGGGCTGAAGCGTGGCTGCCTGGAGAAGCTCGCCGCGGCCGATGCCTTCCGCTCGCTCGGGCTCGACCGCCGCCAGGCGCTGTGGGAGGTGCGCGGCCTGCCCAAGGAATTGCCGCTGCCGCTGTTCGACCATGCCGACGCCGCCGATAGCGGCGGCGAACCGGAGGTTACGCTGCCCATCATGCCGCTTTCGGAGCATGTGGTGAACGACTACCGCACGCTCAGGCTTTCCCTCAAAGCCCATCCCTTGAGCTTCCTGCGCGACCGCATCAAGGCGGCGCGTTTCGCCGCTTGCGCCGATCTCAAAGCCATGCGCGACGGCGCAACGGTAAGCGTCGCCGGCGTCGTGCTGGTGCGCCAACGCCCAGGCTCGGCGGCAGGCGTGGTGTTCATGACCATCGAGGACGAGACCGGCGTCGCCAATGCGGTGATCTGGCCGAAAGTGCTCGAGCGCGAGCGGAAGGTGGTGATGGGCGCGCGCCTCGTCGTGGTGCATGGCCGCATCCAGCGTCACGAGGACATCATCCATGTGGTTGCCGCGCGGCTCGAAGACCGCAGCGATTGGCTGAGCCTCCTCACCGAGGACGGTGAGGCTTTGAGCGTGGCGCTCGCCAACGCCGACGAGGTCAAGCGTCCCGATCCCGGCTCCTGGCGCGGCACGCCCGACGAGGCGGCGGCACTGCCGCTTGCCCCGGCCGATCACGTCAAGCGGCCGCTTGCCGCTGGCGAGCGAAACCATCCCCGCTGGCACCCGCGCCGCCATCCGCGCGCCGAGCGCATCATCCCCAAATCCCGCGATTTCCACTAGCAGGTGGTCAGCAGGGCGAAACTCGCTATGCTGGCCGCCATGACGCGCCGGACGCTGATTTTGCTTGCCGTTTTGCTGCTCTCGCTCGGCTTCGCCGCGAGCGAGCTTGGCACGGGCGCGCGCGCCTTCGAGCAGCCGGAAAGTGAGAGCGGCTTCCAGCCGAAGCCCCTGGTCACGGCCAAGCGGCACATGGTCGTCGCCGCGCATCCTCTGGCGGCCGAAACCGGGCTCGCCATCCTGCGTAAAGGCGGTAGCGCGGTCGACGCCGGCATCGCCGTGCAGATGGTGCTCAACCTGGTCGAGCCGCAATCTTCGGGCATCGGCGGCGGCGGCTATATTCTCTATTGGGACGCCGGTGCCAAGCAGCTCGTCAGCATCGACGGCCGCGAGACCGCGCCTGCCGCCGCCACGCCGGAACTCTTCCTCGATGCCGACGGCAAGCCGCTGCCGCGCGACGCGGCCATGGCGAGCGGGCTTTCGGTCGGTGTCCCCGGCGCGCTGGCGGCACTAAAGCTCGCGCATGACAAATACGGCAAGCTGCCTTGGGCGGACTTGTTCGCGCCCGCCATCGCGCTTGCCCGCGAGGGGTTCCCCGTATCGCCTCGCCTCGCCAAGATGCTCGCCGAGGCCGACCCGCAAAGCTTCGCGCCGGCCGCGCGCGACTATTTCTTCGATGCGCATGGGAGAGCTTGGCCCGTTGGCTACAAGCTCGCCAACCCGGCGCTTGCCGACACCCTCGCGACGATCGCGCAGGGCGGTCCGCAGGCTTTCTATCAGGGCGACATTGCCAAGGACGTCGCCGGCGCGGTGCAAAGCGATCCGCGCAAGCCTGGAAAACTTTCCGTGGAGGACATCGCGTCCTATCGCGCCATCGAGCGCGAGCCGATCTGCGCGCTTTATCGCGCGCACAAGGTTTGCGGCATGGGCCCGTCGTCCTCCGGCGGCGTTACCGTGGCGCAGGTGCTCGGCATCGTCGAGCCCTTCCATCTCGGCCCCGCACCGCTTGGCGCCCGTGCTGCGCATCTGATCGCCGAGGCGGAGCGCCTCGCTTTCGCCGACCGCGCGCGCTACCTCGCCGATTCGGATTTCGTTCCCGTCCCTCTCGCCGGACTGCTCGATCCGACCTATCTTGCCGAGCGCCGCGCCCTGATCAATCCCGACCGCGCGCTCGCGCATGTTGCCGCCGGCTCGCCGCCGAACGTGAAGCAAGGCGCTTTCGGCAACGACCGCTCGGTCGAGAAAAGCGGCACCAGCCACATCTCCATCGTCGACGACGCCGGCAACGCCTTCTCCATGACCACGACGATCGAGAATGCATTCGGCGCGCGGAACATGGTGCGTGGCTTCCTGCTCAACAATCAACTCACCGATTTTTCCTTCGAGCCGGTCGACGAAGGGGGGCAGCCCCTCGCCAACCGCGTCGAGCCGGGCAAGCGTCCGCGCAGCTCCCTCGATCCGGCCATCGTGTTCGGCGGGGCCGGCGATCTGCGTTATGTGCTCGGCAGCCCTGGCGGCCCGGCCATCATTCTCTACAATCTGAAAACCATCGTCGCGCTGATCGATTGGGGGCTTGACCCGGCGCAGGCGAGTGCGCTCGTCAATTTCGGCCGCGCCGAAGATGTCGTTCTGCTCGAGCCTGGCGACGAGTGGAACTCCCTCGCCGCCTCGCTGAACGCCATGGGTCATGAAGTCCGTCGCGTGGCGATGACGAGCGGCGAGCACGTCATCGCCGTGACCCCTGACGGGCTCGAAGGCGGCGCCGACCCACGCCGCGAGGGCGTGGTGCTGGGGGATTGATGGCTGGCCCGACCCTCACGATCGCCGTGCGCGGTGCCGGCGTGGTCGGCCTATGGCAGGCGCTGCTGCTGGCACGGCGCGGCCATACCGTGAGGCTGCATGAGCGCTCGACAGAACCCTTCACCGAGGCGTGCAGTCCCTATGCCGGCGCCATGCTCGCGCCACGCTGCGAGGAGGAAGGCGCCGAGGCCGTGATCGGTGAGCTCGGCAGACGCGGCATCGCGTTATGGAAGGACACCTATCCCGGAACCAAGACCAACGGCACGCTCGTGGTCGCGCTACATCGCGATCGTGCCGAACTCGATCGTTTCGCCCGCATGACCGGAGGGCATCGTCGGCTGTCGCCCGCCGAACTGGCTGCAGCCGAGCCAAATCTGACCGATCGCTTCGCCGGCGCGCTGCTCTACCAAGAGGAGGCGCATCTCGCGCCGGACGCAGCCCTGCGCTTCCTGCTCGATGCGGCGATCGCGGCCGGAGTGGAGTTGCGCCTCGGCGATGGTGGGCTGCCGCAGGGGGCCGATCTGGTCATCGATTGCCGCGGCCTCGCCGCCAGGGGCGATCTCCCCACATTGCGCGGCGTGCGCGGCGAGCGAATCCTCATCAAGAGCCGAGAGGTTAGTCTGGCGCGGCCCGTGCGCCTGCTGCATCCGCGCTTTCCGCTCTACGTCGTGCCCTGGGGCGACGGCGTTTACATGATCGGCGCCACGGTGATCGAGAGCGAGGAGACCGGCGCCATTACGCTCCGCTCCGCGCTCGATCTGCTCTCGGCGGCTTACGCTCTCGATCCCGCCTTTGCCGAGGCCGAGATCGTGCGTCAGGGCGCCGGCGCGCGCCCCGCCTTCCCCGACAATCGGCCTAGGATTATCCCGCGGAACGGCTATATCTACGTCAACGGTCTTTATCGGCACGGCTTTTTGCTCGCGCCGGTTCTGGCCGAGCTGGTTGCGGCCTATATCGAAACCGGCGCCACGCACCCGGAGGTGTTTCTTGCAGATCCTGCTCAACGGTGAGGCTTACGCCACCGACGCAAAGACGCTCGACGAGCTTTGCGCGCGGCTCGGCTTCGCCGAGGCGAAGATCGCCACCGCCGTCAACGGCAGTTTCGTCGCCGCCATGGCGCGTCCGTCCGTCGCGCTGGCGCCGTCCGATGAGATCGAGATCGTGGCACCGAGGCAAGGCGGCTGATGTTCACGCTTTATGGCCAGAGCTTTGCCTCGCGGCTCCTGCTCGGTACGGCACAATATCCCTCGCCCGAAAGCCTGAAGCAGGCGGTCGAGGCGTCGGGCGCTGAGATCGTCACGGTCTCGCTGCGCCGCGAATCCGCGCGCGCGCTGACCGGCCAGGGTTTCTGGGCGCTAATCGAGGAGCTCGGCTGCCGCGTGCTGCCCAACACCGCCGGCTGCCGCACCGCCAAAGAGGCGATTGCCACGGCGCAGATGGCGCGCGAATTGTTCGGCACCGACTGGATCAAGCTAGAAGTGATCGCCAATGACGACACCTTGCAGCCGGATCTGTTCGGCCTGGTCGAGGCGGCAGCCGCCCTCTCGGCCGACGGCTTCGCGGTGCTGCCTTACACCACCGAGGATCTCAGCGCCGCCGAGCGGCTGGTTGCCGCGGGTTGCGCCGTGCTGATGCCGTGGGCCGCGCCGATCGGCTCGGCGCGCGGGTTGATCAACAAGGATGCGCTGAAAACGCTGCGCGCCTATTTCCCGGACATCCCCCTGGTCATCGACGCCGGGATCGGCACGCCCTCGCATGCGGCCGAGGCGATGGAGCTGGGCTACGACGCGATCCTGCTCAACACGGCCGTGGCCAAGGCGGGCGATCCGGTGAAGATGGCGCAAGCCTTCGCGCGCGCCATCGAAGCGGGACGGCTTGCCTTCGAGGCTGGCCCGCTCGAGCCGCGCGACATGGCATCGCCGTCAACTCCCGTTGCCGGCACGCCCTTCTTCAAGATCGATCACGCGTCCTGATCGACCCGGTCTTATCCCGCCTTGGTCACCCTCGATCCCTTCTATCCCATCGTTCCCGACACCAATTGGCTTGCCCGTCTGCTCGCGCGCCGCATCAGGCTCGTACAACTGCGCATCAAGAACGAGCCGCGCGGCGTAGTGCAGGGCGAGATCAAGCGCGCCGTGCGGCTCTGCGCGGTGCATCACTGCCAGCTCGTGGTCAACGATTATTGGCGCGAGGCGATCGATCTCGGCGCGAATTTCGTGCATCTCGGCCAGCAGGACCTCGCCGCCGCCAATCTCCGCGCCATCCGCGCCGCGAATATCAAGCTCGGCGTCAGCACGCATAGCCTTGCAGAGCTGGAGGCCGCGCTGGAAGCCGAGGCCGACTATATTGCCCTCGGCCCCATCTATGCGACCACGCTGAAACAGATGCCCTGGCCGCCGCAGGGCCTGCCGCGAGTCGCCGAATGGCGCGAGCGAATCGGTTGCCCGCTGGTGGCGATCGGCGGCATTACGCTCGGCCGCGCGCCCCTGGTGCTTGCCTCGGGAGCCGATTCCGTGGCCGTGATTACCGACATCATGACAAGCCAAGATCCTGAAACGCGTGTGGAAAATTGGATCGAGGCGACCACGCCCTGGCGGCGTTTGTCCACAGGCCGTCAACAAGGGTGAGATGGCGGTTTGGGGCTTGACCGTCTACCCCTCGGCCAGGGATCATCGCGGTTGACGGGGGATGGTCACTGGTCATCCAGGGGGCGTGATGAGCTATCGTCTCGATCCGGCGATGCCGATGAGCGAGGCCGTGCGACGCGTGGCGTTCGGCGAGCTTGAGATCGCCCATGGCGCGCTGGCGACCCCGCCCGAGCGGCATAGCGGCGTGCATAGCGCCCGCAAATGCCTGAAGCGCCTTCGCTCGCTGCTGCTCCTGGTGCGGCCGGGCATGCCTGAACCGGTCTTCGCCAATTTGACCGATCGCCTTGCGACCATCGCGCGAGGCCTTGCGCCCGCGCGCGATGCCCATGCCCTGATCGACGCCGTCGATAAGCTCGAGCGCGAGACGGGACCGGGACCGGGTCAAGGTCCGATCCAATCCCTACGCGCCTGGCTGCATAAACGGCGGCATGCGGCCGAGCAGAATCTCGAACGGAGCGCGGCATCGGAGGCCATGCGCGCGCTGCTCGAGGTACGGCCAACGCTTGCCGGGCTCGCCGTCTATCCCGACGACTTTCGCTCTGTCGCCAAGGGGCTTCGGCGCTGCTACCGCGACGCCCGGCAGTCGTTTGAGCATGGCTTTGCCGAAGGTCGCGACGAGGATCTCCACGAATGGCGAAAGGGCGTGCAGCATCATTGGCGGCAGATGCAATTGCTTGCACCGTGCTGGCCATCAGAGCTTAACGCGCGCGCCGAAGCGGCGCGCGGCCTCTCGCAAATCCTCGGCGACGACCACGACATCTCGCTGCTGACGCGGCTTGTGTCCACGCCGACCATGACGTTCGGCAGCCCCGACGAGACCGCGGCCTTTCTGAAGCGCTGCCGCCGACGCCACAAGGCGCTGCGCAAAGACGCAACCACCCTGGGCGAGAGGCTTTTCGCCGAGCGCGCGCGTCCCTTCGCCGAGCGGATCGAGGCCTATTGGCAGATCGCCGCCAACAGCATTATCGAGCCGGAGACGGCAACCCGGCCTGACAACGTGGTGGCCTTCGGCGATCTGCGGGCCCCGCGCGCCGGCTAGAGCATGATCGGGAAAAGCGGAAACCGGTTTTCCAATAGAGTCATGCTCGACGTCTAAAGTCCCCTCGCCTCGCGCCACGCCTGGAACATCAGCACCGTCCACAGCGACTGATGCCAGTCGCGGCGCCTGTCGAGATGCTCGCGCCACCGCGCCAAGATGGGAGCAGGATCGAGCAGGCCGCCCGCGGCGAGGCGGTGCTCCGACAACAGCTCCTCCGCCCAAGGGCGCAACGGCCCTCTGAGCCATTGTCCAATCGGCAGCGTGAAGCCCATCTTCGGCCGCTCGACCAGATGCTTCGGCACGTGGCGGTAAAGCACCTGGCGCAGCAGCCACTTGCTCTTGCCGCGACGCATCAACAGGCGCGACGGCAGCCGCCAAGTCAGCTCCACGACCCGATGGTCGAGCAGCGGGACCCGCACTTCGAGCGCGACCGCCATGCTGGCGCGATCGACCTTGGTGAGAATATCGTCGGGGAGATAGGTGGCGGCGTCGAGATATTGCATGCGGTCGAGCGCGTCGGGAAGCTTGGCGGCAATGCTTGCGTCGAACACCGCGCCCTTCAACTCGCGCCCGTGTTTTACCAGCGTCTCCGGCTCGTGCCACGCGCTGACCAGCGCGCGATAGGCCCCCTGGCGGCCTTCGCGCAACATGGCGGCGGCCTTGTAGATCTTCTCGCTCGGATGCGGCAGGCGTTGGCGCTCCGGCAAAAGTCCGAACACGCGCTCCCACAGCGTCGGGCCCACCATGCCGAGACCGCAGGCCAGCACCTTGCCAGCCGTCTCCGGCGTTCCCGTCAGCAGACGCGCAAATCTGTGCCGAGTATAGCCGGCGAACAGCTCATCCCCGCCGTCACCCGATAGCGCGACCGTGACATGCTCTCGCGTGAGCTTCGACAAGAGGTAGGTCGGGACTTGCGAGGAATCGGCGAACGGCTCGTCGTAGATCGTAGGCAGCGCAGGGATCACGCCCTCGACCTCCTCGGGCGAAACGTAAAGCTCGGTATGCTCGGTGCCGAGATGCGCGGCGACCGCTTTGGCGTGCGGCGCCTCGTCATAGCCCTTCTCGGTAAAGCCGATCGAATAGGTCCTGACCGGCGCATTGCTGCGCGCGCACATCATGGCCGCGACGGTCGATGAATCGATGCCGCCGGAGAGAAACGCGCCGAGCGGCACATCCGAGACCAGCCGCCGCTGCACCGCATCGCCAAGCAGCAATTCCAGCGCATCCGTCGCTTCGCCCGCGCCGAGATCGAGCGGTGCCGCCCTGCCCCGCGTGGCGACGTCCATCAGGCTCCAATAGGTCCAGAGATCGGTCTTGCCATCGGCTTCGATGCTGACGCCGGTGCCCGGCGCAAGCTTGCCGATGCCGCGGTAGATCGAATGCGGCGACGGCACATAAGCGAAGCGGAGATATGACGCGAGCGCGTCATGATCGATCTCGGGGCGCCACGCGGGAAGCGCCTCGAACGCCTTCAGCTCGGAGGCGAAAACGATGCGGCCATTCTGCCGCCCCCAGTAGAGCGGCTTGATGCCGAGACGGTCGCGCACCAGGCTTAGCCTGCGCTGCTTGCGATCGAACACGGCGAAGGCGAACATGCCGATCAGCCGCTCGACGGTCGCGCGCAGCCCCCATGCGGCGATCCCCTCGACGATGATCTCCGTATCGGAGTGGCCCCTGAAGCGGCAGCCGAGCGCTTCAAGCTCTGGCCTGAGCTCCGGCGCGCTATAGATCTCGCCATTATAGGCGATGACATAGCGGCCGCAGGACGAGGCCATCGGCTGGGCGCCGGCGGGCGACAGATCGATGATGGACAGCCGCGTATGGCTTAAGGCGACACCGGCATCGGCATCGACGAAGGTGCCGCGTGCATCGGGCCCGCGATGGGCGAGCTTCGCCGCCATGGCTTGGGCGATTGCTTCGAGCGCCTGCGTGCCTGACCGGCGCTCTAGCTCGAGAAAGCCGGCGATGCCGCACATGCTTTCAGACCCTTATCTCCATCCCATCATAGGAGACTTCCCACCCGGCGCGTTCGATCGCCGCCCGCTCGGGCGAATCCTCGCGCAGCGCCGGATTGGAGTTGTTGATGTGGATGAAGATCTTGCGGCCGATGCCGAGCGGCGCGATCTGCTCGATCGAGCCCGCGCTTCCCGACATGTTCATATGCCCGATGCGCTCGCCCGTCTTGTTCATGAGCCCTTGGGCGATCATCTCGTCATTGGTGTAGAGCGTGCCGTCGAAAAACAGGAGCGGCGCCCCTTTGAGCCTCGTGCGCAGGTCGTCGTCGAGCCTGGCGCATCCCGGGATAAAGAAAAAATAGTGCCCGCTGGCGGTGTCGGTGACTTTCAGGCCGGTGGTATCGCCTTCCTGCGTGCCGAAGCCGGCTCCAGCCTTCTCGTCCTCGAGGTAAAGCGGCACCTTGCCCGGCACCGGGAAGGGTTCGATGCTCATGCCCACGGGGCCTTCGGGGCCCTCAACCGCGAACGGCTGGTCGTAGGCCATGACGCGGCGCTCGACCAAGCGGGCGTCGAGCACGTCGAACACGCTGTTGGAGGCCAGCACGGCGAGCACGCGCGCCGTGCCGTAGATGGTGAAAGGCTGGCCTTCGCGCAGACACAGCAGGCCGGCGATCGCGTCGACATCGCCATTGGTCAGCACCACCGCCTTGATCGGGCTGTTGCGCGGGCCCGCGTTCGGGTCGGGATAAAGCTCGGGCGTGGCGTTGATCTGCTGGCGCAAATCGGGGGCGGCATTGAGCAACACCCACTGGCGGCCGTCGGCGCTGACCGCCACCGACGCCTGGCTGCGCGGCAAGAGACCGGCCTTGCCCTGACGCACGTCAGCCGAATTGCGGCCGTTGCAATTCCACTGCGGGAAGCCGCCGCCTGCCGCTGAACCGAGGACCTTGATCACCATGGCTTTCGACCTAATGGCGATGCTTGGTGTGCCCCGTCAAGGCAAAAAGCAAGCGGCCTCCGCGAACCTGCGGAGACCGCTTCGTCTGGGGAGACCGCCGCTCTTAGAAAGAGAGCGACCCTTGGAATTTCAGTGCGGTGTCGGAGGTGACGTCGGTTAGCCCGAACTGAACGCCGACATTCAACGAGAACTCCATGTCCGGCGCTTCGGTGGCCTTGTCGTCGTCATCGCCTTTCTTGTCCTCGGCCTCGTCGTCATCGCCGCCGGGATTGTAGAACAGCGTCGGACCGAGGCTGTGATTCTGACTCTCGAACGGGCCGGAATTGGACAGGTCCTCGATCTCGCCGAACATCTCGACGCCGACGCCCCAATGCTTGGCGAAATCATATTCGGCGCGCCAGCCATATTCGAAGCCAAGCCCATCGTTGGTGGCGTTCTCGCCGACTTGGTCGGTGAACACGGGATTGAGCGTGACGAGCAGCTTGCCGGTGGCCAGTTCGAGGATCGGACCGAATCCGAATTCGTCGGGATCGCCGGCACGCGTGCCAAACCCATATTCGGTCTGAAAAGCCAAACCGATCCCGTTTCCCTCGCGCTGGATCAGCTCATATTGCAGCCCCAATTCCACCGAGCTCACATTGAAATTCTCGTCGAGAGGTTGATCGGCGGTGAGGGTCGTGGAGAACAGCCAACGCTCGGTGATCCCGTATTGGACTTCAAAGTCGTGACTTTGCCGGAGAGGACCCTCGTCTTCCTCTTCCAGGGCTCCCTCGTCTTCGTCGCCGTCGCTGGCGTCTTCTTTCTCAGCCTTGTGGAAAACCCCAATGCACGGCGCCGCGATATTCGAACTCGACCTCGCCCTTCTCGACCCCCGATTCCTGGATTTCGAATTCGGCGCGGGCCGGCTTGGTCGTGCCGATCGTAAAGCCTGCCGTGGCGAGCGCGCACGCCGCAGCCAGCAACGCCAAGCGCTGCGCTAGGCGCAGCCCAATGAGATTGTACCGCAAGAGCAAGCCCCCCAAATTCAGCCTTGCTGCTCAGTCCCCGATTCTTTTGTCCGCCAAGATTAGCAAATCTAACAGAGCCATTCGTGGCAAAAAAAATGCTTGGTTTGCCAAAGGACTCGCAACGCCGACGCCTGCCGGCGCCTCACAGGAAACGCGTCCGACGCCGAGATGAAAAATTCATGACCTATGCCGCAAGACACCCTCAAGTATCAGGGGAATTGCGCTATAGAGGCTTTGGCTATTATTCGGCGGCGCGGGACGGCTTCTTGCGTCCGGTCCGAGCAAATTACACCCGCTTTAGGCTGATTAGGCCTGAGGGGCCTTGAGATTACGATGCGTTACCAGACCAAGCTCCTCATCACCGCGGGATTGCTTCTGGCCATGTCGCTTTCCGCGGCCGCCCTGGCCTATTGGGGCGTCGCCCAATCGCATACCTACCTCACCCGCTCGCGTCTCGCTCACGATCAGCTCGAGCGTCAACTCCAGCTCTCGCGCCATACCCAACAGCTGTTCAAAGCGTGGACCGACACACTGCTCACCGGGATCACCGACAAGCCCCTTGGTGCCGCCTATCTGCTCAAGGTCATCGATGCCGATCTCGCGACGCTACAGGATCTCACCAAAAAAGAGCTGGACCTCCTCGCGCCTGAAGAGCGCAAGGCGAAGGCCGCCGAGCTTCAGCGCCTGGATCAGATCAAGCAGGAATTCCGGCACACGTTGGATCAGCTCGGCGAGGTGGAGCAATTGCGCAGCCGCGGCCGTCCCGATATTGCCTGGCAACGGTTGATCGATCTGCTCAAGGGCGGCATCGACCAAAAGCTGAACGAGCTGATCGAGGTGGGGGTAGCCTACGAGACCGCTCAAGTGATCAGCATCGACGCCGACGCCACCGCGCTCCTAAGCCGGCTCGAGCGCATTAGCCAAATCCATGCCGCGCTCGCCATTATCGCGACACTCGCGCTGATCGGTCTGCTGTTGCAGGGCTTGCGGTCTCCGCTCGCCGAGCTCATGCGCGGCACCGGCAAGCTCGCCGAGGGCGATCTCTCCCATCGCATCGCCATCTCTGGCCGCGACGAATTTGCCAATCTCGGCCAAAGCTTCAATCGCATGGCTGAGGACCTCCAGACCCACCAGCAGGCGTTGCAAGACGCGCATAACAACCTCGAGTCGCTGGTGGAAGAGCGCACCGAGGAGCTGCGTCAGGCCAACGAATCCTTGCAGCAAATCGACGAGACGCGGCGCGGTTTCTTCGCCGACATCAGCCACGAGCTCCGCACGCCGCTGACCATCATTCGCGGCGAGGGCGAGATCGCGCTGCGCGGCGCCAACAAGCGAGTCGCGGAATACAAGCGTTCGATCGAGCGCATCGTCGAGCAGGCGAAGCATCTTTCCGTTCTGGTTAACGATCTTCTGTTCATCGCCCGGCAGGGTGCCGGCGCCGCGCGCCTCAATCTGCAGCCCATCGATCTCGGCGATTTGCTCAAGAAAGTCTGCGGCGACGCCAAGGTGATCGCCCACGACAAGAACGTCGAGGTCGCGTTCGTCAACGGCACCGCGCACGACATGGTGCGTGGCGACCCGGCACGGTTAAGGCAGCTTTTCCTCGTGCTGCTTGATAATGCGGTGCGCTACTCCAAATCCAAGGGGGCCGTCGAGGTTGAAATCGGCAGCGCCGACGGCGAGGTCAGAGTGCGCGTCTCGGACCGCGGCATCGGCATCCCGCCGGAGGAGCTGGAAGGTATTTTCGAGCGCTTCCGTCGGGGCGGCAGAGCCGCGGCGATGAACGAGGAAGGCTTAGGGCTTGGCCTGCCGGTCGCCAAGGCCATCGTCGAGGCGCATAAAGGAAGGATCGAAATGGCGAGCAGCCCGGGCCAGGGAACGACGGTCACGGTCGCCTTGCCCGCCGACACCGCGGAGGCAGCCACGTGAACGTTCTCCTCGTCGAAGACGAGCCGCGCGTCGCCGACTTCATCGACCGCGGCCTCCGCGCCGAGAACCACGGCGTCACCGTCGCCTCGTCAGGCAGCGAGGGGGTCGACTTGGCCAAGACCGGCGAGTTTGACGTGATCGTGCTCGATCTCATGCTGCCCGACATGCACGGCTACGACGTTTGCCAGCGGTTGCGGCTTGAGGGCGACCACACGCCGATCCTGATGCTCACCGCGATGGACGCGCTGGAGGACAAGATCAAGGGCCTGAAGCTGGGCGCCGACGACTATCTCACCAAACCGTTCGATTTCGATGAGCTGCTGGCCCGCATCGAAGCCCTGGTGCGCCGCTCGCACCATTTCGCGCCGAACTCGAACATCTTGCAGGTTGCCGATCTCGTCCTCGACCGGGAACTGCTCGAAGTGAGGCGGGGCGACGACACCATCAAGCTCACCGCCAAGGAGCTTGCCATTCTCGAATTGTTGATGAGCGCGCCCGGCCGCGTGTTCTCCCGCACTCGCATCCTCAATCAGGTATGGGGCTACAGCGAAGACCCGCTGACCAATGTCGTGGACGTCTATATCGCGCGGCTGCGGCGAAAGATCGATACGCCCGGCCGCGACGCCTTGCTGGAGACCGTGCGCGGCCACGGTTACCGCCTGAAGGCGCCGTCGTGATGCGCCCGCGTGACCGGGAACAATCTTTGCCAAGGGACATTTGCCAATCCGGCAATGGAACCTTGCTAACCGCGCCCGGATCAGTAGAGTATGCGCCGCCACTCTCGACGATGACGCGCCATAGTCTTTCGGGGCCTCGCCAGAGGACCACGGTCGCGTTTGCCCCACAACCGGCGGCAGAGTTCCCGCGCCCTCGTCGCCTGGCTAACCCCAATGCAAAAGTGGATGAGAGCCATAATACCGTGGAGGAGCGCCCGTTGCGGTCAGGTCTGTTAGCTTTGCTCGTTTGTGCCTTCGCCAGCCTTGCGTTTGCGCAGCCCGCCAATGCGGCGAACAAGGTTACGATCGGCGTACTGAAATTCGGCACCGTCAGCTGGGCGCTTGACACCATCCGCGCCAACGGCCTCGACAAGGCAGAGGGCATCGAACTCGACGTCGTGCCGCTGGCCAGTACCCAAGCAACCACCGTAGGCCTGCAAGCCGGCTCGGTGGACATCATCGCCACGGACTGGCTGTGGGTCTCGCGCGAGCGAAGCGCCGGCGGAGACTTCACCTTCTCGCCCTTCACCACTGCGCTCGGCGCGATCATGGTACCGCCGAACTCGCCGATCAAGACACTCAGCGACCTGAAGGGCAAGCGCCTCGGCGTGGCGGGAGGACCGCTCGACAAGAGTTGGCTCCTGCTCGTGGCCTATGCGCTGCGGACCGCCAATCTCGATTTGCGAAAAGAGACCACGCAGGAATACGGCGCGCCGCCTCTCCTGGCGGAACGGGCGAAGCAGGGCGAGCTCGACGCCGTTCTGAACTTTTGGCCCTATGCGGCAAGACTCGAGGCCGAGGGCTTCACCCAGTTGATCGGAGTCGAAGACGTGGTAAGCGAGCTCGGCGCCAAGGGCGAGGTCGCGATGGTTGGCTACGTCTTCAGCGAGAGCTGGGCAAAGCAAAATCTTGAGGCAATTCAAGGATTTCTGCGGGCGGCGGCAAAGGCCGACGAGTTGCTGGCGACCTCCAACGCGGAGTGGGACCGGCTGAAGCCGATCATGGGCGAGAACGATCCCAGCTTCAACGACAAGACCTTCGATGCGCTGCGCCGCCGCTATCGCGAGGGCATCCCCGAGCGCTCGGCCACCGAGAATGAGTCCGACGCCAAGATTCTGTATCAGTTCCTGCGCGAGCTCGGCGGCGAGAAGCTCGTGGGTCCCGGCACCGAGCTTGCTCCCGGCACGTTCTGGCATGGGGGCAAGCCGTGAGCGTGACGTTTGCCCGCGCCGACGCCGCACCGAGGTCGCGCCTTTTGCGCGGGCCCCTGGTCTCGGTGCTCTCGGTCGCGGGCTTCCTGCTCGTCTGGTACATCGCCGCGGAGATCGCGCAGAGCCGGCTTCTGCCGGGTCCGGTCGCGGTGATCGAATATGTTTACAAAGAGACGGTGCATGGCGATCTCCTGACCGAGCTCGGCATCACGCTGTGGCGGGTTGTGGCGTCCTTCGTCGTGGCAATGGCGATCGGCAGCGTGATCGGACTCGCCATGGGCCAGATGCCGGCGCTGGACCGCGCGCTCGATCCCTGGCTCATCGTGCTGCTCAATCTTCCCGCCCTGGTCATCATCATTCTTGCTTATGTATGGTTCGGGTTGAACGAGGCGGCAGCGATCGGCGCCGTCGCGCTGAACAAGATCCCCAACGTCGTCGTGACCTTGCGCGAAGGCGCCCGCGCGCTCGATCCCGGTCTCGACGAGATGGCGCGCGCCTACCGGCTCTCGCCGATGAGCAAGCTGCGCAATGTCACGCTGCCGCAGCTCCAGCCCTATTTCGCCGCCGCCTCGCGTACGGGTATCTCACTGATCTGGAAGATCGTGCTCGTTGTCGAGCTGCTCGGCCGGCCGAACGGCGTCGGCTTCGAGCTGCATCTCAACTTCCAGCTTTTCAACGTGACGGCGATCCTCGGCTACACGCTCGCCTTCGTCGCCGTCATGCTGACCATCGAATATTTATTGGTGCAACCCATTGAACGACATTCAACACGCTGGCGTAACAAGCCGGTTTGAAATCCGCATCGAGGAGAAGACGCACGTCAGCGCCGATGGCACGGAGCTTCTTGCCATCCGCGACTTCGTGCTCGACGTCGAACCCGAGAGCATGACGGTGTTGATGGGCCCGTCGGGCTGCGGCAAGACCACGTTGCTGCGCATCGTCGCCGGCCTGGACGATCGCTTCGTGGGCGATGTCGGTATTCCCCCCGACACGCGCATCGGTCTCATGTTCCAGGAGCCCCGGCTTTTGCCCTGGCGGACCGTGCGGCAGAATATCGAGCTGGTGGCGCCGCCGAGCTTCACCGAGGCCGATTTGGAGAAACTCGCGCAGGCCGTCGGCATTGCCGACATGCTGCCGCGCTATCCACAGGAGTTATCGCTTGGTCTGGCGCGCCGCGTGGCGCTGGCCCGCGCCTTCGCCACCAAGCCGGACCTGCTGCTGCTCGATGAGCCGTTCGTGTCGCTCGACGAGCGCACCGCGGATCGGCTGCGAAAGCTGTTGCTCGATGTGTGGCAGGAGCGGCCGACCACGGCCCTGCTGGTCACGCACAATGCCCGCGAGGCGATCATGCTCGCCGATCAGCTGGTCCTGCTGGCGCCGCGTCCGACCCGCGTGGTCGCGGTCGAAACCATCAAAGTGCCGCAAGCCGAGCGCGATCACGGCGTGGTGGAGGCGATTCACACCGATCTTCTGCGCCGCTTTCCCGGCAATTTCTCCAACAGCTAGCCCGCCGCGGCGGCCGCCCCGACTTTGCGCTGCTGGATACCGAAGGACGGGTCGTAGGCCCAGACCGACAGCGCCAGGAACAGCAGCGTGCAGCCGCCGACGATGCCGAGCGCCTGCCAATTCACCTCGAGATAGAAGGCGAAGCGGATCAGCTCGACCGCCCAGGTGAACGGGTTGTAGAGGCAGATGTAATAGAGCCAGAGGCTCCCCTCGCGCATTTTCCACAACGGATAGAGCGCCGATGACGCGAAGAACATCGGGAAGATCACGAAGTTCATGATGCCGGCGAAATTCTCCAGCTGCTTGATGGTCGAGGACAGCAGCATGCCCAATGCGCCGAACATCAGGCCGGTGAGAATGAGCGCCGGCAGCGCCGCCAGATAGCCCCAGTGCGGTAGCTCGACGCCACAGAAATAAGCGACCAGCAGAAACGTGTAGACCTGGAACAGCGAGACGATCACGCCGCCGAACAGGCGCGCGACGAGCAGGAACCACCGCGGCAAGGGCGTCGTCAGCAGCACCCGCATCGAGCCCATCTCGCGGTCATAGACCATCGACAGCGAGCTCTGCATGCCCTGGAACAGCTGGATCATCGCCAGCAGCCCGGGGGTGATGTAGACGTCGTAGGTGATGTAGGTCTGATAGGGCGGGATGATCGAGATGCCGAGCGCCGCACGGAAGCCGGCGGCGAAAATAATGAGCCAAATCAGCGGCCTGACCAAGGCCGCGAAGAAGCGCTCGCGCTGCTGCAAGAAGCGCAGCAACTCGCGCCAGACGATGCCATAGAAGGCGCGGAGATAATGCATCAGGCTCATGCGGTGACGTCCTCTTCCGTGTCGCCGCCGATCAGCAGCGTGAACGCCCCACCGAGATCCTTGGCCCCCGTCTCGGCCACCACGTCCTTGGCCAGCCCGCGCGCCACGATCTTCCCGCGATTGATCACCAGCAGGTCGTCGTCGGGTTGCACCTCGTCGAACAGATGCGTCGCCCACAGCACGCCGATATTGTCGCTGCGGGCGAGCTCGTGCACGTGGCGCACGATGGCGCGGCGCGTGGGGTCGTCGAGCCCGATGGTCGGCTCGTCGAGCAGCAGCAGTTTCGGGCTATGCAACAGGCTGCGCGCGATCTCGACCCGGCGCCGGTGGCCGCCGTTCAGCGAACGCACGCGCTCGCCGATCCGCTCTGCCATGTCGAGATTGGTCAGCGCGCGCAGCATGCGCTCGTCCGCCTCCTTGCGCTTGAGCCCGCGCAGCGCCGAGAAATAGCGTAAGTTCTGCTTGACGGTGAGATCGAGGTCGAGCGTCGGCTGCTGGAACACCACGCCCAACGGCCCGAGCGCCTTGGCGCCCCACTCCGACGCCGCACGGCCGCAAATCTCGATGCGGCCGGTCGGCGCATCGAACAGCCGCGTGATCAGCGAGAACAGCGTCGTCTTGCCGGCGCCGTTCGGCCCGAGCAAGGCCGTCACCCGCCCCGGATAGACCTCGAAGCTCACATCGTCGAGTGCCCGCTTGGCGCCATACCAATAGGAGACGTCCTTGACGGTGAGGACCGGGGTGCGGGACGGTCCGTCCTTTCCGGTTTCTTTTTGCATGGGCGGTTTCCGGGCAACGGCTTTGCGTCCGCGGCCTCTTTTTGAGCTCCAGTCTCTGCCCCACAGATAGCCTCGCTGCCCACTTTCCACAAGCCTTGTCCCCAATTGCCTCGACGCGAGACGCGTCCGACCTTGGTGTGCCGCAGCAAGGCCCAAGCACAAAAAGAAGCCGCCCCGAAGGGGGCGGCTTCCGATGGATATGCGTTCGGTGTTGGCTTAGAAGAAGATGATGCCACCGACCTGGAACAGATCCCAGTCATCAAAGCACTGGTGTATCTTTGTGCTCGAGACGTTGCAGCCCGCACCCGTTCCAGCCCCCGAAAGCCCACCCAGACATCCTGGGTCAAGTGGGTTTGTGATCTGGAGGCCTATGATATCGGCATTCATCTCCTGATGCTGCCAGCGTGCAAAGACATGCATGGCGGCTGAGTCGATCTCCTGCACCACGCCCAGGCCCCAGCGCTGCACCTCGGAGCCGGTGACAAAAGCTCCCTCGAGAATGTCGCCAGGCACGGAAGAGGCGGTGAGCGCGGCTCCACCCAAGCTCAGCGATGGTAGTCGGTGCACAGAAATTGCCGAGGTTGGACCGCCGAAAGTGGTGAACGAGCAGAGATTGGTCCCAGCGGCGAACTGGTCATTATACTGGCCATACTCGCCGAAGAGGGTGGTGGCGCCGGCCGGGGTCCAGGTCTTCCGCCAGAACGGCTTGATGTACCAAACATCCGTATCGGGGTTGCTCTGGACGAAAGCCGGACCATTGAGTCCAGTAAAAGACAAATCGATGTTCAAGTTCGGCGGAGGATTGCTGATCGTGATGGAGTTCAAGAGATCGAACTCAATCCCAAACGTAGAGACGTTCGCCCCCTCGGGACTCTCCCACTGGCCCATGGCGTAGACGACCAAGACCTGACGGCTTGTGCAGGACGCTACCGCCAGCTTGCCAGAGGTCGACTTGGCGCCGGTGAGGTTGCCATTCTCCTGCCAAGTATAGGCAGCAGCAGCCGACAGCTTGATGCTGTTCCAATCAGCCGTGTAGAACGCCGCGATGTCCCAGAAATTGGAGTCCGGCGTCGTCCCGGACGGGGTCAGGGTGTTCGTGCCCCACGAGGTCTCGAAGCGGAAGCCGCCCCAAGTCGGTGAGTCGTAGCGAACCGCCGGCATCGCCGCGCCGAAGCAGTCCGTGCCGATCCCAAGGCCAAGGCCCTGGCAGAGCAGGAAGTCTTCCCAAGCAAGACCGTCCGCATAAAGTCCGGCGTTGCCCTTCGCGCGCCCTTCGCCCGCAGCAAGAAGCTGGCGCCCTCGAAGAACACCGAGTTCGACTCGATCACCGTGCCGGAAATGTCGGCCAGAACCGCCGGGTTGTCAGACGCAGGGCTCAAGTGTCCCCAGTTCAGGGTGCCCCACTTGTCGCTCTTGATATAGATGAACGAGTAGAGCGGGTTCAGGCCCGCGTCAAAGAACGTACCGCCTGACTCAGCGATCTGATTGGATGCGGCCAGCGTGCCCGACGTGGCGAACAGGTCGGATGTCGCCAGCATGGTGATGTTGAAACCCCCCGACCACCCGGGAGCGATCGTCGCCGAGCCGGTGATGGCGAAGCGGGAGCCAAGATCGTAGCCCTTGTCGCCGACAAAGCTGCTGGTCTGATCCCCGTCATCCCACACATTGAAGCTCTTCACGACCCAACCGGAGAGGGTCACCGAGACCTTCTTGTTGCCCTTGCGGACGGTCGTCGCCTCGAGCTCCGCCACCCGCTCCTCGAGATCCGCGCAGCAATCGCCGCCAAGATCCGCCGCGCGTGCAGGCGTCGCCTTGAATGCGAACCCGCCTACCACCAAGCCGAGTGCGGCTGCGATGGCGATGCGGCTCGATGTTTTTGTCAGTCCCCCAAACATATCCATCCCCCCATGTCGTGGTGTCGTGGATAGAGTTTCATCCCTTGTTTACCCCGATTTCCGGCGCGAAGGAAATCGGTGGCAAGCGCCGACACGGCGGTTTTCGGCCTCTTGTGACATTTCCGCCACGAGGCCAGTCGTCGGCCGCCTAGTCATCGAGCGGAGACGGAATCCGCTCAGGTCCAAATTGCACATTCGTGCTCCTGGTGCTCCGCCGGAAAAGAAGTCTGCCTGACTGAGGTCTCGGCAGCTACTCACACAAAAAGAAGCCGCCCCGAAGGGGGCGGCTTCCGATGGATATGCGTTCTGGGTGGTTGGCTTAGAAGAAGATGATGCCACCGACCTGGAACAGATCCCAATCATCGAAGCTCTGATGGATCTTTGTGCTCGTGACGGTGCAGCCCGCACCCGTTCCAGCCCCCGAAAGCCCACCCAGAAATCCTGGGTCAAGTGGGTTTGTGATCTGGACGCCTACGATATCGGCATTCATCTCCTGATGCTGCCAGCGTGGCGAAGACATGCATGGCGGCGGAGTCGATCTCCTGCACCACACCAAGGCCCCAGCGTTGCACTTCTGAGCCGGTGACAAATGCACCCTCGAGAAAGCGCCAGGCACGGAAGATTCGGTGAGCTCAGTCCTCCAGCGGTAAGCTCAGCGATGGTAGTCGGGTGCACAGAAATTGCCGAGGTTGGAACCGCCGAAAGCTGGCCGAAGGAGCAGAGATTAGTCCCAGCGGCGAACTGGTCATTATACTGGCCGTATTCGCCGAAGAGGGTGGTTGCGCCGGCCGGGGTCCAGGTCTTCCGCCAGAACGGCTTGACGTACCAAGCATCCGTGTCGGGATTGCTCTGACGAAAGCCGGACCATTGAGTCCGGTAAAAGTCAAGTCGATATTGAAGTTCGGCCCACGAGAATCGCTGATCGTGATGGAGTCTAAGCGAGATCGAACTCAATCCCAAGCGTAGAGACGTTCGACCCCTCGGTCTTCTCCCACTGGCCCATGGCGTAGATACCAAGCCCTGATGGCTTGTGCATGACTGCTACCGCCAACTTGCCAGAGGTCAACTTCTGAGTCGCCGGTGATGGCTGCCATTCTCTTGCCAAGTATAGGCAGCGGCGAGCCGACAGCTTGATGCTGTTCCAATCCGCCGTGTAGAACGCCGCGATATCCCAGAAATTGGAGTCCGGCGTGGTCCCGGACGGGGTCAGGGTGTTCGTACCCCACGAGGTCTCGAACCGGAAGCCGCCCCAAGTCGGTGAGTCGTAGCGAACCGCCGGCATCGCCGCGCCGAAGCAGTCCGTGCCGATCCCGAGCCCAAGGCCCTGGCAGAGCAGGAAGTCTTCCCAAGCAAGACCAGAAAGGCCCGCCTGACCACTTGCGCCGCCCTTCGGCCGCAGGAAGAAACTGGCGCCCTCGAAGAACACCGAGTTCGACTCGATCACGGTGCCGGAGATGTCGGCCAGAACCGCCGGGTTGTCAGACGCAGGGCTCAAGTGTCCCCAGTTCAGGGTGCCCCACTTGTCGCTCTTGATATAGATGAACGAGTAGAGCGGGTTCAGGCCCGCGTCAAAGAACGTATTGCCCGACTCGAAGATCTGATTGGATGCGGCCAGCGTGCCAGACGTGGCGAACAGGTCGGATGTCGCCAGCATGGTGATGTTGAAACCCCCCGACCACCCGGGAGCGATCGTCGCCGAGCCGGTGATGGCGAAGCGGGAGCCAAGATCGTAGCCCTTGTCGCCGACAAAGCTGCTGGTCTGATCCCCGTCATCCCACACATTGAAGCTCTTGACGACCCAACCGGAGAGGGTCACCGAGACCTTCTTGTTGCCCTTGCGGACGGTCGTCGCTTCGAGCTCCGCCACCCGCTCCTCGAGATCCGCGCAGCAATCGCCGCCAAGATCCGCCGCTCGCGCAGGCGTCGCCTTGAATGCGAACCCGCCTACCACCAAGCCGAGTGCGGCTGCGATGGCGATGCGGCTGGATGTTTTTGTCAGTCCCCCAAACATATCCATCTCCACCTTCCCTGATAAATTGCCTAAATCCAAACTCTCGCTTCGTATTCGCCTCTCGGCCACCTTCCGGTGGAGTTCCCGCGACGAAATGAGCAGAATCCCCCCGACTGAGAGTTCTGCATTCGGTTATACGCGTTCCCGCAAGAAGGTAAATTGCTCTCAAAGCAGGCGCGGGCGTTTTTGGTCTGTTTGTGACATTTCCGCCACGAATTTGAGGCAGACCGGGAGGCCTGTGCGGCTAAGGAATATCATCGCGAAATCAATTGATTGGCGGGATGGGCAGAGGGCTGAGGCAGCCGCTTCGCCGCGAGCGGCGGCACGACCCTCCTCGCCTCGCAACGAGGGTTGGGCATGCCTAATATCTGCGCAGTCCGGGCGCGCGCGCGCCGCAGCGCGGTCGGCTTTCCCGGGGCGATTCTTCGCGCCTCCGCGTGGTTGCTATCAAGGCGTTCGGCTGGGCGGCTTGACTTGGTGGGAGGGCCCATCCTCTGTTACACAGACGACGGCGGAGCGGCGCGAAGCGCTAAGGGGAGGAACAATGGCCGAGCAGTCCCCCGAGGAAATTCACCTGAAGCATATTAGAGCTCCGGACTATAAGGAGATTTCCGCCGACGGCACCTTGCACAAGATCGTCGACAACCATCTGGTCATCACCTTTTACATCGAAGATTCTCGGGTCACCGGCGAAGTTCTCAGGCGTGACGGGCAAGATCCGCCGACCTATCGAATCGCCGCCATCGAGGAAGAGAAGCAGCGCCTCGACCTGGTCGCCGTGCGCGTGCCCACCAAGGCCATACTCGGACTTGCCGCGGCCGTCGCCGAGCGGCTGACGCAGGTCCCGGCCGGACAAGGCGGCGAAATCAGCGAAGAAATAACTTGGCTCTCCGCCCGCAAAATCGCCCGACTTGAGGCAGATCAAGACGCCCGCGCCTTGACGGCGCTATGGGAGAGGCGGGCGTGGCGGAAGGGTGGCACAGGGGCCGGAAATGCGGCAAAAAGTGCCGCCAGGCCATGGACTTGCCGCCTTGTGAGGGTCTTGTGATTGATGCTAACTAACCTCCTTCAGCGCGCCCGCGACGTGGCGTGTCGATAGGGAGACCGCGGAATTAAGGGCTTGCGCTCGGCGTTCCGACAACGATATCCGAGTGTCCCCCGGCCTGGGCAGAGGCCGGCCAAGGTTGAGATGATCGAGGCATAGATGGATTACGAGTTCCGTTTCCGCCAACACCTTGAGGCGCTGCATGAGGAAGGCCGCTATCGCGTCTTCGCCGATTTGAAGCGCCGCTGCGGGGCTTACCCGACCGCCGATCATTTCGCCCCAGGCGGTGTCCACCACGTGACGGTGTGGTGCTCGAACGATTATCTCGGCATGAGCCAGCACCCTATCGTGCGCGATGCCATGCATGAGGCGATCGAGGAGGTCGGCGCGGGCTCCGGCGGCACGCGCAACATTTCCGGCACGACGCATTATCACGTCGAGCTCGAAGCCGAGCTCGCCGATCTGCACGGCAAGGAATCGGCGCTGCTGTTCACCTCGGCCTATATCGCCAACGATTCGACGCTTTCCACCTTGCAAAGACTGATGCCGGGGCTGGTGATCTTCTCCGACGAGAAGAACCATGCCTCGATGATCGAAGGCATCCGCAGGGGCGGCGGCGAGAAGCACATCTTCCGCCATAACGACATCGAGCATCTCGAAGAATTGCTGAAGCGGGTTCCAACCTCGACGCCCAAGATCATCGTGTTCGAGAGCGTCTATTCGATGGATGGACATATCGCGCCGGTCGCCGCCATCTGCGACCTCGCCGAGAGGTACGGCGCGCTGACCTATCTCGATGAGGTGCACGCGGTCGGCCTGTACGGCCCGCGCGGCGGCGGCATCGCCGAACGCGACGGCGTGATGCATCGCGTCGACATCATCAACGGCACGCTCGCCAAGGGCTTCGGCGTGATGGGCGGTTATATCGCCGCCAGCCGCGCCTGCTGCGATGCGATTCGCTCTTATGCGCCGGGCTTCATCTTCACCACCTCGCTGGCGCCGGCCATCGCCGCCGGCGCGCTCGCCTCGATCCGGCATCTGAAGCGGAGCGAGCTGGAGCGCGCACGCCTGCGCGAGCGGGTGCGCACGGTGAAGGGTCTGATGGACGAGGCCCGCCTGCCGGTGATGGAGAATCCGAGTCACATCGTGCCGGTGATGGTCGGCGATCCGGTGCACTGCAAGGCGGTCACCGACACGTTGCTGACGCACTACCGCATCTATGTGCAGCCGATCAACTATCCGACCGTGAAGCGCGGCACCGAGCGCATGCGCTTTACCCCCTCGCCCGTACACACCGACGCCGAGATCGCCTATCTGATCGGCGCGCTGAGCGAGCTGTGGGCGGCTTGCCCTGTCGGCAAGGGCGAGTATGTGAGGCTCGCCGCCGAATAGGCGCCTCCCGGTATGGGCTGGTTCCGGTCCGTGCCAAATCCGATCCTGCTCGCCGCTGCTCTGATGCTGTGCCTGGGCGGCATGGCCCGCGCGGAGGATTTGCCGAAGCCGCCCTGCATGGCCTCACCGCCCGAGCCCGCTTATGCCGCCGCGGGCCACACTCCCAATATTCGCGTCTGGAATCGCCGCACGCAGACCGCTCCCTGGGTCCCGCCCGCATGCACCGGCTGGAGCGCGAAAGGCGCCGGCGTGCTGGTGGCCGTCGCCGGCAGTTTTTCCGATGGCAGCAGCGACGATCTGCTGAAGCGCTTCGGTGCGATTTCCAGCCTTGAGGGTCTGCGCTATTGGTCCGTGACGGAAGTCCGGCTGGCGAACTCTGATCACCCACGCGACTGCCCTCGACGGACCCGACCTCGACCATCCCCGCAAGGACTTCACCCTTGCGGAGATGAAGCAAGGGCAGACCTCTATTTCGCGCAATCCGATAATCGCACCTCCGGCGACATCGTCTACCGCATGCAGGTCAAGCAGGCGGATGCTTCCCGACTCGTGATCGATATCGAGAACGTCACCGCCGTTCGTCAGATTCCTCGTTCCGCTATTCGCGCCTGGCGATTTGCAATCGGTGCACTATCTGGAGCGAACGGCACAAGGAAGGTGGAATTATTACGGCTTGGCCTGGGCCGGCGAGACGCTGTCATCGCAGCTCTTGGTTCCCGAGGCCTCCTACATCAACCGCGCGCTGCGCACTGTATAGCCACTTCAGCGGCAGTCCCGATCGCAAGGTCACGCCCTAGGCCGCGTCCGCTACTTCGCCATGCGAACCTGCTAGTCAAGCACCGAGAAAAATGCCGCGGACGAAATCGCGATAGAGCATCACCTGGCGCGGCAGCGCGTCCTTGTCCTTGACGATGCGCGACAGGATGATCCCGCCATCGGCCATCACCGACAGCATGTCGGCGACGTCGTCGAGGTCGACCGTGATGCGCGGCGGATAGCGCGCCGCAATCAGATCGAGCCGCGCGCGGAACCGTTTGCGCCAGCCGAGCACCGCCGCCGCGTTGAGGTCGCGCACCTCCTTGTCGAAGAGCCGCTCCTGATAACAGAACGACGCGACCAGGCAGCCGGGATGACCGCCGGGAAGATCGGCCAAGAGTTCCGACAGCATCTTGAGGCCGACGAGGAAGCCATGCAGGGGATCCTCGTTGAGTTGATCGGCGCGCGCGAACAACTCGTCGAACAGCGCGTTCTCGCGCTCGACGTAGCGGACCAGCAGCGCCTTGGCCAGCTCGCCCTTGTCCTTGAAATGATAAAACAATCCGCTCTTGGTGATGCCGACGGCGGCGATCAGCTCCTCGATCGAGGTGGCGGCAAATCCCTTCTCCAACACCGACGCCTCAGCCGCATCGAGAATGCGCTCGCGCGTGTCGCCGCCCTTGCGCTGCTGCAGGTCCTGCATGGCTCATCGTCTCCAAGCAACGACTGTACCACGGGTACAGTTGACAGGGAGCATCGGCGGCTCAGCGCCCTGAATAGCCTCACGCACCGGCAGATTTCTGAGGTTTCGCGGGATGCGCCCGCATGTGGCGGCGTGCACCACAAGCTTACTAGAATCGGCACCTCGCCGATCGCATTCTCGGGTGAACGCGCGGGACCCACGCGCCCCCCTAACCGGAGAGTCGGATCATGACCAATATTCAGCACGCCAAATATCGCGGCTGCTTGCCGCAACTCGACGGCGGACTCTTCCTTACCGATGGCGGCCTCGAAACGACGCTGATCTTTCATGACGGCTTCGAGCTGCCGCTGTTCGCGGCCTTCACTCTGCTCGAGAGCGAGCGCGGCCGCGCGGCGCTCCGCGGATATTACGATCGCTATGTCTCCATGGCGGTGAGTGACGGCGCGGATTCATTCTGGAAAGCCCAACCTGGCGCGCCAATCCCGATTGGGGCGACAAGCTCGGTTACGATCGCGACAAACTCGCCGCCGCGAATCGCGCCGCCGTCGACATGATGCGCGAGATCCGCGATGCGCAGGCGGCGAGCAAGACGCCACTCGTGATCAGCGGCTGCATCGGCCCGCGCGGCGACGGCTATGACCCCGGCGCTCGCATGCGCGCCGACGACGCGCAGGACTATCATGCGTGGCAGATCGGCGTGCTCAAGGACGCGGGCGCCGATCTCGTCTCGGCCTTCACCATGACCAATATCGGCGAGGCCGTGGGCGTTGCATGCGCGGCAAAGGCCGTCGGTATCCCTTGCGTGATCTCCTTCACGCTCGAGACCGACGGCAGGCTGCCGACCGGCGAAAGCCTGGGCTACGCGATCGAGACGGTCGATCGCGCGACCAGTCGGGCGCCGGCCTATTACATGATCAATTGCGCGCACCCCGATCACTTCAGAGAGGTCTTGGACCAAGATGCCGGCTGGGTGCAACGCCTGCGCGGGATCAGGGCCAATGCCTCGCGCAAGAGCCATGCCGAGCTCGACAATTCCACCGAGCTCGATGCGGGTCATCCGCAAGAACTCGGCGAGCAATATGCCGAGCTGCTCCTCCGCTTCCCGCAGATCAATGTGCTCGGTGGCTGTTGCGGCACCGACCACCGGCATGTGGCAATGCATCTCGGCATCGTGCCGCGGCACATCGCGGTCCGGCGAGGACCGTACGGTTCAGGCAGCATGACGACGCGGTCAGAGGCCGGGAATCGCTGGCTTTTCATGCGGCAGCCCGCCATCGTCGATGTCGAAATCCGGATCGAAGATCGTCTTGCCCTGGGCGCCGAGAAAAGCCGGCTGCGCCTTGATCCACTCGCTCGGCTTCTTCTCTTTGGCGTAAGCGAGGAGGCGCGCCTCCAGATCGGCCGCGATGTCGGGATGCTGGTCGGCGACATTGTTCTGCTCGCCGGGATCATTCGCCAGATCGAACAGCTCGGTCTTACCCGGCAGCAGCGCGATCTTGACCAGCTTCCACTTGCCTTTGCGGATGGCGCCGCGAAAGGCCTCGACGTTGATCAGGATATCCTCGTGCGGAGACGGTGCGCCCTCCGCTAGAGTCGGCCAAATGTCCTTGCCGTCGAAAGGATGGTCGGCGGCAGCCCTTCGCTCCGGCAAGCGCAAGCACGGTCGGCATCACGTCCACCATCGCCAACGGCTCATCAACGACTTCGCGGCTTGAGCCTGGCGGGCCAAAAGAAGATCGTCGGCACGCGCACACCGCCTTCATGCAGCGAGCCTTTGCCGCCGCGCAGCCCGCCATTCGAGGCCGGCGGTTTCTCTTCCAGTCCCACGCCGCCACTCTCCTCGCGTTCTTCGGGCGAGCGCGCACCAGTGGCGAACAATGCGCTGGTGGCGCCGCCATTGTCGCTGGAGAAAATAATGAGCGTGTTGTCGAACATGCCTTTCTGCTTCAGCGCATCGACAATTTGTCCGACCTGGGTGTCGAGATCGGTGATCATGGCGGCATAGGTCTGCCGGTGGATGTCTCCGGCCAAGTCCTTGTAGCCGTCCACATCCTCCTTGGGCGCTTGATAGGGCGCGTGCGGCGCCAGCGAAGCGACGTAGAGGAAAAGAGGGTTCGAGGTGTCGTGGTGGTCGATGATGTTGACGGCTTCGTTGCCGATCAGCGTGGTGAAATAGCCGTCTTCCTTTAGGAATTTGCCGTCGCGCTGCCAATCGACGATGCCGCCGCGCTCCTTGGTGAAATAGTCCACCTCGCCGACGAGATTGCCGTAAAAATGGTTGAACCCGCGATTCTGCGGCCAATACTTCCGGTCGGCATGGCCAAGATGCCACTTGCCCACCATCGCCGTGTCGTAACCGGCATCCTTCAAGGCTTGCGGCAGCGTCAGCTCGTCCGTAGGCAGGCCATAAGTGTGGCTCGGGAAAGATCACCAGCGTCTCCAGACCGTAGCGCATGGCATAGCGGCCGGTCATCAGCTCGGCGCGCGACGGCGTGCACACCGGCATGCCGTAAAACAACTCGAGCCGAACGCCGCCGCTGGCCAGCGCGTCGATGTTCGGAGTCTTGATGTCGCTGCCGCGATAGCCGAGATCGGCATTGCCGAGATCGTCGGCGAGAATGACCACGATGTTCGGCTGGGTATCCGCCGCTTGCACTGGATTGAGCAAAATGGGGGCTGCGCAAATGGCGGCAGCCCATCCCGCGAGCTTCTGCATCTCCTTGACCAACTCCCTTGGTGTTACCTTTAGGGCCCGTTCTTTCGTTCGACCTTCACGTGAGCGATCGTTCCGCCCTTACTCACTGGGCGATGGCGCTCCTCGCCCGGCCCTGGCGGTACTTCTCCAGCTCTTCCTCGGTCAGCTCCTCCTCCGCGATGTTGATGGCTCGGGTAGCCGACCGCGGCCTCCATGCCACCTACTGCATGTCGCTTTCGAGTCTCGACAGCGCCTGCTCCAGCGCCTCCATCTGTCCGCCGACGGTAAAGCTCGCAGGCTTCTGCCGGGGCGGATAGGCTTTGAAGGTCTCCAGGAACTGCCCGACATAGGCTTGCGCCGGCACCAGGATGTAAGCGCGCGAAATCATCCAATCGTAATAGGTGTTGGAGGTGATATCGGCCCGCTCATACGGATCGCGGCGGAGATTGAAGATCTTCGGCACGCGCAGCGCTGTGAACGGCTCGGCCCAAATTCTGAGCGTTCCGGGGGCGCGCTGCTCCAGAAAGACGATCTTCCAGTCCTTGAAGCGCAAGGCCATCAGGTCGCCGTCGTCGGAGAAGTAGAACACCTCCTTGCGCGGCGCTTCTTGTTCCTGACCGGTCAGGTAGGGCAGAAAATTATATCCGTCCAAATGCACCTTGTAGGTGACACCATTGACCGTGTCGCCATCGAGCAATTTCTGTTTGACGTCCGGCTGGCCCGCCGCGGCGAGAAATGTCGGCAGCCAATCCATGTGATGCATGATGTCGTTGGAGACTGAGCCCGGCTTGATCTTGCCGGGCCAGCGGACCATGGCCGGCACGCGCCAGCCGCCTTCCCAATTGGTGTTCTTCTCGCTGCGGAACGGCGTGGTGCCGGCATCGGGCCAAGTGTTCTGGTGCGGCCCGTTATCGGTCGAATAGAAAACGATGGTGTTGTCGGCCACGCCGAGATCGTCGAGCGCTTTCAGTAACTGCCCGACGTTCCGGTCATGCAGCACCATGGCGTCGGAATATTCGTCCTGGCCTGAAATTCCGCGATCCTTGTCGGCGACGTGCGTGCGGAAATGCATATGCGTTCCGTTCCACCAGACGAAGAACGGCTGGCCGGCCTTCACCGCCCGCTGCATGAAGTCGATGGCTGCCGTCATCGTCTCGTCGTCGACGGCTTCCATCCGCTTCTTGGTCAGCGGGCCGGTGTCTTCGATGGTCTGCTTGCCGACTTTGCCGAAACGCGGGTCGACGGTCGGGTCGTCCTTGTCGCTGGCGAAGGTGTGCAGCACGCCGCGCGGCCCGAACTTCGCCCGGAACGCCGGATCCTTCGGATAGTCCTCGTCTTCCGGCTCCTCCTCCGCGTTCAGGTGATAGAGATTGCCGAAGAACTCATCGAAGCCGTGCAGTGTCGGCAGAAACTCGTTCTTGTCGCCGAGATGGTTCTTGCCGAACTGGCCCGTGGCGTAGCCGAGCGGCTTCAACAATTGGGCGATGGTCGGATCCTCGGCGCGGAGCCCGAGATCGGCGCCCGGAAGGCCGACCTTTGAGAGGCCGGTGCGGAACACGCTTTGGCCGGTGATGAAGGAGGAACGTCCGGCGGTGCAGCTTTGCTCGCCGTAATAGTCGGTGAAGATCATGCCCTCGTTGGCGACGCGATCGATATTGGGCGTGCGGTAGCCCATCAGACCCTTGGTGTAGGCGCTGATATTGCCCTGCCCGATATCGTCGCCCCAGATCACCAGGATGTTCGGCTTCGAGCCGGACTGTGAAGAGGGTGCAGGCTGCGCAGTGACTTGGGTCTCGGCCCTTGCGACATTGCCTGCCAGCATGGAGAGCGCCAAAGCGGATGCTCCACTGAGAAGCACGCTTCTGCGGTCAAGCCCAGCTTCCGCATGCGGGACCGCGCAGTTGTCGTCACGCTGTTTCGTCATTGCTTCCTCCTCACAATTGGCCGCCCTCTCGTTCCACGAACTCAATCGCCTCCGTCATCACGGCGACGAGCAACAGCGTGCCACGGGTCCGCCAGCGGGACTGTCCGCACAGAAATGGACTCGCTGTTGAGCGTTAGCGACGTCGATTGAGCGTTTGCTTGAACGCTTGCTGCGGCAGGCACGAGAAGCAGGAGGGCGAACGCCCCAACGCGTAAACCGGACATGACGTGCCCCCGCATCAAAGGAACGTTTGGCAATGGCCTTGCCTAACATGGAGGCACGCCGCAAAATGCACAGTAGCTGGCATTCGGCGCCTGAAGCGATGCAACGAGAAGATGCAGAGCGAGTCATGCTCCGGGTCGGTTGGCTGTCCCGGCAGCCGCCCGATTTTCGCGCCCGCGTGCTGGAGGCCGCCGAATTGGCATTTTTTCCGGCGGGGACCGACATTTACTCTCTCGGCGACGCGCCGCGCGACCTTTGGGGCCTGGTAAAGGGGGAGCTATCGGTGCTGATCGCGCCGGAAGCGGTCGCCCCCAGTCTCGTTCACATCGCGACACCTGGCTGGTGGGTCGGCGATACGGCTTTGATCAATAATACGCCGAGGCGCGCGGGGCTTACCGCGCGTGTAGACACATGGATGCTCCGTCTCAGCATCCGGTCCATCGACCAACTCGCGTCACAGGATCCACAACTCTGGCGGCGCATCGCGCAGATCACCGTCGGACATCTCGACCACGCCTTGAGCGTCATTTCGGGACTTACCTTGCGTGATTCCCATGCCAGGGTGGCGATGACGATCCGCAGATTGGCGGACCTCGACGGCTCCCTTGGTTCCGGGCCGGCGATCGTGCGCGTTTCGCAGGACGAGCTCGGCGAGATGACACGCCTCACGCGTAACGCCGTCGCGCGGATTCTCGTCGACCTGGAAGCGTTGGGCTTATTGCAACGTCACTATGGGAAACTCGAGATCAAGGATCTCGGCGCCCTCCGCAGCTACGCAAAAACACGCACCAAGAAGGCGGAAGGCGCGCTCTTCGTCGGCTAGTCCATCGCCTCAACACACGTAGCGATAGATGCGGTAGAAGCCGGTCGGGTCGCGGAAGATCTCGCGCGCATTGGCAAAGCCCGCCTCGCGGCCGAGCTTGACCCAAATGGCGCTGGTCTCGGGGTAATCGCAGGTCGTCACGTGGTAATCGCAGGTCGTCACGTGATGATCGATCTGCGCCCACTCCTCGTCGCAGAGGAAGGACCAGGCCGGACGGTTCACCTTGCGGAAGCGCGCAAGATAGTCGGCGCGGCTCTCACCCTCGAGCCGGGTCGGCTCGTAGATCATCAGGAACGCCGACGTCGAACCGCGGATCGCCTTGAGCAGGTCGCGCTTGCCGTCGGTCGAGAGGTGATGCATCGACAACCCGCACCAAGCGGCATTGGCGGGCTCGGGCCGCTTGGTCAGGGCCGTGACGAAGTCGCGATGGTCGAGCTCCACCTCGAAGGGCACGCCTGCGAGATTTTTCGCGGCAAGCTCGAGCGCCGGCTCGGACAGGTCGATGCCGTGATAGTGCTTCGCCTTGGTCGCTGACTAGCGCCGCCTTCATTTGGCCGGCGTCGCCGCACGCGATGTCGACGAAGGCGAAGGGCGAGGCAATCGCCGCCAGCGCGCCGTGCAGGATCGCGCCCACCTCTTTGTGCGCCAGCGCGTCGGCATCCACCAATTTCTGATACGTCGCCCATTGCTGCTGGAACTGCTCCAGTGCGGCTTGGTCGGCGACGGCGCCCTTGGAATGAAAATGGTGGATGTGGATGTTCATTGTTGTCGCCTCCGCTGGGCTGGAAGAAGCGTTTTACTGCACGGCTGGTTGTACAAAGGTTAGCGCTGCGCGGCTGCGGACAAACCGCCAACCATCCACGCGTTTGGAAAGCACGTTTCGCGGTAACCCTCGCAGATCACCTTGCTTTAGGCCATGATGTTGTGCGGGGCCGGCACCATGCATCGCTCCCGCGAGGACGGTTCATGTTGTTATTGCTTTTCAAGAACGCCATGTGGGCTGCCTGGTGGCCCTATTACACGATGTTGTTGGCGATGGAGAAGGCCGCCGCCCAGGCGGCAGCCAATCGGCCAAAACCGCCGCCGCAGGCGCCGCAAACCAGGCCCGAGCCGCAGCCCCGGGCGGCACCCCAACCGCAGCCGAAGCCGCAAATCGGTGTCAGTGGGATCGCACGCGACGCAGCGAGCAGCAGCATGGCTGCCAACGGCGCGTTTCTGCAGGCCGAGATTCCGCCGGCGCTGCGCGAGCTGATGAAGATGAGCATCGAGCAGGCCAGGCAGGCATTCGAGACTTTCGTCGCGACCAGCGAGAAAGCCTGGCAATCGCTCGAGGCCAGCTCGCCAAGCGGGCGCACCGGTCTGTTTGCGCTGAACGCCAAGATCGTCGAGATCACCCGGCTCAACGCCGAGGCGAATTTCGCGCTTGCCGCCAAGCTCGCCGAGACGAAGGACGTCGCTCAGGCGATCGAGCTGCAAAGCCAGCACGCCAAGCAGCAGATGGACATTTTCGTGCAGCAATTGGAGGAGATGCGCGACCTCGCCGCGCAGATCATCCAGCAGGCAAATCCGGCGACGTTCGATGCCGGCGTCAGGACCGCGGCCTCGGCATCGTCCTACGCGCCCTCGTCGAGCTTCACCCCCGGTGAAACCGGCCGCACCTATTAGCGCGGCTAGAAGTTCCAGCCGGGATCGTGACTGATGGCGTGGAAGGCTTTGTGGATGGCGCCGCCCCAGCCTTCGCGGATGGCCTGGAGATAGGGATCATCGTCCTCCAGCCGGGTGACGAAGTCTTTCTTCAGCGAATTGCGGCGATAGATCAGCAGATCGATCGGCGGCCCCACCGAGACATTCGAGCGCATGGTCGAGTCGAAGGAGATCAGCGCGCATTTGGCGGCATCGCTCAAGCTCGTGTCGCGCTGAATGATGCGATCGAGGATCGGCTTGCCGTATTTCACCTCGCCGATCTGGAAATAGGTGGTGTCGCCCATCGCCTCGATGAAATTTCCCGCGTCGTAGATCAGGAACAACCTGAGCTGACCGCCCTTCAGCTGGCCGGCCAGGATGAAGGAGCCGGTGAAGTCGACCTCGCGCTGCTGGAGATAGCCGCCGTCGATCTTATGGACCTCGCGCAGCGCCGCGCCGACGACCCGCGCTGCGCCAAACATCGAGGTCACCGCGAACAGGTCCCGGTCGGGATTCTCGGTATTCAGCCACTCACTCAACAGGCTGATCACCCCTTGCGTGAGCGAGAGATTGCCCGCGGTGAGCAGCGCGAAGAAGCGTTCGCCCGGTTTCTCGAAGGTGAACATCTTGCGGAAGGTAGAGACCCGGTCGATGCCCGCGTTGGTACGAGAGTCCGAGGCGAGCACCACGCCCTCATCGAGCAGGATGCCGACGCAATAAGTCACGTGTCCTCCGTTATTGGCTTTGCTGTTGTTGGTGGCTTGGGAAACTGACTTTCACCCTCATGGTCTCGACCCCGCCGCCGCTGCGGACGCCGCGGATCGGACTGGCTTCAGCATAGTCGAGACCGACGGCGGTGCGAATATACGCGTCTGTCGCACAAGCGCGATTGGTGGGATCGAAGCCGACCCAGCCGAGATCCTCGATACAGGCTTCGGCCCAGGCATGGCTCGAGGCGTGCGCCGCGTGACCCTCGCCGTGGGTCAGATAGCCGCTGACATAGCGCGCCGGCACGCCGAGCACCCGGCACGTGGCGCAGAAAATATGCGCGTGGTCCTGACAAACGCCGCTCTTCTGCTCCAGCGCCTCGGCGCCGGTGGTGTGCACATGCGTCTCTCCTTTGCGGTATTCGACCGTCTCGCCGATCATCATCATGATCTCGTGCAGCGCGGCGATGGTGTCGCGCGCGAGCTTCGGCGCGAAGGGCTGGGCGAAGTCGCGGATCGAGTCCGAGGCGACGGTGTAGGGCGTCTCGCGCAGATAGATGGCGGAGGGAAGCTCGGAGGACGCCAAGCCGACCACGCCGCTGGTATCGCGCGTGCGCACCAGCCCGAACACCCTGATCTCCAACTCGTCGACCGGCTGCGCCACGGTGAGCGTGTGGCAAAGATTGCCGTATTGGTCCTGCCAGGGCGTGGTGACGGCGCCGGGACAGGTCAGCCTCCAGCTTTCCACCGCCTGGGTGCTGCCGGAAAGCGGCGTCATGCGCAAATATTGCGTGCTCGTCAGCAGCGGCTCCGAATAGGCGTAGGCGGTGGTGTGCTCGACCCAGACCAGCATCGCGTTACGCCGCCCCCAACATCGTCACCGCCGCGGGAACCATGAGGAAGTCCTCCTGAATCTGCAACCCGAGTGCGCTATTCGATTTGATGAAGGAGGACAGGAACTCGTGCAGGCCCGACTGGATGATCCTGTCGATGCGGCCGTATTTCAGCCCGGCATAGGCCTGCCCGGCGAGCCTCTGGCATTCCAGCTGATGCTGGCCGGCAAGCTGATCGAGAGTGCCGGCCAGATTCTCGTAGCAATGATGCAGCGAGCGCGGCATGTCGGCGCGGAGGATCAACAATTCGGCGATGCGCCAAGGAAAAATCGTGTCGTGATAGGCCTTGCGGTAGGCGCGGAACGCGCCCACCGAGCGCAACAACGCGCCCCATTGATAATAGTCGACGAAGCCGCCGACCTGTTCGTCATCCGGGAGCAGCACGTGATATTTGACGTCGAGGATGCGCGCGGTGTTGTCGGCGCGCTCGATGAAGGTGCCAAGCCGGATGAAGCGGAACGCGTCGTCATGCAGCATGGTGCCGAACACCACGCCGCGGAACAGATGCGAGCGCTCCTTCACCCAGTCGAAGAAGTCACGGTAACCCCAGCGGCTCAGGCCCTCGTAGTCGAGATTCTGCACTTGCAGCCATGTCGAGTTGAGGCTCTCCCACGCCTCGCTGGAAATCGACGAGCGCTGGGCGCGGGCGTTCTCGCGCGCCTGGCGGATCAGCGAGCAGATGCTGCCTGAATTCTCTGGCTCGAGCGCCACATAGCGGATGATGGACTCATGATTGAGCTCGCCATAGAGCTCGTGGAAGCGCCCCGATCCGGGCGCGATGGAGAGGATCGGCTCAAAATGCAGGGCCTGCCGATCGATGGTCGAGGGCAGCAGCGACATGCGGAAGCTCACGTCGAGCATGCGCGCGGAGTTCTCCGCCCGCTCCATGTCGCGCGCCATCCAGAACAGATTCTCGGCGCTACGGCTCAGCATCGCTTCGCTCGCTGTTGCAGTACGATCGTCTTGAAAGACAGCTTCCGACTTTTCTGGATCATGCTCAGCGCTCCAGCACCCACGTGTCCTTGGTGCCGCCGCCCTGGCTCGAATTGACCACGAGCGAGTCCTTGACCAGGGCCACGCGCGTGAGCCCGCCGGCGATCAGGCTGGTCTCTTTGCCGCTCAGAACGAACGGCCGCAAATCGACGTGACGCGGTACGATCTCCCTGCCGACGAGGGTGGGAGCGGTGGACAGCGCCAGCGTGGGTTGGGCAATGTAATTCGCCGGGTTCTGCATCACCCTGGCCTTATAGGCTTCGCGCTCCGCGGCGGTCGAAGCCGGCCCGATCAGCATGCCGTAGCCGCCCGAGCCCTGCACCTCCTTGACCACGAGATTATGCAGATTGGCGATGACGTGCTTACACTGCTTGGGATCGCGCAGCATGTAAGTCTGCACGTTGTTGAGGATGGCGTGCTCGCCGAGATAGAACTCGATCATGCGCGGCACATAGCAATACATCGCCTTGTCGTCGGCGACGCCGGTGCCGAGCGCGTTGGCAAGCGCGACGCGGCCCGAGCGGATCACGCTTAACAGTCCGGGCACGCCGAGCGCGGAGTTCGGCGCGGAAGGCGAGCGGGTCCATGAAGGCGTCGTCCACCCTGCGGTAGATGACGTCGACCTTGACCGGACCTTCGGTGGTGCGCATCCACACAAAGCCGTCGCGCACGAACAGATCGCTGCCTTCGAGCAGTTCGATGCCCATCTGCTCGGCGAGAAACACATGCTCGAAATAGGCGCTGTTGTAGCGCCCCGGCGTCAGCAGCACGACCACGGGATCCTCGGCGGCGGATGGGGCCACCGCGCGCAAATTGGCGAGCAGCCGTTCCGAATAGTTGCCCACGGGGGAGACGCGCTGGCTGTCGAACGCCTCGGGAAAGAGCCGCATCATGATCTCGCGGTTCTCGAGCAAATAGGACACGCCGGAGGGCGTCCGCACATTGTCCTCGAGCACGAAGAAATCCCGCTCGCCGGTGCGGATCAGGTCGATACCGGCGATATGCGCATAGACGCGGTTGGGGGGTTCCACGCCGTGCATTTCCGGCCGGTAGGCCGAATTGAGCAGCACGAACTCCTGCGGCACGAGCCCGGCCTTGACGATCTCCTGGTCGTGATAGACGTCGTAAAGGAAGGCGTTGATCGCCTTCACCCGCTGGATGCAGCCCCGCTCCACCAGGTCCCACTCGGAGCGGTCGATGATGCGCGGAATGAGATCGAAGGGGATCAACCGCTCGGTCGAGCCGCCTTCTCCATAGACGGCAAAGGTGATGCCAAGCCGGCGGAAGATCTCTTCGGCGGCCTTCTGCTTGGTGACGAGCGACTCCATGGAGAGACCGTCGAGCAGCCGGGCAAAGTCGGCATAAGGCGCCCGGACCTTGCCCGCCTCGTCGCGCATTTCGTTGAAAAATTTGCGGGGAAGCGCTGAGGGCTGCTCCGCCCTCGGCTCGACACTTACCCTTTCAGCACCTTGCGGCAATCGCGCCCGTCCTGGCTCATCTCAAAATCCGCCCAATCCCAAGTTCGGCGCGCTTCCTCTGTTCTATTTTCAGGCATCTTAATCCGATGCTTGCGTTTTGAGCAACGCCCTTGGTCGGGGCGCCGCGTCGTGCTTAACGGCGAAAGGTGCTAGAAGAGCCGCGCCCCTCGAACCCTCGCGTCCCATGCTCGAAACCGCGCTCACCGCGTTCACCACCTTCTTTGCCGTGATCGGCCCGATCGACACGGCCGTGCTGCTCGCCTCGCTCACGCCGAATATGACGCGCGAGGAGCGCCGCGCGATCGCCGTCAAGGCGGTGTTCATCGCCACGGTAATCATCCTGCTTTTCGCCCTGTTCGGTGGCCCCGTGCTGCGCCAGCTCGGCGTCTCGCTCGCGGCGCTGCAGACCGCCGGCGGCATCATTCTGTTTATGATCGCGCTGGAGATGACGCTCTCAAAGCAGCCCGCGCCGGCGACGCTAACGGTGAAAGAGAGCGAGGAGGCCGAGGACAAGGCGGAAGCGCCATGCCGAGATCGCCGTGTTCCCGCTGGCGACCCCGCTGCTCGCCGGGCCCGGCGCCATGACCTCGGCCATCGTGCTCGCGGCCGGCACCAAGGGAGACCTCACGCTGCTCGGCGCGGTGGTGGCGGCGATCATCGCCGTGATGGCGGTGACGCTGGTGCTGCTCCTCACCGCCCAGGAGATCCACCACTTCATCGGCGTGACGGCGCGGAAGGTGATCGTGCGGGTGTTCGGCGTGCTGCTGGCCGCGCTCGCGGTGCAATCGATTTTCAACGGCCTCGGCGAAGCCCATATTTTCGGTTGAGCTTCAGCTAAGCCCCCTGCCCCCAAGGAGTGCCGCTGCCTATCAGCGCGTGCTGAGCGGCAAGGCCAGATTCCGGGTCGTGTTGGTGCCTTGAGGTTACTCCGCCGGCGCGGCTTGCGTGCCGTGCGCGTGCGGCTTCGCCGCGAACTTGCGCACCACCACGTAGAACACCGGCGTGAAGATCAGGCCGAACACGGTGACGCCGAGCATGCCGAAGAACACCGCCGTGCCGAGCGACTGGCGCATCTCGGAGCCGGCGCCGGTGGCGATCACCAGCGGCAGCACGCCGAGAATGAAGGCGAACGACGTCATCAGGATCGGCCGCAGGCGCACGCGCGCAGCCTCGGTCGCCGCCTGGAACCGGTCCTCGCCATGCTCCTCGTTCTGTCGCGCGAACTCGACGATCAGAATGGCGTTCTTGGCGGCCAGGCCGATCAGCACGACGAAGCCGATCTGCGCCAGGATGTTCACATCCATGCCGCGTATGAGAAGTCCGCTCACCGCGGCAAGCAGACACATCGGCACGATCAGGATCACCGAGAGCGGCAGCGCCCAGCTCTCATATTGCGCCGCCAGCAGCAGGAACACGAACACCACCGACGCGCCGAACACGTAGATGGCCGTATTGCCGGCCGCCTTCTCCTGATAAGCGAGCTCGGTCCATTGATAGGCATAGCCGTCGGGCAGCAGCTTCTGCGCGATCTGCTCCATGGCTTGCAGCCCGTAGCCGGTCGAATAGCCCGGCTTGGTGCCGCCTTGCACGGCGGCCGAGGGGAACAAGTTGAAATGCTCGACGCGGTAAGGCCCGGTGATGTCGCGGAACGAGGCGACCGAGCTGAGCGGGACCATCTCGCCCTTGGCGTTGCGCGTCTTCAACTGACCGATGGCGTGCAGGTCCTGGCGGAAGTCGCCGTCGGCCTGCGCCGTGACCCGGTAGGTGCGGCCTAGAAAGTTGAAATCGTTGACATATTGCGAGCCGAGATAGACCTCCAGCGTCTGGAACACATCGTCGGTATTGACGCCCAGCATCTCGGCGCGGACCCGGTCGATATCCGCATAGACCTTCGGCGTGCGCGTGTTGAAGGTGGTGAACACGTTGGCCAGCCCCGGCGTCTGGTTCGCCTGGCCCACCACCGATTGCGCCACCGCCTCGAGTTGCGAGAGGTCGCCGCCATGGGTGTCCTGCACCTCCATCTTGAAGCCGCCCGTGGTGCCGATGCCGCGCACCGGCGGCGGCGACACGCTGATGACGAGCGCCTCCTGGATCGCGGCGAATTGCATATTGAGCGAGGCGATCAGCGCGTTGGCGCTCTGCCCCTTCTCGGCGCGCTCCTTGAACGGATCGAGCGGGGTGAACACGACCGCGGCGTTCGGCGCGCTGGTGAAGGTCGCGCCGTCAAGACCCACGATCGGCACCGCGTGCGCAATGCCGGGCGTACCGAGCACGATCTTGGTCACTTTGCGGGCGACCTCGTCGGTGCGCGCGAGCGAAGCCCCCGGCGGCAACTGGATGATGTTGATGAGATAGCCGAGGTCCTGCTGCGGAATGAAGCCGGTCGGCGCCGAGCGGAACTGGAACACGGTCAGGGCGATCAGTCCGGCATAGATCAGCAGCATGATGGTGGTGACGCGCACCAGCCGCGAGGTCAGCGCGCCGTAGCGCGACGACACCCACTCGAAGGCGCGGTTGAAACCGTGGAAGAAGCCGTTGAGCGCGCGCGCGAAGATGTTGCTCGGCCGATGCTCCGGATCGTGCGGCTTGAACAACAGCGCGCACAGCGCCGGGCTCAAGGTGAGCGAGACGATCAGCGAGATGGCGGTGGCGGTGGCGATGGTGACGGCGAACTGGCGGAAGAACTGGCCGAGAATGCCGGAGAGGAACACCGACGGGATGAACACGGCGGAGAGCACCAGCGCGATGGCGATCAGCGCGCCGCCAACCTCCTCCATGGTGCGGTAGGCCGCGTCGCGCGGACTCAAGCCTTCACGAATATTGCGCTCGACATTCTCCACCACGACGATGGCGTCGTCGACCACGATGCCGATGGCGAGCACCAGCCCGAACAACGAGAGGTTATTCAACGAATAGCCGAGCGCGGCCAGCACGGCGAAGGTGCCGATCAACGATACCGGGATGGCGACGATCGGCACGACCGAGGCGCGCCAAGTCTGCAGGAACAGGATAATCACCACCACCACCAGGATCACCGCCTCGAAGATGGTGGTGATCACCGCATCGACGGATTCGGAGATGAACACGGTGGGGTTGTAGACGATGTCGTAGCGGAGGCCGTTGGGGAAAGACTTCGACAACTCTGCCATGGCCGCCTGCACGGCTGCCGCCGTTTGCAGCGCGTTGGATCCCGGGCGCTGGAAGATGCCCATGGGGATGGCCACCCGCTCATCGAGATAGCCGTTGCGGTTATAGTCGGCGGCGCCGAGCTCGACCCGGCCGATGTCGCGGATGCGCACCACGCGCCCGTCCGGGTCCGACTTGACGATGATATTGGCGAAGGCAGCGGGATCGGCGAGGCGCCCTTGCGTCTCGACATTGAGCTGGAAGGCGCCGGGCTGCGGCACCGGAGGCTGATTGATCACGCCCGCCGCCACCTGCACGTTCTGCCCGCGCAGCGCCGTGACGACGTCGCCGGCGGTCAGATTGCGTGCCGCGAGCTTGTCCGGATCGAGCCAGATGCGCATCGAATAATCGCGCGCGCCGAAGATGGTGACATTGCCCACGCCGTCGATGCGGGCGAGCACGTCCTTCACGTGCAGCGTGGCGTAGTTGGAGATGTAGAGCAGGTCGCGCGAATCGTCGGGCGACGACAGATGAATCACCATCATCAGGTCCGGCGACTGCTTCACCACCGTCACGCCGATCGAGCGCACCTCTTCCGGCAGACGAGGTTGCGCGATGGCGACCCGGTTCTGCACCAAGACCTGCGCGGTATCGAGATTGGTGCCGAGCTTGAAGGTGACGGCGAGCGACATGGCGCCGTCGCTGGTCGATTGCGAGGTCATGTACAGCATGTCGTCGACGCCGTTGACCTCTTGCTCGATCGGCGTGGCGACGGTCTTGGCGACGATATCGGCGGAGGCGCCCGGATATGACGCGGTGACCGAGATCGAGGGCGGCGCGATGTCCGGATATTGCGCCACCGGCAGGCTGAAATAGGCCACGCCGCCGATCAACGTGATCAGGATGGAGATGACCGCCGCGAAGATCGGCCGGTCGATGAAGAAATGCGAGATATTCATCAGTAGCTCTTGGCTGCCGGGGTCGCGCCGGCCGGCGCAGGCGGCGCGCCGACCGTACCCTGCTCCGGGGTCACTTTCTGACCCGGCCGCGCCCGCAACAGTCCGCTGATGATGACCTGGTCGTCGGCGGTGATGCCGGTGCGGATGACGCGAAGATTGTCCGTCGGTGACCGGGCCGAGTTCGACCGGCTTCGGCACCACCGTGCCGTCGGCCGTCACCGTGAACAGCATCTTCACCGACTGGTCGGTGACCACCGCGGCGTCGGGCACCAGCAGCGTCGGCTTCAGCAGCGACATCGGCACCCGCACCCGGCCGAACTGGCCGGGGGTGATGAACAGGTCGGCGTTGGGGAAGGCCGCGCGCACGCGAATCGTTCCCGACGACGTGTCATATTGATTGTCGACGAAGTCGATGGTGCCCTTCAGCGGCCAGTCCTTTTCGTCCATCAACTGGCCCTGCACCTCGACCGCGTTGTCGCGCGCGTTCTTGACCTCGCCCTTCTGCACCAGGCGCTTATAGGCCATGCCGTCGCCCTCGCTGACATTGAAGCTGAGCCAGATCGGATCGAGCGAGACGATGGTGGTGAGCAGCGTGGTCGAGCCGCCGGTGCCGCCCACGATCAGATTGCCGACGCTCACCTCGTGCCGGCCCATGCGGCCGGAGACCGGCGCCGTCACCCGCGTGTAATCGAGATTGAGCTGCGCCTGATTGACGGCGGCGACCGCCGCGTCGCGCGACGCGGTGGCGATGTTCACCTGCGCCACGCGCTCGTCATAGGTCTCTTGCGTGGCATAATCGTTCTTGCGCAGTTGCGCGGTGCGCTCGAGCTGTGCCTTGGCGAGTTCAAGCTGCGCTTCGTTCTGGGCCTGCTGCGCCTTGGCGGTCTCCAGCGCGAGCTCGAAGGGTCGCGGCTCGATGACGAAGAGAAGATCGCCCTTCTTGACCAACTGGCCGTCGGTGAAATTGACGGATTCGAGATAGCCGCTCACCCGCGGACGCACCTCGACCAATTCCCGCGCCTCGAACTGGCCGGTGAAATCGCTCCACTCCTGCATCTCCTTGACCAGAGGCTTGGCCACGGTGACGGCCGGTGGCGGCGGCGCCGTCGCTTCGGTCGGGCCGGTCTGCCAAAAGCCCCAATAGCGATAGCCGAGTCCGGCGAGCGCAATGATCAACAGCAGAAGGACGAGGCGCGTGCCGGTGCCCATGCCCTCCTTGGCATGCACCGCCGGCTTGGTCTGCGGCGCTTCTTGCGCATGGCGAGCCTCGGCCTCGACCGAGCCCTGCTCGTCGTCGTCGCGATCTTCCTCGCGATCTCTGCCGCCGTTTCGGTTTCGCTTCTCGACCATGGCCGCGTCTCATGCCGGGCTATCAACGCCCATCTGTGCCGCCCCAGCCGTTCTTGCAAGGGCGATTCCGACAGACGCTACTCCAAAGCCGCCTGCAAACGCGAGTGGCAAAGATTTTAGCGCCTAAAAATTCGGCACCAAACCTGCGCTAAACCCGCGTCAATTCAGCCTCTCTCACGGAAATTTGCGAGCCAAGGCGCCGCTCCATTGGCCAAAGGCCCGGTGGCAAAAACAATCCCCGCGACTTCGGCCAAGGCGCTGGCGTATCGTGCGCGCCGTCGGAAGGCCGATGTCGCGTCAATCAGTGAGGGAGTCTCAGCGGGCCATGAACGGCGAGTCTCGAATTCGGAACTACGGTTTTGCATGGGCGATCGCTGCCGCGATTGTCCTTACCCTCGCTGTCGCGTCCGCCCAGGCGGAGGAGAGCGCCGTCGCCAAGGCCGCGGCGTGGAAAATCGGCGACCAGCTCAGCCTCGCCGGCTTGCTCTACTCGCAAGGCGGCGAGGATGAGAATGTCAAGCAACTGCTCGACAGCATTACGCCGCTCACCGATGCGATCAAGATCCAGGTTAAGCCTTTCCCGCCCCGCGGCGAGACGCCGGTCGCGACCTATGCGGCGGTGATCGAGTATCTCATCAAGGGTGACGGCGCCGAGATCGGCCGGCAAATCGCCGCCCAATTCGGCAAGAATGCCGGCCTGCTGTTCGAGATCTCGGTCAAATCCAATCTGTTGATCCTGCTCTACGAGCCGGGCGACGACCAGGGCATCGCCAGCGTCATCCAGTCGCGCTGCAACGAGGTCGGACTGCCGAACAATCTCTGGCTCGACGTCGTCAATGCGGTCAACGGCAAGGCCTCGAAGGACGAGGTGAAGAACGCCGTGTTCAAGATGCACGACGACGTGGCGACCTATCTCAATCAGCAGGTCCAGTAGCCCGCGACTTGGCCCACACTTTACGGCGACCGCAGTGCACGGTTGAGCTTTTCAATGGGGCGCCAACATCTTAGTTGAAATTGGCTTCGTTTCGCAAAAGTCCTGTTCTTGCGACCCCGCTTTTTGTGCCCGCGCCTCCTTCAAGCGAACTCCTGGGCCAGGCAGTAACGCCGCCAATCTATTCAGCGTTGCCCTGACAGCCGGCTTAGCGCGACATTCTTTGCCTTTTGTTAAGCTACCGCGTCTAGCTTCTTCGTGTGGCAGCGCGGCAGCGCTTCCACCCCTACTAAAGACGCGGCCCCTCAGCTCCCCAGCCGAGGGGCCGCATTTTTGTTAGCAGACTTAGGATTTTTCGTCGGCGCACTTTCTTCGTGAGAAGCAACGCAGGGCCGCCGACAAAACCTAGGCTGAAGAGGGAGCAGTAGGGCGCTCATTGGATAAGGTTGCCCTTCGTCGCAAGAACGAGGCTTGGGGCGAGGGCTAGCATGACGCGACCAAGCCACAAGGCCGGAAAGCGAGACCTATGCGCCCAAGCGACGCCCGTGTCACCCCTAGAAGATAATAGCGGGCGCGTGATAAGCTTAAGCTGACGTTCTGCGAGTTACGGGGATGCGACAGAGAGGGCGGAAAAACTGACCCGGTCCCGGCACTCGCCCACGGATTTCGGTGCAGGGGAGTCTCAGTTTATGGCGGGTGTCTATGCGGGTATCGGCTGACGGCTCCGCATCGGAGCTCCCCTCAACTCAGACGCTGCAAGAGAGTGCGCGATGGTACGTGGTGCGCACGCAGCCGCATCGCGAGACGCAGGCTGCGGGCCAACTCGAGAACCAAGACTTTCGAATATTCGTCCCGCGCATCCTCAAGAGCCGCCGGCATGCCCGCAAATTTGAGACGATCCGGGCGCCACTTTTTCCCCGCTACATGTTTATTGTCCTTGATCTCGGGCGCGACCGCTGGCGGAGCGTAATGGCACGCTGGGGGTCGACCGCCTTTTGACGCGCGGCGGCGAGCCTGAAGCTGTCCCACGTGGATTGGTAGAGCAACTGACTAGGCTAACGTCTGCAGACGGAGTGGTACGGCGTGGCCCGGCTCTTGGAGGAGGGCCAAAGTATCAAGGTAACGGCCGGACCGTTTGCGGACCTCGTGGGGACGCTCGAACGCCTCGACGAACAAGAAAGAGTGCGCGTGCTCCTCGACATCTTAGGCGGCAAGACTCCAGTTGCTGCCTCGCTCGTCGTGACCCTCGTCGCCTCCACAGGATCGGCCCCTCCGAGCGATCCAAGCCTAAGCACTCGCGAAAAGGGGCTCCTCTAACTTTCGCGGAAGGCGCGCGCAGCTTGGTCTCTGAGCGGCTTCAGGAGGTAAGAGATCATGCTCCGCGGCTCGGTCTGCACGAAGACCTCGACCGGCATACCAGGCACGAACTTCAGTCCCTTCAGCTTTTCGAGTTCACCTGAATTGATGCCGACGCGAACAACGTAGTAGCTGGCTCCGCTATGCTGATCTTCGGTGACGTCTGGCGCGACACGCGTGACGTGCCCATTTAGTTCCGGCGTCACCCTGCTGTTGAAAGCGCTGAAACGTAAGCTCCGCCGGCTGATCAAGATGCAGCTGGGCGATGTCGGTCGGGCTAACCTTGGCTTCGATGGTCAGAAGGTCGTTGTCGGGGACAATCAGCATAATGGCCTCGCCGGGGGCAATCGTGCCGCCGATGGTGTGAACCGCCAGTTCGTGTACCGTGCCGGTCTGAGGCGAGCGGATATCGACGCGCCTCAGCAAATCCTCCGCGGCAATCTTTCGTTCGGCGAGCTCGGAGAGCTTCGCCCGCACCTCCGCCAACTCTTGCGCACCCTGGCTTCGCATATCCTGGTCGATTTGGATGATTTGCTGTTGCACCTCGGCGATCTTGCCTTTAGCCTCAGCAACGGCCGCAACCAGCTGCCCTTTTCTCCCCCGAGCCTGGCCGCTTCCCGCTCAAGCGCGGTTAATTTGCTGATCGGCACAAGTTGCTTTTCCCAAAGCTGACGGATCCCACCCAACTCCTTGATGACGAGTTCGATCTCTGATCTTTGGCGGCAATTTGCGTGTCGAGGCCGCCAATCTGCTCATTCAGTTGCGCGGCCCGTTCGTGGAGCTGTTTTTTCTGCCCATTTCGCGCGTCGCGTCGCAGCTCGAAGTGCTTTTGTTCTCCCGCCAAGCAGCTTTCTCGACCACTGCATCGGATCGCTGCGCCAAAAGTTCGTCGGGAAAGCTAATTTCCTCGGTCTCCAGTCCGCTCGGCGTCGAGCCGCGCCTCCCGCGCCAGGAGTTCATTTATCGCGTTGACAAGCACAGCGAGGTTTGCGCGAGTTTGCGTCTCATCGAGCCTAACCAACAACTCGCCGGCCTCGACGTGATCGCCCTCCTTTACGCGGAGCTCGCCGATCACGCCTCCTGTTGGGTGCTGGACCTTCTTCACATTCGAGTCCACCACCAGCGTTCCGCTGGCAATGACCGCCCCGGAAAGCTGCGCCATCGTCCCCCACACCGCAAAGCCGCCTGCGACCAGGACCAGCGCGACAGCCACCAAACACCAGGTGCCGTCCGATGGATTTCTTCACTTCGAAGCATGAAGGAGCTTTCATTGCTTTCGCCTATGCCGCCACAACCGGCCTGAGCACCGCGCGCAAGACTTCGTCTTTCATTCCGAAACGCATCTGCTGCCCCTCGGAAAGCACCAGAACTTGGTCAACCGCGGCGAGAGCGCTCGGTCGGTGGGCAATCACGATAACGATCGCTCCTCGCTCCTCGCACCGACCTGATCGCGTTCGTAAGCGCGCGCTCGCCCTCTTCGTCGAGGTTCGAGTTCGGCTCGTCCAAAACGACGAGAAACGGATCGCCATACAAAGCGCGCGGCAAGCGCTACACGCTGCCGTTGGCCGGCTGAAAGCGCCGACCCCGCCTCACCAATCTGAGTTTCGTAACCTTGTGGCAGAGAGACGACAAGATCGTGGGCGCCGGCTGCCTGCGCCGCGGCGAGCACCTTCTCGAAATCGATCTCTCGATCAAACCGGCCGATGTTTTCGGCTACCGTGCCTGAGAACAACTCGACGTCCTGTGGCAGATAGCCCACGTGCCGACCCAGGGTGTCTGCCGACCACTGATCCAATGTGGCACCGTCCAACCTGACCTTTCCCCTCGCCGGCTCCCAAACGCCCACCAAGAGACGCGCCAGGGAAGATTTTCCCGAGGCGCTGGGGCCGATGATGCCGAGCCCATCCCCCGCCGCTAGCGCAAAGCCAATCCTATTGAGAACCACGCGGCTCTCACCCGGGGGCACCGCCGCGATGTTCTCGACCCGCAATTCGTGCTGGGGTGCGGGCAACGTGGGGGGTGCCTGTTCGGCCGGAACGCTTTCAAGAAGTCCGCAAAGCCTCGTCCAGCTTTGACGGGCGGCGACGAAAGGTTTCCAGTTCGCCACGGCGATCTCGACGGGCGCAAGCGTTCGCGAGACCAAGATCGAGCTCGCGATGATCACGCCAGCTGTCGCTTCCTGATAGATGACCAAATAAGCGCCGAGACCAAGAACGAGCGATTGCAAAACCATGCGAAGCGCACGAGAGAGCGAGCCTAATCCCCCGGATACGTCGGAGACGCGGCGATGAGCCTGAGAGATGCGCCGCATTCGAGTGACGCCCAACGCTCACCCAGCCCCGGCGCCATTCCCATGGCACGCACCACCTCGGCATTGCGCCGGCTCGCCTCGAGCAGCGAATTGCGCTTAGCTTGATGGCGAGCCGCCGCCTTGCTCGGAGCGCGGGTAAACAACTCCGCGCATATCGTTATCAGCGCAAGAACCGCCCCGCCGATCAGGGCGGTGACGCCGATCAACGGGTGGAACAGAAAGCAGACAGCGAGATAGACCGGCACCCAAGGCAAATCGGCGAATGCGGATGGCCCTCCGCTGGAAAAAAATCCCCGGATGTGATCGATGTCTTGCAGGTGCTCCGATCCGCCGCCGCGTGATTTTAGCCGCAGCGGCAAACGCACGACCGCGTTGTAAAGCCGACGCGACATAGCCTCGTCGAGGTAGTAGCCGAGGCGAACCAGCAGACGCGCTCGGGTCCCCTCGAGCGTCGCCTGGAAGGCGTAGAGGGCGGCCATCAGAATCATCAGCGCCACGAGCGTCGGCACGCTGCGGCTCGGCAGCACGCGGTCATATACTTGCAACATGAAGAGCGGGCCCGTGAGCATCAGCAAATTGATCAACGCGCTGAACGCCGCCACCCCAATAAAGGCGCTTCTGTAACGCCAGAGTGTCTCGGCGAGCTCGGAACGCTTGCTGAGTTTGAGGGAATCCGACACCGCTGCGGCCCATCACCTTGTTTCGACGCCGCCGCCAGTGTGGCACGATCGGATTAAAGGGCCCTCGCGGCTACACCCGCAAAATTGATGCTAATTTTAGAGATGTTATACAGAACTCGCGTCGGGGAGATCTGGCGATGCCGGATGTAAGGTCACGAGAGTTTTGGGGTTCGGCTGTGTAAACCCCATCCGTTTGCCATCGCGGGTATTTTGGGATCAGTCGCCCCGTCGCGACTGCCGCTAGCCTGCGGCGCAGTTTGCGCGGGTCGCCGAGTTCAATTGACGTCGGCTTCCATAACTTCCGCCGCGACCTCGTTCTTGAAAAGAACGAACATCCGCTCGTACCTCGAAAGCCCCGAATCCACTTCGGCGAGGCGGTCATCTATGCGCCCTCCTCCGATCTCGAGCTTGCCGTCGTTTCGGCTAGCAACGAGCGTGAGGTGCAAGGCCGTCTTCGCCCGGATTCTTTTTTCAATAAGCTGCATTGACGTCTTCATGCTTCGAGAGTCTCCTCAAAGCGATAAACATTCTCCTAAGCCGCACCGGGCTAGCAACCCGGATAGCTCGCGAGGCCAAAAACGCGTTGGCGGCGGCAGGAATAGTCTTTTCGAGCGGTGCTGCTACCGACGAAATTCACCGAAAATACGTCTAACAAGCTCGGGCTTACCCTTCTTTATCGCGCCCTAAAATCACGTTCGCCATGAAGCAAGGGCGTAGCTTCTGGACACTCATCTGGCTGCGCCTATCCACGGTCTAGTACGGCCGCCATCTCTGGCTTGCTTGATTGAGTAGCGGATGTGAGGATTACCGGAACGCGAGTTTAGGCTGTCGCATTCACAACGCGCCCGCAGCCTGTCGGTAAACAAGAGCAGCGCGCCGTTACGGATCACGGGATTGGACGCCGGCCCAAACAGGCTTGCCGCTTCGCGGTGAGCCCAGATGACGTAGCGTGTTTTTTTGGTCATGGCTTCCGCCTCGGTAGCAATCTCAGAAAGTTCGGTTGGACCGAGGCTGCGCTGCTAGGGTTACCAAATTCCTAAAAAGACCGATGGGCACGAAGGGAAAATTCGGTAGGTGGCGACGCGATCGAGCTTCGATCGGGCGCGCAGTTGCCTGCCCTATTGAGCGCTTGATGCTTCGACCATCGACAATCGTCGCGCAGGCTTGAAGTAAGCGTCGCCAGAAATCCAATAGGAAGAACCGACAAGGTCCACGCCATGGTCGCGCTCCGTCTTAAGTTGCACGATAACTCGTTCGAATCGCGCATTCTCGATGCGAGATTTGCTGCGCAAACATCTCGGCTCGAACCTGTAAGTCGCCGCGAATGTCGCGCATTGACGTCTTTCTTCACGTCGACCGAAATCGCTTATCGAATTGGTCCCTCACTCATCTCTGCCACTCCGCGCTATAGAGCTTTACCTATCTGAAGCCAACTGAGGCCACCTTGCGGGCCAAGGCATCAGAAGGCGGTTCATGCGATTGTGCGTGCTGTGAGTGCTGTTGGGGACGCCGGCTGGCCTGGGATAACGCCTCAGTTGCTGGACCTGAACCACCCACGCGCCGACCCTCGAACCCGATGACCATGTGCACGTGTCAAGCGCGGACTTCAACTCTTCCAGGATGGTTTGATGCTCACTCTTCAGCTTCTCGATATGCGCATCGAATTGCCCCTGAGCAGCACTGATTTGCTCCGCAATTAGATTGGCGCGGTCTTGTAGATCGCCACGGATATCACGCATTTGATGATCCCCCCAACGTTCAACCCACTGCGCTCAAACGACCAAACCAGGAAGCAGTTCCGCCAATCTTTTGGGAGCCGCCGAATACGTATCGACGTGACTTCTCAGCAACGCCGCCGGATCCTCGAGTACGCAGCACGTGACCTTCCGGCCGCTATACGCCCCCCAGCTTGAGCCGAAGCTGCCGCCACGTCAGAGACTGCCCTCTCAAGGGCTGTTGACGCAGCAGCACATCAGCGCAAAAGCGCCGGCCTCGCAGTACGTACAGCCCTTGAGGATATCGGGGATAAGTTGAAGCCGTCTTGGAAGCGTCAGCACAGGCGAGCGCAGCTTAAGCAAACAACGCTTGGACTCCGGGACACTTACGTCCGCGGCACCGCCGTTTATGGCCTAGGCGACGAGGCGAGGCCTTGGCGCGCTAGGTCCAGCGCGTCGGATTGCCGCTCCGGCCCTTTTGAAAGGACTTTCCCTAACTGCCATTGCTATTCCCCGCTCTTCTCTGCCGTTCTCGTTTGTGTTCAGCTACCCTTGTCAGTGTTCAAATTGTAGGATGGGTCCAGCCAGCCCGAAGCTTCGCGCCCAATGGCTGGTCAGGCTCGACAACCTTTCACCCCGTCCCAAAGGATGACTGGTTGTCGGGCCGCTTTTATTGCTGCGCAGTTTGATCCCTGCTATACGCCCCAATTCATCAACAGATGGCGTTCACCGATGGCGGGGACTAAGCGCGTAGTTCGTCATGAATGGACCAAACAAGACGTGCGTGACCTGAAGATCGAAAGAATAGAACCCCAGTGAAAAAAATCTGTAGGGCACTTCTACGCTCGCCTGCTGCTCTCAGGAACAAAGCCTTTCTCCTGAGAATCTCGCTAGGGCATCGCCGCTAGCGGACCAATCCCATATGCACCATTGAGGTCAATCCCACCGACGCTTCTGCGTCTTTCCGGTAGCAGATCGACAATCATTTCCGCACGCCCGCCATTCACTCTCAATAACGACACTGCCATTCTTGATGCGAGTGCGGTTTCGACAGCCTGCCGCGTTGGGCCAAGCTGAGTGGCGCGCCGCCCCGATCAGTTTCCAGGGGTGAGAACATTGCCAAGCCTAATCAGCTAAAGTAATGCCGAATGCCATGACTCGACGGAGCTGGCGAATTTATTGTCCGACGGCCCAACGGCTACGTCGGTTGGCGACCCATAGCGGACATACGCGTCCCATGAATGCGTCCCGCTGCGAGATGTGCTAGTGGGCAAGCTGTGCTATCAGATCCCAACGACGTGAAAACAGAAGGAGAAGCTAATGGCCAAAGCGGTTGCCACGAAACGTACTGTCCGTCGTGATTGGACGCGTGCTGATCTGAAAGAACTGAGACGGCACTCAAGAGACAAGACGCCAGTTAAAACCATCTCTAGAGCACTTAAGCGTACCGCGGGTGCCCTCAGACAAAAGGCCCGTATTCTAGGAATCCCGCTCGGCCACCGCCGCCCCAAAAGAAGGCGAGCGTGATTAGCTTCCGCGACACATGAGCCAAACCCAAACCTGTCTCGGAGCGGGTTTCGCTCTGTCGCACTTACGTTGAATATTCGCCAGGCATACAGCCCCTCGGACTGGTGCGCAAAGCTAGGCAAGCGTCTTGCCGTCTCACACCGAGTTCGGCCAGCAATGCTCGGCGCGAGATCTTTAACCTCGATGGAGGGAAGCACGGGAACCGCTGGTCCAGAGGTGAGTAGCAGTCCCTCTGGCCGGGGATCGCCTGAGCGGCCCGTGAGGCGCATGCACGATTCCGGTTGTTGACGACCACACCTCTTCGATTAACCCACTCCTGATCGGAAGCGGACATTACTTCCACAAGTAGGCCGGCCTTCGCTATGTGTCTAAGCGATTTGCCGCGGATGATTTGTAGTGGGCTCGGAGAAGACAAGCGAGGGCCGGTCCTGCCCCTTGGCTCGATACATGGCGAGGTCAGCATTGTGAATGATCGCTTCAACCGTTGCGCCGTCGTCAGGGATCAGCGCAGCACCTACGGAGGCGCCGATCGCGTGTGAATGTCCGCCGACCTGGACCTCGCTCTCGAGGCTCTGAATAAAGCGCAGTCCAATAGCTTGAGCGGTGTCTCGGTCAATATTGTAAGCAAGCACAGCGAACTCATCCCCGCCAAGCCGCGCCAGGAGATCACTTAGACGAGCGACTGTCCGAAAGCGCCCGGCAATCGCTTGCAGGACCCGATCGCCGAGCGAATGACCGTGAAGATCATTGACGCGCTTGAAGTCATTAAGGTCTATCAGAAAAAATGCGTGCTTGTGGCCATCGGAGGGAAGCGAAGCAGTCGCTGCCGTCAAGGCGCTGAGCAGCGCACGGCGGTTCGCTAGTCCCGTCATCAAGTCCTGCAACGCCAGCGCTCGAAGCTCACGCACCTGATTCTTTGCAACAACATGACGCCCGACGTCGCGTCGTTCCTCGCGCAACCGGCGAATGACGAAGGCGAAAATGCAGAGTGCAAGGAGGACCGTGAGAAATATCGCCTCAGCCAGCGATATCCTGCGCTGAGGCTCGGAAAGCACAGAGACGAACCAAAACAGATCGTACTCTATCGCAAGCAACGCAGCGACGAGCATGACGCTGGAGAGGAGCATCCCGTCCTGCACACTCGACCAGGGTCGGCTAACGATTGCCCGTACCACTGCCTTGAAAGTCTCCACGATGACCACCGTGATCGATCTCTGGTTAGGGAAGCTACCCCGGAGGCATCAAGGATGCGTAAACTCAAGGTGACGACCGCTTCAGCTTGCGTACAGGCAAAGTTTGCTAATAGCACTTGGAGCACACTGATCCCCACGAGGCTGAGCATGTCATCTTCAGGGGCCAAAGCGGACACTGACTCAGCTAATGACCCCAAGCGGACTTCGCGCTTACCTCTTCCGCAGCGGAGACAAACTCTGGCACTGACAAACCGTGGTGGTCAGTCTCTCTGATGTTGCCCGTTTGAAACTAAGAGAGCTTGTACTTACTGGCGCTCGGATAGCGCGGGCCTATCGCTGCTGGACACTCCCTCAACCCTTCTCGGCGGTGTCGATGCTCATCTCGCGCCAAATACGGGCTTGGCAATCTCGGCGGGATACCGCTCGTCGTTTCAGGTGACATTCCATCGGCGGCTCGGCCTGACCACCCGTAACAAGACTAGGCTGTCGATGCCATCTGGCCTCTTCAGCACGAGCGAAGCGTTGGTGATCGGCTACCTAGCGGCGCGGTACTACTCCGCCATGCAGGGTCGCATGATCCAGCTTTACCAAAGTTCAATCCGCGACAGCCTGACGGGACTGCTCAATCGCCGCGGAGCCATAGCCACCATTCGCAAGTCATTGGCGCGGCATCCCGGGAGCAATGCGATGATGCTCGTTGATGTCGACAATCTCAAAATGATCAACGACCTGCGTGGACACGCCACTGGTGACGCGGTTATCGCGCTAACTGCGGAAGCCGTGCGGGAAAGCATCCGCTCTGGCGATCAATGCGCGCGATTTGGGGGAGATGAGTTTCTGATTTTTGCGCCCGGTTGCGACGTGGACGAGGCAACGAAAATTGCAAATCGTATTACGACTAGACTAACTGGGCAGTCGATGCCGCTGGCTGGTGCTAGATTCAGTGTGTCATTCGGTATCGCCGTGCAGGATGGTGCCCACGCCGACTTCGACCGGATGTACCGAGATGCGGACGCGGCCCTGTACCAAGGAATGGAAGACGGCAAAAGCCGCATTGGCGTGTTCAAACCATCCGACGCCGACGAGGGCCTCACCGATAGAGAGATTAGCAAGCAGAGCCAGCGGTATGCATTCCCGTTTGGCTAATGATAGCAGCGCCCGGGCGTCCGCTTATGAAGATGGCAACTCACTTAGGACCACTCAAACACAGAAGTAACTGTCACGCTTTGACTGGCCCGCGCGGGCGCAAGGCCGGGTTTAGGGCGCGTGGTCTCCGGCTCTGATTAATGCAGGGAACTGGCGCGAGCCCAACTGCCGCCCGCCGACGCCGCCTAGGAAGAAGCCCCGATACGGGGGGTTGGGGGCTTCTCCGGTTCCAGTTTCCCCCTGCGAACCGTTTGTAGGCGATGGGGATAGCCCACGAGGCAAGTCTGGACCAAAATCACGTCTGTTGCGGAGCGCATTGGGCGTAACCCCTAAGGCCATCTCTCCTCCCACGCCGGCGGGCGCTACAAATTCGCTGCTTGCGGTAAATGTTGAGGCTGCGATGAGTGAGGACCTGAAACGCATCCAGCAGCGTGCACGTAACCTCGCCCGCTCGGGCAAGTTCATCGGATCGCGGGCAGTCGCATTTGAATTGCAATTTGAGCCTGGCTACACGCAAGCATTTAGATGGATCCACAGTCTTGAGACGCAAGACGAGTTGGATCACCTGTGTAGCGAGGCTAGGACGCGCATCAACCGCACCAATCCGGAGGCTGCCTGACGTGCGAGACGGCGTGTGAAAACGTGACACGCGCATCATACACAGGTGCTACTTTCATGTTGATGGGGATTTCTCTTCTTATCTTTGATCCCCCAAACGGCCCCGAAGAAGCCCCGCAACAAGGTGCCCCCCGTCACCACTGAGCAATGCGCGTCCATCGCGCGGCTTTGTTGATCAGGCTCTATTCGAGGACGAACTCGATGGTCTCTGCCGCAACCGCCTAGCACGCGTAGATTATATATCGCGACATAGCGGGTGAGCGGACGCCGACCTATTTATAGTATGGCGCGTCGTACGGACCGCAGCACCGAAACGGCACACCACGGGGGTATTCGGGATACAGTGGCGCGTAGGCACGCGGAGGGCAGTAGGAGCCCCAGGCAGAACGATAGTAAGTATAGGGATATCCGTAGCTGCGATAATAACTTCGTCGCCCATTAACCTGCTCGGTGAGCTCTCGCCTCAGCCTTAGCGACTATCCCGAGCGTCGGTTGGAATACTGCCTTGGCGGGTGTCGGGCCGATGCACAGAACGCCCACAACCATGGCGGCGGCGATCAGCACGGATCCCGTAGTAGCTGTCTCACTCATCTATCTGTTTTACTGAACCTTCGCCGCCCCACCTAGCGCTCCGCATCTGCAACGTTAATCAGGCGTAGATGCCGCGCGGAAGGCTAGGGAATTAGGAAGAAGCACCAAATCGCGTAAAGGAAAAACTCATGAGATTGGCTTTGATGGCCCTGATGGCGTTGAGTAGCCCGGCTTGGGCGGCCCCACCGCAGATCGAAGAGTTCTGTTTTGCTCAGGCGGCCCAGATTTGGTTCAACGGCCGTGGCGACAGGGAACACTTTATTGCTAACTGCATAGCCGATCTTACTCCCCCACCGCTGGCCAAGCGCAGCCCATACAAAAAGCCCCGCTAGGGACGGGGCTAAGTTGGGAACGTCGCTATGCTGGCGATCAGAGTCAGCCCCATTCACCAGCGCAGATAGATTAGCTCGACTCTGGGACCATTGCTGTGTCCTGCAAGTCACGGGATAACCAAATTGCCAAAATGCGGCTCGGTCGGACGAGATCGCGCACAGTCAGAACCAAAGGGTCCGCGTAGATTTACCGCTCGGACGACCTGCCTTCGTCGGTTGGGTTTGGGCTACTGCTTGGCTTGAGGCGGTCGGCAAGCGAGATGAGAGCGGCAAGGTCGGTGGTCGGGATATCTTGCTTGTTCCGCAACGCGTCCGGTGTCGCCCGATTAAACGTTTCAAGTTGAGAGATGATTGTCTTGGCAATCTCGATGTAGTGATGATGGATCAACGCAACTCGGCCACGAAGCTCGTTGTTGATATCACTCAAGGTGACTAACTCCTGCTGTAGCACGCGCACACGGTCACGAAGGCTATCGCGCTCAGCGATGATGCGTTGGATCGCGGTCGCGCCGGCAATCGCTACACGCTCCAAAGCGTCGTCATTGGTCAAATCATCGTTGGCTTCGACGCCGGGTTGCGGTGTCGCGAGATTTTGCAGGCCGTCGATCATTGCAACAGGCTCCGTTGGATCAGCACTATGTAGAGCCAATCGCTTTCCTAATCGGTAATCGCCTAGCTGTGATTTTTAGACAAAACTTATCTCGCTCAAACGCTAGATTGGGAGAGCTCGCACTTGGATTTCTGTGCGCATAGGCCCTCAGACTCCAAGCCAGGCAAGCGTCTTGCCGTCTGTGTCGCCAAAGCTTACACCGAGTTCGCCCAGCGATGCTCGGCGCGAGATCCTCAATCTCGATAGGGGGAAGCAGGGTGGACTTCGGAATCCCTGGACCAAAGGCGAGTAATAGTCCCTCTGGCCGGTGATCGCCCGAGCGCCAATGGACGTAAGGCGCGTGTACGATTCCGGTCTTAGGTGACCACACGGTTTCGATCAGCCCGCTGCGCTCCCAATCGAGGAATAGATCTGGCAGCGTGTCTTCGGGCGAGCGGCGATACCAACGACTGGATTTATCGACGCCGGTGATGACCGGACCGCCGGTATCGACATTGAACAGAGCCATGAGGTCGGCGGTAAGATGAGAGCAGATTTTGTCGAGATCCTGGGGGTGCACAGAGCCTCTGGGTTCGCGGCCGATGACATTGAACCTAACACCGCCATAGCAGAAATTATTCGGTGCCACGTAGAAGTGCTGCTTGCCGCGCTGCTTGGCCGACACGAATTCGCGGCATGGCTTGAATTTGCGCAACCCCGCATACCAGCGCATGACGGAACCGCATACGCTGTTGCACAATGCTCGGCCAGAGAGCGGGTGGCGCGGCGCATGGTGGTCGCAAGCCCGAGCGGGCCGTGATCGAATTCGTCGATGCGATGCAGGATCTCATCGAGTAGATGCGTGCCATCGTAATGCGGCCCCATGCCGTGGCTCAGGAGAACCAGCACTGTTGTGTCCTCGCCGACCTCTGAAAGCAGCTCTCCCACCGAGGCATCGAGATCTCGATACACCTCCAGGATCGGGTCGCCACCAAGCGCTCTGACCGCGTCCGGATCGAAGCGCGGATGCGAGAGGTCGTGCAGATGCCATTGCTGATGGCCGATGGCATGGCTGTCGCCGAATACGGTGAGGAACAAGTCCCACCCGCCCTGGCTGAGCAGCTCCTTCGCTATTGCGCGCTTCTGGGCGATACCGCGCCGCAATCCATCGAGCAATCCGCGGTCCTCGTCAATGTTACGCAAACGCTCGGAGCGGAGCACATAGTCGTCAGGCGCAAAACTCTTTGCCGTGTAGGCATCGACACCGAAGATCGGATGCAGGCCGAAGGCTGATTCGATGTCGCCCGCCAGATTGAGTGGCCAACTTTTGAAGCCGAAATGCCTGTCGTGGCAGCCCCATTCCGCAAATTGCACGCCGTTCACTGGCGTGTCGCCCTGCATATGCGGCACATCGAGCACAGCGACGCGGCGGTCTTCCTGGCTCAGCCGCTGCCACAGCAATTGCTGCTCGCAACGCGGGGTGGTGGTGCGGCGTTGGTAGCTTGCGACATCGATCTCGTCCCAGCAATGCACGCCATGACGGTCGGCGCTCACGCCCGTGGCAAAGGTTGGCCACAACACGCCAACGAATAGACCCATCGGATTGCGCACGCGGCAGCGCGCGCCGCCTGTAAACAGGCGACCCAGGTTCGGCAAATGGCCGGACGCGGCAAATCCCTCGGCGAGGCCGGCGTCGCAGGCATCCAAGCCGATCATCACAACCCGGGGTTTGCCTCTCATCGCTTGTTCTTCTCCCGCACACGCGCCTTATCGGCCGCGTGAGTTGGACCATAGCTCGATCGGTTTGGAGCGTCGGTGCTGTAGTAGCAGGCAATGGCTGGCAAGGGCAGCGGTGGAGCCTCTTTCGTCAAGCGCAAGAACAAGTCCCAATCCCCCATCTCGCGCAAGCTTTCGTCGAAATGCGCCTCTGCTAGTCCGGCGCGATGGGCGATGCAGCCCATATCGGCAATATTGTTGCGCGCGAGCCCTTGATGATCATAGTCGCGAAAGTACAATTTCGGCAGCCAATCTTTCTTGCGGTTGCGTGACGGATTGTCGACGATGAAGGCGCCATAGAGAACCGATGCCTGGCTCTGGGCGAACCCCCGGGCTACGGATCGAGCCACCCTGATGGAGAACGTTGTCGTCGTCGAGATAGGCGATGATCTCTCCCGCAGCCAGGCCGAGCGCGATGTTACGCGCGGCGCAGGCGCCGAGGCCTCCAGCCCGGACGCATCTTATCCGCTTGTCGTCGAGGGAGGCGAGAAATGCCGGCGTCGTATCGACACTGCCATCGTCGACCACCACGAGTTGCCAATTCGGATAAGTTTGGCGCATGACCGAGGCGATGGCGCGTTCCAACCGATCGCGTCGATCGCGGGTCGGTAGAACGACGGAGATCAAGGGCATACTGGATACGCTCGCATGTCGGATCCACTCCATGAAAGTAATCACCTCGAAGCACCGCGCTTGTTCTCCGCCTTTTGCTCAAGCTCGTGCAAGCGCCGAAGTAATGGCGATTTCGAAGCGTCGAGCGACTTTTCGGCAAAAGCCGCGAGGCGCAAACGTAGGGAGCGGAGAGGGTTCGGCATGCTTGGTCCTGCGGAGTAGCTTGGTCGCCACCAGGCACTCACTAGCATTGGTTTATCCATTTTTGTCGTGTTTCATGAGCCCATCTCCCCGGCGCTTAGCTATTGTGCGCCGCACTAACCAGTGCTGCGCCGCCTGAAGACGAGGTCCCCAGAATTTGGTAGGGTTTCGCCATTAGCGGATAGCTCGAGGCTTCGCTCACTAAGGATTCGCCTGTTTCGCGTGAGGGAGTATCACTATGCATTTCCGATGCTACGCAGCATTTTTCAAACCGCAGGAGTTGGATACCCTGACGGCAGCCTTCGAGGCAACGTGGCAAGAGTTGACGGCCTCCAATGTCGATCTTAGCAGCGAGGAGAAGGTGGCCTCGTTGCAAAGGAAGCTGGCGCAACGCATCCTCGTCTCAGCCACTGCGGAGGAGCCCGAGACACCGAGACAATTAAAGAACAGGCGATGCGAAGCCTCACCGGGCATCTTCATTGCGGTGAGCAGACCTGCGCTCCAGAAGCAGCCTAAAAAACAGTCGAACGCTTTGCCTTTTCCGGACTCGCTGGCTGCAGCCCTCGATCTAAGGGCTTGAATTGTGGCGCCGCCACCTGCTTCCAGCGTGGCCCGTGCTAGAAGTCCGAAAATGCGAGCTGACACTGGGGATCGGCATTCGAGTCAACGCGGATCGGGCGAAGCCCTCCGGCGCGCCGAAGCCGCCGTCCTGGAGGCATTGCAAAATGTCCTAGGCGCGGAGGTGTTTACAGCCAAGCCACACCACTCTTCGACGGCGGGTTGGATCTCGACTCAATCGGCTTTCTCGAACTAATCCTGGTTATCGAAAAGAAACTTGGGGTGCGGTTGGTCCGAAGATCTCAATGGCGACGCCCTAACGACGGTGAATGGCTAAGTCCGGCATGTCGGCGCGGCCCTGTCACGCGATGCCGCGGGGCACGAATGAAACTTACAAATCTCCTTCGACGACCTGCTAACAAAATCCGTGCGCACGACTATTGGCAGAAGGCTGATGATTATTGGGTCGACGGGGATCGGCCATTGGCGCTGGAGTGCGCGCAAAAAGCTGCAGCACTGGATTCGGCAAATCCCGAAGCGCACCTCGCCCTCGCCAAGTTTCGGGCGCGCGCCGGGGATTATGTTGGCGCCATCGCTGGACTCAAGTTGGCGCTGAGACCGTTTCCCCTGTAGAGGCCATCGTGCGCCAGATCGTGCGTTTGCTCTACACCCTAAATCGTCCGGAGGAGGCACTCACCCTACTCAGCCCATTGCTAGAGAAGGATAACAACGATCATGAGCTGTACCGCCTCCACGCGCAACTGATGTTGGCTTTAGGGCAACCAGACAAGGCGCGCCGCAACGCCGAGCGCGCGATCGAAATAGATCCCAAACGTCCGGGCGGATATGCCCTCTTGTCCCGCATCTTGTTGCAGCAAGGCGAGCACGACCTTGCGCAGAGAGCACTTTCGAGAAGGCAATCGCGCTAGGAGGGGAAACCTGACGTCGTTAAGCTACCGGCTCGCCGCCATCCATGAGGGAAAAAATCGGCTTTGACAAATCGTGGAACGCCCTTACGAGGGTTCCTCCCGATCACATTCCCGCACAAACTCGTCAGCACCAGAATTTTACATGCTCGCGGTGATTTCGACGGCGCGCGCGAAGCCGCCCTGCCCTCGGCCCTGTATGTCCGGAGAAGTCTTCGGGGAAATGTTTCTTGAGAGTTTGTCAGCGAGTGTTCAGAAAGAAGCCCAAACAGATCGAGAGAGCCTGACGCAGCGACGTGGCTTTGGTCCCGTCTCGGCCAGCCGAAATCGGCAAAAGCGGACTGGAGTTTGAGGCTCAAATCGGGGCTCGTCGTCAACAATCGCATAAACCAATGAATTCTGCCAATCCTGAGCGGATCGATGAACTAAACGCCATCGTCGAAACACCGGACTGGTCGGTCTTGAGCGCGGCGCGGGCGGAAGGAAGGACAATCCTATTGACGGGTGCGCATGTCGGTCCGCGAACTTTGGCCTTGCATTTTCTCAATCGTCTCGACGTCCGCTTGGTATGGCTGTTGGCGATGTTTCCTATGTTCTCCAGTACGGACGCAAACCGTTCATCCTCCCCCGCGCTCCTCACAGCATGATTGCGCTACGGGAGATGCTGAACACTCATGGCATGCTCTATATCGTCGCCGATGGAAGTTTCGGTCGGTCTCGACATCAGTCGAATTTCTTGGCGCGTCGGGTTTTCTAGCTGAAGGCACTGCGGCACTCGCGCGCTTGAGTGGCGCGCAAACGTTTTGGCTTGCCGCTCGTTGGATCGGGTCGCGCATCAAGTTAGATCTTTTACCGGGTCCAACGCCCGTGGAAGGCGAAAGCAGGGGCGGCGGGCTTGGGGACAGGACCGCTTCTTCTCGTCTGTACTTGGCCCAGCTCGAAAACCAGCTGCGCGCCGGATAAGGAGAACCTTCGGCACGCCACTCTGCGCTTTATAACGAAGATCTAATGACCGGCACGCCGACACGACTTTGGCAGACATTCGGGACTTATCAGTCGGGCAGTGCCGTCCAACGTCGCTATCATCTATGGTGAAACAAACCTGAACTACAGTGACTTGAGAGAGCGCTGCGTTACATTGGCCAATTCCTGGCGCGACCGGGCCAAACAGAACAACAAAATACGGATCCTGATCTCTCGCGCAAACCCGCTCACCACCCTTATTTCCGTCTTGGCGGCATGGCGACTTGATGCGTCAGCAGCAGTGCTGCCGCCCTACGGGCCACAAAAAGCCTAGCGCCCTACAAGGAAACGCTGGCTCCGGACCTCGTTGTAACCGATGACGGTGTCACCAAAATAAGCGCGGCGGATACGCGCAGCACACCTGCCCCAGAAGAGTGTCTCATCCTTGCAACGTCAGGGTGGAGACTGCGGAACCGAAGTTGGTGGCTTTGCCCGACGGCAGCATCGCTCTGCACGCCTACGTGATGGCTCGCGGTATCTTGATGTATCCAACGGTGACCGCTTCCAAGCTGCTGGCCCTATCAGCCATACCTCTACGGCCTTCTTGGAGGACCGATCGCTGCGCTCCAGCACGGGGCGACCGTTGCTTCTCTATTCGCCTCCGCTCGTGCCGAGCGTCACGCAACACGACATCCGCAAATATGGGGTCACCATCGTGCAGGGGGCCGCTTCGGCACATCGTTTGAACCTGCACTTCTGGAACGGCAAGCCATTCGAGAGCGTTCGCCTTGTGACACATCTGTGGAGTGCTTTTCGCCCCGCGTCGGCATCGCGGGTTGCCGCTGCCTACCCTTTTGCACGGCATGTCCAAATTTTTGGAATGACCGAGTGCGGAAGGATCAGGCCGACGAATGATCGCCGAGCCAGCTTTGGCCTCCGATGAGATCGGCACGCCGTTTTCGCATACTCAATGGAAGATCATTCCACTCGACGGAGACGGCGCTGGCGATGGCGGTCTCTTCGCGGCCAAAGGACCCTCGGTCATGCTTGGATATGTGAAGGCGCACGGCGGCTATTGTGGCCTCGATGAAGACGGCTACTTCAGGTCCGCCGATATTATGGTGCCCACGCCGGGAGGCGGTCTCCGTCATCTCGGACGCTACGACCGTTGCTTTAAGACCGGCGGCAAGCTGGTCAATCCGTCGGTCGTGGAGCGCTTCCTGATGGACCAGCCGAGCGTTGCCAAAGCCGTCTGCAGTCCCAAAGCACACAAGATCTCGGGCTACGTGCCTACGGTGAAAGTGGTGTTAGAGACTGGGGCAGGAAACGACGTAGAGGATCTCAAGACCCTCTGCATGAGAGCGCTTGAGCCGCAAATGGTGCCAAGTGAGATCGCGGTTATGGCCGATCTGCCGCAAGGAGTTAGCGGCAGAACTCTGTGCTGGGAGTTTAGAATTCGGTTTCCACCCCTGAGTTGTTCCTAGCCTTTCACGAAAACCGCCGTTCGGTCGCCCCGGTCTCCAGCTGAGCGGAGCGTTTCATCCGCCCACAGTTTACATCATTGAGGCATCTCACTAAGTCGCCAAGATGGTTCTATTTAGAACCATCTTCCGCAAATGCAAGTCGGTGGCGCGTGTCGGAAACACGGATCTCTTCTTCACGACTTCACTGAAGTCGGTGCGGAACGCCCCGGTATATCCAAGCATGAGTTGGAAACGCGGCTTGATAGAATTGCGGCTGCCGTAGTGGAAACAACCCGAGGAACTCCAAAAACAAGACCGTTCCACGGGCCCCGCAAAACTCGATGACATCCTTCTGATCCGCGACCGAGTAGATGTCTTCATCGGACATGCGGTACGGGCACTTGCGTCCCCAATAATCAAATGCCGCCGCAACTTTTTGCGAGACCGAGCGGGGCAAGAAATCTAGGGGGCCGTTCTCTCGCATTGTATCGCGTAGGAGTACGATCACATAGACATTCGGCAGGGAATAAAAGTCGATGTGAAAGAGCTGACTGTCATGGGGCTGGTCTGGCTGGTCGTCAAACTCGGCGTTGGACTCCATGAAGCGGATCCCCGGGGGCCCCGCGTTCGACAGAACGGGAATGCTTTGAAGGGCGTCGCCCACGGTCGCGACCACGCTGCTGGATGTAGCTGAATCGAGAGATGGAGGGGGCGCCTGGTGGCCGCGCTGGCTCGGACATCCACATTTCCTGGAAATGGGTATGGCTCGATTCCTCTGGCCGACGGCAGAACGCCGAACGCCGGAGCGCTCCGAGATGATCTTGTCGCCATCCTCCAGGATCCGGTCGAGAAGATGTGGAAGCGACATTGAAGTGTCGATCGCATACCCGTCCTTGATCTGAATCGACGGGCGGCCGACAG
>CAWCUW010000003.1:0-325000 GCA_963798815.1 uncultured Alphaproteobacteria bacterium
TATCAATATAGGCGGCGACCGCCCGCCGATTGCTGAGCTCGATCCTCTGGCGATGGAGAAAGCTTTCGATCTTTTCGACCATTTCCACGCGGTTCGGCAGGCCGGAAAGTGCGTCGTGCTTGGCTTCATATTGAAGCGAATCGTGGGCGCGTCTCAGGCGCCTAAACATGGTCATCGACAAAAGGCCGGTGGCCAAAATGCCGAGTGCCACAAGCGGAAGGATGACGGTCAAGAGGATATGACCGGGACGCTTCGTGGTCCAGGTTAGAAAGCCGGCCGGGATGCCATCATCACCGACAAAGGCTTCGGAGACGACTCCGTCCGCGTGCGACGGTTGGGACGTCAGGGCCAAATCGGGCAGCAGCAGCGAACGCCCAATATCGGAGATGAAGGCATCATCGATATAGGTGATGCTGAGCAAGAGGTTGGGCGTGCCTTTCAACAAACTCTTGTCCATGTTGGGCACGATGGTCATTCCGGCAACAACGGTAGGTCGGCCGTCCACAGATACGATATGCCCCGCCCAGCGCGCCGCTTGGTCAGGGACGAGCACATGGTAGCGATTTATCGAGTCGCCGATGATGTCGGGACGAGGCTCAAGCTTTGAGTGGTCCCCCCTCCGTATCTCGTCGATCAGGGCAGCCAGAGCCGGGCGGCGCTTCTCAAACGCCGCTGGGTCTAGCCTCTTTGCGTTGGCAAAGCCGTAAAGCGGACGATCCTCCGCGTTGAGGATGTAGACCTCGTCATGCCCATAGGTCTCGGTGAAAAACACGCCGAAATTGGCATCGGCGAATTCGAGATCGATGGACTTGTCGGTGATTTTGACGATGGGGTCATCCCACCAGGCGCTGCTCTTCTGCTCGTTCAAGGCGCGGGCGATGCTCTCGTTGAGCGAGTTATCGACGAGCGTGCTTTCCCGCTCGGTCGCCGTCTCGTTGGCCTTCCATCCTGCATAGGCAATGATCGCGAGCAGAAGCACGCCGAAGAAGGTAATTGCCACCGCGATGGTCGTGGTGAGGCGGAGAAAATCGCCGTGGAAGTAACTGGCTTGTGAAGTGCGAGACAACAAGAGACCCCGAACTGTTCTCTACAACATCTGGACTACAACGAGAGATTGAAGACGGCATTTCCGATTTCACTAAAACCATCGCGATAACTCTCGCAGACGACTTGTTGTCCCCGTGAATCGCTAAGAATCAATGGAACTCAATGGAATCGGCGACGTGGCAGCACGGATGTTAAACAAGGTCTCTAGCTCCGGCCGTCTTGCGGCACCTCTACCTGCGGTCCAACCGACATGTGTCACTCGCTGCGACGCAGCAGCAGGTAAAACAGGACGTCGCCGGCGTCATTGTCCAGGGCGGCATCAAAAATCGCTGTGCGCGGCACCTAGGCTGAGATCGATCCCAACAAGCGAATGTCGGCTAACGGCACTTAGCCGACATCAATCGCGACGCTGAGCCCGCATTCGCGGACCGATTCGTCTTTGGCGGTCCAGTGCTAGCTGCGCTACACGACGAAGCTACGGAAAAGTCGGGTGAATTCGCACTATCGAAATGACAAAGACACTAGCAATATCAACGTGTTAATTCGTGGCGGTGGAGGCAGTCATCGGCGAACCTGTCTCTGTTTCGGCATTTCCCTGTTGTGCGGGAAAATACAGGGAAATTTTGACGTTCGAGGCCGGCTATGGCGAAGCTGCCCTCGCAATAGCGAACAAATTCAAATCGTTCCCTCCGGATTCCCTAACATTCCGAACAGGGAATTTCGGTGAGCGAGCAGCGAATTGCACGTACCGTAACAGGGAACGTTTCTTACGGGCTGGCGAAAGGTGTTGGCACGAAGCTGACATGTCGAGGTGCCCAGTCGCCGTCCAAGAGGGAAGCCGAGGGTATCATCCTCACGCCGATGAGAAGCGAAGCTGGATTAATTCACGCGTCGATCAGCTCAACCCGAGCCTTAGTAAGGAACGTCTCGCGCCAGATCCCTTGCATCACGCGTAGCACCTCAGCGCATTCAAAGCGCTCACCACCTTCGAGGCGGCTTCCGATACCGCTGGTATATACCAAAAGTGAGTCCTCACGGTTCGAGTTCGGCGTGAATTCGGCCTGCGTCGGCTTGTGAATGAAAACTCCATCCCGAACTTCAAATTGATCCCTTGTCACGCGGGTATACATGTGCCTTCTCCCCGTAATTGATTTGCTGCAACTTAACCCGGTAATCGACCGGAGCATGTCGCGATTGAGGCACACCTGAGGAAAATTCTAGTAAATGGCTCAGGCGCCGCGTCAGGTAGGTAAACCATGGGCGAGGGGAAAAAGGCGGGCAATCGCGATCTCTCTCTCACGCCGGCCGGACGCAATAATTCCTGCCTTGATGGAGATTTCCCTCCGCCATCATTGGGTCCCCCCAACGGCCCGAAGAAGCCCCGCAACAAGGTGTGCCCCGTCACCACTGGGGGCTTCTTCTTTTCTGCATATCCGCTTCTTGCGCTGATGCTTCGCGATGAGTGGTGCTTAGAAGGCTATTAATTGTTGTGCGCCATTTTGGTGTGATGGTCCTCACGCCTGAACAACACTCATCGATTGCGATGGCCTATGAAAAGGCCGCAGCCGACGAGATGGTGCCAGCGCCACAGAGGGCGGCATTTGCCCGCAAGGCAGATTGGTTTCGCATGCTGGCTCGGATAGGGGCCAAGCCAAAATTGTCGGCGACCATTCAGCGGACCAAGGCTGCGGAAAGCGGCGAGGCATTCAGGCTGCGAGCAAATGGTAAGCTTCTGCTTGAAGTCAACGGCGATGGCCGAGAGAGATACCCAGGTTTAGGGCTTTTTGTCTAAGAGCGCCGGCGCCTGCATAGACATAAGCGAGAGGCTTAAATCAGCGCCCTGAAGCTGGGCTCCTCTCAAATTAGCGCCCTGAAGTTTCGCCGTGCAATTTCAAAGCCCGAAAGGGCCTATCTGATAGGCAACGCGGCTCGCAATGCTCTGTTCTCAGAGATCGATGACCACCCGACCTCTGATCTTTCCTGCGAGAATTTCGGCCGCCAAAGATGGCACGTCGTCCAATCTTGCGTGAGCCGTCATGCTGTTGAGCTTTGCGAGATCGAGGTCGATTGCTAGACGATGCCACGCTTCGTCGCGTTTCTCACGCTGAGCCCACACCGAGTTTACGCCCGCGAGCGTCACGTCGCGTAGGATGAACGGCAGGACCGTCGCGGGCAGGTCCGACCCTTGTGCCAACCCGCAAGCCGCCACTGCGCCATCGTATTTGATCTGCGACAGTACGTTGGCGAGAGTGCAGCTGCCGACGGAGTCCACCGCCCCCGCCCAGCGCTCCTTCCCCAATGGGCTACCGGTCTCAAAAAACTCGCGGGCGTCGATGATCTCATCTGCGCCGAGTCCTCGAAGATAGTCGGCTTCCTGTTCCGCTCTGCGGGAGGAGGCGACAACGCGGTAGCCGAGCTTGTCGAGGAGCGCGATCGCGATCGACCCCACCCCACCGACAGCGCCGGTCACGAGGACAGCGCCGCGGTCCGGCGTGATGCCTGCCTTTTCCAAGGCCAGGACGCAAAGCATGGCGGTATATCCGGCGGTGCCGATGGCCATGGCGTGGGAGGTGGAAATGGTCTCGGGCAGCCGAATAAGCCAATCGCCCTTAACGCGAGCCCGCTCGGCGTAACCGCCGTGGTGTACCTCTCCAAGTCCGTAGCCGTTCACCACGACGCGATCCCCTGCTTGGAAACGAGGGTCCTCCGAACGTAGCACCTTGCCGGCCAGATCAACGCCTGGGATGAGGGGGAATTTCCGGATAATGGGCAACTTGCCCGTTATCGCGAGGCCGTCCTTATAGTTGACTGTGGAGTGCTCGACCGCCACGGTGACATCGCCGTCCATGAGGTCAGCCTCCGTCAGCTCGGTGACGGCGACGCTTTGCCGGTCGCCGTCTTTGGTCGCGAGCAACGCACGGAACGTGGCGGCCATGTTATGCTTCCTCAGTGGGCGTTACGTGGCCAGTCCGACACGCCCTCGTTGATGGCAAACCAACAGCGGAGTGGGTATGCTGGAATTGTCCCCCACTGATGAGACAATTTCGCAGGAGGACTTTGCCCATGTTGAAAAAGGTAATGTTGGTTTCGGCAACTGCGGGGCTGCTGCTGGTTGGTCCTGCACCCAATCCCTTAAGCGCTGCAGACTATAAGCACAGCGGCTGCGCTGACGCCGCCAAGGCTCAGTTCCCCTACGATCACGCGGCCCGCAAGGATTTCAAGCACTGGTGCAAGGACCAGTGGAAAATCTACAAGAAATCGCACAAATACGATTGAGCGAGCTTCTCATGAGCTGGGGCTCATGTTGTTCCTTGCGCCGGAAGCAGAGCCGAACTCGCGTTTCGCTGGCCCGGTGCTGCCGCGTGTCCTTACGGGCTGGGCATGACCGCGTGTACGATAGGCGCAAGGTCGCGTGCATGGTTCCAGGCACTCTCCTCTCGCGTAAGCCCCAGGCGGACAATGACGAGATCGCGCGACGGCACGATCGCTACAATCTGCTGGTCGTGGCCCAACATGTAATATGCGTCCTCAGGCATGGGAGGCTCACCGAGCCCAGGCGACTGAGGTAGCTTAAGCCAGATATGGGCTCCGTAACGAGCATCCGCCGTTGGGGTCAGACCATAACGTACCCAGCCTTCCGGCAGCAGACGTCGGCCCTGCCAAACTCCGTCTCGTAGGAACAAGAGGCCAAGCCGCGCCCAGTCTCGTGCAGAGGCATACATGAAGCTGGAGCCGACAAAAGTGCCGGCTTCGTCCGGTTCCAATACCGCACTGCGCATGCCCAGAGGTTCGAACAGTTGCTCGCGGGGAAAGCGCAGATAGTCACGTTTCTCGGTGAAGCGCTGTTCCAATATCCGTGCGATGATATTCGACGTGCCGCTTGAATATGACCAATGAGATCCCGGGGAATGTTGCAGCGGCTTCGAAGCGGCAAAACTGGCCTTGTCGCCCGTCACGAACAGCATCTGTATCACGTCGCTGGAGTGGTCCTCGTAGTCTTCATTGAAGCTAAGGCCGCTCGTCATGCGCAGAAGCTGATCGAGCGAAATGTCGCGGCGTTTGTCGCCAATCCCGCGCCACTCCGGCAATAGCTCCTTATCCGCAAGGTCTAGCTTCCCGTTCTGCACTGCAATGCCGACTAGTGCATTGGTCGCCATTTTTGCTATCGACCAGCCGATCAGGGGCATCGCGGCATCGAAGCCGGGCGCATAGCGCTCGGCAACGATGCGGCCTCCATGTACGACGACAAGGGCACGGGTGCGGCGCAGATGAACGGGTTTGGGTTCCGCAAAAGCAGCATCGACCGCCGCTTCCAGCGCCCCACGGTTGACGTCCTGGAGCGGCCCCTGGAGGTCGACACGTTCACCCTCCGGCCAAGGCGCCTCGGGGTCTGACACGGGCGGTGCGGGGAAGCCTCCATCAGCCTGCGCACGAAGCTCTTCCTCTGTTGTGTCCACAATCAGAGTGCAGCCAAGCCCCTCGCGGAAAATTGCCGCCCTGCGGCCGAGCCCCAACATGGACGCGGTGACGCGTTGACGGTCGCGCTCGACCCACCACTGAAAGAAGGAGAGGAGTTCGTAACCGGGGCCGCTCATGTCCTCGGCCACAACGGCTTGCGGGTCGCGATGCGAAACGAAGGTGCTGGAGCAGAGAAGCTGCGCCAGGAAGCCTGAACCCAAAACGGCAGTGGGGTAGAGGTTAGACGCAATCATTGCGCCCAGCGTGAAGAGAGCCGCTAGCAAAATCCCGACCCAGACGCTGCGGCGGATCATGACGCCCCTTCGACTGCTGTGCCCTGGGCTAATCAGCCAATAGTGCATCGAAAGCTGACGGATTAATTCTTCGGCAACATCTGTCAGGCATGCAGCGCCAAAATAGGTGGGACCCTGCGAACTCACGTCGCAGCTTAAGTCGCGAAATCGTCATCGGGCTGCTTTATACGAAAGCCTCAAAAGAACGGCAGCTCTGGATGTGGAGGTGGGAAGTTTTGTTCAGATCGCTTCGACACGAGTGGGACCCGCTCGACCTGGAGATTTTGGAGAAGGCCTTTGACGCGACGTGGGACGCGGTCGAAGGAAACGATCTTGTTGTCGACTTTGACAGCGACGAAGCTCTAGAAGCCATCCTCCGACGCGAACTGATCGAAATTGCTTGTTTCAATGGTGTGAGCGACCCCGAAACCCTCCGAGACATCCTGTTGACTCGTTTGCCGCAGGTCAGACCAGCACCGTAAACACGTCGCCTAGCGTCGTATTGCCGGCCGGAATAGGTGATCGTGAACGCGGTGATAACGATCTGAAATCTTCGAGTGTGGAAACGCTCGCATGAACTCGCTCGGCATATAAGAGGCTAAGGGTAAAATCGGCTCCTCCAATAGGATCCGGGTTGACCTGATGCGCTACGGCCTCCACGAGCTTGACAAGCATCATGCTGTAGCGACAACGGTCGCCGCCGACCGTGATGAGGCACTAGAGTGGTTCAGCGAAAAGCTTCGTTTGATGTTGACCTTCGAGGGTGACCCTGCGGCCGCCGAATATTTACTCGACGAATGGCCTGAGAGCCTGCCCTATATGGCACACACTCCAAACCCCAACATTCCGGTTTTCGTCGTCAGAGCAGTAGCTGCACGCGCCCAGGCAGCACAAGGCGCCGGATGTGGTCAGAGCGGTGCTTAGCAATGATCGCCTGAGCATGGTCGGCGCTTGTCGGCAGAATGCCGGCTTCCCGAGAGAAAGGAGCGGCAAACACAGGGAGGATGCGATGGGAATGATGATTGTCCGGCACAAAGTGAGAGATTATGGGCAGTGGCGTCCCATCTTCGATCGCTATGCCGACATGCAGCAGCGAGCTGGTCTAATCAATCCACGTGTCTATCACTCTGCTGACAGCAATAAGAGTGAAATTGTCGTCGTGTTCGACACTGAGGATACGAAGAAGGCTAAGGACTTCGCTGCATCCGCTGACCTCAAAGAAGCGATGGAGAAGGCTGGCGTCCTCGACACTCCGACAATCTATTTCCTTGAGTCGATCGATTAAGCATGCCTCTAGCGATTGGCACGAAGCTGTCGCTACGAGACTAAAAAAGGGTGCAGGCCCATGACGAAACTTCTCGTCATTGGCGCGAGCCGAGGCATCGGACTCGAAACGGTGAAGGCGGCCCTTCTCGCCGGCCATAGCGTTCGTGCGCTGGCGCGTTCGGCCGCAAGCATACCCATCCAAGATGTGGGTCTCGAGAAGGTTTCTGGCGACGCTCTCGATAGCGACACGGTCCGCAACGCACTCAAAGACGTCAACGTGGTTGTCCAGACGCTCGGCGTTGACATCTCCCCTCGGGCCATCTTCGAGCGCACCACACTGTTCTCGCAATCCACCCGTATCCTGGTTGATGCCATGAAGGCTGCGGGCGTCAAGCGGCTGATCGCGGTGACGGGTCTCGGCGCCGGTGATAGCCGCGGTCATGGTGGCCTTCTTTACGACGCAGTCGTCTTTCCCTTGCTGTTGAAACGTGTTTACGACGACAAGGACGTGCAGGAGTGGATTATTAAGTCCTCCGGGCTCGACTGGACCATCGTGCGGCCAGGCCTACTGACAAACAGCTCCGCGACCGGCCAATACCGCGTTCTGACCGCGCCAAATGACTGGCGGGTCGGGACAATCAGCCGCACTGACGTCGCGGACTTTCTCGTCCGGCAAATCGACGACCGCGCTCTTATCGGGACCACGCCACTTCTAATCAACTAGGAGAGCGTAATGGCTGAAGCAAAGGAGGCGCGCGCCGTTGGTTCAATCACGTAGCACTGGAAGTCGGTGATATTGAGGAGGCTCTCGCTTTTTATGGTCGATTGTTCGAGTTCAAACTTCGCGGCAAAGCAGCACTTCGGCATTTATCGATCTGGGCGACCAATTCCTCGCACTGCAGAAAGGCCGAACTCAACCGGCCTGAGAGAGAAGCGACTACAGCCTAGAACTCGTTGCGTCGCGGCCAGCGAGGGTCGGCGACAAGCTGATATCCACAAGCTTCCCCCACACAATTACGCGTGGTTTTGCTTCGGCCGACGATCGCGACATCGCCGTCTGTTTGTTTCCCGGCACCGAGCTTGCCTTCGAGAAAGAGGTGCGATGCGAGACTGGTATGATCCTTTCCTGGGGGCTCGGGCACAAGGTGGCGAAGTTTTGTCAAGTCAACAAAGGCCAGGCAAATGTCCATCATGATGCTCTCGAGTTCCCCGATGGAAAGACCGTCTTGCTGACGCAGTTGTCCGCAGCGAATTTGTTAGCCCGAGAGGACTGACACAGCTGAATTCTTGCTTGGGCGCTTGGCATGGCCACCAGATTTGCCCGCGAGCGGCCGCGTGGCCCGGGCGTAGGGAGGCAGCGCTGTGCCAAGTGCAGGAACCTTCGAGCGAAACCGAAACCATCTCCGAACACCAGGCTTATGCTGGCGTGTCAGAGCATCTCGAAGGGGATTGAAACTGCAATAGAAGCGGCGCGAGTGGAGGAATGCCATGCAGGAATATAAGAACGACAAAATCGCCGTCCGCTATGACCCTAAGATTTGCATCCATGCAGGAGAGTGCGTGCGTGGCCTACCTTCTGTCTTCGACGTCTCGAAGAAACCGTGGATCAATGTGAACGGTGCTGCGGTTGATGGTATCATTGAACAGGTCAAACGCTGTCCATCGGGTGCACTGAGCTACGAACGACTAAGGAAGGCGGAATAAGCGTTGATGAGCCACAGCGCGTCGCTCAGCGGCGAAGTTGCTCGCGATAGGGTGGGCGTGATGAATAAACTGGAAGCCGTCAAGGTTTTGGAGACAAGGCTGGCCGCGATTGAGCGGGAGCATGACGACGAGCTTGCTGGCGCAGATACTAGAAGTGACACCGATGCGAGGGCAGAGGCTAAAGCACTCGCGGCAACGTATGATTTCTTGAAGGATTGCAAAATCCCGCACAGACAGTCACTGCTTCGGATTCTCGAACGTTACTTGCGGCGAAAGTCGAGCATCGAACGAGGAGATGCTCCTATCATCCAAGGCGTCGAAGGAAGCAGAGAAACGGAACTCGGCGACTACCAGACAGGCGAGAGGAGGTTAGGGGAGTGCGGTGCAAACTCTGCCTTTGCATTCCGTTCGGACCTCAGCTTCTGGCGATAGAGGCGCAATGCGGAACTCGCCCTAGCCGATAGGGTGTCCCCGTGTCCAGTCTTTGAAGCTGAGACCAATCAGCACGAAAGCGATGTTGGGCTGTGCGCAACGATCTAATCTGCTGCCGCAGACAGGCTTTCAACCGTCACGGTCGGTGGGGGGTCGAACCGTTCTTCATCACCGGCGCGATATTTGCCTGTGCAGACAAGCACGGCACTGCCGAGCCCTGCGCGCAAGGCGCCTGCGACGTCGGCCTCAGCGTCATCACCGACCATTACTGCATGTTTCGGCGCGCAGCCCATGCTCGTAAGCGCGGCTTCAAAAAACTCTGGCGCAGGCTTTCCGAAGACAAGTGCCTTATGTTGGCTCGCAAATTCCAAAGCCGCGACGAATGCTCCTGCATCTAAACTCAGTAGGCCGTCGGCGGCTTCAAAAAACTCTGGCGCAGGCTTTCCGAAGACAAGTGCCTTATGTTGGCTCGCAAATTCCAAAGCCGCGACGAATGCTCCTGCATCTAAACTCAGTAGGCCGTCGGCATCCTTGAAGGAGCGGTTTTTTGCTAGCGCAATCAATTGAGCACCGTCGATCAACTCACGAAATGCGTGATTGAGGCTCGCATAGCAGAAAGCCTCTCCGGCATCGCCGACCACGACTGCACGATGACCGCGAATCGGAACATCTTCGAATTCCTGAACCAAATTTGGATGGACGAGTAGCGAGGGAGAGCAATCGTTTCTAGCCAACCATTCGCGCACAGCCTGAGCGGGTGTGAAGAGATCGCTGTCGGTGACGTCCAAGCCTAGTCTTGAGAGTCGTTGCAAAACCATGCTCTTCGTCATGCGAGTGGTGTTGGTCACGAAGCGCAATGGCAAGCCTGTATGACGCAACCGATCGACGGCTTTGAGAGCGCCGGGTAGTGCTTTTTCGCCTTCGTAGACAACGCCGGCGAGGTCGAGGAGAACACCCCTGATCATAACGATAGAGTGGTGGCAGGATCAGCGCTGGTCAAATTGGGACTGCCCTCGCGAGATTTCATCCGGGGAGTTGAGGATGGGGCGCTCCATCGGTCCGTTTTAGACTCGGCCTTCTTGAGAAGGACCGGCTGCCTTGCTGTTGAAGATGAAGCGGGTTGAGATGCACGTGACCCAAGGTAGACCTTCTGTGGCCGTGGTAACAGAATTCAGAACCAGTCACTCCAAGGATGCTGTTGGGGCCGGGCCTGGGGATGCGTTTTAAGAAAATGATGGAGCACGTGGAGAAGGGTCAGGACATGCTTCTTGTCGTTGCGCGCTTGGCTGGCGCGGATGTCATCGACGATCATGTCACGGATTTTTTCCCAGCCATGTTCTTGGTAAGTTAGATACTCAGCAAGCGCGGCAGCAGCGATCTCGGGCATATGCTCGTGCTCTGCAATGGCAAGCACTTCCTCCTCGGTCAGGCCGCAAAAGGCTACGCAGTCCTCAATGGTAATCATGAAGTAGGTTGGCCCAACTTGAGGGATCTGCAATCAGTAAAATTCTATCGGACTGCGGCGTCCGCGCTACTCTTAATCGCAAACTTGTTCAGCGCGTCGGTAGCCGACGAGTTGGCATTACCAATGATTGGGGCATAGCTTAACCACTGCGCTAGCTTGCTTGGGAGGGCAGACGTCCTAAGGGAGAGCTAGGATGATAGCCGCTGACACGAGGCCAGAAGCTGAAGCCAAGCAAGGGGCGCGTCCGTTCGTGGCGCCGGGCTACGCCCTCCGCAAAGTGCCCTTCGATGCGCCCTATAGCTGGCTGGCGGCCGGTTGGCGTGACATGCGGCACGTGCCGCGCGTCAGCCTCACTTATGGCGCGATCTTCGCCGTCGCAGGCGCTCTGCTATCCTTCGGACTGACGGAGGTCGGCCTGCAATCGATGATCCTTGTGCTTGCGGCTGGCTTCATTCTCGTCGGCCCCTACCGGCGAGGCTCGCCGACGCGCGCCATCTTGGTACCTGTCGAGGGGCGATAAACGATACGGTCCACTGGCGGATCGCGAGTTGCTTCTCCTTGCTGAGCGAGGCGGTTTGCATACCGACGATCTGCTCTGGAAGCCCGGCTTCACCTCCTGGAAATCGGTGCAGGCGGTTTGCGGTGTTAATTCTTTAAACTCAACCTTCCTGCGAAAAAGCGCATCACCTCAGGACGCCGAGTATCTTCCCACCAGCGATGCGAGTAGCGGGCTGACCGAGATTGCTGAAGCTGCAGATGCCAGCGGGCCGACCTTGCCGAAGGCGAATGAGATTCAAGCGTCGGAGGGGGACGAGCCTGAGCGCGTCCTGCGGGAACTCGAGTTGGCACCTGACCGAAAACTCGTGGGCCGCATACATAATAAGGTTGCTTGGACGCTTGCCTTCTCGATGGGAACGTTCGTTGTTGCTCTGGGTATTTTCTGGCTGATTGCTACTGGGAACCAATTACCCTAAGCCAAGTCCTCACAGCGGACATTCCAGCGCTTGGGCCAAAAGCCATGGGGCGCACCCGACACGCGCGCCACGGATGCAAAGCCGCTGGAAAACCAAACCTTGTGGATCTGTCGATCGAAGGGCATTTCGAGCCCCACCGAGGTCCATTTCGTCATCACCAAAGGATGGATCAACTTCTACGAATTTGCCCGGTTTTTTTCCGCGACGGCCTCGGCTGCAGCAATGCCCTTTTTTCTCGACGGAGGCGAGGCACCTCGGCTCTACGCGCCGGAGCTCGGCCGCAACGACGCGCCCGGCCATGGAGGCTATGGGCCAATTATCGCAGGCGAAGTGGGCCCGGATTTCGTTGCACAAAGGTCACATCGCTTCGGAATTCCCGAGCTTCTAAGAGCTGGCCGGAACCACTGTTCGGCTTCGTGGTTTGAGCGAAACCAATAGGGTGGCGGCGGTGAGTATCAGATAGGACGTTGCATCACTCGCGCTACTCCGTAGGTCACGGCCCATACTGGGGGGTCACAAAATGCAAGGTCTCTACGCAATCGATCACACAGCGAAGCAGATAAAGCTGCTTAATGCGCTTGCGGCGGTGTTGGCTTATCCCGCCGTGGTTGGCTTCGCGTGGCTTTGGCTCATCGATGGGCGGCAAAGGGGTTTGTTGGGGTTCGCCCTTATTTGGTTGCTGGTCGCGGGGGTCTATATCCGCGTTTACGCCCAGTTTCTCAGGTGGTGGCACCAGGTTGATTATTCCGCAGTCTCGCGGCCCGCTCCGCGACCAGGATGAACAGCCATCATTTCCTGCGTAGAATCCGTCACAATGCCAAAATTAATCCGGCATCAGGGGCACGATGAATTTTTAGGAGCACTCATTAGTGGAGAGTGTCTCATGGCGCTCAACGAGATCCGCAATATTAGGCCCTGAAACCCGCCTTTCGTCGACGCGCCTTGGAAATGACTAGCGCCCGAGGATTCTTTTGTCTGATGCGCTACAGCCTTCACGAGATTGACAAGCATCAGGTTGTCGCGACAACGGTCGCAGCCGACCGCGATGAGGCGTTAGAGTCGTTCAGCGGAAAGTTGCGTTTGATGTTGAGCTTCGAGGGTGACCCTGCGGCCGCCGAATATCTACTCGACGAATGGCCTGATAGCCTGCCGTACTTGGCACACACTCCAAAGCCTACCATTCCAGTTTTCGTAGTCAGAGCAGTAGCTGCGCACCCTCAGGCATCACAAGGCGCTGGGTGTGGTCAGACTGGCGCTTGAGCAGCGTTAGCGTCATTGAGGGCATCGACGGGTAACTTCTCAAACGATCTAGGCCCGGCCGTTTTTGCCCACCCGATGTTTACTGGCTAAATCGCCAGCTCAAGTTCGGCTAGCGCCCGAATAAGGCCTCGAGCGCGCCTTGCCATGATTCAGCCAAAGCTTTCCTAATCATTGAGTGCTGACCAGAGGGGCCGGGAGGTCAAGGTTTCTCGCACGCCCGTTCGCTGCTGCGACGACCTGTTTGCTGATCGGAGGTGCATTTTTCGGGGGCGCCGAGGCAGACATGCCGGACGGCGCTTCTGGGGACGGTCGCATTTCGCTGCGGCGCTCGGTAGGGATGCGCCACGCGAAGGCCAATTGATGAGGGGAGAGGGATGATACTGCGGCGTGCCGGTCTTGGCCTCCTCGTCGGAGCGGTCTTGATAGCCCCGTTAAGCGCGTCCGCCGGTCCAGCCCTCGTGTTCGAGCCCTATACCGGCACGGTGTTCTACGCCGAAGATCCCGACGCGCAGTGGTTCCCGGCATCCCTGACCAAGTTGATGACCGCCTATGTCGCCTTCCAGGCCTTGAAGGCCGGTACCGTCACCCCCGACACCAAGCTCATATGCTCCAAGGAGGCGACGGAGCAGGCCCCAAGCAAGCTCTGGCTGAAAGTGGGCAGTCGATCACCCTCGACGTCGCGCTCAAGGTCCTCATCGTCAAGTCGGCCAACGACGTCGCCGTCATGATCGCCGAGGGTGTCGCCGGCAGTCAGGAGGCGTTCGTCCAGCGCATGAACGAGGCGGCACAGCATCTCGGCATGACGCGCACCAATTTCGTCAACGTCAACGGCCTGCCCGACGAGCGCCAGGTGACCACCGCCCGCGACCTTGCCAAGCTGGTGCGCGCCATCATCATCGCGTTCCCCGAGCACGCCGATCTGTTCACCACCGTGCAGGTTCAGGTGGGTAAGCAGATCCTGCGCACGCACAATGGTCTGTTGGTGAGTCTCCCCGGCGCCGATGGCATGAAGACCGGGTTCATATGCGAATCCGGATTCAACGTGGTGGCGAGCGCGACCCGGGACGGCCGCAAGCTGGTCGCCGTAGTGCTGGGCGAGCAGTCGTTGGCAACGCGCCGCGTGCGCGCGACAGACCTCTTGGAGAACGGCTTCAAGCGCTATTTCTGGAAATCGCTGTTCGGCACCAGCATCGACGGGCTGGCGATCCAAGCCTCGTTGACCGATGGGCCGGCGCATTTGAAGGACGCCATCTGCGGCGTCGCCAAACCGAAGCCGTCCGCTGCGCGCAAGGTCAGTCGCAAGGGCGGCTCGAAGAAGCGCAGCAGCGTCAGCACCAGCGCCAATTGAGTGGGCATGTCCGCTTTGGGAAGCGGATTCTCTGCACAGCACACTCTATTGTCCGCTCTGCCCCTGAAACGAAGCGAGCCAGGAGGACGCTATGATTATCACCGGCGGGTGTCGCTGCAGAGCAGTACGCTATAAGATCGAAGCGGACAGGATCACAGCACGCCACTGCTGGTGTCGCGACTGCCAATATATCGGTGCGGGTTCAGGCACCGTGAACGTCTTCTTCCCGAGCGAGGCGGTGAAAGTAGAGGGCGCTCTATCGGACTATACGAACCGCGCCGCAAGCGGCAACCCGATGCACCGGCAATTCTGCCCCACATGCGGGACGCCTGTGTTCACGCAGAGCGATGCGCGGCGCCACATGATAGGCGTGCGCGCGGGCACGCTCGACGATCCCGAGATCGGAAAACCGCAGATAACTATCTGGACTTCGAGCGCACCAAGCTGGGCAGTATTCGATGCGAACATCCAGCAGGATGAGAAACAATCGCCGCCACCGCAGAGGGAAAACAGCTCAGGGGGCTGAACTCTTTAGACGCATCCTTCGGGGGCCCTTAGCTGTTTTAGGAAGGTAGACTCTCGCCTATGCGGATCGCTACATCGGCTAGAATGTAGAAATCATGTCGGAGAAATATGCCTTTAGTGGATGGGTCTGGATTTTGGCGGCGGGGATCGTGGTGGGTTTCGTGGCCCTAGGCTCCTACCTAATTCAGACGCAACAGCGACTAAAGGCAGTGGAAATAGAACTTGGCGGAGCCAAGGAGGAGACAGGTCGAGCGAGGGCTGGGGCTGCGGAACGCGCGACCGTAGTTGAGAAATCTACGACTGGAACTTAAAGCGGCGAACACCGCACTTAACGAATATCAGGGCAAGTTGGACAAGGCGAATGCCGCAATCACGGAATTGAGCAAGAAGCTGGACACCGTTCAAGCAGACCTTGAAAAAAGGCGATCTCAGCTGCAAGCCATGGAGTCCGAGCTTAAGGATGCCAAGCAGGCGGCAGATCAGGCCAAAGCAGAAACGGCGGAAGGCGAGACGCAGATCGTCAGGTTGAAAGAGGAAGTCGCTTTGGAGCGGCAAGCACTACAAAGCCAAGTGGAAAGCTTGAAGCAAACTGCAGATCAAGCGAAAGCGGAAACGGCCGAACGTGAGAGTCAGATCGCCAAGCTTCGGCAGGGGATCGCGAGTTGCGAGGAATTTTTCAACGACTGGGAGGTGCGAGGCGCACCGGCCAGCATCTCGGCAATCGCAGCCCTTGGCCGTGAGGCTGCGGCAGCAAAGGATTGCATTGACAAGGGCGATGTCGCCACGGCTTGCAAGCACTGGCAAGGCCTGCTCGTCGAAATCGAAAAGATGGGAACACCCCTCAGTGAAAGCCGTGGCGAGATCGAAGAGTTGATGCGGCAGAACCGGTGCAGCAGGCAACTCCACATCAAATTAGAACATTCAGCTTCCGCAACCGTTAGGACAGCCTGGTGAGTAGGAATACCTCAAGGCGTGTTAGCCGGACCGTGCCTTCACCCGCCCGAAGATCGTCCGAGGCAACCGCTTCCATACATTGCCACCAGGGCTTCCTCACTTGTTAAGCAGCAAGCAGATGGAGCCAGCCTCATGCCCAAGTTGAAACTGACCTACTTCGACTTCCACGGCGGACGCGGAGAACCAGCCAGACTCGCTCTCTCGATCGGCGGAATCCCATTCGAAGACGATCGCGTCGCACCCTCCGATTGGCCCGCTCGCAAGGCGGACACGCCGTTCGGTGCTTTGCCAGTGCTCGAAGTCGATGGGCAGACACTTGCACAATCGAATGCCATCAATCGCTATGTGGGCAAGCTCACGGATCTCTACCCGCTAGACGCATGGCAGGCTGCGCTGTGCGACGAGGTGATGGAGGTAGTTGAGGACATCAACACCAAGCTCGCGGCCACCTTTTTCCTTCCGGAAGAGGAAAAGAAAACCCAGCGAAAGGCGTTGGTCGAAGGGCCGATCCCATTTTATCTCACGCGGCTACAGCAGCGTCTCGAAGCACATGGAGGCCGCTACTTCGCTGGGGATCGCTTGTCGGTCGCCGATCTCAAGGTCTTCGTGTGGATCCGACATCTTAAGTCCGGAGTTCTCGATCATGTGCCGGCCGACTTGCCCGATCAAGTCGCGCCCAAGCTGGTCGAACACTATGAGCGCGTTAAGAACGACCCGCGCGTCCAGGCATACTGCGCCAGGCACGGTGTTACGGGCTGAGTATTTTTCGGCAGAAGTGCATCGCGAGTGCGCCACCCAGCATCTTGACCGCACACTACGAAAGCAGCGGTGCGTCAGCGGGGGGTGCCCTCAGACAAAAGGCCCGCGTGCTCGGAATTCCGCTCGGCCACCGCCGCCTTAAATCAAGGCGGTCAGGTCAACTTCTGACGAAGCGGACATTACCTCCACAGTTAGGCCGGCCTCGCTGTGTGTCTAAGCGATTTGCCGCGGATGATTTGCGGAAGGCTCGGAGAAGACAAGCGAGGGCCGGTCCTGCCCCTTGGCTCGGTACATGGCGAGGTCAGCAATGTGAATGATCGCTTCAGCCGTTGCGCCGTCGTCAGGGATCAGCGCAGCACCTATGGAGGCGCTGACCGCGTGCGAATGTCCGCCGACCTGGACCTCGCTCTCGAGGCTCTGAATAAAGCGCAGTCCTATAGCTTGAGCGGCGTCTCGGTCGACATTGTAAGCAAGCACAGCGAACTCATCCCCGCCCAGCCGTGCTAGGAGATCACTTGGACGAGCGACTGTCCGAAAGCGCCCGGCAATCGCTTGCAGGACCCGATCGCCGAGCGAATGACCGTGGAGATCATTGACACGCTTGAAGTCATTAAGGTCTATCAGAAAAAAAGCGTGCTTGTGGCCATCGGAAGGAGGCGAAGCAGTCACTGCCGTCAACGCTTTAAGCAGCGCACGACGGTTCGCTAGTCCCGTCATCGAGTCCTGCAACGCCAGCGCTCGAAGCTCACGCACCTGACTTTTCGCAACAACATGACGCACAACGTCGCGTCGTTCCTCGCGCAACCGGCGAATGACGAAGGCGAAAATGCAGAGTGCAAGGAGGACCGTGAGAAATATCGCCTCAGCCAGCGATATCCTGCGCTGAGGCTCGGAAAGCACAGAGACGAACCAAAACAGATCGTACTCTATAGCAAGCAACGCAGCGACGAGCATGACGCTGGAGAGGAGCAGTCCGTCCTGCACACTCGACCAGGTATGGCTAACGATTGCCCGCACCAGTGCCTTGAAAGTCTCCACGATGACCACCGTGATCGATCTTTGGTTCGGGAAGCTACCCCGGAGGCATCAAGGATGCGTAAACTCAAGGTGACGACCGCTTCAGCTTGCGTACAGGCAAAGTCTGCTAATAGCACTTGGAGCACACTGATCACGACGAGGCTGAACATGTCCGTTTTCAGGGGTTAAGCGGACACTGACCGCTACACGCCGCATGTCCGCCCCTGACCCAAAGCGGACATTCCGCATTCCCCCCGCTTTCCCAGTCTTCAGCCTGGATCGCACTCCGCTCGAAACATCAGCCTCGTTTTTCTCTTTATTGGTATGGTCGATCCAGGAGAGGACGATGACCGGTCGATCATTTCTCAACGATGTCAATCGTCAGTTTGAAGCCGCCGCCAGGTTCGTGCCCATGCAGGACGGTCTGGCGGAGAAGATTAGAGTTTGCAACGCCACCTACGTCACGCGCTTCGGCGTTCGCCTTCGGGGTCGAATGGAGACATTTGTTGGCTGGCGCGCTGTGCACAGCACGCACGTCACCCCGGCAAAAGGGGGTATTCGCTATTCGCCAAATGCGGACCAGGAAGAGATCGAGGCGCTCGCTGCTCTTATGACGTACAAGTGCGCCTTGATGGGCCTGCCCTTCGGGGGCTCTAAGGGTGGCCTGCGCATCGATCCATTAAAATGGGAGCGCCAGGAACTCGAGCGGATCACGCGACGGTTTACGCAAGAGTTGGCTAGGCACAATTTCCTTAGCCCGGGTCAGAATGTTCCCGCGCCCGATATGGGCACCAACGAAACAATCATGGTGTGGATGGCGGACGAGTATCGGCGCTGGTCTCCGAACGATATTAATGCGCTCGCCTGCGTGACCGGCAAGCCGCTTGCCGCTGGCGGTATTGAAGGGCGCGTTGAGGCGACGGGGCGGGGCGTTCAGTATGCGCTGCACGAATTCTTTCGCCACGAGAAAGACCTGGCGAGGGCGGCGCTCGCCCCCCCATTGGCGGGCAAACGGTTGATCATTCAAGGCTTGGGCAATGTAGGCTATCACGCAGGAAAATTCTTAAGCGAGGAGGACGGCTGCCGCGTGGTCGGTGTGATCGAGCGGGATGGGGCCGTGTGGTCGAACGACGGCCTGCCCATCGAGCAACTCAAGCAGCACCTTTTGAAAACGGGTGGAGTCAAGGGGTTTGCAGGGGCGGAGTTCGTCGCCGATGGCGCATCGGTCCTCGTGGGTGAGTGCGACATCCTCATTCCTGCTGCGATCGAGCGCGTGATCCATGAAGGCAACGCTACTCAGGTTCGTGCCAAGCTGGTCGTCGAGGCTGCCAATGGTCCGACGACATTTGAGGCCGATGCGATCTTGCGCGATCGCGGAATCGTTGTTCTACCCGATCTCTATGTCAACGCTGGCGGCGTGGTCGTCAGCTACTTCGAGTGGGTCAAAAACCTGACTCACATTCCCTTCGGTCTCATGGAACGGCGCCATCACGAGGCAAGCCACAAGATCCTGGCGCGCTCGTTGGAAACCATGACGGGCGCTAGTTTCCCTTTGGAGACCGCCAGTTCGTTCCTCAAGGGCGCAAGGGAGATCGATCTGGTTCGCTCCGGGCTCGACGACATCATGCGGTCGGCCTACGGGCAGATCAGTGCCATCTGGAATGGGAAGTCACAGATACTTGACCTGAGGACCGCAGCCTACTCGATCGCCATCGGTCGTTGCGCCGATGCCTACAGCGCAATAGGCATTTAGCATTTCTTCGCGAACAGCTGCACCCCCAGCATGACCTCACAAAGTTTCACGTAACCCCTCCACTTGGGAACCTTTCGACCTTGGCTCGCATTACCCTTGTGACGGAGGGCCGGGAGTGGCCCATGACTGCTTTCTGCTATTATCAGGGTTACGAGATTGTTCCCCGACGCGAATGGTCTTCTTGGACCGTTGGCATTCATCCTACCCGAGCCGATCTGCCGATACTTGCGCACTCGACTTTGCGATCGTTGGCGTCGCGCAAAACGGACGCGGTAGTCGAGGCCAAGAAGCGCGTGGATCGGCTTCTTCGTCTTTGCCCCTAAGCCAGGGGCGGCTGCAATGGGGTTACGCGTAACTGTAGGAGCCGCGAAGATGCCAGCGCCCGGTCGTTTCATCGCTTGGTGCAAGCAAGAACAATCAAGCCTTGAGCAGCAACTAGAGTTGATGAAGGCGGGCAAAGTTCGAACGGGTGAGGATATCGGCGCGGGCTGGATTGATACAACCGAAGCGTCGAAAGAACGCATTAGGGCGCGCCTCTTAGAGCTAAATGACCTCTTGACCGAAGAGGGAAGCTCCGCGGTCATCAAGCCGGACACCCTATAGACGGGCCGACATGGGGTTCGCACAGCGGCGGCCTCGGACCAATAGCGGCCTTCTGGCAAAGCGGACATCGTGTCCGAGGCTTTTCGCCGCGTTCAATATTATCCTGTTGCGCTTCGTCGCAGGGTCGGGTCGTCGCACCGGGGCGTAGAATAAGCCCTGACACCTTGAAAGCCCGTCTGCACAGAGTGATGGAGGGAAAAAATGAAATTTCTCATGATCGTCTTAGGAGCTTTATTCCTCACGTCTTCAGCCGTAGCTGAACCCGCCAAATGTACGGCGACATCTGAAGTGACAAATGGTCATGCCATCTTTCACGTTGACGCTAAGGAATGTGCCAACGTTGTTTATACGGTAGGGGGAGAACTAACCTCGATTACAATTAAGGGAGGTCATGGTGGCTCCGACTACCTTTTCTCATATTATGACAACCCCAAAGTCGACGTGGTCTCCTGCAGCGCTTGCTAGCAATATTCTGACTTGGAGCAGGCCGTCGGCGCAGCACCGACCGCATTAACGGCAAGTACGGAGAAGTCGCCTGGACTCCAATTCGCTATCTCAACCTCACCTATAGCCGGTCCGCACATGCCGGGCTTTACCGTTCTGCGCGCGCGGCTGCCTCGGTTGGGGGACTGCAATGAAAACAAAAACCGATCTGATCTATCGAGCGCTGCGAAATTTAGGCGCATTGCCGGAAGGACAAGCCGCTGACGGGGACACGTTCGCGGCAGTCGGCGAGAGCTTGTTGATGGCATGCTTGCCGAGCTCGAGGCCAGGGACATCATCTACATTCAAGACATAACTACCTACGGCGTCGAGGACAAATATTTTGCGCCGCCGTTATTGGGGGTAAAGCGGACATGGCGCGGACCTGTCAGTATGTCCGCTAATGACCCTAAGCGGACTCTGGTAGTCGTACGAGACCCAGACGTTCGGCTCCTCATAGGTGCCGCTCTGGCTATCGAGATTGAACCTTACCGGTGCCAGCGCACGCTCCTCCCGTCTCCTCGACGATCTTGTCGAGGGGGTGGTGATCACGGAGAGGCTCCGCGGCAGAGGTGAAACGTCCATCCCATATCTACTCCCTCGCGCGCACACTTAACCTTAATGACCGCGCGATAGTTTTAGTGAAATCGAAAAGGTCGTCTTCAAACTCTCGTTGTAGCCTTGATCGAGAGTTGTGGCGAACGAGGTCTATGTTGTCTTACATTTCACGAGCGGGCTATTTCCACGACCTTCGCCGCCTCACCACGATCATCGGGGTGGCGATTGTCTTCTTCGGCGTGCTTCTGCTCGCGGTCATTTGCTATGCGGGGTGGACGGCCAACGAGACGGCGAACGAGCGGGAAAGCATGCTCGTCGATAACGCGCTGAACGAGAGCATTGCGCGCGTCTTGAACGAACTGAAGAGCGTCGCCTGGTGGGACGACCCCATCGTCAAAATCACCGACAAGTCCATCGATCTCGAATTCACCGACGCCAATTTCGGTAATTTCCTCACTGAGACCTATGCCCAAGACGAAGTCTACATCCTCAACGCCAACGACCATCCGATTTATGGCTTCGCAAAGGAGCAGAGGCTCGACCCAGCGGCATTTCAAGAGCGGCGCACGGCTCTTGCCGCGCTAATCGATGAGATCCGCCGGGGCGACCACTCAAAGCTTCAGCCTCGCCCCGACATCGTCGGCGACTCGATGAAACGCTACCAGGTTCTTGTCCCTGCGGAGTCCGCGCGCTGGGCCGGACATATCGTGTCGGTTGACGGCCGGCCGGCCGTCGTTGCCGGCATGACGATCGTGCCCAATATCGACAAGAGTCTGTTGAAAGGCACGCCCAACCTCTTGCTCAGCATCACCTATATCGATGATGCCTTCATCTCCGATATTGGGCGTTCGCTGCTGCTGCCCGATTTGGCCCTGACGTCCCAACCGTCGCACGCGGACGGAGTCGTCTCCGAAGCCTTTGTCGGTGATGAGGGCATCCCGGCCGGCTTTCTAACCTGGACCACGAAGCGTCCCGGTCATATCCTCTTGATCGTCATCCTTCCGCTTGTGGCCCTCGGCATCTTGGCCACCGGATATCTGTCAAGAACCATGTTTGGGCGCCTGAGGCGCGCCTCCGATGCTCTTCAATATGAAGCCAAGCACGACGCACTTTCCGGCCTGCCGAACCGCGTGGAAATGGTCGAAAAGATCGAAAGCTTTCTCCATCGCCAGAGGATCGAGCTCAGCAATCGGCGGGCGGTCGCCGCCTATATTGATATCGATCGCTTCAAGGACATCAATGACACGCTCGGCCACGAGGCCGGCGATCAATTAATAAAGGCGGTGGGGCAGCGCTTGAAGGCGCGCCTCAGGCCTCAAGACTTTCTGTCGCGCTTCGGCGGCGATGAATTTGCAATTCTAGGCATGCCGGTAGGCTCGGGAGGAGATGCGGCGATCGCGGACCGCATAGCGCAAGCCTTCGCATTGCCCTTTTCCGTCCATGGCCAGAGCATTCGCGTGACCGCTTCGGTCGGCCTTGCTGTGGCCCCCGACAACGGCGTCACAGCCGACGAATTGATGCGCCATGCCGACATCGCGCTCTATGAGGCCAAGAACCAGGGCCGCGACTGCGCCGTGTTCTTCTCCCCCGAAATGGCCGAGCGGGTTGAGCATCGCCGCTCGATCGAAGTTGAGTTGCGCACCGCTATTGAGGCCAATCAACTGCGGCTCCACTACCAGCCGATCATCTCATGCGGCACGGGAGTGATTGTTGGCGTGGAGGCGCTGCTGCGATGGCGTCATCCTGTGCATGGCGAGATGTCGCCCGCGGAATTCATTCCCATCGCCGAAAATTCTGGCCTTCTTCCCGCGCTCGGAGAATGGGTCCTCGATCAGGCAATGAATGATTCCAAGCGCTGGCCAGATCTTGAAGTTGCGGTAAACCTCTCGCCGGTGCAGTTCCGCCACGTCGACCTTACTACAGCGCTGCGCACGCTCCTTACAAAGCACGGCGTGGCTCCCGGCCAATTCGTCCTTGAGATCACCGAGAGCGTGCTTTTGGAAGCGACTGCCCACACTAACTCCATTCTCGAGTCCATCCGCGCCATGGGCTTTAAAACCGCACTCGATGATTTCGGCACGCGTTATTCGAGCTTGGCGTATCTTTGCAATTTCAAGTTCGAAAAAATCAAGATCGACCGCTCGTTTGTAGGCAGAACGTCTGAGGATGAGACCTCGAGAACCATCGTCCAGTCCGTTGTCAGGCTTGGCCGCGTACTCGGCATGGATATTGTCGCCGAAGGCGTCGAGGATGAATTGGAAGCCGAGATGATGACGAAGTTCGGCTGCACCGAGTTGCAGGGGTTTTACTTTTCGAAGGCGCTGCCTGCAGACCAGATGACTGAATTTCTCAGCACCTTCCAGCCCAAGCGCTTTGCTCAGACCCCACAGTCCTTTAATATAGTTACGCTACACGGCGCTGCCGGCTGATCCCGCTTAGGATCTGGAGATTTGCCTTTCGCGCGCGAGGGGCAAAATCTAGGATAACGACTTTGCAGGAGGCGAGTCGTGTCCGCTGAAAAATTGCCTGAAAAATGCGATCCGGCGCGTGCACCTTCCGGCAACGCCGACTATCGATGGGCGCAGTTTGATTCGGAAGCCTATTTCCAACATTATTACGGGGAGCCGCACCCCGACGACGACCTTGTCATTCGCCACGCAGCCGAGGCGATGAAACGCGCGCCGCCGACCAATGCGGAGCTTGAGATGGTCGATGTCGGCACCGGACCCAATCTGATTCCATTGTTCTGCGCCTTGCCTCGCGCACGAAAGCTAACGGCATGGGAGTACGCGGAGAGCAATGTCGCCTGGCTCGAGGCCGAAATGAGGCGCGAACAGATGCGTTCCCAATGGCGTCACTTTTGGGGCGTGACGCGCGAAGCATATCAGCCAGAGTGGAGGCTGCCGGAAGATCCTATGCCTATCTTGAGAGCCAAGGCTGCTGTCAAGCAGGGCTCGATCTTCGAGCTGCCTGAGCGCTCATGGGACGCCGCCACCATGTTCTTTTGCGCCGAATTCTATAACCAGTCGGCAGGACGAATTCGAAGCGGCGTGCGCCGCCTTTGCACGTTGCGTGAAGACTGGAGGCGCTTTGATGGCCGCCTTCCTCGTGCACTCGGGCGGATACGTCGTGGCCGATCGCCCTTTTCCCTGTCTCAATCTTTCCACCGAATCGATTGAAAGCGTGTTCGCCCGGCATGCCAACGGGATCAAAGCTGAAAGGATCGGCATCGTGGAACGGGAAATCCGCAGCGGTTACTCCGGCTTTGTCTTCCTGACGGGTATTGCCGGTTGATATCTGGACGTCGTGCCGTGGTCAAACCGCAGTTTGGTAGACGCCACATTCCCGAAGCAGCCACAAATCAGAGTTAGGCAAACTTGGACGGCAGGCCGATTTCATAAGTTGCAGCCGGGGCCGCAATAGTCCTGCACAGCAGGGCGGGGCTGCACGACCAGCGAAGTCATGAACTCTGGTGGCGACGACCCGTGAGCGAGACTCTCGACCAGGCACCTATTTCGGCGGTGAACGAGCACAGTCTGTCAGCTATGCAACGGTGACCGTGGCCGTCCCGCCGACGCATGTGCCCGGGAAGATTGAGTGGCCGTCTAGGGCGCCAGGCAACCCCGAGACAGATTTTGTTGTCCGTGACGCTGCATATCTCGATAGCGAAAAACAATTCGTCAAAACCCTGAATGCCCAATTGGCTATGCGTCCACCCGGAAAGCGGAGGGTGTTCGTTTTTATCCACGGCTACAACACGATGTTCGCGGAAGGGCTTTATCGGTTTACCCAAATCGTCGATGACGCAGACGCGCCTGCTGTACGAGTCCTTTTCACCTGGGCCTCGCGGGGACACGTGACGGATTATGTCTACGACTCGAACAGCGCTACGGCGGCACGCGATGAGCTCGAGCATACACTGCGCTTGGTGATTGCTAGCAATGCAGAAGAAGTCAACATCCTCGCGCATTCTATGGGAAACTGGGTGACCGTCGAGGCTCTTCGCCAGATCAAGTTTTCAGCGAAGCTGCCGCCGATGAACAAGTTGGGAGCGGTCGTATTGGCAGCCCCAGACATCGACATCGATGTGTTCAAATCGCAGATGCGTCGGTTCGGCAAACCACGAAAGCCCTTCTTCCTCATTGTGTCTCACGACGACAAAGCATTGAGGTTCTCTGATTTTATCGCTGGAGGTAAACAGCGACTGGGTTCGTATAGCAACGATGCGGAACTCACTGCGTTAGGCGCTGTCGTCATTGATCTTACGGACGTCAAAGCTACAGATCGCAGCAATCACGCCAAGTTCGCGCAACTCGCCCAGATTGCTCCGGAAATGCGAAAGGTGTTTGAAGGAGGTGTGGCGACGCAGGAGAAGCCCGAGGCGGTGAAAGGCCAAGAGACGCTGGCCTCTGTAATTGAAGGTCCGGGAGGCTTAGGTGCGCCTGTCCGCATCACACGCGCCGGCCAATAAGCGGCAGGAGCTGACCTATTCGCGGACCTACGCCAATGTCAGCTGCTGACCCATAGCGGACATTAATGGGCCAGGAACAAAACCCAGCCCGCAAGGGCTTCTGGGAAACGGCGATCGAAAGGGGCGCAGACGCTAAGGGGGCTCGACAGAGCAAAATGGATCATGCGCCAAGGTTGTGGGCTACGCGGGTCTTGGCCGAACCCTCTATATTTATCTTCGCGCGCCGACTGTTGGAGGCTTGTTAGAAACTGTGCGGCTATGGCTCGGGCTTCTCCTGGGCCCGTTACCCTCATTCCGCCAGTATCTTTCGCAACCGTTCCGCCGCCTGCCGCCGCGATATCCCGCGCCGCGACCGATCTAACAGAACCTCCGCGCACGCGAACGCCGCCACATTGTCCCTGACCTCGACCGCTGATTCCATCCGTCCCGTCGCCGCCTGCCGCACATCCACCTGATGCATAAACCAACTCGCGAGCATCCCGGGCCACCCAAGAAACCGGCACCCAATATGAAAGTACAAATGCCGGTATAACTGCCCCGCCTGTCCATGTGCCACCAATCCCTTTTTGATCCCATCGACCGGGAGCTGCCGCGTCGCCTCTCTCGACAAGTACCCTTCGTACACCCGCCTCAACAAAAACATCCCCATCCCTAACCTGCTGAAAACCCCTTCCGGCTCCCCGTAACTCACCAGCCTCCCCACCAATCGATCACATGCCGTTCGTTCGCTCACCATGCGTCCTTTTTTCCTACCACGACGACATTGAGTTCACGGCGAGCACGCTGTGGGGTACGCGTGTCCGTCTCGAACGCTTCAATCTCAGCGCGGCGCTGTGAAAATCGATGGCAAGCATCATGGCCCTCCTGTGCCTTTCAGGGCACAGATAGCGTGCTACGCTCGGCCGTGTTTAGCACCAAGCTAGAGCGACGCCGTCAATTTAACCGTTTGGCTGTGCTGGTCGCCGCGACCCTGCTCGCGGTCGGCATCGCCTTGATCACGGTCTGGGCGTTTCGGGCATTCGACATGCTCAGGGCGGCGGAGGCGGATCGTGCGCCGATCATAATCGGGGTGCTCATCGCATTGGCCGTTCTTTTCGTCCTGTGCCTTATCGCCTACGCCGCAGTCCGTGCTACCGGACGCTTCACATAGCGTTGATGCAAGGGCGGCAGCGCAGAAACCCGCTCAACCGTTAAGGCGGCCTCCTGCGACAGCGGAAGAGGTGTGACGGCGACGCTGAAAATTGGGGGGCGAGCACCGTGCCCGCCGATCACCGACAATGTCTGCTTCTGGCACTTAGCTGACATGCCGAGCGACTGGCCTCACGTCGGCTTCTGACCGCAAGCGGACCCTCTGGCTTTGCCTTCTCGCGAAGGCCAGCAGAAAGGCTAATTGGCGCAAGTTGAACTCTACTTATTCGTGCAATAGCAACGAACTGGCGCGTTAAGCTTGCAATACCCTTGATCAAGGCGCATAGCTTTTCTACTGGCACGCCGGAACCTAGGCGCTGGCGGCAAAGACTACTGTGCCGATTACGAGCACACCCCCTTTCTCAGCACACCAGAAATCCCGCGGTCCAGAGTCGCGGCTTCACCAGCCGTCGAGGATGGGCGAGCCAGGGAGGAGGATGCGATGAAAAGCATGAAAAGAATATTCCTGATCCTGAGCCTGTTGTTGCCCGTCACATTGCTTTTCAGCAGTGCTTCATTGGCGGAAACCAAACTCGAAGCGAGTATCTTTTCGTATGATGGCAAAGACTTTGTTCGGACCGAAACGACATTGATGCAAGGAGGACAATCGGCGGTCGGTACAAAACTTGACCATGATAGCCCGGCCTACAAAGCCTTGGCCGAAAAACACTCCTACACCGGGCCAGCGACGGTTTTTGGTCAAAACTACCAAGCCGACTACGCACCGCTCATCGGTGAAGATGGCAAATTGACCGGTGCCCTGTTTGTGGGTGTGCCGAAATAGTCGACACTGAGAAGTTCACGACTGTAGTCAAAAAAGGAGTGCCGCTATGAAATCGACGCTCGCTTCGATGGCTGTCGTACTCACGTTCTGCGCGGCTCCAGCAGCAGCTGCGGAGTTTCCGAAGACTGGCAGCGCGGAATACGACACGTACTATGTGGATAACACTGTGGCAAAAATCGATAGCGGAGCCGGCACGGGAGCAATCGTTGACGAAACTGGAATCACCCGCAATGTCAAAGGAGAAGGCCCGTTCAATGACATGTCTGTTCGCTGCCTTTATCACATGAGCACGGTGGGAGAGACATTTCACTACAACGGGAGCTGCGTTGAAACCGACAAAGATGGTGACAACGTATTCACGACCTTCGACGACAACAACCACTACCTGATGGGTGGTACGGGGAAATATAAGGGTATCACGGGAACGGTTCCCTACACTGTGGTGGAACTTCACGAAGCGGTCGGCGGCCGTGGGGCCATTGTCGTCAACCACAAGGCCACCTGGGAGATCAAATAACTGAAGCAGATGCTGTCTGACTAGCGAGCCAATGCCAAGGTGTTGACGCGCGCGGGTTCGACGGGCCCGCCACACTGGACCAGTCTGATCAAGGCTATAACGACCGCGCTGAACAGGTGATGGTTGATGTCCGCTAGTGGCACTTAAGCGGACCTCCACGACCGACGCTCAACATGTCAGCTGCTGGGGGTGAAGCGGACATCCCTGATTCTCGCCCCAAGGTCCGCTAATGATCCAAAGCGGACATTGGGACGCTGGTTAGCGCGTTGTGACCCTGGCTGCCGAGAAGGGGTCAGAGCAGTCCCAGAACTGCTCCAATCAACGCTATACACAGGAGCAGGAGAATGGGTTCCAAGACCCCAATAACCCATGGGTCATAGTTCACCCAATTCGTCATCCGTCGCCGCATAGCGGACCTCCATAATCGAAGGACCGCCAGCCGGCCTCTCCGATTGAGAGACCGGCTTGCGTGCCTATTACGGCTTACCGCCCACGATGCGTTTCTGACGGTTGGGGACCGAATCGGTGGGCACACGCGGCCGCCCCGCACCACTTGACGGGTCCGCCTCCGCCCGCGATGGCGGTGCTCGAAATTGGCGCCACGGTTGCCGTGCCGATCGTCAGCGCTGCTACTGTAAGCGCGATTGCTAGTAACGTTTTCATGTCGGCGCTCCTTTCTGATCGTCGATGACAAGGACGATTTTTGGTAGACCCAGAGAATCCAAAGAACCATAGTCAGTATTGCCAAAGGGGTTTGCAAAAATTCAGCCTATGCATTCAGCCTATGCATTGGGACAATCTGCGCCACTTCCTCGCCGTGGCTCGAAGCGGTAGCCTCTCCGGGGCTGGAAGATGCCTGGGAGTCAATCCCGCCACGGTGTCGCGCCACATAGAGCAACTCGAGCAGGAGCTTGAGACGATATTGTTTCTGCGCGAGCCTTCGGGATATGTCCGCACGTCCGCAGGCGAGCGCCTGATGGCTCGCGCGGAGGCGTTGGAGCAAGAGGTGCTTGCGTGTCAAGCAACCGTCGCAAGCGAAATGGACGTCGCAGGGCGGGTGCTGGTCACTGCGACGGAGACCCTCGCAAGCGCTTTTGTGTTACGGCATCTTCCCGCGCTCAGATCGGCGTATCCAGCACTGCGCGTCGAATTGATTCGGACGGAGCAGACGCTCAATCTGTCACTGCGCGAGGCGGATATTGCGCTGCGGTTGGCGAGGCCGCATCAACTCGGTCTGCGCGCGCGACGGATCGCGCGGCTTGACTTTGGACTTTACGCGTCTCCGGCTTGGATCGAGCAGTTCGGTTCACCACGAGAGTTGAGCGACCTCAAGAATTGCGACGTGATCGACTGGGTTGATGAACGTCCCGATTATCCAGCGATCCGATGGTTCATCCAGGCGACAGACACGAGCCGGGTCATCTTTCGGGCAAACTCGCCCTTCGACCGCCTGACTGCCGCGCGGGAGGGGATGGGCGTCGCGCTTGGTCCTTGCTTGGCAGGTGATACAGACCCTGGTCTTGTGCGCCTGCTACCGGAACTGGAGCTCGTCGGGCCGAAAGTCTGGCTACTGGTCCACCGCGACCTTGCCGACTTGGCCAGGGTCCGTGTGGTCCTGGATGTTCTGGCACAACGAGCCCGTAGCGACTCGGCCCGCTTTGCCGGGCGGTCCAGACTATCTTGAGCGGCTAACTGAAGCCTACTCATCGACCGTCGTGGTGGACGTTCCAGGATATTTTTTCAAACCGTCGGCGATTGTGTAATAGTCGCCCGCATCGGCGACATAGATATGCGCTACCGTGCGCAAACCGGTTGGCTTGTCGAGAGTGCCGGCGGCGATCGCGACATGGTCATCGCCTTCGGGCACCCAGAAAAGGCTCGCGCCGCAAATCGAGCAGAAACCTCGGCGTGCTTGTGCAGAGGATTGGTACCATTTCAGGCTATCGCTGCGTTTCAGCTTGAAATCTGAAAGGGCGGCCTCGGTGTATCCAGCAAAATGCCCGTGCGTTCGCCGGCATTGGCCGCAATGGCAATTGACGACATCGCGCAAGGGTCCGTTCACGACATATTGGACGCCACCGCACAGGCAGCCGCCGCTGTGAGTCTCGCTCATGGTCTCTGTCCAATCCGACGCGGCATTCGGTCGATCACGGCCAAACAGTAACGCAGTCCTAGTCCGGCGGTTAGGGCTCATGTGGACCGGGCGATGCGGCTTCGGCTTCGTTCTGACGGGTCTGACGTATCTGACCGAACGCAAGCGCACCGCAATCCCGTAATCTGGGCCGCGAATGTCTGTTTCTGGCACTAAGCGGACATTCCATCCGGTAGTCTGCATGTCGGCTTCCGGGGGCAAAGCTGACATTCCTGATGCGCGCTCTAGTGTCCGCTAATGACCCAAAGCGGACATCGCCGCGAAGTCCTGCTCTACGATCTGGTCACCGAGCCGTAGCATCTCTTGACTCGCTATTCGCTTCGGAAGGGCCCACACTGCACCATCGCCGGTCAGAGCAATAACAGGCACCGACGGCTGAGAGCCTAGAACTCCCGCCTGCTAAAGCATGGAGGGAGGAATGTACCCTCAAAGCCCCCCAATCAATCCCTACGATCCGAAGACGCTTGATGCATTAGGAGAGGCATTCGACGCCACCTGGGTGGTGCTACAGTCTCGCGATCCCTTTCGTGACTTCGAAAGGGCGTATGAACTGAGAACTGCCCTCAGTCAGAAGCTCGTGGCGCTCGCCGCTGATGGCGTGACCGATCCCATTGAGCTTCGGGAATGGGCCCTTGAGGGCCTCCCGAGATAACGCCGAAAATCTCGACGCGGATTCCCTTTCAACTCCCTGCTACGGCGAGGTTTTGGATGGCCCGCTGTGAGTCAACTGCCGGTGGAAAGGAAACGAGATGAACGTGGCCACGATTCTGAAGCAGAAGGGTAGCGGTGTCTTCACCACCACCTCAGACAAGTCATTGCTCGATATCGCTAAGCTGCTTCAGCAGCATGGTATCGGCTGCATCGTCATCGTGAGCGACGATAAAATCGCGGGCATCGTGTCGGAGCGCGATCTCATGCGGGCAATCGGTCAAGCCGGCCCCAAAGTTTTGGAGCAACCAGTTTCGGACTTCATGACCAAGACTGTGATTACCGCGCGGGCCGCCGACACGGTCGACCGGCTGATGGCAGAAATGACGACGCGCCGGTTCCGCCACATGCCCGTGGTGGAGAAAAACCGGCTGATCGGCCTCGTCTCCATTGGCGATCTCGTCAAGATTCAGATCTCGGAAATCGAGATGGAGGCAGCCGCAACGCGGGAGTACACTGCCTAGCCTGGGCTGTTCGAGCAACACAATGCAGAACGGCAATGAAGCAGTTGACACTGTTGATGTCGAGGCGACTTGGCAACGCCTCGCCGCGCGTTTGGGCTCGCAGTTGATCGATGTACGCACGCGCGCAGAGTGGGCGTATGTCGGGATTCCTGATCTTGGACCCTTGGGTAAACGGGCTGTCCTGGTCGAATGGCAGACCTTCCCCGATCAGACCGTGGACCCGCGCTTCGCTGAGCGCCTTGCCAGCGAACTTGGGGCGCTCGACGTGCAATTAGATGACGACCTCTTCTTCATTTGTCGTTCGGGGAGCCGGAGCCTAGCTGCTGCCAAAGCGATGGCGGCGGAGGGATACCGCGCCTGTCACAATGTTGCCGGCGGTTTCGAAGGTCCGCTCGACAACCAGAGGCATCGCGTCGGAGGCTGGAAGGCAGCCGGTCTTCCCTGGCTCCAGGGCTAAACCGCATCTGTTGCGCAAGAGCGGACGTTAAAGGCAGACGGAGGATGCCGTAGGAATGATGATTATCCGTCATAAAGTGAGGGACTACGGCCAGTGGCGCCCAATCTTCGATGCGCATGCCGAAATGCAGAAGGCGGCGGGCCTCAGCAATCCGCGCGTCTACCACTCCGCCGACAGCAATAAGAGTGAAATCGTGGTCGTCTTTGACACCAAGGAGACGAAGGTGGCCAAGGACTTGGCCGTTTCGACCGATCTCAAGGAAGCGATGACGAAGGCCGGGGTCGTGGACACGCCAACGATCTATTTCCTTGAATCGATCGATTGAGCTGGTCGGCGCGGAATGGTGAAGTGTCGAATATCCTCTTCGGGCAACCTGGCTCTTGCGCCCCACGGCACCTGCCGACTTACCAACGTTTACGGCAGTCCAAAGGCGCCGAAGTCGTAAGGGGAGGAGCAACAGTGCCTCTCAAGCGACTCAAAGAGGAATACCTCGAGCAGGATGGCGTTCGTTTCCTCATGGAGGATGAGGCCGGAAGCACCGTATCCTGCAGGGTTAGTCATGAAGCGTTGCGAGGTCATGCTGACCGCATGCGCTTTTCGGGTACCGACCGCGCAGTTTTCGAGGCCTACCGCGAGCTAATTGAGGAGGTTGCGAGCGAGGCACACGACGCTGAAGGACCATTCGATGACCACGGCCGGATTCTAGTTACGTCTGAAGCGCTCACGCGAGTAATGCGTAGCGCTTGAGTTGTCCGTACCGCCTGATTAACTCCAGTCGCGCTGATTTGAGCTTCTCAATGTCACCTCGAATGAAGCGAACCTCGTAGTAGATGTCGTTGCGCCACTCGCTATCGCGTTCCTCTATCGTATGTTCAGGCGGCATCAAAATGGCTTCCGGTATATCACTTGGCGGAACTGGCTTGCCAACGGTCGATAAGATTTCAAGGCTTCGCATCTTCATGGGAGACACTTCTTCATGAACGGCGCTTCGGTTTCGCCGACCCATGACACGACAATGTCCTTGGACGACCTCATCTTGCAGAAATAGGGTGACGGCTCCGCGACGGAATTGTTTGTCCTCAGGCCAGTCGTCGGGCCAGGGCGCGCCGTACTTTGGAAGTGGACGACCATCAGCCCACATTTCATTGGGCATACCTTCGGTTAGGATCGCGAGTGCTTCTTCGAATCCAACCCAATCTGACATCGAGCAGCACCTCCACTCGCGTTCCTAAGGGATGCTAACGGGACAGCCAAGAAGGAACTTAGTGTTTGGAGATGAGCTTAGTCGCGTTGAAAAGAATATGGGTTGGCCATTTGTGCGTTATGGTGCGTTACGCTTCGCGTTAGCAAAGTCCACAACATCTCCGAGCTTCTCACCGTCCATTGCTGCAGCAATGCGTGCCCCAATGGCGTCGCTGGCCGCCCTTACCGGATCATCTCCAAGGTGGGCATAGCGCGCCGTTGTTGCTGGCTGGGAGTGTCCGAGCATCTTGCCGATGACAATTAGGCTCTGTCCACTTGAAGCCCCGACGCTCGCAAACGAATGACGCAGGTCGTGGATTCTAACGCTGTCGAGGCCGGCAGCTTTGCGGATCCGGCGCCATGGCTTCTGCAGGTTGACAAGATTCCGTCCCGGCCTATCGCCGCAAATCACAAAGCGGTTGCCTTCAAGCCTCGGAATGCCTTCAAGCACCTGGCGGGCAGGGGCATTCAAGCGAATAGCCTTTTTTCCCGTCTTGGAATCGGGAAGTATGAGAAGCCCATGCTCCTCGTCGACGTGGTCCCATTCAAGCATGAGGATCTCACCGAGACGTGCGCCAGTGAATATGAGCAGACGGATGGCAGCAATTGTCCAAGGCGTTGCACTATTATGCCTCTCCGCCTCTCGTAGGGCGTCCCCGAGGCGCGCCAACTCGGCTTCGCTGAGGAACCGCTCGCGACGTTGCTCACGGTACTTCTCGATGTGCCGGCAAGGATTGGAGCCATCGGGCCGCAGCCCATGCTTCTCGGCCCAATTGAAGAACTTTGAGAGCAGCGCGAGCGTGCGATTAGCTTGATACGGCTTGCTCGCAAGCTCGTGATGCAGCTTCGCAACGTCCTGGCGCTTGATGTCGCCAATAAGACGACGTCCAAGGCGGGGTACGATGTAGAGTTTAGCGATGCGCTGGTACTCGCGCGCGGTACTTGCTTTTCGCTTCGAGTTCACATGCTCCGTCATGAATTGATCGAGCACGGCAGTCAGGGCCTTATCAGCCTTTGCCCTGTCCCTGTCACTTGCAGGATCGCGCCCAAGAGCAACTTCGCCGAGCAGTCGTTTAGCTTCAAGACGGGCGGCCGTGGGCGTAAGCTCGCCGTGTTGGCCGATGGTAACGCGACGCGTGCGGCCCTTGCGTCCCCCAAGCCGGTATTGAACGATATACACCTTCCGGTCTGCTGGTGTGACTTTGAGACCAAAGCCCGAAAGATCGTCATCCCAGAGGTAAGCGTCAACGGCGCCGGGTTCGACCGCATCAACGGCCGTTTTAGTGATGCGAATGGTTGGCATGCGCTTCCCTCTTGCAGTAAGCACATAGTAAGCACGCTGGAGGGAATGTGCAAGAACAAATAGGAAACGCACAACACCAAGTGTGCCAGTAATTAGCCGTTCTGGGCTACTACAGGAACGTGGTGGAACCGTGGGTCTAGAAACTCTTAATCAGCGGGTCGTAGGTTCGAGTCCTACTGCGCCCACCATTGTTTCCTCTTGGTCCTTCCAAGAGAGTGAAGTTGGAGCATCGCTCAGCTCCCTATTTCCGCTCCTTGAATTGTAAAACGAGCGTCGTTTTCTGGTCGTCGAGTTGCTCGCAAGTGTTCCCGTTGTAGCGGGGTGCGTTGCCGGTCAACACGACTTCGGGGCCGGCATGCACTGGACCCTCCGCGGCGTAGGAATGAGGTCCGCATTTGCCGTAATATCCGTAAAGACGACCGAGGTAGCGATCGCCATTAGTAGCGTCGTATTGGATGCTGCCCTCGAACAGGAGCGACCCTGGCTGCGCACCGGACTGGAGCATCTCCGCGCTGGGCTCGACGAAAAAGAACTGTCTCTGCGTAGCCGTTGGTTCCAAATACACGATCGAGTCTCCAACCTTCCAATAGCCACGATTTGGCGGAGGAGCCCAACCCGCGCCCCGGGACACTTCTTGCTCCCCGGCTTCTTGGTGGCGCGGAGCGAATGCCCATAAGGCAGCTAGCAGCGCCGCGCATGCAGCGCTGACCATCGCCACCACGACGTAAGACGCCGGCACGGCGGCAAGGCGTTTGGAGCGAAGCAACGACGGCGGTTGTATGGCGCGGCCATGCTTCAAAATTCTGTCGGTTTGACTGATCAATCGATCCATATGAGTTCGAAAATCCTGCCCGGCATCGATCACGGCGGCGTTCTGATAGGCGAACTCACGAATGTCCGCTGGGAGGTCAGCCGCGACGGGCATTTCCGCGTCATGGACGAGGACCGGAATGATCGGAACGCGGTGCTCGATCGCCGCTTCAATTTCGGCCCGCACCGTGTCTTTCGGTTCTTTAATGCGCTTGCCGCCGCCGCGCTTGGGTCCGCTCCATTTGGGACCCACCACCGCGATCAACAGATCCGCGCGACGAATCGCGCCGCGGATATGGCTGCGGTAATCTTTGCCCAAGGGGACGCTTTCGAGGTCGCGATATACCGCCTCTTCGCCATAATGATCGACTAGGCAATCATGGATGCGGCCGGTCATGGCCTCGGAATCGGAACGGCGATATGAGATGACGATTTGGGACATACGCCACGTCCGGGACTTCGCAACACCAATTCATAAGCTCTGGCAATTTGCATGGTCAATCCCTTACCAACCAGCTAGTTACCAGCCCTGGATGAAGCGCCCTGTTTACTGATTTCTAGCGCCAGGCCCGAACTCGAGCGTTGCTTTCGCCCCCGTGGGCATTCGGATGCGGAGAACGACATGTCGAAAGCTGCAACTATTTTCGGATTGGCAACCGCTCTTGCCGTTGCCCACCTTTCTGCCGCTGCTGCCGCGACCGAAGGCGAGTTCGACGATAACTGCGTGATGGGGCTCGCGCTCGGCAAGGAGATCAAGACCGACTGCTCGGTCAACACCGTCTATGCTGGCAGGACCTATTGCTTCGGCAACGAGACGGCGAAGCAGCTCTTCCTCAAGAAGCCCGACGAGTTCCTGCTGAAAGCCCAGATCTTTTATTCCAGCAAGCCGCCGCAATAGCCGGCGAGGTTTCCTCGTAACCACGCAACACGGTCACGGCCGGGCTTGTCCCGGCCATCCACGATTGCATCGCATTGAGTGAGTGAAAGACGTGGATGCCCGGCACAAGGCCGGGCATGACGGATTCAAATTTTGAGCTATGACCCGCTCGGCTCGGACTGCGCGGCGAACTTGCTGCCGTCGGTATCGGTGATGGCCACGTCGAGATTGTTGTTGGCGCCGCGGCCGAAGGTGAAACGGAAATTCGGGTTGGTGGAGATCGAGAAGGTTCCATCCATGTCGAACACCAGCTCGCCGCCGCGCTTCACGATCATTTTGTCGACATAACGCGCCGGGATGACGTTGGCGGTGTTGATGTCGAGCTGCATGCCGTTCGAGTTCGGGTGTTTGATCATCACCTGAGCCGACCAGATCGGGCTTGAGTCAAGCGCCGGCGGGAAGGTCTTGACGATCATCTTGCCGAGATCGACGGTCTCTGAGTCGGGATCCTTGGCCTGCATCGCTCCGCAACCGCCCGCGGCCGCGACGAATTTGCTCGCCATGTGCAGCACCCCATCCTCGGTCTCGAGCACGGCGCGCACATGGGAGAAATTGTCGATCCGCACCCGGGTGGAGAAGCTGCGCTCGCCACCTTTGCCTTGCGCGGGCCCGAAGTGAAGCGTCGCCACTTTGGGATCGGGGTTCTTGTCGATGAAGATGGTCAGCGATTTCAGCTTCTGTGCCACCTGCGGCGGGATGCGCACGGTCAATGGCACCAGCGCCGCGTCTTCGGCGGTTCCGGGGATCTCGAGCACGACGTTACCGTCTTCGGCCTGGATCGCGCGGTCGCCGAAGGCCTGCTGCTTGAGCGTTGGCCAGACGTCCTCATCGGCCTGCGCTGCCGGACCGAGCAGCAGCAAGGTAGCGAGCGCGGCAGCGCCCGCGGCGTAGCCGAGACGGGTCAGGGGCAGGGGCATGGCAACCATCCTCTTGCGATTTGCCCGCATCATATCACTCCCATTCCAGTTCGGCGAATGCCGCGGTGACGTTGCGGACATGGTAATGGTCGAACAGTTTCCAGGCGTCGCGCTCGGAAAAGCCCGCGGTTTGGATCGCGTCTTCCAAGGTCTTGCCGTCCTTGATCAATTTTCTGACATCGGCGGCGATCGTCCCGAGGTAGCGCTGCTCGGGGGTGAGAGCCTCGGGCAGCTCCATGGCGTGTGGTCCGTGTCCCGGCACGACGCGCGCGGCCTTCTTCTGGGACAGCTCGTCGAGCAGCGCGAGCCAGCCTTTGATCGAGCCGTCAAGCGTCGGCACATGCACCGAGAACAGCAGATCGCCGAGGAACAGCGTGTCGGTCGCCGTGTCGGTGATGCTGAGATCGTTGTCGGTATGGGCGGTCCGCTGCGTCTCCAGCACCAGGCTACGCCCGCCGAGATCGAGGGTCGTGCTGTTCTCCACGGCAAGCGTCGGCAGGATGACCTCAATTCCCTCGAACGCCTCATCGCCCAGCATCATTTTGTTGATGGCAAGATAGCGCTCGGCGCGTGAGCCGAGGCCGCGCGCAAGCTTGTAGTGGCCGACAAAGGTCGGATTGTCTTGCTTGAAGGCCGCGTTGCCGAACACGTGGTCGGGATGCATGTGGGTATTGATCACGTAGCGGATCGGCTTGCCGGTCACGGCGCGAATCGCGGCTCTGAGTTCGCGACCGGCCACCGCGCTGCCCAGCGTATCGATGACGGCGACCGAATCGGTGCCGACTACGAAGCTCGCATTCGCCATGTCGCCGCGATTTTCGGGCGACTGCAGCTCATAGCGCCCTTGATGCACGAACACGCCGGGGGCGATCTCGCTCACCTCAACTCCCTCGGCCGCCTCCGCCGGCACAAACCGCAGCAGCGGGGACGCCGCCAGCGCGAGCGCCGCCTTCAGGAAATCCTGCCGGGAGAGCCCGCATGGGACGCAGCATAGGTCGCGTGGCTCGAATTTGGTCATCGGCGATGCGGCGAAGTCGCGCCCGGAGGAACGCCGGGCCGCGTCTTGCGTTCTTGATCCATGCCGGCGTCGTCAGAGGCGCCACCCGAATTGCTCATCGAAGGAGAAATCCTATGAAATACGCATTGACAGGCTTAGCCGCGGCTGTGGCGCTGGCCGTTGTTTCGCTGACCCCAGCGACCGCCGACGCCGGTTGGCGCGGCGGATATTGGGGTGGTTGGGGCCCCGGGTTCGGCATTTATGTGGGTCCGCGCCCCTATTACCGCAACTACGGATATGGTTACGGCTATCGCCCCTACTACAATTACAACCGTTACTCCTATCGCTATGGGCCGCGCTGGCATCGCCGCTGGTATTAGGCCCGGCGAGCCGCTTTCCGGGGCCCCAAGCCCTGCCGGGAGGGGCCCCGCCGCCGCGGGTGGGTGGCAAAGCTCACGTGACGGCTGAATGAAATAAGGGCCGGGTTTTCCACCGGCCCTTTTTGTTTGCCTTTCATTCGTATACTTTACGCCGGCGTGAAAGGGAGGGTGCCCGAATGCGAATTCTTCTCATTTTGCTTGTGATTATCGCCGTCTTCGTCGTGGTTCAGGCGCAGCGGCATGGCTGCAAATACGACGCAACCTTGATCAATTGCGTCCTCGGCAAAGCGGAAACGCCGACCGCCGAGACACCGCCGCCACCACCGCCGCCGCCAGCCGAAACGCCGGCGCCGGCAGAGACACCAGCTCAGTAAGCTTCGATTCGGTCGATTGCAAAGCGAAGCCGCGCGCGCCGGGGGGCGTGCGCGGCCTCTTCAATTGCGGCCGGCGACGCTTCGCCCAGCGAATAGGCAAGATCAGCGTCGTGGTTCATTAAACCTTCATTTGGTTTACAGGGGTCATCTCAGGCCGCGCCATTGACAGAAGCTGGTCGGCCCGAAACTATCCCTTGCAGCAGGGGCCGTTACGGGCGCCTTTTTATCTCGAACGACATGATCGCCCGATGACCTCTTCCAGAAAATACGCTGAGAAAGCTGCCGCCGCGCTTGGTAAGATGCTGCAGGCCGGCGCCGATTCCGGCAAAGTGGCCGATATTGTCGAGAGTGTCTTGGCGGACGCAACGCGCGAGCACGACGAAACCGAGCGTCAGCATGTTGCTGATATCGAAGCCGCGGCGGCGACGCGGCTCGCTCGCCTGCTCGATGCCTCCCCGGCCGTGATCTACAGCTTCGAGGCCAAAGGCGATTTCGCGCCGACCTTCGTCAGCGACAACATCGCGCGGCTGTTCGGGTATGCCGCCTCCGAATATCTTGAAAACCCGAATTTTTGGCGCGAGCGGGTGCATCCGCAAGATCTGCCGCGCGTCGAAGCCGAGATGGACGAGCTGTTCAAGGCCGGCCAGCACGTCGTCGAATATCGCTTCCGCAAGCAGGACGGCTCGTATTGCTGGGTCAACGACGAGCAGCATCTCATGCTCGACGCGAAGGGTGCGCCGGCGGAGGTCGTGGGCTCGTGGAGCGACATCAGCGCCCGCAGGGCCGCCGAGGCGGCGGAGGACCGCACTCGCGAGCGGCTTGCGCTGTTGCTCGATACCGCGCCCTCGGTGATCTACAGCTTCAAGGCGACGGGCGACTATGCGCCGACTTTCGTCAGCGACAACATCAAGCGGTTGCTCGGCTATTGCCCTGACGAATATCTCAAGGATGCCGATTTCTGGCGTCGCCGGGTGCATCCGGACGACATCGCCTCCGTCGAGGCCGAGCAAGCCCTCCTATTCGAGCGTGACCGGCACACCGCCGAATATCGCTTCCGCAAAAAGGACGGTGCCTATTGTTGGGTGGCCGACGAGCAGCATCTGATCCGCGACGACAATGGCGAACCGACCGAGATCGTCGGCTCCTGGAGCGACGTCACCGATCGCAAGTCTGCCGAAGCCGCCGAGGACGCCGCGCGCGCGCGACTGTCGGCCTTGCTCGAAAGCGCGCCGTCGGTGATCTACAGCTTCAAGGCGAAGGACGATTACGCTCCGACTTTCGTCAGCGAGAATATCAAGCGGTTGCTCGGCTATTGCCCCGAGAAATATCTCGAGCATGCGGATTTCTGGCGGAACAACGTGCACCCCGAGGATTTGGCCTCGATCGAGGCCGAGCAGAGCAAGCTGTTCGAGAAAGGGCGTCACACCGCCGAGTACCGGTTCCGCAAGCGTAACGGCAACTATATCTGGGTCAGCGACGAGCAATATCTGTTGCGCGGGGACGACGGCGAGCCGGCCGAGATTGTCGGCTCCTGGAGCAACATCACCACGCGCAAGCAGGCCGAGCAGGCCGAGAATGCCGCCCGCGCTCGCTTCGACCTCCTGCTGCATGGCGCGCCGGCGGTGGTTTACAGCTTCGAGGCCGGCGGGTCCTACGCGCCGACCTTCGTCAGCGAGAACATCAAGCGCGTGCTGGGTTACGAGCCCGACCAATATTTGAAGGACCCGGACTTCTGGCGCGCGCGGGTGCATCCCGAGGACTTGGCCGAGGTCGAAGCTGGCCAGGAGAAGCTGTTCGCAGAAGGACGCAACGTCGCCGAATACCGCTTCCGCAAGGCCGACGGCATCTATTGCTGGGTGAGCGACGAGCAGCATCTCGTCAAGGACCAGAACGGCAATCCGCTGGAAGTGATCGGCTCGTGGAGCGAGGTCACCGCGCGCAAGACCGCCGAGCAGGCCGCCTTGGCGCAAAGCGAGCAACGGCTGACCGATGCCATCGAGACCGTCTCGGAAGGATTCTCGCTTTACGACAACGAGGACCGACTGGTTCTCGGTAACTCCAAATATGCCGAGCTGTTCGACTACGGCCAAGGCGCGCCCAAGCCCGGCACCACGTTCGAAGAGATCATGCGGAACGCCGCCGCGCACGGTCTGATCCAGGATGCCAAAGGCCGGGAAGAGGGCTGGCTTCGGCAGCGTCTCGCCGCGCATCGCCATCCCGGCGAGCCCCTACTGGAGCGCCACGCCGATGGGCGCTGGCTGCAAATCAGCGAGCGGCGCACCGAGACCGGCGGCACTGTCGCCGTCTACAGCGACCTCACCGACGTCAAGGAAAGCGAGCAGCGCGCCGCCGCCGCCAATCAGCTGATCCTGCAGAGCCTGCGTTATGCCAGCCGTATCCAGTCCGCCGTGCTGCCGGCGCGCCGCGAGCTCGACAGCATCGCCGCCGACCATTTCCTCATCTGGGAGCCGCGCGATATCGTCGGCGGCGATTTCTTCTGGTTCCAGCCCATCAATGACGGTTATGCCGTGATGGTCGGCGACTGCACCGGTCACGGCGTCCCGGGCGCGTTCATGACCCTGATCGCCTGGGGCCTGCTCGACCGCATGCTGCGCAGCGCCGATGGCGACAATCCGAGCAAGGTCCTCACCGGCCTGCATCGCGGGGTGCAGAGCCTGCTCGGCCAGAACGAGACCCAGGGCGAGACCGATGACGGGCTCGAAGCCGGCATCTGTTTCATCAATCCGAAGCAGCGGAAGATGACATTCTCGGGCGCCCGCTTCTCGCTATGGCGCGCCAATCGGAAAGGCATCATCGAGATCAAGGGCGACCGCCGGGGCGTCGGCTACCGGCGCTATCCCTCGGATACGACCTACACCGACGTCGCGCTGCCGTTCGAGGACAACGACAGCTTCTACCTCACCACCGACGGCTTGATCGATCAGATCGGCGGTCCGCGCGGCCGCTCGTTTGGCAAGCGGCGTTTCCATGAGCTGCTCAAGAAAAATCTGGGAACTCCCATGGCCGAGCAGGAGAATTCCTTCCGCCAAGCTCTTGCCACCTATCAAGGTCAGCAAATCCGCCGCGACGACCTTACGGTGTTGGGTTTCGTCCCGCACTCCTAGGAGACGCCGATGCTCGCCTCCCAACTGATGGATTTGCGCGGGATGCTGCACAGCCAGGGCGTCATCTTCGCCTATAGCGGCTATGTGACTGAGCCGGTGCTGAGCGGGGTCGGCGAGGCGCTGAAGCAGAAGCTCACCATCGACGACGCCGATACCAAGACGCTGCGCAGCGTGTTTGCCGTGTTCGTCGAGCAGATGCAGAACATCATCCGCTATTCCGCCGAGAAGGCGCAACCCGCGCTGGCTCCCGCATCGGATCCACGCGCGTTGATGGAGATCCGCTACGGCATTCTGACCATTGGCAGGGAAGGCACCGACTATATGGTCTGCGCCGGCAATCTTATCGAGCGCTCCGACGTGGAGCGCCTGCGCGCCAAGCTCAGCCGCATCAGGGACATGAGCAAGGACGAGCTGAAAGTCCTCTATAAAGAACAACTCAGGGCCGAACCCGAAGAGGGCAGCAAGGGCGCCGGCCTCGGCTTCATGGAGATCGCGCGCCGCGCCTCTAAGCCGATCGAGTTCGATTTCACCGACGTTGATGCAACCCACGCGTTCTTCGCCCTGAAGGCGACCATCTGCTCAACCGCTACCTCACCGAGATGACCAACATCGCGCTTGAGCACGGCGCCACCATCGACAAATATATCGGCGACGCGATCATGGTGTTCTTCGGCGACCCCGAGTCGCGGGGCGTGAAGGAAGATGCGCGTGCGTGCGTGCGCATGGCGATTGCCATGCTGAGGCGTTTGCGCGAGCTTCGCGCCGAGTGGCTCGAGCTCGGCGCCGTGAAGCCGTTCCATCTCCGCATCGGCGTCAACACCGGCTACGTCACCGTCGGCAATTTCGGCAGCGACGACCGCATGGATTATACGATCATCGGCAGCGCCGTGAACTTGACCGCACGGCTTCAGTCGCATTCGGAGATCGACGGCATCCTGCTTGGCCACGAGACCTATTCGCTGGTCAAGGACGAGGTCGCCGTCGAGGAGCAGAGCCCGATCAAGGTGAAAGGCTTCGCCGAACCGGTGCGCTGCTACAGGGTCCTTGGGCTTTACGACGATCTCGCCAAGGAGGGCACAGTCATTCGCGAGGAGGCGGACGGGTTCAAGCTCCTGCTGGATTTGCAGAAGCGCGACCGGGCCGAGGCCATCGCGGCGTTGGAAGCCATTGTCGCTCGGCTGAAGGGTTAAGGTCTGGGCTCGTCCGAACAAGAACCAGCTGACCAGCCCAACGCGGGTGCCCATTGCCCAGCTAAATCAACAACGAGACGACGGGGGACTTGGACGTGGCCGTTAGCACCGCTTCCTATTTCAGCGCTCACGATATTTCCGTACTGATCGATTTTCTGCTGTTCGCCGCGACGCTCGCCGGCGTCGCAATTTTGCATCGTCACACGCTCGCCGTCGCGCTGACCGGCCTGAGCGTTATCATCGTCAAGAAGCTGCTTGGGACCGGCTTCAACGAGGGCGCCGGGTTTGCAGGCCTGTTTGCGCATTTCGCGCATGAATGGGTCCTGATCGTGAACTTGTTTCTGCTGCTGATCGGCTTCGCCCTTCTTGCCCGCCATTTCGAGGCAAGTCGCATACCTGACGAGATGCCGGCGGTTCTGCCGAGCGATTGGACCGGTGGTCTGCTGCTTTTGGTCCTGGTGTTCGTACTCTCGTCTTTTCTCGACAATATCGCCGCGGCGCTGATCGGCGCGACGGTAGCGAGGCATGTGTTTAAGGGGCGCGTTCGTATCGGCTACCTCGCGGGAATTGTCGCCGCAGCCAATGCCGGCGGCGCCGGCAGCGTCATCGGCGACACGACGACGACGATGCTGTGGATCTCCGGAGTGAGCCCCCTGCAGGTGCTTCATGCCTATGTCGCGGCCGCATGCGCGCTGTTCGTCGCGGGCATTCCGGCATCGCTGGCACAACAGAAATACGCACCGATCGTCAAACATCCACCGTCAGGCTTGCACATCTCTTATCGGCACGTCGCCGTGGTCATGGTCGTGCTCGCATCGGCGATTGCCGCCAATGTCGGAGCGCATCTGCTCGATCCGCAAATCCTGGACGAGATTCCCTTGATAGGGCTCGCGGTCGCGGCCGCCATTCTCCTGACCGCCCCGATCGCGCGGCCGGATTGGTCCATCCTTCCCCACACCGCACGCGGCGCGCTCTTTCTCGTCTCTCTTGTCTCGGCGGCGTCGATGATGCCCGTCAAATCCCTGCCGGCGCCGAGTTGGGAAACGGCTCTTGGGCTCGGCTTCGTCTCGGCAGTGTTCGACAATATTCCGCTGACCGCGCTTGCCATCAAGCAAGGCAACTATGACTGGGGGATCCTGGCCTACGCCGTCGGTTTCGGCGGTTCCATGATCTGGTTCGGGTCGTCTGCCGGCGTCGCGGTTGCGGGTCTGATGCCGGAGGCGAAATCCACCGGCCGTTGGCTCAAAGAGGGATGGCCCGTGGTGCTTGCCTATATCGCCGGGTTCGCCCTCGTCCTCGCCTTGCTTGGCTGGAACCCTGAGAGCGTGTAGGCACGACCTCTGGGCTCACAGGAACCAGATCCAGGAATAGAGCGCAAAGAGCGGCAGGAGCAGCGCTCCCGACCACAGCGTATAGCCGAGGAAGCTCGGCATCTTGATGCCGCGCTCCTCGCAGATCGATCGCACCATGAAATTGGGGGCGTTGCCGATATAGGTCAGAGCGCCCATGAACACCGCGCCTGACGAGATGGCGAGCAGCGTCAGTTCCAGGGGGCCCATCAGCGCTTTGGCGTCGCCGCCGGCGAGATTGAAGAACACGAGATAGGTCGGCGCGTTGTCGAGCAAGCTCGACAAAATGCCGGTCATCCAGAAATAGGCGAACTCGATCGGTGCCCCTTCTGGCGTGGAGACGAGGCCGAGCAACGGCCCGAACGGCCCGTCGATACCCGCCTTCAGCAGCTCAAGCACGGGAATCATGGTGATGAAGATGGCGGCGAACAGCATCGCCACCTCCTGCATCGGCGCCCAGGTGAAGCAGTTCTCCACCCGCAGGTCGCGCGGCGTGGTCCACCAGGACAGAAGGCTGATGGCGATGAGAATGCCATCGCGGATCAAGCCGTTGACGGGCAACTCCAAGCCAAGGCCCACCGGAATCATGAACTCACTCTTCCACAGCCCGCTCATGAGCACCGTCAGCGCGATGGCCATGAGATAGAGGACGTTGTGCAGGCCATCGATCTCGATGTGGCGCGGGATGCGGCTCTTGCACTTCACCTCCTCTGACTCTCGGCCCCAAGCGACTCGGTCAATCAGATAGAACAATGCAAGCAGGACCCCGCTCAGGAACAGCATGGGCAGCAGCATGGCCTTCAGCGTCCACAGAAAGTCGACCCCCTTGAGAAAGCCGAGAAACAGCGGCGGGTCGCCAAGCGGCGTAAGCGAGCCGCCAATGTTGGAGACCAGGAAGATGAAAAAGACAAAGACGTGGATGTGATGCCGACGATCCTGGTTCGCCCTGATGATCGGGCGGATCAGCACCATGGATGCGCCGGTCGTGCCAAGAAAGCTTGCCGACAAGGTGCCGAAGGCGAGGATCGCCGTGTTGGTGGCCGGCGTGCCGACGAGATTGCCGCTGACGCGGATGCCGCCCGCCACGACGAACAGCGCGAACAGCAAGATGATGAAGGGCAAATATTCGTGCAGGAAGGCATGGAGGATTTCGGTGCGTGGCCGCCCAGAATCCGCTGGTTGCGACCATGGGGATAATCAGGACGAGCGACCAGAAGGCGGCCACTTTGCCGAAATGATGCTCCCAGAACCGATGTGCCACGAGGGGCAGAAGAGCGATGGAGAGAAGCAAGCCGATGAATGGAATCGACCAAACGAGACTTACGCCGGCCCCGCCGAAATGCGCGGAAGCCGACGCGATGCTGTCTTCCGGCAATATGACCTCCCGGCACGATGTGGCTGCAGACGTTCTAGCGCCACGGCAGCCTTAATGCCAGCGAAGCGGGTTGTTCGCTTGGTGCCGCGCGTCAGCGCGTCGGCGGCGCGTCGTCATTGGCGGGGAGGCGGCGCGTGCTCTCGCGGAGCGCGTCCTTCAACGAAGCCGGGCGCTGGTACTTACCAAGCAGATCGGCAAAGGCCTCATCCGCCAGCTCCTGCACGCTTCTGCCGGTATCTTTCGCCAGCATCTCGAGCGCCAGCCAGATTTCCGGCGCAAACTCGATCAGCTTGCGCTTGATGTAATTGGAATGAGGGCGAGCGAACATGGCGATAAGCATAGCTGATTTGCTGCTGCATGAGCACGCGCGACGGGAACCGCTGGCCCCTCTCGGCGATTAACAGGCCAAGCGCTTCGGGCTGAACTTCCGAATGCGCCTCCCAATCTCACCCTCCGACCGGGAAAGGACCTATCCCATGGGGCTGTTCAGCAAAGACATCAAAACGATGGACGACTTGTTCCTGCATACTTTGCAGGATGTGTATTACGCCGAGAATCAGATCGTGAAGGCTTTGCCGAAGATGATCGATAAGGCAACCAATCGCGAGCTCGCCGCTGGCCTACGCAACCACCTGCGCGAGACGGAAGGTCAGGTGGTCAGGCTCGAGCAGGTCTTCGCGAAGCTTGGCCAGACGCCCAAGGGCGTCGATTGCCCGGCGATCGACGGCTTGATCAAGGAGGCCGACGAGGTGGCCGGAGAGGTCGACGACAAGAAAGTGCTCGACGCCGCCATCATCGGCAGCGCGCAGGCCGTGGAGCATTACGAGATCTCGCGCTACGGCACCCTGATCGCCTGGGCCGAGGAGCTCGGCCACGGCAATGTGGTGAGCCTGCTCAGCGCCAATCTCAAGCAAGAGAAAGCCGCCGACAAGACGCTGAGCGGCCTCGCCGAAGGCGGCGTGAACCGGCGCGCAACCGGGCGGGCCGCCCCCAAGTCGCCAGCGCGCCGCGCGGCGGCCACGAGCGCCACGGTGAAGCGGAAGACCGCCCCCGCCAAGCGGCGCCCCGCCGCCAAGAAGAAAGCGCCGCGGCGCTAGTGTTTCACAGCCGGGGTCCGCAACGCGCGGGCTCCGGCGGTTAGCCTGCGGCGCCTATGGAACGAGGACGCGCAGCGCGTGGGGGCGCGAGCGGTAATGCAGCGGGGTGTGCATGATCTTCACCTCGCCATCCAGCGCCACCAGCAGCCGGCTGGCCTTGGCCGAGATCTCCGCCTCGGCGAGCTCGAGCTTGTCCAGGTCGCGCGCCTGATCCAGGTGGCCGAAGCAGAGGCGGCAGACCATCAAGAAGAACTCCGCCGGGTTGCGCGGCTTCACCACGTAGAACCAGAGCTTGCCGGCATCGAGACGGTCACGTTTGCCGAAGGTGAAAAGCTCCATGCCGTATTCATTGTTGCCGACGAACAGGCACGGCGTGCGGTAGGGCCGGGCGAAGCCTTTGGCCTGGATGCGCAAGCGCCGCCTCGGGAAATGGCGCAGCATGCGGAAGAAGGCCGGCACCATTGCCATCCATTTGGTGAGCTTATGCCGGGCTCGTCGCCGCTCGCGGTCGATAACCATGTAGGGATAGATGCCGATCGAGGAGTTATTGATGAAGGTCTCGCCGTTCACCTCGGCCAAATCGACGATGCGCAGCGTCCCGGCGGCAATCGTCGCGGCCGCCTCCTCAAGCTGTAGGGGGATGCCGAGATCCTTGGCGAAATGATTGAGGGTGCCGAGGGGGAGCACACCGAGCGGCACCGATGTCTCGGCAAGCACGCTCGCCACCGTGCGAATGCTGCCGTCGCCTCCGCCGACCACGACGGCATCGATCTCGCCACGCTTGGCTTGGGTTAGCGCCCGCTTGGCGGCGACATACAGGCTTTCGCCTTCGACGAACCTGATCTCGGCGGTAACGCCGTGCTGCGCCAAGGCCGCGGCGAAGCCGCTCCGCACATCGTCGGCAAGCTTTTGATTGAAGGCGCCGGCCCCGGCATTCATCAGCGCCACGACACGCTTCACCGCGACCTTCGTCAGCGGCTCTGGAGCAAGGTCAAGCGTTGATGCGTCCGCCATGGGCCTCTCTTTGCCGCCTGGATTCGCAGCCAAGCGAAACTATCACGACCGCTCCAAAGCACCCGGTCACGATTTCCGCGCCTCCTCGATATAGAGCGCGCGGAACTTGCGAGCCACCGGTCCCGGCCGCCCGTCGCCGATCTTGACGCCGTCGATCTCCACGACCGGCAGCACGAAGGCCGAGGCCGCGGTCATGAACGCCTCGCGCGCGGCCAGCGCCTCGGCGACGCTGAACGGGCGCTCCTGGAGGCTCACCCCCTCTAGCGCCGCGAGCCTGAGCACGGTGCGACGCGTCACGCCCGGCAAAATATGCTGGCCGAGCGGCTGCGTGCGGATCACGCCGTCTTGATCGAGAATGAAGGCCGAGGATGAGGTTCCCTCGGTGACACGACCGTCCTCGACCATCCACGCCTCGTAAGCCCCCTTCAGCTTGGCGTCCTGCTTGCCCATGGCCTGCGCCAGCATCGAGGTGGATTTGATGTCGCGGCGCTTCCAGCGGATATCGGGGATGGTCACGACCTTGACCCCCGTCTCGGCATAGGGGTTGGCGACAAGTAGCCGCGACTGGGTGAAGGCGATCACGTTCGGCACAGGTTTTTCCGGGTAGGCAAAATCGCGATCGGCGCTGCCGCGCGTGATCTGCAGATAGACGATGCCTTCCGCGACGCCGTTCCGCTTGACGAGTTCCGTATGCAGCGCGCGCAGATCGTCATGGCTGAGAGGGGCGGAAAGCGCGATCTCCTTCAGCGAGCGGTCGAGCCGGGCGAGATGCGGCTCGAAATCGACCAGCCGCCCGTCGAGTACCGCCGTCACCTCGTAGACGCCATCGCCGAACAGAAAGGCGCGGTCGAACACCGAGACCTTCGCCTCTGCCTCGGGCACGTACGAGCCGTTCACATAGACGATGCGGGACATGAGGCGGGAAGAGCGAGGAAGCTGAAAGCCTTGCCTAGCGCCGCCCCGTGCTGAACGCAAGCAGAGGAAGACGGTCCGGATACCCCTCCTTGCTTTGCCCGACTCGGGGGTTAGTGCATACTCAGTTTGCTAAGAGGCGCTTGGCTTCAAGAACGGCGCCAGCGCAAAGGGGGGACTTAGATATGACTTCAGCGAATTTATTGATCGTTATTATTGTCGGCACCATCGTCGGTGCCCTGACGGGCCTCGGGCTCGGCGGCTATTTCGGCAACCAATTGTATCTCGCCATCCTCGCCGGCTTTCTCGGCACCATCATCGGCGCCTTGGCCCGTAATTTCATCATGGCCAGACGATCAGGAGGGACAGACGACTCGCGGACACCCGGGCTGGTGATCGTCTATGCCGCTGTCGCCTCGCTGGCGGCCAGCGCCGCGGCACTGGAGATCGCCCAGCAAAGCCATCTTGAGGATTCGTCGGTTTGGATCGGCACCTTGGCCGGCCTGTTCGCCTCGATCCTGATGGCGATGCTGATGATCACCTACCACACCAATCCGGGCGAGATGCCGAGGCCGCGTTAGCGGCGCTGACTCATTCCGCAGGGGCGGGGGCCTTGACGGTGAGGCCTGCCTCTTCGATCAGCGCGAGATCGTCGGCCACGTCGTTGTTGGCCGTGGTGAGCAGCTTGTCGCCGTAGAAGATCGAATTGGCGCCGGCGAGGAAGCAAAGGATCTGCGCCTCCTTGGTCAGGGCTTGCCGTCCTGCCGAGAGGCGAACCCGCGACAGCGGCATCATGATGCGCGCCGTCGCCACCATGCGCACGAGGTCGAGCGGATCGACCGGCGGCGTGTCTTCCAATGGCGTGCCACGCACCGACACCAGCGCATTGACCGGCACGCTCTCCGGATGCGGATCGAGATTGGCGAGAGTTTCCAGCAGCCGCGCCCGATCCTTGAGGCTCTCGCCCATGCCGATAATGCCGCCGCAGCAAACTTGCAAGCCGGCGCGCCGCACGCGCTTCAGCGTATCCAAGCGCTCCTGATAGGTGCGCGTGGTGACGATGGCGCCGTAGAATTCCGGCGAGGTGTCGAGATTGTGGTTATAGGCGGTGAGGCCGGCCTCGGCGAGCCGGTCAGCCTGGGCTTGCGTCAGCATGCCGAGCGTGACGCACGCCTCCATGCCGAGCTGGCGCACGCCCTTCACCATGACGAGCACGCTGTCGAAATCTTCGCCGTCCTTCACCTCGCGCCATGCCGCTCCCATGCAGAATCGCGTGGCGCCGGCATCCTTGGCAATCCTCGCCTTGTCGAGCACGTCGTCGACGTCGAGCAACTGCTCCCGCTTGAGCCCGGTCGTCTTGGCGTAATGCGCCGATTGCGGGCAATAGGCGCAGTCCTCCGGGCAGGCGCCCGTCTTGATCGAGAGCAGGCTGGCCAGCTGAACCGTGCCGTCCTCGTGATGGCGGCGATGCACCGCGCGGGCCCGGTCGACCAACGCGAGCAGCGGCATCGACAACAGGCCAATAACCTCGTCCCGGGTCCAATCGTGGCGGGTCATGGCCTCGGCAGGATTTTCGCCTGCTGGTTTAGCCGCGTGCTCGTTGCCATTGAAAGGATTCGCGCTTTTTTGCAGCTCTGGCATGGATCGGGATCGGTTGCTGGGCCCTGAACCCTTCGCTAATACAGGATCATGGCGGCAAGCGAAAGCAGGTACCGGGCCTTTATCGACGCCCGCGCGCGCGCGCGCTTGCGCCGATCGCTGCTGACGGTCGCGGCGCGCGATGCGCGGATCATCGGCGCGGAAGGACACTCCTACATCAATTTCGCCAGCAACGACTATCTCGGGCTTCGTTTCAACCAGGAGCTGATCGCCCGTGCGGTCGAATGGGCCGAGACTTACGGCGTCGGCTCCGGCGCCTCGCGGCTCGTCACCGGCAATCTCGACCTGTTTGCGCCGATCGAGTCCAAGATTGCCGCGCTCAAGGGGAAGCCGGCTGCGCTGGTCATGGCGTCAGGCTTCCAGACCAACGCCGCCGTGCTTCAGGCGCTGTTCGACGTGACCGTGCTCGGTGCGGAGCCGCTCGTCTTCGCCGACCGGCTCAACCACGCCAGCATGCATTTCGGCTGCCAGGCCGCCGGCGTGCGGCAGCTCCGCTACCGCCATTGCGACGCCGCCCATCTCGCAGAGCTTCTGAGTCGATATCAAGGAGATGAGCGGCCGCGCTTCATCCTGACCGAGAGCGTGTTTTCCATGGACGGCGACGTCGCGCCGCTTGCCGACATTGCCCGACTCGCGCGCGAGCACGACGCCTGCCTCGTCGTCGACGACGCGCATGCCACGGGAATTCTCGGACGGGGAGGCGCGGGCCTCTCGGGCGAGGCCGACATCGTCATCGGCACCTTTTCCAAGGCACTCGGCGGCTTTGGCGGCTATGTCGCTTCGACCGAAACGATGCGCGACTATCTCATCAATCGCTGCGGCGGCATCATCTACTCCACGGCGCTTCCGCCGCCCGTGCTCGGCGCCATCGACGCCGCGCTCGACCTCGTGCCCGGCATGGATGCAGAGCGGGCTTATGTCGCGCGTCTGGCCGCGCGGTTTCGCGTAGGCGCCAGCGCCATCGGGCTCGATACCGGCGTGTCCACCACCCAGATCGTGCCCGTCATCTTGGGATCGCCGGACTCTGCTATCGCCATGAGCGGATGCCTGAAGCGTGCCGGGCTTTGGGCGTCGGCCATCCGGCCACCGACAGTCCCGATCGGCACCGCCCGGTTGAGACTGGCCTTCACCGCGGCGCACGAGGAGTCTGACATCGATCGGCTTTTGGACGTGCTCACCAGCGAGGATGCGCGGCGCCCCGCCAGCGCAATGTAGTGTAGCAAGATGCGTTTCGTTCTCGTGCATGGCTGGGGCTTCCATGCCGGCATCTTCGCCGATCTCGTCAGTCATCTCGATGGCGCCGAGACCACGCTGATCGATCTCGGCTTTGTGTCCGGCGGGCCTAAGGGCGCGACGGACTGGCCGGCTGACGCTATCGCCATCGGCCATTCGCTGGGACTGCTGTGGTTGCTGCAGCAGGGGGGTGGCCGCTTCCGGGGCCTCGTCAGCATCCAGGGCTTCGACTGCTTTTGCTGTCACATCGCCCCCGCGCGTATCGCCGCGCTGAAGCGCGGACTTGAGCGGGAGCCTGGAGGAGCGATCCAGGCCTTCTGGCGGTCTTGCGGCGCGGCGGGCTTCGCTCTGCCGCAAGCGCTGAATGTCGCGCGGCTCGATCAAGGGCTCGATTGGTTGATGCATTGGGATGGGCGAAAGGCTAAACAGGAGCTTGCCTGCCCCGTCCTTGCCCTTGCCGCCCGCGACGATGCCATCGTGCCGGCGTCGATGAGCGAGGCGATCTGGGAGGACAGCGGCATCATCTGGTCAGAAGACGGGGGCCATGTCCTACCCCTGAGGCACCCGCGATGGTGCGCCCGTCATGTCCTTGAATTCGCCAGTGCTCTCCCGTCGTAGCGCGGAAATCGCCGCAAGCTTCGGCGCTCACGCGAAAAGCTACGAGCGCCATGCCGGCCTCCAACGCGCGGTCGCCGACCGGCTGGCGCGGTTGCTGCCCGAGCGCGATCAGCCGAACGTGCTCGAGCTTGGTTGCGGCACTGGCCTGTTCAGCCGTCATCTCGTTGCGCGCTATCCGAAAGGACGATTCGTGCTGACCGACGCCGCGCCGGCGATGATTGCCGAATGCCGGCGCAATCTCGCGGCTGCGGATCAGTCGCGGATCAGTTTCGAGGTGATGGATGCGGGCGAGGCCGGAGGCCATGCCGATCTCGACCTGATCGTGTCGAGCATGACGCTGCACTGGCTGGCGGACCCTGCCGCGAGCCTTGAGCGCTTGCGGCGGCTGCTCGCTCCCAGCGGAATCCTGCTTTATGCGACGCTCGGACCGGATAGTTTTGTCGAGTGGCGCCGCGTGCTCGCGCGCGAGGGCCTGCGCAGCGGGCTTGCCGAGATCGAGCTGCTTCCGGGGATTGTCGCCGAGGAGCGCTTAGCGCCCGATGCCGATACGCTTTCCTTCCTCCGCCGCATGGAGGCGGTGGGAGGACTGACGCCAAAAGAAGGCTATACGCCGCTTTCTCCAGGCGCGCTCCGCCGCGCCATCCGCGCCACCGATGCCGTGCACGGCGGCCGCATCACCTGGCACATCGTCTATGGGCTGCTCAACGCGCCCGACGCCAGCGCATCCAAGCATTCGAGGATGCCGGCATAGGCGCGGGCGAGCTCCTCGTCTGTGACGCAGTAAGGGGGCATGAGGTAGATCGTCTGCCCGAGCGGCCTGATATTGAGCCCGTGCGCGAGGAACCAGTCGCGCAAGGCGCGGCTCTCCCAGGATTGATAGCCGCCGCCCGCGTTGACGTCGAAGGCGAGGATCGAACCGATCACGCGGAGCCTGGTCACGTCGGGCCGCGCCGCAAGCTCAGCCATGAATTGGCGATGCCGCCGGTTGATCCGCGCGATGCGCTCCAGCGTGTTCTCCTCCTCGAAGAGCTGAAGCGAGGCGAGCGCCACGGCGCAAGCCAGCGGATTGGCGGTGAAGGAATGGCCATGCGGCAAAGCACGCTCGAAGCTTTCACCCAGGAACGCCTCGAAGATCGGCTCCCGCGCCACGGTCACCGCCATCGGCATATAGCCGGCGGTCAGGCCCTTCGACAGGCAGACCAGATCGGGGACGATATCCGCCTGCTCCATGGCGAACATCGTTCCGGTCCGCCCGAAACCGGTCGCCACCTCGTCGAAGATGACGAGCACGCGGGCCTCTCGCGCCAGCTTGACCAGCCGCTTGAGGAAGCTTGGGCGGCAAAGCCGCATGCCGCCCGCGCCTTGCAGCAAAGGCTCGATGATCAGCGCGGCGACGGTATGCCCGCGGTCGGCGAGCAGCGCCTCGAAGGCCGACAGCGCGCCGGCTTCACGCTCTTCCGCCGCATCGTCGCCGGCGAAGGTGGCGGGGCAGGGGAGCACCACGACGTTGCACATCAGGTCGCGGAACGCGCTGAACAATTGCGAGCCGCGGCCGAGCGACATGGCGCCAAGCGTGTCGCCGTGATAGCCGCCGTCGAAGGCGACCAGCGATCGGCGCCCGGCCTCTCCGACATTGATCCAATATTGATAGGCGATCTTCAGCGCGACCTCGACCGACGTCGATCCGTCGTCGGAGTAAAAGACCCGGTTGAGGTCGCCCGGCAGCATGTTTGCAAGCGCTTCGGCAAGATCGGCGGCGGGTTGGTGGGTGAAGCCCGCGAACATCACGTGCTCGAAGCTGGCCGCCTGCCTGGCGAGCGTGGCATTGAGCTTCGGATGCGAATGCCCGTGCGTGCAGGTCCACCAGGAGGAGACGAGATCGAGGATCTCGTTACCGTCGGCGTCGAACAGAGAGGCGCCTTTGGCGCCGGCAATCACGATCGGCTCGGTCTCGCCGCCATGTTGGGTGTAAGGATGCCAGACATAGCGCCGGTCGCGGGTGAGCACCTGCTTGGCCAGCGAGGCGGGCGATGGCGCCCCCGATTTCGGATCGTCGTTCATGCGGCGGCCCGGGCCAGCTTGGCGAGATCGAGCTCGGGCTGGATAGCCCGCAGCGTCGCCGGCGTCACCTGATCGAGCCAAGGGATCTCGGCGATGACCGCCACCTGGCCGTAGCGCTCGATCGCGGCGCGATTATGCGGCGTCTCCGGGCCATTCACCACCACGCCGGCGAGCGGCAATCCGCGCCGCCTGATGGCTTCGATCGACAACAGCGTGTGATTGATGGTGCCGAGCGTCGAGCGCGCGACGAGCACGATCGGCAGTTGGAGTTCGTCGGCGAGGTCGATGATGAAGGCCGTATCGGTCAGCGGCACCATCAAGCCGCCGGCGCCCTCGACCACCAGCGGTCCGTCGCTGGCCGGCGGGACGAGCTTTTGCATGTCGATGCTGAGGCCGGCCCTGCGCGCCGCCTCATGCGGGGCGATCGGTTCTGGCAGCACATAGGCCTCGGGTAGGATGCGCTCGGGCGCGATCTCGGTGAGCCGGCGCACGATCTCGGAATCCGTCTCCGGGTGATTGCCGGCCTGCACTGGCTTCCAGTAGCTCGCCCCGAGTCGCGCCACCAGCCAAGCGGAAACAATCGTTTTACCGACATCGGTATCAGTCCCAGTGACGAAAAACCCTTGCACCTTGTCCTATGCCCCCTCGGGGTTCTCCGTGATAGCGGCGAGACTGTACAGAGTGAACGCAATCGAGGCAAAGGAAGTAGACGTCGGTGCAGGTTTCGGGTGACATGGGTCACCCATGCGCCGGTTTTTGCTTGCCTCGCTCGTTGCCTTCGTCGCGTTTTTCCCCCTCCAGGCGGCGGGGGCCAAGACGCTGCGCATGGCCTACGACTCCGATCCCACCTCGCTCGACCCGCATGAGCAGCTGTCGGGCGCCACGCTTCAGCTGTCCCATCTCTTGTTCGATCCGCTGATCCGATTTCGCCAGGACCTCACGCTGGAGCCGCGCCTTGCCAAGAGCTGGGAGAAGATCGACGAGCGGACCACGCGCTTTCATCTGCGCGAGGGGGTGAAGTTTCAGTCGGGTCGCACGCTCTCCGCGGCCGACGTGGTGTGGACCTTCAATCGGCTAAAGCAGAGTCCCGACTTCAAGGCGCTATTCGAGCCGTTCAACGAGGCAAGGGAGATCGACGATCTGACCGTCGATCTCATTACCAAGGGCCCGTACCCACTGGCGCTCAACCTCGCCACCTACGTCTTTCCGATGGATCGCCAATTCTATGCCGGCAGCGACGAGCGAGGAAAGCCCAAGGACGCGATCGTGAAGTCGGGCGCGTCCTTCGCTTCGAGCCATGCCAGCGGCACGGGGCCGTTCGTCGTCACCGAGCGCGAGCAAGGGGTGAAGCTCAAGCTCAAGCGCTTTGCCGACTATTGGGACAAGTCTTCTCCCGGCAATGTCGATGAGATCGTCTTCACGCCGATCAAGGAGCCGGCCACGCGAGTCGCCGCGCTGCTCGCCGGCGACGTCGATTTCATCGCGCCGGTGCCGCCGACCGACCTTGCCCGCATCAAGGACGCCGCCTGCTGCGCGCTGATCACCATGCCGAGCACGCGGGTGATTACGTTCGAGCTGAACCAGGACCGCGTTCCCGCCTTCAAGGACCAACGCGTGCGGCTTGCCATGTCCTATGCGCTGAATCGCGAGGGGATCGCGCAGAAGATCATGCGTGGCCTCGCCACCGCCGCGGGCGAGCTCAGCCCGCCCGGCTATGCCGGCTACGATCCCGCGCTGGTTCCCCGTTACGATCTCGCCAAGGCCAAGGCATTGATGCAGGAGGCGGGCTATGCCGACGGCTTCTCCGTCACGATGATGTCGCCCAACAACCGCTATATCGAGGATGCGCGCATCGCCGAAGCGGTTGCCGCTATGCTGGCCAAGATCAATATCAAGGTCGATCTGCAGACCATGCCCAAGGCGCAATATTGGCAGCGCTTCGACGAGCGAGCCGGCGACATCATGATGATCGGCTGGCAATCCGACACCGAAGACTCGGCGAATTTCTACGAGTTCCTGGTGATGACCCCGAACAAGGCAACCGGCTACGGCCAATACAATGCCGGCAATTATTCCAACCCCGAGGTCGACCGGCTGACGCTTGAGACGCAAGCCATGACCGATCCAACGGCGCGCGCTGAACTGCTGCAGAAGATCGAGCGGATCCTCTACGACGATGCGGCTCTGCTGCCGCTGCATTGGCCGCATCTTTCTTGGGCGGCGCGCAAGAATGTGCACATCGACGAGGTCGTCAATGTCATCGATATGCCCTATCTCGGTGATCTCGTGATCGAGTAGGGCAACACGTTTCAGGCGCGCAGGAGATGGAGCATGCTTAGGAAAATTCTCATCGGTCTCGCCGTGCTAATCGCGCTGTTCGTCGTCGTCGTCGCCATGCAGCCGTCGGAGTTCCAGGTCGAGCGTACGGCCACGATCGCGGCACCTCCCGCGGGTGTGTTCGCTCAGGTCAACGATCTGCACAAATGGGATGCGTGGTCGCCTTGGGCCAAGCTCGATCCGAACGCGAAGATCAGCTTCGAAGGACCTGAAGCAGGGCAGGGCGCGGCGATGTCCTGGGCCGGCAACGACAAGGTCGGCGAAGGCAAGATGACCGTAGTTGAAAGCAAGCCCGACCAGGCGGTCGCCCTCAAGGTCGATTTCGTCAAGCCGTTCGAGGGCACGAGCAATTCGGATTTCGCCTTCAAGCCAGAGGGCGACGGCACGGCTGTCACCTGGACCATGTCCGCGCATCATAATTTCATCGAGAAGGCCTTTTGCCTGGTGATGAACGGCAAGAAGATGATCGGTGACGATCTGGAAAAGGGCCTGGCGCAGCTGAAAGCGCTAGCCGAGCAAAAATCCTAAGTTCGCAATCCAACAGTCGAAGCGGCGCCTACTTCTTGCAGGCGTCTGCGTAATCCAATTGTTGCTTGGCCTTCTTCCGCTCGCAGTCGTTTGGGAACTCTTTGCCGCCGCAGGCGCAAACGGGGATGTGTTCTTGACTGCAGGCCTCCGGCAAATCCTTGACACAGGTGCCCGCGCCATCGGCGACGTTGCACTGTCCCGCGGGGTGTTCGCACCACAACCCGGCCTCGCATTGGATGGCGGCGATGCCGTCGCAGGTCTCTCCCTCGTTGGCGGCCAATGACGGGGACAGGGACAGGGCCAAGAAGCCCGCCAGCATTGCCGGAAGGAAAATGGCACGCATTTGGACAACCTCCTTTGAGCCTCGATGTGGAAGCGCGAACTCATAGCACACTTCTATTATAGGTTGTATCACGTTAGATTTCAGCACGGGCGTAGGGCGCCGGCCGACGCGCCACGGCCGACACGCGGATCGGCCTTTCGCGATAGCCTGGTGGTATACTTGTTCGGCGTGCGATCGGCCGAGCCGCCAGGCTTGCCCTGACGCAGGACCGCGATGGGAGGGGCGAAGCGCGTTTTGAGTTTGCCCGCGACTGGGGATGACCTGGGAAACCCTGAGGGCCGATCTACTTGTGAAGCCGGCCGCCGGCGCCCGCGCCGTCTGGATCATGGCTGGCGTCGGCGTCTTGACCGGCATCCTTTCCAGTCTTCCTTCACCCTTGCCCGATCTCCGGCTCGAGAATCCCGACATCCTGATCAATGCGGCCGGCATCCCGCTGCACGCCGGCATTGCCTTCGGGGCGGGGATGGCGATCATGCTGTGGCTGTGGGCCAATCGCGATCCCGGCAAATGCCTGCTCGCCATGGCGTTGATCCTGATGGGCTGGCTCGCCGCTGTGAATACGGCCAACGACGTGATGTCGGCGGTCGTAAGCTCCGAGCTGTTCGGCACGGTCGAGGGCGCGAAAGCGACCCGGGAGGTCGTGGGGTGGATTTTGGCTGGACTTGTCGGTGGCGCGATCGGGGGCGGCCTCACCGCCTTTGGCGCCGGCGTTCCGGCCCAAGCCATCAGGCGTCCCGAAGCTTGGAGCGCAATCGTCCTTGCCGGAGCTCTGTTCGGCCTTCTGCTCTACCCGGCCGCCAATCTCGATCTGATCGCCCTTCTGTTCGTGCCTTGGCAGGCGGCCGTCGCTGTCTGCATTGGCTATGGCCTGGCACGCCAGACTGCATGACTCCTGTTGATTCCGAGATCCAGAGCAGGGGCGGCATGAAGGCGCTTGCCGCGGGGCTGACCTTCTTCGCGCGCCGGCTGATGCAGGCCGCGCTCGTCATGCTGGCGATCCTGATGATCGCTTTTGCCGTGCGCTCGGCGCTGGGCGATCCGTTGCGCGAGGTCATGGGCGAGGCGGTGCCCGAAGCCGAGCGCGCCAAGTTGACCCATGAGCTCGGCCTCGATGCGCCTTGGCCGGTGCAGCTCGGGCGCTATCTTCACGGCGCGGCGCAAGGCGATCTCGGCACTTCCTTTATTTATAAGCAACCGACGCTCGCAATCGTGCTGGCGAAATTTCCCGCAAGCTTCGAGCTCGTGCTCGGCGCGAGCCTGATCGTGCTGCTGTTCTCGGTGCCGGCCGGAATTTATGGCGCAGTCCGCCCGCGCTCGCTCGGCGCGAGAACTCGTTCTCGGCTTGAGTGTGCTCGGCATCTCGATCCCGGTCTTTCTCACCGGCATCTTCCTCATCACCGTCTTCTCGGTCTGGCTCGGCTGGCTCCCGGCCTTCGGCCGCGGCGAGACGATCCGCCTCGGCTTTTGGGAGACGGGTCTGCTCACCAAAAGCGGGCTTGAGCACCTGCTGCTGCCGGCGCTGACGCTCTCCTCGATCATGCTGCCGCTGTTCATCAGGCTGGTGCGCGGCGCCATGCTGGATGAACTCGGCCACGACTATGTCCGCACCGCGCGAGCTAAAGGCGCATCGCCACCGCGCGTCTGGCTCAACCATGCTTTGCGCAATGCGCTGTTGCCGCTCGCGGCGGTCGGCGGGCTCCAGATCGGCACGCTCGTCGCCTACACGCTTCTGACCGAGACGGTGTTCCAATGGCCCGGCATGGGCTTCCTCTTCCTCGAGGCGGTGACCCGCGCCGACATCCCGCTGATCACCACCTATCTGGTCTTTGTTGGGTTGCTGTTCGTCGTCACCAATACGCTGGTCGATATCGTCAGCCTCATGCTCGATCCCCGCATCAGCCTCGAAGGCACGCGATGATCGCCGAAGCCCGGCGCGCCAGCCCGCGCGCGCTCGTCGCCTTTGCCGCCGAGCGGCCGGGCGCGGCGATCGCCGCCTTTGGCCTTATCATCGTCGCGCTGGCGGCCCTGCTCGCGCCGCTGCTCGCCGCGCACGACCCGTTCGATCTCGCCTCCTTCGATGTACTCGATGCGACGCTGCCGCCGCTCTGGCTGGAGGGCAGCGATCCCCGCTTCCTGCTCGGCACCGACGCGCAAGGCCGCGACCTCTTCAGCGCCATCCTCTACGGCACGCGCATCTCGCTCACCGTAGGTGTGCTGGCGGTGCTAATTCAGGCGGCGATCGGTGTGCCGCTTGGCCTCCTGGCGGGCTACACCGGGGGGCGAGCAGATACCCTCATCAGCCGCGCGGCCGACATCCAGCTTTCGCTCTCGACCCTGATGATGGCCATCATCGCGCTCGCTTTGTTCCGCGCCGGCCTCGGCGGCGAGAGCTTGAGCCGCTACGCCGTGCCGCTGCTCGTGGTCGTAATTGGCCTCGCCGAATGGCCGTATTTCGCGCGCACGGCCAGGGCCGCCGCCCAAGTCGAGGCCGCCAAGGATTATGTGCGCGCGGGGAGGGCGCTCGGCGCCAGCAACGTCGCCATCATGGGGCGCCATATCCTCCCCAATATCCTGTCGCCGCTGATCGTGGTGGCGACCACACAAGTGGCGGGCGCGATCATGGCGGAGGCGGCGCTGTCATTTTTGGGGCTCGGCATGCCGGTCACCAAGCCATCGCTCGGCACCCTGATCCGCTCCGGTTACGATCTGATGTTCGCCGGCGCCTGGTGGGTGACGGTCGTTCCGGGGCTGGTGCTCATCGCCGTTCTGATCTCCATCAATGTGCTTGGCGACGCTTTGCGCGACGCGCTTGATCCGCGCCGGACTGCCCGTTGAATCGAAATCGCAGGCAGTTATCCCTAAGCCCTTGAAAGGTAGGTCTGTCTCGAACCATAAGGTATAGTGTGTAGCCTCATCCCGGCTGGACCCGGCCGGAATTGCCGTTAAGGAGCGTCTCATGCCCACAAGTCCGGCCAATCCGGAGCTTGTCTTTTCCTTGCGCCGCGTGACCGAGCGCGCCGCCATGGCGGCCTTCAGCTGGATCGGCCGCGGCGACAGCCAGGATGGCGGGCGTGCCGCGCTCGAGGCCATGCGGGCCGCGCTTGCCGATGTCGACATCGATGCCGTGGTGGCGATCGGCGAGGCAACCAAAGGGGAGGCGCCGCAGCCCCAGCGCGGGGAGCGGCTTGGCCGCCCCGGCGCCGTCTTCAAGGCCGATATCGCCGTCGATCCGGTCGAGGGCACGAGCTATCTCGTGCGCGGCCAGACCAACGCGCTGGCCGTGCTCGCCGTGGCACCGCGTGGCGCCATGCTCAACCCGGGGCCGGCCTTTTACATGGAGAAGTTCGTGGCGAGCGCGCCGGCGCGCGGCAAGATCGATCCACGTTGGCCGGTGGAGAAAAAACTGGCCGGCCTTGCCGAGGCGCTTGGCAAGGACGTGTTCGAGCTCACGGTCTTTGTGCTGGAGAAGCCACGCCACCGCGAGCTGGTCGATCGCATCTTGGCCACTGGCGCGCGGGTCGCGCTCTACCCTGCCGGCGACGTCGCCGGCGCGCTGATGGCGGCCATTCCCGGCTCGGGTATCGATGCCTTGATGGGAACAGGCGGTACCCCCGAGGGCGTTATCTCTGCATGCGCCATCAGGGCGCTCGGCGGCGAGTTTCTGGCTCGCCTCGATCCGCAGCTGCAAACCGAGGCGAAGGCGGTCAAGGAGGCCGGCATCGACACCGCGAAATGGTACGAACGCGATGAGATCATCAAATCCAACAACGTGTTTTTCTGCGCCACTGGGATCACCACCGGCCTGATGCTCGAAGGCGTCGAGCGGACGCGGACCCACTATAAGGTGCAGACCATGATGATAACGGGAGCAACTGGCGAGCGGCAGATCCTGACGAGCTATATGCCGAGCGAGCGCTTGGCGAGCATCGCAGCCCGCGACGTCGCTTGAATCCCGATCTTGGGAGGAGTGCCTGGAGTGCTAAATGTCGAAACGGGTTGATCATCCGATCATCCTCGGCATCGTCGGTGATTCTGCGTCGGGTAAATCGACACTGTCTGCGGGTGTGGCCCAAATCCTGGGCGAAGAACACTGCACGGTGATCTGCACCGACGATTATCATCGCTATGACCGCAAGGCGCGCTCTGCGGCTGGGCTGTCGGCGCTCGACCCACGCTCGAACTATGTCGACGTGCTGGAGCAGCATTTGCGCCTGTTGCGCCACGGTGAGCCGATCCTGAAGCCGGTCTACGATCATCGACAGGGCACGCTGGAGCCGCCTGAATATGTGAGGCCGAAGGGCTTCGTCATCGCCGAAGGTCTGCTCGGCTTCGCCACGCGCGCCATGCGCGACTGCTACGACGTCAAGATCTATCTCGACCCCGAGGAGGAACTCAGGGTGAGGTGGAAGATGCACCGCGACACCACCAAGCGCGGCTATACCAGAGAGCAGGTGCTGGCGCAGCTCAACCGGCGCGAGAGCCACGCCGCGAACTTCGTCCATCCGCAGCGCACCTTTGCCGATATCGTCATCCGTTTCCAGCGCCCGGCCGATGCCAACGGCTCCGATACCAGGCTCGACGTTCGCCATATCCTCCGGCCGACGCTGCCCCATCCCGACTTCACCCCTCTGTTCGACGGGTCGAGCAATGCCGGGCTACATTTGGAGCTGGCCCGCGACCGGGACGGCAAGCCCGTCGACGTCCTTGAGATTAGTGGGAACATCTCCGACAAGAGGGCCGAGCGGATCGAAGATCTGCTATGGAACCTCATCCCGGAGGCGGGACATCTGCGCGACGAAGTGGGCCGCATCGATTTGGCCAACGGCGCAAAGAGCCATCCCCTGGCGCTGACCCAGCTTCTCGTGGGGTATCACGCAGTCAAGGCTGCGATGGGCATCCGCGCGTATTAGAATTTCACCGATTTGGGGGGAAGGACCGATGGCCGCGCGTGGATTACGCTCGCAGGTGCGAAGGGCACGAGAAATAAGACAAAGAATAAAGCGCTCAGTGGCATGGCGAAGGCGGCGGCCGGCTCTTGCAGGTTAGCAGAATGTTTATCACTTGGCGGAAAGTCTCGAAGCATGAAGACGCCAATACAGCTAATCGAGCAAATCATCCGGGCCGAGACAGCGCTGCACCTCCAGCTCGTTGCCCATCGGAAGGACGGCAAGCTCGACATCGGGGGAGGCCTTATAGACGACCTGATCGCAGAGGTGGACGCTGGGCTTTCGAGCAACGAGCGGATGCTGGTTCTTTTCAAGAACGAGATCGCTGCTGAAGTTATGGCGGCGTCGATCGCGGAGGATGAATAAGGCGGCGGCGCTAACCTTCTTGGATGCTGACACGGGGATGATCGCGGCCTCTACCAACGGCGCCTCCTGTGCGGAGGCAGTTTTCGTGTCCAGGCTGTCGAGCATTGTCATCCATTCCTCCATGTGGACGCTGTCGATTGAGCCCTGCCGTCCGAACTGAGCTTGTGATAGGAGACGGCAGGGAATTAGAGCCTCGTGCTTTATCACCTCACCCGTTGCCGCCAGCCGCCCGTGAAGGCCCGCAAGCTATTGATCTATGGACACAATCAGCACCGAAACTAACCTGATGCAAAATCAGGCGGTACCCGAAGCAACTCACCAGGACATGGCCAATGCCATCAGGGCGCTGGCCATGGACGCCGTGCAGAAGGCCGATTCCGGGCATCCCGGGATGCCCATGGGCATGGCCGATGTCGCCACCGTGCTGTTCACGCGCTTCCTCAAGTTCGATGCCGCGCATCCGGATTGGCCCGACCGCGACCGTTTCGTGCTCTCGGCCGGCCACGGCTCGATGCTGCTCTACGCGCTGCTCTATCTCACCGGCTACCCGGAGATGACGCTGGAGGAGCTCAAGCAGTTCCGGCAGCTCGGGTCGCGCACGCCGGGTCACCCGGAATATGGCCATGCGCCGGGCATTGAAACGACCACCGGTCCTCTTGGCCAGGGTCTCGGCAATGCCGTCGGCATGGCGCTCGCGGAGCGGCTGCTCAACCGCCGTTATGGCGACGACGTCTTCGACCACTTCACCTATTGCGTGGCGGGCGACGGCTGCCTGATGGAAGGCATCAGCCACGAAGCAATCTCCCTTGCCGGTCACCTTAAGCTCGGCCGGCTGATCGTGCTGTTCGACGACAACCAGATCTCGATCGACGGGCCCACCAGCCTTGCCGTCTCCGACGACCAGATCGAGCGCTTCAAGGCGTCGCGCTGGCATACGGCGCGCGTCAACGGCCACGATGCGGAAGCCGTCGCCTTGGCCATCGAGAATGCGCGCGCCGTCACCGACCGGCCATCGCTGATCGCCTGCCGCACCATCATCGGCTATGGCGCGCCGAGCAAGGCCGGCACCGCCGCGACTCACGGGTCGCCGCTCGGCGAAGAAGAGATCAAGGGCGCGCGGGAGACGCTGCATTGGCGGCATCAACCCTTCGAGGTGCCGAAGCCCGTCCTTGCCAGCTGGCGCGCCGCCGGCACGCGACACCGCGCCGCTTATGATGCTTGGGCGCAAGCCGCCAAGCGGCTCGATGCGTCGGCGCGCGATGGGCTCACCGATCCGATCGACGACACGGCGAGGGCTGCGATCGTCGCGACCGTCGCCGCGCTCAAATCGGACTTCACCCGCGAGAACGCCAAGCTGGCGACGCGACAATCCTCGCAGAAGGTCCTCGAAAAACTGCTGCCCATCGTTCCCGGACTGATCGGCGGCTCGGCCGACCTCACCGGCTCCAACGGCACGCTTGCCAAGACGAGCGTCGTCATCAAGCCCGGCGAGTTCGCGGGCAACTACATCCATTACGGCGTGCGTGAGCACGCCATGGCCGCCGCGATGAACGGGCTCGCGTTGCATGGCGGCATCGTGCCTTATGGCGGCACCTTCCTGGTCTTTTCCGATTATTGCCGCCCGTCGATCCGCCTCTCGGCGCTGATGCAGCAGCGCGTGATCTACGTCATGACGCATGACTCGATCGGGCTGGGCGAGGACGGTCCGACGCATCAGCCGGTCGAGCATTTGGCCGCGCTCCGCGCCATTCCCAATCTCCATGTGATGCGTCCGGCCGATTCGATCGAATGTGCCGAATGCTGGGAGCTGGCGCTGCTCGCCCAACACGCCCCGACCATCCTCGCCCTGACCCGGCAGGGGGTTCCGGTTCTCCGCACGGCGCATACCGACGAAAATCTCTCGGCCAAGGGCGGCTACGTGCTGATCGAGCCGAAGGGTAAACGCGACGTGACGCTGATCGGCACCGGCTCGGAGTTGGCGCTTGCCGTCCAGGCGGCGAAGGCGCTTGAAGGCGAGGGGATTGCCGCCGCCGTCGTCTCCATGCCGTGCTTCGCGCTGTTCGCGGCGCAGGACGAGAGCTACCGAAATGCCGTGCTGGGCTCGGCCCCGCGTGTTGGGGTCGAGGCCGCGGTCGAGTTCGGCTGGGAACGATGGCTAGGCCCTGACGGCGCCTTTATCGGCATGCAGGGATTCGGCGCTTCAGCCCCGGCGCAAGACCTATATAAGCATTTCGGCATCACCGCCGAGGCCGTCGCCGCCAAAGGCCGTGATCTGGTCGGCAAGACGAAAAGGTAAGGAGAGGATGGCTAATAAGCGCGTCGCCATTAACGGATTTGGCCGGATCGGCCGGCTCACGTTCAGGGCGTTCTTGGAATTGGGGCGCAAGGATCTCGACTTCGTCGCGATCAACGATCTCGGCTCGGCCGAGATGAACGCCCATCTGCTCGAGTTCGACAGCGTGCATGGGCGCTTTCCCGGCAAGATCACCGTCACCGGCAAGCAGCTCAAGGCCGACGGCCAGGACGTGGCCGTGCTCTCGGAAGCGACGCCTGAGAAGCTGCCGTGGCGCGACCTCGACGTCGATATCGTCATGGAATGCACCGGCCGCTTCACCGACCGTGATGCAGCCGCCAAGCACCTGACCGCGGGCGCCAAGCGCGTGCTCGTCTCCGCGCCTTGCACCGGGGCCGATCTCACCGTGGTTTATGGCGTCAACCACGACAAGCTCACCCAGGGTCATCACGTCGTTTCCAACGCCTCCTGCACCACCAACTGCCTCGCTCCCGTGGCGCAAGTGCTGCACCAGGCGATCGGCATCAAGCACGGCTACATGACGACGGTGCATGCCTATACCGGCGACCAGCGCACCGTGGATACGCTGCATAAGGATCCCTACCGCGCGCGTGCTGCCGCGGTGAATCTGATCCCCACCTCGACCGGCGCCGCCAAGGCCGTCGGCCTGGTGCTGCCCGAGTTGAAAGGCAAGCTCGACGGCGCCTCGATCAGGGTGCCCGTGCCGAATGTCAGCATGATCGACTTGACGTTCACCGCCTCGCGCCCGACCAGCAAGGAAGAGATCAACCAGGCGATGACCGCCGCCGCTGAAGGACCGCTCAAGGGCGTGCTCGGCGTCAACGCCAAGCCCCTTGTCTCGACCGACTTCAACCATGACCCCTTGAGTTCGATCTTCGATCTCGAGAGCACGCATGTGGTCGACGGCACGTTCTGCCGCATCGTGTCCTGGTACGACAACGAATGGGGCTTCTCCAACCGGATGAGCGACACGGCGGTCGCCATGGGGCGGCTGTTATGAACGAGCTGGCGTCGCCCACCGCGCTTGAGGCGGAAACCGCCGGAGGGCTCGACCTCTCCGGGGTCAGGAGCATTGACGGCGTCGACGTGCACGGCAAGCGCGTGCTGATCCGCGTCGACTTCAATGTGCCGATCGAAGGCGGCGTCGTCGCCGACCCGACCCGCATCACCCGCGTGCTGCCGACCATCGCCAAGCTGGCGCGGGAAGGGGCCAAGGTGATCGTGCTGTCGCATCTGGGGCGACCCAAGGGGATGATCTCGGCCGATACCTCGTTGCGGCCGGTCGCCCGGAAAATGCAGGAGCTGATGCCGGGGACCACCGTCCGCTTCGTCGGCGATTGCATGGGCGAAGAGGTGAGGCGCGGGTTGGCGGCGCTCAAGCCCGGCGATGTCGCCGTGCTGGAGAATGTTCGCTTCTACCCCGGCGAGGAGAAGAACGACCCGCGTTTTGCCAAAAGCCTCGCCGAGCACGGCGATCTCTATGTCGGCGACGCCTTCTCATCGGCGCACCGGGCGCATGCCTCGGTCGACGCTATCGCCGATCTGCTGCCGTCTTATGCCGGCCTGTTGATGATGGCCGAGATCACCGCGCTCGGCGAAGCCCTGGAAAATCCAGAGCGGCCGGTGATGGCCATTGTTGGCGGCGCCAAGGTCTCCACCAAGATCGACGTCCTGACCCACCTCGTCGCGCGCATGGATGTTCTCGTCGTGGGCGGCGGCATGGCCAATACCTTCCTGCTCGCCAAGGGCGTGACTATTGGCGCCTCGTTCTCCGAGCCGGATTTCGTGCCGACCGCCAAGGACATCATGGCGCGCGCGAAACAGGCCGGCTGCGAGATCGTCTTGCCGACCGACGCGGTGGTCGCCAACGAACTCAAGCCGGGCGTCGCCTGGAGCGTTTGTCCGGTGGGCGCGGTGCCGCCGGGCGCGATGATCCTCGATTTCGGGCCCGAGAGCGTTGCTGATCTCAAGCGCCGGCTCGGCGCGATCCGCACCGTGCTGTGGAACGGCCCTCTCGGCGCCTTCGAAACCGCGCCGTTCGGCGAGGCGACCTTCGCCATTGCCCGCGAGGTCGCCCGCCTGACCAAGGAAGAGAAGCTGATCAGCGTTGCCGGCGGCGGCGATACCGTCCGGGCCTTGAACGAGGCGCATGTGGCCGGCGACTTCAGCTATGTGTCGACCGCGGGCGGGGCGTTCCTGGAATGGCTCGGCGGGGCGCAATTGCCGGGTGTGGTGGCGCTGGCCCGCAGCGGCGCCCGCGCCTAGCGCCTAGCCCAGAGCCCCGTCATGGCCGGGCTTGTCCCGGCCATCCACGTTTTTCCATATCCACAGAAAGACGTGGATGCCCGGCGTAAAGCCGGGCATGACAATTTTGGTTAAGCCGATTGTGGTCTAAAACAGGGTCATGAGCAGAGACATCATCATCGCCCCATCGATCCTCTCGGCCGACTTCGCCAGGCTCGGCGAGGAGGTGCGCGCCGTCGATGCCGCAGGCTGCGACTGGATCCACGTCGATGTCATGGACGGGCATTTCGTGCCCAACATCACCATCGGCCCGGACGTGGTGAAGGCGCTGCGACCGCATTCGAACAAGCTGTTCGACGTGCATTTGATGATCGCGCCCTGCGATCCTTTCATCGAGGCCTTCGCCAAAGCCGGCTCCGACATCATCACCGTGCATGCCGAGGCTGGTCCTCATCTCGACCGTTCGCTGCAGCTGATCCGGAGCTTCGGCAAGAAGGCCGGGGTCTCGATCACGCCGTCGACGCCCGAGGACGCCATCGAATACGTGCTCGACAAGGTCGATCTCGTGCTGGTGATGACGGTCAATCCCGGCTTCGGCGGCCAGGCCTTCCTTGCGTCCCAGCTCGCCAAGATCAGGGCCATCCGCAAAATTATCGGCGCGCGGCCGATTCACCTCGAAGTGGATGGCGGCATCAATGCCGAGACCGTACCGCTGGTGGTCGAGGCCGGCGCCAACGCGATCGTGGCCGGCAACGGCGTGTTCAAGGGCGGGGCCTATCAAGAGAACATCGCCGCCATCAGGACCGCGGCTTTGCGCGCCCGCGCCGCTGCGGCTTGACCTTACAAGCCTTTCAACCCTTGACGATTAAGTGATGCCTTGGGGCTTGCGGCGCGGCGATTCTTCCTCATGGTGAGGAGCACCCGAAGGGTGCGTCTCGAACCATGAGGCCCCATCGTTCGAGACGGCCGCGTTCCGCGGCCTCCTCAGGATGAGGACGAGGTTTGGTCGAGGTGCCTGAATGAACGTTACCTATGTCGGCGCGCTGATTGCTGGGCTTTTGAGCTTCCTCTCGCCCTGCGTGTTGCCGCTTGTTCCGCCTTATCTCTGCTTTCTCGGCGGCACCACCTTCGACCAGCTGACCGGCGAGGACGAGACGCCGAGCCACGTTTACACCACCGTCGTGCTGTCGTCGGTCGCCTTCGTGCTCGGCTTCACCACGGTGTTCGTCATTCTCGGCGCCACGGCAAGCATGGCCGGCCAAGTGCTCGCCGCCAATCTGCCGCTGCTCGGCAAGATCGCCGGTGTGGTCATCATCATCGCCGGTCTGCACTTCCTGGGCGTGATCCATTTGCCGATCCTGCACCGCGAAGCGCGCTACCACGCCGATGCCCGGCCCGCCGGCCTGATCGGCGCCTATGTTATCGGCCTTGCCTTTGCATTCGGCTGGACGCCCTGCATCGGGCCGGTGCTTGCGGCCATCCTCGCCATCGCCGCGGGCGAAGACTCCATGCGCCAGGGCATCAGCCTGCTGCTGGTCTACTCCCTCGGGCTCGGCATCCCCTTCATTCTCGCCGCGCTCGCCATCAGGCCCTTCATGCGCGCCATGCAGCGCTTCCGCGGCCATCTGGCGGCTGTCGAGAAGGTGCTTGGCGGCTTCCTGGTGCTCACCGGCATTCTCTTCCTTACCAATTCCATGACGCTGATTGCCTCCTGGATGCTCGAGCTGTTCCCCGGGCTCGCCAGCATCGGTTGAGCGTCTCGCCAACACCAATACGATAGATGGTCTTCCCATGACCGCCATCGCACTCACCATCGCCGGCTCTGATTCGGCAGGCGGCGCCGGCATCCAGGCCGACTTGAAGACCTTCGCCGCGCTTGGCGTTCATGGTGCAAGCGCAATCACCGCGCTGACCGCCCAGAACACGCTGGGTGTAGAGGGCGTCCACGTCGTGCCGCCGGAATTCGTCACGCAGCAGATCGCGGTCGTGGCGGGCGATCTTAAGATTGGCGCCGTGAAGATCGGCATGCTCGCAACCAGCGCGGTCATAGAGGCCGTGGCCGAAGGCCTCAATTTGCTGCCGGGCGTCCCTGTCGTGCTCGATCCCGTCATGGTCGCCGCGAGCGGCGATGTGCTGCTCGATAAGGATGCCATCGCCACACTGAAGAGCGTCCTCTTGCCGCGCGCCATCGTCATCACGCCCAATCTCCCCGAAGCCGCGCAACTCCTCGGCGCGTCGCAAGCGAGCGGCGAGGACGAGATGCGCGCGCAGGCGCGGGAACTCAAGCGGCTCGGCGCCCAGGCCGTGCTCATCAAAGGCGGCCATGCCAAAGGCGCCGAGGCGGTCGATCTTCTGCTCGACGAAGAGGGTGAGCTGCGCCTGACTGCGCCGCGCGTGCCGACCAAGAACGATCATGGCACCGGTTGCACGCTCTCTTCCGCGATTGCCGCCGAGCTTGCCAAAGGCGCCTCCTTGCGCGAGGCGGTGGTGGCCGCCAAGGCCTATGTCACGGCGGCGATCGGCGCGGCCGACGAACTTGAAATCGGCAATGGCAGGGGCCCCGTGCATCATTTCCACGCGCTCTGGCCAAGGAAATAATGGGCTAGCTCTCGGCCACCACCGTCGCCCTTTGCTCGCCGAGGCCCGACACGGTCAGGCGAAGCTCGTCGCCTGCTTTCAGGAACACCCGCGGATTTCGCGCCATGCCGACGCCGGGCGGCGTCCCCGTGGTGATGACGTCTCCGGGCATCAGCGTCATGTATTGGCTGATATAGGCAAGCAGCGCCGCGACGCTGAAGACCATGGTCGAGGTTGACCCGGTCTGCATGCGCGCCCCGTTGAGGTCGAGCGTCAGATCGAGCTTTTGCGGGTCCGGGATCTCGTCGGTGGTGACGAGCCACGGCCCGAGCGGCCCAAAGCTGTCATAGCTCTTGGCCTTGATCCACTCGCCTGGCCCGCCCTTTTGCAGGCTCCTTTCCGATAGATCGTTGCAGATCGTATAGCCGGCGACATAATCGAGCGCCTCGGCCTCGGCGACGTTCTTCGCCCGCGTGCCGATGACGAAGGCAAGCTCCACCTCGAAATCCATGCGCTTGAATCCCTTGGGCTGGAGCACCGGATCGGTGGGCCCGGAGACGCAAGAACTCGCCTTGGCGAACACGATCGGCACTTCAGGAAGGGGCATGCCGGTTTCTTCGGCATGATCGCGGTAGTTCAAGCCGATGCCGAGAAATTTCGGCACGATGGCGACCGGCGGTCCGAGCCGGGGCTCGCCTTCAACCACAGGCAGCGTGGAAAGATCGAGCGCCCTGAGACGGTTCAGGCTTTCCCGTCCCAGCGTCTCGCCCGCGAGATCCGGCACGATCTGGGAGAGGTCGCGGATGCGCCCGCCTCGATCGAGAATTCCCGGCTTTTCCCCGCCAATTTCGCCATAGCGCAGCAACTTCATCGATCTTCCCCCGGTGCTGTTTTTTTGCATGATGCACGCGGTCACGCGGGGCGGCAACGGAGCGCTTGGCTCTGGCGAGTGAATCACTTCGAGCGCGCTATGGCTGGCCCCGCAGACGCGTGGCCGAACTGCAACAGAACCGCACAAAGTTTGGCTTGAAAATCCGCCGCCGGAGCGACCGCGCCTTGCGCGCGTGCACCGTCTATTCCCTCGCGCGGGCGCAACCCCGGAGCCATTAATATATTGATCTACAAGCACAAACAGGAAACGCCGACATCGTGACAGGGCCCTTGGCTTCCCCGATTTTGCATTTGCGCAACAGTCGCCGCCGTTTTTCGCGTTGCGCATCGCACAATGTTGAAGCGCCCCTGCGTGGACGCTAGCCTTGTTTCACAGATGGGGGACGGGGCTGGGGGGCCTTGGTTCCACACCGAACGGGGAAGCTTAGAGGGAACTGACCAACACCGAAAATGTGAGGCTCAGGAATACGATGGGGGGGCGAGCCGAAGCCCGCTGTTAAAGGCCATGCCTTTGGCGCTCGGCTCGTTTCGCAGGGAAGACCGGCCCGGTCCATCCGGGCCGGTTCTTTTTTGCCCATTTGCCTAGAAGCCGAGCCTCGAAAGCGTCGCGTCGATCCCAGCAAGATAGCTCGACCCGAACAGCCTGACATGCACCAGCCGCGGATAGAGATTGTAGAGGCCGGAGCGAAGCTCGTGGAAGCCGGGCTCTAGCGGCATCGCGCTCGCATAGGCCTCGAAGAAAGCCGCTCCGAACGTGCCGAACAGGGTCGCGAAGGCGAGCTCGATCTCAGGGCTGCCGCAAGAGATCGCGGGATCCACGAATCCGGCGACCCGCCCGCTCCGCGTGAGCACGTTGCCGGTCCACAGATCGCCATGCAGCAGGCTCGGGAAGGCGGGCTCGATGAGAAAATCGTCGAGTCGCTCCGCCAGACGCCCGATGCGGGCAAGCATCCCCAGCGGCAGACTCCCCTCGCGGTGCGCCTCGTTCGCCATGAACAGCAGGCGATGATCGCGGAAGAAGGGCACCCAGCGGGACGACGGAGGGTTCGGCTGGCGCAACGGCCCGATCAGCGTGTCGTGCGCATAGCCGAATCGCTCTCGGCTGGTCGCATGCAGTTGCGCGATCAGCTCGCCCGCGTGCCGCTCCACGCTGTCGGTGATGCCGCCGCTGTCGGTCTCGATGTAGTCCATGACGAGGAGATCGGCATCGGCGTGGTGAACATGCGGGACAGGCAGCGCCGACAGGCGGGCAAGCTCACCGAGCATGTAAGCCTCGAGCTCGAGCTGCGATCTGCCGCCCTCGCCAGCCTGCCGCGCCTTCACCGCCAAGCGCCGGCCATCGGCAAGCACGATCCGCAGTCCCGTCAGGCCGAAGCCGACGGGGAGGGAGCTCACCTCCACTAGAGCCGAGCCGAGCTTCATCTCCAGCTCAGCTTTGAGCGTGCTGCCGATCATCTTGCCGCCGTTAACGCTGGACGCCGCCAATGTCACAAGCCTGATACAAAATCACTTTAACTCCGCAACCATCGTGTTGAAAAAACAGGATGAAGACGACGTGCAGCATGAGCCCGGGGTGAGGCGTCACCGCGCACTGTTCATCTCGGATCTTCATCTGGGCACGAAAGCCTGCCAGGCCGGAGCCTTCCTCGATTTCCTGCGCTGCCATGACGCTCCGCAAATCTATCTGATCGGCGACATCATCGACTTCTGGCGCATCAAGCGCGGCATCTATTGGCCGCAATCGCACAACGACGTGCTGCAAAAGCTGCTGCGCAAGGTGCGCAAGGGAACCGAGCTCATCCTCGTTCCCGGCAATCACGACGAGGCCTTTCGCGAGTATTGCGGTTTGCAATTCGGCGGCATCGCCATCGAGCGCAATACCGTCCATGTCGGCGCCGACGGCAGGCGCTATCTCGTCATCCACGGCGATGAATTCGATGTCGTGGTGCGCTACGCCAAATGGCTGGCTCTGCTCGGCGACTGGAGCTACGAGCTCGCGCTCTGGGCCAATACGCATTTCAACGTGCTGCGCCGCTGGTTCGGCATGCCCTATTGGTCGCTGTCGGCCTATCTGAAACACAAGGTCAAGCGCGCGGTGAACTATATCGGCGAGTTCGAGACGGCGCTGGCGCAGGAAGCGCGGCGCCACGGCGCGCAAGGCGTGATCTGCGGCCACATCCATCATGCCGCCATGCGCCAAGTCGGTGACGTCATCTACATCAATACCGGCGACTGGGTTGAAAGCTGCACGGCTGTCGCCGAGACCGAGGAGGGGATTTTTGAGATCATCCGCTGGACGCACCCGTCCTACGGCATGAGTACGCCCGACCCCTTTGTTGAGGAGCTCGAGGCCGCCGCCTGATGCGGGTGCTCGTCGCAACCGATGCCTGGCTCCCCCAGGTGAATGGGGTGGTGCGCACCTATGAGCGGCTGGCTCTGGAAGCGCCGAAGCTCGGCTTTGAGGTCAGCTTTCTCGCCCCGCCGCTGTTCCGCACTCTGCCGTGCCCGACTTACCCCGAGATCAGGCTCGCACTTGCCGGTCCGCGCGCGATCGCGCGGCATGTCGCCGAATTCCGCCCCGACTTCATCCATATCGCCACGGAGGGACCGATCGGGCTCATGACCAGGCGTTACTGCCGCAAAACGCGATGGCCGTTCACCACCAGCTATCACACCCGCTTTCCCGAATATGTCGCCGCCCGCCTGCCGATTCCCGAGGACTGGTGCTACGCTCTCCAGCGGCGGTTCCATAACGGCTCGGCCGGCACGTTCGTCGCCACGCAGTCCGTTTTGGACGATCTGGCCGGACGCGGCTTCGAGCGGCTGATGCCCTGGTCGCGCGGCGTCGACACCGACCTGTTCAGGCCGCGCAAGGTGCGCCTGTTCGGCGAGCAGCCCGTCTTTCTCTATGTCGGCCGCATCGCCGTCGAGAAAAACATCAAGGCCTTTCTCGACCTCGACCTACCCGGCCGCAAGGTGCTGGTCGGCAGCGGCCCGCAGGCGCGCGAGCTTGGCCGAACTCTATCCCGATGCCATCTTCACCGGGCCACGCGAAGGCGAGGCGCTGGCTGAGGCGTATGCTTCGGCTGACGTGTTTGTGTTCCCAAGCCTGACCGATACGTTCGGTCTGGTGCTGCTCGAGGCGCTGGCTTGCGGCGTGCCCGTGGCCGCCTTTCCCGTTAGCGGTCCGAAGGACGTGCTGACGGACCCGGAGGCCGGCGTGCTGAGCGCGGACCTCCGCGAAGCCGCGCTACACGCGCTCACGCTTCGGGGCGAGGCGGCACGGGCGCATGCGCTCCGCTACAGTTGGGAGAACTCCGCGCGACAGTTCATTGAGAACATGATGGCGGCACACAATCTCGGCCTGCCGCCGAAACGCGTCCGCTTTCGCCGCTGGCCCAACAAGCGCAATGGGCAAAAGAAAACGGCCCGGTTGGGGGGGAACCGGGCCGTCTCACTCTCATGCGTCAGTTTGGGGGACGCTTTGGGGGAAATCGCGTCCGCCTAAACATGGTTAGCGAGCTTTTGCGTTTCAAGGGGGCGATTCAAAATCTTCCCCTCGCGACCTAACATTTTGAAAATATTCCGGAAAAAGCCGTTAGCCAAACAGGGCAGCGCGCTTGATGGCGTCGAGTTCGGCGAGCGTCAGAGGCTCCGGCCGGTCGAAAGCCGGGCGCCCGCCTGGGGACGGCGCGGGCGACCCCGTCCCATCCTGGAGCGAGGCCGCGATCGTGGCGGCCGCACGCGCGCGTCCGTCACGCCCCGTCAGCATGCGATCGACATCGTCTTGCCTCAGGCCCTGCCGCTGCGGTCCGTGCAGCAACCGATCGTCTCCGCGCACCGTCACATCGGCGAACGCCTTCATCTTCGCCGCGATGTCGTCGACCTTGAAGGCGATGTCGTCGACGCCCCAAATCTCGATCATGGCGTTGATCCGCTGTTCGATGAAGCGGAGCGCCTTGACGACCTTCTCCGTGCGCTGTCCGGTGATGTCCTGAAACGAGCAGGCCGTGTAGATGTCGGTGGCGCGCTGATCGAGCTTATCGCAGAGCTCGACCTCGATGCCCCTCTCGCGCAGGATCCAGGCGACCTCCTGGATCACCTCGGCCCCCTCGAGAATATCCGAAGTTGCCTTCTCGGTCGCCTCGACGATGTGCTCGAGCTCGGCACTGGCGCCGACCAGCTGCTGATCGAACTTATGCGACGGCTTGATCTGGGCGATCTCGCGCCGCGTGCGCGCGATCGCCTCGCTCATCTCGACCAACTCGGCGAAGACGTTGCTCGGCACGGCATGGCGGGTCGAGGGTTTGAGCACCGCCCGCTCGATCCTGCCGATGGCTTCGAGCAGCATGTCGGTCTCGGCGGCGCGGTTGCGCCGGGCAAATTCGGCCAGGAACCAACGACCCCGCGGGCTCGCGCGCAGCAAGGCTTCGAGCGCGGCATAGGCTTCGGCAAGGCCGACCTTCCGCGGCGCTTCTGGCTGCGCTGGGCTGGTGCCGTCTGGGGCGCGTTCTGGCATGGGTAGCGAGGCTAGCGTGATTTGGGGTAGACGGCCGAATGTAGTGCCGAACAACTCTTGATTCGTTAACCGCCATGGCAAGCCTGCCGAGCCTGCGCGTCGCCCGCCTGTCCTTCGCTTGGCGGCTCGGTTTACTTTATGCGGCGCTGTTCCTGGTGGTGGGCTGCTATCTGCCCTATCTGCCGGTTTGGCTCAGCTGGCGCCACCTCGGTACCGACCAAATCGCCGTGCTGCTCGCCGCCCCGCTGTTCACCCGCATCCTGTTCACGCCGGCGATCAGCTTTGCCGCCGACCGGCTGGGGGACCGCCGCAAGATCCTGATCGGGCTCGCCTGGGGATCGTTGATCTCGTTTCTGCTGCTGTGGGCCGCCGACGGGTTCCTGGTGATGCTGCTTGCCACAGTGCTGCTCGCGATCAACTGGACCACGATCATGCCGCTGATCGAGACCGTCGCGGTGAGCGGCATCCGCTTCCGCGCGCTCGATTATGGACGCGTGCGGCTCTGGGGGTCGATCAGTTTCATCGTGGCGAGCCTTGGCGCGGGGTTCGTCATCGGCAGCATGGGCCCCGGAGTGGTGATGCCGCTTCTGGTCGCGGCGACCGCGCTGATGATCCTCGGCGTGCACCTTCTGCCGCGCGAACTCACCGACTCGGCGTCCACGGGGACTCCCGCGCTCCGCCGGCTGAAACTGAAGGATGCGCTCGACCTCTTCCGCGCGCCGCTTTTTCTCTTGTTTCTGCTCGCGGCGAGTTTGGTGCAAGCCAGTCACGCGCTCTATTACAGCTTCGGCTCGCTGCATTGGCGGGCGCAAGGCATTCCCGCCGGCGCGATCGGCGCGCTCTGGTCGGTGGGCGTCGTCGCCGAGGTCGCGCTGTTCGCGGTCTCAGGTCGTGTCATCGCCTATTGCGGCGCGGCGCGGCTGCTGATGCTGGCGGGCTTGGCGGCGACGTTGCGCTGGGCGTTCATGGCGATCGACCCGCCGCTGCTCGCCACGGCTTTGCTGCAGACCCTGCACGCCATGAGCTTCGGCGCGGCCCATATCGCCGCCATCCACTTCATGACGCACGCCGTGCCGGCTGACCGCGCGGCCACCGCGCAAGGACTCTACGCCGCGGTGGTCGCGGGGCTCGTACTCGGCCTCGTCACCATCGCCTGCGGACCGCTATATCGGACCTTTGCGGGCGAGGCTTACGCGGCAATGGCGATGCTCGCGCTGATCGGGGCCGGATGCGCCTATCTCCTCATGCAGCGCTGGCGCGGCGGGCTGGTCGCCGGAGCGGCGGAACAGAATCCCTGAAGCCCGAGGTGGGCATGACGTTTGGCCGCAGTTCCATGCTTGATCCTTCTCAAGGTGGGGCGTGTGGATGGGCGTAGAGTTCCGATATTCACCATAGAACAGTGCCCATGCGGGCCTGAAAGGAGATGCGATGCGGATTCTCCACGCGGTTGCGCTTGCAAGCGGCCTGGCGGTCGCTGCCGGCGCATGTCCGGTCATGGCGCAACAGGACCAGCAGCAAGCGCCGATGATGGGTCAAGGCGCCCAAGGGGGCATGATGGGCCAAGCCGGCCAAGGCGGCATGATGGGCCGAGGCGGCATGATGGCCGAGGACTTGGTAGGTCAGGACAAGAGCGGCTGCCCGATGGGCGGCGACATGGGCTTCAGGCGCGGCATGAAGCACGGCATGGGGCACGGCGCGATGATGCATTCCGTCCCGATGATGGAAGGGCGTCTGGCTTACATCAAAGCCGATCTTGAGATCACCGATGCCCAACTGGCGACCTGGAACGCTTATGCCGACGCGGTGAGGGCGCGGCATGCCACGATGGAGAGCATGCATGCCGAAATGATGAATGCCACGCAGAGCGGCAGCGCCCTCGAGCGGATGGACGCGCGCATCAAGGCGATGGAGAGCAAGGTCGAAGGTCTCAAAGCCCTAAGGCCCACCATCGAGGCGCTTTATGCGGTGCTGAGCGACGAGCAGAAGAAGAAGGCCGATCAGTCGCTGGTCGGCGGCTGCGGCATGATGTGAGGTTTGCGGCGCGATGAGCTACCATTTCTCCAAGCGGCTTGATGTGCCGTTCGATCAGGCGGTGTCGCGCGTGACCGAGGCGCTGAAGCGCGAGGGCTTCGGCGTCCTCACCGATATCGACGTAAGGGCAACGATGAAGGCCAAGCTCGGCGAGGAGTTCCGCCCCTACCGGATTCTCGGAGCGTGCAATCCCCAACTCGCGTACCGCGCGCTCATACTCGAAGACAAGATCGGCACGATGCTGCCCTGCAATGTCATCGTGCAACAGCACACCGACGGTGCCGTCGAGGTCTCGGCGGTCGATCCCGTCGCCTCGATGCGGGCGATCGAGAATCCCGGCCTCGCCGAAGTCGCAAACGAGGTCCAGGCCAAGCTCAAGCGGATGGTTGCCGATCTTTAGCTAGCCCCACAGTGCTGGTGGCGGCGGCAGGACCATGCCGGCCTCATAGCTGAGCCCGGGCACGCGATCGCGCTCGAGCAGCAGCGGACCATCGAGATCCACCCAGTCGGCGTCTTGCGCAACGAGCAGGGCAGGGGCCATGGCCAGCGAGGTCGCGACCATGCTGCCAACCATGATCTTGAATCCGAGTTGGCGGGCCTCTGCCGCAAGCAGCAGCGCTTCGGTCAAGCCACCCGCTTTGTCCAGCTTGATATTCACCGCATCGTAGCGCCCGGCGAGCGCCGCGAGCGACGCCCGGTCATGCACCGACTCGTCGGCGCAGACCGGGACGGGTCTCGCGATCCGCGCCAGAACAGCGTCGCCGCCGGCGGGGAGGGGCTGCTCGACCAGCTCCACGCGGGCCGCGGCAGCGGCGGCAAGCAGCGATTCGACATCATCGGGTTGCCAGGCCTCGTTGGCATCGACAATCAACCTCGCCTCAGGGACGGCCGCGCGTATAGCGGCGAGGCGGTCTGTGTCCCCGTCGCCACCCAGCTTGAGCTTGAGCAAGGGATGGCTCTGGCTGGCCTCGCGTGCTCTGGCGGCCATTTCGTCAGGCGCGGCGAGCGAGAGGGTCAAGGCGGTAAGCGCGGGCTTAAGGGCGCCGATCCCGGCGAGCGAGGCAACGCTGCGGCCAGATCGCTTAGCCTCAAGCTGCCATAAGGCACAATCGAGCGCGTTGCGGGCGGCACCAGCCGGGAGCAAGCAAGCGAGTTCGGCGCGGTTCAAGCCTGCCGCCAGCGGCTCGGCACATGCCTCGATCGCGGCAACCACAGCCTCGACGTTCTCGCCATAGCGCGCATAAGGCACGCATTCCCCGCGACCCGTGTGGCGGCCGTCGCTGAGCGAGGCGACCACCACGACAGCCTCATGCTTTGCGCCGCGAGAGATGGTAAAGCCGCCTCGGATCGGCCAGCGCTCGACGGCGACCTCGAGATCGAAGCGCGCGCCGCCCGTAGGGGCATTAAGCTCATCCCCGCGCTCATTCCGAAGGCCTGCCATGACGCCTTTCTTTCTCCCGGATTTTCGTTCAAAAACAGGGGACTTCCCAACGGCGCCTCGCATGGCACCTCCAGCAAGCTAAGCTCTTCTATGCTCAAGCGCGACCATCAGGTTGTCCTGCCGACCCAAGCCCGCGCGCCGGGCTTCCGCGTCGAGCTCAGGGGCACGACCTTCCGCCTGGTGGCGACCGGCGCCTGGACCGTGGCCGAAGCGACCCAGCTCGACACGGCTCTGAAACGCCTGCGCGTGCCGATTCCGCCCACGTCCGACTTCACCGGCGAGATGGACATCGCCGGCATCGCCGAGATCGACACCGCCGGCGCGCTGCTCCTGCAACGAACCGCCGCCGCCTGGGAGAAGAGCGGCTTGCGCACCCGCTATGCCGGCGCCACCGAAAGCTTCCGCATCCTGATCGAGGAAGTGCAGAGCCGCAGCCGCGGCGAGCGGCCCAAGATCGAGAAGCGCGGCGCGCTCACCCAATTCACCGAGGATATGACCAAGGCGGCGACCGGCGCCTGGACCGATGGCGTCCAGCTCACCGCCTTTCTCGGCGAGGTCACTGCCGCATTCGTACGCATGATCCGCCAGCCCTGGCGCTTCCGCACCATTTCCTTCATCCATCATCTCGACCACGCGGGCTTCAGGGCGGTGCCGATTATCGCCTTGATCTGTTTCCTGATCGGCGCGGTGGTGATGCAACAGGGCGTGGTGCAGCTGAAGCCGTTCGGCGCCGAGCCCTTCGCCGTCAACATGGTCGCCATCCTCGCGCTGCGCGAGGTGGGGATTCTGCTTACCGCCATCATGGTGGCGGGCCGCTCGGGCTCCGCCTTCACTGCCGAGATCGGCTCGATGAAGATGCGCGAGGAGATCGACGCCATGCGCACGCTCGGCATCGATCCAATGGACACACTCGTACTCCCGCGCATCCTCGCGCTGGTGGTGGCGTTGCCGCTGCTCACCTTCATCGGCGATTTAATGGGGCTAGCCGGCGGCGGGCTAATGGCCTTCGCCGTGCTCGGCCTCGATGCCTCGAACTATCTCGACAAGCTGCGCGACGTGATCGACTTCCAGCACTTCATGGCCGGCATGATCAAGGCGCCGTTCGCGGCGGTGATCATCGGCCTGGTCGGCTGCCTGGAAGGTCTGAAGGTTGAAGGCAGCGCCGAGTCCCTCGGCACGCATGTGACCAGCGCCGTGGTCAAGGCGATCTTCCTGGTGATAATTTTGGACGCCGTGTTCGCCATGTTTCTCTCGGGGATCGGGGTGTGATCGTCGACAACGGACGAGAGGTCGTGATCCGCGTGCGCGGGCTCGCCAAGAGCTTCGGCAACCATCAGATTTGGGACGGATTGAGCCTAGACGTTTATCGCGGCGAGATCCTCGCCATCGTCGGCGGCTCCGGCCAGGGCAAGTCGGTGCTGATGCGTGTCATAACCGGGCTGGTGAAGCCCGATGCCGGCGATGTCGGGCTGTTCGGGCAGAACACCAAGACGCTCACCCCACAGGATCGCCTCGAAATCGAAAAACGCTGGGGCATCCTCTTCCAAGACGGCGCGCTGTTCTCCTCGCTGACGGTGTTGCAGAACATCCAGGTGCCGATGCGCGAGCATCTCGAACTGACGCAGGCGATGATGGACGATCTCGCCTTCCTCAAGCTTGCCATGGTCGGATTGCCGCCCAACGCCGCGCATAAATTCCCCTCCGAGCTTTCCGGCGGCATGCGCAAGCGGGCGGGGCTGGCCAGAGCGCTCGCGCTCGATCCGGAGATTGTGTTCCTGGACGAGCCCACCGCCGGTCTCGACCCGATCGGCGCCTCCGACTTCGACCATCTGATTCGTAAGCTGCAACAGACACTTGGGCTCACGGTCTATATGGTCACCCACGATCTTGATACCATCTTCACCGTGTGCGACAGGGTGGCCGTTCTGGCCGATAAGAAGATCGTGCGGACGGGATCGCCGACGGAGTTGCAGCGCCAACCCAATCACCCGTGGATCAAGGAATATTTCTGCGGCGAACGGGCTCGCGCGGCGACACCCGGCGAGCGGCCGCGCATCCCGGCGTGATACGTAGCGAGTCCTAAGGAACCGATTGGATGGAAACCAAAGCCAACTACCTGATGATCGGGGGATTCGTGCTGGGCGTGCTGGCGCTCGCCTTCATCTTTATCTTCTGGATGAGCAATTTCGGCGGCGGCGGCAAGCGCTACTACATCGTGTTCGAGAGCTCGGTGGCCGGACTCACCACCGGCTCGAGCGTCGGCTTCAACGGCATCAGGGTGGGCGAGGTGCAATCTTTTGCGCTCGATCCGGAAGATGCGCGCAAAGTTCAGGTGCTGATCAGCGTGCGCGATGACACGCCCGTGCGCGAGAATTCGCACGCCACCATCCAATCGATGGGACTCACCGGCGGCAGCGGCGTGCAGATCACGCCGGGCTCGCCCGATTCGCCCTTTCTGGTGGCCACGGCCGATAATCCGATTCCCGCGATCCAGGCCGATTCCGGCTCGGGCCAAGGCGTGTTCGAGGCGGGCTCGGCAGCGCTGAATAACGCCAATGTCTTCATTTCCAAGCTCAACGCTTTGATCGACCAGAACGAAAAATCGATCAACACGACGATGACCAATGTCGAGCAGTTCACCACCATGCTGGCTGAAAAGAAGGAAGATATCGGCCAAGCCATTACCGACGTGAAGGACGGCGCCAACTCCTTCAAGACTTTGTCGAGCAAGCTCGAAGTCTCGCTCGGAGATAACATGGACGGCCTTACCCGGCAGGCCAAGGATAGCCTTCAGGAATTCGGAGGTTTCATGCGCGAGGGACGCCGCGTGGCAGTCACGCTGAACCGGATTCTGGAGAAGTTGGAGGCTGATCCCAAGGGCTTTTTGCTTGGTGGAAACCAACTCCCGGAATACACTCCAAAAGGAAGATAACGCACCCTCGAGGGCCAACGGGGAGTGTCTCCAAAACCGGGGGCGATCGGTCATGTCGCGATCTGCGCCAACGCTCGCTGCGGGCTTGCTTTGCCTGAGCCTGTTGGGCTGCGCCTTGGCGGGCTCCAGGCCGCCGACCACCTACGATTTGGTCGCGACGCACTCCTTTGCCGGCACCAAGCGGCCGGCTCCATATCAGCTCATCGTTTACGAGCCTACGGCTGTGCCGGCGCTCGATACCAGCCGCCTCATGGTGCGCCCGCAGGCCGACCAGGTGTCCTACTATAAGGGCATTGCTTGGAGCGATCGGCTGCCGCGCCTCGTGCAAACGCGCATGATTGAGACCTTCCAGAATTCCGGAGCGGTCAAGGCCGTGAGCGCGACGGTCGGCCAATACGCGCTCGTCACCGATATGCGCGCCTTCCAGATCGATGTGTCGAGCGGCAAGGCTTATGCCGAGATCGAGATCTTCGCCAAGCTGGTCAACGCCAGCACCGGCAAGGTGATGGCGACCAAGGGCTTCAGCGCGCGCGTGCCGGCCGCGACCGACTCACCGACCGATGCCATCGCCGCCATGAACCAGGCCTTCACCGAGGTGCTGCAAGACACCACCACCTGGGTCGCCTCCCGCCGCGCTTAGTCCTTGCTAGCGTTCGGGTTCCCCCAAGATCGGGAAGCTGATTTGCGGGTGTGCGATGGTGCTTGTCCGCTTCTGACCCATGGCGGACATTAGGCGACCCCATGGGGACGCGTCCGGCTACTCGTCGATTAGCAAACGCGTCCTAACAGCGGACACCCGATATGCGCGTTGCGATTTCGTCGCCGGAGATCGAAGAGCGTGGCAACGAGATCGCCCTTAGCTACCGGATCCGGGGCTTAGGTCCGGAGAAACTCGAGTTCCATATTTTTGGAGCTGACCGGTCTTTTGTTCCTGACACGGTTGAGCCCGCGCTTTTGGCGCTGCTGATCCCGGCCATGGTTGTCGGCCAGGACATAGAGGTGGATGGGCCCGTTTCCGAGGCTCTTGCGTTCAGAATTGAGCGCTATGTAATCCCGCTCTTGGCGCGGGTCGTCGCTCCCGCCAAGGCAATTGCGATCCATGCGGCCGAGCGCACGAGAAACTCGCTAAAGGGCGAACCGGCGGTCATAACCGGCCTCTCGAACGGTACCGACTCGCTCCATGTTTGCTCGGAGCATCTTGCCGATTCCGTCCCCCCTGACATGAGAGTCACCCATTTCTTGTTTCATGACGTCGGCAGTCACCTAAGAACAGAATTGGCAACGGACAGGCTAGCTCGAGCACGAGCCAGTGCGTTGGCCATGCACCGCCCGTTGATCTTCATCAATGCCAATTTGGAACTCTTTTTCCGTCCCCTTAAGCTCGGATACCAGCAGACCCACACATTACGAAGCGTCGCTACAGCGTTCGCGCTAAGTGGCCGTGCGAAGACCTATCTGTATGCCTCAAGCTACCCCTATTCGGCTGTGGCCGTGCAGGAGACTCAAGACACGGCGACCATCGAGCCAATACTCCTCCCTCTGCTGAAGTCGGAAACCACCGATTGCTTTTCGGTGGGGGCATCGACGGCCCGCGTTGAGAAGCTCGCCATGATTTGCGAGACTGAAATCGCCAAGCAGTTTTTCGACGTCTGCATATATCGATGGCCGAACTGCTCGCGCTGCTGGAAGTGCGCGCGCACTCAACTCACTTTGGAGCTTCTCGGGAAAAAGGCTTCGCTTGAACAGCTGTTCGACGAAACCAAGTACCGCGAGATTCGAGATCGCTACATCGCCCACATCCTTGTGAGCGCGGGGCGGCATTCGCTGAATGGTGAAATACGCGCACTGATGCAGAGCACGGGCTTTCGGCCGTCAATGCAGCAGCGCCTCAGGGCCCTCGCCACCTTTCCAGTTTTTCACGCGTCGTTTGCGCCTCGTGTCGGGCGTGCATTCGGCACGATCTATCGGAAGATTGCCGGGTTTTCGCCTGACCACTAGGCCTCTGCCGCAGAAGACTTAGCGGACGCATGGTTGAACCCCTGCCCAAAAACTAAGTGGCCCCCGCCTCCTCTTCAGGGAGGGCGGGGGCCAAGGCTTTGGGGGAGCCTTTAGCTCTGGGAAATTCGCTTAGCGCAGCCGGCCGCTCGCATGCGCGAGCAGCAGATAGACGCGTCCCGACTCGCTGGTCAGGTAGTTCTGCAACATCCGGCCGTCGGGGTCGGAGGCCTCCGCGTCGCCGAGCAGCCGCTCGAAGTCGCCGATATAGCGGTCGACCGTCATGCGGAAATCGGGCTCGCGGTCGTAGCGGCGCGCCATCTCGTCGAATGTCGCCTGGCCGTCGACCGTGTAGATGTGCCGGCCGAGCACGCCACGCTCTCCGGCCCTGAAACGCTGCCACACGTCTGACGCGGTCCGGTAGTCGATGGCGCGAGCGATCTCGTCGAGGCGGAGCTGTCCGCCGCCTTGCGCCGGGGGGGCCGCCTGCGTGGCGAGGCCCGCGCCGGCATAACCCTGCTGCGGCATATGCGCGGCGTTGCTGAGCTGACTGGCAAGCCCGCCCGCGACTTGACCGATATCGCCGTCCGGCGCGCCGACCGGCCGCCCCCTGGCATCGAAACGCGGCAGCGGACCAAGATCGAACTGGGCCGGCGCGGGCTGGAAAGCCGGTTGGGGCGCGGGCTGGAAAGGTTGCGGGCGCGGCTGCGCGGCGGCCTGGCGGAACGGATCTGGGGCAGGGGCCTGCGGCGGAGCCGCCGGGCGCGACAGCACCGGCGCGGTGATCGCCTCGATCTCGCGCAGCTGCTCGGACAATGCCTTGCGGATGGCCGCGGTCGCCTGGGCGGTATGCTCGGGCAGCCCTTCCATCCGCTTCTGCATCTCCTGACGCAGGCTGTCGAGATCGCTTGCCGTCTTCTGCGCCGTCTCGCGCATGCCGCGCGAAGTGTTGTCGAACTGGCCGCGCATCTGCTCGAGCTGTCGGCCGATCTGGGTGATGACCGTCTCGAAGCTCGACTTGAGTTCGCCGACCGCGCGTTGGGTGTGGGCTTGTGCCTCGTCGCGCAGACGCTCGATCTGCTGCAGCGCGGCTTGCGCCTGACCGGCGGTATCGCGCGCGAGCGCCGTGCCGACCTGCTTGGCGCGGGCTTCCGCATTGCCCATCGCGTTCTCCACCATGCCGGCATAGGAGCGCATGATGTTGTCGAGCTCTTGCGCCTTGGTGTTGACCGTGTGCAGCAGCGCGATGATGGCTTGATGGCGGCCTTCCAGGATCGAATCGATCTTGGTGTTGGACGAATCGAGTGCCTTGGCCGCGGTGAGGATCGCCTGACCCTGATTCTCGAAGCGTTGGGTGAGCCCGTGGATCTGGTCGAGCAGCCCGCGTGAGACCTCGCGCAGCGTCTGCGTCTGGCTGGTGAGGATCGAGACGGCCTCCTTCGACTGCGTGCCGACCTGGTTGGCGGTCTGCTGCATGATCGCGGAATTATTGGCGAGCACCTGGTTGAGCTGCGCCGTCTGCTTGCCGAAGGTCTCGGCCGTCGCGCGCGCGTGCTCGCCCAGCATCCGGTCGGTCTCGACCGCGCGCTGGTTGAACGTCATGTCGATCGCCTTCAGCCGTTCGGCGAGAGCGACGATGACGGCTTGCGCCCGCTCGGTCATGGTCTTGTCGAGCGAGCCGGTCTGCTGGCTGATGGCGGTCTCCAGCGCCTTGACGCGCTGGAACAGCGAGTTGGTGAAGCTCTCGGAGCGCTCTGCGAGCGTCTTGTCGAGCACGATCGCGCCCTGATTGATCGCGGCGATGAACTGCGCCGTGCGGTCATGCAGCGACTTGTCCATGGCCGAGGCCCGCTGATCGATGGCCACGGCGAAGCCGGCTGCCCGCTCGACCAGCGCCCGGTCCAGCAGCGCCGCTTTCTGATCGATGACCGCGTTGAACTGGCCGGTGCGGTCGGCGAGCGTCTTGTTGAGCGTGTCGGCGCCCTGGCCGATCGCGGTAGCGAGCGCATTGGTCCGCTCTTGCAGCGTCTTGTCGAGAACGACGGCGCCCTGCGAGACGAGATTGGTGAACGCCTCGGTGCGGTCCTTCATCGTCCGGTCGAGAATGCCGGCACCCTGGCCGACCGTCGCCGCAAACACCTCGGTGCGGTTCTTCAGCGTTTGGTCGAGAGCTTGCGCGCCCTGGCCGATGGTGGTCGCCAGCGCTTCGGTGCGCTGCTTCAGGGTGTTGTCGAACAACACCGCACCTTGGCCGATCGTCGCGGTCAGCGCTTCGGTGCGCTGCTTCAGGGTGTTGTCCATCAGGACGGCGCCCTGAGAGAGGAGGCCGGTGAAGCCGGCGGTGCGGTCCTTTAACGTGGTGTTGAGCGCCTCGGCGCTCTGGCCGATCGAGGCGTTAAAGGCATCGGTGCGGTCCTTCAGCGTCTTGTCGAGCAGGATCGCGCCTTGCGCCACCGAGGTCTCGAGCCCCTTGATGCGGGTCGCGACCGTCGTCTGCAACGCCTCGGTGCGCTCCTTCATGGTCTTGTCGAGCGCGGAGGTCCGCTGCACCACCACGCTCTCCAGCGCGGCGAGGTTTTGCGTCGCGCCTTCGATTACTTGCGACAGGCGTCCTTGCTCTTTGCTCAAACGCTCGAGCAGCCCTGGCACCGCTTCGGCCACCCGGTTCTGCGCCTTGTGCACCTGCTCGGCGGCTTCGCTCGAACGGGCGACGAGCAGCTCGGTCAGCTGAATGCCGCGCTCTGAGAGCTTCTTGTCGATCGTGCTCGACGCGGTGGCGATGTCGCGGGCGACCTGCTGGCCGACGCCCTTCAAGGCTTCGCTGACCCGCGCGCTGTTATTGGCAAGCGCCTCGCGCTCGGTGGCGAGCTCGCTGATCAGCCCGCGCACGCGTATCTCGTTCTCGCCGTAGGAGCGCTCGAGTGCGGCGACCTCGCTATGCACCATGGCTTCGAGCTCGCTCGCCCGGCCGATGGCTCGGGAGATGGCATCGTTCATGGCGGCGACTTGGCGGCGAATGGTCTGCCCTACCGAGGCGACCGACTGCTCGGCGAGCCTGTCCGGCTCGGCGAGCCTGACCGCGACCTCGGTCATGGCCGAGGCCATCAGGCGCAGTTCCTGCGCGCGCCAGACGAGCAGCGCCAGGAACCAGAAGATGACGATCGGCACGAGAATGGCGACGGCGGCGGTGAGCGCAGACGCGCTGCCAAGCAGGCCCGACATCCCGTTTGAGGCGACTTGGGTCGAAATCAGGCCGAAGGCGAAAAAGCCACCGACGATGAACCACAGCGCCGAGGCGGCGAGGGCCATCAGGAATGGCGTGCGCGAGGGCCTTTGCTGAAGCGCGAAGATCAACCCGCCGATCGAGGGAACGTCGTCATTGGCCGGCGTGGCGAGGCGGCGCTGCGGGGGAGGGCCGGCGGGGCGCTTGGTGCGCACGAATTGACGTGGCGGCGTGGGCGCGGCGCTCGGGCCCGGCGCTTCGGCGAACTCCATCGGGGGTTTCGCGGCGACCGGCTCCTCCGGCGGCTTCGTCGGCTCCTCGCGTTTCGGCTCGGCGATCCCCTCGCGCTTGCGCTGCTCGGCCTTGAGCCGTTCGGCGAGGGAGGTTCGCTTCGGAAGGTCGCCCCGCTCAAGCCCTTCGCCGGACTTGTCCTCTCGGGACCGGGTCATCGCATCAAGAGGCTTTTGGTCTTTTGCCCCCGCTGCCGCGCTTCCAGACTTCGCTTGCTCTTGCGCCATCACGCATTCCTCGCAACCGACGAAAACTCATGAGAGAATTTTGCGCGCCTTGCTACTCGAGACCCACCAGCAGCGGCGCGGAGCGTCATAGAAAACTGGCCCTGGAATCCGGACAAAAGACGAGCCGGATCGGCCCCGACGCATTTCCCCCTCTCCTGTAATCGTTAACGAATTTTTAGGGCTAAAAAAAGTTTAATCGGCGGTTATGGTTGACGCGCTCTAAGACTTTAATATTGCTTATAGATTCTGCTGCGTGAGGAGCGCGAATCGGCTAAGAGGGAGAGCGTTGGTTGCAAGAAGGTAACAGGGGTCACCCGCGCAAAGCCGTCATATAATCGCCGCGCGGCCTCCCTTTCGGTACCCAAAAAGGGTCCTGAGAACTCTGCTAGTGAGCGCGTGAGACCTGGGAAAAACGAGGGAGAATACGACCTCATGACCAGCGAATTGGCAGTGTGCGACGACGTTCCGCAGGCCGAGGGGGGGCGTAAGGCCTCTTCAAGGCCGGTCGATCTTGTGCATCTTTCGCGTTATACGCTTGGCGAGCGCGCGCTGGAGCGTGAAGTTCTGCAACTCTTCTGTAGCCAATCCCCGATCTATCTCGAGCGGCTCCAGTCGGCGCGCTCTGACAAGGACTGGAAGGACGCCGCCCACTCGCTCAAAGGCTCGGCTTCGGCGATCGGCGCCTGGCGCGCCGCCGCGGCGGCCGCGAACGCCGAGGCGCTGTCGAGCGAGGCGCCGCCCGAGGCGAGGGCGCTTCGCCTCCGCGAGATCGAGTCTTCGGTGCGCGAGGCGGAGGACTATATTACCGGGCTGCTCGCGGACCGCTGAGCGGCGAAATCGCCCGGCAAGGACGCCGCGCGAAGCCTCTGGAGTCTCATTGTCAATTGCCCTATAGAGCACGGGCCGCGAGCGGGCACCCCCTCTCGCGCCTTTATTCATCGGGCGCGAGCCTCTCCCGCTGCCCGGTCTCCAAGATCGGCAAATATCTCGAAGCCCGCCAATGTCATGGCCACGATTACCTTTATCCAGAACGACGGAACGGAACGCGTGGTCGAGGCGGAGCCCGGCATGACGGTGATGGAAGCCGCGGTGAAGAATTCGATTGCCGGCATCGCCGCCGAATGTGGCGGCGCCTGCGCTTGCGCCACGTGCCATGTCTATGTCGACGACGCCTGGCGCGAGGCGACCGGCAGCCCGGAGCAGATGGAGGAGGACATGCTCGATTTCGCCTTCGACATCAGGCCATCGAGCCGGCTGTCCTGCCAGATCAAGGTGACCGAGGCGCTCGACGGCCTCGTGGTGCGCATTCCCGATAAGCAGTTCTGAGATACCCATGTCCGAAGTTATCAAGACAGATGCAGTCATTGTCGGCGCCGGGCCTGTCGGCATCTTTGCCGTGTTCGAGCTCGGCCTGGTCGATATCAAATGCCATGTCATCGACATTCTCGATCGGGCCGGCGGGCAATGCACCGAGCTCTATCCCGAGAAGCCGATCTACGACATCCCCGGGCTGACCATCGTCACCGGCCAGGAGCTGACCGACAAGCTCATGGACCAGATCAAGCCGTTCGGCGCCGAGTTCCATTTCAATCAACGCGTGGAGACGCTGGAGCGCCTCGATGGCGGCTTCAGACTCAAGACCGACGCCGACAAGGTGTTCGAAACCAAGGTCGTGGTGATTGCCGCCGGCGGCGGATCCTTCACGCCGAAGCGCCCGCCGCTTCCCGGCATCGAGCAATATGAAGGCACCTCGGTGTTCTATTCGGTGCGCAAGATGGATCACTTCCGGGGCCGCGACGTGCTCATCGTCGGCGGCGGCGACAGCGCGCTCGATTGGACCTTGAACTTGCAGCCGGTTGCCAAGTCGCTGACGCTGTTGCATCGGCGCTCGGAGTTCCGCGCAGCGCCCGCCTCGGTGCAGAAGATGCTCGCCCTCGTCGAGACGGGCGACGTGAGCTTCAAGCTCGGTCAGGTCACCGAGCTGCACGGGGAGGGCGGCAAGCTCCGCTCGGTGACGGTGAAGGGCGCCGACGGGGCGAGCTTCGAGCAGCCGGTCGAGGTGATGCTGCCGTTTTTCGGCCTCACCATGAAGCTTGGTCCGGTCGCCGATTGGGGGCTCAATCTCGAAGAGAATCTGATCCCGGTGGACACGGCAAAATTCGAAACCAGCGAACAGGGCATCTTCGCCGTCGGTGACATCAACACCTATCCGGGCAAGTTGAAGCTCATCCTGTCGGGCTTCCACGAGGCGGCGCTCATGGCGCAGCAAGCGCACAAACATGTCTATCCCGACAAGAAGCTGATCTTCCAATACACCACGTCGTCGTCAAGTCTGCAGAAGAAGCTCGGCGTGAAGTAGGCTCGCGCGGCTTGCAGCTCACGCCAGCGAGCGGTAGATCGCCACCTCGTAGGGGCTGAGCAGCCGCACCTTGCTGCGCTCGATCAGCGGAAGCTCGAGCCGCTGAAACACCCCGCTATGGTCGATCAAATCGGTCGCCACCGGCTCGACCAGAATAAGATAGAGCCGGCGCGGCCGCTGCCGATACGACACCACGATATTGTGCAGGACCTCGGCGAACACCTCGCGCGCGAACGGGTTGAAGAAATAGTGCACCGCCTCGCCGCCGGGCGGCCCCACTTGGCTCGCGTCGTCGAGCACGCATTCCACATTGCGGCATTTCATGCGGCTGCGCGGGAACTGGGCGATGTTCATGATGGCGTCGTCATGCAGCTCCTCGGCGAACTCGATGCCGCCGACAGCCTGGAAGGGATGCTGTGAGGCGAGCAGCAGCACGCGCCCCTTGCCCGCGCCGTAATCGACGAACGTGAGCCGCGACAGATCGTAATTGATGGCCCCGACCATCCACTCGAACAGGGCGCAGGGCGTCGGCCGGTAGTCGTGGCCAAACTCGCGATTGTTGCCACGGATGGTCAGACCGGCGAGTGGCACCGGATCTTTCGTCGGTTTGAAGAACAGCGTCTCGATCGGCGGATCGAGCACGCGTTCGTGTAGCCAGAAGAGATAATTGTTGTAGTCCTGCTTCAGCCGCTCGGGACGGGTGCGCGCTTTGAGCTTGCTGCCGGTGCGCTCGATCTCTGGCAGCACGCTTTCCCGCCCGATCTCCGCGGCGCGCGAGAGTCCGGTTTTGCCTGCCTCGACCGCCGTGGTTGTCGCGCTCTTGGTCTGGGTCGCGGTCTTGTCGGCAAGCTTGGCGATCCGCTCGGCCATGCTCGCGGCAATATTGATCGCGCGCTGGCGCGCCGGTGGAGCGGCCTGCGACTCCGGCTTATCGGAGCGGTGGGGCACGACCGACATTGAACCTTTTCCCCGCGTTTGCGCAAGGATTGGGCAGCTTGCCTTGGGACGCAAGCGCTTTTTGTCGCAATTCACTGCGGTGTGCGGCCCTGGGGTTCCACCAAATATGCTATCCTCTTGATTCGCGAGGGGTGTTCCCGGCGCAGCCAGCACTCACCCAAGCGGCGGGGGACGATCTCAGTGCAGGCAGAAGAATTCCACGATTCCATCAGGCCCGGCCTCATTGCCATGCTGCCGCGGCTGAAGCGGTTTGCCACTCTTCTGGTGGGCGGGCGCAAGCAAGGCACGGCGCTGTTGCGCCGCGCGTTGCAGCTCATGCTTGCCGAGCAGCACCGTTATCAGCGCGGCACCGCGCTGGACCGCTGGGCCTTCGCCGAGATCTACCAGCTTTGGCTCGCCGAGCTGCGCGGCCATGCCGATCCGATGGGTCAGGCCAAGGCGGACGATGCGAGCTTCGCGCAGCTCTTCCGCCCGGAGGATGGCCGGCCCTTCGATCATTTCACCACCGGCTTCCTGCGCAATCTGCCGCCGCAGCAACGGCTGACCTTGCTCTTGGTCTATGCGGAGCGCTTCGACCATATCGACGCCGGCCGCGTGCTCGACGTGCCGGCCGATACGATCGGCGCGCGGCTGGTGCGCGTCAGTGCAAGCCTCGCCGACCGCTTGAGCGCGCCTGAGCCCAACTCCGCCAGCGCCTCGGTCGAGCCGCTCTACCCTGAGCTTGCCTCATGACCGAGCTCAGCGACGAATTGCTGGTGGCCTATGTCGATGGGCAACTCGCGCGCAAGCAGACGCAGGCCGTCGAGAAGGTGCTCGAGCAAGACGACGTCATCGCCAAGCGCGTCGCTGCGCTGAAAGACGCGCATAGCCGGCTCGAAACGGCCTTCGAAGCCATCCTTATCGGCGAAGAGGCGGATGCCGCGGCGACACCCGCGCCGCATCCGCCAGGTCTCTTCATCGCCTGGTCGACGCTCGCCAAGGTCAGCCTGGCCACAGCCGGGTTGGTGGCGGCGTTCGTCATGCTGCTTGCCGGTTTCGGCTGGCCGCTCGCCACTCCCGAATTCTCACGGCAATCCTCGGGCGCCGCCGATCCGGACTATGTCGGCAGCATCCCGCCGAGTTGGCAGGAGGACGTCGCCCGTGCCCACGCCTTGCTCAGCCGCGATAGCCTGGAAGTCGGGCTCGACAGTCAAGGCAATCGCGACCTCGTCGCCTTCCAACTCGCGCAAGCCATCGGCCCCAATCTCACGGTGCCGGACCTCTCCGGCCATGGATTGCGTTTCATGCGCGCGCAGCTACTGCGCTCCGGCGAAGCGCCTTTGGCGCAGCTGCTTTATCTCGGCACCAGCGGCGCGCCGCTCGCGCTCTATGCGAAAGCAGGCGAGGAGTCTGCCGCGCCGTCGTTCAAGCGTTACGGTGGACTTGGCAGCGTCGCCTGGTCGCAGGCGGGCATCGCCTATCTCCTCGCCGGCGAGGGCGATGAGGCGTCGCTGACCAAGCTCGCCGACGCGATCAGGGTCGAGATGACCGCGCCGGCCAAGGCGGTGCCGGCTTATTCGCCGCTGCCGAAGCCGAAGCCCAAGGCGAAGCCCTAGCGCGCCAAACGCGCCGAGGGCGCGTAGTCTCCGGCAAGATAGCGATTGAGGTCTTTCCTGATCGCGGCCGTCCGCTCGGTGCCGCAGTAGCTCACGTCATCCTTGATGGTCGCCGTCACTGACTGGAACGTGTAGTCGTAGGCACGCTCGATCTTCTCCATCTGCTCCGGCGTGGCGCCGGCTTGCATCTCAGAGGCCATGTAATTCGCCCTGAGCCGAGCGGGATCGAAGACGAAACCGCAATATCTTGCCCGCGCCGAGGTCCATGCCACCTGCGTGGGTCTGGCCAGAGGATCGTCCAAGGCGACGTTGCGCGCTTCCTGCTCGGGGTCCTTGCTCGTCAAGGAGCCGACCGTGCCGCAGCTCGACAGCGCGCCGGCGAGCAGCGCTGCGGCGATGGCAAGCGCGGCGTAAGCGGCGCGTGTCTGGGGCGTCCCTCGCATGGCGGGGGCGATCTTAGACGTGGCGCCGACGCGGTAAAGAGGCGAGAGAGGGGCCGAAGCAGGGCGCCAAAAACAGGAAAGGCGGAGCTTTGGGGCCCCGCCTCCCTGTGCGAATGTCGAGCCTCCCGCCCGTTCGGGACGATCAGTCCGGCAACCGCGAGAGAGACCTTTCGGTCTCCCTTGTCACGCGCTCGGCCTCATGGTTGCCCATGAAGCGGCGGCGTGATCCGACCACGGTCCTTATTTTACGTCGCGTTGCTACGACGTGGCTCCCGCCCTGGCCGGGTTGAAGCCAAATAGCGGTGGGACTTGCGGCGCGCCGTGCCCTGCCGACTCCACCTCACGGTATTGCGGCGAAGCCGCCAGACCGTGGCACGTTGCGCTTACTCACCCCTCCGCCTTGAGCCGCCCATGGCAATGAGCGACCGCGGGCTTGCCTTGCCCCGTGAGCTTTCCGTCTGCTTCCCGGTGCCGTCGGATTTCTCCGCCGACCCCTTCCACAACCGTTCCACTCACACTGAGAGCATACATGAGGGTCGGTCCGGCGCATCAGGCGCGGGAAGCTTATCCCCATTATCCACCGGGGCTTGTCCTTGGCCGGGGACCGATGTGGGCCTTCCCTTGGCGGCCAATACCGCTACACTGGGGAAATCGCGCGGAATGCTCCGCGTGCGACTGCGGCGTTTTGCGGGTAATCATGCGTGCTGTGGGCAACCACCGTGGCGCCCGCACTATTAGTTTTGCGTTGGTGGCGGGCTTGGCCGCGTTCGAGGCGGTCCTTGCGTTTGGCGCGGGGGCGGTCGGACTTCCTGGCGTGCTCCTCGTCCGTTTCGCGGACCAGGGCGGCGGCGGGGAAGCCATGCCGAACGTCGCGGCGCTTGCCGGTGGCGAGAGCTTCATTGCCAAGGTCGCCAAGCCGGCTGAGCCGGTGAAGCCCATGCCTGTCGAAGAATCGGCGCTGGCGGCGGCTACAACTCCCGCCGGTGAACCGCGCCTCGATGGGCTCGCCGACATTCCCCTGAAGCCTTGGGTGAGCGAGAAGCCGAAAGCAGACGACGCCGAGGCGGACGAAGCCAACCCGGACCAAGCCAACCCGGACCAAGCCAAGCCGGATGAAGCCAAGGGGGAGGAGCACCGGCCGCTCGAAGCGAGCTCGAAGGACGCTTTGCCTTGGGACGCAGTCGAGCCCTATCGGCCCGACGGCGCCGCCAGCGCGTCGGCTGACGTCACGGCGTCGCTGCCGCCGCGCGCGCCGGAAACGCCGAGTCCGCCTCCGATACCGGTTGCCCTGCCGAAGCCGAGCGCGGTCGAGGGGTGGGTGAAGGCCAAGGCCACCGAGATCAAGGGTGAGGAACGGGGCCGCTCGCTGTTTCATTTCGAGTTCTGGCTCGATGCGCCTGACGAGGTGAAGCAGCGGCTCGCCGTGGTCGCCTACGAATTCAATACGCCCGCGGTCATGCCGCAGGCGCTGGTGTCGAGGGACGGAAAGACCGGCTTCCGCGTCAGTGCCGGCGGCCTCACCTGCGCCGACAAGGTCACGGTCACGCTGAAATTCAAGGACGGCCAATCCCAGCAGGTCGCCGTCGATGGCTGCCGTTTGGTGAGCTAGTTTTCAGCGCACGCCGGCGACCTCGGCGACCAGCTCGCGGAAGCGCGGCCTCTGGCTCTCGATATACGGGAGCGGCCGGCACACATCGATCGCGGCGATGCCGATCCTGGTGGTGAGCGCGCCGTTGAAGATGCCTTCGCCGAGCCGGGCCGAGAGCTTGGCGGTCAGCCCGTGCCCGATCACCTGCTGGATCACGTCGTCGCCGAGCGCAATGCCGCCGGTCAGCACGATATGGGTGACCACCATGCGTGCGAGCTTGAGCAAAGAGAGCGTGCCTGGCCGCGCGCCATAGAGCGTGGCGAGCCTGCGCAGCATGCGCAAATTCTCCGTGGCCACGAACAGCATGTCGATCAGTGCGCCCGGGCTCACCGCGGTGACCACCGACACGCGCTTGGCCGACGCCGCGACGATGGTGCGCGCGTATGGGTCGAGCGGCGCGACCAGCGTGCGCTCGCTGAGCCGCAACAGCTCTGCCGCATTCATAATGTCGTGCTCGTGCTCGGCGAGGCGTTGCAGCCCCCAGGCGAGATCCTTGCGTCCGGCGTAGAAGCGCTTCAAGCGGTCGGCGACATCGATGGCGAGCGGCTTGTCGTTCTGGCGCGCGGCGCTGTCGGCCTCGTGCCTGATCTTGCCGAGCCGGCCGAGCCGCGCGAGCCCGGCGATCTCCCGCAGCACGATCATCGCCAACGCGAGCAGCACGAGCGCGAGCAGCCCGACAGCCGCCCAACCGATCCAATCCTCGCGCGCGATCAGCGCCAGCACATAGTCGTAGAGCCAGAGCGAAGCGAGCAGACTGACGAGCCCGCCTAGCGCGCCGATAAAGATGCTGCCCCAGCGCAGGCCCCGGCCGAGATCGGGCATGGCGCGGGCGCGCGGAACCGGCAGCGCCGCCGGCTCTGCCGTAAGGTCCGGCATAGAAGGCGGCACGAACACGTCCACCTCCTCGACGCGGAAGGCCGCGGGTCTGCGCTGCGTTTTTTTGTTCATGCCAATTGATCTCCGATCAGCGCCTCGATGGCGCGGTCGAGGCGGATATTTGGGAAGGGCGCGAAGCCTCCGGAAGGGAGCGGCAGGGGATTTGGCGGCCTGAAACGCACAAAGCGCATTTCGCCGTGCTCGGTTTGCCACCCTTTCAGGGCGGCTTCAGGATCCTCCGGCAGGTCGCCCGGGAAGATGGCGAACTGCTCGCTGCCGTCGAAGGTCCGTTTGCCGATGATCTCGCCCGGCAGCGGATAGCCGACGATGCAAGGCAGCGTCTCGCCGTTTCGCTTCGCTTCGCCCTCGCGGGTGGCGCGGATCGCGGCCATCGCTAGAACCTTCACCTCGGCGCCGGCATATTCGGCGCGCGCCATCGCCCGGCCCGCGAGCTTGGCGAGGATCGCCTCGAGCCGGTCATGGCTCTGATGGTGCAGATGATCGGCCTTGGTGGCGGCGAGTACGATGCGGTCGATGCGCGGGGCGAACAGGCTCGACCACAGGCTGTTCGCTCCGGTCCTGAAGCATTCGAGAATCTCGGTCATGGCGCGCTCGAGATCGGCGACCGCGGGCTGCCCGCCGTTCAGCGCCGTCAGCACGTCGATCAGCACGATCTGTCGGTCGAGCCGCGCGAAATGCTCGCGGAAGAAAGGCCGCACCACATAGCTCTTATACGCTTCGTAACGGCGCTCCATCATGCTCCATAGCGAGCCGCGCGGGAAACTCGTCCCATCCTTGGCATCGAGCGGGGTGAAGGTGAGAGCGGGCGAGCCGGCGAGATCGCCCGGCATCAGGAAGCGCCCCGGCGGCAGCGTCGACAGCGCGTAGAGATCGGCGCGCGCCTCGCGTAGATAGTCCTTGAACAGATCGGCGAGCGTCTCGGCGAGCGCTTCGTCGGCACGCGCGGCGGGATCGATCTCGGCCAGCGCCTGGCGCCACGACTTCGACGCCGTCTTGCGCGCCGGCGCCCGGCCCTGCTCGAGTGCGGTCCGCGACCACTCCCGATAGTCGAGCCGAAGCAGCGGCAGATCGAGCAGCCACTCGCCGGGATAATCGACGATGTCGATATGCAAGCTCTCGCGGCCGAGCTGCCGTTTCCAAAACCGCGTCGAGGCATATTCGATGGTGAGGCGGAGCTGGCTGATGCGGCGCGTGCTTTCCGGCCAGCGCGGAGGATCGGCCACCAGATCGGCGAGATGCTTCTCATACTCGAAGCGCGGCACGACATCGTCCGGCTGCGGCTCGAGATAGACGCGCGCGATCCGCCCTTGCGCCGCCGCGTCGAAAAAGGGGAGCCGCCCGCCGGCAATGAGATTGTGCACGAGCGCGGTGATGAACACCGTCTTGCCGGAGCGGGCGAGCCCGGTGACGCCAAGCTTGAGGGAGGGCGTGACGAGGCCGCTGGCGTAATCGCCGATGCTGCGGAAAACGTCGCCGGTGGCTTGGCTGTAGCTCGAGATCGGCACGACTCGGGAATGTCCTTTGCGCTCTTGCCCGGCCAATGGGTATCGCACGGCCCGCTAAGGCCTGCCTAACAAACGGGCTCCGCCAACCCTCGGAAAATATGACGGATTTGCAATGATTGCGCTGACGGTGCTTCGCGCTTTTGTCAAGCACGTCTGCCGCTTGACTTGTGGACTCGCTTCCGTAAATACGTGGCTGCCCGGGTGGGGTCGCTGAACATGCGCGAACCGGTTAAGGGGAGCAGGGTCTTAAACCCAAAGAGGAAACGGATGCGTCTGGAAACGACCATGCGGCCTAAAAGAAAAATTGCCGAAGACTACCGCCCATCTGAGGACGAACCCTTCATGAGCGATCGCCAGCGGGCCTATTTCCGCCGGAAGCTGCTCAATTGGCGCGACGAGATTCTCCGCTCGACCAAGGAGACCCTCCAGCATTTGCACGACGATTCGGCACAACACGCCGATATCGCCGACCGGGCCACCTCGGAGACCGAGCGCGCGCTCGAGCTCAGAGCCCGCGACCGGCAGCGCAAATTGATCGCCAAGATCGACGCCGCGATCGCCCGCCTCGACGACGGCACCTACGGCTATTGTGAGGAGACCGGCGAGCCGATCAGCCTCAAGCGGCTTGACGCCCGGCCCATCGCCACCTTGAGCGTCGAAGCGCAGGAGCGCCACGAGCGCCGCGAGCGCGTCTACCGCGACGAGTAGTTAATCGGCGGCCGACAGCGGCGTGGCCACCGCTTCGAGCGGCTTGCGCTCGGCATCGACCCCGTAGCGAAGCGCAATCAGCCCGGCAGCGAGCATCAGGCCCGCGCCTAGCAGATAGCCCGCAAACAGGCTTGCCTTGGAGCCGCTATCGATCAAGGCGCCAAACAGCCACGGTGCTCCAATTCCCCCGATGCCGGTGCCGACCGCGTAAAAGAAGGCGATGGCCAGCGCGCGGATCTCCAGCGGGAAGGTCTCGCTCACGGTGAGATAGGCCGAGCTAGCCGCCGCCGAGGCGAAGAAGAAGATGATCGTCCACGCGGCGGTCTGCCCGGTTGCCGACAGCAAGCCCGCGGCAAACAAGGCTCCGGTCAACGCCAGCAAGAGGCCTGACAGCGCGTAAGTGAAGGCGATCATCGGCCTCCGTCCAATCGTGTCGAACCAATGCCCGAGTAAGACAGGTCCGAGAAAATTACCGGCGGCAAACGGCAGGAGATACCAACCGACTTGATCGGCGCCGATGCCATAGAACTCGGTGAGAACCAGCGCGTAGGTGAAGAAGATCGCGTTGTAGAAGAAGGCCTGTGCCACCATCAGGCTAAGACCCACCAGCGTTCGCCGTCGATGGCTGTGAAACAGCGTCCACCAAACCTCGTGCAGCGGTGTGAAGCGCCGCGCGTGCAGGCGGAACTTCGGCAGCGCCTCGTTTGGCAGGTGATGCCCGCGCCGTCGATGACCGTCTTCGATTTGATCGAGGATCATGTGCGCCTCGCGGGCGCGGCCGTGGGTCACGAGCCAACGCGGCAATTCCGGAATCCAGGCGCGCATCACCAGGATGCCGAGACCAAGCACCGAGCCGATAAAGAACGCCGCGCGCCAGCCGTAATCGGGGGGAAGCAGCGCGGGATCGAGCAGCACGATCGAGCCGGCCGCGCCAAGCGCCGCGCCGATCCAGAAACTGCCGTTGATGACGAGGTCGGTATGGCCGCGATAGCGCGCCGGAATGAACTCTTGAATGGTCGAGGCAATGGCCGTGTATTCCCCGCCGATTCCGGCGCCGGTCAGGAAGCGGAACAAAGCGAAGCTGACGAAATTCCAGGAGAAGGCCGTGGCGGCGGTGGCGACGAGATAGAGCGCGAGCGTGATGAAGAAAAGCCGCTTGCGACCGAGCCGGTCGGTCAGCCAGCCGAACAGCAGCGCTCCCAACACGGCCCCTGCGAGATAGAAGCTCGATGCGAGCCCGACCTCGGCGTTGGTCAGTCTAAGAACCGGACTCTCCTTCAGGGCTCCGGCGACGGCGCCGGCCAGCGTGACTTCGAGGCCGTCCAAAATCCAGGTGATGCCCAGAGCGACGACGACGAGGCTATGGAACCGTCCCCAACCAAGCCGGTCGAGCCGCGCCGGGACGGCGGTCGCAACCAGATTCGGATTTCGCTTGGCCGTCACCCTTTGCCGGCGGTGGGACGTGGCTTGATGGGGAAATCGAAATATGTGTCGGGGTAGGGCTCCGGCTGCCACGTGAAGTGCCACCACTCCATCGGGTAGTTCTTGAAGCCGCGCGCCTGCATCGCCTCGACCAGCATCGCTCGATTGCTCCGTTCTTCTCCCGTCAAACCCGAAGCCGCGGTATTGGCCTTCATGTCGAAGCAGTCGAAGCTCGTGCCCATGGCCAGACTGCCATCGGGCGCGTGTCCCTCCTGCGCGGCGGTGCAAGCACGCGGCTGGGCATCCGCTCCGGCTTGAGCCTCACCCGCCGCTTCGAGCGGCTCGAGCGTGAGATCGAGCGTGGCGCCGCGCGAATGGCCCGAGCGCGTGGCGATGTATTCAGGAAACAGGTCGGACTTGTTCAGATTGGGATACCACGTCGCCTTGGCCCGCAAATCGTCCGGCAGCTTTGCCCAGTCGACGAAGGCGGCCACCGCCGTGGTGGGGCGATAGCAGTCATAGACCAGAAGGCCTAATCCCTTGGCCCTAAGGTCGGCTTGCACCGCCTTCAGCGCTTCCGCGACCTGCCGCGCCAGCACGCATTCGCCAGCGTCGTAGCCCGGCACGGGGCCGCCGGTGAAGTTGTTGGCGCCCGCATAGCGCATGTCCTGCTGGATGGTGGGATCGACGTCGCGCAGATAGACGAAATCCTTTGGCATCTCGCTCGCGCTCGCGGGAAGCGTCGCGGTCCATAGGCCGAGCAAGCAGACGAGTAGGGCGGCCGGGCGGGGAAGCATTCGCCACATTAACTTTGCGCGGGCGTGCGGGGATAAAAAAACTCCCCGCTGGAGGGCGGGGAGTGAAGAGGTTTGGGGGACTGACATGACTGGCCTGAGCCAGTCGGTGTCGGACCATTAGCAGGGAACTGCCGGCGTTCTTACGGTACTAGCGGTGAAATTACCGGCGTCGCCTCTCCGCCTACCCCAACTACACAGGGCCACCGTAAGCTCGAAATGTTTGTTTACCTCAATTTAAGACCCATGCCAAGTGAAACTGCCTGTAGCATTTATGCAACAGTCAACCGAAAAACAGGGTTAAATTTCTAGCTCTTACTGAAATCGGGTGCCGGCCGGGTCTCGCTCTTGGCAATGATCACGTCTTCGAGCGGCGGCTCCAGATGCGGGCGGCCTTTGATTCCGGTCTCGATCAGCATGTCGATGGGGCCGCCGATCATCACCAGATGCTCGACATCGTCGCGGCGCAGGAGAAACAGCTTGCGCTTGGCATCGACACTCGCCGTCTCGACCACGCCGAGCCGCTTGTCGCGGGGCCGCATGAAGCCCTGGCCGCTCGGCGAGCCGCCGAAGAAGGTCTTGAAGGCCCAGACCACCAGCGAGCCGAGGGCGATGACGAACAGGATTGCTGCGACGGCAAGGATGAGAGTGTTGAAATCGACCATGGCACGAGGTCCTACGCGCTCGGTGTTAACAGTGCATTAACCACCATCCAGGCACCGAATAAGGCAACGCTGCGGCGATCGTTCCAAGGCTGGAGAGCCACAGGGCCGCATGGGCTTGTTCAGCCGGGGTATGACAATGTTCGGTCAAGACATTTCCGAATCGGCTATTTTGCAAAGCCCATGACCGATATCGACGTGCCCATGCGCTACGCCACGCCCGCCGCAGACCGCACCGAGCGCGACGGCAGCGTCGGCCTCGTGGTGGTGCTGGCGCTGGCGCTCGCGGTGGCCGCCGTCGGCCTCGCCATGGTGTCGCGCGAGATGGCCGAGCCGTTTGTGCTCGCCATCCTGGCCGGACTTGCCGTGGTCGGCGTGTTCTGCCTGTTCGCCGGCGCCGTCGGCATTCTGCATTTCGGCAGCCGGCATGCGCGCAACGACGTCACCAAGGCCTTTGTCGACAACCTGCCGCAAGGCGCGCTGATCGCCGACAGCGCCGGGCGCGTGCTCTACGCCAACGAGTCCTATCGCGATCTGCTTGGCCTCGACGCCGAAGCGAACGTGCCCGCGCCCGACCGCGCCTTCGCCGGCAACCCGCATCTTGCCGAGTGCATCTTCCGCCTGTCTCGCGCGGCGCAGCAGGGGAGGAGCCTGAAAGAGGAGTTCCGCCTGCCGCCGCCCGGCGAAGTCGAGGACGAGACCGGCATTGCGCCGCGCTGGTTCCGCATCTCCGTGCAGCCGATGCCGCCCGACCCGCGCTCCGGACGCAAAGGCGCGCTCACCGTGTGGCAGGTCGATGAGATCACCATGGACCGCGCGCGCGAGGAGGCAAGCTTCGCCAAGGTGCAGTCGGCCATCGCCTATCTCGACAGCGCCCCGGCCGGCTTCTTCACCGCCGACGCCGACGGAACCATCGAATATCTCAACGCGACGCTCGCGCAGTGGCTCGGCCTCGACCTCTCGGAGATCGCCGGCCGCGCGCTCAAGCTCGAAGAGATCATGTCCGCCGACAGCGCCGCGCTGATCGCCCGCAGCGGCCGCGGACAGAGCCAGGGCGCCACCCGCCGCTTCGATATCGATCTGGTCAAGGCCGACGGCACCAGTCTGCCGGTGCGCGTCCTGCACCGCCTGCCGCGCCCCGGATCGAGCGGGGCCTTGGCGCATGCGCTGGTCTTGAGCCGCGGTCCGGGCGAGGCCGAGGAGGCCGGCGCCGCCGAGCTCAGATTTGCGCGCCTGTTCCATTCGGCGCCGATCGCCATCGCCACGGTCGATGGCGAAGGCCGCATCAGCGCGACCAACGCCGCCTTCATGCGCTTATTCGGCGCCGCCGACGAGGGCAGGAAGGTGCGGCTGGAATCGCTGGTCGAGCCCGGGAGCCATCCCGAGCTTCGCCGCGCGCTCGACGCCGCGCTGGCCCGCCAAAGCCAGATCGGGCCGGTCGACATCGCCTTTGCCGGCGACCGCGACCGCAGCGGCAGGATCTATTTGAGCCCCATCGAGCAGACCGATGGCGAAGGCGAGGCGGCCATCGCCTACGCCATCGACATCACCGAGCAGCGCGCGCTCGAGATGCAGATCGCGCAAGGGCAGAAGATGCAGGCGGTCGGTCAGCTCGCCGGCGGCATCGCGCACGACTTCAACAACATGCTGACGGCGATCATCGGCTTCTCCGACTTCCTGCTGATGAATCACCGGCCGACCGATCCCGCCTTCCAGGACATCATGAACATCAAGCAGAATGCGAACCGGGCCGCGGGCCTGGTGCGCCAACTGCTTGCCTTCTCGCGCCAGCAGACCCTGCGCCCGCAGAAGCTCGCGCTGGGCGACGTGCTGTCGGAGCTCTCCATCCTGCTCAGCCGCCTGCTCGGCGAGAATGTCGAGCTCAAGCTGGAGCAGGCGTCCGACCTCTGGCCGGTGAAGGCGGATCTGCATCAATTCGAGCAGGTGATCATCAACCTTGCCGTCAATGCGCGCGACGCCATGCCCGAGGGCGGCAAGCTCGTGATCCGCACCGCCAATGTCAGCGAAAGCCAAGCGCGCGAGCTCGGCAACAAGCACCTGCCGGCCAGCGACTATGTGCTGATCGAGGTGAGCGATACCGGCACCGGCATGACGCCCGAGGTGATGCTGAAAATCTTCGAGCCGTTCTTCTCCACCAAGGAGATCGGCCGCGGCACCGGGCTCGGTCTCTCCACCGTCTACGGCATCGTCAAGCAGACCGGCGGCTATGTCTTCCCCGCGAGCGAGGAGGGCCGCGGCACCACCATGCGCGTCTACCTGCCGCGCTATGTCGAGACGATCGCCGAAGCCGAGGCCGAGCCGGAAAAGATCGAGCGGCGTCCCGAGAAGCCCAAGGACCTGACCGGGCAGGGCACCGTGCTCTTGGTCGAGGATGAGGATGCGGTGAGGAGCTTCGCCGCCCGCGCGCTCGGCCAGCGCGGCTATAACGTGCTCCAGGCGACCACCGGCGTCGAGGCGCTCGAGGTATTCGCCAACCACCAGGGCGAGGTCGATCTGGTGGTGAGCGACGTGGTCATGCCCGAGATGGACGGCCCAACTCTGTTCGCGCAACTTCGCCGCCAGCGCCCGGACCTCAAGGTGATTTTCATCTCCGGCTATGCCGAGGACGCCTTCCGCCAGCATCTCGCCGAGAACGAGGACTTTATGTTCCTGCAAAAGCCCTTCGATCTCAAGGAACTCGCCGCCGCCGTGAAGGCCGCGCTGCAGAGCTAGCAGAAAGCGCCGAAAGGCCTTCCCTTCGCCATTGATCGCGGCTACCACGCGGAGCCAGGATCGATCCCAATCCCTTTGCCCGTTGGAGCGTTTGCGTGCCTGATTACGAGCTCGTGCCGGAGGAAGAGGCCGGCCAAGTTTCCCGCCGCCGCCGCGCCAAGCCGCGCATGCCGACGTTCACCATCGAGCGCTATGGCGGCCGGCTGATCTATTTCTGGTTCGGCATGCGGCCGGCCGCGCTGCTCAAGCTGTTCAAGCGCGGCAACTACGCCTTCACGCTCAACTGCATCCCCGACACGCTGCTGTTGTTCCTCTGGGTGCCGTGGAACTCGGTGCTCTACTGGCTCTCCGAAGCGAAGTACAAGAAGGCCGCCGAGGCGCTGCCGCTCACCCCGCCGCCGATCTTCGTCATCGGCCATTGGCGCACCGGTACCACGCTGCTGCACGACCTGTTCTCGGTCGATCCCGATCTCGCTTACCCCACCACCTTCGAGTGTTTTTTCCCGCATCATTTCCTCTTGACCGAGCAGGCGCTGTCCAAGGTGATGCGGGGGCTGCTGCCCAAGAAGCGGCCGCAGGACGACGTGCCGGTCGGCTTCGACCGCCCGCAGGAAGAAGAGTTCGGCATGATGATGCTGGGCGAGGGCACGCCTTACCTCACCCATGCCTGGCCGCGTTTCGGTCCCGCCGACAGCGAATATCTCGACTTCAAGGGCGTGCCCGAGGCGGAGCAGAAGAAATGGGCCGACGCCTATATGTGGTTCTACCGGCGGCTGCTGCTGAAGCATGGCGGCAAGCGGCTGGTGATGAAGACGCCCGCCAATGCCGCGCGGCTCAAGCTGCTGACCAAGCTGTTTCCCGACGCACGCTATGTCTATCTCGCGCGCAATCCGCTCAACGTCTTCCCCTCGACGGTGAAGCTCTGGCGCGCGCTTTACTCGGTGCAGGGCCTGCACAATCCGCCCAATCTCGATCCCTGGCTCGACGACTACGTGCTCGACATGTTTGCGCGGCTCACCGAAGACTACGAGGAGGACCGGCATCTGATCCCCAAGGATCGGCTGGTCGAGCTGCGCTACGAGGACTTCGTCAAGGACCCGGTTGCTGCGATGCGCGACATCTATCAGCGGCTCGACATCCCGAACTTCGAGCGGGCCGAGGCGCCGATGCGCGAATTCCTCGCCGAGCGCTCCGAGCACAAGGTCTCGCGCTACGAGATGCCGGCGGCGCTGAAGCGGAAAGTCATCGATCGCCTCAAGCCCTATATCGACCGCTTCGACTATCGCGCCGCGGTCGAGGCCTCGCTCGCCGGGGCCGCGGCGAAGACGCCGGTGCGAGAACGCGAGCCGTCTTAGACGCGCCGGAACGCCTCGCCCCAAGGCGCGAAGTGATGTCACACACCAAGCCCGGATAACATTTTCGGCTAAGTGTCACATGCGCACGCACGCGCACGACGCGGCTTGAGCCTTGCGGCCCGGCCAAGTAGGCTTTCGAAGACGCTCCTCGAGCCGAGGCGGCCAAAATCAGGCTCTTCTTGTAGTGTTTCTGCTGTGGGCCGCGGTCGACCGTGCCATCGAGGCGGCCAAAATTTCATTATCCGCGCTTTATCGCTGCCGAGAGCTGGAAAGAGGATTCCGACAGATGACCGTTGCAAAGAATCTCAGCAGGAAGGGCGCTGTCGCGAAGGGCAGTGCGGAGGCAGCCGTCACGATCGGCGATACCAGCTGCAACTTGCCGATCCGCAAGGGCACGTTGGGCCCCGACGTCATCGACATCAGTACCCTTTACCAGGAGACGGGCTGCTTTACCTACGACCCGGGTTTCACCTCCACGGCAAGCTGCGAGTCGAAGATCACCTTCATCGATTTCGACAAAGGCATCGTGCTCTATCGCGGCTATCCGATCGAACAGCTCGCCGAGCACAGCACCTTTATCGAAACCTGCTACCTCTTGCTCTACGGCGATCTGCCCACGGCCCAGCAGCACCAGACTTTCGACAACCGCATCGTCAAGCACTCCATGGTGCATGAGCAGATGACCCGGTTCTACTCCGGGTTCCGCCGCGACGCGCATCCCATGGCGATCATGGTCGGCGTGGTTGGCGCAATGTCGGCGTTCTATCACGACTCGATCGACATCAAGGATCCGGCGCAGCGCGACATGGCGAGCATCCGCATGATCGCGAAAATGCCGACCATCGCCGCGATGGCTTACAAATATTCGACGGGCCAGCCGTTCGTGTATCCCAGGAACGAGCTGAAATACTCAGCGAATTTCCTGCATATGTGCTTTGCCGGGCCGGGGCGTGACTACGAGGTCGACCCCCGCCTCGCCAACGCCGTGAGGCGAATCTTTATTCTTCATGCCGACCACGAGCAGAGCGCTTCCACCTCCACGGTCCGTCTTGCCGGATCGTCGGGAGCCAACCCTTACGCCTGCATCTCAGCCGGAATCGCCTCGCTGTGGGGCCCTGGGCACGGCGGTGCCAACGAGGCGGTGCTGACGATGTTGCAGGAGATCGGCTCGGTCGACCGCATTCCGGAATACATCAAGCGCGCCAAGGACAAGAACGATCCGTTCCGCTTCATCGGTTTCGGCTATCGCGTCTACACGAGCTACGATCCACGAGCGAAGATCATGGAGACGGCTTGCCACGAGGTGCTCGAAACCGTGGGGAGCCACCTCCGCGAGGATCCGGTGCTCCAGGTCGCGCTTGAGCTCGAACGCATCGCGCGCTCGGATGAATATTTCATCGACAATACGCTCCCTCCCAACATCGACTTCTACACGGCGATCACCCTGAAGGCGCTCGGCTTCCCGACGGACATGTTCACCGTGATCTATGCCATCGCCCGCACGGTCGGCTGGATCGCGCAGTGGAAAGAGATGATCGACGATTCCTCGCAACGCATCGGCAGGCCGCGCCAGCTCTATACCGGCGCCACCGAGCGCAGCTACGTGCCGATGGACGCGCGCTGACAGGACTGGCGGGATCGATCGGTGCTGCGAGATAGAATTGAGGAGGCGCGGCTGCCGCTTAGGGAGCGTTCTTCCTGCGGTAGTCGATGGCTTGGATCTCGACCGCCACCGCGTCCATCACATCGATGACCGGTTCCACCTTGAATTGGAAAATCGCAAACACGCTCGCGAAGTAATGAATGTCGGTCGGACTGTCGGTCTCGACGATCATGTAGCCGCCGTAGTCGCCGACGCGGATCACGAACTGATGCACCGTAAAACTCGCCGGCATTTTCCAGTCTTTGCTGAATATCTTGAGCACCCGTTCTTGCGCGGCCTCGTAGTCGCCAAAGGAGGCTGCCGGTCTCTCGCGCCAACTGATAACGTATTTCATGTTCGCCCCTTCGTGCCCCGCCGTCCCGGCGGACTATAGGACCTTTGCCGAGGGCCTTCGATGAAAGGTTCAGCCGCGCGGCAAATCGCTCACCCTGAAAATGCCTCCTTGATGGCAAACTAGGGAGGCGCTGGGATTGCCCCACCGATCAGACAATTTCGCAGGAGGACTTGACGATGTTGAAGACACTAACGTTGGTTTGGGCAACCGCCGGGCTGCTGCTGGTTGGCGCTGCAGCCGGTCCGCTGAGCGCCGCGGAATACAAGCACAGTGGCTGCGCTGACGCCGCCAAGGCGGAGTTCCCCGACGATCACGCGGCGCGCAAGGATTTCAAGCACTGGTGCAAGGATCAGTGGAAGATCTACAAGAAGTCGCACAAAGACGATTGAGCGGCCCTCTCTTGGGACGGCTTAGGGCGTTTGGGCGATTCCTGCCTTAGGCGACAAGTCGTAGCCGAAGGCGAATTTCGTCACCGCGCCGAGCGCGAGACCCACGCTCATGGCCATTATCAGCAGTAGGACGCTTCTCGTGACGTTCTGCATCGCCCAACACTAGCAAAAGACCCTAACAGACAGGTAACCGCGGTAAGCGACCAGCCACGCGCTGCTTCCATCGCAGCGGGAAGGTCAGGCCGCGATGGAACACTTGGCCCAGCAACCTAACGCATTGCGTGATTGTAACGTTTGCATTGCGTGACGGTAACTTCCTCAGTGGGCCGAGTAATGCTACTTTGCGGCCACTTGTCCCCAAGTAAGCGCGCCTCAAGACAAGTATTCTCCATGCGCTTACCCTGGGAAGGGAGGCGAACGATGCGTCGGCCGCTGGTCTTGCTCTTGTCCCTCTTATGGTGTTCGCCCGCTCTGGCCGGCGTTCAATTCTGCAACAAGTTCGAGCGCACCGTACACTTCTCCGTCGCGCACGAGACGCCGCAAGGCTGGGTGAGCGAAGGCTGGTTCAGCGCCGACCCCCAAGCTTGCGTGACGCCGAAAAGCCTCGCCGAGCTCACCAACTTCCTTTGGACCGCCGAGACCGGTCCCTACATGCTGGACGGCAAGGAAGTGAAGACCACCTGGGGTAAGGGCAAGAATTTCAGCGTCAGAGAGTTCAAGGATTCGCCCTTCACGGTGAACAAGGCCGAGAAGCGCCAGAAGGGGACGCGGCTCAATCCCTTCACCGGACCCGTCAGCTTTACTCTGCCGGCCATCGTGGCGACGGTGACGATCGAGGCGGACTCGAGCTCGACCACCTTCATTCCCGGCCCCAACTCGGTGCTCAAATCCGATCCCGACTACAAGGCCTGCGCCGAGACCTCCGGCGACCCGGCCATTGCCGCATGCGACCGCGCCATCGCCTCCGGCAAATTCGATGGCGATCTGCTCTCCGAGCTGCACAACAATCGCGGCGTGGAGTACAAGTCGAAGCACGAGCTCGATCGCGCGATTGCCGATTTCAGCGACGCAATCAAGCTCAATCCCAAGAACCTGCTCGCTTACTCCAATCGCGGCAACAGCCTGGTCGACAAGGGCGACTACGACGCGGCTATCGCCGATTTCAACGCCGCGATCGCCGCCGATCCCGGTTTCCTCAAGGCCTATAGCGGCCGTGGCGACGCCTATAACAACAAGAAAGAATACGACCGCGCCATCGAGGACTACCGCAAGGCGCTTTCGCTCAACCCCACCGACGAGAAGCGGAAGATCATCGAGAGGGTATTGGCCGGCGTATATGTCGATCGCGGACTTACCCAGAAAGATCCCGCCGCCGAGCTGGCCGACTACGAGGAAGCGCTCAAGTTCAATCCCGAAAACACCAGCGCACTGAACAACCGCGCCGTCCTCTACAACGCCAAGGGCGAATACGCCAAGGCGATCCAGGATCTCGACCTGGCGATCAAGCTCAAGCCGGATTTCGCCCTGGCGTTCCGCAATCGCGGCGACGCTTATCGCGGCAAGGGCGATACCGACCGCGCCGTGGCCGACTACAAACAGGCGTTGACGCTCAATCCGAACGAGGCGCTGAAGAAGGAGATCGAGGCCGCGCTGAATGCGATTGCGTCCGGCCGATCGACGCCGGCCAGTGCCCCTGCCGCTCCCGCACCATCCACCCACGAGCCCGCACCGGGCGCGGGCGAGAAGCGATAGCCGCAGCTCGGGTCGACAGTTTTAGACGAGAATGTCGAGCTAGGTGAGAGCGGGTGCGCCGGCTGCGATGTTCTTGCTTGCCGCAGGGGTCGTGAACACCACGCTGTGGCCGTCCCCCTCGATGCTTGCCTGATAAAGCGCGCAATCCGCGTCGCGATACATCCGGGTGAAATCGGTGTCGGTCCCGACATGCGCGGCGATGCCGATCGACACGCTGGCCTTCAACTCGGCAAGTTCCGGCTCGCCGCCGGACAGTCGGCTGCGAATTCGCTCCGCGATGTCGCTGGCTCTGGCCGCATCGCCATCGGTGGAGAAAATCATGAATTCACCCTCTCCGAGCCTCGCGCAGATATCCGCGTCACCTGCACATCTGCGAATGGCATCCGCGGTATTGGCAATGACCGCGTCCCCGGTGGCGTACCCGCGCATCGCGACGACCATCTTCAGCTGATCGATCCCAACCAGCAGCATCGCGCAGTTTGCGGCTTGCCCCATCAGAGCGGCGTTCACTGCGTCCTTCGCCCCACGACGATTGAGCAAGCCCGTGAGCTCGTCATGATTTGCCCGCTGATAGAGCTGTCGCAGGCGGCGCTGCAGGTCGCCATAGTGGAGAGCCACCAGATAACCGATGAGCAGGGCCATGAGCGCCGCGCCCACTAGGCTTCCCGCCTCGATGACGCGAAATCGCGCCTCTTCCGCCAGGTAGTAGTCCATGTCGAAATCGACACCCACAAAGCCGCTATAGCGGTGTTGGCTATCGTAAATCGGCGTGTGGGCAGTGAGGAAATAGCCGTAGTCGTCGTGTTCGTAGGTCGGGGTGACGTAGGTCTCACCGGCAGCAATCTGCTCCAGCCAGCCATCCGCGTACTCTTGGCGCAGCTCGAATGGCTGCATATAGCCAGATGCGCGCAGCTTGTGTGCGGTGCGGAGGTCGCTGGAGGCGGCGGTATCGAGAATGAAGCGGGGAACGCCGTCTTGCACTGCCATCGTGTAGACGTAAAACAGATCGGCGTTGGCGGAGTGGAAACGCACCAAGGGCGCGAGCGCGGTCTTATAAAGTTCGGGGCTGTAATTGGACGGGTCCAGCAATCGATGATGCAGATCGCCGTCCACCGCACTGCCGGCGAGCTGGCCGATCTGCCCGACATGCATACGCAGCACCTCCCAGCGGGCCTGCCGCGACAGCACCTGCGGGATCAGGACGATGGATAGGAGAATGGCGGCGGCGGCGGCGGTCGCGACGACGAAGACGTCTAGCCGGAACGCACTTGGAGCGGCTGCGCTTCGACGGTGTGTTGATGCAAGCTTGCTCATCGGCTTTCTTGCGCGAGGGTGACGCGCCCTCGACATCAAGATTAGCGCTGCTTGCTTACTTTGAAGACGGCCGAGCCGAATAACAGTTGCGCAGAGTCAAGAAAGAGTTTCTGCGCCGTGGTCGTCCCAACAATCCGAGCCAAATCAGGCAAGGCTCGCACGATCATCGAGAGGATCGGTCGCTCTTCGCGTGTGCACTTGAACGGCCTCAACCGAACACGGCGAGTTAACCGTGTCGCTACACGTCTCCTCAATCGACTTCCGCCATGGTGAGCGGAGGATGTGAGGGAAGGTCGATGCAGCGTAGCGCCGGTTCGGCTGGCCGCCAGCACGAAGTGAGACCGACGCCGGTCGTGCACGCCGCCGAAGGCGGCGACGATCTGGGCGCGCTGCTCGGTGCTGGGCAGTTTCTCGAAGCCGTCATCGAGCACATTCCGGCTGTCGTCTTCGTCAAGGACGCGCGCGATTTTCGCTTCATCCTGCTCAACCGGGCAGGCGAGGAGTTCCTCGGCGTCTCCCGCCAAGCCATCATCGGCAAGACCGATCACGATGTCTTCCCCAAGGAGGAAGCCGATCAATTTGTCGCGCGCGACCACGAGGTGCTGAAATCGCGGCAGGTGCAGATCATCGAGGAGGAGCCGGTCCACACCCCGCACAACGGATTGCGCTTCCTGCGCACGCGCATGATCGTCATTTGCGACGACCAGCAACAGCCGCAATATCTGGTCGGTATTTCCGAGGACGTGACCGACCAGAAGCGCAAGACCGAGCGCATCCGGCACATGGCGCATCACGACGGCCTCACCGACCTCGCCAATCGCGCCTTGTTCCGCCAGCGCCTCGATGCCGTCATGGCGGAATATCGCCGCACGCGGCGAGGCGCGGCGCTGTTCTTCATCGATCTCGACGGCTTCAAGCGGCTGAACGACACGCTCGGCCATCCGACCGGCGATGCGGTGTTGCGGCTGTTGGCCGAGCGCTTGCGCCGCTGCGGCCAAGCGGACGACACCGTGGCGCGGCTGGGCGGCGATGAATTCGCGCTGCTGCACCCGGTCTCGCCCGCCAGCAAGAGCCTGCCGACGCTGGCCAACGAGTTGGTGCAGTCGATCGCCCGGCCCTACGACGTTGCCGGCAGCCAATTGACCCTGACCGCGAGTATCGGCGTCAGCGTCGCCGGCGACGCCTGCCAAGACCCCGACCGCATGCTGAAGAACGCCGACGTCGCGCTCTATCGCGCCAAGACCGACGGCCGCAATGCCTTCCGCTTCTACGATCTGAGCATGGACAACCACCTCGAGGCCAAGCGCGATCTCGAACGCGCGGTGCGCAATGCCCTGGCGCGCGGCGAGTTCGAGGTGCACTACCAGCCGATCGTCGATGTCCGCTCCGAGCGGACCTGCGGCTTCGAGGCGCTGTTGCGCTGGCGCCATCGCGACAAGGGGCTGCTGCCGCCGTCTGAGTTCATCGGCATCGCCGAGGAGGTCGGCTTCATCATCCCGCTCGGCGAATGGGTGCTGCGCAAGGCGTGCGGCGATGCGGCGGACTGGCCGGCTTATACGCGGCTTGCGGTGAATATTTCACCCGCGCAATGCACGCCCGCGCTCACCGCGACCGTGATGAACGCGCTGGCCGCCTCGCGGCTGCCGCCCGACCGGCTCGAGCTCGAGATCACCGAATCGGCGCTGTTGCAAGACAACAGCGTCACGCTCGCCACGTTGCATCAATTGCGCAAGCTCGGCGTCAAGATCGCCATGGACGATTTCGGCACCGGCTATTCCTCGCTGTCGTATTTGCGCAGCTTTCCCTTCGACAAGATCAAGATCGACAAGAGCTTCGTCAGCGAGGTGCTGGTGCATCCCGAAAGCCTGTCCATCGTGCGCGCCGTGGCGGGGCTGGGGGTGAGCTTCGGTGTACCGACCACCGCCGAAGGGGTCGAGACGCGCGAGCAGTTCGAACAGATCAAGGCGGCCGGCTGCACCCAATGCCAGGGCTATCTGTTCGGCCGGGCCATCCCCAATGGCGAGGTGCTGCGTCTGCTGCAGCAGCGCCGCCAGGCCATCCGCAAGCCCGGCTACGCCTAGGCTGTCGGGATTTTCCCCTGAAATCGCCATTCGGCTTCTGCTTGTCGCGGGAGAACATAAAAAGAACATTGCGGGTGGAGAACAAAACGTGTACTGTTGTCTGACTTCGCACCTCGCATCTCTCCTCGCGACCCAAGCCGACCAAGGCTGCATGGCACTCCCGGGGAGGGTGCGGCGGAGCCACCCATTTGCGACTCAGAGCGTGCTTGTGAAATAAGGGAGAGCCTCCATGGTGAATGTCGCGCTGCGCCTCGTCGAAGGAGCTGAAGTGGATAAAGAGAAGGCGCTTGAAGCGGCGATCTCGCAGATCGAGCGCAATTGCGGCAAGGGCTCGATCATGCGCCTCGGCCAGAACGAGAAGGCGGTCGAGGTCGAGGCGATCTCGTCCGGCTCGCTCGGGCTCGACATCGCGCTCGGCATTGGCGGGCTACCGCGCGGCCGCGTCGTCGAGATTTACGGGCCCGAATCCTCCGGCAAGACCACGCTGGCGCTGCATGTCGTGGCCGAAGCGCAGAAGCGCGGCGGCATTTGCGGCTTCATCGATGCCGAGCACGCGCTCGACACGGTCTACGCGCGCAAGCTCGGCGTCGATCTCGAGCAGCTCCTGATCTCCCAGCCCGACACCGGCGAGCAGGCGCTCGAGATCACCGACACGCTGGTGCGCTCCGGCGCCATCGACGTGCTGGTGGTCGATTCGGTGGCGGCGCTGACGCCCAAGGCTGAGCTCGAAGGCGAGATGGGTGACATGCAAATGGGCAGCCAGGCGCGGCTGATGAGCCAGGCACTGCGCAAGCTCACCGGCTCGATCTCGAAATCCCGCTGCATGGTGATCTTCATCAATCAGATCCGCATGAAGATCGGCGTGATGTTCGGCAGCCCCGAGACCACCAGCGGCGGCAACGCGCTGAAATTCTACGCCTCGGTCAGGCTCGATATCCGCCGCATCGGCGCCATCAAGGAGCGCGAGGAGGTGGTCGGCAACCAGACCCGGGTCAAGGTGGTGAAGAACAAGGTGGCGCCGCCGTTCAAGCAGATCGAGTTCGACATCATGTATGGCGAGGGTATCTCCAAGACCGGCGAGCTGGTCGATCTCGGCGTCAAGGCCGGCATCGTCGAGAAGTCCGGCGCCTGGTTCTCCTTCGATAGCGAGCGCATCGGCCAGGGCCGCGAGAACGCCAAGGCCTACCTCAAGGAGCATCCCGAGATGGCCGCGAAGATCGAGCGGGCGATTCGCCAAAGCGCGGGCCTGCTGGCCGGCCGGATCCTCGAAGGCGCGCCCGAACCCGATGCCGCGGAGGGCGGCGAGGCCGGGTTCGCCGAGGGCGAGAGCGGTGTCACGCCGCTGCCTGGCGGCGCGGCCCGGCGGGGCCGCCGCGGCGCTTAACGAGAGCGCAAAGCTAAACCGGCGGGCCTGCTGGACAGGCCGCCTGGGCCACCTTATGTCTGGCGCGAAACCTTAGCCCTGTCCCTTAAGCCGGGGAGAGGGCTAACGGCGCTTAAACCTTGGCCGAATTGGCTAGGGTCCATAAGCGCCGGTTCCGCTCGACTTCGAGGCCTCCCGCCAAAGCCGCCATGACCTCCACCAAGACCAAGGGTGCGAAACCGCCAAGCCGCAAGCCGCAAGCCGCAAGCCGCGCCGAGGACGCGCGCGGCGGCGTGAGCCACACCCATCTCGTCGGCTCGGGCACCAACGATATCCGCTCGGCCTTTCTGGATTTTTTCGCCAAGAACGATCACGCGGTGGTGCCCTCGGCGCCGCTCGTGCCGCGCCACGACCCGACGCTGATGTTCACCAATGCCGGCATGGTGCCGTTCAAGAACGTGTTCACCGGCGCCGAGAAGCCGAAATCCTTGCGAGCGGCCTCGGCGCAGAAATGCGTGCGCGCTGGCGGCAAGCACAACGACCTCGACAATGTCGGCTATACCGCCCGCCACCACACTTTCTTCGAGATGCTCGGCAATTTCTCCTTCGGCGACTATTTCAAGGAGCGCGCGATCCTGCTCGCCTGGGGGCTGCTCACCAAGGACCTGGCGCTCGATAAGAGCCGCCTGCTGATCACCGTGTTCGCCGACGACGACGAGGCGGCGGCGCTGTGGCGCAAGATCGCGGGGCTCCCTGACGAGAAGATCATCCGCATCGCGGGCTCCGACAATTTCTGGTCGATGGGCGATACCGGCCCGTGCGGTCCCTGCTCGGAGATCTTCTACGACCATGGTCCCTCGATCGCCGGCGGTCCGCCAGGCAGCCTAGAGGCCGACGGCGACCGCTTCGTCGAGATCTGGAATCTCGTGTTCATGCAATATGAGCAGCTCGCCGGCGGCGAGCGGGTCGACTTGCCCAAGCCCTCGATCGACACCGGCATGGGGCTCGAGCGCATCGCCGCGGTGCTGCAAGGGACCCACGATAATTACGCCATCGACCTGTTCCGCGCGCTGATCGCCGCCTCGGTCGATCTAACCGGCGTGCCCGCGACCGGCGAGCATGCGCCAAGCCACCGCATCATCGCCGACCATTTGCGCGCCTCGTCTTTCCTCATCGCCGACGGCGTGCTGCCGTCGAACGAGGGCAGGGGTTACGTGCTTCGCCGCATCATGCGCCGCGCCATGCGGCATGCGCATATTCTCGGCGCCAAGGAGCCGCTGCTCTATCGCCTGGTGCCGGCGCTGATCGGGCAGATGGGCCGCGCCTATCACGAGCTGGAGCGGGGCCAGAGCCTGATCGAGGAAACGCTGAAGCTGGAGGAGACCCGCTTCCGCGAGACGCTCGAGCGCGGGCTTCGACTGTTGGACGACGCGACCAAGGGGTTGAAGCGCGGCGACACGCTACCGGGCGAGGTCGCTTTCAAGCTCTACGACACTTATGGCTTTCCCTACGACCTGACCGAGGACGCGCTGAAGGCGCGCGGGCTTGGCGTCGACGCGCAAGGCTTTGCCGCGGCCATGGAGCGGCAACGGGCGGAAGCGCGCAAATCCTGGGCCGGCTCCGGCGAGGCCGCGACCGACGCGCTCTGGTTCGAGCTGAAGGAGCAGCTCGGCGCCACCGAGTTCCTCGGCTACGAGACCGAAGCCGCTTCGGGCGAGATCGTGGCGCTGATCAAGGATGGCGCGCGGGTGAAGGAGCTGAAGCAAGGCGAGCGCGGTATCGTGCTGGTCAACCAGACACCGTTCTATGCCGAATCCGGCGGCCAGGTCGGCGACCGCGGCTGGATCACGGGCGCCAGGGCCTCGCGCTTCGCCGTCGAGGACACGCAGAAGAAGCTGCACGGGCTGTTCCTACATGACGGCGTGGTCGAGTCGGGTGCGTTGAGGTTGGGCGAGGAGGTCGCGCTCGCGGTCGATCATGCGCGCCGCACGCCGACCCGGGCGCATCATTCGGCGACGCATCTCCTGCACGAGGCCCTGCGCCAGGTGCTGGGCACGCATGTGGCGCAGAAAGGCTCCCTGGTCGAGCCCGGGCGCCTCCGATTCGATTTCTCGCATCAGAAGCCGATGACGCATCAGGAGATCCGCGCGGTCGAGGATCTGGTCAACGCCATGATCCTGCAAAATGCTATCGTCGAGACCCATCTGATGACGCCCGACGAGGCCATCGCCAAAGGCGCGCTGGCGCTGTTCGGCGAGAAATACGGCGATGAGGTGCGTGTCGTCTCGATGGGCGTCGACGCCAACAGCGAGCGCGCCGGCCACGCTTATTCCATCGAGCTCTGCGGCGGCACCCATGTCCGGCGCACCGGCGATATCGGCCTGCTCAAGATCGTCAGCGAGACCGCGGTCGCCTCCGGCGTCCGCCGCATCGAGGCGCTGACGGGTGACGCCGCGCGCCTTTATCTCGCCGCGCAGGACGACCGCGTGCGCGAGGCGGCGGAGCTGCTCAAGGTCTCTCCCGACGAAATGATCGAGCGGCTGGCGGCGATCATCGACGAGCGCCGCAAGCTCGAACGCCAATTGGCCGACGCCAAACGCGAGCTTGCGTTGGGCGGCGGAGGCGGCGGCGCGGCCGACCATCTCGTTCGCGAACTGAATGGCGTGAAGCTGCTCGCCCGCGTCGTGCACGGTGTCGCGCCGAAGGATCTGCGCGGCCTGATCGATGACGCCAAGAAGCAATTGGGGTCGGGCATCGCCGCCATTGTCGGCGTCAGCGAAGAGGGCAAGGCCGGGCTCGTGGTCGGCGTCACCGCCGATCTCACCGCGAGCTACGATGCCGTCGAGCTTGCCCGCGTCGGCGCCGAGGCTCTCGGCGGCAAGGGCGGCGGCGGCCGGCCCGACCTGGCGCAAGCCGGCGGCGCCGATGGCGCCCGCGCCGACCAGGCGCTGGAGGCGATCGCGGCGAAGATCGCGGGCGGGGGCGCTCCGGCCGGGGCGGACGCAAAGCGCCGCGCGGAAAGCGCCTAGGGCATGCGCGCCACCGACGACTGGCGCCGTTGGCGGCGGCAGGTCCACGACATCCTCGAAGTCGGCGGCGACGCCCATCCCTGGAGCCGCGTCGTCAACACCTTCATCGTCGTTCTCATCATTTTGAACGCCGTCGCTTTCGCCGCCGAGACTGTCAACCCTCTCGGGGTGCGCTATCACGCATTCTTCGACGCCTTCAACGTCTTCTCGGTCATTGTGTTCAGTATCGAATATCTGCTGCGGCTCTGGAGCGCGGTGGAAATTCCGATGCTGAGCCGGATGCCGCGGTGGCGGGCGCGCCTGCGTTTCGCCTCACGGCCACTGATGCTGATCGACCTGTTCGCCGTGCTGCCGTTCTATTTGTACCCGCTGTTCCCCGTCGACCTCAGAGTGCTGCGGGTGCTTCGCCTGTTCCGCCTGTTAAAGCTCGGCCGCTATTCGCCGGCCTTGCAAACGCTCGGCCGCGTCATCGCCGACGAATATCGCGCGCTGCTCGGCGCGCTGCTCATCATTCTCGTGTTGCTGCTGTTCGCCTCGACCGCGGCATACTTCCTCGAGAGCGGAGCGCAACCCGACAAATTCGGATCGATTCCCGCCGCAGCCTGGTGGGCGCTGGCGACGCTGACCACGGTCGGCTACGGCGATATCGTGCCGGTGACCCCGCTCGGCAAGCTGCTTGGCGGCGTCGTCATGCTGCTCGGCGTCGGCATGATCGCGCTTCCCGTCGCCATCATCGCCACCGGCTTCAGCCAGGAGTTGAACCGTCACCAATTCGTGGTCACCTGGAGCATGGTGGCGCGCGTGCCACTGTTCGCCGCGATGGATGAGAACGAGATCGCCGAAATCACCAGGCTGATCTACACGCGCACCTATCTGCCTGGCGTTCCCATCGTGCGCAAGGGAGACGCCGGCGATGCCATGTTTCTTATCGCCGGCGGCGAGGCCGTGGTCGAGATCAGCGCCAGCGAGCAGGCGGTGCTGAAGGAGGGCGATTTCTTCGGCGAGATGGCGCTGCTCGAGCGCCGCCGCCACAAGCATGACGTCGTCGCCAAGACGCGCTGCAAGGTCTATGTGCTGGATTCCGAGTCGCTCTCGCGGCTCGCCGGGCGCCATCCCGAAATCCTCAAGCGGATTCGCGATGTAGCCAAGGCCCGGGCCGCGGGCGAGGGACGCCAACCTAAGCCCCGCTCCGCCAGGCGCGGCAGGCAGGACGAGCCCGAGACGCTCTAGGCGGCGGCCCGGGCGGCCATCTCCTTGCGCAGATTGTCGTCGATCTTGTCGAGGAAGCCGGCTGTCGACAGCCAGCTCTGCTCGGCCCCGACCAGGAGCGCCAGGTCCTTGGTCATGCAGCCTGCCTCGATGGTTCCCACCACCACGCGTTCCAGCGTCTCGGCGAAACGCGCCAGCTCTTCGTTGCCATCGAGCTTGGCGCGGTGCTTGAGCGCGCCGGTCCAGGCGAAGATCGAGGCGGTGGCGTTGGTCGAGGTGGCGCGGCCTTGCTGATGCTGGCGGTAATGGCGCGTCACCGTGCCGTGCGCCGCCTCGGCCAGCACGGTCTTGCCGTCGGGCGTCATCAGCACGCTGGTCATCAGCCCGAGCGAGCCGAAGCCTTGCGCCACCGTGTCGGACTGCACGTCGCCGTCGTAATTCTTGCAGGCCCACACATAGCCGCCCGACCATTTCAACGACGCGGCCACCATGTCGTCGATCAGGCGATGCTCATAGCTAAGCCCGCGCGCCGCGAATGCATCCTTGAACTCCGCGGCGAAGACTTCGGCGAAGATGTCCTTGAAGCGGCCGTCATAGGCTTTGAGGATGGTGTTCTTGGTGGAGAGATAGACCGGCATGTTGCGGTGCAGGCCGTAATTCAGCGAGGCGCGGGCGAAGTCGCGAATCGACTCGTCGAGATTGAACATGGCGAGCGCCACGCCCGGGCCGTCGAACTCATGCACCACGTGTTCGATGCGCGTGCCGTCCTCGCCGTGAAAGGCGAGGGTGAGCTTGCCCTTGCCGGGCACGCGGAAGTCGGTGGCGCGGTAGACGTCGCCATACGCATGGCGCCCGATGACGATCGGCTTGGTCCAGCCCGGCACCAGCCGGGGCACGTTGTTGCAGATGATCGGCTCGCGGAAGATCACCCCGCCCAGGATGTTGCGGATGGTGCCGTTCGGCGACTTCCACATCTTCTTGAGGCCGAACTCCTTCACCCGCGCCTCGTCCGGCGTGATGGTCGCGCATTTCACGCCGACCCCGCAGGCCTGGATGGCCTTTGCCGCGTCGATGGTGACCTGGTCGTCGGTCAGATCGCGGTTCTCGATCGACAGATCGAAATAGAGTAGCGGCAGATCGAGATAGGGAAAGATCAGCTTGTCCTTGATCAGCTGCCAGATGACCCGCGTCATCTCGTCCCCGTCGAGGTCGGCGATTGGGTGCTCAACTTTGATCTTGTTCACGGACTAAAAATCTCCGGCGCGGGAAGGCTGTGACACGGCATGCTTAACGGCCCCCGTTCACCATTGCGGGCGGCCGCCCCTCTATAGCATCGTGGTTCAATGGTGAAAGCAAGAGAAGCAAAACGCGCGCGTGCCTCAACTTCGGGCAAGGCCGCCCGTGGCGAAGGCAGCGGTCCCGAGCGTGCCGTCGCGCCGCCCGCCATCATTCTGGTCAACCCGCAGCTCGGCGAGAATATCGGCTTTGCCGCGCGCGCCATGGCCAATTTCGGGCTGACCGATTTGCGGCTGGTCGACCCACGCGACGGCTGGCCCAACGACAAGGCACACGCGGCCGCCGCCGGTGCGGCCTTTCTCGTCGAGCAGGCCAGCGTCTATGCCAGTGTCGAGAGCGCGATCGGCGGCTTGCATTACGTGTTGGCATCGACCGCGCGGCCGCGCGAGATGGTGAAGCCGGTGCTGAGCTCGGAAAGCGCGGCGGCCGAGCTCAGGCGGCGAGGGGGCAAGGCTGAACGCTGCGGCGTGTTGTTCGGGCCTGAGCGCAGCGGTCTCGACAACGACACGATCTCCCTCGCCGATGCAATCCTCACCGCGCCGGTGAGTCCGGATTTTGCCTCGCTCAGCCTGCCGCAGGCCGTGCTGCTGTTCGGCTATGAATGGTTCAAGGCAAGAAGCGCGACGCTCCCGCTCGGTCGCGCCACCGCCTTCGACGGCCCCGCCGCCGAGGGCATCGCCTTTCCCGACACGCGGCCGGCCACGCGAGAAGAGCTGCTTGGGTTGTTCTCGCATCTTGAGGCCGAGCTCGATCGATCTGGCTTTTTGTTTCCAGCCGAGAAGCGACCCTCCATGGTGCGCGCCATCCGCAACATGTTCCACCGCATGGGCGCCACGGAGCAAGATGTGCGCACCTGGCGCGGGATCGTTGCCTCGCTTTCCCGCAAGCACGCGCCGAGGGGAAACAAGGTGTCATAGTTCCGCCCCGTTTCTCCTATTGCGATGGCCGTAAACGATGATTAGCTTTTGGGCACGGGAGGAGAGGGGCGATCGATGCAAAAGCTGTTGCTTCAGTGGGGTGGGGCGACCGCCGCGCTTTTAGCGTTGCTGACGACGGCACCCCTCCAAGCCGCTGACAATTCCGGCGTACGGCCCGTGGCCGAGGAGCTTGGGCAGCGTGCCGCAGCCGCGGCCACAGCCGCTCCCCAGACCCAGCAGAAAAGCGGCCTCAGCGACAGCGCCGTGCGAGTGCTGTTGACTTACGCCTTCTCGCTCATCCCGGAAACGACGACCGGCCCCGACGGCAAGCCCGCCAAGGTCGACAAATCCGATCCGAACGTGTTCCTGATTCCTGACGAGGATGCGCGCCGCATCATCCGGGCCGCGACGCGTTCGGCCTACGCCGAGGCCTGCGAGTTGGGCGATCTTGCGCGCGCGAACTACAACACCCTGATGCAAACCGAGACCGCCAAGAAAATCTGGAGCGACCAGCAGCTTTTGATGATCAACGCGCTGCATATGTTCTCGACCTCGTATTTCTCGGGCGGCGTCAAGATCGCCGAAGCCCCCGACGGGGCCACCACCGCGCCCAAGGGCGATGCGGCGGCGGGCGCAGGCCAGGGAACCGCCTTGGTGGCGCCGAAACGCCCGGATTGCCCTCCGGAGCAGAAGCAAAAGGTCATCAATTCGATCAACGCCTATGTGCAATCGGCCAAGGCGGCCCCGCCGGCGCCGGTCCCGGCCGTGCCGGCCGCATCCGGCTCCAATTGACACTTTCCGCCATTCGCGTGTAACAGAGCGGCGGGCGAAGCCTTGAGCCGCGTGGCTTGAAGGGCGCCGGAGAAGGCCCCGGCGGTCCGCCGCCTTCACCAGCAAGGGTTTCTTAGAGCAGGCGCGGGGATCAGGCCCGCGGAAACGCTCGATTGGCTTTGGAGTTCTGAACGCATGTCGAAACGCATTAACGCCAAGCACAAGATCGACCGAAGGCTCGGCGAAAATATCTGGGGCCGTCCAAAGAGCCCCTTCAACAAGCGCGAATACGGCCCCGGCGAGCACGGGCAGCGCCGGCGCGGCAAGCTGTCGGACTACGGCCAGCAGCTCAGAGCCAAGCAGAAGTTGAAGGGCTATTACGGCAACATCACCGAGAAGCAGTTCAAGGCGATCTATCGCGAGGCGGCGCGGCTGCGTGGCGACACCTCGGAAAAGCTGATCGGCCTGCTGGAGCGCCGCCTCGACGCCATCGTCTACCGCGCCAAGTTCGTGCCGACCGTGTTCGCCGCGCGCCAATTCGTCAACCACGGCCATGTCCGGGTCAACGGCAGACGCGTCAACATCGCGAGCTATCGCTGCCGCGAGGGCGACGTGATCGAGGTCAGGGACAAGGCCAAGGACGCCGGGATGGTGCTCGAGTCCGCGCAGAGTCCCGAGCGCCAGGTGCCGGACTATCTCGAAGTCGACCACGGCAAGATGACGGCGAAGCTCACCCGCGTGCCCATGCTCTCCGACGTTCCGTACCCGGTGATCATGGAGCCGAACCTCGTCATCGAGTTCTACTCGCGCTAACCGCGCGAGGACCCCTGGTCGCGCGACCGCCCTTCAGGCCGCGATCAGCGTCGCGCCGCCGGCAATGAGCAATAGCGCGATCGCCTTCGCCGCGAGCCCCCCCAAAGGGGCGAGCTTCTCGAACGCCACGAGCAGCGTGAGCGCCGCGATCCACACGAGATTCATCACCCCACCGACGAACAGCAGCAGCATCAGCACGGCGCAGCAGCCGAGGCAGTAGGCACCGTGGGTGAACCCCATGCGCCAGGCGCCCCGCACGCCCGGGCGCCAATGCGCCGCGATGAACTGAGCCGGCCCCCGGCAGTGCCTGAGGCATGCCGTCTTCAGCGGCGTGAGCTGATATAGGCCGGCGGCGATCAGCAACGCTCCGGCGAGGATGGTCCCGCGCAAGCTCATCATGGCCGACATGACGCCGAGATGCTCAAGCCCCCACTGAGCGGCGACGGCCAACAGGCTGAAAAAATCCACAAGCTCAAATACGCCGCGGCGAAGGCGGCGATTGACGCGGTGGCGGACGCGGCGCGGCCACGGCTCTCCGCCCGGCGCACGACACGAGCATAGAGCAGCAGCATCGGCGAGGCCGAGGGCAGCATCATCGCCACCATCATCACCACCCACATGCAGAAGGCGGCGAGCCAGTAGAGGGGCGTCCAGTCGCCGCTCAGAGCCGGCGGCAGCCGCGGCGGCGGCAGCCAACCGCTCATGGCGACCGGGTCCATTCCGGTGCCGGCACCCACCAGGAGGAACAGCCAGGCGAGCAGGGTCAGAAGGGCAAGCGCGCCGGCGACGACCATGCCGTCATGCCTGAATACGCGCTCGATGGCGGTTCCTGACATGCCGCCTCAGCGCACCATGCCGCTTTGGCAGAGATGGATATGGGCGAATTGCCCGTAGCTGTCGGCGAGCTCGTACTGAATCGGGCCTGTCGTTTTCGACCAGCCGCGGCCGATCTCCGCTTCGGCGAACTCAAAGCCGTCCGGTTGCACGATGCGCACGCGATGTGCCGCTCCGGTCACCGGATTGAGGATCGGCTCGCCGCGCATCTCCAAGACGTCTTTGATCTTGGCCCGCGCCATGCGGCCGTCGATGTCGAGCTCGAGATCGATCTCGGCGACAATCGGCTCGTGCATCGTCTCGCAGGTCGAGGCGAATACCTGGAACACCGTGGCGCCGGGTTCGGTATCTTCGCCGCGCAGGATGCGGAGCAAAGCCTCGCGCTGCTCAGGCGTCGCCCGCGCGTCGAGCACGTGCACGCACTCGCCCTTGCCCTCGTGAATTGGCCCCGGCCAGCGGAAGATGCCGGCGCCCCTGAGGCCGTCGAGGCGCGTCGATCCGTGTTGCCCGGTCTCGATATCGTACACGGCGAGACCGCGGCAATGGCCGTTGGTCGGCAGCGCGTTGAATTGGCACGGGCAGCTATAGTCGCAATTGCAATTGCCGAATTCGCGCCCCTTGATTTCCCACGGTGTCATCGTCTGCCTCCTTGCCACCACGATAACGAGTTTAAAAAGCGGGTGAGGAGCCATTATGGCAACAACCGGCGCCGGCCCGCTCGACCTGATGGATCACATTGTCGCAAAACATGGCCCGGCCGGGCCGGACCGCACCTCGCGGACCGTGCGCCTCGCCGACGGCAGGCGCATCGGCTACGCCGAGTATGGCGATCCGCAAGGTGCCAGCGTGCTCGCCATCCACGGTACGCCGGGCTCGCGCTTCATGTTCGCGCTCACCGACAAGGCGGCGCGCGATCGGCGCTTGCGCATCTTCGCGCCCGAGCGCCCGGGCTACGGGCTGACGGATTTTCGCCGCAGCGACGGTCTCGCGCAGGCCGCCGACGACTTGCGGGCGTTCGCCGATGCCGTCGGGTTACGGCGCTTCGCCGTGATCGGCGTCTCGGGGGGCGGCCCCTTTGCGGTGGCGACCGCCGCGGCGGTGCCCGAGCGCGTCGCGCTGCTTGCCCTGATCAGCCCGGTCGGACCGATCGCCGAGTGTCGGAGCAAAATCCGCATGTCGAAGCTGCATCGGCTGATCTTCACGAAGATCGGCCGGTCCCGTTCGTCCGGCGCCGCCTTCTTCTGGTCGCTGCGTCACCTCGTGCGCTATGCCCCCGACCTCGCCTATCGCGGGCTGATGCAGCGGGTCGCCCCGACCGATCGCAGCGTGCTGCTCAGAGGCGAGGTGAAAGCCAATCTTCAGACCGCGTTGTGTGAGGGGTTGCGGCCGGGCATCGCCGGCGCACGCCAGGATCTGCGGCTGTTCTGCGCGCCCTGGGGCTTGCGGCTGGAGGAGATCGATGTGCCGACGATCATCTGGCAGGGCAGCGACGACACCATCGTGCCGCCGAGTGCCGCTTATCAGCTCGCCGACACGCTGCCCAACTGCCGCCTCGACGTGATCCAGGGCGGTGGCCATTATTGGGTGTTCGGCGAGTTCCACCGCGTGCTCGACGCCGCGCAGGCCGCGCTGCGCGGCTAGCCGCGCGACGTGGCTCAAGCAGCACTTGCGATAGCAGACGAAACTTGCAACAACGCGCGCCATGAAAAGCCAGTGGAACGACAGCGCCGCGCGCAAGATGGTCGAGGCCTACGCCGCCAAGGGCGTCAGCCAAGACATCGCGCTCAGAGTTTACACCACGCGCCTGTTGGGGCGCGATCCGCTCCTGGTGCTGCATGGCGGCGGCAACACCTCGGTGAAGACGAAGGCGACGGACGATCTCGGCCAGGAGCACGAGGTGATCGCGGTGAAAGGCTCGGGCGCCGACATGGCCGACATCGAGCCGTGGGGGCTGCCGGCGGTGAAGCTCGATCCGCTGAAGAAACTCCGCGCGCTCGATGCGCTAACCGACGAGGCGATGGTGAATGTGCAACGACTGAACCTGCTCGATTCCGCCGCGCCGAACCCCTCGGTCGAGACGCTGCTGCATGCCTTCCTGCCGCACAAATTCGTCGACCATACCCACGCCGCTTCGGTGCTGTCGCTGGTCGATCAGCCTGACGGCGAGGCCTTGGCGCGCGAGGTGTATGACGGGCGCATGGGGATCGTGCCTTACATCGCGCCCGGCTTCGGCCTGGCCAAGGAGGCGGCGCGCGTGTTCGAGGCAAAGCCCGACGTCGAGGGGCTGATCCTGCACAAGCACGGCATCTTCACCTTCGGCAAGGATGCGCGCGAGGCCTATGAGCGCATGATCGAGATGGTGTCGCTCGCCGAGAGCCGCCTGCGGCAGGGGCGCCCCGTCGTCTTCCAGGTTCGGCAGATCGACGGCGCGATCGCCAGTGCCGCGGAGATTGCGCCGATCATTCGCGGCGCTGCCGCCATCAAGCATGAGGACGCCGAGCCCACGCGCTTCATCGCCGACTTCCGCACCGGCCCCGACGTCCTCGCTTATGTCAACGGGGCGGAGCTTGCCTCTTACAGCCAGCGCGGCGTGGTGACGCCCGACCACATCATCCGCACCAAGAACCGGCCGCTGGTCGTGCCGCCGCCGCAAGCGGGCAAACTCGACGACTTTGCCGCCGCGGTGCGCGAGGCCGTGGCGAAATTCGTCGCCGAATACGATGCCTATTTCGCCCGCGAGAACGCCGCCGTCGGCGGCATCAAAGCCAAGCTCGACGGCAGCCCGCGGGTCGTGTTGGTGCCGGGCGTGGGCCTGTTCGGCTTGGGCCGCACCGCGAAGGACGCCGCGATCGCCGCCGACCTCGCCGAGAACACGGTCAAGGTCGTCACCGACGCCGAGGCCATTGGCCGCTACGAGCCGCTGCCCGAGAGCGATCTGTTCGCGCTCGAATATTGGAGCCTCGAGCAGGCGAAGCTGAAAGGCGCGGTGGTCAAGCCGCTTACCGGGCAGGTTGCGTTCGTGACCGGCGCCGGAGCGATCGGCGCCGCGACCGCCAAGGGGCTCGCCGCCGACGGCGCGGCGGTCGCCATTCTCGACATCGACGGCGAGGCGGCGAACAAGGCCGCGGCCGCGGTGAAGGGCTTCGGGCTCGATTGCGATGTGACCAAGCCGGAGCAGGTGCGCGCGGCGTTCAGGGCGGTCTGCGAGCGCTTGGGCGGCGTCGATATTGTCGTGTCGAATGCCGGCGCGGCGTGGCAAGGCCGGATCGGCGAGGTTTCCGACGAGCTGTTGCGCAAGAGCTTCGAGCTCAATTTCTTCGCGCATCAAACCGTGGCGCAAGAAGCCGTGCGCATCATGCTCAGGCAGGGCACCGGCGGGGTGCTGCTGTTCAATCTCTCCAAGCAGGCCGTCAACCCGGGCGCTAATTTCGGCCCCTATGGCCTGCCCAAGGCCGCCGCCATGCTGCTGATGCGCCAATACGCGCTCGACTACGGCCAGGACGGCATCCGCTCGAACGGCGTCAATGCCGACCGCATCAGGAGCGGGCTGCTGACCGACGCCATGATCGCCGCACGCTCCAAGGCGCGCGGCATCTCGGAGGCGGAGTATATGCGCGGCAATCTGTTGCAGAGCGAAGTCACCGCGGCCGACGTGGCCCAGGCCTTCGTCGCCTTGGCCAAGGCGCGCAAGACCACCGGCCATATCGAGACGGTCGACGGCGGTAATATCGCCGCCGCGCTCCGCTAGAGAATTCGTCTCTCCCTGCCCAAATGCCGAGCGCTCCTAAGGGAGTTTTAACCACAAGCGTAGAGGCTTACGCCGCACAGCTTGGATTCGAGATTCGCCTCTCCATCGAGTGGCGAAGCTCCCGAGCGGATGGCATTCGGCACCGCGTCTGCAACAAATTCGAGAGAGATTTCATATGGTTCTGCGCATGAAGATCATGCTCGCCTTCGCCGCCACCGCGGTCATGGCGGTCGTCGTGTCGTTCGCGCTCGCCGCCATGGTGCCGGCCACCCTGCTCGCGGCGCTGCTTTCGGTGATCATTGCCGGCGCGCTCGCCGCCGGCTTCGGCTACGTGTTCGGCGGCACCACGGCGCAAGCGCTCGCCGATCTCAACAATGTCATTCTGCGCTTCACCAAATGGGACATGGAAGGCATCGTGCCGCATGCCGGCCGCGCCGACGAGGTGGGCGACATCGCCAAGGCGCTGAAGGCCTTCCAGAACGACGCCATCAAGTGGAGCGAGAGCCACAAGAGCGAGCAGGACAGCCAGGTGCAGGGGCGGCTTGCCTCGCAACAACGCACCGAGGAGCTGATCCATCAGTTCCGCGGCTCGATCGCCGGCATTCTCGGCGCCTTCGCCGAGAGTGCGCGAATGATGGACGAAACGGCGCGCTCGCTGTCGACGCTGGCGAGCGATACCAACGAGCGGGTGGGCGTGGTTGCGTCCGCCTCGGACGAAGCCTCGGCCAACGTGCAGACCGTGGCCGCCACCGCCGAGGAGCTCGCGGTATCGGTCGGCGAGATCGGCACGCGCGTCTCGACCGCGAGCCGCATCGTCAGCCAGGTGACCGAGAATGCCCGCGCCGCCAATCACAAGGTCGAGGGCCTTGCCACCGCCGCGCAGCGGATCGGCGACGTGGTGAGCCTGATCCAAGACGTCGCGGCGCAGACCAATCTGCTCGCGCTCAACGCCACCATCGAGGCGGCACGCGCGGGCGACGCCGGTCGGGGCTTCGCCGTGGTGGCGAGCGAGGTGAAGACGCTGGCCGACCAGACCGCGAAGGCCACCGACGATATCAAGCAGCAGATCGCCGCCATTCAGGCCTCGACCAATGGCGCGGTCGACGCCATGCAGTCGATCGTCACCACCATGGGCGAGGTCAACGTCAATACCCAGGAGATCGCCGGCGCCGTGCAGCAGCAATCGGCCGCAACCTCGGAGATCTCGCACAGCGTGCGCCAGGCCGCGCGCGGCACCGAGGACGTGGTGGCGCATATGCCGGGCGTGACCAAGGCGGTCGACGAGACCAGCCAGTCGGCCACGCAGATGCTCCAGGTCTCACGCGACCTCGGGCGTCAGGCCGAACAGCTCCGCCACACGGTGGAGAATTTCCTGCGCCAGGTCGCCGCCGCCGATCAGCTGAAGCGCGCGGGTTAGCAGCAAGTCTGGATTCGTCCCGGCGATCCACGCCTTGTTGGCTATTCCCGGCTCGCACAGGCCCAGACGCGAAGCCAGTCCTCAAGGGATTCACATTCAAGCTTCAGCACGCTGCCAAAAGGTCCATCACCTCGCAGGTTCGGTTCGAAACAGTGGACAGGCGCTCGGGGACTCGAGCAGTCGGCACAGAAGTATATGGCGCAACCATAGTAACAGCAGGGAAGCAAACCTCGAGGCCAACCCCGATGAGAGTTCCCTGGTTGGCGGTTGAGAGCCCGCTTATAGATCTCCTCCACCGTCCGCCCGAGGTCGTCAGTCGCGCCATTTTCAATTCCGATGAGACCATATCCCGGACCGAAACCCCCGTTGCCCACCTTCGTGTAGATCGCGCGAAGGGCGTCGGGGAGCGCAAAGCCGAGTCTCTCTTCTGTGGCGGTAATGCCATCGGCGGCTACGGGGGGAAACACTTTTGCTTCGCGCCAATCCGCCATATCGGTCAGCGGACGCCCCGATCGGACATACAGAAGCAGTTGGTCAACCAGCGACTGCACGAGGACCCCTCCCAGGGGTGCAGTAACATAAAGCTGGTCTAAGGCGTGGCCCAAGGTGATAAACGCGAAGCCATTGACGCGCGCCAATCGCGCGGCGAAGCTCTGCGGCCACTAATGGCACGGAGGGACGCTTGGGCCGCATCATCCGCACGTTTCTCGCCGGGGTGCTTGCCCTGTTGCCGATCGCCGTCACGGTGTTCGTCACCGCATGGGTCGCATCGCTGATCGCGAGCTATGCCGGCCCCGGCAGCTTTATCGGCCGGCTCATTACCACGCTCGGCACCTCGCTCGGCCTTGACATCGAGCCTAGCTCGACCGCCGCCTACCTGCTCGGTCTCGCCATCATTCTCGGCGCCATTTTTGCCCTCGGCGTGGTCGTCGAGTTGGGACTGCGGTCGTTAGTGCTGAACAGCCTCGACTGGTTGATGCGGCGCATTCCGATCATCTCCAATATCTACGACCTGTCGAAACGCTTCGTCGCCATCGTGGATCGCGGCGATCAGGGCGACCTCAAGAGCATGCAGCCGGTCTGGTGCTTCTTCGGCGGGGAGGGTGGCGCCGCCGTGCTCGGCCTGATGCCGTCGCCCCAGCCGGTGGTGATCGGCGAGCAAACCTATCTCGGCCTGCTGGTGCCGTCGGCGCCGGTGCCGTTCGGCGGCGCCTTGATCTATGTGCCGTCGGACTGGGTGACGCCGGCCGAGGGCGGCGTCGAGCGGCTGCTGAATGTCTATGTGTCGATGGGCGTCACACCGCCGCTGTCGATGCCGGGCGAGCCGCGCGTCATCGAAGCGACCGTCGTCAAGCCGCCGGCTAAGCCGAAAGTGCCCAAGACGCCCAAGCCGAATTAGCAGAGCTCAAGTCGCGAAGCGGAAATGCAGCACGTCGCCGTCCTTGACGACGTAGTCCTTGCCTTCCAGCCTGAGCTTGCCGGCGTCGCGCGCGCCGGCCTCGCCCGCCAGCGCCACATAGTCGTCATAGGCGATGGTCTCGGCGCGGATGAAGCCCTTCTCGAAATCGGTATGGATGACGCCCGCGGCTTGCGGCGCGCGCGTGCCGTCCGGCACGGTCCAGGCGCGTGCCTCTTTCGGCCCCGCGGTGAAATAGGTGATCAGCCCGAGCAGCTTGTAGCCTTCGCGGATCAGCCGGTTGAGCCCGGGCTCGGCCAGGCCAAGCTCGGCGAGATAGGCCTGCCGCTCTTGCGGCGCGAGCTCGGCAAGCTCGGCTTCGATCTTGGCCGAGATGACGACGCAGCCCGCGCCTTCCTTGGCCGCGCGCTCGGCCACGCGCGCCGAATATGAATTGCCGGTCGCGGCCGAGGCCTCATCGACATTGCAGACATAGACCACAGGCTTGGAGGTGAGCAGGTTGAGCGCGTTGAAGGCGGCGCGCTCCTCGTCGGCGACCGGCGCGAGCCGCGCCGGCTTGCCCTGGCGCAACAGCGGCAAAATGCGCTCGACCAATTCGAGCGTCTTCTTCGCCTCCTTGTCCAGGCCACGCAGCTTCTTCTCGAGCAGCGGCACGCGCCGCTCCAGACTGTCGAGATCGGCCAGCATCAGCTCGGTCTCGATCGTGTCGGCATCGTCGATCGGGTCGATGCGGCCCTCGACATGCACCACGTCGTCGTCCTCGAAGCAGCGCAGCACATAGGCGATGGCGTCGACCTCGCGGATATGGGCGAGGAACTGGTTGCCGAGCCCTTCGCCCTTGGATGCGCCGCGCACCAGCCCGGCGATATCGACGAAGGTCAGCCGCGTCGCGATCACTTGCGCGGACTTGGCGATGGCCGCGAGCCGATCGAGCCGCGGGTCGGGAACCGGCACCTCGCCGACATTCGGCTCGATGGTGCAGAACGGATAATTGGCCGCCTGCGCCGCCGCGCTCTCGGTCAGCGCGTTGAACAGGGTGGACTTGCCGACATTGGGCAGCCCGACGATGCCGCATTTGAAGCCCATGGATCAGTCCGCCCTCACGCGCCGAACCAGCGCCGCAGCTTGTCCGCCAGGCTGCCGTGTGGCTCGGTCTTGTTCTCGACCGGGGCCTCCTTGCCTCGCGGGCCACGCTTTGCGCTAGGAGCCGGCTCGGCGGGACGCTCGGCTTGCACCGCATGCGCCACCCGCGACTGGAACCTCTCGAGGTCGCCTTCGGCGAGATAAGGCGCCTCCGCGGCGATCGCGCCGATCAGTGGCTCGAGCCACGCATGATCCGCCTTGGCGAAATCGTGCAGCACGTGACGAACGACAAGGTCCCTTTGCCCGGGATGGCCGACGCCGATACGCACCCGAACATACTCGTTGCCAATATGCGCCGAGAGCGATCTGAGCCCGTTATGGCCGGAGACGCCGCCACCCGTCTTCACCCGCACTTTGCCGGGGGCGAGATCGAGCTCGTCATGGAACACCACCACATCGGAGAGATCGAGCTTGTAGAAGCGTACCGCCTCGCCCACGGCGCGGCCCGACGCGTTCATAAAAGTTCCTGGCTTGAATAGCAGGACCTGCTCATCGCCGAGCTTTCCTTCCGCGGCCGCGCCCTGGAAGCGCTTGCGCCAAGCGGGAAAGCCATGTGCAGCGGCGATGGCGTCGACCGCCATGAAACCCACATTGTGGCGGTTGAGCGCGTGTTCCGCCCCGGGATTGCCGAGGCCGACAAAGAGCTTCATCGAAATGGTCCCTGCCGAAGGCTAGGTGAGCACGCGACGCCGCGCGCGAGAAGGAGGCTACTCCTTCTTCTTCTTCTCTTCCTTCGGCTTCTCCTTGTCCTCACCAGCCTCGGCGGGCGCGGCCTCGGCGCCCTCGGCGCCAGGCACGGCGGCCTCGGCGGTGGCCGCGCCGGCCACCGGCTCTTCAGCCGAGCGTCCGACGATGGTCGCCACGGTGAAGTCGCGCTCGGCGATGGTCGGGCGCACGCCCTCGGGCAGCTTGATCGACGAGATGTGCACCGCGTCGCCGATCTCCAGCCCGGTCAGATCGACGTCGAAATGATCGGGGATGGCGTCGGAGGGGCAGCGCACCTGGATCTCGTGGCGCACCACGTTGAGCACGCCGCCGCGCTTCAACCCGGGGGAGGCGGCCTCGTTCAGGAAATGCACCGGCACCTCGACGGTGACCAGGGCGTCCTTGCTGAGCCGCAGGAAATCGACATGGATCGGGAAATCGCGGATCGGATCGAGCTGCACCGCGCGGGGGATCACCCGCGTCTTCGAGCCGTCGACATTGAGGGTGAAAACGGTGCTCTGGAAATGGCCGGTGAGGAGCTGCAGCGTGATCGCGCGATACTCGACCGAGATGGTTTCCGGGTCCTTCTTGTCGCCGTAAAGGGTGCCGGGAATGCGCCCGTCACGCCGCGCGGAGCGCGCGCCGCCCTTGCCTGAGCGCTGCCTCGCCCATGCCTTGAGTTCGACTGCCTCAGCCATGCTAGCCTCCAAAGCCAAAAATGAAGGGCCTGAAGAGGCCCGCGATTTGGGGGGCTTATAGCCCAGAGAGCGGCCGGATGACAACACTCCTATCGGCGCGGGAGCGGGCCGGGCGCGGTTTGGTGCCGGGGCCGCATTAGGCGTAGACTGAGCTTTCACGCGACCGTGCAGCCCAAAGTCGTCACCGTCGCCAAGTCCCGCGTCGAAGGAGAACGTCACCATGCCGCAGAGCGTCTACAAAATCATCGAAGTGATCGGCACCAGCAAGACCTCCTGGGAGGAAGCCGCCAAGAACGCGGTGGAACTCACCGGCGAACATCTGCGCGAGCTGCGAGTGGCGGAGGTCATGGCCCAGGACGTCGTCATCAGCGCCGAAGGCAAGGTCGAGGCCTACCGCACCAAGCTCAGTGTTTCCTTCAAATATGAGGGCGGTCACTGACCGGGCGAGTCTGCGCTCAGTAGAACAGGCTGGAGACCGACTGCTCCTCGGCCGTGCGCGCGATCGCCTCGCCGAGTAGGGAGGCGATCGGCAGCACCCTGATGTTGTGCGCGTTCTTCACCGAGTCCATCGGCTGGATCGAGTCGGTGATCACCAGCTCCTTCAGTCGCGACGCCATGATGCGCGCAACCGCGCCGCCCGACAGCACGCCGTGGGTAATATAGGCGGTGACCAGCGTGGCGCCGTGATCGAGCAGCGCTTCGGCCGCGTTGACCAGCGTGCCGCCGGAATCGACGATGTCGTCGACCAGGACGCAAGTGCGCCCCTTCACGTTGCCGATCACGTTCATCACCTCCGAATCGCCCGGGCGCTCGCGCCGTTTGTCGACGATGGCGAGCGGCGCATCGATGCGTTTGGCGAGGCCGCGCGCGCGAACCACGCCGCCCACGTCGGGCGAGACCACCATGAGATTGTCGGCGGGAAACAGCTGCTTGATGTCCTGCACCATCACCGGCGCGGCGAACAAATTGTCGGTCGGGATATCGAAGAAGCCCTGGATCTGTCCGGCGTGCAGATCGAGCGTGAGCACGCGGTCGGCGCCGGCCTCGACGATCATATTGGCGACGAGTTTGGCGGAGATGGGCGTGCGCGGACCGGGTTTGCGGTCCTGCCGCGCATAACCGAAATAAGGAACCACCGCGGTGATGCGCCGCGCCGAGGCGCGCTTCAGCGCATCGATGATGATCAGCAGCTCCATCAAATGGTCGTTGGCGGGCGCCGAGGTCGATTGGATGACGAACACGTCCTCGCCGCGCACGTTCTCCTGCACCTCGACGAAGATCTCCATGTCGGCGAAGCGGCGCACGATGCATTTGGCGAGGGGGGTCTTGAGGTAGCCTGCGATCGCCTCGGCGAGGGGGCGGTTGCTATTGCCCGCAACCAGTTTCATCCGATCGCTCCTTGCCCAGCGAGCGCGCCGGCGGCCGCTCTCAACCAGGCGGCTTGTAACAAGCCGTTGGCAGCGCTGTAAACTAATGGGATGCGGAAAAGACTGTGGATGGGCTCAGCTCGACTTCGGCAGGAGCTTGATGATGCCGGCGGCGGCGGCACCGGCGGCGGCGTCGGCGACGGCGCCCCACGGGCCGTTCAGTGACCCCCGCGGGATGGTGTTCTGCTGCGAAACGGTGCCGAGCTTCTTGCCGTTCGGGTCGAGCACCTGCCAATCGATGCGGATGCTTTGCTTGCCGCCGCTGGCGTCGGCGAGGCTTACCGTGCCCTTTACCATATAGACGTTCACGGACGTTCCGTTGGCAAGCTTGATGCCGCCGGCATAAAGCCGCTTCTTGAGCGCGGTGGTGAGCGAGCGCGTGCCGTCGCCAGGGGCGCCTGCAACGGGCGCGACCACCACGCCGCTGGCCCTGGGCGCGGGCGCGGCGGCCGGCGGCGGCGTTGAAGCCGTCGCGGTAGGTGTTGCATCCGAAGCGGCCGCCACGGCGCTGGCCGAACCGCCGCCATGCGGCATGCTTGCGGCGAGTTGGGATGCGGTTTTGCCGGCGATGCTGCGGATCGCCGTGGCGTCGACATTCGCCCAGGGATCGCCCCCGGTTCGGCCGGCGACGACCTCTTCGCCCGAGACCCGGGCAACGCGCTGGCCGCCAGAGTCGTTTACGTCCCAGATATAGGTGACCTTCGCGCCCTTGCCCTCAACGGTGGCGATAAGATAGCCGCGCAAGGTGTAGTTCGCCTTGCTGCCCTCCGGGACGATCGTCAGCCCGCGCTCGCCGCCGGCCGCCACCAGCGCATCGCTCAATTGTTGGGCAACTTGCGGCGTTGTGCCGATGATCGGCGCCACGGCAATCTTCTTCGAGCCGCCGAACAGGCTGGTCGCGCTGCTGAAGATGCCGCCGCTGCTTGGGCCCCCGGGGCCACCGCCGCAGCCGGATAGGTAGGCAACCGCAATGACGGCGACCGCCGCGGATGCGATACGCCTGATCCAGCCGCGCACGTGACGTGTGTCCGCGCCCAACAAATTTCTCCCTCTGTTGGCCGCACAGCACCGCTCGCGACAGACCTGTCGTGACGGAACTCCGAACCCTCTCCCGGACAACAGCTTACCCGCCCCGGCTGGTTGGCGTCCAGTTTTAGCGTGGATTCGGTTTTTTCGGCCTTCCGACGCCTCGTAAAGGCAGGTCAGGCGAGCACGATGGCGGAAATTTGGCGCCCGTAATCGTCTTCGCCATGATGTTGTGACCGGCGGTAGCTAAATAGCCGACTTTCCTCGCAATAGGTGCAAAGCCCGAGTTCGGCGATCGAGCCGACGCCGGCGCGCGCCAGCCGCTCGCCAACATAGGCCGGGAGGTCGAAATGGGGCTCGCCGGAGGCCTCGTCGGTGATGAAAAAGGCGGCGCTTCCGGGCTCCTCGGCCACGAAGCGCTCGACGAACTCGGCGCCGACCTCATAGGCGTCTTGCGAAATCGCCGGGCCGATCGCCGCCGTGATGCGTTCGGGTTTCGCCCCGAGCTTGCGCATGGCCTCGACGGTGGCCTCCACGATGCCCGCGAGCGCTCCCTTCCATCCGGCATGCGCCGCGCCGATCACCCCCGCGTCCCCGTCGCAAAACAGCACCGGCGCGCAGTCGGCGGTGAGCACGCCGATGACGAGCCCGGGTGTCTTGGTGACGACGGCGTCGGCCTCGGGTGGCGTGTCGCCCTTCCACGGCGCCTCGGCGATTACCGCATCGGCGCTGTGCTTCTGAAAGAGGGTGATGAGCTTGCCTGGCTCCGCGCCCAGCAGCTCGGCGACGCGCGCGCGGTTCTCCACCACGTTGGCCGCGTCGTCCCGCGAACCCGGCCCGCAATTGAGCGAAGCGTAAATGCCGCTCGAGACGCCGCCCTGGCGCGTGAAGAATCCATGCTGCACCCCGGAAAGAGCCGCGAGGCTGGACGCGCAAAGCTTCATTTTGTCGGCTGTGACCATGCTGGGTGCGCGAAAATCGGAAGCTCAACTGTCTCCGAACGGGGGCGGCGGGGCAAGCCCGCTCGATTGCAGCGCGAGGATCTTGAACAAAACCCCCATCTGACGCGGATCGGCAAGCCGCGCCGCGCCTGACATGATCGCCGCCTTTTGTGCGGGCGCCGCATGTTGCAACAGCCGCTCACAGCGGGTCTCGAGCCCGAGCTTGAGCAGGAATTCGCCCTGCGGCATCGGCCCATAGGTGGCAAGCCCAAGCTCACGCGCGGTCTGCTTCAGCGCGGCGAAATCGACATGCGCGGTGAGATCGGCTTCGCCCGGTGCGGCGAGGGGGTCGGCGAAGCGATGGCGCCGGACCGCTTGCAGCGTGTCGCCGGCACCGCTCTCGGCATGGCCGTAATCTGCGAACAGCGCGGCGACGGGCGCGTGTTTCGCCCGCGCGGCGAGGCCCGCGAGCAGAGGCAACGTTGCCGGGCGCGTTTCGACGATCTCGCCTTCGGCCATCGTCATGGCATCGAACGATTGCGGCACCGCCTCCGCCTCGGCGGGCGCTCCCAAGCAGAAGCTGAAGCCGCCTCCGTCGCCGAGCGTGACGCAGCGTTCGCGCCACGCGTCATCCACGCGCACGAACTGCCGGATGGGAAGGGCATCGACGAACTCGTTGGCGATGACGATGAGAGGGCCTTGCGGCACCTCGCCGATATCCTCGCACCAGCGCAGCGGGGCAGGGGAGGATCGCAACGTCGCGGCTTGCATTTCGCGCAAGCTTGGGCTGGTCTCGACCAGCGCGATGGTGAGGCTCTCGAGCAGTCCCGGCACCCGGCCGAACACGCGAAGAGCGTCGGCCATCAGCGTGCCGCGCCCGGGCCCAAGCTCGGCGATGACCACTGCCGGCTCACCCATGGCCTGCCAAACCGCCGCCGCCCAGACGCCAAGCAGCTCGCCGAACATTTGGCTGATCTCGGGCGCGGTGACGAAGTCGCCGTCTTTGCCGATCGGCTGCCGCGTTGGGTAATAGCCGGCGCGGGCGTCCGTGAGGCAGAGTTGCATATAGTCATGCACGCTGATCGGCCCGTCGCGCGCGATGAGCTGTTGCAACCTCGCCGCAAGCGGCCTCTCCTCCGCGCTGTGCAGCTTGCGTTGCGCGCCCATCACGACGACGCCAGAGCGGGCTTCCGTCTTGCCCGCCAGATCAGCCAGGCGCCGACCAGGATCATGGGAATGGAATAGACGATGCCGGGAGTGAAAATGCCGACATCCATCGGGTGACCGGCGTGCGGCTCGCGCACGAACTCGACCGCGCTCCTGAAGATGCCATAGAACACCAGGAACAGCCCGAACACCGTGCCCGGCCGCGTCAGCGCGTGGAATTTGTGCGTGGCGATGCGCAGGATGATGAACAGCACGAGGCCTTCGAGAAACGCCTCATAGAGCTGGCTCGGATGCCGCGGCTGATCGCCGGCGCCCGGAAACACCATGGCCCAGGGCACGTCGCTCACCCGTCCCACCACTTCTGAATTGATGAAATTGGCGATCCGCCCGAAGAACAGTCCAAACGGTGTCGCCGCCGAGGCGATGTCGCCGAGCGACAGCGGATTGATCCCCTTGACGCGAGAGAACAGATAGACCGCGAGCGCGACGCCGAGCAGCCCGCCATGGAACGACATGCCGCCATGCCACACCGCGGGAATCTCGACCGGGTTCTGCCAGAAATAGCTCGGCTCGTAGAACAGCACGAAGCCGAGCCTGCCGCCGAGCACGATGCCGAGGGTGATCCAGAGCAGGAAATCGTCGGCCTGCGCGACCGTCAGCGGCGGCTTGCCGCCCCAAAGATCGGGCCGTGATACGAGCCGTCGTGCATACAGCCAGCCGAGCAGGATGCCGGCCATATAGGCCAGCCCATACCAGCGCACGGCGACCGGCCCGAATTCGATCGCGATGGGATCGATCACCGGGTAGGGGATGACAAGGAGTTCCATGCGGGCTCGGCTTGGGTCCTGGCGCGAGGCCCGGACCCTTCACCGCCGAGCCGCCGCTGTCAAGGCGCCGAACGGCCGCTCGCGGCAGGACCGGCTTGCGCCCCAACACCGGCCATCCCATAGTCTTGTCATGACGCAGACCACCGGCCGGTTCTTCGACGAGTTGGGCAAGCTGATCACCGGTGCCGCCGGCGCGGCCGACGGCGTGCGCAAGGAGATCGAAAGCGTGGTGCGCGCCCAGGCCGAGCGCGTGTTGCGCGATCTCGACGTGGTGCAGCGCGAGGATTTCGAGGCGGTCAAGGCCATGGCGCAGAAGGCGCGCGAAGAGAACGAGCTGTTGAAGCAGCGTATCACCGCGCTCGAAGCCGCCATCGTCAAGGGCCTGGCCGATAAGGGCTAGAAGGCGTCACCGCCAAATTGTCAAAAAAATCTGTTTCGTCATGTCGATTTCGCCCGTCCCCGTTCGACGTGGGGATAGAGCCGCCATCCACCAGGATGCCAGGTTCCGAACAGAAGGAGACAGCGACGATGCGTTTCATGATTTTGGTCAAGGCCAACAAGGACTCCGAGGCCGGCGCCAGGCCGTCCGAGGCACTGTTCGCCGCCATGGCGGACTATCACGAGCAGCTGGCCAAGGCGGGCGTGCTGCTCGATGCGAGCGGCCTGCAGCCGACGTCGAAAGGCTGGCGGGTCAAATATTCCGGCAGCAAGCGGACCATCGTCGACGGGCCGTTCACCGAGTCCAAGGAGCTGATCGCCGGCTACACCATGATCCAGGTGAAATCGCGCGAGGAAGCAATCGAATGGTCGAGGCGCTTCCCCAATCCGACTCTCGACGGCCGTGACTGCGAGATCGAGGTGCGCCAGCTGTTCGAGCTCGAGGATTTCGGCGAGAGCGAAGCGCTCGACCGGTTCCGCGAGCTGACCGCGCAGAAATAGTCCAAGCCGATTCGAACATAGGAGACACGACGATGCAATTCCTCTCGATGGTGAAAATGAACGAAGCGAAGATGACTCAGACCCCCAAGGCCATGATGGACGCGATGAACGCGATGGTGGAAGAGGCCGCGAAGGACGGCTGCGTCATGGTGCAGGGAGTTGGCTTGCTGCCGACTGCGAGCGGCATGCGCGCACGACTTGCCGGCGGCAAGATTACCCTCACCGACGGCCCATTCACCGAGGCCAAGGAAGTGATCGGCGGCTACGCGATCTTCGAATGCGGCTCAAAGGCGCAGATGCGGAAATGGACCGAGCGCTTCATGGAGCTGCACAGGGTCCACATGCCGGGTTGGGAAGGCGAGTGCGAAGTGCGCCAGATCCCCGACCCTGGCCAGGAGGTTTGCGGCAAGCCCGCAGAGACGCGGGCCGCCGCCGAATAGGCGCCTTGCGGCAAGGCTTGAACTGGCGTTAGTCGGTAGCCGGTGACGGCTACCGACACACACCGCGCCATCGAGGCGGTCTTCAGGATCGAGCAGGCGAAGCTCATCGCCGGATTGACGCGGATGGTGCGCGATATCGGCCTCGCCGAGGAACTCGCCCAGGACGCCCTTGTCGCGGCGCTCGAGCAATGGCCCAAGTCAGGCATTCCGGATAATCCCGGCGCCTGGCTCATGGCCGCCGCCAAGCATCGGGCGATCGATGTCTTCCGCCGCAACCGCTTGCGCGAACGCAAGCATGAGCAACTCGGCTACGAGCTCGAAGTCGAGCAGGAGACGGGGCAACCGGATCTCGACGCGGCCCTCGACGACCACGTCGGCGATGATCTGCTCCGCCTAATCTTCATCGCCTGCCACCCGATCCTTTCGCCGGAGGCACGTGCGGCACTGACGTTGCGCCTGCTCGGCGGCTTGAGCACGGACGAGATCGCGCGGGCGTTCCTCATGCCCGAGCCGACCGTCCAACAGCGTATCGTCCGCGCCAAGCGCACGCTGAGCGACAGCGGCGTGCCCTTCGAAGTCCCGCGTGGCGCGCACCTCGAGGAACGTCTGTCCTCGGTGCTGTCCGTCATCTATCTCATCTTCAACGAGGGCTATTCAGCCACCGCCGGCGAGGACTGGATGCGGCCTCAGCTCTGCCAAGAGGCGCTGCGTCTCGGCCGCATCCTGGCCGAACTGGCCCCGCAGGAGCCCGAGGTGCACGGGCTCGTGGCGCTGATGGAGATCCAGGCATCGCGCTTCGGGGCGCGCACTGGTCCATCGGGAGAGCCCGTGCTGCTGCTGGATCAGGACCGGGCGCGGTGGGACCAGCTTCTCATCCGCCGAGGTCTCGCAGCACTGGAGCGGGCGGAGGCCTTGAGTGCCCAGCCGGGGCGCAGCCCTGGGCCCTATGTCCTGCAGGCCGCGATCGCTGCCTGCCATGCCCGTGCTCGGAGTGCCGAGGAGACCGACTGGGCGCAAATCGTGGGACTTTACGCCAAGCTGGGAAAGGTCACGCCGTCGCCGGTGGTGGAGCTCAATCGCGCAGTGGCGCTGGCGATGTTGTTCGGTCCGGAGGCCGGGCTGAATGTGGTCGATGCGCTGACCGCGGAGCCGGCGCTCAAGACCTACCATCTGTTGCCGAGCGTGCGCGGCGACCTGCTCCGCAAGCTCGGCCGCTTCGCCGAAGCCGGCGCGGAGTTCGAACGCGCGGCGAGCCTCACCCGCAACGAGCGCGAGCGCCGCCTGCTGCTCGACCGTGCTGCTCGCTGCGACGTGGAGGCGGACGACCAGAAAAACCCGCAACAGGAGTCTTGACGAGCCGCTCCGACAGCGCTCTCGGCGTTGAGAGCGAGTCGCGGGACGCATGACGCGCTCCGCCAAGCCCTCAATCCACAACTATCTTGAGTCAAACGGGGTTGGGAATCGCGCTCGCGTTGGTGCTGACACACGGTGCGTTATATAACTGATTCACAAAGTGATTCGCGCGAGCGGGCAGCTTAAACGCGCAACCTATCCCGGGGCCACCGAGGACATGCATGGCTACCACACAGCCGATCTACGACCATTTCACCAACCCGGTGGATATGGTCGAGCACATTGCTACCATCCACGCTTGGACCTTCGAACGCTCCGCTCCTGACGAGTTGACACTGACGGTTGCCGGGACTTGGTGCGACTATCACATCTCGCTCACTTGGCGGGACGATCTCGAGGCGCTGCATCTGGCTTGCGCCTTCGATTTCAAGGTGTCGAAGCTCCGCCTCGGCGAGATCTACAAGCTGATGGCACTGATCAACGAGCAGCTCTGGCTCGGCCATTTCGACTTGTGGAAGGAAGACGGCCTGCTGCTCTACCGGCATGGGCTGCTGCTGGCGGGCGCCGACACGCATGTCGGCCAGTGCGAGGCGCTTCTTAAGGCTGCGCTCGAAGCCTGCGAGCGCTATTATCAGTCGTTCCAATTCGTGTTGTGGGCGGGCAAGTCCCCCGAGGACGCGCTTGCCGCCACCATGCTCGAGACGCAAGGACACGCATGACACTGAGCCTCGCCGGCCCGCTGCTCCTGGTGGGAGCGGGAAAGATGGGCGGGGCGATGCTTGAGGGCTGGCTCCGCCAGGGCCTCGATCCGGCCCTCATGTTCATCCAAGACCCGGCGCCGCCGCCCGAGGTGGCGGCGCTCGCCGCGCGTCATGGGATTGCCGCCGGCACCGCGCCCGATCTGCCGGCGCCGCCCTCGGTGATCGTGGTCGCGGTGAAGCCCGACCTCTTGCCGAAGCTGATGCCGGAGATCGAGCCGATGATCGGCGAGCGCAGCGTGGTGCTCTCCATCGCCGCCGGACGCACCCTCGACAGCATGGCGCGCCTGTTGCCGCCGGGCACCGCCATCGTGCGCGCCATGCCGAACACGGCCGCCTCGGTTGGGCGCAGCATGACCGTCGCCTGCGCCAATGCCGCCGTCAGCCGCGACCAGGCGCGCGAATGCAGCCTGCTGCTGGAAGCGGTGGGGGAGGTGCTGTGGCTCGACGACGAGAGCCTGATGGACGCGGTCACGGCCGTATCGGGCAGCGGGCCGGCCTATGTCTTCCTGCTGGCGGAATGTCTCTCCCAAGCGGGCCGCGCCGCCGGTCTCGCACCTGATCTTGCGCAACGCTTGGCGCGGGTCACGGTGGGAGGCGCGGGCGAGCTGCTGCGCCGTTCCGACTTGTCGCCTGCGGAGCTGAGAGAGAAAGTGACCTCGCCCAACGGCACCACCGCGGCGGCGCTCGCGGTGCTGATGGGGCAGGACGCGATGCAGGAGCTGCTCACCCGCGCCGTCGCCGCCGCCGCTAAGCGCTCGAGCGAGCTGTCATCGTAGAGCGTGTTTCCTCTCTGCCCCCACCCTGGCACCTCTGCTCTTGGTGTTAAGCAGACATCCCTGATACCGTCTCCGTTGTCCGCTAGCAGCCCCCTCGGAATGTTCCTTAGCTGGGAGCAATATCCATGAACCGTTTATTTGCCCTCTGTGGCTGGGTCTTGCCTTTGGGCCTATATCTTGCGGCAACTTCGCCAGCAGCCTCGGGCCAGGCCGCAAGTGAGACGACGCCGCGTTCATTCATAAAGTTGACCTTGCCGGATGGATCTGAGGGAAGACTGCCGCCAAACACGGTGATCCGCATCCGAAAGGCCATTTCCACGGAAAATAGGAACGGTGCAAAGGCGAGAATTGACTGGTTGCAGATGATGCTGGTTCGTGAGCCTCCCGCGGAGGTCGCCTCGCACGTGGAAGGAGTTCTCACTTCACTTGGCAAGTTGGTTTTGCCGGATGGCTCCCCAGTTTGGTTCAACGCTGCGGCGGCGCAGGGCCCGATGCCCCTGCCGCCCGAAAGGTTACAGAACGGCGTGCACTCGGGCATGTTACTGGACAATAAGCTCCAATACCTTGCAAGCACACCGGAAGAGGTCCGCGACGAATTGATTGCCAAGGGTGGCGATGCGCTCCCGTTACCGGCCGCATTCGAGAGTTTGCCGCCACAGGAACAAGCAATCGCAAAATCGCGAGTTGCCCCGATGAAGGTTTGGGATTCGGATCTCACTCAATAATGAGCTGCCGTGGGGACGGTCCATCCCAAAACAAGAATTTGGCACGATGCGACATCCACGCTCACTCCGAATGGGTGGCGGTTCATGGGGCGGGAGGCAAGCGCTTCCTCGCAATATTTGATCAACAGCTTATTGAGGTATTGGTCCGCGCCGACCACCGCCCTCTGTCTGACCAACCCAAGCGGCCGTCGCCTAGCTGCAGGCGCCGCAGCAGCGCAGCGATGCGCTGCGGATGCGTTTGCTCGCGTCTCCAGCCAAGGTTGCTCCGAGGATCCATGGCGTTGTCACCCTCATTATCAAATCACAAATGATTAACGCCGAAGCAGCAGTTCGCGGAAAGGTACGATGATAGGGTTGGTGCTTCCCGATGCGTTGGAGATGACGATGAATCGGAAAGCCATTCTTTTCTTGGCCTGCACGATTGCGTTGCCGGTTGTCTCATTGAGTACGGAAACCTTCGCGCGGCTAAAATTTTATGCTCCCGCCGAACTTCGCTCATTGTGCCGTTCGAACAATGGAACGTTCCTGCCGCCCACCGCCGAGCAACCGGCCTATGGCTGCCTGGGGAGCCACGGAGGGATAATCGTCTGCGGTGGACCGGGTAGATGGTCCAAAAGGTGTGACGCTTATGAATTCCGCACCATCCGCGGCGTCCGCAAGCATACAGGTGGAAGAGGTTTTGCGCTTCTGGATCGATAATGGCAGCGGGACCGGCACTTAAATTCCGCGTCATCGGTATCCAGCATTTCGCCGCTGACCTTCGGCCACGAGGCCACCCATGTCCGCTTCTGCCGCAAAGCAGACCTGCTCAATGCGCTGACAGCCGCAAGGGCCGATCGACAAACACTACCGCGCTTGTGGAGACCCCATCGAGGGTTAGCGTTGCGCCATCCATGCGCGCGTCATCCGCGGTAAATACAAGTAGAGCCCGCTCGATCTGCGGCGCGTAGTCGCCCGACCGGACACGACAAGGAAAGGGGACGTCCATGGCGACCAGTCAGATTGACCTCGAAAGTCTCATCGCGACGATGAAGGCGCAGGCGCCGCACTCCTTAGACGCCATCTTGTCTGGTCCAACGTTGAAGGTCAGCCAAGCAAAGCGCCCCAAGCATGAAAAGCAAGGGGCGGAAGGGCAGGCCCCGCACTCGGGAGAGGTAGCGTTCCGGATCGGCGTGGACGGCCGGAAAGCGACGGCAGGCCTGCTGGCTGACCCGTACGCATCTAGGCTGGTCTATTTGGACAAGCCATTCCTGATCTGGAAACCGGCCCAGGGCGGAGGCGCCGCCCAATTGATCGACTTGCAAATTGTGCCATCCAACAGCTGGGCACGCATCAAACTGTACGTAGAGGGCAGCGGTGGTCTCAGCTATAGCACGGTGCTTGGGTTCTATTATCTGTGGGCGAACGAAAGCCCCAATCCCGTGGTCATCAATGTAGATACAACTGTCGTGGTCACGGGCTCTTGCTTTGTTCAGAGCGGCGGCCGCTTTTTTGGGGGCAAGACATCTACAGTAGAAGCCACCGCTTTCTTGCAACCGCAGCGATGGTTCGGATGGGGGACTGACCCGGCTACCGGAACATCGCTCGACCAGACTTATGTGGGAATCTTGCAGCAATCCCAGAATGCAGCGGTGGTCAAACTGGAGGCATGGGGGCAATGGGGCCTATTTGCGGGAGCAACATCAGTTTCAAGGTGGTTCAGCTACGCTCCTTTCGACCTCACTATGAAATCACTTTTGGTTCCCGGCGGCGCTTCCATAGTGTTCAATGTCGGTATGTATTTGAACGGCGATACCAACGGTGACACGCTTGAGGATCAGGCGCTAATCGATTTCTCTGATCTCTCGACCCAGGGTGCGGTGTTTTCTCCCAACGTGCTTCTCACGCTTTTGACGCCGGCGTAAAGTTCGACGGTGCCCCCGAACGGCTACAGTTGTCGGCCGCCACTATTGCAGCGAGGGATGTCCGCTCTTGGCACAAAGCAGACATGCTCAATGCGCTGATCACTGTCCGCTCTTGAGAGCAAAGTGGGCTTGACCTACCGCTGTTGACCAAGCGCGGCTAATGACTGCGCGGCTTATCACTGCCCCGCCCGGCCAGTTGGGACGATCCAGCTGCCTTCCGGCCGCCACGGAAAGCGCTTATCTTTCCGGGTGAAGGAGTGCCCCCCATGTTCGACGATTTTTCCAAGCGTTCCAAAGCCGTGCGGGCGGCGCTCGACCTGGCTCAAGAGAAAAGCTGGGCCGAGGTCGGTCTCGCCGACATCGCCGCCGCCGCCAATCTCGGCCTCGCCGATCTCCGTCGCGAGTTCACCTGCAAGAGCGACATCCTCCGCGCCTTCCAGGCGGAGGTCGACGCCGAAGTGCTGGCCAAGGCCCGCGTCGCCGGCGAGGCGCAAAGCCCGCGCGACCGGCTGTTTGATGCGCTCATGACCCGCTTCGAGGTGATGCAGCCTTACAAGTCGGCGCTGAAGCGCATCGCGTGCTATTTGCGCTGCCGGCCCGGCGAGGCCGCGCCGCTGCTGTGCGGCTCGCTCGCCTCGCAATATTGGATGCTCGCCAGCGCGGGCGCCAAGCTCGACGGAGCTGGCGGCGCGCTCAGAGTCGCCGGGCTGACCGCGATCTACGGCAAGGTGTTCCAGGTTTGGCTCGACGACGATACGCCGTCGCTCGACCGGACCATGGCCGCTCTCGACAAACGGCTCGGCAAGGGCGAACGCATGCTGTCAGGTATGGAGGCGGCCTGCGGCGATGTCTGCCGCGTCATGTGTGGCTTCCTGCCGCGCGGCTGGAAGCGCGGCGGCCGGCCCGAAGCGTCTCCGGAGCCGGCCGCCAGCGGCCCGCACTGATCAGTCGGGGAGGTCGTCCTCGTCCTCGGGACCGGAGAGATCTTCCGGTCCTTCGCCGGGCAGCTCGGCATCGACCGGGTCTTCCGCGGTCGGCGCGTCCGGATCGTCCGGCACATCGAGCTCCGCCCCGCCCGGTATCATCATCGGCGCGTCGCCGGGATGAAGCAGCGGCGCGCCGTTCTTGCGCTCGATCGTGGCGTCGCCGCCGCCGATGCCGAGTTCGATCTCCGAGCCCGCCTGCTCATCGTCTTGGATTTCTTCGGTCATGTCCTCGGCGAACACGGGGCCCGCGAACGACACGGCCATCGCCGCGGCAACGCCTAAAGCCAATCGACGCATGAATGTCTCCTCCCAATAGGTTTTGTCTCAACTTTAAACCGGGACTTTTAGCACAGCCTTCAAGCCGCCGAGCGAGGACCGGCCGAGCGCGATGTCGCCGCCGTGAATGCGGGCGATGTCGCGGGCAATGGCCAGGCCAAGCCCGGTCGAGCCGGAATCCTGATTGCGCGCATGATCGATGCGGTAGAACGGGCGGAACACATGCTCGTGCTCGGTTTCGGGAATGCCGGGCCCGTCGTCTTCCACCTCCACGGTCAACGCGCCGTTCTGCTTGGCGGCGCTGACATTCACGTGCTCGGCGAAGCGCGCGGCGTTGTTGACGAGGTTGGCGACCGCGCGCTTGAACGCATGGCGACGCACCGGCACCACCAGCGGGCCGTCCTTGACCTCGATGCCGATGGCGCGGCCGCCATGCGCCTGACTCTTCACCTCGCTCAGGATCTCGCCGATATCGGTGCGCACGATCTCCTCGCCGGCGTCGCCCTTGGCGAACGCCATATAATCCTCCAGCATCGCCTGCATCTCGTCGACATCGGCGCGCATCGCTTCCAGCTCAGGCGAATCCTCGAACAGGGCGAGCTGCAATTTGAAGCGCGTCAGCACCGTGCGCAGATCGTGGCTCACGCCGGCCAGCATCACGGTGCGCTGCTCGACATAGCGCTCGATGCGGTCGCGCATCTCGATGAAGGCATGCGCCGCCTGCCGCACCTCGCGCGCGCCGCGCGGCTTGAAGTCCGCCGGCGGCGGTCGTCCCCTGCCGAAGCTGTCGGCCGCCTCCGACAGCCGCAAGATCGGTTTGATTTGGTTGCGCAGGAACAGAATCGCCACGGTCAACAGCACCAGCGAGGTGCCGACCATCCATAGCAAAAAGATCTGCGAGTTCGACGCATAGGTCTGGCTGCGCCGGGCGATCACATGCATCACCGCCTTGTCCAGCTTGATGCGGATATCGACGAAATTGGAACGGCCGACCGTGTCGATCCAGAACGGCTTGCCGATCTGCCGCGTCAACTCATCGGACAGCGTGGTGTCGAGCAAATCGAAGAACGGCTTGGAGCGTACCGGCGGCAACTCCTCGCCCGGCGCGAAACTGATGCGCAACCCGAGATTCTGCTCGGCCAGCCGCGCCAGCATCTCGGTGTTGGCGTCCGACGTGTTGGTTTGATACAGGTCCATCAGCATGCTGATGTTCTGCACGGTGACGGTCGACAGCCGGCGCGTCACCGTCTGCCAGTGCCGCTCGAGAAACACGAAGGTGAGCACCGATTGCAGCAGCACCATCGGCGCGATGATGATGATCAGCGCGCGCGCATAGAGGCCCTTCGGCATGCGGTCGCCGAACGCGCCCAGCAGCCGCCGGAACGGCCTGATGCGTTCGGGCAGAAGGGGTTTGGCGTTGGGGGTCGCGTCCATCACTCGGGGTACAGAATGTAGCCCTTGCCGCGCACGGTCTGCAGATAGACCGGATTGGCAGGGTCGTGCTCGATCTTGCGTCGCAGCCGATTGATCTGCACGTCGACGGCGCGCTCGCCGCCGCCGTCTTCGCCCTTGGCCAGCTCCTGCCGCGATACCGGCATGCCGGGCCGCTGGGCGAAATAGCGCAACAGCTCGCGCTCGCGCTCGGTGAGGCGGATGGTCTCGTTCTCGCGCCTGAGCTCGCCGCGCGCGACGTGGAACACGAACTCGCCCATGCGCACCTCGCCGCTCGCCTGCGCCGCGCCGCCGCGCCGCAGCACGTTGCTCACCCGCAGCAACAGCTCGCGCGGCTCGAACGGCTTGGCGAGATAATCGTCGACGCCGGTCTCAAGGCCAAGGATGCGCTGCTCGGGCTCGGCGCGCGCGGTCAGCATCAGGATCGGCACATGCGACTCGGTCCTGAGCGAGCGGGCGAAGTCGATGCCGGACTCTTGCGGCATCATCCAATCGAGGATCAGCAGGTCGAAGGCGAGGCTGCGCATGCAGGCGCGCGCGGTTGCCGTGTCGATCGCCGTGGTCACACGGAAGCCGTTGTCTTGCAGATAGCGCGCCAGCAGATCGCGGATGCGGCTATCGTCGTCGACCACGAGGATATGCGGCGCGTTGTCGTCGGGACTGCCGCGATGCGCCTTGAGCGGCGTCGGCACGGTCATCAGCCATCCCCCTTGCTACCCGCTTGGTGAGGGACAGGAGAGGCCATGATAGAGGAAACTTTGGGGCGTTCCTCGGCATTCACCATCGCTTCGAGGAAACGGCGCAACACCGCTTCGGAGCCGGGTCCCGCCGCCTTCAACGCTTCCGCCAGACGCACCAGCTGCGGCGCGGCGAGCCGCTCGGCCAGCGCCCGGCCGCGCTCGGTCGGGAACAGCAGCCGCTCGCGGCGATCGGCGCTGCCCGCCTGCTGCACGATATAGCCCTGGTCGATCAGCTGCTTGAGCACGCGCGACAGGCTCTGCTTGGTGATGGTGAGAATGTCGAGCAGGTCGGCGACGCGCAGGCCGGAGTGGCGATTGACGAAATGCAGTACGCGGTGATGCGCGCGGCCGAAGCCGAAATCCTTCAGGATCGCGTCGGGGTCGCGGGTGAAATCGCGATAGGCGAAGAACAGCAGCTCGGCGAATTCGAGCAGCTTCGCCTCGGGCAGCGCACGCTTGCGCGCCGCGCCGCCATTGCCGCGCGGCTTACCTCGAAGGGGTTTGGCGCGGGGCGGCTTTTCCGCGGTTTCCAACGGCTCATTTAGGTCAGTCATGTTGACTTAGTTTTCGCCCTCGGTTATGTCAGCCATGTTGACTTAATCCAGCCCTTGATACGCCTCGGCGCTTGCTCGCGCAATTGCCCTTCAAGGTGCTATGAGAGGCGCATTGCGTGGCGACTCGTGTCCGGTCCGGCTGCAGCAGAACGGCCGGCCTTGCTCGCGGAGGAAGGTTTGCATGGCGACCCCTTACGATCAGCGCGACGGATTGATCTGGCTGAACGGCACGCTGGTTGCGTGGAACGACGCGCGGCTGCACGTGCTATCGCATGGGCTGCATTATGCCAGCGCGGTGTTCGAGGGCATGCGCGCCTATGACGGCGAGATCTTCAAGCTCTCCGAGCACAATCAGCGCCTGCATAAATCGGCGAAGATTCTCGACTTCGACATTCCCTATTCGGTGGCCGAGCTCGACAAGGCGGCGCGCGAGGTGGTCCGCGCCAACAAGCTGACCGACGCCTATGTCCGGCCGATCGCCTGGCGCGGCAGCGAGCAGATGGGCGTCGCCGCGCAGAAGACCAAGACCAACGTCGCCATCGCCGCCTGGGACTGGGGCTCCTATTTCGATCCGGCCGCGCGGGCGAAAGGGCTGCGGCTGAAAATCGCCGACTATCGCCGCCCCGACCCGCGCACCGCGCCGGTCGAGAGCAAGGCGACCGGGCTCTACATGATCTGCACCATCGAGAAGCACAAAGCCGAGCGCGAAGGCTATAACGACGCGCTGATGCTCGACTGGCGCGGGCAAGTCGCCGAAGCCACCGGCGCCAACATCTTCTTCGTGAAGGACGGCGTGCTGCACACGCCGACCCCCGACTGTTTCCTCGACGGCATCACCCGCCGCACCGTGATCGGCCTTGTTAAGCAGCGCGGGCTGAAAGTGATCGAGCGGGCGATCCTGCCGGAGGAACTGAGCGGCTTCTCCGAATGCTTCATCACCGGCACCGCCGCCGAGGTGACGCCGGTCGCGGAGATCGGCCCGTACAAATTCACCATCGGCGACATCACCCGCAAGCTGATGGACGATTTCACCGCGCTGGTTCACCCCGCCAAGGCGAAGGTGGCGGCCGCGGGGTAGGGGGCCGACGCGAGACAACCGAACGTTACGGAAGGACAAGTCATGGCACGCCCACCGCTGAAACAAGCTTTCACCGTCTCCTACGCCAAGGCCGGCATCGAGCTTGGGCGCTACACCATCACCGCGCTCACCCAAGCCGCCGCCGAGACCGAGGCCGACAATCGTTTTCAGCGCGCGCATCCGGAGCACAAGATCCCGGACGAGTTGGTGTCGCGCAACGTCGAGGCGCTTTAGCGGCGAGTGGCCCGCGCGGTCGTCCCGGCGGCCCGTGCGTCATCCCGGCGAAAGCCGGGATCCAGGGCAACACGCACCGAGCCGGCAACTCTGGATACCGGCTTTCGCCGGTATGACGGGGTGTTGCAGTCTCCGCCCCGGCCAATTCGTGCCAATCACGCGGTGCTTGAACGCGGGGCTTGAAAAGCCGCCGGCCATCACCATTTATCAGTCTTGATGGGACTTCCCCCTCCCATCATTGTTCCCCCCAAAGGAACCGAACAAGCCCCGCCTCCCCCCCGTTGCGGGGCTTCTTCATGTCTGGATGGCTGTAGCTTCGGTTGTGCCGTTGCGGCCGACAATCGCTTCCAGCGCGTGCATCCTCCCACCAATGTCCCTGACGACGCCGTCTCTGCGCTAGTCCAAGCGCATTAGCCGGAGGCGCGAAATGGCGAAACGCGCCAGTCGCCGAGAGTGGGCAGCCGCTTCGCCAAAGTTGATGTTGCGCGCAACCTAATTGCCGATTTCAACGCGCCAAGGTCGCCCCCGCAGAGCCCTGATGGTAAGAGGTTCCGAAATACCCTATATTGTTGTTTAAGGGATGCTTGGTATGGTCGGGAACCCAAAGAAGGGAGCGAATTGATGGCTGAACGTAAGTCAGTGCTGAAACCCGCTCCGCGAAGACCGGAGCTGGAGCGGCTTCTGGAGGAAGCCAAAAAGGTCGGTATTACCGACGAGGAGTTGCAAGAACAGCGCGTGAGCTTTGCCTATGGCAATGCCCCGAGGGGATCACGGATCACCCGAGACTCGGCGCGAGCTGCCTCTCTTCGCATCCGTGTATCTCGGTAGCCCGAACTATTCAAATCGGCCACAAGGAGGGGCTCGGCATCGGCTGGGCTCTTTTTTGAATGCTGGTTCTAGAGGGCGAAGATCGGGATCTCTACGACGGGGGGGCAGGAGCAGAACCTGATCCGGCAATATGACCTGCTGACTAACTGTATCGAGATAGGTCTGCAACAGGGTCCGATGGCATTCGATAAGTACATGCTGTGGGCGCTGAATTATGTCGCGGTCGCAAACATTTGCCAGTTCGGAGGTCGGTATCGAAGAGAGCCAATATACGTTGGAAACCACAATCCTCCGCATTTCGAAGAAGTGCCCGATTGGATGGATCGCTTCATATCCAACGTCCACGAGAATTGGTACATCTGGACACCCACTGAGGTCGCGGCATATGGCCTATGGCGGCTCAACTGGATTTATCCCTTCATCGAAGGGAATGGCAGGACTGCTCGAGCGGCCGCCTATTACCTCCTAAGTGTTCGGTCAGGGACGATCCTTCGTGGCCGAAAAATCCTTCCCGAACGCATCAGGGAAAATCGTGAAGGATATGAAAAAGCCCTTACGGCAGCCGACGAGGCTTGGGATGCAGGACATCTCGATTTTTCGGAGATGGAAGAATACGTCGCAGCCTTACTTGAGGCGCAGCTTCAAGATGAAGGTATTGCCTACCAGGGCCCTGTAACCTAGGCATGTTGAAGCTGCGAACCGTTTCACCCAGTGTTTGATTATTTCCATGCTAATCTCCCCGCATGGATCGCGAGGGTGAGGTGTCGGTCGCGGAAAGGCGGGAGGGTCCGCCGGAGTTCGACGACGCATTTCGCTCCCGGCTCTACGATCTGTTGCGCTGGCGGCGCGACGTGCGCCGCTTCAAGCGCGCGTCGCTTCCACAAGGCACCATCGAGCGGCTGATCGGCATCGCCTGTCTCTCGCCGTCCGTGGGTCTCTCCGAGCCTTGGCGCTTCGTCATCGTCGAGGACGAGGCGCGCCGCGCGCTGATCCGCCAATGTTTCGCGGCCTGCAACAAGGAGGCGCTGGAGATGCAGGCGCCGGACCGCGCCGCGCTCTATGCGCGGCTGAAGCTTGCCGGCCTCGACGACGCGCCCTGCCAGCTCGCCGTGTTCTCCGACCGCTCGACCGCGCAAGGGGCGGGGCTCGGCCGGCTCACCATGCCGGAGACGCTCGATTATTCCGTGGTCAACGCCGTGCATACGCTCTGGCTCGCCGCGCGCGCCGAAGGCATCGGGCTGGGCTGGGTGTCGATTCTCGCGCCGGCGCGCATCGCCGAGATTCTCGACGTGCCGGCCGACTGGGTGTTCATCGGCCATCTGTGCATCGGCTATCCGCTCACGGAGGACGACACCCCGGCGCTGGAGCGGGCCGGCTGGGAGCACCGCCACGCTCCCGAAGGCGCCGTGCTGTACCGCTGAGACTGACTCAACACAGTGTCTCCCGCGAAAGCGGCTAGACGCTAGCTGTTCTCTCACAAGCAACCAAGTTCGTCATGGCCGGGCTTGTCCCGGCCATACACGAATTGCAAAGTCGGCCCATGCGCGGGGGTTGGGTATACATCCTCACTAACAGGCCCAACGGGATCCTTTACACTGGCGTAACGCGAAATCTCCCGCGCCGCATTTGGCAACACCGGGAAGGCTTCTCGCCCGGTTTCACGCGGCGCTACGGCCTGAAGCGGCTCGTCTGGTGCGAGTATCACGAAACCATATTGAGCGCGATCCAACGTGAGAAGAACATGAAGCACTGGCCGCGAACCTGGAAGGTTCGACTGATCCTGGCCGTGAATCCCAACTGGGATGACCTTTACGAGACTTTAAATCAGTGAAACTCGTGGATGGCCGGGACTTCGCCCGGCCATGACACACTGGGTGAGTTATGCCCGCATAATCACCGTCCCCGAAACCTCGCTTACACTCCGCTCACCTCGTTCACTTGAGGGCGCATCATGAGGCGTCGTGAGGCGGGACGAGGTGCGGCCCGCGGGTCTCGTCGCAACGAGGCACTCGGGCGGCAGCGGGGCTCCCCCCGGGACCACTACGAGTCCCTGCCAGGAGCTGGCTGACGACTTGGATGGGCGCTAACGGCTCTGGCCTGCTTGAGCGCGCACCCTAACCGGAAAGCGGGGCCCGTTGCCGGAACAACCGCGACTGGCGCGCCGCGAGGCGCCCGCGTGCCGCAAGGCACGAGCCAACAGGACTGCGCTTCTCGGCGCGCCATCCTCCCTCAAAGCCCGGGCGCGCGAGCGTCGCGGCAAGGAGAACGCATGTCTTGCCTGAGCGCAGCAACAAGCTCCCCGCTCTCCCCGCCGGGGAGAGCACGCGATCCCGACGGGATCGCGGTGAGGGGGAAGCGGCTTTGCCGCGTCGAGCGGGAGTTACCCCCTCACCCTTCCCGCCATGCGATTTGCGAACGCACCGCTCAAGAGCGTCGCGCGCAAGATCGCGGCGGGAAGCCCTCTCCCCGCCGGGGAGAGGAGAAGAGAGACGCCGATCCCTTCGCAACCTCTGCTTGATCCTTGGGCAATCAACGGGCACTCTCTAGCCGGGTGGAGGCTGCCCGCGGGATGAGTCTCGCGGGGAACAGGGGGGCCTCGATGCGCAAAGTCTTATGCCTGCTTGGCGTGGCCGGCTTGCTGGCCGCTTGCTTGTTCGCGCTGCCCGCCAGCGACAGCCGGGCAGGGGCGCTCGCCGATCTCAAGGGCGCGACGCAGCACGAGACGATCTACACCCCGGTCGCCGTGTGGAAGGACTGCCAGAAGATCGCCATGTGCACCGGCTGCCGGGCGTCCTATCGCTGCCGCTCCTGCTCCTATCAGCGCACATGCGCCGGCGGGATCTGCGGCTGGGGCGATGTCTGCGTGTGGGGGCCGTATCTCAGAGTGCTGCCGCGCGGGGCGAGGATCATCGAGGTCCGCTAGTCATTCGGCGGCGCGCTTGGACCAGCGCGCGGCGGCGCCGTCGTCCTTGGCATCGGCCTCGACCCAGCGCGCGCCGGAAGGACCCGACTCCCGCTTCCACAACGGCGCGGAGGTCTTGAGATAATCCATCAGGAATTTCGCCGCGTCGAACGCCGCGTCGCGATGCTCCGACGCCGTCACCACCAGCACGATGTTGTCGCCGGGCTGCAGCGTGCCGACGCGATGCACGATCAGGCTCGCTTGCAGCTTCCAGCGTGCGTTCGCCTCCGCCTCGATGCGCGCAAGCTCCGACTCGGTCATGCCGGGATAATGCTCGAGCGTCATCTCGGCGACCGCGCCGTGCTGATCGCGCACCGTGCCGATGAAGCTGACGATGGCGCCGATATCACCCCGGCCTGCTCGCAGCGCGGCGATCTCCGCGCCGATGTCGAAATCCTGCTGCTGCACGCGGATCATCATCAGCCTCCGGTGACCGGCGGGAAGAAGGCGATCTCGCGCGCGCCTTCGATCTTGGCGTCGTGCCGCACATGGCTGTGGTCGATCGCCGCGCGGATCACCTCGGATCGCGCGAAGGCGTTGGCGAATTCGGGCCCGCGCGCCTTCAGCCAATCGATCAGCTCGGCGATCGTCCCCACCTCGGCCGGTGGATCGATCTCCTCGGCGGCGATCCCCGCCTTTTCCTTCACCCAGGCGAAATAGAGCACCCGCATCGCGCTATTCTTCCTTCATCGCGTGACGGAACGCGGCCATCAGATAGTCGTAGCCGGTGTAGAGCGTGACCAGCGCGGCGATCCACAGCAGCGAGAGCCCGAACAGGGTAGTGTAAGGCCAGATCTTGTCGCCGGCGCTGCCCGCCAGCAGGAAGCCGATCGCCACCATCTGCACCACGGTCTTCCATTTGGCCAGCCGCGTCACCGGCACCGACACGGCGAGCGTGCCGAGGAACTCGCGCAAGCCCGAGACGAGGATCTCGCGGCAGAGGATGATCACGCCGGCCCACAGCGACCAGCCGGCGATGGTGCCGTCGGCGGCCAGCATCAACAGCGCCGCGGCGACGATCAGCTTATCGGCGATCGGATCGAGCATGCGGCCGACGCTGCTTTGCTGCTGCCAGGCGCGGGCGAGATAGCCGTCGAGGAAATCGCTGATGCCGGCGGCGATGAAGATCCACATCGCCGTCCAGCGACCCCAATCCGCCATCACGAAGAAGCAGGCGACCAGCGCCGGGATGGCGAGGATGCGGCCATAGGTCAGGATATTGGGCAGGCTGCCGAAGCGCGGATTGCTCTCGCGCGGCGTGCCGGCCGCCACGCTCTGCCTCGCGATGTCGGGCTGTCCATCCAAGTCAGTCACCCGCGCTCATGGAAATGATCATAGATGGCTTTGGCCATCTGCGCGTTGATGCCGCCGACCGCCTGGAGATCGGCGATGCCGGCGCGGCTCACCGCCTTGGCCGAGCCGAAATGTTGCAGCAAAGCCCGCTTGCGCGAGGGGCCGATGCCGGGCACCTCGTCGAGCGGCGAGGCGGTGATCGCCTTCTTGCGCTTGGCCCGATGCGCGCCGATGGCGAATCTGTGCGCCTCGTCTCTGAGCTTCTGGATGCAGTACAGCACCGGATCGCGCGGCTCCAGCAGCAGCGGCTCGCGGTCGCGCAAGTGAATGCGTTCGCGGCCCGCATTGCGGTCGGGTCCCTTGGCCACGGCCGCGACCTTGATCTCGTCCGATAGGCCGAGTTCGTCGAGCACGGCATAGGCCGCGCCAAGCTGACCCGGTCCACCGTCGATCAGCACGAGGTCGGGCGCGGCCCACCCGGTCAGCTCGCCCTTTTCCTTGGCGAGCTTGGAGAAACGCCGTGTCAGCATCTCGCGCATCATGGCGTAGTCGTCGCCGGGAGCCAGGTCCTCGCTCTTGATGTTGAACTTGCGGTATTGCCCTTTGATGAAGCCTTCCGGACCGGCGACGATCATGGCGCCGACCGGATTGGTGCCGGAAATGTGGCTGTTGTCGTAGACCTCGATCCGCTCCGGCGTCTCGTCAAGATCGAGCAGCTCGGCGAGCCGGGTCAGGATCGCTGCCTGCGAGGTCGACTCGGCCAGCCGGCGCGCCAACGCCTCGCGCGCATTGATCAGCGCATGCTCGACCAGCTCGCGCTTCTCGCCGCGCACCGGATGGCTCACCGCGATCTTGTGCCCGGCGCGCAGCGACAGTGCCTCGGCGAGCAGCCGGCGTGTTGCAATTTCGTGCGACAGCAGGATCAGCTTCGGCGGCGGCTTGTCGTCGTAGAACTGGGCGATGAACGACTCCAGCACCTCCTCCACCGCGAGGCTCTTGTCGGCGCGCGGGAAATAGGCGCGGTTGCCCCAATTGTTGCCGCTGCGGAAGAAGAACACCTGAATGCAGGTCTGGCCCGCTTCCTGATGCGCGGCGAACACGTCCGCCTCTTTCACCGTCTGCGGATTGATGCCCTGGCGCGATTGGATGTGGCTGAGCGCGGTCAACCGGTCGCGGAAGCTTGCCGCGCGCTCGTAGTCCTGCTTGAGGCTCGCCTCGTCCATCAAGGCGTGCAGCCTGAGCTTCACTTCGTCGCTCTCGCCGGTGAGGAAGGCGAGCGCCTCGTCAACCAGAGCGGCGTAATCCTCGGCGGCGATCTCGCCGGTGCAGGGCGCCGAGCAGCGCTTGATCTGGAACAGCAGACAGGGCCGCAGCCGCGTCTCGTAATAGGCGTCGGAGCAGGAGCGCAGCAGAAAGGCGCGTTGCAGTGTATTGATAGTGCGGCCGACCGCGCCGGCCGAGGCGAACGGTCCGAAATAATCGCCCTTGCGGTTCCGCGCGCCGCGATGCTTCAGGATCTGCGCCACCGGATGGTCGCGGGCGATGAGGATGAAGGGGAACGACTTGTCGTCCCTCAGCACCACGTTGAAGCGCGGCTTCAGCCGCTTGATCAGGTTCGCCTCGAGCAGCAGCGCCTCGATCTCGGTCGCCGTGGTGACGAACTCCATGCTCGCCGTGTCGGCGATCATCCGCGCGATGCGGTTATTGTGGCTTCCCGCCCGCGCATAGCTCTGCACGCGCTTCTTCAGGTGGCGCGCCTTGCCGACATAGAGCACCTCGCCGGCGCCATCGATCATGCGATAGACGCCGGGGCCTGCCGGCGCCGTCTTGGCATAGCGGCCGATCACCGGAGCGCCGGTCTCGACCCCACTGATGGCTTTGCGCGCGCGCGAAAGGAGCGAGGCTGTTGCGCTGTCCGGGTTCTCTAAGGGCATGGGGGTCACGACGTTTCGCGCAGGCTGTGCAGCATGCGGTTGCTAGACCGAAGGTAAGGTCTAAGCGTGGCCGGCTTCAAGCCCTTGGCGGGCGGAACTCACGCGTTTCCTGGGGTTTTCCAGGCGAGATGCTGGCCCCCGTCGAGGGCGATCATCTGCCCGGTGATCGACGGCGTCGATAGCAAGAACTGGATTGCTTGTGTCACGTCGGCGGCATCGACCGGCTGCCGCAGCAGGGTCGCCTGCGCCTCGCGCTCGAAACTGGCCTCGCTCTGGCCCTGGCTCTTGAGCACGGGACCCGGCGCAACGGCATTCACCCTGATGCGCGGGGCAAGCGTCTGCGCCATTGTTTGCGTGGCGATCCACAGCGCGGACTTAGCAATCGTGTAGGAGAAATGCTCCGGGTCGAGCCGCAAGACCTTTTGGTCGATGAGGTTGATGACATTGCCTCTACTTGGCTGGGGGAGGGTTTTGGCGAAGGTCTGAGTCAAGAATATCGGTGCCCTGAGATTGACGTCGAGAGTCGCCTGCCAAGTCTTGGCGTCGAGGGTATCGAGTCCATCCCAGTCGAATCGGGCGGCGTTGTTGATCAGGCAACTCGGCGGCCCAAGGGTCTCCGCGCAAGCCTGAAGCAGGGGCGCAATCGTCTCCAGTCGGGCGAGATCGGCGCCCAATGCCGCGGCCCTCCCACCATTCCGCACGATTTCGGCAACGACCTCCAGGGCCTCTTCGGCCGAATCCCGGTAATGAACGCCGACCCGCCAGCCGCGGGCGGCGAAATCCAGCGCGATGCTGCGCCCAAGTCGGCGCCCCGCGCCGGTCACGAGCACGGTCCCGGGATCCTCGTCTTGCCTCATGCCGTCTGTGGATAAATCCCTGACCGAATCGAATCGCGGGGCGGATTTACGCGCCGGCGCCCACTCTAGGTGAGGCCTTCAGCCTGAACAAGGCCGAGGGGATGTCGCTGCAGTTGCAGTGAGAAGCCTCGAATACAACCCAATGAATTGATTCTCGAATCGTGCTTCGCCTCGGATTTGGGCAATTGCTCGCGCGACGTGCAGTTGCCGTGAGTAATCCCGTCGCCAACATCAGGGGCAGAAGCCCAATGTGGCATCAAAGGGCTTGGACCATTGCAGAATAGTCACACCGGCCGAGATGTTTTCAAAAATTCGACCTTTTCCGTTGCTTCGGGAGTCCGTGAGCATATTGTGACAGAGAAATCGGGGGACGTTGCGCCAAACGGGGAAGCGGGGGCGGAGCGACATCCTGATAAAGCGAGTTTCGATCGCAGGGGACAGCGACAAAATCAGGAGACTGCAAAATGACTCGGCGCAGGGAAGTGGGAATCATCAAGGCGTGTGTTCTGGGGACGGCTCTGGCTGTCGGGTTGGGGACCGCCGCGCAGGCCGGCGACAACAAGCTGGAGCTCACCGGATCGGCGACGTTTACGACCGATTACATGTTCCGCGGCCTAACGAACACCAGTAACAATCCGGCGGTGCAACCCGAATTCGACGCGACCTACGGCATGTTCTTTATCGGCATGTGGGGATCGAATACCGCTTTCGGTGACGGCATCGAGATCGACTACTATGGCGGCATTGCGCCCACATGGGGCAACTTCACCTTCAACGTCACCGCCCTCGAATACACCTATCCGAGCGCTAACGGCATCGACTATTTCGAGCTGAAGACGGGCGTGGCTTGGGCGAGCGGAGCCTGGTCCCTAGGTGTCAACAATTATTATTCTCCGGATTTTGGCCAGGTCTTCGGCCCGTCTGATGCGATCGAGGGTTCGGTCGGCTACGCGTTCAATGGCAAACTCTTCAACTTCTTCTCGCCCAGCGTCAGCGCCCTTCTTGGCTTCCAGTCTTACGACACGATTGCCTCTGACTACACCTATTGGAACGCCGGTTTGACCCTCGGCTTCCTGGACCATTGGTCAGCTGACATCCGCTACTGGGATACGGACTATAGCGACGCAGAGTGCGTCACCAACATTGGCATAACCGACGGCTGCAACGCGCGCGTGGTCGGCAGCGTTAAGGCGACCTTCTAAACCTGAGCTTCCCAAAATCACTTCCCACCTTCCAGGGCGCCCTCGGGGCGCCCTTTCTTTTTGGTGGACCGGGTGACATATCGGGCCATGGTCGAAGAGTTTGCGCCGACGAGTAGGGCCGCGCCGGACCAGATCGCGATTGCCAAAGCGCATGCGATCTACACGCCGGCGATGCTCTCCATTTACGATCTGCTGGTGCATGGTGTCTCGAACCATGTCGCTTGGCGCTGCCCGACACGGCGCATCACCGAGCTGTATCGCGCCAATCTCTCAGCCGATCATTTGGAGGCCGGCGTCGGCACCGGCTATTTCCTGCACAAGACGGCGGACGCGCGCGTCAACCGGCTCGTCCTGCTCGATATCAATCGTCATTGTCTCGAGCGCGCGGCGAGCAGACTCGTGCGCTTCAAGCCGGAGCTTTTCCAAGTTGATTTGCTTGCGCCGATCGAGCTCGGTCACGCCCCGTTCATGTCGGTCGGCCTCACCTATGTCTTGCATTGCTTGCCGGGCTGCATGCGCGAGAAGGTGGTTGCGATCGATCATCTGCGGCCGCTGATGGGCAAGGGCGCGGTGCTGTTCGGCGCCACCATTCTCGGGCGTGGGATCCTGCCCAACCGCGCGGCACGGGCGCTGCTCGACCTCTATAACGCCAAGGGCGTCTTCAACAATCGCGATGACGATCTCACCGGCTTGCGCGACGGCTTGCGGCAGCGTTTCGATGAGGTCGAGGTCGAGAGCGAAGGTTGCGTCGCCTTCTTCCGCGCCGCCTGATCAGCGCTTCGTGCGGGCCTTGCAGCGGCACGAAACCCCGTCGATGAAGACGTCGACCGACGCTTGAAAGGTCGCCTCGCGATCGAGCGCCCTGAACGCCGGGATGAGCGCCAGCGTGGCCGGACAGGTCAGTGGGTCCAAGCCCCGCAACTCCGCCTCGTCCTCCTCGCCGATCGGGCGCAACAGTCCTTCCGCCTCCGCCAGCGCGTAACCGAGAATGAACGCGTAAAACGCCAGCCCGAGTCCGGCGGCCTCGGCGTCAGCGAGCCCGGCTTTCCGCAGCGAGCGGTAGACCACCTCGCTCGAAGCATGATCGGCGGGGCCCGTGGCGTGAAAGCGGAAATGCAGATGGAACACGCGCGGGTGTCGATGGGCAAGATCGCGATACGAAGCCGCGACGTGGCGCAGATCGGCGCGCCAGTCGGCGCTCGGCAGCGGCAGCGTGACCGTCGCCAGCGCCCGGTCGGCGATGCGGCGCAACAGCTCGTCCCTCGAGCCGAAATGATGCAGCACGGTCATGGGGTCTACGCCGATGCTAACCCCGAGCTTGCGCACCGAAAAACCGACCTCGCCATCGCGCGACAGTAGGTCGAAGGCCGCATCCAGGATCGCATTTCGGTTGAGGCCCCGCCGTCCGCGTGGGCGGGCAGGGGCCTTGCGTGTCGTTTTCGTTGACAATTCTACACCGTAGCCAATAAAGTCTTCAGCGTAGCCATACCCGCCAAAGACTCCCTGTCAAGGCTGCGGGAATGGAACTGGGCGTGTGCTTCTATGTGGGCTTCTCAAACGTCGTTGGCCTCAAGCGGACAGAGTCCGAAGGCCCTTTTGCTGCTGCTCTGCGCGCGCATCGGCTACACGCCACACACGAGCCTCTAGCATTGACGGGATGGCCCTCGGGCCAAACGCTGCTGGAGGTACTGAGATGACCAATCAATATCAAACCGCGCAACTAAGAGAGCTTGACGCTCTTCACCATCTGCACCCGTTCACCACGCACAGCTCGCTGCGGGCAACCGGCGCGCGCGTCATCGTGCGCGGCGATGGGCCCTATATCTGGGACAGCGAAGGCCAGCGCATTCTCGACGGCATGGCGGGACTGTGGACTTGCGATGTCGGCTATGGCCGCAAGGAGCTTGCGCAGGCGGCCTACGACCAGATGGTCGAGCTGCCCTTCTACAATACCTTCTTCAAGACGACGCACCCTCCGGTCGTCGCCCTGTCGCGTAAACTCGCCGAGCTCGCTCCCGACGCGCTCAATCAGGTTTTCTACGGGTCGTCGGGCTCCGAATCGAACGACACCGCGATCCGCCTGATCCGGCATTACTGGGCGATCAAGGGCGACCCCAAACGGCGCATCATCATCTCGCGTACGAACGCCTATCACGGCTCGACCATCGCCGCCGGTTCGATGGGCGGCATGGCGCATGTGCACAAGCACAGCTATCCGGTCTATGAAGGCTTCCGCCATATCGTCGATCCTTATTGGTACGGCGAAGCGGAGCAGGGCGAGTCGCCCGAGGCGTTCGGCCTTCGCGCCGCGCGCGCGCTCGAGGACGAAATCCTCGCAATCGGACCCGAGAATGTCGCGGCCTTCGCCGGCGAGCCGGTGCAGGGCGCGGGCGGCGTCAAGATTCCTCCCGCCAGCTACTGGCCCGAGGTGCAACGCATCGTCGACAAATATGGGATCCTGCTGCTCGCCGACGAGGTGATTACCGGCTTCGGCCGCCTCGGTACCTGGTTCGGCTCACAGTATTACGGCATCCGCCCTAATCTGATCACCTTCGCCAAGGCCGCCACGTCGGGCTACATCCCGCTTTCGGGCGTAATCGTCGGCGACACGATCGCCGACGCGCTGATGGCGCATGACGACGACTTCCATCACGGCTACACCTTCTCGGGCCACCCCGTGGCCTGCGCCGTTGCCTTGAAGAATCTCGAGATCATGGAGCGGGAGCGGCTCGTGCCGCGCGTGAAGGAAGTCACCGGGCCGGCGCTCGCCAAGATGCTGGCGAAATTCAAGGATCACCCGCTGGTGGGCGAGGTTCGCTCGGTCGGGTTGCTCGGCGCCATCGAGCTGGTCGCCGATAAGGGCACGCGCGGGCGCTTCGCCGATCCGGGCCGAGTCGGGCTCATCTGCCGCGACCATTTCTTCCGCGAAGGCTTCATCATGCGCGCGGTGTTCGACACCATGGTGATGGCACCGCCGTTGATCTGGACGCAGGAGCAGTTCGATGAGGCTGAGCAGGCGATCGGCCGCGCGCTCGACCTTACCTTCAACGACGTTGCCGGAGAGCTTGCCGCATGAGTCGCCCGGTCGTCGTCATTCCGGCCTGTACCAAGCTGATCGAAGGCTACGTCTTTGATGCCGTCGGCCGCAAATATTCCGCCGCCGTCGCCGAGGTGGCGGAATGCCAGCCTTTGCTTGTGCCGGTTGGCCCTGGCATGACGGATATCGGCTCCATTTTCGAGGTGGCCGACGCGATCCTGCTGACAGGCAGCGCGTCGAATGTCGCGCCCGAGCATTACGGGGAGGAGACGCCGCTTCTGCCCGATCGGCTCGATCCCTTGCGCGACGCGCTGACATTGCCGCTGATCCGCGCCGCGGTCGAGCGCAAGACGCCACTGTTCGCGATCTGCCGCGGCTTCCAGGAGCTGAACGTCGCGCTCGGCGGCAGCCTCTACCAGGCGGTTCACGCCGTGAACGGCCACAAGGACCACCGGGGGCGCCTCGATATTCCGCTCGATGAGAGCTATGGGCCGGTCCACCCCGTTAGGCTGAGCGGTAAATTGCGCGATTGGGTCGGAAGCGACGAGATCACGGTCAATTCGATGCACTGGCAGGGCATCTCGCGCCTCGCCAAGCCGCTACAGGCCGAGGCCTACGCCGAGGACGGCTTGGTCGAGGCCGTGCGCGGGCCCGATGACTCGGCGTTTTGTCTGGGCGTGCAGTGGCATCCCGAATGGGAGGCGAAGGCGAACCCGGTCTCGGTTTCGCTATTCCGCCGCTTTGGCGCAGCCGCCAAGGGCGTCGCGCCATGACCGACGCGCGGCTCACCCTCGACCAGGCGAAGGACTTCCTCGACGCCAATCCGGGCGTGCAATGGATCGATGTTATTCTGTTCGACATGAACGGCATTGCACGTGGCAAGCGCGTTCGCCGGTCGGATCTCATCGGCATCGCCAAGAACGGGCTGATGATGCCGACCTCGGTTTTCATCATGGACCCGCTCGGCAATTGCGTGGAGGAGACGGGCCGCTTGTGGGAGACGGGAGACCGCGACCACCACTGCCATCTTCTGGGCAACACGCTGGTGCCGATCCCCGTCGGCGACGGCAAACATGCTCAAGCCGTGATGGCCGTCGACGGCAAGGACGAGATCGACCCCCGTTCGGTGCTGGTCGATCAGGTCGAGCATTTCACGCGCGCGGGCCAGACCCCCGTCGCCGCTGTGGAGCTCGAATTCTATGTCTCGCGGCGGGCGACCAACGGGTCCGCCATGCTCCACACCCCAGAAGGTCTCTCCGACGATCCACTCCGGCCGCTCACTTTCGGCTTCGAGGAGATGGACGCGCTGTCTCCCTTCATCGACGACATCTACCGCGTCTGCGAGGTTCAGGGTCTCCCGGTCGATGCGATCATGAAAGAGTCGGGCCCTGGGCAATTCGAGATCAATCTCAAGCATCGCGCCGATGCGGTTGCCGCGGCGCTCGACGGCTTGCTGCTGAAGCGCGCGGTGAAGGCGGCGGCACGGGCGCACCAGCTCGATGCCACCTTCATGGCCAAGCCGCATCACGATTGGGCCGGCTCGGGCATGCATGTGCATTTGAGCCTGCTCGACAAGACGGGAGAGAATCTCTTCGCCGGCGATCCGATCTCGCCACTGTTCCGCCATGCCCTGGGCGGCCTGCGCGAGACCATGGCGGACTTCATGGCGGTGTGGGCGCAGTCGGCCAACGCCTATCGGCGTTATGTGCCCAAGGCCTACGTCTCCATGGCCGCGCATTGGGGCTTCAACAACCGAACCGTGGCGTTGCGCATTCCGCGTGGGCCAGGCGACGCGACCCGCATCGAGCACCGCGTTGCCGGCGCCGATGCCAATCCTTATCTGGTGGTCGCCTGCATGCTTGCCGGCATGCGCCACGGCATCGACAATCGGCTGGATCCCGGCCCGGCAGTCGAGGGCAACTCCGAGGCGATCGAAGCCCCGCCGCTGCCGACGGCGTGGGTCAATTCGCTCGATCTGTTCCAGCGCTCGGAGGTGGTTCGCCGCTCGTTCGGCGCGCCGTTCCAGCACGTGTTTTCGCAACTGAAGCATGCCGAGCGCAGCAATTTCGAGCGTATTGTCACGCCGCTCGATCATCTTTGGTATTCGCGCGTCGCGTGAGGTCGACCATGACGTCGCTTGCCCATTTCGAGAAGGTCGCAAAGGCAATCGAGACGCCGCATCTGGCGGTGATCGACGGCACGCTCCGGCCGAGCGTCAGCGGCCGCAGCTTCGACAATGTGACGCCGCGCAACGGCACGGTGATCAACCGCGTCGCCGAATGCGGCGCCGAGGATGTCGATGCCGCGGTGAAGGCGGCCCGCCGCGCCTTCGAGGATGGACGCTGGCGTAACCTGCATTACCGCGAAAAGAAGCGCATGCTGTTTGCGCTCGCCGACCTGATCGAGCGCGATACCGAGACGCTCGCCGTGCTGGAAAGCCTGGATGTCGGCAAACCGATCAAGGACGCGCTCGGCGTCGACATCCCGCAGACGGTCCGCACGTTGCGTTACTACGCGGAGGCGCTCGACAAGATTTACGGCGAGGTTGGTCCGGGAACCAGCGACCGCTTCTCTTTCACCGTGCATGAGCCGCTCGGCGTGATTGGCGGCATCGTGCCGTGGAATTTCCCGCTGCACTTGGCGATGTGGAAAGTTGCGCCGGCGCTGGCGATGGGCAACTCGGTGGTGCTCAAGCCCGCCGAGCAGTCGCCGATGACCGCGCTCAAGCTAGGGCAATTGGCGCTCGAGGCGGGTGTGCCGCCGGGCGTGCTGAACGTCGTTCCCGGCTTCGGCAATGCCGCCGGCAAGGCGTTGGCGCTGCATATGGATGTCGACTTGATCGCCTTCACCGGCTCCGGCGCGGTGGGCCGTCTGTTGATGCAATATTCGGGGCAGAGCAACCTCAAGCGTGTCGGCCTTGAGCTCGGCGGTAAGTCGCCGCAGATCGTGTTCGCCGATTGTCCCGACCTCAAGGCCGCGGCGATGCATGCCGCCTGGGGCATCTTCTTCAACCAGGGCGAGGTCTGCACCGCCGCGTCGCGGCTCCTGGTCCAAGACACGATTGCCGATGCCTTCCTCGACGAGCTGCTGACCGTCGCCAAGGCAATCGTGCCGGGCGATCCGCTCGAGCCCGAGACTCAATTCGGCGCCATGGTCTCGGCCGAGCAGATGCAGACGGCGTTGCGCTATATCGACACCGCCACCCGCGAAGGCGCGGCCTTGCGGCTTGGGGGAAAACGTGCGCGCATCGACAGCGGCGGCTTCTATGTCGAGCCGACCGTGTTCGACCAGGTGGCACCGGAAGCAGCTCTCGCACGCGAAGAGGTCTTCGGCCCGGTGCTCGCCGTGACCAGCTTCAATGAGCCGGACGAAGCGATTCGCCTTGCCAACGACACCGTTTACGGGCTCGCCGCCGGGCTGTGGACGCGCGACGTGAGCCTTGCGCACCGTGCCGCGCGCGAGATCAGGGCGGGCCTTGTCTGGGTCAATGGCTGGGACGCCTGCGACATTACGATGCCGTTCGGCGGCTTCAAGCAATCCGGTTTTGGCCGCGACCGTTCGCTCCACGCACTTTATAAATATGCCGACCTGAAATCGGTCTCGATCACGATCCGCTGACGGAGATTGCCATGACCATAATCTCCAAGAAATTCCCGACCGCCGCCCTGATCAACGGCGAATGGGTCACTTCGGCCAAAACCTTCCCCGTCACCGACCCGGCGACCGGCGCCGAGGTGGCGTTCGTTCCGGATCTCGGCGCCAAGGACGCCAAGCGTGCCATCGATGCGGCTGCCCGCGCGCTCCCCGCCTGGTCGGCCAAGACCGCCAAGGAGCGGGCGGCGATCCTCAAGCGCTGGTTCGATCTCATCACCGCCGAGACGGAAAACCTTGCGCAACTGATGACCAACGAACAGGGCAAGCCGCTCGCCGAAGCCCGCGCCGAAGTGGGTTACGGCGCCTCCTTCATTGAGTGGTTCGCGGAGGAAGGGAAGCGCGCATACGGGCGCACCATCCCGAGCACCGTCGCTTCCAAGCGTTATCTCACCATCAAGCAGCCAATCGGCGTGGTGGCGGCGATCGCCCCGTGGAATTTCCCGATCGCCATGATCACCCGAAAAGTCGCGCCCGCGCTCGCCGCCGGTTGCACCATCGTGGTCAAGCCGGCCGAGGAGACGCCGCTTTGCGCGCTCGCCATCGCCAAGCTCGCGCAGGATGCCGGGGTGCCGCCAGGCGTGCTGAACATCGTCACCACCACGGACGCGCCCGCCGTCGGCAAGGTGCTCTGCGAGGATGGCCGGGTGCGCAAGCTCTCCTTCACCGGATCGACCGAGGTGGGCAAGATCCTCTACCGGCAATGCGCCGACACAGTGAAGAAGTTGACGCTCGAGCTCGGCGGCAATGCTCCGCTGCTCGTGTTCGATGACGCCGATCTCGACCAGGCGGTCGCCGGCGCCATGGCCTCGAAATATCGCAACGCCGGCCAGACCTGCGTCTGTGCCAACCGCATCCTGGTGCAATCCGGCATTTACGACCGTTTTGCCGCCGCCCTCGTCGATGCGGTCAAGAAGCTCACTGTCGGCCCTGGGACGGAAGCCGGAACCAATGTTGGCCCGCTGATCAACGGAGCGGCGATTGCCAAGGTCGAAAGTCTGGTGGGTGACGCCGTCGCCAAGGGTGCCAAGGTCCTCACCGGCGGCGCGCTCGACCAGGCCGGCCCGCTGTTCTACCGCCCATCGGTTGTGGGCGGGGTGACGCCGGACATGGAAATCGTTCGTGAGGAAATCTTTGGTCCGGTGGCGGCGCTGGTACGCTTCGACACCGAGGCCGACGCCGTGCGGCTCGCCAACGACACGCCGTTTGGGCTCGCCGCCTATCTGTTCAGCCAGAATTTGAGCCGTGCCTGGCGCGTCGCCGAGAAGCTCGACGCCGGCATGGTCGGCGTTAACGAGGGCATCTTCTCCAACGAGGTCGTGCCGTTCGGTGGCGTCAAGGAATCCGGTCTCGGCCGAGAGGGCGCCGCCGAGGGCTTGGAGGAGTACCTCGAGATCAAATACATCTGCCTGGGGGCGATTGATGCATCATGATCGGTCACGCCGAGGCGGTCCTGCCTATGGAATGAGCTTGGCGATCTTGGCCGGCAACGGTCATACTCGCCGAGCGCAAGCCGCTGAACTAACTGCGAGGCCCAGCTAGCCGTAGTCGAAGTAAGCACAGGAGAGAGTCAAGTATGACCGGGCAAGCCAAATCACTACGCACCTCACGCCGCTCGCTACTGAAGGGTCTCGGCGCCGCCGCGATCGGCATCAGTCTCACAAGCACCAAGCGCTCTGCTTGGGCGGCCGAAGAGCCGAAGCTGAATTTCTACAACTGGGACACTTATATCGGCGAGACCACGCTCGAAGACTTCAAGGACGCGAGCGGCATCGACGTCAATATGAGCCTGTTCGCGACCAACGATGAGTTGTTCGCCAAGCTGCGCGCCGGCAACCCGGGCTACGATGTCATCGTCCCTGGCAGCGAGTTCGTCCAGCGCATGATCCAGGCCAACCTGCTCGAGGAGCTGGATCATGCCAAGATCCCCAACATCAAGAACGTTGCTCCCGAATTCATCAACGAAGCGCCGTTCGATCCGGGCCGCAAATACAGCATGCCCTATACCTGGCTCGTCATCGGCATCGGCTATCGCAAGTCGAAGGTGAAGGAGGTACCCGACAGCTGGAAGTGGCTGTTCGACTCCGACGCCTACAAGGGCCGCATCGCTGTGATGTCCGACGCGAGCGAGCTGTTCCGCAACTGCTTCAAATATCTCGGTCATTCAGTGAACGACGCGTCGCCGGAGGTGCTGAAGCAAGCCGAGGCGTTGCTCATCAAGCAGAAGCCCAACATCAAATCCTTCCATGAGGACAACGGTCAGGACCTTTTGCTGTCCGGCGAGGTCGATGTGGTCATGGAGTACAACGGCGACATCGCGCAGGTCATGACAGAGGACGACGACATTAACTTCGTCGTGCCGAAGGAAGGCGCCATGCGGCAGCAGGATACGCTCGCTATGCCGAAAGGTGCGCCGCATCCGGAGAACGCGCTCAAGTTCATCAACTTCATCTTGGACGCGAAAGTCGGGGCGGAGATCTCGGAGACGATCAAATACCCATCTCCTAACGCGGCCGCCGTCGCGTTGATGCCGGCGTCGTACAAGGACAACACGGTGATCTTTCCTCCGGCCGACATCGTGGCCAAATGCGAATATCCCGCCTACCTCGGTCCGGACTTTACGCGCCTTCTCGACGAAGCGATGACGAGGCTGCGCGCGGCGTGATTGGGCGCAAATGACGTAACGCAGCGAGCGATAGGATCGGCCGCGAATGGCAACCCAGACTCAAGAACGTCGGATGGCCTTCTTGGCGACGGCACTACCACCCATCGTCTGGGTGGTAGTGTTCTTCCTCGCGCCGCTTGCGATCGTCTGGGCCTACAGCTTCGGCCAGAATGTCGGCCTGACCGAGGTCGACATCAGCGGCACCTTCGCCAACTATGTGCGCGCTCTCCAGCCGCTCTATCTCGGGATCTTCGTCAAGTCGGTTATCGTCGCCGGTCTCACCACGCTGCTCTGCCTCATCATCGGCTTCCCAGTGGCACTCGCCATCGTGTTTGCCAGCGAGCGCTGGCGGCCGTGGATGCTGCTGCTCATCATGTTGCCGTTCTGGACCAACCTGTTGATCCGCACCTACGCGTTGATCGCGGTGCTGCGCACCGAGGGTTATGTCAATTTCACCATCGCCTGGTTTTGGGAGCGAGCGAGCTGGCTCATGACGCTGGTGGGCCTGCAGCCGCTCGGCGATTTCACCCCCCTCCAACTGCTCTACAACAACTTTGCCGTGGTGGTGGGGCTGGTCTACGTGCACCTGCCCTTCATGGTGCTGCCGCTTTATGCTGCGCTCGATCGCCTCGACAAATCGCTCATCGAAGCAAGCCTCGACCTTGGCGCCGGCCATACGCGCACGCTGCTCTATATCGTGGTGCCGCTGGCGCTGCCCGGCATCATCTCGGGCATCATCATCACCTTCGTCCCGGCGCTCGGCGCCTATCTCACACCGGATCTTCTCGGTGGGCCGGACAGCCAAATGATCGCCAACGTCATCGAGCGCCAATTCAAGAAGGCCAATGACTGGCCGTTCGGCGCCGCGCTGTCCTTCCTGTTGATGTACGCGACGTTCGCCGCCATCGCGCTGCGCGCCTATTTCAGCCGCGGCAAGACCGCCGACGTTCACGGGATCTAGCCATGGCCCTGAAACGCGCCCCTCTCGAATATAATCGCATGTGGCAGATGCGGGCTTGGCTGTTCGGCGTGTTCTTCTTCCTTTATGCGCCGCTGATCTGCCTGATTGCCTTCAGTTTCAACGACAGCAAGCGCAACATCGTCTGGCGCGGCTTCACGCTCGATTACTACAGAAAGCTGTTCAACGATCAGGTGCTGATGGTCGCCTTCGGCAATTCGCTGACCATCGCTTTCTTCGCCACGATCATCTCGCTGGTCATCGGCGCGCTCGCGGCGATTCTATTGTGGCGCTACCGCTTCATGGGCAAGACGGTGGTGGAGGGGGCCTTCACCCTGCCGCTCGTCGTGCCGGAAATCTGCATGGGCGTCTCCATGCTGCTGTTCTTCACTCGGGTCATCCCTTGGCCCAACGACTTGATGTGGCCGTTCAGTCTCGGATCCATCATCATCGCCCACGTCTCGTTCTGTTTCCCCTTCGTCGCGCTCGTCGTGGGCGCGCGGCTATCGAGCTTCAACAAGGAGCAGGAGGAGGCGGCGCGGGACCTCGGCGCCAACGACTGGCAGGCCTTCCGCGACGTTCTGGTGCCGCATATGCGCCCCGCGCTGATCGCCGGGGCGTTGCTCGCCTTCACCCTGTCTCTCGACGACTTCGTCATCACGTTTTTTACCTCGGGGCCCGACACCATCACCTTCCCGGTCAAGGTCTATTCGATGCTGCGCTTCTCGGTGAACCCTGAGGTCAATGCCGCATCGACCATGCTGATCCTGCTCACTATCTTGCTGATGGTCGTGATGATGGTGATGCAGAGCCGAGCGCAGAAGAAAGGATAACTGCCGTGGATCAAGCGCTAGCCAAGGCGGTCGAAACCACCGCCAAGCCGATCATCAGCTTCCGCAATATCTCGAAGCGGTGGGGCGCAACGGTCGGGGTTGACAATGTCACGCTCGACATCATGCCCGGAGAGTTCTTTGCGCTGCTCGGGCCTTCCGGCTGTGGCAAGACGACCTTGCTCCGCATGCTGGCCGGCCTCGAAGTGCCGACCGAAGGCCACATCCTGATCGACGGCCAGGACATGAGCGAAATCCCACCCAATCGGCGCGCGGTGAACATGGTGTTCCAGTCCTACGCGGTGTTTCCGCATATGACGGTCGCCGACAATGTCGCCTACGGTCTCAAGATCGACGGCGTGCCCCAGCCAGAGCGGGACCAACGCGTGCAGGAAGCCCTCGACTTGGTGCAGCTCGGCCACCTTGCCGCGCGCATGCCCGATCAGTTGTCGGGCGGCCAGCGCCAACGCGTGGCGCTCGCCCGCGCGCTGGTGAAGAAGCCGAAAGTGCTGCTGCTCGATGAACCGCTGTCGGCGCTCGACGCCAAATTGCGCGAAGCGATGCGCTTCGAGCTGTCCCAGTTGCAGCAGAAAGTCGGCATCACCTTCATCATGGTGACCCACGACCAGACCGAGGCGCTGGCGATTGCGTGTCGTGTCGCCGTCATGAACAAGGGCTCAATTGCCCAGCTCGGCACGCCGTCAGACCTTTACGAATTTCCGGCCTCGCGCTTTGTCGCCGATTTCATCGGCTCGGTGAATATGTTCGAGGGCACGCTGGTCGACGATAAGCCAGAGTCGGCCATCGTTACCTGCCCTGAGCTCGACCCTTATCCGGTCCAGATTCCCCATAGCGTGCCAGGCAAGGAGGACTCGTCGGTTTGGGTCGCGATCCGGCCCGAAAAGATGACCCTGCACAAGGATGCCGAGGCGCCGCCTCCGGTGCCAGAATGTGCGGCCGCCCATAATGTTGCCAAGGGAGAGATCAAAGACATCTCCTATCTCGGCGACATTTCGATCTATCACGTCCTCTTGGCCAATGGCCGGTTGATTCGCATCTCGCGCCCCAATCGCTCGCGCTGGGATCAGGACAATTTCGGCGCCGGCGAGAAGGTCTGGGTGAGCTGGGTGGGCTCGAGCCCGGTCGTGCTTCAGTCCTGACGCTTCACCAACAAGAAACGATCAACGGAAACGCCTGATGCCAAGTTCGGCCGAGTTGCATGAGCGGAGGATGGCGGCCGTGCCGCGCGGCGTCGGCCACGCGACCGCGATCTACGCCAAGCGCGCCAAGAACGCCGAGATCTGGAGCGAGGACGGCAAGCGCTATATCGACTTCGGCGCCGGCATTGCCGTGGTCAATACCGGGCATCAGCATCCGAAGATCATGGCTGCCGTCGAGGAGCAGATGCAGGCGTTCAGCCATGTCTGCTTCCAGGTCACGCCCTATGAATCCTATGTGCGCCTGGCCGAGCGGTTGAATGCGCTTGCGCCGGTGGCGAACCCGGCGAAGACCATGCTGGTCTCGACCGGCGCGGAAGCGGTCGAGAACGCGGTGAAGGTCGCGCGCGCCTTTACCGGACGTCCGGGCATCGTTTCGTTCAGCGGCGGCTTTCACGGTCGCACGCATATGGGCATGGCGTTGACCGGCAAGGTGGTTCCCTACAAGAAGGGCTTCGGCCCATTCCCGGCCGACATTTATAATGTTGCCTTCCCCAACACCTATCATGGCGTCAGCGGCGAACAGAGCCTCGACGCGCTGAAGGCGCTGTTCAAATACACCGCCGACCCTTCGAGCATCGCCGCCATCATCATCGAGCCGGTACAGGGGGAGGGCGGGTTCTATATCGCCCCGTTCGATTTCATGCGCGCGCTGCGAGCGCTGTGCGACGAGCACGGTATTCTTCTCATTGCCGACGAGATTCAGACCGGGTTCGCCCGCACCGGCAAGATGTTCGCGCTGGAGCATGTGGGCATCGAGGCCGATGTCGTGACCATGGCCAAGGGCCTGGCCGGCGGCTTTCCACTTTCCGCCATCACCGGACGGGCGGATGTGATGGATGCATCGAATCCCGGCGGTCTCGGCGGTACCTATGCCGGTAATCCGGTGGCGTGCGCCGCCGCCCATGCCGTGCTCGACGCGATCGAGGAGGAGAAGCTCTGCGATCGCGCCAACGCCATCGGTAAGATCATTCTCGACCGCTGCAATCAGATCAAAGATCGCTCCAACCTGAATTGCGTCGGCGATGTGCGCGGCCTGGGCGCCATGTGCGCCATCGAGCTGGTGAAGGACACCGCGAGCGGCGAGCCGGCGCCGCAGCTCACTCAAGCCCTCATGAAAGTCGCCAACGAGAACGGTCTTATTCTTCTTTCCTGCGGCACGTATGGCAACGTCATCCGCTTCCTCGTGCCGCTCACCGCGAGCGATCAACTCGTGCGCGACGGCATGGACATCTTCGAAGCGAGCCTCACTGAAGCCGTGACCCGGCTCGCGTGAGCTCCACCTCATTCAACAGGCACCGACATGAGCGCAAGGCTCGCGACCAACGATCTCGAAGCATTCTGGATGCCGTTCTCGGCGAACCGCCAATTCAAGAAGGCGCCGCGCCTGATCGTCAGCGCCGAGCGCACCCACTACATGACCGACGACGGCCGCCGCGTGCTCGACGGCACGTCCGGGCTGTGGTGCGTCAATGCCGGCCACTGCCGCCCGCATATCGTCGAGGCGGTGCGCAAGCAGGTCGGCGAGCTCGATTTCGCCGGCGCCTTCCAAATGGGTCACCCCAAGGCGTTCGAATGCGCCGCGAAGCTGGCCAACATCGCCCCGCAAGGTTTCGACCACGTGTTTTTCACCAACTCTGGCTCGGAGTCGGTCGAGACCGCGCTGAAGATGGCACTGGCCTATCACCGGGCAAAAGGCAACGCCTCGAAGGTCCGCCTGATCGGTCGCGAGCGCGGCTATCACGGCGTCAATTTCGGTGGCACCTCGGTCGGCGGTATCACCAACAATCGCAAGATGTTCGGCACGCTGCTCAGCGGCGTCGACCATATTCGCCACACCCACGACCTGGCCCGCAACGCCTTCAGCCGCGGCGAGCCCGAGCACGGCGCCGAGCTGGCCGACGATCTCGAACGTCTGGTGACGCTGCACGACGCCTCGACCATCGCCGCGGTCATCGTCGAGCCGGTCGCTTGCTCGACCGGCGTGCTGATCCCGCCCAAGGGTTATCTCAAGCGTCTCGCCGCGATCGCCGCCAAGCACGACATCCTGCTGATCTTCGATGAGGTCATCACCGCGTTCGGCCGTCTCGGCACGCCCTTCGGCGCCGACTATTTCGACGTCTCGCCCGACATCATCACCACGGCGAAGGGCATCACCAACGGCACCATTCCGATGGGTGCGGTGCTGGTGAAGAAGAAAGTCCACGAAGCGTTCCTGAACGTCCCCGAAGAAGCCATCGACTTCTTCCACGGCTACACCTATTCGGGTCACCCGGTGGCCTGCGCCGCCTCCATCGCCACGCTCGAGCTCTACCAGGAGGAAGGACTGTTGACGCGCGCGGCGGAGCTTGCGCCCTATTGGCAGGAGTCAATCCACTCGCTCAAGGGGCTGCCCCACGTCATCGACATTCGCAATATCGGGCTGATCGGCGCCATCGAGTTCGATCCCATCCCCGACGCGCCGTCGCAGCGCGCTCACGCCCGCTTCGTCGAGGCCTTCAATCGCGGCCTGCTGGTCCGCGCTACCGGCGACACCGTTGCGCTTTCGCCGCCGCTGATTATTGAAAAGCAGGAGATCGACAAGCTGATCGATATCCTCTCGGGCGTGCTTAAGACCGTGAACTGAGATCGGCATTTCGCGCATGGAAATCATCCAGAACGCCATCGACGGCCGCAAGGTCACGTCCGCCTCGCGACGGCGCGCAGCCGTGTACGATCCAGCGACCGGAGAGCAGACGGCGGAATTGCCGCTCTCGACCACGGACGAGGTGAATGCCGCCGCCGCCGCCGCCAAACGGGCCGCCGCCGGCTGGGGCGCCACGCCGCCGCTCAAGCGCATCAAGCCGATGTTCCGCTTCAAGCAGCTGTTGGATCGGCACGCGCGCGACATCGCCCGCACCATTTCGAAGGAGCACGGCAAGACGCATGAAGATGCACTCGGCGAGCTCGCCCGCGGCATCGACGTGGTCGATTTCGCCTGTGGCATTCCGCATCTGCTGAAAGGCGAATACAGCCGCAATGTCGGCCCGGAGATCGACAGCTGGTCCGACCGCCAGCCGCTCGGCGTGGTCGCCGGCATCACGCCCTTTAATTTCCCAGCCATGGTGCCGATGTGGATGTATCCGGTCGCCATCGCCTGCGGGAATACCTTCGTGCTCAAGCCGTCGGAACGCGATCCATCTACCTCGATGTTGATCTGGGACCTGTTTCAGGCGGCCGGCTTTCCGGCCGGCGTGCTCAACGTCGTGCATGGCGACAAGGAAGCCGTGGACGCGATCCTCGACCATCCCGACATCAAGGCCGTGAGCTTCGTCGGCTCGACGCCAGTGGCCGAGCATGTCTACCGGCGCGGTTCCGCGTCGGGTAAGCGGGTGCAGGCGTTGGGCGGCGCCAAGAACCATATGATCGTGATGCCGGACGCCGACATGGACCAGGCCGTCGATGCGCTGATGGGGGCGGGCTTCGGCTCGGCAGGCGAGCGCTGCATGGCGATCTCGGTCGCCGTGCCGGTGGGCGAGCAGACCGCCGACCGTCTGGTCGAGGCGCTCGCGCCGAAGATCCGCATGATGAAAGTCGGCCCCGCCACCGATCCCGAGTCGGAAATGGGGCCGGTGATCACGGCGGAGGCCAAGCGGCGCATCACCGATCTCATCGGCCAAGGCCTGCAGGAAGGCGCCGAGCTCGTCGTCGACGGGCGCGGGCTCGAGCTGCAAGGCTATGAGCGCGGGTTTTTCCTCGGCGGCTCGCTGTTCGACCGCGTGACCGAGGACATGAGCATCTACAAGACGGAGATTTTCGGACCCGTCTTGTGCGTGGTGCGGGCAGGGGGCTACGCGGAAGCCGCCGATCTGATCAACCGCCACGAATACGGCAATGGCACCGCCATCTTCACTCGCGACGGCGACGTGGCCCGCGCCTTTGCCGATAGCATCGAGGTTGGCATGGTCGGCATCAATGTGCCGATCCCGGTCCCGGTCGCCTATCATTCCTTCGGCGGTTGGAAGCGGTCATTGTTCGGCGATCACGCGATCTATGGCCCGGAAGGCGTGCGCTTCTACACGCGGCTGAAGACCGTCACCGCGCGCTGGCCGAACGGCATTCGTGGCGGCGCGGAGTTCAATTTCCCGAGCTTGAAGTAGAGGCGGGGTGTGGCGACGGCCAATGACCTCCGCCGTATCGCCTTGTCGCTCGAAGGCACGAGCGAGGTCCCACACTTCGACCGCGCCGCCTGCGCGGATCTACGCGACGCTTGCGGCTGACGGCGAGACCGCAAATCTGAAATTCACGCCAGACGAACAGGCGCTGAAATGCATGACATCGCCGGAGGCCTTTGCCCCGATTCCGAACGCCTGGGGTGATCGGGGCTGGACCACTGCAACGCTGTCAACGCTCAGCAGCGCCGAATTGAAGCTTGCTCTGGAAACGGCATGGCAGCATGGCAAGCCAAGGGCCACGAAACGGCGTCGCAGCTAGACTTCGGCCTGGAAACTATGTGACGATCAAAGAAAAGCCGGTCCGTTCCGGGGGAGGGATCGGACCGGCGAACGGACGCGGGGGGAGTGCGTCCGGGTAATCGTTTGTCGCGTCGCGCCTATTCAGCCGCGACGAGGCGAACTTTTCCCTTGGTCGAGGGACCGCGATCGAAGCCGAGTGAGGCGGCGACCACCGGATGCGTGATCCGACCGTCGCGGACATTGAGCCCGGCGGCGAGATGCGGGTCGTCATCGAAGGCAGCCACGCCCTTATTGGCGAGCTTGATCACGAAGGGCAGCGTCGCATTGTTGAGCGCCTGCGCCGAGGTGACGGGGACCGCACCGGGCATGTTCGCCACGCAATAATGAATGATGCCGTCGACCTCGAAAGTCGGATCAGCGTGCGTCGTGGGCCGCGAGGTCTCGAAGCAGCCGCCCTGATCGATCGACACGTCCACCAACACCGCGCCGCGCTTCATGCGCGGGAGCATGTCGCGGGTCACGAGCTTTGGTGCGCTCGCGCCGGCGACCAGTACCGCGCCCACGACGACATCGGCGCCGAGCACTTCCGTCTCCACCGTCTCCATGGTCGAGGCGAGCGTGCACACGCGGCCTTCGAACAGCTCATCGAGCTGCCGCAGCCGCGGCAACGAGCGGTCGATGATCGACACGTCGGCGCCAAGGCCGACCGCCATGCGCGCTGCATGCGTGCCGACGACACCGCCGCCAAGCACCACCACTTTCGCCGGACGAACACCGGGAACGCCGCCCATCAGCACGCCACGGCCGCCGGTCGGACGGCGCAGCGCAATCGCCGCGGCCTCGATGGCCAAGCGGCCGGCGACTTCGCTCATCGGCGCGAGCAGCGGAAGACCGCCCGAGGAATCGGTGACGGTCTCGTAGGCGATCGCGGTCGCGCCGGATGCCATCAGACCGCGCGCCTGCTCAGGATCGGGTGCGAGATGCAGATAGGTGAACAGGATCTGGTTCGGCTTGAGCCGGCGATACTCGACCGCCTGAGGCTCCTTGACCTTGACGATCATCTCGGCCTCAGCGAACACGGCTTCTGCCGTGGGGAGAATGCGGGCGCATGCCTTCTCGTAGGTCGCGTCGTCGGCGAAGATGCCTGCGCCGGCGCCGGACTGCACCAAGACCTCATGACCGCGAGCTGTGAGCTCGCGTACCGAACCCGGCACGAGCCCAACCCTGAACTCATTGCTTTTGATCTCTGTCGGAACGCCGATGCGCATGGTGGAACCTCCGATTTCAGGAGCGAATTCTCTGACTTTGAGACTGCCCCAAATCGCGGAGCGGATGTTGGCGTTTTATTCAGCAAATCGGTGATATCTTGCAAGATATCGGCGGCAGAGCCTGGAAGAGCGCAGGAAAATGAAGGAAATAGCGATAGACGCGCTGGATCGCGCGATTCTCGGAGCTCTGCTTGAGGATGCCCGCCTCAGTCAGGTCGAGCTCGCCGAGCGCATCCCGCTATCGGCCACGGCGATTGCCCGGCGCATCCGCGCGCTCGAGGAGCGGGGCATCATTCAAGGCTACCAAGCCCGCATCAGCCGCGAGGCGCTCGGCGTCTCCATGACGGTGATCGTGCAGATCGGCCTCAAGAGCCAGAACGAGGACCTGCTCAAGGCTTTCGAGGAGGCGGTCATATCTGCCCCATCCGTTGTTTCCTGCCATCTGATGTCCGGTGAGGACGATTATCTTGTCACCGTCATGGCCCGCGATCTCGCCGATTTCGAGCGCATTCATAAAGAGCAACTCTCGCGGCTTCCCGGCGTCGCACGCCTGAAATCCAGCTTCGCCCTGCGCGACGTCACCAGTCGGGCACTGCCTGCCTCGTGCCTGCTGCCCTAACGCAAACGCCGCTCGCGCATTCTTGATAGCGGCATCGTGCCCAATGCGGGCATCGCGCGCTTCAATAGCCCGACTAAGTGTGACACACTCATCGTCACGTCATCTGCCACGCGCAGTCGCGTCGAACGCGTGGTTCATCACAACGTTTGGTGGGGTCCTTGCCATGTCGCGCACGCCTTTGTTCGCTGCCGTAAAGAAAGCTCTAGCCCGTTCTTTCCATGAGCAAGGTTTGGTCGTACCGCGAACGTCCGCGTTGACACGACGGCGACTGCTGCGGATATCCGCGGCTGCTGCGGGTGCTGCGGCGTTATCGCCGGTGTTGGACTGGAGCGCCTACGCCAAGCAGGAGCGACCGAAAGGTCCCGTCGCCATCATCGGCGGCGGCGTCGCCGGACTGACCGCGGCCTATCGTCTGCAAGCCGCTGGCGCGACGCCGATTGTGTTCGAAGCAAGCAATCGCTGGGGTGGACGCATGTTCACCCAATACGATTTCTATAAGGGCATGTTCTGCGAGCTCGGCGGCGAGCTGGTGGACACCGGTCATGAGGATTTGCAGAAGCTCGCCGCGGAAGTCGGCGTGGAGATGCAAAACTTGACCACTGAAGGCGGTGAAGAACTCTATTTTTTCCAGGGAGCATTCCACACGCCGAAGGACATGATCGATCCGGAAAAGAAGACGGGCGCGTTTGCGCCGATAGCTAAGCGGATTGCCGCCGACGCCGACAAGCTCACCGACAACGACGACAATTGGACGGCTTATGCCCGCAAGCTCGATAAGACGAGCCTGAAGGCCTATCTCGAGCAGTTCCGCGGCAAAACCGACGACTGGGCGATCGATCTGCTCGATGTCGCCTACAACATCGAATTCGGGCTTCTGACGGAAGACCAGTCCAGCCTCGCTCTGGTGGACATGATTACCACCGATATGAGCAAGCCTTATCAGATGTTCGGCGAAAGCGACGAGGTCTATCGCATCAAGGGCGGTTCGTCGGCGCTGATCAATGCCCTGGTGGACAAGCTCAAAGACAAGATCGAGATGAAGCAGGGTTGGGCGCTGAGCGCGCTCGACTACAAAGGCGGCCAGATCGTGATGGGCTTCGATGCGCCCGGTGGTCCGCAGACGCAGAGTTTCGATGCCGTGATCCTTGCTCTGCCGTTCACCAAGCTGCGGCAGGTGAAAGGTTTGGAGCGGCTGCGGCTCGGGGCGGATAAGTTGAAATGCATTCGCGAACTGGGCATGGGGCAGAATGCCAAGATCATGTACGGCACCACATCGCGCGTGTGGCGAAGCTCCGACTCGGGACTTCCCGCGCCATCGAATGGCGACTTCTTTTCCGATCTCGGCTTCCAGAACTTTTACGAGACAAGCCGCGCCCAGCCGGGCGAGGCCGGCATCCTCACCAACTACCTTGGCGTCACGCCGGCCATCACGGATGCGAGAACCGCTCTTGACGTCGTCCGCGTCGATTTGCCGAAGATGTCGAAGAAGATAGCGGAAAGTCTCGACCCGTCGGCGGTCATACCCTGGTTCTGGAGCGTCTATCCCTACACGCTCGGCAGCTACGCGAGCGCCAAAGTGGGACAATACACGACGATGCTGGAAGTGGCGCCGGAGCCTGCGCTCGACGGCCGCCTGCAATTTGCCGGCGAGCATACCTGCAGCGACTTCCTCGGCTACATGAATGGTGGCGTCGTAAGCGGCAACCGTGCCTCCGCTGCGCTCATCGAGGTTATGGCGCTGAAAAAAAATTGAGTGCACAGTCGCCGCGGCTGCTTTGAGCAGGTGCGAGATGACTGCTTTCCTATGGCGCTCAACACCGTCCTCGAATAACATTCCTCTTGGTTTACCGAGGGGTTATGTCCTTAACGCGAACCCGCATTCCAAGCCTTTGTTGTCGCTGACAGTCTCGTCCCCAGGAGCAAGAGTATGAAACCCACAAGTGGTATCTCAGTCGCTGTTTTTGCGTTGTTCGCCCTTAGCGGCACCGCGTTTGCCGAAATGCCGACGGCCGTCGGCGACGGCGAAGGCGAAGTCGATATCGTTGCCTGGCCCGGTTACATCGAGCGCGGCGAGTCCGACAAGGCCTATGATTGGGTCACCGATTTCGAGAAGGAGACAGGCTGCAAGGTCAACGTCAAGACGGCCGCGACGTCCGACGAGATGGTGACGCTGATGAACCAAGGCGGATTCGATCTCGTCACGGCCTCGGGCGATGCGTCGCTCAGATTGGTCGCCGGCAAGAAGGTCCAGCCGGTCAATATCGACTTGATCCCGAGTTGGAAGACCGTCGACGACCGGCTCAAGGACGCTCCGTGGCATACGGTCGATGGCGTTCACTATGGCGTCCCATACCAATGGGGACCCAACGTGCTCGCCTACAACACGGACGTGTTCAAGGAGGCGCCGAAGAGCTGGTCGGTGGTATTCGAGGAGCAGACTCTCCCCGACGGCAAGAGCAACAAGGGGCGCGTGCAGGCCTATGACGGCCCGATCTATATCGCCGACGCAGCCGTCTATCTCATGAAGAATAAGCCCGAGCTCAAGATCACCAATCCTTACGAGCTGAATGCCGAGCAATATGCCGCGGCGATTAAGCTGCTTCAGGCCCAGCGAGCGCTGGTCGGCCGCTATTGGCACGACGCCACGGTGCAGGTCGACGACTTCAAGAACGAAGGCGTCGTCGCCTCGTCGTCATGGCCCTACCAGGTCAATCTCTTGGAAGCCGACAAGCAGCCCGTCGCCTCGACCATTCCCGATGAAGGGGCAACGGGCTGGTCGGACACCACCATGATGCATTCCGACGCCAAGCATCCCAACTGCGCCTATAAATGGATGGAGCATTCGCTCAGCCCGAAGGTACAAGGCGATGTCGCGGCTTGGTTCGGTTCGGTGCCTTCGGTGCCGGCCGCCTGCAAAGGCAACGAGCTGTTGACCGATGCGGGTTGCGCGACCAATGGCTTCGACAATTTCGAGCAAATTTGGTTCTGGCGTACGCCGACCGCCAAGTGCGAGAAGGAGGGCAGCTGCGTTCCCTATTCGCAATGGGCAAAGGACTACATCGCCATTCTCGGCAAATAACCCGATCGACATGAGCGGCCCGGATCGCGAGACCCCGGGCCGCTCTCGCGTTGGCCTAGCCCATGTCGCCAGCCGTTAGGTTCGTCAACTGCTGCCGCCACTTCGGCTCGGTCCGCGCCGTCGATGGCGTCACCCTCGACATCGCCGAAGGCGAGTTCTTCGCCATGCTCGGCCCCTCGGGCTCGGGCAAGACCACCTGCTTGCGCCTCATCGCCGGCTTCGAGCAGCCTAACGAGGGTCATATCGAGATTTTCGGCGAGACCGCCGAAGGCGTGCCGCCCTACAAGCGCAACGTCAACACCGTGTTCCAGGATTATGCGCTGTTTCCGCATATGACGGTCGGCGAGAACGTCGCCTATGGCCTGAGGATCAAGGGTGTCGATCGCGCCGAGCGCGAGGTCAAGGCGGAAGCCGCCCTCGCCATGGTCAAGCTCGCCGGCTATGAGGGGCGCCGCCCGGCGCAACTGTCCGGCGGTCAGCGCCAGCGCGTGGCGCTTGCACGCGCGCTGGTGAACGGGCCGAAGGTCTTGCTGCTCGACGAACCGCTCGGCGCGCTCGATCTCAAGCTCAGGGAGCAGATGCAGGAAGAACTGAAGGCGCTGCAAAAAGAGCTTGGGATCACCTTCGTGTTCGTGACGCACGATCAAGGCGAGGCGCTGTCCATGGCCGACCGCGTGGCCGTGTTCAACGAGGGCAAGATCGTCCAGGTCGGATCTCCGGCCGATGTCTATGAACGGCCGAGATCGTGTTTTGTTGCCGACTTTGTCGGCTCCTCCAACGTGCTGCCGCCCGAGTTCGCCTCCCGCCATGGCGGCGAAGCCAAGTGGACCAGCCTCAGGCCCGAGAAGATCGGCGTGTTCCCGGCCGGCAAGAAATTCGCCGACGGGCAGGCCCATGCCGACGGCAAGATCAAAATGATCAGCTATCAGGGCGCCGTCACCCGCTTCAGTGTCGAGACCGGCAACACGCGGCTTAATGCCGAGACCGCCGCCGGTGAAACGAGCCTCAAGCAAGGCGACGACGTGCGACTGATCTGGCCCAGATCGGCGATGGTCACCATGGAGGAAGGCGCGTGAGCCAGGTGGCGGCAGTCGACAGGAGAGACGGCATCACCGACACGATCTCCGACGTCTTTTTCGCTCGGCCCAAGCTCCTGACCCTCCTGCTTCTGCTGCCGCCGCTGCTGTGGATCGGCATCGTCTATGTCGGCTCGCTGTTCGCGTTGTTGCTGCAGAGCTTCTATTCGCTCGACGATTACTCAGGCCTCATCGTCCACCAGTTCACGCTTTCCACCTACGCGCAGCTGCTGGAAGAGGCGAATATCCAGATCATCATCCGCACGGTGAGCATGGCGGCGCTCGTCACGCTTGCCTGCTCGGTCATCGCCTTTCCCATTGCCTATTACGCGGCGCGCTATGCCCGCGGCTGGACCAAGGCGCTGTTCTATCTCGCGGTGATGATGCCGCTATGGTCGAGTTATCTGGTCAAGGTCTATGCCTGGAAGCTGATCCTGGCCAAGGAAGGTATCCTGACCTGGATCGCCAACGGCCTGCATCTGTCTTGGCTGCTCGACGGCATCCTGGCGCTGCCGGTGGTCGGCGGGCCTTCGTTGTCGTTCAGCTATATCGGCACCTTCCTGGTCTTTGTTTATATCTGGATCCCCTACATGATCCTGCCGACCCAAGCGGCGCTCGAGCGCGTGCCCATCAACTACATCGAGGCGTCAGCCGATCTCGGCGCCGAGCCGAGGCAGACCTTTTGGACGGTGATCTTTCCGCTGGCGCTGCCCGGCATCATCGCCGGCTCGATCTTCACCTTCTCGCTCACCCTTGGCGATTACATCGTGCCGACCATCGTCGGCAATTCGCGCCTCATGATCGGGCAAGCGGTGTACACGCTGCAAGGAACGGCAGGCAACGTGCCGCTGGCTGCCGCCTTCACCGTCGTGCCGATGGCGATCATGGGCGTCTATCTCTTTGTCGCCAAGCGCATGGGGGCTTTCGATGTCCTCTGACGCCAACCGCGACAAGCCTCTTGGCTTACGCATCGCCGCCGTCGCCGGGCTCTTGTTCCTGCATCTGCCGCTGGCGCTGATCCTGCTCTATGCTTTCACCACAGAGGAGCGGAGTTTCGCGTTTCCGCCGCCCGGCTACACGACCAAATGGTTCGGCATCGCCTGGTCGCAACGCCCCGATATCTGGCCGCCGCTCTATCTCTCGCTCGAGGTGGCCGCCATCGCCACCGTGCTGGCGCTGATCTTCGGCACGCTCGCCGCCGCCGCCCTGTCGCGCGCCAAGTTCTTCGGCCGCGAGACGATCTCGCTGCTATTCGTGCTGCCCATCGCGCTGCCCGGCATCATCACCGGCATCTCGCTGCGCTCGGCCTTCGACATCATGGGCATCGATTTCTCGATCTGGACCATCGTGCTCGGTCACGCCACGTTCTGCATCGTCGTGGTCTACAACAATGCCATCGCCCGGTTCCGCCGGCTCTCCAAGAATCTGATCGAAGCGTCGATGGATCTCGGCGCCAATAGCTTGCAGACCTTTCGGCATGTGATCCTGCCGCAAATCGGCACCGCGCTGCTCGCCGGCGGCATGCTGGCCTTCGCGCTGTCCTTCGACGAGGTCATCGTCACCACCTTCACCGCCGGCCAGCAATCGACGTTGCCGATCTGGATGCTGGGCGAGCTGATCCGCCCGCGTCAGCGCCCCGTGACCAATGTGGTTGCCGTCTTTGTCATTGCCGTCACGCTGGTGCCGATCCTCGTTGCCTATTATCTGACGCGCGAGGGCGAGCACACGGGCGGTTCAACGAAATAGCCCGGCGAACCGCGCCGCGACTGGAGGACAATTCATGCTCGACACGCAGATGTTGATTGGCTCGAAATTCGTTGATGGCACCGAAGCGCCGGAAGCCGTGATCAATCCCAAGACCGAGGAGACCATCGTCAAGCTCCCCGATGCCTCTCCTGCGCAGGTCGACGCGGCGGTGGAAGCCGCCGCGAAGGCGTTCCAAACCTGGTCGCGCACCACGCCGGCCGAGCGTTCGGCGCTGCTGCTGAAGCTTGCCGACGCCATCGACCGCGATGCGGAGGCCTTCGCCACGCTCGAAGCGCTGAATTGCGGCAAGCCGAGGATCCGCGTGCTGCAAGACGAGATCCCGGCGGTCTCCGACTGCTTCCGTTTCTTTGCTGGCGCGGTGCGCAACATGCACGGCGCGGTGGCGGGCGAATATATGGCGGGGCATACCTCGATGATCCGCCGCGATCCGATCGGCGTGGTGGGCTCGATCGCACCGTGGAACTACCCGTTGATGATGGCCGCCTGGAAGCTCGCGCCGGCGCTCGCCGGCGGCAACACCATCGTCATCAAGCCGTCCGAGCAGACGCCGCTGACGACGCTGAAGCTCGCGAAGACCATCGCCGAGATCTTTCCCGAAGGTGTAGTGAATGTCGTCACCGGCCGCGGCGCGACGACCGGGAACGCCCTGATCAATCACCCGAAGATCGCCATGGTCTCGCTGACGGGCAGCGTCGATACCGGCAGGAAGGTATTGCAAGCGGCGTCAGCCACGCTGAAGCGCACGCATCTCGAGCTCGGCGGCAAGGCCCCGGTGATTGTGTTCGACGATGCCGACCTCGCCTCTGTGGTAGAGGGACTGAAGTCGTTCGGCTACTACAATGCCGGGCAGGATTGCACCGCCGCCTGCCGCGTCTACGCCGGCAAGAAAATCTACGACAATTTGGTCGCCGACCTGTCGAGCGCGGTGAAGGAGCTGAAATTCAATCGGCCAAACGACGATGAAAACGATATCGGCCCGTTGATCTCCTCGAGCCAGAAAGGCCGCGTGGAGAAATTCGTCGAGCGGGCGGCCAAGCAGAACCACATCTCGATCACGGCCGGCGGCAAGTCACCCGGCGGCAAAGGCTTCTTCTTCGAGCCAACGGTTGTCGCCGGAGCACAGCAGAATGATGAGATCGTCCGGAAAGAAGTATTCGGGCCGGTCGTCTCGGTGACGCGCTTCGACGACGTCGATCAGGCCGTGGCCTGGGCCAACGACAGCGACTATGGGCTCGCCTCGTCGGTATGGACCTCCGACATCGGTAGGGGCTTGGGCACGGCCGCGCGGCTGCATTATGGCTGCACCTGGGTCAACACGCATTTCATGCTGGTCAACGAGATGCCGCATGGCGGTTTGAAGGCCTCGGGCTACGGCAAGGATTTGTCGATGTACGCGCTCGAGGACTACACCGTCGCACGCCACGTGATGGTCAAGCTGTAGATTAGGGTCGGGCGGCATGTCGCTCCCGCCAGCCACCAAATGCGGCGACGTCCTTGGCGTCGCGCGTGGCGTGGGGCGTTACAGACTAACCTCTTCACGTTTTGCCGCGTCGGAGAGGTTGATCGAGGCCGATGCCGGGCGGAATGGGAACGCCTCGGCCGCGGTCTTGCTCGCGCCGAACGGATGCCGCGCGCGACAGGGTGGATCGCGTAGGATTTCTTGGGGCGAGATCGACTGTCAAAGCGCAAAAAGTCCGGAAAAGCTCTTAGCGCTCTGGCCTCCGTTTGACGTAAGTCGGGGCGCCGTCCGCGGATGCCGCGCTCCGCTTCGAATTATCAAGTGGGTAAACGCCCCAGGTGTAGAGCCCATATAGCATGAACATGAAAACCATGACGATGAGCCAGAGATATGTGAGGCGCCCTTCCTCAGCTCCGCTCCTCTCCTGCTTTCTATCAATGCGAAGCAGTAGACGAGAACTGCGGTCAGGATGTTGGCGGTGAGAGCTGGAGCCAAGGCGTGGAAGAAAGAAACGGTCCCATTCATGGTTTTATTGGTGCCCGCACGCGGCTGACATTGGGTGATGGATCCTGCGGCTTCGTCACGCCTAGCCCGGGAGACTGATCTTTTGACGCTTCGTCTTCGCCGGCGGTCGGATGGCGATCGCGGCTCTGTTGCCATAGAGTGCTCGCGATGAGGAGGGGATCGATGTTGCGCTGCTGCCACCACTCGCGCTCCTTGCCTGTAGTGTGAATCTGGTGGTGGTGGGTGGCGCAGAGCGGCACCGTGAACTCATCGCTGACTTTGAGGCCTAGCCCGCGCGATTGCGCGTGGCGGACGTGGTGCGCGTGAGCCGGGGAGCGGCCGCACACCGCACAAGGGTGGCTGGCGACGAAGCGGAGGTGATCCTTGCATCGGATGCGCTTAGGTTGACCGATGGTCAGGATACTCTTGTCGATCTTTAGCTTACCGCCAGGTAGCTGATCCGAGGCGGTTGAGCCTTTCTCGTCTGGGCTCTCCTCGACCGCCGGCTTCACTAATGCAATTGCGCATCGCTTGAGATGCGCGACAAGCTGCGGCGCGATCCCGGACTGCGGCAGCTGGTCCTGCTTCATGGCGCGGCTGATTGCACGCACAGTCTCTACATTTTGCTCCCAGATGGCGAATAGAACCTCGATGTCCTGAGCCTCGCTCATCGCTGTTTGCAGGGCAGTCGCGAATTCACTCGGCTTCTCAAAGATCGCTTGGTCGGTACCGGATGCCGCGCGCAGTATCCACGGCCCTAGGGCAGGCGCCGCCTTTGCGCCTCGACGTCTGCTGACGCCACCTTGCTCCCGGTCGTAGAGGGCAAGTCCGAAGGGGTTGCCGAATGTGGCGAGCGCTCGCTTGGTGGCATCCGTCTCGGCTCCCTTGAGTGCGAGCTCGTGCGCCTGGCCCGGGCTGGATGCTTTCGCTTCTCCGGTTCCTGAACCCTCGCGTAGAATTTTTGTGTCGCCGGCGCGCACGGTGATGCGAACCTTCGCGATGTAGGCGGCAAAATGATTTTGGCCCGTTGCGGAGCTAAAGACGCAGCTGGTTGAAAGCGTTTTGCGATCCCAGGCGTCGAAGCCGAATATGCGGTTGGCCTCGGCGATGACGTGCCAGCCTTCCACGTAGTGAAGCTCCGTTCCGTTGGCTTGGCGAGTTTTAACGTGTCTCGCATCAAGCTTGGCTCTTAGCTGTTGAAGCTGCGTATCGGTCAGCGCCATCACTTGGTCCTCACGGTGAGCACCGGCTTAGGGTTGTTGAGTTGAGTTCCGGGAATGGTGGGGCATCGGGCAAAGATCGTCAAGCATTAAAGATCGAAAATGATTTCTTTGCTATCAAAAATGATTGTTTCCGGTGAAATTCGAGCGGCGAGGGCATTGCTAGGGTGGAACCAAGTCGAACTCGCGAAGGCGGCATCCGTCGGAGTAGCGACAGTGAGAAGGTTGGAGACCGCGGGAACCCTCAAGGGCAATGTGGAGACGGTGCGGAAAATCCAACGCGCTCTGGAGGACGCTGGAATTGAGTTCCTTCAGCCGGAATCGGGAAGGGGTCCGGGAGTCCGACTGAGACATTTACCAACGGCATAACCACGATCTACCAACGGCATAACCACGATCGAATAAGCAAAAGCCCGATTTGCAAAACGAACCCAATTGCTGCGGCGCAGCGGAAAGCAAGCCTATTCGAATAGTTTCAAGAGGCTGCTGATCGGCACGGCCACTCGGTTCGGTTCAAAATCGCGGGCAAATGGGGCGACGTCTTGTTCTGCGACGCTGTTAGGCAACTCGACCAATAGCGAGCAGAGTCGAACAGGCCTGGTCTGCGCGCGATGCCTCCGGATGGCCTTTAACCCTGCGAAGTTTCGCCCCGGTTCATCGTTAACTGTCGGTAAGGGTAGGGCACTACCCTGGGGCCGTGAGCGCTTGGTCCAGCGCGATTCGCGTTGGCGCGGCGGCGGACCGAGCCTTCTGCTCGTGAGGGTGTCTGTTATGCGTACGCGATTGCACCAGGTCTTGGGCTTCGCTGTCGTGCTTGCGGCAAGCGCCACGGCCTCAAGCCCCGTTCTCAGTGCCGACCTGCCGCCGTCACCGCTGCCACCCGCTTATGTCGAGGCGCCGCTGCCGCCCCAAGACGTATTCGAAGGGTGGTATCTCGGCGGAACGATCGGCGGCGCGACGGTGAGCTACGACTTCGCGCCGGCCGGCGGCACGGCCGATACCAGCGGCGTTTTAGGCGGCGTGGTCGGCGGTTATAGCTGGCAAAGCGGGCCTTTCGTGCTGGGCGTCGAAGGCGACTTGATGTCAGCCGATATCAACGGCAGTCAGCATTTCAATTCCGGCCTTAACCAGGTGAGTCCGTCGATCGATGCGATGGCCGATCTGCGGCTGCGCGCCGGTGTCGCCGTGCGGCCGCAAGTTCTCCTCTTCGCCACCTTCGGCGGCGCCTGGGCGAACGCCGATCTGCCGGTCACCGGCCCCGGAGGCGGTTCGGGCAGTGCCAACTTCTTCGGCTGGAGCGTGGGCGGCGGCGCCGAAGTGGCTCTCACGCCGAACTGGGGGGCCCGTTTCGACTACCAGTTCACCGATTTCAATTCGCAGACGGAGAACTACCCGGGCGGCTCGATCGACTACGACCCCGACGGCAGTATCTATCGCGGCTCGCTAATCTACCGATTCTGAGCAGCTTTTGGCGCCTCCAGAGACCAATATGGGCCCAGAATTCACCCTTAGCGTCGTGGGTCCCCTTAGGTAGACCTAGACCCGCCGATGCAAAGCGATATTATCGCCTTGCCAAGCCATCTTGTAACAAAGCTTCCATGCGGGGGCGTACGGATGGAGCGGGGGCGGGATGAGCGTCGAGCATCGCAGCCCGGTCGTCGTGGAAAATCCGGAAGGCGCCGGGCCCTTCGTGATCGTTTGCGATCACGCGTCCAATCGCATTCCTGCCGACTATCGGTCGTTCGGCTACGCCGAAGACGCGCTTGCCACGCACATCGCTTGGGACCCTGGGGCGCTCGGCGTGTCGCGCTTCTTGTCGGCGCTGCTCGATGCGCCGCTTCTCTGGCCTGATGTCTCCCGTCTTGTCATCGACTGCAATCGGCCGATCGACGCGGCGAGCCTGATCGTGATCGAAAGCGAAGGGCGCCCGGTACCGCCCAACCGCAATTTGAGCGAAGCGCAGCGCGCCGAGCGAATCCAGCGCGTGCATGCGCCCTATCATGATGCGATCGACGCTTGCGTGGAGCGTCGTCTCGCCGTGGGTGTCGCGCCGGCGCTGATCGCTATTCACTCCTTTACGCCGGTCTATCTCGGCAAGCGCCGCCCATGGGAGATCGGCATCGTGTTCGGCGACGATCGCCGCCTTGCCGACCGCTTCATCCGCGCCTTGCAAGCCGATCCGACGCTGACCGTCGGCATCAACCAGCCTTATGCTCCGGCAGATCAGGTCTATTACACCGTCGAACGCCATGCTGGCCCAAGGGGGCTGCCGGCGGCCATGATCGAGATTCGCAATGATGAGATCGGCGACGAAGCCGGCCAGCAGCAATGGGCGAACAGTCTCGGCAAGATTTTGATTGCAGCTGAGCCCCGCGTGGAAGGAGCGAGCCATGCGGCGGCATAATTTGGATTCAGATCTCGTTCAAAACAGGGGGTGACGAAATGGCTGAGAAAAAACATGAAGGCGGGGTCTCGTATCACATCCCCGGCAAGGACTATTTCGAAAAACGTCAATTGAAGCGCCACGCGGGCGTGTTCTCGCTTTGGGCGCTCGGCGTTGGCGCGGTTATCTCCGGAGACTTCTCCGGCTGGAACCTCGGCTTCGCCGTGGGCGGATGGGGCGGCATGTTCGTCGGCACCATCATCATCGCCATCATGTATCTCGGCCTGACCTATTCCATCGCTGAGATGAGCCCGGCGTTGCCGCATACGGGCGGGGCCTATTCGTTCGCCCGAACGGCCTTCGGCCCATGGGGTGGCTTCATCACCGGCGTCGCCGAGAACATCGAATATGTGCTCACGCCGGCGGTGATCGTGTTCTTTATCGGCTCCTACCTAACCGCGATTTTCGGCACGCCGGACTCCTTCCAACCGATCTGGTGGCTGGTCGGCTACATCGTCTTCGTCGGCTTGAACGTGCGTGGCGTGGCTCTGTCCTTCACCGTCACGGTGATCGTTACCCTGCTCGCGCTCGGCATCCTGATCTTCTTCTTCGTCAGCGCGATTCCCTTCATGGAATTCAGCAAATACGCCATGAATATCGGCGTCGGGCCCGACCGGGGCCGGCGTTGAAGCTCCCCGACGGCAACGGGCCGTTCCTGCCCTTCGGCATTCATGGCGTGCTGGCGTCGCTGCCCTTCGCGGTGTGGCTGTTCCTTGCCATCGAAGAGCTGCCGCTGGCGTGCGGAAGAATCGGCCGATCCGAAACGCGACATGCCCAAGGGCATCATGCTTGGCATGTTCACCCTGATCGCGACCGGCTTCCTGGTTCTGACCATCAACCCGGCGATCTGCGCCCGGCGCCTTCGCGCTCGGCAGTTCGGGCGAGCCGATCCTCGATGGTTTCCGCACCATCTACGGCACGGGTTGGGCGAAGATCCTCGCGCTCTTCGCCGTGGCTGGCTTGGTTGCGAGCTTCCATTCGATCATCTTCGCCTACGGCCGGCAGATCTACTCGCTGTCGCGTGCGGGCTATTTCCCGCATTTCCTGTCGGTGACCGACAGCACGCACAAGACGCCGAATGTCGCGCTGCTGACTGGCGCGCTGATCGGCTTCGTCGTTATGCTGGTGGTCTGGTTTACCCAAGGCGGCACCGCGGCCGGAGCCTTCATCGGCGGCGTGCTGCTCAACATGGCGGTGTTCGGGGCGATGATCTCGTATTTCCTGCAGGCGGTGACCTTCATCCAGCTTCGCCGGAAATTTCCCAATATCGAGCGGCCTTACAAGAGCCCCTTCGGTCTCCTTGGCGCCGCTCTGACGGCGATCATTGCCGTGGTGACGATCTACTTCCAGCTCACCGATCCGCTCTACCGTACCGGTGTGATCGGCGTGGCGATCTGGTACGCGCTTGCCATCCTCTATTTCGCGGCCTATGGACGGAAAACGCTCGTCTTCTCGCCGGAGGAGGAATTCGCGGTGAAGCACCGCGAAGGTGCCGTCAAGGTCTAGCGGCGCGCGAAACTGAACTGCGACAAGGCCGGCCCGTTCATCGAACGGGCCGGCACATTCTTCACATCGAGCTTTGCCGAGGCCCGGGATGTTGACATTCGAAGAGCTGAAGGCCGAAGTGTCCGCGGGCACGATCGATACGGTTATCGCCTGCTTTCCCGACATGCAGGGACGGCTGGTCGGTAAGCGCTTTCAGGCCGAGTATTTTCTTGACGGCGCCTATAAGGAGACCCACGGCTGCGACTACCTGCTCGCCAACGACATCGACATGGAGCCGGTGCCGGGCTATGCGGCCGCCAACTGGGAAAAGGGCTACGGCGACTTTGTCATGGCGCCGGATCTGGCGACGCTCCGACGCATCCCTTGGCTGCCAGGAACCGCGCTAGTCCTGTGCGACATCGTCGATCACCACCATCACGAGCCGGTGCCGCACAGCCCGCGCGCCATCCTGCAGGCGCAGATCGCGCGGCTCGGCGCGATGGGCATGTCGTCTTATTTCGCCTCCGAGCTCGAGTTCTATCTGTTCGACGAGACCTACGAGTTGGCGGAGGCGAAGGCTTGGAGCGGCCTCAAGACGGCCGGCACCTATATCCAGGACTATCACATCTTCCAGACTACCAAGGAGGAGGGGGTCTTAAGGGCGATGCGCAACGGGCTGCAAGGCGCCGGCATTCCCGTCGAGAATTCCAAGGGCGAATGGGGTCCGGGCCAGGAAGAGATCAACGTTCGCTACGCCGATCCCCTGACCATGGCCGATTGGCACGTGATCCTGAAAAACGGCTGCAAGGAGATCGCCTACGGCCTCGGCAAGGCAATTACCTTCATGGCCAAATGGCGTTACGACCTAGCCGGCTCGTCGAGCCATATTCACGCTTCGCTGTGGGACACCGCCGGCAAGACCCCACTGTTTTTGGACTCGAACGCGGAACACGGCATGTCACCCCTGATGCGCCAGTTTGTGGCCGGGCAGCTCGCTCATGCGCGGGAGATTACCTGGTTCCTCGCGCCCTATGTCAATTCCTACAAGCGCTTCCAGGTCGGCACCTTCGCGCCGACCAGGGCGATCTGGTCGCTCGACAACCGTACCGCGGGCTTCCGGCTCTGCGGCGCCGACAGCAAGGCGATCCGCATCGAGTGCCGTATTGGCGGCGCCGATCTCAATCCCTATCTAGCCTTTGCCGCGCTGATCGCCGCCGGGCTTGCCGGCGTCGAGCAGAAGCTGACGCTCGAGCCGGCCTATGTCGGCGACGCCTATCAGGACAAGGCGTTGCGCGAGGTGCCGAAAACGCTGCGCGAGGCGACGGAGTTGATGAAGTCATCCAAGATGCTTCGGCAGGCCTTTGGCGACGGGGTGATCGACCACTACGTGCATACTGCGGAATGGGAGCAGTTCGAGTATGACCGCCGCATCACGGATTGGGAGTTGAAGCGCGGTTTCGAGCGCTATTGAGTGCCCCGAGGAAGCAATGTCAGACAGCGTGAAGATCATCTCGCCGATCGATGGATCGGTATATGCCGAGCGTCCGCTGGCGCGCGATGCCGAGATCGAGTCGGCGGTGACGGCGGCCCGTGCCGCTCTGCCTGCGTGGCGGGCCGTGCCGATCGCCGAGCGCGCCCGCTACGTGCTCGCGTTCCTGGATGCGCTGCTGGCGATGAACGACGACATCGCCGTCGAGCTCGCCTGGCAGATGGGGCGGCCGGTTCGCTACGGCGGCGAGAAGGGCAGCGTCGAGGACCGGATCCGTGCCATGGCCGCGCTCGCCGAGGAGGCGCTCAAGCCGTACGTGCCTGCCGAGAAGCCGGGCTTTCGCCGCTACATCGCCCGCGAGCCGGTCGGCATCGTGTTGGTGATCGCGCCGTGGAACTATCCTTATCTCACCGCCGTCAACACCATCGTCCCGGCCCTGCTTGCCGGCAATGCCGTCATTTTGAAGCACGCCGCGCAGACCTTGCTGGTCGGCGAGCGCTTCGCCGAGGCGTTTCGCAAAGCGGCTTTGCCCAAGGGCCTGTTCCAGAATCTGGTGATGTCGCATGAGCAGTCGGAGAAGCTGATCCGCTCCGGGCGGATCGACCACATCGCCTTCACCGGCTCGGTTGCGGGCGGGAAGGCGGTGGAGCGCGCCGCGGCCGGCACTTTCGCGTCGCTGGGGCTCGAGCTCGGCGGCAAGGATCCGGCCTACGTCCGCGCCGACGCCAAGCTCGATCACGCCATCGAGAATTTGGTCGACGGCTCGTTCTTCAATTCCGGCCAATCTTGCTGCGGCATCGAGCGCATCTATGTCGATGCGAAACTGTTTGACGACTTCGTCGCTGGCTTCGCCGATCTCACGCGCAACTATGTGGTCGGCAATCCGCTCGATCAGGCGACGACGCTCGGTCCGATGGTACGCGGCACCGCGGCCGACGTGGTGCGCGCGCAGATCGACGAAGCCAAGCGAAAGGGCGCCACCGCGCTGATCAACATGAAGGTCGACGGCGACCGCCCCGGTTCGCCGTATCTCGCACCGGAGGTGCTGACCAATGTCAATCACCAGATGGAAGTGATGCGCGAGGAGAGCTTCGGACCGGTCGTCGGCATCATGAAGGTGCGCGACGACGAGGAAGCGATCACGCTGATGAACGACAGTATCTATGGGCTGACCGCCTCGATCTGGACCCGCGATTTGGAGCGCGCCGCCGAAATCGGGTCGCGCATCGAGACCGGCACTGTCTATATGAATCGTTGCGACTATCTCGACCCGCAGCTCGTCTGGACCGGTGTCAAGGACACCGGGCGTGGCGCGAGCCTGTCGAAATACGGCTTCGACGCCCTGACCCAGCCGAAGAGCTTCCACCTCCGCGAAGTTTGATCGGCTACATTTTCCGGAACCCAACATGAGCACACCGACTGCCAATTGGAGCTACCCGACCGCCGTCAGATTCGGCGCCGGCCGTATCAAGGAGCTCGCCGAGGCCTGCCGCAGCGCCGGTATCAATCGGCCGCTGCTGGTCACCGACGCCGGGCTCGCTAAATTCCCCATCACCGAGCGCGCCATTGGTATTTTGAAAGACGCGGGACTTCCCGTGGCGATGTTCGCCGACGTTCAGCCGAACCCGGTTGACTCAAATCTTGAAGCTGGCATCGCCGCCTTCCGCCAAGGCGGCCATGACGGGGTTGTCGCTTTCGGTGGCGGCTCAGGCCTCGATACCGGCAAGGTCATTGCCTTCATGGCCGGGCAGACGAGGCCGCTCTGGGATTTCGAGGATATCGGCGATTGGTGGACGCGCGCCGACGCCGACAAGATCGCGCCGGTGGTTGCCGTGCCAACCACGGCGGGAACGGGCTCCGAGGTCGGCCGCGCCGGCGTCATCACCCAAGAGGCGACGCAGACCAAGAAGGTGATCTTCCATCCCAAGATGATGCCGCGCGTGGTGATCTGCGATCCGGAACTCACCGTCGGCATGCCGCCCTTCATTACCACGGGCACCGGCATGGACGCTCTCGCCCATTGCCTCGAAGCCTATTGCGCGCCGAGCTATCATCCCATGGCGGAAGGCATCGCCGTCGAAGGCATGCGCCTCGTGTTCGAGAATCTGCCCAAGGCTGTCGCTAACGGCAACGATCTCGAGGCGCGTGCGCATATGATGAGCGCGGCGGCGATGGGCGCTGCCGCCTTCCAGAAAGGGCTCGGCGCCATTCACGCCCTCTCGCACCCGGTCGGCGCGCTCTATCATACGCATCACGGCATGACCAACGGCGTGTTCATGCCCTATGTGCTCGTCTTCAACCGCCCGGCGATCGAGCCGAAGATCATCCGCCTTGCTGGCTTCCTCGGCATCGATGGTGGCTTCGATGGGTTCTTGCAGGCAGTGCTGGCGTTGCGCAAGCAGACCGGGGTGCCGCACGATCTCACTGGCCTCAAAGTCGACGGCAGCAAGCTCGCGACCATCGCCGAAATGGCGATCGTCGATCCGACCGCCGGCGGCAATCCGATTCCGCTGACTAAAGACGGGGCAAGAAAGCTGTTCGAGGCCGCGCTCAAGGGCGACGTCGCGGCGGCCTCCGCCTAGGGCTTGACCGGCGGGACGTCGATCGTGGTCGCCGGGCAGAGCCGCTTTTGGTCCTCGTTGGCCCCGCAGGCGCGCGGAAACAGATCGCGACCGAAGCAGACCCTGATGTCGATGAGGTTTTGCCGGCGGCAGCTCACCGCGATCATCTCGGGTTTGAGCCATGGATTGGCGCCGAGGAACTCGTTCTCGATCGCCTCTGGCGAGAGCACGCGATCCGCGTCGGCCGCACGAAATTGCTCAGGTACGCCGACGCGCTCGTAAAGCTCCCGCGCCACGCTGAAATATTGCGATGGGTCGAGGCCTGAGCAGGTCCCGTGCGCGCGATACTCGTGGATGAGGAGATTTTTGCTTGGCATGATGTCGCGCATCTCGCGGATGACGCGGTCGGGCACCCAAGGCCTCTTGCCGATGGGACAATCCTCCGGCCAGCCTTGCTCATATTGCGGCCATAGCCCATGCAGCCGGAAGGCGGGACGCTGCGATGCCTCGCATTGACCGTCGTGCCGCGCCCTGCCTTCGTCCCGGCAATAAGAGGGCGTCCAGCTCAGCACCAGCACGTAATAGTCGAACGCGCCTGGCGTATTGCGCGCGGCTGCGCCCGCTTCACCTCCCGCAAACACATAAGCGAGCGCGGCAAAAGCCGGCAAGGCGTGCCTAAGATGTCGCATTGCCGTCGATCGCACTAAGCTCCGCCAGGATTCGCGCCCAGCTTCGCGCCCCTTTGGTGAAGCTGCTCAGATTGTATTTCTCGTTCGGCGAGTGGATGCGGTCGTCGTCGAGCGCGAAGCCGATCAGGAGCGAATCCATGCCGAGTCGCGCGCGGAAGGATTCGACGATCGGGATCGAGGCGCCGCAGCCCATGATCACCGGCGCCTTGCCCCACTCGGCTTCGAGCGCGCGCGAGGCGGCCTGGAAATGCGCCGCGCCGGTATCGAAGCCGACCGCTGGCGATCCGCCTTCATGCGCGAAGCTGACATTGGCGTCTGCCGGCAAACGGTCTTCGACGAAGCGATGCAGTCCGGCGATGATCTTCGCGGAGTTCCTGTCCCGGCACGAGCCGGAACGAGAGCTTCGCCGTGGCCTGCGCGGGGATCACCGTCTTGGTTCCGGGCCCGCCATAACCGCCGGCGATGCCGTTGATCTCGGCGGTTGGGCGCGACCAGAGCTGCTCCAAAATGCTGAACCCGGTCTCGCCCGCGGCTTCGCTCAGGCCAACGCCGCCGAGAAAGCCGCCGGCGTCGAAGCCGAGTGCGCGCCAGGACGCGAGCTGCGCGGGCGAGGGGGCGCGAACGTCGTCGTAGAATCCCGGGATGGTGACGCGACCGGCGTCGTCGTGCAGCCTCGCCAGCAGCTCCGACAGCACACGCAATGGATTGAGCGCCGGGCCGCCGTAAATCCCCGAGTGCAAATCGCGCGACGGACCTCTGACGGTAATCTCGGAGAATGCGAGCCCGCGCAAGAAGGCGGTGATGGCGGGAGTCTCCGCGTCCCATTGGCCCGTGTCGCAGACCAGCGCGATATCTGCTTTGATCTCGTCGCCATGCACGGCAAGGAAGGGAGCGAGACTTGGACTTCCGGACTCTTCCTCGCCCTCGATCAGCACACTGACGTCGACAGGGAGGGCGCCACGCTCTTCGATCCAAGCGCGTGCCGCCTCGATGAAGGTCATCAGCTGGCCTTTGTCGTCGGAAGCGCCGCGGGCAACGATGATCTTGCCGTAGCGCGGATACTCGGCCAGGCGAGGATCGAACGGCGGCGCGGTCCATTCGTCCAAGGGATCCGGCGGCTGCACGTCGTAATGGCCGTAGAACAACACATGTGGGCGAGGGTCCTTGGCGGGCGCGGCGCGCCAATGCCCGACCACCATCGGCTTGCCCAATGTGGGCTCGACACGCGCCGCAAAGCCGATCTCGCCGAGGGCGCCGGCGCACCATTCGGCCGCCGCAACGCAAGACTCGTGAAAAGTGGGGTCGGTCGAGACGCTGGGTATGGCAAGCAATTGGAACAGCCGCTCGAGCGCGGCTTCCTCCTCGCGCGCGAGCCGGTCGAGCACGTGTTGCAACGGCCCATCGGTATTTTGCGGCTCGTTCATTGCCATGGTCCGCCGCGCGCGCCATCAAGCCGCCGTCAGCAGCGCCCAAGCCGCTGCTAACGGCGTCGATGCAGTCGAATTCGAATTTCGGGGGAGCGCTATTCGCCCATTTGCACGTTGATGGCTTGTGGGCCCTTGCCACGGCGGTCCGGCTCTGTCTCGAAGGATACCCGCGCCCCCTCGTCGAGCGCCGGGAGTCCTGATTTCTGCAACGCTGAGATATGCAGAAACACATCCTTGCCGCCATCGTCCGGCGTAATAAAGCCGAACCCTCGTGAATGATTGAAGAACTTGACCGTTCCCGATTGACGCATGGGAAGCTCCTTTTCCCCTTCCAACTGATCCGCCGGCAAAAGCTGGCGGAAGCTTAGGCAAGTCTAGAAAGCGGGATAAGAAGCCGCGTTGCTTCCCACGGAGCGCATGCGGAGTATCTCAACCCGTGTTCGCAATCTGCCCGCAAAACGGCTCACTTTATGGGCGCTGGCCCACTATGCGCAAGAGCCATCTGGGCTTTCGCGTTCGCCGAGAGCGCTGATGCGAATGCCTAATTCGGGTAGGGGTCGTGCAGCGGAGCGCCGTTCAGCGGCTCTGGCGGGAAGTCAAAATGCGGCCCGAAATCCTTGGGCGGCGGCGGCATTTTGGCCGGGCCCCAGATATCGCTGAGGCGCAGTGAATAGCCGCCGACGCCGCCTTGCGCCCCTTGCTGCACATAATGGGGCCCTTGCTCGCCGTTGTTGTCCTTCGGCGCTTGTTGCGCCTGCGCGAGGCTGATCGAGAACGAAACCAACAGCGCGCTAGCAAGGATAACGGTAGGAGTGAGAGACTTGCGAAGGGCGGAAAGCTTGGGCATGTCACCTGCTAACTCTTTGAAGGCGGGGAAGTTCGAATCGCCCATTAAGTTTGCTGGAGCTGAGGTTACGATTGCGTCACCGGCCATCGCAAGTCTGATTGGGTTAGCTGCCGCACACTTTGGCGGCTACGGCACAATGATAGAGCGCGCCCTTCTTTTTGCAGCTCGTCGATAGCTTGTGGACCGCAACCTTCTTGTAGCCGCTCTTCTTGGCCCAATGATGAGCTTTGCGATTCAATTGCTTGAGGGCTCGTCCGGAGGTCTCGGATTGCTTCAATCCGATTGCCTTCTCACTGAGCGCGGCGCAGCTTCCGGCCTCGACCGGCCGGGAGGCAAAGACAGAAGCCGAAATGGCCGTAACGGCCAGACTTGCAACCAGGACTTTACGCAACATTGTGTTCCCCATGATCGATGACACCGTTGGCGGAATTCTCCGCCCGGGCGAGGACTATGCTATTTTTGGCCTTCAGCGCCTATCGCTTCTGGGCAACACTGCGACGCGATCTACGGCATCACGTTTTCGTGTTCCTGCTGGTTTTCGGGGCTTACCCTTGCTTGGAGGGGCCCCCATTGCGGCGACGTGACGAAGACCTGCAAGAAGAGAAGCGGGTATTACTACCAGTCGCTTGAGGCGGGCAGCGCGACGCCCGCTATGGTCCAAGATATGCAAACGCCGGGCGCAGCGCCCGGCGTTTGTTTTTGCTGGACCGGGCTTCAGCACCCCACCGCGGGCAAGCGCGATGCCCGGACAAGCGCTGAGCTTGCCCCGCGAGCCGCTATGATCGAGTGAACGCCGGCTCAGCCGGCGCGGCGCGTCCGGGCGCGGTCGGGCTTCATGAAGCCCGGCGTGGTGCCAAGGAAGGCATAGGGGTGGACGCTCGCCACCACGATCGACCGCCGGGTTTGCAGGCGCGAGGCCTGCTCTGCGACGGCGTGGATGCCCCTGCTGGAGGAGGCCACGCGGACCTGCGAGCTCTTGCTCTTGGCAACGTGGCTCCGCTTGCTCGCGCTCGCGACCCTCACCTTGGCTTCAGCATCAGGCTTCTTGGCAGTGTGGGTCAGGCGTGAGGACGCTTTGGCGGCGACCTGCTTCCCCTTGGAAGATTTGGCCTCCACAGTGGCCTTGCGCGGCGTTTCCGCCGAAGCGATCTGGACCTTAGCCTTGGCAGTCAAAGAGGCACCATCCTTGGCCTTGGCAGTGGCTTGACCCAGAGCGGCGAGCGCATTGCCGCCTGTCGCGGTGGTCACCCGGACCTTGGCGGTCCCGGCATCGATCATGCCGATGCTGGCGGCGGCGGCTTTCGACAGATCGATGATGCGCCCGCCGATAAACGGACCGCGATCGTTGATCCGCACCACCACGGAGCGGCCGTTCGAAAGATTCTCGACCAGCACCCGCGTGCCGAACGGCAACGAACGATGCGCGGCCGTCAGTTCGTTGGGATCCATTCGCTCGCCATTGGCGGTGATATTGGCCGGTAGCGAGTACCAGGAGGCGTGCCCAAGTTGGTCCGCCTTGGCCAGATCGAGAGGTAGCATCACAGCAGCGCCCAGAAGCCCCACCGTAATCATCTTGGCTCGCATTTCGAACATGCGTTGTTGCTCCTTATTCGATTGTCTGGGAGGTCAGAAGACCGACGACGAGGTCAGAAGACCGACGACGTCTCAAGCCGGTCGCACATGTTAGTGCGATGCCGTAACCTACGGATCAATAAGGCGAAAAGTCGGCACCGAGGGGGTCATTGGAGGGCGATTCATAGGCGCCTGGATTCGCCCGCCTTTATCTTTTGTTAAGGTTTATTTTCAACCTTAACGGGCGACTCAGATCGGGGGTTTCCCCGGTGGATCTGGCGTGTTTGACGCCGATCAAGGACCGGGCCGGCAGCGCGGAGCATAAAAGGCAGTGAATGCCGCGTGTTTCTTGGGCGCAACACTATCTGCCTAATTCTTTGTCCTCAATCGCCCAATCCTTGCCCTTTTCTACGAATACTGTATGAGGGAATTCCAGAACTCAAACACACTAGGGACAACCCCCAAGGAAGGACTTTAGGACCAACTTGCGATGATGCAGAAGAAGAAGACTCAGCAGATCCAGGAGAGCCAATACCTCTCCCCAGGCACGTCGAACCCGCAAAGAGAACCGATGACCGCCGCTCAGGCCTCTTATCTCAAAATGCTCGCCGACGAGGTCAAGGAGCCGACGGCATTCCAGCAAGGCTTGAGCAAGCGGGAAGCCACCCGGCGCATCGATGCGCTGATGGAGCGGCTTCGCCTCGGCGCTCTGCCGCCGCACACAGACTGAACGACTGCCGCCCTCGCGCGGGGCTGCACGACTGGCGGCTCTCGCAAGGATAAGGTGATGGCTGGTGGTCGCACGGCGAGCATCTTCCGGGCGGTCGCGCTCGCCGTCCCAGTCCTGTTCTCGGCCGATGCGGACATGGCCATGGCTCTGACGTTGACCTCGTCCGCCTTCCAGCCGGGAGGCAAGATTCCCTCGAGATTTACCTGCGAGGGCGACGACCGCTCGCCGCCGCTTGCGATCGAGGGCGTGCCGGCGAGCGCCAAGAGTCTCGCGCTCATCATCGATGATCCTGACGCGCCCGACCCAAAGGCTCCGAAACGCGTCTGGGTGCATTGGGTGGTGTACAATCTGCCGCCCGAGACCAAGAGTCTGCCTGAGAATGCCGGCAGCCAGGGCTTGCCGAACGGCGCAGTGACCGGCACGAACGACCGGAAGCAAAACGTCTATCACGGCCCATGTCCGCCCATCGGCCGGCACCGCTATTTCCATAAGCTCTATGCGCTGGATATTGTGCTGCCGACCGCGCCGCTGACCAAGGCCGCGCTCGAGTCTGCCATGCAGGGTCACGTGCTGGCCCAAGCGGAACTGATGGGGACGTACCAGAAAGGCGACCCATAGGAGGTCGAGGTTTACCGCCTCGTCACTTGACTGTGGCGTCCCGACTGGCTTGAGTGGCGCCCATGGCTAGACACCACATGACCTCGGTCATCCAAGTTTCAGCGCGCGCCGGCGCTCTCGCGGCGATGCTGATCGGAGCTGCGCCCCACGCCTTTGCCGCCTGCCAAAGCCCCGCCGCCTTCGGCGCTTGGCTGCAAGGCTTCAAAAAGAGCGCTGTGGCGCAAGGAATTTCGCCCGGTGTGGTCTCGGAGGCGCTCGACGGACTGACCTACGATCCCTCGACCATCGCCAAGGACCGCAGCCAGGGCGTGTTCGCGCAGAGCTTCCTGCAATTCTCCGGCCGCATGGTCTCCGGTAATCGGCTGAGCGTCGGCTCCTCGCTGTTGAAGAAGAACGCGTCGACCTTCGCCGCGATTCAACAGAAATACGGCGTGCCGGGTCCGGTGCTGGTCGGGTTCTGGGGACTGGAGACCGATTTTGGCAAAGTGATGGGCAACATGCAGACGCTGCGCTCGCTGGCCACGCTGGCCTTCGATTGCCGCCGTCCCGAGGAATTCAGCGAGCAGTTGCTCGACGCACTACGGGTGATCGAACGCGGCGATCTCTCTCCGGGGGAGATGCGCGGACCTTGGGCCGGAGAGGTCGGCCAGTTCCAGTTCGTGCCGAGCGTCTATTATAAATATGCCGTGGATTTCGACGGCGACGGCCGGCGCAATCTGATCAGCAACACTCCCGATGCACTCGCCTCAGCCGCGAACTATCTCGATGGCTTGGGTTGGAAACCCAATCAGCCTTGGATCGAGGAGGTGCGCGTGCCGACCGATCTGCCCTGGGATCAGGCCGATGTGACGATCAAGAAACCGCGCTCGTTCTGGGCGCAACACGGTGTCACCTATACCAATGGCCGGCCGATTCCCGCCGACAACGTCCCGGTAGGGCTGCACTTGCCGATGGGGCGCAATGGACCCGCCTTCCTGACCTATCCCAACTTTGACGTCTATCTCGAATGGAACAAGTCGCTGGTCTATTCGACGACGGCCGCCTATTACGCCAGCCGTCTTGCCGGAGCTCCCCCGCTCAGCCGGGGCAACGCGCCGGTCGAGACGCTGAGCGTCGCCGACACCAAGGAGCTGCAACAGCTTCTCGCCAAGCGCGGTTTTGACGTGGGCAAGATCGACGGCGTGATCGGCGCCGCGACCCGCGAAGCCATTCGCACCATGCAGGTCAAGTTCGGTCTGCCGGCCGACGCTTATCCCACGGCGGAATTATTGGATCATCTCCGCGCCGGACGCTGAGGACGATTGAGCGCTGATAGGCTGCGGCTATCGCATCTATCGGCCAACGCTATTTCCGTTACAGCCGGGAACTTTGTTTCATCGGGCTACGCTCGGCTTGCCGAGTCCATCGATTCACGAATGGAGTAGCCCCCGATGACCAACAAGACCGTCACTGTCTCCCTTGCTCTTGCCGGGGCGCTTGCCGCGGCTCTGGCGAGCCTCACCGCTCCCGCCACCGCCCAGGCCGGCGACAAGGAGAAATGCTACGGCGTCGCGCTGAAGGGCGAGAACGACTGCGCCGCCGGCCCGGGCACGACCTGCGCCGCGACCGCCAAGGCCGATTATCAGGGCAATGCTTGGAAGCTCGTTCCCAAGGGGACTTGCACCACGATCGACACGCCGCTCGGCAAGGGCTCGCTCGAGCCGATCAAGCAACCGACCTAGCTCGAAGGAAATCACGGCACGGGCCGGTATGCCCCGGCCCGGTACCACCTCAAGGAATGGATTGAGCATGAACCCTCTCAACGATTCCAGACAGGTTCGGCTTGACCCGGCGAGCGTGGGCTTAGGCTTCAGGCCCCAGCACGCCTCCGGCGCGCTAGGCGGCGATCACGCACTGAATTTCTTCGAGGTCCATGCCGAGAACTATATGGGGGAGGGCGGCCAACCCCATCGCCTGCTCGCCGAGCTTCGCGCCCGCTACCCGCTGTCGCTGCATGGCGTCGCGTTGTCCATCGGGGGCGATAGCCCGCTCGATCGGGAGCATCTCGACCGCCTCAAGCGCTTGATCGACCGCTACCAGCCGGCGCTCTTCTCGGAGCACCTCGCCTGGTCGACGCATGAGGGCGTCTATTTCAACGATCTCCTGCCGCTTCCCTATAACGCGGCGACGCTATCGCGCGTCTGCGATCACATCGACCAGGTGCAGGAGACGCTCGGCCGCGCCATGCTGCTCGAGAATCCCTCGACCTATGTCGGCTTCAAGACCTCGTCCATGAGCGAGACCGAGTTTCTGCGCGCGGTTGCCGAGCGCACCGGCTGCGGACTCTTGCTCGACGTCAACAATCTCTATGTCTCGGCGGTCAATCACGGCCTGGAGCCAATGGCTTGTCTCGACGCATTTCCGATGGAGCATGTCGGCGAGATCCATCTGGCGGGCTTCGCGGAGGATCGCGACGATCTCGGCGCGCGCCTCTTGATCGATGCGCATGGCACGCCGGTCGCCGACATCGTCTGGCTGCTTTATCGCCGCACGCTCGCCCGTCTCGGCCCGGTGCCGACCCTGATCGAATGGGACAACGACGTGCCGGCCTTCTCACTGCTGGCCGGCGAGGCGGCACGCGCGCGAAAAGAGATGGAGGCTGAGATCAGGCGGCGCGAGCGGCAACGTCTCGTCCTGCGTGGTCGTCAGCTCCGCGTGACGGCGAACCCTGACGAAGGGAGCCTCCATGCTGGGCGGTGTTGATATGCAGACCGAATTTGCCGCCGCCTTGCGGTCGAAGGCAAACGGGGTCCCCTCCTGCCTCAAAGGTGCCGCGCAAGGGCGCGCCGAGCGGCGCTTCGCCGTCTACCGCAATACCGTCGCCGCGGGCCTGATCGAGACTTTGGCGGCGCGTTTTCCCGTGGTCGAGCGGCTGGTGGGAGAGGATTTCTTCCGCGCCATGGCGCACGCTTACGTCACGCAAGAGCCGCCGCGTTCGCCTCTGCTGTTCCAATATGGCGGAAGCTTCGCCGATTTCATCGCCGGCTTCGCGCCGGCGGCGCCGTTGCCGTATCTCCGCGACATGGCGCGGCTCGAATATGCGCAAGGGCTTGCCTATCACGCGGCCGACCGTGAGCCGCTGCCGCCTGCCGCTTTCGCCGCCCTGGATCGCGGACGCCTCGCAGAGTTCAGGGTCGAGCTGCACCCGTCGGTGGTCATCGTCGGCTCGGCGCATCCCGTGATCTCGATTTGGCTCGCCAACCAGGCCGAGACGGTCACGCCCTTGCGCCATCGCGGCGCCGAGGCGGCGCTGGTCTCGCGACCCTTCCTCGATGTCGAGACCAGGCGGCTCCAGCCCGGCACCGACGCTTTCCTGTTGGCGCTGCAAGCGCGCGCGAGCATCGGCGAAGCCGTTAGCGCGGGGGTAGCGGCATCGCCGATATTCAGCGCCGCGGAGGCGCTCGCCACCTTGATCGGCGCCAATGTCGCCGTTGCTCTCGACGATGGCCGATAAGCCGCCCAAGCCTTCTGCCTTGCCTGAAGTATGGCCCGCCTAGGCGGCCTCGACATTGCTCATCAGGGCGAAGAAACCTTCGGCCAACGTGGGGTGAATGAACATCGCGTCCTTGAACAGCGTCCAAGGTGCATCCGCCATTATCAGCGCCATCAGGATCTGCACCAACTCACCGCCATCGGGCCCGAGGATCGTCGCGCCGAGAATGCGATCGTTATCGGCGTTGATGACGATCTTCATCAGCCCGCTCGTCTCGCCTCGCTCGATGGCACGAGCCACGTAAGCCATGGGCACGCTGCCGATCTTTAGTCGATAGCCCTTGGCTCTCGCTTCCCGCTCGCTCAAGCCGATGCGGCCAAGCTCTGGATCGGTATAGAGCGCATAGGGAACCATGCGATTGTCGATGCTCCGGCTCTTGCCGTTCACGAGGTTGTCGTAGATCACCAGATAGTCGTCATACGAGACATGGGTGAAGGCGGGGCCGCCCTTGACGTCGCCCAACACCCACACGCCGGGCACATTGGTCTCGAGCTTGCCGTTATGGCGAACGAAGCCGGCCTTGTCGGTCTCGATCCCGGCCTTGTCGAGGCCCAGATCGTCGGAGTTCGGCACTTGGCCGATCGCCACGAACAGGTGCGAGCCCTTCAGCGTCTCGGTGGTTCCGTCCTGCTTCTCGATGGTGATCTCGACACCGTCCTTCGTCTTCGCGACTTTCGTGGTCTTCGAGCCGAAACGAAAGCACATGCCTTCTTCCTCGAGCGTGTCCTTCAAGCTCTGCGAGACCTCCGGATCCTCGCGCGGGATGATCTGATCTCCCAACTCGACGACGGTGACGTCGCTGCCGAGGCGGCGGAACATCTGCCCGAACTCGAGTCCGAGATAGTTGCCGCCGAGGGCGATGAGATGCGCCGGCACCTGCTCGAGGTCCATGATGTTGCGGTTGGTGAGAAACTCGATCTTGTCCAGTCCCGGAATCGGCGGCACGCGCGGGCGCGTGCCGGTATTGATGAAGAGCTTCTCGCTGGCGAGCTTTTCGCCGTTCACCTCGATCTCGTGCGGGCCGGTGAAGCGGGCATGCCCACGATAAAGCGTGAGGTTGGCGTTGTTGTCGACCTGGTCCTCGATGCCCGACCGGAACGAATCGACGATCTCGTTCTTGCGCGCGACGATCTCCGCCATGTTCACCTCGACCGGGCCGGGGTGAATGCCGAATTCAGGCGCTACTCTGGCGTAGTGGGCGATGCGCGCGCTGGAGATCATCGTCTTGGTGGGCGTGCATCCGTAATTGATGCAGGAACCTCCAAGCTGGCCTTTCTCGATCAGTGCCACACGCCAGCCCATGTCGGCGAGATTGGTGGCAAGCGGGACGCCGCCCTGGCCTGAGCCGATTACGATCGCGTCATAGGTCTGCATGGCGTTGTCCCGGTCGAGTGCCCTAGCGCGCCGGCACCGGCTCCGGCTGCACGCGTGTCCAGATCAGGTGGTCGAGCGAGATGGCGCCGGACCCCCGGGCGATGATGAGGAGCAACAACGCGACCCAGAGAATGTGCTCGGGCCAGCCGTCGGGATAGACGAAGAGCTGGATCACCAGCGTCATCGCCATCAGGCCGAGTGCAGAGAGCCGGGAGGCAAGCCCAACGAGCAGCAGGATCGGAAACACATGCTCGGCGGTGGTGGACAGATAGGCGGCCACGTCGGGCGGCAGCAGCGGAACCTTATATTCCTCGCGGAACAGGAAGAAGGTGTTGTCCTTGATATGGAGGAAGCCTTCGACCTTGGTCTGGCCCGATCGCCAGAACACGCTCGCTACGGCGATGCGCGCCACTAGGGCCACGAGGCTGTAGGGAATCCGCTCCACGAGCCGCCGGCCGGCTTCCAGCCAATCGATCAAGCTTGACATCTGTCGTTCTCCGTCTTGCTGGGCGCCGGCCCACCCGCGCCAGGCCCGTTCCGGCCGCCCCCAAGAGACAAGATCGGCGCGTTTCAAGGAAATGCCGATCAATGATCGACACCATAGCCGGTCGCTATTGGACCCCTTGCTCAATTACTAGTCATATCGGCTCACAAGCTGTTGAGATTGGAACCCGCGCCGGCGGTAGAGGAGCCAATGTATGAGCACTCCGGCCTTCCCGAGCCTTACGGAGGCCTTCCTGTATTGCCGCGATATGGACGCTTCCCTGAATGAAAGACTTGAGGCCTTCAGCGAGGCGACCCGCTATTTGATCCCGGGCTATCAGGAAGCCGTGGATCGGATGGTTGGGCGTCTGAAGGCGCACGATACCGGTCGAGCCGCTCCCAAGCCGGGCGAGGTGATGCCGCCTTTCGCCATGCCTGACGATCAGGGGCGACTGGTTACGCTCGATGCGTTGCTGAAGGATGGTCCGCTGGCGATGACTTTCCACCGCGGCCACTGGTGTCCGTATTGCCGGATCAATACGCGAGCGCTGGCCGAAGCCCAGAGCCAGATCGCATCGGAGGGCGGACGGCTCGCGGCGATCATGCCGGAACGGCAGCAATTTGCGGCGACCTTCAAGGCAGAAGGTGAGGTGCGGTACCCGGTGCTGACCGACATCGACAACGGCTACGCGCTGTCGCTCAACCTCGTGTTTTGGGTGGGCGAGGAGATGCAACGGATCTTGGAAGAAGGCGGCCGGGACGTCCCCGACTATCAGGGCAACCAGACATGGGTGATGCCAATTCCCGCGACCTTCGTCATTGCCCAGGACGGCCGCATCACCGCGCGCTTCATCGATCCCGATTACCGCAAGCGCATGACCATCGAGCAGCTGCTGGAGGCATTGAAAAACGCGCAGATCCCGACCGAAAGCGAACAAAAATGGTGATTTGCAGCAGGCATTGGCGGCTACCCATCACCCCCATCGGATGGTATGAAAAGGGGTCGGGGAAACTGGGACTCCGCATTAGCGTTTAGGTTCAGCCCGGCCACCGGTTGTCGGCGGCTACAGGACTGCTAGATGAACTCGAAACCGCTCTCGGAACTGCTCGAAGAGGCCTTCGTTCAGTGCCGCGACATGGACGCGTCGCTCGCTGAGAGGCTGCAAGCCTTCGCCGAGGCCGTACGGGGGTTCGGGCCCATCTTCCAAGACTTTGTCGATGGTCTGGTTGCCAGGTTGCGGGAGCACGACGTCGGCGAGAATGCGCCCAAGCCCGGGGACAAGATGCCGGACTTCGTGCTGCCTGACGAGGAGGGCCGTCTGGTCAGTCTCGAAAAGCTGCTGGAGAAGGGGCCGGTTGCGGTGACCTTCCACCGCGGCCACTGGTGCCCTTATTGTCGGATCAACACGCGCGCCTTGGCCGAGGCGCAGGACCAGATTGCCGCTGAGGGAGGGCAGGTTGCCGCCATCATGCCGGACCGGCAACATTTCACCTCGGAGCTCAAGGCCGAGTCGGATGCACCGTTCCCTATTCTGACCGACATCGACAATGGCTATGCGTTGTCGCTCAATCTCGCCTTCTGGGTCGGCGCCGAAATGCAAGACCTCATGTGCAAGGCGGGCTGGGATGTCGCGCCGTCACAAGGCAGCGACACGTGGTTGCTGCCCATTCCCGCTACCTTCGTGGTCGGCACCGATGGCGAGGTGAAGGCGCGCTTCGTCGATCCCGACTATCGCAAGCGCATGACCATCGAGGATCTCTTGTCGGCGCTCCGCACCGCGCATTAAGCGGCGGCGTAGCGCGACCAATCGTAAGCCCGCAGCATCTTCATCATGGCCGAAGCTACGGCCGTGCGTTGCCGCCCGGCGACGCCGTAAAGATTGATCGTGCGCTTGAGGTCCATGTCCTGCACGACAATGCGGGCCAAGGTGGTCGGACCTTGTGTGCTATGGGGCAGCAGCGCCACGCCAAGGCCGGCTTCGAGCAAAGCGAGAAGATCGCCGTCGGCGCTCACCTCATGGAAACGAGTTCACGTCGAACTCTCGCATGCGCAGGAGATCGAGCATCTGAGGCGTGGTTTCGCAATAGGTGCGGATCATCAGCCGCTCTTGCTTGAGATCGTCCAGCGCAACAGCTGGCCGCTCGGCGAAGGCGTGCACGCTGTTGACGGTGAGCTGAAACGCCTCGGTGAACAACGGCCAACTGTCGAGCCGGTCCCAATCCTCGTCGATCTGCGCGGCCAAGCCGAGCTCGACCTCGCCCTTCTTGAGATATTCGAGCACCTCGACCCCGGTTCCCCGGAGCAACTTCAACTCCAGTCCCTGGAACAGTTTGCCGAGCTCGACGACGTGGGGGGTCACCAGCGATGGATCGATGGTACGCGACAGCGCCAGCCGCAGTGAGCCGACCTCGCCTTTCTTGATGGCGGAAGCGAGCAGGCGGGCGCTGAGCGCGCTCTCATAGCATTGCTTCAACAGCGGCAGCATGCGCTGGCCAAGCTCGGTGAGCTGGGCCTGCGGCCGCTCCCGCCGGAACAGATCGCCGCCAAGCTCGCCCTCGAGCTGGCGGATGGCGCGGGTGAGCGAAGGCTGCGCGACGTGGCATTCCTCGGCAGCCCGCGTAAAATTGAGCGCTCGCGCCACCGCGAGAAAGTAGCGGACCTGATGCATTTCCATGGGAGATGCGCTCCGCGCTGCCTAGTCTACGGGTGGAGACGACGTGATCGCGGCAAGGTGAGGAGTTCCGCGTTTCCGCGGCCGGCTTGGAGGGAGTCCAGCCTGAAATCTCACCCTGCAAACGAACATCGACAAGGAGAATCCGGGTTCGCGCCGTTGTTGGGACGGAGTTGTACGCTCGCGACCGCTTTCCCGTCGAGATGATTTGCGGGACGAGACGGCTTTTTGATCCGCCGTGATAGGGGCGGAGCTGCGCTGAAATCCGTGTTTTTTCCAGCTGAGTCAAGTTCTTAACCCGCCATAGCGCACCCCTATCGAGTCCGTAGCCAAAGGGCATTTCCGGTCGGCCCCCGGTGCTGGGCATGATCACTCCCAACGAGACGCCGTCGCGTCGCAAGCAAACCGAGGAGTCTCTGGCTATGAACATCGCCGTGACCGAGCGCGCTGGCTCGACCGGGCAGGTCCTCAAGGACAAGGTGTCCTTGGTGACGGGATCGACCAGCGGGATTGGGCTTGGGATCGCGCGCGCGCTGGCGGCTTCAGGCTCAGCCGTCGTTCTGAACGGCTTCGGCAAGCCGGAGGAGATCAAGGCAACCCAAGCCGCGATCGGCGCGGACTTCGGTGTGAAGGTTGCCTATTCCGGCGCGGACATGACCAACCCGGACTCGATTGCCGAGATGATCAAGATGACCCTCGACACGTTCGGAAGGCTGGACGTCCTGGTCAATAACGCGGGCATCCAGCACGTCGCGCCCCTGCAGGAGTTTCCCACCGGCAAATGGGACGCCATCCTCGCCATCAATCTCAGTTCGGCCTTTCACACCACGCGGCTCGCGCTGCCGTCCATGATCGCCAACAAATGGGGGCGCATTGTCAACATTGCCTCGGCCCATGGCCTGGTTGGCTCGGCCTTCAAGGCGGCCTATGTCGCGGCCAAGCACGGCATGCTCGGCCTGACCAAGGTGACGGCGCTCGAGACGGCGGAGCAGGGCATCACCTGCAACGCGATCTGCCCGGGCTATGTCTACACGCCTCTCGTCGAGGCGCAGATCGAGGGACAGGCCAAGGCGCACGGCATCCCACGCGAGCAAGTGATCCGCGAGGTGTTGCTCGCGCAGCAGCCGAACAAGCGCTTCGCTACCACCGATGAACTCGGCGGCATCGCGGTGTTCCTCTGCTCGGACGCCGCCGCCTCGATCACCGGAGCCGCGATCCCAGTCGATGGCGGCTGGACCGCGCATTGAGCGAAAAGATAACGAGCCGGGAGGCACCCATGTCCAACACCAAGACGCTTACGCCGCTCGACGCGGTCAACGAGATTCGCAACAACAACAACGGCCAGGTCGTGCTCGTGCTGCAAGGCGGCGGGGCGCTCGGCGCTTATCAGTGCGGCGTCTACCAAGCTTTGCACGAGGCCGGTGTCGAGCCCGATTGGATCATCGGCACCTCGATTGGTGCTATCAATGCCGGCATCATCGCCGGCAACAAGCCCGCCGATCGCCTTCCCCGGCTCCAGGAGTTCTGGCGGCGGGTGGAGCGCTCGACCTTTTGGGGCGCGTTTCCGGCCTTCGCCGGCGTCGCCGACGCGCTGTCCTCTTGGACCACGCTGACCAGCGGCATTCCCGGCTTCTTCGAGACCAATATGCGCGCCTTTCTCGGCGCGCATGTGCCGCTCGGCGCCGATCATGCCGGCTACTACTCGACCGAGCCCTTGCGCAAGACGCTGGAGGAACTGGTCGACTTCTCGCTCGTCGCCCAGGGCCACCCGAGGCTCACGGTGGGAGCCGCCAATGTGCGCACCAGCATGATGCACTATTTCGATTCCAAGGAGATGGAGCTCTCCCCGAGTCACATCATGGCGTCGGGCGCGCTTCCACCCGCTTTCCCGGCGGTACGGATCAATGGCGAGCTTTACTGGGACGGCGGTATCCTCTCCAACACGCCGACCGAGCGGATCTTCGACGATACCCCCCGCCGCAATTCACTGATCTTTGCGGTCCATCTCTGGCACCCGACCGGCGAAGCGCCGGAGACCATTTGGCAGATCCTCAACCGCCAAAAAGACATCCAATATTCAAGCCGGATCGCCAGCCACATCGTGCGTCAGCGTGAGACCCACAAGCTCCGTCACGTCATCACCAATCTCCTCGAATTCGTGCCCGAGGCGGAGAAGAATGATCCGCTCTACCAGGAGCTTGCCGGCTATCGCTGCGACACGCGCATGCATGTGGTGCGGCTGTTGAGCCCGCGGCTCGACAACGAGACCCACACCAAGGACATCGACTTTTCGCCCGCCGGCATCGGCAATCGCTGGGAGGCCGGTCATGCCGACACCCAGCGTGCGCTTGAGCAACAGGCCTGGATCGGGGAGTGGGGCTTGCTCGACGGGGTTGTCCTGCATGAGCCTCGGCCGGGAGCAGAGCCCGCGGCCGAGATCGAGCCGGGCAAGCCTCAAGCCGGCTCGTCCGACCGCGGTCCCTACAAGCTCGCTGCGGAGTGAAGGAGAGTCCGATGAACGTCTGTACCGGCAACTCGGCGATCCAGCTTCTCGCCGCCGCCTTCACCTACCTGATCATCGTGGTCTGGTTGGAAATGTTTTGGGTTAGGATCGCCCAAGAGCTGCATGGTGACGACATTGCCTTTGCCCTCAGGAAGCGAACCTGGGTGAATGCTTTCGTCGCAGCCGGAGCCCTGGGTGCTGCGATCCTGCTGCTCTTCTGGGTGCATAGTTGCACCATCAGTGCGGCCTGACGCCTGACATCGGCGCGGCGCGCCTAAAAGAAAAAGCCCGGCAACAAGGCCGGGCTCTTTTACGCGAGACAGGAACTTCCAAACAGGCGTGTCCAATTCCGTGGCCATCTCGATCAGCCCGCCGCAAGGGGTGCTCGGCGGGGGATCGGCTGGTGCTGGAGGCCCTCCGCTAAGCCCTATTTGATGGGGGTGGAGATCGGTTCCGGCGGCATCTCGGCTGTATAGATCTGCTGGGAATGATGGAAGCAGCCGCCAAGCGCCAAACAGGCGGTGATGGCGGCGAGAGCAACGATAGTGCGCATGGCGTGATCCCTCTACTTGGTACTGTCACTCAATTCGGTACGCGAGACTTTGCCCATCTGACCGCGTTAGGCTTAGAAAAGCGTTAATGGCCGGACCATTTTAGAACTGTGCTTGCCGGGATCGCTTGGCGCCAAAGCAAGAAGCCCGGCGCGAGGGCCGGGCTTCTCAGGCTGGCGCCCCTAGCGCGGGCAGCCGTAATCACTCCGGAGGAACGACGCGGCGCCCCTTACACGCGTTCGCAACTCATTGTTCAGGGGCGCCGGGTGGAGGCGGGGACCTATTGTAAGCCCGTCCCACCCGTCCGGTAGCCTAAGCCGCGGCGCTCTGGACTCTTTGCGCTGGATCAAGCCTGGCGAGGGAAATCCAACCGTGACGCTGATCGAGATCAGTGCGCCAAGCCCTCGGGGGCCATCGGCGTTTTCAAGAACACCGCAAGCAGCGCCGCCACAATGAGCGCCGCGGCGACACCGCCGACGCAAGCCGCCCAGCCGAACACGTCGAACAGCACGCCCAGCACGGCGCTGCCGATCAACCCACCGAAGAAATAGCTGGCGAGGTAAAGCCCGCTTGCCGCCCCACGATCGGAGGTCGCCGCGCGACCGACAAAGCCCGTGGCGCAGGCCTGGGCGAAGAACGTGCCGGCGCCGACCAGGACCATGCCGACAAGTACCGGCGGCAGGCTCGGCAGGATGAGAAGCGGAAGTCCAAGGCCGGCCACGGCCAGCGCCGCCCAGAAGGTGGGCCTGGTGCCGAAACGCTTCACGGCGTGGCCAGCCAACGGCGTGGTCGCCATGGAGGGAACGAAGACGAAATAGACGAAGCCGAGCGTCATGGCACCGACGCCGAGCGGCGGCTGCACCAGCACGAAATTGACGAAAGTGAAAGTGCCGATAAAGGCGAACAGGATGCAGAAGCCGATGGCGAAGCTCGCGCGCAGCGCGGGGTTTTGCAAATGCATGATCCAGGCGTCGAAATGCGAGTTCACGCTGCTGCCCATGTCTTGCATGGACTTGGTCTTCTCGACGGTGAAATAGACCAGCGCCGCGCCGAGCAGATTGAGCATGGCGAAGAAGTAGAAATTGGCCGCGAGCCCGAAATGGTCGGCGACGCCCGCCGAGATCAGGCGTCCGATCAGATTGCTCGCGACGTTGCCGGTGATATAGGCGGCGAAGGCGCCAGCCGAATCGGCGGCGGTATAGTGCTCGCCAAGATAAGCCAGGGTGAGCGTGAAGGCCGCCGCCATGCACACTCCCTGCGATACGCGCAAGAGCGTGAAGGTGGTGAGGTCCGGCGCATGCGCGAGCAGCGCGGTCGGGATGGCGAGGAGGATGAGGCTGATGAGGATGCCTTTCCGGCGATCGATCTCGCGACTGAAATAGCCGACAGCCAGGCCGGAAAAGGCCATGCCTAGGGTGCTGGCATTGACGGCAAAGCCCATCTGCGCCGGCGTAACGCCGTAGTACCTGGTGAGTGAGGGAAGGATGGCTTGCGTGGCAAAGAGATCGACGACGGTAAGGAAGGCGGTCAGCGCGATGACGAAATAGCGGAGAATGGCCCCTGCGGAATGATGCGCCTCGGTGTCTGGAGGAGCGACGGCGTGTGACCTATCGTTCATGGCGCGCGCTCCTCGAGGCAAAAAAAGTGTGACGCCCTTCAGGGGGAAGAAGGGCGTCACATCCAAGGGGGGAGGGGTTTTTTACATCGTGTGGTCGGTCGGGTCTTTCAGCAAATCGGCGGAGAGCAACACCACGGTCTTGTCGCCCAGATTCTTCCACCAATGCGAAATGCCCTTGGTCTCGGCGACGACATCGCCGACCTTGTGCGGGATCGGCACGGCGCAGTTGCTCGCGTATTCGTTGATCTCGCCTTCGATGATGTAGATGATCGCCGGCCGCTCACCGTGGCTGTGCCACGGCACCACGCCGCCGGGCTCGATGACGAGTTTGCGCATGCGCATGGTGCGATCCTTGATGCCTTGCTCTTTGTCGACGTCGATCATGGCGATGACCGTGTCGGTGACGCCGACCGGCTTTAGATCCACGGGCGGGCGCACGTCGGGCTTGGTCTGGTCGGCTGGGCAGCCGCCGGCTTGTGCGGCGGTGGCGACGAAGCTTGCGCAAGCGATGACGCCAGCAAGCATGGCATAGCGGCCGAACCGGCCCTTCTCTTCTGACAGAAACATCTCCGTTATCTCCTTTTGGCTAGGGCGTCGGCCGAAAGGAACGGCCGCTTTCGATAGCTGGCAGGATCGGCCGAAGTGGCGCGTAACGGAAATGCCGGTTGGCTTTTGACTCGATAGCTCAACGCTATTCCGCGCAGGAATTGCACCCATTCGATAGCGACAAGGTATTGGCGGAAAAGGACTATCCGCACCACCTTTCGGTCGTTCGAACGGACAGTCACGGCCATCCGCTCGAAGCTCTGAAACCCTAAAGGCCAACCGACAGCAAAAGGAGATTTGCCATGAAACAGCTTCTCATCGTCATCGCCCTGGTCGTCGCCTCCGCCGCGCCCGCCATGGCCGAAGGTTTCCCGAATCCCTACGTGAGCCATGTCGGCCGCTAAGCGCTCGAGCACAATCGCTGCAAGGAGAATCAAAATGAAGACGATCTTTCTCGCTCTCGCTCTGATGCTCGGCTTTGCCGCGCCGAGCATCGCCGGCGAATTTCCGTCCACTCCCCCGGGCTCGTTCAGCCGCTAAACATTGGCGACTATCTGACCCTCTCGCAAGACTTGCGGGCCGCTCTCGATGCGAGCGCCCGCAATTCTTTTTGCGCAGTACGACCGTTCAATGAAGTTCCCGACAATCGCGCAACGTGATCATAGCCAGAAGGTATTGGGAAGCGGCGAAGCCAGCTTTTAGTTTTGCGCAGTCCCGGGCCGGTCGAATCGGTCGATCGGCCCAGAGTTCGTGTCCAACCCTTCGGAGATTCCCACCATGCGCAAATTTCTGATTGCCGCGGCTTTCGTCGTCGGCTGTGCCGGCACCGCTCTCGCGGCGGAAGGCTTCCCTAACCCGTTCTACGTCGCCATCGACCTCTCGACCGGACGCTGCATGATGATGCAGTTCATGGGCGCGGGCGGTCCCGACAAGAGCCGCTACCGGGTCATGGGGGCCTACCCGTCGATGCGCGCGGCGCACAAGGCCATGATCGGTATGGGCGCCGCTTGCCACTAATCTGATCGCTTAGTTCCTGCAAAGGGCGTCCGCTTCGCTGGAGCGGACGCCCTTTTTGCTCAGCGCTCGCCGAAGACCCAGCCTCGCTTGCCTTCGCAATCTTTAGCCCCCCAGGCTTCACGCGTCGGGCCGCGCGTTGAGTTGCGCCGTCACCGCCTCAAGCGCGGCCACGTCGTAATACTCGGTGAGCTTCACCGGCCATCCTGCCTCGAACGCCCAGAAATTCGCTTTGGTCGTATCGAGTATATCGCCTGAGGGTATCAGGCGGTATTGCAGGGTGATTTCCGCCGCGGCGCAGTTCTTGTTGATCAGCAGATTGCTGGTGTCGAAGCGAAGAATCTCAAATTGTGGCACCACCGAGCGCCATCGCTCCAATACCTGCAGCTTGCCCTCGCAAGGCCCGCCGATCGGACAGACCGCCGCGGGAATGTGCATGACATGATAGAAATCGTCCGGCAGATAGCTGGCCAGCCATTCGAGATCCTGCGCGCGCCAGGCGTCGTAGATATCGCCCAGGATCGTCTCCATTGTTTGTGTCATTGCCCCGCTCCTTTGTTCTTATTCGATCGGAATCCTAGCATGGGGGCGGCGGAAGAACGCAAAGGGGTACATGGATGGCCCGTCGCTGTGTCCCTTCCGTCACAAGCCGCAGCTAGCACCGGGTGCATGGGGCGCACTTCTGGGGTGTCTCAGCCTGCCTCTTGCGTCAGCGCGGCGAGGCTCGTGCTGAATGCCTGGATGCGGCCGATATCGTGATACTCCGACAGCCCCACCGGCCATCCGTCCTCGAAAGTCCAGAAATTCGCGATCATGGTCTCAAGCTGCACGCCCGTGTCGCGATGCCGGTAATGGATGGGAATTTCAAGGCCCGCGCGGTCCTTGTGGATCATCAGGTCGCTAGTATCGAACCGTAGAAAATCGAACTGCATGGCGATCAGCCCAAGCCGTTCGACCGCCGCTTCCTTGCCGCGGCAAAGCCCGCCCAGAGGATGCACCTCGGTCGGGATGTAGATCATGTGGCTGAAATCGTCGGGCAGGTAGCTTGCCAGCCGGTCGAGGTCCTGCGCCCGCCAGGCGTCATAAATGTCGGTGATAACCACTTCCGTCTTGGTCATGATGTGCGCCCCCTGCACGACCGAGGTGCCAGATTAACATGAGTCGGGACGTGTACGGACAGTTTCTTGCGGGCTGTCGTTCGCCGGCTTCCGGCGTGCTAGCGTGCGGCTCGAGCCTTGCAGGCGCGCCACACCGACGGTGTCAGGATGCAACCCAATCTGCGGCCCATGCTCGCCACCCTCACCGACAAGCCGTTCGACGATCCCGCTTGGGTGTTCGAGACCAAGTGGGACGGCTTCCGCGCCATCGCCGTCGCCACGCCCGGCCATGCCTCGCTCTATTCCCGCAACGGCAACGACCTCTCAGGCAAATACCCGTCGATCTGCTCGGCCCTCGCTGCCATCAAGCATGCGGCCGTTCTCGACGGCGAGCTCGTGGCGCTCGACCGGGCAGGACGGTCGCGCTTCCAGCTGTTGCAGAACGCCGAACGGGAGCCGACGCGTCTGCTCTATTGCGTGTTCGATCTGCTCTATCTCGATGACAAGGATCTGCGCGGCAAGACGCTGCTCGAACGCAAGGCCGAGCTGGCGCGCATCCTGCCGAAGAGTCCGCTGCTGCTCTACAGCGCCCATGTCGTGGGGGAGGGAATAAAAGCCTTCAACCAGGCCAAGCGGGCGCAGGAAGAAGGCGTGATGGCCAAACTCGCCAACGGCCGCTACCACTCCGGTGTGCGCACGCGCGAATGGCTGAAGGTCAAAGCGAGCCAGGAGCAAGAGGTGGTGATCGTCGGCTTCACCGCGCCGCGCCGCAGCCGCAAATATTTCGGCGCCTTGCTGTTTGCGGTTCGCGAGGGGAACGCCTGGGCCTATGTCGGGCGCGCCGGCACGGGGTTCAACGCGGAGCGATTGCGCGACATCCACGCTTTGCTCGTGCCGTTGGTGACGGACAAGAAGCCGGTGGTCGCCAAAGTGCCCGACGCGGCGCACACCACCTGGGTGAAGCCGAAGCTCGTGGCCGAGGTGAAGTTCACCGAGTGGACGGAAGCCGGCGAGATGCGCCACCCGGTGTTTCTCGGGCTCAGGACCGACAAGAAGGCGTCCGAGGTCACGCGCGAGTTGCCGAAACCGTTGAGCGACGCCAAGCCTAAGCCCAGATCCAAGCGCCGTTGACCGGTCGCATGGGGGGTGCGAAAGAAATCTGAGGGCACGTGCGCAGCCCGTTCATCGTGAGGAGGATGCCGTGGCAAAGGGTCAGCAGAGAAGCAATCGCGAGAAGAAGAAGCCGAAACAGGACAAGAAGAAGATCACGCCGCCGGCTTCGCCGATCGGCTCGACCGAGCAGCGCGGCAAGCCCGGGCGGGGGCCGAAGAAAGGCTGACGCTAGCGGCTCTTGCCTTTGAAGGCGTGCGTGCCGGGCTTGCCCGATTTCGAGCGCGGCTTCGCCCGCCTCAAGGGAATCTCCCGGTTGTGCGGCCCCATCTCGTCGAGCGTCGGCTTGTGCGGACGCGTTAGATCGGTCTCCGCCGCCGAACGCTCAAGCTCCGATTGCCTCGCCAGCGGATCGTTGGCGATGGCGAGCTCCATCTGCCGCAAGCGCTTGACCTCGTCTCTGAGCCGCGCCGCCTCCTCGAATTCGAGATCGGCGGCCGCCGCGCGCATGCGTTTCTCCATATCGGCGACGACCGTTTCGAGATTGTGCCCGATCAGCGGCTGCTGGTCCTCGCCGAACCCGGGGCCGGCCTCGACCAGCACATGGTCGCGCTCGTAAACCGAAGCCATGATATCGCCGATCTGCTTCTTGACGCTTTCCGGGGTGATGCCGTTGGCCAGGTTATAAGCCGTCTGCTTCTCGCGCCGCCGGGTTGTTTCGGCCATCGCCCGCTCCATCGATCCGGTGATGCCGTCGGCATAGAGGATCACCCGGCCGTCGATATTGCGCGCGGCACGGCCAATGGTCTGAATCAACGATGTCTCCGAGCGAAGGAAGCCTTCCTTGTCGGCGTCGAGAATGGCGACCAGCGCGCATTCGGGAATGTCGAGCCCTTCGCGCAACAGATTGATGCCGACCAGCACGTCGAAAGCGCCGAGCCGCAGGTCGCGGATGATCTCGATGCGCTCGAGCGTCTCCACGTCGGAATGCATGTAGCGCACGCGAATGCCCTGCTCATGCATGTACTCGGTCAAATCCTCGGCCATGCGCTTGGTCAGCGTGGTGACCAGCACCCGATAGCCTTGCAACACCACCTTGCGCGTCTCATCGATCAGGTCGTCGACTTGGGTGGAGGCGGGGCGTACCTCGACCGGCGGGTCGATCAGTCCCGTGGGGCGGATCACCTGCTCGGCGAACACGCCCCCGGTCTGCTCCAGCTCCCAGGCGGCCGGCGTCGCCGACACATAGATCGATTGCGGCCGCATCGCGTCCCACTCCTCGAAGCGCAATGGGCGGTTGTCCATGCAGGAGGGCAGCCTGAAGCCGTATTCGGCCAGGGTCGACTTGCGCCGGTAGTCGCCGCGGAACATGCCGCCGATTTGCGGAACGGTGACATGGCTCTCGTCGACGAACACCAGCGCGTTGTCCGGCAGATATTCGAACAGCGTCGGCGGCGGTTCGCCCGGCTTTCGCCCGGTGAGATAGCGCGAATAATTCTCGATGCCCGCGCAGGACCCGGTTGCCTCGATCATCTCCAGATCGAACAACGTGCGCTGCTCGAGCCGCTGCGCCTCAAGCAGCCGGCCGGCGCCGTGCAGCTCGTTCAACCGCTGCTTCAGCTCCTCCTTGATGCCGCGGATCGCCTGTTTCAGTGTCGGCTTCGGCGTCACGTAATGCGAGTTGGCATAGACCTTGACCAGGCTGAAATCGTCGGTCTTGGCCCCGGTCAGCGGATCGAACTCGGTGAGGGCCTCGATCGTGTCGCCAAACAGCGAGATGCGCCAGGCGCGATCCTCCAAATGCGCCGGCCACAGCTCGATCGTGTCACCCCGCACGCGGAACGAGCCCCGCGCGAAATTCACATCGTTGCGCCGGTAATGCAGCGCTACCAAATCGGCCATCAACTGGCGTTGCTCGACCTGATCGCCGCGCTTCAGGCTGAAGGTCATGGCGGTATAGGTCTCGACCGAGCCGATACCGTAGATGCACGACACCGACGCGACGATGATCACATCGTCGCGCTCGACCAGCGCGCGGGTCGCCGCGTGGCGCATGCGGTCGATCTGCTCGTTCACCGAGGAGTTCTTCTCGATATAGGTGTCGGTCCGCGGGATATAGGCCTCGGGCTGGTAGTAGTCGTAATAGGAGACGAAATACTCAACCGCGTTGTCCGGGAAGAAGCTCTTGAACTCGCCATAGAGCTGGGCGGCCAGCGTCTTGTTGGGCGCGAGCACCAGCGCCGGGCGTTGCGTCGCCTCGATCACTTTCGCCATGGTGAAGGTCTTGCCCGAGCCGGTGACGCCAAGCAGCACCTGGTCGCGCTCATGCGCGTCAACCTGCGCCACCAGCTCGGCGATCGCCGCCGGCTGGTCGCCCTTGGGCTCGAGTTCGGACTGAATCTGCAAAGCCACGCCGCCTTCGGATTTCTCCGGTCGCGGCGGGCGGTGCGGGGTGTACGGGCCTAGCGCCTCGCCCGTGACCAGCGGATGGTTCTGGATTAGAGGCTGCGACGCCTCGCCAAAGCCGGGCGTGCGGCGGTCGGCGCCGAGCGGCAGCCCACCTGCCGGCACGTCGCTCGCTTCGCCCGTGACGGCGCGCGGCTCGGCGCGCGAGCCGAAGGTCTTCGGGACACGATAAGGCATGGCCCGAATATGGCGGCGGAGGAGGCACTTGGCTAGGGGTTGCTCATTCGGCCCGAAGCAACTTCGACCTGCATCCCGCCAAGCGATGAGCATGCTAGGTTGCCGCCTTGATGCGGGAAGGGCGCGCGATGGCAAAGACGCGGAGCACGTTCTGTTGCCCCAATTGTTTCAGCCAGTTTCAGAAGGACGATTCAGTCCTGAGGCCGAGCTCTGGCGCGGCGGTCTCCGGTGAGGGGAGCACTCCGTCCGGCAAGCTCGATCGCGATATCGACAAGGTCAAAGCCAAGCGCGTCAAATATTGCAAGACCTGCGGGCAGCCGTTCGACTTCCATGCGTTGCTGCAAGGCAAGCTCGACTACCGCGCCTGGGGGCCCTTATGGGCGGTGCTGGCGTTTCTGCTCATGTTCGCGGTCGCTTGGTTCTGGCTCGGTCTTTCCATTTTGCTGAGTTCGGCCTGGCGGCGCTTGCTGCCCCGGCGGCGGGCCTTGCGGGATCGTGGCTCGAACGCAGGCGGCTCGCGCGTTGGCGCTTTACCCACGGCGAGTTGGTTAAGCTCACCGCGCCTTAGGCTGGAATCGGCCATCAATTCCGACTATCAGTCCCCTGCAATGTTGCTCCACCTCACGCACGACACGCCGTTATGGGTGACCGGGCTGATCTTGACCATCGGCGCGGCGGCCTATGGCGTCGGCCTCACCTTGATTTCGCGGTGGATCTACGGCGTCGATCGGCTGAAGCTCAACAACGAGGTCGCCGGTTTCAAGTTTGCCGTGGTCGGCGTGTTCTACGCCGTCATGCTCGCCTTCGTGGTGATCGCCGTGTGGGAAGATTTCCGCAACACGGAGAACGCGGTCCGCGACGAGGCCAAGGCGGCGGTCGACTTGCACCGCCTCAGCTTCGCGCTGCCGATCGAAGGGGGCGCCGACATTCGCAAGCATCTCATCAACTACGTCAATGACGTGCGTGAGTTTGAATGGAGGACCATGGCCGTTGGCGAGCCGAGCGACGCCGTGGTCAAGGATCTCGATCGGTTAAGCCAGGCGGTCTTTGCGGTAAAGCCGGAGGGCTTCCAGGAACTCGCGCTTTATCAAAACGCGCTTAGGCTATTGGCGGTGATGACCGACAACCGCAACGAGCGTCTCGACAGCGCCGACGGCTCGATGCCGTCGATCCTTTGGTTCGTGCTGGTGGTCGGCGGCCTCATCACCCTCGGCTATCCGGCGTTCTTCGGCACGACGAACCTGTTGGCGCAAGCGCTCATGACCGCGGCCTTGGCCGAGCTGGTCGCTCTCTCGCTGCTGCTCGGCCTCGCCCTCGACTATCCCTTCACCGGGGAAGTGCACATCTCCGCTTTCCCCTTCGACCACGCGCTGCGGCAAATGCCGCCCAATTGGCCGCCGCCCTGAGCCCCGACTCTCGACTTTCCGTTCTCGCCTCTGTACCGGTAGTGGAAGGTCGGACTCAGCCGGGCTGTCGGACTAATCTCGATCATGGCTCGTGTTGAGTAAGGTAAACGATGCCAGGGAGCCCGCTCAGGCTGGAGGCGCTTTGACCGAGGCGAAATCACTCGAAGAAGCTCTTGCCGAGGCCTTCACGCGGGCGGATTCCGTCGATGCCCCCCTCGACCGGAAGCTGCAATTCTATCTCGGCGAGTCTCGCAAGCTGCTTCCCGATCTCGAGGCGACCTACGACCAGCTGGTCGCCCGCATCCAGGTTAACGGCGCCGATGTTTTTGTCCCCTCCATAGGCGAGACGTTGCCCGAGTTTACGATGACGGACAGTGACGGGCGTCTGGTCGATCTTGCCGGGCTGTTACGTAAAGGCCCGCTGGTGATCAGCTTCAACCGCGGGCCGTGGTGCGACTATTGCGGGCTGGAGCTGCATGCGCTCGCCCGCGCCTATCCCGAGATCGTCGCAGCGGGCGGAGAGGTGGTCTCGATCGTGCCGGAAACGGCCAAATACGCCAGGGTTTTGCAGCAGACGAGGGGATTGCCGTTCAGGGTGCTGACCGATCTCGATTTGGCTTATGCCCTTTCGCTCGGCCTGGTCTTCTGGGTCGGCGAGAAAATCAAGCAGACATACCGCCAATTCGGCATCGATCTTGAACGATTTCAAGGTCATGGCGGCTGGCTGCTGCCTATCCCGGCGACCCTGGTGATCGGCAAGGACGGCCGGGTTAGAGGCCGGTTTGTCGACCCCGATTTTCGCCATCGCATGGCGATCGAGGACATTCTACGCGCCCTTGCTTGAGCTTGTGACAGGCGAAAAAGACTCCGTTGTTGACGTTTGCAGGTGAAGGGCACCCCAAATTGCCACTTTCGCTGGCGATCATCGTATAATGAGAAAACGATTGACTCGCCGGATGGGACGGCAAGCCTGGGCCATTGAAGCGTGATTTGTGTAACGCCGCGTCCGTTTGAGCGGTCGAGAGGGCAACAGAGCAGATCGGAGCAGAAGCCATGGCTACGAAAACGAGTGGGAAGAAACGCACGACGAGTAAAAAGACCAGTCCGCGCAAGGCCGCGAGGAAGACTGTCCGCGCCGTGAAGAAAACGGCGCGCAAGACCGCGCGGGCCGTACGCAAGACGGGGCGCAAGACCGCCGCCGCCAAGAAGAAGGCTCCGGCGCGGAAGACTGCCGCGAAGCGAGCGACCGCGCGCAAGACCACCGCGAAGAAGACCTCAGCGCGCAAGACTGCAGCCAAGAAGCCCTCAGCACGCAAGACAGCGGCGCGGAAACCGGCAGCGCGCAAAACCCCGGCACGCAAGCCCGCAATGGCGGCGAAGCCCATGGCAGCACCGAAGCCCATGGTTATGCCGAAGCCCGCAGCTCCCGCTCCCGTGGCGGCAAAGCCGGCAGTGGCCCCCATGGCTCCGCCGCGACCCGCCGTTCCGCCTTCGCCGGGCATGGGGAGCAGTTCGATGCCGCCGCGCCCTGCCGCTCCAATGGGTGGCGGCAGCGCACCGGCTCCTTCGGCGCCGCGCCCGGCAACGCCCGCCGCCGCGCCAAGCCCGAGCCCAAGTCCGCAGCCTTACCGGCCGTCCTGGGCGCGCGACGACGACGATATGTAATTGCTAAGGGGAGGGCCGGCGTCCGACACGCCGCTCTCCCTTTTCCCGAAGGCTGCCGAGATATTCAACGTCTCGAGTACCGAGTCGCGCCCGACTCCGGTGGGGGTGATGGCTATTCCGCTTCGCCTTGTGCCGTTGAGCGCCCGCTCTTTCTCGCCGCCGCAACTCACGTCAACTCGAGGCCTCTATGAATCCCGCTTCGATAGCCCCGGGGGCATGGTCCCACATTCTCCCGATCATCCTTCTCGTCTGCTCCAATCTATTCATGACGATCGCCTGGTATGGGCATCTGAAATACAAATCCGTTGCGCTCGTGACCGTGGTTCTGGTGAGCTGGGGCATCGCCTTTGTGGAATATTGCTTCGCCGTTCCCGCAAACCGGATCGGCAGCGCGGTCTATTCGCCAGCCGAACTCAAGACCATCCAGGAAGTCATCACGTTGCTGGTCTTCGCCGGCTTTACCTGGATCTACTTCAAGCAACCGCTCAGCCTGACACAGGCGGCTGGTTTTTTGCTGATCGCGCTCGGCGCGGTGCTGGTGTTTCGCGGCCAAGCCTGATCCGCGCAATGTTGCTGTGAGGGAAGGGTAAGGCCTCCGGATGGTTGTCGCCCCCGGAGGCCGGGCAGAGGCTAGACGCCTCGAAACAGGTTGCCGACCGCCAGCACCACATAGGCGACGATGGCCACCCAAAAACCGTGGTCGGTAATGAACGGAATTGGCGCGAATTTGCCAATCACCGCTAAAGCCGCCAAAATCAGCGATACAATGAACACCACTGTTGTTGGTGGTGACAGATTCATCTCCAGCCCCTCCCTCTTGTTGACGGGCGGACTGTAATCGTTTTTGCTGAAAATGCGAGGGGTTTGCTTTTTTGATGCGGCCGTCGCGAACGCGACGAATAAGGAGGCGGGGTGATGCGTCCAATGACGCGATTGGTCTTGGGGCTTGCTGTTCTGGTTGGCATTTTTGCCGCTGTCGCCCTCGGGCTACCGTCGCACGTGACGGTGACGCGCTCGGTGGTGATCAATGCGCCCGAGCCAGTCGTCTTTCCCTATCTCAACAACCTGCATCAATTCAGCGAGTGGTCGCCGTGGCAATTGCGCGATCCGCAATTGGCGGTCAGCTATGGCGGGCCGGAGCAGGGCAACGGCGCCACGGTGCAATGGACTAGCCAGGTCAAGTCGGTCGGCAACGGCAGCATGGAGATCACCGAGAGCGAGCCGAGCCGGCATATCGATCTCGCAGTGATTTTCAACGGCCTCGATGGCACGAGTTCCTACGACATCTCGCCTTCGGGCTCGGGCAGCAAGGTCACTTGGTCCTTCGGTTACGATTCCGGCACGAGCCCGCTGAAGCGTTGGAAGGCGTTGATGCTCGACGGTTTTGTCGGCGCGGAATATCGCGCAGGCCTTGACCGGCTCAAGGAGAAGATCGAGTCGGAACGCCGCCCGACGGCGCCGACTGTCAGCGAGGCCCCGCCCGGCGGCATCTCGACTGAGTCCGAGCAGCCTTCCGCCGCGCTTCCGCCCGGCGCGGTACCGCAGCAAGGTGCTGACGTAGCGCCTGGTCAGCCGGCTCCTGCCGCTGGTGCCGCAGCGCCGGCGGCCGGCGCGGCGCAGACCGGCTCGACGGCGCCAGCTGCGGCCGAAGCCACGCCGACGCCAGCTCCGAAGCCGCCGAAGAAGAAGAAACGGAATCCGTAAAGCGCAAGCCGGCGATCAGAGCTTCTGCTCGGGATCCAGTTCGACCTCCGCCGGAGGATCGACCTTAGTCGCCTGGATGACGAGACTAAGCGAGCTTGCCAGCACCGGGTCGAGCGGCAAGCAGGCGACCAGCGTCGCGTCCACACCGGCTGGGCCCGACTGGTCGGCTAAATGCGGATCGACGACCTTGCGGCCGGTGACGCGATAGTCCCCCGAGGCACCGTCGGACGTGGTGACGATGATATGGTCGCCGACGCCAATCTCGCTGAGTTTAGTGCGCGGCAGATGCGGATCCCGGCCCGGAGCCGGATTTACCGTCGCTTGGCCAGGGTTCATTTCCTTGATCACTGACGCGCTCAAGCCAAGCAGCGGCACCTCGGCCGGGGCCGACGCGCTGCCGGCCCAGGGCAAAGGCGGGGCTTCCGGCAGCCCGGCCAGGGCATGCTGCCAGGCGCTCTGGCGCAGAAGCTGCGCAAGCCCGGTGCGGGTCAGCAGCGGAAATTCGCCGCCGGCCTGCAGCAGGACAGCGACGATCAGGGCGCATGCCATCGCTCCCATCGTCCACCCGAGCCTTCGCCGCGAGCGGAGGAAGAGGAGGAGGAACTGCGCCGACCCCCGTGACGGCATCAGATCCTCCTCCCGATACGCCGCGGGGAGGCAATATCGCGGCGGTGGTAGCGCCATGCGACGAACAGCGCGGCGCTGAGAAACGTCAGTAAGAGAATGAACAACATGGCCTGTCTCGACGGTTCGGTTGAAGCGACTCTCGGAACGGCCAAACTATCAGGTTGAGACGGCGGCGTCGCCTGCGGCAATGAGGTATCGCCGTCGGGCAGGGCATCGGTGGCAACGATGGAGGTATCCGGCTCCTGCGTGCGGTCGGCAACGGGCGGTGCCGCATCGAGGGCCTGCGGCGCCGCTTCCTGCGTGGCCGACGTGCCGCCGTCATAGGCGAATTGGGGCATCGCGCTGGGTAATGCATTGAGGAGACCGCCGCCCGAGCGGGCATAGGCGAGCGATTGTCCGGTGGCCTTCATCGCGTGCTGGGTGCCGCCCGGCGGCCCGAACACCTTGTCATACACCCAACCATCGGGAAGATTCACCGGCATATCGACGCTCGACACGCTTTGCCCATCAGGCCGCGACTTGGTCTTGTCGACGGCGATCAGGCTGGTTTGGCTCGACACCAAATGATGCTCGAGCGCGACCGCTTCGATTGCCTTGTCGAAGGCGTCAGGATCGGAGCCGGTAAAGGCTTTCGCTTCCAGCGAGGCGATCTTGCTGCGCGCCCAGAGCTTGGCGACGCCCGCGCCGGCCACGGCGTCTTCCAATTTGAGCGTCGCCGTCCAGGGCTTGCCATCGAATGTGCCGGCAAGGTGAAGCTCGCCTTGGCGCGACGGAAGTTTCGCCGAAAGCACCACGGGTTCGCCCGCATAGAGATCGGGCAGGGGATCAGGCCAAGCCTCGACGCTCGTTCCGGCCGGCCAGTCCGCCGAGAGCCCCATCATCACCGGCTTCTCCAGTTTGGCGAACAGCGCGCTCATGCGCTCGAGCACCTGCGCGTCCGAGCCGATCTGAGTGAAAGTGCCGCGGCCGAGCTCAGCCGCGCGGGTCATGAAATAGGAGTTGGGCGCCGAGCCGATCCCCACCGTGAACAGCCGCGAGCGGCCGCGATGCTTGGCGATCTCCTCGAACAGCTGCGCCTCGTTGACAACCGAGCCGTCGGTCAGGAACACCACTTGGCGGAGTCTGGTCGTGTCTTCCGGCGTCGCGTCCCTCAGCGCCGCCTGGAGCGCGGGCAGCATCTCGGTGCCGCCCTCCGCATCGAGCCGCGACACGAAATGCTTGGCAATGGCGAGATTGTCCGAGCTGGCGTCGACGGCGGTGTCGAACAGCGTCTCCAGCGTGTCGTCGAACCGCACCACGTTGAATTTGTCGCCGGGCCTGAGGCGACCGAGCGCGAACAGCAGGCTCTGCTTCGCCTGGACCATGGATGTGCCGGCCATCGACCCGGAATTGTCGATGACGAAGATCAGCTCGCGCGGCAGGAGCTTCGGCACCGCATCGAGCGTGGGCGGCGTAACCATAGCGAGCAGGTAATCCTGGCCGCCGACGCTCTCATGGTACAGCGACGTTTGCGGCGCGGCCGCCGCCTTCGGCTTCCATACCAGCTCGAAATCCTTGTCGGCGGGAACGCTGCCTTGGGCGAGCGCCAGCGTCGCCGTGTTGTCGCCGGTCCGCTTCACGGCGGTCTCGTGATAGGAGCTGGTGATTTCGCCGAGCGCGAAGCCGGCGTCGAGCGTCACTTCGATCGAGACGGGATTGATCTTCGGCCCCTTGGCGGGATCGAGTACCGGTGGAGTGATGCGGTCGCGGTCGGGCACCGGATCGCTCGGCGATGGCTTGTCGCCATAGTCGACCGGCGTGATCTCGCCGGCCTTGGGATTGTAGCGGGGGGCGACGACGAGCGGGAAGCGCAGCGAATAGACACCGGTATCTTGCTTCACCGTCTCCTGATATTCGATGCGCACGACGACGGATTCATGCGGGCCGATATTGGCGACGGAGTTGGTGAAGATGTTGGGCCGTTCCTGCTCGACCAGGCTCGCCTTCTGGCCCGCGTCCTTGGCAGCCTCGTAAGCCTGCTTGGCGGTGTCGCGACCTTTGATCTCGCCCTCGATGGTGCGTGAGCCGATTTCCATGCGGAGCGCATCGACCGCCGACTGCTCGGGCAGCGGAAACACGTAGATGCCTTCGAGCCAACGGTCCGAATTGTTCTCGAAGCGCTGGGTGACGGTGACGCGGGCGATGGTGCCGTTGACCGTCATGATCACGTCGGTGCCGAGTCGCGGCGCCTGGACGAAGCCGCCGTCCTCGGTCGGCAGCAGCAGCGCGCCCATATTCATCTCGTCGGGCGTGACGCGGCCATCCGCATCGGAAGTGACCGGCCCGGCCGTCGCCAGCACGCTTGGCAGCGCTAAGGAAACGATCAGGATCAGCGAAAACAAAAGGAAAGTTGCCGGGGGCTCGAACGAGCGCAGAACTCGGCGTCGCATGGGCATCGACTTAGGCCTCGTCTGTCGGCACGAAGCAAAATCAACCATGTCATTTGGGCGGGGCTTTAGCCGGATTGTGGCCCGGCCGCGAGGTTCCGCGTCACAACTGTGGCCTAATTGCGATTTGAACGGCGCGTCCACGCGCGCTGGAAAGAACTGGAACCGAAGGCGCGGCGGAAAGTTAGCTCGGGTAGAATTGGCGTTCGCGCGCAGACGCAGCGGCGCCGCAACGTCTCCCCCTATCCAACCGCCGCAAGGAGCCAACCATCATGCCCGCCACGAAGTCTTTGGAGGATCTATTCGTCAACTTGCTCAAGGATATCTACTACGCCGAGAAGCAGATCCTAAAGGCGCTGCCGAAGATGGCCAAGAAGGCCGACTCTGACGATCTGCGCCAAGCCTTCGAGCATCATCTCGAAGAGACGAAGGGCCAGGTCGAGCGTCTCGAGCAGGTCTTTGCGCTCTGCAACCTCAAGCCCACGGCCAAGAGCTGCCCAGCCATCAAGGGCATCCTTGAGGAGGGCGAGGAGGACATGAAGGAGGCCAAGGATCCCGACGTGCTCGACGCCGGCATGATCGCCGACGCTCAGGCTGTCGAGCACTACGAGATCGCCCGCTACGGCACGATGATCGCCTGGGCGAAGCAGCTCGGCATGGACGATGCGGCAAGCTTGTTGGAGCAGACGCTCGAGCAGGAATATAACGCCGACAGGACGTTGACCGACCTCGCCGAAGGCAGCCTCAATCGCGAGGCCGCATAACCTCTTTCGGCATTGTTGAGTGCCTAAGGATGCAGCAGGCGCGGGCTTAGGGTCCGCGCCTGTGGCTTTTTGCGGCATAAGGCTTGCGGGCAATCGCGGCCTTGCTTAGGGTGCGCCCGCCTCTACCGCACTGCAACATTTTCCAGGAGATCGATTATGGGACTGGTCGCCCGCACGCTCGAACGGGTCAAGCCCTCGCCGACCATGGCCATCACCAGCAAGGCGCGCGAACTGAAAGCCGCCGGCTTCGACGTCATCGGCCTTGGCGCCGGCGAGCCCGATTTCGACACGCCTGACAATATCAAGCAGGCGGCGATCGAGGCGATCCAGCGTGGCGAGACCAAATACACCGCCGTCGACGGCATCCCCGAGCTGAAGCGGGCGGTCGCCGAGAAGTTCAAGCGCGAGAACGGCCTGACCTATAAGCCGTCGGAGATCACCGTCGGCAGTGGCGGCAAGCAGGTGCTCTACAACGCGCTGCTCGCGACGCTCGACCCCGGTGACGAGGTGATCATTCCGTCGCCGTATTGGGTGAGCTATCCCGACATCGTGCTGTTGGCCGGCGCCGAGCCGGTGATCATCGAGACCAAAGTCGAAGAAGGCTTCAAGCTGACGCCGCAAGCGCTGGCGCGCGCCATCACGCCGAAGACCAAATGGTTCATCTTCAACTCGCCGTCCAATCCGACCGGCGCCGCCTATACCGAGGACGAGGTGAGGGCGCTCACCGATGTGCTGGTCAAGCACGACAGAGTGTGGGTGCTGTCCGACGACATCTACGAGCACCTCGTCTATGACGGGTTCAAATTCACCACGCCCGCCGCGGTCGAGCCGAAGCTGAAGGGGCGCACGCTCACGCTGAACGGCGTGTCGAAGGCCTATTCGATGACCGGCTGGCGCATCGGCTATGGCGGTGGACCGGAGCCCTTGATCAAAGCCATCTCCACCCTGCAATCGCAATCGACCTCGAACCCGTGCTCCATCAGCCAATGGGCGGCGGTCGAGGCGCTCGAAGGCCCGCAGGATTTCCTCAAGGACTGGGTGGCCTCGTTCCAGGAGCGGCGCGATCTGGTTGTGGCCATGCTGAACCAGGCCAAAGGCATCTCCTGCCCGAAGCCGGAAGGCGCCTTTTATGTCTATCCGTCCTGCGCCGGCGTAATCGGCAAGACCACGCGCGGCGGCAAGAAGATCGCGAGCGACGAGGACTTCGCCACGGCTCTGCTCGAGGAGGAGGGTGTCGCCGTCGTGCATGGCGCGGCGTTCGGACTCTCGCCCTTCTTCCGCATCTCTTATGCGACCGGGATCAAGGCGCTGGAAGAGGCCTGCCGGCGCATCCAGCGCTTTTGCGGCAATCTCAGCTAAGGCGGGAGGTCGAGCCGATGGCCGACATGAAGTTCAGCACCGGCAATCAGATCAAGGGCAAGATCATGGAGATCCGCAAAGGCGCGGTGACGGCCATCGTCTATGTCGCGGTGCCCGGCGACACCACTCTAGAAGCGAGCGTCACCATCGCGTCGCTGGAGACGCTGAAGCTCTACGAGGGAAAGCCGGTGGTGTTGATGATCAACCCGGGCGACATCATTATCGGTTGCGAATAGACGGCGGTCACGCCGTCAGCGTCTGCGCGTTATTGGCGACGCCCTTGGCGTTCAGCAGCTCTTGCAGTTCGCCCGCCTGGAACATCTCGCGCACGATATCGCAGCCGCCGATGAACTCGCCCTTGACGTAGAGCTGCGGGATGGTCGGCCAATTGGAATAGGCCTTGACCCCGTCGCGCACGCTCATGTCCTCGAGCACGTTGATGTCTTTGAACTCGACCCCGAGATGGTTGAGGATCTGCGCGACCTGCATCGAGAAGCCGCATTGCGGCATGCTCTTGGTGCCTTTCATGAACAGCACCACATCGTTGCCGGCAATCTGCTTGCCGATCCAATCCTGGACGTCCTGAGCGCTCATCGTCGGGTTCCTTTCTGGCGGACCTTTTAGCTAGGGTGCCGCGGTTTTCAGCGCAAGGGCGTGCAGCACGCCCCCGATGTTTCCTTTGAGCGCGTCATAGACCATCTGGTGTTGTTGCACGCGGCTTTTGCCACGGAACGCCTCCGAGACGATGGTCGCGGAATAGTGGTCGCCGTCGCCGGCGAGATCCTCGATGCGGATATCGGCGTCGGGGAAGCTCTCCTTGATCAACCGCGCGAGGTCGTCGGCCGCCATGGCCATGGGCTGCTCCTTATCAGGGCGCGATCTTAGCCGTGGGCCATGAAGCGAGGCAACCAGTCCTCATGCACGGCGCTGAGCGCCGCCAAGGACAACGGGGGTTCGCCGGCGAGCGCGATGGCATCGCCGCCCACCTTGCCGAGCAGCCTGAGCGGCACCTTGGCCACCGCCGCCGCCTTGTGGATCGCATCGGCCATGTCCGGCGACGCTGCGACCACAAAGCGCCCCTGGTCCTCGCCGAACCAGAGCGCATGCGCGGGGATAGGACCCGTCACCGGATCGAGCTCGACCCCGCGTCCGCCGGCGAGCGCCATCTCGGCGATCGCCACCAACAGCCCGCCATCGGAAACATCATGCACCGCCGACACGCATCCATTGCGGATCAGACCTCTGATCAAGTCGCCGGTGCGGCGCTCGGCGTCGAGATCGACCGGGGGCGGCGCGCCGTCCGCCTTGTCCAACAGGATCTGCATGTACAGCGACTGCCCGAGATGTCCGACTTCCGCGCCGAGCAATATCAGCACGTCGCCGTTCCGCTTCAGCGCGATGGTCGCCATGGTGGCGACGTCGGGCAGGAGCCCGATGCCGCCGATCGCCGGTGTGGGCGGAATGGCGACGCCGTTGGTCTCGTTGTAGAGGGAGACGTTGCCGGAGACGACGGGGAAGGACAGGGCATTGCACGCTTCCGCCATGCCTTCGACCGCGCTGGCGAATTCGCCCATGATCTCCGGCCGCTCCGGGTTGCCGAAATTCATGCAGTCGGTGATGGCCAGCGGATCGGCGCCGACCGCCGACAGATTACGCCAGCATTCGGCCACGGCCTGCTTGGCGCCTTCGAACGGATCGGCGGCGCAGTAGCGGGGCGTCACGTCGCAGGAGATAGCCAGTCCTTTGTTCGTGCCGTGAACGCGCACGACGGCCGCGTCGCCGCCCGGCCGCTGCACCGTATCGGTCATCACCATGTGGTCGTATTGTTCCCAGATCCAGCGACGCGAGGCGAGATGCGGCGAGCCCATCAGACATTCGAGCACGCCGAGCATGCTGGCCGCGGCGGGCACATCCTGCGGCGCGACGATGGCCGGCTTCTCCTTCTTGCTGACGGCACGCTCATACACCGGCGCGGCATGCGCCAGCGCCGCCAGCGGAATGTCCGCCTCAACCATGCCGCGATGGCGCACCACGAGGTGCCCGGTGTCGGTGGTGTAGCCGATGATGGAGAAATCCAGCTCCCATTTGCGGAACACGCGCTCGGCGATCTTCTCCGAGCCCGGCTTGAGCACCATCAGCATGCGCTCTTGGCTCTCGGAGAGCATCATCTCGTAGGCGGTCATGCCGTCCTCACGGGTCGGCACGCGATCAAGCTCGAGCTCGATGCCGACGCCGCCCTTGTCCGCCATCTCCACCGAGGATGAGGTGAGGCCGGCCGCGCCCATGTCCTGGATGGCGACGATGGCATCCTCGGCCATCAGCTCCAGGCACGCTTCAAGCAGCAGCTTCTCGGTGAAGGGATCGCCTACCTGCACGGTCGGGCGCTTCTCCTCGGAGGCCTCGTCGAATTCCGCCGACGCCATGGTCGCGCCGTGGATGCCGTCGCGGCCGGTTTTCGAGCCGACATAGACCACGGCATTGCCGACGCCGCTCGCCGCCGACTTGAAGATGCGGTTGGCGTCGGCAATGCCGACGGTCATGGCATTGACAAGAATGTTGTCGTTGTAGCGCGGATCGAAATTGGTCTCGCCGCCGACCGTCGGCACGCCCATGCAATTGCCGTAGTCGCCGATACCCGAGACCACGCCGGCCACGAGGTGCCGCGTCTTGGGGTGATTGGGCGAGCCGAAGCGCAGCGCGTTCATATTGGCGATAGGGCGGGCGCCCATGGTGAACACGTCGCGCATAATGCCGCCGACGCCCGTCGCCGCGCCCTGATAGGGCTCGATATAGGACGGGTGGTTGTGGCTCTCCATCTTGAAGATCGCCGCCTGACCGTCGCCGATGTCGACCACGCCGGCATTCTCGCCGGGGCCTTGGATGACCTGCGGACCCTCGGTCGGCAGCCTCTTAAGCCACACTCTCGACGATTTGTAGGAGCAATGCTCCGACCACATCACCGAGAAGATGCCGAGCTCGGTCAGCCTCGGCTCGCGTCCGAGCGCGGCGAGCAGCAGCTTATACTCATCGGAATTCAGCCCATGCTCGGCCACAAGCTCGGGCGTGATGCCGTTAGCCGCTCTCTCCGCGCGTGCCGCGATGTTCAATGCAGCGTCTCCACGAGCGAGAGGAACAGCCGTGCGCCGTCAGTGCCGGAAAGCGCGACATCGGCGAGGCGTTCGGGATGCGGCATCAGCCCGAGCACGGTGCCCGTCTCGTTATAGATGCCGGCGATATGGTTGCGCGAGCCGTTGGGATTGGCTTGCGCGGTGAGGGTGCCGCCCGCGTCGCAATAGCGGAAGGCGACACGGCCGTCGCCTTCGAGTCGCTGTAGCGTGGCGTCGTCGGCGAAATAGCTGCCGTCCTTGTGCGCGATGGGGAACCTGACGACCTCGCCCTTGGCGTAGCGGCGCGTATAGATCGAATCGTTCCGCTCGATGCGAAGATGCACGTCCTTGCAGATGAATTTGAGCGTGGCGTTGCGCATCAGCACGCCGGGGAGCAGCCCTGCCTCGGTCAGCACCTGGAAGCCGTTGCAGATGCCGAGCACGGGCGTTCCCGAGCGCGCGCGCGTCACCACCTCACGCATCACCGGCGAATGCGCCGCCATGGCGCCGGAGCGGAGATAATCGCCATAGGAGAAACCACCCGGCAGCACGATCAGATCGCTTGCCGGGAGCACGCTGTCACCGTGCCAGACCATGGCCGGCGGCTGGCCGGTGACGGCCGCGAGCGCTACCGCCGCGTCGCGGTCGCAATTCGATCCGGGGAAGACGATGACGCTCGCTTTCATGCTCTTCCAATCAGATGCATCATCCCGGCGAAAGCCGGGATCCAGCTAAGATGAACTCGTGAGCGGGTTTCTGGATTCCGGCTTTCGCCGGAATGACGAGAATGATGGTCGTCGGACTTAAGCCGCCTCGAGCTCATAGGCGTAGTTCTCGATGATGGTGTTGGCGAGAAGCTGCTCGCACATGCGCTCCACTTCCGCGCGCGCCTTGGCCGGATCGCTCTCGGCCACCTCGACCTCGATATATTTGCCCTGGCGCACAGTGCCAACCGAGCCGAAGCCGAGAGCGTGCAAGGCGCCGGCGATGGCCTTGCCTTGCGGGTCGAGCACGCCCTGCTTGAGCGTGATGGTGATGCGCGCCTTCATGTCCCCCTGCGTCTGATCCTATTTCGAACGCACCAGCACCGGCCCGGTTCGCGCCCGTGTCGGGTTGTCGACATGCAGCCCGAGCCGCCGCGCGACCTCCTGATAGGCCTCGACCAGCCCGCCCAGGTCGCGACGGAACCGGTCCTTGTCGAGCTTGTTCTGCGTTTCGATGTCCCACAGACGGCAGCAATCGGGCGAAATCTCGTCGGCGAGCACGATGCGCATCTGGTCGTTCTCCCAAAGCCGGCCAAACTCGCATTTGAAATCGACCAGCTTGATGCCGACGCCGAGAAACAGGCCGGAGAGAAAATCGTTGATGCGCAGCGCGAGCGACATCACGTCGTCGATCTCCTGCGGCGTCGCCCAGCCGAACGCGGTGATGTGCTCCTCGGTGACCATCGGATCCCCGAGCGCGTCGCTCTTGTAATAGAACTCGACGATCGAGCGCGGGAGCGCCGTGCCTTCATCGATGCCGAGCCGGGTCGACAGCGAGCCGGCGGCGACGTTGCGCACCACCACCTCGAGTGGGATGATCTCGACCTCGCGGATCAGCTGCTCGCGCATGTTGAGCCGCTTGATGAAATGCGTCGGCACGCCGACCTCGCCGAGCTTCATGAACAGATACTCGGAGATGCGGTTATTGAGGACGCCCTTGCCCTCGATCTTGTCGTGCTTCTTGTTGTTGAAGGCGGTGGCGTCGTCCTTGAAATGCTGGACGAGCGTGCCGGGCTCGGGGCCCTCATAGAGAATCTTGGCTTTGCCTTCGTAGACGCGCCGGCGGCGGTTCATGTTTGGTTCCTTCACTCACAACTGGCTTGACTGCCGACAAACGTCAAACGCGCGGGCGAGAGGCTCAAGCGAGGCCGCGCGCCATGTACAGATTGCCATTGCCGGAATCGATTCAAGGGGTCTTGCGGCGACCTTAGCCTATGGCAAGGGGGCATACAATGACTGCTGGTCCATAGGGGGTTTGGTCCCGCAATGTGTTGATTTCCGGCCATTTCAGCGCTATCCCTCGGCGCGAGCGGGACTGAGTTTCCCCAGGATTCCGAGCCAGCATCCCCGAATCGAGAGGGGGCCGAGGAGGCGACACGCCAAATGACAAGCTTCGAGGATCGCGAGAAGGGTTTCGAGCGGAAATTCGCCCATGACGAGGAACTGAAATTCAGGGCGACGGCGCGCCGGAACCGGCTGCTCGGGCTCTGGGCGGCCGAGCAGATGGGGGTCACGGGCGAAGCGGCGCAAGCCTATGCCCGCGAAGTGATCAAGGCCGATCTCCTGGCGCCGGGCGAGGAGGACCTTTTCAGCAAGATCAGGGCCGATTTCGACGCCAAGGGCGTCAGCCAGTCAGACCATCAGATCAGACGTCAGATGGCCGAGCTGATGGGGGTGGCGATCGCCCAAATCGAATCCGAAGCCAAAGGGTGAGGACCGCTTCATGCGTGAAGACCGGTTCCGCAAGGCGGCGAAACAGCGCCGCACCCTGTTCAACGCCTGGCTCACGCTGAATAACCCCTTCCTCATCGAATTGATCGGGGAGGCGGGCTGGGATTGCCTCACCATCGACCAGCAGCACGGTTTGGGCGGCAACGAGGCTTTGCTTGGCTGCCTCACCGCGGCCCGCGCCTGCGGCTTGCCGTCAATCGTGCGGGTGGCGGAGAACGATCCGGGCTTGATCGGTCGCGCGCTCGATGCGGGCGCGCAAGGCATCATGTGCCCGCTGATCGGCAGCGTCGAGGACGCCGAAGCCTTCGTGCAGGCGGTGAAATTTCCCCCGCGGGGAAATCGCAGCTGGGGTCCTTACCGGGCGCGACTCGATCACGAGGGCGATTATTTCACGACCGCCAACGCCTGGACCATTGCCTGCCCGCAGATCGAGACCAAAGGAGCGCTGAATCAGCTCGATGAGATCCTCGCGCTCGACGGCGTCGACATGGTCTGCTTCGGGCCTAACGACCTATCGGTAGCGCTGACCGGACGGCTGGACATCTGGGCGCCGGAGGTCAAGGAGGCCATGACTCTCGTTCTTAGCAAATGCCGCGAGATGTCTGTCATGGCTTTGATTTTTGCCAACGATGCCGACTACGCCAAGCCGCGCGTGGCGGAAGGTTGGGACGTGGTCGCGGTCGGCACCGACGCCGGGTGGTTCTCGAAAGCCGCAGCCGAAATCAAACAAGCGGCCAAAAGCAACTCTTAGCTGACGCCGGACTCGCTCTGTGGCAGGATGTTGCGGGGTGACGGGGGCGATTCACATGCGGATACTCATTCAAGGCTTGATGATCCTGTTCGCGCTGGTGCACTTTGGCGGCGCGGCCGAGGCTGGCCCTCGTGGAGCAGGCCAAGGCGGTCTCATCCCGGTCTACCCGCCTTATCCCTATCGCTCCGGTTATTATCCCAAGGCCGACTGGTACTTCGACCTTCCGCCTTATGCCGCGGTCAAGCCGTCCTTCTATCGCTGGCGCTATTTCATGATGGCGCAGGAGCGAAACCGCTACCGCTACATGCCGCATATCTTCCACGGCTATAGCGATGGCGACCGCATCGACGATGTCGACATTCAGGGCATCAGCAGCGATTTGCGGAGCAGCTACAATGACGCAACGGCGCCGCGCTAGGGTCGCTTACGTCCCGGGCGTCACTTGGCTCGATTTCGTCCCAAACACTCGGCCGAAGATCGTGTCGACGTGCTTGGTGTGATAGCCGAGATCGAACTGGGCGCGAATTTGCTCGGCGGAAAGCACCTTGGTCACGTCCTTGTCGGCGAGCAGCGCTTCGAGAAAATCGGCGCCGTCCTCCCACACCGTCATGGCGTTGCGCTGCACGATGCGATAGGCCTCCTCGCGCGGCACTCCAGCCTCGGTCAACGCCAGCAGCACGCGCTGCGAATGGATCAGCCCGCCGAGCCGGTCTAGATTTTGTCGCATGCGCTCGGGATAGACCACCAGGTCCTTGATGATGCTGGTCAACCGCGCCAGGGCGAAGTCGAGCGCGATGGTGGCGTCGGGTCCGATCACCCGCTCGACTGAAGAATGCGAAATGTCTCGCTCGTGCCACAGCGCCACGTCCTCCAGCGCTGGCATCGCGTAGGCGCGCACCACGCGGGCGAGGCCCGTCAGATTCTCCGCCAGCACCGGATTGCGCTTGTGCGGCATGGCGGATGAGCCTTTTTGCCCCTTGCTGAAATATTCCTCGGCCTCCAGCACTTCGGTGCGCTGCAAATGCCTGATCTCCGTCGCGAGCCGTTCGACCGAGCTTGCCACCACGGCCAACGTGGCGAAGTAAGCGGCATGACGGTCGCGCGGCACTACCTGGGTGGAGATCGGCTCGACGCGAAGGCCGAGCTTCTTCGCCACATAGGCTTCGACCTTGGGATCGACATGGGCGAAGGTGCCGACCGCGCCGGAGATGGCGCAGGTGGCGACCTCCTCGCGGGCGCGCACCAACCGTTCCCGCGCGCGGGCGAACTCGGCGTAAGCCACCGCGAGCTTCAAGCCGAACGTGGTCGGCTCGGCGTGCACGCCGTGGCTGCGGCCGACGGTGAGCGTGTCCTTATGCTCGAAGGCGCGGGTTTTCAGCGCGGCCAGCAGCCCATCGATGTCGGCGATGAGGATGTCGGCGGCCTCGACGAGCTGCACGTTGAAGCAAGTGTCGAGCACGTCCGAGGAGGTGAGGCCCGCGTGCAGGAAGCGTGCTTCCGGGCCGACATGTTCGGCAACCGAGGTGAGGAAGGCGATCACGTCGTGCTTGACCTCCCGCTCGATCTCGTCGATGCGGGCGATGTCGAAGCCGCCGCGCCGCTTCACGGCATCGGCGGCGTGCTTGGGGATCAGCCCCAGCTCGGCCATCGCTTCGGCGGCATAGGTCTCGATCCTGAGCCAGATGCGGAACCTGGTCTCGGGCTCCCAGATCCGGGCCATCTCGGGGCGGCTGTAGCGGGGGATCATCGAGTTCGAAAAGGCCTTTCCGCGCGGAGGTGCGAGCAGCGCTAAGCTCTATCAGAGCGGGCGCCAGCGCTCAAATCGTCGACCCCTTCAAATATCGGCGGTCTTGGCCTCGCGCGGTCCGAACCAGGCGATGTAGATCGCTGCGGCCAGCGACAGAGCGGCATAAGCGGGCCGGGGCGGCAAGAACATATCGAGCAAGAATGTGTAGAAGTCGTTGAGCGAGGCGAGATACAGGCCGGTCAGGGTCCAATCCTGCTGGTTCGGATAGGTGGCGTGGATATAGATGAATCTGAGCAGCCCGCCGAAGCTGCAAAATGCCACCACGAAGATGAACAGCGCGAATAGGGTGCGGACGACGAAGCCGCGTTTGGCGGCGAAGCTTTGCACCCACCAGGTGACCAGTGCGGCCAAAGCGCCGGCGAAACCGACGATGCGCAGCGTGTGCCGCGTCTGCTCGTTCATGAAGCTGTTCACATAGTCGCCGAGCAGCAGCGCCCACATCGAGACGCCGATCACCAAAGCAAAAGCCACGGCGAGCACGAAGCCAACCACGTTGCCGAAAGAGAGTTTGTCCATTGGCCCCATCCCGCCGGTTTACGAGCCTTAACTATGCAGGGGAATGAGCCCCGCCGCAATCGCCGCCGAGGCGAGGGGAGGGCCTGCTTGCCCGCGCCTGGCATTTATGCTCGGATCGCCGCGAAGCGAAATGGGGAATGGAGCAACCTAGGCCATGGCATTTGACGACCTCGAGGCGGAGCTTGCTCTCCTCATCAATCAGATGGAAAACCAGCCCGAGGACCTGCACGAGCTGTATCAGCGCATCTTCGAGAAGCTGAATGAGTTCAAGGCGCTCGGACTCCCGCTGCCCGACGATCTGGTGCGGGTCGAGAAAGAGCTCGAGGCCTATTTCAAGGAACAGGAGCAGGCCGCCAAGAAGGGCTAGAGCATCCGGTTATTGCAAGGCCTGCTCGCTGATCTCCTCATAGGTGCCGTTCGACCAGCGATAAACGGCGTAAGGCGGCAGGTTCGGGTCGCCCTTCTCGTTGAATTTGAACTTGCCGATCACGGTGTCGAACTCGTTGTCGTTGAGCGCCTTGACCACATCGGCCGAGACTATCGACTTCGCCTTCTCCGCCGCCTGCTGCCAGGCTTGCACTGCGGCATAGGTGTAGAGCACGTAGCCCTCGGGCTCGATGCCTTTGTCCTTGAAGCGCTTGACCACCTCAGCGGCAGCCGGATTCTTGCGCGGGTCGGGGGAGAAGGTCATCAGCGTGCCTTCGCCGGCGGGTCCAGTGATCGACCAATATTCCTGCGTGATCAGCGCGTCGCCGCCCATCAGCACGGTTGCCAGGCCCTGGTCGCGCATCTGACGCACAATCAGCCCGGCTTCGGTGTGATAGCCGCCGAGGAACAGCACATCGATGTTCGCCTGCTTCAGTTTTGAGACGAGCGCCGAGTAGTCCTTCTCGCCGGCGGTGATAGCCTCATACATGGTCTCCTGCTTGCCGGCCGCGTTGAGCGCCTTCTTGACCTCGTCGGCGAGGCCTTTGCCGTAAGCGGTCTTGTCGTGGACGATGGCGATATTCCGGTCGGAGAAATGGCTCGCGAGATAGTCGCCGGCGACGCTGCCTTGCTGATCGTCGCGGCCGCAGACGCGAAAGATATTGGGACCGGCGCGCTCGTCGGTGAAAGCGGGATTGGTGGAGGCCGGCGAGATCTGCACTGTGTCGCTCTCGGCATAGACCTTCGAGGCGGGGATCGAGGAGCCCGAGCAATAATGGCCGGCGACCAGCGCGACGCCCTTGGCGGTCATCTGGTTGGCGACCGCAACGGCCTGCTTCGGATCGCACGCATCGTCGCCGACATCGAGGTCGAGCTTCTTGCCGAGCACGCCGCCGGCGGCGTTGATGTCCTCGACGGCAAGGTCGGCGCCATTCTTCATCTGCTGGCCGAAAGAGGCGTACTGACCCGTGACCGGGCCGACGACGGCGATCGGCGTGGTGGTGCTCTCCTCGCCACCGCCGCAAGCGGCGCTCAAGGCGGCCAGAGCGAAGGCTGCGAGCAGCCCGGCCATACGCTTCATTGTTACCTCCCTCTGCGAAAAGTCGGATGAGTTTATAGCAATTCGCCCACGAGCGCGCACTGGCTCAACTGAGCCGCGCGCGCCAGGTGAGCGGGCCGGTTCGTTCATAAAGCCAGCGATATTGCGTCACCATCTGTGTCGTCCGCATCATGCGGTAACCGAGACATGCCGCCCCGAGCAGCACAACATAAGTGACGAGATAATAATAGAGAGACAGCAGCTCGCCGTCGAACAGTGCGTAGTGGAAGAAGCGGACCGCCGCGGCCAGCAGCACCATGTAGAAGAAGATCCGTCCGAACGGCTTCCAGGAGCGTGCCAAGCCCCGTCCGGCGAGGAAAGCGGCGCCGCCGCCGAGGATCACGGTCAGCACCAAGAAGACGCGAAGGCTGTCGTCGGAAAGCCAGCTCATCCCTGCGCTCCGGGTTGCGCCGCGATCTGCACTCCGCCCTCGAGATAAGCCGCCTGTACCTCGGGGCTTCCGAGCAGCTCGGCGCCTGTGCCGCTCATGGTGATCCTGCCATTGACCATGACAAAGCCGCGATGGGCGAGCTTGAGCGCGTGATAGGCGCTCTGTTCCACCAAGAAGACGGTCAGACCGTAATCGGTGTTGAGCGCACGGATCGCCGCGAAGATCTGCTTGACGATCAGTGGGGCAAGGCCGAGCGACGGCTCGTCGAGCAACAGCAGCGTCGGGCGGCCCATCAAGGCCCGGGCGATCGCCAGCATTTGCTGTTCGCCGCCAGAGAGTGTGCCGCCGCGTTGATGCTGGCGTGCCTTGAGCAGGGGAAACAGCGTGTAGACGTGGTCGAGATCCTTGGCGAAATGGGCCGGGTTGTTGGCAATGATGGCGCCCATTTGCAGATTCTCCAGCACCGTCATACGCGAGAAGATGCGGCGGCCCTCCGGCGCCTGCACGATGCCGAGCCGGGCCACTTCATGCGTGGGCATGGCGGTGATATCGCGGCCCTGGAACAGGATGTGGCCTTCTCTTGCGCGCGGACGGCCGAAGATCGTCATCATCAGCGTCGTCTTGCCGGCGCCGTTGCCACCGATCAGAGCGACGATCTCGCCTTGCTGGATGTCGAGATCGATGCCGTGCAGAATCGGCAGCACGCCGTAGCAGGCCGTGACCTTGCGAATTTCGAGCAGAGGCTTGCTCACAAGCCTACCTCCCGCTCGATCACCGGAAGCTCTTCATCGGGCACGCCGAGATAGGCGGCGATCACCCGCGGGTCGCTGCGCGCCTCCTCGGTCGTGCCGTCGGCGATCTTCTTGCCGTAGTCGAGCACCACGACGTGGTCAGAGATGCGCATCACCACGCTCATGTCGTGCTCGATGAGCAGCAGCGCGATGCCCTCCTCGGCGCGGATCGAGAACAACAGCTCATTCAGCCCGTCGCTCTCGCGCGCGTTGAGGCCCGCGGCCGGCTCATCGAGGCAAAGCAGCAGGGGTCGGGTGCACATCGCGCGCGCGATCTCGAGCCGCCTCTGATCGCCGTAAGGCAGCGAGCCGGCAGGCTCATCGGCACGCCGCGTCAGCCCGACCCGGTCGAGCCAGTGCCGCGCGAAGTCGACGGCATCCTTTTCGGCCCGGCTGAAGCCGCCAATGCCGAGAATCGCGCCGATGGTGAACCCGGAGGCGCGCATCAGCACGTTGTGCTGCGCCACCATCAAATTCTCCAGCACGGTCATACCCTGGAACAAGCGAATGTTCTGGAAGGTACGGGCGACGCGGGCGCGGTTATTGATGTCGTGGTCGTCGAGCCGTTCCAGGTTGAAGTCTCGACCGTTGGGATGGGTGAGCTGCATCAGGCCTTCGGTCGGTTTGTAGAAGCCGGTGATGCAGTTGAACACCGTTGTCTTGCCGGCGCCGTTAGGTCCGATCAGCGCGGTGATGTCGTTCCGGCCCACAGCGAACGAGACGTCGTCGACGGCGACGAGGCCGCCGAAACGCATGGTGAGATGCTCGACTTTCAGCAGCGGTGCCGTCTGCCACGCTCTCATGCGTTGCCTTCTTTGACGAGACTGCCGCTGATCGCGGCGGGCGCCTTACCGAGCGTGATGGAAGGCGTACGCGAGCCGACGATACCGCGCGGTCGCCAGACCATGATCCCCACCATGGCGACACCGAACAGCAACATGCGGTAGAGCGCCGGGTCGAACCCTTCGCCGAAAAAGTCCTGCAGGTGCTCGGTGTGGCGCAGTGCCTCGAAGCCGCCGACCATGACGATCGCGGCGAGGGCGACGCCAAGCTGGCTGCCCATGCCGCCCAGCACGACGATAGCGAGGATGATGGCGGATTCGATGAAAGTGAAGCTCTCGGGGCTGATGAAGCCTTGCCGCGTGGCGAAGAAGCTGCCGGCCAGTCCGCCGAACATGGCGCCGATGGCGAACGCCGAGAGCTTGGTGATGGTGGTGTTGATGCCGAGCGAGCGGCAGGCGATCTGGTCCTCGCGCAATGCCTCCCAGGCGCGGCCAATGGGAAGCCGCCGCAATTTCAACGTCACCAGATTGGTAATGAGGGCAAGGCAGAGGATCACGTAATAGAGGAAGATGATGCCTTGGATGGGGTCGTATTTGAGGCCGAAGAACGCGCTGAAGGTTTCTTCCCCGTTCGCAGCGAAGGGCAAGCCGAAGAAGGTCGGCTTGGGAATCCCCGACACCCCGTTGGGACCGTTGGTCACCTCCGTCCAGTTGAGCAGGATGATGCGCGCGATCTCGCCGAAGGCGAGCGTGACGATGGCGAGATAATCGCCTCTGAGCCTGAGCACCGGGAAGCCGAGCACGATCCCCCAGAGCGCCGCAGCGGCGCCGGCGATCGGCAGGCAAATCCAGAAGCCCAAGCCGAAATGCGTGGCGAGCAGCGCGAAGGTATAGGCGCCGACCGCGTAGAAGGCCACATAGCCGAGATCGAGCAGGCCGGCGAGACCGACCACGACGTTCAACCCCCAGCCGAGCATGACGTAGGTGAGCACCAGGATCGACAGGTCGAACAAATAGCGTAGCGGCAAATTGAGATGGAAGGCCTTGTCGAGCAGGTAGGAGCAGATCGGAAACAGAATGGCGAAGGCGATGCCGCCGATCGTGAAGATGCGACCGTAAGGCAAGTTCGGGAAGAGGTGAACGATGGTCCGCCGCACGAGTCCGATGCCGATAAACACCAGCAGGCAGACGCCGACCAGTTGGCACGCAGCGCTGCCGATGACGATGCCGACGATGAACAGCACCAGCCCGAGCGCGGCGGCGATGCCGACCACGTTCATGTCGCGCCGGGTGAACGGTTCGCTGCTGAACAGCTTGGCGAACGGCGTGGTCAGCGGATATTCGGCGTGCCAAACGAAGAGATTGAGCAACAGCCGGCCGAAGAACACGATACCGACCGCAATCGCCAGCAGGGCAGGGCGCGGCTGCAAGGTGAGCCCCGTGACCTTGTCGACCGTGCGCAAGCCGAGCAGCAGGCCGAACAGCGCAAAGGCGATGATGGCGGCGAGCAGCGAGTCGAGAAGCGCCGGCCCGAGCCTCTGGCTGAACGATGTGCCGGGCTCAGCCAAGGCGCTCAGACCTTCTCCACCTCGGGACGGCCGAGCAGACCGGTCGGGAAAAAGATCAGCACGATCGCGAGCATCGAGAAGGCCGCGACGTCCTTGTACTCGATGGTGAAATAGGCGGACCAGAAGGTCTCGATCAGGCCGATGACGAGGCCGCCCAGCATGGCACCGGGCAGCGAGCCGATGCCGCCGAACACGGCGGCGGTGAAGGCCTTAATGCCGGCGACGAAACCGATGTAGAAATCGATCACCCCGTAATAGAGCAGGTAGAGCAAGCCGGCCACCGCGGCGAGTGCGGCGCCGATCACGAAGGTGAGTGAAATGGTGCGATCGACATTCACGCCCGACAGCGACGCCATCAGCCGGTCCTGCTCGCAGGCGCGTTGCGACCGGCCGAGCGCGGTGCGGGTGATGATCAGCCAGAACACCGTCATCAACACTAGCGTCGTCACCACGATCAAGATTTGGATGTTGGAGAGATTGACGGTGAAGTCGCCTTCCTGGAACAGCGTGTAGCCTCCGGTCACCACCGGCTGCAGCGGCTTTACCCGCGCGCCTTGCGCCACCTGAATGAAGTTCTGCAACACGATCGACATGCCGATGGCGGTGATGAGCGGCGCAAGCCGGAACAACTCGCGCAACGGTCGATAGGCGATACGCTCGACCGTCCAGCCCCATACCGCGGTGAGCGCCATGGCGACGATCAGCACGATCACCAGGGCCAGCGGGATCATCGTCATGCCGAGGCTCATCAACAGTAGAAAGGCGATCAGCGCGATGAACGCACCCACCATGAAGATGTCGCCATGGGCGAAATTGATCATGCCGATGATGCCGTAGACCATGGTGTAGCCGATGGCGATCAGCCCGTAGATCGAGCCGAGCGCGATGCCGTTGATTAACTGCTGAAGGAAATAGGCCATTGGCCTTCCCGTCCCCTGGCGCGGGCGATTGCCCGCATGCGCCCACGGCTTTGGCTCAAATCCTTGGTTTGCGTGTTTGGCCGAAAGCCCCCTAAGCCTTCTTAGCAAGAAGGGCTTGCCGCGCACAACGGCGCATATCCGCTAGGCATGCCCAATATCAGAGCAGCAGATGCGAGCCGTCGCAATAAGGCGGATCGCCCGTGTCCTTGCAGCCGCAGAGCAGCGCAAGCTCGGTCCGCTCCGCCGTGAACATCAGTGGCTCAATCCCCGTCCCGGTATGCGAACCGTCGCAAAAGGGCTGCTTCTTGCTCCGCCCGCAACGACACCAGGCATAGCGTTTGCCGGCCTCGAGCTCGACTTGATAGGGGTTGAGCTGCGGTCGCTCTGGCTCTGCCATGATGATGTCCTTTGCCCAGTCGGACTTTGTTGGCCCGTTCTTGGCGCCTTGCTTAGCCAATTCGCCCTTGCTGCACAAGAAAGGTTGCCGAACTCTAGGGTGTGCCGCGCAGGAGGCGCGTTTCGCGGGCAGTTTGAGGGCTCTGTCGGATTGGGCTAGCGTGATCTCTAGCCGCTTAAATCTGGGGGAGGAGGGTGTCATGCAGACTGGGTATCGCGTTTTGGCGGCCGCGATCGGCTGGTTCGTGATCGGCCTGCAATATTACCTGACGGTCGGCAAGACTGACGGCGATTTCGTCCTCGCGGCGACCCGCCTGCTGTCCTTCTTCACGATTCTCACCAATATTCTCGTAGCCCTCGCCATGACGCTGCCTTGGCTCGCCCCGCGTTCGAAACTGGGGGCATTCTTCTCACGTCCCTCGGTGCGCACGGCAATCGCCTGTTACATCATCGCCGTCTCGGCGATCTATTATGCGATCTTGCGCAAGCTCTGGAATCCGGAAGGGCTGCAATATCTCGCCGATACGCTCGAGCATTGTGTCGCACCCGCCCTCTATGTCGTCGACTGGCTCATCTTCGTGCCGAAGGGAACGGTGTCGGCAAGATCGGTGCCCTATTGGCTGCTTTATCCTCTGGGCTACGCGGTCTTTTCGCTGATCCACGGCGCGGTGACGGGCTTTTATCCCTATCCTTTCCTCTCGGTAACGCAGCTCGGCTATGCGCGCGTGTTGCTCAACATGAGCCTGCTGACGGCGGCTTTTGCCGTGCTCGGCCTGATCCTTGTCGGCGTCGACCGCGTGCTTGGGGCCGTCGAGGCACGCAAGGCGAGCTAACGCGCGTTAATTCACTGGGAATCTGTTGCCCGCAAGATCGACCTCGCCGATTCGGCAATGCCGAACTGTCGCGGGCGCGGGAAACCGCGCGAAAAGGGCTTGAGTCGATGCACCATCCGGACCATAGAGGGCAAAAAGCCGTGCCGGGTGCCCGTTGCATCGGTGAATCGGCGAGCCCGCTTCGGGCAGTTTGGTCGCAGACCGGCGGGGGCCAGAGCAGAGTCAGAGGCCGCCCATGGCTGAGCTGATTTTCACGCTGATCTTTCTCGCCGCCGTGTTCGGCTTGGCGATGAACCGCGCGGGCCTCAAGGCCTGGGCGATCGCCGTCGCTCTCTTCACCTTGAGCGCGCAGATAGGCCTGGTGCACGGCCATTTGCATTGGCCGCATTTCCCGCTCTGGTCGCTGCTTGGCTGGCTCGTCGCCGGGCTGCTGTTCGCGGCGAGCCTCCCCGAGATCAAACGCAGATACATTACGCTGCCCGCTTATCGCGCGCTGAAAGGCGCGATGCCGACCATCTCCGAGACCGAACGTGAGGCGCTCGAGGCGGGCACCGTCGGTTGGGACGCCGAGCTGTTCTCCGGTAAGCCCGACTGGTCGAAGCTGCGCCGCATCGCTCCCATCACGCTCACCGCCGAGGAGCGTGCTTTTCTCGACGGGCCGACCACCGAGCTCTGCAAGCGGCTCGACGACTGGCGCATCCGTCATGAGCTGCACGACGTGCCGGACGACATCTGGCAGTTCGTCTGCGACAACGGCTTCCTCGGCATGCTCATCTCCAAAGAGCATGGCGGGCTCGGCTTCTCGGCCCAAGCGCAGTCGCTCATTCTCGGCAAGATCTCCTCGCGCAGTCCCGACGGCGTCACCATCGTCATGGTGCCGAACTCGTTGGGCCCGGGAGAATTGATCGAGAAATACGGAACTGATGCGCAAAAACAGTATTTTTTGCCGAAACTCGCGCGTGGTGAGGAAATTCCCTGTTTCGCCCTGACCGGCCCGTTCTCCGGCTCCGACGCCGCCTCGATGCGCGATGTCGGCGTGGTCGCGCGCGGGATGCATGACGGCAAGGAAATCGTCGGCATCAGACTCACCTGGGACAAGCGCTACATCACCCTCGCGCCGAAGGCCACGTTGCTCGGCCTCGCCTTCCGCCTGTTCGACCCCGACAACCTGCTCGGCCGCACCGAGGATGTCGGCATCACGCTGGCGCTGATTCCAACCGATCATCCGGGGGTGGAGATCGGGCGGCGGCATCTTCCCGCCGGCGCCGCTTTCCCCAACGGCCCGACACGCGGGCGCGATGTGTTCGTGCCGCTCGATTGGGTCATCGGCGGCAAGGAGCGGGCAGGGCAGGGCTGGCGCATGCTGATGGCCTGCCTCGCCGCCGGCCGTTCCATTTCCCTTCCGGCCACAAGTGCCGCCGCCGCCAAGGCGATGCTGCGCAGCAGCACGGCCTATGCCCGCATCCGGAAGCAATTCAGTCTGCCGATCGGTTTCATGGAAGGTGTCGAGGAGCCGCTCGCGCGCATGATCGAGTGCGCCTACGAGCTGGAGGCCGCGCGCGCCGTCACCGCCTCGATGGTGTCGGCCGGCGAGAAGCCCGCCGTGATCTCGGCACTGCTGAAATATGTCTCGACCGAGCGCATGCGCCAAAGCGTCAACGACGCCCTCGACATTCACGGCGGCCGCGGCATCTGCGATGGGCCGTCGAATTACATTCAGGGGGCCTATCAGATGGTCCCGGTCGGCATCACCGTCGAAGGCGCCAATATTCTGACGCGGACGCTGATCACCTTCGCCCAAGGGGCACTGCGCAGCCATCCCTATCTCTTCACCGAGATCGAGGCGCTGCAAGATGCGGATCGCGAGCGCGGGCTCGAGCTATTCGCGCGCACCTTCGACGAGCATGTGAGCTTCACCATCTCGAACGCAGCCGGCGCCCTGTTCCACAACGTGAGCTTCGGCGTGTTCGCCTCGTCCCCGCCCAACGCCGGCCGCACGCGCGGCTGGTGGCGGCAGCTCGCGCGCGCCTCTCGCTCCTTCGCGCTGGTTGCCGATGTGACGGTGGCCCTGCTGGGTGGCGGACTGAAGGTGAAGCAGAAGATCACCGGCCGCATGGCCGATGCGCTCGCCGAGCTCTATCTGCTCTCCGCCGTGCTCAAGCGCTATGACGATGACGGGCAGCCCAAGGAAGACGAGAGTCTGGTGGACTATTGCGCCACGAACTGCCTCTACCGCTTCGACCAGGCGCTGCTCGGCGTGATACGCAATTTCCCGCTGCGCTGGGCGGCGTGGCTGATGGCCGCATTCGTGTTTCCCTTCGGTTCGCGGCGCGCGCCTGCGACCGACAAGCACGGCGCCCAGCTCGTACGCGCGGCGCTGCAGCCGGGCACATTCCGCGATCGTCTCACCCGGGACATCTTCATCTCCGACGATCCGGCCGACCGTTCGGGGCTGCTCGACTACACGCTGGCCAAGGTCGTGGCTAGCGAAGCGGCCGACAAGAAGCTCGAACGCGCGATCCGTAAGGGCGAAGTGAGACGTTTCCACGATAGAGACTGGATCGTCGACGCCGAAGCCAAGGGCGTGCTGGACGCGGCCGAGGCGCGCGCGCTTGCCGAGCTGCGCGATCTCGTGGCGCGGGTGATCGCCGTCGACGATTTTTCCGCCGCCGAGCTCGCGCGCGATCAGGCGCGGCCCGCGCGACAGGCGGAACCGAGTTCGTCGCCCAAGCCCGAACATATTGCCGCCGAGTAGCGCAACCCATGGCGACGACCCTTCCCAATTTGCAGGACTGGCGCTTCACCGTCGACTTCGAGGGCATCGCCTGGGCGATCATCGACCGCAAGGGTGAGAGCATGAACTCGCTCGGCCGCGGCCCGACAGAGGAGCTGGGCGAGATCGTCAAGGCGGTCGAGGACATGGCCACGCGCGGCGAGGTCAAGGGACTGGTGTTGATGAGCGGCAAGGAGTCGAGCTTCATCGCCGGTGCCGACATCAGGGAATTCGAAGGCTTCGACACCGAGATCAAGATCGCCGAGGTGGTGAACGAGACGCTCGAGCTGCTCAATCGCATCGACCGACTCACCGTGCCGGTGGTCGCGGCCATCCATGGATATTGTCTCGGCGGCGGACTTGAATTGGCCTTGGCTTGCGACTGGCGCATCGCCGATCGCGAGGAGGGCACCCGGCTCGGCTTCCCCGAGGTGAAGCTTGGCATCTTCCCGGGTCTGAACGGCACAGTGCGGGCGATCCAGGCTGCTGGCCCGACGGACGCGATGACGGCAATGCTGACTGGGCGCATGTTGCGCCCCACCGCGGCCAAGGCCATCGGCCTGCTCGATCAACTGGTGCCGACGCGCCACACGCTGCGCTGGGCCGCGCGCAAGGCCGTGCTGCAGAAGCGCCACTCCAAGGGCGCGCCGTGGTGGAAGCGGCTGATGCTGAAGCAGCCGGTGCGTTCCATGCTCGCCAAGCAGATGCGCGCCAAGACGGCCGAGAAGGTGCGCGAGGAGCATTATCCCGCGCCGTTCCGGCTGATCGATCTGTTCGAGAAGTACGGCGACGATCCCGTGCGCATGAAGATCGCCGAGACCGAGATGTTCACGCCGCTGATGGCGAGCGAGGCGTCGCGCAATTTGCGCCGCGTGTTCAAGTTGTCGGAGATGCTGAAGGATGAGGCGCCGAAGGACGGCTTCAAGCCGCGCCGGGTGCATGTCATCGGCGCCGGCACCATGGGAGGCGATATCGCCGCCTGGTGCGTGGTGCAAGGCATGCAGGCGACCCTCCAGGATCTCGATGCGGCGCAAATCAAGAAAGCGCTCGCCCGCGCCAAGGGCCTGTTCAAGAAGCAGCTGCGCACGCCGCTTGCCATCGAGGCGGCGGTGGCGCGGCTGATCGCCGATCCGACCGGCAAGCAGGTCAAGCACGCCGATGTGGTGATCGAGGCGATCGTCGAGCGGCTCGACGTCAAGCAGGAGCTCTTCCAGAAGCTGGAAAAAGAGGTGAAGCCGGGCGCGGTGCTCGCCACCAATACCTCGTCGCTGAGGCTCGAGGACATCGCCAAGCCGTTGGCCGACCCCGGCCGTCTCGTCGGCCTGCATTTCTTCAATCCCGTGGCGCAGCTTCCCCTGGTCGAGGTCGTGCGCGGCGCTCAGACCCGCGAAGAGGAAGTGCGCAAGGCCTGCGCCTTCGTCGCCGCCATCGCCAAGCTACCCCTGATCGTCAAGGACTGCGCTGGTTTCCTCGTCAATCGCGTGCTCGCGCCGTACATGATGGAGGCGGTCCGCCTCTACCAGCAGGGCGAGCCGCGCGAGAAGATCGACCAGGCGGCGCTGAAATTCGGCATGCCGATGGGGCCGCTCGAGCTGATGGACATGGTCGGGCTGGACATCGCCAACAAGGTCGGCGAACAGCTTTCTCTCGCGCCCGGCGCCGACAACGTGCTGTCGGCGCTGGTCAAGCAGGGTAAGCTCGGCAAAAAAACCGGCGAGGGCTTCTATGTCTGGGACGAGGGGAAGCCGAAGCGCGAGGAGGTCAGCTACGATCAAGCCGAGCTTGAGCGGCTTGGCCGCGCCTTGGTCAAGCCGATGCTCGACGAGGCCGAACGCGCTCTCGCCGATCAAGTGGTGGCAAATGCCGACCATGTCGATGCCGGCGTGATCTTCGGCACGGGCTTCGCGCCGTTCCGCGGCGGTCCGCTGCATTATCGGCGCACGCAAGACCAAGCAGCCTCGGCAAAAGCCGCGGCTTAAGAGCAACCGGAGCCCCGCGAGAACCATCATGGCGGATTTTTCGATGCGGCGCGTTGCGGTGCTTGGCGGATCGCGCATTCCCTTTTGCCGCTCGCATACCGCCTATGCCGAGCTCTCCAATCTCGACCTGCTCACCGCCGCGCTTGGCGGTCTGGTCGATCGCTTCGCCTTGCACGGTACGCATATCGACGAAGTGGCCGGAGGCGCCGTGGTCACCCACGCCAAGGACTGGAACCTCGCCCGCGAGGCGGTGATCGGCAGCGCGCTCGCGCCCACCACGCCCGCCATCACCATGATGCAGGCCTGCGGCACCAGCCTCGCCGGCGCTCTCGGCATCGCAGCCAAGATCGCCAACGGGCAGATCGAATCCGGCATCTCGCTCGGCTCCGACACGACCAGCGACGCCCCCATCGTGTTCCAGCGGAAATTCGCGCAACGCCTCGTGCAACTCTCGCGCGCCAAGACCCTTGGGCAAAAAGCGGCGGTGTTCAAAAGCTTTACGCCCGCCGAGCTTGCGCCGCTGCCGCCCTCGACCTCGGAACCGCGCACGGGGCTCAGCATGGGCGAGCATTGCGAGTTGATGGCTAAGGAATGGGGCATCACCCGTGAGGCGCAAGATCTGTTGGCCTATGAGAGCCACAAAAAGGCGGCAGCCGCCTACGACGAAGGCTTCATGGACGACCTCGTCGTCCCCTGCGCCGGCGTGTTCCGCGACAACAACATCCGCGAGGACATCTCTCTGGAGAAAATGGCCGAGTTGAAGCCGGTTTTCGACCGTGCGGGGGGCACCATCACCGCCGCCAACTCAACTCCGCTGACCGACGGCGCCTCGACCGTGCTGCTCGCCTCGGAGGACTGGGCCAAGAGTCGCGGCATTCCAATTCAGGCCTATCTCAGCCTGGGCCGCACTTCTGCCGTAGATTTCGTGCAAGGAGAAGGACTTCTGATGGCGCCGACGGTTGCGGTGAGCGAGCTCCTAAAGCAAACCGGACTAGCGCTGCAGGACTTTGATTATTATGAGATTCATGAGGCTTTTGCTGCGCAGGTGCTGGCAACTTTGAAGGCGTGGGAATCAGAGGACTATTGCCGCCGGCGGCTGGAACGGAGCCAAGCCTTGGGGTCGATCGACCGGGCGAAGCTCAACGTCAAGGGCTCATCAATAGCTTTCGGGCATCCTTTTGCAGCGACAGGAGCACGCATCCTGGCGGTTTTGGCCAAACTCCTGCATAGTGGAGGAGGCCAAAGGGGTCTGATCTCGATCTGCACGGCGGGTGGCATGGGTGTCGCCGCCATTTTGGAGCGGGTCTGACCTGAGTCAAAGCTAAGGCCGCGGAGCCGGCCGAATATAACCAATGAGCGCGCTTCAAGCGCGCCGTCGGGCGCAAACAGAGGGCCTCCTAGGGGGCCGCGAGGGACAGGGGACAAGAGCCAAATTGCCAAGGCGCGCGAAGCGCTATTGGCGCGATTTTACGGAGGTCTCTTATGAGGCATCATGCGTTCGCCGCGGCCATGGGAGTTTTGTCCGCTGCCGTCCTCGCTCCTTGCAGCCCGTCCCATGCGGCAGGGCTCGATCCTACCGGCTATTGGTACAAGCCTGATGCCGAGCGCGAATCCAAGATCCAGGTGTTCAAATGCGGACCGGGCAAAACCCAGCTCTGCGCCAAGATCGCCTGGCTGAAAGATCCCAACGACAGCAAAGGCCGCCCGCTGCACGATATCCGCAACGAGGCTCCGTCGATGCGCGATCGCCCGATCGTCGGTCTCGCGATTTTCTCCGGGCTTGCGCCAAGCGCGCCCGGGACCTGGAGCGGCAAGATTTACAATCCCGAGGATGGGCATACCTACAGCGCCACGCTGACGGTCCTGTCCCGGAAGGAAATCAAGCTCAGAGGCTGCAAGGCCTGGCTGCTCTGCGGCGAAAAGCAATGGCTGCGGACCTCCGCGCCTCCGCCTGACGTGATCGAGCCTACGGCGCCAGCCGAGGGCTCGCAGCAGATCGAGGCTTCGGTCACACCGCCGCCAAGTCCTGGGGCCCAGCCGAAGGTCGAGGCTATTGCGGCTGCGGACACGCCCGCGCCGAGCGCGCGGGCAACGGCCTCTGCCGTTCCCAACGACGCGGCGCCTTTGCCGCCAGAGAACGTGCAGGCCATGGCCGCGCCAGAAGCGCCGGTTGAGCAATCGACCGCTGTCCCGCCCAAGCCGGCGGCTATGCCGGTCCAGGAGGTTGCGGCGCCCGCGCCTGCGCCCGTTGAGTACAACGGACGGAGCGGCTACGGCTTTCTCAATGTGTCCTCCAGCCCGAACACCGCACGGCTGTCCGGCGAGGACGTATCCAGCATGATGGTCATAACCACGCCGCTTGCTACCGACGCGGTCGCGCCCGCAGTTGCGGCGCCCGCGCATCCGGTAACGCGCTCGGTACAACCGGTTTCGGCCCCTGACCAGAAGCCGACGGTGAAGCCGAAGCCGATCGCCACGGCGGCCATCAAGCCGACGCCGAAGCCCGCGCCGGCAGCCGAAGCGAAACCCACCGAGGAGGCCCTGCCGCAGGAGGCGACCGCCGAGCCGGTCGACCCCGCCGCCGAGGACGCGACGACGCAATCGGCTGAGGCCGACGCGGCCATGATTGACGAGTCCCAACTGACGCGGAGGCAAAGGCGGCTTCTGCGCCGACAGCAGCAGCAGGAAGGAAACCTCCTGCCCTGGTTGCGGTAGCACCGCGAGCGCAGCGCCAGCATCAATACGAACACGGGCGGTCGCTTTACGGCCGCCCGTTTCATTTGGCGTCAAGCGGTGCGGCTAGCGCTTCGCTTCCGCGCGTAATTCCTTTCTCGATAGCTTGCCGATCATCGTCTTCGGCAGCTCATCGCGGAACTCGATCTCCGCCGGCAGCTCCATTTTGGACAGCTTGCCTCTCAGGAATTGCAGTAACTCCGCGGCGGTCGCCGCCTTGCCCTCCTTCAGCTTGACGAACGCCTTGGGCGCCTCGCCGCGATACTCGTCGGGAATGCCGACCACCGTCACCTCGGCGACCGCGGCATGCTCGTACAGCGCGTCCTCGATCCGCCGCGGATAGACCTTGAAGCCCGAGGCGTTGATCATGTCCTTGATGCGGTCGACGATGTAGATGAAACCGTCGGGGTCCATGTAGCCGACATCGCCGGAGCGGAAGAAGCGGCCGACGAAGCTCCCTTCCGTCTCTTCCGGCTTCTGCCAGTAACCGGTCATCACCTGAGGACCGGCGATGCACAGCTCGCCGGTCTCGCCCGGCGCGACCTCGACACTTGCGTCCTCGATCGAGCGGATGGAGATCTCCGTGGCGGGAAGCGGCAGGCCGATTGACCCCTCGCGCTCGGTCTGCGGAAGGTTGCAGCATACCACCGGCGAGGTCTCGCTCAGTCCGTAACCCTCGACCACGCTACACCCGCACAGTGCCTCGAATCGGCGCTTCACCTCGAGCGGCAGGGGGGCGCCTCCGGACAGACAATATTCGAGCGAGGAGAGATCGAAATTGCCGACACGCGGATGCCGCAGCATGGCGTTCAGCAGGGTCGGCACCGCCGGCATCAAGCGCGGACGCAGCTTGCCGATCAGCTTCAGAGTGTCGATCAGCTCGAATTTCGGCACCAGAATCATCTCCATGCCGCTGGCGATGCCGTAATTCATCACCGTGGTCATGGCGAAGACGTGAAACAGCGGAAGGATGCCGAGGATGCTGTCGCCCGCTTGGACGTCCAGCTTCCGCCAGAGCTTCACCTGATGCACGTTGGTGGCGATATTGGCGTGGGTGAGCATCGCCCCCTTGGGCGTTCCCGTTGTCCCACCGGTATATTGCAGCACGGCGATCGCATCGGGCGTGATGCGGGGGAGTTCGCAGCGCCCGTCATTGGCGAGCAGCTCCTGCTCGGTGACGATCTTGTCCGCCACAACCGAACCGCTCGGATCGGCGAGCTTCGTGCGTTGCAGCAGCTTGAAGCCGACGGATTTCAGGGCCGGAAGCAGGGCGGGGAAGCTCGCGACCACGGCCTTGTCGAGAGCGCCGCGGCGGAGCATTGCCTCCACCTTGGCGAAGGTCAGCGCAAGATCGAGCGTCACCATGATCCTGGCGCCGCTGTCGCGAATCTGCCCCTCGATCTCTTCCAGGCTGTAGAGCGGGTTGAAATTGACGACGGTGCCCCCGGCCTTCAGCACGCCGTAGTAGAAGATGACAAAAGTGGGGGTGTTGGGGAGGAGAAGGCCGACCTTGACGCCTTCGCCGACGCCGATCGCGCGCAACCCCTTGGCCGCGCGGTCGGACAGCTTGCCGATCTCGGCGAAGCTCAACCGCTTTCCCATGAAATAGGTGCAAGACCGCTCGCCGTACGCCTGAACGGCCTCGTCGAGCAGGCTATTGACCAGCGAGGGCCTGAACTGCGTGTCCCAGTCCATGCCTTGCGGATAAGACTTGAGCCAGGGCCGCTCGGCGCCCGCCGCCGCGCATGGCGGCACCCGCAGGGATGAAGAACTGGACTTCCTCGCCATCTATGTTGCTTTTTCGTTTTGCTTTAGGACTGCGACTCAATTCATTTGCGGGGCGATTGGCCGCAACCCCATCTGCCCACTATATTATAGCCATGGGCGTTAACCGAGCATTGGGGCGCAGCCCTTATACTCGGTCCGGCGAATATGCTGAAACGGTGGCGGGCGCCGGCGCAAAAACGCCAATTTTGTTGGCGATGAGAGCGCCGAACTGAACGTAAAACGGGCGGGGTCGCGGGTAAACTCGACAGGTTTTTAAGTCTATTCCAATGCCCGGCTTGCCCTATGATTAGCTATGATTTAGCCAGGGACACTAGACACGGACCCCCCAACGGGGCAGGGAGAGCGAAATGGACGAGGTGGCTACCAAGATCATCGAGATTTTGCGTAAGAACATGAAGGACCCATCGAAGCCCGTTGCGCTCGAAACTCCTCTCAGCGAACTTGAGATCGAGTCGCTCGATCTCGCGGTGATCGTGTTCGATATTGAGGATACCTTCGGTATCGAAATCCCCTATAATGCAAATGAAGAGGTGGAGGCGTTCGCGACGGTGGGGTCTGTCGTCGATCGTGTGAAAAACATCATCGCAGAGACGAAGGCTTCCGGCGCAGCAGCTTGAACCAGCCATTTCCGCTCGGGGCCTTCCCGGGACGTCGACCAGGCTTGGAGTAACGGCTTAACACTACATGGCACACACTAACGGGCGCAGACGCGTCGTGGTCACCGGCCAGGGCGTCGTTACTCCTTTGGGAACCGGTGTCGAGAAGTTTTGGGCGGCGCTCAAAAGAGGCGAGTGCGGCATCCGCCAGGTGCAAAGCTTTTCCACCGAGGATCTCTACATCACCATCGCCGGCGAGGTGCCGGACTTCGATCCGAAGGAGCGGCTGCAAAGCAAGTCTCTCCTGCTCGCCGACAAGTTTTCGCAATATGCCGGCTGCGCGGCGCAGGAAGCCGTCGCCATGTCGAAGCTCGAAGTCCCGCTCAAGGATAAGGCGGCCTATCGCGCGGCCTGTATCATCGGCTCGGGCGTCGGCGGCCTTACCACCCTCGAGTTCTCCTACAAGATGCTGTTCAAGGAGAATAAGCGCGCGACACATCCGCTCACGCTGCTGAAGGCCATCGGCAGCTCGGCGTCAGCTCATGTCAGCATCGAATATTCCATCAAGGGTCCGACCTTCGGCGTGGTCAGTGCCTGCTCGACGGCGACGCATGCCATCGGCCTCACCTACCGCATGATTCGCGAGGGGCTGGTCGATCTCGGCATCGCCGGCGCGGCCGAGGCCTCGCTCAATTGGGGCGCGACCCGCGCCTGGCAGGCGATGCGGGTGTTGAGTCCCGACGGACTGTGGCCGTTCGCCAAGAAGCGCAACGGCACGGTGCTCGCCGAGGGCGCCGGCATCCTCATGCTGGAGGAATATGAGCACGCCAAGGCGCGTGGCGCGCCGATCCTGGCGGAGCTGATGGGCTATGGCATGACCGCCGACGCGGCCGACATGGTCAACCCCTCCATCGACGGTGCGTCAACGGCGATGCAGATGGCGCTCGACGACGCCGCGCTGGGGGCTTCGGATATCGACTACGTGAATGCCCACGGCACCGCCACCGCCGTGAACGATTTGAACGAGACCCGCGCCATCAAGCGCGTGTTCGGCAATGTGGCGAACACTCTGTCGATCTCATCGACCAAATCGATGCATGGCCATTGTCTCGGCGCCGGGGGCGGCATTGAAGCCGTCGCCGCGGTCAAGGCGATCGGCGAGGGTTTCATCCCGCCCACGGTCGGCTTGGACGAGCCGGATCCCGAGTGCGACCTCGACTACACGCCCAATGTCGGCAAGAACCGTGAGGTCAATTTCGCCATGTCGAACTCCTTCGCCTTCGGCGGCCTCAACGCGGTGCTCGTGTTCGGCCCGCCGCCGGCCTAAGCCGCTTCCGGCTGCGTCCCCTCGTGCGGTCTCCACGCCGGTTTCTGGTGCTCGGTCTTGCCGGGCTCCTGAGCGCGCTCGCGGCCTATCTCATGGTCAGTGCTGTGCGGGGTCTGCGCCAGGAAAATGCGATCGCCACGCATGCGGATGAGATCTTCCGCTCCCCGACGAGCTTCGTCGCCGGCAATCCGAATGGCGACGTCAGTGTCGTCGCCTTCTTCGATTACAACTGCCCCTATTGCCGGGAGGGCGCGCCCGTGCTCAAGAAACTCGTGAGTGAAGACGGCAAGGTACGGCTCGTGCTCAAGGAGCTTCCCGTGCTCGGACCGGAGTCCGAGGACCTGGCGCGCATCGCCCAGGCCGCGATCGCCCAAGGCAAATATCTCGAGCTGCACGATCGGCTCTTCGCCGAACCCGGCCGGGCCACCAAGGATAAGGCGCTTCGCATCGCTTCGGCGCTTGGGCTCAACTCGGCAAAGCTCGAGGCGGATATGCATAGCCCTGGCGTCGAACAGGCCATCGCCGCGAACAAGCCGCTCGCCGATCGTCTCGACCCGAAATATCGCCGAGAATTGCTAACGGGGAGTAAGCAAGGGGGAAGAGACGAGAAGCCTAGCAGCGCCGCATAGTCACCGCTTGGGTCGACGTCATGCCGATCGCCCGCGCCGCGCCATGGGAGAGGTCGAGCGTCATCCCGGCGGTGAAGGGGCCGCGATCGTTGATGGTGACCCTGACGCCTTTACCGGTGCGTGGATTGCTGACGAAGAGACACGTGCCGAACGGCAGCGATTTATGCGCGGCTGTCAGCCCGTTGGGATTGAATGGCGTCCCCGAGGCCGTGCGGTGGCCTCTCAGCTCTTCGCCATACCAGGTGGCCATAACGCGGGTGTCGGCGTGAGCCGCCGCGGTAAGCGCGAGCAAAGACAGGCAGGCCGTGAACATGCGGGTCATACGAAACTCCTCCATAATCAAATCGTTACGGGGGAAAGACCGCATGAAATCGGCATTCGTTCGGCCTGCCCTGGGCCATACGGGGGCACCCTTGCCTTTTATGGGGCGAGGCTAGATCAACCCAAGGCCGCGGAAGCTCGCGTGGCCTTGCTTGCCGACGATGATGTGGTCATGCACCAGCACGCCGAGCGGCTTGGCCGCCGCCACGATCTGCTTGGTCATCTCGATGTCGGCGCGTGACGGCGTGGGGTCGCCGGAGGGGTGATTATGCACCAGCACGATGGCCGTCGCCGACAGCTCCAGCGCGCGCTTCACCACTTCGCGCACATAGACCGGGGTATGGTCGACGGTGCCGGTCTGCTGCACCTCGTCGGCGATGATCTGGTTGCGCTTGTCGAGAAACAGGATGCGGAATTCGGACAAGAGCCTGATTTCATTGGCTCGCGTCCCAAGTGTGAAACGCAATCAGGTTGCGCTTAGACCTCCAAGCACCGTCCCCGCCGCTAGCCGGGGTGGACTAGCTGAGGAATAGCAGTCGTCAAATCTCGCAATTCGTCGGCTGCTAGCTTCCTCTTGTCAGGTCTGCTCGGAGGTTCCCGCTGGCAAAGAGAGCAGGTGGTCGACCGTCGCGCTTAAGCGATGGTCTGGTTAGAGCTTGCCCCTACCGCTCGCCATTTAGGCGCCGATGAAGCTCTAGGAGATGCCGGTCTCCACATCAACACCGGAAACAAAGCGCGGGCTCTGGTGCGCCAATTCCATCCCGCGGCCCATACGGTGCCGGGCAATCCCCGGAGCGGTCGTGAGGCGATGTGCAGCGTCAGCGGGAGTGGCTTCCCGCCCCGGTGTGTATCGTGAGGAGCGCCGAAAAAAGCTCCTCAGGGCGAGCTCGAAATCTGCTCGCTGCGGACGGCGTAGGGACAATGCGCCGGGCTCGATGAGCCGAGGGAAACGAGTACGCGGGGCTGCTTTAGCCCTCTCCTTAGCCAGGAGCTTCCGGGGCCATACCGGAGGGCGGAAAGGGCGAAGCTGTGCCCAACTAGCCGGGTCTATTGGAGTGAGTTACCTCTGGAGGGAGATAGAAATGTTGCAAGCGAGACTTCATCCGATATGGATGCCAAAGGTCGGCTACCGCTGGTCGGTGGTCTTCCGAAGCAAGCTGCTTGTTGAGCGGTCCCGCGACCCTGAGTGCGACGCGGCGCGAGCACTGCAAGCCAGAGGCTACACAGGCAAGCTCACCCTGCTCGATGGCAAAACAGGCAAGCCCCGCACGATCATCGATATCGTGCGGGCGGCTCGCCTCACCACAGAGGAGGGTCCAAGGGGACCTCGTTTCGTCAAATACCGTAAAACGGTAGTAGATCGCTCCCGCACGGCCGAAGCGAAGACGGCATAGGGGGGAGCCACTCATGGCGACCATTACGGAGCTGGATGAGCTTCCTACACTCACCCCTAAGCAGACCGCTTTCGTCAATGCGCTGCTGGAGGGCAAGACAGCCTCTGACGCTTATAGAGAAGCTTACAACTGTGAGAACCTGAGCCAGGGCGCTCTATGGGTCGAGGCAAGTCGGCTTCGACGCAATACTAAGGTCTCCCTATGGCTGCGCCATTTCCAACGGATCGGGATGGATGCCGCTCGCATCACGATAGTAGGTCATCTCGCCGAGCTGGGGCGGGCACGAGAACTGGCATTTGCCCATGGCCAGATCAGCGCTGGCGTGCAGGCAGAACATTATCGCGGTAAGGCTGCTGGCCTTTATGAGGACCGGCTACAACTCGAGCGGGGCCCGAGTGATGTTGAGCTAATCAAAGCCATCGAGGACACTTTGGGCAAGGAGTTGGCAGACGAGATTGCCACCGCTTTGGGTGAAGCGCCTGGGCCTATCTGAATGTCTGGTTTACCCCAACAAGCAGACGTTGCTCACCGGTGAGCCGAGGTCCGTTAATGACCCTTAACGGACGTTGATGCTGATGCTCAGCATGTCCGCTTTCAGGGGTAAAGCGGACATCCCTAATTCGCTCGCTCGCTAATGTCCGCTAATGACCCATAGCGGACATTTCTGCCGAAGAATGTCGGTTGCCTTGGAGATGCCGGGTTGCTCTCATACGCGAGGGACCTGCGCAAATCTCTCGTGTGGCGAGGAGTGACCAATGCATCCACTACGTAAGACCTTGGCGGCCCTCGCAATCTTATCGGCCCCGCCCGCCGGCGCACAGGGTTTGCCCGATGATGGTTCGGTGCTTCCGTTCCCGCCGAAACCCTCCTCGAGCATCGCAGCGCCCACGCTGCAGGAATCAAAGCTCGTGCCTTTCCCCGAGGAAAGTCACCTGCCTAAGGATGCTCCCAACATCTTGATCATCTTGCTCGATGACGTCGGGTTCGGCGTCGTGGATACATTTGGCGGCCCCGTGCATACGCCGACGCTCTCGCGGATGGCAGAAGAGGGCATCAGCTACAATACCTTCAATACCACTTCGATTTGCTCGCCGACACGCGCAGCGCTGCTCACTGGACGCAACCATCAACGCGTCGGCTCAGGCACGATTGCCGAGCGAGCCGTCAACTGGGACGGATACACCGGGGTCATTCCGCCTACGTCGGCGACGCTGCCTAAGGTCCTCGGATATTACGGCTACACCACCGCCGCGTTCGGGAAGTGGCACAACACGGCCGCGACCCAGACGACGGCAATGGGACCTTTCACCCTATGGCCGACCGGCCAGCAGATTGGGTTCGATTATTTCTATGGCTTCCTAGCCGGCGAGACGTCGCAATGGGAGCCGCGGCTTGTTGAGAATTTCAACACAGTCGAGCCGCCGCATGACGAGAAGTATCACCTAAGCGAGGACCTTGCCGACAAGGCGATCGCATGGCTGCGCAAGCACCAGGCCTTCGCGCCAGACAAGCCTTTCCTCATGTACTGGGCGCCGGGCGCAGCCCACGGCCCCCATCACATCTTCAAAGAATGGGCAGACAAGTACAAAGGCAAATTCGACGAGGGCTGGGATGTGCTACGCGAGCGCACGTTCGAGCATCAAAAAGAGCTTGGCTGGATTCCGGCGAATGCCAAGCTCACGCCACGAGACAAAACGATGGCGAGCTGGGACGGCATTCCCGCGTCCGAGCGCGCGTTCCAGGAACGGTTGATGGAGGTGTTTGCCGGATTTGCCGAGCATGTGGACGTTCAGGCCGGAAAACTTATCGACGAACTCGATCGCCTCGGCCTGCGGAAGAATACCATCGTGTTCTACATAGTCGGCGACAATGGATCGAGCGCCGAAGGCCAGCAGGGTACGATAAGCGAATTGCTTGCTCAGAATGGCATTCCGAACACCATCGAGCAGCAAGTGGCGGCGCTGAATGAACTCGGCGGCATGGAGGTTCTGGGCGGCCCGAAGACCGACAACATGTATCACGCGGGTTGGGCCTGGGCCGGCAGCACACCGTTCAAAGGCACCAAATTGCTCGGCGCCTATTTCGGCGGCACGCGCAATCCGCTCGTGATCTCCTGGCCCGGTCATATCAAGGCAGACAAGACGCCGCGCTCGCAGTTCAGCCATGTGAACGACATCGTACCGACCATCTACGACATCATCGGGATCAAGGCGCCGCAAGTCGTCGATGGTTTCGAGCAGGACCCAATCGACGGGGTCAGCATGACCTACACGTTCGCTGACGCCACCGCCGAAGGCCGCAAGCACACGCAATATTTCGACAACAATGGAAGCCGCGGCATCTATCACGACGGCTGGTTTGCCTGCACCTTCGGCCCTTACATTCCTTGGGATGCAGCCGGTTCGAGCGCGAGGATCAAGGACTGGGACTCGAGCAAGGACGTCTGGGAACTTTACGACTTGCGGACTGACTTTTCCCAGGCCGACGACTTGGCGGCTAATGAACCGGAGAAGCTCGCTCAAATGGAGGCGCTCTTCCTGGAGGAGGCGAAAGCAAACAAGGCTTTTCCGATTGGCGCCGGAAATTGGTTGCGCATCCACCCCGAGGATCGCGTGAAGACGCCTTATACAAGCTGGACGTTCGATGCGACCACGAGGCGCATGCCGGAGTTCACGGCACCGGGCCTCGGCAGAGAGAGTAACCGTGTCGTTATCGAAGCCGATCTGGTCGAGAACGCGAGCGGCGTATTATACGCCTTGGGGGGGATCTCCGGAGGTCTTACCCTCTACATGGACAAGGGCGATCTTGTTTACGAATACAACATGATGGAGATCGAGCGTTATACGGCCCGTTCCGATACGAAGATCGCGGCGGGCAAGCGCAAGATCGATGTCGATACAACCATCGCCAAGCCGGGCGCGCCGGCAGAGGTGGTGCTCAGCGTCGACGGCAAAGAGGTCGGCCGCACCACTGTGAAGCGGACGGTACCGGCGGCGTTCACGGCCAGCGAATCCTTTGATGTCGGAATCGATCTCGGCTCGCCGGTGTCGCTCGATTATTTCGATCGACGACCGTTTGCATTTAACGGCGTGATTGAGGACGTGAAAGTCGAACTGAAAACGAACTAACTGCTGACCCTCACGGCACAGAAGGCGCCGCTCCCAATTCTTTCCAACCCAGGCTATTTCCGCTTCTGGCACTTAGCCGAAATCGCGACTAACGCTCAGCATGTCCCCTGTTGGGGGGCGAAGCGGACATCCCAGCTCGCGCACTAGCGTCCGCTTATGACCCTAAGCGGACATCTCCAATGACAGAGCTGCACGCAAAGCCCTTGCCAGGTCCTCAGCCTGCGGGCAATAGCTTGAGCGTCAGATTGTTGAGCTTGCCGTCGAATGCGAATGGCGTCTGATAGTCTGCGTCGTTCACGCCGGTACCGGTGTCGGAGCCCACGTCGAATGTCTCGCTGGCCTCAAGTGCGAACGGGATGGTGTGAGGAAACGTCCCACGTCCCGCTTCGACACCGTCAACTGTGATGGTGCCGGTTCCTCCCTTACCGAGACCCGGACCGTCGTATTTGAAGGCGAACTCCACGCTATGTTTGCCCGGCGTCAGCGCCGTGTCGCCCTCGACCTTCGGCCGCGCGAGGTCGAGCAGGTCGTAAACGAAGACCGGCTTACCCTTCAGCAGGTAGAACCCCCACCCGCCGAAGCGGCCGCCCGCGGTGACCAGCATGCCGTCGCCGCCGTCAGCAGGTACATCGATATCGGCGGTGATCGTGAAGGACTTGTTGAGAATGCTCGGCGCCGTCCCTAGCGGCACGCCAACAATCGGCTTGGTGTAGGTGAACTCATCGCGGCCAGCCACAATGCTGGGACGCGGCAAAATGAAGCGAGTCAGCGCCGAGGCGTCGAGCGGCAAGCACCTGATACTTGGCAGCCTCGACCCAGAACAGGTCTTGCAACTCCTTCAGCTTCTCCGGGTTGCTAGCTGAAACGTCATTATTCTGAGTCCAGTCCTTGGTGAGATCGAATAACTCCCACTTGATGCCGTTCACTATGTCCTTTGGCGCCGGCGCGGTACCGTTCCACGGTTCGCGATAGGGCACAGTCGAAGCGATCCAGCCATCGTGATAGAGCGCCCGATTGCCAAACATCTCGAAATACTGAGTCTTGTGCGTCGATGGCGCGTTAGCGTTCGTTTTGTCGAAACGTGTAGGCCATGCTGACACCTTCGATCGGCGTTTGAGTGATGCCGTCGACCTGCTGAGGCGCGGCGGATGCCTGTCGCCTCGAGGATGGTCGGGACGATGTCGATCACGTGGTGGAACTGATTGCGAATGCCACCCGCATCCTTGATGTGGCCGGGCCAGGCGATGGCCATGCCGTTGCGAATGCCGCCGAAGTAGGACGGGTATCTGCTTGGTCCACTTGTAGGGCGTGCTCATCGCCCAGGTCCAGCCAACCGCCATGTGGGGATAGGTGAGCGGCGAGCCCCAGGCATCGTAGAACTTCATCTGGTCGGCGACAGGCACCTCTACGCCGTTGAAGAACGTCATCTCGTTGGGCGTCCCCACGGGCGAGCCTTCGGCGCTGCTGCCGTTGTCGCCGCTGATGTAGATGATCAGCGTGTTGTCGAGCTTGCCCATGTCTTCGACGGCCTGCACCACGCGACCAATCTCATGGTCGGTGTAGGCCAGGTAGGCTGCATAGACCTCCATCTGCCGCTCGAAGAGCTTCTTCTCGACGGGATTTAGGTCGTCCCAGTTCTTCAGAATGTCGGAGGGCCACGGTGTCAGTTGCGCGTCCTGCGGGATGACGCCGAGCTTTTTCTGATTGGCGAATATCTGCTCGCGCAGGGCATTCCAGCCCATGCTGAACTTGCCCTTGAATTTCTCGATCCATTCCGGTGTCGGATGATGAGGTGCGTGCGTGCCGCCCGGTGCGTAATAGAGAAGGAACGGCTTCTTTGGATCGAGTTCGTTGAGCTGATTGAGATAAGAGATGGCGTCGTCCGCCATGTCGGTCGTGAGGTTGTAATTCGGATGGCCGACATAGGGATAGATGCGCGTGGTGTTGCGGTAGAGATCAGGTTGCCACTGATTGGTCTCGCCACCGTTGAAGCCATAGAAGTATTCGAAGCCCATGCCTATTGGCCATTGATCGAAGGGGCCTGCCTGACTCGTCACGAAGGACGGCGTGTTGTGATTTTTGCCAAACCAGGAGGTCGCGTAACCGTTCGCCTCGAGGATCCGGCCGATGGTCGCCTTGTCCTTGGTGATGATGCTGTTGTAGCCGGGATAGCCGGTCGAAGCCTCGCCGATCACGCCGAAGCCCACCGAATGGTGATTGTGCCCGGTGATAAGCGCCGCACGGGTGGGTGAACACAACGAGGTGGTGTGGAACTGCGTGTAGCGCAGCCCCATGCTGGCGATGCGATCGAGCGTCGGCGTTGGAATGACGCCGCCGAAGGTGCTCGGTGCCGCAAAGCCTACGTCATCGGTTATGATCAGGAGGATGTTGGGAGCGCCCTTCGGCGGCACCACCGTGGGCCGCCAGTAGGGAGTGGAATTGGGGGCATCAAGGTTGATCGTGCCGCCGAAAGTGGCAGGAGGCGGCGGAATCTGTCGTCCGTCGATGGTGCTGGTCGCATCAGGCGCTCCGGGAACGCCGGTCGTTTGCTGGGCGGCGGCCACCGATGAAAGAGCAGTGCCAACGAGAAGGCCAAGACTTAAGCGTTATCAATTCTCTCTTCATGTAGCCCTCCAAAACACTCGCTCGTTTCTACGGGTCAAATTAGGTCTCCCTGATGGCAACAACTCGGATTTTGCGAGGAGGCAATCGATTTTGCGAGGGTCCGTCTTAGGCACGCGCGCTTTTGACGCCGCATCGAGCATGTCGGCTATCGAGCATTCAGCTTATGGCACTAAGCGGGCATGATGGTCCGGTGGTCCGACGTCAGCTTTTGACCAGGCGCAGACTTTCCACGCTCGCGGTGCTTTGCAGTGTCACCAGCGAAAGCTTAATCCCACGACAGGCCCGTGCAGGATCAAGTCGAGGTTATTTCTGCTGGCGCCGTTGTCCTGGGTGTAGTCGACGGCTAACGCGCGATAACCAACGAGCCCGTGCAATAGGGTCGATTGCCAGAGCGAAAAGTCGAAGCTGTAGCCGGCAAATAGTTGCCATGTGAGATCGCTACCAACGCCAAAGCCGCCAATGTCGCCGAGAAATTGGAGCTCCCTCCCTGGCGCGAGTTCGTGCCGCACGCGCAATCCCACGAACGGGTCGACCCATTCGAGCGTACCGGATCGCGCCACGGCGCGCGAACCCGACCTCTCCAGGCCGAGATTGCCGAGATCGACGGAGGTGTCGACCGCGAGAGAGAGATCAAGTTCTTGGTTCCAATATCGCGCGCCACCAAGCAGATCGAGGGCTGTCGAGGAGCGTGGTCCACCCCAGTTTGCGACCTCGTAGGTCAGCCCACCCTCGGCCATCGTAATCTCATAGCCTAAGCTCGCCTTCGCGCGGGCGGACACGTTCAAATCAGCGATTGGATTACGCTGGGTCACGGCCCCGCCCGAGAAATCGAAATTGCCCCAAACCACATCGCCGTAAATGCCCCAGGGACCTTTTCGGGCCTCGACGTAACCCATCAAGGCAAGAAGCGACTCCAACTCCACCTTGGAATCGCCGGAGTTGAAGAGATCCCAGAAGGACATATCAATATCGACCGTGTGGCCGCGCACGGTGACATCGCCGTTCACGCTGGGCGCCCAGGCGTAAGGCGTGACGCGGAACTCCCATCCGGAAGACACGGGTGTGGGCTGCTGGTAGGCGCCATTACTAAGTAGATCAGCCGCGCGGGCGGGGCCTGAACTCATGACGCCGAAAACCAAGAGCAGGGCTACCGAGCGGAGAGCCAGCTTCGTCAAATCGGCGCTGCGGGAATACACGGCACGACCCCCCTCAATCAGTCTGTCCGCGCATTTCCGTCAATGAGAGGGAATGGCAAACTCAGTAACCCTTGCAGCATGACTAGAGCACGGTGTCTGCCGCAAAACTAAGGCAGTCCAGTTGGTTAGACCTTGTCAGGCGAGAAATCGGGATCGATGTTGCAGAAATACAACGCGATGAGAGCAACGTCGGCATGCCTGCTTAGGCACGAAGCGGACGAACTCGGTGGGCTCGCAGTCAACTTCTGACCCCAAATCGGTCTGCCTTAATTTGAATGGGCGCTGCCTTAATTTGCGGAGAAATTCATGTTTGGGTCGCGCCGCGCCAAGCGGTTAGAACGCAGCTAATTTCATCCCGTGCTTCCGTTATTTCTGAATGATCCAGGGGATCCACATGTCTCAATCACTTGCGGTTCAATCGCTGCTCAAAAAATTCGATGTTGAGGCCGATGACCTGAGCTTGCTGAAGGAATGTGGGCAGCAGCTCGCCGACAAGATCGACCGTGTCGTTGACCGATTTACGAGTGGCTCGGGCAGCAGCCTGAGTTCAATGTGTTCTTCAATAGTCAAGACACGGTGGAACGGGTCAAGAGACTGCAGAAAGTATACTGGGCAGATTTTTTCAGCGGCGTTGTCGACCAACGGTATATCGATTATCGCGTCCACATTGGGGAGATCCACGCCCAGCGTGACATGCCCAATCTCATCTATTTTGCGGCCATGCTTCGCTTCCAACTTCTCTTCATGGAGGAGTTGCAGGATTGTGGACTTGCCAAGAACAGGATCCAGCCCGCAACCCGCGCTTTCACGAAGCTACTGATGCTCGACACTTATGTAACCAGCGATCAGATTGCCCAATTCGCCAAGAGGCGGGTGGTTGAGAGCGGCAAGGCAATGCTAGCAATGTCCACGCCGGTGACCTCGATCTGGGAAGGGGTTCTACTGCTACCTCTGGTCGGCGTTGTTGATTTGCAACGTACCCAAGACATCATGGAAAAGACGTTGTCCCGGATTGCTGAGAGCCGCGCGCGAGTTTTCGTTATGGATATCAGCGGCGTGGTGACCGTCGACACCGCTGTGGCGAATAACTTTATTCGGATTACGCAAGCAACCCGGCTCATGGGGTGCGATTGCATCATATCCGGGATCTCGCCGAGCGTGGCGCGAACCCTTGTCGAGTTGGGCGCAAACGTCGGGGAGGTGCGAACGACAGCCACACTTCGCGATGCCCTTCAGCTCGCCCTTGCCACCATTGAGCCCACATTGCGCGATGGCAGGGCAACTACCAGGCCGCATTCTGAAGCAATACATCGGCGCTCTTAAGGGAACGTGGAGGGCCGCGTGGCAGAAGGGCGTCATGTAATCAGTCGGATTGATCAAACCCTCGTCGTCACCTTGGAAGGTGCGGCGGACGCGGCTGCGCTTTCAGCCGCTTCCAATGTGCTGGCGGAGATGCAGACGCGGCACGGTGCCGACAGCGTGGTGTTCGAGGTTTCGGGATGCGAAGTGATCGACCTCGACGAGTTCAGGGAGTTGCAGAAGGTCGTTCTCACCATGCAATGGCTTGGTCTGCGCTGCGTAATTGCGGGACTGAGACCTGGCATTGTTGCCTATCTTGCCTCGGCCGACATCTCGGCCGGATCGCTTAGAACGTCGCTCGATCTGGAACTTGCATTGCTGGAGCTTAATCCTAGCTGTGACGAACCCGAATCCGAAACTCAAGCAGAACTCCGACCTCGAACCCGAATATGAGCCGGACGACGCTCGGCCGTTTTGACATTCAGGCTGAAGCCGATCTCCACGCCGCCGTAGTGAATGTTCAGTTCAACAAGCGTCTGGCAGCGTCATTTGGGACAGCGGAGGTGGTTATGATCGCGACCGTCGCGTCTGAACTCGGACGCAACATCCTCAAATACGGCGGCGGCCGGGGTCACTTGCTGGTGACCTGGTTAGAAGATTCGACCGGCTGCGCCGGCGTCGAGATCAAAGCGGTCGATGTCGGCCCAGGCTTTTTAGACATCGATGCGGCGCTTCAGGACCATTATTCTACCGGCGGCACGCTTGGTTTGGGTTTGCCGGGCACGGCCCGGATCATGGACTCACTTGTAATCGAATCCCAACCAGGGTTGGGGGCCATCGTGACTGCCAGCAAATGGGTAGGGTCGCGTGGAAAGTAGAATTGAGTCTGGGCACTTACGTGCGGCCTTGCGACGGGGAGACGTTGTCCGGAGATGCCGTATTTGTGCAGCCGCGGAGCGAGGGTATATTTGCCGTAGTGATCGACGCGCTCGGTCACGGTCCTGAGGCGCATACAGTCGGCGTCCGGCTCATCGCCGCCCTGTCTGGGTGGTTAGCGGACGCAGTGTCTCCAGCGCCCGAAGGCGCGCTTTCTGTCCTACATGAAAGCGCTCGCGGCACGAGAGGCGCCGTAGCAGCGGTGGCGTGGCTTGATACCCGGACGCTCGAGGGGTGGGTAGCAGGAGTAGGCAATGTGCGATGCCGCCTGTTCGGTGTGGTGACGAGGACCTTCGAGTTCGGAGAAGGCGTGCTTGGCCAGCGGGTACGAACGCCACGACCCGCTGCGTTCGCGATGCGGCCGACCGATGTCGTGATCTTGTTCTCTGATGGAGTAGCTGGGCGCTTTAGGCCGGATGACTATCCCAGCCTAGGGCTTGATCCGGCCCCGACGATTGCCTTCAACGTGGTCAGTCGTTTCGGAAAGGGATTGGATGATGCTTCTTGCGCGGTGATGCGATGCAAATGGTGACCCTCGGCACGCTGTCGCTAAGCGGTCAGGCAGGTGTTCTTGCCATGCGCCGCAAACTGCTGGCCGTCGCTCAGCGCCTCGGCGTGAGTTCCTGCAAAGCGACCCGGCTCGCAGCAGCGGCCTCCGACCATGCAAAGGACGTCACCCGGAGCACCGCTCTTGAGTTGCTTGTTGGGCTGAATGGCGCGGCCTCGACACAAGAACTTTGCTTCGAGTTCGCGGCGGCCCAGCGGGGAACAGACGCCTCTTTGCATAGAGGCTTCGACCGGGTTGAGCCCCTCATCGAAGGCGGACGGGAAGTCTGGCGTGCCTTCTGCCGAATTGACCCAATTCCCTTGTCCGATGCTGCAATCTCTTGGTGCCAGGCCGCTATTGCCGACCAAAGTGTCGAGGAGCTGGTCGAGGCGTTGCACACAAACAATCAAGACCTGCAAGCGGCGAAGGAGGCCGAGGAGGGCGCGCGCGCTAGGCTGTCTTTGTTACTCGGCGCCGCACCAGTGGTCGTCTACAGCTTCCGGGCATGGGGAGATTTCGCACCAACCTTCGTGAGCGACAGCCTTCATGGTATGTTGGGATACCGGCCGGAGGAGTACTTGAAAAATGCGGATTTCTGGCGGGGGTGTGTCCATCCTGAAGACCTCGCCGGAGTTGAAGCTGAACAGGCGCAGCTGTTTCAGACGGGACAGCATTTGGCCGAATATCGTTTCCGCAAGAAGGACGGTTCCTATTGCTGGGTCAGCGATGAGCAACATCTGACGCGGGACACTGAGGGTAGCCCTCTCGAGGTTGTCGGCTCCTGGAGTGATATCAACACCCGCAAGGCTGCGGAGCAGGCTATCCAGGCGGCTCAGGCTGAACTCGAGAAGGCGAATGAAGCGAAGAGTGCATTTCTGGCAAATATGAGCCACGAAATCCGGACGCCGATGAACGCCGTCCTAGGGCTTTCTCATCTCGCGCTAAAGACTGATCCATCGCCGCGCCAGCGGGACTATCTGCTCAAGATAAGAAGCTCAGGGCAGCACCTGCTCGGCATCATCAACGAAATTCTCGACTTCTCGAAGATCGAGGCCGGCAAGTTGTCAGTCGAGAGCATCGACTTTGATCTCGACAAGGTGCTGGAAAATGTCAGCAATCTAATCTCTGAGAAGGCGTCGGACAAAGGATTGGAACTGATATTCGATATAGAGCCATCGGTCGCCTCAACTCGTCTCCGCGGCGACCCGCTCCGGCTTGGGCAAATTCTGATTAACTTCTGCAACAACGCGGTCAAGTTCACTGAGGTAGGCGAAGTCGTCATAAGGGCTCGAGTCGTGGAGGACGGTGGGGATAGCCATCTCCTCGAATTTTCAGTCACTGATACCGGAATTGGCATGACCGCGGCGCAGATCGGCCGTCTTTTCCAAGCGTTCGAACAGGCCGACACGTCGACAACTCGTAAATACGGTGGTACGGGGCTTGGGCTAGCGATCTCCAAGCGCCTGGCCGAACTGATGGGTGGAGACGTTGGGGTCACAAGCGAGTTGGGTCAGGGTAGCAGCTTTTGGTTTACCGCTCGCCTTGGCAAAGGAGTTGTGGCACCCCGGCCAAATTTGCTTCGATCCGACCTTTGCGGCAGACGTGTCCTGATCGTCGACGACAACTCGTCCGCTCGCACGGTGTTGTCGAACATGCTGCGGAACATGACCTTCGTCGCGGACGAGGCGGCCTCCGGTGAGGAAGCCATCGAGATGGTTCGCCAGAGCGCCGAACGTAGCGAGCCTTATGAGATAATCTTCGTCGACTGGCAAATGCCGAGCCTCGATGGCATCGAAACCAGTAAGCGCATTCTTGCTCTGCCAGCTCTCTCTGCTCCACCTCGTCTCGTGATGGTGACAGCCTATGGCCGCGAGGACGTGTTGAAGCAGGCTGAGGAAAATGGGCTAGAGAACGTACTCGTCAAGCCTGTCACGTCATCAACGCTCTTCGACACGATCGTTGCAATCCTGCACGTCCACGCAGAGGCGGGAGGTCATATTCAGGCTGCTCCTTCTTTCGAAATTGCTCGCACAAGCGGGACACGCGTGCTGTTGGTCGAAGATAATGAGATCAATCAGGAAGTGGCGATCGGCCTGTTGGAAGATGCCGCAATGCGAGTCGATTTAGCAGAAAACGGCGAGATTGCAGTCAGGATGGCACAGGAAAATGATTACGACGCCGTGCTGATGGACATGCAGATGCCTGTGATGGACGGCATAGAGGCTACCCGCGCCATTAGGTCGGACCCACGCTTGCAAGACTTGCCCATTATCGCGATGACCGCCAACGCCATGGCCGCCGATCGCGAAAAGTGCCTCAACGCGGGCATGAACGACCACATCGGTAAACCGATCGATCCGGACGAACTCTTTAGCGTCTTGCTGCGGTGGGCCGGACGCCGCAGCGTCGATGTTAAGTTGGAGTCATCAGTTGGGGCCCGATAGCGCCGCGCTCAATATTGCCGGAATTGACACCTCACTCGGGCTCGAGAATACCGGTGGAAAGCGCGAGCGTTACGAGTCCCTGTTGCGCAAATTTGCCGAGAGGCAAATAGGGACGGCTGACGCTATTCGAATTGCTCTCTCCGTGGGTGATGCATCTACAGCAGGGCGTGAAGCCCACTCGTTAAAGGGAGCTGCAAGCACCCTGGGTGTCACCGCGCTGGCAAAACATGCCGCGGACGTCGAAATAGCCATAACGACCGGTCAAAATGTCGATGAGGCCCTCGTGTCCCTTTCGCATTCCCTCGTTGCTGTGGTGAAGGCGATCCGCTTGTCGTTTCCTGTCTGATAGACAACCTCGAGGCGAATGATGTCGAGCCCGGACAAGAAGCTCGTTTTAATTGTCGACGACACGCCGACCAACGTGGCCGTTGTCTCTGGGGTGCTGAAGAATTCTTTCAGGACCAAGGTTGCCACCAATGGCGAGAAAGCGCTGGCCATCGCTAACAGCGCGGAGACGCCTAATCTCATTCTGCTTGATGTGACGATGCCCGGGATGGATGGCTATGAGGTCTGCCGGAGACTCAAGGACATTCCGGCGACGCGCGACATTCCCATCATTTTTCTCACAGCCAAGACCGACGAAATGGATGAGGAGAAAGGCTTTGATGTCGGCGGGGTCGACTACATTCACAAGCCCTTCTCAGCCGCCATCGTGCTCGCCAGGGTGAGAACCCAGCTTGCCTTGCAGGAGGCGGTTATCGAAGCACAGGAGGCGCGCAAGCAAGCCGACCTGCTGCTACACGCGCTGCTCCCGAAAATGGTCGCCGACGAGATCAAGAGCATCGGTAGCGTGATCCCACGGCGTTACGAGAATGTCGCGGTATTGTTCTGCGACGTGACCAACTTTACCGCCTATTGCGACAAGCACGAACCTGAAGACGTGGTGTCGCGGCTCGATGCACTCTTCGTCATTTTTGAGCGCATCACTGCGAAGCATGGTCTCGACAAGATCAAGACTATCGGCGACGGCTTCATGGCGGTTGCCGGCTTGCTCCACAAAGTCACTGACCCGATAGGCTCCGCTGTCCGCTGCGGGCTGGAGATGACCTCGACCTTAGTCGACGCCCAGCTGAACTGGGAAGTGAGGGTGGGCGTCCATGCCGGGCCGGTCGTGGCCGGGGTTGTGGGCCAGGAGCGTTACCAGTTCGATATCTGGGGCGACACCGTCAATGTCGCAGCCCGCTTAGTCGGACTGAGCACCCCCGGGACCGTGGCTGTGACCAGGGAGATCTTCGAGCAAGTGGCCTCAGCCTTCGAGGGCGAGTTGCTCGGAGAACTAAACGTCAAAGGCAAAGGTGCGGTCTCCGTTCTCACCCTGAGCAACCGCGCGGAAAACAATTTCGCCAGCAGGACATTGGTCGAAGCGCCTTGATCCTTGGGGGGATCTCAGTGTGGTTGCTTATTCTCCCTTCGCAGGAAGTAGCTCTCCAAAGCTCGCCTTTGAAGCTCCGCGGGGTTCACTTCGCCCGTCGTCGCATCCCGAATTATCAGCAGCGCGAGTTCAGCCTTTAAATGCGGATCCGTTTCGCGGTACCATTGCCGGGCCACTGCCAATGCCGAGTTCAAGGCCTGTTGACAGGCTTTAAAAGTCGGTTCGTCCAATGGACGATCTTTCCCAGATTTCACGTCGACATCGCCTCCTTTTTTACCAGGTTGCTAAATCAACGCGCTTGAAAGCGGCGCCGTTCCTCGGCGAGTTTGATTACGGGCGCCGCCCTCGGAGATCCGCCTGACTTCTCCAAGTGATCGAGGCGTCGCCGCCGTTTGACCCTAAGCGGACATGACAGCGACGGAAGCTCACCGAATAGTCGCCGGTAGCGCGACGTCGCCGGAGGCTCAGGATCCTCGCCCGGAGGCTCAAGCCAATTACTCTGACAGTGCCTGATCGAGCGGCGCTAGCAGATTCTTCGCATTCGTAAATTCTTCGGAGAGTGCTTGGGCTGCGACGATCATCTCAGCTGTTAAGCCGCGAGTGGTTGCAAGATTTTGTTTGGCGTGGTTTCCGGGTGAAGAATTTAGGGTGGCAGACCGCAAGAGTAGCGCCACGCCGACTACCTTGTTTTCTTTCACACCCTGACCACGCACATACAACATGCCTAGATTGCCGATGGCCAGCGCATCCCCCTGCACCGACGCCTTGCGATACCACTCATTGGCTTTTGCGAAATCAATCTTAGTGCCACGACCATTTTCGTAGAGCACCCCTAGATTGAATTGCGCGGCCGCATTCCCCTGCGACGCGGCTTTGCCATACCAGACAACCGCTTCCTTCTCATCTTTTCCAACTCCGATGCCTTGCTCATACATCAAGGCCACATTGAATTGGGAATCGGCGTGGCCTTCCTTAGCAGCTGCGAGAAACTCCTTGTAGGCAAGTGGCAGGTCGTCAGCTTGATAAGCTGCGATCCCAGCCTCGAAATTGGCATTTTCCTTGGCTTGAGCATGAGTCTCGACCGTAAAGGCAATAGTGGCAAGGAGGCATGCTCCGAGCGCAAGGATTGGGGATCTGACTGGTTTTATTTTGTGTGGGTTCATTTCTGGCTCACCTTACGCGTTTAACAGTAGGCACCGGCACTGTCAGACAAACCTGGCATGAGACATTACGCGGCGCAATTTGATGTCCGGTTCCGGACTCTTTTCGGAGGTCAATGCACGGCCCGCTTACGTCGCCGAATGACCCTAAGCGGACATTCGAACCCCGGCTGGCCCTAAAAGCACGTCACACCTTGCCTCCGTCCTCGATCTGGAGCGTCACGATCCTCGCCAGCAATGTTGCTGGATAAAGCTGGCCGAGCATTGCCTCGACGTTCGTGAGGCTGCGCGCGAACGGGTGTAGCGGCGCAATATCCCCGGCTCCCGCCCCGGTGAGAGTTCCGAAGCTGAAAAAGATCATGGTGCTGCCGAGCGTCGGCGTGTCCTTCAATGACAACCCAGAGAATGCGTTCGGAACGAGCAAGCCAACAAACGTATAGAGAGCCACAAAGGTCACGCCGATTGTCAGGTAGAGCAAGATCGCTCCCATGACGCGATGGTAGGTGATGTGTCCGGGCGCAAATACCGCGCGGGCAACCACCCAACTCAGGGCGAGGCCTAAGAGGATCCAGGCAGTGGCGTCGAGATAAAGATCCAGAGGCGTTTGATGTCGATGGCGAAGGACAGTCGCCGCCAGTGCAAGGCCAAACCCTACGAGCAACACGATAACGGCGCCCGAGAGTCTGTAGGCGAAGAGGACGGTGACGATGATCACCAGGGCGAACGCAAGCCCGACATCCTGACTTATGACGATACCCGCCGCGTGAAGTGGCGCTATCACGAATAGCAGCAGTGCTAGCAGGATCGTCAGCACCGTGAGTAGGGGATCGCCTAGCCGCTCCTGCAGGCGACGAAAGCGTAGTTTCGCGTCCCGAGCGATCACGGAATCGAACGGCTCTTCGTTCAATGAATCACCACCGAAAGCTCAATCCAACGACCTGGCCGTGCAGGATCAAGTCAAGTCCAATCAAAGGATCAGTCCTTCGTCGATGACGACCTCAATTCGATACCTCTAGCAATAATAGACGCCAACTGCGCACCGCCTGACCGTGCGCCTTGCAACTCCGGCATAGCTCATTGGTGTCAGGGGTCTGCCGATGATGGCCTGCGCCTCTGTCACGAAGCCGGACTTGTTGCTCGGAGTGAAGTCTCCGTTCCAAAAAACACTGGCCACACCGATAGCGCTCGCAACCGCGAGAAGCATTAGCGTCTTCACTGATTTGTTCATGACTATTGTCCTTTTGCCGGTGAGGCTGGGGGCAGTTCATCGAGCTTGGCAAGAGCCTCCAACTCCAACCTATCCGCACCCTCCGGGGGCTTGAACTCGAATGCGGTCTGATCCGCGGCCACGTCGGTCTTCCAGTCTTTTATCGTGAGCGTATATTGCGGCGCTCCGCCGACCGCCTTGCTAGTAATGACCAGCTTCCGCGGAATTGGATTTTCACCAACCTCCACCCAAAGTTGCCAATCGACATCCTGGTTTCGGAACGCGAGGTGATCGCACTCGACGCCGCCAACAACGCCACGACCGATATGCTTGGCCTCGATCACGTCGGCGCTCAGCGTGTCGAACACATTGCCGAGCAAGAGATCTGCTCCCGGCAGCGCCCATCCACGCCCTCGCAACGTATCTATCAGCTGGTCAACCGAGCCTGGAGACTCTAGCTGCGTATAGCCGTTGATGTTCTTGCCATACACGGTGAGCATCTTCCCGTCGAAAAACATCTCAACGTCGGCATAGCCGCCGGTGCGCGTGGCTCGAATCTCATTCGGTCGGCGCATTAGAAGCGTGCCGGAACTGGCGAACTGGATTTTCTCCATATTCGGCGTGATCACCTCCAGGGTTGAATTGAAGGTCGCCGAAATCGTTTTCTGACCGGCAAGATAGTCCGACATTGCCTTCAGAATTTGGAGGGCGTCGTCGCCGGCAGCCTGCGCATGCCCTATCGGATTAGCGACCAACCCCCACAGCGAGGCCGCAAGAACCAATCCCCCTAAAGTTCGTCTTCTCGACCAGGACATTCGACGGTCTCCCTCGCGTTTTCCGTATGTAAACACCTAATGAACTGAGGAGTTTTGCACACCAAATTGTGACGCCCCGATGTCGATGGAAATGAAGGTGCGACCTGCAGTGAGACACAATCCGTCGCCTGGCCTCAAATAAGTCTCGATGTGTCTGGAAGGATCTCGGATTGGGGGCAAAGGTCACCAGCGTTGCATCGACAAATTCCTTGGAGGACGACCCAATGTGTGCAGTGGGCCCGCCTTGAGCCAGGCCAAATCTACGGGGAGAGAGACATGCGTAAATGCTTTTTTGCGGTCACAGTTCTGGTTGGGACGTTTTCCACCGGCGTCATCGCTGGGCCTGTCACTCAGGAGGAAAGCCAGAACTGCGCTTATGATTATCGGCAATACTGCAACCAGGACGGACTCGGAAGTCAGTTACTGGCCCTTTGTATGAAGGACCACGGCAAGGAACTCTCCCCGGAGTGCATCAAGGCACTTGAGGACGCAGGTGAGGTCACTCCGGAAGAGAAAGCCGAACTCAAGAAGATCGGCGAGTGATCGCGGCGCCTAGGTTTCCGGTGCTTGCCGCTGAACAATTCATCTGGACATTCACAAGCCGCCCAGATGTTGGTTAGGGCGGGGAGATTTGGAAGCCTAGGCGCAGCTACGTCCAAGGGAAGCCAACGTGCGACCGACAAAGTGATCTGGGCCCCGTTGCAGCCGATGTCCTACGAAGGGCAGGTTGGCCTCAATGTCGCGCGACCGTTACGCTGAGTTGGGCTCAATAGGGCTCTGACATCAGGGAGCATCTCCAGCTTGAGAGCATGACTCCAAAGCCTCGCATCTTTGTAGGGTTAATCCGCTTCTACTTGAGGGAAAAGGAAATGCTCGCGGTCAAGTGGTTGTCGAGGTTTGCGGCGACGGGGTCGTTGGCCATGTTTCTCAATCTTGGCGGGGACCCAGCCGCAGCTCTTTACGACGTCGAGCCCAGCGAGATCGCAGGCACGCCGGGAAGTATCATTAGGGTATGGGCGCTGGAGAGTGGCGGCCCCGCTAATAGTGAAGCTTTCCGTTTTCTCTACCGCTCCACCGGGTTGAAGGGCGAACCGATCCCGGTCTCGGGCGCGATTTTCATCCCGTCCGGTCCTGCGCCGTCCGGCGGCCGCAATATCATCGCTTGGGCGCACCCAACTTCGGGCGTGGCGCCGGATTGCGCGCCATCGCTGTATCCTGACAGAGCTGGATTGATTTGGAATCTGAACGACATGCTGAGCCTCGGCTACATCGTAGTCGCCACTGACTATCCGGGGCTCGGCACTGACAGCGTCCACCCCTATCTGATCGGCGAGAGCGCAGGCCGGGCGGTGTTGGACTCTGTGCGCGCTGCGCGACATCTCTCTAAGAACACCGCTTCCAACCGCTTCGCCGTATGGGGTCACAGCGAGGGGGGCCATGCCGCCCTCTTTACCGGCGAGCTTGCCGCCCGCTATGCCCCGGACCTCACGCTGGTCGGAGTTGCGGCGGCAGCGCCTGCGACCTACCTCGTCGACCTGTTCGCAGACGACGCGGCAACTGAGCAGGATTTGATCGCGATGGCGTTGCTCTCCTGGACAAGGCTGGAGAACGTCTCGCCAGAAACCATTGTCGAACCTGACGTGATGACGGCCTTCAAGGAGACCGCCCTAGGCTGCCTTACGTCGATCGCGCAGTTCGAGGCCCTCGAGACGAACGAGAAGCCCTTGCAGAAGGAGCGGTTCCTGAAGATCGATCCATCCAAGACCGAGCCCTGGAAAGGGATCATGGTGCGCAACTCGCCAGGTCAGGCGCCAGCCGGTGCACCTGTGTTCATTGCCCAAGGCACCGCCGATAAGACGGTGGATCCGCAGGTCACGAAGCGTTTCGCCAAGGCGCTATGCGCCCAAGGGGTACGGGTAAGCTTTGTCGAGCTTCCCGGCGTGTCGCACATTTTCGTCGCCCGCGACGCCGCGCCCACCGCCATTAGGTGGATGAACGACCGCTTCAGAGGTGCACCAGCACCATCGTCATGCGAATAGGCGTCCGGACGTACCATCAGCCGGTAACCGCCCTATTCGCATCAAGTCGCCCGCGGGCGCTCGACCGCATGTCTGTTCCTGGCACTTAGCGGACATTCGCCGTGGACGCGACATGTCTGCTTCTGACCCAAAGCGGTCCCCAGTGGGTGCGCGGCGCTAGCGTCGCCAGAGACGCGTCGTTCGAGAATGAGATGCCGCTAGGACACGCAGCCGCTCCGCGACATCGACGCCACAAACGCGGGCGTCGTTGAGGTCGCACTGCAATTCACCTAGCGTGTTTGTGCCAAGGCTTCCCCCTCCGCTCTCCGACTATGCGCACGCAGACGCGGCGGTGCTCTTGCCATATTGCTGATCCTCTCGCGCCGGAGAAACGCCACTAAGGTGAGTACGCTAAGGGGCACATTTTAAGATAACGGCAAGATGGCCTGCCTAATCTGAAGTGGATGCGACCGTTCGCATTGACTGAGTCCGATAGGAGAATTGATCGGATGCGGTTGAGATCGCTCCTTCTAGCTATCGTCGCCATCGCCAGCCTCATTATGATCGGCGGTGCCTTGTCGGGCTGGCCCCGATCATTTGCTGCGGAGCTGCCGTGGCTCGATCCGGATTGGCTGCAGGCCCATGTGGGCGAAGGCGACGGACAGATCGCCCCAGTGGTCTTGCAGAGGGCGCGCGCGCTTTATTTGAAGAAGGTGAGCGAAGGCGCAGTCAACAATCCCTGCTACTTCGCCATGGACGCCACGCGCCCTGGCGGCTTGGGACGCCGATTTTACATCATTTGCGAAGCCGACCGAACATTTCGTTCCGTTCCATCCGGACATGGCGACGGGCGCAACCTTGAAGGCATCGCGGATTTTGCAAACGACATCCGCTGCGCAAAGAACTTCAGCAATGCGATGGATTCACAACTGACGACCGGCGGCCCGTATGTGACGGCCGAAATCAGAACCTCGTTCAAAGGTTACTATCGCGACCTGGGCGGAAATAGCGTGGCCCTGATGCGGTCGTTCGTCCAATTCGATGGCGAAGGCGACGCGGCGAACGCCAGACGGCGCGCCATCGGGGGTCATCCGGCCGTGTTGGTAAAAGGAAGCTGTCTCCTAAAAGCTCGGGATGATCCCTACGCGAACGACGACGGTTATGTTCCGTTTGGAAAGCTGGTGAATTACACCGGCGGTCGTAGCAACGGCTGCACCACTTGGTCGCCGTCAGATGCCGAACAAATCATTCCTATCGTGAAGGATAAGCCGACGACGCTCTACATCTATCCCGAATCGACCGATATCGTCGCCGTTGCGCGAGCGGTGAAGGCGGGCCGGTCGCCATCGCGCGCGGGAGTATATTGGAACACCTCCTGCTTGAGAGAAATCCACTCTCCGAACTTTTGGCCCAGGGAAACTCTCGAGCCGGTCCTCGTTCAATACAAGGAAGATCACCCGCCGCCGCGACCGCAGGAGCCGCCGATTTGCAGGGAGAGTGCTGACAGCGCGGGGTGGGTTGGCGCTATAACGCAGTGGTTTACCAGGGAAGACTAAATCGTGGAGGCTTCGTCGAACTCATCAACATTCTGGTTAGGTCGCACAGTAGCGCTCGCGAAACGATGTCCGCTATTGGCACTTAGCGGACAAGCGCGTTGACCTGCTTCACGTCGCCTTTTGGCCCATAGCGGACATTACGTGCGAGCAAAGAGAATCCAAGCGCCTATGGCAAGCAAGGCGTCGAAAGCCGCGAATGTCAGAAGTAGATGCGGAAACACGTCCGCCATTGCCACCGGTATGAGCACAGCCGGAACGAATATCAATCGGTCGATAACGGAAGCCGCGACGATTTGTTGTGCCTGGGAACGACCTCCGAAAACGTAAAGCCAGCCGATTACAACGACCGTCAGGCCAATCACCCGCATGAGTCCTTCCTCATGCCCGACAAAGGTGGGGTCCATAAAGAGGGTCTGGGTGACGCCGGGCCAGACAATCAAGAGTAGGCCAACCACCAAGTAAACGAAGCCATTGAACGTCGTGTACTTCGACGCACTCGTCAGGCTCGGAGGCTTCTCTAGGAGAGTTTTGATCAATGCCATGCGGGCCTCTTCGAGTTGGGTTTACGCTCGGGGGAGATGGACCAGCCCGAAGCCAACACAAACAAAAAGCCCCGCTAGGGACGGGGCTGAGTTTGCAATGTGGAGACCCCAATGCGGAAGTCGCCATAATCATAAATGCTTTACCGCAAATCTGGTGTCGCTTCCCTGCATCACCTACTCGGAAATGTGAGCATTGAGAAGAAAGGGGCAGGCCAAAGGGGTGCAGTAACGCAAGGGGTGCTACCAGGCTGACAGTTTGGGCACACGCTTCAGCGTGAGTACGAGGTTGAGGAGAACAGGGCGAGGCGATATTGTCTGGGCAGTAGCGGGGGGTTTGGCCCTCTACGGGAAGCTCCGCGACAATCCCTGTTGGTGGCTTAGCGTGGCGTAAGTTGCGTACCTGGCGCCGGTCCGGGCGCTGCATCTCAGTTTTTGCGATGGAGGTACCAGTATGTTCACGACCAAGCCCGAGGCGGGCGAGAAGATCACCAAATTGGGTGGGGACGATGCGAAGACGCCCTTCACCGAGCGGCCGGCAACCTATGCTTCCAAGAGCCCCGGCCCAAGTGCGAGCAAGATGGTCCCGTCGATTATCGGCGAGGACCTGACGATCAAAGGCAACATCACCTCTAAAGGCGAGCTGCAAATCGACGGCGAGATTGAGGGCGACATCCGTTGTGGCTCGGTTCTGCTCGGCGACAAGTCAAAGGTGACGGGTGGTATTGCGGCCGAGGATGTCGTTGTGCGCGGCCACGTTGTCGGATCAATCAGGGGCTCGCGCATTACGCTCCAGGCGCAATCCCATGTGGAAGGCGACATCTTCCACCAGAGCCTTGCCATCGAGCAGGGTGCCTATTTCGAAGGAAAGTCACGCCGCTCCGACAATCCACTCGCGGAGATCAAGGCTCCAGGGGCAAATGGCTCGGCGAACTTCGGGTCCCAAGCCAAGAGTTCCCCAAGCGTGGCGTCTCCCGTCGCGGCGGAATAGCGAAGGGCTATTGAACGACTTCGGCTTCGAGGCTTACTTTCGAAGCCGATCCTTAAGGTCAGACATAACCGGCTCCGGTGTGGGGGCAATCCAGGACGACAAGGATGCCCTCACTACGCCGCCGACCCTGAGCATGTCCGCTGTCGAGGGAAGCAGAAGTCATCGATGCGCGCTCTATTGGTCCGCTTCTGACCTAAACGGACACTAAGGTCTGGCGGCAACGGCGTAATCGCGCATCACATTTGCTTCCAATTCGAGTTCATCAAGTCGGTGTTTTAGCACGTCGCCGATGCTGATGATTCCCACAAGCTGGGCACCTTCCCTGACAGGTAGGTGGCGGACCCGTCGTTGCGTCATCAGCTTCATCACATGGGTGATGCTGTCCTCCGGTGAGCAAACGACGACAACCTTCGTCATTAGTCTGGAAACTGCGATCGTTGGTAACTCGCTTCCGTGTGCCGCGAGACCGTAAGCAAGATCCCGCTCGGTAACGATGCCGTCGATGGACTTGCCATCACTGCTTACAACCATGGCCCCAATCTGGTCGGCATGTAGCCTCACTGACAACTCGCGCGCCGATAACTCGGGTCTGACTGTTTTGACGGCCGAGCCTTTCGTCTGGATGATGTCCGACACCTTCATGATGCGTTTCCTCCTCCAAGTAGGCGCCCTCAAGCAAGGACATGCGGGGTTGAAAAGTCCCCAAGCTAATCACCACGAGTGGACGCTCCAGGGTCAAGCGCTCCGCAGGGACCACGAACGCTGTGCTATCGATCGATTTTCTGCAGGGCTCGGAACACTGGTGATACGAGCAGCTACTTGCAACTGCGAGATCGTGTTGTTGAGCTGGGTACTCAGGTAAATGTTTGCTACTGACAGTTCAACTCTGCAGGGCATCAGATTGCGCCTGAGCATCTTGAGCGTCGGGATTGGCGCCGTTTTGGTCAGCCCGACTTATTGTGTGTTCAACTTCATCGTCTTGACCCAAGGTGGCGGACGGAAAAAAGCTTAGCCCATACACCAGGGCGGCCAGCACAGCGCTGGACAACAGAGAAAGCAACGAGTGCATAGTGCTTGCTCCCAATCGTCTGTTGTCTCCTTTGCTCCCGGAAGTTGGCAGGCATAGGACTGAGCCCTGCGACATTTTTGCGGGAGAGGCGCCAAGGGCCAGCACGCAGGCTCTGATGCCGGCTTATGGTCCAAAACAGACAAACGGTGGCGAAGCCGGCGGCGCTAAAGGTTTTGTTCACCCTGCGCGACTGTTGTTGGCGTTGCCAACTTTAAAATAGCCAATTGGCTCCAATCTTCAGGGTGCAGAGTGTTTGCCGCCTCCTCTGTCGCGAGAGCCAATGAGCACGCTTGCGAAATTGCGACGCCCAACGAGAGCGCCTTCCCGTCAATTCCGCGGCGATGTGTTCGTCATCGCGAGCATCGCAGCCGCTGCTATCCTCCTATCCATTGTGACCGTCCCACAATGGCTGTCGAAGCAGGCGCGGTGGGAAGTCGTTCGTTCGCACGTGGGACAGATCGGGCAACTCGCAGCTAGCGTCGTGGATGGAGATCTCCATCGTCGATTGCTCGACCCTGCCAATTACAGCGCTGAGCTCTACGCAACAGCGCTGAAGCCTCTGGTGCGATTTCATTCGGCGAACTCAGACCTCTTCTACGTGTATACGATGGTCGATCGAGACCGTACCCCCTACTTCATTCTCGATACGGCCACATCTGGAGACTTGGTCACCAAAAACCATTTACGCGCGTCGGGCTATATGGAGCCCTTCAAACTGCAACAGACGTACGCAGATGACTGGCTCGATCAGATCGCAGCAGGCAAAACCTATGTGACGCCCACCTATGAGCATGATGATTACGGTTACTTCCTCACTGCGCACGTGCCCATCTATGACAGCCATGGCGCGTACAGTGGGTTTGTCGGCGTTGACTTCGATTTGGGGTACTACCTCGCGGAGGAGGCACGCTTCCAAAAGATCGAGATCGGGAGTCTGGTGGCAGCATTAATGCTCGCCTTAGCCATCGGGTTCATCGTGGCGCTTTACTACGGCGATCTCCAGCGCCGCCTGCGGCAACTTTATTACGGAGCAACTCGTGATGATCTAACGGGACTGCTCAATCGGCGGGGCGCCAAGGACGCAGTGAACAAGGCCCTCGCCGGTAACGTTGCGAGCTATGCGATGTTGCTCGTCGCCATCGATCATCTAAAAATGATCGCGATGCGAGGGCGCAGCGCCGCTGATGCGATCGTGGTATGCACTGCCGAGGCTGTTCGCCAAAGCGTCCGCGATGGAGACATCTGCGCGCGTCTTGGAGAAGGCGAGTTGATGGTCTTCTCCGCCGATTGCGATATGGACCGCGCGAAACAAACAGCAGAGCGCATCCTCGACAAACTCGGGCAACAAAAGATGCCGCTCGCGGGAGTTAAGCCCACCTTGTCGATCGGGATCGCCTCACATGGAGCGGACACCGATTTTTCCCAGATGTACCATGAGGCGGACGAGGCACTGTACCAAGCGAGGCGTGAGGGCAAGAGTTGCGTTGGCGTGTTTAGCCCTAACACGCCTGTGACAATTCGTGAGCACAGCGACGCCCCTGGCGCGGCAGCTGTAACCCCATACAACGTTACTGGCTAAGTTGGACAACGCGCTTGCTAGCGTGAGCAGGCCAAGTGCGCAGATCGGGCTAAGTCCGCTCTTGGCACGAAGCCGACATGCGCGCAGTAGAGCCGGCTGAGGCAATTTTGAGAGTCATCCAACTAGTCGAATTAAAGTTTGGCCCAGGACGTGTCAGAACGTCCGGCAGCAAGTTGGTGGGCCATAAAGAAGACAGGACGTGTCAGAACGTCCGGCAGCAAGTTGGTGGGCCATAAAAGAAGATGGCAAGACAGCCACGGAGCCGATCTCGCCATAGTCACCGAAGGGCCATTAGTAACTTTTCTAAAATCATTCCAACGCTTCCGATAAAATACCCCCAGCCCATCCCCTGGCAGTTCCCCTGCAGGAGGCGGGTCAGGCTTGGTGCCGTGACCGCTTATATTGGGAGAGCCTCGCGGCGCCAGGCCGCCGTGTAACGTCAAATGGGCTGCGCGACGCTTCGGTTCGATTGGCGTTTAGCGAGTGGCCAAATGGCGGGAAAATTGCCCTGATTTACGCGTAACAGTGGGCGCAAGGGTTGTATATTGAAGTCGGCCAGACGGCGCACGCTCCTTCCTCCAATGGTTGAGAGAAGGAAGGGTCTATTGAGGCGCCTAACCCACTGAGCCGGATAGTTTTGGCGCACACCAATGGTTGAGTGGGGGCGGCGAGCAATCTGCTCCGCCTCTTTGCACGCGAAAGCATGATGCGGGCCCCGGCTGATCATTTCCGCCATCAAGCCAGTGCCAGAAGCGAAAACCCTATCGGTGAGCCAATTGGAATATGGTAGGCTTTAGTGCTGGTCAGTTTCCTTCGCCAAGAGAGTCCGGAGCTTTTGGTGTCAGCAAGATGACAAAGTTGTCCTGATAGACGTTCGCTTGCAAGATATTGAGAGGGGGGGTTGGCGGGCATCCTGCTCGACCGTGTTCTAGTTCCAAGAGGACCCCTCTATGGCCAGTCAAATAACCCCGCTCAAGCTGCAAGCAACCCCATTCCTTGGTTTGGGCTACTCCCGGTTTTGGACGCGTGGTCCTACTGGATTGATGCCTGGCAGCGCGGGGTCCTCTTCCTCGACGTAATGCAACAGCGTAGCAAGCAGTACGCGGAACACGCCGCCAAGACCTGCGCCTCACGTCCTCAAATTCGACTGCGAACTCATCATGGACGGGCGCACGCTTCCTCGTCCGGTGAACTATATTTTGGCGCGTGTTGTTCCGCCGAAAGGCGTCCAGATCGATGAGAATAAGCGGCCTTTCGTCATCGTTGATCCACGCGCTGGCCATGGACCGGGTATCGGCGGGTTTAAAGCGCAGAGCGAGATCGGGGTGGCCTTTCAGGCCGGCCACCCCTGCTATTTCATCGGCTTTCTGCCCGAGCCCGTAGCTGGACAGACGATTGAAGACATCAGCCTTGCCGAGGCTGACCTTTCTCGAACGCGTGATCGCGCTTCATCCGGACGCAGATGGCAAACCGGCAGTCGTCGGCAATTGCCAGGCTGGCTGGGCCATCATGATGGTGGCAGCCAAGCGGCCGGATCTTTTTGGCCCGCTCATCATTGCGGGCTCGCCGCTTTCCTATTGGGCTGGCGTGCGCGGGGAAAACCCCATGCGCTACTACCGGTGGCCTCCTTGGAGGCACCTGGCTTACAGCGCTGATGGGTGACCTTGGCGCCGGCAAGTTCGATGGCGCCTGGCTCGTCAACAATTTCGAGAATCTTAACCCGGCCAATACCTATTGGAGCAAGCAGTATAATCTCTATTCCAACATCGACACGGAAGCCCCTCGCTACCTCGAATTCGAGAAATGGTGGGGCGGCCACATTCTTCTCAACGCCGAGGAGATGCAATTCATTGCCGATGAGTTGTTTATCGGAAACAAGCTTTCGACCGCTGATATCGTGGCATCCGACGGCTCGAGCATCGATCTGCGAAATATCCGTTCGCCGATCGTGGTCTTCTGCTCCAAGGCCGACAACATCACTCCACCAACTCAGGCACTTGGGTGGATCCTCGATCTCTACGGGAGCGTCGACGACATCCGAGCGCACGGACAAACCATTATCTATGCCGTGCACGAGTCGATCGGCCATCTAGGCATTTTCGTCTCCGGTTCCGTAGCGAAGAAGGAACATGATAAGTTCGCAAGCAATATCGACCTCATCGATGTGCTGCCGCCTGGCCTCTACGAAGCAGTGATGACGCCGAAGGATGCAGGCAGTCAGCGACGACTGATCTGGTTGAGCGGTAGACTATCTGGTTCGGTTCGAGGCTCGAACGCTAGAAGATATCCGAGCCTTTGGCGGCAACACCGAGGAAGACGAACGTCGAGTTTGCGGCGGTCGCGCGCCAGATCTCGGAAATCAATCTCGGACTTTATCGCACCTTCGTTCAGCCTGGGTGCGGGCGTGGACAAACGAAGGGTTTAGCCGACTGGATGCGGCGAATGCATCCCGCTCCGAATACCCTACGAGATGTTCTCGCCTACCAACCCCTTCCTGAATTCTCTGGCGCCTTTGCGTCGAAGACGTGCGCGAGGATCGCCAGTCAGTTCCGCGCGACAATGCCCTCTGGCAAACACAGGAGCGGATCGGAAAGGCAATCGAAGTCCTCGCTCGATGACTTACGGCGAAATGCGAGACGGCTTCGTCGGAGACGCATGTTCCACGCCGTTTACGGCTCACCGCTTCTGCAAGCACTTGTCGGCCTGAAGGCGTCGGATGCGACTCCGCGTCACCGGCCCGGCGTCGACGCCGTGTACCGCGCCTTCGTTGCGCAGCGGATCGAAGAGCTAACAAGAAAAATAGCGCGAGGCGAGATCCACGCGAGGCGGCGATCCGCGCTCTCCTTTACATCAGAATGCCAGAAGGTGTCGCCGATGAACGCGGCTTCCGCCTACTTGAGAAGTATGCGTGAAGAAGCTGGCAACGGGACTTTCGCTCGCGGCCTTCAAGACAATGGTGCGCGATCAGTTTTTCACGCTGTCTGCTCGACGAGCGACGTGCCATCGAGGCAATCCCAACCATGCTCAACGCGGATCTAGAACAGGCCAAGCAAATGGCAACGATGTTTTGCGCAAGCTCAGTGGATGTCATTGGCGTAGAAAGCAAGAGTCGGGAAGAGCCGCTTAGCCGAGATCGAAGCGATATTTGAGGTCGAGGAAGAAAGTTAGAGCTCCAAAGAACGGTGGGCCGAGGGAGAGGCTCATGGAGACCGTACTGGCCTCGGTGCGATCGCCAGCCGCTAAGTCGCATAGGCCCCACTCGCGCAACTTGAGCTGAGACTGCAGCGCGGCTCGATTAGCAATCGCGACGACTGCTCGCGGCCACTCGCCTGGTGGAGAACTGAGCCATGAACGAGAATTCGTCTGCGGCCCAACTTTGCGGCGTCACGAAAAATATGACCGACTGATCGCCAGCAGCGAAGGGCCAAGCCGCCACTTGCGACCGCCGTGGCGCATCCCTGCGACGAGACCTCGCTGAAAGGTGCCGTCGAGGCCGCCGAGGCGGGACTTGATCAAGCCTATCCTCGTCGGTCCCAAGGAGCAAGATCCTCGGTGTCGCGCAAGCGTTTTCGCTCGATCTCGGCAATTTTGAAATCGTCGACGTGCCGCACAGCCAGGCGGCCGCCGAGAAGGCGGTCGAGCTCGTCCGCACCGGCAAGGCCGAACTCTTCATGAAGGGAAGCCTGCACACCGACGAACTGCTGTCCGAGGTCGTGAAGCGGGAAACCGGACTACGAACAGGACGGCGCATCAGCCACGTCTTCGTCATGGATGTGCCCGGCCATCCACAGACTTTGTTCATCACCGATGCCGCGGTGAACATCGCGCCAGACCTCATGGCCAAGCGCGACATCATCCAGAACGCTATCGATCTCTACGCCGGACTCGGGCTTGGCGATACCGAAGGTCGCGATCCTCTCGGCTGTCGAGACGGTGACCACGAGCATTCCCTCGACCATCGAGGCGGCGGCACTCTGCAAGATGGCCGATCGCGGTCAGATCACCGGCGGCGAGCTCGATGGTCCGCTTGCCTTCGACAACGCGATCAGCCCCGAGGCGGCACGCATCAAGGGCATCAAGTCGCCGGTTGCCGGTCAGGCGCAGATCCTCGTGGTGCCGGACCTCGAGGCCGGCAACATGCTGGCCAAGAACCTGACCTTCCTCTCGCATGCCGACGCGGCCGGCATCGTGCTCGGCGCACGCGTGCCGATCATCTTGACCTCGCGCGCGGACAATGTGAGGACGCGCATGGCCTCTTGTGCCGTGGCGGTGCTGTTTCGCCAAAGCCAGATGGCGAAGCAGCCGATCCGGGCCTGAAGCCGTGACGCGAGACTATCCTCGTCGTCAACGCCGGCAGCTCGAGCATCAAGTTTCAGCTCTTTTCGGTCGGCGCGGGCGATCAGCTGCAGCGCCGCCTGAAAGGACAGATCGAAGGGATCGGCGTACATCCGCGCCTCGTCGCCACAGCGGGATGGGCGAGGAGACGCTCGTCGACGAGACCTGGCCTGCGCGGAGAGGTCGGCAACGTGCCAGCGGCGCTCGACAGGGTGGTAGCGTTCCTGCGCGCACAGATCGGAAGCTTGCCGACCGCGATCGGCCATCGCGTGGTGCATGGCGGCCCGACTACAGCGAGCCGATCGCTCATCGACGATGCTGTGCTCGACCGGCTAGCAAGTCTTTTCTCCACTGGCCCCACTCCATCAGCCGAACAATCTCGCCCCCATCCGCGCTGTCCGGCAGCGACAGCCGCAGCTGCTGCAGGTCGCCTGCTTCGACACGGCGTTTCATCGCGGCCATCCGGAGGTCGCCGACCGCTATGCCCTCCCCGAGCAGCTTCTATCACGGAGGGCGTGCGCCGCTACGGATTTCACGGGTTGTCTTACGAGTACATCGCGAGCCGCTTGCCGGAGATCGCGCCCGACATCGCGCAGGGCCGTGTAGTCGTCGCGCATCTCGGCAGCGGCGCATCCATGTGCGCCATCTCCGCTGGCAAGAGCGTAGAAAGCACCATGGGCTTCACCGCGCTTGATGGTCTTCCTATGGGAACGCGTCCCGGGCAGCTCGACCCCGGAATCGTGCTCTATCTCATGACGAGAAGGGCATGAGCGCTCGAAGAGATCGAGCACTTTTTTTACAATGAATGCGGGCTCAAGGGCTTGTCAGGCATCAGCAACGACGTGCAGAGACCTACTTGCGAGCTCCGACCCGCGCGCCAAGCTCGCACTGGATTATTTCGTCTACCGCATTGCCCTCTTCACCGGGATGCTTGCGGCGGCAATGGGCGGCATCGACGGCTTTGTCTTCACCGCCGGCATCGGGGAGAACGCGCCGGCCATTCGCGAGGCCGTGGCGAAGCGGCTTGGCTTGGCTCGGCACTCGAGCTTGATCCTGCACGCAAACGCAAAGGGCGAGAGGCGTGATCTCGCGCGACGGGTCGCGCGCGTCTCCTGCTACGTCATTCCGACCGATGAGGAGCTAATGATCGCTCGCCACACGCTGCGCGTCCTGCGCACGCACGCCGGCAACGCTGCTTGAAGGAGAAGCAGCGCATGATCGATCTTTCCACCTTGCCACTGCTCAAGGGCAAGAAGGCGCTCGTCACCGGCATCGCCAACGACCAATCAATCGCCTGGGGCTGCGCCAAGGCTTTTCGCGCGTTCGGCGCAGACCTCGCCATCACCTACCTGCAACGACAAGGCAAGACCCTACGTCGAGCCCCTCGCCAAGGAGGTCGAGCCTCGATCTTCATGCCGCTCAACCTCCAGATCGAAGGTCAGCTGGAGGCGGTCTTCGACGCGATCGAGAAGAAATGGGGCAAGCTCGATATTGGCCTCCATTCGATCGCATTCGCACCGAAGGCCGATCTGCAGGGCCGCGTGGTGGATTGCTCGAAGGAAGGGTTTCTGCTCGCTATGGACGTCTCCTGCTGGTCGTTCATTCGCATGGCGAAGCTGGCCGAGCCGCTGATGGCGGACGGCGGCACCCTTTCCACCATGACCTATTACGGATCGCAGATGGTGGTGGAGCATTACAACATGATGGGCCCGGTAAAGGCCGCACTCGAAGCCGTCACACGCTATCTCGCGGCCGAGCTTGGACCCAAGGGCATCAGGGTGCACGCGATTTCGCCAGGGCCTCTCAAGACCAGGGCGGCATCCGGTATCACCGATTTCGATGAATTGATCGCCAAGGCTCAAGAAAAGGCGCCCGTCCCGGCGGCTCGTGTCGATCGAGGATGTCGGCGTCGCGGTAGCCTTCCTCTCCATGAACGGGGCGAAGCTGATCACCGGCGAGACGCTTTATATCGATGGCGGCTATCACATCATCGACTGAGAGTCTGGGTGATGGATCCACGACACTACTTGGCCAGCGAGACTTTGAACGATGGCACCCTGGTCACCGTTCGGGCTGTACGTCGCGAGGATGCGGATGTTTTCCTTAAGGCCTTCAAGAACCTTGACCGGGAATCGGTGTACCGGCGCTTCTTCACTCCAAAGAAGGAATTGACAGACGCTGAACTCGCGCAACTCACCGACGTGGATTTCAGTCGGGTGGTGGCTTTGCTGGTGACGAAACAAACTGGCGAACGCGAAGTTGTGATGGGCGGCGGCCGCTACGCGACAGACAATCCCGGTTCGAGGCAAGCCGAGATTGCGTTCGTAACTGACGGCAACTATCGGGGTCTCGGCGTCGCGTCTCACCTCCTTCGGCATCTCGTGCAGATCGCTGAAGATTCGGGCGTGGCAAGCTTCGAGGCTGATGTACTCGCGGAGAACCAGCTCGATGCTGGCTGTCCTTCGGAGAAGCGGCCTGCCTATGAAGCTTGGGCGCGACGGAGGGGTTCTCCACGTGACGCTTGCACTGCAACCAGCCTCATAGTGGGTGTCGCGATGGAATGGCACTTAGCGGAAGAATCGCGGAAGGCAGAGCGTTTCCGTTCTGCCCCGGTTTTCAGACGTCAACCTGTTCGGAAATTGCCAAGGCGTCGTCTACTTCGATGCCAAGGTACCTGACCGTGCTTTCGATCTTGGTATGCCCGAGCAGCAGTTGAACGGCACGGAGATTGCCCGTGCGGCGATAGATCAGAGTCGCCTTAGTGCGTCGCAGTGAATGGGTTCCAAACAACAAGTGGTCCAAACCCACGCTGCCAATCCACTGAAACAAGACGCGCGTATTGACGAGTTGTCAGGCAGCACCCATCGGCTCGACCTGCGAACAAGGGGTCTCCGGCGCTCTTCGGATTCGCAGCAAGGTAGTCGTCGATCGCTTGGCGAGTTTGTTCGGTGAGTTCGAAGCGAACGGGGCGGTTAGTCTTCCTCTGGCGAATCGTCGCTCGTTCAATCGCATAACCGTGCGGCGCGACATCTTCCACCCTTAAACTCACGAGATCGCATCCGCGGAGCTTGCTGTCTATTGCCAGATTAAAGAGAGCCAAGTCCCTCTTAGCTTCGGCAAGCTGCAGGCGCGTGCGGATTGCCCAAACGTGTTTCGGCTGCAGTGGCGGCTTTTGCCCGGTCAACTTACCCTTGTTCCAAGGTACGTAGGCTGAGGGAGTGGTAGCCTTGATCGATTGCATGGTTCTTCTCCTCTTCTGAGAGGAAAGAGCCTGCACTTCGCGGTGTTGGTTGCTTGGCGAGAGGGGTCGAAGTCACAGCGGCTAATTTCGACGTCCGCTTTGTGCCAGAAGCGGACGTTGAGAAACGCCGATAAGGATGAGCTATCTACCACGGCGGCCTACCAGCTGTCGCCACCTTTGAGGCATGTGGAGTTGCCTCTCTTTACTCTTACTTGTCAGATCGCCGGCAGCAGCCAAGGGTGTTCTCTACCCAGCCCCAGGAAAGGCCTCATAGGAAAGCAAATAAAAGTCCGGGGGTGCGGTAAGCTTGCTCGCAGCGACCGGTAGCGGCGCATGGTCACCGCAGATAGGGGCGATCTCGCCAAGGCCGTAGTGTTTGCGGACTTCGGCAAGGTCTATGTTGCCGAGCCGGGAACAGACAATGGCGAACGCATCACCTTTCAAAGGCCAAGAAAGCTTCACCACTCGCGCGGTATTCCCTTCGGACAGTAGGATCATCCGAGTGCCGTCCGGGGAGAAAGCCGCGAACCGAGCCGCGAAACGAACAGGTTCGCCTTTCCAGCTTACCGCTTCGATCTCAGTGCCGGTCACCGTGTCCCATATGCCAGCTGACTGGTCTTCGGACGCCGTTATTACTCGCGCGCTGTCAGGCGAAAACCCGACTGAAATGACCCTGTCGGCGTGCCCTTTGAGTACGGCAATTCCACTGCCCGTTTTGGCATCCCAAACTCGTGCGGTCCTATCCCAGGATGCCGTAACCAGCCACGCCCCGTCAGGTGAAAAGGCAGCAGAAAGGATCGGAGCGCTATGCGCGTCCAGTTGAGTGACTTTTCCGCTCTTTAGATCCCATAGGTTCGCTATTCGGAGTTGGGATGACGTCACTAGGACCTGGGCTCCGTCCGGCGAAAAGATGGCACCATCGGGTGGAAAGTCGTTGGGATAAGGTAACTGCCTCGCCACCTCTTTGCCTGTCGTGGCATCCCAAATCCGCACGGTTCCGTCTTCAGATGACGTCGCCACTCGGGTTCCGTCAGGTGAGAAAACGGCGGACCTAACTCGCTGCTCATGACCCCGGAGCACGACAATCTCGACTCCAGTTGCCGCATCCCAGACCCTCGCGGTCTCATCAGCACATGCTGTGACCACCCGCTTTCCGTCGGGCGAGAAGATGGCAGTCCTAAGACCTTTACTGTGTCCCTTGAGCACGGCAATTTCGGCGCCAGTTGTTGCATTCCAGATTCGTGCTGTCGAATTGTCGGAGGACGTCACCACTTTCGTGCCGTCCGGCGAGAAGTTGGTCGAATTGACCAAGTCCGTGTGACCCTTGAGCACCGCGATTTCGCTTCCTGTAGCCGAGTCCCAAACCCGCGCAGTTTTGTCATCGGACGCGGTTGCGATTCGCGCACCATCCGGCGAAAACGCGGCAGAATGGATCTTGTCCTCGTGGCCGGTGAGCGTGGTGATTTCAGCTTTACCGGTCACTCCCCAAGTTCGCGCGGTATTGTCGTCCGACGCCGTCACCACACGCATGTCATCAGGTGAAAAGGCTGCGGATACGACATTCCGCTCATGGCCTTTGAAGACCGAGAGTTCGTCGCCACTGTTCGCATCCCAGACTCGCGCCGTAAAATCGTCAGATGCCGTGACTACAAGCGCCGCGTCAGATGAAAAGACTGCGGACGTAACGGCAGCTTCGTGCCCCTTGAGCAGGGCGATCTGATTACCCGTACTGGCGTTCCACACCCGGGCAGTTTTGTCATCGGAGGCCCTAACTACCCGAGTGCCGTCGGGCGAGAAGAGCGCGGACTTAACCGCGGCTTCATGTCCGTCAAGTACCGCGATCTTGGCTCCGGTGATCGCGTCCCACACTTGCGCTGTGCCGTGATCGGAAGCAGTCAGCACCCGCCTGCCTTCAGGTGAGAACACAGCGGACCAAATCGCATCATTGTCTTGGAGTTGAATAATTTTCGAGCCTGTGCGCGCGTCCCATACGTGCGCCGTCTGGTCGGAAGATCCTGTTACTACCCGCAAGCCGTCAGGCGAAAACACAGCAGAATAGACGATAGCCGTATGACCCTTGAGCATAGTAATGATGGCGCCGGTGACCGAGTCCCAAACTCGGGCGGTATTATCAGCAGAAGCCGTAACGACGCGCGTCCCGTCAGGCGAAAATGCTGCGGAATTGATGTCCCCCTCATGCCCCTTAAGCACAGCGATTTCAGCACCAGTACTCGCGTCCCATATCCGCGCGGTTCTGTCGGAGGACGTAGTCACAACGCTTTTCCCGTCCGGTGAAAAAGCGGCCGAGTTGAGTTGGTTTTGACGCCCCTTGAGTAAAGCGATTAGGTCACCCGTAGCCGCATCCCACACTCGCGCTGTCTTGTCATGGGAGGCCGTAACCACCCGCTTCCCGTCAGCTGAAAAGGTCGCCGAAACAACGAAATCTTCATGACCCTTCAGCAACAATCGTTCGCGCAGCTGCGGAAGAGCCGCAGCCAAGCTTTCACGGTCCTGCCAGATTTGAGGTCTGCTGGGATCACCCAAACGTGGCCACGCAGCGAGAGCCAGCTGGACCGCATCCACGCGACGCTCCTCGGCCAAGGCTTTTGCGGATAATGCGGCGAGGCCTACTGTCTCGTTGTAGATCGCTTCCGTCGCACGCTGGTTTGCCTCGTTCGCTTTGCTGAAACCAAACACGGCAAGGCCGACAGCGAGCAGAGCCAGGATGCTTGCAGCAATGAGGCCCACCCGCGTTCGGCTCGCTGTCTTGCGTTCCGCTTGGACTAGCTTCTTCGTCTCCTCCAGCTCGCGGTTTCGGCGTGCGGTATCGGCGGCGCGGCAGGCAGCGAGATAGGCGCGGTCGGTCGGATCGAGCGAGGCGGCCAGGTCCTCGCGCGCAAGAAGCGCCTCGGCGTCGTCCAGGCGACCGCCGCCGTGGGCAAGCCACGCTTCGTCCTTCGCATTCGCCACCCAATCGCGGGCGGCGCGCCTCACGCCCTCGCGCGTTGCAAGTGCAGCGAAGTCCTCCTCGAGCCATCCCTGCAGCAGACCCCATTGGCGGAGCAGCGCCTCTGCGCTGGCTCGATGGTGCGCTCGCCTGTGAGAGGCGAGATGTCGGTCGCCAGAAGGCGCTCCGCGACGAGATGCTCGACCAGCGGCCGTGCCTCCTCAGGGATTTCAGAAGCCCGTGCCACATAGCGCCGCGGCTCTCCCGTCTCAGGATCGATAGCGGCAAGCCATGGGATGAGCGCGCGGCGAAGCAGCGCCAGCCGGGCGGCACGGTCCTTCGGTACGGCGGGGTCTAAATCGGCGCGTTTAAGCGCGCGCTCTACCGCGGCCTCGATCGAGCCCCTGATGCCACCGATCTCCCGGTATTCGGCGAGCTTGAGGTCGCCGTCGCCCCCATGCTCCAAATACAGGCGTTCGAGCGTGACGCGAGAAGCGGAAGTGCGTCCTTGGCGCCCCCCGCCTCGACATCGGCGAGAAGGGCGGCAGTTAGCGCGGGCTCGATCTTGAGCGGACGTCTCGTCTCCTTCAGTCGCTCCGCAGGACCCTCGATCACGGTCTGATAGGCGCCGCGGGGAAGCGGCGGTAGACTATAGGTCTGCTGGCTCACGCCTTCGAGCGTGGGCGCGGTCTGCAGGCGCTCATAGGCATCAGAGCGGATGGTGACGAGGACGATGAGGTTCGAGTCCTCCGCCGCGACGAGTTCCTTGAGGAGACGCAAGAAGGCATCAGCCTCCTCGCCGGCATCGGCGAGGAACAGCTCCTCCCCCTGATCGATCGGCAGAACGAGACGCGGTGGCGCGCTGTGGCTTTCGCCCGATAGCTCAGGGGCGCGCACTTTCTCCACAAGCTCGGCGAGAATGGAGCTTAGCGCCTCTCCCCCCTCCCGATTGCAGTCTTGATCGCCGAGCGCTTCCACTTAAGCCCGAGCGTCTTCGCAGCGGCTTCGAGGCTTGCGAGTAACCCCGTCTCGCCATTGATCACGGCGCGCTCAGGCCGCACGATGGGGAGTGGCAGGAAGTTGCGATCGTCGCGCGTGAGCCGGGGCATCAACCCTGCGCGCAGAAATGAGGACTTGCCCGCGCCCGAGGCGCCGAGGATAGCGAGGAAGCGCGGCGGCGCCGCTTCCCTAAGTCCGCGTAATTTGTCGAGGACCTCGATGATCGGTGCCTCACGGCCGAAGAAGATACCGGCATCTTCCGCTTCGAGCGGTCGCATGCCACGAAAAGGCGGGCGGTCGGGCTCTCTCTCGGGCGGCCATGCGAAGAAGCGGGGATCGAGCCCCGCTCTCTCCAAACCTTCCTTCAGTCGCGTCAACCCTGCGCGGGAGAAGGTGACATGGGCCTCAGCGCCTTTGTCGGGCAGCGCCACGCGCATCGTCACATGGTCGCTGCCGGAGGCGAGGTTGACGAGCTGCCAAGTGGCAGTGAGATCTGCCGGAAGCTCTTCATACGGAATGTCCTCGATCAGAACACCGAACATGCGCTTGTTCAGCTTCGATGCGAGGTTAAACTCCTTGACGCACCAAGGTGAGGCGCGCCAAGCCTTGCTCACTAGGAATAGCACCGCCTCGCAGCGATTGGCCGCCTCGTGGAGCTTCCGCTCCCAGCGCTCGCCGGCAGCGATGCCGCGCGTCGGATCGAGATCGAGAAAGAGATCGTCCCAGCCTTCGCCGGTCAGCCAGTCGCTGAGCGCAATCGCATCGGCATTGTTGGCGCTCGAGTGACTGAGGAAGATACGGGCCAATAAAAGCTCCTGGTCGCTAGCGAGAGATAGTCTACGCACCAACTCTAGCACAGAAGGCCTGGGACCTCGCGCACTCGCCGCACGCATATCTGATTCAGTTACGTGCTTTTGCGTGGCCGTTACCGGTAGGCTCGCGACAACCGCAATGAACTCATCGACGGCGGCTTGTGGAAAAAATGGGCAACGGACGCACGTAACGCCGCCGCGGCCTCCGCGAAGCGGGCGCCGGCGGTGCATACAGCCTCAGTACACCGCTTGCCTCTTGCCGGAAAGTTCACGCGGCCACCTCCTCTTTCACTCCCATCTAGAATGGAGATTCTCTCCATGCGCGATTTATCTGGTACAAGACTCGGTGGTGAAGAATCATACTCGCGGCCGCGGTGTTTGTGACTTGCCAAAAATCTCCCCGGGAGTGGATGCCGGCCTGAAGTCCGCTTTGGGTCACTAGCAGACGTTAGCAACGCTCACCGCGATGTCCGCTAAGTGCCACAAGCGGATTAAGTTGCCTAAACCCTGAAATGATGCAAGGAATCCGCGAGGAGCGCCGTTGATCTTCCCAGGAGGTGGGAGGGCTCGCGTGCCGATCTACGACGCCTTTATCTCTTACAGCCACGCCAAGGACAAGCCGATCGCGGCAGCGCTGCAATCGGTGATCCAGAAGCTCGGCAAGGCGTGGTATCAGCGCCGCGCCGCCCGGGTGTTCCGCGACGACACGAGCCTGTCGGCGACGCCACATCTCTGGCCCTCCATAGAAAAGGCGCTTTCGCAATCCGGCTACTTGATCCTGATTGCCTCGCCCGAGGCCGCCGCTTCGCCCTGGATTGCCAAGGAGGTCGACTATTGGCTCGAGCGTCAGAGCCCCGACACGCTGTTTGTCGGACTGACCGCGGGCGAGCTCGCCTGGGACAACAAGAAGAGCGACTTCAAATGGTCGGCCAACACGCCGCTGCCGAAAGTGCTCAAAGGCCGCTTTGTAAGCGAGCCGAAATGGGTCGACCTGCGCGCCTATCGCGACGGCGCCGACCCCCGCAATGCCAAATTCATCGACCTTGCCGCCGACTTCGCGGCCGGCATTCGTGGCGTGCCGAAAGAAGACCTGATGTCGGAGGAGGTGCGCCAGCAGCGCCGCGCGCGCAGACTTGCAGTGGGCGTTGCAGGCGTAATGCTTGTACTTGTGGTATTGGCGACATGGCAATGGCAGCGCGCTGGATGGGCGCTGGCTGCAGCCACCGAAGGCACCAACACTCTTGTATCCGAGGTTGCGATCAAGTTTCGGGACATTGCGGGAGTGCCCATCGACCGGGTTAGGGAGATTCTGGATCGAACGCTCAAGCTGCAAAGCGATCTCGCGCGCATAGGCGGCAACCGGACCGATGTAAAGCGGAGCGAAGCGATGGCGCGCCGCGAGTTGTCAACGACTGTCCGAATGCAGGGCGCGTTTAAGGACGCCTTGCAGTATGCCGAGGAATCCCGGGCAATCATGAAAAGCTTACTCACTGCTGACCCTGGCAATCCTGTATTGCGGCGTGAGCTGTCACTTAGTCTGAATCGGGTGGGAGAGGCATTGTTGAGTAGCGGGCGGCTAGAAGAAGCGCTTGTTGCGTTCCGCGACAGCCTAGCTATTCGCAGTGACCTTGCGAGCACCGGTGACTCAGGCGCTCAGCGAGACCTGGCGCTAGGCCAAGAGAGGTTGGCAGATGTTCTTTTGGCTCTAGGTCAAGCCGGCAAGGCCGCCGTCGAATATGAGAAGGCACTAAACCAGCGCGAGAAGCTCGCCGCCAGCGAACCAACAATCTTGAATGGCAACTCGACCTCGCCGTCAGCCGCGACAAGAAGGGAAACCTCCTTATCACCGGACGCAAGATCAAAGAGGCTCTTGCCGAATATAGTAAGGCGCTATCAATCAGAGAGAAGCTCTCAGAGCTAAACCCCACCAACCTTCGCTTGGAGCGCGACCTGTCATCGAGTTACGTCAGCATTGGGGATGCGTGGCTCAAGATAGGAAAGAGGGATGAGGCTATCGCGTCCTTCCGCAAGGCTATGGCGATTCGCGAGGAGCTCGCGCAGGATCGAGACAACGTAAACGCGCAGGTCGACCTCATAGTAAGCTTGGACAGAGTCGCTAAAGTAGGCGATGAGCCGCGACAACGACTAACTGAGGCATTGCGCATCGTGCGAGAGCTTAAATCTCACGGAAAGCTCTCTCCAGCTCAAAGGAACTGGGCTGCAGATCTCGAAAACCGTCTCGCGACGCTGCCGCAGTGAGGAACCCTCCATGCATCGATCCAGAAGCCATTCCGATTTGAGGAAACCACTTATGGTGGTGGTGTTCCGCCTTGCCCTTCTCACTTGCGCGATCGTTGTCGGTTCTGCATCAGCCGAAGCCGCCTGCGAAAGCATCGAGAATACCCTCCCGCTCGAAAAGGAGCAGTCCGCCCTGCTGGACAGCTATAGCTGCGTGACGCCAAATTCTTTCGAATGGGCGCCCTGCTTGGGAACTGCAAAGCCCTCAGACGATAGCCCTCGGCTCAGTAGCTCGCGGACAGCCGAAGCACGACTAGGCATCCGATATTTGAAACGGAAATCGTCGATGAGGACAAGTTCCTCCGGGGTAAGCATGATCTGAAGCCGCTCGCCTCTCGTTCTGGCCTCTTGGGACATGACCACCTCCACAGGCTCACAGAGCGTACCTTACTAACAAACCGCCAATTGGGCAGTTGGGTTCTGTTAGTCAATGGGGATTTTTGCACATTTATTATATGAGGCTTGTTCGAGTAACAATACTATAATGCGTCTAGTAACAATTTGTATATTAGACAGTTATGTAAGTACATATTGGATTTTTATTGACTATCTTCGAAGAGTGGAGTGTAATTGGATCAATGTTTACAGTTGAAGTCATAACCGGTGATCTGATCAATGGCCCCACTTGCAAAAAGTGCAGTGGAACTAACGCGATTGGTCGGCACTGAGAGGCATCCTGTCATGCGTGAGTTGACTGCTTTGACCTTTGAGTGCGGCCGCTGCGCGGCGGTGCACGTGACTATGGCCGTTCCGGAACATCAGGATGGCAGTCATGCCCGGTGACCCAAAAGAGTGCCGCGAGAACGCCAAGCGATGCCTCGAGATTGCGCAAACTGCACGGACGGAGGCTGATCGGAAGAGACTTGAGGGCTTGGCACAAAGATGGCTGGCCTTAGCGACGGACTTTGAAGCAGCAAATGTGTTGCTAGGGAAATGGAGTTCCGGACCGATGACCTTTCGGGATGATCAGGTGCCAACGCCCAATCTATCAGCTTCAAAGGCTATCCCGCGTCATACTAGGCAGCGACCAACTCCCTGACACTGTCCCATGCCCAAGCCATCCGACGATCTAAGCGACGAAACTCTTCATCAAGGTCTGGCCACCGGGGAATATGAAGGGAGGGATGCGTTAGTCGCGGAAGAAATTCTGCGCCGACGGCATCAGGAACGTGTTCGCAGTGGTGGCTACCGTCTCGGATTTATCGGAGCTTGGGCTGCTGCCTTTTGGCTTTGGATCAAAGTGAGACTTAAGCCACGGGGATTTGAGCACCTTTAGCAGACCCGCGAAGGAACTTTAGTTCGAGCGTACCGTTCCTGCACCCACACCCTTAAAACGGAGAAACGCTATGGGTCGCTCAATTCTACTTTGGCTCCTTGGAGTGCCAATTCCCATCATCATTCTGCTAGCTCTCTTTTGGCACTAGACAATGGCTATCACCACAAAATCCGAAGCTGTTCGCGTTCCTGAGCAATCCGTTGAAAGTTCTGCGTCTGCCGTGGAGTGGGCGGCCATTGTCGGAGGCGCACTCGGCGCAGTTGGGATTTCAATGATTCTGTTCACCCTCGGATCGGGCCTTGGTCTTTCCACGGTGTCTCCGTGGGCCTGGTCAAATCCGTCGCCGACAACGTTTGGAATGGTCGCCGGGATTTGGTTGATCATCACTCAGTGGTTAGCTTCGGCACTCGGCGGCTACCTAACAGGCCGTCTCCGCACTAAATGGGTTGGCATTAGGACCGACGAAGTGTTTTTCAGAGATACCGCCCACGGTTTCTTGGCGTGGGCTTTAGCGACAGTGCTTATCGCTACCTTTTTCACTCTCGCGGCATCAGCCGTAGCCACTGTTCCCGAAGCCACTGCGAATGCGGCAACGGTGTCGGCAGAGGCCGCCGAACAAGCGCGGAAAGCCGCGGCCGCCTTCTCCGTGTTCACTGCGCTTTCTCTCCTGGTCGGTGCTTTCATTGGCTGCGTGGCTGGAGCGATCGGCGGTTATCACCGTGATGAGGTGTAACTAGCCAAAACAGCTAACCGGCGATGAGGTCGAGGAACTGCCGTGTGATTCACCCCCGAGGTCCCGGGATGACTCGGAACGGCGCCGACACTGTCATTTGATCAAGCGGCCTCCATCACCTCGATACGCGGCTCGACGCGATGGCTTACTCGGTCGGGAACCTAGAACATCGTTGCGCAATTAGACCTGAGCCCCGCGGCGCGCGCGCTATTGGGCCAAGGCTTCAATCAATTCTGGAAGGAGTTCGCCATGGGGCTGTTCAGCAAAGACATCAAAACGATGGACGACCTTTTTTTGCATACCTTGCAGGACGTCTATTACGCCGAAAATCAGATCGTGAAGGCGTTGCCGAAGATGATCGAAAAGGCGACCAATCGCGAGCTTGCCGCGGGGTTGCGCGAGCATCTTCGCGAGACGGAAGACCAGGTTACGCGGCTCAAACAGGCCTTCGAGAAGCTCGGCCAGACGCCGAAAGGCGTGGATTGCCCCGCCATCGACGGTCTGCTCAAGGAGGCTGACGAGGTCGCCGGCGAAGTCGACGACAAGAAGGTACTCGATGCCGCCATCATCGGCAGCGCGCAAGCCGTCGAGCATTATGAGATCTCGCGTTACGGCACGCTAATCGCCTGGGCCGTAGAGCTCGGCCACGCCAATGTGGTGACTCTGCTCAACGCCAATCTCAAGCAGGAGAAGGCAGCCGACAAGAAGTTGAACAGCCTGGCCGAAGGCGGCGTCAACCGTCGCGCTACTGGGCGGACCGTGTCAAAGACCCCGGCGCGGCGCGCGGCCGCATCGAGTGCCACCGTGAAGCGGAAGACCGCACCCGCCAAGCGGCGCGTCGCGGCTAAGAAGAAGCCCACGCGGCGCTAGAGTTTCCCAAGGGACGATTGCGTTCCCGATCAAGCCGGGGCCCGCACCGCGGGCTCCGGCTGTTAGCTTTGCTGATGGTTGCTATGTCCGCTATGGGTCAGAAGCGGACACTCGGCGAGCCGGCTCTGTGTCGGCTTTTGACCCAAAGCGGAAACGTCAGAGCTCGCTCCCAGCGTAAGGCGATCAGCTTCGATCGGCGGAAGCTCGCGTTTGGGAGCCCAGGAGGACGACGTAGAAGAGCCAGCTCCCTAACGCCGACACAGCTGCAGCTACATAAGTCCAAGCGGCAGCTCCCAGCACACTCTGGACACCGGCTATCTGCTCATCCCCGCGGATGATGCCCTGGCTGACCAGTAACTGCTCGGCCCGCGAACTGGCATTCAACTCAACCGGTAAAGTGAGGAACGCAAAGAGAGACGACGAACCGAACAGAATCACACCGGCCCACGTCAGGGTTTGCATCTGCAGCATCAGCCCAACGACGAACAGCCACGGAGCAATTCTGGAAGCAAGCTGCACGACTGGAACGATGTACGTCCGGCCTCCATCGGCAGGTAATCCTCCGCATCCTGAACGGCGTGCCCCGCTTCATGAGCAGCAATTCCAGCGGCCGCCACACTCGGTGTGAAATAGACGTCCTGGCTTAAACGCAAGATCTTGGTGCTCGGATCGTAGTGATCGGTCAGCATCCCAAGGGTGGCCTCGACCTTGACATCTTGAAGGCCGCGAGAGTCCAGCAACCTGCGCGCTACCTCGGCGCCCGTGATTCCATCCTTGGTCCTGATCTGGGAGTATTTCGCGACATTGGCCTTGATCCGCCACTGCGCATAGGTCCCCAAAAGCAACCCTGGGAGAACAAGCACCCAAAACAGAGGATCTTGGATCATTCGGTTCTCGCCGCTTTCAAGCGAAACCTTGTTGCCCGGTCGATCTCATGTCAAACGAGTTCACCGAGGACGCAGCCTCATAGCCTTTATTGTGAGAGGGCCCACAATTCCGTCAGGCACTAGGCCATTGGCTTGTTGGTAATCTTTTACGGCTGCTTCGGTGATCGGACCAAACCAACCATCTGCCTCCGCGCCCACTTTTTTCTGCACTAAAGCTACAGCGTCTCCGGTGTATCCAATGCGGAGTATGACGCGAGCGGAGTACAGCGGCGCGTCAGGCGCATCTCTGAAGACATTGCGATCGAGGATTTTTGAAACATCCACGGTCTTGCCCCGCCGCCAAAGCACATTGCCGTTCTTGTCAGCTGGATAAACTGATACCTTGCCGCCGGAGCTGTAATGCCCAGATCTGAACAGCTCCATCTCCTGCGTTCTGCGATCAATAATTTCAGGCGGTTTGTTCCAGTTCATGAACGCTGTTGCAGCGTTTGTTCTATCACCGTCGTTCAGGTGCCGAACAAGCGTTGCTCTATCAATGCCGCCGGTATTGAAATCAAATGAGGTCAACGCGTCAAACTCGTGCTGAGCCACTGGCACTTTCACAGCCTTGTTAACTCGCTTCTCAAAAGTCGCGAGATCAGCAGTGAAGGTTTTAAAAATCTCAATCATCGGCACACGGAGCCCACGCGGCATCTGAGACGGGTCTGGGGGACCAGCGCTAGCTGTATGGCCTATTCCCAACGTCCACACGCCTTTGGAGTCGCGATAGGGCATGTCCACAATCGCTTCATGGGAGGCAATCTCGATGATGCCCTAACGGCTGACTTTCATGGTCTGCCCTCGCTTGGCCGCCTGGCAATTCAGCGTGCGCAACAAATCAAGCTGTGCCCAGTCCCACTCAGACTGTCAAAGGCCCCAGCGTGGATCAAAACAGCTTTTGCGATGCTCTCGATAGCGTGAAACCTTGGCGCTTTTCATTGAAGCACGTAAGCCCCGTTTGCTCGGAGAGGCAGGACCGGCCAGACCGGACCGCTCCTTCGTCTCATTAGGGCACTTGTTGGCGTGGAATCGATGACATCAACGCAACGGAATTCTGCCAGCGGCGTTTTATGAGAGCTCTTACCGCGCGAGCATCGGAGCAAGGAAATGAACAAGCGACTGGCTTTTCTTTTGGCCGCGGTGGCGATGGCGACCCTGGCACTCGCCCCCGCGAGAGCGTCCGCGGGTTGGGGGTGGTGGGGCGGACCAGGCATCAGCATCACCATCGGCCCGCGCTACGGCTACGGTTATTACGGCTACCGTCCGTACGGGTACTATGGCTATGGCTACCGTCCGTACGGGTATGGCTACCGGCCCTATTATGGGTATAAGCGCTATGGTTACTACCGTCACGGCGGCCATTGGGGACGCCATGCATATCGCCGGTGGCACTAACGATCTTGTTTGGGGCCTTTATAGTCGGCGGGTTCAAAGGGTGAGTGAGCTCAAGTCGATGCGGTTCATCTGGTTCGGCGCCTCAGTGATTGCAAGTGTTGTCTGTTTTGGCATAGCGCCGGTCAAAGCCTCCCCGTCAATGCCACGGATCGGCACCACAAACATTCATGTCGGCCCCGTAGAGAATGTCGGCTACCGGCGGCGTTACTACCGGCGATTTGGATATCCGATGCCCTATGCGTACTATCCTCCAGCATATGGCTACTATGTGCCGCCGGCGTACGCCTACCCTCCACCAGGTTATGCTCCGCCTTCGGTCGGAGATTACGCCGTCGCTCCGCTCCCGGAAGGAGACTACGCAGACGCTCCTGACGGGGATTATGCCGACATCGCGCCCCCTGATGGCGATTATGCCGACGCTCCGCCCCCGGAAGCTTACTAATCCAATCGCTGGAATAGGGCTTAGCGTTTAAGGCCCGCTTTTGGCACTAAGCGGACACGCATGACCAATCGCCTGACGTAAGCTTTTTCGCACTCGCTGGCACGTTGACACGTCCGTTTTATGATCAAAGCGGACGTCTAAGGTCTGGAGTCGACGGCGAGCAGAACGCTCTCACCAGGCTTGGCGCGCTCGCGTCGTTGGTGACATAGCCATAGGTTCGGGCTCAGCGGTCCAAGTGGGCTTGTAGAAAGCAACTTGGAAAGGGCCCGACACCTCGTCGAAACATCCCCATGCGTTGCGGGTGTCGGGCCGACCAGCCAGGGAGGTATATGCTGGTGGAAAAACAGTACGCACCACTCAGACCATTCTTAAGGCAAGGAGGCGCGTTATCGCCTAGTTTGCCTTCCTTTCTACGCAATTTGGTCGCTTCCTTTTTCTTGTGTTGGTTGAGTTGGACGGCAGATGTCCTTGAAGGTGGGAGGTTGTTATGCGTCGAACCAAAAGAGGCACTCAGAAACGCAGCCAGTTGGCGAAAGAAGCTCAGGAAGGGACCACACGCATCGAACAGCTTTATCGGAACGCAGCCACGACTGGATTGAAAGCGACTGGCCGGTCGGTTGGTGACTTCAACGATGGCTTTCGCGAAATAGCCGACGAGATGAACGAGTATTCCGTGCGGTCGCTCGAAAATGTATTCCGTGCGTGGCAGCAGTTTCTCGACGCCAGACCGCTTCGGCAGGCTGTAGAGCTTCAAACGCGTTATGCGCAGAATGCATACGAAGCGTATGTTGGAGAGATGACCAAACTCGGGGAGCTGTATCTCAATTTAACCCGACGGGTCTCTAAACCCTTGGGGCAGTTGCCTAGACGGTCGAAATGACGAGCTCATTCCGACAACGTGGCAACTGACGCGCCATGCTCTAGAACTAGGATGTTAGCCGCAATATTGTTCGCCCGCGTCGCGCCTCGTCCATTGCGAGCACCTTCGCGGTGTTAACAGGCTTGTGCCAAGCCGCTCGCCCGAATGGTCGCTCGCCCTGCTGGCGGGCGGCTTGGTTTCACGGCAAAAGTTCACCTGAGACACTGCGCCAGAAATTCTTCCTGGGCGTCTGCTAACTTGGAGGCGAGACGCTCCCATTCTGGGCAGTGCTCACCAGAATTTCCCGTGCATTAGGGTCTGTCGTCTCGGTGGCCAACTTCAAACACCGCTTGGCGTACTCGTGACACTCGTGAGGGTCGAGAGGCATAGCGCACCTCCTACGCAGTTACTAACCAATATCAATTCCAAAATCACACTGCAGTTTCAAGACCCTCATGGGAAGGCGCGTCTCCCTTTCATAGACCGGGCGGAGGCGCTGGCGTGTCTAATTTTCGCTGGATTAGCTTTGTCAACGAAGCGTTTCTATGTGGTCGCGAAACCGCGCAGTGGCTTCCCGCGTCAGTCAAGAGCTCGCAAGCGACAGCGACGTTTAGAGGTCCGTTTCTGGCACATGGCGGTCGTTCAAACGATTCGCGTCTCCAGGTCTATTCTGGGCGAAAAGCGGACATGCCTAATCAGCGTATTGAAGTCCGCTCCTGACCCAAAGCAGACATTGAGATCGCTCACCTAACCTCGAAATAGGTCAGGCGCCAGACAGCTGGATAAGTGCGCGGTTGCCGGGGAGGGAACCCGGCGCCGATAAATGACAGTTTGGGCTAACGGTCGCTGGCCGGGATCTTGTCGCGGGAACTACGCGGGTGCTAAGAACATCACTGGACTATTACTTAATCCACAGGCAGTTGGGTTGTGTTGCGATTTCTGCAACTGATTGGAAACGTGCAGGCCGCGTATTTGCGAATTGGAGCCGTGCGAGCGGGTAGGATGGCGCGTACTCCCCGATTTCGCTTGGCAGTGGTACGGACTGTCTGCACGTGTCTGGGAGCGGTTATATTCCTTTTACCGACAATCGGCATCGCCACAGCCGAGTCAAAACGTATCCTGTTGCTTTATTCCTTTGGCCGTGAGTTCAAGCCTTGGAGCGAATATGCCGAGACAATCCGCTCGGAACTAAACAGCCAATCACCATGGCCCCTGGACATCACTGAACAGTCGCTGATAACGGCTCGCTCCAGCGATGAGTATCCAGAGACGGCGTTCGTCGAGTACCTCCGTGCCCTCTTCGCCAAACACCCGCCCGACCTAATTGTGGGCTTCGGCGCGCCCGCGGCCGGCTTTATTCAGCGGCACCGGCCACAGCTCTTTGCCACCACCCCGATGGTGTTCACGGCAGTGGACCAGCGTCGCGTTCAGTATTCCGATCTCACCGCCAATGACGCCGTTGTTGCGGTCCGAATCGACTATCTGGGTGCGATCAAGAATATCTTGCAAATATTGCCGGACACCAAACATGTGGCAGTGGTGGTCGGCACTTCTCCCATTGAACAGTTCTGGCGGGAGGAGATAGCCAAGGAGGTGAAGCCCTTAGAAAACCGGATTGCATTTACCTGGTACAATACTTTGTCGTTCGAAGACATACTCAAACACGCCGCCGCCCTTCCACCGCACTCTGCCATTTTCTGGGAGCTGATGGCTGTCGATGCGGCGGGTGTTGTGCACGAAGGTAACACGGCGTTGGCAAGACTTCATGCTGTCGCCAACGCACCCATTTTTTCTTATGACGAGTCTTTCTTTGGCAACGAGATTGTTGGCGGCCCGCTTCTCTCAGTGCTCGAGGTCAGCCGCCAAACCGCCGCCGTAGCGGTCCGCATCCTTGGCGGCGAGAAGGCGGGAGACATCGAAGTACCGCCCGTTGGATTTGCAAGCCCAAAGTTCGACTGGAGAGAAATGCAGCGCTGGGGCATTTCCGAGTCACTCCTGCCCGCCAAGAGCGAGGTCCGATTTCGCGAGCCGACGGTGTGGGATCAATACCATCGGCAGATTGTCATGATCTTGACGGTACTGCTCCTGCAAACCGCCCTCATCGGCGTGCTGCTGCACGAAAATCGTCGCCGTCGCCGAGCCGAAGCGAGCGCCATCAAAATGCAATCCGATCTGGCGCATATGAACCGTGTTGCCACCGCCGGCGAGCTGGCGGCATCGATTGCTCACGAGATTAAACAGCCTTTAGCGTCCATCGTTAACCAGGGCAGCGCGGGTCTGAATTGGCTGAAGCAGAATGTGCCCGATCTGGACCAAGCGCGGCTCTCCTTGCAGAGCATTGTCAGCGAGGGACATCGCGCTGATGCAGTGATCAATAATATCCGTGCGATGTTTAGGAACGAGTCCACGCTACGGAGTCTGGTTGACGTCAATGCGCTCATCCAGCGAGTTCTAACACTCGTCACGCACAAAATAGGCTCGAAGAATATCGCGCTCGAAACCGACTTTGCCAAGAAACCGGCACCGTGCGTGCGGGCCGATCCGGTTCAATTGCAGCAAGTTGTTCTGAATTTGATCATGAATGCGGTCGAAGCCATGGGCTCGTCAGCAGGCCAGGCTCGCGCGCTGCGGTTGAGAACCGAAATCGATCCTGCCGATACAGTGCTGATCACGGTTGCCGATACTGGCCCTGGCATCGATCCGAAGGTGGCAAAAAACATCTTCCAACCGTTCTTCACAACGAAACCCGGCGGCATGGGGATGGGACTGTCGATTTGCAAATCTATCATTAAGTCGCATGAAGGTCGGCTGACGGCAACACCGGGCGAGTTCCGCGGGACAGTATTTCAAATACGCTTGCCAAATGCGGACGCGAACGCCGGCGAACGACAGGTCGACCTGAGCTCGACCCCGTCGAGTTCGTCGACAAAATACGCTGGTCCCTTAGCGGCGGAGGAAAGAGCAAAGGTGTGATGCCGTCAGGATTCATAGCGGCGTGATGTTGAACGGCTCGAGCACGATGTGCCGTTCGTCGGTCAGCTTTTGGTGAATTTCATAGTTGGTCTGAAGTGAGAGGTCCTCGCCGTGAGAGACAAAGGTACGCGGCTCGGGATGTAGGAAGAACCTCGCCTGGGTCTTCCGCCGTCTCCTTCTTGAACATGACCGTGTCGTAAAACTCATTCATCAATGAAACCACGCCCTCCTTCTATATCGCCATGACCCTCCTGGCTTATTCGAACTTTTCACAAATTAGCGACAATGAGCGCTATGGCCGACTGGGGCCGGTCTCCGCCACCACGCCGGTATGCCATTAGCTGGTAGGGGTTTTCGCCTCGGGGAGAATGTCTGCTAATGGCACGGAGCGGAACAATCATCCACGTCAGCTACTGACCCAAACCAGACATTTCACTCTGTTCTGCCCATCCGCAGAATCGGTCCCACTTGATCATTGCTTCGGAAATAGGAATGTCATTCCGAGTCGACCGCCGAAGCCATGCGGACCGGTGTCGGGAGAGTCCATCCAATAGCGCACGCCGCCAACGATGCTGATCGGTTGCCCTTGAATTTTGACGATTTTGGCAACCAGGAAGTTGATCGGTGCCAACCACTCCGCTGTCTCCCAGTCGTAGGTATCTTCGCCCTGCAGCGTAAAGGTCCACGCCTTGGGTGTCGTATAGGCGATAAATGGCTGCAGGTATGATTGGTTGAAATCGGTGCGGTCGGCATCGCCTGCGAACGACCAGATGTGGTTGGCAAGAATGCCGACTGTCCAGCCGCTGCCCTGCCAGGCAAGAACCCCGGTAGGACCGGCGCCCCACTTCCCGGCGCCCAGCAGCTCGTCGGTTCCGGTCGGCAACAGAAAGATTGGCCCCAATCCCACGGTGAAGCCATTGAATGTTTGGCTGGGGGAAAAATATAGTCCTTCTGTCGTGTCCCGCAGACCTGACTGAGAGCCGGATCCAGGAAAGATGTCGCTCTGACTGAACATAACGGGAAGGATCGTTCGCGAGATGACATGCCAGTCTGGATTGAGCTCAATCGGCACTACCGGCTGGATATTCATAAACCATTGCGAACCTTCTCTGTCCGGGCCTACTTCGCCATTGTAGTTACCGAAGAACGGGACACTGATGAGGACGGTGAGCGGGTTGGCGAGCTCCTCGGCCAGAGTTCGGCTGTCATCCTGCGCAAATGCGACCGTGGATCCCCAAAACAGTCCGACAACCGCCGCGGAAGCAACCAGCGCCCTCTTCGCGAACCTGTTCGGCGAACCCCCCGTGGTCATGGCCCCACCTTTATCGTGTGTGGATGCGCTTAGATCAGGTTCATAACTTCAGACTGGCCATCGCCCGAGAAAGTGGCATGAGGACAATCAACCCAACGATGGCAACGACGATTACCATGACGACCACTTTTGGGTCGCTGAAACTTTGACTTGCCACGACGAGTGCGGCGGCGATGTTGCGCTGACCGGTGCCGAGCGCCATGACCCGTTTTGTGTCGTCACCAGGTCCGCCGAGCAACCATCCCGTCCCAAGGCCCAATGCGATAAACAAGAGTCCCGCAAGGATTGCTCGGGTACCGAACACTTGCAAAACTTTGTCGATGTTCGCTGCGGTGATCAAGCATATCAGCAGGATGAGGCTGATGTTGGAAATCCAGTCGAGCACGGGCTTCACACGCGCGGCCAATTCCCCGTAACGCGCCTTGAGGGCGAGGCCGATGGCAAGCGGTAACAGCATCAACAGTAGGAGGGAACGGGCAATCTCCCACGAATTAACAGTGACGCCCGGCAGCAACAGAGGCAGCACCAGAGGCAGATAACCAACGGTGACAATCATCAGCAGCACCATCGCGCCAACAGCAAATGCAAGATTGCCCCTCGCTAGTTCGGCGAGCTTCGGCAAGAAGGGCGCTCCCGCCGCACAACCGAGAAGCAGGAGCCCAATGGCGAAGGGTTCATCTAAGGAGAGCATCTGCGCCAATGCGAGCGCGCCAAGAGGCATCACCACGAAATTGGCCAGCAGTGCGAGCCCTATCAGCCAGGCATTTCGTAGCGGCTCAGCGATCTGAGGGATCGTGAGACCTGCGCCCATAGCGAGCATGCTCGACACGACAAAGCTCAGCATGGCGACTGTCGATGCCTTGCTCAGCAACTCCATCAGCATTGATGTCTCCGATGCCAGGGCCTAGGTCCAGCGAGTTGCCACCCTCGCTGCCAGACCTCTTCTAGCGTCCCGCTTAGTGCATCAGCGCTAAATTCCGCCAAAAGTTCTCTAGGCTGTCTGTGCCACCGAAAAGTGTGGTGAAATTAGTCGAGTCCACTAGCACGATGTCTCCGGCGCGCTGCCCGTTTGGTGGCATCCAGAGCAGGCAGTTAAACTCTGTGTTGCCTGCCGCGCTGAAGGGGTGCGGGCGCTCCAGGTCAATTGGCTGTCGCGCCAGCATGTGCACTAGTTTGGTGTCGTTGGTCGTCAGCTCATAGTGCGGGAGGTGCGGATGGAAATTGAGAGTGGGCACATTTTCGAGCAGTCCTAAGCGGTCAACATCCCGCAATGCTGTGAGCGGCGCGATATCCTTCGTCCCCTTCACGACCGCGGGTCGGAGGCCCCAGCGGTTATGCACGGGGACGTCGAGGGCCTTCATAAGCGAGCGAGTGTATTGTCCAAATCGCTGCTGGCGTGGAACGAGGCGGTCGCCGTGGTGCCTGTACTCAATCTGGCGCTGCTCCATATCCTGCGTGAAGCCCACATCATGATGCGGTGCGAGAAGGAGGCACGTACCCTCACGTTTCAGCCACTCGCGGATCGCGTCAACTTCTTCCTGCAAGACCTCCTGTTCTGAGACTAGGTGATCGAGGCCGAACACCATCATCGTGTCGGTATCCGCCAAGACCCGTTCGTCGATCAACTGCTTGTAACCAATCTGGTCGATACGTTGGAACACCGCGACCGGATGACCGGTAACCTCGCCAACGATGTTTTGGAAACTGAGCGTCGAGCGGTGGAACAGTTCGAGCGTCCCTGCGATCCCCTGCAGGAAATTGGCCGCGTCCCACTCCAGCGTTTCATACTGAGGCCAGGCGACGCGACGAACTTCCGTCATCGTCGAGAAGCGATTGTCCATAACCGAAGGATCGCGGTTAGATTCCCAGGGATAGCTCCAGGTCCAGTAGATGCTAACCCTTCGCTTGCCACCCGTGTATTTGCGCGGCACGTGGGTTTGATTGTAGGTCCTTGGAGGCTGAATGGTGGTCATGCGCTTATCTCACCTATTTCAGTCGGCATCGTGGAGGGTCGCGAGGTATCGAAGCGCCTTGATTCCAGGAAGGAAGAAGTAGGCACCTCCTCGCACAGTGGTGAAGGCCGGCAAGCCGGTAATGGTTTTGCGGATCGGACGCTTTGGTATTTTGAATTCGAGCGTGCCGTCCTGAGCTCCGATGACCGGGTCGCGCTCGTTACCGAGCTCGTGAAAGTTTCGGTCATTAGCCCATACATTCTGCGCAAACTCGAACTGTCGGATTAGGCTCGCACAGATGATGAAAGCTGCTATGCCGCGGTCTGTGCCATCGTCGGGAGCGTCTTCCGGCAGAGGCAAACCATAAGTGGCGCCACGGCGAATCATGCGGCGCCGATTGATGTTTGCTGCAGTGTCGCGCGGGTTCATGCGACGCATGTGCGAACCGAGGGGAACCGCATATCCATGCGGATCGGTTTCCTTGTAGTTGAAGTCGTTGTTTCGCTGCATGTCGGCCCCTAATGCAGGATCTTCCTTGTCTGGGGCCAGCACTAATGGAGCGCCGCTTCTCCATCGACCCATGAGCTTCGCCGCGATGAGTTCCTGCTCCTCGGGAGTTTCTCCATGCTGGCGCAGGAAGTCGCGAAACTTTCCGACGTGCTCCTGTAGTCGGCGATAGGCCATGTAACTACCGTTTCGAGACAAGATTTCTGGTTGCGGCAGGTCTCCGGGCGGCCCGTTCTCGTCTGGATAGCCAAGGATAAATTCCCCCGGTTTGAGTGGTTGGCCTGAGCCAGGCGTGGGTATGTCGCCAGAGCCTTCAATAACCGGCTGCGAGAGCCGATCTCGGTAACCGAAGTGGTCGTGTGCGGTGTCGAATGGCGGAATTGCTAGGAGGTCCAGGGACGACAACACCTCAACGCCGTCGCATTTTGCTAGGAGCCTTTGGTGCTCTGCATTGCAACGCTCCCGCTCCCCTTCGTCCCGGGCAAATAGGATTGCGATGGCGTGAAGGTCCGGGCTCGCGAGCCCCCCGACCCAATTGTCAGGATGATTGGCGCCAGTGTCGCCGAGCATGTCTGCGCGTGCGGGCATGCCTTGCTTGAACTCCTCTGGGAACGTGGCGAGCGATGCTTCGTCGACGCCTAGAGCCTTCAGGCCATTCCAGGTGAACGCCAGCGTCACCCAGCGCTTGTCCTCATCGACCGAAGCCAGAACCTCCGCCGCTGACTGCACTGTCTTGAGAAGCTCGCTCAGCCATGCCCTGCCACCCGAGGCGCTCCGAAACGATAGAAACTCATATCGTCCGGTAAGTGCCGGCGTCCGTGTCAGCAAGATGTGCTGGATATCCTCAAATTCGAGCATGACCCCCACGCTTCGCTGCGTTGTTATTGCATCTGGTCGAGCATGCTCGAGAAGGCGGCCTTGAGCTTGAGCGCCTTTTTGATCTCGTCGGCACTCACGTATGGATATTCCCCGTATTCGAGGAAACTCGGGCACTGGTGCTCGCGGACGAACTTGACGAATTCCTCCGGCTTGGTCTTCCAATCTTTGGGGAACCCTTCGAGGTTTTCGAAGACCGTATCAATGCCGGTGGCCCCGAAGAGAGCCACGGCATCCTCAGTATATTTGTCGAAGTCGGTGTCAAAGATGCCTTGATACATGAAATAGGTATCGCCCTTGATCGGAAAGAGGACCCAACGCAGGTAGTGCAACTTGAGCACCGCGAGACAGTCGGGCTGAGCCGCTACCGTCTTCTCGATATTTTTCGCATATTGGTAGAACACCTCTTCCCGCCCCGGAATGATCTTCGCCATAATCGAGAAGCCGTAGCAGGCCGGAGTCTTGGGAAAGATCGGACCGTATCGGCCCTGTTCCACCTTATCCTTGGAAAAACCACCTTTCGGTATCGCCATCGCCGCCGGTTTGATCCAGGCGTCCGACTTCATCTCTGACATAGCTGCGTCCTTTCTTTTTTGGTCGGTGAAAGACATCAAGCCGGATGTCAAAGTTTGGCGGTGCATCTTCCCGAGAGTGCTAGCGATGAGTTTGGGGTGGAGACGCCAGCCGACAGGTTGCCGGTCTTCAGCGATATGACGGCACTCCAGGTCCTGTTGGTATCCTTCTTGCCTAAACCATGCAGGAGAATGGCGTCGTCGGCGATGGTGACGCTGTCGATGGCGTCCGTTGTCTGGTCTTGGCCCAGTGGAGCTGAGCTGAGCTGTTTCTTTTCAACATCGATTAGCATAACGCCTGCGAGATTGGCGTCGTCCAGAGAGATGCGACTGCACCCGGCGACGGCCACGCATTCATACACTTCGTTGATCGCACAAAGGTAAGCCTGCTCAGCAAGGACAGGAGCCGAAGCTGAGCAGATGAAGGCGAACCCGAGGCAAGCCTTAGAGATCGAAATTCGCATTGCTAGCTCCTATCTTGTGACTTGGTAACCTCTGGCCTCTAAGCAGACCTCGCCCGCTCTGAGGTAAGCGTCATAAAGTTCGTTCAGGCGGCGGATGTCGGCGTTTCCCCTGACAGCGGCAATGCCGCCGGGAGCCGGGTAACGTCGGTCGGAAGTGGGAAGCGTATTACCACTCTGCGTGATGATTACCCCTCGCTGAGCCGCATACAAAAACGTGGGGTCGTACCCACTTTGAACGACGGCCCAATCATGACAGGCTGACCGATCCGCATTCTCCTGCTCTGGAGTTTGCCCTTTCATGGGATAGGCAAACAACGCACGAGCGTCGACGGGAGATAGGGCAGCTCCGGCCATTAGTATGATGGCCGCGCCGCAGAGAGCTTGGCTTGTTCGGTTCATAGACTTCCTCTCCAATTGCATCAGCTCAGGGGCCTTGCGGGCGACCGCAACGGGGAAACTATTCGACCCGCGTGATCAAGTAGTGGGCAGGGATTCTCGACGGGTTGATAACAATTTCAGGCCCTCTACGACGGGCTGGATCGTGTAGCAGCCAACTCCCCACAATACTCAAGAGCCAATTTCGTTTGCGTCAACTAAACGACTAGGATGGAGCAAAGCTGCGGGGCTAGAATACTGGGCTGCAAGTCTGGTATCCTCCATCCAGACAGCCCGGTCAGCGCGCCGCGATTCGAATTGAGCTGTCCCCGAGGGACCACTCTGCCCACCTGTAATCGTCGCTCAGCCGATGCAAAATCGGCCCTCGCTTCGAAAGCTACTAGCGCCAGCGCCCGCGGCGCACGTATCCGCGGTTCACGTACCCACGGTTGACGTACGGGCGGCTCACGTACGAGTACCCTCGGCTGTCGACGCAAGCCGTGCCGTTCCAGTAATGATATGCGCCAGGGCAGTAGCGTCCGCCATAGTAACGCCTGACACCGACACCAACACCAACACCAACACCGTAACGCCCCACACCAACACCATAACGCCCGACACCGACACCGCCACGCCGGACACCGCCACCGTAACGCCCGACACCCACACCGCCACGCCCGACACCGACACGGCCACCGCCGCGGTAACCGACGTCTGTCTTTATGCCGTCCGACTGTTGAAGCGGCGGAGGCGATATGGCCTCAGCTGGGGTGGTAATGGCTAAGGCCAGGGCAGCAAAAGCGATGAGCCTGATCATTTCGTCCTCCCTTATGCACCTTCGAGCAAATCAAATTGGGTTCGACAGAAATTTTCGCTCAAATCTTGGGGCAGGCACTTCCGATCATGGAATCCAAAGCTGCTTTGGCTTCATCCATCGTGGCATATTTGCCCAACTCTTTGTATCTAACCTTCTGGGTCGAAGGCAGCTCGCTACCGGGCATGACCCGGCATTGATTGGTGGTGTTGTCGAGCACGACGTAAAACACGTCAGCCTGTGCCAGGATGGTTTGAGGGGCGCAGAGAATAAAAGCGGCAGCGATAAGAAATTTTTTCATGGCGTTTTCTCCTTTGCAATTTGGAAAGCGCGATACCCACACGGGCACGCCAATTTTTGGCACGTGCTTCACAAGCAGGGTGCAGAGGCTTGGAAGCCCGACAAGGCGGCGGGCCCGGTCGGGCTTCTTAGTTTTTAGTTGCCGGTGACCACGCCGCGGCGGACATTGCGCCGGGCCGCTGTAGTCGCGCAGCGACCAAGGGCATTATTCCAGTTCATCCCCGCGCCACAGTTCTCGCGGACTTGCGTGATCATGCCGTCCGACTGATGAAGTCGAGGAGGCGACATCGCCTGCGCGGCGGTTGCCACGGTCAAAGCGAATAAAATAGCAATGAACCTAATCATCGTTTTTCTCCATCTTTTGAGGAGAAAGAGGCCCAGCTGCTGGACGTGCTCGGTGCAGTTGGCGCAAGCGCCGGGAGGGAAACCGACGCCCGTGGTGAGTGATATTCCGGTAAAGAGGGATGAAAAAATCTACATCACCGGTGACATTCATAGCGTCCAGCTACATGGCGAAACAGTGTACTGAGATATGGTTGATACGTACTTTGGTCGATAAGCCGAGAGGTTCGGGTTATGTTACGGGTAGCCTCGTCCGCGTTGCCTGTTCATGAACGTCGCCGAGGCGATGATGTCCGTCTCGGATGGGGAGCGCTTCGTTTGCGTGCGGTCGAAGAAGCATGATGGCGGAGGAGTTCTTATAAACGTGGAGGATTCCGGGACCGGTGTTGAGGCCGAGGACGCGAAGCGGTCTTTGAAGCATTCTTTACGACGAAAGCAGAAGGGATGGGGATGGGCCTTTCAATCTGCCGGTCAATAGTGGAAGCACATGGCGGTCGAATAGCGGTGGCGAGGGCGATTCCCAGAGGAATCGTGTTCCAAGTCACCTTGCCGGGAGAGCGCTATACGTGATGGAGAAGCAACCTCCCATCGAATCCGTCGTGTTCGTCATCGATGACGATGCATCTGTGCGTAGCTCGCTCAAGAGCCTGTTCGAATTTGTGGGACTTGACGTGCGGTTGTTTGGCTCAGCCGACGCTTTCATGCAGAACGACCGTCCAGACGTCCCCTGCTGCGTGGTGCTCGACGTGCGGTTGCCAGGGTTAAGCGGACTTGACTTTCAAAGCGAATTGATTCGGACGGGAACCGACGTGCCGATCGTCTTCATGACCGGGCACGGCGATATCCCGATGACCGTACAGGCCATGAAAGCGGGGGCGGTCGAGTTTTTGACCAAACCCTGCCGGGATCAGGAATTGCTTGATGCCGTCCGGATGGCGATCGAAGGGCATCGTGCGAGGCGCAAGCAGGAAAAATACGTCGGCGCCTTGCGTGACCAATTTGCCTCTCTGACGGCCCGTGAGAAGGAGGTCGTCGGACTTGTCACGGCCGGACTCATGAACAAGAAGATCGCTGCTGAACTGGGCATCAGCGAAGTGACAGTGAAGATGCACCGCGGCAACATCATGAGGAAAATGCAGGCGCACTCCTTGGCCGATCTGGTCAGAATGGCGGATCTTTTGGGGGTCAGCCGATCAAATCCCTCATCGACCTAGACCAAAGTACACTTTTTTTCCGGCCTCCAACGCATCAGTTTGACTGCCCCAACTGAAGAATCACAACGTGAGTAGCGCATCGGATCGGCTTGCGCGCTCGCGGGGAGCGTAGGATTGTCGAAAGTTCCAATGATCTCAATTGTCGATGACGATGAATCTGTCCGTGAATCAACAAAGGCATTGGTCAGGTCACTGGGCTACTCAGCGCGCACATTTGCGTCGGCCGAGGAGTTTTTGGATTCCGACCCGGAAGAGACCAGCTGCCTGATTCTGGACGTGCAAATGAAGGGCCTGAGCGGTGTAGAGCTGCTCCATCACCTGATCGCCGAGGGCCGGCACACGCCGGTAATCTTCATTACGGCGTTTCCAGACGAGCGGATTCGCAACCACTTGCTCGAGGCCGGGGCTGTTGGTTTTCTGCGCAAGCCGTTCAGTGACGAGAAACTCACGCGCTGCCTCGACAAGGCGCTCGCGATCTACCCCTCCTAAATCTTAGATCGGCGTTGTTACCTCGAGCCAATAAGACAGCGCGTACTAAGCCAGACTACACCAACGTATGGGGATCGCCGGTCGTTTCGGTGGTGCAGCCATACCGTTGCACACTGGAACGCGCGTCCTCTTCTCGATAGCGTTCCCCAACGTCCAAAAAGCAGTTGACCTGGGCCAAGGACGGGAACGGGGTGGTCTGATGCAATCCTCGCTTCGAGCGACGACGGGTCAGGACGAGCCTTCGGAGCAGATGGAAACAGCGGCGATCTCGGAACCGCGGCGCTCCGACCATGAACTCATAACCCGGGCCCGCAGCATTCTACGGTGGAAGATCCGCTACAACGCGGTCCAAGTTGCGGCTCGGCACGGACGCCTAACTCTTTCGGGACATGTGTTCTCGACTCTCGACCGTGAAGCAGCCGACCACACCATCCGCAAAATGGCCGGCGTGGTGAGCCTGACAAATCGGATCGTCGTCACCTCGCCGCTGATCTGCAAGGACCGCCGGTCGTGGGATGAACCGCCGGCCGGGATCGTTGGTGGTGAACGAGGCTGAGTGTTACGGGCGCGGATGTTAGAAACACCAGGGAGTGAAGTGTCATGGTTAAAGTGGCATTGCACACGGACCAATCAGAGATTTGGTGGGTCTATCTCCTCGAAGGGATGGCCGCCGTCGCATTCGGCTTGTTTCTCCCGATTGGATTTCTGCTGTTAAGCTCGCCGGTCATGGCCGTCCTCGCGGTCTCAATTGCATTCGGCGTGCTGCTGCTGATCGAGGGGGCGGCCTTCATTTCTTGGGCTTTCCACGTGCGAGACTCAGCTTAGCTCACCCAGCGAAATTCCTGCGGTTGCCTTGTCGACCCGTTCAACCGGCCGAAAGCCTGGGCGCAGGTCTGCGCAGCCAAGGCTGGGCGCGCGTGGAAATGTTTTGACACGCCATATGTCCACTTTTGGCACTTAGCGGATCAATTCGCTTGGTCGCCACTACGTCCGTTTTTGCCCCAAAGCGGACTTCAGGCCGGCACCCATCTCCCGGGGAGATTTTTGGCAAGTCACAAACACCGCGGCCGCGAGTATGATTCTTCACCACCGAGTCTTGTACCAGATAAATGGCGCATGGAGAGAATCACCATTCTAGATGGGTGTGAAAGAGGGGGTGGCCGCGTGAACTTTCCGGTAAGAGACAAGCGGTGTACTGAGGCTGTATGCACCGCCGGCGCCCGCTTCGCGGAGGCCGCGGCGGCGTTACGTGCGTCCGTTGCCCATTTTTTTCCACAAGCCGCCGTCGATGAGTTCATTGCGGTTGTCGCGAGCCTACCGGTAACGGCCACGCAAAAGCACGTAACTGAATTCAGATATGCGTGCGGCAGCCCTAACAGATGTGGAGGGCGCCATGACCGCCTACCAGATCGCCCTCGCTGTGGCCGAGTCGAGGTGTGTGAGTTCACACCGAGACTTCCTCAGGCAGTTCCGGGATTTGAAAAAATGGCCAACGAAGCAGCGGCTCCAGAACATTCTCGAGCGTGACAAGGTTGAAAATAATGTCGGGCCAGCAGAAAGCGCGATCCGCTTTGCACTTCTCCGACTTAGTGACTTTGGAGATGATATCCCTTCCGATTGGATTGAGAGGCTCGGCGACAGTCCCAATCTTTTGCGAACGGTCGCTGAGGCGGTCTGCGAGTATTTTGCCTACAAGCTCGACCGTCATGGTCGTCCGCGGGACATTCCGCTCGAGGAATATGCCAGTCGGCTGGTACAGCTCTATGAAGGCCTGACAGGCAGACCCATCACTTACGCTAAGGCGACCGACACTTCACGGCGGAGAAAGGCTGGCGAACCCTACGGCGTCAATTGGTCATCAAGGAGGTTCCGGAACTACGGATCGTGCCCCAGGATCTTTGGAAACAGGTCAAGGTCCGTCAATTAGCTTTCAAACGCGCCACGCGTCCCGACTGGCAGCCGCGCAAGGTATGGGAACGCCGACGCCCTCGCTTTTTCCTCTCGGGGCTCCTCAAGTGCGGTGCCTGTGGTGGTGGATACACCATGATCAGCAGGACGCTCTATGGGTGTGCTAATGCGCGTAATAAGGGCACCTGCGGCAATCGATATAACATCCGCCGGGACGTGTTAGAGGCAACCATCCTTGATGGGCTGAAAAATCACCTAATGGACCCAGGACTCTTCAAGTTGTTCTGCGATGAGTTCACCAAAACCGTAAATCAGCTTCGGGGTGCCAAGGCCGCTGAGCGCACCCGCATGGAGTCTGAACTACGCCTGGTCAGAAGCCGGCTAAGGCGAATCGTGGATGCGATCTCCGAAGGCCTGCCTGCCCTCACCCTGAAAGACGAGCTGCTTGCGTTGGAGACCAAAAAAGCGACGCTCGAACAGGAACTGGCGAATTGGCGCGGGGAACCGGTCCGCCTGCACCCGAACATGGCTGAGGTTTACCGCCGACAGGTAGAGGAACTGGCTGCCCTCCTTCAAACGGAAGATGACAAACAGGAAGCCTTCGAGGCTATCCGAAGTTTGGTTGACCAGATTATTCTCTCGCCGGAGGAGGGCAAGCTCAGGGTCGACCTGCACGGCGTGATCGCGGCCATCCTAAGGCTGGCCCAAGCCGGCAAAAACCCCGCCCGCCACCTTGCGGACAGCGCTGAGCAATTAGTGATGGTTGCGGGGGCAGGATTTGAACCTGCGACCTTCAGGTTATGAGCCTGACGAGCTACCGGGCTGCTCCACCCCGCGTCAATCGAACCTAGGCCCCACGAGCGTCAGGGGGCCGGAACCTATAACAGGTTCAAGGAAGATGTGAAGCTTTAATGGCCAGCGGTTCGACCGCGCGGCCTCTACCGTCATATGGCGATCGGCAGAGCCTTTGTGAACCACCGAATGGCGGCAAAACGCCTTAAGTTCCACCCGCTTGCCGCGGGCCATCGGGCGGGGCGAGCCTCGCATCGTCCAAGCCCAGCCTGTGCGGATGCGGCCAGCCGAGCCAGCGTTGGGTTCTCACGCCGCGCAGGCGATAACCGCCCTCCGGCGTGCGCTCGAACAGCCAGCGCCGCGCGGCAAACCGCTCGCGAACCAGATAGGGAAACGCCGTGCCGAGGATCGCGCCGCCGACGATGTCGGTGAAATAGTGCTCGCCGATCAAGACCCGGCTTGCGGCGATCCAGGCGGCCAGCGTGTAGAGCAGCACCCTCCCCTTCGGCCACAACATGCCGATCACGGTGGCGAAGGCGAACATGTTGGTGGCGTGGCCTGACGGAAACGAGGCCCAATCGGGATCGAAGGCGAACGGTTTGAAAGCGAGCGGCCCGACGGAGTCGAACAGCGTGGGTCGCGCCCTGCCGAGGATGTACTTGGTGAGATTGGCAATCAGCCCCGCCCCGCCGATGCTGACAAAGACGAAGCCGATGCTGCTGGCGATCAAGCCGTAGGCGGCCGAGTTCCTGAAGCCGACGTGACGCTTCCTCAGCACGAGCGCGACCGCGATCGCGGCGCCCGTCGGAATCAGCATCCAGTTCGACCTGCCGATATTGGTGATCGCGCGGAAAAATTTGCGCGCTTCCGGCATCAGCGCCTTCGACCGCTCGAGCATGAAGGGATCGATGATGAGAATTCCGAGCACCACGACCGAGAGCGCGAGCACGATCTGCTCGATAAGGGTGAAGTCCTTTAGACGCGGAAGCATGGCCTCTCGTCTCGCCAGATGCGGGCGGTTTTGAGGCGTCGATGCCAGAGGGGTCAGGTGGCCGTGACCGAGCCCGCCTCGCGCTTGCCAAGCCAGATGAAATAGATGTTGCGCGAGTAGATGACGAGGCCGGTCGCCTGGCCGAGGATGAACACCGGGTCGGCGCGGTAGACGGCGTAAGCCAGCAGCAAGATGCCGCCAAAGAAGCTGAAATACCAGAACGTCTCGGGGATGATGCTCGCCCGCGCCTTCTCGGTGGCGATCCATTGCACGAAGAAGCGCATCGAGAACAGGAGTTGCGCGAGAAGCCCGATGGTCAGCCAGACGATCTCGGTGCTCGGCGTGACGAGCCACCAATGGACAATATCCCCCCAATGCATCTGGTTACCCCCCTCGCGACCTAACCACCGTCCCCTTAGTGCCGATGCCGGCACCCGAAGCGCCGGATGCGTCTTCGGTGATCGGCGGAAGCTGCGTGCGCTTGCGCAGCCAGCTGACGCCAACCAGATCGTATAGCCCAATCAGCGCGCGTCCAAGGTTGGTGTATTTGGACGCGCCTTTGAGCCGCGGACGATCATTCACCGCCTGATAGGCAATTTCGTGGCCGTAGGTGAGAAACAGCGCCGGCAGATAGCGATGCATGGTGGTAAAAAATGGAAGCTGAACAAAGGCTTGGCGGTGAAATAGCTTGATGCCGCAGCCGGTGTCCGGGCAGCGATCAGCGAGCACTTTGTCGCGCAGCCAATTGGCAAAGCGCGAGGCCGCCTTACGCGAGCCGGGCCCCTTGCGGCCAGCCCTGATACCGGCCGCCATGGCGGGCTCATGGCCTTCCGGAGCAAGCCGTTTGGCCAGGGGCATGATATCGGCTGGATCGTTCTGCCCGTCGCCGTCCATCGTGGCGATGGCCGGATAGCGGGCGGCCCAAACCCCGGTCCTGAGCGCGGTGCTTTGTCCCGCCCTTTGCCCATGCCTGAGATAGCGCAGAGTCGGGTATTTGCCGAGCAGCGCCTTGATTTCGGCACCCGTGCCGTCGTCGCTGGCATCGTCGACAGCGATGACCTCCCCGAGCGCGGAGTCCGGCACTGCAGCGAAGGTCTCCTCGATCAAGCGGCCAATATTGCCTTCCTCGTTAAATGCTGGAATGACAACGGAAATACGCATAAATCCGAGCCCTGTCGTTGCGCGGCAAAGGGGCGCTGAGGGGGAGGAGTATCAAGCTTTCCCCGCCCGGCACAACATAGTACATCCTGGCCACCCTCCCCCGCGGTCAAGCCCTCATGTTGCGTCAACTCCCACGCGCGACCATCTCCGACACCGGCTATCTGCTGAGGCTGCTCGGCTGTCTTGGCGCTCTGCTCGCCCTGCGGCTGGCGGCGGTCTATGCTGCCAAGACCGATCTCGTGCTCGACGAGGCGCAATATTGGACCTGGTCGCAAGAGCTCGCCTTCGGCTATTTCTCCAAGCCGCCGCTGATCGCCTGGGTGATCCGCGGCATCAGCGAGGTCTGCGGCAACTCGGAAGCCTGCGTCCGGTCCGCCTCGCCGATCCTGTACACGCTCACCTCGATCGTCATCTATTTCACCGCCAGGGCGTTGTATGACGCCAGGGTCGGCTTCTGGTCGGGAGTGGTTTTCGCCACCCTGCCGGGGGTTTCCTATTCCTCGTTGCTGATCACGACCGACGTTCCGCTGATCGTGTGTTGGTCGATCATGCTTTACGCCTGGGTGATGCTGGTGCGGCGGCAGAGCCTCGGCTATGCGATCCTGCTCGGTGTCGCCATCGGGTTCGGCCTGCTCGCCAAGCAGGCGATGCTCTATGCCTTTCTCTGTATCGGCGTGCATGCGGCGGTCAGCAAGGAGGCGCGGGACGCGCTGCGCGGCGGACGCGGCGTCGTGGCGGCCGCGCTTGCCCTGCTGCTATTCGCGCCGAACGTCATTTGGAACGCCGAACACGGCTTCCCCACCGTCAGGCACACGCAAGCCAATATCGGCTGGCAATATCCGTATATCCATCCGCTGCAGCTGGCCGAATATGTGATCGTGCAGTTCGCCGTGTTCGGCCCGATCCTGCTCGTCGTGCTGCTGCGCGCCGCCTGGCGGGAGATCGGCCGGCCCTCGGACCGGAACAAGGTGCTTCTGCTTTCCTTCTCGCTGCCGGTGCTTGGGCTTCTCGTTGTTCAAGCGCTGCTGTCCCGCGCGCACGGCAACTGGTCGGCGACCGCCTATCCCGCCGCGTCGATTCTCGTCACCGCGGTCATTCTCGAGCTCAACCGGGAGACTCTGTTCAGAGTTTCGCTCGCTCTGCATCTCGCCTTCGCGGCGATCATCGCCGCAGGTCCGGCCTTCGCCAAAAGCTGGCGGCTGTTCGAGCAGGTCCAATTCCTCGAACAGGTGGTCGGCTGGCACGCATCCGCCGACATGGTGCGCGCGAAATTGGCCGAGCAGCATTATGGCTCGATCCTGGTCGATACGCGGGAGATGGCGGGCGAGTTGCTCTATTATCTGCGCGACGTTCCCGTCCCGCTCTATGTGTGGCCGTCAGGTCCCACGCCCGCCGATCATTACGAGATGACGCGACCGTTTACCGCGGCGAGCCCGGAGCCGGTGCTCTACGTCTCGCTCAAGCGCTGCCCCGACAGCCTGGCGAAGGCGTTCGGCCAGATCACCGATCTGGGCATCGAGCGGGTGCCCCTGGTGGCGGCGAAATCGCGGCTGCTGCATTTCTGCCGGCTCGCCGACTACAAGGGCGCCCTGCCGGCGCACTGAACGGCGCTAGGGATTGACGCCGCTCGTCGCCGGAGCGTCCGCGCTCACCGGCACGACGACGTCGACCGGGCCGGCATTGGCGAATTCGAGGGTGAGAATTAGCTGTTCGCCGGCCTTGAGCGCATCTTCGAGACCGAACAGCATCAGATGGGTACCGCCGGGTTTCAGCTCGAGCAACTCTCCGGCCTCGATCGGAATGGCGCCTTCCACTTTGCGCATTTGCATCACGCCGTCGGCGCTCATCGTGGTCTGATGCAGCTCGACCGATTTGGCCCGCGGCGTGCGCGCCGATTTGAGCAGGTCGCCAACATCGCCCTTGTTGGCGATGGTCATATAGGCCGCGCTGGTTGTGCCTTGGCCGATGCTGGGCCTGACCCAGGCGTCGGCCACTTCGATCCGCGCCATTTCGGCGGCCCAGACCGTGAGCCCGACGAACAGCAAAGCGGCAAGGGTGAGTAAGAGCGCGATACCGATCTCAACGATGCGCAGCCTGGTGAGCCCGAACATCGTTCTCTCCGGGGCGCTTCTGGTGATCTCGCGGTGCCGCATCCAGCGTCTCCAGCCGCATGGGCGAATCCCATGCGATTGTTACCCTTTTTATGCGTGCCGGGCTTGGCCTGTCTTGCGCCGCGGTGTCACCCGCGCGCAAATGTCTCACGACGGAACGACATGGGTCGGAATTGCCGTCGGGCCAAGCCAAGCTCGCGCCCGGTGGCCGGTTGCGCGCGGCGTCCGGATCAGGGGGTAACGGCGCGGCTCTGTTGCGCAACGACCGCGTCTTGCTGGTCGTCCGGATCGCCGAAGGAGGAGTCGCGGCCGTAGATGTCGGGCCTGAACTGGGCGAGGCCGGTGCCGGTGGCAAACGCCGTCAGATAAACGAAATGCACGGGCACGGCACTGGCAAGCTTAACGTCGAGCTTCTTGCCGCTGTCGATCTGCGCCTGCACCTTGTCCAGCGTCCAGCCCTTCTGGGCGCCGAGCAGCCAGGCGACGAGCTCTTGCACCTTTTCCACCCGCACGCAGCCGGAGGAGAACGCGCGCGCGCTCTGCCCGAACAGTTGCTTGAGCGGCGTGTCGTGCATGTAGACGCTGTACTTGTTGGGCATGTTGATGCGCACGACGCCGAGCGCGTTGAAGGTGCCGGGCTCCTGGCGGAACTTGTAGCTCACCACCTGCGGCGAATCCCAATCGACTGAAGCCGGATCGAGCGGCGGCGACTTCCAGTCGCGCATGACCGTGAAGTGCTCTTCACTGAAATAGCTCGGATCTTGGCGTATCTTCGGAATCAGGTCCTGCTGGGCGACGGTCTCAGGCACGCTCCAGGTCGGGAAGAAATTGATCTCGACGATCTTGGCGGACACCTGCGGAGTCGCGCGCGCGGGCTTGCCGGCGACGACATTGCTGTCGAACGAAAGCTCGCCGTTCTGCACGCCCTGCGCCACGAAGAACGGCACGTTGACCAGCACGTAGCGCGGCGCCTTGTTGAAGCTCATCAGACCTTGTACGCGCTTGAGATTGGTCTCGAGTTGTTGGAGCCGCTCGTTGGCGGTGACGTTGAGGGCGGCCAGCGTTCGCTGATCGACGAAGCCGCTGACGCGCAGCCCGTTCCTGATCTGGAAGCGCGACAGTCCGTCGAGAAACTCGCGGTCGAAGGTGGGATTGCTGCCCGAGCCGGAGCCGAGATCGCCCTCGATGATCAGGTGCTTTCTGATCGTGGCGATATCGCTGCTGGTGTCGCCCTGACGCAACGTCACCTTCTGCGTGGTGACGGGCCAACCCCCATTGGCCACGATCTGGCGATAGCGCTCGATGGCTTGCTGCAGCCCGGCGATCGACGCTTGGCTCACGAAGGGCACGTCGATGCGGTAGGCGGGGCTCAGGCGATCGTAGAGATCGGTGCGCACCTGCTCGCGGCGCGCCTTCTCTTCCGGCGTGACCGGGCCGCTATCGGTGAAGCTGCCATAAGGGTTGAAGGGGTTCTGCGCCAAGGCCGGCTTGGCGGCGAGCAGGGCTGCGGCGAGCAGCGCCGTAGCCGCAACGAGCTGTGCAGCGAAGCGCGATGCGTCGCGCTGTTTGGCCGACCTCTCAGCCGTCATTCTGAGGACGGATTCCCTCGCCTTGAGTTCAGTGCCCAATTCGCCGTCCGCCCATAAGTGCAGGCGTTGGTGGCAAAAAATGGACGATCCCGGCCGCGGGCGCAACCGCCAATGCCACCGCTCGCGGCGGGCGAGCGCGGAAGGGCGCACAACTCGCGGGGACGCGGGCGCTCGGATCCTCCTTAATAGGCGAGGCGGCCGGCGCGCACCTTCTGCTTCGGCGCGGCAAACTGAGCACTGATGGCCTCGCCGCTGCGCCCCACCACTACCACGCCATCGCCGGCCTCGACGCGCAGAGTCTTGCCGGGCCCG
>CAWCUW010000003.1:332500-982123 GCA_963798815.1 uncultured Alphaproteobacteria bacterium
AACCCGCCGAAGGGGGATACCTGAAAGACTCGAGATTCCTTCAGATCGCGCCGCTAAGCTGCCGCCTAAGATTGGCAGCGCAAAGGGCCGGTTCAAGGGCTTCTCGAGGGAAAACCAACCCCCATCGGCGACGATCCCGCCTCGCTAGAGGGACAGCAACCGCTTCGGTGTTGTCCGCCCGACGCAAAGTTGAAGCACGACAAAATGGCGTGCGGGCGGCTGCCGATCGACGGGGGGAATGCGGGTTGTTTAAGAGCCGCGGTCGCTTTGCGCGTCGTAAGCTTGGCCAGGCCTTGGTGCCTGTCGCCGCTTCCGGACTCCCATCCATCTTTCTCGGCGAGATGCCAAGGCCTGAGCGCAAGCTGCCGCCGGTCTATCTCTGCGAAACCGGCCCCGATGGCGCAAACTGCCGGCTGAAATGGCTCGCGGGCACCTGTCTCGCCGGCATGGTCGGCGTCTGCCTCATCGGGGTCGCCATCTACGCCTCGCTGAACATGGGCGACGGCTCGGGCATGATGAGCTCGCTCAAGCGGGCGAGCTTGGCCGCGCTGCAGCCGATGCGCGGCGCCACCCTCGCCAAGAACGGGCAGGCCGCCAACGGCCAGAAGGAAGACCGCATTCAGATGACCGCGGCGGGTTTCGTCAGCCGCCAGGTCATCCACGACACGGTGATCGAGCGGCAAGGCAGCCGCGAGTTCATCACCATCAAGCCGTATCTGCGCATCGTCGCGGGGCTTGCCACCGAACTTCCCGCCGACGCGGACGACCTTCCCCCCTTCAATCCCTTCAAGCTCTATTCCGACCAGACGCCGGTCGGCGCGGGCGGCGACGCCGACGACGCGCCGCAAGCCGTCAGCGTCAAATTGGTCGACGTGCCGGGCGGGATGCTGCCGCAGACCGACGGCGTCGAACTCCGGCCGGACGAGGTCAATCAGCTGGTCGCCGAGGCGGCGGAGAATTTCGCCTACGCGGAAGGTGCTACCGACGTGACCGGCTCGATCGGCGACGGCGGCGCGCAGCTGCTGCAAGCCGCCTATCATCCGGACGATGCGACCGGCTTCGGCGCGTCGCATATGACGGTGATCCAAAAATCGGCCGATGACGCCGCCGCCGACGATGAGGACGAATTCGACGACGAGATGTTCGCCGGCGCCGAGAGCAAGACGATGATCGTCGGCCGCGGCGACACGCTGCAAAGCCTGTTCACCAAGGCCGGCACCGAGCCCTCCGAGGCGAGCGACATCATCGAGGCGCTGTCGCCGATCTTCGGCGCCAAGGACCTCAAGCCCGGCCAGGAGATCCGCTTCACGCTGGTACCCGCGCCGTCGGACACCGGCCAGATGGAGCCGGTCAAGGTCAGCGTCTTTCTCAAGGGCGACCACCTCGCCACCGTCGCCCGCAACCGCCAGGGCGAATATGTCGCCTCGGCGCAAGCCATCGGCACCGACGTCAAGACCCCGCAAAGCCAAGCCCGCGCCACGCTCTATGCCAGCTTCTATCACGCGGCGCTCGCGCAACACGTGCCGGCCGAGACCATCCTCAAGCTGCTGCGCGTGCATTCCTACGACGTCGACTTCAAGCAGAAGGTCAAGGCCGGCGACACGGTCGAGATGTTCTTCGACGGCGGCAGCGACGACGAGGCGGGCGAGCTGCTCTACACCTCGATGACGATCGACGGCAACCAGCGCAAATTCTATCGCTTCCGCACCCCCGACGACGTGGTCGACTATTACGACGAGCAGGGCAACAGCGCGAAGAAGTTCCTGATGCGCAATCCGGTCAGAGGCGGCCGTTTCACCTCGGGCTTCGGCGAACGGCGCCATCCGCTGCTCAAGATCGTGCGCATGCATACCGGCGTCGACTGGGCCGCGCCCGTCGGCACGCCGATTCTCGCCGCCGGTGACGGCACCGTCGAGCAGATCGGCGGCAAAGGCGGCTACGGCAATTATGTGCGCATCCGCCACGCCAACGGCTACACCACCGCCTACGGCCACATGTCGCGCTATGCCGACGGCGTCGCGCCGGGCGTCGCCGTGAAGCAGGGTCAGGTCATCGGCTATGTCGGCTCGACCGGCATGTCCACCGGCCCGCATTGCCACTTCGAGGTGCTGGTCAACAACAACTTCGTCAACCCGATGACCGTACCGGTACCGCGCGGCCTGCAACTCGAAGGCCGCCAGCTCGCCGAGTTCCAAAGAGAGCGCAACCGCATCGAAGCGCTGATGCAGATGGACCCGGTGACCAACCGCGTCGCCCAAGCCAACTAGCTTCGCTAGATCTTTTCTCTCCTTCCCCTTCCCCTCCCCGCTAAAGTCTCGGCTCGTTGCCTCGCAATTTTTTCGTGGCGCGGTGCTTCGCGGAAATCCGATGAGCGTCATTCCGGCCCAAGCTGGAATCCAGGCAATGGAGTCGGAGCGGGTCGCCCTGGACCCCGGCTGTCGCCGGGGTGACGCAAGCGGCGACGCTGCCACATAGTCGACGGATAGAGTCTAATGCAGGTTCGCGCGGCGAGGATTAGCGCTCGGTGTCCTTGATGTACCAGTCCTCAACCTTGACGATGGCGGGGTTCTCCCCCTGGTCGAATGGCCAGCGGTCGACCGCATATTTCTGGCCGGACTTGTTCTCCTTCAGGATCGCCGACCAGTGCGGCCAGTAGGCGACCGGATTGAGCTTGACCAAGCCCTTGGCCAGATTCTCCTTCGACATGGTGCCTTCGACGGTGTGGTACTTGATCAGGCCGTTGGCCTTGAGCACCAGCAGATAGCTGGTGGTGTTGGTCGCCACGTCGACGCAATCCATCTGGGTGGGATCGCCGGACGCGGTGAACTGCATGCCGGCCCGGTCCTTGATGCCGAGCTTGTTGCCGACGTCGGTGTCGATCTTGGCGATGGCATAGGCGACGGCGCGGCGTTCCTCGTAGGGCGTATCGGCGCGCTTGACCCTGGCCATCACCGCGGCGATCGAGGCGATCTCGGCGCGGCTAAAGGTGTAGGGCGTCTGCATCTTGCAGGTATAAGCGTGGCAGACGGTGACGCGATTGCCGCTCGGCGGCTCGGCGCCGAAGGCGACATAATGGATGCGCGGATCGTCGCCGCCGCCGGACACACAGCCGGACAGACCTGCAAAGAGCAGGATGATCAGCAGGCGGGCTTGCAACGCGTTCATCCCCCGTTTGGCGAGCGCTTCCCCGTTGAGAAAACAACAGAAAGCGCCACAGGGCAAGCGGCAGCGCTGCCACAGGGGAGCGCGTTTGCCGCCTCTTTTCTGACGCAATTCCGGGGGGCGGCGGGCGCCAACGCCAGGCGGCCTCAGCAGGCGAGCGCGTGCAAAGCTTCGAGCGTGTCGCGATGGCCTTGACCCACGCGCGGGGCCAGCGTCGACAGCCCGGCCCACACCGCTTCATGCACGTGATTGCGCGCCCACATCGCGGCCTGGGTCCGATTTTGCAGCCGCAGCTTGCGCAGGATCGCCTTCATATGCACCTTCACCGTCGACTCGGTGATCACCATCTTGAGGGCGATGACCTTGTTCGACGCGCCCTCGGTGAGCATCCGCAGGATCAGCAGCTCGCGGCGGGAGAGACGGTGGGTGATTTCGTCGGCTGAACTTTCCGCCGGCGTCTGCGCGGCATCGAGCGGATGGCGATCCGCGGCGAGGCCCTGGCTGTGGCCGAACCCTTGCGTCTCGCTAGTGTCATGCACGAGGTCCGGCGCCGACGGCCGCAAATGACATTCGCGCTGGATCACGGCCTGGCCGCAGGCGATCAGCTCCAACGATTTGAGCAGCTGCTCGGCGGCAATATCCTGACAGAGAAAGCCGCAAGCCCCCGCCCCGAGCGCGGCCACCACGTCGCCCGGCGCATGACAGGCGTAAAGGATCACCGGTTTCACCCCTGGTGCTGCCGTCGTCACCCGCCGCAGCACCTCGTCAATGGTCGCGTCGAACTGGCTCGCGCCCATCAGCCAGATGCAGGTCTCGGACGAACGCATTTGGCTCTCGAGCGCCTCACTCAGCGCCGGCGCGATGACCAGCGGCCCAAATTGGGACTTGGCGAACAGACGGCGCAGTCCATCATGCAACAGCGTGGACGGATGCGTCACGATCAGCGGCGTTTTCATGCTTCTATCCCCAAAACAAGAGTGTCTCTGGATGGGCTGGGTCGCAAGCTTCGTGCCAGACACGTCGTGCCAGACACTTGGTGCCGAGACACTTCGTGTCACGGGCAGCGTTAACCCTGACGCGCGGGCACGCGCGATCCTCGCCGCGGCGGGCATTCGCGTCCGGCTGATGCTGTGACCCCTCTCCAGAGAGGGGGGTGGCGCGCCGCAAAGCGCAATCCTATGGCATCCGCATCTCGAGAGATGCGGCGGGCGCCTTGCGGCGCGCCAACGCGCGGCGTCTTGCCGGCAACGGGCCCCGCTTTTGTCCGGTCTGTCGCGCAGCGAATGCGCCGACCGAGCCATCAGCCAGCTCCTGGCAGGGACTCCTAGTGGTCCCGGGGGGAGCCCCGCGGCCGCCCGGGTGCCGTCTTGCCAGACGGCCCGCGGGCGCCGCACCACGTCCCGCTATCATGACGCCTCATGAGAACGCCCCTGCAGAAGGACGAGGTGGGTGGATTTTACTGCAGGCGCGGAGTGCGGGGATAAGTGGTAGTGGGCCGGTTTGAATAAGGCGCTGGAACCAATGTGGGCTCACCGGGTTATCTGTGGGGTGTCGGCGTCTGATTTCCTGCGCCCCCCGTCAGCTGGCGTCGATACCTGTTGCGAATGCGGTGCGTTCGGAGAGGCCCGGTCTACATCTCCGTAGTCCGGGCCTCTCTTCTGCCCTTGCCAAAATTTGTCAATCCCCTGGCAACCGCTCGCGCCGTATTGTCGGGCGCGGCAGTCAGTAAAGAGTGTAGGTGATGGCGAGTAAGGCGAGCGCGAAGGCGCGACCAAGCTGGGCGCTGAGACTAGTCAAGATTCTGAGGCTGCTTCCTCGGTCGCCGTCGTTTGATGTCCACTTGGATCGGTGCGCGGCTCACGAGGTTCTCTATAGACCCTGCACCCCCACGCTTCTGCCACTTCGGGCCAGCCATGTTCTGGGGCTGAATCCACTTCCTGAACCTGTCGTTGAAAGTGCGAACGCGGGAAACGAGCGGATCGAAGTCGCCATTCTTCCCGAGCACTTCGGCTCCAGGGTCAAGAATCCAAAGGTTGTCTATGTTGGGCCGTTCCAACATCACCCATTTCCCAAAGCCGCTTCGTGACGCCAGCTGGCGTCGTGCGGAGCGTCTTATGGACCCTAATCGTTTCAACCGAACCGATCCGCGGAAAGAGACGAAATAGAGCGCCTCTTCGGAGAGGGCATGCATTACCTCGGTGACTGGCACACTCATCCCCAAGGCCACCCCCAGCCCTCCCACACTGATCTCATGACCATGAAGGAGATGGTTGCGGAGTCACGGTACGAGATTCAAGGATTTCTCATGGTCATCGTTGGAACGAGCACGCCAACAGAAGGATTGTGGGTCTCGTTGCATTCACCCGACCAATCAGCAAGACGACTAAGTGTTGATGATACCGTGCAGGCGCTTGCGGAAGCGGGTTAGCCGGCAGGAAGACACCTGAGCGCGCATAGCCAAACCCAACAAGCTACCCAAGACTAGCCGCCTCTTTTCCGTCCCGTCGAACAAGAGCCCGTCCCTGCCCGCATCCCCGGTCAGTCGAACAGGTTCTTCACGTCGTGGCCGCGGCCCCATGCGTTCACCACGGCACGTTCTGCTCCGCTTAGGGCCAGACGGAGAGTCAGCGGGCGCGAAATGCCGAGCGCAGCAGGCTGGCCATGCCGATGGCATAGATGGCCGCCAGCATGACATCGACAACGCGGGAGATGAAAAAGGCGCTGCTGTCCTGCGGCAGCGGCGAGAGGCCGAGACCCAGCACGATCAGAAAGGTGGTGAGGCCGACGGTATAGACCGGTGTCGACGTCCCGCCGCGGGCGATCCGATCGCCGAAGATGAGCCCCGCCAACAGGGCGACCAGCAACAGAAAGGCAGGCGAAGGCAGCAGCGTGACCAGCAGATAAGCGACGGTCGCGGCCAGGCCGCCGGCAAGGTTGCCGACGATCAAGCCGGTGGCGGTGCCGCCGCCGAGGTCGGCCGGCTGGCGCAAGATGTTAATGACGGTCAACACGGCGACGATGCTGACCGGCGTAACCGTCAGCATGAAATAGATCACCAGGCTCATCAGCACGGCCGCATTGGCGAGCGCGAGGGCAACCACGTCTCGTGGTTGCGGAGCCTGGGCGGCAACCGGCTTGGGCGCCGCCCGCATGGGAAAAAGCGCTTGAGCCGCAAACGCCAAAACGACCGCGAGCGCGCTTCCGGCAATCAGCGAATAGATGAAGCCGTAAGCTACCGACTCCGATTCGACGGCAAGCAGCGGCACGACGGCCGTGGTGATGAGGAACAGCGCCGCCACGCCGGCTGCCTGGCCCCGGGCGAGCAGGAGAAATGCGAGGAAGGTCACCAGCGAGACGGCGAGCAGCAAGACGAGCGGGCTGTCGACAAAAATCTGGCCGACCAGAACCGCGAAGCTACAGGCGACCGCCATCACGGCGACAAAGGCGATGCCCTGCTTGACGCTCAGGGGCTCGCGGCCGGACAGGAGTTGCACGGCAAGCATGGCCGGCAAGAAGGGGAAATCCCAGCCGAACGCCTCGCCGAGCGTGAGGCCCATGGCGGCGGCAAAAGCGATCCTGAAGGCGACCGCATGCGACTCGCGGGCACGATCAGCCTCCGCCGGGGTCGTGACAGCGCTAGCTGACATAGGTGAGAATCGCCACCAGTCTGATCCAGAACGCGCCGATGGCGTTCACGATGGGGTTGTGGGTCGCATAGACCAAGACGTTGGCCTGCGAGCCATAGCGGACGCTGCCCGGCTCGTAGTCGGCGCGATTGGGTTCGATCTTGACGGCGAAGCGCTGCGGGTTCCGAACCAAGCCGGTCGGCTCGTTGATCTTCGGCAGGCCGGTCTCCGGATCGATCGATCCTTGCGATACGCCCCAGCCGACGCTCTCCACCTTGGCGGCGAAAACGCGTCCGGGAAGCGTATCGAGCACCAGCTCCACCGGGTCGCCGGCCTTGACATTCTCCAGGCTATTCTCGCGAAAGTTGGCGTTGATCCAGGCGTCGCTGGTGTCGATGAAGGTGAGCGCCGCCTGGCCTACGGCGACGAATTCTCCTTCGGTGAGTTGGAGGTTGGTGATGACGCCGTCGGAGGGGGCAGAGACCGTGCTGTGCAGGAGGTCGAGCTTGGCCTGCTCGACCGCAGCCAGCGCCTCGCGGAATTGTGGGTTGTCGGTTCCTTGCGGTCCGAGCTCCTGGCGCGCTCGCTCCACCTCCGATGCCGCCTCGCGCACGCCGGCCTCGGCGACCTCGATTTCCTTGTTGGCCTGGTCCGCCCGGGCTTTGGCATAGACTTCTTTTTCAACCAGGTGAAGGACGCGGCCGGCTTGTTCGCGCACGTTGTCCCGCTTGGCTTCGGCCTCGATCAATCGCTCCTGTGCCGAGATGACCGCGGCGGTGCTGGCGCCAATGGTCTGGCCAACGTTGGCCAGTCGGGCCTCGGCTTGCCTCACGGCAATTTCGTAGGGTTGGGGGTCGATGCGGAACAGCGTTTCGCCGGCCTTCACCCGTTGATTGTCGATGACATTGACCTCGATCACCCGCCCGGCGACTTCCGGCGCCATGCGCACCACGAAGGTTTGAACCGTCGCTTGCGAGGTGTAAGGCGTCATGCGGTCGGCGATGATCGAATAGACGAACAGCACGACGATCAGGCCGAGAATGATGAGGGTCCAGCGCCGGACGGGGTCGCGCGTTGGTTGGGACTTGTCGGCCACCGTCGCCATTCGTTAATGCGCCCTCAGAAAATGCGGAATTCCGGCAAAATCCCGAAAGAACTTGTCAGACCCCGGGCCTTTAATCGAAGAGCAGCGGCGACACTTTGTTCTAGTATATCATCTTGGGGAACGCTCACCAGTTCGTTGCCGCAGGAAAGGCATGCCGCAATGGGTCATCAAAAGAAGTCCGAAGACCACCCATCTGAGGTTGCTGCCGGTGACGCCGATGCCGGCAGGCCGAAGCTCAAACGCAAGGAATACGAAAAGGAGTTACGCAAGCTGCAGACCGAGCTCTGCTCCTTGCAGGACTGGGTGAAGGCGACCGGCGAGCGCATCATCGTCGTCTTCGAAGGCCGCGACGCCGCCGGCAAGGGAGGCACCATCCGCGCCCTGACCGAGCGCGTCAGCCCGCGAACCTTTCGACTCGTGGCGCTGCCAGCACCATCAGATCGCGAGAAATCGCAAATGTACGTGCAGCGTTATCTGGCTCACTTCCCAGCGGCTGGGGAAATCATAATCTACGATCGCAGCTGGTATAACCGCGCGGGCGTGGAACACGTCATGGGATTTTGCACCAAGAAGCAGCACCGCGAGTTCTTGGAAATCTGTCCGAAGTTTGAAAGGCAAGTCGTCGACAGCGGCATCCGCTTGATCAAGTATTGGCTTGAGGTGGGCAACAAGGAGCAGAAGCGACGGTTCGAGGCGCGCATCGAGGACCGCTTGAGGCAGTGGAAGCTGAGCCCGATCGACCTTCCGTCGCGCGAGCGGTGGTACGACTATTCTCGCGCCCGGGACATGATGCTGGAGGCCACCGACACCGATTTTGCACCTTGGTATGTCGTGCGCTCAGACGACAAGAAGCGGGCACGCCTCAACGTGCTCTCGCATTTGCTCAGCCTGATCCCCTACGAAGCGCCGAAGCGCAGCAAGATCAAGCTACCTGCGCGCAACAATGAGAATGCCTACGACGACGAAGCTACAATGCAGGACCGGCGCTGGATCGAGGAGAAGTTCTAGCGGACAAAAAGCTCACGCCCATTTCAGGGTAATGCCGACATCGCCGGGCATGCCGCCCGGAAAGTCTACGATCTGCACCCTCAGCTTGTACCCGAGCGGGCTCAGTTGCCGATGCCAGAACTCGTACATCTCCTTGGGTAGGCCGGTCAGCGTCGATTCCCAACCGGGCTCCTGTTGATTGATGGCCCGGCCGTTGTCGGTGCAGAGCGTATTCGGAAAGCGATAGACCTGGACTTCGGTCAGCCCATTGTTGACCGCGCGTTCGACGATGATCGCCACGCGCTTCAAGGCCTCTTCGTCGGAAACCCCCGACGGCTTGGTAAGCTTGTCGAGCAGTGCCTTTTTCTCGGCTTCGGCAAGAGCATGCTTGCGCGCGGCTTGTGAGGCCTTCTCGGCCTCAGCCAAGGCAAGCTTCTCCATCAGTTCTTGGGCTGTGGGCAGCCCCTTCGAGGACTTCTCAGCACCTGCGACCATGACTTCCTCCGTCAGCGGTAGGTTTCGGTGAGCGGCGTATCGCTCTCAATTCCCCGATCCAAACAGGGTTTCGACCGCCTGCATCAACGGAACGTCCGGATTCTTGAGGCAGTATTGCTGAATTTTATCGGTGTTTCCGGCGAGCTGTTCGGTATCGACGATCAAATCCCCGCGCTTGCCGTGAAAGTACCCATTGAGCCAGATCGCGACGCGATCCGGATGACCAATTTTGTAGGTAGCGAATTGTTGGCAATCGACCTTCGCCATGTCGATGGTAACTTGCGCGCTCAGTGGCAAACTCGCGCTTAGTGCCATCGCCGCAAAAACTGCCAGCCGTTTCGGCATGGATTCCTCTCCTTGCGCCGCCGCTCAAAGCTTTTTGTAGCCCAAAATCAACGGCTCTTCGACTCTTGGGTTTGGCCAAAGACGTTGCAACTCAAGACTCTAGTGCGCCGCGCCAGGGGCCATCTCGATAATTCCGAGCATACCTAGTCCGCTGACCGCCAATTGGACGGCGACCGCGGTCAACAGAATGCCGAACACCACCTCGGAAATAACCAAACCGGTGGGATTCAGACGCTTTGACAATTTGTCGATGTTGGCAAAGATCCAGTAATCGAAGGCCCCAACCAAGAGGACGAGCCCGATGACGAGTCCGCCGCTCGCGACCGAGACCACCTCACCGGAGGCAATGATGAGGATGGTGATGCCGACGGGATTCAGCAGGTACGGAACGGCGAGCGGATAGACCGCGATCCGTTTCGGATCCTCTGAAGCCTCGACTTCTTCCACGACCTTCTTGCCTGGCCCATGCACCATGTCGATTGCCAGGATGGCTAGGATGATCCCGCCGGCAACCGCAACGGCACCGCCGGTGATGTGGAGCAGACGCATGAGCAGCGCACCAAATGCAAAGAGCACGAGTGCGGTCACGACTGCCGTCACGACCATTTGCCGGCCGACGGCGCGCTGCGTCTCGGCATCGAAGCTCTTGGTCTTTTCGAGAAACGGCACCAACGCAATCTTTGGACCCATGCCGATAAGCAAGAGCAAGAGGAGCTTCGCCACCAGCGCGAGATCGATTGTCGTGAAATCCATCAAACACCCCGTTGTCTCGCTGGCTGAGAGGTCTGCGTGCGCAACAACCAGCCCACCACGCGCCGATCACCAAGCGTAGCACAGCTTGCAGTTCTTGGAAGGCGGGCATTGGCTCGGCACTTCGCTGCGTCGCGTCCCTGCCCCGCTCAGTCGAACAGGGTGGCCAGCCGCTGCTTGATGCTGTCGGCGATGTAGAGCGCCAGCGCCTGGATGGTCGAGGTCGGGTTCACGCCGCCGCAGGTGACCATGATGCTGCCGTCGACGATGAACAGGTTTTTCACGTCGTGGCTGCGGCCCCATGCGTTCACCACGGAACGCTCGGGATCGCTGCCCATCCGCGCGGTGCCCAACAGGTGTCCCGGACTGCTCAGCACGGTGCTGGAGCCGAAGATGTTGCTTGCCCCGGCCGCCTCCAGCGCCTCCGTCGCGCGGGCGATGCCGTGCGCCATCATGCGCTGCGTGTTCTCGCCGATGGTGTAGTCGATCCGCGGCGCCGGGATGCCGTGGCTGTCCTTCAGCACGGGGTCGAGGGTGACGCGGTTATGCACCTCGGGCAGGTCCTCGCAGCCAACGATCGCCGTGAGCCGGTGATAAAGCTGCGAGCGATAGACGCGGTGATGGTCCCTGCCCCAGGGCAGGCGGCCGGTGCCGAGATTGGTGATCGCCTCGTGGGCGGGGCCGTTGCCGCGGACGAATTGCAGCGTATAGCCGCGCACGAAGTCGCGCGCCGGGTCGGTCTCGTAGAACTGTTTGCTCCACACCACCGTCGGCGGCGCGCGGTCGCCGTCCATCTCCTCCTCGACATAGCCGGATACCTGCGGCCAAGGGTGCAGCATCAGATTCTTGCCCACTAGGCCCGAGGCGTTGGCCAGGCCATCGGGAAACCGGGACGAGGCCGAGTTGAGCAGAAGCCGCGGCGTGCCGACGCCGTTGGCCGCCAGGATCACCACTTCGGCGGGCTGGAACCGCTCCACCCCGTTCGCGTCGTAATAGACCACGCCAGAGGCCATGCCCTGCGCGTCGGTGGCGATCTCACGCACGCGGCAGCGGGTGCGCAACTCCACGCGCTTGCGCAGCGCATGCGGCCAATAGGTGATGTCGACGCTCGCCTTCGCCCCTTGCGCGCAGCCGAGCGTGCACTGGCCGAGATTGATGCACTTGGCGCGGCCGTCGTAGTCGGTCGTCGCCAGGGCGACCTCGGACGGCCACCAATGCCAGCCGAGCGTGTTGAGCGCCCGCGCATAGCGCGTGCCGGTCCGGCCGAGCGGCACCGGCGGCATGGTGGGCGCGTGGGGCGGATAGGCCGGATCGCCGGCAAGACCGGCGACGCCCATCATGCGGTCGTTCTCAGTGAAAAACGGGTCGAGCGTCCAGTAGTCGACCGGCCAGTCGTCCGCCACCCCGTCAAGCGTGCGCACCCGGAAGTCGGAGGGATGCAGGCGCGGGAAATGCGCCATGTAAAGGATTGTGCCGCCGCCGACGCCATTGAAGTTGGCAACCTTCATCGGCGAGTCGGCATCGTTGATCGGATAGTCGGTGTCGCGCGCGCGCCGATTGGGATGATGTGGAAATCGGAATAACGGCGCGCTTCCCAGTCGGGGCCGTTGGTGGGAAAATCGGTCGGCTTGATCCAGTCGCCCTGCTCGAGACACAAGATCTTCATGCGCGTGTCGGCGAGGCTCCAGGCCATTGCCGCGCCCGAGGCGCCGGCGCCGATAATCAGCACGTCAACCATGGCGTCGGTCGGGCGGGGGCTGCCGGGATCTTCCGCGCCGGCCATGCTCAGCGTGCCTCGCCGTCCACGTCGCGCCACATTGGCGGCCGGTTGCGGACCGCGTCGAGCAGCGACCAGTCGCCCTGCGGCACAGTATGGCCCTTGGGGAACGGCGCCCCCGGCTCGAGGCCTAGCGACCTAATCACGCGCTCGTCGCGGTAGTAGCATTGCAGCACGGCTCGCCCGAGTGCGGTGATCTCGGGTCCCTCGCGCCGAAGCAGCGCCGTCGCCGTCGTCTCCGCCGCGGTCTCGTCGATCGCGGCGAAGTCTCCGCCAGCCATTTCGCGCAGCATGGCCAAGGCCTGGCGCACCGCGTTTTGATCGCGGCCGAGCGAGCGGACGATATCGGCGAAGATCGCCGCATCGTTGGCGCCGGGCACGCGATAGTCCGTGCTCTCGGGCACCATGAAGCCGACCAGTCGACGTAGATCCGATAACTCCGCCGGCGTCAGCTCGCTTTCGAAATCATCCGCCGGGTTGGCTTGCACGGAAAGCATCCTCGCTGATTTGGCGATGTCCGCTAAGCCGCTTTCTTCGCCGCGGCGCCGTTGAATAACAGCCCGTCCTTGCCGGCGGTGATCTTCACCGTCTCGCCGTCATGGATCTTGCCGGCCAGCACCATCTCGGCCAACGGGTCCTGCACATATTTCTGGATGACGCGCTTCAGCGGCCGCGCGCCATAGGCCGGGTCGTAGCCCTTCTTGCCGAGCCAGTCCTTGGCGGCATCGTCGAGCTTGAGCGTGATCTTGCGGTCGGCCAACAGCTTCAACAGGCGGCCGAGCTGGATGTCGACGATCTGGCCCATATCCTCGCGCTTCAGGCGATGGAACAGGATGATCTCGTCGACGCGGTTCAGGAACTCCGGTTTGAAATGCTCACGCACTACGGCCATCACCTGATCGCGCACCTGTTCGGAGTCCTCGCCCTCGGGTTGGTTGACCAGATATTGCGAGCCGAGATTCGAGGTCATGATGATCAGCGTGTTGCGGAAATCGACGGTGCGGCCTTGGCCGTCGGTGAGGCGGCCGTCGTCGAGCACTTGCAGCAGCACGTTGAACACGTCGGGATGCGCCTTCTCGATCTCGTCGAACAGAATGACTTGATAAGGTCTGCGGCGCACGGCTTCCGTGAGCGCGCCGCCCTCTTCATAGCCGACATAGCCGGGAGGCGCGCCGATCAAGCGCGCCACCGAATGCTTCTCCATATATTCGCTCATGTCGATGCGGATCATGGCGTGCTCGTCGTCGAACATGAATTCGGCGAGCGCGCGGGACAGCTCGGTCTTGCCGACGCCGGTCGGGCCCAAGAACATGAACGAGCCGATCGGCCGATTGGGGTCTTGCAGGCCGGCGCGGGATCTCCGCACGGCGGTGGACACGGCCTCGACGGCCTCCTGTTGTCCCACCACGCGCTTGGCGATCTGCGTCTCCATCTGCAGCAGCTTCTCGCGCTCGCCTTCGAGCATCTTGTCGACCGGGATGCCGGTCCAGCGCGAGACGATCTGGGCGATCAGGTCGGGCGTCACGACTTCCTGCGCCATGGTGCCGCCCTTGGACTCCTCCTCCTCGCTCTGCTTCAGCTTGGCCTCGAGATCGGGGATCACGCCGTAAGCCAGCTCGCCCGCCTTGGCGAGGTCGCCCTTGCGCTGCGCCTGCTCCAGCTCCGTGCGGGCGGCGTCGAGCTGCTCGCGCAGCTTGCCGGCGGCCGCGAGCTTCTCCTTCTCGGCCTGCCAGCGTTGCGCCAGTGCGTTCGCCTTCTCCTCGAGATTGGCGATCTCCTTTTCGAGCTTGGCGAGGCGATCCTTCGACGCGCTGTCCTTCTCCTTCTTCAGCGCCTCGCGCTCGATCTTCAGCTGCATCAAGCGGCGGTCGAGCTCGTCCAGCGCCTCGGGCTTGGAGTTCGACCTGCATGCGCAAGCGCGACGCGGCCTCGTCGACCAGGTCGATCGCCTTGTCGGGCAGGAAGCGGTCGGCGATGTAGCGGTTGGACAAGGTCGCGGCGGTGACCAGCGCCGCGTCGGAGATGCGCACATTGTGATGCTTCTCGTATTTCTCCTTCAGCCCGCGCAGAATCGAGATGGTGTCCTCGACGGTCGGCTCGGGCACGAACACCGGCTGGAAGCGCCGCGCCAGCGCCGCGTCCTTCTCCACATGCTTGCGATATTCGTCGAGCGTGGTGGCGCCGACGCAATGCAACTCGCCGCGGGCGAGGGCCGGCTTGAGCAGGTTCGACGCATCCATGGCGCCGTCGGCCTTGCCGGCGCCGACCAGAGTGTGCATCTCGTCGATGAACAGGATGATCTGGCCTTGCGCGGCCTCGATCTCGCTTAGCACCGATTTCAGCCGCTCCTCGAACTCGCCGCGATATTTCGCGCCGGCGATCAGCGAGCCCATGTCGAGCGCGAGCACCTTCTTGTCTTTCAGGCTCTCCGGCACGTCGCCCTGGACGATGCGGTGCGCCAGGCCCTCGACAATCGCCGTCTTGCCGACGCCGGGCTCGCCGATCAGCACCGGATTGTTCTTGGTGCGGCGCGACAGCACCTGGATGGTGCGGCGGATCTCCTCGTCGCGGCCGATCACCGGATCGAGCTTGCCGGCGGCGGCCGCCTCGGTGAAGTCGCGGGTATAGCGCTTCAGCGCGTCGTAGGACTGCTCGGCGCCGGCGCTATCGGCGGTGCGGCCCTTGCGCAGATCGTTGATGGCGGCATTGAGATTTTGCGGGGTCAGGCCAGAGTCGGTCAAGATCTTCGAGGAACTCGGCCTCCTTGCTCATGGTGAGCGCTTGGAGCGCGCGCTCCACCGTGACGAAGCTGTCGCCGGCCTTGCTCGCCATCTGCTCGGCCTGGTCGAGCACGCGGGCGAGTGCCGCGGCCATATGCGGCTGCGCGGCCCCGCCCCCGCTCACCTTGGGCAGCTTGGCGAGCGCGGCTTCGGTCTTCTCCAGCGCCTGTTTCGGATTGCCGCCGGCGCGGGAGATCAGCCCTGCCGCCAGCCCTTCGGGGTCGTCGAGCAGCACCTTGAGCAGATGCTCGGGCGTGATCTGCGGATTGCCTTCGCGCACGGCAAGCGTCTGCGCCGACTGGATGAATCCCTTGAGGCGGTCGGAAAGTTTCTCGAAATCCATTTTTGGCCCTCTGGGTCAGGCACGATGGGAGGGTATGGCGGGATCGGGCCCTATAGCGCAGGCACCGTTAACGGACATATAGCGCCGGGATTAGCCCGGAAAAAGGGGATTGGGATTGATCGAGCGCAATCCTCTACCCCCGCGGAGTTCGCCATCCGCATGCCTCGTTGGGGAGTATCATTGGCAGCGGCCGGACATCGGAGCGGTGAAATGCGGCGAAACAACCCGTGGGCAACCAGGCTGACCCTAAAGCCATTCGCTATCGGTCTGATCGTTGCCGGCGCCCTGTTGAGGGGCGAAGCCTTGGCGGAGGATGCTCATCGCGCCGCCACCCGCATCACCGCGACCTACGGGGTTTATTGGGCCGGGCTTCGCTTTGGCGATATCCGTCTCGACATCACCGTGCGGAGCTCCAATTACGAAATGAGGGGGGACGGTCAGTCCTCCGCGCTTGGTGAACTGATCTATAAATGGAGCGGCAGCACCACGAGCACGGGCAAGCTCGGCAAGTCGGGGCCACAACCATCGCGCTATACGTTGGACTATTCAGGGGGCAACAAGCAGGGTGATGTTCGTATTGCATTTTCTGGCGGCGCCGTTTCCGAGTTTTCGACCTCACCAAAAAAACGACCAAGCCCCAAAAAAATTCCGGTCACCAAGGAGCAGCTTCGCGGTGTGCTCGATCCGATGACCGGAGCTTTCCTTCAAGCGCGGCCCAATCTTGCGAATGCCGCCCTCGAAGTGTGCGATGAGACCATACCGGTATTCGACGGCAAGCTTCGTTTTGACATCGTGCTGGTGCCCAAACAGCAGAAGCAAATTGAAAGGAAGACGCCCGATGGGTATGCGGGTCCCGCGGCGGTGTGCGGAGTGAAGTTTGTCCCGATCTCGGGTTTCCGTCCTGGCGACCGCGGCATCAACTTCATGTCTTCGCACCAAGACCAGATCGAGGTCTGGCTGGTGCAGCTGCCGAACACCGGGCTGTACCTGCCCTATCGCATTTCCGTACCGACGGCCTTCGGGAGTGGTTCGGGGGAGATGCTTTCGTTCCAGGTGAACCCCGACAAACCCTGATCCCAGCGCCGGCGAGAGGGTATCAGGCGACCTAACGGCGTGGACACCCCGCTCACGTCCCGGCATGGCGATTCATGCTTCGCGACGCGCCCTTCGGGCGCTCTTCAGCATGAGAACGTCGACAGCGCTAAAGAACTGAACCCCTCAGCTCACCGGATCGGTGGCCGTGTCGTCGGGCTGATGCGCCTCGGGCTGGTCCGAGCCGTTGCCGTCGCGCTCGCCGCGCTCGCGGCCATTGCCGCCTTGCCGATTGCGGTCGCGTCCGCCGGGGTGATGCTCGCGGTCGCCGGCATGGCGCTGACGATCCTGGCCGCCCGGCCCTTCGCCGCCGCCTTGGCGCACGTCACCGCCACCTTGACGGATGTCGCCGCCGCCTTGGCGAATCTCCCCGCCGCCTTCGTCGTAATCGCCGTCGTCGTCGGAGCCTTCCGAGTTCCAGCGGGTCGGTGCGCGATAGGAGCCGTTAGGCCCCTCGCCGCCTTGCTGCTGACCGGGCTGGCCGCCGAACTGGGTCTGCGCCGCCATGATGATGCGATTGTAGTGCTCGGCGTGCTGGAGATAGCTCTCCGCCCCGACCAAGTCGCCGGAGGCGAGCGCGTCGCGGGCGAGCGACATGTATTTCTCGGCGATATGCGCGGCGGTGCCCCTGATCTTCACGTCGGGCCCGTTGGATTCATAGTTCCGCGCCAAAGGATTCTGGGGCTTGCGGCCACCACGGCCGCGGCCCCTGCAATTCTGTTGTCCTTGCCTCATTTCCGTCTGATCACCTGCTAGGCGGGGGTTAGTCCCCGCATCCTTCCCTGGTTACTTACTGGTTTAGCCACCTGCGTTTAGCCACGGCCTCGCCCTCCATCACGCTCTCAGCGCCCGGAATGCGGGATCGGCCGTGCAGTCGTCCTACGCGCTTTTTTTGCCTTGTTATGAGTCGTTCACTCCGGCGCTAAGCGTCCAAAGTCTTCGAGCTAGCGCCAGCCAACCTCAGCCTGATGGGCGGTTGAGCGTCCCTTGGACATCGCGAGAGGCTTGGTAAGCCTTTCAATCGAGAGTCTCGAGAATCCGCTCTTGTTGCCGTTGCAACCGGCCGCGCGCTTGCCCAGCGCCAATGGCCGAATAGTCCTGTCCTGCAGTGAACTTAACCCGAACATCCCGGTTTTCCAAGCGCTTTTTTGTCGTGCGAGCCTGTGGATAGAGCGTCCGCTGTCACCACCCTGCCACAACCACGCGCGGCCTTCCGGCCAGATCCGGCACGATTGCCTGCGGCTCAAGCCCCGCTCCGCACAGGATCTCGGCCACGGCATCGCCTTGCGTTTGGCCGATTTCGAGCAGGAGCCGGCCCTGCTCGGCGAGCGCCCCGCCCGCCTGGGCCGCGATCCGGCGGTACGCCTCGAGCCCATCCGGGCCACCGTCAAGCGCAAGCGCGGGGTCGTAGTCCGCCACATCGGCGGCGAGCCCGGCGATCTCGCCGGAGGCGATGTAAGGCGGGTTGGCGAGGATCAGGTCGAATCGGCCGAGGTCCATGTCGAGCCAATTGGCGGCGATGAAGCCGGCGCGAGCCCCGACGCCAAGCCTCCTTGCATTGGCGGCGGCGCAGGCGAGCGCGGCGGGACTTAAGTCGGTGCCGACGCCTTGCGCGCCCGACAGCTCGGCCAGCAGGGTGAGGAGGATGCAGCCGGAGCCGGTGCCGAGATCGAGCAGCCTGAGCGGCCGCTCGCGCCAACCCCGCCGATCGACGATGGCGAGAGCCGCCTCGATCAGCGTCTCGGTGTCGGGACGCGGGTCGAGCACGTGCGGGTCGACGCGGAAGCTGCGGCCGTAGAACTCGCGGGTTCCGACGATGCGCGCCACCGGCTCGTGCTCGAGCCGCCGGGCGATGGCCGCATCGAGCCGTGCCCGCGCCGAGGGCTCGAGCGCCTCGCGGGCGCGGGCGATGTAAGCCTCGTGGCTGAGTGCCGCGGCGTGGCAGAGCAGAAGCCGCGCATCGAGCTCGGGCGTGGCGATGCCGCCGTCCCGCAGACACGCGGCCGCCGCGACGAAGGCCTGGCTCAAGGTCAGGGCCTCAGCCATGGCCCTCTTCCTGCATGGCGGAGAGTTGGTTCGTCTGGTAGTCGGTGATCAGCGCGTCGATGATCTCGTCCAGCGCTTCGCCTCCCTCGAGCACGTAAGGGAGCTGATGCGTGGTGAAGCCGATGCGGTGGTCGGTGACGCGGCCTTGGGGAAAATTATAGGTGCGGATGCGCTCGGAACGATCGCCGGTGCCGATCTGGCTCTTGCGGTCCTTGGCCCGCGCCGCATCGAGCTTGGCGCGCTCCAAGTCGTAGAGCCGCGCGCGCAGCACCTTCATCGCCTTGGCCTTGTTCTTATGCTGCGATTTCTCGTCCTGCTGGCTGACCACCAGGCCTGACGGCATATGCGTGATCCTGACCGCGCTGTCGGTGGTGTTGACCGACTGACCGCCGGGGCCGCTGGCGCGGAACACGTCGATGCGCAGGTCCTTGTCGTCGATCTTGATGTCGACCTCCTCGGCCTCGGGCAGCACGGCGACCGTCGCGGCGGAGGTGTGGATGCGACCTTGCGCCTCGGTCTCCGGCACGCGCTGCACGCGATGCACGCCGGACTCGAATTTCAGCCGCGCGAACACGCCCTTGCCGGTGATATTGGCGATCACTTCCTTGTAGCCGCCGGTGGCGGACTCGCTCGCCGACAGCACATTCACCTTCCAGCCGTGCCGGTCGGCGTAGCGCTGATACATGCGGAACAAATCGCCGGCGAACAAAGCCGCCTCCTCGCCGCCGGTGCCGGCGCGCAGCTCGAGGATGGCGCTCTTCTCGTCGGCCTCGTCCTTCGGCAGAAGCTGCACTTTCAGTTGCCGCTCGAGCTCCTCGATCTTGGGGCCGAGCGTACCGAGCTCGGCTTCCGCAAGTGCCGCCATTTCGGTATCGGCGGCAGGATCGTCGATCAGCTGTTGCAAATCGTCGCGCTCGTGGGTGGCGCGCCGGAGCTCGGTGATGGTGGCGACGATCGGGTCGAGCTCGGCGAACTCGCGGGAAAGCCGCACATAGCTCTCCTGATCGGCGCCGGCGGCAAGGGTGCCTTGCACCGTCTGCCAACGGTTGACGAGCTTGTCGAGCTTATCGGCGGGAATCGTCGTCATGCGGGTTTAAGGGGACGTCGCTAGCCGCCCGGAGGGCTGGGCAACCGGTCGGCCTTGCGGCTGCGCGGATCGTCGGGATCGACCGCGCCGCTTTGTCCACTGGTAATCCCCGCCGGCCCCGGAGCGTGGGTGAGCGCCATCCACAGCCCGAAGGCCACGATCGAAATCACCAGCGCGCCGAGACCCCATTTGAGCAGCGCCGGACGGCGGCGTTTGGGCTTCTCCGGCTCGGGCGTTGGCTCAAGCGGAATCGGTTCCCCGAAATCGGCATCGAGCGGGTGCGGCTCGGGCGGCGGCGCCGGGCGTGGCGGCATCGGTTGCGGCCGGGCTTGCACTTGCGGTTGCGGCTGTGGCGGCTGGGGCTGCGGCGCGCGAGGTTGCGGCGGACGCTGAGGCTGGGCTTGCGGCTGCCCCTGAGGTTGGGCTTGCCGCTGCGGCTGCTGCTGCGGATTAACTCGCGGCGGCTGCGGCGACGGCTGGCTGCCGGGCCAAGCTTGCGGCTGGCGTTGCGGCTGTTGCGGATTGGGCCACGGCGCTTGCTGCTGCGGCTGCGCGTTCGGCCAAGGCGCTTGCGGCTGCGGCGACGGCGCGGTCGGCCCGTTAGGCCAGGCATTGCGCTGTTGCGGCGGCGCCTGCTGGCCCGGCGGCGGCCAGGGAATGTCGAGCGGGTTCGGCGCCGAGGCGCCCCCGGCATTGGACGGCGCAAAAGAATAATCCTGCGGCTCCGCGGGCGGCGTCATCATCGGCACGTCGGGCATCGGTTTCGGCTGCAACTCGACGATCCCCGCCTCGAGCTGGGCATAAATGCGCCGGAGCAGCGGGCGCACGTCGAGATTGAGCAAGGCGCCATAGGCGTTCACCACCCGGCAGGTCTCGGCCCACGGCGGCAACGCATACAGCGCGCCCTGCTCGAGCGACTGCACGACGTCGGCGCGCGTGCCGAGTCTCGCGGCAAGGTCCATTTCGGACAGAGCTGTCGCGGCCCTCAGGTCTCGAAACAGCTCCGCCACCTCAGCGTCATAGCCGGCTGGCATTTCTTGTATCCCGTGAATATGCAGCCGCCGTGTTGCGGCGTCCGGGTGTGGGCTTAGCGGCACTTGGCGCGGCTCGGGCGGCATCGCAAGGCCGGTACCATGTCCAGTTGGTCTCCGCTAACACAAGCTGAACGGCGTCGAGTTTGCAAGTTAAAGCGAGATTAGCATATTGGGCCGGCGGGTGGAGCTTTGTCATCTAGATAAACGCTAGATCTGCACGCCTTGTTCGGCCGCGAAACGCTTCAAATCCTCGCGCACCGACGTATTCCTGGAGTCGAGCAGCTCATCCAGCCGGCGCGCCAGATTGCCGGCATCGAGCGACAGCACCATCGCCTTGACCGGCCCAACCGAGGCCGGGGCCATGGAAATCGACCGGAAACCAAGCCCGATCAGCGCCATGGCTTCGAGCGGCCTGCCCGCCATCTCTCCGCACAATGTCAGCGGCACCTCGTGCCGCTTGGCGGCACCGGCGATCAGCTTGAGCGCCTTGAGCGCCGCAGGATTGAGCGCATCGAAGCGTTCCGACACGCGCATATTGCCGCGGTCGGCGGCGAACAGGAATTGCATCAAGTCGTTGGAGCCGACCGAGGCGAAGTCGGCCAGGGGCAGCACGGCGTCGAGCTGCCACAGCAGGGCCGGCACCTCGATCATGGCGCCTACCATCAGTTTCTTCGGCTCGGGCCGGCCATGCCGCTTGAGGATCATGACTTCGCGGTCGATCAGTGCGCGCGCGGCGATGAACTCCGACACATCGGCGACCATCGGCAGCATGATCCTGAGCTCGCGGCCGGCCGCAGCCCGCAGCAGCGCCCTGATCTGGGTGCGGAACAGCGCCGGCCGGTCGAGCGCCATGCGGATCGCCCGCCAGCCGATGGCTGGGTTCTCCTCCTGGGCGGCGCGGAAATAGGGCAGCACTTTGTCGCCGCCGACGTCGAGCGAGCGGAACACCACGGGCCGGTCGCCCGCCGCGTCGAGGATCGCTTTGTAGAGCCGGGTCTGCTGCTCGAGCCGCGGAAAGGTGGCCGAGATCATGAATTGCAGCTCGGTGCGGAACAGGCCGATGCCGTCGGCGCCGGACTGATCGAGATGCGGCAGGTCGAACAAGAGGCCGGCATTGATGTTCAAGGACACCCGCTCGTTGTCGAGCGTCACCGAAGGCACCGTGCGCAGCGCCGCGTATTGCGCCTGACGCCGCGCCCTGAAGCGGACCTTGTCCGAATAGGCCGAGACCACCTCCTGCGTCGGCCGCACATGCAGCTCGCCGCCCTCGGCGTCGACGATGGCGGCATCGCCCGGCTCGACCGCTTCGAGCACGCCCTTCACTTGCGTCAGCGCGGCGATGCCGAGCGCGCGCGCGACGATGGCGACGTGGCTGGCGGCGCCCCCCTCCTCCAGCACGAGGCCGCGCAGACGCTGGCGGTCGTAATCGAGCAACTCGGCCGGACCCATGGTGCGGGCGATGACGATGGCGTCTTGCGGCAGGCTTCCCGTCGCCGCCGTGCCGACCCCGCCCGACAGCAGGCGCAACAGGCGGTTGGACAGGTCGTCGATATCGTGCAGCCGGTCGCGCGAATGCTGATCGGGCATGCGCAACATGCGCGCGCGGGTGTCGTTGCGCACGCGCTGCACCGCGGCCTCGGCGGTCAGGCCGGTGATCAGCGCCTCGTCGAGCCGCCGCCGCCAGCCGTGATCGTGGGCGAACATGCGGAAAGCCTCGAGTACCTCGCGGTGCTCGCCGGCGCGCGCCAAATCGCCGCGCTCCATCATGTTGTCGATCGACCCGGTCAAATCCTCGATCGCCTGGGCGAGGCGGCGCCGCTCGAGTTCGATATCCTCGGCGATCAGCCGGGTGACGACGATGCGCGGCTCGTGCAGCACGACATGGCCGAGCGCCACGCCTTCGGAGATGGGAAGGCCGCCAAACCGCATGGCAAGATCGCGGCGCGTTTCGGTGTTGACGACGTCGCCTACAAGCCCTCCCGAGGCGATCATCTCGGCAAGCACCATGGCCGTGGTCTGCAGCGCTTCGACCTCCTCGTCGCTGTATTGACGCTTGGTGCGGTTCTGCACCGTGAGCACGCCGATTGTGTGGCCGCCGCGCAGAATCGGCACGCCAACGAAGGAGTGATAGATCTCCTCGCCCGTCTCCGGCCGGTAGGAGAAGGCGGGATGATGCTGCGCGTCGGGGAACTGCAACGGCTCGGCCTGCTGCGCGATCAAGCCGACCAGACCCTCGCCCGCCTTCAAATGCGTATTGTGCACGGCCTCACGGTTGAGGCCTTCGGTGGCGAACAGCTCGAACGAGCCGTCGCGACGCTGCAAATAGAGCGAGCAAACTTCGGCCACCATGTTCGAGGCGATCAGCACCACCACCTTGTCGAGGCGAATCTGGGCGCTCTCGCGCTCGGCCATCACCTCGCGCAAGCGTCGCAGCAATTGTCTCGGGGCGCCAACAGTGACGGGCATAATCACAAGTCCTCGCCGGCCGGCGGAGCGGCGGACCAAGCATCGCCAAACAGCTTAAGGCTGGCCGCCAAATTCCCTTAGAGCGTCATCAGCAAGGCTAATGAAGCTCTAAGACCTTTTGAGCACGATCTTATCGGAAAACCGGGTGCCACTTTTCCGGATCATGCTCTAGCGGCTGTCCAATCCGAACAAGGAATGCAAGGTGCGCACCGCAAGCTCGGCGTAGGCCGCGTCGATCAATACGCTGATTTTGATCTCGGATGTGGAGATCGCCTCGATATTGATGCCCTTTTCGGCAAGCGCGCTGAACATTTGCGCGGCAACGCCGGCGTGGCTACGCATGCCGACGCCGATCGCCGACACCTTGGCGATGTCGGTAGAGCCGCGCAAGTCCAAATAACCGATGTTTTCCTTGGCGTTGCGCAAGACTTCGAGCGCCCGGTCGAGATCGGCGCTCTGCACCGTGAAGGTGAGATCGGTATAGCGGCCGTCCTCCGAGACGTTCTGCACGATCATATCGACATTGATATTGGCCTCGGCCAAAGGCCCGAACACGAGTGCCGCCACGCCCGGCTTGTCGGCGACCTTCAGCAGCGTGACCTTGGCTTCGTCACGCGCATAGGCAATTCCACTGACGACATTCTGCTCCACGATCTCATCCTCATGGCAAACGAGTGTTCCAAGCCGTTCCGCCGCGTCGGTCGGCAGACCGCCGAGATCCGGCGGATCGAAGCTCGAGCGCACCAGAACGCGGACCCCGCGTTGCATGGCGAGCTCGACCGAGCGCGTTTGCAGCACCTTGGCCCCTTGCGAGGCCATTTCTAGCATTTCTTCATAAGAGATTTTGTCGAGACGGTGGGCCTTGGGCACCACGCGCGGGTCGGTGGTGTAGACGCCGTCGACATCGGTATAGATGTCGCAACGCTGGGCGCTGAGCGCCGAGGCGAGCGCGACGGCGCTGGTGTCCGAGCCGCCGCGCCCGAGCGTCGAGATGCGGTTGCCGGGGGCGATGCCCTGAAAGCCCGCGATCACGGCGACCTCTCCGGCCAGCATCCGTGCCTTCAGCTCATCGACATCGAGCCCGGTGATGCGGGCGGCGCGATGGGCGGTATCGGTGTGCAGCGGGATCTGCCAGCCCTGCCAGGAGCGCGCCTTGATCCCCAAGGATTGCAGCACGAGCGCAAGCAGCCCCGAAGTGACCTGCTCACCCGAGGACACCACGGCGTCGTATTCGCGCTCGTCATATTTTGCCGAGGTTGGTCCGCCGTTGTTCTGGCGCTCCTTGTAGCCCCAGGCCTGCTCGACCCAGGTAACCAGCTGGTTGGTCTGCCCGGCCATGGCCGAGACCACCACGGCAATGGCGTGGCCGGCGTCGGCCTCGCGCTTCACATGCGCGGCGACGTTGCGGATCCGGTCGATATCGGCGACCGACGTGCCGCCGAATTTGAGCACCAAAAGCGCCATAGCCTGGTCCAAACACGAAGAGGGCCGGCCCTGTTCAGGCCGGCCGGCAAATCCGCGTCTTTCATACTGATTGAGGCCCCGGCCCGCAACCTGGCTCTGCGCCTGTCTGCTTGACAGGGGATGCGCCCGAGGGGCCTTTGATCGTCATGGCTGAAGCTCGGAACAGGACGCTCGACACTGAAGAGGTGGCCCGCTTCGCCAAGCTCTCCGGCGAATGGTGGGACGCGAACGGGCCATTCAAGCCGCTGCATCGCATCAATCCGACCAGGCTCACTTATATCCGCGACCAGCTTTGCCGGAAATTCGGCCGCGACAAGAAAGCGGCGGCGAGCCTCAAGGGCCTATCGGTACTGGATATCGGCTGCGGTGGGGGGCTGGTGGCCGAGCCCCTGACCCGGCTCGGCGCCGAGGTGACCGGCATCGACCCGGCGGAGGAGAATATCGCAGCCGCCAAGGCCCATGCCGAAGGGGCCGGCCTTGCCATCGCCTATCGCGCCGAAACCGCGGAAGCGGTTGCGGCTTCGGGGGCTGAGTTCGATGCCGTGCTGCTGCTCGAAGTGGTGGAGCACGTGCCCGACGTGCCGGCCTTTCTCAAGGCGGTCGCGCCCTTGGTGAAGCCGGGGGGCGTGATGATCCTCTCGACGCTGAACCGGACCTTCAAGGCTTACGCGCTGGCGATCATCGGCGCGGAGTTGATCCTGCGCTGGCTGCCGCCCGGCACGCATCAATGGGAACGCTTCGTCACGCCGGAGGAACTCGGCTTGGCGCTAAGCGCCGCCGGGCTCAGCGTCGGCGACATGACGGGCATGGTCTACCACCCGCTCGGCGACGACTGGCGGCTCTCCTCGGACAAGGACGTGAATTATTTCGCCACGGCGACGAAGGGCTGAGGCTCAATAGCCTCGGCGCGGCGGATAATAGTAATTGCCGCCCTGTTGCTGCTGGAACCAACGCCGCCCGAACAGGCCGCGACGCCGCTGCGGCTGGGGCTGCTGCTGGTAATATTGATATTGGCCATCGAACCATGGCGGCACGCCGTAGGCATAGCCTTTGGGCTGCTTGCCGCGACTTGCGACCGCCGGATATTCACCGCCAGGCGTTTCGCCGGTCAGCACGACATCGACGTTTTCCATACCGGTCTCCTTTACCAGCATGAACAGCGTCGTGGCATTTGCCGGCGCCAGTCGCACACAGCCGTGCGAGGCGGCCTTGCCGAGATTCTTCACTTCATGGGTGCCGTGGATGGCATGGCCATCCTTCATGAAGAAAATGGAATGGGGCATGGGGGAGTTATCCCACTGCTTGCTGTACCACATCTCATTCATCGACGTGGGCTTGTAGTTGCCTGACGGTGTCGCGTATTCCGGCCGGCCCGTTGACACCGGCCAAGAATATTTCTCCACGCCGTCGACAAAGACGGTCATCTCCTGGGTCGACTTGTCGATGTTGACGAGCACGGTGGACTTGGGCTTCTCCGGGGCGGCGGCATCGGCGCCGGTGTCGACCGCGTTCGATTCGGACGGCGGCGCGTTGGGCTCGACCGGCGCGGCGTTCGAATCGGCGTTCGCGGTTTCGGCGCCGGTTTCAGCCTGGGTTGCGGCGGCCTCGGGATTGGTCTCGGCATTGGCCGGAAAAGCCAGCATTGCCGCCAAAAACGGGACCGCCAGCAGACTACGGAAGGTCGGAGAAGCGATTAAGAGGCGCATGTTTTAATACCCTGGTTGCGCAGAAACCAACGCCCGGCAGCCTCATAAATAGGAGTCGTTCGAGGCATTACCAGGGCATCCCGAGCCAATTTCTACACGCAATGCCCCCAACAAGAGGTTACCGCGCGAGTGTGACGCGCATGCATCAGTTGGCGGTGTGACCCACATGCATCAGTTGTGGTCTTCGGGCAGCGGCGGCAGCGGCACGGCGGGAATACCTTCCTCGTGCAGCGCCTTGGCTTCCTCAAGGCTCGCCTCGCCAAAGATGCTGCGCAGTTTGCTCTCACCGTAATGCATCTTGCGCGCCTCCTCCGGGAAGGCAGGGCCGACATGCTCGGCATTGGCTTCCAGATGCGCGCGCAGACCCTTGAGGACGGCATAGGTCTTCTTGCGGTCGCCGGCGGCAGGCGACTTGGGCGGCGCGGACCGGCTGCGGCGAACGGATGGCGCCATCGGCGCCTTCTTCACCTCGGCACTGCCGCAGCTCGGACAGCTCACCGCGCGCGCTTCGATCTGCTCGTCATAGCTGTCGCCCGAGCCGAACCAGGCATCGAACGCGTGGCCATGATCGCAGGTGAGCGCGAAGTGGATCATGACGCCTCCCGCCGCGCGGTCTGCGGCGCGGGTTTGGCAATCTCGACCTCGAACTCGCGGCCATGCTTGAGCGCGGGGATGCGCGCACGGGCTTCGGCGGATGCCGCGGGATCGATCTCGGCGAAAATCACGCCGGGCTCTTCGCCCGCCTCGGCCAAGACCTCGCCCCACGGCGAGACGACCAGACTATGGCCGAAGGTCGCCCGTCCGTTCTCGTGCAGGCCGCCTTGCGTGGCGGCGAGCACGAAGGCGCCGGTCTCGACGGCGCGGGCGCGGAGCAACACATGCCAATGCGCCTCGCCGGTCTGCTTGGTGAAGGCGGCGGGGATGGCGATCAACTCAGCGCCCGCGGTGGCCAGCGCCCGGTAGAGCTGCGGGAAGCGAAGGTCGTAACAGATCGAGAGGCCGAGCCGGCCGAACGGAAGATCGACCACGACCGCCTTGCCGCCGGGACGGCAATGCGAGGATTCGCGGTGGCTCTCGCCGCCGGCCAGATCGACGTCGAACAGATGCAGCTTGTCGTAGCGCGCGGCAATCTCACCCTCGGGGTCGATCACATAGGAGCGATTGGCCATACGGGTCGCATCGAGCTTGATGGCGAGCGAGCCGATATGCAGGTAGATACCGAGCTCATGCGCCAGCGCACGAAACCGCGCGAGGGCGGCGCTTTCGTCTTCGGTCTGCGCCACTTGCAGCGCGAGCTCGGGCTTGAGTTCCATCAGCGCGGTGTTCTCGGGCGTCTGCACATAGCTGGCGCCGCCTTGGGCCGCGCGCCGGATCAGCGTCTCGGCCGCCTGCAGATTGGCGTCAACCGAGCGGCTCGAACGGAGCTGCACCAGCGCGGCGCGAAAGCGCCTGTCGGGTGAGCCGGTCATGTCGGGTCGGCGTCCGCGGCCGCCTCCCCCACCAGCGTCTCGCCATTGGCAAGCCACACATCGAGCTTGCCCTCGCGCTCGAGCTCGGCCAGCTCCTCATAACCGCCCACATGGCGCCCGTGGATGAAGATCTGCGGCACGGTGCGCAGGCCACGCGCCCGCTCGATCATCTCGGCGCGCTTGTCGGCATCGAAGCCGACATCGATTTCCTCGAAGTCGAGGCCCTTGCCTTGCAGGAGCCGCTTCGCCGCGCGGCAATAGCCGCAGAACTGGGTGCCGTAGAGCAGGATGCGCGTCATGCTTAATCGCCTTGGGACTATCTCCCTGATAACTGGGCTGCAAACGCGTCTTGCGCAAGGCTAGAGCAGGAAGGCGGTGGGCTCGACGGCACGCGCCAACGCCAACACGTCGACGCGGGCGGCACGAGCCCGCTTCAGTGCCCGGGCACAGGCCTCGGCGGTCGCTCCGGTGGTGATCACGTCGTCGATCACCACGACCTTCTTACCCTTAATGCGGGCAGTGCGCGCCGTGTCGACCTTGAAGGCGCCGGCCACGTTGCGGCGGCGCTGGTCGGCGCTAAGCCCGACCTGGCTTGCCGTTCGCTTCACCCGCTTCAGCACGAAACAATCGACCTCGACGCCGGTGAGCCGCCCCAGCGCTTGCGCCAGCATGGCCGACTGGTTGAAGCGCCGCCACCACAGCCGCGCGGGGTAAAGCGGGACCGGCACGATGAGATCGGCATCTTGCAGCAGCTCGGTGCCGGCTTGCCTGAGCCAGCGGGCGAACAAGGCCAGGCCCTCCTGCCGGTCGCGATATTTGAAGCTCTGGATAAGCTCGCGCATGGTGGCCGAATAGCGCGCCGCGGCCCGCGCACGGTCGTAGACTGGCGGCGTGGCGATCGCCGCCGCCGAGAGCGCGCCCTCGCCCGCGTCATATGGCAACGGCACGCCGAGCCGCGCACAAATAGGAGGCGCGATGAAGTCGATCCTGGCGAAGCAGGCACCGCATAACAGGCCATGGCTGCCGATGCGCGCACGACAGGCGATGCAGACCGGCGGCAAGAGCAAATCGGCGAGCCGGCCGAGCATGGGCCGCACGATGACGGACAGCCTCGCGCCCGCAGGGGCGGGCCTCGCCTCAAACCCAAGCTCAGCTTCACCAGACGGCATAAACGCTATGATAGGACGCGAGACCCCATCCTGAAAGCGCCGACAAGGACAAGCCGATGAGCGACGAGCGCCTATTGTTCGACCGCAAGCTGCTTCGCGCTCGGCGCGCGCGCTTTGCGCCGGAGATCGACGCGCACAATTTCCTGCTCGCCCAGGTTGCCCGCGAGATCGCCGAGCGGGTGGCGCTGATGCTGCGCCCCTTCCCGCTCGCGCTCGACCTTGGCGCTTATCATGGACTGCTCGGCCGGGCCGTGGCGGAGCTCCCATCGGTCGGCGCCATGATCTATGCGGAAAGCGTGTTCGAATTCGCCGCGCTCTGCCCGCGCCCGTCGCTGGTCTGCGACGAGGACCTGCTGCCGTTCAAGGCGCCGAGCTTCAATCTGATCGTCTCCGGTTTGGCGCTGCACCGGGTCAACGATCTGCCCGGCGCGCTCATCCAGATCAGACGCGCGCTGCATCCCGACGGCTTGTTCATGGCGGCGCTGCTCGGCGTCCGCGCTTTGTCGGAGCTGCGTCAGGCGCTGCTCGAGGCCGAGGCCGAGATCGACGGCGGCGCGAGCCCGCGCGTCGCGCCGTTCGGCGATGTGCGTGAGTACGGGGCGCTGCTGCAACGCGCCGGCTTCGCGCTCCCGGTCGCCGATGCGGAGACGTTGACGGTGCTCTATGCCAGCCCACGCGAATTGATGCGCGAGGTGCGCGCGCTCGGCGGCGGCAACGTGTTGCTGGCGCGAAGCCGGGCGCCGCTCTCGCGCAAGACGCTGGAGCGCGCCGAAGCGATCTATCGCCAACGCCACTCGAGCCCCGACGGGCGGGTGAGCGCCTCGTTCGAGATCGTCTATCTCAGCGGTTGGGGACCCGATGCGAGCCAGCAGCAGCCGCTCAAGCCGGGGAGCGCCGCCCAGCGTCTCGCCGCTGCGCTCGGCACCACCGAGCAGCCCGCCGGCGACAAGGCGGCGTTTCCGGCCAAGCCAAAACTCTAGCCGAAAGCACCCTTGAGCATCTCGAACATACCGCTGACCGAGCCTCCGATCTGGCTGACCAGCGCCATGATGGCGATGCCAATGAGGACTAAGACGCCGTATTCGACGGCCGTGGCGCCCGAGCAGTCCGCGGCGAAGCACCGCGCCGTAGCCGCAAGGCGCGACATCGGTCGAGCCCGCTTTGTCGCATGTTGGGTGGTGCTCACTGGTCCTCCCCAAACTTACAGCAGATCGCGAAAAGCGATCTTGAGCGGCTCGTCGGCCGGCGGCATGTCATAGAGGTGGAGCGTGTCGGGCTTCACCCAGAGAAGCTCCTGGCCTTCATGCGCGGCCACGTCTCCCCGCCAGCGGCGGCAGAGATAGACCGGCATCAGCAGGTGGAAATCGGCATAAGCGTGGCTGGCGAAAGTGAGCGGCGTGAGATCGGTCTTCATGATCTCGATGCCAAGCTCCTCGTGCAGTTCACGGATCAAGGCTTCCTCCGGCTCCTCACCCTGTTCGATCTTGCCGCCGGGAAACTCCCATAGGCCGGCGAGCGGCCGCCCTGGCGGGCGTTTGGCGATCAGCACCGCGCCCTTCGCATCGAGCAGGGCGCAGGCCGCGACGATAACGATCGGGCGCTTCGAGCCCTCGCGCATACTGACACCCGGCGGTTAATGCAGTTTTGTCTCAATACCCGAGTCAGGACCGGTAATCGGCATTGATGGCGATATAGTCTTTGGTGAGGTCGCAGGTCCATATGGTTGCCGCTTCCTTACCCACGCCGACATCGACGGTAATGGCGATCTCCGGCCCCTGCATGTAGGCCGCGCCATCCTTCTCGGCATAGCTCGACGCGACCTCCCCATCCTTGGCGACGAGGATATCGCCGAACCAGATCGCCAGCCGGTCGCGGTCCGCCGCTTCGCCCGCCTTGCCGACGGCGGCGACGATGCGCCCCCAATTCGGGTCCTCGCCGGCGATTGCCGTCTTGACCAGGGGCGAGTTGGCGATCGACTTGGCGATGGTGCGCGCGGCCTGCTTCGAACTCGGCCCCGGTCACTTTCACGCTGACGAATTTGGTCAACCCTTCGCCGTCCTTGACCACCTGCAGCGCGAGGTCGTGCATCACTTCGGCAAGCGCCAAGCGGAATCCCGCCAGCCTGAGGTCGTCCCAATCGACGATGCGCGGCGCGCCGCGCGAGGTAGCGCGCCCGGTGGCGAAGATCAGCAAGGTGTCGCTGGTCGAGGTATCGCCGTCGATGGTGACGGCGTTGAAGGTGTTGTCCACGCCGGGGTCGAGGCAAGCGCGCAGCGCCCGCGGCTCGATCGCCGCGTCGGTGAAGAGAAAGACCAGCAACGTCGCCATGTCGGGCGCGATCATGCCCGCGCCCTTGGCGATGCCGTTGATGGTGACGGAGACGCCGTCGATCTCGGCCTTGCGCGTGGCGAGCTTGGGAAAGGTGTCGGTGGTCATGATGGCGCGCGCCGCATCGGCGTAAGCGTCCGCCTTGGCCTCGCACACCAGTCCGCCCAATTGCTTGACGATCTTGCCGGCATCGAGCGGCTCGCCGATCACCCCGGTCGAGGCGATATAGACATCGGCCTCGAGGCAGTCGGCGGCCCGCGCCGCGGCTTCGGCGGTCAGCGTCACCGCTTGCTTGCCGCGTTTGCCGGTGAAGGCATTGGCGTTGCCGGAATTGACCACCAGTGCGCGGGCCATGCCGTGCGCGAGATGGGCCCGGCACCAATCGACCGGCGCCGACGCCGTTTTGGATTTGGTCAGCACGCCGGCGACCGTCGTGCCGGGGTCGAACAACGCCAGCAGCAGATCAATCCGGCCTGGGTAACGGATCCCCGCCGCGGCGGTGGCGATGCGCACGCCCTCGATTGCCGGCAGGTGCGGCACCGAGTTCGGTGCGAACGGCGAGATCTTGCCCAACAGCGGCCTCTAGCAAGCGCGGTCGATCCCGAAGGCGTCAGTTGTTGCCGTCGGGCGCCCCTGACGTATCGTCCGGCAGATCGCCCGGACCGCCGTCGTCACCCTTGCTCGCGGCATCGTCCATCGACTTCTTGAGCTCGGGATCGACCACTTCGATCTTGGCGGAATCGCGCAGGGCGGTGACCACCTCTTGCGCCTTGGCTTGCACGAGCTGGGCGATGATGGCCTCCTTGACCTGGTCGAAGGTGGGCAGCGGCTGGTCGCGCTTCTCCTCGACCTTGATGATGTGCCAGCCGAATTGCGTCTGCACCGGCTCGGAGATCTGCCCGACATCGAGCGCGAAGGCGGCATCCTCGAACGGCTTCAGCATCTGCCCGCGTCCGAACCAACCGAGATCGCCGCCTTCGGCATTGGCGTCCTTCGATTTCTCCTTGGCGAGCGCGGCGAAGTCCTCGCCCTTCTTCAGCCGCTCGGCGATTTCCTTGGCCTCGTCTTGCGTCGCCACCAGAATGTGGCGGGCGTGAATCTCCTGCTCCGGCTTCACCTCGCCGATCTTCGCATCATAGATCTTCTTGGCGTCGGACTCGCTGACCGCGTCGTGGATCTTGACGTCGAAGAAGGCATCGCGCAGCGCGCGGCGCTCGTGATATTTCACCCGGCCCGGAAAGCTGTCGGTCTTGTCGAGATTATCGGTCTGGCCGGCGCCGGCCATCAGCTCGTTCTCGATCACGTATTGCAGCAGCACCTTCTTGCGGTCTTGCGGCGTGTAATTGCCGAGCCGTGAGCCGATTTCGGAGGCGGCATAATCGAGATCGGATTGCTTGATTTCGACGCCATTGACGCGCGCCATGACGGGATCGTCGGCCAAGGCGGGGCGCGGCGCGAGTGCAGCGAAGGCTGCCACGAGCAGCAGGGCTGAGCAGGTTTTCACGAGAATGTCCTCATCTTCGGCTCGCCGGTTCTGCTCCTAATTAGAGCGGGCGAGCGGGTTGGGTTCGCTTCCCCGGGGCGGGTTTTAGACCCGGCGCCTAAGGTTGCCAAGGGGTTCCTGGGCGCCCCTCCGAAGCGGCGCAGCGACGAATGACCCCATTGCCCAGGGTCTTGGAAACGATGTGTTTTGTGGGCAATTATACCGCTCGGGGGAGGAAGGAACATGTCGTGCTCAGCTCCCGATCATCCCTTGTCCGCAAAGCGCGTCACGTCGCCGGCGCGGCGCTCGCCGTTGTCCTAAGTCTCTGCTTGATCCTGCCGGCGGCCGCCGATGTCCGCATCCTGTCGAGCGGGGGCGGAGTGGTCGGCGACTATCTCAACTTTTTCGCCAAGGTGAAGCAGTCGGGCGAGCGGGTGGTGATCGACGGCCCGTGTCTCTCGGCCTGCACGCTCGTGCTCAGCACCGTGCCGCGCAAGCGAATCTGCGTCACGTCGCGAGCCGTGCTCGGCTTTCATGCGCCGTATCTCGTCGACCAGCACGGACGGAGCTTCCACAACGCCAAAGTGACGCAAGCCATCGATGCGGCTTACCCGGCCAACGTCAGAGCCTGGATCAAAAAGAAGGGCGGGCTGAGCCAGAAGGTCATCTTGCTGAAGGGCCGCGAGCTCAACTCGCTCTATCCGCGCTGCTAGACGCGGCGGCGCGCTGTTGACTTGCACGGCTTATTTCTATAATTCTGGATATATGGAAATTACAGCAGCCATCGAGGCGCTCAGCGCGCTCGCGCAAGAAAGCCGGCTCAAGGTGTTCCGCCTGTTGGTGCGGCAAGGGCAAGCGGGGATGGCGGCGGGCGATATCGCCCGAGCGCTGTCGGTGCCGAACAACACCATGTCCTCGCATCTGGCGACGCTGTCGCGGGCCGGGCTGATCGGCTCGCGCAAAGAGAGCCGCTCGGTGATCTATGCGGTCGACCTGGAAGGCACGCGCGCGCTGCTGTCGTTCCTGCTGGAGGATTGCTGCCGCGGCAAACCCGATCTCTGCGCGGGACTGATCGAGGCGACGCTCGCGTCCTGCTGCCCCGCCCCGGAAGAGTGCTGCCAAGCCTAGAAGCGAGGTGTCCCATGAAGTCGGTGAAGCGTCCAGATCCCCTCAATGTCCTGTTTCTCTGCACCGGTAATTCGGCGCGCTCGGTGATGGCGGAATGCATCTTGAACCGGCTCGGCGCCGGCAAGTTTCGCGGCTACAGCGCCGGCAGCCACCCCGCCGGCAAGGTCAATCCAATCACTCTCAACCTGCTGCGCAAGACCAACTACGACGTCTCCGGGTTACGCTCGAAATCCTGGGACGAATTCGCCGCGCCCGGCGCGCCCAAGCTCGATTTCGTGTTCACCGTGTGCGACGACGCCGCAAGCGAGGTCTGCCCGATCTGGCCCGGCCAGCCGATGACCGCGCATTGGGGTTTGCCCGACCCGGCCAAGGCGCAAGGCAGCGAGGCCGAGCGCAATCTCGCCTTCGCCGACACCATGCGCATGCTCACCCAGCGCATCGGCATCTTCGTCAACCTGCCTCTCGATAAATTGAGCAAACTATCCTTGCAGAAAGAGCTCGATGCGATCGGGCGCACGCGGCGGGAAGCTGCCTCCAAGCAACCCGCCTGAGGCGACGCTGCGCGCCGGCGGCGCGCCCCCGTCGCGTTGACAAGGTTAGGCCGCCCTCTTATGTCTCACCAGCGCTTGCTCCCCGGCGTTTTTCGACGCTTTTCGAGGGTTGGGGATGGCGTCTGAGACATCTCCTCGCGCTCAAGAGGCTAACAGACAAATGGTTTCCTTTGGCGCTCTCGCCAGCAAAGTGTTCGGTTCGGCCAACGACCGGAAACTGAAGAAATACGGGCCCCTCGTCGCGCAGATCAACGCGCTCGAGCCCGAGGTCGTGGCGCTGTCCGACGAGGCATTGCGCGCCCGCACCGACGATTTCCGCGCCCGGGTTCGCGCCGGCACCCCGCTCGACGATCTCATTCCCGAAGCCTTCGCCACCGTGCGCGAAGCCGCCAAGCGCACCATCGGCCAACGCCATTTCGACGTGCAGCTGATCGGCGGCATGGTGCTGAATGACGGCCGCATCGCCGAAATGAAGACCGGCGAAGGCAAGACGCTGGTCGCCACGCTGCCCGTCTATCTCAACGCGCTCGCCGGCAAGGGCGTGCATGTCGTCACCGTCAACGACTATCTGGCCAAGCGCGACGCCGCCTGGATGGGCGCCATCTACGAGTTTCTGGGCCTGAAGGTCGGCTGCATCCTGCATGACCTGTCCGACCCGCAGCGGCGCGAGGCCTACGCGGCCGACGTGACCTACGGCACCAACAACGAGTTCGGCTTCGACTATCTGCGCGACAACATGAAATATGCGGCCTCGGAGATGGTGCAGCGGAGCCACTACTTCGCCATCGTCGACGAGGTGGACTCGATCCTGATCGACGAGGCGCGCACGCCGCTGATCATTTCCGGCCCGCTCGACGACCGCTCCGAGCTCTACATCACCATCAACAAGTTCATTCCCGAGCTCGGCGCCGCCGATTTCGAGCTCGACGAGAAGACCCGCATCGTCACCTTGACCGAGGCCGGCAACGAGCATGTCGAGCAGCTGTTGACCAAGGCCGACCTGCTCAAGGGCGAGTCGCTCTACGACATCGAGAACGTCACCGTGGTGCACCACGTGCAGCAGGCGCTGCGCGCGCATAAGCTGTTCCAGCGCGACCGCGACTACATCGTCAAGAACGACGAGGTGATCATCATCGACGAGTTCACCGGCCGCATGATGCAAGGCCGGCGCTACTCCGAAGGCCTGCACCAGGCGCTCGAAGCCAAGGAGCATGTGGCGATCCAGCCGGAGAACCAGACGCTCGCCACCATCACCTTCCAGAACTATTTCCGGCTTTACGCGAAACTCGCCGGCATGACCGGCACGGCTTCCACCGAGGCCGACGAGTTCATGGACATTTACGGCCTCGACGTGGTCGAGGTGCCGACCAACATGGACATGATCCGCGCCGATGAGGACGACGAGGTCTATCGCACGGCGCAGGAGAAATATCGGGCGATCATCACCCTGATCAAGGACGCCCAGCAGCGCAAGCAGCCGATGCTGGTCGGCACCACCTCCATCGAGAAATCCGAGATCCTGTCGGAGCTGCTCAAGAAGGAGAAGGTGCCGCATCAGGTGCTGAATGCGCGCTATCACGAGCAGGAGGCAGGCATCATCGCCCAAGCCGGCGTGCCGGGCGCCATCACCATCGCCACCAACATGGCGGGACGCGGCACCGACATCCAGCTCGGCGGCAATGTCGACATGCTGGTTGCCGACTGGCTCGCCGCCGAGACGGAGAAGGGCGAGGAGCCGACGCCGGAGAAGATCGCCAAGAAGCGAGCGGAGATCGCCGCCGACGTCGGCAAGAAGAAGCAGACGGCGCTCGATGCCGGCGGGCTTTACGTGGTCGGCACCGAGCGGCATGAAAGCCGCCGCATCGACAACCAGCTGCGCGGCCGGTCGGGCCGGCAGGGCGATCCGGGCCGCTCGCGCTTCTTTCTTTCCCTCGAAGACGATCTGATGCGGATTTTCGGCTCGCAGCGCATGGACGGCATGCTCGGCGCGCTCGGCCTGAAAGAGGACGAGGCGATCATCCATCCCTGGATCAACAAGGCGCTGGAGAAGGCGCAAGCCAAGGTCGAGGCGCGCAACTTCGACATTCGCAAGAATTTGCTGAAATACGACAACGTGATGAACGACCAGCGCAAGGCCATCTTCGAGCAGCGCCGCGAGCTGCTCACCGATGCCGATCTCTCCGAGACCGTCGCCGACATGCGCCGTCACGTGGTCGATGACCTGGTCAATGCGAGCATTCCCGAGAAGTCTTATGCCGAGCAGTGGGACGTGGCGACCCTGCAAGAGGGGATGAAGAACATCTTCGATCTCAATCTCCCGCTCGCAGATTGGGCGGCGGAAGAGGGCATCGGCGAAGAGGAATTCCGCGAGCGGCTGATCCAGGCCGCCGACGAGAAGACCGCGCAGAAAGCCGCCAATATCGGGCCGCAGATCATGCGCCAGATCGAGCGCGCGGTGCTGTTGCAGACGCTCGACGGCTTGTGGCGCGAGCATCTCGTCACGCTCGAGCATCTGCGCCAGGTCATCGGCCTGCGCGGCTACGGCCAGCGCGATCCGCTGAACGAATATAAGAGCGAGAGCTTCACGCTGTTCGAGCACATGCTGGCGCGCTTGCGCGAAGCGGTGACCGGGCAGCTGGCGCATGTGGAGCTCGCCAAGCAGGACGAGGTGCCGCCGCTCGAGGCCGCCGAGCTGCCGCCGATGGAAGCGCATCATTTCGATCCGACCACCGGCGAGGACGAGTTCGCGCTGGAGACGGCCGGCGGACCCGGCAATGGGCGCGGCGGGACCAAGCCGGCACGCGCCCGCAAAAGCGGTGCGGCATCCAAGGCGGCTTCGGGACGACCCAAGGCGGCTGCAGGAGCGAAGACGGCTGCGACCGCCACGCCGGCCACGGCTGCGGCGGTCAATCCGGCCGATCCCTCGACGTGGGGGAAGGTGCAGCGCAACGCGCTCTGCCCGTGCGGCTCGGGCAAGAAATACAAGCACTGCCACGGCACCTTCAGCTAGGCCGCTTGCAATCCTCGAAGATAAAGTGGAACGGCGCGGCGGCTAGTGGCCGCTGGCATCGTCAATGTCGGAGCCGTCGTCGACGGGACCCTGCTGGTCCCAGGCGCCTGAATTGTCCGGCTGGATTTGGCTCTGCTGCTGGAGCCACGGCAGGGGCTGACTGTCATCGGGCGCCGGCGCGGCATTGATTTGGTTGGAGCCGACCTCCTGCGAGGCGCTGTCGCTCGGACCAAACCCGCCATAGGGATCGCCGGCATAGGCGGCGATGGTGGGCAAACCGCCAAGCGCAAGCACGCAAGCCACGAGCGCAGTCCGAATTGGCATGAACGTCCCCCCCTTTACGCAGGCTTACGACTCAAAACACGCAGCGCTCGCATTTTAGCGCTTTATCCCTCGGTCTGGGCTGCGACATCCGGCGGCGGGTTAGCCGCGTCGGCGCGCCGATTTGAAGCCTATGGATTGCCGGCGACCTCCGGCGGGCAGCGCGCTTCGACGGCGCTGTTGGCGGTGGCCATCGTTCCCGGCGCGAACACGTAGCGGCCCTTGCAGACGCTGACCACCGGCGGAATGTGGCTCTGCTCAAACAGGTCGTACCCGGTCTTCAAGTCGGCCCAGAAGCCGTCCCATCGCGATCCACGCCGCAGCTTGAGATTGGTATCGGTCATGCGGAACGGGAAGGCGTGCACCGCGAAGCGCGGCTGCCCCTTGTCCAGCGCCGCCGTCACCAGCCGCCAGATCTCGTCGACTACGGGATGGGTGACCGCGTAGCAGCCGACCGAGGCGCAGCCGCCATGCACCATCAGGAAAGAGCCGGTGCGCCCATGCGCCTGGTCGTACAGATTGGGGAAGCCGAGACTGAAGGAGCGATGCATGACACTGTTGGGATTGAGCTGCTCGGCGTCGACGGTATAGAAGCCCTCCGGCGCCTGGCGATCGCCCTCCCGCAATTTCGGCCCGAGCCGTCCGGACCAGAGGCAGATCGGATAGGTGGCGAAGCGGACGAAGTGGCCGTCCTTCTCGACCCAGATCTCAAGCTCATGTTCGAGCTTGAAGATGCGGACATAGACCGGCACGCCCATGCCGACGCCCGCGGCCGCCAGCCGCTGGTCGATATGCTCGAGGTCGGGCGTGCCGGGCAAGGTTTCGCCGGCGCGGAAGCTCGCCAGGTTATCGGCGCGCGTCATGTAGATGCGCCCGCGGTCGATCAGCTCGCGGCCTTCAGGCGTGAGCAGATAGATGCCGGCACCGCCCAGCACCACGATGAAGATCAAAGCCAAGAGTTGGCGCATCCAGAACCCGATCGTTCACAACCGGAGGACAGAGTATAGGTCCTCCGCGTCAGAATTCTGGCTGCTGATTTCCGGTTCAACGACCGGGCGTGGCCGGGCCGAGCGTGAAGGCGGTGTAAGCGGGCTTCGACGGACCGAAGCGCAAGCCCATCACGCTGCCGAGCGGCTTCGCCAGCGCGGCTTGCGTCTTGGGGGCGGGCTTAGTCGACGCCTCTTGCATCGCCGGGGCGCGCGGAACCGGCAAGCGCTGATAGGCCGGGCAAGCGCCGGTGGGATTGGGTCTGGCATCCCCGGTGAAGGCGACGTTGACCAGATAGCGCTTGTCGCACACCGCGATCTTCGGCGGCAGATGGCTGATCTCGAAGTAGTCGTAGCCTTCCTTCAAATTCTTCCAGAAATCGTACCACTTGTCGTCCTTATGCGCGGCCATGTTGGCAGCCGTCATGCGGAACGGGAATGCTTGGATCTGGAACGCGGGCTGACCGCCTTGCAGCGCCTCGCGCGCGAGAATGAAAATCTCCTCGACCACGGCGTCGGTCATGGCGTAGCAGCCGGCCGAGGTGCAATCGCCATGCACCATGATGTTCTGGCCGGTGCGGCCATAAGCGCGATCGTAGGCGTTGGGGAACCCGACATTGAAGGAGAGATGGTACTTGCTGCGCGGGTTCATCTGGTCGAGCGAAACGAGATAAAAGCCTTCCGGCGCCTGTCGGTCGCCCTGCTCGACCTTCGGGCCTAGCCCGCCCGAATAGCTACAGATCGGGTAGGTCTTGAACAGATAGAAGCGACCGTCGTCCTTCGCCTTCCACACTTCGAGCTCGGATTCGGCCTTGAAGATTCGGATCAAGACCGGCGAGTCCTCGGTCATGCCCTTCTCGGCAAGCTTCGCCTGGGTCTGCGGGGAAAGCGGCTTGAGATAAGTCGGCGCAAATTGGCCGCAGCCGGACAGCGCGGCGGCCAATGCCACCACGCACGCCGCGGTTACGGCCGTGACAAAACTTGATCGAAGCATACGCAGTGCCCCTTGCGCATCCCGGCCAAGATCGACGCTGACGGGTTAAAGCGAAGTTAGCGCTTGTTGCGGCGCCGGCCCCTCGGCTCCCCCGCTTTGTCGTTATTATAAGCCTGGTCGGCTCGCAGTTGGACTAAAAAAATGGCGCTTTTTTGGGCGGGCGGCCTAGCTCACGCGGCCCATGGACAGGAATTTTTCGCGCCGTTCCTTGCGGATTTCGGCGGGATTGAGGTCGTCATACTCGGCGAGCGCCTGGATCACGGTGTCGCCGGCCGCCTTGACCACCTCGACGCCGTCGCGATGGGCGCCGCCGATCGGCTCGGAAATGATGCCGTCGATGATGCCGAGCCGCAAAAGATCCTGGGCGGTGATCTTCATATTGGTCGCGGCATCGACCGCGCGGGTGGAATCCTTCCACAGGATCGAGGCGGCGGCCTCCGGCGAGGCGACGGTATAGATCGAATGCTCCAGCATATAGATGCGGTTCGCCGTGGCGATGGCGACCGCGCCGCCCGAGCCGCCCTCGCCGATGATGACCGAGACGATCGGCACGCCGACGGAAAGGCAACAATCGGTGCTGCGGGCGATGGCCTCGGCCTGGCCGCGCTCCTCGGCGCCGATGCCGGGATAGGCGCCGGCGGTATCGACCAGGCTCACCACGGGAAGCTGGAAGCGGTCGGCCATCTCCATCAGCCGCACCGCCTTGCGGTAGCCTTCGGGCCGCGCCATGCCGAAATTGTGCTTGATGCGGCCTTCGGTGTCGGAGCCCTTCTCATGGCCGATCAGCATCACCGAGCGGCCGGCCAGGCGGCCGATGCCGCCGATAATGGCATGGTCCTCGCCGAAAAAGCGGTCGCCGGCGAGCGGAGTGAAGTCCTCGACCAGGGTGTCGACATAATGCCGGAAATGCGGGCGCTCGGGATGGCGGGCGACTTGCGTCTTCTGCCACGGCGTCAGGTCGGAATAGGTTTCGACCAGGGCTTCGCGCGCCTTGGTCTCGAGCTTGGCGAGTTCCTCTTCGATCGAGACGGAGCGCTGCTCGGCGGCGAGCGTTTTCAGCTCGGCGACCTTGCTTTCCAGCTCGGCGATCGGCTTTTCGAAATCGAGATAGGTGCGCATCCGGCTTGGGCTTGCCCTTAGGGAGATGGTCCCCGGCAAATTCGTGAAGACAAATAAGGCAACGGGAATGTGGATGTAAGTGGCCTTTGCAGGCCAGCTCTGTCAACCGGCGACCCCGACAAACCCAGTCTAGCTCCGCTTGGTTAAATGGACCTGAGCGAGGGGGTGATGCTCCTCGACGAGGCGCCGCAGCCGCTCCTCTATGACATGGGTGTAGATCTGCGTGGTGGAGATATCGGCGTGCCCGAGCAGCTGCTGCACGGTGCGCAGGTCCGCGCCACGCTCCAACAGATGGCTGGCGAAGGCATGGCGCAGCACGTGCGGCGAGACGCGGGCCGGCTCGATGGCTGCGGCAAGCGCGAGCGCTTTCAGCTCCTGGCCGAAGCGCTGACGGGTGAGATGCTCGCCGCCAGACGAGGGGAACAGCCACGGCGATACGCCCCTGCCCTCGGCCTCGGCCCCACGCACCGCGGATAGATGCGCTTGCAGCGCTGCGCGCGCCTTGTCGTTCAGCGGCACCAGCCGCTCGCGGCCGCCCTTGCCCTTGACGGTGAGCACCCGGTCGTCGGCGGTGAGCACGTTGCGCGGCAGCGAGATCAGCTCCGAGACGCGCAAACCGGTGGCATAGAGCGTCTCGAGCGCGGCGTAGAGACGGAGCGCGCGGCGTCGCGGCGCGCCTTCGGCCGCCGTCTCGCTCGCCTGCTTGGCGGTCTCGAGCAAGGACTCGACCTCGGCCAAGGACAGGATCTTGGGCAACGGACGGCCGAGCCGCGGACTGTCGATCGCCGAGCAAGGATCGTCGTCGCGCATGCCTTCGGCGAGCAGGAAGCGGAAGAATTGGCGGATGGCGGATAGCTTGCGCGCGCGCGAGGTCGGCGCGAGACCCTTGCGCGCGAGCCCGGCGAGGAAGCCGCGCAACTGCTCGGCCGTGGCATCGGTCGCGTGCCTGCCCTTGACGGCGAGGTAGGCGAGGAATTCCGAGAGGTCGCGCGTGTAGGCCTCGATGGTATGGGCGGCGGCGCCGCGCTCGGCGCTCAGCATGTCGAGAAACAGCGCAAGCTCGGATGAATCGCTGCCGCGTGTCGATCCCTTGGCGCCCAAGGTTCAGGCCTTTCCGCGCGTGGGCCAATGCGCATAAAGCGCCTCGAAGCCGAGACGGCGCGCCTCGGCATCGAGCCCGACCCGCTTCAGCGCGCGCAAGGCATCGCCAAGGGCGATCAGATGCGCGCCCTTGGCGCCGTTCGGCCCCAACACCGTCGCCGCGAGCAGCACGGTGCGGCCGACATCGCCGGCATCGGCCGCTTGCTTCAAGCTGGTGAGCGCACCGGTCGGCGGCAAATCGCCGTCGTCGGGCTGCGGCGTCTTGCTCGCTTCATCCCACAGCGGCATCGGCACCTCGTAGTCGAGCGCGTCGAGCACGGTGACGAGGCGATGCAGCAAAGGCGGCGGCAGGCCGCCTTTCAGCGCGATATCGATGCCGGCCGCGAGCGCGGCTTCCGCGCGCGGACCTTGCGGATCGCTCGCCGCGAGCAGCAGCTGCCAGCTGCGCATGCGCTCGCCGCCGGTGTCGATCCACGCCCAAGCGCTCGCCTCATCGCCGGCGAGCGCGGCGATCCTGACGCCGGTCTCGGCGAAGAAATCGGCTTGCGGGTCCTCGACCAGCCCCGCCGCCGCCTGCGCCAGCGCCTGCGCGACCGGCACCTCGATCCCCTGATCGCGGGCGGAGGCCAGCAGCGCGCCAATGGATTCGGCACGAAGATTCGCCGACGGCGCGTTCTCGAAGGAGGCGAATAACCGCGCGCGCAGTGCCGGTCCCGACTTCGCGCCCTCGGGCAGCTTGGCTGCGGCCTCACGATAGGCGCGCGCCAGCTCCTCGCCAGCGATGACGTTGAGCGAGGCCGCCCGTTCGGCGGCGGCCAGTCGCAGCTCGGGCGCCAGGTCTTGGTCACGGGCGAGCAGGAACAAAAGCTCCGGCGAGGCCTTGGCGGCAAGCTCCGGCTTGATGGGCTTGCCGTCGAGCTTGAGCGAGAGATAGTCGGCGACATCCACCTGCTTGCCGGCCGACGGTCGCGGCAGCGGGGCAGCGGCCGACGCATCGTCATTGGTCGCGGAACAATATGCGCTCATCAGGCGCGCCTCGGCTCCCCGCCTCGCGCCGAGTTCGACAGCGCATGCCTCGTCCTCGCGGCCGGCGGCAAACAGCGCCATCGCATAGCGCGCCTCGAGGCCAGGCCCGTTGATCCCTCGAGAGTTCGCCAGCAGGGAAATGGTCTCCTCGACCCTGCCGGCGCGCTGCAAGGCGGCGGCGCGAAGCGCGAGATTTCCCCCGCCGCCATCGTCGGCAGCAAGCGCGCGGGCGATCAGCGCGGCGAGTGTCGGCGACGGCGAAGGCAGCGGGGTGGCATCGAGCAGACGCTCCAGCCCCGCCGAATCCACCCCTCGCCAGAGATCGTAAGGCAAGGCACTGGTGGAGGCATCGATACCGCTCCCCGGGGGGACAAGGCTCGGCGAGGCAGGAACGTCAGCGTCGGGGCTTAGCGGTCGCTGATCGTCGGGAGGAGCGGTGCCCGGGAGTGGCGGAAGCGCACTGCGCTCAACGTCCTGCGCCCTTGTTGGCGCCGAGCTCGTCAGGGTCAGGCCCAGGATCAGGCATAGCGGCAGGAGCAAGCGCGCCAGTGTCGCTCTGAGCAGAGGCCGCGGTCTCCTCGATGCGCCCCTTGACGTTGCGCAGCGCCTTGGAAATTTCCTTGGGTTCCGGTTGGAAGTAAACGGCCAGAACATAGAGGCTTCCAGTGATCACACCGGCGATCACCCCCACGATCATCAGGAAACGAAACAGTGTCGGCATCGAGCGCTCGTTGTTTCTTCGGGTCTTTTAGCCGCGAACAGGGCGTCATTATGACCCAAAAACCTGGGAGCGCGTGCCCTGATTTACCATCATGGACGATTCGACAGGGCGCGGCCAGCATGGGAAATTCGCCACTTCGCGAGTTGCGTCTGGAGCATAACAATCGCGACAGGCCGATCCAACGATGAGTCCAGGGCTGAGCGACCATAAGAAAGACGAACGGCAGGAGCGCCTGTTGGCGATCCGCAACTCCCTCGGACCGCGGAGCGTCGTGCTGATCGGGCTGATGGGCGCGGGCAAGACCGCCGTGGGCCGGCGGTTGGCGAACCGGCTCGACCTCCCCTTCATCGACGCCGATACCGAAATCGAGGTGGCGGCGGGCGCGAGCATCAGCGAGATCTTCGCCGAGCATGGCGAGGCCTATTTCCGCCAGGGCGAGCGCAAGGTGATTGCGCGACTGTTGGAAAACGGCCCGCAGGTGCTGGCGACCGGCGGCGGCGCCTATATGAACCCGGACACGCGGGCCCATATCAAGGCGCATGGGCTGTCGGTTTGGCTCAAGGCCGATATCAAAGTGCTGATGAAACGCGTCGGACGGCGCGACAACCGGCCGTTGCTGGCCGCCGGCGAGCCGGAAAAAGTGATGAAAAAGCTTATGGAAGAGCGCTATCCCGTCTATGCCGAAGCCGATGTGACGGTGGAGAGCCGCGACGTGCCGCACGACGTGATCGTCGGCGCGGTGATCGACGCACTCGCCGACCAGCTTGGATACAAGGCGAATGCGGGCAGCGAGGGCCGCAAGAAGGTGAAATGATGCGCGACGGCGCGACCGCCTTGGCTAAAGGCCAAAGCGAGACCATCATCGAAGTGAAGCTGCCGGGACGGAGCTACCCGATCGTCATCGGCGAGGGCCTGATCGCCTCCGCCGGGCGGCGGATCGCCGCTGCGCTCCCCGGCGCGCGTTGCGTGGTGGTCAGCGACCGCAACGTGGCGGCGCTGTATCTCGCGCCGGTGAAAGCGAGCCTCGATCGCGAGGGCCTATTTCTCGGCGAGGCGGTGGTGAGCCCCGGCGAGGCGAGCAAAAGCTTTCCCGTGCTGGCGCCGCTATGCGAGAGCCTGCTCGAGCTCGGCGTCGAGCGCGGCGATTGCATCATCGCGCTCGGCGGCGGGGTGGTCGGCGATCTGGCGGGCTTCGCCGCCAGCATCCTGCGGCGCGGCGTCCGCGTCGTGCAGATGCCGACCACGTTGTTGGCCCAGGTGGATTCCTCGGTCGGCGGCAAGACCGGCATCGACACGCGGCAGGGCAAGAATTTGATCGGCACCTTCCACCAGCCGAGCCTGGTGCTGGCCGACATCGCGACACTGTCGACCTTGAGCCAGCGCGAGTTCCGCGCGGGCTATGCCGAGGTGGTGAAATACGGGCTCATTGGTGACGCGCCGTTCTTCGCCTGGCTCGAGCAGAATTGGCCCGAGCTGTTTGCCGCCGCGGGCGACAAGCGCCGCCAGGCGGTCGAGACCAGCGTCCGCGCCAAGGCCGAGATCGTGGCGGCCGACGAGCGCGAGGAGAGCGGCACGCGGGCGCTGCTCAATCTCGGCCACACCTTCGGCCATGCGCTCGAGGCATTCGCCGGCTATTCGGATCGACTGCTGCATGGCGAGGCGATCGCCATCGGCATGCGGCTTGCCTTCACCTTCTCGGTCGAGCTCGGGCTCTGCCCGGCAGCCGACGCCGCCCGTGTCGCGCGACAGTTCGAAGCCGTCGGGCTGCCGGTCGGCATCGCGGCGATCCCGGGCGGGACACCCAAGCCCGATGAGCTGTTGCGCCTCATGGCCCAGGACAAGAAGGTGAAGGGCGGCAAGCTCGCGCTCGTGCTGGCGCGCGGCATCGGCCAGGCCTTCGTCGAGCGCGACGTGCCGGTACAGCGTCTCACGGCTTTTCTGGTCGAGGAGTGCGGGGGACGATGACACTTGGCTTGGGCGTTACGCTTGGCGCAATCCTGGGTCTGCTGATCGTCTCGGCCTTCTTCTCGGGCTCGGAGACGGCCCTGACCGCGGCCTCCGCCGCCAAGATGCATGCGCTCGAGGAGGGAGGCAGTCGCCGCGCGCGGGTGGTGAACTACCTGCTCACCATACGCGAGCGATTCATCGGCGCCATCCTGCTCGGTAACACGCTCGCAAATGTCGCCGCATCCGCGCTCGCCACCAGCCTGTTCCTGACCCTGTTCGGCGAGAAGGGCGTAGTCTATGCGACCATCGTCATGACGGCGATCGTGGTGCTGTTCGCCGAGGTGCTGCCCAAGACCTACGCCATCCTCAACGCCGACCGCATGGCGCTCACCGTCGCGCCGGCCGTGCGTTTCGTCGTGGCGGTGCTGGCCCCCGTAACCGCCACGATGCAGTGGATCGTCCGGCATACCTTGCGTCTGTTCGGCGTTTCGATCAGCGACGACGCCGAGGTGCTCTCCGCGCATGAGGAGATCAGGGGCGCCATCGAGCTGCACCACAAGGAAGGCGGCGTGGTGAAGCTCACCCGCGACATGCTGGGTGGCGTGCTCGACCTGCGCGAGCTCACCGTCTCCGACATCATGGTGCACCGAACCAAGATGGACGCGATCGATGTCGAGCTTCCCACCGAGCAGATCGTCGACCTCGCGTTGAAAAGCTCGCATACCAGGGTGCCGCTATGGCGCGGCGAGCGCGAGGAGATCGTCGGCATTCTGCACGCCAAGCAACTGCTCAGGGCGTTGCGGGACTCCAAAGGCGATTTGTCCAAGCTCGACGTCATGGCGATCGCCGTGCCGCCGTGGTTCGTGCCCGACACCACGACGCTGAAGGACCAGCTCAACGCCTTCCTCAAGCGCAAGGCGCATTTCGCTATCGTCGTCGACGAATATGGAGAGGTGATGGGCCTCCTCACGCTCGAGGACATCATCGAGGAGATCGTCGGCGACATCACCGACGAGACCGACATCGCCGCCGCGCTGGCCAAGCCGCAACCCGACGGCTCGCTGATCGTCGACGGCACCGTGCCGATCCGCGACGTGAACCGGCTGATGGATTGGGACATCCCCGACGAGGAAGCGACCACCATCGCCGGGTTGGTGATTCACGAAGCGCAGACCATTCCCGATACCGGCCAGGCCTTCACCTTCCACGATTTCCGCTTCGAGGTGCTGCGGCGGCAGCGGAACCGGATCACCAGCTTGCGGGTGACGCCGCTCAAGCCCGCGCGTAAGCGGAAGAAGGCGTCGAGCAAGGCCTCATAGCGGGCGGGAGCGTTCCTCGGGGGCGAGCGCGCTGATGGCAAGGGCGTGGATGCTGCCCTTCAGCTCCTCGGCCAACACTTCGTTGACCATGCGGTGACGCTCCACCCGCGACTTGCCGGCGAAGCTCTCCGACACCACTTTAATGCTGAAATGGCTTTCGCCAGTTTGGGGCGAGCCGGCGTGGCCGGCATGTCGATGCGAGTTGTTGACGACTTCGAGGGCGACCGGCGCGAAAGCTTGTCGCAACTTTATCGTGATTTGCTCTTCAACGCGCATCGCGCCGCCTCCATCTAAACCGCGCATCCTAGCCTAATCGATGGCGTGAGGGCCATTCTTGTTGTGACGAACGCCGCTTCTCATAATACCGATTCCATGAAGCTCGATTCCAAACTGTTCGACCGCTTGCGCGTCAAGCCCGACACCGACCGCCTGCTGCGCGATTCCTGCCCGGCTTGCGAGCGGCCGGGCTGCGCGGAACCCGGACTCTACCCGGCGCCGAAGGGCCGCGGGCAGGAAGGCCAGTATCATCGCTTCTGCCTCGACCATGTGCGCGAATACAACAAGGGTTACAATTATTTCGCCGGCCTGCCGGACGAGGACGTGATCAAGCATCAGAAGGACGACACGATCGGGCACCGCCCGACCTGGTTCATCGGCGTCAACCCATGGGCGCGCCAGCGCAAGCCGCGCAATGGAGCGGGGCTGGGCGGCTTCGCCCATCGCTTCTCGACCGTCGATCCGCTCAACCTGTTCGCCGAGCGTGCGGCCGACCAGGCAGCAGCCGGCGCGCCGGAACGGATCATCAAGCGCGCGGAGCGCAAATGCCTGCGGCAGCTCAATCTCGAGGACAACGCCACCAAGGCCGACATCAAGGCGCGCTTCAAGGAATTGGTTAAGCGGCTTCACCCCGACCATAACAAGGGGGACCGCCGCTCAGAGGACAAGTTGCGCGAAGTGATCCAAGCCTATAATTATCTGAGGCAGGCCGGGCTTGCGTAACGTCGCTGGGCAGCCCCCCTCCCCCGAACATCGAGGCTCTGCCTCCGCCCAAGCCATATTCAACGCGACAACACAGGCTCTCACCGACCATGACACTTGAAACTGCCCGCAACGGCGCCGGTCTGCCGGACATGTCGGTTTCCGTTCGCCAGCTGTTCGGCATCGACACCAATCTCGAAGTTCCGGCCTATTCGCGGCCCGACGAGCATGTGCCCGACATCGACCCCGACTATTTGTTCAATCCGGAGGTGACGCTGGCGATCCTCGCCGGCTTCAAGCACAACCGCCGGGTGATGATCCAGGGCTATCACGGCACGGGCAAATCGACGCATATCGAGCAGGTGGCGGCGCGGCTCAACTGGCCCTGCATGCGCATCAATCTCGACAGCCATGTCAGCCGCATCGATCTCGTCGGCAAGGACGCCATCGTCATCCGCGACGGCATGCAGGTAACCGAGTTCCGCGAGGGCATCCTGCCTTATGCGCTGCAGTCGAACACCGCGCTCTGCTTCGACGAATACGACGCCGGCCGCCCAGACGTGATGTTCGTGATTCAGCGCGTGCTCGAGGTTTCCGGCAAGCTCACGCTGCTCGATCAGTCCAAGGTGATCCGGCCGCATCCCGCCTTTCGCCTGTTTGCCACCACCAATACGATCGGGCTCGGCGACACCAGCGGGCTGTATCACGGCACGCAGCAGATCAATCAGGGCCAGATGGACCGTTGGTCGATCGTCGTCACGCTGAACTACCTGCCGCATGACGACGAGGTGGCCATCGTGCTGGCCAAGGCCAAGGCCTGGAACACCGATGCCGGGCGCAAGGTCGTGTCCAACATGGTGCGCGTCGCCGAGCTGACGCGGAACGCCTTTATGAATGGGGACCTCTCCACGGTGATGAGCCCGCGCACGGTCATCACCTGGGCGGAGAACGCCGAGATCTTCGGCGATGTCGGCACCGCCTTCGCGCTGTCCTTCCTCAACAAATGCGACGAGCTCGAGCGCGGGCTGATCGCGGAGTTCTATCAGCGCTGCTTCGGCGAGGATTTGCCGCAGTCCACGGCCAATGTTGCATTGAGCTAAGCGATGACGCTGACCCGGCGTAAAGACGCGCCGCTCGATCCCTTCAAGCGCGCGGTGACGCTCACCACCCGCTCAATCGCCGCCGACAGCGAGGTCGAGGTGGTGTTCTCCAACGAGCCGCCCGGGCTCGCCGGCAAGACGGCGCGGCTGCCCGAGCCCTCGCGCGTGCCGACCAAGACCGAAATTGCCGTGATCCGCGGCCACGCCGACGCGGCGGCGCTGTCGATCGCCTGCCACGACGCGGCGCTGCACGAGACTTTGGCGCCCTCGGGCGGCGAGGCGCGCGCCGTGTTCGAGGCGATCGAGCAAGCCCGGGTCGAGGCGATCGGGGCCAAAAGCATGCAAGGCGTGGCGGCCAACCTCACTGCGCGCATGGAGCAGCGCTATGAGCGCAGCCGCTTCGCCGAAGCGACCGAACGCTCCGAGGCGCCGCTTCCCGACGCGCTGGGGCTGCTGGTGCGCGAGGTGCTGACTGGACAGGTGGCGCCGGCCAAGGCGCGCGCCGTGGTCAATCTGTGGCGGCCCTGGATCGAGGGCCGGGCCAAGACCGTGCTCGACCGCATGCCGCAGCTTTTGTTCGATCAAGAGGCGTTCGGCAGGCTGACGCGGGACCTGCTCGCCGCCCTCAACCTCGCCGACCAGCTCGACCAGCGCGAGGACGACGAAAAGTCGCCGAACGAGACCGAGAGCGACGACGACGCGGCCGACGGCACGGAGGAGAATGCCGATGGCGAGGCGCGCGCCGATGCTGCGGCCGACTCCCGCGCCGACGATGAGGCGATGAGCGAGGACTCCCTCGACGACAGCGAGGACGGCTCGACCGACCGGCTCGATCGCGACGCCGACAGCGCCGAGCTGCCCCGCCGCTCCGAGCCCTGGCGTCCCAACCTCTCGGTGCTCGATAACCCCGAAGCCTTCGGCTACAAAGTGTTCACCCGCGCCTATGACGAGATCGTCAACGCCGAGGAGCTGTGCGACACCGACGAGCTCGATCGCTTGCGCGCCTTTCTCGACAAGCAGCTGCAAACGCTGCATGGCGCGGTGGCGCGGCTCGCCAACCGGCTACAGCGCCGCCTGCTCGCGCAGCAGAACCGCGGCTGGGATTTCGACCTCGAGGAAGGCACGCTCGACGCCGCGCGGCTTGCCCGCGTGATCGTCGACCCGATGCATCCGCTCACCTTCAAGCAGGAGCGCGAGACGCAGTTCCGCGACACCGTGGTCACGCTGCTGCTCGACAATTCCGGCTCGATGCGCGGCCGCCCGATCATGGTCGCCGCCTGCTGCGCCGATATTCTCGCCCGCACGCTGGAGCGCTGCGGGGTCAAGGTGGAGATCCTCGGCTTCACCACGCGCGCCTGGAAAGGCGGGCACGCGCGCGAGGCGTGGCTGAATGCGCTGAAGCCCGCGCTGCCCGGTAGACTCAACGATCTGCGCCACATCGTCTACAAATCGGCCGACGCGCCGTGGCGGCGGTCGCGCCGCAATCTCGGGCTGATGATGCGCGAGGGCCTGCTGAAGGAGAATATCGACGGCGAGGCGCTGGCCTGGGCGCATGCGCGGCTGCTGGCGCGGCCGGAGCAACGGCGCATCCTGATGATGATCTCCGACGGCGCGCCGGTCGACGATTCGACGCTTTCGGTCAATTCCGGGTCATATTTGGAGCGTCATCTGCGTCAAGTGATCGAAGAGATCGAAACCCGCTCCTCGGTGGAGCTGCTGGCCATCGGCATCGGCCATGACGTGACGCGCTACTACCGGCGCGCCGTGACGGTGACCGACGCGGAGGAGCTTGCCGGGGTGATGACCGAGAAACTCGCCGAGTTGTTCGACGAAGACCTCGCGCGGCGCCAGTTGCTGCGCACGGTGCCGAGCGCGGCGCGGTCAAAGCGCCGGAAGCTGCATTAGCGTGAAGCCCCGTCGCCGCGGCCCATGGCGTTATACCGGCGGCGGCCCTCGCCGCTGCGGCGATGCTGAGTGTGGCGCCGGCGCTGGCCGAGAAGCCGCAGACCGTGCTGCCCGGCCCGACCGCGACCACGATCACCGCCATCCCCATCGATTTCGACCGCGAAAATCCCAGCCGCAAGGAATTCGGCAAGCTCGTCTTCAGGGCTGGGCTCAATCTCTACGCCAAATCCATCCATTTCGGCGGCTACTCGGCCATGGCGCTGGACCCGACCGGACATTCGCTGCTGGCGATTTCCGACGCCGGCAGTTGGATGCGGGCGACGCTCAACTATGACGGACGCAAACTGAAAGGTTTGAGCGATGTGTCGCTCGGCCCGCTGCTCGGCGCCGACGGCAAGCCGCTGCGCGACGACGTCCTGCGCGATTCCGAGGGTATGACGTTGGTCGACGGCGACATCAAGCAAGGCACCGCCTATGTGTCGTTCGAGCGCAAGCACAGGATCGCGCGCTATCCCTTTACCGTCGACAAATTCGGACCGCCCACGGGTAGCATTCCCCTGCCGCCAGCCACGAAGGGCATGACCGCCAATAGCGGGCTCGAGGCGATCACCCTGATCCGCACCGGCGCGCTCAAGGGCACGCTGGTGGTCTTCGCCGAGCATCTCACCGACAAGAGCGGCAATCTGCGCGGCTGGCTGATCGGGGGACCGAGGCCGGGCGAGATCGTATTGAAGCGGCTCGCCGGCTTCGACATCACCGACGCGGCGGCGCTGCCCGACGGCGGCATCGTCCTGCTCGAGCGGCGCTTCCGCTATAGCGAGGGCATCAAGATGCGCATTCGCCGCATCGCCGCGAGCGAGCTGAAGCGCGGCGCGCCGATCATCGGCGAGGTGCTGCTCGAGGCCGACGACAGTTTGAACATCGACAATATGGAGGCGATCGCCGCAACCCGCGCGGCGTCGGGCGAGACCGTGCTGACGCTGATGTCGGACGACAATTTCAGCGTGATCCAGCGCACGCTGATCATGCAATTCGCGCTGCCGGAGACCAAGCCGGTGACGGCCGGCTCGCAGGGCTAGGAGGCGGCTTCGGCCTCGGCGCCGTGCTTCTTGGCGATATCGCGCTTCAGCCGGCGCGCTTTCAGCGACAGCTCCTCGTCTCCCGCCTTCAGCAGATAGGCGTCAAGGCCGCCGCGATGCTCGACCGAGCGCAGGGCATTGGCGCTGATGGTCATGCGGACGCGCTTCTTCAGTGCCTCGCTCTCCAGCGTCACGTTGCAGAGATTGGGCAGGAAGCGGCGCTTGGTGCGGCGCTTGGCATGGCTCACATTGTTGCCGGAGAGCACGGCTTTGCCGGTGAGCTCGCAACGACGGGCCATGGCTAAATCCTTCTCCTTAAATCGCGTGGAAGCCGGACGCGCTGTTCAAGACTTCCGGAAAAGCGTTGCTACCGGCGGGCGACATATACGGGTATGGGCTTTTCGGGTCAAGGCGCCGCCACAAACTTGCGCCAAGCTGGAATTGACGAAACCTGCAAATAACCCGACATTCCGCCGGGTCTAGCAGGCGGGGCGAGCCTGCCAGGGGGTTGGAGCGAATGCAACGCGCACGCCATTGCTTAAGCCTTGCTGCGGTTGCCATCCTGACCTACGGCCTTGGCGACCATATTCCCGTGGATTTCGGCCTATGCCGAAAGCGGCCTCGCCGGCACATCCAGAATTGTCGCCGTTTACCGGGTCGACCTCGGCAGCTTCAATCTCGGCGATTTCAAGCTAACCACGACTTTCCGCGGCGAAGAGTACCAAATGCGCGGGGAAGGCCGGTTCACCATCCTGCAAGGCCTGCTGTACGAATGGCAGGGCGTGACCGCCAGCCGGGGCCGGGTGACCAGCGAAGGACCGGCGCCCGCCATGTACGCGCTGAACTACTCGGACGGCGGCGCCAAGACGGCGCAACTGCGCATGACCTTCGACGATCGCGGCGTGTCCAGCGTGTCGATGTCGCCCGGCAAGCGGCCGAATCCCGCGCACCATCCCGGTCACCCCGGAGCAGCTCGAGGGCGTGCTCGATCCGATGAGCGGGGCGTTCTTGAGCGCGCACTCGCAGAATCCGAACGGCGACCTCAATGTGTGCAATCAGACCTTGCCGGTGTTCGACGGCATGCAGCGCTTCGATCTGGTGATCACGCCCAAGCGCGCGGTCAACGTGCAGCGGGCGACGCCAGGCGGCTATGCCGGGCCCGCGGTGATTTGCGCGGTCAAGTTCATTCCCATCGCCGGCTACCAGCCCGACAATCCCGGCATCAAGCTGATGTCGCAGAGCAACGAGATCGAGGTCTGGCTGATCCCGGTGCGGAACACCAACATGTACGTGCCTTACCGCATTGTTCTGCCGACGCCGATCGGCTATGGCTCAGCGCTGGTGACCTCGATCCAGGTCGCCGGCGCGCGGCGCGCCAGCGCGGAGCCGTGAGTTCTGTCCTCGCCGAGTTGAAGTGTTAACGGCAACGCCGAAATCCCAAGATGTAGTAGGGAACAGATGCCGAAGATTAACGCTCCCCTGATTCGTGCGTGCTCCGTTCCCTTTCATGTCCTCGCCGCTTGAAGGAGCGCGATCAGCAAAAAGCCAGATGTAGTGGTGACGGGCCGGTCTCGGCCAGCCCCGTCACTCCGGACCTCGATCCAGCCGGAACCGTACCATTTCGCGACAGAACGAAATCCGAATGGGCGGAGTCAGCGATTCGGACGAGATTCGTTCCCCCCTCGTTCCGAGTTTTCGCGGCGCTGGAAGTTTAGGACGTCAAGATGAGTTCGGTCGTTTTCCCCGCATTCCACAAATCTACAGCGCGGCCGCGGCGTCACCGCCGTGCTCGGGCCGACCAATACCGGCAAGACCCATCTCGCCATCGAGCGCATGCTGGCGCACGACGTCGGCATCATCGGCCTGCCGCTCAGGCTGCTCGCGCGCGAGGTGTTCGACAAGATCGTCGCCCGGGTCGGCGCCGCCAAGGTCGCGCTGATCACCGGGGAAGAGAAGATCAAGCCGCCCTCGCCGCGCTTCTATGTCTGCACGGTCGAGGCCATGCCGCTCGACCTGGAAGCGGATTTCGTCGCGGTCGACGAAGTGCAGTTGGCCGCCGACGGCGAGCGCGGTCACGTGTTCACCGACCGGCTGTTCCATGCGCGCGGCCTAAACGAGACGCTGCTGCTCGGCGCGGCGACCATGCGCGACGCCATCCGCGAGATCCTGCCGGGCGCCAATCTCGTGTCGCGGCCGCGCCTGTCGCAGCTCAGCTATGCCGGCGACAAGAAGATCACCCGGCTGCCACGCCGCTCGGCCATCGTCGGCTTCTCCGTCAACGACGTCTATGCCATCGCCGAGCTGGTGCGGCGGCAGCGGGGCGGCGCCGCGGTGGTGCTTGGCGCGCTCAGCCCCCGCACGCGCAACGCCCAGGTCGCGCTCTATCAGAACGGCGATGTCGATTTCCTGGTGGCGACCGACGCCATCGGCATGGGCCTCAATCTCGACCTCGATCATGTCGCCTTCGCCGGCATCCGCAAATTCGATGGGCAGAGCCACCGCAACCTGACACCCGCCGAGCTCGGCCAGATCGCGGGCCGCGCCGGCCGCCACATGAACGACGGCACGTTCGGCGTCACCGGCCAGGCGCAGCCGTTCGAGCCGGAGCTGATCGACCGGCTGGAGAACCATTCCTTCGATCAGGTCGGGATGCTGCAATGGCGCAACCGCAAGCTCGATTTCAGCTCGATCGAGCGGCTGAAGGATAGCTTGCGAGAGCCGCCCGACCACCGGCGGCTGGCCCGCTCGCGCATGGTGGACGACGTGATCGCGCTGGAAAACGTGAGCCAGGATCCGGCCGTGCGCGACAGGGCGGGAGGGCCGGCCGCGGTCGCTCTGCTCTGGGAAATGTGCCAGATCCCCGATTATCGGAAGATCTCGGCCACGAGCCACGCCGAATTGGTCGCCACGCTCTACGGCTTCGTCATGAGCGATGCCGGCAAGATTCCCGGCGATTGGTTCGCCACTCAGGTCGCGCTCGCCGACCGCAGCGACGGCGATCTCGATACGCTGTCGAACCGGCTGGCTCAGATCCGCACCTGGACCTTCGTCTCCCATCACGCCGACTGGCTCGACGATCCGGAGCATTGGCAGGGCCGCACGCGGGCGATCGAGGACACGTTGTCCGACGCGTTGCACGAGCGGCTGACGCAGCGCTTCGTCGACCGGCGAACCAGCGTGCTGATGCGCCGCTTGCGCGACAAGGAGGAGATCGCGGCGGAAATCGGCGCCGACGGGAACATCCTGGTCGAGAACCATTATGTCGGGCGGCTGGACGGCTTCCGCTTCACCCCCGATGCATCGAGCGACGGCGTCCACGGCCGCGCCACCCGCCACGCGGCCGCTAGGGTCCTGGCCGGCGAGCTTGCAAACCGTGCCGATGCGCTGGTCGGGGCGCCCGACGAAGCCATCGCCCTCGCGGCCAATGGGCGGATCGTCTGGTCGGGGTCGGAGATTGCGCGGATCGAGAAGGGCGAGACGGCGCTCAAGCCGAGAATCGCGCTGTTTGCCGACGAGCATCTCGTGACCTCGGATCGCGAGCGGGTATTGAAGCGGCTGGAAGCCTGGCTCGATAGCGAATTGCGCGGCAAGATCGCGCCGCTCGTGGTGTTGAGCGAAGCCTCCGACCTGTCTGGCCTGGCCCGCGGGCTCGCCTATCAATTGACGGAAAATCTCGGCGTGCTGCGCCGCGAGGCCGCGTCCGCCGAGATCAAGGCGCTCGACCAGGCGGCGCGCGCGCAGTTGCGCAAATACGGCGCGAGATTTGGCGCGTTCAACGTCTATATCCCGGCGCTGCTCAAGCCCGCCGCAGCCGATCTCGTGCTGATGCTGTGGGCGCTCCATTCGGGACGCGAGCATGGCTTTGACGAGGATGCGCTGCCGGCGCGCCCGCAACAGGGGCTGACCTCGGTCGAGGCGGGCACCATCCCTGAGCCGTATTGGCGCGCCGCCGGATTCCATGTGGCGGGCAGCCGCGCGGTGCGCATCGACATGCTGGAGCGGCTGTCAGACCTCATTCGCGCGCGCATCGCCTACCGATCGGCCGAAGGCGGCGTCGCCCCGCCGACCGGCGCGACGGGAGACGGCGGCTTCCGCGTGGTGCCCGAGCTGATGTCGGTGGTCGGCTGCTCGGGCGAGGAGTTCTGCTCGATCTTGAAGGCGCTCGGCTTCAGGCGCGAGCGGCGCAAGCTTGCGCCAGTCGCAGCCACCATGCTTGCCCCCACGCCGGCCGAGGCCGATGCGGACACGACCGCCGCCGCGCCGGCCGAAATGTTCGATGAGATTTGGCGGCCAGGCAAGCGCCGCGATGCGCGCGAGACGCGTCAGGAGACGCGGCGCGAGCCTAAGCCTCGGCGCGAGGAGAGAGGCAAGGCGCCGCGGCGCGAACGGCAAAGGCCGCAGGCGCATGCGCAACGTGAGACCGAGGCAAGGCGCGAGCGGGACCGCAAGCGCGCGGTCGAGCATTCACCCTTCGCCGCGCTCGAGGCGCTGCGCAGCCGCCTCACGACCCGCCAGCCGGAAGGCAACTAAGCGACAGCGATGCCGGGTCAGCGGCTCTACAAATGGCTCTGGTGCGCGCGGCTCGCCAAGACGCGCACCGGCGCCGCGCGGCTGATCGAAGCCGGCAAGGTCCGCATCAATGGCGACCGTGTGCTGAAATCGAGCCGACTGGTGCAGGCGGGCGACGTGGTGACGGCGGCGTTCCTCGGCAGGTTGGCGGTCGTCCGGGTGCTGGCCGCCGTCGAGCGGCGGGGACCGGCGAGCCTTGCGCGCACGCTCTACGAGGATTTGACTCCGCCCGCGCCGCCTGGCGCGGACGGCGAGGTGCGGCAGGGTCCGCGCCCGACGAAGCGGGATCGCCGCAGGCTCGACGCGTTACGCAACTCCGATCTGTGAGGTCGGCTTAGGCCGCGGAGGAGGCGATCCGCGCGCCCGTCGCCGGCTGGATCCGCCCGGCCCGCAACAACTCGGTGGCCATTTGCGCCGTCACCGGCCGGCTGAAATAATAGCCTTGCGCTTGCTCGCAGCCGGCGCCGAGCAGGAAGCGCACCTGTGCCTCGGTCTCCACGCCCTCGGCGATCACCTCGAGCCCTAGCTCGTTGGCAAGCCTGATGGCAGCCCTCACCACGGCCGCATTGCGATAGTCGACGGTGACGTGCAGGACGAATTCCTGCGCGAGCTTCAGCCGGTTGACCGGGTATTGGGTGAGATATTTGAGCGAGGAGTAGCCGGTGCCGAAATCGTCGATGGCGATCTTGGTGCCGAGCCGGCGGAGATTATGTAACGTGTTGGAGTGCCGCGCGTCGCCTCCATCAGCACGGATTTGGTCAGCTCAAGCTCGATATCGGCCGGATTGATGTTCCAGCGGCTGAGACTCTCCTCCACCTCGCGCTCGAGCTCGGCGGCGCTCTTGAGCTGCACGCCGGAGACGTTGACCGAAAGCACCGGCGGCGCAATCCCCTCGACATGCCAGAGCTTGAGCTGCTGGCAGGCCGAGTCGAAAATCCATCGTCCCAGCGGCAAGATGGCTCCGGTCTGCTCGGCGATGGCGATGAAGGAGCGGGCATCAGCAAGCCCCGGGTCTTGTCGATTCCACCGGGTCAGCGCCTCAAGACCGATGATGCGCCCGGTGGAAAGTTCGACCTGCGGCTGATAGTAGAGTTCAAGCTCGCCCTCGTCCAAAGCGAGGCGTAGTTCGTCGGCGACGCGTACGCGCTCGCGCACCTGCAAATCGAGCGCTTGGCTGTGGAAGCGGTAGCAATTGCGGCCGTCATCCTTGGCGCCGTAAAGGGCGAGGTCGGCCTGCATCATCATCGCCTCGGCGCCGGCTACCTCCGGCGAATAGAGGGCGATGCCGATGCTCGAGGTAATGCGGATCTTGTGCCCTTTGATGCTGAAGGGGGCGGCCAGATGTCTGCCGATTCTGGCGGCCAGATCCTCAGCGGTCTCGGGGTCGCTCACCTCGGTCAGCAAGACGGCGAACTCGTCGCCGCCGAAGCGCGCCACCAAGTCACCCGCCCGCACGGCGTTCCTTAGCCGATTGACGACCTCCTTCAGCAAGATGTCGCCCATGGCGTGACCGAGCGTGTCGTTCACATCCTTGAAATTGTCGATGTCGAGATAGAGCACGGCGAAAGGAGGGGCGCCGCGCCAGGCCGCGGTAAAGGCCATGGTCAAGCGCTTGGTGAAGGCGCGGCGATTGGCGAGGTTGGTCAGGAGATCGGTCTGCGCGAGTTCGAGGATCCGAGTGTTGGCCTTCTCCAGGTGACGCGCGTGGCGGAGTGAGGCCCACATGTAGGCCAGCACCGTGCCGAACACCAAGAGGACGCCAACAAACACCAGCCAAGCCCGGTAGAAGCTCGCCAGTCCACCTTGGTTCGGCACCACGACAAGGTCCCAGCTCGCATCGCCGGCCTTGATCAGCATCGACCAATCGGCGGTCTCGGCCAACTCCCGCTCGGACTTCGCCTCGATGGGGTCCGGCCGGTCGACCGCGCCGCGCATATAGACCGGCAACGCGTCGCCGCCGGCTTGGGTCGGATAGAGGTAGACGTCAACCGTCCTGGGGAGGACCGCCCTGTCCAAGATGGCATTGAACACCGCCGTGGTCTGGAACGCGCCGATGACGACACCGAGCGTGTTCTCAAGGCGCTCCGGCGCCGTCTCGTGCGGCATTCCCTTGCGGTATATGGGCAGGACGCCAAAGAAGGCGGAACGCTGCCCGCCGATGGGATTGCGGAGCGTGACGCTCTGAGCGGTCGCCAGAACGTTGCCTTCACGGGCCCTCTGGATCGCCTCATGGCGAACCGCTTCGGAGTTGACGTCGGTCCCAAGGGTCGCGCTTTTTTGAGACGCGACGGTCGAATAGAAGATCGGAAAATACTCGTCGCGCGGCGGTGAAACGGACATGGTATCGCTAAGCGACCAGGTCTTGATCGCGAATTTCGGAAAGCCATTCTCCTGCTGGTCACGTTCGAAGTCGGCCCGCTCCTCCCCAGTCACTCTGGGGCACCAAACCAGGCGCATGACGTCGTCCTGGTTGCGGTTGAACTGGCTGGTGAAGAGCGCGAACTCGTTGCGATCCACCTGGTGGGAGGAATCATAGAAAGCCCGAAGAGCGTAGATCGAGCCAAGAAAATCATCCAAGCCGTTCTGCAGGATCGAGGCGTAGTCACCGGCGACAGCGTTGAATTTCGCCCGAGCGAGCCGTTGTTCCCAGATGGAGACGGCGAACCAAGCGGAGACCGCGACGACAAGACCCAAACACCCGGCAGCCACCAGCGGCCAGGCATGTCCGGCGGATCGCCACTTCCTGCTGTGCTCTGACACGTCCCACATGCGGCGAATGCGCTCCTTACGTTCTAGGATGCACGTTTGCAGCTTAAGATTGCCAAAACGCCTGGAAATTCGACGCCAGGTCCTGGACGGCCCGCTTTTCCTTATCCTGCGCGAAATGCCATAAATTGATTGACGCCGGCTTAGTGGCGAGCCGGGAATTTCAAGCCAAGCCGCAGATCAGGAACGATTTTTCTCGGGGACGCACGGCACCCTTGGCGGCCGTGACGGCTCGCCTTGTGCGGCTGGCGCGATTGTTATAGGCAGTGGCCTTCCTCGGGCGACTCTGGCGGCCCTCAGGGGCTAGAATGCGGGCCGAACTTGGCCCCGAAAACGTGTGGGACCGATGACTTACGTCGTCACCGAAGTTTGCATCAAATGCAAATATACGGACTGTGTCGAAGTCTGCCCCGTGGATTGCTTCTACGAGGGCGCCAACATGCTGGTGATTCACCCGGACGAGTGCATCGATTGCGGGGTGTGCGAGCCGGAATGTCCGGTGGACGCCATCAAGCCCGACACGGAGCCGAGCCTGGAAAAATGGCTCGAGGTGAACCGGCAGTATTCCGAGACGTGGCCGAATATCACGACCAAGAAGCCCGCCCCGCCCGATGCGGACGCCTTTGTGGCCGAACCCGACAAGTTTGAGAAATATTTCTCGACCGACCCGGGCGAAGGGGACTAGAGAATTCAAAGGGTTAAGTCTTAACCCTATGGTCAAAATGTCGCATGTTGCGGCGCAAAAACGGCCGACTTGCGAGATGGGATGGCTTTCAGATTCACTAAGAATATGTTATACTCATGTCGAAATGGCGCGGACTGTCGGCGCATTAAGCACCAAGAGAGGCGTCCCTATTTGGGCGCACTTTTTTTTCTGACTTGAGGGAGGTGGCGCGATCAGGCCTCTGATCGACGTCTTATCGTGTGCCTAATGCCTTCCGTCGGATTGTGACGGGCGACGTGCTTAAAGACTGGCGCATGGCGATAGGCGAGCCGACCTCCTCCGCATCAGCGCTCGCAAATATTTTGGCAAAGTGAGATGAGAGTAATGCCTGACAAGAAAAAGCCCCAGCAAAGACACGGATTTCGTACCAACGAATATATCGTGTATCCGGCCCATGGCGTCGGCCGGATCGTGAGCATCGAAGAGCAGGAGATCGCCGGCGCGAAGCTCGAGCTGTTCGTCATCAACTTCGAGAAGGACAAGATGACGCTCAGAGTGCCGACCGCCAAGCTCCAGAGCGTCGGCATGCGCAAGCTCGCCGAGGACAAGACCGTCAAGAAGGCGCTCGGCACGCTGAAGGGCAAGGCGCGCGTCAAGCGCACCATGTGGTCCAGGCGCGCCCAGGAATACGAGGCGAAGATCAACTCCGGCGATCTCGTCTCCATCGCCGAGGTGGTTCGCGATCTCTACCGCTCGGAGGCACAGCCCGAGCAGTCTTACTCCGAACGGCAGCTCTACGAAGCCGCGCTCGACCGCATGGCCCGCGAGATCGCCGCCGTGGAGAAGCTGGACGAGGCCAGCGCCGTCGCCAAGATCGACGATTTGCTCGCCAAGACCGCGCGCCACAACAAGCTCGCGGCGGAGACCGAGGCGCGCACCCGCGCGGCTTAACCGGCGCCGTTGCAAACAGTCAGGAAGCCCGAGGCCATCTCGCCTCGGGCTTTTTTATTGGCAGCCGATCTGCCCCATCAGCACCTTCAGCTCCAGCGCCTCGGTGCGGGCGTCGAGCTCCATGCAGAGCGCGAGCGATTCGCGCAAACCTTGGCAGGCTCGCTCGGGCTGTCCTTTCATATGCGCAAGCACGGCGAGGTTGCGCATCTGCATGGCAATCGCGCGGCCCTCGCCGGCATCGCGCGCCGCATCGAGAGCGATGTTGAACTCCTCCTCGGCTTCGGCGAGCCGGCCGCTGTCGAGATAGACGGCACCGAGATTGCCGGCTGCCTTGGCCACGCCCGACGCGTCGTTGGCGTTCATAAAGAAATCGATCGCCTTGAGGTAGCAGGACTCGGCCTCGGCGGGATGCTTCAGAGCGCGATGGGCGTTGCCGAGATTATACGCGGCTTGCGAGGCGAGTTCCGGCAGGCCGAGTTCCTCGTAGAGGCGCAGGCTTTCCTTGAAATGGGTGGAAGCTTCCTCGAAGCGGGACTTTTCGAACAGCACGGTGCCGAGATTGATGTTCGCGCGGGCGATTCCGTCCTTGTGCTTCATGCGGTCTTCGAGCTGTAGCGCCTGCCGGAGCATCTCCTCGGCACGGTCGAAATTCTGGGTCTCGCGATAGAGCAAAGCGAGATTGCCCACGGCCACCGAGGCGATGGCGATCTCGCCGAGCTTGTCGGCGATGGAGAAGCTCTTGAGCAGCATCTGCTCCGCCTCGTAAGGCTTGCCGAGACTTTGCAGCAAGAGGCCGAGATCGGCGTAGAGCTGGGCCTGGCCAAGCTCGTAATTGTTGTCGGTGCAGAGCTTCGCCGCCTTGTTGTAATTGGCGAGAGCGCCTTGAAGATCGCCGGCTTTCATCTGCGTGCCGGCGAGCGCCATGAGCGCGTCGATTTGCGATTTGGCATCGCCGTGCTCGGCGAAGATGCGGCCGGCGCCGCCGAACCGCTCGGTGGCTTCGGCAAAGCGCCCGCCCCGCAGATGGAGAACGCCGGCAAACATGTCGATCAGCGCGGCGATATCCTCGCGGCCGGTCCGAGCCTCCACCCCGCGCGCCTGTTCGATCAAGGCTTCGACACTCGGAATGTCGCCGAGCCTGAACTGGACCAGCGCGAGAGCCAGCAAATTCTCCGGATCCTCGGGCGCCAGCTGGTAGGCCCGTTGGAACAGTTGTAGCGAGCCTTGCTCATCCATCGGCAGCATGAGCGCGCCTTGATGGCGGAGCGCGGCGGCGGCGGCGCGCGCGGCATGCTCGACCTCGGCATGCTTTGCTTGCGCGACCTCGGCCAAAATCTCCGACGCGAGGGCGCCGTCCCCCGATTTGAGCTTGGCGACCGCCCGCCGCGCCGGTCTGGTGTTGCGCGCATTGAGCGCGCGCACCGCCTCGGCGATCAGCGCCTTGATGCTGTTGCTCTCCTTCAGCGAGAATCGGTCGCCGTCCTCCTGCGAACTGCTGGCCAGCTGGCCGGCGATCAGCGCGGCGATCCGCTCGGCCGTCACCTGGACGCGCATTTGGTCCTTGCGCAGCGACCAGCGCGCCACGATCGCCGATAAGGCGAGCAATAGGACAAGGCCGCCAAGGATAGCCAAGGCGGTCTCGAGCGTCGTCCAATCGGCCGGAAAGACGCGGGTGAAGGACTCCATGGCGCTGATCGGACACTCCCCGTTGACCTTAAGCGCGGTGTGACGGGTACGACTATGGCACTGCTTGGCCTATAGCGCGATAGCCGGCCCCGTTGGCCGCGGCGGCATGTCGTGCTCGGAACCCTCGGGCAGGAGCTCGATCTGCTCCGGGTGGCTCGCTTCGATCATCGGCCCATTGCGCCAGCCGAGGAAGCCGCGCACGCGCAGGCGTTTCCCGGCAAGGGCTTTCAGGTCGATGCCGGCAGCGGCAAATGCCGGCGCCTCCTTGCGATCGACGCTGATGGTGAAGTCGCTCCGCCAGTCCTTGGCGAAGTTCAGATAGATCCGGCCGCCACCTTCGCCGACCGCCGCGACGGTGCCTTCGACAAGTTGATAGGAATGGGTGAGGCGTCCCAAGCGTTTCAAATCGAGCGCGCTGGCGACGCGATAGAGCGATGAACCCCACACGCCGAGCCTCTTGGCTCTCGCTTCGGCTTCGCGCGCCAGCAGCTCGGGCACACAAGCGCGATTGTCTGGGAAGGAGTAGACGCGGGCGAGCCCTTCGGCGACGAGCGCTTCCTGTAGCCACAGCCGGGTCCCGCCGGTCACGACGAAGACTTGTGCCAGCAGACGACCGTAGCGGTCGAGGCGGCTGCCGCCCAGTTGCAGCTCGACCGGTCGGTAGGCGGCGAGTGCGGTAAGCGCCTCTTTCGCGTCGTCGACGAATGGCCAGGGATCGTCCCCCCGCCAGCCGAGCGGCGGCATCGGCGCCTTGGCGCCGATCAGCCGCACAACCCTGCCGTCGGTGAGCTTGAGCGTCTCGCCATCGATGATGGAGGCGACCGTGCCGGTCTCAGGCGCCGGCAATTCGCAGGCCCGCGCGAGACCGGCAACGGCGAGCCAAGCCGATGCGGCAAAGCCAAGAATTCTGGCCGCCCCCGTGACCATGCCGCATCTTAGAGATGTAGCCGGCCGATTTACAAGCGCCCGCGATGACCCCGAGAGCTCAAACGAGGAAGAGGTTGCCGACGATCACGGCGAGGCTGAGCACGACCTGCCAAAAGAACGGCTTGGCCCTGAGCGAGCCGGCCGTGGTCCTGAGTTCGCGCAGCACGAGATAGCCGCCCATCGAGCGGCGGAACCAGCCGGTCGCCTCCCCCGGCTGATCCATGTGCTTGGGCACGCGCTTCCAACCGGCGAAGAGATTGCCGAGGACGCCGAGCATGGAGCGGAAATCGACCGCCATCAATCCGGTCTTGTCCTGGAAGATGACATCCTCGCCGGCGATGAAGCCCGGACTCACCCGGCCGATCGCCTTGCCCTCGAGGCGCACGGCCTGGCCACGCACCGGCGAGGCGGCGGGGTCGGCCATCAATCCCATGACGGTCGCGGGCCGCGGCGCGCCGAGCGGATAGCGCAGCGGCAGGGTCACCAGCACGCCAAGGGCGATGGCCGCGGGCGCAAACTGCCATGCGCCTAGCATCGCCGCGGCGAGGCCGAACAGCAGCGGCGCGATGAGCAGGAGCAGCTCGGCGAAGAACTGGCCCCACAGCTTGCCGCGATCGAGATGCACCCGCGCCGCAGCCGCCGCCACGTCGTAGTCGGCGAAAGCCTGCCCCTTCGCTCGCGCGATCTCGCCGAGATGGGCGACGCGCCGTCCAGTGAGAGGATGGGTAGAGTTAAGCTGAACCAGTGCCGCCCACGGGTTATAGCTGTCGAACAGCATGGCCTCCGCCGCCGCCCCCGGACTCGATGCCGCGCTCTCGGCCAGCAGGCCGGTATAGCGCGCGTTCTTCACGTCGATCACGCCGAGGTGCCGCGTCGAGCGCAACAGACTTTGCGTCGCCTCGGTATCCTCGACCGCGACGATGCCATAGGCGATCTTGACCAGGGCGCTGGCGAGATGCCTGGGCTCGATGCGGCTGGCGGAGAACGCGTCGGCGAGATATTCGCGCGTGCGGCTGAGATAAAGCAGCAGATAGATGCCGATATAGTATCCGACCAGTGCGACGATGCCGATCACCGCGAGCTTGTTGCCCTCCTTGCTCGAGCTCGAGCGCTGCGAGCGGGCGAACACGGCGTAGAGCTGGTAGAGGATCTGCACCAGCACGCCGGCCATGGTCATCAGGATGAAATCGCGATTGACGATATGGCCGAGCTCATGCGCGACGACGGCGCGCTGCTCTTCTTCGCTCAAGAACTCGAAAATGCCCTGCGTCACCACGATACGCGCATTGGAGCGCAACAGGCCATAGGTGAAGGCGGTCGGGTTGCGGTCGGGAATGAAGCCGATGCGGGGCGCAGTGAAGCGGTAGTCGTCGGCCACCTGATGGATGAGCTGGTGGATGCCCGGATAGCGCTGCTTCACCGCGGCATCGTCGAGAAATTCGAGGCTGTTGAACCATCTGAGCGTCAGGTCGGAGAGCCAGGGGCTAACCAGCCAGATCAGCAAATTGATGACGATGGTGAGCCCAATGGCGATGGTGACATTGACCTCGCCCGCGGCAACCATGGCCGCGAGCACGAGGCCGGCCACCATGCCGATCAGAATGCCGAAGGTGACGAGAGAGGCGAAGACCAGACGAGCCACGAGGATCCCCCCGAACAGTGCGCCCAAACGCGCGCAGAGCTTAGCGGCCGCGGGGCATCGGCGCTGCCAGATTCACGGTGGCGCGACGCCGCCGACGGGGATTATTTCTCCTCGGCGCGCACGAATTGGGCGAGCTTGTCGCCCGCCGCATCGAACAAGGTCAGCGTGGCGTCGTCCTGCGCGAAGCTCTTGGCGGCTTCGAGCGTGGCGAAGAAGCTCGTTTCCAGTTGGGTCAGCCCGGGGCAGCCTTTCCGCGTCGAGCCGAGCGGACCGATCCTAATGTGGTCGCCGTCGATGCTGTAGCCGCCGAAGAAGCGGTTGCAACCGCCATAGCCGCTGATCTTGCCGTCGGGACCGAACTGCACGGTCATGTGCACCCCGGAGGGAATCTCCGACGCGGTCATGAAATTCGGATGCCATTTGCTGCCGCTCAGATCGACGCCCATCGTCATGCCCGCCGTGCCAACCGCCAGAACCAAACCCAAAAGCGGCATGTCATCTTCCTCTCTCGCAATGCAGGGGTTGCGTCATGGCTTCGCGGCGGTGTCGCCCGCGGCAGTCGCGTTGATCGTGTCGTTGATCCAGTCCTGGTAGGACGAGACTTTGGTGTAGACGCCGGGGAACACGCCGTCGGCGCAGGAATGGCCCCAGCTCACGACGCCGACCTGCACGAACTTGCCCTGGAGTTTGGCGACCAACGGGCCGCCGCTGTCGCCCTGGCAGGAATTGGCACGCTTGTCCTTGCCTTCGGCGCAAATGTTGCGCTCGATGTCGATGGTGCTGGTTGGGCCGCCATAGCCCACGCTCTTATAAAGGGTCGCGCAGTCATGCACGTCGACTTCAACCAGGTCGGCCGCGCGCAGCTGCTCGGGCGAGTTGATCTCCTCGGCCATCGCTTGTGCCACTTGCGGGTTGACCTGATGCAACTGGGTCGCAAGATCGATATCGCCGATGTCGAGCAGCCGCCCCCAACCGCTGACGGTGTAGGTGGGAGCCGCGTTCGCATTGGCGCTGTGCAAAGTCGCGTCAACCTCGGGTGCGGCGATCTCGATCGGCTTGATGATGCCGATCGGCCGCTTCAGCTTGACCAGCCCGATGTCGTAGCCCTTGGATTCGTAGTCCGCATTCGGAATGACCTGGTCGACCTTGACGATCTTCAGCTTGCTGCGATGGACGCTGCCGTAACCGACCTCCATCTCCTCCGGCTTGGTGGCGACGCCGTCGTCTTCCAGACAATGCGCGGCGGTCAGCACCCATTGCGGCGCGATCAGCGAGCCGCCGCACCAGCTCACCCAGCGATCGCCGTTGGCATCGGTCCACGATCTGGTCAGGAACACTTGCCAGGGGATCTGGCCCTCCTCGACCGGTACGCCGTTGACGATCATCTGGCTGCTCTCGCCGGAATCGTCTGCGGCAAGCGCGGGCCCGACAAGCCCGCCTGACAGAGCCAAAAGGGCGAAAAGCCGACAGAAGACGCTCAGTCCAGTCATGGTGGTGACTCCGAGTTTATCGACGATACGAAGCCGCATATTTGGGGAGCTCATTTCAGCCAACAGGGCGTATTTTACCGGGCGTTCCAGCAAGCTTCACATTAAATCTTTGCAACGGCGGGGTAATGCGGCCAAGTCTTGCTGCAACGCGGCAATATCGGGGATGACACATGACCGTCACTGAGTTCACGCCGCTCGCGTCTACCCTCGGCGGCGCGCTGATCGGCCTCGCCGCGGTGATGTTGCTGGCGCTGAACGGGCGCATCGCCGGCATCAGCGGTATCGTCGGCCGGCTGCTCCCGCCTTACGCGGGCACCGATCCTCTGGGCGCCGCCTGCATCGTGCTCGGCCTGATCGCTTCGCCCTTCCTCTATCAAGCGGTGGCGGGCGCCCCGTTCGCGCAGACCGTGTCAGACCAGGGAGGGCTGATGGCGGTCGCCGGACTGCTGGTCGGGTTCGGCACCGCCACCGGCGGCGGCTGCACCAGCGGCCACGGCGTCTGCGGGGTCGCCCGGCTGTCGCCGCGCTCGGTGCTGGCGACGGTCATCTTCATGGCCACCGGCTTCGCCACGGTCTATGCGATGCGTCACGTGATCGGAGGCTAAGCCATGCGCCAAGCCGCCAATTTCCTCGCCGGCCTCATCTTCGGACTCGGTCTGCTGATTTCCGGCATGGCGAACCCGGCAAAGGTGCAGAATTTTCTCGACCTTGCCGGCAGCTTCGATCCGAGTTTGATTTTCGTCATGGCGGGCGCGCTCGCCGTGACCTTCATCGGCTACCGGCTGGTGTTGGCCCGGGAGAGGCCCGTCCTCGCCGAGCGATTTTATCTCCCCGCCGGCAGCATCATCGATGGGCGATTGATCTTTGGCGCCGCGCTGTTCGGCGTCGGCTGGGGATTGTCGGGCTTCTGTCCCGGCCCGGCCATCGTCTCGCTGCCGCTGTTGGCCAAGGGCACGCTGATCTTCGCGCCGGCGATGCTCGCGGGCATCGGCTTCGCCCGCCTGCGCATGCAGGCAAAAGCTTCGCGGTCCGGCCCGGTAGCGCAATCCGAGTAGCGATCGCCGGAACCTAGGGGCCGTACTTTTCCCCGGGCGAGCCCGGGCAATCTTGGTATAATCCCCCGGCGAACCTGAAGATGCGACTGACCAAGCAGACCAGCTACGCGATACGGATCCTGATCCACTGCGCCGTTGCCGGTGACGGCTATGTGCGCGCGGCGGATATCGCGCGCCAGGACGGCATCACCGAGTACAACGTGGCGAAGATCGTGCCGATCCTCGTGCGCGGCGGCTTCATCGCCACCAGCCGGGGCCGCGCCGGCGGGCTGAAGCTGGCGCGACCGGCAACCGAGATCGGCATCGGCGACGTGCTCCGCGTCACCGAGGCCACCCATGTCGAGGCCGAATGCACCGGCGGCACGTCGCTGCCTTGCGGCATCAAGCGGGCGGCGCCGATCAACCGGCTGCTCGGCGAGGCGTTGCAGGCGTTCATCAGCGTGCTCGACAAGCATACCCTGGCCGAGCTGATCAGCGCGCGGCCGCGCGACTTGGCGTTGCTGGAACTCGCGCCGAGGAAGAAGCGCCGCGCCGCGGCTGCCGCGAGTTGCTAGCGGTTCCGGATCGATCCCTTGCGATCGCAGGGCCCCGCGCCCAAGATATTCAGAGTTGGCCGCTTAGCCGCAACTCGGCTATGCATGGCCGGCTCAATCGAGACCCCGTAGCTCAGTAGGATAGAGCACCAGATTCCTAATCTGGGGGTCACAGGTTCGAATCCTGTCGGGGTCGCCAAAATCACAAACCGGCAATAGCACCGGCGCCTTTGGCCTTCAGCCGAGAGGCGAATTTGAACGCGCCGGCTACCGGGTGGGCATCGGCTTGTCGCCGCGATAATCGTAGAAGCCGCGCTTGGTTTTGCGGCCAAGCCATCCGGCCTCGACATATTTCACCAGCAGCGGACAGGGCCGGTATTTCGAGTCGGCCAGCCCCTCATACAGCACCTGCATGATCGATAGGCAGGTATCCAGGCCGATGAAATCGGCAAGCTGGAGCGGGCCCATCGGGTGATGCGCGCCGAGCCGCATGGCGGTGTCGATGGCATCGACCGAGCCGACGCCTTCATACAGCGTGTACACCGCCTCGTTGATCATCGGCAGCAGGATGCGGTTGACCATGAAGGCGGGGAAATCCTCCGACACGGCGACCGTCTTGCCGAGCGACTCGACGAAATCCCTGGTGCGGCCGAAGGTGACGTCCTCGGTGGCGATGCCGCGGATCATCTCGACCAGCTCCATCACCGGCGCGGGATTCATGAAATGCAGGCCGATGAAGCGCTCGGGCCGGTCGGTCGCGGCGGCGAGCCGGGTGATCGAGATCGACGAGGTGTTGGTGGCGACGATGGCGTCCGGCTTGATGAAAGGACACAGCGCCACAAAGATCTTGCGCTTGACGGTCTCGTCCTCGGTGGCGGCCTCGATCACCAGATCGGCGTCGCCCAGGCCTTGCAGCGTCTCGGCATAGGTGATGCGGGAGAGCGCCTTTTTGCGCTCGTCATCGCTGATCTTGCCGGAGGCCACCTGGCGGGCGAGGTTCTTGTCGATGATGGCGAGCGCCGCATCGACCTTTTCCTTGACGATGTCGTGCATGACGACGTCGTAGCCGGACAGCGCGACCACATGGGCGATGCCGCCGCCCATCTGCCCCGCGCCGATGATGCCGATTTTGCTGATGGGAGCCATGTTAGAATCGCCTTTCGCGGCCGGATCGGCGCGGAGGCCTGAGCCCTGCACTATGTCGTCCATGGTCATTCCTCTTGCACCCGCTCTCGCTAATACCCTGCCTTTTTCAGCTCGGCGTCGAGCTCAGGCAGCACCGTGAACAGATCGCCGACGAGGCCGTAGTCGGCGACCTGGAAAATCGGCGCGTCGGCATCCTTGTTGATGGCGACGATCACCTTGGAATCCTTCATGCCGGCGAGATGCTGGATCGCGCCCGAAATGCCGACGGCGATATAGAGCTCTGGCGCCACGACCTTGCCGGTCTGACCGACCTGGTGGTCGTTCGGCATATAGCCGGCATCGACCGCGGCGCGCGACGCGCCCACCGCCGCGCCGAGGCGATCGGCCAGCGGCTCGATCAGTTTCTTGAAATTGTCGCCGGACTGCATGCCGCGCCCGCCCGAGACGACGATGCGCGCCGCGGTCAACTCCGGCCGCTCGCTGACACTGATGTCGGAGCCTTCATAGCTCGACAGCGCGACGGGCGGCGGCGGGGTGACGGCCTCGATCGGCGCCGATCCCCCCTCGCCCGTAGCGGCAAATGCCGTGGTGCGCACGGTGCCGACCACGATCTTGTCGGATGTCTCCACCGTCTCCAGCGCGTTGCCAGCATAGACCGGCCGCACGAACGTGTTAGGCGACTTCACCTCGACGATGTCGGAAATTTGCGCCACGTCGAGCATGGCGGCGACACGCGGCAGCACGTTCTTGCCCATGGTGGTGGCGGGAGCGAGCAGCACGGAATAATTTTGCATCAGCGGCTTGACCACCGCGGCCGTCTCCTCGGCGAGGCGCTGCGCCAGATGCGGGGCTTCGGCAATGAGCACCTTGCGCACGCCGTCGAGTTTGGCCGCTTCCTCGGCGACAGCGCGACAGCCGTCGCCGACCACGAGCACGTCGACATCGCCGCCGAACGCGCGCGCGGCCGTCACCGCCTTGCCCGTCGCCGGCGCCAGGCTGACATTGTCGTGCTCTGCCAGCAGAAGGACGGCCATCTAGAGGACTCCCGCCTCGTTCTTCAATTTGTCGACCAGCACCGCGACGCTATCCACCTTGATGCCGGCTTCGCGGGTCTTCGGCTCGGCGATGGCGATCACCTTGAGCCGCGGCGCGATATCGACGCCGAGCGCCTCGGGCGTGGTCTCGTCGATCGGCTTCTTCTTCGCCTTCATGATGTTGGGGAGCGACGCATAACGCGGCTCGTTCAGCCGGAGATCAGTGGTGACCACGGCCGGCTTGGCGAGGACCAAAGTTTCAAGACCGCCATCCACCTCGCGCACGACTTTGACCTTGGCGCCGTTCAGCTCGATCTTGGAGGCGAAGGTGCCTTGCGGCCAGCCGAGCAGACCCGCCAGCATCTGGCCGGACTGATTGCAATCATCGTCGATCGCCTGCTTGCCCATGATGACGAGATCGGGCTTCTCGTTCTCGACCACACGCTGCAACAGCTTGGCCACGGCGAGCGGCTCGACGCTCTGGTCGGTCTTCACCAGGATGGCGCGGTCGGCGCCCATGGCCAGCGCGGTGCGCAACGTATCTTGCGATTTGGCGCTGCCGATCGAGACGGCGACGACCTCGGCCGCCTCCCCCCGCTCCTTGATGCGGACGGCTTCCTCGACGGCGATCTCGTCGAAGGGATTCATCGACATCTTGACGTTGGCGAGGTCAATTCCACTCCCGTCCGACTTGACGCGGACCTTGACATTGGAATCGACAACCCGTTTCACGGGAACGAGAATCTTCATGCGGCCATTGTTCCCCGCACGTTAATGGCCGGCCCCCCTAGCCCAGCCATCTCGCACTTGCGAAATGGCGGCGACCGTACTGCCGGGCATCCGTCAAGTCAATGGTTTCAGGCCATTTAATGCGGGTTTTTACGCGCCGCCCCGGGTCTTGTCGAACAGCACTACACCGCGCCGCCGCATGAACAGGATCAAGGTGGCGCCGGCCAAGAGTCCGCCAATATGCGCCCACCAAGCCACGCTTTCCTCGCTCTGGAACAGGAGATTGCCGAACTGGGCGGCAATCCAAATGCCGAGCGCCCAGGCGGCGGTGATGCGGATCGGAATGCGCCACAGCGCGAGCACCCAAACCTTAACCTTGGGATGCAGGATGATATAGGCGGCGATGACACCGGCGACCGCGCCGGAGGCGCCGATCAGCGGCAGATCGGAGGTCGGGTTCATCCAGGAATGCAACACGGCGGCGAAGATCCCGCACATCAGATAGAACATGATGAAGCGCAGATGGCCCATCGCGTCCTCGATGTTGTCGCCGAACACCCAGAGGAACAGCATGTTGCCGAGCAGGTGGATCCAGCTCCCGTGCAGGAACATGTAGGAGATCAGCGTGAAGCGCTCGGGCACGAAGGCGCCGTTGGCGAACACCACCGCGGGGTTGGTCCCGCCGGCCATCAGCTTCGCCGGGATGACGGCGAAGGCCGCCGTGTTCTCGGCGTCGAGCGGAATGACCCAGCCGGTCTCGAAGATCACGTAGACAGCGACATTGAGCAGGATCAGCGCCACCGTCACATATTGAAAACGGATGCGCTTGAGCGGGTTGGTATCATGGAGGGGAATGAACACGGATACATGGTCCCCGCGTCAGCGGTTCTTGCCCGGCACCCAGGTCACGTCCGACTTGCCCCTGTCATTGGCGAAGCGCGCCGCGACGAACAGAAAATCCGATAGACGGTTGATGTAGCGCAGCGCGGCGTCGCCGACGCTCTCGCCCTGCCTTGCCGCGAGCGCCACCATCAGCCGCTCGGCCCGGCGCGAGATGGTGCGGGCGAGATGCAGATGACTCGACGCGGGCGAGCCGCCTGGCAGCACGAAGGAGCGCAGCGGCTCGAGCTCGCGATTGAGCGTGTCGATCTCGCTCTCCAGGCGCGCCACCTGCGTGTCGGTCACTTGCAAGCGGCCGCGCGCGTCCTTGGTCTCGTCGGGAAAGCAGAGATCGGCGCCGAGATCGAACAGATCGTTCTGGATGCGCGCCAGCATGGCATCGAGCGACGGCGCCCCGTCCTTGGTATGGAGACGGGCGATGCCGATGGCGGCATTAGTCTCATCCAGCGTGCCATAGGCCTCGACCCGCAGATCGAATTTCGCTACGCGGCGCCCCGAGCCGAGCGCGGTGGTGCCGTCGTCGCCGGTGCGCGTATAGATCTTGCTGAGAACGACCATCCACCACCTCGCGGAGCAATAGCCCGCAGGAACCGCCGAGTTTTGTTGCAGTCTAGCGTAGCGACGCGCCGGGGTGGGTCAAGCCTTCGTTACGGGCGAAAACTACTTGCCGGCCAGATAGATGGCGGCCATCACGAGGCAGAGCGCGATGAATTGCAACACCACGCGCCAACGCATCAGCAGTTGGCTGGTATTCGGGCTGCCGCCCTTGAGCATGTTCCAAAGCCCGGCCAGAAGCACGACGGTGACGGCCGCAAGGGCGATGGGAATGGCGAATCTCGTGAGCGTTTCCATGGTCGATATCCTGGGCCGCGGCGCCGGCGGGCGTTAGCGGGGTGGCACTCTAGTTCTGTGCGGCAATCGCGTCGAGCGCCCTGGTTGGCAGGATGCGGCGGAACAAGGCCGCCGCATAAGTTGGGATGGTAACGTAATAACGCGGCTTCGGGTTGCGGCTTTCCAGCGCGTCGTTCGGGCATCAAGGTTGCGAAACGGCCGCGGCGGTGGACGCGGGCAGACGATAGCCGAGTGCGTCCTTCTTGGCGTAGCGCGAAATCTTGACCACGTCGCTTTGGTTGCCGCCGAGAATGTTGAGACTTTTTCCCTCCTCGCTCACGAAGAAGCCGACGTGACCGAGGCCGTTGAACGAGAATACCGTAATGCAGCCCTCCTCGGGAGCGTCGATACCCCGGCCCCAACCGAGCCAGGCGGTCGGCTCCATGCTTTGCGGGCCTTCGAGGCCGACCTGGTTCAACGACCATTCGGCGAAGGCCGAAGCCCAATCGATTTCGTCGTCTTGAACGCCGCGCGTGCTCTGCACGGTGGCGATATAGTCGAGGATCCTCGCGTTGTTTTCCGGGCCGGCGATCTCTTCTTGTCCGATCTCGGCATTGGCGACCGCAAGCCAAGGCGTGAGCGCATACGCATTGTGCGAATGCCGCCAATAGAGCCAACCGCCGAGCGCCAACGCGAGCCCCAGAGCGGCGATCCCCGCGACGGCATAATGCCGGCTCCCAATCTTCTTGCCCTTCAAGATGCCGTCGGTCTCGCGGATCAAGCGATCGACGTGGTGATCGAAATCCTGGCCGGTATCGATGCGGACGGCGTTGCGGTAGGAAAATTGCTTCAGGCTTTCCGGCAGCTCCGCCGGCGCCGGAATTTCGCTGCGCCCGACCAGGACCGGAATGACGGGGATGCCCTTCTTCAGCGCCGTCTCGACCTCGATGCGAACCTGGTCGCTTTCCTCATCGATGCGGGCGTGACCTTTCGATCGCGAGCCTCTCCAGTCGGGGCCGACGACGGCGATCAACACGTCGCTCTTCTGCAAGACGTCTTGGATGTGCGAGCGAAAGTCGACCCCCACAGGGACATTGTCCACGTCCCTGAAAACCGACTTTCTGCCGTAATGCCGGATTAGCCGGTCGAAAATGCGCCCGGTGATCGCTTCGGAGTCGGAGCGCCGGTACGAAATCGAGAAGTCTCGGCATCAGGTCGCCGCGCGAAAGGCAGCCTCCCAAAGGCGCCGCATCGGGGGCAATTCTAGAGGGATCAGACCGGCCGCAACAGCGCTGTTTTAGCCTAGTTTCCAGCGGCGATGGCGTCGAGAACGCGGGTCGGCAGGATGCGGCGGAACAAGGCCGCCGCATAAGTTGGGATGGTAACGTAATAACGCGGCTTCGGGTTGCGGCTTTCGAGCGCGTGAACGAGCTTGAGCGCCACCGCCTCCGGCCCGAGCTTGAAGGTCTGGCTGCCGCCTTCCTCGAGCCTGGCGATACGAGTGCGGTAAATCTCGCGATGCGCCGAAGCTTCCAGATCGATATTGCGGCGATAGGCATCGAGCGCGTGCTCGAGGAAGCGCGTGGCGATCGGACCCGGTTCGATCAGCACGATCTTGATGCCGGTCGCGGCGAGCTCCATGCGGAGGCTGTCGGCCAGCGCCTCGACGGCGAATTTCGAGGCGCAATAGGCGCCGCGATAAGGCGCCGCCACGAGGCCGAGCACCGAGGAGCAGAACACAATGCGACCCTCGCCTTGCGCCCGCATCGCCGGAATGACGCGGCGGGTGAGGTCGTGCCAGCCAAACACATTCGCCTCGAACTGGGCGCGGAGCACGGCGGGCGTCAGATCCTCGACGGCGCCGGGTTGGCCATAGGCGCCATTGTTGAACAGCGCGTCGAGCTTGCCCCCGGTTGCCTGCAATACCTGCTCGGCGGCAGCGGCGATGGAGTCCGGCTCGGCGTAATCGAGATAGAGGCTGTCGAGCCCCTCCTCTTTCAGCCGCGCGATGTCTGCGGGCTTGCGCGCCGTGGCGAACACGTGCCAGCCGCGCGCCTTCATCTCGCGCGCCGAGGCGAGACCGATACCGGAGGAACAACCGGTGATGAGAACGCTGCGCTCGCTCATTGCCAATTGAGCAGAAGGATCGCGGTATTGAGGCCGGTCGCAAAGCAGACCCAGAGCAACAGCGGGACAAGCAGGACCGCGGCCAGCCGGCTCAAGCGATCGAAATAGATAATGGTGATGGCGATGGCGAGCAGAAACGCCATGATCACGCCGAGACCTGCCGCGGGACTGTGCATGACGAAGAAGGCTACCGACCAGAGCACGCCGATCGCAAGCTGGATGAAGAACCAGATCATGGCCAGCTTGCGGTCCTGCTCTTTCCCGGCCGCGCGCCAGGCAAGCCAGGCGGAGAGCGCGGTCAGCGTATAGAGGATCGTCCAAGCGATGGGGAAGGCGCTGTTCGGCGGCGCGAAGCTTGGCTTCGCCAACGTCGCGTACCAGTCGAGATTGGGCCGCGTCAGTGCGCCGCCGATAACCAAGGCGGCGGCGCACGCGGCGGCCGCGATCAGCGGGACGGCAATCGAGCGTCTTGGTTGCGCCGTTGCAGACACGCGACGTCTCCGTCCCTAGAGCGCATACAAAGCCGGCAGGCCTACTGTGCCGGCGGGGCCTCTGGCGGCATTGAGTTCTTCTTGATGGATCTCAGTCCCGCGAAAAAGATGTCGGAGATGATCTTCTTGGCTTCATCGTCGCTCTTGCCGTTGGCGTCGAAGGTCGCGTCCCAATGGATCACCGTCCGGCTGGGATCGCGCTCGTCGGGCTCGACCCAGAACTTCGCCGAGTAGTTTTTCACCGGCAACGGACCCTCGACGATCTCGTAGCTGTAGCTGGTGTCGTCGGAGCCGGTGAGCTTCTCTTTGATGGTGCCGCCATTGTCCTTCAGCGTCAGCACCCGGTAAGTATCGCTGCCCTCCTTGCTCTCCTGGCAGTCGGCGACGGCCGGGTGCCAATTCTTGATCGAGCAGAACTCCGAAACCGTCGCCCAAATCACCATCATCTGCCCCGGCGCGGCGATCTTCTTGTTGACGTCGATCGCATAGGCCGAGCCGCTCGTGGCGACGAGCGCCGCAAACGCGATAAAGACCAGTCTATTCCTACGCATGCGTTCTTCTCCCTTTGTGCCGCCGGCTTGCCGCCGGCTGCTGTTTCAGCCTTCCAGTAACCGTCTGGCGATGACATGAGCCTGGATCTCGGCGGCGCCCTCGAAGATCGACAGGATGCGGGCGTCGCACAACACCCGGCTCACCGGATATTCCAGCGCGAAGCCGTTGCCGCCATGGATCTGCAGCGCGTTGTCGGCGGCGGCCCAGGCGGCGCGCGCGGCGAGCAACTTGGCCATGCCGGCTTCGAGATCGCAGCGACGGCCGGCGTCCTTCTCGCGCGCGGCGAAATAGGTGAGCTGGCGGGCGAGCAGGATCTCCGCCGCCATCATGGCGAGCTTGTCGGCGACGCGCGGGAAATTGACGATCGGCTTGCCGAACTGAATGCGCTCCATGGCGTAGCGCAGGCCAAGATCGAGCGCCGATTGGGCGACGCCGATGGCGCGTGCCGCGGTCTGGATGCGCGCCGCCTCGAAGGTCTGCATCAGTTGCTTGAAGCCCTGGCCCTCGACCTGCCCAAGCAGATTGGCGGCGGGAACGGCGAAGCCGTCGAAGGAGATGTCGAACTCCTTCATGCCGCGATAGCCGAGCACCTCGATTTCGCCGCCGGTCATGCCGTCGGCTGGAAACGGATTCTCATCGGTGCCGCGCGGCTTGGGCGCCAGGAACATCGACAGCCCGCGATAGCCCTTCTCGTTGGGATCGGTGCGCGCGAGCACGGTCATCAAATCGGCGCGGGCGGCGTGGGTGATCCAGGTCTTTTGCCCGGTGATGCGATAGACATCGCCGTCGCGCACCGCGCGCGTCGTCAGCGAGGCGAGATCCGAACCGATATTCGGCTCGGTGAACACCGCAGTCGGCAGGATCTCGCCGCTGGCGATGCGCGGCAGCCATTCCTGTTTCTGCGCGTCGGTGCCGCCGTTCAGGATCAGCTCCTCGGCGATTTCCGAGCGCGTGCCGAGCGAGCCCACGCCGATATAGCCGCGCGACAGCTCCTCGGAGACGACGCACATCGCCTCCTTGCCGAGCCCGAGCCCGCCATACTCCTCGGGCAGCGTCAGCGAGAACACGCCAAGCTCGCTCATCTGGGCGATCAGCGGCATCGGCACATATTCATCCTTGAGGTGCCAGTCCTGCGCGTGCGGCACCACCTCGGCTTCGGAGAAGCGGCGCATCTCGTTGCGGATGTCCTCGAACGTCTCGTCGAGACCCGGGTCGCCGTAATTGGCCGCCGCGGCGCCTTGCGCGTGCTTGATCAGCTCGACCACCCGGGCGCGGGCTTCCGGCGTCGAGCTTTGCATCAACGCACGGACGGAGGGCGTGAGAAACGCTGCTTGGTCCTGGTCCTTGACGCCGAGCTCATAGAGCCGCGCTACCTCGCCCTGGCTCATGGTCACCCCGCCCGCGAGCTGGGCGGCATATTCGGCGGCGCCGATCTGCACAAGCAGGCTCTCCATCTCGCCGAACCGGCCCTCGTCCTGCATGCGCTTGGCGTAGCTCGCGACCTGGACCAGCGCCTCGACATAGGTGGCGATCCAGGCGAGGCCGTGGGCGGCGCGCTGCTCACGCTCCAGTGCGGCATTGTCGAGCTTGCCGCCGGACGAGACCTTGGCGGCAACGGCGGCGATCGACCGATCGCGCAAGCCTGTGGCGGCCTTGGCCGCGTCTTCGAGCAGGGAGATCAGTTCCGGCGCGCTCGGCGCGCCACGATTGGTGATGGCTTCGGCGACAGTCAAAACATGGCTCCTGGCATGGATTTAAGCGGCTCGGGGCACACCGAAGCGTGCTCCGCGCCAGGAGTCAAACCTGAATTCTGGGCTTGAGCGCGACGCCAGCTAGGGCCTAGCGGTCTCGCCCTCGACCACGGTTTCCTGCACGACCCCGGACCAGCTCCTGGACGGCTCGGCCTCGGCCTCCGTCGCCTTGGCAGTCTCGGTCGGTTGCGCCGGGGCTTCGACCACCGTGGCCTCGACGATCTCGAGCGGCCTGATCGCCGCGAGCAGCTCATCGAGCTTGTTCAGCGCCACATAATATTTGTTGGCCTGAAGCTGCTTCTCGACATCCGCACGCAGCTCAAGGATCGCGTCGACTAGGTCCTTCTTGACCAGCGGGTTTTGCATCGTACTGCCCCCTCTCATGACCGCAGCTCACGCCACAAGCTGCACTGCACCATCTTAGCCGGTCGGAGGGCAGAGTCGATGCGTGATCGGCTTGCCGTGCTCCCATGAGCTTCGCTCATCACCAGGATGAGACATCTTCAATGTCGGTCTTTGGCGAGCGGGGTTATGCTGTTGTACTGAAACGAAGTTGAGCGAACTCCGGAGGACGATTTCGTGATGGTGCTGAAGACGCTGGTCGTCGGGTTGGGTGTCACACTCTGGCTGCCGCTGGCAGCCCAAGCGGCAGAGGAACCGGCGCAGTCCGCAGACTCAGCGACGCCGGCCAAGTGTCTGGAAGCGGCGGTCAACCCTGTGACCGGCGACGCGATCTGCGTCAATCCGCGGGGAGCTCCGGTCGAGCCACCGCCAAAGGCGGCCTTTCAGCCCTGCAAGCCTCGAGCGCACGACAGCGACCCCTGGACTGTATACGAGCACGCCTCTGGGTGCGGCGACTAGGCGTCGAGGCCAGTTCGCAGCAGAAGATGCGAGCGCTGTTTGTAGTTCATGCCGGCATCCGGCCTGAGCGCGGTCGAGAGCTGGAAGAAATTGACGATCATCTCGGCGAGATGGTCCGCCGCCGGCGAGCTGTTCCGGCTGCGCCGCAGCACGAACTCGAAATCGGGCAGCGCCGGCAGGCCCTCGGCGGCGCCAACCGACTTGAGCGTGCCCGGCAGGTTGAATTCGGGAAAGATCGTGATCGCCAGACCGGCCTCGAGCGCGGCGAGGATGCCGGCCGTCCCCGCGCTCTGAATCGCCAGCGTCCACGTGCGGCCGGCTCGATCGAGCGCTTCCAGAGCCAACTGCCGCCAGCGGCAGAACGGCGGGTATAGCGCGAGCGGCGCCGGCTCGTCGGGACCGAGCCGCATCAAGCGCCCCGCCGCCCAGACGCGGCGCTCGCGGCACAGCGAGATGCCGTCCCCTTCCCTGATCTCGTTGCTGACGATGGCCAGATCGAGTTCGCCCTCATCGAGCAGCGCGGCGATGTCCGGGCCGATGCCGAGCTCGATTTGCAGCCGGACCGCGGGATAGCGGGCAGAGAATTGGCCGAGCAAGGAGGACAGCGTGTGGAGATCGAAATATTCGGGCGCGCCGATGCGGATAACGCCGCCGCTGTCGCGGCCCAGGCGCTGCTCGGCTTCCTTGTACAAGGCAAGGATGCGCCGCGCGTAGGACAACAGAACCTCGCCCTGCTCCGTCAGCCTGACGCCACGCGCATTGCGCACGATCAACCGCCAGCCGACCTGATCTTCAAGACGTTTGACGTGAAGACTGACCGCCGACTGGGTGAGATTCACCTCGCGCGCCGCCTTGGTGAAGCTGCCGGCGTCGCAGACGGCGACGAAGGTTCGTAACAGGGCCGTGTCGTAAAGCATCGGCGTATCGCCGCTCCGCGTTCCTCGCGCGCCCGCGAATTCGCTCAGTATAGCGTAGCGCGCGAGCAATAGCCTCCGTCGTTACGACGCAGGCTTGCTACTTCTGAGCGGGAATGCGCTGCCGAAGGCGAGGATCGAGTGCCTAGCCGCCGTGCATCTGCTTGCTGGCCTCGAGCACATCCTCGAAGGTGCGCAAGCCCGTGCAAGGCGCGCTGACCAGCACCGACATGTTGCCGGGGCGGTGCTCGTTCTTCCACATGCGCATATGCGCCTTGGGGATCTGTTCCCAGGGGAAGACCTCACTCATGCACGGATCGATGCGCCGTTCGACCACGAGCTTGTTGGCGGAACTCGCCTGCTGGAGATGGGCGAAATGCGAGCCTTGAATGCGCTTCTGATGCATCCACACATAGCGGGCGTCCATGGTGAGGTTGTAGCCGGTGGTGCCGGCGCAGAACACGACCATGCCGCCGCGCTTCACCAGGAAGCAGGAGACCGGGAAGGTCGCCTCGCCTGGATGCTCGAACACGCTGTCGACGTTCACGCCCTTGCCGGTGACTTCCCAGATCGCCTTGCCGAAAGCGCGGACTTCCTTGTTCCAGGTGTCGTATTCGGGCGTGCCGACGGTCGGCATCTGGCCCCAGCATTTGAACTTGTTGCGGTTGATGACGCCCTTGGCACCGAGCGACATGACGAAGTCGCGCTTGTCGTCGTCGGAGACGATGCCGATGGCATTGGCGCCGGTTGTGGCGCAAAGCTGGACCGCCATCGAGCCGAGACCGCCGGAGGCGCCCCACACCAGCACGTTGTGGCCGGGCTTCAGCGTGTGCGGCCGGTGGCCGAACAGCATGCGGTAGGAGGTGGCGAGCACCAGCGTGTAGCAGGCGGCCTCCTCCCAGGTGAGATGCTTCGGCCGCTCGAGCAGCTGGCGATCCTGCACGCGGCAGAACTGGGCGAAGGAGCCGTCGGGCGTCTCGTAACCCCAAATGCGCTGCGACGGCGAGAACATCGGATCGCCGCCGTTACACTCCTCGTCGTCGCCGTCGTCCTGATTGCAATGGATGACGACCTCGTCGCCGACCTTCCAGCGTTTGACCTTGGAGCCGACCGCCCAGACGATGCCCGAGGCATCCGAGCCGGCGATATGATAGGGGTTTTTATGGCCGTCGAGCGTCGAGATCGGCTTGCCGAGCGAGGCCCAGACGCCGTTGTAGTTGACGCCGGCGGCCATCACCAGAACGAGCACGTCATGGGAGTCGAGTTCCCAGGTCGGCACGACCTCGACCTGCATGGCCTCGTCGGGAGGCCCGTGGCGCTCCTTGCGGATCGCCCAGGCATACATGTTCTTCGGCACATGACCGAGCGGAGGAATCTCGCCGATCTCGTAGAGATCTTTGACGGCGCCCGCGGGCGCGGCTTGGGTCACGGCGGCTAGCGTCATCTCATTCATCCGGTTTGTTTCCCCCAGCTCGACACACACTTGTTAGGGATGTTTTTGCACTGCGGTAATTGTCTGCTATTCATCTCGCGACTGCAACAATTTTGCGACGGGCACCCTTAACGCGCAAAAGCGCCCCAAAGGCGCCGCGGGTCCGCCCAAAACTTCTCATTTTCGGCACGCTGGCCGGGCAGGCGGGAGGGGTAGCAAAAAGCCGCAGCCATGCCCAGACTAAAACGGGCTTGACGCCCGAGCGTTCCACTCCGAACGGCTCGCCCGCCACCTCGTCCTATGCTTCCGCCACGACTCGGCAGGGACCTAATGACAAATCTGATCGTCGTTGTGACCCTGGTCGCAACCGCCGCGCTGTTGTTCTGGCCGAAGCTCACCGGCTCCCCGGTGTGGCGGGCGACGGTGACGCCGCTCGCCTCCATCATCGGCTCTGGCTTTCTCGTCTCGCTGCCATTGCTGGTGCACGATCTTGGCTCTTACGCCGTGATCGGCATGGCCTTCCTCGTGGTGTTTTCGTATTTGCTCGGCGCCGCCGTGCGCTTCAACATCCTCCACGGCGAGCCACTGTTCGCCGCCGGCGGCCGGCAATGGTTCGAGTGGCTGGAGAGCTTTTCCCATCTTGCTCTGGCGCTCGCGTATTTCGTCTCCGTCACCTACTACCTCACCCTGCTCGCGGCGTTTCTGCTGAAGGCGTTCGGTGTCACCCATGCCCTCGCCGCCAAAGGCTTGACCACCGCCATCCTGCTCGGCATCGGCCTGCAAGGCCTGCTGCGCGGCCTGCATGGGCTTGAGGACATCGAGGAATATGCGGTCGGACTCAAGCTTGCGGTGATTGCCGCGGTGCTCGCGGCACTCACCTGGTTCAATCTGAATCTTGCTTTCACCGGTGCCTGGCACTTGCCGCATCTCGTGGCGCCGTTGGGCTTAACTTCCGTCCGGACCGTGCTCGGTTTGCTGATCGTGGTGCAAGGTTTCGAGACCTCGCGCTTCCTCGGCGGCGCCTATGCGCCGGAGTTGCGCGTGCGCACCATGCGTTATGCGCAACTGCTGTCGGGTGCGATCTATCTCGCCTTCTTCCTGCTGGCCATGGTCGCCCTCAACGAACACGAGGTGATGAGCACCGAGGTCACCGGCATCGTCGGTTTGCTGCGGCCGGTGGCGAGCCTGCTGCCGGTGCTGATCATCGCCGGCGCTGTCTTCGCCCAGCTCTCGGCGGCCGTCGCCGACGCCATCGGCGCCGGAGGTCTGATCGAGGAAGTGAGTGGTCGGCGTATCGATCACCGTCACGCATATCCTGTCATCGCGCTCATCGGCATCGGCCTTACCTGGTGGCTTAATGTGTTCGGGGTGATCGCCCTTGCCTCGCGGGCCTTCGCCTTGTTCTACCTGCTGCAATGCCTGGTCGCGGCCGGCGTCGCCATGCGGACGCCGGGGCTGAGGTGGCGCACTGCCTACGTCGCGGGCTTTCTGGCGCTTGCCGTCTTGGCGCTCGCGGTCGTCGTGTTCGGCGCCCCGGTGGCGGGGGCTGGATGACGATTTTCGGTCCAGAATCGCCGCTCGTTGGTTGCAAGCCGGCTTGCGGTCGTGCTTCGATAGGGTATTGATGCGCCGGGAGAAACCGATGGCACCGAGCGGGAGCAAACGAGACAAGCCCTGGCTGTTCCGCACCTATGCGGGACATTCGACGGCGACCGCCTCCAACGAGCTTTACCGACGCAACCTCGCCAAGGGCCAGACCGGGCTTTCGGTCGCCTTCGATCTGCCGACCCAGACCGGCTACGATCCCGACCACCCGCTGGCGCGCGGCGAGGTCGGCAAGGTCGGCGTGCCGATCTCCCATCTCGGCGACATGCGGAGCCTGTTCGAGGGCATCCCGTTGGCCGAGATGAACACCTCGATGACCATCAACGCCACCGCCGCCTGGCTGCTCGCCCTCTACGCGGCGCTCGCCGAGGAGCAGGGCGCCGACAAGGCCAAGCTTACCGGCACGGTGCAGAATGACATTCTGAAGGAGTATCTCTCGCGCGGGACCTACATCTTCCCGCCGGCGCCGTCGCTGCGACTGATCAAGGACGTGATCGTCTACACCGCCCGTGAGATGCCGAAATGGAACCCGACCAATGTCTGCTCCTACCATTTGCAGGAGGCGGGAGCGACGCCGGCGCAGGAGCTGGCCTTCGCGCTCGCCACCGCCGAGGCGGTGCTCGACGAGGTCAGGGGCTCGGGCGAAATCTCCGAGGAGCACTTCCCGCGCGTGGTCGGCAGCATCTCGTTCTTCGTCAATGCCGGCGTGCGCTTCATCACCGAGGTCGCCAAGATGCGCGCCTTCGTCGACTTGTGGGATGAGATCGCCGAGCAGCGCTATGGCGTAAAGGACCCGGCGCTGCGGCGATTCCGCTATGGCGTGCAGGTGAACTCGCTGGGGCTCACCGAGCAGCAGCCGGAGAACAACGTCTATCGCATTTTGCTCTCGATGCTGGCGGTGACGCTGTCGAAGAAGGCGCGCGCCCGCGCCGTGCAGCTCCCCGCCTGGAACGAGGCGCTCGGTCTGCCGCGGCCGTGGGATCAGCAATGGTCGCTCAGGCTGCAACAGATCGTCGCCTACGAGACCGACCTGCTCGACTACGGCGACATCTTCGATGGCTCGGTCGAGATCGACCGCAAGGTCGAGGAGCTGAAGGATCAAGCCCGCGCCGAGCTCACCAAGCTGCAAGCCAAGGGCGGGGCCGTGGCGGCCATCGACTACATGAAAGAGGCGCTGATCGCCTCCAACGCCGCGCGGGTCGAGGCGATCGAGAAGGGCGAACAGGTGCTGGTCGGCGTCAATGCCTATACCGAGACCGAAGAGTCGCCACTTGCCGCAAGCGGCATCGAAGGTATCCAGACCGTACCGGAATCGGTCGAGATCGAGCAGATCGCGGCGCTCCAGGCCTGGCGGCAGCAGCGGGACGACAAGGCGGTGCGACAGGCGCTGGTCGATCTCAAAGCCGCCGCGGCGGAAGGGCGCAACATCATGCCGCCGTCGATCGCCGCCGCCAAAGCCGGCGTCACCACCGGGGAATGGGGCCAGGTGCTACGCGAGGTGTTCGGCGAATATCGCGCGCCGACCGGCATCCACGCCAAGCATACGATCGACGAGGCGCGGCTCGAAGACGTACGCCAATTCGTCAAGCAGGTCTCCGGCCGGCTCGGCCGCACGCTCACTTTCGTGGTCGGCAAGCCGGGGCTCGACGGGCATTCCAACGGCGCCGAGCAGATCGCCGTGCGCGCGACCGATGTCGGCATGGACGTGGTCTATGACGGGATCAGGCTCACGCCCGCCGAGATCGTCGAGCAGGCGAAGCAGGCGCAGGCACATGTGGTCGGGCTGTCGATCCTGTCGGGCTCGCATGTCTCGCTGGTGCGCGAGGTGGTGCAGCGACTGCGCGAGGCCGGGCTTGGCGATGTGCCGGTCGTGGTCGGCGGCATCATCCCGCCGGACGACGTGAATATCCTCAAGCAATGCGGGGCGTCGGCGGTCTATACGCCCAAGGACTTCCAGCTCAACGACATCATGACCGGCATCGCCGAGCTGGTGGACGCCAAGGCCGAAGCGCTCGTGCAGGTGAACGTTCCCGTGCCGCCCTCGCGCGCGCGAGAAAAAGTGCGGCTGTGATCCGGCGAGAGGCCGAGCGTTGAGGGCCAAATGAGGGTGGCTCAGCAGAAGGGCGCACGGGGAAGCCTTAAGTGGATTCAGACGCTCGTCAATGAGCGGCCCCACGTCTTATTCGATGCCCTCCCCGATCCTTTGAAGGCGCGCGGCCAAATTGAGTGGCTTTCTCCAACCAAAGAGGATGACTACGCTGAGTACCGTGACCGGAAGTTCCTGAAGCGCATCGGGGCCTCAGAACTGGTTGACGACCTATCCAAGTTTTGGCCGGCCAAAGGACCACAGTGGGACGCACTTGGCCGTACCGCCAAAGGCGACATTTTGCTCGTCGAAGCCAAAGCACACATTGATGAAATGTGCGGCCCTCCCTGCATGGCCTCCGAAGAATCCCTGCGCAAGATCAATGCGGCCCTCGCAAAGACCGCAGACGCTTTGAAAGCTGGTCCGAAGGCACCTTGGACTCAGACTTTCTACCAATACGCAAATCGGCTGGCCCATCTCTACTTTTTGAAAACTCACGGAAAGTCGGTCTGGATGCTTTTCATCTATTTCGTGGGCGACGACGAGAGGGGTGGCCCGAAGAACACCGATACGTGGGAATCCGCTCTGGGCGTCATGAAATATGTCATGGGGCTGTCGAAGAATCACTTGCTGAGCAGCCATATCGTCGATGTCTATATCGATGTAGGACTCTTGGCTACCGGTCACCAGCGATGAATCCTGCACCGCACATAGCCGCGATTGCGCTAACTATCTTCGCAGCTCTTTCGGCAACCGTTCTGGCCGCCGAGCAACCCCCCTGCCCGCAAGGCAGCATCGCCGCGGGCAGCGACAGCGTCATGGTGGAAGGCAAGCAGGCGGCGCGGACCGGCGACGCGACTGGCTGCAGCTCGACCGTGGTGGAAGGGTCGTCCGACGTGTTCATCAACGGCAAGCCTGCGGCGGTGCAGGGCGATGCCACCGGCTGTGGCGGCTCGATCGTTACCGGCTCGGCCAGCGTGTTCATCAACGGCAAGCCGATGGCGGCCTCGGGCGACGCGGCCCCCTGCCCGGGCAAATAATCCACATATCCCTGTGCGCGGTTTGATCGCGCGGGACAGCGTCGGCGCTTTGCCGCTAGACTGGCGCAGTCGCGGACCCCATTTCGGGGCGCCTGGCCACGGGGGAACCAATGAATATTCGCTTGAGCACGCCGCGTCGCGAGACGTTTCTCGTCTCCGTCATCATCGCCGCTCTGGTGGTTATCGGCATGATCGTGCCGCTGCCATTCTTCACCGGATATGGCCTCGGTCTATTGCTGATCGCCTATCTGATCCTGCTGGCCGGCGTCCTGATGGACAATCTCTAGATCGGCAACACCGGACGAGCCGGCGCTAACCCTTGACCAGCCGCAGCACCGGCTCATCCCTGGCCACGCCGAGGAAGGGCGCGAGCGCCGCATAGAGCTCGCGGCCGCGGATCGGCTTCGACACATAGGCATCCATGCCGGCGGCAAGATAGGCTCCCGCATCGGGTTTCAGCCCGTTGGCGATCAGCGCCACGATCGGCACTTGCGAGGACGGTGCGTGCAGGCTGCGGACGCGCTTGACGGTCTCGACCGCATCGAGGTCGCGCATGGCGGTATCCATCAGCACGAGATCGTAGCTCTTGGCGGCAAGGTTCAGGACCGCGGCGTCGCCGCTGCCAGCGACCTCGTGGGTCAGACCGAACTCATCGAGGTAGGAGCCGAGCAGCATGCGGTTGACGGCGTTGTCCTCGACCAGCAGGACATGGCCGGAGAGCACGCCTTGCGGCGACGCGTCTTTGCTCGCTCTTAGCGCCGGCGCGCTCATCTGCACGCGGGCTGCCGGCAGGGTGAACCAATAGAGCGTGCCCTGGCCGACCACGCTTTCGCAGCCGACCTCGCCGCCCATGAGTGAGGCGAGTTTCTTGGCGATCGCGAGCCCAAGACCAGTCGAGCCCGCCTCTCCCGCTTGCTTGTCGATCTCGACAAAGGGGAGGAACAGCCGCTCCTGCACCGCCTTGCTCAGGCCGACGCCGGTGTCGGTGACGTCGAACCGCAGCACGAGCCGGCCGTCCGTTTCGCTCGCGTTCGCATGCAATCGCACCGAGCCGACGGAGGTGAATTTGAGCGCATTGTCGATGAAGCTCATCAAGACCTGGCGGAGCCGCGCGGCATCGCCCACAACGTAGCGCGGGCAGTTCGCCCCGATATCGACGCCGCCGGTCAGACCTTTGTCGCTGGCGCGCGTCTGCAACACGGTGCCCACACCCTGGACCAAATCGTGCAGGTCGAAATTGACATGCTGGAGCTCCATGCGCCCGCCTTCGAGCCGCGAGAAATCGAGCACATCGTTGAGCACGCCGAGCAGGCTGCGCGACGATTGGTAGAGCATCTCGGTATAGCGCGCTTGGGTCGGGTCGAGCGGGCTGGCGAGCAGCAGCTCAGCCATGGCGGTGACCGCCTCCATGGGCGACCTGAGCTCATGGCCGACCATGGCGAGCAGCTCGGACTTCGCCTTGTCGGCCGCCTCGGCCACCTCGCGCGCACGCCGCTCCGCCGTCAGCCCGTCGACCAGGCCCTGAATCTGCGCGAACAGATCGTCAGGCCGAAAATCCTCCGGTCGCATAACCACTTGCCGCCCCTTTCCAAAGACGGCCAGGATGGCAGAGATCACTTAAAAGTCGGCTAAGGCTAAGAGGCCGGCGAAACGCGGGGAATTGGGCGCTTCAGCCGGGTCAAGGCTGGAAGCGCTGATTTGGCGACAAAGCGGCCTCCCATGCCTTAGAGAGTGGGCATGATCGTCTGTTCCTGCACCATGATCACCTCCAGGGATATCGCCGAGGCGGTTTCCGCACTTCGTACCAAGGACCCCCACGTGGTGCTCACTCCCGGCCTGATCTACCGGCAGCTCGGCAAGCGCCCCTCCTGCGGCAGCTGCCTGCCGCTCATCACCAAGCTGATGGTGTCCTATGACGAGGACGGTCCGAGCGCCGCAAGCGGAGGCACGCGGCGACCGGTCGAGGACGGCTAGCTTGCGCGCAACGAACAAGTCATGATCAATGCAAAAGGTTGAGAGGAGGATAGAGAATGAAGGGCAATCCACGGGTCATCGAATATCTCAACAAGGCGCTGATCAGCGAGCTCACCGCCGTCAATCAATATTGGCTGCATTACCGGCTGCTCGACGATTGGGGCTACACCAAGCTCGCCAAGAAGGAGCGGGAGGAATCGATCGAGGAGATGCATCACGCCGACAAGCTGGTGACGCGCATCATCTTCCTCGAAGGCTTTCCCAACATGCAGCATCTCGATCCCTTGATGATCGGCCAGAACGTCAAGGAGATCCTCGAATGCGACCTGAAGGCGGAGTATTCCGCCCGCGCCCTCTACATGGAGGCGCGCGCCTGCTGCCGTAAGGAGGAGGATTACGTGTCGATGGATCTGTTCGAGGAATTGCTCGCCGACGAAGAGGGCCACATCAACTATCTGGAGACGCAGCTCAACCTGCTGAAGGATATCGGCGCGCAGAATTACGGCCAGCTCAACGCCCATTCCGCCGACGACGTCCCCGAGGAGAACGCCTAGCTTGGCGCTCCCCCTCGACGGACCACGATTGCCCCCGGCGGCCGGCGGCGCGGCGCGGCAACTGGTCGTGTTCCTGCACGGCTATGGCGCCGACGGCAACGACCTGATCGGCTTGGGGCGGGAATGGGCGCGCGCCTTGCCGCATGCCGCGTTCGTCTCGCCGCATGCGCCCGAGCCTTGCAGCGCAGCGCCCATGGGCCGGCAATGGTTCAATCTCACCTTCCGCGATCCAGGCGAGCTGGTGCGCGGCATCGGCCACGCCTCGCCCGCGGTCGATGCCTTTCTCGACGCCGAGCTGAAGAAGCACAAGCTCGGGCCGCGCGCGCTGGCGCTGGTGGGCTTCAGCCAGGGCGCGATGCTGGCGCTCGGCGTCGGGCTGAAGCGGCAGCCCGCTCCGGCCGCGATCGTCGGCTATTCCGGCGCGCTCGCCACGGTCGAGGCGCTGCCGCAACAGCCGGGTTCGGTCCCGGCCATTCTGCTCGTGCATGGCGACATGGACGAGGTCATTCCGGTCGATGCCATGTACATCGCCCGCGAGCAGCTTGCCCAGGCCGGCCTTCCGGTCGAGTGGCATTTGGCCGAAGGCATCGGCCACGGCATCGACGCGCAGGGCCTGCATCTCGGCGGCGCCTTTCTCAAGCAGGCCTTCGCCGCGACCGCTCAACTCACCCAAGGATCGTAGGTGGCGAAGGTCCAGACCTGGTCGAGGCTCGGCGCCTCGCTTAGCGCTGGTGCTATCGCCATTGCGGTGAACACGGCGCTGCTCGAAGGCGCGGACGCGATCGGTTTCACCACCGCGCGCGGCGGATTGCTGAAGCTGCTCAAGAGCATCGCCAGCGACTTGGCGCCGCACCTTAATCTTGCCGACACGTGGAACAACGTGATCGCGCCGGCGACCAGCGGCGATCTCTTTCGCAACGGATTCCATGTCGCGGTCGGGTTACTGATGGCGCTGTGCTACGCCTATGCGCTGGAGCCGGTGCTGCCTGGCAAGCCGCTGACCAAGGGTCTGATCTACGCCGCTCTCGTCTGGCTCGTGAACGCCGTGGTGGTGCTGCCTTGCATCGGCGAGGGCATCGCCGGCTCGCTTGGTCTCGGCCTATCGGGCATGATCGGCTTCGCGGTGATCCACACCGTGTTCTTTGTGCTCCTGGCGTTGCTCTATGCGCGATTCCGTTCCACGCCCCACAGCATCTAGGGCCCTTCACATTCCCGACATGCCCCTATAGTATGCCGCCGGTCAGGAGGATGGTCCCGGGTGCGACGGGCTGGAGAAAGGAATTTCTCGCCTTGAACGTCGCAACCGCATCGGCCGCCCCCGGCACGTTTCCCGCCCTCGTGCTCAACGCCGACTATCGGCCACTGTCTTATTATCCGCTATCGCTGTGGGGCTGGCAGGACGCGGTCAAGGCCGTGTTCCTCGAGCGCGTCAATATCGTCTCCGAATATGATCGCGCCGTCCGCTCGCCCTCCTTCGAAATGAAGCTGCCGAGCGTGGTCTCGCTCAAGACCTATGTGCGGCCCGCGCTCTATCCGGCCTTCACCCGATTCAACGTGTTCCTGCGCGACCGCTTCACCTGCCAATATTGCGGCGACGACCAGGATCTCACCTTCGATCATCTGGTGCCGCGCTCACGTGGCGGCCTGACGCGCTGGGAGAACGTCACCACCGCGTGCGCCCCGTGCAATCTGATGAAGGGCGGCAAGCTGCCCGCCGAGGCGAAGATGCATCCGGCGCTGAAGCCTTATCGCCCCACGGTGTTCGAGCTCCATCGCAACGGGCGGCTGTTCCCGCCGAATTATCTGCATGAGAGCTGGCTCGATTATCTCTACTGGGATACCGAACTGGAGCCGTAGGCCGTTCCCTCAGAACCGCGTGGTCAGGGTCGTCAGCCAGTCCGGCGAGGCATCGACCAAGGCCGTTTCCAGCCGCTTGTCGAGACCCGATGCGATCAACACGCCGATCGCCAGCAACAGCACACCGAGCAGCGTCTTGCCGCCGCGGCCCGCTTCCATCATTCGCCCCTTCCAGCGTTGCATCGCTTCGCGCGACAGAAAGCCGAGCAGCATCAGCGGCAACGCGGCGCCGATGCCGAACGCGAGCATGGTGATCGCCACTTGGCCGAGATTCTCGCCCTTGGCGGCGAGCAGCGAAGCGGCGCCGAGTGTCGGCCCGACACACGGGCTCCAGACCGCGCCGAGCAAGAGCCCGAGGCCGAACTGGCCGGCGAGGCCGGTGGCGGCAAAGTTGTCGAGATAGCCGCCGGCCCATTGGCTGACCGGGCCCGCCGCCACGGCAAATTGCTCTTGCAGCCGCGGCACCAAGAGCAGGACGCCAACGGCGATCAGCAGCACGGCGGAAATGGTGCGGAACACATCGGTGTCGAGGCCCATGGCGAAGCCCACGGTCGCGACGAACAGGCCGATGGCGGTGAAGGAAATGGCGAGACCTACGGCCAGCGCCAGCGGGCCCAATTTGTGCTCGCTCGCGGCCGTGCCGAGCACGATGGGCAGCAACGGCAGCACGCAAGGCGAAAGCACCGAGAGGCAACCGGCAAGAAACGCAAGGCCGAGAGTGCCGATGGCCATGAGTGGCGCCCTACAGCGCGCTGTCCACCAACGTGGCGATCGAGGCTGGATTGGTGTCGCCCACCGTTCGCCCTTTCTCGGTCGCGCCGCTATAGGCGATCAGCGTGCTTTGCGAATTCGCCTTCAGCGCGCGCACGTCAGCCTTCTGCGTGTCGAAATCGACCTTGAACACGACGAGGTCCTTGTATTTCGGCTCGCGGGTGAGCTGCGTCAGGATCGGGTTCTGCGCGCGGCAGACCGGGCACCACGCGGCAAAGATGTCGACCAGGATCGGCTTGCCGTCTTTCTGCGCTTGGGCGAAGGCAGCGGCATCGAACGGCTTCCACTCGGCGGCCGAGGCGGGAAGCGAGCCGAGCAGCATGACCGAGGCGAGGACGGCAAGGAGGAAAAGGCGCGAGCGAACCATCGGTCAGATCCTTCCAACGGGGGGATGTGTCTGGGCGAGTCCGCTATACCAGCCGGGGATCGCGCCCGGCCAATCACGCTCTCTTGAGTTCGGCGTGAGTTGAGCGCCGCCGGCTCGCCCCATAGGCCGCAACCAGCGCAAGCCAGGCCGAGACCATCGCGTTCCACCCGGCGAAAGACAGCCCCAAAAAGCGCCAGGAGGCCTCGTCGCAATGGATGATCGGCGTATCGACGACGCCGCCCTCGCCCCATTGCAGCTCGAAGGCGCCGGAGCATTCGCCGGGACCGGGCCACCATTTCCACTCGACGCCGGCGTGATAGATGCCGGCCGCCATATTGGCGAGGAAGGCGAGCGCGATGAGCATGAGCAGGATGCGGGCAAAGCCGATGTTGTCGCCGCGCGCGAGGAGAAGCGCGAGGGCGCTTGCCGGCACGGCGAAATAATACGCGTAGCGCTCCTCGAGACAGAGCGGGCACGGCGCGTAGCCGCCGAGATGCTCGAAGGCGAGCGCGGTCAGGATCGTCGCGGTGGCGACGACCAGCACCAGGGCGCAGGCCCGCAGCACCATCCGCGGCGGCCGCGCCAGGATCGGCTTGCCGGACGCGTCCATCTCAGAAGGCATATCTGGCAATGAGGAAGCCGCCGACCACCACGGCAAGAAAACTGGTGGTGACCAGAGTCAGCCGCTTCTCGACGAAGTCGCGGATCGGCTCGCCATAGATGCGCAACAGCTCGGCCTCGAGGAAGAAGCGCAGCCCCCTGGTGACGATCGACAGCACGACGAACATGAAGAAGTCGTAGCCGGCGAAGCCCGAGGCGATGGTGACGATCTTGTAGGGGATCGGCGTCATGCCCTTGATCAGGATGATCCAGGCGCCCCATTTGGCGTAGGCCGCGCGGAAGGCTTCGACCCCCTCGCCGTAGCCATAGGCCGAGATCAGCCAATGGCCGACCGTGTCGTAGAGGAAGGCGCCGATGGCATAGCCGAGCATGCCGCCGAGCACCGAGGCGATGGTGCAGACCAGCGCGTAGAGCCTCGCCTTTTCCGGCTTGGCCAGCGCCATCGGCACCAGGATCACATCGGGTGGCACCGGAAAAAACGAGCTTTCGGCGAAGGAGACCGCGGCCAGTGTGGGAACGGCGTAGCGGCTCTCGGAAAGGGCGATGACCTTGTCGTAAAGGTTGCGCAGCATGGGAAGTGCTTAGCGGGCGGCGGCTGCGTTGTCCATTGGGTCGGGCAGAGCGGCGTTCCACCCGGCGATTTCGCGGGGTCGACTGGCTAGGGCGTTCCCACAATTCTTGGAATCAGCTCCTTGCGGATGATGGTGACGGCTTCCACGAAATTGCTGTGATCCCCGCTCGGACAGTTTTTCAGACTGTCCACCGCATCGCACAACACGGTGTTGGCAACAGGTCTGGTGATTGCGCCTTTTGTGATGAGTTCTTCCATCAGCCGCATGAGGATCGCGGTATTGGCAATGGCCAGGCAGTCGGACGTTCTCCCCTCAAGCATGGATAACTCCTCCTCTGTCCAGATGCGCCTTTCGCCGCGAAAGTCTACGCCGCCAATTCGATGTTGTAATGACTGAACAATGCGCGGCGCGGGTTGACCGTGGGCGCGCCTTACCCCATGTTCCCGCGCCGAAGCCCCAGTGGCGGAATGGTAGACGCGACAAACTCAAAATCTGTTGTCCGCAAGGGCGTGCTGGTTCGAGTCCGGCCTGGGGCACCACGCATCGAATGGGAAGTTAGGCCTCGCGCGCCTTGCCGTATCTGTCGATCTTGCAGCCGCAGCTCGGGCAGGTCCAGCCGCCCCAAAGTGCCTCCTGCTCGGATGCGGGCTTGCGGATCATCGGCAGTCTGGTGCCGCAGCGAGGGCAAACCGTGCGGAGCTTGCCGATACCCCATCGACCTCCCTCGTTCGATTGCCTGGCGATAACTAGGCCGACGAACGCCATAAGGGCCAGAGCCAAAACGACAAGTCCAACGGTCTGCACCACTTTCCTCCGTTAGGCCTGTTCGACGTCGCGCTCGCAGAGGAATACGAACCAGACCTATCGTCAAGCGGGGCGAATGTTAGCCAAATTGCCACAGAGACGCGCGAAAAAGGGCGGTACAATCGGTAGCCAAACCGTCCTATTGCGGACGTGGCTTGGAAAATCGTCGATGAAGTTGGCCAGATACCTGCTCCCCCTCCCTTTGTTGCTCGTCTCTCATGCTGCAGCGGCGCAGACCATGGATGGCAGCGGCGCCTTGGCGCTCGCCGCACTGGTCGGCGAAAATTCCCCGCTGCTCGGCCCGCCTGCTAAAAAGCTCCTGGGGAAATTTCTCGATGGCGAAACCAAAGTCAGCTCTAGCGGCCAGGTCATCTCCGTCGATGTCGACAAGCTGACCTGCAAGGCGAGCAATATCGACATCACGGTGCATTCTTGCGAGCTCGTGTTCGGCACACGCACAGCGACGCTCACCGGGCGAGCCGCGCATGAGCTCTACGCCACGCTGATCGAGGTCGGGGTTCCGCCCGATGCCGGCGCCGGCTCGGTGTTCGAGGCGATCGGCAAGCTCGACTGCAAGATCGATCCCACTGCGGTGATCGCCAACGCCGGCGGCGGCGCGCATTGCGACTATGCAGCGCCGAATTAGAGGCGCGCGCGGACGGGATAGATAGCTTGAAGCTTGACCGCGAAACCGAGGCGCTGATCCATTGGTCCTCGTCCAAGACGGCCACGCCGCTGTGGCAGCTCTCGCCTGAGCAGGCGCGCGCCGAATATCGCCGCACGCTGTCGAAGACCGAGATCGCGCCGCCTGTGATCGGCGAGATCAGCGATTTCGCCGTGCCGGGCCCAGCCGGGCCGATGCGATTGCGTAAATACGCTCCCGCCGAGTCGGGGCGCGAGGCGGGAGCCGCCATCCTGTTCATGCATGGCGGCGGCTGCGTGATCGGCGATCTCGAAACCCACGACATCTTCTGCCGTGCGCTGTGCCACGACACGCGCGCGGCCGTGCTCGCGCTCGACTATCGGCTTGCGCCCGAGCACCCCTTTCCCGCCGCGGTGGAAGACACCGTCGCGGCGCTGACCTGGCTATCGCACGCGGCCGCCTCGCTCGGCCTCGATGCGGAGCGGATCGCGATTGCCGGCGACAGCGCCGGCGCCGGAACTCGCCGCCGTCGCGCTGCACGAGACCAAGGGAACGCTCGCCGCGCCGGTCCGCGCGCAGGCCTTGATCTATCCCGCGCTCGACCTGCGCGGGCGGCTGCCCTCACGCATGGAACTGGCGCAGCACTTCCCCATCCCGCGCGACATGATCGACTGGTTCTTCGATCATTATTTCGGGCTGGCCTGGCCGTTCACCGACCCGCGCGCGATCCCCTCGCTCTACGAGGACTACACGGGGCTGCCGCCGGCGCTGATCCTCACCGCCGGGCACGACCCGTTGCGCGACGAGGGTGCGGACTATGCGGCGACAATGTCGCGGGCCGGCGTGCCGGTCGAATATGAATGCTACGAAGGCACGATCCACGGCTTTATGAACATGGGGCGGGTGCTGCGCGGCGCGCATGGCCGCGCACGCAAGCGTCTTGGCGACTGGCTCGCCGAGCGCTTGCACGATCTATAAACCGGCGCGCCGTATAACGCCCGCGGTCTTCAATATCCTGGCATGAGGAGCGCGATGAATCGGAGTTTTGCAGGCACGCTTGTCCTGCTGATGTTCGCTTCGGCCGCCTTTGCTGCCACGGCGCGGCCAATCATCACAGGGAGCGCGATCACCGGCACACGCGATGCCCGCTATTGCGAGATCATTCCGATCGTGCGCGAGGGATTTCACCTCACCGCAACCGTCTACAACACGCTCGGGCTGAACGACTGCCCGCCGGCGATCTGGGATGCCATCACCGAGGACGCCATGAAGCAGCGCTTCGATGCGCTGACCGTGCTGCTCAACGGCCCGCGGCATTTCCTGATGGATTCGATCACGGCCAAGGGCGCCACCAAGAGTGGAGAGAAGATCGAGGCCGGCGGGCTGGAGCTTACGGAGCGCGCCACCATCGATGTCGGCCTGCTCGACCTGCTGCACCGGCCCTATCGCGAGCAGACCATCAACCGCGACACGATCTACACATTCAAGGCCGGGAGCCCGGTGTTCATGCTCGAAGCCGCCGACGGCAGCCGCTACGTGATGCAGGCCTATGCGCAAATCGTCGACAAGACGCTCGATTATGCCGCGCTGCCCACGCTTGGTGCCAAGCTGAAGCTCCCCTCGGGCTGGCGCTTTTCGTCGATAGTGCCGGACCAGGACCTCGTGTTCGGCGCGGCCGGCAAAGCGACCGTGGTGCAGGATGAGCTCGAAAACACCTATCAGAAGCTCGACTGACGTCTTGGGTGCAGCGAAGCAGCCATCCTATGATGCGCCTCCGAGGGGTCGCGGTGAGGATGGTTCTGGTGTCCCAAAAGTTTTGGCGGTTGTCTTTCCTGGTGGTCCTGCTGCTGGCCCAAACCGCCACTGGCAATGCCGAGGAGCGAAAGGATCGCGAGTTCCAGGAATGTCGCGAATGTCCAGTGATGGTCGGCCTGCCCGCCGGAAGCTTCGTCATGGGCAGTCCGCCGAGCGAGAGCGGGCGGTTCAAGAATGAAGGGCCTCAGCACATCGTCTCGATCAAGGCCTTCGCGCTGGGCAAGTTCGACATCACCAGCGAGGAGTTCCTCACCTTTCTTAAGGACACGGGTTATCAGCCGGCGGCGTGCAACGCGATGCTCGACATGCGATGGCAATCTCCCGGCCATGGCAAGGCGTTTCCCCCGTTCAATGCCGAGCCGCCGCGTTGGCCCGCCGTCTGCCTCGACCGGCGCGACGTCACGCGTTACCTGGCGTGGCTCAACGCGAAGGTCCGTCTCGCGCATCCGGAGGCGTCCCCGCGCGAAGACGGTCCTTATCGCCTGCCGAGCGAGGCAGAATGGGAATATGCCGCGCGTGCGGGCACCACGGCGGCGCGTTGGTGGGGCGATGCGCTCGGCACGGGTAACGCCAACTGCAATGGCTGCGGCAGCGCATGGGATAACCGGCTGCTGACCGACGTCGACAGTTTGGCTCCCAACCCGTTCGGGCTTTACGGCATGCTCGGCAATGCGTGGCAGTGGACCGCCGATTGCTGGCACCCGAGCTATATCGGCGCGCCAAGCGACGGCAGCGCCTGGACCGAGAAGGATTGCGCGGGGTTTGTCATTCGCGGCGGCTCCTGGGCCAATCTGCCGGTATTCATCCGCTCCGCCGCGCGAGCCGAGAGCGAGACCGGCGGCGAATACGACTATTCAACTCTCACCGGATTCCGCCTGGCACGCGATCTGCCCTGATCGCAGCCATGGGCGCAGCGGCTAACGCAGCGCGTCGCTTGGGTCGAGATTCAACACGAGATCCAGGGTCCCGCGATAATGGCCCGAGGGAAGCGCAAGCGGAGAGGCAAGCAGCACCGCGTTGCGCGCGCTCGCGGCAATCGCGCGATAGACCGGGTCGGCCGAGCGCGCGCTGTCGACGATCTCCGCCTTGATGACCACGCCGTCCTCGGTGATCTCGACATGGATCGGCACGGAAAACCGGTCGTCGCCGAGCAAGGCAAGATCAATATTCCAGCGCCGCTCCACTTGGGCGCGGAGCAAGTCACTCACATTGTAGAGCGCCTGCCGGCCCGGCATCGCATCATCGTCCAGCGCCGACGCGGGTGAGGTGGCCGTCCCCGGCTCGGTGGCGCCGTCAGGCTGGCGAAGCTTGGCCAGCGTCTGAAGCTTGGCGTCGAGGTCGGCGGTCGCAGATCTGCCGTCCGCGCCGTGTTGGATCGACGCGGTCGCGTCTGGGACGGGCGCTTGCTGCGGGGCGACGGCGGATTTCTCGCCCGCCCGCAACTCCGGATTTGGCAAGGCGATCTCGACCGGCACCGAGAGCAATCCGCTCCGTGCCGTCTGCATTCCGTGCTGTGCCACCATCAGCACCACGCCGAGCGCGAGGCCATGCAGAACCGCCGAGCCGGCAAAGCCCGCAGCCCGATAGCCATCCGTGGCTACGGGCTGCGCCCGGCTTCGGTCCAGGAAATCCGTGTTGCGACTGTCGGTGGACACAGCCCAGCCTACTTCGATAGTGGAAAAGGATTCCAGCCCGCTCTATAGCAGCGTTGCGCCCGTCCAGGCCCCAAGCTTGCCAACACCTCGCAAAGTGACCGAATTCCCGATGCAACCTGTTCTGCGCCATCTCGCCGCGGTCTCATTGCTTATTGTTCCGCTCGCGATCTTCGCCACACCGGCATCGAGCGCGGCGGAAACGCCGCCCTCGCCGCCCAGCGCCGTGACCGATGCGATCGCCGCCTCGCCCGCGTCGGCCAACCCGGCCGAGGTCATTGTCGGCGCCTATATCAACGACATCCAGGAGCTCGACTTCAAGGCGAACAACTATGTGGTCGATCTCTATGTCTGGTTCCGCTGGAAGACGCCCGACACCGATCCGTCCAAGACCATGGAGTTCATGAATCGCTTCACGTCGGACGACAACGTGCGCGAGGCGCTTTACGACCAGCCCAAGGCGATGCCCGACGGCAGCCTCTACTCCATCATCCGCTACCAGGGACGCTTCGCCGCCAAGTTCCCGCTGGAAAAATATCCGTTCGACACGCAGTTCCTGAAGGTGATGATGGAGGACACCGTCTCGGGAGCCGACAGTCAGGTTTATGTGCCGGATGGTAAGCATCCAGTGACGCTCGACCCGGTGATCACCTTGCCGGGCTTCAAGGTGGGCGAGCCCACCATGCGCATCGTCTCCAACACCTACCCGACCAGTTTCGGCGATCTGGCCGAGCCAGACGCGACCGCCTATTCGCGCATCGTGCTGTCGGTTCCCGTCACCCGCCCGATTGTGGCCATGTCGATCAAGACCTTCGTGCCGATCATGCTGATCGTGGTCTGCGCAGGCCTGATCTTCTTCGTGCGGCCGCGTTACATCGAGGGCCGCATCGGGCTCGGCATCACCGCGCTGCTGACGCTGGTCGCGCTCCAACTCGCCTCCGGTGGATCGCTTCCCGATGTCGACTATTTGATGATGCTCGATAAGATCTATCTGCTCGCCTATCTCTTCATCATCATCGCGCTCGGCCGCGTGGTGGCGACCTCGTGGCTCAGCGACGACGCGCAGGCCGAACAGGCGATCTCGCGCAAGGACCGCATCTTTGCCGTGGGGCTGCTTGCCGCGTATTTCGCCGCGAATGCTGCCATCGCCTGGTACACGCTGGCCGGGACGACCACCTGAACTTGGCGTTGCGTCAAGACCGTCCCTCACCTAATTTGAGCGCCTCGGACCGTAACGGCCGGCGTGGGCAGCCGGTCTTTTTCATGCGTGTTCCAAGATACGAAACAGCGGATTGGGCCTTTCGGGAGCCCGGCGGCGATCTGCGACCTGAACGAAGGAAGGCTCGGATCATGACGCCGGTAACGCCTGGATTTCACTTGCTTTTTGTCACCGCATTGGCCTTCGGCTCGCTCGCGCTTACCGCCCTCGCCCGGGCCGAGAGCGGCATGGAGTGGCAATTCTCCGAAACCAACGAACCGGGCAACAAGAGTACCCGGCTGATCTATGGCGTGCCCGAGTCCGACAATGTGCAGGTCAGCGGAGCTTGCGTGCACAGCTCGAGCGTGGGCGCGAATTTCTCCATCGTCACCTTCGGCGCCGACATTGGCGATCTCGAGAACGGCAAGGATGCCGAACTGCGCCTGTCCGGCGGCGGTTTCGATCACGCGCTCAAGGGCAAGATCTTCCGCGCCACCGGCGAAGAGGGCGTGAGCGGCGTGCAGGTGGATATCGCTAACGACGATCCGCTGTGGCGTGCTTTCGCCGAGAAGGACTCTCTCGATTATCTGGTGCCGGGCTACAGGGCTGCTTCGCTCGACCTCACCCGTGGCCGCGACAAGCTCCAGCAATTCGTCAAGGCCTGCGAGGCCTTCGGCGACACGAGCCCGCCGGCAGAGAGCGCTGCCGCGGGCGGCGGCGACGCCGAAAAGGACGCCTTCGAAAGCGCCAAGGAGCTTGGCACGGTCGACGCCTGGCAGGCCTTCATCACGAATTATCCGTCAGGCTTTCGTGCCGATCTCGCCCGGGCCTATATCAAGAAGCTCGGATCGAGCGCGCCGGCCGACATGTCCGCGACGCCCAATGTCAGCGCGTCGAAATTCGTGCCCGACCCGCCGTGCAGGAACCGCGGGAGATCTCAGCTCACAAGTATCGGATGAGGCAACCAAGCTCACCTTCCTCAACCGGTCCGGCGCGACGCGCAACATCGTGTGGCTCGATTTCAACTCGAAGGCGAAGAGCTATGGCCGGCTCAAGAACGGCGAGCAGATCGAGCTCGATACGTTTTTGACGCATCCGTGGATGGTGACCGATAGCGCGGGCGCATGCCTGCAGATCGTCATGCCGGAGTCAGGCGGAAGAGTCGTCGAGCTCGAAGGAGGTGGCAGCCAGCCGGCCAAGCAACCGGTGGCGAAGAAGGTCACCGGCTGCGAGGAAGGCTTCAAGCTGGTCAAGGGGAAGTGCAAGCGCATCACCGCGAACCAACCCTCGCAAGGCTGCCCGGCCGGGACCAAGCCGGTGCCCGAGACTGACAATTGCGTCCCCATCGCCAGCAGCTCGAAATCCGGCTGCAGCAAGGGGCAGATCAGCGTCAACGGCAAGTGCATGACCAAGAACCAGGCAGTCGGCTTCTGCGGCCCGGGCTTCCACGCCCAAGGGGGCAAGTGCCTGCCGGGCTTCGTCGCGCCGAAAGGCCCCAAGCCGTCGACGCATGGCTGCCCGCCCGGCATGGCCTGGAGCAAAGAAGAAGGCTGTCACGAGGACGATTAGGACCGCAGCTCCATGCGCATCGTTGTCCTCGTTCTGCTCGCCATGGCCCTCGGTGCCGCCTCGCCGCTTGGCGACGCCGATAGCGATCCCGTGGCGCTAATCACGGCGATCTACCAGACTTACACGGATATCACCCCCGGCGAGGATGCCGTGCCGGATATTCAGGGCGTCTACAGCAAACGCCTCCAAGCCCTGGTCGACAAAGACGAGAAGGAGACGCCGGAAGGCGAGGTTGGCCGCATCGATTGGGATGTGTTCGTCGATGGTCAGGATTGGCAGTTGACCGAGCTCAAGATCGTTCCGGTCTCGAAGCAAGCCACCCAGGCCGAGATACGGGCGAGCTTCAAGAATTTCGGCGAGCCGCGCGACATTCTCTACACGCTCGTGCTGGACGACGGTCATTGGCGCATCGATGACATCCAGGAGACGCTGAAGCCGCGCTGGACCATGTCGAAGATCTTGTTGGACGCCGCTGACGCCTTTCCCGACGCCGACGCGGACGAAAAATAATCACGCTCCGATCGCGCCGCCGGATGGGCGGCATCAAAAGCGAAGCGGCCCAAGGACGGATGTCCCGGGCCGCTTCTGTTCTATTCGGCTCAGCGAACTCCGAGCTCGATCAGCCGCCGCCGCCGCCGATCGGCTGCGGTTCCTGTTGCAGCTCCTTCAACAAGGGTAACGGATTTTCCGGATGTTGCAGATCGGGGGTGAGATCGGTCGAAGCACCGCCTGGAAATCGCTTGATGCTCGGATATTTCATGATCGACTTGTCGAAGTCGACAATGACCGGGGAAATTAGCGACAACACCCAGCCGTTGTCCTGCCCGGCATATTTTCCGGGAGACGACGACAGCACCCGCATTGGCGCGGCGCCGTTGAAGACCATGTCGTATTTCTCATAAGGATCCATGGTCAGGTTATAGAGCGCACCGATGGCGCCGAGGTCCGACACCACGCCGAGCCACGAATCCTTGGCCGTGCCGATATATTTCCAGGCCATGCGTAGCCAAGGCTCGTTCGGATCGCCGCCGATATCGGCGCGCGCGCCGTTGAAGGTCTCGCCATCGATGTAGATCCAAGAAGTCCCGAGCCGAGTGCTCGGCTTTGCCAAGGATGTAGGCGCTGTTGTCGATCGAGTCGAAATAGATGCCCTTGCCGTCATTGCCGACCCAATCGTGCGGTGGCGGCGTGAGGCCGACCATGCCGGCAAGCGTCGCCCAGCAATCGATGTGCGACATCATCTCATGGTACTGCGCACCCGCCGGGATCTTGCCGGGCCACCACATGATGGCCGGCACGCGCCAGCCGCCCTCGAAGGCCGAGCCCTTCTCGCCGCGGAACGGCGTCGTGCCGGCGTCCGGATAGGCATCGAGCCAAGCGCCGTTGTCAGCCGTCACGATGACGATGGTGTCGGGAGCCTCGGCACGAATGGCGTCAATGATGCGCCCGATATCGGCGTCGAGCTCCATCAAGCTGTCCGAATAGTCGCCGAGATGCGACCGGCCCCGGAAGTCCGGCGCGGCGTTGGTCGGGTTGTGCATCTTGATGAAATTGACGTCCATGAAGAACGGCTTGTCGTCCTTGGCGTGCTGCTTGATATACTCGACCGCCGAGTCGGTCTGCCGCACATCGAACGTCGCCAGCGAGTCGTAGGAGATGGTGCCGACCTTCTTGGCCGGCTGGCCCGCTACGCCCTCCCACTCGCCGAGATTCACCAGACTGTCGAACGCGTTCTTGAATTGCGGATTGTAGGAGGGGAACCAGGGATGAAACCATTTCGAGGTGTCGTCGTAGGCGTAGACACCGGCATAATAGGCGGCGAAATGCTTCATCTCGTCGAAGCCGTGCACGGTGGGATAGGAGTCCGGTATGTCACCAAGATGCCATTTGCCGGAGAAGTAGGTGCGATAGCCGTTCTTCTGGAAGAACTCCGCGATCGTCGGTGTCTCCTTGCGGAGATAATTCTTGTCGCCCGGCGCGACCACAATCGAGAGCGCGGAGCGGATCGGGATGCGCCCGGTAATGAACGAGGCGCGCCCCGCGGTACAGCTTGCCTGGCCGTACCAGCTGGTGAAGGTCGCGCCTTCCTTGGCAATCTGATCGACGTTGGGCGTCGGGTGACCGAGTGCCACGCCTCCCCCGGAATAGGCGCCGAAATCCTGCCAGCCGGTATCGTCGGTCATGAGCATGACGATGTTGGGCCGTTTTGCTTGCGCTTCGGCCGGTGTCGGCAGCGCAATACCGGAGAGCGCCGCCACCGAGACGCCTGCCGCCAGCGCCGCCGCCCTGCCCACGCGGCTGAGTCTCGTTGTTCCACATCGCTGCTCGTCTGAGAAAATCGATTGCATCGTCATGCAGACCACCTTGGTTGAATGTGAGGTTTGGTGTCCATTGCCGAGAAAGCGAAACGGCCCGCGGATGGTGATCCGGGGCCGTTTCAAATTCAAGACATTCGCGGACGATTAACGGCCGAGGTCGCGCCAGCTCTTCTCGCGCACGTCGACGCCATAAAACTTCGCCGCCGCCTTGATATTGGCGAAGGCGAGCTCACGGTCGGAATCGCTGACACCCTCGACCTGGTCGAAGCGGGCGAGCGCGTTTCGGACGTGATCCGCATCCGTCAGGGGCTCCTTGCGCTGCCGTGGAAAGGCGAAGACGCTCTCGGGGAGTTCTGCACGATTGTGAATCACGCCGGATTCGGTGCTGGGCATCCAAGTGGTTTGCATGACCTCATTCCTCCTTGGTCGTTTGTGGGTGTTTCAAGAGTAATCCTGGTTCCCCGACTTGTTGTTGGGAGGTCAGCCCTTGCGCTTGCGCAGTTTGCTAACATCCGGAACGTCCTCGCCGAGAGCCGTGGCCAGATCGATCTGGTGGTCCTGCTCCTGCACGAGAATTTCGCGAATCTGCTCCGCCATGGCGAACTCGCCGAGAGCCTCACATTGGCGGACCCGCTCCCGGTAATTGAGAATGGTTACGTTCTCATTATCTAGGTCGAATTTCAGCATGTCGCGGGCCTTATCCGAGGTCTTCACCGGCTTCGGCGTCACGCTCGGCATCTTGCCGAGATAGTCGATCTGGCGCGAGATGGTGAGTGCGTGCTGGAGCTCCTGATGGGCGTGCTCTTCGAGCTGCGCGGCGATGTTCATATATTCCGCGCCCTTAAGCACTTGAGAATAAACGACGTAAGCAATTATGGCTTGATATTCGCGGGAAAGGTCTTCGTTCAAAAGATCAGCCAATTGATCGCGCGTGATGTCCTGCCCAGCCATCGATGTCCTCCTTCAAATTGAGTGCTGCGTCTCGTCGCTTTCGGTGGTTCCGGTTAGCATTTGGTGAAGATATGGATCGCCAACCAGACCGTCGGCGGCTCGGGTTGGGTCCAGGCGACACGATGGCGGCAATGGGCTGGAAGAAAAACGAAATCGCCTACGCCGAGTTCCCGGTCGTGAGCCTCACCCTCAAGGCGAAGCCGGGCGCTGCCCTTGACCAGGAGCACCCACTCGTCGCTCGGCTGATCGTACCACTGGCCTTCGGGTGTTGCCTGTCCGGTCGAGACGATCCGCTCGACGCGCAAGCCCGGCCGCTCGAGCAGCGTCTCAGCAACCTCCTCGGCGAGCGGTTGCAACGGCAGCCCGCGCAAGAGGCTTCCGGCTTTTGCCGCCGCGGTCAAGGCGCCGCCTTCAGTTCCGTCACCTGGTAGAACCTCTCCAACCATTTGCCGTCGCGCATCACCATGATCTGTGTGACGTAGACCGTTCCGGTCAGCGGCTTTCCCTTGTAGCTGCCCTCAAGCTTTGCGGTGAAACGACGCAGGGCGGCTTCGGAACCGAGCAGCGTGACCTTAGGCTCGCTGAGATTGGTCTGCTGATATTTGAGATCGGGTAGCGAGGCGATCTGCTGGGCCACGGTTGTCGGCTCGTCATAATAGTGCGTCACGGCCAGGTGGTCCGGCGTGGTCAGCGCTTCGATCGCCTGGGCATCCTGCGCCTCGAACGCCTCATCAAGCCGGGCAGCGGCATTGTCGATCGCCTCGATGGTTTGGACTTCGCCTGCCCCGGCCGGCGGCGCCGCGGCGAGGATCAGCAGAGAAAACGCGGCGGCTAATATTCGCATGCTACACTCCTTCTTCGGACCATCAGACCAGCCTCTCGCGCGCATGACAACCCGGCAATCGTCTCTCACCCGCGATCGACCGATCGCGCGCGGACGCACGGCCCTGCTGGTGATCGATGTGCAGAACGGCACGTTGAGCGCCAAGGATAAGAGCCAGAGGCCAGCGTTTTATGACGCGGCGACCGCCCGCGTCGTTCCCAATATCGGCAGGCTGCTGGCGGCGTTCCGCGCGGCGCGACTGGAAGTGATCTACACCGTGATCGAGGCTTTGACCGCGGACCAGCGCGACCTCAGTAGCGACTACAAGCTTTCCAACATGGGCTTCGCCAAAGGCTCGCGCGAGGCGCAAGTGCTGGCCGAGATCGCGCCCGGGCCCGACGAGATCGTCCTCGCCAAGACCTCGTCTTCGGCGTTCAACTCCACCAATCTCGACTATCTGCTTCGCAATATGGGCATCGAGGATGTGTTCGTGACCGGCTTCCTCACCGACCAGTGCATCGATCACGCGGTCAAGGATGGCGCCGATCTCGGCTATTACATGACTTGCGTGCACGATGCGTGCGCGGCTGAGACCGAGGCGCGGCATGCTGCGGGACTCGCGTGTTGCCAGGGTTATTGTCGCATGATCTCCACAACGGAGGTTCTCGACCTGGTCAAGGCCGGCGCAGGCTAGTCCATTCAGTTGCCGCTGTTCAGCAATCGGGGTCTTGTCCACTCAATGAACTTCCGCGTAGCGGGCGCAAAGCTCGGTCGCGTCGAGACCCGCGACATGGGCCAGTTCGGATCGCTTGTGGCGCAGATAAGCCTCGAACAACACGGGGCCGAACCAGCGCCGCACCGCTTCGCTGCGCTCCAGGTGGTCGAGGGCCTGGGTGAGCGAACGGGGCAACGGTTTTGATGTTTTGCCGGGCTTCGGCAGCGAGAGCTTGCGGGCGATCCCGTCGGCCCCGGCGAATAGCAGCGCGCCGAGCGCAAGATACGGGCTGGCCGCCCCGTCGCACACGCGGAACTCGAGATTGAATGCCTTGGCGATGCCCTTCTTCTTGCTCGCGGCGAACACCGGACAAACGCGCAAGGCCGCGCCCCGATCCTGCTTGACGATGTCGATCTTGGTCGGCGCCCAGCGGTTGGGCGTCAGCCTGAGATAGGACACCGGCGACGGCGCGGTGATGGCGGTTACGGCCGGCAGATGCGCCAGCACGCCGGCGGCGAACTGCGCGGCGGCTTTGCTTAAGCCGAGCGGATGATCGGCGGCGTAGGTGGCGGGCGCGCCGGAGACATCGCGCAGGCTGAAATGGATATGCACGCCGTTGCCGACGCCGTCGGCCACGGGCATCGGCGAGAAGCAAGCGCGGTGGCCCAAGCGGAAGGCCGCGCCCCGCGCCAGCTCGCGGGTGATCACCGCCGCATCGGCGGCACGCAGCGCCGTCGCGGGCCCGACCGTCACCTCGAACTGGCGCGGGCCATATTCGGCAAGGAAGCTGTCCGGGGTGAGACCGGCGGCGCGCAGCGCGGCGATCAGGCTTTCGCCGAACACGCCCTGGCGGCGGAACGCGTTGAGGCTATACGCGTGGCCCGGCCGATCCTCGATGCCGGTATAGACGAATTCCTGCTCGAAGGCGGCGACCAGCTCGAGCCCGCTCGCCGCGTCGAGGGCGGAAGCGGCACGGCGCAGGAATTCGCGCGGGCAGCATTCCCAGGCGCTGCCATCAGTATTGCGGATATCGCCCAGAAAGAAATGCTCCGGCGCCGAGCCGTCGTCAAAATCGACATCCACCTCGGCGGTGTGATCCGGCACGATCATGAGATCGCCGCCGGTGCCGAACGGGGTATCGAAGATCGGCCCGAAGCAAGTCTGCATCAGGTTGGAATGGGTCCAGCCGACGCCGCTCTTGGCCCGCGATTTCAGCGCACGCGCCGGAAAAGCCTTGCCGCGCACCAGCCCGGCAATGTCGCAGGTGCCTACGAAAATCAGTCCTTCGCGCAGCATGGCCGGTCCTCTCGATCGACAGAGAGGACCCTAGCCAAGCCTCACAAACAAGTTCTTACCGCACCGCCCCGCCTCAAACGGCCCGCGCCCGCTTCGCCCACATCTGCTGGCGGAACGGCTCGCTGGTCTTGGCCATCAGTTCGGCGGACAGCGCGCGCAGCTCCTCCGCCTGACTGGCGAGCACCCTCATGCGCTCATCCCAATAGCTCATCTGCAACTGCATCATCTGCATCGGGCTCGAGGCGGTGGCCAGACTAATGGCGAAGTCGAAGCCCGACTGCATATTGGCGCGGGCAAAGTCGATGAGCTTTTGGTTGACGGCGATAGCGCCCTGCCCCGCCGCCTTGAACGAGCGCTCGAAGCTGTCGAAGGGGTTTCCCAGCAAGGGGGCCGCAGCCTCGAGCGGCTTCTCCCTTTCGGCCTCTTTAGGAACGACCCGAGGCGTGGCAGGTGCAGGGCGCGCGGCGGGAGCCTCGAGCGGCTGCTTCTCGGCCTCTTTCGCCACAACCCGAGGTGAGGCAGGCGCGACGGGCGGCGACTCAGGCGCTCTCTCCTTTTCGACCTCCTTCGCGACGACACGACGCGCCGGAGGTACAGCGGGCGGAGACTCGAGCGCCTTCTCCTTCTCAATCGCCTTCACGACCGCGGGACGTGCCGGACGCGAAACGGGCGGGGGCTCGAGCGCCTTTTCCTGCCCAACCTCCTTCACGACCACGGGACGCGCCGGACGCGAAACCGGCGCGGACGCGGGCTTCGGCGCCTCCTCGCGCATCAGCGCGGCGCCGATTTCGGCGGCCACGGTCTTCTTCTTCACTTCTCGCTTGCCGTTGCTCTTCAACTTCTTATCGCTGGGAGGCTTATGGCCCGGCGATTTACGATGCTTGCTCATGGCTGTTCCCCTTGTTGGCCGCATCAGGGGCGAGCCCGCGCCTATTGTTTAGTCACTGATGCCGCAAGCCTGGGCGGAACTCCGGCGCGGGGACCTTCCGACTAGACGGCCCTCACGGCCATTTTACGGCGGGAGACCCGCACGTTTCCATGGCCCAAAGGGGCGGTCTTGCAGGATGCGTGCCGCATCGCCGCGCCGGCTAAATCGTCAGGGAGCCTGACGGCTAGTGGCCGTTCTTGCGGCGGTCCACTTCGGCCTGGGTCACCTCGCCGGAGACGACCAGCGCGTTCACGCAGCTTTTCGACAGGCTCTTGCCGTTCTTGTCCATGCACACGCGCAAGGCCGGGCTTTCGAGCCCATAGTCGCCACAATATTTATGGTAGTCCGCGGCGCAGGATTTCTGCACCGCCTTGCTGTAGGAATCGGCGTGCGCCGCGCCGGCGAGGCAGAGCGCCGAAAGGCAGGCGACGAAGGCTGTCGCGTGAATGGTCCGCATCGGATAGTCCCCCCAGGATCTGATTCAAGTCGGAAGCTTAAGCCCAAATGGGACGCGGCGTTCCCCCTTACGCGGCGACAAAAACAAAAAGCTGTGCATATGGCTTTCGCGCCACAGCCGCAGGCCCAAGTTGCGCTACCGCGCGGCGCATCTTGGGCGCGGCTTGGTTGCGCAAAGACATTCTTTCCCTTCGATGGATCTAGCGCGCCGCGGCGGCGGCATTGCCGGAGTAGATCCAGCCGGTCTTCGACGTCGCCGCGTCCTCGACCTCAACCCAGCCACGCTTCCGGCTGGCGACGCGAAGCTTCGTCCCCTTTGCCACCACGCCCAGAACCGCCGCCGATGGCGATGGCGCGTCCCGAAGATTGACGTAGGCGGTCGGCGTGATCCAGTTCGCATCTGCAACATCGCTGTTGCGCGGCTCAGGCCGTCTGGTCGGCAACGGCACGACCTCCGCACCGGCCGGCGCGGCATCTGGGCTCGCTGGAGCCGCATCGATCAATGCCGTCTCGTCGTCGGCGCCTGCGTCCGGCACTTCAGCCTGAGGGCCGGGAATTTGCGGTTCCGCCGCTTCTGGCGGTTCGGTTCGGTCGGCTTCGGCAATCCGATCGGGGATCAAGCTGAGCGTCGTGGCAGCGTCGGCGAGGACGCGGTCGCCCGGGGCGACCAGCTGGATGGTGAGATTGGACTCCCCAACCGCGAAAGTCGGCAGCACCAGATGCAAGTCGCCGATCTCGTCGGGCTTCAGGGTCCATTCCGTCGCGCCACGGCGAGCGCCGGTCGACAGCCGGCTCCCTTGCGGCAGGCCGCTGATGACGATGACGCTGCTTGGCGGTACGGCATCGGTGCCGTCCAGCGCGATCGGGAAGCTGACATGCTCGCCCGCCGAAGCCTGGAGCGCGCTCGGCGCGGAAAGAACCGGCGGGGGAAGCGCGGCCTGAGCCGGGGCCGGCGCGCCAGCTTTCGCCGCTGGCGCTTGCTTCGACCAAGGCAGGTCGATCGCGTGCAGCCAAAATGCCGCGAGCGTCAGGTTTGGCAGCAACGCCGCGACGACGAGAACCGCCGTCAGCGTTCTAATCCCCGTTGCCAGGGCGAAAAACGGCGCGGCCAATGGCGGCTGGACGGCGGCTTGCGGCTCGGCGCCAGACGGGACGACCGGCGGTCGCGGCGCGAAGCGTTGCGCGATGCGCGACGCCGCCACGCCGTCGCTGTGTGGCGAGCGGCTTCCCGCGCAAGCCTTGATCAGCTCGAGACGCTCCGGCGTCAGCGGCAACGGCGCTTCCATGGCGCCGGCCACATAGTCGGCTCTCGCCCTGTCATTGCTATTAGCAACAGCTTTCGGCAGGCGCGTGATGCCGTTCGGTTGGGCGGTTCGAGGCCTGATCTGGAGTAAGCTCATGCGGCTTCTCTGAACCTGCTTGTAATGCCTTGCAATCTCGGCAGTTGTTCGGCGACAGCCCGGCCAAAACTGAGATTCGAGCCGCGGGGGATTGGGATCTCCTCGCCAACTCGATCTTCGATGACGCCATGTACCGGAACGCGCGGAAAGCAGCGGTGTGGCCAAAAAACCGAGACAAAGCCCAGCTAACGGCGGGCAGGCCTACGCATTTACTGGCGCTGCAATCCCTCTACACGCCGCAACGCGCAAGGCGACTATCGGTTCCCTGGCGCCCGACAAATTGGAAGCCCAGCGCCAGAGGGCTACTGGCGCAGAAAAATCTGCATGTGCTCGAAGTCGAAGGTCACCGCATAGGGCTTGAAGAAATCGTGGCCGACCATGCCGGCCAGGTTGAAGCCAAAGCTGCTTTCCCACGGGAACGGCCCGTCATACAGACCCGGCACGTCGTGTTCCTCGATGTCGCCGAAGGACAGTTGGCTCACGCTGTAGGGCACGATCTTCAGCTTGCCGCCCCCTCCCGCGCCTTCATAGGCTTTATCCTCCTCGAGCTTGATTCCGGCTTGCTTGATGACCGGCTCGGCCAGTTTGGCGCCTGCGCCCGCAAGCCCCGTATCCACGAACAACAGCGTCGGCGGCAGCGTCTCCACCCGGCCCCAGCCCACCATGAAATGGTCGCTCGCCATCCAGATCGGAACCGCGACGCTGCTGGCCGATGCCTCCGCCGTGAACTGCTCCAGGCTTTGCGCATCCTTCCGGCGCAACACGAGCTCTCCTCCCGGATAATCGAGGGTCGCCAGGAAATGATAGAACAGGGTGGTGCCGAGAATGCCGTCGATGCGTTTGACGCCGAAGCTCTCGGAGAGCTGGCGCAAGGCGATGGTAATGGCGGGCAGGTTGTTGACGGTCCAGGCGCCGAGCGTGAGGGAGTCGATCCGCGATTGCTGCACCTCGGCATTCTGGCCGCCGGAAAAGATGCCTTGCACCTTGCCGAATTGCGGCAGGCCAAGCTCCTTGGCGAACTCGGTGTCGAGCGCGACCTCCGAGCCTCCGGTGTCGATGAAGAAGGTGACCTCCTCGCCGCCATTGACGCGCACGCTGACCAAGGGCAGCGGATCGGTCTTGAGGAATTTGACGCGCGTGACTTGGCCCTCGCCCACCACCTCGTAAGGCGTTTGGCCCTTGAAGCTCTCCAGCTTGGCGACATTCAGCGCCGGGTATTGCGAGATCAGCAATTGGTTGCTGCTCACCTCAACGCCGTTCAGCGCCGCCGCCGCCTTCTGGAAATCGTCGCGGCGCCAGAACGCTTCGGCCAGCATGACCTTGGTGTCGGCATCGTCCGGGCGGAGCGCGATCGCCCGTTCCAGCCACATCTGCGCATCGTCGAGCCGGTTGGCGAGTAGCGCGATCCGGCCCAAGCGGATGATGGCCGCAGCGTCCTTGGGATCCTGAGCCGCGATTTCCGCGTAGATTTTGCCCGCTTCGGCAAACTGGCCGCGCTGGAAAAGACGATTGGCGTCGTCGACGTCGGCGTGCTGCGGCTGGGAGGCGGCCTGCGCCGAGACCGTGCAAGGCGCGGTGATTACCGCTAATGCGAAGCAAATACTGGCAAATTTCATCCGAATTTCGCTGTCAGGGTCTGTGGCGATCCCGGACTGTAGCAGAAGCTTAGCAGCCGGACTGTGACCCTGCGGTCGGTTGCCGCGCTCAACCGGGACTGTCGCCCAAAGCACCAACTCCATAGCCGCTGGCTATTGGGCAAACGCTCCGGTCCTGCCCACCTATCACCTGTTCGAACGGCACCTTGGCCAGCCGACCGAACCAGAGATCAACCGGCCAAACCCTAAAGGAGAACTCTCATGAAGACCGTCATTATCGCCGTTGCGCTGATCGTCGCCTCCGCTGCCCCCGTGTTGGCCGAAGGCTTCCCGAACGCCTACAGCACCACCCGCTAAACCAGACGCATAAAAGGAGAACCCCCATGAAGAAGCTCATCCTCGCCGTCGCGCTCGTCATCGCCTCAGCCGCTCCTGTGTTGGCCGAAGGCTTCCCGAACGCCTACATGAACCGCTAACCCCAGACGCTCGAAGGAGAACCCCCATGAAGAAGCTCATCCTCGCCGTTGCGCTCGTCGTCGCCTCAGCCGCTCCCGTGTTGGCCGAAGGCTTCCCGAACGCCTACATGAACCGCTAGTTCGTTCACCACGACAGGGACCGAGGTCCTAGCATGACTAACCTCTTCCCCCTTCCCTACTGGGCACCCGCTCTCAAGCGGGTGCCCATCCCGCTTCAGGCCCTCGACGAAGCCTTCGAGCAGGGTACCCGCGCGCCGAAGCGGCGTCTGTTCGATGAATGCTGCGCGTTAGGGGTCAGAGGATTTCTACTGGCGCGAAACGCGGGTCGTCATACGGCGCGCGCGACCGCATTGGCAAGACCGGCGCGATAGACCGGCTTCGCCAGGACCGGCGCTCCAGGCACGCGTTCGCGAATCCGCTTCACCGTCGCCTCATCGTCGTAGGCGGTGACGAAAACAATCGAGATACCGCAGACCTCGCGCAGCCATCGTGCCATTTCGATGCCTTCGCGGCCGCCGGCAAGGCAAACATCCACCACCGCTAAGTCGGGCCGCTCCTGCATGGCGAGGACACGCGCCGACCGCTCGCTGGGAGCCAGCGTGCAGACGTCATAACCGAGATCCGACATGGCAATTTCCAGATCGAGGGCAATCACAATCTCGTCCTCGACGATCAGCGCGCGCGGGCGCACCTGTGCTTCAGTCATGTTCCACTACCTTCCAGGTAGTGCCCTTGTAAGCAAAACGTCTCGCCGCGATCAGGGTTTCACTGATTCAACCCTCGTCGATCTCCTCACGCACCTGCGCATAGCTCAGCACGGCGAATAGCAGCGTGCCGCCGAACAGATTGCCGGCAAGCGTCGGCAGGAAAAATCCGAACACAACGTGGGCGAGGCTCTCATGGCCCGCAAGCCAGAGATAGAACGCCTCCGCCGACCCTGCCACCACATGGGTAAAGCCACCGAGCGCGATGAGATAGGTGATCAGCGTGATGACGAAGATCTCAGTGCCCTCGGCGGAGGGCAGCATCCACACCAGCGCCGCGATCAGCCACCCGGCGACGATGCCCTTGACGAACATCTCGGTGGGAGTGTTGGCCATCAGCTTGGTGGCGACCGCCTTGATACCGTCGGCGATTTCCGGCGAGAGCGCTCCCGAATAAGCGAGGAAGGCCGCGAACAGGAAACAGCCTACGACATTGCCCGCGAGCACGATGCCCCAGAGCCGCAACATCGCGGGCAGCCATTGCCACTTCTTGCGCGCGATCACCGGGAGCACCACCGTCAGCGTATTCTCGGTGAACAGCTGCTGGCGCGATAGGATGACGATGAGGAAGCCGACCGAGTAGCCGAGATTTTCGACGATCGCGGCACCCGGGGTGTCCGGCAGATAGGCCCTGAGCATGCCTTGCGCCAGCACGGAGAAGCCGATCGACAATCCGGCGGCGAGCGCCGACCACCACAACGCGCCGAAGCTGCGGGCGAGTTCGCCTTCGCCCTCGACGCGAATGATCTCGTAGACCACCGCGGCGCGAAGTCGCTTGCGCTCGGCGACCGAGCGCGTCTCCGCCTTGGTCAGGCCTTCCGGCGGCGGTGGCGGCAAATCGGCCTTGGCCGGTACCGGCTGAGCAGCTTTCTTGGTGGCCATGCGTTGCCTAAACCTTTCTCGATCCGACGGCCGGCTCTAACCAATTCTGGACCGCGCCGCGTGGGCCTTGAGGGGGTGACCTGCCGGCGTTTCGAGGCTAAGTTTCGCCAGCGACGACTCCCGTTTTGTGCCACTTTCCTGGGGCCTTATCGGGCCAGAGCGGTAAACTCAAACCTTGCTAAGCTTGTTTCCTCGGCGAATTTTCGCGGTTTGAATCAGGGGGATTATCGATGCGATACGATTTGCTGTCGCCGGCGCGGAAGGCCATGGCCCTCGCGGGGCTCATTCTCGCCGCGGTCTTGGCGTCGCCTGGCGTCGCCGCCTCGGCAGGCGATCCGTTCGACGCGCTGAAGGGCGATTGGAAAGGCGGCGGCACGGTCTGGCCGTCCGACGGCCAGCCCAAGAAGGTGGACTGCTCGGCGAAATACGCCGTGGCCGGCGGCAAGATTACGCAGACCCTGCATTGCACCGGCGACGACTACGAGGTCAACACGACGCTCAAGCTCACCGACAAGGGCGACAAGATCAAAGGCTCCTGGAACGAGAGCGTCTACGATGCCAGCGGCACGGTGACCGGCTCGGCGAAGGACGACACCATTCACGCCCTGATCGCCGGGGACAAGTTCTCCGGCCGCATGAGCATCAAGGTGACGGATGCGCGTCACACGATTAACATCGTGCAGTTCAACGAGAAGTCGGGCATCTATCGTTTGGCCACCAGCTTGACCTTGGACCGTTAGCGACGCGCGAGCGGCGACGACGCCGTCGCCACGGCGGCGGCCTATCGGCCGCCGCGGTAGAATGACGTCTCGACCATCGCTGTGCTGAACCGTGCCTACATCCCCATCGCCGCAGCCTTGTTGAGCAGCGCCTCCGCCTGGCGGATCGAGGCGATGTCGATCAGGCGGCCGTCGAGCGACACCGCACCCTTGCCTTCCTTGGCGGCTTGCTTCATCGCCTCGACGATGCGCTTGGCCTTGGTGACCTCGGCTTCCGACGGGGTGAACACCTTATTGGCGAGATCGACCTGGGAAGGATGGATCGCCCATTTGCCCTCGAAGCCGAGCACGGCGGCGCGCTTGGCTGCGGCGAGATAGCCATCGGGATCGGAGAAATCGCCGAACGGCCCGTCGATCGGGCGCAGCCCATAGGCACGGCAAGCGACCATCATGCGCGACAGCGCGTAGTGCCAGGGGTCGTTCCAGTAATAGGCGCGAGCGCTCCCCTTCTCGTCCTTGTCGGCGAGGATGCCGTAATCCGGATGCGGCGCGCCGATGCCCATGGTGCGGGCGCGGGTGGAGGCGGCATAGTCGGCGACGCCGAAGCTCATCGCCTCGACACGCTTGGAGCTTTGCGCGATCGCCTCGACATTGGCCATGCCGAGGGCGGTTTCGATCAGGAGCTCGAAGCCGATTTTCTTCTCGCGCTTCTTGTACTGCTCGATCTGGGTGACCAGCATGTCGATGGCGTAGACGTCCTGCGGCACCCCGGTCTTGGGAATCAGGATCATGTCCAGCCGCGGGCAGTTCTCCACCACATCGACCACGTCGCGATAGGCGTAATGGGTGTCGAGACCGTTGATGCGGATCATCATGGTCTTGTTGCCCCAATCGAGATCGTTCAGCCCCTGGATGATGTTTTTGCGGGCCTGCTCCTTGTCGTCGGGGGCAACCGCGTCCTCGAGGTCGAGGAAGATGATATCGGCCCCGCCCTTGGCCGCCTTCTCGAACAGCGACGGGTTCGACCCCGGCACGGCAAGCTCGGAGCGGTGGAGACGCGGGGTCGCCTGTTGGATCAGGGTAAAGCTCATTGGCAAAGTCCTCCCTATTTAGCCGGTGGCGCCGAGTCCGGCGGCAACGGTGTTGATCGACAAAAGCAATGCGGATTTGAACGCGTCACGTTCGGCCTCGCTCTCGGCGCCACGAAACCGGCGGAGTAGCTCGACCTGCTCGCGATTAACCTCGTTAATGGTGGGAAGCCGGGCGGCGAGCGCTCGGCGGAATTCGGGGAAGCGGCCGCCAATTTCGCTGCCGCCGGACACTTTCAAGACCATCTCGCGGGTGAGCGCAAGCTCCTCCTCGATCATGGGAAAGATGGTGTCGCGCACGCCCGCCTCGGGGACGAGGCTGGCATAGTCCCGGGCAATGTCGAGATCGACCAAAAGCAGCGTCTTCTCCACCTCGTCGATGATCAGCCGGAACAGGCGCGAGTCCCGGAACAGGTGCGGCAGAAGTTCCTCGCCCTGCTGGCCGCGCACCTGGAGCAGGCTATGGATGGCGGAGCCCACGCCATACCAGCCGGTGATGATGTGACGGTTCTGCGCCCAGGCAAACACCCAGGGGATGGCGCGCAGATCGCTCAGCGAGCGCGCGCCGAAGCGCCGCGCGGGCCGCGAGCCGATATTGAGGAGGGAGATTTCCTCCAGCGGGCTCGCCGCCTGGAAATATTCGACGAGGCCGGGATGGGAAACGAGGCCGGTATAGGCGGCGCGCGAGCCGCCGGACAGCGCTTCCATGATGTCGTCGAATTCGCGCTTCGGCCGCAGCGCTTCTTCGCGCTCGGATTTAAGCGCGTGCTCGAACACGCTCGCGGCAAGCAGCTCCATCTGATAGAGCGCGGTGCCCTTATTGGCGTATTTGTAGGACACCACCTCGCCCTGCTCGGTGACGCGGAAGCGCCCCCTGATCGAGCCGGCCGGCTGCGCGGCGATGGCGCGGCCGGTCGGCGCGCCGCCCCTGGAGACCGAGCCGCCCCGCCCATGGAAGAAGGCGATCGGAATGCCCTGCTCGACGCCGACCTTGGTCAATTGCGACTGCGCCTTGGCGAGCTCCCAGTTGGAGGCGACGAAGCCGCCATCCTTGTTTGAATCCGAATAGCCGATCATCACCTCCTGCACGTCGCCCTGCCAATGCGTGGAGCGGCGGATCAGCGGCACCGACAGCGCCTCACGCATGATCCGGGGCGCGGCGCGCAGATCGGCGATGGTCTCGAACAGCGGCACGATCGGCAGAGCGCAGACCTCGGTGGCGGCCGCATCCAGGAACGCGCCGCCCTCCTTGGCCAGGAGATAAGCGCCGAGAATGTCGTCGACCGAGCGCGTCATCGACAGGATGAACGAGCCGAAGGCGTCGCGGTCGAGAGAGCGGCGCGTCTCGGCCGCCTGGCCGAACATATCGATCAGCTCGGAAGCCTCGGCCGGAAGCTGCGGGATCAGGCGCGGACCGGTGAGCGGGCGCGCCAGCTCGCGGAACAGCCATGAGCGCCACTCGCGACTGCCGAGCTCGGGCGGACTGTCGTCGCCATGGCCGGCGGTCGCCCACCACAGCGCCTGCAGCGCGGCGGTGGTCTTGGTGGTGTTCTCGCGAAGATCGAGCCTGACGGTCGAGAAGCGGAAGATCTCGACGGCGCGGCGCACCGGCTTGACCAGATTGGCGGCGAGCGAGGGGCTGTTCGCCTCCTGCAATGCGCGCTCGATCACACGGAGATCGAGAATCAGCTCGTCGGCATTGGCATAGGCCGCGCCGGGGCCGCCGATATCCTGCCCCTCGACGCGGGCAATGGTGGCGTCGAGCTTGCGCAGCACGATCGAGAGAAACTGACGGTAGGCCTCGCCGGGATTGCGGGCCTTGATCTGCTCCGCCTCGCCGCTGGCTTGCAGCGCGCGCTCGAGCTCTGGCTTAAAGCCCGGCGGCACGGGAAGCGCACGCTCGGTGATGGACAGCGCCTTGGCCAGCCCGACGATCCGCTCGCGGTAATGGCGCAGCGAGGCGAACGCGTTCTGCCGCAACGTCCAGGCGGTAACCTCGGTGGTCACCGAGGGGTTGCCGTCGCGGTCGCCGCCGATCCAGGAGCCATATTGCAGGAACGGCGGCAGCTCGAACTGCTTGCCGGGGTAATATTGCTCGAGCGCGGTATCGACTAGGCCGAGCAGCTCCGGCGCCTTCTGGAACAAGGCTTCGTCGAAGAAGTGCAAGCCCCGCGAGACCTCGTGCTGCACGGTCGGCTTCTCCAGATGCAGCTCGCCCGTCATCCAGACCAGCTCGATCTGATCGCGCAGATCGTCGATCAGAGCGGTGCGCTCCCGCTCGGTCCAGCGCGGCATCTCGAGTTCGCGCAATAAAAGGTAAATCTTGCGATATTTCTCCAGCACGGTGACGCGCTTGGATTCGGTCGGGTGCGCGGTGATCACCGGCCGGATGCGCAAGCTCGACAGCAGCGATTGGATTTCCTGCGGCGGAATTCCGGCGTCGGCCGCTTCGGCGAGGACATGGGCGAAGGTGCCACGCAGCGCCTCGCGGCCGCGGGTGCGCTCGATCTGGCGGCGGCGGCGCATCGCCGCATTCTGATCGGCAATGGAGAGAAGCTGGAACCAGATGCCCTGCGCCTGGAGCGCGCGGGCCATCAACTCAGGGGTGAAGCCGGCAATGTTGGCGCCGCCGAGCAGCACCGGCTCGATTTCGGGCTGGTGCCGCCGCACCACCTCGAGCAGAAGTCGAAACAGCAGATCGGAGGCTTGCTTGGCCGAAGTGCCGCTGATCACGGCCTCTGGCGGCGAGGTCTCAACACTCGACGGTTTCAGCTCCTCGTTCATGCGACGCGAAACACTCCCGACCGCTTCGATCGGCTTGCTATGGCCTCGGCCGAGCGCGCAAGCGCTCGCCGCCCTCTTTCCTTATCGCAAGGGTGTCCGACGCGCACGCCATCAATGGCGTCGCAAGCACCCCTCGTGCAACCCGCTAAGACCCAGCAAGCGACCGCCGGCCGAAGCCGGCACTGCCGATCAAGCGTAGGCGCGGCGCTCTGGACGCGAAGCCAGCACGCCCGCAACGGTCGAGCCGAACTCGCTCGGATTGGGCGCAACCGTGAGCCCGCAGGAGCGCATGATCTCGGCCTTCTCCGCCGCACTGTCGCCGGCGGCCGAGATGATGGCGCCGGCATGGCCCATGCGCCGCCCCTTGGGAGCGGTCAGGCCAGCGACGAACCCGATCACCGGCTTGGCCATGTTGTCCTTGATCCAGGCCGAGGCTTCCGCCTCTTGCGGCCCGCCGATCTCGCCGATCATCAGCACTGCCTCGGTCTCGGGATCCTCCTCGAACAGAGCGAGGTGATCGAGGAAGGACGAGCCGTTGATCGGATCGCCGCCGATGCCGACCGAGGTGGTGATGCCGATCCCCTGGGCCTTCATCTGCGAGGCCGCCTCGTAGCCGAGCGTGCCGGAGCGCGAGATCACGCCGACCTTGCCTTGCAGATAGATGTGGCCCGGCATGATGCCGAGCATCGCCTTGCCGGGACTGATGATGCCCGCGCAATTCGGGCCGACCATCATCGGCCGGCGGTCTTTGGGATAGCGCATCAGATAGCGCTTCACCCGCATCATGTCCTGCGCGGGGATGCCGTCGGTGATCGAGCAGATCAGCCGGATGCCGGCGTCGGCGGCTTCCATGATGGCGTCGGCGCAGAAGGCCGGCGCCACGAAGGTGATCGAGGTGGTGGCGCCGGTCGCCTTCACCGCTTCCTTCATGGTGTTGAACAGCGGGCGGTCGAGATGCTTGCCGCCGCCTTTGCCGGGCGTGACGCCACCGACGACATTGGTGCCGTAGGCGATCATCTCCTTCGCGTGGAAGGTGCCCTTGTCGCCGGTCATGCCTTGCACCAGCACCGGCGTGGTTTCGTCGATCAGAATGCTCATGACGTGTTACTCCCGATCAAGCCGCAAGCCGGCCCTGGCATGCCGCCACGGCCTTCTCAGCCGCTTCGGCCAAAGTTTCGGCGGTGATGAGCTTGAGCCCACTCTCCGCAAGGATTTTTCTGCCCTCCTCGACATTGGTGCCGGCCAGCCGGACGACCAGCGGCACCTTGACGTCGACGGTCTCGCACGCCTGCACCACGCCCTTGGCGACCCAGTCGCAGCGATTGATGCCGGCGAAGATGTTGACCAGCACGGCCCGCACCTTGGAGTCGGACAGAACGAGCTTCAGCGCGGTGGCGATTCGCTCCGGTGAGGCGCCGCCGCCCACGTCGAGGAAGTTCGCGGGCGTGCCGCCAGCGTGCTTGATCATGTCCATGGTGGCCATGGCCAGCCCCGCGCCGTTGACGATGCAGCCGATCTCGCCGTCGAGGCCGATATAGTTGAGGTTATGCTCGGCGGCTTGCGCCTCGCGCGGGTCTTGCTGCGAGGGATCGTGCATGTCGGCGACGTTGTGGCGGCGGAACAGGGCGTTGTCGTCGAACGACATCTTGGCGTCGAGCGCCAGCACGCGGTCGTCCTTGGCGACGACCAGCGGATTGATCTCCAGCATGGTGGCGTCGCAATCGCGGAAGGCGCGATAGGCGTTCATGATGGTCGAGACCGCGCTCTGCGCCTGCTTGATGCTGAGGCCCAGCTGAAAGGCGAGCTCGCGCGCCTGGAAGGCCTGGAGGCCGACGGCGGGTTCGACCACCACCTGGAGGATCATCTCGGGCTCGGTCTTGGCGATCTCCTCGATCTCCATGCCGCCGCGCTGGGAGGCGATGACGCGAATGCGCTCGGCCTTACGGTCGAGCACGTAGCCGAGATAGAGCTCGCGGTCGAACGGCTCGGCCACCTCGATATAGACGCGCTGCACCGGCTTGCCTTCGGGGCCGGTCTGGATGGTGACCAGCCGCTTGCCGAGCAGGTTCGAGGCCGCATCGCGCACCTCGTGATAGGTCTTGCAGATCTTGATACCGCCGGCCTTGCCGCGCGCGCCGGCGTGGATCTGGGCCTTCACCGCCCAATTCCAGCCGCCGAGTTCGGTCGCGGCATAGACCGCCTGGTCAGGACTGAAGGCGACGGCGCCCTTGGGCACCGGCACGCCGAAGCTGGCCAGCAATTCCTTGGCTTGATACTCGTGAACGTCCACAGTTTCCTCCCTTAATTGGGTGTGGCGGGGCTTCGCCCCGTAGGCTTCAACTCACTTTGCCCTTAACGACGCCGTAGGCCTTCTCGGTCGCGGCTTCGGCGCCGGCCAGGAGCCGGTTCAGCTCCTGGAGTTTAGCCTCGGCGAAAGTCTTGTCCGTAATCATTCTTGCGTTGGTGAAAACATTCAAGGCGGCGCTTCGCAGTGCAGCATAACCGGCGAGCACGCCGACACCGGCATCGGAGATCACGTTGAGATTGCCCTTGTCGGAGGCGATCGATGCAAGATCGATCACCTCGCGCGCGGCGTAGGCGCAAGCGAGCGGAACATCGGTCGCCAGCTTGAGCGCGGCTTGGATCGCCTTGTCGCGCGCAGCCTTGTCGGCATCGGTCTCTTTCGGCATGCCGTAGGCGCCCATCACCGCATCGAACGCCTTCACGTCGTCCTGGATCATGCCGGTCAGTTTCTTGCGCAGCGCCTCGGTCTTGGCCAACACGTCCTGCATCTCGCCCTCGACCTCGGCATATTTCTTTTTGCCGATGGTCAAGTTGCACACCATGCTGACCAGGGCGGCGCCCATGGCGCCGATGATCGTGGCCGCGCTGCCCCCGCCCGGCGTCGCCGCGTTGCTTGCCAGCTGATCGAGAAACGGCTCGATCGCGGTGTGCTTGATCTCGCTCATCAGGCCATCTCTTTCGCCAGGGCGTAGATCTCCTCGGCGTCGAAGGCATTCTCCGAGCTTTCGAACAGCTTGCCGATGCAGGCGCGATGCAGCTTCAATTTGAGGCCGCCGATGCCGAGCGCGCCGAAAGCGAGCTTGCCGTTGCGGTCCTTGCCCTTGTCGGTCGCCTCGATGCCTTCAATGCCGAGCGGCGGCTGGGCGTTCACGTCGGCGAGCAGCTCGATAGTCTTGTTATCCTTCCAAGCCGAGAGCGGCAGTAGCTGCGCGCCGATGGCGCCGGCGGCGTAGACGATATTGGCGTCCTTCACCGCCTCACTGCGCTCCTTGTCGTCGGCGCCGGCGACGCCCTTCACTTTCACGCCGAAGCGGGCCTCGATGACTTTGGCGGCGGCCTCGGCGCGATCCTTGGTGCGCGAGGTGATGGTCACGTCGGCGCCTTCCATGCCGAGAAAGGCGGCGGCGCGCATGCCGACCGGGCCGGTGCCGGCGAGCACGACGGCCTTCTTGCCTTTCAGCTTCTTGGCCTTGGCGAGCAGCGCCACGCCGGCGGCAGCCGTGGTGTTGGAGCCGTTGGAGTCGAGCATGACGGAGACTTTGAACGGCCCGAAGAAGCGCTTCTTCACCGCCGCATAGAGCGCCTCGCCCTTCTCCATGTTGCCGCCGCCGACGAAGATCGCGGTGTTCTGCTTGTCCTTGCCGCCGCGGGTGAAGATCGTGCCGTCGACCAGGGCGCCGACATTCTCAGGCGTGACACTGGCGTAGCCGGTGACGCGGTCGGCGCCGCCGTCATAGGCCACCACGGTGTCGAACACGGAGGCGTAAGGGTCGGTATCGAACAGGAACAGGAGCTTTTTCATGGAAGATCTCGCTTACTCTTGGACGACGTTTTGCGGCTTGCCCGCGACGAACGCCTCGATGTTGTCGATGAGCTGATCGGCCAAAATCTGCATCGCCTCCTGGCTCGCCCAGGCGACATGCGGGGTGACGATCAGATTGGGAATGTTCGGATCGAGCAGGATGTTGCCGTCTTTCGGCGGCTCGACGGTGAGCACGTCGAAACCGGCGCCGGCGATGGTGCCGTTCTTCAGCGCCTCGGCCAGCGCCGCCTCGTCGACCAGGCCGCCGCGCGCGGTGTTGATGAGAATGGCGGTGGGCTTCATCTTCTTCAGCTCCGCGGCGCCGATCATGTTCTTGGTCTGCGGTGTGAGCGGCACGTGCAGAGTAATAATGTCGCTTTCTCTCAGGATCGTGTCGAAATCGACCAGCCCATCCTGCGGGAAGATATCGTAGGGCAGCACGCGCATGCCGAGCGCCTCGGCGCGCTTGCCGATCGACTTGCCAAGCGCGCCATAGCCGACGATGCCGAGCGTCGAGCCGGCAATGTCGCGGATCGGATGCGTCAGGAAGCAGAACTGGCTCGACTTGTTCCACACGCCGTTCCTGGTGTCCTCGACATAGGCAAACAGGTTACGGCGGAGCGCGAAGATCAGCGCGATGACGTGCTCGGGCACGGTGTTGAAGGCGTAGTTCCTGATATTGACGACGGTGATGCCGTTGGCCTTGCAATAGGCCTTGTCGACCACGTCGGTGCCGGTCGCGGCGACGGCGATCAGCTTGAGATTCGGGAGTTGCTTCAGGGTGTCGGCGCGCATCGGCACCTTGTTGATGATGGCGATGGTCGCGTCCTTGAGGCGCGCGACCACGTCCTCGGGCGACCAGGTCGACTGATATTCCTGATAGCTATGCGGAAAATTCGGCCTGCGGACCTTGGCGTCGACCGACTCTCGATCGAGAAACACGATCGCGTGCTGCACTGAACCCAACCCCTGATCTAAGCCGGCCCGAGCCGGCGCGACATGCCTCACCTTCCCCCGGCGCGTAGCTGAAAAAGCCGCCGGAGGTGTTGACTAAAATCAAATCGAGCGAGACCGGGCTTGTCCGCCGTTAGCCCCGCGCTTCCTGCCCTATTCGGCGGCGACTTTGGTTTCCCGGCCTTGCGAAGCTTGGAACTCCGCCTGCGCCGCCGCCACTCCAGACCCCAGCTCGACCTCGATGCCGACATCGCGCATGGCCATTTCGGCCCCGGCGATAGCACCGAGCAGCATCAATTCATTCAGATCGCCCAGATGGCCGATGCGGAACAGCTTGCCGGCCATCTGCGAGAGGCCGGCGCCGAGGGCGAGATTGTAGCGGCGATAGGCGCGATCGATCACGTCGGCGCCGTTGAAGCCGTGCGGCACCATGATCGCGGTCACGGTGTCGGAGTGCCATTTCGGCTCCTTGGCGCAAAGCTTGAGCCCCCAGGCCCTGACCGCGGCGCGCGCGCCCGATGCCAAATGGCGGTGGCGCGCGAACACATTGTCGAGCCCCTCCTCCTGCAGGATGGCGAGCGACTTGCGCAAGCCATGGCACAGCATCACTGCGGGCGTATAGGGGAAATAGCCGCTGGCGTTCGCCTTCATATGGTCGGTGAACTCGAAATAGCCGCGGCGGCAGGCGGCGTCCTTCATATGTGCGAGCGCCTTCTGGCTGGCGCAGACGATGCCGAGACCGGCCGGCAGCATCAGTCCCTTCTGCGAGCCGGTGATGGCGAAATCGACGCCCCACTCGTCCATGCGGAAATCGATGCTGGCAATCGAGCTCACGCCGTCGACATAGAGCAGCGCCGGGTGCTTGGCCGCGTCGATGGCGCGGCGCACGGCGGCGACGTCGCTGGTGACGCCGGTAGCCGTCTCGTTATGCACCACCATCACGCCCTTGATCTCGTGGTTCTGGTCGGCGCGCAGCGCCTCCTCGATGCGATCGGGGTCGGCGCCGGTGCCCCACTCTTCCTCCTGGACGATGACCTCGAGCCCATGACGACGGGCAAGCTCGATCCACAGATGGCTGAACTGGCCGAACCGCGCGGCAAGCATCTTGTCGCCGGGCGAACGGGTATTGGTCAGCGCCGATTCCCAGGCGCCGGTGCCGCTCGAGGGGTAGATGACGACCTGGCCGTCTCGCGTCTTGAAGATCTTCTTCAGCTCTTCGAACAGCGGCAGAGTCAGCTTGGGAAAGTCGGAGGAGCGGTGGTCCTCCATGGCGACGTGCATGGCGCGCAAGACGCGGTCGGGCACATTGGTCGGGCCCGGCACGAATAAGAAGTTGCGCCCCGGCCTTCTCGCTCCAGCCATCGTTGTTTCCCCTTGGGATTTTGCCGGCGGTTGCGCCGGATTTGGCCATATCTCGCAAAGCAAAGGGTGTTAGCGTCCGCGCCAGCGGCTGGCAACCCCTTTCAGCACTTAGAATAAACCGGCGATCCTGCCGTCGGCGGCAAGCTCGATATTGTTGGCGGCCGGCACCTTGGGCAGGCCCGGCATGGTCATGATGTCGCCGCAGATCACCACCACGAACTCCGCGCCGGCCGACAGCCTGACCTCGCGAATCGGGATGACATGCCCCAACGGCACACCCTTGGCGTCGGGGTTGGTGGTGAAGCTGTACTGGGTCTTGGCGACACAGATGGGGAATTTGCCGAAGCCTTGTTTCTCGAGCTCGGCAAAGCGGTCCATGACCGCCTTGTCCGCGGTGATGTCCTCGGCGCCGTAGATTTCCTGGGCGATGGTGCGGGTCTTGTCCCACAGCGACATGTCGTCGGGATAGAGCGGCTGGAAGTCGCTCGGCTTCTCCTCGATGGTGCGCACCACGGCATTGGCGAGCTCAACGGCACCGGCGCCGCCTTGCGCCCAATGATCGGCCATCACGCACTCCGCACCAATGGTCGAGCATAGCCGCTTGAGCAGCGTGATCTCGGCCTCGGTGTCGCTCGAGAAGCGGTTCACCGACACCACCACCGGCACGTGGTACTTGCGCACGTTCTCGATATGCCGCTCGAGATTGGCGAATCCTTTCTCCAGCGCGTCGAGGTTCTCCTTCTTGAGCTCGTCCTTGACCACGCCGCCATGCATCTTGAGCGCGCGAATGGTGGCGACCAATACCACGCAGTCCGGCTTCAACCCCGCCTTGCGGCATTTGATGTCGAAGAACTTCTCGGCGCCGAGGTCGGCGCCGAAGCCCGCTTCGGTCACCACGTAGTCGCCGAGCTTGAGCGCGGCCTTGGTGGCGATCACCGAGTTGCAGCCATGCGCGATATTGGCGAACGGCCCGCCATGGATGAAGGCAGGGTTGTTCTCCAGCGTCTGCACCAGATTGGGCGCGAGCGCGTCCTTGAGCAGCGCCGCCATCGAGCCGGCGGCGGAGAGCTCCTTGGCGGTGACGGCCTTCTTGTCGCGGGTCTGGCCGATTTGGATCTGGCCGAGCCGCCGCTGAAGATCGGCCAAGTCGCTGGCCAGGCAGAAGATCGCCATGACTTCGGAGGCCACGGTGATATCGAAGCCGGCTTCACGCGGGTAACCGTTGGCGGCGCCGCCCAGCGAGGTGACGATGTCGCGCAGCGCGCGATCGTTCATATCGACGGCGCGCCGCCAGGTGACACGGCGGGTGTCGATGTCGAGCTTGTTGCCCCAATAGACGTGATTGTCGATCAATGCCGCGAGCAGATTGTTGGCGGCGCCGATGGCGTGGAAGTCGCCGGTGAAATGGAGATTGATGTCCTCCATGGGCACGACCTGCGCGTAGCCGCCGCCGGCGGCACCGCCCTTCACCCCGAAGCAAGGTCCGAGCGACGGCTCACGAATACAGATGATGGCCTTCTTGCCGATCTCGTTCAGCGCATCGCCAAGTCCAACCGTGGTCGTGGTCTTGCCCTCGCCGGCGGGCGTGGGGGTGATGGCGGTGACGAGGATGAGCTTACCGTCGGGCTTGCCCTTCAACGAGGCGATGTAGTCGAGCGAGACTTTCGCCTTGTAGTGCCCATAGGGGATCAAGTCCTCGGCGTCGATGCCTAGCTTATCCTTCGCCACGTCGAGGATCGGCCGCATCTGCGCGGCCTGGCTGATCTCGATATCCGACTTGGGCTTCCTGTGCTGGTCGTCTGAACGCCTGCCCGGTTTTTCGGCAGTTTCACGCGGTTGTACTGACATAACGCCTTGGTCCCCGGGGCTTGCGGCTTCGCTTGCAAAAGGAATGAGCAAAGTAGTTCATTCGCTTGCCTTATTGCAATCGTCTGTGCAGGTTCATCGGCCTTGAAGGGTAGGACAAGCCTAACTATGACGCCCGAACTGCTGCTCAAGGCCATGTTCCAGGCTGCGGTGGATGCCGCGCTTCCCTCGCTCTGCGTGCCGGCGCATCTGCCCAAGCGGCCGAAGGGGCGAACCATCGTGATCGGCGCCGGCAAGGCGTCCGGCGCGATGGCCAAGGCGTTGGAAGACGCTTGGGAGGGGCCGATCGAGGGGCTGGTGGTGACGCGCTACGGCTATCGCGTGCCCACGCGCCGGCTCGAAGTGGTCGAGGCTGCCCATCCCGTGCCCGACGCCGCCGGCCGCGAGGCGGCGCGGCGCATCTTCGAGCTGGTGCAGGGATTGTCGGCCGACGATCTGGTGCTCTGCCTGATCTCAGGCGGCGGGTCGGCTCTGCTCGCGCTGCCGCCGGAAGGGCTGACGCTCGAAGACAAGCAGGCGGTGAACAAGGCGCTGCTCAAATCGGGCGCAACCATCTCCGAAATGAACACGGTGCGGAAGCATCTCTCGGCGATCAAAGGCGGCAGGCTCGCCGCCGCGGCCGCGCCCGCCAAGGTGGTCGCGCTGATGATCTCCGACGTGCCGGGCGACGACCCCTCGATCATCGCCTCAGGTCCCACCGTGCCGGATCCGTCCACCAACCAGGACGCGCTCGGCATCATCGAGAAATATGCCATCGACGTGCCGAAGGCCGTGCTCGAGCGCTTGCGCAATGCCGACGAGACGCCGAAGCCCGGCGACAAGCGGCTGGCCGGCGTCGCGAACATCATGATCGCCACGCCGCAAGCCTCGCTGGAGGCTGCGGCGGAGGTCGCGCGCAAGGCGGGCGTCACCCCGGTCATTCTCGGCGATTCGATCGAGGGCGAGTCGCGCGACGTGGCGCTGGTGCATGCGGGCATCGCGCGGCAATGCGCGCTGCGCCGCCAGCCGGAGAAGCCGCCATGCGTGCTGATCTCGGGCGGCGAGACGACGATCACGCTGAAGGGCAAAGGCAAAGGCGGCCGCAACACCGAGTTCCTGCTCGCGCTGGCCATCGCGCTCGACGGCATGAAGGGCATTTATGCCCTTGCTGGCGATACCGATGGGGTGGATGGCAGCGAGGACAATGCCGGCGCGCTGATCTATCCGGATACGCTCGCCCGCGCCGCCAAGGCCGGGATCAACGCCAAGGCGATGCTCGCCGACAACGATCCCTGGACCTTCTTCAACGCGATCGGCGACCTGCTCGTCACCGGGCCGACGCTCACCAATGTCAACGACTTCCGCGCGGTGCTGGTAGAGAAGGCCTGAGCGCGCCTAGCGTTTGCGTCCATGGCGTGTCCGCCCTAGCGAGGGAGGCTCGAGAGACCCTTTCATAGCGCGGTATTTGCGCCACAGCGAAGCGCAATTTCGCAGTTGCGAATTGACACGAGCGCGCTACTCTTCCGGCGGATGCGGCCTCACCGCGACCCTTGCGATTCGGCTGTCATGCAACGCCGTCGCGGCCCTTCAAGTTTTTGGGCTTTTCAGCGTCGGTCTGCTCCATGTGCCATGGAACAGTCGAAATTCGATTGACTATGGGGCGGGGTCGTTCCTGGGGCTGAGGGGTGGCCGTCAACATCGCGTAAGCGTCCCGGCCGCAGTTCGCTGCGGCGCTCGCAGAGATGTGGCGCGCGAAGGTAGATTGAATGAGGGGAACAGCGATGATGCTGCGGCGTGCCGGTCTAGGCCTCCTCGTCGGAGCGGTCTTGATGGCCCCGTCAGGCGTGTCCGCCGGCCCAGCCCTCGTGTTCGAGCCCTATAACGGCACGGTGTTTTACGCCGAAGATCCCGACGCGCAGTGGTTCCCAGCATCCCTCACCAAATTGATGACGGCCTATGTGACCTTCCAGGCCCTGAAGGCCGGCACCGTCACTCCCGATACCAAGGTGGTTTGCTCGCAGAAGGCGACACAGCAAGCGCCCTCCAAGCTCGGCCTGCCGGTCGGCGGCAGCATCGACCTCGATACCGCGCTGAAGGTGCTGATCGTCAAATCGGCCAACGATGTCGCCGTGATGATCGCCGAGACGGTGGCGGGCAGCGAGGAGGCGTTCGTCCAGCGCATGAACGAGGCGGCGCAGCGAATCGGCATGACCCGGACCAATTTCGTCAACGTCAACGGCTTGCCGGACGAGCGTCAGGTCACCACCGCCCGCGACCTCGCCAAGCTTGCCCGCGCCATCATCATCGAGTTCCCCGAGCACGCCGACCTGTTCACCACCATCCAGGTTCAGGTGGGCAAGCAGATCTTGCGCACCCATAACGGGCTCTTGGTCAGTCTCCCCGGCGCCGACGGCATGAAGACCGGCTTCATTTGCGAATCCGGATTCAACGTGGTGGCGAGCGCCACCCGCGACGGCCGCAAGCTGGTCGCCGTCGTGCTGGGCGAGCAGTCGACAGCCACGCGCCGGGTGCGCGCCACCGACCTGTTGGAAAACGGCTTCAAGCGCTATTTCTGGAAGTCGCTCTTCGGCACCAGCATCGACGGCTTGGCGATCCAAGCATCCTTGACCGACGGTCCGGCGCATCTGAAAGACGCCATTTGCGGCGTGGCGAAGCCCAAACCGTCTGGAACGCGCAAGATCAGTCGCAAGGGCGGCTCGAAGAAGCGCAGCACTGCCAGCACCGGCGCGAATTGAGCCGCGTTTCCTTCCAGTTCCTCCGCCTCGCCGCCGCCGCGGCTTTCGCTTTGCCATTGGCGCATGTTGCGGCGCGAGCCGCCGAGCCGCCCGACAATGTCGCCCAGGCGATCGTCGACGCCGACCAGGCTTGCACGGACCTGAACGGCAAGCCGAATCACGACGCTGTGCTCACGGTGCAGGACGTGAACGGCGACGGCGGCGAGGATTGGATCGCCGACTACTCCAAGCTCAAATGCGAAGGCGGCATCAATCCGCTGTGCAGCGATGGCGCCTGCACCCTGCAGATCTATCTGTGGGACGGTGAGACGCAGTGGGATCTGCTGTTCGAGGATCTCGTGCAGAGCTATAAATTCGGCAAGGCTGGCGGCAAGCGCATCCTCTACGTCACCACGCCCGGTACGCCCTGTAACAAGCCGGTCGCCGAAAGCTGCAAATACGAATATCGCCTCGACAAGGACGCGATCGTCCCGCTGAACCCTTAAGAGGCGGACGCTGATGCGGCGATCGCCGCCTCGATCACGGCAACCGCCTCGGGCGAAGCCCAGTCGGCCGGGCCGATCAGCCGGGCGATCTCCTTGCCGTTCCTATCGACGATCAGCGTGGTCGGCATGCCGACCGTCTTGATGGTCGAGAACAGCTTGCCGGTGGGGTCGGTGTAGAGGGCAACATGCTCGGCGCCGGTCTCCTTGAGGAAGGCCGCCGCCTTGTCGGGGCCGCCTTTGTCGATATTGATCGCCACCACCTCGAAGTCCTTGCCGCCGAGCTTGGTCTGCAACTTGTCCAGCGCCGGCATCTCCTCGCGGCAGGGCACGCACCAGGTGGCCCAGATGTTGAGGAGCACCACTTTGCCGGCGAAATCGGCCAGCGATTTCGGCTTGCCGTCGCCGTCGTCGAAGGCGATCTCCGGCAGATCCAGCGGCTTCGGTCTGAGCAAAAGCGGGGCCATAGGCCCTTTGTTCAGGCCGGCGAGAGGCCCGCTGGCCGTCCCCCCTGAGGAGTCGGACCCCGAAAGCTCGGCCTCGCCATTGTCAGAAGGGGCAAAACTCACATATACCGTGCCGAATCCGGCAATCGCCGCAACGATTGCAGCGACGAGATAGATGGCCGGCGACGCAGGGCTGTCGCGTTCTTTGCGTTTGCTCACGTCTTCCCGCTTAACTCAAGTCTTGTTAACGCAAGTCTTGCCCAGGCTAAGACCGTCATGACGAACACCATGTGGGGCGGCCGCTTCGCCGCCAGCCCCGCCCAGATCATGGAGGAGATAAACGCCTCCATCGACTTCGACAAGCGGCTGTGGAGGCACGACATTCTTGCCTCGCAGGCGCATGTCGCCATGCTCGGCGCGACCGGCATCGTCACGGCCAAAGAGGCGCAGGAGATCGCACGCGGGCTCGACCAGATCATGGCCGAGATCGAGACCGGGACGTTCAAATTTTCGCGCGCGCTCGAGGACATTCATTTGAACGTCGAGAGCCGGCTCACCGAGCTGATCGGTCCGGTGGCCGGCAAGCTGCATACCGCGCGCTCGCGCAACGACCAGGTGGCGACGGACTTCAGGCTCTATGTCAGGGACGAGATCGGCACGATCGGCGGCGCGCTTAGCGTGCTCCAGCTGGCGCTCGCGACCAAGGCGTTCGAGCATGCGGGGACGGTGATGCCGGGTTTCACCCATCTCCAGACCGCGCAGCCGATCACCTTCGGGCATCACCTGCTGGCTTATGTCGAGATGCTGGGGAGAGACAGGGGCCGCTTCGCCGACGCGGCCAAGCGGCTGAACGAATCGCCGCTCGGCGCCGCGGCGCTTGCCGGCACACCCTTCCCCATCGATCGGGAGGCGACCGCGAGCGCGCTCGGCTTCGCCAAGCCGGCGGCAAACTCGCTCGACGCCGTGTCGGATCGCGACTTCGCGCTCGAGGCGCTGGCGGCGGCGGCGATCTGCGCCATGCATCTGTCGCGGCTCGCCGAGGAGATCGTCAACTGGACCTCGCCGCAATGGGGCTTCGCCCGGCTCTCGGATGAATTCACTACCGGCTCGTCGATCATGCCGCAGAAGCGCAACCCCGACGCGGCCGAGCTGGTGCGCGCCAAGACCGGACGCATCGCCGGCGCCTTCCAGGCGCTGTTGATGGTGATGAAGGGCCTGCCGCTCGCCTATGCCAAGGACATGCAAGAGGACAAGGAGCCGGTGTTCGACGCGCTCGATGCGTTGAAGCTCGGCATCGCCGCCATGACCGGGATGGTCGCGGACCTGGAGCCCGACGTGAAGGCGATGAAGCGGGCGGCTTCGGCCGGGCATTCGACCGCCACCGACCTCGCCGACTGGCTGGTGCTTAATCTCGGGCTCCCGTTCAGGGAGGCGCACCATGTCACCGGCAAGCTGGTAGCCCTGGCCGAATCAAAGGGCTGCGACCTCAAAAAGCTGCCGCTTTCGGAGCTTAAGGCGGTGGAGAAGCGGATCACCGAGCAGGTTTATCCGGCGCTGGATGTCGCGGGATCGGTAAAAAGCCGCACCAGCTATGGCGGAACCGCGCCTTCCAACGTCAAACGGGAGGCGAAACGGTGGATAAAGCGTTTGGAGAAGGAAGGCCAAACGCGATAAAAGGGTAGGTCAAGGGCCAAGTAATAGGCCGAGGGACAGGGGCACGACCATGGGAAGCGCTTGGCGCATCCTTTTATCGCTTGTGCTGATGGCGACCATCGGGCTTACGGCTTGTGGACGCCGCGGCTCATTGGACCGGCCGCCGCCCACTTACCCGCAGACCAAGGCCGATCCGTCCACGAAAATGTCGCAGGCTCCTGACCGGAAGCTTTGGATCGATCGACTGCTGCAATAGACCTCCCGAGAAATGCACCATTTCGCCTACCGGCGCGGCGTCTCCCACCAGAATGTGCTCCACGCCGAGGAGGTCGATCTTGCCGACCTCGCTGCGACCGTCGGCACCCCCTTCTATTGCTACTCGTCGGCGACGCTCGAGCGTCACTTTCGGGTATTCGCCGATGCCTTCGCCGGCGCGCCGGATAGCCTCGTCTGCTACTCGGTCAAGGCCAACTCCAATCTCGGCGTGCTCGCCACGCTCGGTCGCCTCGGCGCCGGTATGGACATCGTCTCGGAAGGCGAGCTGCGTCGCGCACTGGCGGTCAAGATCGCGCCGGAGCGGATCGTGTTTTCCGGCGTCGGCAAAACGCAGGCGGAGATGGCTGTCGCACTCGACGCCGGCATCTTCGCCTTCAATGTCGAATCGGAGCCTGAGCTCAGAGCGCTGAGCGAGGTGGCCGCGAGCCGGGGCGCGAGCGCGCGCATCGCCTTCCGCGTCAATCCGGATGTCGACGCCAACACCCACCACAAGATCGCGACCGGAAAGGCCGAGAACAAATTCGGCGTGCCGTTCGCGCAGGCCCCCGCCCTCTATGCGCTGGCGAGCAAGCTGCCCGGCATCGAGGTCGCCGGCGTGCATATGCATATCGGCAGCCAGATCACCGACCTTGCACCGTTCCGCAATGCGTTCGCCCTGCTGCGCGAATTGGTCGCCGATCTGCGCGGCCAGGGGTTCGCGATCTCCTTCGTCAATCTCGGCGGCGGGCTCGGCATCCCCTATCGCCACGATCAGCCGGCGCCGCCGCTGCCGGCTGACTATGCGCGTCTGGTACAGGAGGAAGTGGGCGGGCTGGGGCTTAGGCTCTTGTTCGAGCCCGGCCGCATGATCGCCGGCAATGCCGGCATCCTCGTCACCCGCGTGCTCTACGTGAAGCAGGGTGCCGACAAGACCTTCACCATCGTCGATGCCGGCATGAACGATTTGATGCGGCCCACGCTGTACGAGGCCTATCACGAGATTGTCCCCGTCATCGAGCCGGCGCCGGGCGCGCGCAGCATCGTTACCGACGTGGCGGGGCCGGTGTGCGAGACCGGCGATTATCTGGCGCTCGGCCGAACATTACCGGAATTTAAGGCGGGCGATCTCATTTGCGTGATGACCGCCGGCGCCTATGGCGCGGTGCTCGCTTCCGAATATAATTCGCGGCTCTTGGTGCCCGAGGTGTTGGTCGCAGGCAACCGCTACAGCGTCACGCGGCCAAGGCCCGGCTACGACGAGATGCTGGCCAGGGAGCGGCTGCCCAACTGGCTCTAATCCTTTGGACCGAGGTTAATAAGCCTCGCTTTCGCCCGCTTCGCTCCCCAACTTATCCTCGTGACCCCAAGCCCGCGTGCTAAACAATGAAGACGATGCGTTCCGCTGTTCGATCGAAGGAGACCTCGCCGCAAAAGGCTGAGGATAAAGCGCTCGCGAGCCGCTTCGAGCGACGGGTACACTTGAGCTGGCTGGCGCTGCTCGGCGAGCGCATCTGGGAGGCGCTGCTGTGGCCGTTCCTGGTGGTCGCCGCCTTTCTCGTATTCTCGCTGCTCGAGCTGTGGAGCTACCTGCCGCCGCTCATCCATCGCGTGTTGCTCGGCGGCTTCGGCCTCGCGCTGATCGTCTCCTTCCTGCCGCTGATCAGGCTATCGCTGCCGACCCGGCCGGAGGCGCTCAGGCGTTTGGAGCGGACCGCCGGCATCAAGCACCGGCCCGCATCCTCTTACGAAGACCGGTTGGGCGCCACGCCGCCAAAGGAGACCGCGGCGCTGTGGGCCGCGCATCGTGAGCGCCTCGGCAAGCTGATCGGGCGGCTTAAGCCGTCATGGCCCGCGCCCCGCACCGATCGCAAGGATCCTTATGCGATCAGGGCGGCGTTGCTGCTGGCCGTGGTCGCCGCATTCCTGGCGACGGGAGGTAATGTGCTCGACCGCCTGCGCGCCGCCTTCACCCCCGCCGCATCCGGCGCGCCGGCGCTGCTCAGGCTCGATGCCTGGGTGACACCTCCAGTCTACACCGGCCTCGCGCCGATCGTGCTGGCCGACGGCAACGAGGCGGTCGGCGCCGGCGCTAAATCCTTCCGCGCGCTGTCGGTGCCGGAGCGAAGCGAGCTGATCGTGCGCACACACGCGCCGCAAGGCGAGACCGTGAGCCTCGTCACCAGCGGCGACGGCGCCGAGGCCAAGACCATCGAACCGAAGCAGGGCGGCAGCGAAGGTCTGGTCGAGTTCAATGTCGCGCTGAACGAGCCGATCAGCGCCGACGTCAAAATCGGCGGCCAGACCGTTTCCAAATGGCGCTTCGACCTGATCAAGGACGAGGCGCCAACCATCAATCTGATGGGGACGCCGACCACCACACCGCGCGGCGCGTTGCGGCTGGTGTTCCGCGCCGACGACGATAACGGCGTGGCGAGCGCCGAGGCGCGCTTTGCGCTGGGCGAAGGCGAGGAGCGCAATCTCGCGCCACTTGCCGCCGAGGCCGCAGCCAAGGTCGAGGCCGATCCGCTGCTCGAGCCGCCGGTGATGCCGCTGCAATTGCCGCATGCCAACGCCAAGCAAATCGACGGCAAGGCCACGCAAGACCTGACCGCTCATCCCTGGGCCGGGCTCAAGGTGCGCATGACGCTTATCGCGCGCGATCAGGCGGGACAGACCGGCCAGAGCCAGCCCTATGAATTCGTGCTGCCCGAGCGCACCTTCACCAAGCCGTTGGCCAAGGCCGTGGTCGAGCAGCGCAAGAAGCTGGTGCGCGATCCTGGCGCTCCCGACAGTGTCGCCAATGCCCTCGACGCACTCACGCTCGGCGACGAGAAGGTAATCGACGACAGCACTATCTATCTCGCTCTGCGCAACGCTTATTGGCGCTTACGCGGCGACCAGTCGCGCGAAGGCATCGCCAGCGTCGTCGATCAGCTGTGGGACGTGGCGCTGCGCATCGAAGAAGGCGATCTGCCGGAGGCCGAGCGCGCCGTCAAGCAAGCGCAGGACGCGCTGTCGAAGGCCCTCCAGGAGAACAGCTCGCCGGAGCAGATCAAGCAACTGGTCGATGAGCTGCGCGATGCGTTGTCGAAATATCTCCAGGCGCTCGCCTCGCAGCAACAAGACAAGAACAACATGCAGCCGCAAGGCCCGCAGCAGAACGGCGATCAGCTCGTGTCGCAGCAGGATCTCGACAAGATGCTGAGCAACATCCAGAAGCTCGCCCAGTCGGGCTCCAAAGAGATGGCCGAGCGGATGCTGTCCGAGCTGAAGGACATTCTCGACCGGTTGCAGACCGGCAATTTCGCCGAGAATGCGCAGCAGCAGCGCGCCGGCCGCATGATGAAGGATCTGAGTGATATCGTCTCCAATCAGCAGAAGCTGCTCGACGATACCTTCGCGGCAAAGCGCCAGCAGAGTTCAAGCGGTGAGCCTAACGATCAGTTCGAGGTGAGCCCTCCCGGCCAGCCGATGGAGTTCGGCCCCGGCATGAGCATGGCGCCGCTGTTCGAGGAAATGCCCGGCGAGGCGCAGCAAGGCAGCATGAAGGGCCAGGGCCAATCCGGCGGCCAGGGCGCGCCGCCCAACACCCAGCTGGAGATGGGTCAGCAGCCGCAGCAGGGGCAACGCCCGGGTCACCACGGCAGGCTCGGCGACCGCCAGCAGGAGTTGCGCGACAAGCTACAAAGCTTAATCGACCGCTTCCGCATCGAGGGCGGCGAGCCGCCCGACGAATTCAAGGGCGCGCAAGAGGCCATGCGCGACGCCAAGGAAGCCATCGGCCAGGGCAATCTCGACAGCGCCACCCAGCAGCAAAGCTTGGCGCTCGACAAACTGCGCAAAGGCGCGCAGTCGCTCGCGGAGCAGATGATGGAGGGCGGCGAGTCGCAGGCCGGGCAAGGCCCCGGCAATAACGGCCGCGATCCGCTCGGCCGTCCCGACCGGTCTAACCGCCCCGATCTCGGCCTGTCGGTGAAGGTGCCTGACGAGATCGACATCCAGCGGGCGCGCGAGGTGCTTGACGAGCTGCGCCGCCGGCTCGGCGATCCGGCACGGCCGACGATCGAACTCGATTATCTCGAGCGGCTGATCAAGCCGTTCTGATCGCTCAAGGTCAGCTAAAATAGGCGATCAGCGCGATGACGCTGATGGTGCCGAGCGTCCCCAGATAGACACCGACTAAGAGCCCTTCCGGCCAACGGTCGTTGGCGCTGCTGCGCAGCGCCTGCACGATCACCACCGGGGGAACGATGACGCCGATCAGGGCGGCGATCAGGGTGAGCGTCGTCACGGGTTCTTGACCTCGCCGATAAAGGGAAGCTCGCGGTAACGGTGCGCAAGGTCCATGCCGTAACCCACCACGAACACCGGGGGACAGCGGAAGCCCGTGAAGTCGGGCTCGATCTCGGCGGCGCGCGACACTTGCTTGTCGACCAGCACGCAGGTGCGCACCCGCCGCGCCCCGCTTTGCTGGAACAGCGTCTTGGCGAAAGCGAGCGTTCGCCCGGAATCCAGAATGTCGTCGACGACGACGACGTCCCTCCCCGCAAGCTCGGTCTCCACGCCGCGCAGCACCTTGACTTCGCCGCGCGAAATCGTGCCGGTGCCGTAGCTCGCAAGGAAGATGAAGTCGATCTCAGGCCTGAGGCCCTCGCGGTGCAGCGCCCTGATGAGGTCGGCGGCGAAGATGAAGCTGCCTTTCAAGATCGACACGATGACGAGATCGGCGGGCGACGTCGCGGCGATCTCACGGCCGAGATCCTCGACCCTCTTGGCAATGCGCTCGACGCTGTAGAGCGGCGTGACGGTTTCGGCCGCCGCGGCGTGAGCCATGCTACTCGGCCTTGGCGAAACGCACCTTGACGCTGCGGACGTTGCTCGGCGGCGAAGGGATCTGCCGCAAGAACGGCGCATGTTCCCCGGCCGCGAGCTGATCAGCGCCGACCTCGGTGGTCCATTCGGAGATTTCCTCTCCGCTCTCGTCTCTCAGCGCGATCACCACGGTCGGCACGTCGACCGCGGCGGCAGTAGTGTTCACCACGTCGCCCTGCACTTCGAGCACGTTCTGGCCGCCCTCGCTGGTCCAGCCATAGCGCACGCCTTCAAAGGCGAGGCCGTGCGCGCCGACCGGCGCGCCGAACAGCGCGTAAAGACGCGCCGCCCCTGGCAACACCGACATCACCGCGGAAGGGGCAAGCATCAGCGTGCCGATCACCGAGGCGACGACAAGCCCAAGCACGAGCCAGCCGACGGTGACGATGGACGGAATGCGCTGCGGTCCCAGCGGCTGCTCGCCGGGAAGCGCCTGCGCCGCCAATGCCGGGTCGAAGCCGAGATCGGCATCCATGCCGGCGTCGCCCATGCTGGCATCGGCCATGCCGTTGCCGAGCGCGTCGCTGCCGAAACTCGCGTCGGCCATCGAGGCATCGTTCATGCCGGCCTCGGGCAAAGGCGCAACCGGTGCCGCTGGGCGTTTTCCGGAAAGGCGTCCGAAGATCCCGCCGCTCTTCTCCGGTGGCGCGGCAGGGGGCGTGTCCGCCATCGCGTCGGCATTGAGGCGAGCGAGCTGGGCGGCGAGGCTTTCATCCATGCCGGGTTGCGGGAAACTTGGCTGGGGCGGCGGCGGCGCCGGGCGCGCCGATGGCACGACCGGTGCGATGCCGGCAAACCCGCTCAATCCCGCATTGACCGCGGCGGCCGGTTTCGGTGGCGGCGGTACCTGCGCCGGCCGGACGGTCTGTTGCGGCGGCGGCGGCGGCGGCGTCTGCACGGGTTTTGCCGGCGGCGGCGTCGTGACCGGATGCGCTTGCCAGACATGCCCGCATTTCGAACAACGCACCTTCCGCCCCTCAGGCGGAAAGACCGCCTTGGTTTCGTAGCGCGTGTCGCAAGCCGGACAGATAATGTGTGTTGCCATCGGAAAAGCCAAAATGGCCTTTTATCCTGGATTTGCCCCGGGCCCCATACGCTGCCCAAACCCATTGATACCGGACCAGGAGTTCAGCATAAAGTGCCAATCCTTCGCAATCTCAAGAGGCTTAAGGAACACGGGTGATTCGCTTTGACAATGTCGGGCTGCGCTACGGGTCCGGACCGGAAATCTTGCGCGACGTCACCTTTCATGTGCTTCCTGGGTCCTTTCACTTCCTGACAGGACCGTCGGGAGCTGGCAAGACGACGCTTTTGCGGCTGCTTTTCATGTCCTTGAGGCCGAGCCGGGGGCTAATTTTCGTGTTCGGCGAGAACGTCACCGATCTCTCGACGAGCGGCCGGTCGGCGCTCCGGCGGCGAATTGGCATCGTCTTCCAGGATTTCCGGCTGCTGGACCACCTCACCACTTGGGAGAATGTCGCCTTGCCCTTGCGCGTGATGGGAAAGAAGGAGTCGGATTATAAGGAAGATGTGACCGATCTCTTGCGCTGGGTGGGGCTCGGCGACCGCATTAACGCCTACCCGGAGATCCTGTCCGGCGGGGAGAAGCAGCGCGCGGCAATCGCCAGAGCGGTGATCGGGCGCCCCGAGCTGCTGCTTGCCGACGAACCCACGGGTAATGTCGATCCAGCGATCGGCAATAGGCTGTTGCGCCTGTTCGTCGAGCTCAACCGGCTCGGCACCTCGGTCATCATCGCGACCCACGACTATGGCCTGATGGAGCAACTCGATGCCCCGCGGCTCGTGCTCTATGACGGCCATTTGCAGATGCGCTAAGCGCCATGACCTTCCTCTCCGACATCAGGGACTATCCTTGGAGCAGCCTTCTGACCGGGCTGTTGCCGGCCCGCCTCGCCAACCTGCTGCCGGCGCGCTTCCAGACCCGCGCCGCGCAGATCGTGCCTTCGGCCTCGATCGCCGGTAACGCGCTGACCGTGGTGATCGCCATCATGTCCTTTCTCGCCTGCCTCACCGCCGGCGCGGTCTACATGGTCAACCAATCCGCCAATGCCTGGGTCAACGACATCGCGAGCGAGATCACCGTGGAGCTCGATCCGATCAACACGGCGGATATCGAGAAGAAAATGACGCTCGTGTCGCTGTTCCTCGCCAAACAGAAGGGCATCACGCGGGTCAAGCCGCTCACCGCCGACGACAGCGCCAAGCTGCTCGAGCCCTGGCTTGGGCAGACGAGCGCGCTCGCGGCGCTTCCCATCCCGCGCCTGATCGCGGTCGAGATCGACCGCTCCAACCCGCCGGACATCCAACTGATCAAGACCGCCCTGACGCAGAATTTCGAAGGCGTCACGCTCGACGACCACCGGCGCTGGCAGGCCGAGATCAAGACCGTGACCCGCACCGCGGCGCTCGGCGGCCTCGCCGTGCTGTCGCTGGTCGCCGTCGCCACCATCGCGGTGATCGTCTCGGCGACGCGCAGCGCCATGGCCTCGAACCGCGAGATCATCGAAGTGCTGCATTTCGTCGGCGCCAAGGAGCGCTTCATCAGCCGCGAATTCGAGCGGCATTTCCTTGGATTGGGCGTTCGGGCGGGGCTGATGGGGGCGCTCGCCGCGGCGCTTGCCTTTCTGTTGCTGCCGCTGATGATGCATATGCTTGGCGGCGGCGTCGTCACCGAGGCGGAAACGAGCCGGCTGATCGGCTCCGGCGAGCTCGATGTTTGGGGCTACCTCCTGTGCCTGTTGGTGGCGTTGGCGGTGGCCGGCATCTGCATGATCACGTCGCGGCTCGGCGTGATCCGCGTGCTCAAGTCCTACGCCTAACTCGCTCGCCTTTTTTCTCGACCGACTGCCAGTAAAGCAGGGTTTCATGCGCGGACGATTTGTGCCTATTCTTGCGCCCGCTTGGCGGTCGTGGAGTAAGCGGTGAGGGAGGAAGCGGTCGAAAGACCTGGTCGGTTCAGCGGCTTCCTGGGCGGCGTTAGGCTCATCTTCGATGCTTGCTTGTTCGCCTTGGTGCTGCTGATCATCGGCTTCATCGTGTTTGCCAACAGCGTCGACCGCGAGCACACCGTGCCGCAGGGGTCCGCCGATGGCATCGCCGTGCTCACCGGCGGCGTAGCCCGCATCGATGAGGCGATGAAGCTGCTCGCCGAAGGCAAGGCGAAGCGCGTCCTCATCACCGGGGTCAATCGCACCACGACCACGGAGGAGCTGAAGGAGCTCGCGAGCCAGGGCGATCAATATTTCAACTGCTGCGTCGATATCGACAAGGAGGCGCGCAACACGATCGACAACGCCACCGAGACCAGCCAATGGGTGGCGCTGCACCATTACGGCTCGATCATCGTGGTGACCTCCAACTACCACATGCCGCGGGCGCTGGCCGAGCTGGCCAGGGTCATGCCCGGGGTCACGCTGATCCCTTACTCCGTGGTCGACAACAATGTGCATCTCGAGCGCTGGTGGACCTATCCCGGCACGACCAGGCTGCTCCTCTCCGAATATCTGAAATATCTGCCGGCGCTCACCCGGCTCGGCGCGACCAATCTCGTGCGCCTGGTGCTGACGGGCGGCGGCACCAGTCCAGCCGACGTGCCAGAGCCGTAAATGGTATAGAGCCCGCATGGCGCGCTCGCTGCTGTTCAATGTGCTGTTCTATGTGACGACGGCCTTGTTCGTCGTGCTCGGCAGCCCGCTGCTGTTCGGGCCGAGGCGCTGGGCCATGGCGGCGCTGGCCATTCACGGCCGCTTCGAGCTCTGGCTGCTCAAGGTCATCGTCGGCACCAAGCTCGAGGTCAGGGGTCGAGAGAAGCTCCCCCACAGCGCTTGCCTCGTCGCCGCCAAGCACCAATCGGCATGGGAGACCTTCGCGCTCATTCCCCTCTTCCGCGATCCGGCGCTGTTGATGAAGCGGGAGCTGTTCTGGATCCCGTTCCACGGCTGGTTCTCGAAGAAATTCGAGATGATCCCGGTCGACCGCGACAAGGGGCCGGCGGCGCTCCGGCGCATGCTGCGCGAGGCGAAAGGACGGATCGCGGATGGCCGCGAGATCATCATCTTCCCGGAAGGGACCCGGCGCGCCCCCGGAGCGCCGCCGGACTACAAGACCGGGGTGATTCTCCTCTACGATGCGCTCGGCGTCCCTTGCGTGCCGGTCGCGCTCAATTCGGGGCTGTTCTGGCCCCGGCGAAGCCTCACTCGCCGACCCGGCACCATCGTCGTCGAATTCCTCGATCCCATCCCCCCGGGACTGCCAAAAGCCGAGTTTCTCAGGCGGTTGACCGAGGCGATCGAGACCGCCTCCAACCGCCTTTTGGCCGAGGCAGAAGCCAAGGAACCGGTCATTGTGCAGCCCGTTAACCTTTGAATGCTTGACTGAGGGTAGGCCCATGTTCTACCTTTGTTCTTGAGATTCGGTGCAGCGTCTTGAATTCGTCACCACTCAACCCATTTGACAGAGCGATTTACTGGTTAACGGGCCGGAACCCCATGTGGATGCGCAAAGCCGAAGCAGAAGTTGAAACGCCGCCGCTCTGGGGGCCCGCCGACGAACCCGCGCTCGTCTGCTCGGAGGCCGCTTTTGCCCAGGCATTCCACTATTGGCGCGGGGCCTCCGGCCGCCGCTATCTGCACAGCGTCTACAGCCTGGTCGGCTGCCCAGCCTTGCCCCGGGCAAACTACATCCTGGTGCGCCGCTTCGACGACGGCACCCGGGTGGCGCTCGCCTTCGGCCAGACCAAGGACGACGCGGTGACGCTTAATCTCGCTCATCTGCGGCACGAAGGCGCCAAACGCGGCGCCAACGAGGTGCATATCCACCTGCTCGCCGAAAACGGCGATGCCCGCGCCTTGGTGGAGGCCGACCTGGTCGGTGCCCACATGCGGAGGCTGGCGGCCGCCAACGCGGCCTAAAGCTGCCGTTCGCCTCCTTCATCAGTCAGCTCCGGGATTTCGCCAAACTGGCGGAAGTTTCTGGTGGGTGCCATAAACGCTTGCTAGGAAACGGAGACGCGTGCGTGGAGCGTAGTTCTAATCCCATGAACCTGGCGGATGCCTTCGTTGGCCTGGCGCATCGCTGGCCGGAGCGGACCGCGCTGATCTCGCCGGGGCTGACGCTCACTTATCCCGGGCTTGCCGCCCGAGCGGCACAAACGGCGCGCGAGCTCCGCCTGCGCGGCGTCAAGCCGGGCGCGAATATCGGCATAGCTATCCGCAATAATGCCGAGACCCTGATTGCGATGATCGCCCTGTGGATGCTGGGGGCGACCGCAGTCCCCCTCGATTTCAGAGCCACGGCCGCGGAGCGCAAGCTGCTGGCGAGCGAGTTCGATCTCTTTGCCGTCATCGAGGACCGGCGCTTTCCCGACTCCGGCTATAAGTCGATCTTCATGGATGGGTCGTGGTCCGATCAGATCGGGCGGCATGACGCGAGCCCGTTGGCAAATGAAGCCAAGGAGGCGCCCGCCCTGATCGGGCTGACCTCGGGAACGACGGGCCGGCCGGTCGGGATCATCCTCGATCACGAGCGCGCCCTGCTGCGCTTCAGCTTCGATCGCGAGCAGGACTTCGGTTCGGTGATGCTCAATCCCTTGCCTCTTTCCTTCTCGGCCTCGCGCTCGCATACATTCGCCGCGCTGCTGAAGGGGACGGCGGTGTATTTTTATCCACTGTTGTTTTCGGCGCCGGAACTGGCCGAAGCTGCTTTGGCCTCGAAGGCGACGTCGATCTGCACGGTGCCGACCATCGTGCGCAGCTGGCTCGATATGACCAATGGCCGCTCCGCGCCGCTGTTCAACTCTCTCTCCGCGCTCTATTGCTTCGGCGCGCCGATGCTGGCTGCGGAGAAACTGGAGTCCAAGGCGAGGCTGAGCAGCAATTTCGTGCAGGAATACGGCGCCAGCTTCTGCGGCCGCATCACCGCGCTGCGCGGCGCGGATATCGACGCGAAGTCCGAGACGGTGGGTCGGCCGTTGACCTATGTCGAGGTGCAGGTCGTCGATGAGAGCGACCGGCCTCTCCCCGCCGATGCGCAAGGGTTCATCCGCGTACGCTCACCGGGAATGGCGCGGCAGACCTACGGCGACAACGCGCGCAACGACAGCGATCGGCTGAAGGACGGCTGGGCCTATACCGGCGATATCGGCTTGCTCGACGAAGACGGCTTCATCCGGTTGCTCTCCCGCAGCTCGGACCTAATCATCCGCGCCGGAGCGAATGTGCATCCGGCGGAGGTCGAGACCGTGCTCGCCGGGCATGCGGGGGTCAAGGAGGTCGCCGTGGTCGGCTTCGCCAAATCCCGCGAAGGCGAGGAGATCGCGGCCTTCGTCATCCCGTCGGGCGAAGTGAGCGAAGCCGATCTGGTCGCGCATTGCCGCACCCATCTCACGCCGGACAAGCGGCCCCGACAATTCGTGTTCGTGACGGAGCTGCCCCGCAACTCGGTCGGCAAAATCCTGCGCACCGAGCTGCGCGACCGCCTGCAAGTCGAAGAGCCTTAGCCCTTCTTGCCTTTGGGCGAGAGATTGAGCAGGGACAATAACCGTAGCTGGCGCCAGCTCCTGCGGACCGTTCGAAACCTCTCTTCGGTCGCGCGTGCCACCGGAAGCGGGCCGGGCTTCCCGACCCGCGCGGGTGACGCGGCTGCGCCCCTCGAAACCGCTTTGACTCCGAACATCCACTTAAGGGCGGGTATAAACTCTTCCGACTCTATCAAGGAATTGATCACAAGATGCTCGGTCCAACCCGGCAGCGGCACGAGCTCGACACCTTCTAGCCCGGCGAGCCGTTCGGCCTCCTCTCGATCGACGTCGTGGGCCTCTCCATAAATGTGGCGCACCCTGGGATATGAGGTCGACGACTCATAGCGGTAGCGCAAGTCCAGCATGGCAGGGTCGACGCCCGCCCACCTGGGGAGATCGGCGGCAACGCGACGGAAAGCCGATCCCCTCTTGCGCGATGTGAATCCGGTGGTGCCTGCGAGGCAAAGGACGGATTGAGCCTCCAAATCCAGACCCATTTGCATGGCACCGAACACCCCGGCCGAATTGCCGATGCAGTGGATCGAAGACGCGCCTAGGTCGGCGCTGAGCTTGCGGAGTTCCTTGATGGAGGTGGCGTAGTCGGAGCCGAGAGATGCGACTCCGCCGAGGAAGAACAGCTTTCTGAAGTCCCGCAGATAGACGATGTGGGCGCCAAGCGTTCCAAGCCAGCGATGGATGATATTCAGCGGGAGCGAGAAGCGCTGTCCATGGCCGCAGAACACAAACACGATTGGGACCTGGCCCGATTGCGCGTCCTTCGGGGCCGGGGCCACCTGAAGATCCTTCGCGCGATCATCGGCAAACCCGTCCGCGGGCGCCTCGGGCAGGTGGCGTAGAACCGTTCTCCAAGCTTGCAGGATCGGCGCCTTGGCCCATTGCGAATTGGCGTATCGCGCCATGTCGAGCCACCCAGGCCCGACGTCGGTTCCGTTGAAGAGGCGCGCGACCTCACGCGGAGAGGCCGATTCAACGAAGGCTGACGGCTGCAACGGGACGCTGGTCCGCTCGCTGAGGGCCAGGCTCAAGACCTCAGCGAGCAGGGAGTCGCCGCCAAGCTCAAAGAATTCATCGTCGATTCCGACCTTATCGAGGTTGAACACCTCGGCGAAGGTGGTTGCCGCCAGCGCCTCGAGTTCATTATTCGGAGGCACATAGGGCTTGGACAGTGGCAAGCTGACACGCATGATCAAGCTTGCGGGCGCGCTCGTAACCGACATGCAAACCCCCCAACAGACCCTCAGACCAACGGCCTGAACACCAATGGCCACGGGCATAGCCCGACCCGGTAAGCCAGATAATAGGGCCGTCGGTGCGGCGCTTCCACAAAAAGTGGCCGAGGCGAGGTTCTTCGTTGCGACCGGGCGGCACAAAAATGAGGATGGAGCCGACTAATCCGCATGATGGCTTAGGTCGACGAGGACGTTTGGCGGTGGCGCAGCCTCGATGCTTCTTTCAAGGGCAGCTTCGGCATGCTTCACTTTTTTGGCGAGGCCAAGCGGCGGGGGAGTTGGTTTGCGGTAGTCGGGGCACACTTGGCAACTCGACGTTTGCCCGCATCCCTGTTTCCAACACACCACGCTGTCGGTCTGCGCAAGCATGATCCTTTCGAGGTGGTCGGTGTATGTCGATCCTTTCACCAGGATCAACTCTCCCGGGAGCGATTGCCGACCCATAAACTCCGCCGCTTCAAAGGTGGTTTGAAAGGCAAACAACCTCTCTCGCACTTCGCCCTCGCAAAGCGTCGTGACACGTGCCGATTGTGGCCCGACAAACACCACCCGGTCGGCAACCGCCAACGCCTTGCGCGCCACACGCCGGTATTGCGTGCCGGCGGAGCTGGAATAGTCCGAAAGAGTGCCCAAGATGATCGTCTTGCGAGGCGCCCGGGCTGCGCCGACGAAGTCGAGGGCGGCGGGGATGGTCCAGCTGACCGCCTTGAAGTCGACCACATAGACCGGACCTCCGGCGATCTCGTGCACGGAGTACCGGGCAAAAAACGGCTCGCAACTTGCGATGGCCTCGGCGCAAGCCCTCAGATCGAGGCCACAAACCACGCCGCAGGCAATGGCGGCCAAAATCGACGGTGTCCAATGCGCGCCAACCAGCTTGCTCGTAATCCGCACGCGTTGATCGCCATGGACGACGGTCAATGCGAGACGGTCGGGCCAGGCGCTTGAGACCTGCGTGCCCCTAATATCGGCGTCGGGCGAAAGTCCGTAGGTGAGGACGCGGCCACGGCAGCGTGCCGCCATGGCGCGTACACGAGGATCGTCGGCATTGAGGATGACGGTGCCGTCATCGGGCACCGCTTCCGCCAAGATGCCCTTTTCCTGGGCGGTCGCTTCCAGGGTTCGGTAGGCCCTGTAGTGATCGCCGCCGACGGTGGTGATCACGCCGATCTGAGGCCTCAGGACGCGCGTTTGCCTACGGATCTTGCCGGGCTTGGCGCCGCAGATCTCATGCACGGAGTATTTCGTCGAGCGTTCAATGGCGAGGATGCCCTGGGCGACGGAGAGAACGCCATTCTGGTCGATATTGGTTTGGCATTCACCCGCCCTGGCGAGCACCGCGCCGATCAGCTTGGCCGTGGTTGTCTTGCCGCAACTCCCAGTCACGCCGACATACATGACGCGTGGGTTGAGCCCGCGCTTTGCCATCGCCAACAGGGACAGCGTCCAGACCTTAATACGCCGGCGCAGTTCGCCGCGATGCGTCGCGTAGCGCAACCATTTTGCCGTCTTAGCGCGCGAGACCCGCAGCGCATTCGCCGACAATTCTACCAGACGCATGCCACCCTCTTATTGTGCCGCCAGCCGAGCGCGGCAGCTTCAACCAAAGTGTATGTCGGGCAATGGAAGTGCGAGATCTCTCGTCGCGTAGTCGTGCTGGTCAAACGGCACCCCGTACAGGCCGCAACCCCTTTTGCCTTCCAGAATGCAGTGACTCTTTTTCCCGCAAACATCGATCCAGCAACGCACTGGGGTGAAAAACATCAGCATCAATCTCTCGAGGTGCAGATTGTGGGCACCCTTCAAAAGAATGAGCTCGTCCGGAACGGCGGTCTGCTTGAGAAAATCCGCCGCATCCGCGACTTTTTCAAAGCGAGCAAACCGCCCCGTGGCGACGTCCTTGGCGCTCGCCTTCGAGCGATGCGAATGCTCGCCCACGAAGATCACTTGATCGACCACAGAGCTCGCCGCTCGATAGACTTGCGAATAGACCTTGTCCGATCTTGAGGAATCGCTGATCTGGCCAAGCACCAACCGCTTACGCGGCGCTTGGAAGCCGGCCATCATATCGAAGACCAGACCAAGGCTATGATGCGGCGCCTTGGTCGCGTCGTTGATGAAGATTGGACCGTTCTTCACGCGGTGCACCGAGCACCGCGCGAACACCGGGCTGAAGCTTGCAATTCGCTCGACGATGACCGCAGGCGAGACGCCTAGCTGATGCGTGCAGGAAAAAGCCGCGCCCACGGCGAGGCTGTAATGCTGGCCCGTGAAGTGGCTGGCGATCTCGGACGTCCTGCCGTCGTGCGTGATCGTCAAGCGCAGATTGCCAGGCGCCTCGCAGCGGATATTGGATATGCGGTAATCGCCTCCGGTTCGACCGAACGTGACGGTTCGCGCCTTGGTGCGCTGAGCCATGGCGGCCACACGCGGGTCATCGTAATTGAGAACGGCCAAGCCGTTTGCGGGAAGCACTTCGACCAGCCTTGCCTTCTCTTCCGCCACGGCTTCAATCGATCGGAATGTGCTCTTGTGCTCGAGCGCGACGAGCGTGATCACACCGATAGTCGGTCTGACGACATTCAGCACGGGCTGGAGCGTTCCGGGGCCGTCAGAGCCCGTCTCGCCGACGAAATAACCATCGTGCGGGGGATGCTGCAGCGATCGCACGTGGGCTCGATAGACGTTGGTTCCGAGCTGCGAGCGAACCGGTGCCACACCGGATAGAATATGCGCGATCAAGGCCGCTGTGGTGGTCTTGCCGCTGCTGCCGGTGACGGCAACGAAGGTCGCGCCGCTTCGCTTCCTCGCATAGATGGCGCGCCACAGGCGGATCTGGCTATCGGCGTCGCTGATGAGTTTTTTCGACCGCGTCCGAGCGGTTCGTAACGCGTTTGCCGGCAATCCTACGAGAGATCTCATGCTCGCCAGCCGCAGCCTCCGTCGCTACACAACCCACGGAGTTATCGAGAGATATTGGGGGATCGCATCGCTCCCTGCCCCCCTAGGGTTGATGATCGGCCAGCACGCCAATGAAATCCATCGGAAAAAATGGCGCGCCCGAAGAGATTCGAACTCCTGACCCCCAAATTCGTAGTCTGGTGCTCTATCCAGCTGAGCTACGGGCGCGTCTTGCCTGCGAGGTGAGGCTAACAACCTAGCACGGGCAACCGCCTCGGGAAGGCGGCTTCAGTGGCGTGGCTAGGCCAAAACCTACCTAATCCGTCACTTCGCCAAAGGCAAGGCCAAGCGCTCAGGCGCTGAGGCGCCGCGCCCGCTCGAGCTCGACCACCGCATCGGGGATGGTGACGCGGAAGGTCGCGCCCCCCTGGTTCTGGGTGAGGGCGATCTCGCCGCCATGGGCCTGCACGAGCTCCGCCGCAATCGCCAGGCCCAGCCCCGATCCGCCCTTGCGCGCCACGCTTTGGAACGCCTCGAACAGACGCGCGCGCGCCTTCTCCGGCACGCCCGGTCCGGTGTCCGCCACCTCGATGACCGTCACCGAACCTTCCCGCCGCGCCAGCACCATGATCTCGCCCATGCCCTCGCCTTCCTCGTCGCCCTCCAGCGCTTGCACGGCGTTGCGGCAGAGATTGCTCAACACGCGATAGAGCTGGTCGCGATCGGCATCGACCTCGAGGTTCGCGTCGACGTCGACCCGCCAGTCGATGCGATCGGGGCGCGGCAGACCAAGGCTGTCGCCGATCTCGGCGACCAGGGGGGCGAGCGGGAAGCGCTTGCGCCGCGGTGGCGCCTCCTGCGCCTGGCCGTAGTCGAGGGTGCGGGCGCACAGCCTGATGGCGCGGTCGAGCGAGGCGATCAGCTTCGGCACCAAGCGTTGCACGGTGGGATCCTTCACCGTGATAAGACGGTCGGAAAGAAGCTGCGCGCTCGACAGCATGTTGCGTAAATCGTGGCTGATCTTGCTCACGGCGAGACCGAGCGCGGCGAGCCTGGATTTCTGCGACAGCGTCTCGACCAGTTCATGCTGCATGGCGGAGAGCTCGCGCTCGGCGGTGCCGATCTCGTCGCGGCGCGCCGATGGCTCAATGATGCGCGTTGGGTCCTCGGGCCGCTGGGAGAAGCGCACAATGTTCCAGGTGAGCTTGGTCATGGGCTTCACCAGCAGCGCATCGAGCGAGAGATAGACGAGAGCGGCGGTGATGATGGAGATGAGGATCGATAGCCCTAGAATGTCGAGGCCGTAGCGGATCATCGCCGCTTTCAGAGGCCCCTCGCCCATCACCACCTCGATGAACTCACCCTGCCTATAACCGGGGTCGCCCACCACGCGGATGACACGGTCATCCGGGGCGACATAGACCATCAACGCATCGGCGATCAGCGTGAGCCAAGACGCCTCGCGCAGGTCGTAGGAGGCATCGATGTCGGCCGGCATATCCATCTCGATGATCAGCACACGGGCGTCGGCATGCCTCACGGCGATCGCCTTCACCTTGGCTCGCTCGAGCAGCTCGTCGCGCAGCGTCGACGGCAACTGACCGCCGGGCGCGGCTTCCGCCGCAAGCGCCGCGATCTGCGCGGCGGCAAGCCGCTCCATCAGCCATTGGCGCCGAAAATTGGAGACCGAGGGTACAAAGACCAGCACCTCGGCCAGCATGACGAAGAGAATGGTAAGCAGCAGCAGCTTGGCCGACAGTCCCGGCAAATAACGGGACGGCCTTCCGTTGTGCGAAACTTTGGCCGAAGCCTCGTCCTTCACGAGCACCACTCTAACCTAAGACAATCGCGGCATGCCGCGCCACACCGCTATCCTAAGCGACGCAGGAAACCAATGATGCTACGCAGCCAGCCCTTCGTCAAAGTAGGCAAATAATAGGTATAAGCCACCCGTTTGGAGAGTTCGGAGAGAGTCGGATAGGGCAAAACCAGCGAGGTGAGGTCGCCGATCTTGATGTCCCGCGCCATGGCGACCACCCAGAGCTGAAGCAGCTCGCCGGCCTCGGCGCCAACGATGGTGCAGCCGAGAATGGTGCCGTCGGGCCGCGTGATAACCTTGATGAACCCTTCGGTTTCTCGCTCGCATTGGGCGCGATCGTTGTCGGCGTAAGGCCAGCGATAGATGCGGATGCGCCGGTAGCGCTTGCGCGCCTCGGCCTCGGTGAGGCCGATCTGGGCCAGCTCGGGGTCGGTATAGACGACGCGCGGGATGATGCCGGCGCTCGCGTCGGGCTTCAGCCGGAACAGCGCATTCCTGATGACGATGCCGGCATGAAAATTGGCGAGGTGGGTGAAGCCGGGGCCGCCGATCACGTCGCCAATGGCGTAGATGCGCCGGTTCGTGGTCTTGAGCTGATCGTTCACCTTGATGCCAGCGTCGGTATAGGTGACGCCGGCGCGCTCGAGGCTGAGCGACTTGACGTTCGGCTTGCGGCCGGTGGCGACGAGCAGATGCGTGCCTTTCAGCACGGTCGGCTCGCCATTTTCGGTGAAATGCACGCCGATGCCCTGCACCGAGCGCTCGACGCTTTCCACCCTGGTGTTGGGATGCAGCATGACTTGCGTGTCGGTTAGCCGCTTGATCAGCACGGCGGAGGCCTCAGGGTCCTCGTGCGGGAGGAAGCTGCCGACATCGAACACGCTGACATGGGAGCCGAGCATGCGGTGGGCCTGCGCCAGCTCGAGACCCACGGGTCCGCCGCCGATCACGATGAGATGCTGGATCCGCTCGCTGACGTCGAAGATCGTCTCGTTGGTGAAATAGGGAACCTCGTCGAGCCCGGGAATCGGCGGGATCTGCGGCATCGAGCCGGTGGCGATGACGAATTTTCGAGCGCGAACCAGCACGCGGCCCGCCTCGACCGTGAACTTGTCGAGGAAATTCGCCTGGGCCTGAATCACGCGCACGCCCAGACCGGTCATGCGTTCGATGGAGTTGTTCGGCGCAATCGCCGCGATTACGCCATGCACGTGGTCGTGCACGCCGCGATGGTCGATCTGCGCCTCGATGACGTCGATGCCGAAATTGGAGGCGGTGCGGACGGCGTCGGCTCGCTTGCCGGCGGCAAGCAGAGCTTTGGACGGCACGCAGCCATAATTGAGACAGTCCCCGCCCATGCGCCCCTTTTCGATGAGCACCACGGGTACGCCGAGCTGGGCCGCCGCCGCCGCGACGGACAGGCCCCCTGAGCCCGCGCCGATGACGCAGAGGTCGGGCTTCAGCACCTCTTCCATAGTCGCCTAGTCCCCCATCGCCTTACGCTTCAGGCGCGCGTGCGCCTCAACCACTTGACCGCCACCGGAATCAGCGCCACGACCCCCAGCGCCACGAGCCCGGCAATCAGCTCCGGCGTCAAAAGCGCGCCCGGATCGAGCGTGTATGAGCAAGACTCTTGGCCTCCCGGTCCCATCTTGGCAAGGCAGGATTGGTGCGCGGCTTGCTGCGCCTCGATAACACTGTCGAGGCCGCTGCCAGCCAGAGAAAAGGCAAATGTTCCGGGAATAATGCCAAGGAAGGTGGTGGCGACATAGGTCCAGAACCCTACACCCAGCAGTCCTGGCGCCAAATTAACCAGCCAAAACGGAAAGATCGGCACCAGCCGTAAGAATAGCAGATAGCTAAACGCGTCTTGCTGAAATCCCTCGCGAAAGCGAGACAGAAAGGGTCCAGCCCGGGCGGCCAACACCTCGCCCAGAGCGCTCCTGGCAATGAGGAAGACGATGGTGGCGCCGATGGTGGCGCCGATGATCGAACTCACGCCGCCGATGAACCAGCCAAACAGAAAGCCGCCGGCAAGGGTGAGAACGGCCCCTCCGGGCAGCGACAGGGCGACGACGGCGGTATAAAGCGCGATGAAGCCGAGCAGGCTGATGAGCATGTGGCCGTCGATATAGCCGCGCAACGCCTCGCGGTTCTCGGCCAAGGCTTGGAGGGTGAGGTAACGCTGCCAGCCCATGGCGAGCACAAACCCGGTGGCGGCGAGGAGAAGCAGCAGCGGCCAAAGCCGCTTCAGCCATAAGACGGCGTTGCGCGTCGTGTCCGAAGCCGTGCTCATGCTGAAAGCCACTCCTTGTCCCGCAACCGAAGCCGCTAACTTGGCCTTGCTACGCAGCCGGGGAAATAAGGGTTCGCGCCATTGTGATGCACCGTCACAGGGCGCGAGGCAGAACGACGCACATTGGCGGTGGCGCATGCTTCGGAACTTGCAGGCTTGGCGAGAGGCGCCCGAACGGAGGGTTGCCCATGATTAACCGGTTTTTGCTGCAGGGCACAACTCTTGGCCCGGCACGGCAGGAAAATCGCGGCGTGCCGGGCCTGCAGGGCAGGCTCGCGGATTGACTTGGGCCGCTCTCGCACCCTATAAGCCCGGGAATTGCCGCGGTGGAGACGCCGCCGCCCTTAGGGCGTTAACTGCGGCACGATCGAGCCAGGAGACGCTCCCTTGAAACGCACCTATCAACCATCGCGGCTCGTCCGCAAGAAGCGCCACGGCTTTCGCGCACGCATGGCGACGACGGGCGGGCGGAAGGTGCTCGCACGGCGCAGAGCCAAGGGACGCAAGCGTCTGTCGGCGTAAGCCGGCAGGCTCTACCGGTGACGGCGATCGGACGTCTCAAGACCCGCGCGGAGTTCCTGCATGTAAGGGGTGGCGCCCGGCACGTTACGCCGTCGCTCGTGCTCCAGGCGCGCAAACGCAACGGCGAGTCCAAGGCGCAACAACTCGCCCGGTTCGGCTTCACTGCGACCAAGGCGCTTGGCGGAGCGGTTCTGCGCAACCGGGCGCGGCGACGCTTGAAGGAAGCGGTGCGACTGACGGCGCCCGACCGCGCCGTGGAAGGCTATGATTATGTTTTGATCGCCCGGGAGGGCACGGTACAACGGCGCTTCGCCGATCTGATCAGGGATCTTGAACGGGCGCTTGCCAAGGTGCACGAGCCCTCCTCAGCAAAGAAGCGCTAGACGCCGCTAGACCTCACCTGCCTCACTCCCCAAGTAAGCCAAGCGCTGGCCCCGAGCTGCGAGCCACAGAACCGAAGGCGACATGGACGAGAACAACCGCAACTTCATCCTGGCCATCGTTCTGTCGATCGGCGTGCTGTTCGCCTGGCAGTTTTTCTTCGTGCCGAAACATCCGCCGCCGGTGACGCCGGCAGGTGAGCAGACGCAGCCGGTCGAACCGGGTCCGCCACAGCCGCAAACGGGCGGAGAGACTACCCCTGGCGGGGCACCGCAACCGGCCGCCGCCACGGGCGCGACGCTGACCCGCGAGGAGGCCCTGGCGCAAAGCCCGCGGATCGCCATCGACACGCCGAGCCTCAAGGGCTCGATCGCGCTGAAGGGCGCCCGCATCGACGATCTGACGCTGAAGGACTATCGCGAGACGGTCGAGCCCGCGAGCCCGATGGTAATTCTCTTGTCGCCGGCGGGCGGACCCGACGCCTACTACGCCGAGCATGGCTTTGTCGGCGCCACCGGGGACCAGGACCAGGGGCTACCCACTGCCGATACGTTGTGGACGGCGCAGACGCAAGGACCGCTGACGCAAAGCTCGCCGGTCACGCTCTCCTACGACAACGGCAAGGGGCTCAAATTCACCCGCACCATCTCGGTCGACGACAAATACATGTTCACCGTCGACGATACGGTGGCCAATAGCGGCGCCGAGGCAATCACGCTTTATCCTTACGGTCTCGTCTCGCGTCATGACCGGCCGTTGGTGAAGGGCTTCTACATCCTGCATGAAGGCCTGATCGGCGTCGTCGACGATGGCGGGCTGGAGGAGATCAGCTACCAGAAGGCGATCGATAATCCGCCTGCCACCTTCAAGAGCCAGCATGGCTGGCTCGGCATCACCGACAAATATTGGGCGACCGTGGTCATCCCGGAGCAGGGCAAGGCCTTCGACGCCAAATTCTCCGGCTCGCAAGTCGAGGGTCGCGACCGCTTTCAGACCGACTACCTGATGGGGCCGCTTTCGGTCCCCGCCGGCGGAACCGCGGAGGCCAAGGGCCAGGTGTTCGCCGGCGCCAAGGAGGTCAACACCGTCGACGGCTACGCCGCGAAGTACGGCATCCCGAAATTCGACCTGCTGATCGACTGGGGCTGGTTCTATTTCCTGACCAAGCCGCTCTTCTTCGCCCTCGACTACATCTACAAGCTGGTCGGCAATTTCGGCATCGCCATCCTGATTGTCACGCTCGGCATCAAGCTCGTGCTGTTCCCGCTCGCCAACAAGTCCTACGTGTCGATGAGCAAGATGAAGCTGCTCGCCCCGGAGATGCAGCGCATCAAGGAGCGTTACGGCGACGATCGCGCGCGCCAGCAGCAGGCGATGATGGAGCTGTACAAGAAGGAGAAGGTGAACCCGGCCTCGGGCTGCTTGCCGATCCTGGTGCAGATCCCGATCTTCTTCGCGCTTTACAAGGTGCTGTTCGTCACCATCGAGATGCGGCACGCGCCGTTCTTCGGCTGGATCAAGGACCTTTCGGCGCCGGACCCGACCAACCTGTTCACCCTATTCGGGCTGATCCCGTGGGACCCGCCGCATTTCTTGATGATCGGCATTTGGCCGCTGATCATGGGCGTGACCATGTGGGTGCAGATGAAGCTGAACCCGGCGCCGCCCGATCCCATGCAGCAGAAGATCTTCTCCTGGATGCCGGTGTTCTTCACCTTCCTGCTCGCCTCCTTCCCGGCCGGGCTGGTGATCTACTGGGCGTGGAACAACACGCTGTCGGTGATCCAGCAATCGGTGATCATGGCGCGCCAGGGGGTGGACATTCCGCTGCTTGAAAATCTCGGGCTGAAGAAGAGCAAGAAGAGCGCCAAGGCCGAGACCAAAGGGTAGCGGTCGCGCCGACCGCGTGGGGTGAACCATGGGCGCCATCGAGTTCACCAAGGCCGACCTCGCCCGCGGCAAGGCGCTGTTCAAAGAGCCCTGCACCTTTGTCAAAGGCGTGGTGAGCATCGACGATTTGCCGAAGGACGGACGGCCTGAGATCGCTTTCGCCGGCCGCTCTAATGTCGGCAAGTCGAGCCTAATCAACGCGCTCACGGGGCGGACCAGCCTCGCGCGTGTCTCGGTGACGCCGGGGCGCACGCGCGAACTGAATTTCTTCACGCTCGGCAAGATCGGCGGACCCTACCTAGTCGACATGCCGGGCTACGGCTATGCGCGGGCATCGAAGGCCGCGGTCAAAGGTTGGACGCGGCTGATCCGCGACTATCTGCGGGGTCGCTGCGAGCTGAAGCGCGTGTTCGTGCTGATCGACGCGCGGCACGGCATCAAGGCCAATGACACCGAGACGATGAAGCTGCTCGACGAAGCCGCCGTTTCCTATCAGGTGGTGCTGACCAAGGCGGACAAGCCCAAAGCCTCGGAGCTCGCGGCATTGCTGGAGAAGGTCACGCAGACGCTGGCGAAGCACCCGGCGTCCTATCCGCAAATCCTCACCACCTCGGCCCGCAGGGGATCTGGCATCGAGGAGCTGCGCGCGGCGATCGCCAGACTTCTCGCCGATTAGCCGGCAAAACGCGCCCAGAGCGCCGCGATCCAGACCAGCGCGCCGAGAGCCAGCGCGAAGAACACGCCGGCGGAGGCGAGGTCCTTGGTGATGCGGATCGCCTCATGCCGGTCGGGCTGGATGTGATTGCAGAGCCGCTCGATCGCCGTGTTGAGGAATTCGATCGACAGCACGAACAACAGGCTGGCGACCAGCGCCACCCAGGTCCACACATCGCGGGCGATGAAGAAAGAGAAAGGCAGGAGGAGACAGGCAATCGCCACTTCCTGCTTGATCGCCGATTCGGTGGCGAGCCCTTCTTGCAGGCCGCGCACCGAGTTGAAAAAAGCGGCGCCGATGCGCGCCAAGCCCCCTCGCCCCGGAAGCGCCGATCTCGCGGGCGGGAGACCGTTGTCGGCGGCCTCCGGATGCCCGTCCTCGGCGCGCTTTCTTCGGATTGAATTCGGCTTCATGACAGGACGTATAATCGAGCGGCAATGCTCTGAATAGATCGGGCTTATGCTTGTACCGCCCACCCTCGCGCCGCTATAAGCGCCGGGTGAGCAAGACCAAACCATCCCCGGCAAAGTCGAAGCCGCCGGCAGCGCCCAAGCCAGGCTCAAAGCCGGCCGCGATCCAGGCTACGGCCGACATCCTCGCCACCGTGCATGCCAAGGCGAAGGTACTGTCCGAGGCGCTGCCCTATATGCAGCGCTACGACCGGAAAACGGTGGTGGTAAAATATGGCGGCCACGCCATGGGCGACCCTTCGCTTGCGGCCGACTTCGCCCGCGACATCGTGCTGATCAAGCAGTCCGGGGTGAATCCGGTCGTGGTGCATGGCGGCGGCCCGCAGATCGGCTTGCTGCTGGAGCGGCTCAATATCAAGAGCGAGTTCAAAGGCGGCTTGCGCGTCACCGACCGCGAAACGGTCGAGGTGGTCGAGATGGTGCTGGCCGGCTCGGTCAATAAGGAGATCGTCACCGCCATCAACAGCCAAGGCGGCAAGGCAGTCGGCATTTCCGGCAAGGACGCCAATCTGATGCGGGCCAAGCGACTCGAGCGCCGCTGGCGCGATCCCGGCTCGGATATCGAGCAGATCGCCGATCTCGGCTTTGTCGGCGATCCGGTGGCGGTCGATCCGCATATCATCGACGTGATCATCCATTCCGACCTGATCCCGGTCGTGGCGCCGATCGGGGTCGGGCCCGACGGCGAGACGCTCAACATCAACGCCGACACGTTCGCGGCGGCACTCGCCTCGGCGTTGAAGGCGAAGCGGCTTTTGCTGCTGACCGACGTGGAAGGCGTGCTCGACAAGAGCGGTCAGTTGATCAAGTCGCTGACCACGACGGAGGCGCAAGCCCTGATCGACGACGGCACCATCTCCGGCGGCATGATCCCCAAGATCGAGAGCTGCATGGACGTGATCGCCGAAGGCGTCGAGGGCGTGGTGATCATCAACGGCAAGGTGCCGCATGCCGTGTTGCTCGAATTGTTCACCGAGCATGGCGCGGGAACCCTGATCGAGCGGCGCCGGCCGCGGTCGAGCGGAAGGTGACAGGAATGAGCGATCCCGCGACGCGCGCTTCGGGTTTCGATCACGTCGAAGCATGGGTGTTCGATCTCGACAACACGCTCTATCCAGCCGACTGCAATCTGTTCGCCCAGATCGACCGGCGCATGGGCGAGTTCATCCAGAACAGTTTCGGCATTCCGCTCGCAGAGGCGCAGAGACTGCGCGAGACCTATTACTACGAGCACGGCACGACGCTGGCGGGGCTTGTGCTGCGCCACGGCACCTCGCCCGACGCCTTTCTCGATTACGTGCACGATATCGATTTGTCGGCTGTCCTCCCCTCGCCTGAGCTCGCGGCGGCGCTCGACACTCTCCCGGGGCGCAAATTCATCTTCACCAACGGCTCGCGCAAGCACGCCGAAGCGGTGATGGCCCGGCTCGGCGTAGCCGGACATTTCCAGGATATTTGCGACATCCACGCCCTGGAATACATCCATCCCAAGCCGATGCGCGAAGCCTATGAGCGCTTCTCGCGGGCGCATGACGTGGTGCCGCACGAGGCCGCCATGTTCGACGATCTGCCGCATAATCTCGAGACCGCGCATCGGGTCGGCATGACCACGGTCCTGGTGCACGGGTTGACCGAGCATCCGGAGCACCAGGCGATGGCGGGATGGACCGAGCTGCCGGCGCATATTCATCACCGCACCGAGGCGCTGGCGCCTTTCCTCGCCGGGATCGGCACGGCGCTGGCGGAGAGCCGGAGCGCAGAGAGCATCGCCGACCTCACCCTTCAGCCACGTCCCGCCAAACTGAGTTTCGCCTGAGCCATGACCCACGACCATCTCAAGACCTTCATCGACAGCGCCTATGAGCACGCCGTCGAGATCACCCCGGAGACCAAGGGCGTGGTGCGCGACGCGGTGGAGGAGGTGCTCGAGCTCCTCGACCAAGGCGCGCTCAGGGTCGCGGAAAAGCAAGACGGCGGATGGGTGGTGCAGCAATGGCTGAAGAAGGCAATCCTGCTCTCCTTCCGCCTGCACGAACCACACCGGATCGAGGGAGGGCCCGACGGCTCCTCCTGGTGGGATAAGGTGCCGACCAAATTCGCCAAGTGGAAGGCGAAGGACTTCAAGGAAGCGGGCTTCCGCGCCGTTCCGGGATCGGTGGTGCGCCGCTCGGCCTATATCGCGCCCGGCGTGGTGCTGATGCCGTGTTTCGTCAATCTCGGCGCCCGGGTCAAGTCCGGCACCATGATCGACACCTGGGCCACGGTCGGCTCGTGCGCGCAGATCGGCCGCAACGTGCATGTCTCCGGCGGCGCCGGCATCGGCGGGGTACTGGAGCCGATCCAAGCCAACCCGGTGATCATCGAGGATAATTGCTTCATCGGCGCCCGCGCCGAGGTCGCCGAGGGCGTGATCGTCGGCGAGGGCTCCGTGCTCTCGATGGGCGTCTATCTCGGCCAGTCAACCAAGATCGTCGACCGCGCCACGGGCGTGGTGCATTACGGCCGAGTGCCGCCTTATTCGGTGGTGGTCTCCGGCGCGATGCCCGGCAAGCCGCTTCCCGGCGGGGCGCCAGGGCCGTCGCTCTATTGCGCCGTCATCGTCAAAACCGTGGACGAGCGCACCCGCGCCAAGACTTCGATCAATGAGTTGCTGCGTGACTAGCTGTTAACGAAACCAGGGCGTGCGGGCTGTTCCGCTCACACCGCCGTTCGGCTAAAGTCCGCCAGAAGCGTCAGGACCCAAGGCCGTGCCGACCATCATCCTTTCCTACCGCCGGGAGGACACCGCGTGGATCGCCGGGCGCGTCCATGATCGGCTGAAGGACCACTTCGGCGAAGACAACGTCTTCATGGATATCGAACTCGATCCCCTTCGAACTCGATTTCCGCGAGCACATCCAGGACTCGCTCGATCGCTGCGATATTCTTATCGCCATTATCGGGCCGCGCTGGGCCACGCCCGACGAAGGCGGCAAGCTCAGATTGACCGACGAGACCGACTGGGTGCGCATCGAGATCGAGGCGGCGTTGGCCAAGAAGATTCCGGTGATTCCCGTGCTGATCGACGGCGCGGCATTGCCGGCGCCAGCGGATCTTCCGGAGGGTTTGCGCAATCTCGCCTTCCGTCAGGCGGCCCCGGTGGACAGCGCCCGCGATTTCCATCCGCATATGGACCGCCTGATCAAGGCGATGGACAAGCTGCTCGAGGGGAGGCACCGCAAGACCAAGACTGAGGAAAAGACGGAGGAGCTGCCCGTCAAGAAACCGGACAACAAGACGCCACCGCCCCGCCGCGACGCCAAGAAGGTGTCGGTACCGGACCCGAGCGATGGGAGCGCTGGCGAGAAAACAAACCTGAAGACAACCGACACCACGACCGAAGAGGATTTAGACCCCGAGGGGAAATCATCCAAAGCGGGTCTTTACCGCTTCGGCCGTCTCCTGTTCTCGACGCAGGGTCGAATGTCTCGCAAGCCGCTTTGGGTGGTCGTTCTTGCGACCTACCCGCTGATGATGGTTGCGGCGCTTCTACTCGCTCTCCTGTTCGAGGCTTTCTCCGCCACGCCGCTCCGCGACATGCCGGCCATCAGCCTTCTCGCGGTGTTTCTGTGGCTCTGGATTGTCGCAGCGGTCGGCATCAAACGCCTGCATGATCTCGATCGGCCCGGATACTTGATCGCACTGCCGATTATTCTGGGGGCGAGCTTCGCCGTGGCGATTGCCGCCGCCAACGACAGCGCCGCGGCGATCTTGCCGGGCGCCGGCTTCGTCGCTTTGTTCACGCTCGTGCCGCTTGGCTTCCCCACGGGCACGCCAGGGCCGAACCGCTATGGCCCCGATCCGTTGGAAACAAAAGCCGACGCCGCTGCCTGACCCCGCGCTGAGCCCGGCTCCCGGTCTGCCCAACAGATATCCCCTTTCGCAAGGCGCCCGTTCGGCCTTACAAGGGACCAGGCCGGCTGAAAGGCGGCCATAAAGGGAGGGGGAACGATGAATTTGGACTATCAATATCTCTTCACCTCGTTCGAAGGGCGCATCAACCGGGCCAAATATTGGGTGGGCACCATCATTCTTGCCGTGATCAGCATCGTGCTGGGATTCGTGATCGGCCTCATTTTCGGACCTTCGACCTTCGGTGCCATCCTCATCGTTCTCATCACCCTCGCGTTGTTCTATCCGGGTTACGCGGTGGCGGCGAAGCGCTTCCAGGACCGCGACAAGCCAGGCATCACCGCCCTTTACGGCTTGGTTCCGGTGCTGATCGCAAGCCTGCTCCAGGCCTTCGGCCTCACCGGCACGCCGCAAGAGCCGAACGCGCTCGGCTGGATCTGCACCCTTGTCACCATGGGCGTTGGCCTGTGGTTCCTGATCGAGCTTGGCATCCTCAAGGGCACGCCCGGACCCAATCGGTTCGGCGGCGATCCCTTGGCTGCGGTGCGGTAGATCATGCCCCGGCGATGACCGCATGACCGCGCTCGGCGATAAGGCTGTTCAGATCACCCAGAGCCTGATCCGCTGCGAAAGCGTGACCCCGGTCGATGCCGGCGTGCTCGACGTGTTGATCCAGGCGTTGAAGCCCGGGCGCTTCACCTTCTGGCGCCTCAATTTCAAGGATGACGATACCCCGCCGGTCGACAATCTCTATGCCCGCGTGGGGGATGGGCCACCGCATCTCTGCTTCGCCGGCCATGTCGATGTCGTCCCGCCGGGGGAGACCAAGCTTTGGACCCATCCGCCTTTCGCCGCGGAGATTGCCGGCGGCCTGCTCTACGGCCGGGGCGCCGCCGACATGAAGGGCGCGATCGCCTGCTTCACCGCCGCGGCGCTCGACTATGTCAAGGCGCGCGGGCGGGAGATCGACGGCTCGATCTCGCTGCTCATCACCGGCGATGAGGAAGGGCCGTCGATCAACGGTACGCGCAAGGTGCTCGCCTGGATGAAGGAGCAAGGCGAGCGCCCGGATCATTGCATCGTCGGCGAGCCGACAAACGCCAAGCGAATCGGCGAGTCGATCAAGATCGGCCGGCGCGGAAGTCTTAACGGCCGGCTCAAGGTGGCGGGAACGCAAGGCCACGTCGCTTACCCACATCTCGCCAACAATCCGATCAAGGGGTTGGTGAGGATCCTGGCTCGCTTCTACGACTCCCCGCTCGACTACGGCAGCGCGCATTTCTCGCCGTCAAATCTCGAGGTGACCAGCGTCGATGTCGGCAATGCCACGATCAACGTGATCCCCGCCTTCGCCGAGGCAAAGTTCAACGTTCGCTTCAATGACCGGCACTCGGTCGAGTCGCTGAAGGCGATGCTCACCGAACAGGCCACGCTCGCGCTCGGCGGCACGGACCTCACCGTCACCCTCGACTTCGAGCCACCGAGCGATTCCTTCCTCACCGCGCCGGGGCCGCTCGATGCGCTGTTGAGCGAGGCGATCCGCGAGGTGACCGGGCTCACGCCATCGCTGGCGACGGACGGCGGGACATCGGATGCGCGCTTCATCAAGGAATACTGCCCGGTGGTCGAGTTCGGGCTATCCAACGCCACGATTCACAAGGTGGACGAGAACGTGCCGATCGCCGATCTCGAGCAGCTGACCGCCGTCTACCGGCGCTTCATCGAGCTGTATTTCACCACCTTCGGTGGAGCCGATGCCGGGTGATTCCCGGCCGATCGGGGTCTTCGACTCCGGCATGGGCGGGCTGACGGTACTGCGCGCGCTGGTGGCGCGACTGCCGCGCGAACGCTTCGTCTATCTCGGCGACACCGCGCGGCTGCCTTATGGCACCAAGAGCGCCGAGACGGTGCAGGCCTATGCGCTGCAGGCGACCGGGCTGTTGCTCGACCAGGGCGTGAAGATGCTGGTGATCGCCTGCAACACGGCCTCGTCGGTGGCGCTCTATCTGCTGGAAGAGGCCTGGCAGAGAATCCCGGTGATCGGGGTGATCGAGCCCGGCGCACGGGCCGGCGTCGCCGCCACGCGCAATCGCCGCATCGCCGTGATCGCGACCGAAGGCACCGTCAAAGGCGGCGCCTATGCCCGGGCCATCCGCAAGCTGATGGCTGACGCCGAGATCGTGCAGCAACCCTGCCAGGTGTTCGTGGCGCTGGCCGAGGAAGGCTGGACCGAATCGCCGGCCACACATGCGGCGGCGGAACATTATCTCGGGCCGCTGTTCCGGAGCCCTTCGGCGCCGGATACGCTGGTGCTGGGCTGCACCCACTTCCCGGTACTCGCCGAGGTCATTCGCAAGACCATCGGCGAGGCGGTGGCGCTGGTCGATTCGGCCGAGACCACGGCGCAAGCCGTGGCGGAAGCGCTCGCCCGCGGGGGGATCGAGAGCGGCGAGGACGCGGGCGGGGACAAGGCTCGCTTCTTCGCCACCGACTCGCCTGAGCGTTTCGCCCGCGTGGGTGCGATTTTTTTCGGCCGCTCGATCGATGTCGCCGCGGTCGAGCTGGTCGATCTGCGCGCCTAGCCATCAAACCATCGGCGGCGGCTCGTTGTCGGGAAGCGCGGCCGAATCGTCGGTCAGGTCGGGCTGTTCGAGATCCGGCGGGGCCTTGGTATCGGCGGCGACCGTCACCTCCCGCAGCAGGCTCATCAGCCAACGGCGCCCAAGCAGCAGGAACACCGCCAGGCCGTAAACCAGCGTGCCGATGACGAAGAGCAGCCCGAGCATGGTCTCCTCGCGAAACACGCTCATGCCGGCCAGCGCGCGTTCGAGCCCATAAGCGCCGGCGACCAGCGCCGCCGCAAGCGCGACGCCCGAGGCAAGCAGCTTCGCCACCGGTTTGCCAATGGCCGCGCCCGACACGGCGAAGCCCTGGCGGCGAGCGAACACCGCAAGCAGGCTCAGATTGATCCAGGCGCCGACGCTGGTGGCGAGCGCCAGGCCGACTTGCGCGAGATGGCCCATCAGCAGCACCTTCAACAGGATGTTGATGGCCGCGGCGAGCAGCGCGGCCTTGACCGGCGTTGCGGTATCGCCGCGCGCATAGAACGGCGCGGTGAAGCTTCGCATCAGCACGAAGGGCAGCAGGCCGAACGAATAGGCGGCGAGCGTGGCGCCCGCCGCGGCCGCGTCGTACACCGTGAAAGCGCCGCGCGCAAACAGCGCGCGCATAATGAGATCGGGAATGACGATGGAGGCCACCGCGCAAGGGATGGTGAGCAGCAGCGCCAGCTGGATGCCGCGCGCTTGCGCGGAAGCCGCCCCCTTCTCGTCGCCGGATGCGAGCCGCCGCGACATTTCCGGCAGCAACACGGTGCCCACGGCGATGCCGACCACGCCGATGGGGAGCTGGTTGATGCGGTCGGCGTAGTAGAGCGCCGACAGCGCGCCGGTCGGCAGGAAGGAGGCGATCAGCGTGTCGGCGAACAGCGCAAGCTGGACGCCGCCGGCGCCGATGATGGCCGGCCCCAGCGCTTTCAGGAAGCGCCGCGTGGGCTCGTCCAGCCGGGGCATGCGCAGCCTGATGCCGATGCCATGCGTCTCGGCGTCGATGCCGACGACGAGGGCAATGATCACGCCCGCGGCGAGCACGCCCCAGGCGGCGGCGTGGCCCGCGTCCGGGAAGAACGGCGCGAGCAGCAGCGTGGTGATGATCGACAGATTGAGCAGGATGGGCGCGCCCGCCGCGGCGGCAAACCGGTTATTGGCGTTGAGGATGCCGGCGAACAGCGTCTCGATCGACACCAGCGCGAGATAGGGAAAGGTGATGCGGGTGAGCGCCACGGCGAGATCGAAACGGACCGGGTCGTCGGCGAAACCCGGCGCGAGCAGGCTGACCACCTCCGGGGTGAAGACGAGGGCAAGCGCCAGCAGCACGAGATTGATGGCGATCAGCGCCGCGGCGATCTGATCGGCGAACAGTTTGGCGGCGGGGAGCCCGGCCTGCTCCAGGGTGCGCGCATAAGCGGGAACGAAGGCCGCGGCAAAGGCGCCTTCGGCGAAAATGGCACGGAAATGGTTGGGCAGCCGGAAGGCGACGAAGAAGGCGTCGGCCAGCGGCCCGGCGCCCAACACCGCGGCCATGACCACGTCACGGATGAAGCCGGTGAGGCGCGAGACGAGGGTGAGCCCGCCGACCGTTGCGATCCGCCTGATCATGACGTGTTGCGGGCCGGCATGGTCCCTCCCCCGGTGGCGGCAGAGAGGTATATGAATTTCAGGGAGTTGACCATGCTTCCTCTGGGCGCAAGGGCGCATCGCCGCGACGCGCCGGGCGTCCGGGGTTTGAGGGGGATGGCGCGCCGAAAAGCGCAAAATCCTTATGGCTCGTGCCTTGCGGCACGCGGGCGCCTCGCGGCGCGCCAATCACGGCGTCTTTTCGGCAGCGGGCCTCGCTTTAGTCCGGTCTGTCGCGCAGCGAATGCGCCGGCCGAGCCTTCAGCCAGCTCCTGGCGGGGACTCCTAGTGGTCCCGGGAGGAGCTCCACTGCCGCCCGAGTGCCTTGTTGCGACAAGGCCCGCGGGCGCCGCACCTCGTCCCGCTGATCGCAACGCCTCATGATCGCGCCCCTCAGTGGACGAGGTGGAGGCATGATACGCGAGGTTTGGGAGACGGTGATTATGCGGGCATAGCTACTCATTCTCGTCATCCCGGCGAAAGCCGGGATCCAGGGCAACAAGCTCAGAGTAAGCGACCCTGGATACCGGCTTGTGCCGGTATGACGGAGCTTGTTGTTTGGTCGGAGAATACCAAATCCCCTCTCCCCGAAGCGCCGAGCCGGCCAGTTACTGCCCGGGCTTGAAATAGAGGGCTTCGGCCGGCAGCGCGCCATAGGTGAAGGGGACCTGCTGCCCGCCGGTGCGGGTCTTCACGTCGTCATGCACGCGCCGGAACAGCATGTTGATCTCGAGCCCCGGCTCATCGAGATATTTGAGCAGGCTCTCGGCGAACGGGCTGTTCGACCCATCGCCGTCCTGCGCCACCTGGCCGTCCTTGGCGGAATAGGCGACCATCACACCGGCTTCCGGCTCGATGCGGGCGAGCCCGCGACCGACCGAGCGGGTGGTGCCGGCGCTGGCCATCTTCACGGCAAACGGGTTCTCGCGGCAGGCATCGAGAATCACCAGCCGAAACTTCTTGGCGCCCTGCACCTTGCCGAGCACGCGGTCGAGCGGCATCGCCTCGTCATCGACATGGGTCGCCGTGGCAAGCTCGGCGTCGACCGGAATGAGATAGTTGATGCCGCCCACCTCAATGCCGTGACCGGCGTAATAGACGACCGCCCAGTCGGCGGTCGGCGCGCGGTCGCCGAACGCCTTCAATTCCTGGGTGAGCTCGGCGAGGGTCAGGTCGTGCCGCTCGGTCACCTCGAAACCGAGCCGCTGCAAGCTCGCGGCGACCGCGCTGGCGTCGCTGTCGGCATTCTTGAGGGCTTTGACGTTGGCATAAGCGCCATTGCCGATGACGAGCGCGATCCGCGTCTCGGCAAGCGCGGCGGGATTGGGCTTGTCCGGCGTCCGGTCGGGCGAGGAGCCGGCCACTGCCGAAGCGGCGCCTGCGGGCGCGCTGGCAAGCGCGGTCAGACGCTGCAAGGCCACCGTCTTCGCCTTGTCGTCGTAAAGCTGCCGGCTCTTCAGCGACAACGCCTTGCGGTAGTCGGCAATGGCCTTGTCGCGATCGCCCTTCAACTCCCAGGCGCGCCCGCGATCGGCGTAAGCGCCGGCAAGTTCGGCATCGATGCCGAGCGCACGGTCGAAATCGGCGAGCGCGATGTCGAGCTGGCCTTTGTTCATGTAGATCCAGGCACGGGTATGCAGCGCGTTCGGCTCGTCCTTGAGCAGCGCCACGGCACGCTCGGAATCGGCGAGTGCCTTTTCCAGCTCGCCCTTCTGCGCATAGCCCCACGCACGGCCGTTCAGCGCCCTGCCATCATCCGGAGCCACGGCCAGGATCTTGTCATAGGCGGCGATCGACTGGTCGATATCGCCCCGGTCGTCGAGCACCGCGGCGCGGTCGAGCCGCGGGTCGAGATTGTCTGGATCGAGGCTGACCGCCTGATCGAGATCGGCAAGCGCCTTGTCGAGATCACCCTTCAGCCAATAAGCCCAGCCGCAATTCTGCCAAGCGAGGACGTGGTCCGGCTTGATGCGGATCGCCTCGCTGAAATCGGCGATGGCCAGGTCATATTGCTCGATCTTGATCAGCGACCAGCCGCGATCGTTGAGATTGTCGGGATTGCCCGGCGCCAGCCGGATCGCCTCGCCATATTCGGCGACGGCCTCCTCGTGCTTGTCGCGCTGTGCCAGGACCCAGCCGCGATTGGCGTGGCCTAGCGCGTAGTCGGGCTTCAGCGCGATCGCCTTGTCGAAATCGGCGAGCGCCTTGTCGAGATCGCCAAGCTCGGCGTAGGAGCTGCCGCGATCGTTGTAGAGATCGTGGTTGTCCTTATCCAGCTCGACCGCGCGATTGTAGTCGTTGAGCGCGCGCGCATGGTCCTGCTTGGCGGCATAGGTCCAGCCGCGGTCGTAATAGACGTTGGCGTAGTCCGGCTTGAGCCTGATGGTCTGATTGTAATCGTCGATGGCGAGGTCGAACTCGCCGCTCTGCGCATAAGAGTAGCCGCGATTGCGGTAGGCGGCCGGATCGGAAGCGTTCAGCTTGATCGACTGGGTGAATTCGGCGATCGCCTTGGCGTGGTCGCCCTTGTTCTGATAGGCGATGCCGCGATTGAAATAGGCAATGGCGAGATTGTTCTTGGTGTCCAGCCCACGGCCGATGATCTTGCTACAGCCGGCGAGGCTGACCTCGGCGTCGCTGGAGATGCAATCGTCCCAGTCCTTCTTGGATTCCGCCAGAGCGGCCTGTGACAGGACGAGGGCAGCTACGAAACAGAGGGCGGCGGCACGCAACTGATGCTCCGTCGAATATGGCGGGTGGGTCGATCTTAGCCCGATCCCAGCGCCATGCGAAGCGTCGGCGGCCCCTGTTTCAGTAATCAACCTTCACAAGGTAAAGGCCGCAAGAGGGCGCCACGGGCCCACAAGCCGCCCGGTCTCGCGCTTGCAGCGCCTGGGCCAGGTCGAGCGCGGTCCAACGCCCCTCCCCGACCAGCTTCAGCGAGCCGACCATGGAGCGCACCTGGTTGTGCAGGAAGGAGCGAGCGGACGCCTCGATCCTGATCTCATCGCCCGCGCGGGTGACGGCAAGGCGGTCGAGCGTCTTCACCGGCGAGGCGGCTTGGCATTCCGAGGAGCGGAAGGTGGTGAAGTCGTGATGGCCGACAAGCGCTTGCGCCGCGTCGTGCATGGCGCCGGCATCGAGCCCATGCAGCACGTGCCAGGCGCGATTGCGGTCGAGCGCGAGCGGGCCGCGGCGGGTGACGATGCGGTAGCGATAATGCCGCGCCGTCGCCGAGAAACGGGCATCGAAACTGTCCGGCACCGGCTCGCAGGCAAGCACGCTGACAGGATCGGGCCTGAGCTGCGCGTTCAGCGCGTCGCGCACTTTGTCGGGACCCCAGTCCTTGACGAGGTCGAAATGCGCCACTTGGCCTAGAGCGTGCACGCCGGCATCGGTGCGTCCTGCGCCGCGCGGCACGGTGTCCTCGCCGGAGAAGGCCTTGATGGCTTGCGCCAGACGGCCCTGCACCGAGAGACCGTTTTCCTGGAGCTGCCAGCCGACAAAGGGCGTGCCGTCATATTCGAGAATGAGCTTGTAGCGGGGCATGGCGATCAGCGCAGCTGCATGCCGGTACCAAGCGGCACGCCGCGGAGGAATTCGTCGGCGGTCATCTGTTTCTTGCCGGCGCGCTGCACTTCGGTGAGGCGCACCGCGCCCTCGCCGCAAGCGATCATCAAGTGATCGTCGAGCACGGTGCCGGGAGCGCCGGAGACCTCCGCCAAGCTCGCGCGGAGCGCCCTGATCCGCTCGCGCTTGCCTTTGACGTCGACCTCGAACCAGGCGCCGGGATAGGGCGCGAGGCCACGGATCATGTCGTGCACCTGCGGCGCCGGCCGCGACCAGTCGATGCGCGTCTCGCCCGGGTCGATCTTCTCGGCATAGGTGACGCCAGTCTCGGCTTGCGGCCGGCAATCGAGCCGACCGGCCTCGAGCGCCGACAGGGCATGCACCAGCAGCGTGGCCCCGCTTGCGGCGAGCGCGTCATGCAATTCACCAGCCGTCATATCGCGACCGATGGCGACGCGGGCTTCCAGGCAGACCGGGCCGGTGTCGAGGCCCTGGTCGAGCCGCATGATCGACACGCCGCTCTCCCTGTCGCCGGCCATGATGGCGCGGTTGATGGGCGCGGCGCCCCGCCAGCGCGGCAGCAGCGAGGCATGCAGGTTGAAGGCGCCGTGGCGCGTGCCGTCGAGAATCGGTTGCGGCAGGATGATGCCATAGGCCACGACCACCGCGGCATCGGCATCGAGCGCAGCCAACCGCTGCTGCTCCTCGGCGCTTTTCAGCCGCGCCGGCGTGCGCACGGCGAGGCCCGCTTGCTCCGCCTCCTGCTGTACGGGGGATGTGCGCAAGGCCATGCCCCGCCCCGCCTGGCGCGGCGGCTGGGTGTAGACCGCCACGACCTCATGGCCCGCCGCGCGAATGGCGCGCAGCGACGGCACCGCGAAATCGGGCGTTCCCATGAAGATGATGCGCATTGGCGCCATCCGCCTTTATGTCGGCATCGCGACGATCGCCGCCGCGACCTCGAGAGCGACGGCGGCGGTGAACAGCACGACTAAAGCGCCTCCGTGCGTTTCTGCTTGGTGTATTTGCGCACCACCATGTCGCGCTTCAGCCGCGACAGATAGTCGATGAACAGCACGCCGTTGAGATGGTCGATCTCGTGCTGGACCAGCGTCGACCAGATGCCTTGCAGCTCGATCTCCTGCTTTCCCCCTTCGCGGTCGATATAGGCGACGCGGGTCTTGGCAGGCCGCTCGATCTCGGCGGTGTAGTCGGGGATCGAAAGGCAGCCCTCCTCGTGGACCCGCAGCTCGGTGGAGCGCTCGAGAATCTGCGGGTTGACCATGATCACCGGGCTCTTGGGCGCCTCGTCCTTGGCTGGGTCCATGACGATCAGTCGCCGCGAAACCCCGATCTGCGGCGCGGCAAGGCCGATGCCCGGCGCGTCGTACATGGTCAGGAGCATGTCGTCGATCAGCCGGCGCAGCTCCGCATCGACGCGCTCGATGGGTTTGGCCTTCTTGCGCAGGATCGGGTCGGGGATGGTGAGGATGGGACGGATGGCCATGTGAGCCGGTGACATAAGGTTGCGGCGCGGGGCGGTCAACATGTTCCTGTTTTGGTCTAAAAGAACGAATCGGGCTATACGTTCTCACCATGGTCATGGAGCCGATCAGGATCGGGAGCGTCACGCTCGACCCGGTGCTCGTGCTGCTGGCGCTGGCGGGGCTTGCCGTGCTGGCGCTGATTGCGCTCGCCATCATCGTGAGCGTGCATATGGGCCGGCGGCGGCGGCAGACCGAGGCGCAGGCGAGCGAGCTGGCCGAACTCAAGGGCCGCCTGCAGAGCTTTGCCGAGATCAGCGTCGCCCGCCAAGGCGACATCGCCCGCGCCGTCAACGAGCGGCTCGACCGCATGACGCATCGCGTCGGCACCGATCTCAACGAAACCTCGCGCAAGACGCATGAATCGATCGCCAAGCTGAACGAGCGGCTGGCGGTGATCGACACCGCGCAGAAGAACCTGACCGACCTTTCGACCAACATGGTCAGCTTGCAGGAAATCCTCGCCAACAAGCAGGCGCGCGGCGCTTTCGGCCAGATGCGCATGGAGACCATCGTCAAGGACGGGCTGCCGCGGGGCGCCTACACGTTCCAGGCGACGCTCTCCAACGGCAAGCGGCCGGACTGCCTGTTGCACATGCCGAATTCGGCGGCCGGCGTGGTGATCGACGCCAAGTTCCCGCTGGAAGGCTTCGAGGCGTTCCGCACCGCGCGACGCGAGGAGGAGAAGAAGGAAGCGGCGCGGCGGGTGCGCGTCGATGTCGGCCGCCACGTCGACGCCATGGCGGAGCGTTACTTCATCACCGGCGAGACGCAGGACACGGCGATCCTGTTCGTGCCGTCCGAGGCGATCTACGCCGATCTCGCCGAACATTTCTCCGACCTGGTGCAGAAGGCGCATCGCGCCCGCATCGTCATTTGCGCGCCGAACATGCTGATGCTGGCGGTGCAGACCATGCAGGCGATCCTGAAGGACGTGCAGATGCGCGAGCAGGCGCACCTGATCCAGCGCGAGGTGGCGAAGCTGATGGACGACATGGGCCGCTTCCGCGAGCGCGTGCTCGACCTACAACGCCATTTCGGCCAGGCCAACGACGACATCGACAAGATCCTCACCTCGTCGGAGAAGATCGCGTCGCGTGGGCGCAAGATCGAGACCTTGGATCTAGCGGAGTCGGCGCCGGCGCAGGTCGAGCACCACAACGGCGCCACCCCCGCGCCTCAGCCCGCTCCGCAAACGCGAGAGCCAGCGGAGCGGCGGCGAAACGGCGGGTTCCGCCAACCGAGCCTTCTCCCCGGAGAATAGATGCAGGGCGAACTCATCGACCAGCTCCTGATCGGCGGCTCCATGCTCGACCAGATGCTGGTCGGTGGCGCCACCAGCCTGGTCAATCTCATCATCCACGCCGTGCTGCTCGCCGCGGTGGCCTGGACGGTCAGGCGGGTGTCGGTGAGCGATTCCTTCGCTCCGCATGTGCTGCAATACACATTGGTGATCGTCTCCACCGGCACGCTGCTGGTGGCGGGGCACTTCGCCGAAGTCGTGGTGTGGGCGCACACTTATGAGTGGGTAGGCGCGGCGCCGCCCGGCACCGACCTCGTCTATTTCGCCTTCGGCAATTACACCACGCTCGGCTATGGCGACGTGCTGCCCTTGCCGCAATGGCACATGCTCGGGCCGATCACGGCGCTGAACGGCATCATGCTGATCGGCTGGTCAACCGCGCTGATCATCGAGATCTTGCGTCGCAGCGGACATGCGCCGGCACAGAACTCTGGCGCTGCATCCTAGCGGGAGCGGCTGGGCTCAGCCGCGCTTCTTCGCCGCGCGCTTGCGAGCCGCGCGTTTCTTGGCGGCCTGCTCGTGCGTCTCGCCGTAGCGCATGCCTTCGAGCTTCATGCCGTCCGGATCGAGAAAGAACACGGCGTAATAGTCGTCGTAATATTCGCCGGCGGGATCGACGATCTTGGCGCCTTGCTCCTCCAAATAGGCTTGCAGCGCATCGACATCCTTCCGGCTGCGCAGACGGAAGGCATAGTGATGGAAGCCGATATCGCCCTTGCGGTATTTGTGCGTCTTGCCTTTGGTGTCGGCCGCGGCGATCCAAAACAGCGTCTTGCCGTTGGCCCAGCCCATCATGCCTTCGTACTCGGCCTCGACGTCGAAACCCAGGAACGCCATCAGCGGCGCGTAGAACGCCTTGGATTTCTCGAAGTCGCCGACGCTCAAGACCAAATGATCGATGCCTGTGACTTCGAACCATGCCTCTCTCCATTGTCATGCCCGCGAAAGCGGGCATCCAGTAACCCCTGCTTCGGTCATCTAACGCCTATCGGCGGTTACTGGATCGGCCGGTCAAGCCGGGCGATGACAAGGATCAGATGACAAGGATCAATTGTCCTGGCTTTTCGCACGCCGTCATGGCCGGGCTTGTCCCGGCCATCCACGACTTTTGACAGCGTTCCCGCAATTCGTGGATGCCCGGCACAAGGCCGGGCATGACGAGACCGGCTGGGGTTGGTATGTAGGAAACATGACGGCGAGCGAGGGGACCACGCCAAGACTGACCATCGGCGAGCGCTGGGCCCGCGCCGCCGCGGTATTTCTCGATCCGCGCGTCCTCATCATCCTGCTGCTCGGCTTCTCGTCGGGCCTGCCCCTCGCGCTGTCAGGTTCGACGCTGCTGTTGTGGATGAAGGATGTCGGCGTCGATCTCGGCACGATCGGCCTGTTCGCCCTGGTCGGCGTTCCCTACACCATCAAATTCCTGTGGGCGCCCATCGTCGATGCCTTCCAGGTGCCGATCCTCGGCCGCCTGCTCGGCCACCGGCGCGGCTGGCTGGTGTTCTCACAAATCCTGTTGATGGTGGCGATCGTCTTTCTCGGCCTCCAGGATCCGTTATCGGCGCCCTGGTTCGTGGCGCTCGCCGCCGTCATCGTCGCCACGGCGTCGGCCACCCAGGACATCGTCATCGACGCCTTCCGCGTCGAATATCTGCCGACCGAGAACCAGGCGGCCGGCATGGCCTATTTCGTCGCCGCCTATCGCATCGGCATGCTGGTCTCAACCGCGGGCGCCGTCGCGCTGGTCGCTTATCTCGAGCATGTCGGCGTCGATAAGAGCCTGGTCTGGGCTTACGGCTATGCGGCGATGGCGGCGTTGATCGTCATCGGCATGGTGGCGGCGCTGCTGGCGAAGGAGCCGCGCGAAAAGGGACGCGAGGCCGAAGCGGAAGCGGCGGGCGAGCGGATCGGCAACCCCTTGGCGCGATTCTTCCGCGCGGCCTATGCCGCCTTCGCCGATTTCTTCTCCAAGAAGGATGCGCTGCTGATCCTGCTGTTCGTTATTCTCTACAAGCTCACCGACACCTTCGCCGGGGTGATGACCGGGCCGTTCGTGCTGGATATCGGCTTCGACAAGGCGAGCTATGCGGCGATCGTCAAGGGGGTGGGGCTGATCGCCTCGCTGCTCGGCGGCGTGGCCGGCGGCTTGCTCGCGCGCGCCATGCCGCTGTCGCGCGCGCTGCTGGTCGCGGGGCTGCTGCAAGCGGTGGCGAATTTCACCTTCTCCTGGCTCGCCTGGCTCGGGGTGAACCATCTCGGCCTCGCCGTCGCCATCTCCACGGAGAATTTCACCAGCGCCATCGGCACCGTCGTGTTCATCGCCTATCTATCGGCGCTGTGCACCAGCCCGGCGCATACCGCCACGCAATTTGCGCTGCTCACCGCGCTCGCCTCGCTCGGGCGCACCACGCTCGCCTCGATCACCGGCTTCGTCGCCGCGGCGACGGGGTGGATCGTGTTCTTCATGCTGTGCGCCGCAGCGGCCATTCCCGGGCTGCTGATCCTGTGGCTGCTCACGGAGCGCGGGGCGTTTGCCGCAATCGAGCAGAAGGAGCGGCTGACGGAGGCGTCCGGCTAACCCGGCGCATCAGATCTTGCGGCTGTCGTAGGCCCAATGCAGCAGCGCCTGCCGCTGCCTGGGGCGGCAGAAGATGTCTCCGGGCGCGCAATTGCGCTCGATCTGTTTGATGTGCCGGCGCATCGCTTTCCAGCGTTTGATCTGCCGCCGGTCCTCGTCAGGCATGCGGCGTCCGAGATAATAGCGGCAATACCATTGAAACCAGCCGCGCGGATCGTCGGGGTGAAGCCAGCCCTTCTCGCGCCAGACCGATAGCGGCTGGCTCGCGTCGACCCCGAAGAAGTTGAGCGCGCAGTCGCGATGCTTCCCGGCGAGTTTGGCGCCGACAAACCAGCTGTCGGGAAACTCCTCTCGCGTATCGGTCATGTACTTGCCGCAAAACACGCCGAGCCGCAGCATCTCACGCGGCGTCAATTCGGGCTTGAACTCGGGATCGAAATTTCGGCCGGTGGGCGCGCTCAATTGGTAGCGGTAGTCTCGCTGCATTCTGTCGTTGACGACGACAACGCGGCCGTGCATCGCCCTACATCGTCTTCCGCGCTTTGACCGCCGCGGCGAGCGTGCCCTCGTCGAGATAATCGAGCTCGCCGCCGATCGGCACGCCATGCGCCAGCCGCGAGACGGTGACATTCGCCCCGACCAGCCGATCCATCAGATAATGGGCGGTGGACTGGCCCTCGACAGTGGCGTTCAGCGCCAGCAGCACTTCTTTGACTTGCGGATCGCTGGCGCGCTCGACCAGCTTGGCGATGGAGAGGTCGTCCGGCCCGACGCCGTCGAGCGGCGACAGCGTGCCGCCGAGCACGTGGTAGAGTCCGTTGAGCACGCCGGCGCGCTCCAGCGCCCAGAGATCGCCCACCTCCTCGACCACGCAGATCAGCGAGCGGTCGCGCGCCGGATCGCGGCAGAGGGTGCACGGACTCTGCGTATCGATATTGCCGCAGGTCTCGCAGGTGAGGATGGTGTCGCGGGTCTCGGCCAAGGCGGCAGCCAGCGGCTCGAGCAACTGTTCCTTCTTCTTGACGAGATGCAGGGCCGCGCGCCGCGCCGAGCGCGGGCCGAGCCCCGGCAGCCGGGCCAGGAGCTGAATCAGGCGCTCGATCTCGGGACCTGCCGCGACGCGCGCCATGCAATCAGAACAGCTTGAGGCCGGGAGGGAGCGGCAGGCCGCCGGTGATGCTTTTCATCTTCTCCTTCATCGCCTCCTCGACCTTGGCCTTGGCGTCGTTGTGCGCGGCGACGATGAGGTCCTCGAGAATCTCGGCCTCCTCCGGCTTGAGCAGGGATTGGTCGATCTTGAGGCCGGTCATGTCGCCTTTGCCGGAAAGCGTCACCACCACCATGCCGCCGCCGGAGCGGCCCTCGATAGCCAAGCGCTCGAGCTCGGCCTGCATGTCGGCCATGCGGCCCTGCAGCTGTTGCGCCTGCTTCATCATCTCGGCGAAATTCTTCATCAGTTGGTCCCGTCCTCCTTGAACTCGTCCGGCTCGTCCGCGCCGTCCGCTGGCGGCGCGGGCTCGGCCACGGGCCTCACCGCGGCAATACGCGCGCCGGGGAAATGCTGCATCACCTGCTTGACGGCCGGATGCTCGCGGACCTTCTCGATCTCGCCCGCCTCCTTGTCGCGGCGCTGCTGACCGAGCGGCGTAGCGCCCTCCTCATCGCTTACCGCGACGATCCATACCCGCCCGGTCCAGGCCTTCAGCTTGCGCATCAGCTCCTGACCGAGCTCGCGCGGCGCCTGCGGCAACGGATTGATCTCGATATTGCCGGGCTTGAAGTGAACCAGCCGCACCTGCTCCAGCAGCGCGTGCTTGAGCTTGAGATCGCGCTTGGCTTCGGCCAGGGCAACCACATCGTCGAGGCTTTTCAGCTCGGGCAACGGCGCGGGCGCATCGGCCGGCTCGTCGTCCTCGAGTTCGACGGAAGGCGCCGGGTTTTCGGTCTCGGCGGGAGGGGCCTCAATGTTGCGCGGCTCGGCCCGAACGGCCTCGGCGCGAGGGGCGCGAAGCGTCTCGGCGGGCTCCGGCTTGCGCGAGGGCCTGGGCGACGCCGCGCCTGCGGCTTGGCCAGCGCTGATGCCGGCGCCGTCGGTCAGACGCCGGGCGAGCTCTCCCGGCGGGGGAAGATCGGCGGCATAAGCGAGTCTCACCAGCACCATGTCGGCGGCGGCCGGGGGGCGCGGCGACCCCCTCACCTCCTCGTGACCTTTCAGCAGCATCTGCCAGGCGCGGGCCAGAGCCGGCATCGCCAGGCGCTGGGCGAGATCGGCGGCACGGGCGCGCTCGGCCTCGCTCGCCGCGGGATCGGCGCTCGCGGCGCCGGCGGCCTTGACCAGCGTCACGGCATGCACCGCATCGGCGAGATCGGCGATCACCTGGCCGGGCTCGGCGCCATCGCGGGTCAGCGCGTCGAGCTGCTTGAGCGCGCCGCCGGCGTCGCCCCTGAGCACCGTCTCCAGCAGATCGAAGATGCGGGTGCGGTCGGCGAGACCCAGCAGCCCGCGCACGGCATCGGCCTTGACCTCGCTGCCGCCGAAGGCGATGGCGCGGTCGAGGATGGAGAGCGCATCGCGCACCGAGCCTTCCGCCGCCCGGGCGATCAACGCCAGCGCGGGGCGCTCGGCGCTCGCGCCTTCCGCCTGGGCAATGCCCGACAAATGCTCGATCAGCGCCTCGATCTCGATGCGCTTCAGGTCGAAGCGCTGGCAGCGCGACAGCACCGTCACCGGCACCTTGCGCGCCTCCGTGGTGGCGAAGATGAATTTCACATGCTCGGGCGGCTCTTCCAGCGTCTTGAGCAGGCCGGCGAAGGCCGGCTTCGACAGCATGTGCACCTCGTCGAGGATGTAGACCTTGTAGCGGGCGAGGTTCGGCTTGTAGTGGGCGCTATCGATCAGCTCGCGGATGTCGTCGATGCCGGTATGCGAGGCGGCGTCCATCTCGACCACGTCGAGATGCCGGCTTTCGAGGATGGCGCGGCAATGCACGCCTTCCGCTTGCATGTCGAGCGTGGGGCCCGCGATGCCCGGCGCCTCGTAGTTGAGCGCGCGGGCAATCAGCCGCGCGGTCGTGGTCTTGCCCACGCCGCGCACGCCGGTCAGCATATAGGCTTGGGCAATCCGGCCCGAGGCGAAGGCGTTGCGCAGCGTCCTGACCATGGCGTCCTGGCCGATCAACTCGGCGAAGATTTTGGGCCGGTATTTGCGGGCGAGCGCCGCGTGGCTCTCGGGCGCGTGCGCGCGAGGTGCTGAGGCTTCAGCCTTGCCCTTGGCGGGACGCTGCGGCGCGCTTTTCTGGGGTTCGGCGTCGGCCATCGATGGGCGGAACTTTCACGCGAAAGGGTTTCAAACGGAGCGGCCGCCAAGCCGCGACGCATCTTACACTTGGGGCGCGAGGTGGGAGGCTGGACGAACAACCCGCGAAACGCTCGTTAGGGCTGCTTCCTTCCGGACCTGACCCGGTTGGCGAGGCACGCGCCTGCTGCCAACCTCCCTGGGGGAGTATATCGGGGATCGCGCCTCTTGTGGCAACCCGCGCGTGGCCCCCTACTCGCTTAAGGACAGCGGGATTTCGGATTGCCAGCCTAGGGCGTCTCGAACACGATCGGGCAGTTGACCGTCGCCGCTCCAGGAGCGAGCACCTTGGCCTTCTGCGCCGAGGCCTTATCGTGCACCGATGGAAAATCGGCGTTGTCGTAGACCGCCACCAGCCAGAGCGGCGAATAGCCCGGGTCTCCTGGGAGCGTGAACGGCACGTTATGCGTCTGCTCGGAGTTGGGCTCGGTCTTGAAACCGGAGCCGGGTCCGCCGTTCGGCGCGCCGGGATTGAGGTTGAAGGTCACGTAAATCGGCGACAGCGGCACGCTGGCCCCGGCCAACGGCGCCTCGGCGAAGCTGAAGAATTTCGCCACCTGACCTTGATACCAGGCGCGTTGCAGCGCCGCGCTTGCGCCGTTCAAACGCGCCCGCGCGGTCGACTTGTCGGGCACTACCGGCATGTTCCACAACGCACCGGTCGATTCCATCTTGTAACCGGCGTCGAGCAGCGTCGCCGCGTCAGTGATCGTATTGGCGACATAGGCCTTGGGCACCGACACTTTCCAGACCTGCCGGAAATCGTTGTAGCCCGTCTCGCCCGGCAGCGTATCGATGATGTCGAGCTGGCTGGCCACCGGCTGGTCCTCGCCTTGGCGATACAGCACGTAGACCGGCGCGGGCGCGGTGCCTTGGACGTCGAAATTGTAGTAGCGCACCGGCTTGCCCGTGCTCGGCGACAAGCCTTGGGTGATGAACGGTCCGGTGTCGAAATCGACCGGCTGATTGGGGCCGGGAATATGATTATCGGCCGTGCGCACCTGCAAATGTGCGGCCTTCTCGCTGAAGCGATCCACCGCCGCGACCGGCGCTTGGTCCGGATCGAGCGGCTGCGCCGCGGCTTGCGCTATTCCGCTATCGACGGCGAACACGACCACCGCCGGCAGGCCCGATCCGCCGAAGAACGCCGACACGGTGCCGGACGTCGCCGCGACATATTGCTTGCCGCCGAGCGCATAGCTGATCACGCCGCCGCCGATGCTGCCGCCCGTGTTGAAGCGGTAAAGCACGTCCCCGGTCTTGGCATCCAATGCGAGGAAATCGTTGTTGAGGTCGCCGGTGAACAGAACCCCGCCAGCGGTCGCGGTGACGCCGGCGACGAGCGGCGTGGGCGAGGCATATTTCCAGCGCTCCTTGCCGGTCGAGGCATCGAACGCGGTGAGCCAGCCTTTCGATTTTTCGCGCGGGTCCGAAGCGACCGCGCCACCGTAATAATGCATGCCCTGCATGATCGGTGGGTCCTTCGGCGCCCTAGAGAAGGTGCCGCACCAGTCGACCGCCGGGACGAACAGGGTATTGCTGCCGGGATCGTAGGCCGGTCCGTTCCACTCCATGCCGCCGAGCAAACCCGGGCAGCGATGCACGCCCTCGACGGTCGGGATGGCGTCGACATTCTCGCGCGTGGTGATCGGCACCTCGTAGAACTGGTCATGGCTGTTGCGGTCGAGCAGGCGAAGCAGCCCGTCCTTGCCGCTGACGCTGATCACCTCGTGCTTCTTGCCGTCGATGGTCGTCTCGAACAGCGGGCTGACTTGGCTCAGATCGGCATCGTGCACGTCATGGGGGATGAACTGGCGATACCAGAGCAGCTTGCCCGTCTTGACATCGAGCGCGACCAGCAAATCCGTGTAGAGATTGGCGCCGGGCCTAAGCTCGCCATAAAAATCGGGCGCGGGATTGCCGACCGGCAGATAGACGATGCCGGCCTTGGCGTCGAGCGAGAGCGGTGTCCACAGGCTGCCGCCGCCGTGCTTGAGCAACTCGGCGCTCTCCCAGGTGTCGGCGCCGGGCTCGCCGGGATCGGGGATCAGATTGAACTTCCACACTGACTCGCCGGTGTCGAGCTTGAACGCGCCGATCCAATTCTTGGCGCCGAAATCCGCGCCCGAGGGACCGGCGATGATGAGATCGCCGTAGATGAGCGGGGGCATGCTGAAATATTGGCCGCCCGCGGCACTCGCAATCGGCTTGCTCCACAACAGCGAGCCGTCGGCCATGTCGAGCGCGATCAGATAGCCGTCGGCCGTGCCGCGCACGAGCGTTCCGTCCTTGATGGCGGCGCCGCGATTGGCGGGGGAAATCTCCTGCCCTTTCGGCTGCCAGATATAGGTCCAGCGCTCGCGGCAGGTCTTGGCGTCGATGGCGACGGTGGCGCGGCCGAAGGTGAGATACATCACCCCGCCATAGACGAGCGGGCTGGTCTGCACCGAAGCCGATTGCTCCGAGCGGTAGAGGCAAACGGGGCGGAGGTTCTTGGCGTTGTCCGGCGTGATCTGCTTGAGATCGACGAAGCGCGAACCGGCATAATCGTGCGAGGCGTAGAGCCAGGCATCGGTCGCTGCCGCGGCACCGTCGAGATCGGCCTGGGTCGGACCGGCGATCCTGGGGACCGCCGGACCGGCCGGCTTGGTCTCCGCGGTGGTATCCTCGAGCGTGGCGAGATAGGCGAACAGATTGGCTCGACCCGTCTCGTCCGGGACCATGACGGTCATCGCCGTGCCGGGCACGAGCTTGCTCGGGTCGGCCAGGAACTGGATGAAGGTCTTGGCATCCCAGGTGAGTCCCGCGCCCTGCAGCGCCGGGGTGAAGTGGAAGCCTTGCAGCGAGCCCGATTTGCGCCCGGCAACGCCGGCAAGCGATGGACCGATACCGTTCACGCCGGGCTGATTGGAATGGCAGGCCGAACACTGCGCCTGATAGATTTCCTGGCCGGCGCCGACGTCCTCGGCAGCGAATGCCGGCCCCGCTGACAAGATCGCGGCGAGACTTGCGGCTAAGCAAAGGCGAGAGATTTGCATGGCACGGACTCCGAGAGGCGCGCGGCCAGGCGGCGGCTGCGCGGCGCTTCTTCCACGCGAGCAGTCTGACGAGGATCAGATCGGAGCTGAAATGCCGGGTTGCTCTGAAAACGATAGCGCCGCGCTATGGCCGCCGAGGCTCAGGCTTCCAAGGCCTTGAGTTCGGCGCGGAAGGGGCTCGCCGGATAGGTGCCGAGCACGGTCACCTCGCTGGAGTAGAAGTGCAGCTCTTCGAGGGCAAGCGCGACCGGCCGCTGGTCGGGGTGGCCCTCGATATCGGCATAGAACATGGTGGCGTTGAACGAGCCCTCGAGCTGATAGGACTCGAGCTTCGTCATATTGACGCCGTTGGTGGCGAAGCCGCCCAGCGCCTTGTAGAGGGCTGCAGGAACGTTGCGCACGCGGAACACGAAGCTGGTGACGACCGGGCCGTCGTCCTTCTTGATGCGCACGGGTTTGGCGGCAAGCACGACGAAGCGTGTGGTGTTGTGCTCGGCGTCCTCGATATCGGCCTTGGCCACTTTCAGCCCATAGATCTCGGCGGCGAGCTTGGAGGCGATCGCGGCGGCCGTGCGGTCGCCGAACTCGCGTAATTCGCGCGCGGCGCCGGCGGTGTCCGCCGCCACGACCGGTTTCAATTTCAGCGCGCGGATCGCCTTGCGGCATTGGCCCAGCGCCATGACATGGCTGTGCACCGTCTTGAGCGCGGTGAGCTTGACGCCGGGAAGGGTCAGCAGCTGGTGCCGCACCCGCTCGAAATGCTCGGCGACGATATAGAGGCCCGAATGCGGCAAGAGGTGATGAATGTCGGCGACGCGGCCGGCCACGGAATTCTCGATGGGGATCATGGCGAGCTTGGCCTCGCCGGTCTTCACCGCGGCGAGCGCGTCCTCGAAGGTCGGACAGGCGAGCGCTTCCATGCGCGGATAGGCGTCGCGCGCGGCGAGATGCGAGTTGGCGCCCGGCTCGCCCTGAAAGGCAATTCTGTTGTGCGATTTGGCCATGGTCTCAGGGAAAGCGGGCTTCAGGCTAAGGGCGGGGTCCAAGCAGCTCACGCGCCCGCTCGAGGTCGCGCGGAGTATCGACACCGAGCGGCACAGTGTCAACGAGGCCGACATTGATGCGCATGCCGGCTTCGAGCGCGCGGAGCTGCTCCAATTTCTCCCTGAGCTCGAGCGGCGACGGCGGCAACGACACGAAGCGCTCCAGCGCGTCGCGGCGATAGGCGTAGATACCGATATGGTGGTAGAGCGGGCCGTCGCCGTAGGGCGCGGTGGCGCGGGTGAAATAGAGCGCGCGCAGCACCGAGCCGGCGCCCAGCGGCGTCCCCACCGCCTTCACCACGTTCGGGTCGCCGCGCTCCTCCTCTCGGACAATTCTCGCGGCGATGGTGCCGATATCGGCTTCACCCTCGTCGAGCGCGTTGAGGCAGGCGTGGACGAGGGCAGGCTCGAGCGTCGGCAGGTCGCCTTGCAAATTAACCACGGCGCCAAGCTTGCGGTGCGGATCGCGTGCCAGCACCGCCTCGAACACCCGGTCGGAGCCGCTGTGGTGGTCCGGGCGCGTCATCAACGCGTCGCCGCCAGCCTGCAGGATCGCGTCCCGTACAGCTTCTGCGTCGGTCGCCACCACCACGGGCCCGCAATCCGCCTCCATGGCGCGGCGCCAGACATGCACGATCATCGCTTCGCCGCCGATATCGGCCAGGGGCTTGTCGGGGAGTCTTGTCGCTTTCAGGCGGGCAGGTATAACGATGAGGCAGGGCATCATGATCTGCGTCAGTAGCACGGGAAATTTTCCCAAGCGACCGGCGCGCGCCGGTCAAATGTCCCCGTTGCAACAAGCTCATAGGCTCTATAGTCTCACGCCCCGTTGCAAGAGCTACATGAAGTAGCCTCTCGCTCCTCCCGGGGGGAAACCGACCATGAAGCATGGTCGGCGGGAGGCTGGCAAAGCTCTAATTGTCTGGCAATTTTTGCGGTAAGAGCCTTAGGTAGCTAACTTCTAGCTAACTTCTAGCTAACATGCCGCACCCTAGCTCTTCAGGCCGCACCCCCGGCTGCTTCGCCGTTGGTAAATTCTCTAAGAAACGTCATGGTCAGTGACATGACTGCCGCGTGCCTCTCAACCCACACAGGTGCCGAATGCCGCTGAGACGCGCACCATAATGCCCCGAGTCCATTTACGACGATGCCGTGTCGCTGATCTGCAAACGCTGATCCACGGTGGCAATGATAGGGGGGCTTTGTCGTTGGCAGCGGTTTCAATCGAGCTTCGGCGCTTCAAGGACAAGCTGGTGAAGCTAGCAGCGTGAATGGGATTAGGAGGGGCTTCAGATGAAGGTGAAGCGCGTACCTATCGCTCTAGTCTGTCTTCTGGCGTTCGGTTATTCGAAAGTCGAGGCGGCCATTCTTTTTAACTGCACTCTTGAGGCTGCCGAGCCCTACTCACCAAAGAGACGGGCGGAAGTGGAGATGTCTAGGGCCATGCTCGATTGCGAGCGTATCAAGCTCGCCAACAAGAAGATGGACTGAAAGACGTTGAAGGCGTTGGCCGCGTAGGAGGCGGGGTATTTGTTCGGCGAGGATCGGGGAGAACACGATGATAGCGTTGTTCTCATGCAGAGCGGCGAGGCTGATGGCGTGGTCCAGCACCCTAAATATGCGATGCGTGATTTTGAATTGGTCCGCTTATGCGCGCTCTGGGGCGTCAATCACTGAGGGGCGGTCCGCTAGTGCAAACGGTGCGTGCCCAATGGGGGAGAGGATAGAGAGAGCATCCCGACCGTAGTTGAAGGGTGAGATAACTGCCCGCAACATGGCCTCGTTGAATCCGGCACTCACCGAACTCGAATTGACCGAGCGACAATGGCGCGGACGGAGCTAAGCGAAGCGATATGCGAGGCTAAGAGCATAATTGCTTCCCCGCAACTCATCGCACTCAAGAACCCCCGCGACAAATACCTCGCACATTCCCTCGCTTCGACCTGGCGCGAGAAGAAGGCTGGCGAGCCTATGCGACCAGTGAAGTATGCCTACACAAACGAGCTGGTTGAGCCCTAAAACGTGAGCCGCGTGTTATCCGCCGTGGTGCATTTCAGACACGCGCGACATAACTTTCCTTCATCACGGAACGAAAGCTCCAACGTTAGGTTGCCCGCATAGCCATTTCGGGTTCCTGCTCACAACAGTCCCGAAAAGGTTAGGCCCGGTGACGCACACGGCTCTCCGGGCACGGCATGTCACCGGGCCGCTTTTCAATCAAGGCCCTCGTAGCAAGGTACCGGCCAGAGCCGGATTCCGTTAGTCGGGCTCTTTTTCTCGTACAACGGTGCCACAGGGAAAGTGACGCTGTTGATGGGCGCATTTCCCTGCTGTTGGTGTAGGTGTTATCCGCCGTGGTGCGCTTCAGACACGCGCGACATAACTTTCCTTCGCCACGGAACGAAAGCTCTAGGCTGAGGTTGCCCGCTCAGCCATCCCCTGGGTTCCTGTTTCACGACACTCCCTGAGATGGTTAGGCCCGGTGTCGTCCTACAAGACCAATCCGGGCACACCGGGCCGCTTTTTTTCTGGCCCCCGTAGCAGAGTGCGCTCCCAGGAATCCGGGGGAAAACTGGGGAATAGCGGGAGCCCGGATTTTGTTAGTCGGGCCTTTGCTAGCCGCGCTCAGTCGCCCTCCCAAAAGAAAAGCCCCGGAACGCTGATACACAGCCGGGGCCAAATCTTTTCCGGTATCGGCATGACGGCGGGGGGGTCGCCTGGGGCATGTCGCCAATACCGTGCAAGTTAACCCTCCTGCATGAACAAGGTTCCGCCATCTCCTTGCCCCACTGTGTACGTTTTCGGACGGAGGGTGCTATGGACCGCGTTGAGCTGTTGGAAGCCGCCTCCATGAAGCTGGCGGAGGCCGTGCTGTTGCTGGTCAAAGCGGGCGAGCAGCACTTGGCCACGAGTGCGGGGGAATTGGCAGAGATTGTCGAGTTTCGCGCAAGCGCCACATGGCCCTTGGGGACAGCATCTTGAACTGCCGGCTACACCAAACCCGAGAGAAAAAGCCCTGCACTTATGGAGGGGCGCAGGGCTTTCCGGCCGACTCTCTCGAGTGAGACCTATGTGGACAGGATGCGTAGTCACTGTCCACCGGACCATTAGATATGCCACCACACCGGACCGCACTGGCGCATTGGGCTTACCCCTGCTTTAGGCGCAAAGAAAAAGCCCCACTCGCAAGCGGGGCCAATGGGATACGCCCGGTCGCTATCGAACTTTTTCAATCTGCGCTGGTAAATCCGCGCGGCATTGGCGGTGTGTCTTGGTCGAGTGGCGCTTGCCGTTTGACCGCTAGGTAAGCTATCGCATCTTCATCCCGCCGCTGGAACAGCATCACCGTGCCCTGCATGTGGGCTTGGTACGCCAGCTTGGCCAGCTTGCGAGCTTCGCGCGAGAGCAGCGGCGGAGAATCCCCATTCCTCCTCCGCTCATCTAACTGGGCCTTGGCATATACGAAGGCGGACCCGGCTGCGCTCTCGTCTTGAAGCCAAAACTCAAACTCGCTCAAGTCGCCGGATCGGCGCCCGACCGGCGCGACGATGCCGAACTCGGCCATGTGAGCACGGATGGCATTGATCACAGAGGTCTGCTGGCGGATGAAGAGCTGGAGCGTGCGACGCAGCATCAGGCAGCTTGCTGCCCGGGCGTCTTGGTCTCGACGAACCGCATGTTAGCCCTGGTCACCGCTTCGCAGATGGCTTCGGCGTCAGTGGCGTCATTCTTCTGCCGCTTGACGTAAGGCTTCACATAGGCCGGCGGCATCAGACGCACGGTATGGCCAAGCGCCTTGAGTTCGCGCGACCAATGATGCGACGTGGCGCAGGCCTCGAACCCGACTAGGCACGGCAACAGCTTCTGGAAGAACGCCAGAACGTAGCGGCGCTTCAGCTGACGGCGGATGAGCACGGTTGCCTTCCGCGTCGATGCCGTGAACCTGAAACACCGACTTGGCGATATCGAGACCGATGGTTGCGACCGTTTGCATGTTTGGCTCCTCCGAATTGTGGGAGCATTAACAGCACCCACATCATTGGCACTCATGCGCCGGTGGAGGAGCCGTCCACAGCATCAGAAGCCGACATCGATGAAGTGCATTAGTTCCATGAAAATTCTGCAATAAGTTCACGAAGATTTTGCCGAAAAATTAGGTGGCGGGATGGCCCTCTGCGGTTTGACCACGGCGCGACGTCCAGATTTCAACCGGCGATACCCGTCAGGAAGACAAAGCCGGAGTAACCGCTGCGGATTTCCCGTTCCACGATGCCGATCCTTTCAGCTTTGATCCCGTTGGCATGCCGGGCGAACACGCTTTCAATCAATTCGGTGGAAAGATTGAGACAGGGAAAAGGGCGATCGGCCACGACGTATCCGCCCGAGTGCACGAGGAATGCGGCCATCAAAGCGCCTCCAGTCTTCACGCAACGGGCAAAGGCGGCGCACGCCGCTTCGAATTCGTCCTGCCGACTGGTTATAGAATTCGGCGCAAAAGAACATGGTGGCGGCGTCCCATGAGCGCTCAGGCAGCTCGAAGATCGAGCCCTGCTTGACAGCAGTCTTGGCTCTCAAGATAGGCATAGGATCTTCCGGCAGCCTCCACTCTGGCTGATATGCTTCGCGCGTCACGCCCCAAAAGTGACGCCATTGGGAACGCATCTGTTCGCGCCTCATTTCGGCCTCAAGCCAGGCGACATTGCTCTCCGCGTACTCCCATGCCGTTAGCTTTCGTGCGCGAGGCAAGGCGCAGAACAATGGAATCAGATTGGGTCCGGTGCCGACATCGACGATCTCAAGCTCCGCATTGGTCGGCGGCGCGCGTTTCATCGCCTCTACTGCGTGGCGAATGACAAGGTCGTCGTCGGGGTGCGGCTCCCCGTAATAATGTTGGAAATAGGCTTCCAGATCAAACTGCGCCCATCGATAGTCGGCGTTGCCGGAAGGTGCACGCGCCGGATCGCATTTTTCAGGCAATTTTTCAGCGGACACGACTCGCCTCCTGCAAAGTCGTTATCCTAGATTTTGCCCCTCGCGCGCGAAAGGCAAATCTCCAGATCCTAAGCGGGATCAGCCGGCAGCGCCGTGTAGCGTAACTATATTAAAGGACTGTGGGGTCTGAGCAAAGCGCTTGGGCTGGAAAGTGCTGAGAAATTCAGTCATCTGGTCTACAGGCAGCGCCTTCGAAAAGTAAAACCCCTGCAACTCGGTGCAGCCGAACTTCGCCATCATCTCGGCTTCCAATTCCTCCTCGACGCCTTCGGCGACAATATCCATACCGAGTACGCGGCCAAGCCTGACAACGGACTGGACGATGGCTCTTGAGGTCTCATCCTCAGACGTTCTGCTGACAAATGATCGGTCGATCTTGATTTTGTCGAACTTGAAATTGCAAAGGTACGCCAAGCTCGAATAGCGCGTGCCGAAATCATCGAGTGCAGTTTTAAAGCCCATGGCGCGGATGGACTTCGAGAAGGGAGTTAGTGTGGGCAGTGGCCTCCAAAAGCACGCTTTCGGTGATCTCAAGCACGAATTGGTCGGGAGCCACGCCGTGTTTTGCAAGGAGTGTGCGCAGCGCTGTAGTAAGGTCGACGTGGCGAAACTGCACCGGCGAGAGGTTTACCGCAACTTCAAGATCGGGCCAGCGCTTGGAATCCTTCATTGCCTGATCGAGGACCCATTCTCCGAGCGCGGGAAGAAGACCCGAGTTTTCGGCGATGGGAATGAACTCCGAGGGCGACATCTCGCCGCGCACCGGATGACACCACCGCAGGAGCGCCTCCACACCGACAATCGCGCCCGTGCCGCATGAGATGATCGGTTGGTAATGGAGCCGCAGCTGATTGGCCTCGAGAGCGGTGCGTAACTCTAATTCGATCGAGCGGCGATGCTCAACCCGCTCGGCCATTTCGGCGGAGAACATCACGGCGCGGTCGCGGCCCTGGTTCTTGGCCTCATAGAGTGCGATGTCGGCGTGACGTATCAATTGGTCGGCTGTGACGCCGTTGTCTGGGGCCACAGCAAGGCCAACCGAAGCGGTTACACGAATGCTCTGGCCCTGGATGGAAAAGGGTAATGCGAAGACTTGCGCTATCCGTTCTGCGATCGCCGCATGTCTTCCCGAGCCTTTCGGCATGGCTAGAATTGCAAATTCATCGCCGCCGAAGCGCGAGAGAAAATCTTGGGGCCTGAGGCGCGCCTTCAAGCGCTCGCCCACCGCCTTTATTAGTTGATCGCCGGCCTCGTGGCCGAGCGTGTCATTGATGTCCTTGAAGCGATCGATATCAATATAGGCCGCGACCGCACGCAGCTTTGTGCGCTCGATCCTCTGGCGATGGAAAAAATTTTCGATCTTGTCGATCATCTCCACGCGGTTCGGCAGGCCGGAAAGTGCGTCATGCTTGGCTTCATGTCGAAGAGCATCGGAGGCGCGCCTCAGGCGCCGAAACATAGTCCTTGACAGATAGCCGGTGGCCAAGACGCCGAGTGCCACAAGCGGAAGGATAATGGTCAAGAGGATGTGACCGGGACGCCGCGTGGTCCAGTTTAGAAAGCCGGCGGAGATGCTGTCATCACCGACGAAGGCTTTGGAAACAATTCCGTCGGCTTGCGAAGGTTGGGACGTCAGGGCCAAATCGGGCAGGAGCAGCGTGTGTCCGATATCGGACATGAAATCTTTGTCGATATAGGTGATGCTGAGCAGGAGGTTGGGGGTGCCCTTAAGCAGAGTTGCGTCGATATTGGGCACGATCGTCATGCCGGCAACGACGGCCGGCCGGCCGTCAACCAGCACGATGTGTCCGGCCCAGCGCGCGGACTCCGCAGGGACAAGAACATGGTAGCGTTTCATTGATTCGCCGACGATGTCGGGACGAGGCTTAAGCTTTGAGTGGTCGTCCCGGCGGATCTCATCGATTAGCGCGGCAAGAGCCGGGCGCCGCTCTTCAAATGCCGATGGATCGAGCCTCTGCTCCTTTGCGAAGCCATAGATCGGATGGTCGTTGGCGTTGAGGATGTAGACTTCGTCTTGGGCGTAGGTCTCAGTGAGGAAATTACCGAAATTGGCGTCGGTGAATTCGAGATCGATGGACTTGTCAGTGATTTTGACGATGGGGTCGTCCCACCAGGCGACGCTCTTCAGTTCGTTCAAGACGCGTGCAATGCTCTCGTTCAGCGCGTTATCGACGAGCATGCTTTCCCGCTCGTTCGCCGTCTCGTTGGCCTTCCACCCCGCATAGGTAATGACCGCGAGCAGAAGCACGCCGAAGAAGACAATCGCCACCGCGATGATCGTCGTGAGGCGGCGAAGGTCGCCGTGGAAATAGCCCGCTCGTGAAATGTGAGACAACATAGACCTCGTTCGCCACAACTCTCGATCAAGGCTACAACGAGAGTTTGAAGACGACCTTTTCGATTTCACTAAAACTATCTCGCGGTCATTAAGGTTAAGTGTTCGCGTGAGGGAGTAGATATGGGATGGACTTTTCACCTCTGCCGCGGAGCTTCTCCGCGGTCACCACTCCCTCGACAAGATCGTCGAGGAGACGGGAGGAGCGTGCGCTGGCACCGGTAAGGATCGATCTCGATAGCCAGAGCGGCACCTATGAGGAGCCGAACGTCTGGGTCTCGGACGACTTCCAGAGTCCGCTTATGGTCAGGAGCGGACGCATTCCGCAGCTCCTTCCGATGGCCGCTTTGCCCACGCAAGCGGACGTCCAGGCAGATGTTGCCGACGCCGGAACCCCGCGTCGGACGGCTCCTAACCGCACTGTACTCACGCGCGGACGCCATCGCGGGCTTGGACGTGATCGAGCAGGCGGAGGACTTAGGGCTGATCGAGCGGCTTTGCGGCAAGCTGCGCGTCTTTCTCAGCGTGCTCTAGGTAACCCAACGCCCGCTTGATACTCGCCCAGTACGCCGCCCATACCTCGGCACGGGCATCCTCTAACTTGATGCGATTCTGCATTATCTCACGCTCAAGGTGGGGGCATAGGCGTAGAGCAGCCGCAGCCTGCAAGACGCTCCCCAGTGGAATATCCAGGCTCGCCGCTTCCGCCCTCAGTCGCCGGAGCTCGCCATTGCGACTCGCCCGAGTTCCGGCATTTGCCGGAACAGGTTAGCGCGTCAGAGCGCTCGGATATTTCCAGCGAGCCGCAACCCGCGCGCACATAGACGTAACACTTAGGCTTAAGTGTTACAGGGTGGTCACACCGACATTGCTCCATAGGTGCGGGATTCACGAATGTCAAAGAGCAGAAGCGATTAGTGGGTATCAGCGAAGATTGCCGACAGCTAGGTAGGTAAGGAAGGCCGCGAGCCCCGTCACTAGACGCAACATCAATTTTTTGCTGTGAGGCGTTTCTTGATGGACTTACTCTTGGGCATAGCGAGCTACCAGCAGCCAATAGAGGCCGGTCATGGCTTGCTGCGACGGCTGGCAAGTCAACGGTCAATCTCATCCTCAGGCCACCCCTGGTGTTAGGGCCTAGCAAGCAGCCTTCGGGGAAGCCTTCACGCTTTATCCAGTTACGGAGCGTTTGCCAGTTGCCGACAATGCCCCAGCGCCTTAAGGTCGGCAAACCGCAAATAGATGGTAGCCATAGGACTCCTCCGGAGTGCCCAATCAAAGCATCTCCACTCTCACAACGGTAAACACGCACTCATCTGTGGCAAAAGAAAATGAGCCTCTACGTTTGCGCTACCGCCGAAGCTTCACCACCTTGTCATTCGGATTTAGGATGGTCTCGATCAGGCCCGCCAGCGCGTTCAAGGCGTGGGCCTTCTCATCGCGGTATTGATGGCGGTCATAGATGTCTTCTACACCGCCCCGGACGTGACCAAGGACTTTCTCGGCAATATCAGGCCGAACATGGGCACGCGACATAAGCGTGCGAGCCGTTCTCCGTAGGTCATGCGTGACATATGGCGCAACGCCGGATAGCTTGGCGTCCAATTCCGCTTTGTATTTGCCTATGCCCCGCATGTAACCGTCGCCGCGTCCGGGGAACACAAACGGATTAGAGGCAAGGCGCGGCTGGGCATTGATGATAGCGAGCGCGGCCTTGGGCAGCACCAGCGAGCCAGCCGTGCCCTTCTCGCGCTTCTCGGAACGGATGATCCACTCGCCATCCACAATATCATCCCAGCGCATTGCCAAAACTTTCTCGCGGCGCTGGCCGGTTAGCAGAGCAACACGCAAGAACGCGCCGAAGGGACCATTGGCTTCCGCTACGCGCCACAACTCCCGAAGCTCATCGTCATTCAGGGTACGGTCGCGGGCACGCTCTTTGGGATTAGTGCGGCGCATACCCTTGACGATGGGCGAGGCGTAATCATCGTGACGAGTTGCATACCAGTTACAAATCATCCGAAACACGGCAAGCGAGTAGTCGGCGGCGCATGGGCCGCTCGTGTCCTCGATCTTGTCGAGCAGCTTGGCAACGTCACCGCGCCGGATAGATGCAAAGTCACGTCCCTGCCATGCGGGTATCAGGTGGAAATTGATGCAACGCTGAAAGGCGGAACCTCTAATGAGCTTCTTAGCTTCGGCATGGCGTTTGAACCATTCGGCGGCAACAGTCTCAAATGCTTCCGGCCCTGCTAGCGATTTGCCTTCACGAGTTGCTTTGATTGTCTCGCGTGCTTTCTCTCTCGCTTCCGCGATTGAATAGACGCCAGCCGCGCCAAGCGTAGTCCAAACTTGCTTGCCGCTTGGTGCGCGCGTCACGGCTACAAACTTTTTCGTGCCGGTCGGCTGCACTCGCACATAGAGACCAGCCAATTCAGGATCAGGGACGGCATAGGCGGAAGCGCGGGGGGAGAGAGAGGCAATCATCGTATCGGTGAGCGTTTTGCGGCGCGGCTGGGGGGCTTTCCTTTCGGCTAACGTGCAGCTAGATATTTCGGGCTATCAAACCAGCTAACGGCCAGCTAACTCAGCTAACACCAGCTAACAAATCCTGAGAGAGAATTGCACGTAAATCAGCGGGTTCAATGGGGTGGCAACATGAAGCATTATCGTATCAATCAAATCGCCATGGCCGTGCTGGGCGCACTGCTCCTGTTCTTTGGCGCGAAGACTCTGATCAACATCGCCTACGAGGAACATGAGCCGGAACAGCCCGGCTACGTGGTGCCGGGCAGCGAGGAGCACCCGGGAGGTAACGAGGTGAAGCCGGCCGGCGGCGATCAGCTGGCCACGCTGCTCGCCAGCGCCGATCCGACACGCGGCGCCGATGTCGCCAAGAAATGCGCGATCTGCCACAACTTCGATAAAGGCGGGCCGAACATGATCGGTCCGAACCTCTACGGCGTGCTCGGCCGCAAGATCGCCAGCCACGAAGGCTACGAATATTCCGACGCGCTGAAGGCGAAGGGCGACGAGACCTGGGACTACGAAAAGATCAATCACATGATCGAGAACCCGGCCGCGTACGCGCCCGGGACCAAGATGGCGCTGTTCCCGGGACTGCCCGATGCGAAACAGCGCGCCGATGTGCTCGTCTTCCTGCGCACCAAGAACGACAATCCTCCGCCTTTGCCTGAGGCCAAGCCCGAGGAACAGCCAAGCGCCGAGACCAAACCCGAGGAAAAGCCCGGTGAAGCGGCAGGCGGCGATGCGGCCTTTCTTGAGCTGGTCGCCAAGGCGGATCCGAAACAGGGCGAAGCCGATGCCGCGCTTTGTAAGGTGTGCCACAAGTTCGACAAGGGCGGCGGCGCGCTGATCGGACCCGATCTCTACGGTGTTGTCGGGCGCAAGATCGCCTCGGTCGAGGGCTTCGGCTACTCGCCCGCGCTGAAGGCGCATGAAGGCGATTGGACCTACGAGAAACTCGACGCCTGGCTGAAAAATCCGCAAGCGTTTGCGCCGGGAACGGCGATGGCCTTCCCCGGCGTGGCTGACGACAAGAAGCGCGCCGCCATTGTCGCCTTCCTGCGGATGAATGCGGAAACCCCGGCGCCGCTGCCTGAGCCTGCCGCGGCGACGCCGCCGGCAGCTCCTGCTGCGGAGCCCGTCGCGCCGGCAGAGACGCCCGCGCCTCCGGCGGCTGAGACGCCGCACCTTCGGCTGAGACGCCGGCACCTTCGGCTGAGACGCCAGCACCTTCCGCCGAGACACCTTCGGCTGAGACACCGGCACCTTCGGTAGAGACACCAGCACCTCCAGCTGAGGAGGCACCTTCGGCTGAGACACCGGCACCTTCGGTAGAAACACCAGCACCTCCAGCTGAGGAGGCACCTTCGGCTGAGACACCCGCACCTCCGGCTGAAACACCTTCGGCTGAGACACCCGCGCCTTCGGCCGAGACGCCGACTGTGGAGCCGGAGACGGAGCAGGCCGAGCCCTCGAAGGGCGAACCTCCCTTCGCCAATCAACCGCAGCCCGTCGTTCCCGAGGAGATCGAGAAGGTGATCGAAGAGACGGAGGACAATCCGCCGTCAGAGCCTTCGACCGGCGAGCCGCCCTCGCCCAATCAGCCGCAGCCGGCCTATCCGGAAGGCAAGCCCGAGGGAGTCGAATAGCTCAGCCAATCCGGCGCCTCGAGCGCCGGACATGACCGATAATTCATTTGGCCGGCGAGCCTGCCATGCTAGGCTCCGCCGGCCTTTTTGCGCCCGCGGCGGTTGCCGCTAAGCCGCGCGTGCTGCAAGCAATTTCCACTCAGATGGAGCTCGTTGTGCCGGTCATGACCTTGCTTCGCCTGGCGACTGCCGCTGCCCTCGCCGCCCTCCTTTCAGCGCCGACCGTCATGGCGGAAGACGCACCCGTCAAGCACCACGCGCTGTCGCTGATCGGCGAGCCGAAATACCCGGCGGACTTCAAGCATTTCGACTTCGTCAACCCGGACGCGCCCAAAGGCGGGCTGGTGCGCATGGCCGATATCGGCAGCTTCGATAGCCTCAATCCCATCCTCTACAAGGGCGAGGCGGCTGGCGGGCTCGGTCTCGTTTACGAGAATCTGATGGCCGACAGTTTGGACGAGCCGTCAACCTCCTACGGGCTGATCGCCGAATGGGCGTCCTACCCTCCCGACTATTCCTCGGTCACCTTCAAGTTGCGCGACGAAGCGCGCTGGCATGACGGCACCAAGATCACGCCCGACGACGTGATCTACAGCCTCGACGCCAACAAGGCCGCCAATCCGCGCATGGGCCTCTACTACAAGAACGTGATGCGCGCCGAGGCCACCGGCGACAACGAGGTCACCTTCTATTTCGACGTGAAGAACAATCGCGAGCTGCCGATGATCATGGGACAGCTCACCATCCTGCCCAAACATTGGTGGACGGGAAAGGACGCGAACGGCAATCAGCGCGACCCGATGAAGACGACGCTCGAACCGCCGCTCGGCTCGGGTCCCTACCGCATCAAGGAAGTGAAGCCCGGCCGCTCGATCGTCTATGAGCGGGTCAAGGACTATTGGGCCAAGGATCTGCCGGTGAGTGCGGGACAGTGGAACTACGACATGGTGCGCTTCGAATATTACCGCGACGAGACCGTCGCCTTCGAGAGCTTCAAGGCCGGCAATCTCGACTATTGGCAGGAGACCAGCGCCAAGAACTGGGCCACGGCCTACGACTTCGCCGCCGTGCGCAACGGTCTGGTCAAGCGGCAGGAGGTTAAGCTCGAACGGACGCAGCCGATGCAGTGCTTCGTCCTCAATCTCAGACGCCCGCAATTTGCCGACCGCCGCGTGCGGCAAGCGTTCAACCTCGCTTTCGACTTCGAGTGGGCGAACAAGAATTTGTTCTACGGGCAATATGCGCGGGTCGGCAGCTATTTCCAGGGCAGCGAGCTGGCCGCGCCGCAGAAGCTGCCGGAGGGGCGCGAGCTGGAAATCCTGAACGAGGTGAAGGATGGCGTCCCGCCCGAGGTGTTCACCAAGGTGCATGCGAACCCGGTCAACAAGACCACCGACGACATGCGCGGCAATCTGCGCCAAGCCGTCATGCTGCTGAAAGAGGCGGGATGGGAGGTCAAGGACGGCGTTCTGACCAATGTGCAGAACGGCCAGAAGATGCAGGTCGAGTTCTTGCTCAACTCGCCGCTGTTCGAGCGCATCGTGCAGCCGTTCATCCAGAATCTCAACGTCCTCGGCATCAAGAGCGCGATCCGCATGGTGGACTCGGCGCAGTACACGCGGCGGCTCAACGGGTTCGACTACGACATCGTGGTCGGCAATTTCGCCCAGTCGGATTCGCCCGGCAACGAGCAACGCGACTTTTGGGGCTCGGAGTTGGCCGACCGGGAGGGCAGCACCAACCTGATCGGGGTAAAGAGCCCGGCCATCGACAAGCTGATCGACCACGTGATCTTCGCCAAGGATCGCGCCGAGCTGGTCGCCGCCACCAACGCGCTCGACCGGGCGCTGCAGTGGAACGACCTCGTCGTGCCGCAATGGTACTCGCCCAATGTGCGCATCGCCTATTGGAACCGCTATGGCCAACCCAAACAGCTGCCGGGGCTAACGCCGGGCTTTTTGCAGGTGTGGTGGTTCGACCAGACGCTCGCCGCCCAGCTGCCGGGACCGTCGAAGCCCTGATGATGCACGGCCTGCGGCCATGGCAATCGATCGCGGGCGGGGCGGCCCTCGTTCTCGCCGTCCTCCTCTCCCCAGCGGCCGCTTCTGAGAAGAAACACGGCCTCTCGGCCTTCGGCGATCTCGCCTACCCGGCCAATTTCGAGCATTTCGCCTACGCCAATCCCGACGCGCCGAAAGGCGGTACCTTCTCGCTGGTCGGCTGGGGCGGCGTCACCACCTTCAACAGCCTGAACAACTACATTCTGAAAGGCGACGCCGCGCAGGGGCTCGAGCTGCTGTTCGAACTCGCTGATGGTGCCGGCTGCCGACGAGCCAGACGCGGTGTACGGGCTCGTGGCCGAGAGCGCCGAAATCGCCGATGACGGCAAGTCGGTCACCTTCTATCTGCGTCCCGAGGCGAAATTCGCCGACGGCACGCCGCTCACCGCCGACGACGTAGTGTTCTCGTTCGACACGCTGAAGAGCAAAGGCCACCCGATCTACCACCAGACCCTGCAAGACGTGGCCAAAGCGGAGGCGCTCGACCCGCACACCGTGCGCTACACGTTCGGCGGCGATCTGGTGCGCGACCTGCCGCTCACTGTCGCCACGCTGCCGATCTTCTCCAAGGCTTATTACGCGACGCGGCCATTCGAGGAGACCACGCTCGACCCGCCGCTCGGTTCGGGGCCTTATCTGGTCGACAAGGTCGCGCAGGGACGCAGCATCGTCTATCGCCGCAATCCGGATTATTGGGCCAAGGACCTGCCGGTCAATCGCGGGCGATGGAACTTCGACAACATCCGCTTCGAATATTTCCGCGACCGCACGCCGGCGATGGAGGCGTTCAAGGCCGGCGCTTACGATTTCCGCGAGGAGTTCACTTCGAAGGTCTGGGCGACGGAATACGACTTTCCCGCGATCCGCGCCGGCAAGGTGAAGAAGGAAGTGCTTCCCGACGAGACGCCGTCGGGCACGCAAGGCTTCTTCCTCAATACGCGGCGCGAAGCGCTGCAAGACCCGCTTGTGCGCGAGGCCCTGGACCTTGCCTTCGATTTCGAGTGGTCCAACCGCAACATGTTCTACGGGCAATACACGCGGACGCAGAGCTTCTTCGAGAACTCGGCGATGAAGGCCGAGGGCGAGCCGTCCGAGGCGGAGCGGACGCTGATGGCCGGTCTGGGCGTGCCGGTCTCCGACGCGGCGCTCGGTCCGGCTTATCTTCCCGCCCAGAGCGACGGCTCCGGCCAGGATCGCACCCTGCTGCTCAAGGCGGGCAAGCTGCTCGACGAGGCCGGTTGGACGGTCAAGAACGGCGTCCGCGTCAACGCGCAAGGCACGCCGCTCAAGCTCGAGATCCTGATGTTCGAGCAGGCGTTCGAGCGGATCGCCGCCCCCTATGTGAAGAATCTCAAGCTGCTCGGCATCGACGCCAGCATTCGCATGGTCGATCCGGCGCAATATCAGCAGCGACTCAAGGATTTCGATTTCGACATCACCACCGAGCGCTACACGATGCGCAACACCCCGGGCGTCGAGCTCAGGAGCTATTTCGGCTCGGCCGCCGCCAAGATGGACGGCTCGCTCAATCTTGCCGGCATCGCCGACCCGGCCGTCGATGCGCTGATCGAGCGGGTGATCGCCGCCAAGAGCCGCGAGGAGCTGAATACCGCCGCCCGCGCGCTCGATCGCGTGCTCAGGGCCGGTCATTATTGGGTTCCGCATTGGTATAAACCCTCCAACAATATCGCCTATTGGGACAAGTTTTCGCGGCCCGCGACCAAGCCCCGCTTCGACCGTGGCATTCTGGACACTTGGTGGTATGACGAGGCCAAAGCTGCGAAACTGACGGCCACTGCCGCGAGCAATCCCGATGCTCAGGCGGAGCCCAAGTCGTGGCGCCCGTGGGCGATCATCGCCGCCCTGCTTGGGCTCGCGCTCGCGGCTTACCTGTTGGTGCGACGCAGAAGGTCCGCCCGAACGCAATGACAGCCTATATTCTTCGCCGCATCGCTCTGATCGTGCCGACCATGCTCGGCATCATGCTGCTGACTTTCGCCATGGTGCAATTCGCTCCCGGCGGCCCGGTTGAGCAGTTGATCGCCAAGCTCTCCGGCACCGACCCTGGGGCGACGGCGAATTTCAGCGGCGGCGGCGGCGACTTCACCGGAAGGCCCGGCCAAGGCGGCATCCCCGGCGACGTGTCGGCGCCGTCCAAATATCGCGGCGCGCAAGGGCTCGACCCCGAATTCATCGCCATGCTGGAGAAGCAATTCGGCTTCGACAAGCCCGCTTACGAGCGCTTCGGCATCCTGTTGTGGAATTATCTGCGGTTCGACTTCGGCCAGAGCTATTTCCGCGACACCAGCGTGCTCAATCTCATCAAAGAGAAATTGCCGGTATCGATCTCGCTCGGGCTATGGATGACGCTGCTGTCCTACGCCATCTCGATTCCGCTCGGCATCCGCAAGGCGGTGCGCGACGGCTCGCGCTTCGACGTGTCGACCAGCGCGGTGATCATCGTCGCCTATGCCATTCCGGGCTTTCTGTTCGCGGTATTCATGATCGTGCTGTTCGCCGGCGGCTCGTTTCTCCAGATCTTCCCCTTGCGCGGGCTGGTGTCGGAGAATTGGTCGCAACTCCCCTGGTATCTGAAGATCACCGATTATTTCTGGCACATTACGCTGCCGCTGATCGCCATGGCGTTGTCGGCCTTCGCCACCACGACCTTCCTGACCAAGAACTCGTTTCTCGAAGAAATCAGGAAGCAATATGTGATGACGGCGCATGCCAAGGGGTTGACCGAGCATCAGGTGCTGTACGGGCATGTGTTCCGCAACGCGATGCTGATCGTCATCGCCGGCTTCCCTGGCGCCTTTATCGGCGCCTTCTTCGCCGGCTCGCTGTTGATCGAGACGATCTTCAGCCTCGAGGGGATCGGGTTGCTCAGTTTCGAGTCGCTGGTCAATCGCGACTATCCGGTGGTGTTCGCCACCGTCTACATCTTCTCGCTGATGGGCCTCGCCATCAATCTGCTCTCCGACCTCATCTATATGTGGGTCGACCCGCGCATCGACTTCGAGACCCGCGAAGTGTGATTGCCGCATGGATGCGCCGACCGACATCGCCATCATCGAGACGGAGACGGCCGGAGGGCTGACGCCGCGACGGCTCTGGCTCTCGCCCCTGCATCGCCGCCGCTGGGAGGTGTTCAAGCTCAATCGCCGTGGCTTCTGGTCGTTGTGGGTGTTCCTGTTTCTGTTCGGCATCAGTCTCTGCTCGGAGTTCATCGCCAACGACAAGCCGATCCTGGTCAACTATGACGGGCAGTTCTATTGGCCGATCTTCAAGGCCTACCCCGAGACGGCGTTCGGCGGCATCTTCGAGACCGAGGCAGAGTATCGCGATCCGGCGGTGAAGGAGATGATCGCCAAAAGCGGCGGATGGGTGCTGTGGCCGCCGATCCGCTTCTCCTACAACACGCAAAACAAAAATCCGCCGATGGCGTTTCCGGTGAAGCCAACCTGGATGCTGACCGATGCGGACTGCAAGCTCGCCGTCGAACGCGGCTTCCACCCTTGCGATGCCAACCTCGAATGGAACTGGCTCGGTACCGACGACCAGGGGCGCGACGTCATCGCTCGGGTGCTGTACGGCTTTCGCCTGTCGGTGCTGTTCGGCCTCACCCTCACAGTGTTCGCCTCGGTCATCGGCGTCGCCGCGGGTGCGACCCAGGGCTATTTCGGCGGGTGGACCGATTTGCTGTTCCAGCGCTTCATCGAGATTTGGACCAGCGTGCCGACGCTCTATCTCTTGATCATCGTCGCCGCCGTGATCACCCCGGGCTTCTGGATCCTGCTCGGCATTCAGCTCGCCTTTGCCTGGGTGGCCTTGGTCGGCGTGGTGCGCGCGGAGTTCCTGCGCGCCCGCAACCTCGAATATGTCACCGCCGCGCGCGCGCTTGGCCTATCGAACGGCAAGATCATCTTCCGCCACCTGCTGCCCAACGCCATGGTGGCGACGCTGACTTTCGTGCCCTTCATCCTCAACGGCTCGATCACCACGCTGACCTCGCTCGACTTTCTCGGTTTCGGGCTGCCGCCCGGCTCGCCCTCGCTCGGCGAGCTGCTACAGCAAGGCAAGGACAATCTCCAGGCGCCGTGGCTCGCGCTCACCGCGTTTTTCGTCATCGCCATCATGCTCAGCCTGCTCATCTTCATCGGCGAAGCCGTGCGCGACGCGCTCGATCCGCGCAAGACCTTGGCGTGAGGCACGATGCACGGATCGCATAATCACAGCCACGCCGGCCACAGCCACGGTACCGCCGACGCCAATAACGAGCGGCGCATGGGGCTCGCCGCGGCGCTGACCGGCGCCTTCATGTTCGCCGAGGTTGCCGGCGGCATCGCCGCCGGGTCGCTCGCGCTGATTGCCGATGCAGGCCACATGCTCACCGACTTCGCCTCGCTCTCCCTCGCCTGGTTCGGGTTCAGGCTGTCGCGACGTCCGGCGGATTGGCGGCGCACTTACGGCTTCGACCGCTTCCAGGTGCTGGTCGCGTTCACCAATGGCTTGGCGCTGTTCGCCATCGCCGCCTGGATCGTCTACGAGGCGATCGAGCGGCTGATGACCACACCGCAGGTCTCCGGCGGCATCATGGTGGTGGTCGCCACGCTCGGGCTGCTGGTCAACATCGCCGCCTTCTGGCTGCTGCGAGGCGCCGACCGCGACAACCTCAACATTCGCGGCGCCGCCGTCCACGTGCTCGGCGACCTGCTGGGCTCGGTGGCGGCGCTTGCCGCCGGCGGGGTGATCCTGTGGACCGGCTGGACGCCGATCGACCCCCTGCTCTCCATCGTCGTCGCGCTGATCATCGTGCGGAGCGGCTGGCAGGTGACGGCGGATGCCGGGCACATCCTGCTCGAAGGCGCGCCGGGAGAACTGGATACGCGGGCGATCGGGCCCGATCTCGTCGCCAATGTCACAGGCGTCACAGAGGTGCACCACGTGCATGTCTGGTCGATCACCCAGAGCCGGCGCATGGTGACGCTGCATGCCTGCATCGGCGAGACCGACAATTCAGATGCCATCGTGAAGAGTATCAAGGCGCGGCTCAAAGAGCGCTTCGCGCTCGACCACGCCACCGTCGAGATCGAGCGCGGCGTTTGCGCCGATTCCGGGAACTGAGGGACTAGGGAATGAACGAAACGCCACTCATATCGGTCGATGATCTGTCGGTCGATTTCCGCTCGGGCGAAAGAGTCACGCATGCCGTCAAGCACGTGTCGTTCGACATCGGCCACGCCGAGACGGTGGCGCTGGTCGGCGAGTCCGGCTCGGGCAAGACGGTGACGGCGCTGTCGATCCTCAAGCTCCTCCCCTACCCCGCCGCGTCGCACCCTTCGGGGAAGATCCTGTTCAATGGCGAGAATCTTCTGTCGCTGCCGCAGCCGGCGCTGCGCAAGATCAGAGGCAACAAGATCTCGATGATCTTCCAGGAGCCGATGACCTCGCTCAACCCGCTGCACACCATCGAGAACCAAGTCGGCGAGGTGCTGAAGATTCATCGCGGCCTATCAGACCGGGTAGCTCGCGAGCGGGTGCTCGATCTCCTCAGGAAGGTGGGCATCGACGATCCGGAAGGGCGGCTCAAATCCTATCCGCATCAGCTTTCCGGCGGACAGCGGCAAAGAGTGATGATCGCCATGGCGCTGGCCAACGAGCCGGACCTGTTGATCGCCGACGAGCCAACCACCGCGCTCGACGTGACCATCCAGGCGCAGATCCTCGATCTGCTGCTCAAGCTCAAGGACGAGTTCAACATGGCGATGCTGCTGATCACCCATGATCTCGGCATCGTGCGCAAGATGGCCGACCGGGTCTGCGTCATGAACAATGGCGAGATCGTCGAGCGCAACGCTACGCGTGAGTTGTTCGCCGATCCGCAGCATCCCTACACCAAGCATCTCATCGCCTCGGAGCCGAAAGGCTCCCCGCCGCCGGCCAATGCCAAGGCCAAGACCATCCTCGAGACCAAGGATTTGCGCGTGTGGTTTCCGATCAAGCGCGGCTTCCTCCGGCATGTGGTCGGGCATATCAAGGCGGTGGACGGCATCGATCTCACCGTCAAGGAAGGCCAGACGCTGGGCGTGGTGGGCGAATCCGGGTCCGGCAAAACCACTCTCGGGCTGGCGCTGCTCAGGTTGGTGTCGAGCGAGGGCCCGATCGTCTATCTCGGCGACCGCATCGACGGCTATGACTCCAAGCGCATGCGCCCGCTCCGGCGCCACATGCAGATCGTGTTTCAGGACCCTTACGGCTCGCTCTCGCCGCGCTTCTCGGTGGGGCAAATCATCGAGGAGGGCCTGTCTATCCAGAGCCCTGGGCTCTCCCGCGCCGAGCGCGACGCCCGCGTCATCCGCGCGCTGAAAGAGGTCGGGCTCGATCCGGCGACACGGGACCGCTACCCGCATGAATTCTCCGGCGGCCAGCGCCAACGCATCGCCATCGCCCGCGCACTCGTGCTCGAGCCGAAATTCCTGATTCTCGATGAGCCGACCTCGGCGCTCGACGTCTCGGTGCAGGCGCAGATCGTCGATCTGCTGCGCGAGCTACAGCGCCGGCACAAGCTGGCTTACCTGTTCATCAGCCATGATCTGAAGGTGATACGCGCGCTGGCCAACTCGATCATCGTCCTGCGTTACGGCAAAGTGGTGGAGCAAGGCCCGTCGCAGACCGTGTTCGCGCACCCCAAGACGGACTACACCAAAGCCCTGCTCGCGGCAGCCTTCGAACTGGAAGCCACGCGCGGCGGCGCGGTGGCAACTTAGCGATCAGGTGGAACCCGCAAGCGGTCCGGACGTTGTTAGGGGCAGTTAGTATCACCCCCTAGACACGGAAAGACTGGATCATGCGCGGTGTATTGTTGTGGTTGGTCGGCATTCCGATCCCGATCATCATTCTGCTGTATCTGTTCCACGTCATCTAGCTTTGCGTCGCGGCGGCTTCGGACCCGGAAGCCGCCGCACGCAAGTCACCTCATATCCCACATCCTTGATGCGCTTGCGGGCGCGAGCGAACGGCTCGGCCTCGACCGCCATGTGAAAGGCGTTGGCGTGCAGGAAGTCCGTCTCGCTCGTCATGATGCCCACATGCCCGTCCCAGAACACGAGGTCGCCGCGGCGGAGCTTATGCTTGCGCCAGTCGATGGCGCGTCCGAGCTCGGCCGCCTGCATGTCGGCGTCGCGCGGCGCGGCGTGGCCCGCGGCTTCGAGCGAGAGCTGGATCAGGCCGGAGCAATCCAGCCCGACACTGGTGCGACCGCCCCACAGATAGGGCGTGCCGAGAAAGCTCTCGGCCACCGCAACATAATCGCGTGCCGTTTCGCCGACCGGAACGGCGTGACCGGCAAACACATAACCGCCGCCGGCAAGCGCGTGGAACTTGCTGCCCGGTTCGGCAACGGTGATGAGCGCGTTCAGGCTGAGCAAGGAGAGCGGGGGCGTTTTGCCGTCGGGCTCGGGGTAGACATAAGTGCGCAAGGCGGCGATGCGGTGGGTGGGCGCGATGAGCTTGCGGGTCAGCCCATCGCTCGGCATGTAGCCGACATAACCGTCGCGCGCGGACTGCACCCAGGCCCAGCCCTCGCTCTCGTCGTAGACGCTCACCGTCTCGCCAAGCAGAATTTCCGTGTCGAGCGTGGCGTCGAAACGCGGCTCGCGGCGCAAGGGCAACACAGGAATTCCGACCTGGCGGGGCTCGCCCTGCACATAGCGTTCGGCCTCGACCAAGCCGCGCAACGACTCGGCGGCAAGGTCCCGCCGATAAGCATTCCGCCGCGGATCGGGCAACGCCCCACGCGTCACGACGTGCCAAGCTCCCGGCGGAAGAAGTCGAACAACGCGCGCGCCGCTTGCGGCTCGCCGCCTTGCGGCCGTCCCGGCTGCTCGCGCGGCACCCAGCCGAAGATGTCGAGATGGGCGAAGCGTTTGGCGTTGCGCACGAAGCGTTTCAGGAACAGCGCGGCGATGATCGAGCCGGCAAACGAGCCTTCGGCGATGTGATTGACGTCGGCGATCGAGCTCTTGAGCAGCTTGTCGTAAGGCGCCCAGAGCGGCATGCGCCACAACGGATCGCCTACGGTGACGCCAGACGCAAGCAGGCGCTGCGCGAGTTCCTCATTGTCGGTGTAGAGCGGCGGCAGGTCGGGCCCGAGCGCGACTCGCGCCGCGCCGGTCAAGGTGGCGATGGTGAACAGGTAATCGGGCGCTTCCTCGTCGGCGAGGCTGATGGCGTCGGCCAACACGAGCCGCCCCTCGGCGTCTGTGTTGCCGATCTCGACGGTCATGCCGTTCCGGCTGGTGAGCACGTCGCCCGGCCGGAAGGCGTTGCCGGCAATGCTGTTCTCAGCGGCCGGGATCAGCACGCGGAGCCGCACCGGCAGCTTCGCCCGCATCACGAGCAGCGCGAAGGCAAGGGCCGCCGCCGCGCCGCCCATGTCCTTCTTCATCAACGCCATGGCGCTGCCCGGTTTGATATCGAGCCCGCCGGTATCGAAGCAGATGCCTTTGCCGACGATGGTCACCTTGGGCGCATGCTCCGCGCCCCAGCGCAGGTCGATCAGGCGTGGCGCGCGGTCGCTGGCGCGTCCGACCGCGTGGATCATCGGGAAATTGTCGGAGAGCAGGCCGGAGCCTTCGGTCACCTTGATGCTCGCATCGAAGGCGGTGGCGAGCTCGCGCGCCGCGGTCTCGAGCTCGGCGGGGCCGAGATCGTTGGCGGGCGTGTTGATGAGGTCGCGGCCGAAATAAAGCGCCTCGGCGAGCGCCAGAACTTGCTCCTTGCTTGCGCCGCCGGGGAGGACAAGGCGGGTGGTCTTGCCGCCATCGGCAGGTTTGTAGCGGGTGAAGCGGTAGCTCCCGGCGAGGAAGCCAAGCGCGGCCAGCTCAGGGTCGGGGAGCGGCGAGGCGAAGCGATAATCGCCGTCGGGCAACGCGCTTGGCAAAGCTCCCGTCAGCAGGGGCGCTTGCGCCGCCCAATCCTTGCTTCCCGTCCCGAGCAAGACGCCGCCAATGCCCCCCGCTTCCCCCGGCAGCAGCAGCACCGAGCCTTGCTTGCCGCTCCAGTCTTGCGCCTCGACCCAAGCCCGCTCGGCCTCGCTCAAGGCTTGCAGTGCGGGGTCATCGGCAGAGGCGATAAGGTGGATCGGCAGCGCCTCGGCGCAGGCCGGCAGCAACAGCTCTTCCAGGAAGCGGCGCGTGGTCTCGAGCGTCATTGGCTTGTTGGGCATGGATAAAGTCTAGGGCCCCGGGGGTTGCTTGGGCCGCGCATTAATGGCAGGGGAGGCGCGGGCTGACAATGGGCGGACGGCGCGGCATGGCGACAGATCGTTACACGCTGGTGATCGGCGACAAAAATATCTCCTCCTGGAGCCTGCGGCCTTGGCTCGCGCTGAAACAGTGCCGCATCCCTTTCACCGAGGAGCGGGTCAGGTTGCGGCAGCCCGACTCCAAGGCGGAGATCCTGCGGCACACACCCGCAGGCAAGGTCCCGGTGCTGAAGACCGATCTCGGCCTGGTCTGGGACAGCCTCGCCATCCTCGAAGTCGTGGCCGAACGCCACCCAGAGCATGGACTGTGGCCGCGGGATGCCGAAGCGCGGGCGGCGGCGCGCAGCATCTGCGCCGAGATGCATTCGGGCTTCGCCACGCTACGCAACGACATGTCCATGGATCTGCTAAGCCGGCTGCCCTCGCCGCCCATCGGCGCGGCGCTGGAAGCGGATATCAGGCGCATCGTCGCTCTGTGGCGGGAGACGCGCGCCCGCTTCGGCCAAGACGGTCCCTTATTGTTCGGCGCCTTCACCAATGCCGACGCCATGTACGCGCCGGTGGCAACGCGCTTCCGCACCTACGGGGTGGACCTCTCTCGCTTTGGCGACGACGGCACGGGCGCCGCCTATATGGACGCGATCTTCGCGCTTCCGGCGATGGCCGAATGGACCGAAGGCGCCGCCGAAGAAGTGAAGGCGGGAGCCGGCACGTAACTGGGCCGCAAGGTTCGAGACGCAGCCTTCGCCCACTCCTCACCACGCGGATGAGGCTCCGGCCGGCGCCTGACGGCGTGGCCATATGGTTAAGACTTTTTTGACGCCTGTCCCACATTCTAACAGCAGTGAAACAGGGGACCGCCGGTCGCCTCGTCGCGTCCGGTAAGGAATGGTTAACTCATGGCAAACGGGCAACGCTTGGAGGTTCACCCGCCGCGCAGAATGGCGCTCGCGCTGCTCGCCACGACGGCGCTAGCAACGCTGCTCGGCGGCTGCATGCAGACCGGTTTGCCGTTCGCCCGAGGCAGCGAAGAGCCCAAGCTTTCAGCAACTGACGCCATCGGCGCCATTGCCCAATACTCGGCCGCCTACAACAAGAACCCACAAGATCCGAAGATCGTGCTTGGCTATGCTGCCGCGCTCAAGAACATCGGCTCGCGCGACAAGGCCCTCGAAATCCTGACGGCGGGATACCAGGCCAATCAAGATAGCGGCGAAATCGCCGCCGAGCTCGGGCGGCTCGCACTCGACATGAACCGGCTCGATATCGCCCAGCAAACGCTGAAAGCTGCCGAAACCCAGGGCGTGAAGGACTGGAAGACGCTATCGGCGCAAGGCACCCTGCGCGCGAAGCAAGGGCGTCACGCCGAGGCCCAGCAATATTATCTCGCGGCGCTGCAAGTGAAGCCAGACGCCGTGTCGGTGATCAATAATCTCGCGCTCTCCTATGCGCTCGACGGCAAGCCCAACAAGTCGGAGGAGTTGCTGCGCAAGGCCGTGGCCAGCGGCACCGACGACAAGCGCGTGCGGCAGAATCTCGCGCTCGTGCTCGGCCTGGAAGGCAAGTTCGACGAGGCGCGTAAAGTCGCCTCGTTGGACGTGAGCGACCAGGACGCCAAATCGAACATGACTTATCTGCGCAACATGATGTCGAACCCGACGCAGTTCGCCGCGGCTTCGGCTGGCGGTGCAGACGACACTCCTGGGGACGACTGGGAGCCCTTCGACACCGCCAACAGCAATGGCGCCGCGTCGAGCAAGAGCGCCGCTGTCCCGCAAGTTGCTGCGCCAAAAGTGCAAGTGGTAAAAGCGGCTGAAGAGATCGAAGCGCCGTCGGTGGCGCAAGCGGCCCCTGCCAAGTCCAGCAAGGTGGCCGGGACGCCGACGCTGATCACGCCGGCCAATGCGACGCCCACTCCGGGCGGCGTCGCCAGCCTGCTCAGAACCGACACCGACTGATTGAGAAGACCCCGGACAATGAAAGGCGCAGTCGTGAACGCGAGTGCCGCTGAGCCCCATATTTAGAAAAGCCGATCATGCAGACAGACTGTCCATCAAACATCGGTGTTTCAGTCCGCGGCATGCGGACGACGAAATCACATTTCGGTCTTCGCCGCGTTCGCCGGGCGAACTCAGAAGATCGTCGGGATGAGGCGGTAGCGCACACGGGTCGCGTAGTCTCGATAGCTCTGATCCTGATTAAGCAGTACCTCTTCCCTCAAAAGCCTGGCCACTTAAATCGCCAATTCAGTGGAATAGAGAACGAGGTTCCAAATTGAGGGGAAGGCTAACAGAAACCCTACGTGGAGGATCGTGTAACCTGCGTAGATAGGGTGGCGCACGATCCGGTAGGGGCCCGCTACCTTGATGCCGCGGTTTGCCGCTATAAGGCCAAAGCTGCGCCCTAAGATCACCTTGGCCGATATTTGCACATATAAGCCTATCAACATGATCGCACCACATAGCTGTGGGGATACAAGGCCGCCGGAGCCTAACGGTACTGCCAGAAGAGGAAGGATTGTACCCGTCAGGCCTAGCAGCCAATCCCCCATCCTTTCGGACAGAGCCTTCGACTGTCGTCTGGTGAGAATCAGAAAAACCGGAAGACCTTCTGAGACGAGCAAGATGAGGCCTAGGATGCCGGCCGTGCCAGCTGGAGCGGTCAGCATGACAAGCGCGAAGTGACCGAATACAAGCATTACTGTCGCGCGCTCGAAAATATCCGGCAACATCCCGCGCGATAACACGCGCTTAGATAGCCAAGACCGAAGCGCTTCAAATGAGTTAACGGGGTGGCGCAGGACTAATGCAGAGGGAACTACAAAATACTCGGGCGCCTTATCCTGCTCGTGAGGTTGCAAAGAGTCATTTTGCGTCATGAGGAGTGGTCCCGCGATGCGAAGAATGCTTCTTGGACCACCGAACTTACCTAGGTCGCCTTAAATGTTTCACTCCGGTATATCTGAAGTTTGAATAGATTTTTTTCTCCGCGCGTGGGAGTTCTGGGTGGAGGGGCTTTAGCGATTGAATATGCCGTGCCCTGCCACAGCAGTCTGACCCAGCGCTGAAATAGCGACAAGAATCCCCCATCGCGAGCTCCAAATTTTTTACACGAAAGACTGCGAAGGCCGCGACCGCAATCGACTTGCATCATCAAGTGGATTGAATCCCAACGAGCATCGTTATTACCAATCCGTAAAGGATTGAACTTGACACGTGTGGCGAGTAGGGCACGACGATTACTGAAGACCGTGCGCCCTGACACCCTGCGGCACCGGCTTCTGGCTGATGTCTGCTTCTGAGCCGGAACTTGGTCCGCTTTTGAACCAGCGCAAGTCTCCTTATGATAGAAATTGACTAGTAGTTTGGGCCCTACCGGCGGCCTCTGGCGCGATGAACGCGCCAATTGTTTTCCGCGGCACGTTTGGCATTCTCTTTGCAAACCGCTCAATATGTCTCCGCATGGGATTTCATATCAAGCGCGTGCAGAAGAATGTCGCCGGCGCGCGAGTGAGGCCAGTTGGCCCCCCGACAAGGCAGGCTGGACTGAGCTCGCCCAAGCATGGTTAAGGCTAGCCCAGAGTACTGACGTCAGAGAGCTATCTAATCCGCTGCGATCTTGCCTACATAAGTCTAGTTGGTAGAACGCGTTCGTTGCAAGGTCAGCTGAGAAGGTACGTACACTCCCCCGTCCACTTAAATAGCGCAAAGCGAACTTTTTTTCGAACGTCCTCGGGATACGACGGTCACCGCGGCCAAGGGCCCTGGAGGAGCATTTCGACCCCCAAGAAGTCAGCCTTGCTGTTGACTTTGTGGCTCTAACCCGACTTGCGCTTCTCGACAGTTTCTGGAGTTGCGGTTTTCCAAGCTTCGACTAACAGCCTTCCTTTCGGCGTGGCGTTGACAGCATAGTTGGCCAGTAGTTTGCCGTCGCTTGCTGTCCTGCGGACCTCGGCGTAACCAGCCGCGGCAAGTCCAGCGAACGCGAGCACACCGTCGCCCGACACAATTATGGGGTCGCGTGGTAAGCCAACTAGAAGCAGCAGGAGATCGATCGTGCGGTTATCGAACGCTGAAGTGAGCGACATCAGGACCGACTTATGGGTATGGAGAGCTTCAGGAGTGATGGTTCCCAGGCGATAAGCTTCCTGACAGGTTGGGCAAAGGGGAATGAAGTTGGATGCGTCTTGAGCACCCTCCTCATCAATCTGAGTCAGAGGGTGCAAATTCACCGCAAGAACGCCCCTGCAGGTCGGTATTCCACATCGGAAGCCCGTCTCGGTAAACACTTTAGTCGTAGCTTTTGGCGACAGACTGAACTCAACGCCCATTTTGCCGTCGCGCCTCCAAATGGTGCTGGCCGAGCGGCCCTCTGCCTCGATATCAATATAGAGCTCAAAATTCTCGGGTATTCCCGTGACATTCGGCAACTCCAGGAGCGCACCACGTGATGACAAATTGCGCACCACGCATTCGATCGCTGAATTGCGATTGTTAAAAACGATACGTCCACTTTTGAGAGTGCGTCTGCGCATAGACTGCCGCCTGCATTCCGGGTTGATCTCCACCATAGAACCCTCCATAGGCCAACCTTAACACCGAATGGTTCTGTGTAAGTAAACGTGGGTGATTACCGCCCAACTCACCTCTACTCCGTCAAAAATATTCAATTTAGTCGGATCCCGTTAAATAGAAATCAAATGCTAGGCTGTAAGTGTCTCTGCCGAGATGCTGGCACCATTGGCAATAGACGTATTGTTAGATCGGCGCGCCATGGACGTTCAGCGCCGGTTCCACTGGTTAGCCTTTATTATTGCAAGCCTGGCCGCCGCCATCGTGCTGGTCTCGATGGTCGCCATACCGCAATGGCTGTCGAAGCAAGCCCGTTGGGAGGCACTTCGATCCCACGTGGGCGAGATTGGCCAAATCGCCGCCAGTGTCGTCGATGGCGACCTGCACCGCAAATTGCTCGACCCTACGAACTATAGCGACGAACTCTACGCCCGCGCGTTGGCGCCGCTAGTTCGCTTCCACTCAGCAGACCCAAATATTTTCTACCTTTACACGATGGTCGATCGGGGTGGCGTTGCGTATTTCGTACTCGACACAGCTGCGTCACCCGACTTGCGCACAGATCATAAGCTCCGCGCATCCGCCTACATGGAACGGTTCGATCTCCGCGAGGAATACAAAAGCGAGGGCTGGCTGGACCAGATCGCGGCCGGTAAGACCTACGTGAATCCCAGTTTTGAGCAGGACGATTACGGAGATTTTCTCTCTGCGACCTCGCCCATTTACGATAGTGAAGGACGCTATAGTGGTTTTGTCGGCGTCGATTTCGACTTGCAGTACTATTTTGCCCAGGAAGCCCGTTTTCGCGCCATCGCAATTGGTAGCCTGATAGCGGCTCTCATCGTCGCGTTGGTGATCGGCTACCTAGCGGCGCGGTACTACTCCGCCATGCAGGGTCGCATGATCCAGCTTTACCAAAGTTCAATCCGCGACAGCCTGACGGGACTGCTCAATCGCCGCGGAGCCATAGCCACCATTCGCAAGTCATTGGCGCGGCATCCCGGGAGCAATGCGATGCTGCTCGTTGATGTCGACAATCTCAAAATGATCAACGACCTGCGTGGACACGCCACTGGTGACGCGGTTATCGCGCTAACTGCGGAAGCCGTGCGGGAAAGCATCCGCGCTGGCGATCAATGCGCGCGATTTGGGGGAGATGAGTTTCTGATTTTTGCGCCCGGTTGCGACGTGGACGAGGCAACGAAAATTGCAAATCGTATTACGACTAGACTAACTGGGCAGTCGATGCCGCTGGCTGGTGCTAGATTCAGTGTGTCAATCGGTATCGCCGTGCAGGATGGTGCCCACGCCGACTTCGACCGGATGTACCGAGATGCGGACGCGGCCCTGTACCAAGGAATGGAAGACGGCAAAAGCCGCATTGGCGTGTTCGAGCCAAATATGACGCAGTCGGCCGACGGCTAAAGCAGCTGGCTTCACTTCCGAGCGTCGCGCCGTCGATTAGCGCTGAGAAGTGGCTGACGTCATGCACCTCGGCAAAAATCATTCTTTCGCGTCGCATTCTCGCATTCGGTTTACCGAGAGGTCACCATAATTGCCTCGGTTCGAGAATTGATTTCACATATACATAACAGCCAGCGTCTTAAGCTGCTGCTCGGATTTTGCTTCGCTGCCATGGCCGACTTGAATTGTTCGGTCGACGGGTGAAGGGACATTCTGCGGCGCTCTATGACCTTAGATCGTGTACTGATCATCATCATGGCTCTTGGCATCGTGGCGATCGTTCTGATGATCGTTGGCCAAGCGTTTGGCCAATTTGATAGCGTTCTCAAAACTATATTACGCCCCCCAAACGACGACGCAGACCCAGAGGGTGAATTGCGCTGGATTGCCCCTTTCGCCGTGGCGGCGGCGATCGCAGCTTTAGCCCTAATCGCGTTGCTTACGCGGTGATACGTGTGGGGCAGCGCAGCAATTGGGTTCATTTTGCAATTTTGAGCCAGTTAGTCGTTTCGAGCGGTCCTTAGCTCCGTTGTGCTTGGGCTTCTGCAACGGTCGGGTTGCTTCCTTGAGACGGACGCCTGGTCCCTTCTCTCGTTCCGCCGGGGAGACTGGTACTTTCCGGGCTGAAAAATAACTATAGCGTCGGCCTGCCAAACGCCCCGCTCTCGTCCTTGAAGCCACTGCCGATGTCGCGCACCAATAACCCTCGCGCGCGCATCTCAATCGGCAACTCCTCAAATATCAGGCGGGTCAGCTCTTTAATCAAAGCCAGTAATGAGATGGAGTTTTGAGGCAACGTCATCGGGCACGATGAAAACTGAAAAAGCACCGAAAGAAGGAAATGCAGTCCGGATAGCGACGTCTCAATTCACCCTCGATCAATGAAAAAAGGAGTCACGGTCTCGAATGATATCCGAGACTATGGCGGACGGCCCTTCGGGAAGCGCTCGATATTTAGAAAAACTAGAGTGTTGATCACAGCGGATTTTTATAACTATGCCTCTAGAACATGGCTTCCCGCGCAGAGCGGAAGTGACATCAACGGAGAGCCAGATGAAGAAATTGTTTGCGCGTTTTGTGAAGGACGAGGCGGGCGTTACGGCAATCGAGTACGGGCTCATTGCTGGACTGATTTCGGTCGTTATCCTGGTCGCACTTCAGACCATTGGTACTAGCCTCAACACTTTGTTCGGGACTATCGCCGGTGCGCTGGGCGGCGCGTAGATGAAATCTCCCGGACCGCATTTCGAACGTGGGGGTTCACTGGGACTTCCCGACTGAAGCGACTACCGTGGAGTTAAGTGCCTCTTTGATTCTTCGCTTGTTCAGTTGTAACAACGGAATGAGCGGAGCTTTAACAGCCGCACCGTTTGGACCGACACTCCCCGGTGCTGCGTGAAAGGTCCGGCCCTCGCTCAGCGAGGGTCGGGCTGCTTTCAGACGTTCGCAATAGTTCTTCCAGCCGTGGCGCCGCCCAGGCCTCCTGACAGGGCTCCACGAACCTCAGCGCGATCGAGACGACTTCCGCACAGTCAAATCGCGCCGGGAAGCCATGGATCATGAGGCAATTCGGCCGGCACTGCCTATGCCGTGCAATAGTTCGTCCCGCGTGAAGCCCAAACGACTTTGCCAAGCATGATGCCGAGAGGTCTAACCGGGGTGGAAGGTGGCCATGACCTGAATGAAGGCCGGCCCCATGATCACGATGAACAGCACGGGCAAGAAAAAAAGTATCATTGGCACGGTGAGCTTGGGCCCCAAGGCCGCCGCCTTTTTCTCGGCCTCCGCCATGCGCATTTCGCGGGTTTCCTTGGCTAGCACCCTGAGCGCCTGACCGATCGCCGTACCGTAACGCTCGGCTTGGATTAGGCTCGTCCCAACCGCCCGCACCACTCCGATCCCTGTACGCTTTCCAAGATTTTCGTAAGCCTGACGCCGCTCCGGCATATACGATAATTCCGCGGTGGTGAGGCCGAACTCTTCGGCAAGCTCGACTGAGCGGGAACCGATTTCGTTGGCCACCTTGTTCATGGCCGCCTCGACCGACATCCCGGCCTGGACGCAAATGAGCAGCAGGTCGAGAGTCGGGAAAAACGCGCTGGATTGACTTCTGGCGACGCACAATGAGGTTTGAAATAAAGATGTTGGGCAGATAGAAACCCACATAGGCCCCGATGATGGATAGGCCGAGGTTCAAGAGTGGCGCAAGGTGGTACGCATTCAGGAAAACGAGATAGAAAAAGGTGAGCCCAAACGTCGCGATCGGCAGGATCGCGCGGAAGAACAGGAAAGCCACGACTGGCGCCTGACCGCGAAGACCGGCCATCTTGAGCCGTTCCCGCGTTGTCTCGGTCTCAAGCGCTTTGCGGAGGTTGAGCTGCTTGACCACCCGCCTCATGAAGATCTTCGGTTCTGTTCTCAATTTGCCCCGATATTGCCCTTCGGCCAGGCGCGCAATGTTCTCCGCGCGCATGCGATCGCGCTCGCCGGCTACGTATTTCATCCGTGAATCAAGCCGGTCGCCTGATAAAAGCGGCAGCACAAAGGAGGTGATGGTGGCGAAAGCAGCGACCGCGGCAAGCGCCATGACCACAAATTGCGGGTCGAGCAGGTATTGCAGGAGCCAGGTCATTGCCTGTCCTAATAGTCGAAGTTGATCATTTTACGCATGACGAGGACGCCAATTAGACATCCAGATCGCGCTTCCAATAAGCATTATGTTGCCGAGCTTATCGTGCCAAAGGATTGAGATATAGTCGGGCGAAGTGAGGAACATGGCCAGTATGACGCAAGGGCGGCAGCGCCCCGATGATAGCCGCCGAGGCCTTCGCCTCGGCGCTGAATGCCCGTACCTTCGCCTGCACACGAAGCGGTCGCGCAGTACTTGGGCGAGGTTGGAGAGCACCTCGGCGAGATTGCCGCCTATTTGATTTTGTATTGCGATCACGATGGCGAAGAAATTCACTTCCTGGAGCGGCATGCGTTCATACATACGCTCGAAGGCGTCCGACAGCGGGACACCGACCCTCTGCTGCTCGATGAGGTCGGCAAACTCGCCCCTCACCGGCTCTGGTGATTCTCTGGCGATGATCTGCATGCAGTCGGACAATGCCAGACCTGATTTTATGCCACGCACGATGATATCGATGGAGTTAGCGAACTCGAGCAGGAACTTGGCTTGACGGCGTCTAGTCATGCGCCTGAGGATCCAGCGCGGCAAGCCGAACCCGCAGGCGAAAGCAGCCAGCAGTGAGACGAGCGGCGAAGAGCCGGTGACAAGCACGACGAAGCCCCCCAGCAAGCCGGTCAGGCAGCTCAAAAGATAGTAGCCTCGCGGCTTCATACTCAGACCGGCGCGAATCAAGCGGATGCGGACCGGCACCAGCTTTTTTGGGTTTTGCTTGGCCTCAATGTTCTTGATGCTCTCCTGCACCTTCCGTTTGCGTATTTGCAGGGACCGGGGCACGGCAGTTCGACTCGGCACGCCTTGGGCCACGTTGCCGACGCGCTGGCTCGCTTTGCGCTCGCCACTTACGTAGGGAATCACCAGCACATAGACGACCCCGCCTACGGCGATGCCGGCCAATGTCATGGCCAAAAGCTGTGCGAATTCAGGACTGAGCAAAGTGCTCTCCTAATGGACGGCCGTGTTCGTCAGGCACTTCGCTCTCCGCAAGAACGTCGGCCAAGCGCTGTTCCTCGGCGAAGTAGCACGCCTTCGGCCAAAAGCGCGGTCGAACGATGCCGGTCGAGCGATGACGCCCGTTGATACGACCGTCGGCGTCTTGACCGAAGATCTCGTGTATAAATAGGTCCTGCAAGATCACGACTTCACCCTCGAGCCCGATCACTTCGGTTACGTGAGTGATTTTGCGCGAGCCATCACGTAAGCGAGCGGCTTGGATGATCAGGTCTACTGACGACACAATCATTTCGCGAATGGTCTTTGCGGGAAGATTGTAGCCTCCCATCAAGACCATGCTCTCAAGACGGCTGATACATTCGCGCGGGGAGTTTGAATGCAACGTGCCCAAAGACCCGTCGTGGCCGGTGTTCATGGCCTGCAGAAGATCGAAAGCCTCCGGACCGCGCACCTCTCCCACGATGATACGGTCGGGGCGCATGCGCAGGCAATTCTTGACGAGATTGCGCATTGTGACCTCCCCCTCCCCCTCAAGGTTGGGGGGCCGCGTCTCAAGACGGACCACGTGCGGTTGTTGTAGTTGCAGCTCGGCCGAGTCCTCACAGGTGACGATGCGCTCGTCGTCGTCGATACATGCGGTCATACAGTTGAGCAGGGTGGTCTTGCCCGAACCGGTGCCGCCGGAAATGATGACGTTGCATTGCACGCGGCCGATGATGGCGAGAAGGGTACGGCCCTGGGGTGTGATTGTGCCCAGTTCCACGAGTTGATCGAGCGTCAGTCGCTCCCGCTTAAATTTGCGGATGGTAAGGACCGGACCGTCGATTGCTAGCGGCGGGGCGATCACATTCACACGGCTGCCGTCTGGCAGTCGCGCGTCGCAAATAGGACTCGATTCATCGACCCGGCGGCCGACCTGGCTTACAATGCGCTGGCAGATATTCATCAGCTGCGTATTGTTTGCGAAGCGAACATTGGTGGGCTGGACCTTACCCTTGACCTCGATATAGGTGGTGTCACAGCCATTCACCATGATGTCCGAGATGTCGTCGCGGGCGAGCAGCGGCTCGAGTGGCCCGTAGCCGAGCACGTCGTTGCAGATGTCCTGGAGCAGCTCCTCCTGCTCGGCGATCGACATGACCACGTTCTTTATGGCCACGATCTCGCTTACAATTGCGCGAATCTCCTCTCGCGCCACCTCGGTAGCGAGCTTTGAGAGCTGTGTCAGATCGATGGTGTCGATTAGGGCGTTAAAGACCGTGTTCTTGACATCATAATACTTCTCGGAGCGCGCACGCTCGATAGGCTTACGCTCCGGGTTGGCGGCCGCCTGACCCATGCTGATCGCAGCGGCGTCGGGCTTTTGTTGACGACTGGCGGGCTGCGGCGAGGGGAAGATTTGAGGCTCCGCACTCGACGTCGGTGGCGCGGACAGGCCGCGTCGCTAATGGTGCCTCGGACTTACTCCGTTTGCCGAACATGGTCTTACGTGCGCGTCTTCGTTAGCCTGAGGCGGGCGAGGATTGGGAACAGAATCGACTTGCGCTCGCTTTTCTGCTCGGATCGGTCGGTTAGCAAGTTGGCGAGGCTGCGAAACGCCTCGGCCGCTTTCGACTTGTAGGACACCTCCTGGATCATTTGCCCGTTATTCGCGGCCGTGCCGAACAGTTGCGGCATTGAAATCGATGATAATCTTGGGCTCGAGCTCGATGGCGTAGCTAAAGTCCTTCACCGAGATTTCTGGCCGTTTGGGCACGCCGACCTGGTTGAGTACGACCAGAGGCGGCCGGTCGTTCGGGCGCGAGCCCTTGAACTGATCGACTAGATTCTTGGTGTTGCGCAAATTGGCAAGATCTGGCGCCGCGGTGATCACCACGTGGTCGGCGTTGAGGGTGACCTGCTTAGCCCAGGCCGTCCATAGATGCGGCACATCGACGGCGGTCCACGGCACGTTCTTGCGCACCACGTCGAGCACGGTGTCGCAGGAGGAGGGATTAAGATCGTAGGGGCGGTCGAGCGTCCCGGGAGCGGCGAACAGACTCAAATGATCGGAGCAGCGCGACAGCAACCGGTCGAGCATCATTTCGTCGAGGCGCTCGGGGGAAGCCAAAGCATCGGCAATCCCGTTCAGCGGATCGCTGTTGAAATCTAGGCCGGCCGTGCCAAAGGGCAGATCGAAATCAGCGATCACCACGTCGCTGTTTAGCGTCGAGGCCATCGCAAAGGCGGTGTTGTGGCAGACTGTGCTGGAGCCGGAGCCACCTTTAGCTCCGACAAAGGCAATGACCTGACCCACCGGCCCCGATCTCCGGATCGGCGTAGATAGCCGAAATGCTCTCGATCATCTGCGGTACCGTGACTGGGGCTACGACATACTCGCTAACTCCGCGGCGCAAGACCTCACGATAGAGGAGTACATCGTTAATATGACCGATGGTAACGACCTTAGTGCCAGGATCGCAGACCTCGGCGAGACGGTCGAGTTCCCACAGCATGTCTGTGCGGTCGAGCAAGAACTCGATGATGATCAGGTTGGGAGTGGACGCGTTGCGATAGAAAGCAATAGCCGCCTGGGCCCCGCCCATCTGCACCGTAAAGTGCGCTTTGGCCAGGCGCCGGTCCTGTGACGCCTTCTCAATCACTTCACTCGTGCCCTGGTCTTCGCAAAATGCCTGGATATTGACGCGCGGGATGGACCGTGCACGCGAGTCGCCCCCGCCGGCGGCTCCGGCTCGGGCTCGAAAGCCTCGCTCACTTTCGGCCGTTGAATCTCAGCGAATATGCGGCGTGGCCGATCACTGTTGCTCCCCAACTTCGACTTGTCACGGCGCGCTCTGGCAGTGGACGGTTGGCGGGCGACCATTTTGACCCAGTCATATCGCCTTTCACATATTTGCCCCACACGTTGTCGCGGCGTTCGCCTGGACGCGGCGTCTCGCCGCGCGGACCGAGCAAGTCGCGTGCATCGGCAACCGAAGCGGCAAGATTACGTTGCGTCGCGCAGCCCATGTTGGGCCAAGGCATGTTGTGCGGGTCGCGGCCGATATTCTCCGACCAATCTGGGCAGTCGGGGGGCACGGCGACAACCTGAAGGTAAGACAATCGAACGGGCGCCGCCGGATCGCCATTGCCGAAATAAGGCTCGAGCGCGACCAAGCGGGGATCGATGCCGGCGCGGCGCAACGCCTTGCGGACCTGGTCGTAAGCGCGCATGGCCGCCGTCTCGTTGGGCCCGCCCGACGGCGCCCTGATCAGCAAACGATCGGAGCTTTGCGACTTATAATCCGCCAAGAAGTTGGCGACCTTGTCCTTCTGCGAACTCGTTCAGACCCGACGAGCCAGGATAGACGGCAAGGTCGAGCGTCACCTCGCCCTGCCTTACGGCGATCGGATGCCGCTCATTTGGGTTGGCGAGGGTGAAGGGGGCCTGAAACCTGGGACTGCTCCAGCATCCGCCCAATGAGGTTGCCACCAGAAAGACTGTTAGGAGGGTCAGTGCAGGTCGTGCCCGAAAGAACGCGCGAGCCTCGAAATGCGGAGACCATGATCGTGTTACCCTCCATCCCTACTCGACGATAAAGCCGACATCGCCATCGAAACGGCCAACTGGTGCACGCTCAGGATTACGGCCATAGACGCGATTCATTTGCCCGAGCAGGTCCGTATTTACGTCGGATGCCCAGCCAAATCCGTCGTCGGGTTGCGCGAGCTCTTGGCGAGAAACGGGCTTAACCACATAAGGCGTCACTAGGACGACAAGCTCGGTTTCGTTCTTCAAGATAGTCGCGACTGCGGAAGAGCGTGCCAAGAACTGGCAGGCTCTTTAGTCCGGGATAGCCGCTCAGCGCCTGCTTCGATTGATCGGAGAGGAGGCCGGCCATCACCAGAGAGCCACCGCTCGGTAGCTCGACCATGGTCTCGGCGCGGCGCACCTTAAGGGCCGGGATGGTGATGTCCGACAGAACGACCGCACCCTGATTAGAGAGCTCGCTGACTTCCGTCGAAACTTTCAAACTTATGCGCCCTTCAGACATGACCACAGGAGTAAATGCGAGGCCGATACCAAATTTCTTAAACTCTACGGAAATTGTGCCGAGCTGTTGCGCGACGGGAACCGGAAACTCACCGCCAGCAAGAAAATTTGCCGTCTCACCAGAGATTGCCGTCAAATTCGGTTCGGCCAAGGTGTGCAGCAAACCATCTTGTTCAAGAGCACGCAGAATCGTCTGCACACGATTTTCCCCCGACAACCACTGCACGCCACCGCCGGCGGCGTTCTGGGATATGCCGGCCGGGAATCCCGTCGACGTCAGGGACGGCCCCGCCAGGGTTTGGAAGGAATGGCGCAATAAATCCCCCGCCCTGGGTGCCGATCGGGAAGGGAAGTTTGCTGAGGGCCGCGAAGGCGAAACTGCCGGAATTGACGAGAGCGCCGAGGTCGACTCCGAATTGCTTGATGATGTTGCGTTCCATCTCCACCACGGAGACCTTGAGCAGCACCTGCTCTCTACCCTCGACCGTGAGCATGTTGATGACTTGACCGGCGGCAGTAGGGGTTGACGTCGATTGATTCGTGGTACCCGCAGCCCCGGTTGAGCTCATCCCGGAACTAGAGCTGGAAGTCGTCGTTGGCGGAGCATTGGGGTCGACCCCGATGACCTGAGTGGCGATTTCGCCGGCGCGGGTGGCATCGATTGCATTTTGAACGGTGCCGGTGAGGATCACGCTACCACTCACGGTCTCGACATGGATGTTAGCGCCGCGGATTAGCCGATTGAGCAGACCGGACAGCGCGGCAAGGTCGCGCTCGACGGTGATTTCCAGCGTCACTACCTGTCGGCCGTCCTTATCGACAAAGATGATATTGGCTTCCCCAGCGGCCTTACCGATCAAATAAGCGCGCGTCGAGGTTTGCAGAACCGCGTCCATCTTCTCGGGATTGGAGACCATGACCTCGCGCACCTCGCGCGGCAGCTCGATGATCATCGATTTGTTCAGGCCGAGCGTGATCTGACGCCCTGTCCCATTTCCAGTCTCGCCGACGCGCAAATAGGAGCTATGCTGCTGGTCCGCCAACGCGGCGAGGGCAATGGCGCCGCAGAGCGAGCGACGCGGCAAGCGCAACGAGCGCGGCTAGCATGAAGGGAAAACGACGCATCGTTTGCCTTTTTCATTTCGTCTCGCACCTCAGTTGACGCCGAAAGCGCGGGACGGCACGCCGTATTTCAAGAACTTGACCGAGTTGCTGTAGGCGTCGCCGATCTTGGCTGTGGCCTCAGATTGCCCGGGAGCGGCGTCGGCGAGGCTACGCAAGGAGAGCGAGATCTCGCCCATCGACTGCGCCAGAGCCAGAACCTCCGCTTGTCGGCGGGGTAAGCTCGAGTGTCGCGGTCTTGCCGGTGGCCACCTTCTCGCCGTCCTTGTTCTCGATCTCCTGGCCGATGGCGAGCACGCGCACATTGCGCAGCACCGCCTCGCTTACCGGCTCCTCTTTGGTGCCAACTCGCATCTTGTGCGACAAAATGACATCGACGCGATCGTTGGGGAGGATGAAGCCGCCGGCGGCGGTCTCCTCACGGATCGGCGTGGAGATAGCCCGCATGCCGGAGGGAAGAATGGCGGCCATCACGCCGCCTTCGGAGATTTTGATAAGCTTCTGCTCTTTGATCGGCTCGCCGGCGATGAAGGGCGCGCGCGCCACCGCTCCAGAGAGCTCGGTCGGCGCATCCGGGCGAGCATTGCGGGTGATGAGGCCGGGGGTGACGCCCTCGACCGGCCATTGCTGCCATTTGAGATCATCGCCGCGGACTGAATCGCCGAGATTGATGTTGGTCGCGGCGACGAGAACGTCGGTGGCGCCAACGGTCTTCTCGACCGTTTCCACCTCACGCGGGCCGGACACGATCTTCTTGGCAACCCAGGCTGCGCCCAAGGCCGCGGTAAAGGCGATGGCGAGCACCATGACTCTTGCTCTTTCGCATGAAAATCTTCCGTTTGGACGCCCCACGTCCCGCGACGAATGGTTCACTCTGACGGTGAAATCTCAACGCCAAGTTAATGGCCGTGCCAAATTGGACGAGGCTAGCGGAAACGGTGAGCGCAGCCGGCCTATCGGTTCGGCCGTCGCCGAGGCGGAAGTTCGAAGAAGTGTCAGCTGCCGAGTGCAGCTATAAAAGGCGTGGCGGGATAGACGAGCAATCCGGCCGCAGCCAGAGCGATCCCGTAAGGCACGCCCTCTCTTGGACTATGCAGGCGCACCAGCCAGCCTGGCGAGACAGCATCAAAGGAAGTGGCAGCCGACGCCAAAGGAGCAGCAGGAGCGTAAGCGCGCAGCCGATCAGCGCGGCATAGATACCGTAGGTGAAATGGTTGCAGGGCCGAACCAAAGACAGGTGGCGGCGAACAGCTTGGCGTCCCCGCCGCCAATCCACCCAAGCCAGAAAAAGGTGAACGCCACTGCGAGGGCGGCGAGCGCCGCGCCACATGCAGCCCGACAGCAGACCATCCCAGACCCACTAAAGTTGCCACCACAAAGAAGCCGGCGACCATCGCGAAGGCGAGCCGGTTCGGCAGCGTCATGGTGAAAAGGTCGGTGGCTGCCGCGCAAGGCCATGGCGCCGGGGAAGATCGTAAGTATTAGGAGGTCTTTGATCATTTGCTCGCTTGAGCCTGTGTCACTTTCCTGGGGCACATGTGAGCGGCGAAGCCCTGAAGGTCGCGTTAATCTGGCCGTTCGGCGAGGGCCAAATTGTCTCACTGCACGGTTCAGCCGTTTGCCAATCCTTCACCTTTTTAGGCGTCTCATCGGACCGAAGAATAGGCAGACGAACTCTAGAGGACACGAGCCATATGGCCTTCCTGTTGAGCCCAAAGCTGCCGCGTCGCCTGCTCGTCGCCGCGCCATTTGCGGCTGGGTGCCGGCCATGCGGCAATGGCCGCAAGCAACATCGTTCAGGTTCTCGTCGACCAGGCGACCCTCGTTCGGCTTGACAGGCCGGCCGCCGAGATCGTCGTCGGAAACCCTTCGATCGCGGACGTCTCGGTGCAAAGCGGCAAGTTGCTCGTGATCACCGGCAAGTCTTTCGGCGAGACCAACCTCATCGTCATGGACGTCGACGGCAAGGTGGTGGCCAACCGGCAGCTGATCGTCCAGGAACCCCGCACAGGCTTCGTGACGATGTACCGCGGCGTTGCCAGGCAAACTTTGCATTGCGCGCCCTATTGCACGCCGCCGCTCGTGATAGGCGACACGCCGGACATCTTCGGGGCTGTCGCCAACCAGATCACGACGAAGCAGTCTATCAGCCAATCCGCTGCCGAAGGAGAGAAGCAGTAATAGCTCTAATGGGCAGACTCGTAGCTCCGAAATGTCCCGTCCGATAGCGTTGAACGCAGACAGGAGTTCGCTATTGCTACCCGGGGCAAAGTACTTATCCTTATCGGAGGCGCAATTACTAAGCAAAGTGAGCGCACCCACTTCGTCACTGGGGATTTGAAATGCCACCGTATAAACAATGATGCCGGCCGCCTTGATGTTGTTACAGGCCTGCAGTGTTCGCTGGTCCATGGCCGAGATCAGAGTCGATTGGGTGGTTGAAGTCGTGCCGAGCTGACCGCGCGCCACATAACCGTAGACGTCGTACATGGACTTCAAGAAACCTTCTTGGCTGAGTGGATAGTAGGTGTTCTGTCCGTCGGTCATCAGGATTAAGATCTTTTGATTATTTTTAGTGTTGTACGGGCGTCCTTGCGTGAAGGGCTCGCCGGGCGACAGCGCACGCCATCCCCACATGGCACCTTCGATTATGCTGGTGGCACCTTTCGCTACCATGGCGTTGATCGCGTTCTTGATTGTCGTCTTGTCAGTCGAGAGGGGCAGGAGGGGTGCTGCGGTGCACATGAAGTTCGGACCGCCCGGAAGACCGCTATCGGTGATGCTCGCCACGGTCGCCTTGTTGTCTGGCGTGCCGTATTTGCAATTTAGAGTGCTCTGGTTATTTGCCACGTTGTTAAGCAGGTTCCTCCCGCCAAAAGCCCTCTGTTCGCCCCGCCCGACCGGAATGCTTGTATTACCCGTGTTGCTAGTACTGCCCGTCCGCGCGCACTGGTCGCTGCTGGTTGTAGTACTTGGAGGGGTGTTAGTGCCTCTGCAGGTAAAGGCATTGCCGATAAAATGTGTACCCGATTGGCTCCCGCTTGTGTTTACGGCAGTGCCATTGCTAGTCGTCGACACCCTGAACGAGTTCGTCGTGAGGCCAGCCGAGAGAACGTAGTACCTCGTAAATTTGGTCAAGCCTGTCGGCAATGCCCCAGTCGTTGAGAAGACGACCTGGTCGCCCGCGACGAAGCCGTGATTGTTTTTGGATATGACCGCCGGCGCAGCGCTAGTGACGGTGAAGGTATCGGCGCAAGTGTTGGCGTCGCCCGCATCAGGCAGATAGTTGTTGTAGCTGAAAGAGCCCGGAGGGGCGCCATTGAAGAGTAGTGTCGAGCTCGTTGAACTACAGCTGCTGCCGCCATCGGCGCAGGCGAAGGTGCACTTGTTGGCAGTCGTGCAATTGCTCGTCGTAGCCGTCCAGTTGTCCGGCTCGTCGGGTGCGAACAATGGTACGAACATTGTCGATGGATCCCCAGTGCTCGCGGAAGTGTCGCTGACGTCATTCGGCATCGCCCGCGCCTCGACGCAGCCGCCCCAGCTAACTGGAGAGCCACTGCTAGTCTTTAGCGAGATCGAATAACGTGAAATTGTTGATTCCTGTTCCCACGTTCACGCTACACACGCCGCTGCTGTTCAGCGTGCCGCCATTCCCATAGCACTTTTGCTCATAGGCGTGATATTTGCCTACGCCAATTGTATCCATCCAGCTTGCATTCGCATATTGCGTGCCGACATTGACGCTCGCGGCAAAGGGGACGATTGCGATCTTAATAGGATCTGCCTCCGAGCTGTTCTGGGCAGCGTCGTACAGTGTGTCCACCAAGTCGCTCGCGGCGGTTTTAAGCGAGTCGATTTTGCTCCCGGCCATCGAGCCCGAATTATCTAAGGCGAGCGCAACTTCAGCCGTGCCCATGCCGACCACAACTGTCGTTGAGGCCGCGACGTCGACATGGTCAATGTTTGCAACTCTCATGAATGTCGTCGGCACCGACGCTGAAGCGCTTACTATGATCGAGTTGCCGCTGGTCGAAAGATGCAAAGGAGAAACGGTGCCAAATGAACCAGCGGTGGCAGAATTAGTGGGGACAAAGTTGGCGTTGAAATATTCCTGTGCCTTGGCTTGCATTTGAGCCTCGCTAAGGCCAGGCCATGAGCCAACAGCTAGAGTCGCCGCGTCGAGTGCGCCCTGCATTCGCTCGCGCACCATAAGTGCTCGACCGTAGTCGACCGCGACCCCCACCCCGACAAGGACGGGAATGAGAGCCACCCCAAAGAGAATAGCCACGTTGCCTCTAACGTCCTTTATTAGAGAGTGCCTACTTGATTTCGTTATTCGCGACATGCACTACCTCCCGCTCACCAGGAGTTTAAGGTGAGCGTCTACCGAGATTAGCCGCCACAATTTTGGATTTATAGGTCGTTTTACTTTGGTTCGCTAGATCTTTTCAGGAATATATTTACCTTGGAATTTACCTTACTTTTCATTATCCATGACTTTTAAAGCAACTCGTATTATGTAATTCGCATGGGCGACAAACGGATGAAGGTTGTTTATCGCGTATTGGCTCGCTTGGGCCGCTTACTCCATGATTCCTCCGGGAGCGCGCCGGTAGAATTTGCGCTATTCGGCTCCTTTTTTCTTCTGCTGGTTTTTGGAATTTGGGGAGTAAGCCTGTTGTTTGCAGCCCATATGACTCTAGACAATGCAGTTGCCCAAGGCGCGCGGCTCATCCGCACCGGGGAGGCTCAGAGCGAGGGGTTCGACGCCAGTAGGTTCAAGAGCGAAGTTTGCAAACATCTGACAGTTCCGCTCTCCTGCAGTGGCCTCAAGCTTGATGTTAGAACGTGTTCGACCTTTGGAGGTTGCCATCCCGCCACTCCGCTGGATAGCAGCGGCAATCTCAATACCAATCTCAGCTACGATCCTGGTGTCGGTGGCGACATAGTCATCGTCAAGGCGTTCTACGAGTGGAGTCTTTTAGCCAAGTTCCCCATCATGCCCGTACCGACAAACGAGAGCGTCGACGGTCGTCTCATCAATACGCCGGTCGACACTCGTCTCGGCAATATGCCGAATGGCAACCGTGTGCTCATCGCAACTGCTGTTTTCCGAAACGAACCCTTTAAACCTCAATAAGCAAAAATCTGTGGCCATGATGAAACGGCTTTCCTGGAGGGTACTGGAATTGCTGCAAGACGTTACAGCCTGGCGTGACACCCGCGGAACATCGGCGATCGAGTTCGCCTTGCTCGCGCCGTCAGTGTTCATCATGTATCTTGCGACTTTCGAGATTGGCCGCATGGTCACCATTGATCGGCGCGTGGAGAGTGTCGCATCAACCGCGGCGGATCTGATTGCCCAAGTGAAGACGGTGGACAATGCAGCCTTGGACAACATCTGTGACGCGTCAAACAGCATTATAGATCAAGGGGACCCATTGTACTCCGGGGTGAAGCCCAAGATCGTTCTGTCGAGTGTCGTCGCCGACCAGAACAATAATGGCAAGGTGGCCTGGAGCTATTCAAGTCCCCAGCACTGCAATGGTGGATCTACTCATGCTCTGGGCTCGTCATATGGGCTGCCACCCGGCACCACCGTACCCAACTCGAGCGTGATCGTCGCCGAAGTCACTTTTGCAAGCACGCGGCTGGACATCGAAAATGTATCCGCGCCCACGGTAGAGATCAAAATCTTCAGCCCGTCTGCGACGGTCTATGCGCGGCCACGCAGAAGTCTCACAGTGGCAAAGAACTAAGAGGTTAAACGACTTTGAGTGGCGCCGTGCTCGACTCCGATGGAACTTGCCCAAAGATCATACTCGTCGCTGTCCTCGACGGTGACCTTTAATCGATCGCCCGGATTCATGGTCATATTGGCGGTGAAATAGACATTCCCGTCGATCTCGGGCGCATCCCAGTGAGACCGCGCGACGGCTGCACTCTCCGTCAACGGCGTCAACCAGGACCTCGATGGTCTTGCCGACCCGGGCTTTAGAAAGCTCCGCGCTAATACTCTGCTGACGCTGCATAAGTCTGTGGTAGCGCTCGGCCTTCACCTCCTCGGGCACATGGCCTGGCAGCGTATTGGCCGCGGCGCCGTCGACATTCTCATACTTGAAGCAGCCAACGCGCGCGAGCTTGGCTTCGGTCAGCCAATCGAGCAGCAGGGTGAAGTCCTGCTCGGTCTCGCCGGGGAACCCGACGATGAAGGTCGAGCGGATGGCGAGTTCCGGACAGGTTTGCCGCCACGCGGCGATGCGTTCGAGCGTTTTCTCCTGATGCGCAGGCCGGCGCATCGCCTTCAGCACTTTCGGGCTCGCGTGCTGGAAGGGAATATCGAGATAAGGCAGGACGCGCCCCTCGGCCATCAACGGCACGATCTGATCGACATGCGGATAGGGATAGACATAGTGCAGGCGCACCCAGGCACCGAGCGAGCCGAGCGCCTTGGCGAGGCTCAGGAAGCGCGCCTCGTGATCCTCGCCACGCCACGCGCTCGCGGCGTAGCCGAGATCGAGACCGTACGCGCTCGTGTCTTGTGAAATTACCAGCAGCTCCTGCACGCCGGCGCCGACCAGCCGTTCCGCCTCGCGCAACACGTCGTTGAAGCCGCGGCTCTTGAGCTTCCCGCGCAGGCTCGGAATGATGCAGAAGCTGCACCGATTGTTGCAGCCCTCGGAGATCTTCAAATAGGCGTAGTGGCGCGGCGTCAGTCGCACCCCTTGCGGCGGCACCAGATCGACGAAGGGGTCGTGCGGGCGCGGCACAGCCTTATGCACCTCCTCGACCACGGCCTCGTATTGATGCGGGCCGGTGACGGCGAGCACTTGCGGATGGGCGGCGCGGATGCGGTCGGCCTCGACCCCGAGGCAGCCGGTGACGATGACGCGGCCGTTCTCCGCCAAGGCTTCGCCGATCGCCGCCAGGGATTCCTCCTTGGCGCTGTTCAGAAAGCCGCACGTATTGACCACCACCGCATCGGCGCCTTGGTAGCTCGCCGACAGCTCATAACCCTCGGATCGGAGCGTGGTGATGATGCGCTCGGAATCGACCAGGGCTTTGGGGCAGCCCAGGCTGACGAAACCGATCTTCGGCGCGGGCGGCCGTGGCGGGGTTGAGGTCATTGCCGCGCTTATAGGCGAGCGCGCGGGCGCCGTCGACTGGCGGCGCGGCCGGAGCTACAGTTTCGGCCGTCCGCCGATCAGAACGCCGAAATTGCTCAGCCCGGAGACCCCATGGTCAGAATGACGACTCGATTCGAACGGCAACAAGGGTTGGGTTCAGTGCTTGCCACGCTGACAATTCTTTTGTCGCTCGCGGGACATGCCTCGGCGCAACAAGCGGGAGGACAGGCGCCCGCCGGCGGGACCGTGCCGAAACAAGCCGCCCCCAAGGCGGCGGCAAACGCCAAAGACGGGGGCGATGCGACCAAGCCGCCTCCCGTGAAGGTCGCCGGCAATTTCGGCCAATGGGCCCTTGTCTGCGCCGAGCCGACGTCCAAAGACGACACGCCGCCTTGCAACCTGGTCCAAGCCTTGGTCGAAAAGGAGACGCAGAAGCTCGTGTTCCGGGTGAGCGTGGGATATGGGCCGAAGGGCAATCTCATCCTGCGGATCGACAGCCCGACCGGGGTCGCTTTGCAGAAGGGCCTCGAATTTTCTCCCGGTGCCGTGAAGATTTATCGTCTGCCGTTCCAGACCTGCGTCCCCCAAGGCTGTAGTGCGGTGCTGCTCGTCGGCGACGACCTGAAGCAGGATTTGCAGAAATCCGATAAGGGCACGATCACCGTCTATGCGCTGAACGGCCAGGCGGTGCAGGCGCCGACTCAGCTTACCGGCTTCGCCGATGGGCTCGCCGCGCTGGAGAAGCGTCGGGCCAAGCCGTGATTGGCACGTTCGAACGCATACCCCTCGCCTATCTCAAGCTATAGTCGGGATCAGCTATTGTGAGCTTGGGCGGGGTGAGACGTGGCGAACAAGACCGACGCGGCGCGCGGCAAAGGGAAGGGCAAACCGGCGCGGGCGCGGGCGAAGCCTTCGCGCATGATGGCCGCGTCGATCGTCGAGAGCTCGGCGCCGGCTCCGGTCGACGAGGCGGCCGCGGCATCCCCGCAAGCCTCCGGAGGGCCGCAGCCGCAAGCCGCGGCCCAGCAGCAAACCAGCATCTCCACCTCGCGCGGCTTCGTCGATTTTCTCGCCACCAATCGCTTGAGCCTCGCCCTTACGTCGTATCAGACCGGCCAGCTGATGTTGATCGGTCCGCTGCACGACGGCAGGCTGTCAGTATTCCAGCGGAATTTCGTGCGAGCCATGGGACTGTCGGCCACGCCGCAGCGGCTCTATCTGTCGACCATCGCCCAGATCTGGCGGTTGGAGAACGTGCTCGGGCCGGGCCAGCTCGCCACGCAGCAATCGTTGCACTACGAGCGTCTCTATGTGCCGCGCATGTCGCATACCACCGGCGACATCGATGCGCACGAGCTTGCCGTCGACGCGCAAGACGGGCTGATCTTCGTCAACACCAAATATTCCTGCCTGGCCACGCTCGATCCCGTGCACAGCTTCAAGCCGCTATGGAAGCCGCCCTTCATCTCGCGGCTCGCGCCGGAGGACCGCTGCCACCTGAACGGACTCGCCATGCATAATGGCGCACCGAAATATGTGACGGCGGTGTCGCGCTGCGACGTGGTGGATGGCTGGCGCGAGCGGCGGCATGAGGGCGGCGTCCTGGTCGATGTCGAGACCGACCGTGTGGTCACCGAGGATTTGTCGATGCCGCACTCGCCGCGCCTCAACGCCGGCGCATTGTGGGTGCTCGATTCAGGTCGCGGTTATCTCTGCCGGGTCGAGACCAAAAGCGGTAAGACCGAGCAGGTCGCCTTCTGTCCCGGCTTTGCCCGCGGTCTTTCCTTCTGGCGCGGCTATGCGCTGGTGGCGACCTCATTGCCGCGCGACGGTGCGTTCATGGGGTTGGAGCTCGAGGCGAACGTCAAAGCGCGGGACGGCGAGCCGCGCTGCGGCGCTTACATCATCGACACACGCAACGGCGATATTCTGCATTGGATCCGTTTCGAGGGCGCGGTGCGCGAGCTGTTCGACGCCGCGTTCATTCCCGACACGAGAGCGCCGATGTGCGTCGGCCTGGGCAATCCCGAGATGCGCACGCTGATCACCTTCGACGACGAAGCGTCGGGCTCGACCAAGCAGGCCGTGGCTTAAGGCTTGGGGTTAGCGGAGGATGCGGTCGAGGTCCGGATCGCCGGTCTCGTCGCTGTCGCCCTGCTGGTCGGCGCCTTCAGGAGCGGGCTGCGCCTGCGAGTTGTCTTTCTTGCCTGAGCGCTGCTTGTTCGCTTGCGGCTCCACGTCGCCGCTGTCCTTGCCGTTACGCGGCCCGATCTGGACATTGCCGAGGAAGCGGCCGATCGCCTCGCCGACCGGTTTGCCCTTGAACTTCTTCTGCAACGCCTCGCCGATCTGATTGATGCTCTTTTGGGCCTTCTCGGGATTGGCGAACATGCCCTTGACCTCGGGCCTGATGCTCGGCCGATCGAGCGGGCCTTCGATGCGGACCGGCACGGAGATCCCCGCAAGAGCGTTGGCGCCGCCCTTGCCTTCGGGTCCCGCGGCGATCTCAGGCGTGGCCAGCATGTTGATCGTGCTTTGCGTCAGGTCGACGGAGCCGGCCGCCGCCACTTTGAGCAGCGGGCTGGTCATTTGCAGATTGCTGGTCTCGGCGATGCCGTTCTTGATGGTGAAGGCGCCGCCGAGATCGCTGAACGCCGTCTTGTTCCCCGGACCCTGGAGCATTTCCGGGATCTGGCCCTCGCCGATCTGGCTGATCATCTCGGTGAGGTTGATGCCGTCGATCGCGCCATCGCTGACGGCGAGACTGCCCTGGCCTTGCAGCGAGGACTTGATCTCTTCGGAGTTCGTCCCCCTGCCGGCGATCTGTAGCGCGAGCTTGGTGTGGCCTTCGAGCATGCTGAACTGCGCGGCGTCCGAGAGCAGCGTCTTGGCCTGCACGCCCTCGAGCCGGACATCGCCGGTGAATTCCGGAACCGGTTTCGATGCGTCGAACACGAACTTGCCGGCGGCGTGCCCGTCATAGAGTTCCATGCCGCCGAGCGTGGCATTCAGCACGCCGTCACGGAAAGCGAGACCGAGCGAGCTTGGCCCGAGCTCGAGGTGCCCCACGCGCGTCTTGCGCACGTTGAGATTGACGTCGGCGTCGAAGGCGGCGGGCGAGGCGACCGGCGCGGGCGCGGGCGCGACCGGAGGCGTGTCCTGCGAGGCCACGGCGTCCGGCGTTGCCGTTGGCGCTTCGGCCGCAGGCGGTGGCGAGGCAGCTTCGGTTGCCGGCGGGCTTGCCTCCGCGCTCGGCGCTTCGGCGTCCGGCGGCGAGGCTCCGGCTGACGGCGCCTGGCGCGGCACCGCGGTCTCGGCGGCCGCTGGCGGGCTCGGCTCGGTCGCTTGCGGCTTGCGCTTATCGGCTGGCGAGTCGGCCTTGGCCGACGACAGGAACGGGTTGAGGTCGAGACTATCGAGCGCGAGCGCGGCCCGGACATGCGGCCGCGGCGACTGCAAGGTGACCACCGCCTGGCCTTGCCCGCTGGCATGTTCGAGCGCAAAGCGCGCATTGCTGAAGGTGATCTCGTCCTTCTTCCAGGCGAGGTGGCTCGCCAGCTCGCCATCGCCGATCGCCGACGCCGCAGTCGGTTTCTCGCGCATCCAGGCGAGCAGCGAGGGGATCGAATGCGCCTTGGCCGACAACTCGCCCTCGCCGGAGAACTCAGGCCGCGTCACCACGCTGCCGTCGAAACGCGCGGCGATGGCGGGCGTATCGAGAGCCAGCACGAGCTTCGCCGGCCGCTTCTCGCGAAGATCGCCGACCGTGGTCAGCCCAAGATTGAAATCGACCGTCTCTCCCTTCCAGTCGAACTTGCCTTGGCCGGTTAGGGGCTCGGCCAGCGTCGGCAGGCTGAAACTCGCCGCGATATGCTCGATGCGCTTCTCGGTGCCCTTCTCGTCATAGACGATATTCACCGTGCCATCCTCGACGCGCACATCGCGCAGACGCACATCGCGTTGCGGCTTGTCGTTCGGCTCCTTTGCCGCGTTGGGGTTCTTGGGTCTGTCAGGCTTCGGCTGGTCGTCGTCGCCGAGGCGAACCGTCAGTACCGGACGTTCAAGCAGGACCCGCTCCGCATCGACCTGGCGGCTCAGCAGCTGCATCAGGCTGAGATCGAGCACCAGCCGGCCAACGGAGAAATCCGCCGTACCGGCGCGCGCCTCGGGATCGACGAAGGTCGCGTCGGTGATGACGACGCGGGGGCTGGGAACGAACAGGAGCGCGGTGGTGCCGTTGACTTCGAGCACGCGGCCGGTCTGCTCCTTGATGCGGGCGGCGACCCGGTCGCGCACCCAATCGGCCGACACCAGCAGATTGACGATAATGAGGGCGAGCACCGCCACGCCGATCACCGTGCTGCCGACGATCAGCAGTAACCGGGTACGAGGACTCCATTTCGCGGAGTTGGCCGGTGTGCCGCCCGGCGGATTGGGCGGCGGCGCCTGGCGATGCGCCTGCGGCGGCGTCTTGTGAGGGTGATCGGTTTGCATGGGTCCCGGGGGGTTCTGCGTGCCGACTTTATCCCGAGAAATAAGGTGAGAATAGGAAAGGGCGGAGCTTCGACGCGCGCTAGGACCGCGCTTACCGCACCAGGATGGCGTGGTTGTCCCATTGAAAGTCGGATGACTGGCGGGCCATGTCGCCGGCTGCGTCGGCCGTGGCGAGCCACCCCTCGCCGCTGGTCAGCAGGAACTGCGCGCTCCGATGCGTCGGCGCGAGGCCGCAGCCGTCATTGAGGCTGGAACTGCCGAGAAAGCGCCGCCCGGCAACATCCCAATAGGTGACGAGGCCGCCCTTGGGGGCCGAAGCCGCCACGATCGCTCCGGCACTGTCGGCGGCGACCGAGCCGACATAATTGCGCAGGCCGATTTGCGTCTCGGCCAGGGCCTCGACGACGACCGGCGTCTGCCCACGGCGATGGAAGCCGACCAGCGCGGGCGCGTCCTCCTCGGGGCCGCGATATTGGCAGCCGAACACCACCTCGTCACCCGCCGCGATCGCCAGATGGCGAATCGAAAGCTGATGCAGCGAGGCTGCCAGACGCTGCTCCTCGAGGAGATCGCCGGTGTCGACGTCGACATAGACGAGCGAGGGCTGCATCTCGGGCAGGTTCAGCTCGTCGTCGCCGCGATCCGGATGGGTTTGGATGCCGCCATTGGCGATCACCATGGTGCGGCCATCGGCCAGCAGGGCGATGTCGTGCGGCTCCAAGCCATGCGCGGGGAACTCGCCGATCTGCTTATAGCCGCCCGTCGCATCGCGCACGCCGATCACACCGGCGGCGCGCTCATAGTCGTTCTCCGTGGTGTAGAGCAGCCTGCCGTCTGCCGAGAACACGCCATGGCCGAAGAAGTGACGGTCGGGCTTGGCGGCGAACCAGACCGGCGGCCGCGCATCGAGCGGAATGGCGACGCCGAAGCGGCCGGGTCTGCGGGCGAAGGCAACCCATTCGCGGCCGTCGGGCTTGAGCGTGATGTCGTGGCCGCGTTGCGGCAGCTCGACCGACTCGCACATCGCCGTTGAGGGTGAACAGCGCGGCCGAGAAATTGCCCCTGTCGTCCCGGCGCGCGGCGGCGAAGCATTCGGCCCCGGGCGCGGCTGCGGCGCCTGTCGGCAGCGCCAGCATGGCCGCGCTCGAGGCAAGGCTGACCAGAAAGGTACGGCGGTCGAGGCGCATGGCTAGTCGCCATCCATGGCGTTGAAGCCGAAGGCGAGACCGGCGCCCTTCGAGATCATGTCGCCGGCGGTTTGGCCCGCGCCTTTCAGGGCGACGCGCAACGCTTCGAGTTTTCCGCGGGTATCCTCGTCGGTGAAAGCATCCGCCGTCGGCTGACCGATGCCGCGCAAGACCGTGATGGCGTGATCGAGGTCGAACAGGATCGAGTTCTCGACTCCGGCCGAACTCTTGCGCCACCACCTGGGCGAAGCCGCCTTGCGCGAAGATCGCCTTCACCCCTTCGAGATTGCCGGCGGCATTGTCGAAGGTGAGCCCGCTCCGCCAGAAGGCGGCGAGTTTCGGCTTGGCCTCGGCGGGACTTCGCGCCGAGCGGCTTGCCGAGTTTCTGATCGCGCACCAGCTCGATGCCGGCGGCGAAGGTCTTGAACAGGTCGAGCGTCACTTCTTTCGGTGCATGGTAGTAGGGATCGTCAGGAGCGGGCCGAGAAACGCCTTCTCGTAGGCCGAGCCCTCGCGCCATCCCTCCACTACCGACTTGGCGATGCGATCCACATTGGTGGCGACGGCGAGCCCGAAGCTACAGCGGAAGTCACGATCCTCCTTGGGAAGGTCGCCGTCGTCGCCGAAGAGCAGATATTCGAGCGCGGGCAATCCCTGCAGCGCCACGCTCTTGCCGGCGAGCTCATCGGGCTCGGTCACTGTCACCTCTTGCTTGGCAAGGGCGTCCTGGATCTGCTTGAGCCCGAGGCCCTTGGGATCCGGCCAAAAGAACAAGCGCTCGAACCGATGGTTCTGGCTGATCGGGCCGAAGCGGATGATCTCCACCTCGCTCCACGCCGCTACCGTGGTGGCGAAGGCATCCCTGGCTGCCTTCAGCGCCGCGCCCGAAGGCTGCTGGCAGAGGGTCTCGACTTTTCCTTGAAGGATGCCGGTGGCAGCGGCGAACGCGGCGTAGCCAGGGCGGATCACTTGGGTGAGCGACGCCTTGGCGATGGCCGCGTGGTCCGCCTCGGCCTTCGCGGCAGAGAGACTCGCGCCAAGCAACGCCGCAGCAATCAGCAGGAGCCTCATCATCGTCCTCATAGCGAGTTGACGAAGGCGAGTAGCGCATCGCGATCGGTCTTGGGCAGTTCGGCGAATTTATTGCGCGCGGCCTCGGCCTCGCCGCCATGCCAAAGGATCGCCTCGGTGACGCTGCGCGCCCGTCCGTCATGCAGCAGCAGCGTGTGCCCACTCACGGTTTCGGTGAGTCCCACACCCCAAAGCGGGGGCGTGCGCCATTCGCTGCCGGTCGCAGCACCCTCAGGCCGATGATCGGCAAGCCCTTCGCCCATGTCGTGCAATAGCATATCGGTGTAGGGCCAGATCAACTGATGCGACAAATGCGGCTGGCCGGGAACCTCGCCAGTCATGAATTTCGGATTGTGGCAGCTGGCGCAGCCGCTTTGGTAGAACAGCGCCTTGCCGTGTAGCACTTGCGCATCGTCGGGCTGGCGCCGCGCGGGCACGGCGAGGTTCTGCGAATAGAACGTCACCAGTTTGAACAGCTCATCGCCAACCTCGACGTTCTGGTAGTTCGGCGAGTTGCCGCTCGGCGCGTTGAGGCAGTCGGGCTCTTTTTCGGTGCAATCGCCCGAGCCGGCGGGGATCATGGTGGAGGAAATGCCGATATCGCCGTTGAACGCCTCGGCCGCTTGCTGGGCGATGGTGGGAATGCCGGCCTTCCAGCCGAAGCGGCCGAGCATCACCTTGTCATGCTCGCGCGACCAGACCTGGTTCGGCTTGCCCGAGATGCCGTCACTGTCGCGGCCTCCGACTGAGCAAGAGCGAGGATCTGCTCCTCCGGCACGGCCTCGAGCAGGCCAAGCCCGATCATCGGCGGGGCGACGCGCGGCGAGATCATGATATCGGGGCTGATCGGACCATAGCCAAGGTCGGTCAGCGCGTAATGCGGGGCGCGCAGCGAGACGGTCTCGCCGTCAGCCAGCTTCACCTCCTGCTCCGCGTAATCGATCTTCAGCTTGCCTTCCGCGGCGAGGCCTTGGATCGAGCGATCCTGGAGCTGGCCGCCATAGGTCGGATCGGGCAGACGAGTTCACGCGATGGGCCGCGAGCTTCGCTCTCTCCTCCTCCGTCGCCGGCGGGACCGAGAGCCTGACCAGCATCGAGCCGGAATCGTCCGGCACGTCGGCCGAGAACGGGGGATGGCCGCGGCCGTCCTTCAAATGGCAGTTCTGGCAGGCGCGGGAATTGAACAGCGGTCCCAAGCCGTCTGAGGCGTCGGTCGAGGAGGGCGCGGACACCCAGTTCTTGCGGAAGATGGCGTTGCCGATCTTGAAGTTGAGCTCGCGCTTGAAATCCATATTGCCGGAGGAAAGCGAGAAGGCGTTGGCGGTGTTGGTCGAGCCGCGCGAGGTGGCGCCGCCGCCCGGCTTCTCCTCGCCCGGTTCGGGCTTGCTGAAGTCGGCGGTCGGCGCGAGCAGGCTTTGCAGCGCGGCGTCGGCCCCTTCGCCATAGCTTTGTACCGCGCCGACAAGCAGAGGCAGAGCCGCCCCGAACGCGATCGCCCCGCCGAGCCAGGCACGGCGTGCCTTTGTCGACGGAACTCTCAGGGACAACTCGATGATGCGATCGCGAGACTTGGAATTGTGTGAGTGCACTCGTCCTTCGTCAGAAAGCTCATACTGGTGCGTGCCCCCACGACCGCCGCATCCTCGACGCCGGCCACATTGCCGCCGGGCTGGAAGATGTATTGGAAATCGGGCTGCAGGGTCCAGCCCGGCTTGATCTCGAACGTATAGCAGATCTCGATCAGCGCCTCGTAATTGCGCGCGACCGGCTCGCCGGCATCGATATCGAAGGCCGAGGCCTGGTTGGAGATGCCGGTATAGGCAAAGCCGACGGCCAACGCGTCGGCGGGACGGCGGGGGATCATGCCGGTGAAGGTCACGCCACCGTCGAAATAGAAATCGACGAGATTGCGATCCGACGGCGCCCCAATGACGCGGGCAAAGATGCCGACGCCTTGCGGGTCCTCGCTGCCCGGCACGCGCCAGATCAGCTGGTCGATGATGCCGTAAAGGCCCCAATCGTGCTCGAGAGGGCTGCCCGTCATTGCCCGTTACGGCAATCAGCGCGCCGCCGGAATCGAAGCGCTGGTCCGGGAATTTGCCGAAATGATTCCAGCCGCCGAGCTTGACCGCGCCGGCTAGCTTGTCCTGATTGTAGCGATAGACGCCTTCGGCCATCAGCAGCGGCGGATCGTCGAGCTCGAAGTCGGTCCCATGCGGGTTGCAGACCTGCGGGTCGTCGCTGGCGCAAGGCGGAGCCGGATCGCCATTGTAGACCGCGACCATGAGGCCGAGCCTGTCGTTCGGATTGACGGCGACGCGCACGCCGGGCGTGGCTAGCGGATAGGCTGGGCCGCCGCCCGGGAGATCGGAGGCCGTGATCGACGGCCAGCCCCAAGTGCCGTTCAGGAAATAGCCGCCGCCCTCGCTGATGATGAACTCGGCGTCGGCGGCAAGCTGCCCGAACTTCACCGCGAGCTTGTCGTCGAACAAATGCTGCTCGAACCACAGCTCGAACAGGCGCGTGGCGTCGTCGGCTTCGAGATTGGAGACCGGCATCAGCGAGCCGATATTGGCGGCCGTGATCGAATTGCCGTGAATCTGGAAACCGTCGGCGTGGAAGCAGAGACCCTTCCAGAAGCCGAGCTTGTGCATGTCGGCTTTGACGTAGAGCTCGAGCACTCCGTCATACTCGACCCCCTGATCGAAGCCGCCCCAATTGCCGAAGCTCTCGCCGTAATAGACCCCGCCGATTTCGATCCCGTTGCGCCCAAGTGCGCTGCGCGCGCCCGCCGGGTCGAGCGTCATGACGGCGTCTTCCGGTATGCCAGGTGCGCCATGGGTGACTTCGGTCTCGGCAAGTTCACACTCGGCTCGCGCGGCGGTTGGCAAGGCCCCGAGCGACAGCGCGAGCACGCACGCCGCGCCTGCCGCAGTCAGCCGCTTGGACCCCATGGCGAAGCCCCGCGGGGCGCTGCGACAGTTCGAAGAAAATAGTCGGATCGCGGTGTCGCTCGCGCGATCTGCCAACCGATAGTCATTCTCATGCCCCCCGGCCATTCTCGCGTTGATACACGGCTTCACGTCCAGTTGTTATGTTGTAATGTATTCAGCTCAACAGCCCCGTCAATTCGGTTTGGTCGCTCCCTCGCCGGCGGCGGCACTGTCCCCTTGCACCGTGGCCGGACTATCGAGGCTGTCGGAGCCTTCGAACTCGATCGATTTGAGGTCGAGAGCGGCGACGGCGCGCTCGATCGACTTGGTCTGGTCGAGCAGCGCGTCGACCACGCGCTGGACCACGGCGTTGCCTACCTCGTTACCCTCGCCAATCATTTGGTCGTAGAACTCGGTGGTCAGCGCGCGCAGATACATCGCGTTCATGGCGTCCATGGTCGCGTCGAGCTTGGCGCGGAGTTCGGCATCGACCTCAGGCGCCTTGGCCCGACCAGATCGGAGACGCTCGGGCCCGTGATCATGCTTCGGTCGACGCGGCGATAAGCGCCGAGATAGACGTTGCGGATGCCAAGCGCGTCGAAGAAATGCGAGGCATGCGTGTTGTCGGAGAAGCAATCGTGCTCCTCCTCGGGATCGTGGATCATCAGCCCGAGCTTGATGCGCTCGCCGGCGAGCTCGCCATAGGACAGACTGCCGAGCCCGGTCATGATCGCGGTGAGACCGGCCTCGTCGCTGTCTTGCTCGATCGTCTTGCGCGCCGCGCCGCCCGGGGCCCATTGCGCCGCCATCCAGGCTAGGTCGTCGACCAGGAGATCGGTCGCGGCGCTGAGATATTGCGCGCGCCGATCGCAATTGCCGTTGGTGCACTGCTTGGTGTCGTAGTCGCTGGCCGGCCGCGCGCCGTTGCCGGGACCGGTGCCGTTCAGATCCTGGCCCCACAGCAGGAATTCGACGGCGTGATAGCCGGTCGCGACATTGGCTTCCACGCCGCCCGCCTCTTGCAGCTTGTCGGCCAGCAGCTCCTTGGTGATCTTCGAGGTGTCGAGCGTCTTGCCGCCGATGGTGAGCGAGGTGTGGGCGATCACGTTGGCGACGTAGAGCTCGTTCTCGGGCGAATCGGTGCCGTAGGAGGCGGCGACATAATCGATCAGCCCCTCGTCGAGAGGCCAGGAATTCACCCTCCCCTCCCAGTCGTCGACGATGGCATTGCCGAAGCGGAAGGCTTCGGTCTGCATGTAGGGGATGCGGGCGGCGATCCAGGCGGCGCGCGCGGCGCGCAGATTGTCCTCGGTCGGCTGGGCGATGAAGGCATCGACCGCGAGCTTCAGCGTGTTGGCCGTATCCAGCGAGTCGGTGTAGGCGGCTTGCGCGATATCGGCGTAGCTCTTCAGTACGGCCTTGGCCGTCGGGTCGGCCATGGCGGGCGAGGTCACCAGCCCGGCCGCAAAGCCAACACCAAGCGCAGCGGCGGCGAGCGGCCCGGCCAGCGAAAATCGTCCGAACATTGTCATCCCTTCTCTGCCGAGGCTCCTCCCCGGTCTTGGCGAATGCCGCGCCCAGGTCAGGAAATACGGCGGCCCTCAGGCCTAGACCATCGGGCCGCCGTAAGGTTGAGATGAGGAAACATCCGCGCTTTCGCTTGGATATCTCAGGCACCCGGGCTGGGCAGCCGGATGCCTTGTCAAAACCCTAGCGCAAGCGGTAACATGCATGAAGTGAACTCTTTTCAGCCGAATAGTTGCAGACTATGCACCTCAGGGAAGTCGATGCCAATTTGCTCGTGACGCTGGACGCTTTGCTCGTCGATGCCAGCGTCACCCGCGCCGCCGAGCGGCTGGGGCGGAGCGCGTCGGCGATCAGCCACGCGCTGGCCAAGCTGCGCGAGATCTTCGCCGACGAGTTGTTCGTCCGCGCCGGCCAGAAGCTGGTGCCGACCGCCAAGGCGATGGAGCTCGCGCCCACCGTCCACGTCATCCTGGCCGGCATGGAGAGCCTGCTCCGGCCGAACAAGCCGTTCGATCCGTCGGAGACCTCGCGCGACTTCGCCGTCGCCGCGAGTGAGGCGGGCGAGCTTATTCTGCTGCAGCCGCTGCGCCAGCGCTTGCGCCCGCAAGCGCCGAGCGTGAAGGTCGACTGGATGTCTTCGCATCGCGAGGAAAACATCGATGCGCTGCGCAACGGACGCTGCCATTTCGTGATCGACATCGAGGGAGGGATCATGCCGGCGCCCGACATCCGCGTGCTCAAGCTATTCGACGACACCCTCGTCACGCTGGCGCGGCAAAGGCACCCCTTAGCGAAGCGCAAGACGAAGCCGGACACGTTCGCCGCGGCGGACCATATCGAGGTGAATTCGCTGCCGGCGGTCGAACTCCTCGACCGCGCGCTCGGCGCCGACGAGGCTCAGCTGCAATGTCTCCTCACGCGTCTCATCCGTGCTGGTCGGTCTCCTGCTGGCGCTGAACAGCGACGCGCTTCTGACCCTGCCGGCTTCGCTGGCGTCGATCCTCGAGACGCAATTCGGGCTCCTCCGCATCCCGCAGCCCGTTGCTCCCATCGCCTTTCCGTTGAGGTTGATGTGGCATTCAAGCTATGACCGCGACGAATGCCATGAATGGGTGCGCGGCGAGTTGGCCAATCTGGCGCGCGAAATGGGAAGCGTGGGTTGAGAGTATCGGCTGCAATGAGCGTGCTTGGCGCCGCCCTGTTACTAAGCGCGCCGGCTCGTGCCGCCGATCCGGCCGAGCTCGAGAGCAAGCTCGCCGTCACGGTCGACGGCGTCGAGCAGACACTGTCGCTGGAAGAGGCAAAGCAGGCGCTCAATATTCCATCGGTCAGTCTGGCGCTGATCGATCAGGACAGCATCGCCTTTGCGCGGGCTTACGGCGAGAACGCCACGCCCAACACGCTCTATCAGGCCGCGTCGCTGTCGAAATTCGTGGCGGCGGTCGGCGCCATGCGTCTCGTCGAGCAGAAGAAGCTCGCACTCGACGATGCCGTCAATGCCAAGCTCACCTCATGGAAGGTACCAACCAACGGCTTCGACAAGAACCATCCCGTCACCTTGCGCGGCTTGCTGAGCATGACCGCGGGCATCGGCGTACCGGGCTTTCTCGGCTATGCGGTCGACGCGCCGCTGCCCAACCTCACGCAGATCCTTTACGGCGTGCCGCCCGCCAACTCGCCGCCGATCACGGTCATCACCGAGCCCGGCAGCACATATGCCTATTCCGGGGGGAGCTACGAGATCGCCGAGGCGCTGATGGTCGATACGGCGCAGAGCCAATTTCCCGATCTCATGGACAGGCTGGTGCTGAAGCCGGCCGGTATGAGCAACAGCTCATTTACCCAACCTTTGCCGCGCGAGCGCGAAACCCAGGCGGTGATGGGTCACTTCGCCGACGGCAAGGAGGTGCTGGGCGGCTGGCACGTGTTTCCCGAGCATGCCGCGGCGGGGCTCTGGTCGACGCCGACCGATCTCGCCAATCTCCTGCTTTTGATCTCGCGGTCCTGGCGGGGCGCGAGCAGCCTGTTTCTGCTGCCGGAGACGGCGCGCGAGATGCTGACCCCGCAGAACGGCGGCCCCTATGGGTTGGGGGCGGCGATCGGCACCTCGAACGGCGCGCCGATCCTGATGAAGCGGGGCCAGAATATCGGCTATCAGGCCTATCTGATCCTGCTTCCCGGCGAAGGCCAGGGCATGGTGGTAATGACCAATTCCGACAACGGCTCGATCCTGGCGGAAGCCTTGATCCGCCGGGCCGCGGAAGCTTACGGCTGGCCGAAACTGGGGCGCCTGGAAGATTAAATTTCTCGCTGACTTGGGTCAGACGCCGCCACCCTCTGGCTTCCGTCACAATGCTCGATTACGATGGGCCAATCCCGTCTGCCGAGAACGGGTCCCCGGAGGACGTCAATGCCCACTTGGTTTCGCGCCGGCATGTTTGCCGCGCTGTTCGTTTTCGCCACCACCCCTTCCCCCGCCGCCGAGAAAACCTTCCAAGACGACGCGCTCAATGACGCGGCGATCACGCTCGAAGCCGACCTCAAGGATGAGGCCGGCACCGTCGAGAAGCCGCTCATCAAGCTGAAGCAAGAGGCGGACACGCTCATCAAGAGCGGGGACCTCGCCGGCGCCGCGGACATCTATGTGCAGATCGTCACGGTCGAGCCGAACGACGCCACGGCCTGGCGCCGGCTCGCCGATCTCTGGCTGCTCATTCCCGCCACCGAAGACGATGATGGCTCGACCCGCGTCGAGCGGGCACGGACCGCGGCCTATATCGCCTATCAGCGCTCGACCACGCCCGATGAGGAGTCGGCTTCGCTCGTCACGCTCGCCAGCGCCTTCGCCAAGCGGGAGGAATGGCGCTCGGCGCTGAACGCGCTCAAGCTCGCGCTCACGCTGCACGCTTCGCCCGAGCTGCAGGTGCAATACACGGCGCTGCGCGAGAAATACGGCTTCCGCGTTGCCAATTTCAGCGTGGACTCCGACGCGGCCAGTCCGCGCGCCTGCTTCCAATTCTCCGAGACCCTGCCGAAGCGCACCGACTTCTCGCCGTTCGTCTCGGTGGTGGGTCAGGACAAGCCTGCGCTTTCGGTCGATGAGCAGCAAATCTGCGTCGAGGGGCTTCAAGCACGGCGAGACCTACTCGATCACGCTGCGTGCCGGTCTGCCGTCGACGGTCGGCGAGGACCTGCTCAAGGACGCCGCGTTCAATATCTATGTGCGCGACAGGAGCCCGTCGGTCAGGCTGTCGGGCAAGGCCTATGTGCTGCCGCGCACCGGCCAGCAGGGCATCCCGCTCGTTACCGTCAACACCGATCTGGTCAAGGTGACGATCTATCGGATCGGCGACCGGGCGCTGATCGACAACGTGCTCGGCTACGAGTTCGAGCGCAATCTCTACAACTACAGTCTCGACGAGATCGCCGACCAGAAGGGCGAGAAAGTGTGGGACGGCGAGCTCAAGGTGGAGAAGGAGCTCAACCAGGAGATCACCACCGCCTTCCCGATCATGGACGCGGTGCCGGAGATGCAGCCCGGCGTCTATCTGCTCGCGGCGCGGCCGGCGGACGTGCCTGGCGACGACTACGGCGAGCGCACCACGCAATGGTTCGTCGTTTCCGATCTGGGCCTGACCGCCTATTCGGGCACCGACGGCATCCATGCCTATGTCAATTCGCTCGCGTCCACCGATCCGCTGAAAGACGTCGAGATCAGGCTGCTGGCGCGCAACAACGAGGTGCTCGCCACCAAGAAGACCGATGCCGATGGCGCGGTGGCCTTCGAGCCGGGTCTGGCCCGCGGCGAAGGCGGTCTCGCCCCGGCTTTGCTGATCGCCTCGGGCGACGGCGGCGACTATGCCTTCCTCAATCTCACGCAGTCGGCGTTCGACCTCACCGACCGGGGCGTCGCCGGGCGCGACGTGCCGAATGGACTCGATGCCTTCGTGTTCACCGAGCGCGGCGTCTATCGCACCGGCGAGACGGTGCATGTGACGACGCTGTTGCGCGACGCCGCCGGCATCGCCGTTCCGGACGTCGACCTGACCATGGTGGTCACGCGGCCCGACGGGGTGGAATATCGCCGCAGCGTGGTGCCCGATCAGGGCATCGGCGGGCGCTCGCTCGATGTGCCGATACTCTCCTCGGCGCAGACCGGAACCTGGCGGGTCGCCGCCTATTCGGACCCAAAATCCGCTGCGGTCGGCGAGGTGACGTTCCTGGTCGAAGATTATGTGCCGGATCGGCTGGAGTTCGACCTCACCACCAAGGCCACGTCGATCTCGCCGAAATCGCCGGCCGAGATCCTGCTCGATGGCCGCTTCCTCTATGGCGCGCCGGCCGCGGGGCTCGACATCGAGGGCGAGCTGAACATCGCCAAGGCGGCCGAGCGGCCGGGCTATTCCGGCTATTCGTTCGGCCTGGATGCGACCGACCAGGCGGATCAAGACGAAGACGTCGGCACCGAGAGCATTCCGCTCGCCGACCTGCCGCAGACCAACGAGGCCGGCGAGGCGACCTTCACCGTCGCCCTCGACAAGGTGCCCGCATCGAGCAAGCCGCTCGAGGCGAATGTCGTGGTGCGGCTCGCCGAGCCGGGCGGCCGCGCGGTCGAGCGCAAGCTCACGCTGCCGATCGAGCCCAAGGCGAACATGATCGGCGTCAAGCCGCTGTTCTCCGGCCGCTCGCTCAGCGACAACGACACCGCGAAGTTCGACGTCGTGATGGTCGCGCCAGACGGCAAGCAGATCGAGGCTAAAGGCCTCAAATGGCAACTGCTCAGCGTCGAGTCGAAATATCAGTGGTATCGCTCCAACGGCTATTGGAGCTACGAGCCGATCAAGGTGACGCGCCGCGTCGCCGACGGCACGCTCGACGTCGCCGCCGACAAGCCGGGCAGCATCTCGGTGCCCGTCACCTGGGGCCGCTACCGGCTCGAAGTGAGCAGCGCCGACCCGGCAGGACCCGAAACCACCATCGGCTTCGATTCCGGCTGGTACGCGGAGTCCTCCGCGGACACGCCCGACCTGCTGGAGATCGCGCTCGATAAGCCCGAGTATAACCCGGGCGATGCCATGACGGTCGCCGTGACCGCGCGCAGCGCCGGCAAGGTGACGCTGTCGGTGATCGGCGACAAGCTCATCACCCAGACCACGACCGACGTGCAGCCGGGGCTGGTCAAGCTGCCGCTGACCGTCGGCGATGACTGGGGTACCGGCGCCTATGTGCTCGCCACGCTCAGGCGGCCGCTCGATGCGGCGGAGAAGCGCATGCCGGGCCGCGCCATCGGCGTGCAGTGGTTCAGCATCGACAAGGCCGCGCACACGATCGGCGTGGCGCTCGACCTGCCGGCGCTGATCCGCCCCGAGACTACGCTTCGCATTCCGGTCAAGCTGGCGGGGCTCGCGCCGAACGAAGAGGCGCGCATCGTCGTCTCGGCCGTCGATGTCGGCATTCTCAACCTCACCAATTACAAGGCGCCGGATCCCGACGGCTATTATCTCGGACAGCGCAAGCTCTCGGCGGAAGTCCGCGACCTTTACGGACAACTGATCGACGGCATGCAGGGCACCAAAGGCGAGATCCGCTCGGGCGGCGATTCCGGCGAAGGCGAATTGCAGGGAAGTCCGCCGGTGCAGCCGCCGCTCGCCTTCTATTCCGGCATCGTCACGGTCGGGCCAGACGGCACCGCCGAGGTCAATTTCGACATTCCCGCCTTCTCCGGAACGGTGCGGGTGATGGCGGTCGCCTGGAGCAAGGACAAGACCGGCCATGCCTCGGGCGATGTCGTGGTGCGCGACCCTGTGGTGGTTACCGCCACGCTGCCGCGCTTCTTGCTGATGGGCGACAAGAGCACGCTCAGGCTCGATCTCGACAATGTCGAGGGCGCGACCGGCGACTATAAGATCGCCGTCACCACCGACGGTCCCTTGAGTGTCGAAGCGGGCGACCAGACGCTAGCCTCGATGCCAAGAAACGGGGGGCGGTGACGTTGCCCGTGTCGGCGACCGGCGTCGGCACGGGCATTGGTCGCGCTCACCGTCAGCGGGCCCGAGGGCTTCACGCTCGCGCGGGAATATCCGCTCTCGGTGCGACCGGCAACGCAGATCCTCGCGCGCCGCACGGTCAAGCCGCTCGAGCCCGGGCAAAGCATCACCGTGTCCGGCGATGTGTTCGCGGATCTCGTGCCCGGCACCGGCAAGGTCGCGCTCTCGGTGACGCCAACCGCCGCGCTCGACGTGGCGACGCTGCTCGCCGCGCTCGACCGCTATCCGCTCGGCTGCACCGAGCAGATCGTGAGCCGCGCATTGCCGCTGCTTTATGTCAACGAGCTGTCGCTCGACGCGCAGCTTGCGGTCGATACCGGCGTCGACGAGCGGATCGCCAAGGCGATCGAGGTCGTGCTGGCGCGCCAAGGCTCGGAAGGCGCGTTCGGCCTGTGGTCGCCCGGCGGCGACGACGCCTGGCTCAATTCCTACGTGACGGATTTCCTCACCAGGGCTCGGGCCCGCGGCTTCTCGGTGTCTGACGACCAGTTCAAGCTCGCGCTCAACCGGCTGCGCAATTATGTGAGCACCGCGCCCGACGTCTCGACCGACGGCGGGCTCGCGCTGTCATATGCGCTCTATGTGTTGGCGCGAAACGGCATGGCGCCGGTGGGCGATCTTCGCTACATCGCCGACGTCAAGCTGAACGATCTGGCGACGCCGACGGCCAAGGCCGAGATCGGCGCCGCGCTCGCCATGCTCGGCGATCGCGTCAGGTCCGACAAGGCGTTCCAGGCCGCGCTCGGCGCACTGCCCACCGATACACGCTATGAAGGCGGCCGCGTCGATTACGGCTCGCCGCTGCGTGACGCGGCGGCCGTGGTCACCCTGGCGGCGGAAGGCGACGCGCCCAAGCTGATCCTGGTCAGCGGTACCAAGAGCATCGAAACCGCGCGCAATAAGGTGAGCTATACCTCGACGCAGGAAGAGGCATGGCTGGTGCTGGCGGCCCGCGCGCTGGGCAAGCAGGATATCAGCCTCACCGTCAATGACGGCGGGCAAGAGGGTCCGCTCTATCGGAGCTTCACCCAGGACGAGCTCGAAGCCAGCCCGTTGACGGTGACCAATAGCGGCGACACCTCGCTCGACGCCGTGATCTCGGTGAGCGGCGCGCCGACCACGCCCGAACCTCCGGCCGAGCATGGCTTCAAGCTCGAGCGGCAGTTCTACACGCTGGGCGGCGAGGAGGCCGATGCGAGCCATGCGAAGCAGAACGACCGCTTCGTCGTGCTGCTCACGGTCACCGAACCGCAGCCGCAATTCGCGCGCGTGGCGCTCACCGACTACGTGCCGGCAGGGTTCGAGATCGACAACCCGCATCTCGTGTCCTCCGGCGATACTGGCACGCTCGACTGGATCAGCAATGCCGGCGAGCCGACTTACACCGAGTTCCGCGACGACCGCTTCACCGCGGCGTTCGAGCGGCGGAGCGGCGACCCGACCACCTATACGGTGGCCTATGTCGTGCGGGCGGTGTCGCCCGGAAGCTATGTGCTGCCGCAGGCGGTGATCGAGGACATGTATCGGCCCGACCGCTTCGGCCGCACCGAGACCGGCGCGGTGGAGGTCACGCCCGCCAAATGAGAACGGAATCAGGTCCCCCTCACGCCAGCCCACTCCCCACCAGGGAGAGGGTGGAGCGGCCGCATGGATGGAGACGGCGTGCCGTTTACGCGGCGATCGGCGCGGTGTGGCTGGTTGCCGCGATCGCCGGCGGCATCACCGGCGTGTTCGAGGCGTTCGGGCCGCCGCCGCTCGGGCACGATCTCGAAGTCTCAACGCTGGTGCTCGACCGCAACGGCAAGCTGCTCAGGGCCTATCTGACCAGCGAAGGCCGCTGGCGGCTGCCGGCCACGCGCCAGCAGGTCGACCCGATCTTTCTCGAAGCGCTGCTCGCCTATGAGGACAAGCGGTTCTTCCAGCATCACGGTGTCGATCCGCTCGCGGCGATGCGCGCGGCTTACCAATTCGTCACGCATGGCCGCATCGTCTCGGGCGGCTCGACGCTCACCATGCAGGTCGCCCGCTTGCTCGAGCCGCGCCAGCATCGCTCGCTCAACGCCAAGATCAGGCAGACCGTGCGCGCGCTGGAGCTCGAATGGGCGCTGTCCAAGGACGAGATCCTCGGCCTTTATCTCACGCTCGCGCCCTATGGCGGCAATCTCGAGGGCATCCGCGCGGCCTCGCTTGCCTATTTCGGCAAGGAGCCGCGGCGGCTCACCCTCGGCGAGGCGGCGCTGCTCGTGGCGCTGCCGCAATCGCCGGAATATCGCCGGCCGGACCGCTTCCCGGAGCATGCGCAGGCCGCGCGCAACCGCGTGCTCGACCGCATCGCCGGACGCGGACTGTTCAGCGACGCCGAGATCGCGCACGCCAAGCAAGAGGACGTGCCGACGGCGCGCAAGTCGATGCCGCTCATCGCGCCGCATGCCGCCGACCAGGCGATCGCCGACACGCCGAAAGAGCGCGTCGTTAGCCTGACGATCGATGGCGGCCTACAAAAGGCGCTGGAAAAACTCGCCCGCGAGCGGGCCGAGACGCTTGGCGCCGACATGTCGGTCGCCATCGTCGTGGTCGACAACGCCACCGGCGAGGTGCTGGCGCGGGTCGCCTCCCCCGATTATTTCAACGTGCGGCGCGCCGGCGCGGTCGATCTCACCCAGGCCGTGCGCTCGCCGGGCTCGGCGCTGAAGCCCTTCATCTATGGGCTCGGCTTCGAGGACGGGCTGATCCACCCCGAGAGCCTGATCGAGGACCGGCCGATTCGCTATGCCGGCTACGCGCCTGAGAATTTCGACCTGACCTTCCAAGGCACGGTCACGGTGCGCCGGGCTTTGCAATTGTCGCTGAACGTGCCGGCGGTCGCCGTGCTCGATGCGGTCGGCCCGAGCCGGCTGATCGCGCGCCTGGCGCAAGCAGGTGCGCCGCTCGTGTTGCCGAAGAGCGAGGCGCCGGGGCTCGCGCTTGGGCTTGGCGGCGTGGGCGTGCGGCTGACCGACCTCACCATGCTGTATGCCGGCTTGGCGCGGCAGGGCACCGTGGCGCCACTCGTCGAGCGCCTCGGCGCGCCGCCGCTTCCGCCGCGCCGGCTGATCGAACCAGTGGCGGCCTGGTATGTCGGCAATGTGCTGCTGGGAACGCCGCCGCCGCAGAACGCGGCAGGCGGGCGCATCGCCTTCAAGACCGGCACGAGCTACGGCTATCGCGACGCCTGGGCGATCGGCTTCGACGGCAAGCGCACCATCGGGGTGTGGACCGGGCGGCCAGACGGCGCGCCGGTCACGGGCCTGGTCGGCCGCGTCAGCGCGGCGCCGATCCTGTTCGATGCCTTCGCGCGGATGGGTCAGGGCTACCAACCGTTGCCGGCGGCGCCGAAAGGCGCGATCGTCGCAGCGACCGCCAAGCTGCCGCCGCCGCTACAGCGCTTCGCGCCGGGGGAGAACGCGGGCGAGGCCATGGCGCCCAAGGTGCATATCGTGTTCCCGCCAAACGGCGCGAGCCTCGAACTGGCCGGCATTGCCGGCGAGAAGCCCGACCCGATCGCCATCAAGATCACGGGCGGCACCCCTCCCCTCAACGTGCTGCTGAACGGCATGCCGCTCGCCGCCAAGAAATCGGCGCGTACGCTGTTCTTCGAACCTGACGGTCCGGGCTTCGTGCGGCTGACGGTGACCGACGCGACGGGCGCGGCCGACAGCGTCCTGGTCCGGCTACAATAACGGCGTCGCCGTTATTTTTTCTTGGCGACGTGCTCGGGCTTGCCCTTGCGCTTGGTCGAAGCGAACTCGTCGAGCTGCTGCTCGCTCATCGACGCATACATGCTCTTGGACGCGCCCTTAAGCGCGCTCACCGGGGTCTCGCCTCGCTTGGCGGCAAGCGCCGCGCCGGCCGCCTTCTGTTGTGCCGCGGATTTTGCTGGCATAGTCGCTCTCCACAGATTGGAACTCGATCGCTCGAAAAAACGCTCAAGCCGCTCCGCGCGTTCCGCAATAGCCATGGCATCCTCCTCGCTCAAGTCCCTCGCGGTACCGGTCGGCATCGAGCCGATGGAGGCGAAGCTCGTGGCCGAGCTCCCCGAGGAGCCCGGCTGGCAGTTCGAGCCGAAATGGGACGGCTTCCGCTGCCTTGCCTTCCGCGCGGGCGATCAGGTCGACCTCCGGGCGAAATCGGGCAAGCCGCTCGCGCGCTATTTTCCCGAAGTGGTGGCTATGTTGGCGGGTCTCAAGCCGAGTCCGTTCGTGATCGACGGCGAGCTGGCGATTCCCGTTGGCGACACGCTTTCCTTCGATGCGCTGCAGATGCGCATCCATCCCGCCGAAAGCCGCATCAACAAGCTCGCGGCCGAAACGCCGGCAATCCTCATCCTGTTCGACATGCTGCTCGACACCGACGGCAACAGCCTGATCGAGGAGCCGCTGGTGAAGCGTCGCGCGGCGCTGGAGCGCTTCTACAAGATAGCGCGGCAGACCGAAGGATTGAAGCTCTCGCCCAGCACGGCGGACCGCAAGCAGGCCGAACGCTGGCTCGACAGCGCGCGCGGCGCGCTGGACGGCGTCGTCGCCAAGCGGAGCGAGGGTGCGTATCTCCCGGGAGAGCGTGCCATGCTCAAGGTGAAGCGGCTGCGCACGGCGGACTGCGTGGTCGGCGGCTTCCGCTACGAGACCGGCAGCCGCGAGGTCGGTTCATTGCTGCTCGGTCTCTACGACGCTGCCGGCAAGCTCGATCATGTCGGTTTCACCGCGACCATCACCGACGCCGAGCGCCCGGCGCTCACCAAAATGCTCGAAGCTCTGGTCGCGCCCCCGGGCTTCACCGGCAAAGCGCCGGGAGGCCCGAGCCGCTGGAGCACCGAGCGCAGCGGCGAATGGGAGCCGGTGAAACCGAAGCTCGTGGTGGAGGTGCGTTACGACCACGTCACCGGCGACCGCTTCCGGCACGGCACCAAGCTGGTCCGCTACCGCCCCGACAAGGCGCCGAAGCAATGCACCTTCGAGCAGATCGCGCCACAGACCTTGCCGAGAAGCGTCAAGCTTTTGCTCGGCTAAGGGCAGCGTCGCCAAGCCCGCGCCGGCATGCCGCGTCGCAGCGAAGGCAATAGCTAAACCAGGATTCGACTCGAACTTGACGCCGGCCGTTGCTCCCCGCGTCGGCATGTCGCGCCAAAGCCTCAACGCCGCGCAACCAAGCCGCGCGGACCGGAGCCCAGCGAAGATTTGCAGGCGCATCAAGGGTTTCTAGCGCGCGCGCTGCGTGGCAAAAGCCGTCGATAGGTTGAACTGTCGCGCGACGCTTTCACCCGCGACACTGTTCCCAGCCACTCCGCCAAAACCAAGGCGAATTGCCGGCGTTGGTTCGCCATCCTTGGAGGAGGAAATCCCCAAGGAGAGTCAACCCAAGCAAGGAGAAATCAGATGAAAACGTTCGTCTCGCTCGTCGTCGCCCTCGGTATCGCCGCCGTCGCCACCACGTCGGCCTTCGCCGGCACCCCGAAGAACCAGGCCGATTGCGAGAAGAACCACATGAAGTGGGACGCCACGGCGAAGAAGTGCAGCAAGTAATTTCCTGAGGCGCGGCTCGCGGCGACCACTCCACGGATGCCGCCTGAGACGCGCCGCAAGAGAGGCAACTGGAACTCATGCCTCGGCGAGGAAACTCGCCGAGGTCCTTTCAAGGAGAACGACGATGAAGAAATATTTGATTGCCGGCCTGTTGGTCGCCGGTTTCGTCACGCCAGCGCTCGCGGCCAGCGAGTATTACGTGGCGCAGGACAGCTCGAGCCACAAATGCTCGGTGGTGTCGAAGAAGCCGGACGGCACCAAGGAGATCATGCTCGGTACCGATGGCTTCAAGAGCAAGTCGGAAGCCCATTCGGCGATGAAGAACATGACCGAGTGCAAGGCTTAAGCTTTGGACTAACCCCCGGGATGCGGACGCCTAGCCGTTAGCCGGGCGTCCGCTCCACTTACCGCCTCGAAGCTCCGCTGACAGCGACGTCTCCACGGGCTTTGAGGCGGTCTTTCTTATCTATCAGCTCGCCAAGGTTTGGGGAGAAGCCGGGTACAGCCGGTAGCGGCGGGGCAGCACGGAAATGCGTCCCGAGCGCCCGAGACGGTAGTCGGCGGAAAGCTCAATTTCGATTGCGTCACGCCTGCCGCTCACCTGGAGATCGAGGCGGCGCAAGCCGCCATGACGCCTTGAGCCCCGCACCTTGGCCGGAATAGCGCCAGGGAGATGATTCCCCACCTCCACGTCGTGCGGGCGGAAGACGAGCAACGCCGGCCCCGGCGCCAGATCTCCCGCTGCGAGATTGAGGCAGCGATCGTCGAGCCAGACCCGACCGCTGTCGATGGCAACTGGAAGCATGCTCAACTCGCCGATGAAGGAAAACACGAACGGCGAATTGGGCCGGTCGTAAATCTCCTCAGGAGCGCCAATTTGCTCGATCCTGCCTTTGTTCATCACCACTACACGGTCGGCAAGCTCGAGCGCCTCCTCCTGATCGTGGGTGACGAACACGGTGGTGTGTCCGGTTCTGTTGTGCATCTCCAGCAGCCAGCGGCGAAGGTCGCGCCGCACCTTGGCGTCGAGCGCGCCGAACGGCTCATCCAGCAGCAGCACTCGAGGTTCGATGGCGAGCGCTCGGGCAAATGCCACGCGCTGCCGCTGCCCGCCGGAGAGCTGCGCGGGAAACCGCTTCTCAAGCCCCGAAAGCTGCACAAGGTCGAGCAGTTCCAACGCGCGGCGCTTGATCTCCTTGCGGCTCGGGCGCCGCGACCAAGGCCGCACGCGCAGGCCGAAGCCGATATTCTCCAGCACCCTCATATGCCGGAACAGGGCGTAGTTCTGGAACACGAGCCCGACATTGCGCTCCTGCACCGTGAGCTTCAGCGCATCCGCGCCGTCGAACAGTACGCGGCCAGAGGTCGGCGCGTCGAGGCCGGCCAGAATGCGTAGCAGCGTGGTCTTGCCCGAGCCGGAAGGGCCAAGCAGCGCCACGAGCTCGCCAGCCGCGATGTCGAGCGAGACGCCATGCAACGCCGGCGTGGTGCCGAAGAATTTGAGGACGTTCTCCACCGATACGTCCACCGTTTCGTGCCGGCGCGGGGTGATTGCAGGATAGAGTTCATTTGTGACTCGAGCGTCCATGGCTTTTCTCTTTCGGTAGCTAATGCCGGCGCGATGCCGCGATCTGGTCGGCGTAGCGCCACTCAAGGGTGATCTTGATAAGGAGTGTGACGAGCGCGAGCAGCGCGAGCAGCGAGGCCACCGCGAAGGCGGCGGCGAAATTGTACTCGTTGTAGAGAATCTCCACATGCAGCGGCATGGTGTTGGTCTTGCCGCGGATATGGCCCGACACCACCGACACGGCACCGAATTCGCCCATGGCGCGCGCGTTGCAAAGCACCACCCCGTAAAGTAGGGCCCAGCGGATATTGGGGAGCGTGACTCGGAAAAAAGTCTGCCAACCGCTCGCGCCGAGCGACAAGGCGGCCTCTTCATCCTGCGTGCCCTGCTCCTGCATCAACGGTACGAGCTCGCGGGCGACGAAGGGAAAGGTAACGAAAATGGTGGCGAGAACGATGCCGGGGAGCGCGAAGATGATCTGGATATTCTCGCTTCTCAGCCAAGGGCCAAGATAGCCCTGCAAGCCGAACAACAGCACATAGATCAGGCCGGAGATCACCGGCGAGACCGAGAAGGGAAGATCGATCAGCGAATTGAGCAGGCTCTTACCAGCAAAATCGAATTTGGCGATGGCCCACGATGCCGCGAGCCCAAAGATCAGATTGGCGGGCACGGCGATAGCCGCGACCAGCAGGGTCAGCTTGATGGCGGCAACCGCGTCGGGCTCGGTGATAGCCGCGAAATAGGCGCCCGCACCGGCACGGAAGGCTTCGATGAAAACGGCCGCTAGCGGCAACAGCAGGAACAATACCAGAAACACCACGCCGGTCGCGATCAAGACAATGCGGATCGGCAGCCGCTCGGTGGTGACGGCGAGCGCGCGCGGCGCGGCAACGAGGAGAGGTGCGACGGCGGCGTCACTCATTGGCCGAATCTCTTTCTCGCCCAGGCCTGCACCAGATGCACGAACAGCAGGATGGCGAACGAGATCATCAGCATCGCCGTGCCAATGGCGGCCGCTTGCGGATAGCTGAACTCCTCCAGTCTGATGATGATGAGGAGCGGCGCAATCTCCGAGACATAGGGCATGTTGCCGGCGATGAAGATCACCGACCCGTATTCGCCGACGGCGCGGGCGAGCGCGAGTGCGAAGCCGGTCAGAATCGCCGGCGTCAGCGCGGGCAGTATCACGCGGAGCACCGTCTGGCGCCGAGTGGCACCCAGTGTGGCAGAGGCCTCTTCAAGCTCGCGGTCGAACTCCTCGAGCACCGGCTGCACCGTCCGCACCACGAAGGGAAGGCCGATGAAGATTAGCGCGACGGCGATGCCGGTAGAGGTATAGGCGACCTTGATGCCGAGCGGGGAGAGCACCCTGCCGATCAAACCGTTCGGCGCATAGAGCGCGGTCAGCGCGATGCCGGCGACCGCGGTCGGGAGAGCGAACGGCAGATCGACGAAGGCGTCGAGCAAACGTCGACCCGGGAAACGATAGCGGACCAGCACCCAGGCGATGATCACGCCGAAAAAAGTATTCACTCCCGCGGCGAACAGAGAGGTGACGAAGCTCAGGCGCAACGCGGCGAGCGTGCGCGGCCCGGTGACCACGTCGAAGAAGCCGGAAAAGCCCAACGTGGCCGACTTGAGAACCAGCGCGGCGAGCGGGACGAGAACGATCAGGCTCAGATACGTCAAAGTGAAACCGAGCGCCAACCCGAAGCCAGGGATGGCGCTCGGTCGCTTCAACGCAAGGCCGCGGGCGTCGGCCATGTGCGTTACCCTCTATTCCTAGTTCGTCGATTTCGGCTGATAGACCTGGTCGAAGATGCCACCCTCGTCGAAATGCTTGGCTTGCGCCTTCGTCCAGCCGCCGAACAGAGGATCGTCGATCGACACGAGCTTCACGTCGACGAAGCGGGCGAGATCTTTCGGATCGGCCGACTTCGGATCCGACGGGCGATAGTAGCTGTGGGCAATGAGCTTCTGCGCCGCGGGCGTATAGAGGAAGTTCAGATAGGCCTCGGCCACTTTGCGCGTGCCCTTGGCATCGACAACCTTGTCGACCACGGCCACGGGCGGTTCGGCCTTAATGGAGAGCGACGGCACGACGATCTCGAATTTGTCGGGACCAAGCTCGTCGAGCGCGAGGAAGGCCTCGTTCTCCCAAGCCAGAAGAACGTCGCCGATACCGCGCTGGGCGAAGGTGGTGGTCGAGCCGCGCGCGCCGGTATCGAGTACCGGCACATGCGCATAGAGATCCTTGATGAACTGCTGGTTCTTCTCCGCATCGTGACCGAACTTCTGGTCTGCCCATGCCCACGCCGCGAGATAATTCCAGCGTGCGCCGCCGGAGGTCTTCGGGTTCGGCGTGATGACCTCGACGCCGTCCTTGATCAGATCACCCCAGTCCTTGATCCCCTTCGGATTGCCCTTGCGGACCAGGAACACGATCGTCGAGGTGTAGGGCGATGCATTGTTGCCGAGCCGCTTCTGCCAATCGGCGCTGATCAGGCCGGCCTTGGCGATCTGGTCGATGTCGCTCTGAAGCGCGAGCGTCACGACGTCCGCCTGGAGACCATCGATGACGGCGCGGGCCTGCTTGCCCGAACCGCCATGAGACTGCTCGATGGTCACCTTGTCGCCGCCCTTTGCAGCCCAATCCTTGATGAAAGCCTCGTTGACGGCCTTATAGAGTTCGCGGGTCGGATCGTAGGAAACGTTGAGTAAGGTGGTGTCGGCGAGCACGGCGCCCGCCGCAAAGGCGGTAAAGATAAAGGCCGCGCCGGCGGCAAGGGTGCTGCGAAGTGAGGTCATAGCTCGATCTCCTCTTGATAACTCCCTAAACTCTATCTGTTTGGTAGTGTATATCAAGAGCGGCCCGTACCATAATCTCTGCGCCCGGAAAGACCCCGGAGCTGAAGGAGGCGCCGTAAGGAGAAAAAGTTTCTCCCAAGGCGCCGCGACGGTCGCAGATCGGGAAATGGAGCTCTAGGCGACGGGCAAGATCATCCCAGCACCAACCGGCTCAGACCCTGAGGAGGCGATGGCATCGGCGATGGTGGTGCGATCGAGGACCTCGCGAGCCGAGAGCGTGACCTTGGCGAAGACGTGCCTGATCTCGCAGTCTTCCTCCGTGCGACAATCGGCGCAGCGCCGGTAAGCGATGCGGCTCAGGCAAGGCAATGGCGCGAGCGGGCCGTCCAGAATGCGCAAAACCTGGCCGAACGTGATCTGATCGGCCGACATCAGCAGAGCATAGCCGCCCAGCTTGCCGCGCTTGCTCATGACGATGCCGTGGCGCTTCAATTCAAGCAGGATCTGCTCAAGGAATTTGCGGGGAATGCGCTGCTGCGCTGCGACCTCGCCGATCATCATCGAGTTCCCCGCGCGGGCAAGTGCGACCAGGGCTCGCAGAGCATATTTTGCCTTTTGTGAAATCACCGCGAAAAGGCCGTTCCCTAACTCTATCGTGTTAATCGGGTAGATAGCCGCTTCGCCCCGCCAAAGCAATGCGGCGTCATTGTTGCTCTCCCTGCATTATCGGCCCTTGACGGGGGCGGCACGCGTGCTCAAGAACGGAGCTTGGCTCAAGCCTCCCAGAGATCGTTGTCCAAAAAGCTCCATATCAAGACCTTCGGCTGCCAGATGAACGCCTACGATTCCGGGCGTATGGCCGAAGTGCTCGAGCCGGCCGGCTATGTGCTGACCGAGGATCAAGCGCAAGCCGATCTCGTCATTCTCAATACCTGCCACATCCGGGAGAAGGCGGCGGAGAAGGTCTATTCGGAGCTCGGCCGCGCCCGGCTGGCCAAGGCAGAGCGACTGAGACAGGGCCGCGACACGCTGATTGCCGTCGCCGGCTGCGTCGCGCAAGCCGAAGGGGCCGAGATCATGGCGCGCGCGCGGACCGTCGACATCGTGGTCGGGCCGCAGAGCTATCATCGCCTCGCGGCGCTGGTCGCCGAGGCCAGCGCCACCGGTCAGAAGCTGCTCGCCACGGATTTCCCGGCGGAGGACAAATTTGCGCAGTTGCCTCAGCGTTCCCGCGCCAAGGTGCAGATCTCGGCTTTCGTCACCGTGCAGGAAGGCTGCGATAAATTCTGTACGTTCTGTGTCGTGCCGTATACGCGCGGCGCCGAATTTTCCCGCACGCCTTCAGAGATCGTCGCCGAGGTCGAGCGGCTCGCCGCCAACGGCACGCGCGAAATCACCTTGCTCGGGCAGAACGTCAATGCCTATCACGGCACCGGCCCCGACGGGCGCGCGTGGACGCTCGCCAGGCTGTTGCGGCGGCTGGCCGAAGTGCCGTCGATCGAGCGGCTCCGCTTCACCACCAGCCACCCGCTCGACATGGACGAGGAGTTGATCGCGCTGTTCGGCGACGAGCCGAAGCTCATGCCCTATTTGCACCTCCCCTTCCAGTCCGGCTCCGATCGCATCCTCAAGGCGATGAACCGCAAACACACGGCCGCCGAATACGAGACGGTGATCGGCAAAGTGCGCGCTGCCCGGCCCGACCTCGCGCTGTCCACAGACATTATCGTCGGCTTTCCCGGGGAGACCGACGCCGACTTCGATCAGACTTTATCGCTGGCCGCGCGCGCCCGTTTCGCCCAGGCCTTTTCCTTCAAATACAGCGCGCGACCCGGAACGCCGGCGGCAAGTCTGGAGCATCAGGTGCCCGAGGCGGTGAAGCGCGAGCGGCTTTACGCCGTGCAAAGGCTGCTCGACAGCGACCGCCACGCCTTCGACCGGGCCACGGTCGGGCGGCGATTGGACGTGCTATTCGAGGGACGTGGGCGGAACCCAGGGCAAATCGCCGGGCGTTCACCTTATCTACAGGCGGTGCATGTGAAGGGACCGGAGTCGTTGATTGGCCAGATTGCCGCGGTTGACATCGCGGCCGCGAGCCCGAACAGTCTCACCGGTGTCATGGAATCGGAGTTTGAATGGCGCGAGCCAGTTCAGGCGGCCGTGTGACCAGCAAGGCCAGCATCCGGAAAGCATCATTGGCACGCGGGCGGGGAGCGGCGCTGAAGCGGTCCCACGCCGCGGAGGCCAATGGCGGCGGCGAACCGACCATCGTCTATTTCGACGACATCAGGCTCGTGCGCGATTTGCTCGGCGATTACGACGCCAATCTCGCCGTGCTGGAGGACCGGCTCGGGGTCGAGGCCGTGGTCAACGGTAACGCCGTCAGCCTGCGAGGGCCGGAAGCCTCCTGCGCCACGGCGAAATCCGTGCTCGAGCAGTTGTACGGGAGGCTCGCTCAGGGTGAGATGATCGGCGTCGGCGAAGTGGTCGGCGCCATCCGCCATGCCCGCTCCTACGAGCCTGACGAGAACGGCGAGCCGGGCGCCGGCGTCCCGGAGGCGCAGAAGATCCGCACGCGGAAGCAACTCATCACCGCGCGGACGCCGATGCAGAGCGCGTATTTGGCCTCGCTGCAACGTAACGACCTCGTCTTCGCCACTGGTCCCGCCGGCACGGGCAAAACCTATCTCGCGGTCGCCTTCGCCGCGGCCTGCCTGGAGAGCGGTCGATGCGACCGGCTGATCCTGTCGCGTCCGGCGGTCGAGGCGGGCGAGCGGCTCGGCTTTCTGCCTGGCGACATGCGCGAGAAGGTCGATCCGTACCTGCGGCCGCTCTACGACGCGCTTTACGATGTGCTGGCGCCGGAGCAGGTCGAGCGCGGGCTGGCTACCGGGGTGATCGAGATCGCGCCGCTCGCCTTCATGCGCGGACGCACGCTGTCGCATGCTATGGTCATCCTCGATGAGGCGCAGAACTGCACGTCGGTGCAGCTCAAGATGTTCCTCACCCGGCTCGGCGAGGAGAGCAAGATGATCGTCACCGGCGACCCGACCCAGGTCGATCTGCCGCCGGGCAAGGATTCCGGCCTGCTCGAAGCCATCAATATTCTGCGAGGAATCGACGAGATCGATCATATCGCCTTCACCCGCTCCGACGTGGTCCGCCGGGAACTGGTGGGCAAGATCGTCGACGCCTATGAATCCGCTCCCAGCAAAGGTGAGCGCCATGGCTGACGGTGGCCCTAGTCGCAAAGGCGCCGATGCTTCGAGTGTGACGCTCGAAGTCGAGATCGAGCGTCACGGAGATGCTTGGCGGGAAGCCGCGTTCAATCGCGGCCTGATCGAACAGGCCGCGCGGGCGGCGATCCGCGCCGCGCCGCCCCTCTCCCCCGGGACCTATCAGGTCACCCTGGTTCTCACCGACAACGCCGAGATTCGCGCGCTCAACCGCACTTGGCGCGACAAGGACGCGGCGACCAACGTCCTCGCCTTCCCCGCCCACGACAAGGTGAAAGGGCCAGGGCTGCTTGGCGATGTCGTGATCGCTTATGAGACGACCGCCAAGGAAGCGCTGGCGCAGCACATCGCGTTTGACGATCACGTCGCCCATCTCGTGGTGCACGGTGTGCTGCACCTTATCGGCTTCGATCATATCGACGACGCCGAGGCCGAACGAATGGAGGCGATCGAGCGCACCGCGCTTGGCTCGCTCGGGATCGCCGATCCCTACGCCGACAATGCGGAGGGATCCGGATGAGCAACACCCCCACCGCCGAAGACGAGGTTCCCGTCGACGAGCAGCGTCAGTCCGACGAGGAGGCATCCTGGTTCGATCGCCTGCTGCAAAAGTTCGGCCTCGGCGAGGAGCCCGATCTCCGTGAACTGATCGAGGACGCGCTGGCCCGCAGCAAGAGCGACACGTTGAGCGCGCAGGAACGCAGCATGCTCCGCCGCATCCTGCGCTTCGGCAAGCTCACCGTCGAGGACGTCATGGTGCCGCGCGCCGACATCATTGGCGTCGACGACAGCATCGCCATCGACGAGTTGATGCGCGTGTTCCGCCAAGCCGAGCATTCACGGCTGCCGGTCTATCGCGAGACACTCGACGATCCGCGCGGGATGATCCATATCCGCGACCTGATGTCGTGGATCACCGCCGAAGCGGAGCTTGGCGACACGGGACAGCTCGATCTCGGCAAGGTCGATTTGCAGCGTTCCATCGCCACCATGAACATCACCCGCGATCTGCTTTACGTGCCGGGCTCCATGTCGGTGCTCGATCTGCTGCTGAAGATGCAGACGACACGGGTGCACCTTGCGCTGGTGGTCGACGAATATGGCGGCACTGACGGGCTCGTCTCCATCGAGGATCTGGTGGAAGAAGTTGTCGGCGAAATCGCCGACGAGCATGACGTCGAGGACGAGCCGCTGATCCGAACCGATGCAAAGCTTGGCTTGATCGCCGATGCGCGCATGCCGATCGAGGATCTGGAGCGGCATCTTCAGCGTGACCTCGTCTCCGAGGAGCAGGAAGAAGACATCGACACGCTCGGCGGGCTTGTCTTCTCCATCGCCGGGCGCATCCCGGCGCGCGGCGAGCTGGTGCGCCACCCGAGCGGCATCGAGTTCGAGGTGCTGGAAGCCGATCCGCGGCGGATCAAGAAGCTGCGCATCCACATGCCGAAAGAGGCGGGCGAAGCGAGCGACGCTCCGCCATCCGCGACCAGCCAGCCTTAAGGAGCCAAGCGGCCATGACGCGCGCCGCCACTTGGGTCGCCGGCCTCGGGGGCGCGCGCCGCGCCCTGTTCGCGGTGCTGATGGGCGCTCTCTCGGTGCTGGCTTTCGCGCCGGTGCATGCGTGGCCTGTGCTGTTTCTCACTTTTGGCGCGCTCACGTGGCTGCTCGACGGCTGCCACGCGCGGCACAACCGGCTCCGACGAAGGCTGGAAGGCGCCGCAATCGTGGGATTTTGCTTCGGTTTCGGTTATTTCCTCGCCGGGCTTTATTGGATCGCCGAGGCGTTTCTCGTCGAACCGTGGCGGCATGGCTGGCTGATCCCGTTTGTCCTGACGGCGATGCCGGGCGGCATGGCACTGTTCTTTGCCGCCGGCGGCGCCCTGGCCATGCTGCTCTGGCGACCGGGAGCCGGCCGGGTCTTCGCGCTCGCCATCGCCATCGGCCTCGCCGAATATGCCCGCGGCCATGTGCTGACCGGCCTTCCCTGGAACCTCGTCGGCTACGGACTTCTCGCCACGCTGCCTCTGATGCAGCTCGCCGCGCTTTTCGGCGTCTATGCGCTGAGCCTCCTCGCCGTCCTGCTTTTCGTCAGTCCCTTGGCGATTTTCGCGCCCCGCGACTCTGGGCTCGGCGGAGGCAGCGGCGCCGTCGCGCTGGCATGTGCTCTCGTGCTGCTGCTTGGGCTCGGCTATGCGTGGGGCGAGCGGCGGCTCGCGGCCGCGCCCCCGGCCAGCACGGATATCCGCTTGCGCATTGTCCAAGCGGATATCGACCAAGCCAATAAATGGCGCCCCGAGAACAGTGCCGAGATCTTCACCGACTATCTCGACCTCACCCAGTCAGGCGAGCTTACCGGTATCGATATCGTCATCTGGCCGGAGACGGCGGTGCCGTTCCCGCTCGCCGACTCTCCCGACGCATTGCTCGCCATCGGCGCCGTACTGCCCGCAGGGACGTCTCTGGTCGTCGGCTCGGGGCGGATCGTCGACGACGCTCACGCCGACGATCAAGTCATCACCCAGCGCATCTATAACAGCCTGCTCGTCATCGACGATGAGGGACGCGTCACCGGCAGCTACGACAAGATCCATCTCGTGCCGTTCGGCGAATATCTCCCGTTCCAGGATTTCCTGGAGAGCCTCGGCGTGATGCAGCTCACCGGGGTGCGCGGCGGCTTCAGCGTAGGCAAAGGCCCGCGGCGTCTCGCCGTGCCGGGTGCACCGCCGGCGAGCCCGCTGATCTGCTACGAGATCATCTTCCCCGACGAAATCACCGAGTTGGGTGAGCGGCCGGGATGGCTGCTGAACGTGACCAACGACGCCTGGTTCGGAACGAGCGCCGGGCCCTATCAGCATTTCCATCAAGCGCAAGTCCGCGCGATCGAGCAAGGCTTGCCGGTCGCTCGCGCCGCAAACACGGGCATCTCGGCGGTGATCGATCCTTACGGACGAATTCTCGCCGAGATCGGTCTCGGCGAGAAAGGCGTGCTCGACGCGAACCTGCCCAAAGTGGGCCCGACGACTCCCTTCGTGCAGTTCGGAATCATTCTTGAATTATCGGTGTTGATGCTTGCCTTCGCCGGCTGGTTCGCCTGCCGCGTGCAACCTGTGGGGCCGCACCATTAACGCAATAGGAACAAAAATGCCGCGCGGCTCCAGCATGCTTGACGGGGGTAAACCACGCCCCTATGAACGACCGGGGATGCGGACAATCATTCATCAAGTTTTTGGGATGAGTTATTTTTAGAACCACATGACCATCACGAGTGAGCGAATGGCAGGCAAGAAGCCTAACCCGGTCGATGCACATGTCGGAAGCCGGGTGCGACTACGCCGAATGTTACTTGGCATGAGTCAAGAGCGTCTCGGCGAGAGCATGGGACTGACGTTTCAGCAGGTACAAAAATACGAAAAGGGCGTGAACCGCATCGGCGCGAGCCGGCTGTTCCAAATCTCGAAAATCCTCGACGTCCCGGTGCAGTTCTTTTTCGAGGAGGCACCGCATATCCCCGGCGACGGGAGTCCAGCGCGCGGCATGGCCGAGCCGGACTCGGAAGCCTTCATCCTCGAATTCCTCAACAGCCGCGAGGGACTCGAGCTGAACCGCGCCTTCGTCAAGATTCCCGACCCCAAGGTCCGCAAGAGCGTGGTCGATCTGGTGCGGGCCTTGAGCGCAAGCACCGGCACTCCCTAGAGTCGAATTGATTGAGCGCGGGGGTTGACCCCGGGCGCAATGGTTGTAAGAACCGGGCGCGTTTTCAACCGCCCGGTCTTCCATCTTTCGAACAAGGGGTCCCTCAGTGTCCCGCACCAACTACCTCTTCGCCAGTGAATCGGTGTCGGAAGGCCATCCCGACAAAGTTTGCGACCGCATCTCCGATGCCGTAGTCGATCTTTACCTGGCCGCCGATCCCCATTCGCGCGTCGCCATCGAGACCTTGGTCACCACCAACCGCATCGTCATGGCGGGCGAGGTGCGCGGGCCCGAGAGCGTGACGGCCGAGCTGATCGAGGCCGCGGCGCGGCGCGCGGTGCGCGAGATCGGCTATGAGCAGCCCGGCTTCCACTGGGACCTGGCGGAGTTTCAATATTACGTGCACGAGCAGTCCGCCGACATCGCCCGCGGCGTCGATGCCGACGCCGACGCCAAGAAGGACGAAGGCGCAGGCGACCAGGGCATCATGTTCGGCTATGCCTGCCGCGAAACCGACCCGCTGATGCCGGCGCCGATCTTCTATGCCCACCGCATCCTGCATGAGATGGCCAAGGCGCGGCACACCGGCCGCACACCGGAGCTTGGGCCCGACGCCAAGAGCCAGGTGAGCCTCGCTTACGAGAACGGCAAGCCGGTGCGCGCGGATTCGATCGTGGTCTCCACCCAGCACGCCGAGGATGTAAGCCAGGAGCGCGTGCACCAGATCGTGCGCGGCTTCGTCGATGAGGTGATGCCGAAGGGCTGGATCGGCCGCGACACCAAGTTCTATGTCAACCCGACCGGTCGCTTCGTCATCGGCGGTCCCGACGGCGATACCGGCCTCACTGGCCGCAAGATTATCGTCGATACTTATGGCGGCGCAGCGCCGCATGGCGGCGGCGCCTTCTCCGGCAAGGATCCGACCAAGGTCGATCGCTCCGCGGCCTACGCCGCCCGCTATCTCGCCAAGAATGTGGTGGCCGCAGGACTCGCCGACCGCTGCACGCTGCAAGTCTCCTACGCGATCGGCGTCTCGCAGCCGCTCTCGCTCTATGTGGATTTGCACGGCACGGGAAGCGTCGCCGAGGACAAGCTCGAGAACGCGCTGCGGGCGGTGATGGATCTCAGCCCGCGCGGCATCAGAGAGCATCTCAAGCTCGGCCGGCCGATCTATGAGCGCACCTCGGCCTACGGTCATTTCGGCCGGCAGCCCGACAATGACGGCGGCTTCTCCTGGGAACGGCTCGACCTGGTCGAGCCGATCCGCGGCGAGCTGAGCTAGCAAGCGTCCGCCGGGCTTACCCTTCGAGACGGGCTCCAACCATGAGGCCCGAACCGCACATGACCGAAGCAAGGCCGCTCAGGTCCTATGGCCGGCGGAAAGCCAAGCCGCTAAGCGCGCGGAAGGAACGGCTGATCGGCGAGTTGTTGCCACGGCTGCGCCTCAAGCTTAGCGCGCCTCCCCCTTCCCTCTTAACAACGCTGTTCGCGGCGCAGGTCGACGATGTCTGGCTCGAGATCGGCTTCGGCTCCGGTGAGCATCTGCTTTGGCAAGCGGAGACACATAAGGATGTCGGCTTTATCGGCTGCGAGCCCTTCGTCAATGGCATGGGAAGTCTGCTCGGAGCGATCGAGGATCGCGACATCGAGACGATCCGCGTCCATGACGGCGATGCGCGCGAGGTGCTGGCCTGGCTTCCCGACCGTTCGATCGGCCGGGTCTTCCTGCTATTTCCCGATCCCTGGCCGAAGAAACGGCAACTGAAGCGGCGGCTGCTCTCGGCGGACGTGCTCGGAGAACTTGCGCGCGTCCTGCGTCCTGGCGGCGAATTCAGATTTGCCTCCGACAACGGCGACTATGCCGCGCAAGTGCTGCTGCTCGCGCGGCAAAGCGGCGCCTTTAACTGGACGGCCGAGCGCGCGACCGATTGGCGGGAGCGTGTCCCCGACTGGCCAGAGACGCGCTATGAACGGAAGGCGCTCGGCGACGGACGCGAGTCCACTTATCTCCGTTTCATCCGGTCTTGATCTTGGAGGGCGAAATGGAACTTCGCGCGTTTCTCGTCGCTTTGCCGCTGTTTCTCGTCTCGGGGATGGTTCTCGCCGGAACCGACATCGGCGCCGTCTGTTACGCGGAATGCGAGGCCGCGACGCATTCCAATCCCGAATACAAGGCTTGCCTCGCCCGCGCCGCCGATAAGGCCGACGCCGCACTGAACCAAGCCTATAAGACGTTGCAGGGCAAGATCCGCGCTGCCGCCAAGGAGATGGGGCAAGAGCCGGATGTCCCGCTTAGCGACCTCAAGGACGCGCAAAAACAGTGGATCGCCTATCGCGATGCCAATTGCACGCTGGAGGACGGTCTCGCCTTCGGCGGCACCGCCATCGGCGGCAATTATTCGTCCTGCCTGTGCGCGCTCTCCTATCAGCGCATCAACGACTTCGAGCGCATCCGGAAAAAGGTGCTGGGCCTTCCCTAAGACCCCCGCGAAAGCCCGATTCGACCCCTCGAACCGCTTGAAACCCTCGAAAAAGCCCGTATATTAGGGTCCGAACTCATGATGGTTTTGATCAGGAGTGGGCTTGCCGCCCGCTCCTTTTTGTTAGGCTCATCGCTTCCTCGCCGTTTTTGCCGAGGCCACGGCCCACCAACGATGTCGAGTGCCAGCGCCAACGAGGATCGCCGCTTCGCCCGCGAGACGGGACCGGCGCGAGCCATCGCCGACCTGGCAGAGCCCGTGCTCGAAGAGCTCGGCTTTAGATTGGTCAGGGTCAAGGTGTCAGGGCGCGACGGCGGTACGGTGCAGATCATGGCCGAACGGCCGAGCGGAGAGATGAGCGTGGAGGATTGCGCGACGATCAGCCGGAGGCTCTCGCCCGTGCTCGACGCTTACGACCCGATGCCCGGGCAGTACCGGCTGGAGGTGTCTTCGCCGGGGATCGACCGGCCTTTGGTCCGACCCAGCGACTTTGCGTTATGGGCGGGTCATGAAGCCAAGCTAGAGCTTACCGAATTGGTCGACGGCAGAAAGCGGTTCAAGGGCCTGATCGAAGGCGTGGCGAACAACGAGGTGCGTTTAAGGATCGAGCTAGAAGGCAAGGCCGAACCGGTGACGATCGGCCTTCCCTTCTCGCTCATCAGCGAAGCGAAGCTCGTCGCAGATTCCGACGGCTTCAGACAGGACCTTGCGGGCAGGAAGCCCGCACACTGAGATTGGAGGCTAAACAGATGGCTCAGGCAGGCGTCAGCGCCAACAGGCTGGAGCTCTTGCAGATCGCGGACGCGGTCGCGCGCGAGAAGTCGATCGACCGCCAGGTGGTCATCACCGCCATGGAGGACGCGATCCAGAAGGCCGCGAAGTCCCGCTATGGCAGCGAGAACGAGATCAAGGCCGAGGTCGATCCCAAGACCGGCGAGATCAGGCTCGCGCGCCTGCTCGAAGTGGTCGAGACCGTTACCATGGACGCGACGCAGATCTCGCTCGAGGAGGCGCGGCGACGCAATCCAGCGGCGCAAGTCGGCGACTTCATTGCCGAGCCCCTGCCCCCGCTCGATTTCGGCCGCGTCGCGGCGCAGAACGCCAAGCAAGTGATCGTGCAGAAGGTGCGCGAGGCCGAGCGCGAGCGCCAATATGACGAATACAAGGATCGCGTCGGCGAGATCGTCAACGGTATCGTCAAGCGCGTCGAGTACGGCAATGTGATCGTCGATCTCGGCCGCGCCGAGGCGATCGTGCGGCGCGACGAGACGTTGCCGCGCGAGAATTTCCGCTACGGCGACCGTATCCGCGCCTATGTCTACGACGTCCGCCGCGAGCAGCGCGGCCCGCAGATTTTCCTGTCGCGAACGCACCCCGAATTCATGGCGAAGCTGTTCGCGCAAGAGGTGCCCGAGGTCTATGAGGGCATCGTCACCATCAAGTCGGTGGCGCGCGATCCAGGCAGCCGCGCCAAAATCGCGGTGGTGTCGCGCGACGCCTCGATCGACCCGGTCGGCGCCTGCGTCGGCATGCGCGGCAGCCGCGTGCAGGCGGTGGTCAACGAATTACAGGGTGAGAAGATCGACATTATTCAATGGTCGCCCGACGCCGCCACCTTCATCGTCAACGGCTTGGCGCCGGCCGAGGTGGTCAAGGTCGTGCTCGACGAGGATGCCGAGCGCATCGAGGTGGTGGTACCGGATCAGCAGCTCTCGCTGGCGATCGGCCGCAAGGGACAGAATGTGCGACTCGCTTCGCAGCTTACCGGATGGGACATCGACATCATGACCGAGGCTTCCGAATCGGAGCGGCGCCAGGCCGAGTTCGCCGAGCGCTCCTCGACCTTCATGGAGGCGCTCGACGTCGACGAGGTCATCGCCCAGCTGTTGGCTTCCGAAGGCTTCAGCTCGGTCGAGGAAGTGGCGTTTGTCGAGCCGTCGGAGATCGCCTCGATCGAGGGCTTCGATGAGAATACCGCCGCCGAGATCCAGACCCGCGCCCGCGAGCATCTGGAGAAGCTCGAGGCCGAGCTCGAGGCGAAGCGCAAGGCGCTCGGCGTCGCTGACCAGCTGGCCGAAGTGCCGGGCATCACGACGGCAATGCTGGTCACGCTCGGCGAGGCCAATATCAAGACGGTCGAGGACTTGGCCGATTGCGCCACCGACGATCTCGCCGGCTGGAGCGAGCGCAAGGATAAAGAGACCATCCGGCATGACGGCGTGCTGGACGGCTTCGGGCTTACCAAGAACCAGGTCGAGGACCTGATCCTGGCGGCGCGCGTCAAGGCGGGCTGGATCACCGAGGCCGATTTGGCGCCCGAGCCTGAAGACGTCGAAGGCGAGGGCGATGAAGTTGCCAGTGCCGAAGCGAGCGCCGAGGCCGCGCCGAACGGCGCGAGCGTTTGATGGACCGGCGAGGAGACCATAGTTGCGGCAAGCGGCGGTTGAGCAGAGCGATGAGGGCCATGACGGCGTCGAGGACGGCGTCCGCAGCTGTGCGCTCACCCGCGTGCGGAGGCCGAAGGACGAGCTGATCCGCTTCGTGCTCGGGCCCGACGGCACGGTCGTTCCCGATCTCAAACAGAAGCTGCCGGGGCGCGGCGTGTGGCTCACCGCCGCTTATGACACGGTCGCCAAGGCCGCCAAACGCAACATTTTCGCCCGCGCGCTCAAGACCGAAGCCAAGCTGCCGGACGACCTAGCCGGCCAGGTGGACCGGCTGCTAGCGGGCGCGGCGCTGTCGGCGCTTGGGCTTGCCAACAAGGCCGGAGAGGCGGTGTTCGGCCATGCCAAGGTCGAGGAGGCGCTTGGCAATGGCCGCGTGCTCGCCCTCGTCCACGCCAAGGAAGCCGCGCCGGATGGTTGCCGCAAGCTCGACGGCAAGGCCAAGGGATTGCGCGAGGGAAGCCCGATTCCCGCCATCCGCGCGTTTGGCACGGACGAATTGAGTTTGGCATCGGGTAGGACAAATGTGATACATGCTGCCCTCATCCAGGGTGGAGCGGCTCGGAAATTCCTCGCGGCGGCTGCGCGCGTGGAGCGCTACCGCAAGGGGTGCGACACGTTCGCCAACCAGAATGGATCGGATACGGACAAAGAATGAGTGAGACCAACGAGACTGAAGACAAAACCGCTCGCGGAGGGCGCAAAATGACCCTCAACGTGCGCCGGACCGTGGAATCCGGCCATGTACGCCAGAGCTTCAGCCATGGCCGCTCGAAGTCCGTCCTGGTGGAGAAAAAGAAGCGCCGGGCAATCGGCGCGGGTGGTGCGGCGCAAGCCGAGGAGGCTGCCACTCCCAAGCCGGCGCCGCGGACCGCCGAGACCGTCCAAAAGCCCGTTCAGGACGAGACGCCCGCTCGGCAAGCTCGCGTCGTGCTGCCGCAGCTCTCCGAAGAAGAGAAGGACGCCCGCATGCGCGCGCTCACCGACGCGCGCCAGCGCGACGCGGTGGAGCGCGAGAAGGCCAAGGAGACGGCGGCGCTCAACGTCGTGACCGAAGATCAGCGGGCCAAGGAGCGCCAAGAGGCAGACGAGCGTAAACGCAAAGAGGATGAGCGGCATCAGGCCGAGGCCAAGGCGCGCAAGGTCGGCGAGGAGACCGCGCGCAAGCACCTGCCCAAGGAAGAAGCCGAGGAGGCTCCCCGCACCGCCGACGCCCGGCACAAGAAGAGCGTTACCGCGCCGCGCCGCGGCGAGGAGCGCCGGGTGCGCGGCCGGCTCACCATCATTAACGCGCTCGACGAGGAGCAGCGGCAGCGGAGCCTTGCCTCGCTGAAGCGCCGTCAGGAGCGCCAGAAAAAGCAGATTACCGGCCCGCAAGCGCAGGCGAAGATCCAGCGCGACGTCGTGATCCCCGAGGTCATCACCATTCAGGAGCTCGCCAACCGCATGGCCGAGCGGGGCGTCGACGTCATCAAGTATCTGATGAAGGACGGCGAGATGCATAAGATCACCGACGTGATCGATGCCGACACCGCCCAGCTGATCGCCGAGGAGTTCGGGCATACGGCACGGCGCGTCTCGGAAGCCGACGTCGAGGAAGGCTTCATCGGCGCCGAGGATCATGCCGAGGATTTGCAGCCGCGCGCGCCGATCGTCACCATCATGGGTCATGTCGATCACGGCAAGACCTCGCTGCTCGATGCCATTCGCACCACCAATGTCGTCTCGCAGGAAGCGGGCGGCATCACCCAGCATATCGGCGCCTATCAGGTCGTGACGCCGCTCGGCCACAAGATCACTTTCATCGACACGCCTGGCCACGAGGCCTTCACCGCCATGCGGCAGCGTGGCGCTCAGGTGACGGACATCGTGGTGCTGGTGGTGGCGGCCGATGACGGCGTGAAGCCGCAGACGGTCGAGGCCATCAATCATGCCAAGGCCGCCGGCGTGCCGATGATCGTCGCCATCAACAAGATCGACAAGCAGGGCGCCGACCCGCAGCGCGTGCGCACCGAGTTGCTCAGCCACGAGATCGTGGTGGAAAGCCTCGGCGGCGATACGCTGGAGATCGAGGTCTCGGCGCTGAAGCGGACCGGCCTCGACCGGTTGCTGGAGGCGATCGCGCTTCAGGCCGAAGTGCTCGAGCTGACCGCCAATCCGGACCGTGCCGCGGAAGGCGTGATCGTCGAGGCCAAGCTCGAGCGCGGCCGCGGGCCCGTCGGCACCGCACTGATCCAGCGCGGCACGCTTCACGTCGGCGACCTGGTCGTCGCCGGCTCGGCCTATGGCCGCGTGCGCGCGCTGATCAACGAGCTCGGCGAGCAGGTGACGAGCGCCGGCCCCTCGGTTCCGGTCGAGGTGCTGGGCTTCGATAGCGCGCCAGAGGCGGGCGATCAGTTCGCCGTGGTCGAGAACGAGGCGCGCGCGCGCGAGATCACCGATTATCGTGTGCGCGAGCGTCGCAAGCGCCTGGCCGTCGCCGGCGCGCGCGGCAGCCTCGAACAGATGATGACCAATCTGAAGGCCGCCGGCACCAAGGAGTTCACCCTGCTGGTCAAGGGCGACGTGCAAGGCTCGGTCGAGGCCATCGTCGCGGCGCTGGACAAGATGGGCACCGACGAGGTGCGCGCGCGCATCGTCCATGCCGGCGTCGGTGGCATCACCGAGTCCGATGTCGGGCTCGCCGCTACGTCGGGCGCAGTCGTGCTCGGCTTCAATGTGCGGGCCAACGCGCAAGCCCGCGAGGCGGCCGAGCGCGAGGGCGTGGAGATCCGCTATTACGCCGTGATCTACGACCTGGTCGACGAGGTGAAGCAGGCCATGTCCGGCATGCTGGCGCCGACGCGGCGCGAGACCTTCCTCGGCAATGCCGAGATCCTGGAGGTGTTCACCATCTCCAAGGTGGGCAAGGTGGCCGGCTGCCGCGTTACCGAGGGCAAGGTCGAGCGCGGCGCCCAGGTCCGGCTGATTCGCGACAACGTCGTGGTGCACGAAGGCAAGCTGTCGACGCTGAAACGCTTCAAGGACGAGGTGCGCGAGGTGACCGCCGGCCAGGAATGCGGCATGGCGTTCGAGGGTTACCAGGACATGCGCCAGGGCGATGTGATCGAGTGCTTCGAGGTCGAGCACATCCAGCGCACTCTCTAACTCGCGGTCAGGCGGCTTCGACCCGCGCCCAATTCAAGAGCAAGACATATGATCGCGCGCGACAAGGGTAGGTCGCCACAAGGCAAGGCGCCCTCGCAACGGCAGTTGAAGGTGGGCGAAACGATCCGCCATGCGCTGGCCGACATCTTCTCGCGCGGCGAGGTGGTCGACGAGGTGCTGAGCCGGCATTCGCTCACCGTGCCGGAAGTGCGGATGACCCCCGATCTCAAGCTTGCGACGGTCTATGTGATTCCGCTCGGCGGCGGCACGGCCGAGGCCGAACAGGCGGTCGAGCATCTGGAAAAGCACAAGCGGTATTTGCGCGGCCTGCTGGCGAAGCGAATCAGCATGAAATTCATGCCGGAGCTGAGATTTAGGGTGGACACCACCTTCGAGGCGTCGGCTCGGATCGACGAACTGCTCGCCTCGCCCAAAGTCGCCCGCGATCTCGACGGTTGACGCACATGACCCGCGGGGCAGGCAATGGCGCGGCAGCGTAAGGGTCTCCCCATCAATGGGTGGCTGATCTTCGACAAGCCGCGCGGCATGACCTCGACGCAAGCGGTCACCAAGGTCAAACGGCTCTATCAGGCCGCCAAAGCGGGTCACGCCGGAACGCTCGATCCGCTGGCCACCGGCGTGTTGCCGCTCGCGCTCGGCGAGGCGACCAAGACCGTCCCATTCGTGGTCGAAGGCTCGAAGCAGTACCGCTTCACCGTGCGCTTCGGCGCGGAGACCGATACCGACGACGCGGACGGCAAGGTCGTGGCGTCGAGCCAGACGCGGCCGACCCGCGCCGAGATCGAGGCCGAGCTGCCGAGTTTCACCGGCGAGATCGAGCAAGTGCCACCGCGTTATTCCGCGCTCAAGGTTGACGGCGCGCGCGCTTACGAGCTTGCCCGCGACGAGGAAGATTTCGAGCTTGCCGCCCGTCGGGTATCGATCGACAGCCTTGCGCTGATCGACCATCCCGACCCCGACCATTGCGTGCTCGAGACCCATTGCGGCAAGGGCACTTATGTTCGCGCGCTTGCCCGCGATCTCGGCCGCGCGCTCGGCGCGCTTGGTCATGTGGAGCAACTACGTCGCACGCGGGTGGGACCGTTCGGTGAGGAACGCGCGATCACGCTTGCCGCGCTCGAGGCGCTGGCTGAAGGCGGCGGTCACGAGGCGCTCATGACAGCGCTGCTCCCGGTCGAGACGGCGCTTTGCGACATCCCGGCGCTTGCCGTCGCCGGGTCCGATGCGGATAGGTTGCGGCGCGGCCAGCCGGTCCTGCTCAGGGGCCGTGATGCCCCCATTGTCGAGGGCACGGTCTATGCCACCTCGCGCGGCGCGCTGGTCGCCGTCGGCGAGGTGAGCAGAGGCGAGCTGAAGCCGAAGCGCATTTTCAATCTGCCGCGCTGACAAGCCCTGGGTCAAGATCGTCGACGCCAAGACAAAAGCGCCGATCGGCTGGGTTTTCCGCGAATTGTCTCCTGCTTCTAGCGGGCGTTAACTGGTAGAAATTCCACTGGCCTCGGCGCGGATAATCCCTATATTGCAGCCTTCGCGCGCGGCTTATGGCTCGCACGCGCCTACGAACCGACCGTGCTGGACGACATCCCGGCCCGGCCCAGACAAACCCTCAAACAGCAAGGAATCATCCGATGTCGATCAGCGCTGAGCGCAAGCAAGAGCTCATCAAGGAATATGCGACCAAGTCCGGCGATACCGGCTCCCCGGAGGTCCAGGTCGCGATCCTCACCGAGCGGATTAGCAATCTCACAGAGCATTTCAAGACGCACGGCAAGGACAATCATTCGCGCCGGGGGCTGCTCAAGATGGTCAGCCAGCGTCGTCGGCTGCTTGATTACGTGAAGTCTTCCGACGAAGACCGCTACCAGAAGCTCATCAACCGGTTGGGCATCCGCCGGTGACGGTGACCGTCATGGCGGGCCATCCCGCGGTTGAGCTTGCGAATTACGTGCACCTGGGCGGCTCTCGCAAGGGCGAGTAGCGCCCCCACTCTTACCCACGCATTGGGAAACCAACATGTTTCATAAACACACCGTAGAAATCGACTGGGCGGGACGCCCGCTCAAACTTGAGACCGGCCGCATCGCGCGGCAAGCCGACGGCGCCGTGCTCGCCACCTATGGCGGGACAACCGTCCTGGCCACCGTGGTAGCCGCCAAGGAGGAGAGGCCCGGCATCGACTTCTTCCCTCTCACCGTCAACTATCAGGAGAAGACCTTCGCCGCGGGCAAGATCCCCGGCGGCTACTTCAAGCGCGAAGGTCGCCCCACCGAGAAAGAAACCCTTACCTCGCGGCTGATCGACCGGCCAATCCGCCCGCTGTTCGCCCCGGGCTTCAAGAACGAGACGCAAGTCGTCGCCACCGTGCTGTCGCACGACATGGAGAACGACCCGGACATCGTGGCCCTGGTCGCCTCCTCCGCCGCATTGACGCTGTCGGGCGTGCCCTTCCTAGGGCCGATCAGCGCCGCCCGTGTCGGCTATATCGCCGGCCAATATGTGCTGAACCCGATGATCGACGAGATGAGCGAGAGCTCGCTCGATCTCGTGGTCGCCGGCACGGCGGACGCCGTGCTGATGGTCGAATCCGAGGCGAAGGAATTGTCCGAGGACGTGATGCTCGGCGCCGTAGTGTACGGCCAGAAGCAGTTCCAGCCGGTGCTCGACGCGATCGTCAAGCTCGCCGAGCGCGCCGCCAAGGAGCCTTGGGATCTCAAGCCCAAGGACGACGGCACGATGGTCGAGCGCGTGCGCGGGGTCGCTGAGGCTGATTTGCGCGATGCTTACAAGATCGCCGCCAAGCATGAGCGCCGCGATCGCGTGGCGGCCATCAAGGAAAAGGTGCTGGCCGAGCTGGTGCCCGCCGATGACGACGGCGCAATGGCCCCGAAACTGGCCGGCGCCTTCAAGGAGGCTGAAAAGGACGTTGTCCGCTCGAGCATCCTCAGCACCAAGAAGCGGATCGACGGGCGCGATCTCACGACCGTGAGACCGATCGTCTGCGAGGTCGGCATCCTTCCGCGCACGCATGGCAGCGCCCTGTTCACCAGGGGCGAGACCCAGGCGCTGGCCGTCGCCACGCTCGGCACCGGCGAGGACGAGCAATATGTCGACGCGCTCCAAGGCACCTACAAAGAGACCTTCATGCTGCACTACAACTTCCCGCCTTATTCGGTGGGCGAGGTTGGCCGCATGACCGGTCCAGGCCGGCGCGAGATCGGTCACGGCAAGCTGGCCTGGCGGGCGATCCATCCGGTGCTGCCGGACCGCGAGAGCTTCCCCTACACCATCCGCATCGTTTCGGAGATCACCGAGTCCAACGGCTCCTCGTCGATGGCCACGGTGTGCGGCTCATCGCTGGCCATGATGGACGCGGGCATTCCGCTGAAGCGCTCGGTAGCGGGCATTGCCATGGGCCTGATCAAAGAGGGCGATAGCTTCGCGGTGCTGTCGGACATCCTCGGCGACGAGGACCATCTCGGCGACATGGACTTCAAGGTGGCCGGCACCTCCGAAGGCGTCACCTCGCTACAGATGGACATCAAGATCACCGGCATCACCGAGGAGATCATGAAGGTCGCGCTCAATCAGGCGCGTGAAGGCCGCATGCATATTCTCGGCGAGATGGACCAAGCGCTCAACACCGCGCGGCCCGAGCTCGGCGAATATGCGCCGCGCATCGAGACCATTCACATCCCGGTCGACAAGATCAGGGAAGTGATCGGCTCGGGCGGCTCGGTGATCCGCGAGATCGTCGCCGAGTCCGGCGCCAAGATCGACATCTCCGATGACGGTACGGTCAAGATCGCCTCGGCCAACGCCGAGTCGATCCGCGCGGCGATCAACCGCATCAAGTCGATCGCCTCGGAGCCAGAGGTCGGCGAGATCTACAAGGGCAAGGTCGTCAAGGTGATGGAGTTCGGCGCCTTCGTGAACTTCTTCGGCGCCAAGGACGGTCTGGTGCATATCTCGCAGCTGGCCGATGGCCGGCCGAAGGCGGTCACCGAAGTGGTCAAGGAAGGCGACCAGGTGTGGGTGAAGCTGCTCGGCTTCGACGAGCGCGGCAAGGTCAGACTGTCGATGAAGGTGGTCGACCAGGAGACCGGCAAAGAGCGCGAGAAGGCGGAAGCCGCCAGCTAGCCGACCCTCGACGCCATCAAGTCGTTCGGCATGCCCGGCCTTCAGCGCCGGGCATTTTTTTGGTCAAAAGCCGAGGCCTGGATGGCGAGGGACGCGCTTAGTTCGAGTTGGCCGGCGGGGGCGGCGGCGTGCTGTCGCCCTCTTGCTTCGCGCATTTAGTGGCGATGACGAGATAATCCGTGTGCTTCGTCTGCCATTCCTCGGACTTCGCTTTCGCCGAGCCGATGCACTGGATCACGTCTTCGGAGACAACCTCCGGCAGGGCAATCTCCTGGCAGGTATTCGGCGGCGCCGCGAGGCAGGCAACAAGTACGAGATGGACGGCCATGGCCGGTCATTCCTCCTTCAAGGTGTAACCTCTGCCTTCTACCCAGGTGAAGGCATTTTCACAACAAAATCCGTGCTTTATGCCTAAAGTGCGGCACTATTGCGCGGCTTCTCGTTGCGCCTTCTCGCTCGCCGTCTCGGTTTCCTCGGCGTGCTCGAGGGTCTTGAGCGCCTGCAGGGGCGGCATGGCGATGGTCGAGTATCCGCAGTCGACGAAATGTACTTCGCCAGTGACGGCGCCCGACAGGTCGGACAACAGATAGAGGGCGGCGCCGCCGACCTCATCCAATGTCGGTGAGCGGCGCATCGGCGCGTGGCGCTGCTGATAGTGCAACAGCGTGCGCGCATCGGAAATGCCCGCGCCGGCCAGCGTGCGCATCGGTCCCGCCGACAGCGCATTCACCCGGATATTTTGCGGGCCGAAATCGGAAGCGAGATAACGCACGCTCGTCTCCAACGCCGCCTTGGCAACGCCCATGACGTTGTAGCAGGGCACCACCCGCGTCGCGCCGCCATAGGTGAGCGTCAGCAGCGAGCCGCCGGACGGCATCAGATCGGCGGCGAGCTTGCAGATCTCGGTGAACGAGAAGCACGAGATCACCATGGTGTGCTCGAAATTCTTGCGAGTCGTGTCGGCGTAGCGTCCGCGCAGCTCGTTGCGATCGGAGAAGGCGAGCGCATGCACGACAAAGTCCAATGAGCCCCATTGCTTGCGGATCACATCGAAGATGTGCTCGACGCTTTTCAGATCCTCGACATCGGCCTCCTCGATGATCTTGGCGCCGAGGCCTTCGGCGAGCGGAACGGCGCGGCGGCCGAACGCGCCGCCCTGATAGGAGAAGGCAAGCTCGGCGCCCTGCCCATGCAGCACGCGCGCGATGCCCCAAGCGATCGAGCGGTCGTTGGCGACGCCCATCACCAGTCCCCTCTTCCCCGCCATCAACGCCCCGGGCTGAGCGATATCTCTTGTTGTTGCCATGGCACTTACTCTGGTTATGGGTTGCCCCGGTTCCTGTGTTTTCGTTCTCAACCATCCAGACGACGAAAGACCAGTGTGGCGTTGGTGCCGCCAAAACCGAAGCTATTCGACATCACGGTGTTAATGGCGACGTTGTCCTGGCGCTTGCGCACGATCGGCATGTCGGCAACGGCCGGATCGAGGGTGTCGATATTGGCGGATTCGCAAATAAAGCCGTTATTCATCATCAACAGCGAGTAGATCGCTTCGTGCACGCCGGCGCCGCCGAGCGAATGGCCGGTGAGCGCCTTGGTGGCGCTGATCGGCGGACATTTGTCGCCGAACACCTCGCGGATCGCCTCGATCTCCTTCACGTCGCCGATCGGCGTCGAGGTGGCGTGCGGATTGATATAGTCAACGCCGTCCTCGACATTAGCAAGCGCCATGCGCATGCAGCGCGCCGCCCCCTCGCCGGAAGGCTGCACCATGTCGTAGCCGTCGGAGGTGGCGCCGTAACCGACCAGTTCGGCATAGATGCGGGCGCCGCGCGCCTTGGCGTGCTCGAGTTCCTCGAGCACGACGACGCCGGCGCCGCCGGCGATGACGAAGCCGTCGCGGTCGGCGTCATAGGGGCGGCTGGCGACCTCCGGGCGGTCGTTGAAGTCGGACGACATGGCGTTCATGGCGTCGAACAGCACCGAGAGCGTCCAATCGAGCTCCTCGCCGCCACCGGCAAACACGATATTCTGCTTGCCCAGTTGGATCAGCTCGGAGCCGTTGCCGATGCAGTGCGCCGAGGTGGAGCAGGCAGACGAGATCGAATAGCTGACACCCTTGATATGGTAGGGCGTCGCCAGCGTCGCCGAGTTGGTCGAGCACATGGCTTTCGGCACTTCGAACGGGCCGACCTTCTTCGGCCCCTTCTCGCGCGTGGTATCGGCGGCCTGGACGATGGCCCGGGTGGAGGGACCGCCCGACCCCATGATGAGCCCGGTCTTCTCGTTGGAGATGTCGTCCTCTTCGAGGCCCGCATCGCGGATCGCCTGCTGCATGGCGATATAGTTCCAGGCAGCGCCCTCGCCCATGAAGCGGCGCACCTTGCGGTCGATCATGCCCTCCCAGTCGAGCTTCGGCGCGCCGTGCACCTGGCAGCGAAAGCCGAGCTCGGCATATTTGTCGGCCTTGACGATCCCGGATTTCGCCTCGCGCAAAGCGGCAAGCACCTCCTGGGCGCTATTGCCGATGGAGGACACGATGCCCATGCCGGTCACGACCACACGTTTCATCGGGTCAAAATCCTAGGAAGCAAGCGCCGCTTCGATCGATCAGGGTCAGACACCGGCAGGGGCGGCTTCGCCCGCCTGGAACAATCCGACCCGCAAATCCTTGGCCGTATAGATGGTCTCGCCGTCGGCCTTAAGCCAGCCATCGCCAGTGCCGAGGGTAAATTTTCGCCGGATCACCCGCTTCAGCTCGACGATATATTCGAGCTTCTTCATGGTCGGCAGCACCATGCCGGAGAATTTGACCTCGCCCACGCTCAAAGCGCGCCCCTTGCCGGGAGCGCCGAGCCAACCAAGGAAAAACCCCAGCAGCTGCCAGAGCGCATCGAGGCCAAGGCATCCCGGCATCACCGGGTCGCCTTTGAAATGGCAGGGGAAGAACCAGAGATCCGGCTTCACGTCGAGCTCGGCCACGATGCGCCCATAGCCGTGCTCGCCGCCTTCTTCGGCGACATAGGAGATGCGGTCGAACATCAGCATGGGCGGAAGCGGCAATTGCGCGTTGCCGGGGCCGAACAATTCGCCCCGCGCGCAGGCCAGCAGATCCTCATAGTCGAATTGGTCCCGCCGCTCGGACATCGGTGCTTCAGCATCCTCCCGCTAGGCAACGCTTTTGCGAAATTTGGGTGGTTTCCTAACACAGACAAGAGCCCTTCAAAAGGCCGCGTAGCCGGGACGAAAGCCAGACGCTTGCCCTTTTCGAGGGTATGGGCTTATAGCCCGCAACGGGGACGCAGCCCCACACGCCGTCATCTGACCTAGGTCAAGGGCGTCAAGTTGCGGGGGAGTGGTCTTTCAGACTATATTTCCCTGAATTTATCGGATGGGTCCAAAAGATGCAAAGGCCGCCTCAGGGCACGCTGAAATTGTCAACCGAACTCAGCCAAGGAAACGTCGCCAAGATCCTGCGCGGCGCGGGCCTTAGGCCCACGCGGCAGCGCGTGGCTTTGGCACATCTCCTCTTCGCCGAGGGCGATCGTCACGTCACGGCCGAGACGCTGCACGAGGAGGCGCAGGCGAAGAAAGTGCCGGTCTCGCTCGCGACCGTATACAATACGCTGCACCAATTCACCGAGGCGGGCCTCCTGCGCGAGGTCGCGGTGGAAGGCGCCAAGACCTATTTCGACACCAACACGTCGAACCACTACCACTTCTTCTGCGAGCATTCCGGCAGGCTGTTGGATATCGCGACCGGGTCGATCCGCATCGAGGGGCTGCCCGAAGCGCCCGACGGCATGACCATCTCCCGCGTCGATGTGCTGGTCAGGCTGGTGGACAAGCAGAGCCGCTAGCGCCCTACTTCACTTCCTCGCCTTTGTAGACGCCCCACAGCTTGTCCTGCTGGACATAGCCGGAATAGTCGTCGACCGAGACGTTGCACCAGTCGCCATCGCAGGACAGCACATTGCCGAGCACGCCCGACTGCAGCTCTGCAACGGCGCGCGAGCCCGTGGAATTGGAGCTGTAAAGCGGCACGCGCTCGCCTTTCGACCAGGGGGTGACCAGCGCCGTGCGGCGCGCGCTGAGCAGGCTGTGGAACACCCAGCCATCGGCGCCCTCGCTGTCGCGGACCCGCCGCCAATTGTCGGATTCGGCGATCACTTCGACGGGAAGCCCGGCACGCGAGAACACCCAGACGATAGCCTGGTCGGTGCTCGGGCCCTTACGCACATTAACCTTGTCGGACTTGAGGCTGACGAAGCGCGGCACGGGTAACGCCGACTTGCCGGTCGACTCGACGGCGGCCTGTTTCACATTGTCCTCGGCCACGCTCGGCCCGACGGCTGAGGCGAATGTCAGCGCCAGGACTACGCCCGCGATCAAAATGAGATGCTTCACCCCTGAGCCCACCTTGCCGCCAATTTGTGCAATGCCCGCACCAAGCTCACGGCCCAAATCGGCCCTACCCCACCATGGTCCTCCTTGGCTGATAAAAGTGAAAGGATCGTGGCTCCAGGACAAGATGGCCCTTTATCTCGCAAAGCCGCTTCTGTTAGAGAAAGGCGCGCTTTGCCTGAAGCGCTGCAAAATGACGCGGGGAAATCCTCTGCCGCGATAAATCCTAACTGGACTGGTGATGGCTGACCGACCTCTCGTTATCGTCACGCGCAAACTCCCCGACGTGGTGGAGACCCGGCTGCGCGAGTTGTTCGACGCAAGGCTCAATCTCGAGGACAAACCCTTCACGCGCGAAGAGCTGATCGAGGCGGTCAAGGTCGCCAATGTGCTGGTGCCGACCGTCACCGACCGCATCGACCGCGCCGTGCTGAGCCAGGCCAGCCCCAATCTCAAGCTGATCTCCCAATTCGGCACCGGCGTCGACAATATCGACCTGGAGACCGCCCGGAACCGCTCGATCATCGTCACCAATACGCCCGGGGTGCTGACCGAGGACACCGCCGACATGACCATGGCGCTGATTATTGCGGTTCCGCGCCGGCTGACCGAAGGCGCGGCGCTGCTCAAGAGCGCCAATGGCTGGCAGGGCTGGTCGCCCACCTGGATGCTCGGACACCGCATCTTCGGCAAGCGGCTCGGCATCGTCGGCATGGGCCGCGTCGGCCAGGCCGTCGCCAAGCGGGCCAAGGCCTTCGGCCTCCAGATCCACTATCACAACCGCAGGCGGGTCGCGCCCGAGGTCGAGAAGTCGCTCGAGGCGACCTATTGGGACAGCCTCGACCAGATGATCGCCCGCATGGACATCGTCTCGATCAACTGCCCGCACACGCCGGCAACCTATCATCTGCTCTCGGCACGGCGGCTCGCACTGCTCAAGCCCTCCGCCTATATCGTCAACACCGCGCGCGGCGAGGTGATCGACGAGAACGCACTCGCCCGCATGATCGAGAACAACGAGCTGGCCGGCGCGGGACTCGATGTGTTCGAGCACGAGCCGGCAGTAAACCCGAAGCTGCTCAAGAGCAACAAAGTGGTCGTGCTGCCGCATATGGGCTCGGCCACGCTCGAAGGTCGCGTCGACATGGGCGAAAAGGTCATCATCAACATCAAGACCTTCCTCGACGGCCATGCGCCCCCGGACCGCGTCCACCCGGCGATGTTCTGAGCCTCTTTCGGCTCGCGTCCTAATTGGGAGCGATCTCCGGCGATGTCACATGCTCGGGGCGGAAGCCGAGGCCGATCAGGCGCGCCGGGACGCGGCGCAGGAACGGAAAGCGGTTGAACAGCGTCACCACGAAAGGCGGCTTGGGCCGCTCGGTCAAGCTCAGCACGTTGCTGATGACGCGCTTCTGAATGAACAACTGAACCGCCTGCATTATCTTGGTCGGCCATTCGCGCCGCGCCTGCACGCTCACAAGCTGCGCGGCCGGCACGCGGCCCTTGCCGAGGGGCCGCCAGAGCAGATTCGCCGCGGCGACCGCGTCCTGGATGGCGAGATTGATTCCGACGCCGCCGATCGGCGACATGGCATGCGCCGCATCGCCGATGCATAGCAGCCCCGGCCGGCTCCAGCGCTTGAGGCGATCCACCGTGACGGTGAGCAGTTTCAAATCGTCCCAAGAGGCGATCTCCTGGAGGCGATCGGCGAACTCCGGATTGAGGCTTGCTATGGCCGCACGAAACGCCTCCAGGCCCCGGCTGCGGAGCTGCTCGAAGCCGCCTTTCGGGATGACATAGGCGCACTGCCAATAATCGCCGCGGTCGAGGGTAACGAACACCACGCCGGCTTGGATGCGGCCGAGCAGCTGCGCGCTGTCGCTCGCGTGCTTGGAAAGGCGGAACCAGATCACGTCCATCGGCGCGCCGAAGTCCTCGACCTTGAGCCCCGCACGTTCGCGCACATCGGAGTGGCGTCCATCGGCGCCGACGACGAGATCGGCCCTGATCTCGAGCGGCCCCTCCGGCGTCTCGGCCAACAAGCCCAAGACGCGGCCATGCTCCATGATCAGGTCGGTGACGCGCGCCCGCATCCTGAGATGAAAGCCTGGATAGCGGCGCGCCTGCTCGGCGAGAAAATCCAGAAAATCCCATTGCGGCATCAGGGCGATGAAGCGGCAATGGACGGGGAGATGCGAGAAATCGGCGAGAAGCACACGCTCGTCGCCGATCTGACCCGCGAGCGTGCGCACCTCCTGATGCGGGCGTTTCAGGAAATCGTCGAGAATGCCAAGCTCGTGCATGACCTCGAGCGTGGAAGGATGGATGGTGTCGCCGCGGAAATCGCGCAGGAAATCCGCATGCTTCTCCAGAACCACGACATCGATGCCGGCGCGGGCCAGGAGGAAGCCGAGCATCATGCCGGCGGGGCCGCCGCCGGCGATTGCGCATTGCGTGGTGATGGTCTCTCCCATGGCTATAGGCTAACCTCGGCCACGGCCTTGCGGTGATGCGAGAGATCGTGCAAGCGCGGCGACGTGCCGTTCAAGGGGCTCTCGGGGTCCCAGCCGTAGGCGACGTTGGAGAAGCGCGCTTGCAGCGCATCGTAAAGCAAGAGCCGCCCCACCAGGCTCTCGCCGATCCCGAGCAACTCCTTCACCACCTCGACGGCGGCGAGCGTACCGATCACGCCGGCGACCGCGCCGAGAATGCCGGCTTCCGCGCAAGGCGGTATGGTGCCCTCCGGCGGCGGCTCCGGGAACAGGCAGCGATAAGACGGGCGCGGCTTGCCAGCACCGTCCGTCTCATAAGCGCGGAAGGTGGTGAGATGGCCGTCGAACGGCCCGACCGCGGCAAACACCAGCGGCCGCTTGGCGAAATAGCAGGCGTCATTGACCAGATAGCGCGTGGCGAAATTGTCGGAGCCGTCGGCGACGATGTCGAAGCCGCGTAGGATCTCCAGCGCGTTCTCGGGGACAAGCCGGGTCGAATAGAGCCGCGTCGCGACATGCGGGTTGAGCCGCTCGACCGTCGCCGCCGCGCTCTTGGTCTTCGGGCGCCCCACGCTCTTGCTGTCATGCACGATCTGGCGTTGCAGATTGTCGCGGCTCACCCGGTCGCTGTCGATGATGCCGATCTCGCCCACGCCGGCCGCGGCCAGATAGAGAATAAGCGGCGAGCCGAGCCCGCCGGCGCCGACCACCAGCACGCGCGCGGCTTTCAGCTTCTGCTGGCCCTCGCCGCCGATCTCCTTCAGCACCAGCTGGCGCTTGTAGCGGGCGATTTCCTCAGGGGTAAGCATGATGGCCGCAATGTAGGCCATCCCTCCCAGAGCTACCAGCAGCCGGGGCTTGGTTCGGTTGCCGAAGGCTTGGAACGGTTTGGTCCTGGCGCAGAGGATTTCGAACCTCGATCTCGTGGCAGAACACCACGCGTGCTACCGTTGCACCACACCAGGCTGGCGGTGCGGAATTAACCAGATAAATGTTGCAAACGCCACGAGGGGTTAGCCATCACCACGGGGATCAGCCGGTCGAGCCGAAGCCGCCCCCTCCCCGCGCCGTTCCCCCCAGGGCTTGGACCGCGACGATTTCGACCTGAGCGACGGGTGCGATCACCAGCTGGGCGACACGGTCGCCGCGGCGGACCGTGAACGGCTCGCTGCTGTGATTGATCAGAATCACCATCAGCTCGCCTCGATAGTCGGCATCGATGGTGCCGGGGGTGTTGAGCAGCGTCACGCCGTGTTTAAGCGCCAACCCCGAGCGTGGGCGGACTTGCGCCTCGTAGCCAACAGGAATCTCCAGCGCGAAGCCGGTGGGGATGAGCGCGCGGGCGCTTGGCTCGAGCGTGACCGGGGCCCCTTCCGACACGGCGGCGACCAGATCGAGACCGGCGGCATGGGTCGATTGGTAGGATGGCAGCGGCAGGCCCTCGCCATGCGGGAGCCGCTGCACGCGGAGCGTGACGCTCATTCAGCCGCCGAGCGCATGGCGGCGAGCGCTTGCGCCGCGCGGGCGAGCAGCCGCGCCGCGGTCTCGTCCTTGCTCAGCGGCGGCCAATCCTCGACGCCCGCCTGGGTGACAAGGTGGACTTGCGTGTTGTCACCGCCCATCGCGCCGGTGCCCGGCCAGACATCGTTGGCGACAATCCAGTCCGCACCCTTGCCGCGGCGTTTGGCGACAGCGTTGTCGACCAAATTCTCAGTCTCGGCGGCGAAGCCAATCACCAGGGTCGGCCGCTTCGGTCCGGGCTTGGCGATGGTGGCGAGAATGTCAGGGTTGAGCGCGAGCTTGAGCTCGGCCTCGACCTGGTTCTGCTTCTTCAATTTCTGCGGCGCCTCGTCGGCGGCGCGCCAGTCGGCAACCGCCGCGGCGCAAATGGCGATGTCGGCGGGGAGCGCGGCGAGCGTTGCGGCAAGCATCTCATGCGCCGTCTCCACCTTGACTACGCTCACGCCGTGCGGATCGGGCAGCGCCACGGGGCCGCTAATGAGAGTAACTTCCGCACCGAGCGCGGCGGCGGCGCGCGCCAAAGCATGGCCCTGCTTGCCGGAGGAGCGATTGGCGATATAGCGCACCGGATCGATCGGCTCTTGCGTCGGGCCGGAGGTGATCAGCACGCGGCGGCCACGCAGCGCGCCGCTCATTGCCCGCGAGGGCGTGGCGCAAGTTGACCGCACCGATGTCTCATCGCCGAGCAGGCTTTCGATGGTTTCGAGAATCGCTTGCGGTTCGGCCATGCGGCCGGAGCCGAACTCCCCACACGCCATCTCGCCCTCGTCGGGGCCAACAAATTCGATGCCGTCCGACTTCAGCGTGACCAGATTCCGTTGCGTCGCCGGATGCTCCCACATGCGCACATTCATGGCAGGGGCGGCGAGCACGCGCTTGTCGGCGGCAAGCAGCACGGCAGTGGCGAGATCGTCCGCCAGGCCATGCGCCATCTTGGCGAGGAGGTCGGCGGTGGCCGGGGCGACCACGATCAGATCCGCCTCGCGGGACAGGCGGATGTGACCGATCTCTGCCTCGTCCTTGAGGTCGAACAGATCGGTAAAGGCCTTCTCCTCGGTGAGCACGGAAAGCGACAGCGGCGTGACGAACTCGGCGCCGCCTTTGGTGACAATGGCGCGCACGGACGCGCCCCGTTCCTTCAAACGGCGCACCAGCTCGAGGCTCTTATAGGCGGCAATGCCGCCGCCGACGATCAACAGGATGCGCTTGCCTTGCATGTTCTCACCGTCGTCATGCCCGGCTTTATGCCGGGCGTCCACGCTTTCGACCATATCAAAATCGTGGATGGCCGGGACAAGTCCGGCCATGACTATCATTTGGGGTTAACGATCGACACTCAAAACAGCAGCGCGAGCGCGATCGCCGCGAGCGCGATGGCGGCGATCCAGATGCCGATGCGACTTGCCCGGCTCTCGCGGGCTTGCGCCTCGGCCAGCCGCTCCACCGTGTGGTCGTCCAATCGCAAGCCGTCTTCGGCCATGGCGGTCAAGGCTTCCGCCGTGCGCTCGGCCTGCCCCAGAAGCTTCGGGATCTCGCCCATGAACCGCCCGACGCTGGCCGCGCCTTCCGCCGCGGCCTCGAACTGGGCGCCGGGACCGAGCGTCTGCTCCATCCATGCCTTCACTACCGGCTCGGACACCACCCACATATTCAGCTCGGGATCGAGGCTGCGACCGACGCCCTCGACCACCACCATGGTCTTTTGCAGCAGCAGCAGCTCAGGCCGCGTCTGCATGTCGAACACCTCGGTATATTGGAACAGCTGGCCGAGTAGCTGCGCCATGGAGATCTCGCTCGCCGGCCGGTCCATGATCGGCTCGCCGATGGCGCGCAAGGCTTGGGCAAATTGCGCGACCGAATGCTTGCGCGGCACGTAGCCCGCCTCGAAATGCACCTCGGCGACGCGGGTGTAGTTGCGCTTCAAGAAGCCGTAGAGGATCTCGGCGAGGAAGCGCCGCTCCTTCATGCCGAGCCGCCCCATGATGCCGAAATCGACCGCGACGATGCGGCCTTGGTCGTCGACGAACAAATTGCCGGGATGCATGTCGGCATGGAAGAAGCCGTCGCGCATGGCATGCCGCAGAAAGCTCTGCATCAGCAGCGCGCCGAGCGGCTTCACCTCGTGCCCGGCGGCGACGAGTGCGTCGCGATCGGCGATGGGGATACCGTCGATCCATTCGAGAGTCAGCACGCGTCGCGCGCTGCGCGTCCAATCGATTTGCGGCACGCGGAAGCCCGCGTCGTTCTTGGTGTTCTCGGCCATCTCGGAGAGAGCGGCGGCTTCCATGCGGAGATCCATCTCGATGGCGACGGATTTTGCCAAAGTGTCGACCACGGCGATCGGCCGAAGCCGCCGCGAGGGTCGATGAAACCGCTCGATCATGCGTGCGGCGAACACGTAAGAGTCGAGATCCTTCTGGAAGCGCTGCTCGATGCCGGGCCGCAGCACCTTGACCGCGACCGACTTGAGCGTACCGTCCGGCATCAGCACCTTGGCCTTATGCACTTGCGCGATCGAAGCGGCGGCGACCGCGGGGCCGAACTCGGCATAAAGCGTGTCGATGGGCGCGCCCAACGCCTCCTCGACGGCGGCGCGCGCCTCGGTTTGCGAGAACGGCGGCAGGCGGTCCTGCAGCGTGGAGAGGTCGCGGGCTAGCTCGCGGCCGATCAGGTCGTCGCGGGTGGCGAGAAACTGGCCAAGCTTGATGTAAGAGGGGCCGAGCGAGGTCAGCGCATCGGACAGCTTGGCTTGATTTGCAGGGTCCGCGGCGCCGTTCTTGCGCAGCGGCGCGGTGACGCGGGCGAACAGCGCCAGCGGGCCAGGCAGGTTTGCCTCCTCCGGCAACAGGCGCGCGCCCGACCAGGCCAACACGGCGCCCGCCTTGGTCAATCGCGCCATATTGGCGATCGCTGTCACGTCAATTGCCTCATCATATCCGCCAGGCGGAGTGGATGGCTGCGATACCGCCGGTCAGGTTGCGGTAGCGCACGCGCTCGAAGCCCGCAGTCTCGATCAAACGCGTGAAGCTTTTCTGATCGGGGAAGCGGCGGATGCTCTCGACAAGATAGCGATAGGACGCGCTGTCGCCGGCGACAAGCCCGCCAAGCGCTGGGATCGCGTTGAAGGAGTAGGCGTCGTAGAGGGTATCGAGCAGCGGCACCTCGACGCTGGAAAATTCCAGGCAGAGGAACCGGCCGCCGGGCTTGAGCACGCGGAACGCTTCGCGCAGCCCAGCCTCGAGATGCGTGAGATTGCGCATGCCGAAGGCGATCGTATAGGCGTCGAAATTCCGATCGGCGAAGGGCAGCGCCTCGGCGTTTCCCTGCACGAAGCTGAGCTTGCCGCTCTCGCCATCCGCCCTCGCCCGGCCGACCTGCATCATCTCGGCGCTGATGTCGCAGATCACGGCAGAGGCGCCGGAGCCGGATGCCTCGAGCACGCGCAATGCCACGTCGCCGGTGCCGCCGGCAACATCCAGCAGCGCGTAAGGAACCGCGCTTTTCGGCGGCGCGAGCCAGGCAACGAGGTCGCTTTTCCACAGCCGGTGCAAGCCGCCCGACATCAGGTCGTTCATCAGATCGTAGTTCCGCGCGACCTTGGCAAAGACCTCGTTGACCAAGCCCTGCTTGGCGTCCTCGCGCACGGGGGTGAAGCCGAAACTCGCTTTCGGCGGTGCAGTATCGGGGCTGTCGAGGTCTTGGGACATGTGTCGCCGGGACAATAGCGCAAGGGCCCGGATCAGGCTATTGTTGCAGTGCAACTAGACTGTTCCGCACTGCGGCAATCACGGGCCAAATCATGCCTGAACTGCCAGAGGTCGAGACCGTGCGCCGGGGATTGGAGCCGATCCTTGTCGGCAACGCATTCACGCGCGTCGAGCAGAGGCGCCCCGATTTGCGCTTCCCGCTGCCCAAGCGCTTCGGCGAGAGGCTGTCGGGGCGAAGGATCGAGGCGCTCGACCGGCGCGCCAAATATCTGCTTGCCCGGCTCGACGACGGCGAGGTGCTGGTGATGCATCTCGGCATGACCGGACGCTTCTCGATCGATCTAAACGGGCAGCTCGGCACCTTCGCGCACAAGCAGAAGCCAGCGCCGAAGCATGAGCATATCGTCTTCCATCTCGGCAACGGCACCTCGGTCCGCTACTCCGACGCGCGCCGGTTCGGCTATATGGACCTGATTCCCGGGACCGCGCTCGAACAGCATGCGCTGTTCAAAGGCCTCGGCATCGAGCCGCTCAGTGCCACCTTGACCTCCGAGTGGCTCGCCTCTCGCCTGAAGGGCAAGGCGACCTCGATCAAAGCCGCGCTGTTGGATCAGAAGCTGATCGCGGGGCTCGGCAACATCTATGCCTGCGAGGCGCTGTACCGCGCGCGCATCTCGCCGCTCAGGCTCGCGGGCGGACTTGCCACCAAATCGGGCAAGCCGACCAAGACGATCGAGGCGCTGGTCGCCGCCATCAAGGCGGTGCTGGAGACCGCGATCAAGGCCGGCGGCTCGTCGTTGCGCGACTACGTCCGCACCGATGGCAGGCTCGGGCGCTTTCAGCACCGCTTCAAGGTCTACGGCCGCGAAGGCAAACCCTGCTCAAGAAAAGGCTGCGGAGGAACCGTACGCCGCATCGTCCAAGGAGGACGCTCGACCTTCTATTGTCCAACCTGTCAACGCTAGGGGACTTGAAACCATCATGTTTGCCAACGTCTTCACCGCCAGGGAGCCTGATCCTGAAGCACCGAAAAAGAACGGCGCCTATGAGACGATCCTCGTCTCGACCAAGGGCAAGGTCGGGCTCATCACGCTCAACCGCCCGCACGCGCTGAACGCCCTGAACACCGAGCTCATCAGCGAGGTCAACCGCGCGCTCAATTCGTTCGAAGCCGACCCGGTCATCGGCTGTATCGTCATCACCGGCAACGACAAGGCGTTCGCGGCCGGCGTCGACATCAAGGAGATGCACCAGAAGACCTTCGTCGAAGCCTATGGCAGCGATTTCCTTGCGCCGTTCGACGCGCATCAGCCATTGCCGCAAGCCGATCATCGCGGCGGTCGCAGGGTACGCGCTGGGCGGCGGCTGCGAGCTCGCCATGGCTTGCGACATCATCCTCGCCGCCGACACCGCTGTGTTCGGCCAGCCGGAGATCACCCTCGGCATTATGCCCGGCAACGGCGGCACACAGCGGCTCACGCGTGCCGTCGGCAAGGCCAAGGCCATGGAGCTTTGCCTGACCGGGCGGCGCATCGATGCCGAGGAAGCCGAGCGCTCGAACCTCGTGAGCCGGGTCGTGCCCGCGGCCGAATTACTCGACGAGGCCATCAAGGTCGCCGACAAGATCGCCAATCTCTCGCAGCACGCGGTGATGATGATCAAGGAGGCGATCAATCGCGGCTTCGCCACGACGCTCGCCGAAGGCACGCGATTCGAGCGCGGCCAGTTCTATTCGCTGTTCGCCACCGAGGATCAGAAGGAGGGCATGGCCGCCTTCATCGAGAAGCGCAAACCCGAGTTCAAGAACCGGTGATTACCGGACCTGCGCCGGCATCGGCGACGCGGGCAGCGTCGGGGCGAGCGCCGGGGCGCTCGGCATGGCGTCGGCCGGGTAGCTCGAGGCGGCGGAGGCGCTTCCCAGCTCTTCTTGGCCTCCGAACGCCGACGGGTCGGTGATGACTCCCGGTTCGGATGTTTGCGCGTTGGCCGCCTGCAAGGCCTCCGTCGCGACGTTCAGGACTTGCTCGATCTTGGCCTTCGAGGCCGGATCGGGGTCAAGCGAAAGAGCGGTGGTGAAATCGTTCGCAGCGCTCGCGTAATCGCTCTCGGCCATGCGAAGCGCGCCTCGGTTCCAGTAGGCGTAGAAATTGGTGGGGTCGATCTCGGCTGCCTTGTCGAGGTCGGCGCGGGCCGGCACGAGCGCGCCCTTGCGCATGAGCAGATAGCCGCGATCGCTATAGAGGTAAGAAAGGGTGCGCCCGGTGAACTTGGCTGAAGCGATGGCGCGGTTGCATGCGTCAATGCCGTCCTGGCCCGCCAGCTTTTCGCAAGCCCGGAAGTCTGGATCGCCCGAAGAGAGGTCCGTGGGCGAGCCGGGCAGGACGAGCTTAGGATGCGGGTCTTCCGCCTTACCGCCGACCTTGGTCACCTCGCTCGGCACCAAGGCCATTTGCTCGCGGGCCTGAATTTCCGGATTGTCCGGCCACCCAGGCTTGGTCAGCAGCGCCGGCTCGGCGGTCGGCCCGATCAGGGGAAGCGGATCGCCATGCCCAGGCCAGAGCGCAACCGCTGCGCCAACGCCCAGCAGCACGACCGCCGCCGCCGCCGGCCACATCCATCGCGGCGAACCCGGCCCAGCTTGATCCTGGTCTTCGTCCGGATCGGCAGGCCCAACCTCGCCCTCCGCGCCAAGCAACTTCGCCAGGCGGCCAATATGCGGTGCGAGCTTGCCGGGAAAGGCGTCGATCCATTGCGTGCCGGAGATGAACAGCTCGAGCGTCGGCGCCGGCTCGACATTGGCGAGGCGGATGACGAAAATCGGCTTCTGCTTGCTGACGGCGCGCTCGACCTCGCGGGCGACGAAGGCAGAGCCGTTCGAGCCCTTCGACAGCACCAGCACGAAGGCCTTGGCGCTTTCGATGCCCCTGATGATCTCATCGCCGTAAGTACGCCCCGCCGTCACGTCGCGCGGGGCGATCCAGCATTTCAATCCCCGCTCCTCCAAGGAGGCGGCGATCTCTTGCGCCTTCTTCGCGTCGGCCTTGGCGTGGCTGATGAAGGCCGAGAGCTTAGCTGGCTGTTTAGGCTTTCTTGCCGCCACGGCGCTGACTCGCTGAAAATCGGGATACCTGGGCGATCATGGTCCCCCTGCCCGCCTTGTCAACTCAACTCCGATCCAGCAATTCGAGTGGTTTCGCGCAGGCGTCGTCACACCCGGTAATAGTCGCGATACCAGGCGACGAAGCGCTCGATGCCCTCTTGCAGGGGTGTTGCGGGCTGAAAGCCGGTCGCTTCCTTCAGCGCCTCGACGCCCGCATAGGTCTCCTCCACGTCGCCAGGCTGCTGTGGCAACAGCTCGATCTTGGCCTTCTTCCCCAGCGCCTTCTCGATGGCGGCGATATAGTCGAGCAGCGCGACGGGGCTGTGGTTGCCGATATTGTAGACCCGGTAGGGCGCCGACGAGGTGGCGGGGTCGGGCACCTCGGGGTTCCATGCGGGATCGGGCGCCGCGATCTTGTCAAAGGTGCGCAGGATTCCTTCGACCGCGTCATCGACATAGGTGAAATCGCGGGCGTGGTGCCCGTAGTTGAACACCTCGACCGGCTCGCCGGCGAGAATCTTGCGGGTGAACAAGAACAGCGACATATCGGGCCGTCCCCAGGGCCCGTACACGGTGAAGAAGCGCAAGCCCGTCGTCGGCAGCGCGAACAGATGGGCGTAGGAATGCGCCATCAGCTCGTTCGCCTTCTTGGTCGCGCCATAGAGGCTCACCGGATGATCGACATTGTCGCTCACATCGAACGGGAGCTTGCGGTTGGCGCCATAGACCGAGCTCGACGAGGCATAGACGAGATGCTCGACGCCGTGGTGGCGGCAGCCCTCGAGGATGTGCAGGAAGCCGGTGAGATTGGCGTTGATGTAGCTGTGCGGGTGGTCGAGCGAGTAGCGCACCCCCGCCTGCGCCGCGAGATGGATTACGCGCGTGGGCCGTTCGGCGGCGAAGGTGGCCTCGACGGCCGTCCTGTCGCCGAGGTCGGCTTTGAGGAAGCGGAAGCCCTCGCGCTCCTTCAGCCGAGCGAGGCGCGCCTCCTTCAGCGACACGTCGTAATAGGCGTTGAGATTGTCGAAGCCGATCACCTCGTGACCGCGGTCGAGCAATCGTGCCGCCGTGTGATAGCCGATAAACCCGGCGGCGCCGGTAAGCAGGACCCGCATCGCGCTACTACTTCGCCCCTCTCCTAAAAGCCGCGCCAGGAGAGCCATCGACCTCGCGTCATGTCAATCGGCAGAAGCGCCGGGAGACTGGCGGTTTCCCGGTGCGGTTGACGGTGGTTAGGGCTCTCGCTATAGAGCACCCAACCGTTTCTGCCCAGCCGCCAGACCAGTGGCTACGGGGCCCTGCAAGGATCACATCATGGCTAACACCAAATCGGCTAAGAAAGCCGCCCGTCAGACTGTCCGCCGCACCGCCGTCAACAAGGCGCGGCGCACCAGGCTGAGAAGCTCCGTGCGCAAGGTGGAAGAGGCGATCGTCGCCGGCAACAAGGAGGCCGCCGCGGCGGCACTTAAGGAGGCCGAGCCGGTGCTCGCGCGCAACGCGCAAAAGGGCGTCGTCCATCGCAAGACCGCATCGCGCAAAGTCTCGCGCCTCGCCAAGCGCATCGGCGCCATGGGCGCCCCCTAACAAAAAAACCTCTCCTGTTGTTTCGCGGCAACAGACGGCGTGTGGAAGCGCGCGCCGAACATGTCATTTCAACGAACATTTCAATTGCTTGTCGCATGCGGCGCTGCGGTCGAAACGCAACACGTCGAGCGCCGTCATCATCCCCAAAAAAAAATCGTGCCCCATTGAGGGCCGCGGAACCGCGTTAGGCGGTGCGGCTCATCGAGTTTTTCAAGCGATTCACGCTGGCGTGACAGGGGTTTGCCAAACCCGGTTGAGGCCTTTGGCGACAAGGGCTCGCGGCTTGTCCCGCCGGGCCCGCTCGCTTGATCAGCGATGGCCGCATGTGTATAGTCCAATCATCCGAACGGGGCATTCCCCTCCTTCACAATTGAGTACCTTGGTCCTGGTTGTTCCCGGGAAAGGTTTTCTTTGTCTTCAATGTGAAGAGCGTGGAAATCTTGTGGAATATTGATGCGTAATCTGTGGGCAGTGGTGGTCTGCTGCTTTGAATAGCCACCACCTATTGTAGCCGACACCAAATTTGTTCTTACGTCGAACTCTTGTCTCCAGGGGAGGACGATTTTTGAGCGCACAGACCGGCGATAGAGCGGTCGATGACGTCGACGTTGAGACGGCCTGGACGGCCCTCCAGTCGCAGCCTCGATCGCAGCTCGTCGATGTGCGCACCCGTGCGGAGTGGACCTATGTGGGGATTCCGGATCTCGCGTCTGTCGGCAAACGGACTGTCCTTGTAGAGTGGCAGACCTTCCCCGATCAGGCGGTGGATCCGCGCTTCGCGGAGCGTCTGGCTGGAGAACTCAAGGCGCTTGGCGTGAAAGAGGATGACGAGCTCTTCTTTATTTGCCGTTCGGGGAGCCGGAGCTTGGCTGCGGCCAAGGCGATGGCGGCAGTAGGGTATCGCGCGTGTCACAACGTCGCCTGCGGTTTTGAGGGTCCGCTCGACGATGGCCGGCATCGCGGTGCCGTTAAGGGTTGGAAGGCGGCCGGTCTGCCCTGGCAGCAAAGCTAGGTGCGAGGCCGGTTGTAGGGACGGGTCATGACTGTCCGCGTCGATCTTGTTGACTGCTCATGTAACGTGCGTGCGGTGCGTAACGGCGCGAACCAAAAGAATGGGAAAGAGCAGAAACCGTGGCACAGCAAGAGCAGTGCGCGCCAAGCGACGCTTGGGCGAGGGTCAAGAGCCGGCTACGCGCTGAGCTGGGAGAGGATGTTTTCGCCAGTTGGTTCAGAGGGGTCGAGGTCGAACAGGTGGACGACGAGGTCGTGCATCTTACCGTGGCGACCCGCTTCCTCAGGAACTGGCTCCGCTCACACTATTACGACTCCGTCTTAAGACATTCGCGCGGCGAATGGCCGAACGTTGAGCGCCTCGAGTTCAAGGTCAGGCAGCCGCATTTCGGCACCGAGGCGCCGAAGGAAGCACCGCGCCAGCGGCAGCCGCAATTCGAATCGGTGGCAGAACTAGCGCCGTTGCCGATGCCGTTGCGCACGGGCTATGGCGGCTTCGAGGGCTCGCCGCTCGATCCGCGGCTGAGCTTTGGCAGCTTTTTGGTCGGCGCCTCGAACCGGCTCGCTTATGCCGCCGCGCAAGAGGTGGCAGGCGCCTTCTCCGCGCCGCAGCCCGTGTTCAACCCGCTGTTCGTGCATGGCAATGTGGGCCTGGGCAAAACCCATCTGTTGCATGCGATCTCCTGGGAGGTGAAGCAGCGGAAGCCCGAGGCACAGGTGCTCTACCTCACCGCCGAGCGCTTCATGTCGGGTTTCGTGCAGGCGCTGCGCGCGCGCGACGCGCTGGCCTTCAAGGAGAAGCTGCGCAAGATCGACATTCTGCTCATCGACGACATGGAGTTCTTGCAAGGCCCGACCATCCAGCAGGAATTCTGTCACACGCTGAATTCGCTGATCGACGGCGGGCGCCAGGTGATCGTCGCCGCAGACCGGGCGCCGACCCAGCTCGACAAGCTCGATATGCGCATGCGCTCGAGATTGGGCGGAGGGCTGGTGGCCGAGATCGGCGCCATGGATTACGAGCTTCGCCACAAAATCCTGGAGAAGCGCGCAACCGAAGCCTGTAGCGAGACCAAGGGACTCAACATTTCCGACATCGTGCTGGCCTTCCTCGCCGAGCGGCTGACCGAAAGCGGACGCGAACTCGAAGGCGCGGTGCATCGCCTGCGCGCGAGCTTCCAGCTCACCGACGAGCCGGTGACGCTCGAGACCGCCGAACAGATCGTGCGCGACCTGATGCGCGGGGCGGAACCAAGGCGGGTACGCATCGACGACATTCTGCGGACGGTATCGAAGCATTACGGCGTCAACCGCGGCGACCTCTTGTCGGGACGGCGCAACCGCTCGATCGTGCGGCCGCGGCAGATCGGCATGTATCTCGCCAAGCTGCTCACCTCGCGCTCGCTGCCCGAGATCGGCCGCAGGTTCGGCAATCGCGACCACACCACCGTGCTGCACGCGATCCGCAAGATCGAGCAGTTGATGAACGACGACAACCAGCTGCGCGAGGAGATCGAACTTCTGAAGCGCTTGCTGCGCGAATAGGGGGAAGGCGGGAGGGGGGTTTGGAGTCCCAAGCCAAGGCGTCCCCCCTGCCGCTTCGTGACCGAAATCGTGGGCTTGAGCGCGGTTCCCGCTATCTCGGTCTCAGCCCGTCGTGGCCCTTGAAAAGTGCCACCCGGCGCGGCAAGGTCCCTAGCGGGAGTTCTTCGTTTCTCACCGGCTCATGAGCATTCGGACCGAAGCCAAGCGCTTCGGGCAGGCTCGAACGCACCGGCGGGAAACCTTCATTTTTCGGGGTATTTGACCACCATGCGCCTCACCATCGACAAACCCGGCTTGGCACGCGCGCTCGCCCATGTCGCGAGCGTGGTCGAGCGGCGCAATACCATTCCCATCCTGTCGAACGTCCTCATCGGCACGGCCAAGAACGAGCTAAAGCTGACCGCCACCGATCTCGACATGGAGCTGGTCGAGACGGTGCCGTGCAAGGCCAAGGGCGAAGGCGCCACCACGGTACCGGCGCATATGTTCCACGACATCGTGCGCAAGCTGCCCGAAGGCGCCGATATCGAACTCGACCGCGACGGCGAGCAGGGGCGGCTTGCCATCACCTCCGGCCCGGCCCAATTCTCGCTGCAGACGCTGCCCGCGGACGATTTCCCGGCGCTCAGCGTCGACGATCTCGGCCACAGCTTCACGCTGTCGGCGGGCGAGTTGAAGCGCCTGATCGAGAAGACGCGCTTCGCCATCTCGACCGAGGAGACCCGCTATTATCTGAACGGTATCTATCTCCACGCCGCATCGAGCGGCGGCAAGCCGATGCTGCGGGCGGTGGCGACCGACGGGCATCGGCTCGCCCAGGTCGAGCTGCCGCTGCCCTCGGGCGCCAAGGACATGCCGGGCGTGATCGTGCCACGCAAGACCGTGATCGAGCTGGCCAGACTGGTGGAGGACGGCGAGGGCGAGGTGCGCGTGGAGCTTTCGCCGTCGAAGATCCGGGTCTCGACGCCGCGAGTCGTGCTCACCTCCAAGCTGATCGACGGCACCTTCCCCGATTACGAGCGGGTGATTCCGCAAGGCAACGACAAGAGGATGGAGGTGGACAACGCCGCCTTCGCCCAAGCCGTCGATCGCGTATCGACACTGTCGAGCGACAAAGGCCGGGCGGTGAAGCTCAGCATCTCCGATGGCAAGCTGACGCTGTCGGTCAACAATCCGGACAGCGGCAGCGCCACCGAAGAGCTTGCCGTCGACTACGGTTTCGATCCGCTCGAGATCGGCTTCAACGCCCGCTATTTGCTCGACATCTCGGGGCAGCTGGAAAGCGGCACGGCCGAGTTCCAACTCGCCGATCCCGGCTCCCCCACCATGGTGCGGGACGGCAAGGATACTTCCGCGCTCTACGTTCTCATGCCGATGCGGGTATGAGGGCTCGTCGCAAGGGAGACAGCGAGACCAAGGCGATCGCGGGCAAGCCCGCGAAGACGCGCCTTTACGTCCGCACGCTCAAGCTCACCGATTTCCGCAACTATGCGCGGGCCGAGATCAAGCTCGACGCGCGGCCGGTGGTGCTGATCGGCGATAACGGCTCGGGCAAAACCAACCTGCTGGAAGCGGTCTCGCTGCTCGGCGCGGGCAACGGCTTGCGCTCCCGCCCCTATGGCGAGCTCTGCCGCAAGGACGGCGCCGGCGGTTTCGCCGTGGCCGCAAGCGTTGTGTCGCGCGAGGACGAGGTGGAGATCGGCACCGGCATCCCGACCGGCACGCCGGAGGAAACCAAGGGTCGGACGGTGCGCATCGCCGGCAAGGATGCGAGTGCCGGCGCGCTTTCGGAGCATGTGAAGCTGGTCTGGCTGATCCCCGCCATGGACGGCCTGTTCACCGGCGCGGCGTCGGAGCGGCGGCGCTTCCTCGACCGGCTGGTGCTGGCGGTCGATCCCAAGATGCGCAGCCCGCAAGGCCGCTACGACCGGGCCATGCGCCAGCGCAACCGGCTGTTCCAGATGCGCGAGGGCAGTCGGGCTCTGTTCGAGGGGCTCGAAGAACAAATGGCCGAAGCCGGCGCGGCCATCGCCGCCGCCCGGCTCGATGCCATCGCGCGGCTCGCCGGGCTGATCGAGCGGATGCGCGCGGTGCGCGGCGAAGGCCCGTTCCCGTGGGCGGAGATCGCGCTCGAAGGCAGGCTGGAAGAGGCGCTGTCGCGATTGCCGGCAACCGAGGTCGAGGATGAGTTTCGCGCGCTGCTGAGCCACAGCCGCGAGCGCGACCGCGCCGCCGCGCGGGCCCTTGAAGGACCGCATTTGAGCGATTTAATTGTAACTTACGGCCCGAAAAATGCCCCCGCGGCGCACTGCTCCTCTGGCGAGCAAAAGGCGCTGCTGATCGGGCTCATCCTCGCCAAAGCCGAGCTGATCAGGGAGCTTGAGGGCGCCGCGCCGCTGATCCTGCTGGACGAGGTCGCCGCGCATTTGGACGAGGCCCGGCGGGTGGCGCTTTTTGGCGAAATTTCAAGCCTCGGCGCCCAAGCCTGGATGACCGGAACCGACCGGGATTTGTTCGCTCCGATCGCTGAAAAGGCCCAAATTTTTGCGGTGAATCGGGGTAAGATCGGGACCTGATTCACGCAGGGTCGAACGCCCCACCAACAAGACCAACAACCGCCTTCAGGGAACCATGACACCAGCTTCAAAACGCAAGGCCGAAGCCGCTGCCGAATACGGCGCCGAGTTCGATCAAAGTGCTGAAAGGCCTCGATGCCGTGCGCAAGCGGCCCGGCATGTATATCGGCGATACCGACGACGGCTCGGGCCTGCATCACATGGTCTATGAGGTGGTGGACAACGCCATCGATGAGGCGCTGGCCGGCTTCTCGGACGAGATTTTTGTGACGCTCAATGCCGAGGGCTCGGTCACGGTCGAGGATAACGGCCGCGGCATCCCCACCGAGATCCACAAGGGCGAAGGCGTCTCGGCAGCCGAAGTGATCATGACGCAGCTGCACGCCGGCGGGAAGTTCGACCAGAATTCCTACAAGGTGTCGGGCGGCCTGCATGGCGTCGGCGTTTCCGTGGTCAACGCGCTTTCCTCCAAGCTCGACCTCACCATCTGGCGCGGCGGCAAGGAGCATTTCATGAGCTTCGCCGACGGCGTGCCGGTGAAGCCGCTAAAGGTCATCGGCGACGCCGCCGGCAAGACCGGCACCCGCATCACCTTCGTGCCGAGCACCGCCACCTTCACCATGGTCGAGTTCGACTATGCGACGCTCGAGCATCGTTTGCGCGAACTGGCGTTCCTGAATTCCGGCGTGCGTATCGTGCTCGCGGATCATCGCGGCGTCGAGCCGAAGATCGAGGAGATGAAATATGAAGGCGGCCTGCGCGCCTTCGTCCGGTTTCTCGACCGTACCAAGCACGCGCTGATCACCGAGCCGATCGTGGTCGAGAAGACGCAGTCGCGCATCACCATCGAGGCGGCGCTGTGGTGGAACGACAGCTACCACGAGAACGTGCTCTGCTTCACCAACAACATCCCGCAGCGCGATGGCGGCACGCATCTCGCCGGCTTCCGCGCGGCGCTGACGCGCACCGTCAACACCTACGCCGCCTCTTCCGGCATCGCCAAGAAGGAGAAGGTGGCGCTGACCGGCGACGACGCGCGCGAGGGGCTGACATGCGTGCTCTCGGTCAAAGTGCCGGACCCCAAGTTCTCCAGCCAGACCAAGGACAAGCTGGTCTCCTCCGAGGTCCGTCCGGTGGTCGAAAGCGTGATGGCCGACGCGCTGTCCGGATGGTTCGAGGAGAACCCCGGCGAGGCGCGCAACATCGTGCAGAAGATCGTCGAGGCGGCGGCGGCGCGCGAGGCGGCGCGCAAGGCGCGCGAGTTGACGCGGCGCAAGGGCGCGCTCGACATGGCCTCGCTTCCCGGCAAGCTCGCCGACTGCCAGGAGCGCGATCCCGCCAAATCCGAGCTGTTCCTGGTGGAGGGCGATTCAGCCGGCGGCAGCGCCAAGCAAGCGCGCGACCGCGCCTTCCAGGCCGTGCTGCCGTTGCGCGGCAAGATCCTCAATGTCGAGCGGGCGCGCTTCGACAAGATGCTGTCCTCGCAGGAGATCGGCACGTTGATCACCGCGCTCGGCACCGGCATCGGCAAGGACGAGTTCGACCTCGCCAAACTGCGCTATCACAAGATCATCATCATGACCGACGCCGATGTCGACGGCTCGCATATCCGCACTCTGCTGCTGACCTTCTTCTACCGGCAGATGGCGTCGCTGATCGAGGCCGGGCATCTCTTCATCGCCCAGCCGCCACTTTACAAGGTGAAGCGTGGCCAGCAGGAGCGCTATCTCAAGGACGAGAAGGCGCTCGAGGACTATCTCATCGGCGAAGGCCTGGAGGATGCCGTTCTCCTCACCGGCGACAATGCGAGCCGGGCCGGCGAGGACGTCCGCGACATCGTCGAGACCGCGCGCAGGATCAGCGCGATCCTCAAAGGCCTGCACAGCCGCTATCCGCGCTTCATCGTCGAGCAAGCGGCGATCGCCGGCGCGCTCAATCCCAAGGTGCTGAAGGACGGCAAGCATTCGCAAGAGGCCGCCGCCTATATCGCCAAGCGGCTGGATGCGCTGGCGGAGGAAACCGAGCGGGGCTGGCACGGCGAGGCGCTGCCCGAGGGCGGCTTGCGCTTCTGGCGCGAGTTGCGCGGCGTGATGGAGTCGCATCTGATCGACGGGCCGTTCATCGCCAGCGCCGACGCGCTCAAACTCGATGCCTTCGCCGAGCATCTGCAGGAGGTCTATGCCAGGCCGGCCACTCTCAGGCGCAAGGACACGACCGTGGCAGTGCATAGCCCGAGCGAGCTCTTGCAAGCGGTGATGACCACCGGGCGCAAGGGGCTGACGCTGCAGCGCTACAAAGGCCTCGGCGAGATGAACCCGGAGCAGCTCTGGGACACGACCCTCGATCTCGACACCCGCACCCTCCTCCAGGTGAAGATCAAGGAAGGCGAGGACGCCGACGACGTGTTCTCGCGATTGATGGGCGACGTGGTCGAGCCGCGGCGCGAGTTCATCCAGGCCAACGCGCTCTACGTCGCCAATCTGGATGTTTAGCGGCGGACGCTGCCGGGCTTGGTGCCTCAATCCTTTAACATTGTGTCAATCCGGAACGCCTAGGCTTGGCTAGAGGGGTTCGCCTTGTGGCTGGCAAAGCCGCAAGCGCGACTCGCCTTGGCTTGAGCAAGGGTGGGACATATGCAAGGCGCGCGGCGGAGCGCAAAGCCCGGCGCTAAAGTGCATCGCCGCAGCGAGCCGAAATTCGGCGCGCGGCGCGGGGCAGCGCCGGTGCGGCGCAAGCGGCGGCGTCCCAATTCACTCAAGCGCTGGGTCGCCCGCCATCCTTGGCTCTATCGCGGCATCCGTTTCTCCCTGCTGGCGGCGATCTGGGGCGGCATCGTGCTGGGCGCGGCGATCGTCTATTTCATCGCCAGCGTTCCCGATCCGGTGATTGCCGCGCTGGACGACCGGCCGCCCAACGTCACCATCCTCGCGGAAGACGGCACGGTGCTCGCCGAGCGCGGCTTGCGCCGCGGCCATGTGCGGCTCGACACGCTGCCGCCTTATCTGGTCCAGGCCGTGCTCTCCACCGAGGACCGCCGTTTCTACGCGCATTTCGGCATCGACCCGCTCGGCCTCATCCGCGCCTCGTTCCGCAACGCTTCCGCCGGCAGCGTGGTCGAGGGCGGTTCGACCATCACCCAGCAGCTCGCCAAGAACCTGTTCCTCAGCCCCAAACGCACCATCGCCCGCAAGCTGGAAGAGGTGATCTACGCGATCTGGCTCGAGCAGCGCTTCAGCAAGGACGAGATCCTCGAGCTCTATCTCAACCGTGTGTATTTCGGCGGCGGTACCTACGGGATAGAAGCGGCGTCGCGCCGCTATTTCGGCAAGTCCTCGCGCTTCGTCACGCTGTCACAGGCCGCGCTGTTGGCCGGGCTATTGAAGGCGCCGTCGCGCTATGCCCCCACGCGCAGCGTGAAAGCCGCCAGCGAACGCACCGACGAGGTGCTGGAGAATATGGTCCAGGCGGGATTCCTCTCGCCGGAGCAAGCGCGCATCGCCAGCCAGCAGCCGCTCAGACTGTCGGCCAGAGGCGATGATACCGGCTACCCCTACCCGGTCGATTTCGTGGCCGAGTTGCTGCCGGAATTCGTCGGCCAACAGAACGGCGACCTGATCGTCGAGACCACCATCGATGCCGGGTTACAGCGCGTGTCGCAACAGGCGCTGCGCCATCTCCTCGACGAGGAGGGCGACGATCTCAACGCCGGCGAAGGCGCCGTGGTGGTGCTCGATCCGATGGGCGGCGTCAAGGCTCTGGTCGGCGGGCGCTCCTACTCGACGAGCCCGTTCGACCGCGCGCTGAAATCGCTGCGCCAGCCGGGCTCGGCCTTCAAGCCCTTCGTCTATCTCGCCGCGCTCGAGAACGGCTATACGCCGGACTCGAGGGCCTATGACGGGCCGACCACGGTCGCCGGCTGGTCGCCGCGCAACTATACCGGGGTTTACCAGGGCGAGATCAGCCTGCGGGACGCATTGGCGCAGTCGATCAACACCGTGGCTGCCAGGCTCGCGGCGGAAGTCGGGCCGTGGCGCGTGGTGCGCACGGCGCGCCGTCTCGGCATCCAATCGCGCCTGCATAACAACCCCTCGATCGCGCTCGGCACCGCGGAAGTGAGCCTGCTCGAGCTGACCGGCGCCTACACGCCCTTCGCCAATGGCGGCCAAGGCGTGCTGCCGCACATCATTACCCGCGTGCGCGACGGCGACGGCAAGGTGCTGTATGAACGGCAGCGCTCAACCATCGGCCAGGTCGTGGCGTTGCAATATGTCGCCGGCATGAACGACATGATGTATGCCGTGGTGGCGCGCGGCACCGGCAAGCAGGCCTCGATCGAGGGCCAAGTCGTGGCGGGTAAGACCGGCACGACGCAAAGCTACCGCGACGCCTGGTTCATCGGCTACACCGCGCATTACGTGGGCGGGGTGTGGATCGGCAACGACAACGGCACGCGCATGAAGAAGGTCACCGGCGGCACGCTGCCCGCCAAGCTCTGGCACGAGATCATGGCCTATGCGCATCGCGATAAGACACCGCTGGCGCTGCCGGGCACGCGTGCTCCACGCGTCGATGCGGTCGCGCGCTTGCCGGGGGGCTCTGCTCCAGCCGGCGACGACGGCGAGCCGCTGTTCCGCCGCGTGTTCGGTATCCTCGCCGGGCAGTAGCTGGCGTTTTCCGCTATTCGATGCTGCGCTTCGGCGAAGTGCCGGTCGAGACGTGCAGCGTCTCGCCAGCACCGTAGCGGTGCAGGCTCGCTCCGTGCTTCTTGAGCCAGCTGCGCGCCTCCTCATGGCGCGGCATGGTGCGCTCCACCAGCGACCAGAATCTCGGCCCATGATTCATGTGGCCAAGATGGGCGACCTCATGCGCGGCGAGATAATCCAGCACGAAGGGCGGAGCCAGCACGAGCCGCCAGGAGAAGGACAAAGCGCCTGAGGTCGAGCAGGATCCCCAGCGCGTGGTCTGGTCGCGCACATAGAGGCGCTTCGGCATCAGGTCGAGACGCCTGGCGTGGACCGCGACGCGGGTCTTGAGATCGATATGCGCCTGGCGCTTCAGCCAGTCGAGCAGACGGCGCGGCGCGTGCTCCTCTTCGCCCGTTACATAGAGGCGCGGCATTCTGCGCAAGCCGACGCGTGCGCCCTCGGGCCAGGCGGGGGCGGCGATCGCATCCTCTGCCGCCTCGATCCACACCACGCCGCGCTTGCGCACCGACCCGGCGAAGCGGAGCACATGGGCGTAACCGCGCAACGGGACGACGGCGCCATGGGTGAAAGGCACAGGTTCGGACAGACCGGCGACGCGCGCCTTCAGCCAATCGAGATGGCGCGAGAGAAATTCATCGGCGTCGGCGAAGCTCGAATAAAGCGGCATGGTGAGCACGGCGCCGCGACGCGCTTCGCTCACCTGCAGGCTGAACCTTCGAGCCCGGGCGCTCCGTCTCAGCACCATGGGAATATTGAGGCCGCGGATCTTGACCTCAATGGTCTCGCCACGCCCGAGATTAAGGCGCTTAAGCATGGTTACGCTCCCTACTGCCGTCGGCCCCTCGATTCGGCGGCCAGCACAGTAGCACAGGCTTTGGAGGGAGTGCGCGCCTCTGCTTTAGGCAGTGCGGCCCAAGGCTCTCGCCAGGATCCCTTTCCGGCGCTGGTTTTTGGCTATGAAACTGCTGATTTTCGGCGCGATTTCGGCCCTGAATCGGGAGCCGTTGAACACGCCGTAATGGCCGACACCGGGCTGAAGATGGTGCGCCCGTTTGGCGTCGGCAAGATTGGTGCATAATATTTGTGCAGCAAATGTCTGGCCGATCCCGGAAATGTCGTCCTTCTCGCCTTCCACCGTCATTAACGCCACTCTTTGGATCTTTCCCGGGTCCACCAGCCGGTTGCGATGCACCATCGTGCCCTTTGGCAGCCTGTGGTCGAGGAAGACCGTCTCGATCGTCTGCAGGTAGTATTCGGCGGAAAGGTCCATCACCGCGAGAAATTCGTCGTAGAACTCGCGATGTTTGTCGGCGGAATCGCCGTCTCCCCTGATCAGATTGTGGAACAGCTCGCGATGCGCCGTGACGTGGCGATCGAAATTCATGCCCATGAAGCCGCTGAGCTGGAGGAAACCGGGATAGACATTGCGCATCACGCCCGGATACGGCCAGGGAACCTGGGTGATGACATTGCGCCGGAACCATTCGATGGACCTTGCCTCCGCGAAGCGGTTGACCTCGGTCGGGCTCTCGCGCGCGTCGATCGGGCCGGCCATGAGGATCATCGAGGACGGTACGGCAGGGTCGTTCGCCGCCTCCATCAGGGCGACCGCGGCAAACACCGGCACGGTCGGCTGACAGACCGCCATGACATGCACGTCGCCACCAAAAAACTGAATAAATTCCGTGATGTAGTCGATATAGTCGTCGAGGTCGAAACTGCCCGCGCCGCGTGGCACGAAGCGTGCGTCCTGCCATTCGACAACATAGACGTCGTGATTGGGGAGGAGGTCGCGCACCGTGCCGCGGAGCAGCGTGGAAAAATGCCCGGCAAGCGGCGCAACCACGAGCACCTTGGGATCGGCGCGCAGGCGCCAGCGCGACAGTTCACGCTCGAAATGGACGAGATTGCAAAACGGCTTGGCGATCAGGGTCCGCTCCCTGACGGGGACTTTGCGGCCCTTTACCTCGGTCTCGGCGATGCCCCAAACCGGGCGCCGGTAACGCCGCGTGGTGCGCTCGAACAACTCGAGCGCCGCGGCGGCACTGCGGCCAAGCGTGGTGTAAGACGCCGGATTCAGCGGATTGCGGAACAGCAGGCGGCAGGCATCCGCCGCCGCCCGCGCAGGGCTCAAGGCGGCCTGGTTCAGCTCGTATAGGTGATAAAGCATCCCTCGACCTCTCTCGCTGACTCATCATAGATGCTGCATCGCGGAATCAAATGGTGATTCTATGTTGCGGCGCAACGATGACAGTAGAGTGTGGCGGATCGGCCGCGCGGCTAAAGGTAGCGACGCAGAGTCTCGGTCATTTGCGAGACGGGCGTGCCGTAGGCAAAATGCGTGATGTATTCGCCGTCTTTGCCCATTAAATAGACAAGCGCGGAGTGGTCGATGCTGTAATCGCTGCTTGTCTTGTCTTCCTGAAATTTCGAGTAGGCCACCCGATAAGCCTTGGCGGCGGCTGCGATCTGCTCTGGAGAGCCAGTGAGACCGACGAAGCGCGGTCCGAAATTCTTGACGTATGCGCCCATTGCCGCTTGCGTGTCGCGCTCGGGATCGAGCGTAATAAAGATGGGGACGACGCCGTCGGCCTTCGGTCCGAGCGCATCGAGGGCGGCCGACATCACCTGAAGCTCGGCCGGGCAGATATCGGGGCAGTGGGTGAAGCCGAAGAAGACCAGCATGTAACGCCCACGAAAATCCTGGTCGGTCACCGTCTTGCCGGTCTGATCGACGAGGCTGAAGGGACCGCCGATCAGCGCCTTGCCGCTGGTCTGCACCGCCGGCCCCGGCCCGCCTTGGCTCAGCACGAGCCACGCCGCACCGCCGAGAGCCCCAATCAGGAAGCCGGCGACAATCACTGTGAGGAAGCGGCCGTTCATTTATTCGCCCAATTGCACCAGCGTGCCGTTCTCGCGCGCGCTGCCGAGGAACCAGCTGAAGGTCAGATAGCCCCCCACCAGGTAGACGGCGTTCAGCCCAAGCGCCCACCACAGCTCTTTCACGTCGAAGGTGTGGTGCAAAAGGATCGAGCGCATGCCTTCGAACACATGCGTGGGCGGTAGCGCCAAGGCAATCACCTGCAGCCAGCCCGGCAGCACCGAGACCGGATAATACACACAGCACAGCGGCAATAGGACAAAGGCGAGCGACCAGGCGAGCTCCTCGGCGCCGAGCCCGTAGCGCAAGATGACGCCCGCGGAAATCAGCCCGAGCGACCAACTCGTCAGCACGAGCACGACGAAGAAGGCGGCCAGTGGCAGGCCGAGATCAAGCAGATTGAAGCCGAAGATGAAATAGGCGGCGAGGGCGACCGGCACCATGCTCACGCTGAGTCGGATCACGCTCCATAGGCTCAACGCCGCGACCAGCTCGAATGGCCGCAATGGACTCGTCAGCAGATTGCCGAGATTGCGCGACCACATCTCCTCGATGAAGGTGGTGGAGAAGCCGATCTTGGAGCGGAACAGAATGTCCCACAGCAGCACCGAGCCGATCAGGACCCCGGCGCCCTGCGCATAAGGGTTGGTGGTCCCGGCCAGATATTTCTGGAGGAACCCCCAGGTCAGCATCTGCAGGAAGGGCCAATAGATGAGCTCGACCAGCCGCACGCCGGAGCTGCGCAACAAGTAGATATAGCGCACCACCAGCGCGCCGATGCGGCGGAGCGAAGCGCGCACTCCGCTCTGCGGCAGCAGGATCGGCTCGGCGCCGCTCGCTAGCGCGACCATCGTGCTCATGACGCCTTCCGCGCGGGCAACACCTCGTCCTCCGACCTCTGCAACGGCTCTCTCCCGCGCCCACGCACTACGTCGAGAAACACTTCTTCCAGCGTTGCCTTGCCGTAGGTCTGGATCAGGTCCGCCGGCGTGCCGTCCTCGATGATGCGGCCCGCATCGAGCAGGATCACCCGATCGGCGAGCCGCTCCACCTCGGCCATGTTGTGCGAGGCAAATAGCAGCGTCGCGCCGCGGCTCTCCGCATAGTGCTTGAGCTTCCGCCTGATCCAGTCGGCGGTGTCGGGGTCGAGCGAGGCGGTGGGCTCATCGAGCAACAGAAGCTCCGGCGCGTTGAGCAGCGCCTTGGCGAGACCGACGCGAGTTTTCTGGCCAGCCGACAATTTGCCGGTCGGGCGGTCGAGCAGCTCCTCGATCTGCAAATCGACCGCGACATGGCCGATGCGCGCGGCCACATTGCCGATGCCGTAGAGCCCGGCATAGACGGTCAGGTTCTGTTTGACGGTGAGCCGTGCCGGCAGATCGACATAGGGACTCTGGAAATTCAGTCGATGCGCGACGGAACCACGATCGCGGCTTATATCGGCGCCGAACACCCGCACCTCGCCCGAGCTCGGCATCACCAGCCCGAGCAGCATGGCGATGGTCGTGGTCTTGCCGGCGCCGTTGCCGCCGAGCAGCGCCACCGTCGTGCCCTGGGCGAGGCTGAAGCTGATATGGTTGACGGCGGTGACGGCGCCATAAACCTTGGTGAGGTCGCGCACCGCCACAGGCGTGCACGCCTCCGCGACGCCTTCGCGCGCCGCTGGGTTTGCGCTATCTACTCTCTCATCCATAGCTTCGCTAAAGCGTCCGCTTTGTCGGAATTATGGCTCTCTCGCCCATGCTAGGCTTCACCTATGGCTGCCCTCGACAATAGTCAAACCATCCGCCGCGCGAGCGTGCCCGATTGGCTGCGGCAGGGTGAAAGCCGGGTCCGCTTGCAGACCATCGTGCGCCTGCGCTGGCTCGCCGTGCTGGGGCAGAGCCTGACGGTGATCGGCGCCTATTGGGTACTCGGCATCGATCTGCCGATCGGCGGCTGCCTCGCCGTCATCGCGCTGTCGGCATGGATCAATGTCGCGCTGCGCATCCGCTACCCGGCGAGCCAGCGCTTGCGCAGCAATTACGCCTTCATGATGCTGGCGTACGACGTCCTGCAGCTGGCCGCGCTGCTGTTTCTCACCGGTGGGCTGGAGAACCCGTTCGCCTTTCTGCTGATCGCCCCGGTCACCGTGTCGGCGTCGACGCTGCCGCTCAACATCACCGCCGCGCTCGGCGCGCTCGCCATCGTCGCCGCGACGCTGCTGACAAGATTTCACTATCCGCTGCCCTGGTTCCACCACGCCAATCTCTTGCTCCCCTTCCCTTATGTGATGGGGGTGTGGGCGGCGGTCGTGTCGGGAATTTTGTTCATCGGCTTCTATTCCTGGCGCACCGCCGAGGAAGCGCGGCGCATGGCCAAGGCCCTCGCCGCCGCCGAGATGGTGCTGGCGCGCGAGCAGAAGCTCTCGGCGCTCGACGGTCTTGCCGCCGCGGCCGCGCATGGACTCGGCACGCCGCTGGCGACCATCGCGGTGGTGACCAAGGAACTGATGCGCGACGCGCAGCCTAGCGACAAGCATTACGAGGATCTGCTGTTGTTGCGCGCGCAGGCCGAGCGCTGCCGTCACATCCTGGCCGAGCTCGCCGGCGGCGGCGAGCAGCAAGACCTGATCGTATCGCGGCTGTCCTTGAGCCATCTGATCGAGGAGGTGGTGGCGCCGCATCGCCTAGTCGCCGTGCCGATCGAGGTGAAGACCGGACCGGCGGAAGGTGGCCCGGCGCGCGGGGCGCTCGCGGAGCCGGTGACTGAGCGTAACCCCGGCGTGCTGTATGGCCTCGGCAATCTGGTGGAGAACGCCATCGACTTCGCCGCGAGCAAGGTCGAAGTCGAGGCGCGCTGGTCCAAAGACGAGGTGACCATCGTCATTGCCGACGACGGCGACGGCTTTCCGCCCTATGTGCTGGAACAGCTCGGCGAGCCCTTCGTCACCACGCGCTCGGCGCAGGCAGAAAGGCGGGAGGCCCCCGATGAGCATGTCGGCATGGGGCTTGGCTTCTTCATCGCCAAGACGCTGCTGGAGCGCTCCGGCGCCACGCTCGAGCTGGCTAACCAGCCGCACCCGAATGGCGGCGCCGTGGTCACGGTGCGCTGGCCGCGGTCGAAATTCGAGCATGCCTTTCAGAAAACCGCCCCAAAACGCGAGCCGGTCGGGTGAGGCAAACGCCATTAACCAGCGTCACTTTGCCTCGATTGCCTCAATCGCCACCCGCAACCTTGCCGGAGGGGCTAGAAGCCCCTAGCTCTATGGCATCTCGTCGCAGAGCCAATCAGACGAATCCTTCTATCCTATGGGAGCTTACGCCGTGGGGACGGGTCGGGAGCAGAAGCACCAGGAGAGCCCGGATATGGAAGTTCAACAATTCTCGCCCACGCCTCAGACTGATTTCGCCGTGCTCGAGGACAACACGCTCTTGATCGTCGATGACGATCGCGCCTTCCTCGCGCGGCTCGCACGCGCCATGGAGGCGCGCGGCTTCGAGGTCGAGGCCGCGGCCTCGGTCGAAGACGGTCTGTCCTCGCTCAAGCGCCGCCCGCCGGCCTTCGCCGTGGTGGACATGCGTCTCGATGACGGCAACGGCATCGACGTCATCGCCGCGCTGAAAGAAGTGCGGCCCGAGGCGCGCGCCGTGGTGTTGACCGGCTATGGCAATATCGCCACCGCCGTCAACGCGGTGAAGCTCGGCGCGGTGGATTATCTCGCCAAGCCGGCCGACGCGGACGACGTGTATAACGCGCTGATCGCGTCGACCACGACCGCCAAGGCGCCGCCACCGGAAAACCCGATGTCGGCCGATCGTGTTCGTTGGGAGCACATCCAGCGGGTCTACGAGCTTTGCAACCGCAACGTCTCCGAGACTGCGCGCCGGCTCAACATGCATCGGCGCACGTTGCAGCGGATCCTCGCCAAGCGCGCGCCGAAATAAGCGGAAGTCTCAGACCTCGAAGCCGCAGGACGGGTCGAGGTGCAGTTGGAGCCTGAGGGCCGCGGCGCGGGCAAAGCACAGCATCATGGCTTTGCGGCGCGCTGCGGTGAGACGCTCCTCCATTGGCTCCCGCACCAACTCGGCGCCGTAGCGGTCGGCGAGAATGAGCCCCGCCGAATCCGGAATCACCTCGCAAGGGAAGTCGGCGGCGACGGCGAAATAGAGCCGGTCGCAAAACGGCAGATAGTCATGCCATTTGCCGTCGCTCTGGTAGTCGAGCAAGCAGGATTTGATTTCGACGATGGTGATGTCGCCGCCCGAGGACAGCGCCACTACGTCAGCACGCCGGCCATTGGCGAGCGACAGCTCGGTGACGACGGAGAAACCCTCGGCGCGGAAGCGCCGGCAGACGCCTCTTTGCAGCTCCGCGGCAACCGGCGATTGGCGCCGGTCGAAGGCGATGACGGTGTCGTCGTTTCTGGCACGATGCTGCGACACGGAAACACTCCGAAACAATCAAATTTCCCTCACAGAGTTGTGCATGCTTAACCATTCCGCCTATCGGAACAAGCTGGTAAATCTCGCGTTTCGGTAAGTGCGGCGCATCGGCTCGGCGGATCCGGGCTTTTCCGTGCGAAGATTAGTCCCGAGCCGAGGAAGCGGATGATGAATTTCCATACCGTCGCCACGGATATTAAGCCGAAGACCGAATCCGTCTCGCTTCGCGATCGCCTGCTCGCCACCCGCGCGCTCTCGACCGAGCTTGCCGCGCCGTTGAGCGACGAGGATCAGGTCGTGCAGGCGATGGACGACGCAAGCCCGACCAAATGGCATCTCGCCCATACCACCTGGTTCTTCGAGGCCTTCCTGCTGAAGCGCTTCCTCGCCGGCTATCGCGTGTTCGACGAACGCTTCGAATATTGCTTCAACTCCTACTATGAGAGCGTCGGCGCCCGGCAGCCCCGCGGCAAGCGCGGACTACTCACGCGGCCGTCGGCGGGCTTGGTGCGCGACTATCGTGCGTTCGTCGATCAGGCGCTCGGGCGGTTGCTCGATACCGCGCTCGAGCCGGAGGTGGCGGCGCTGATCGAGCTCGGCATCAATCACGAGCAACAGCACCAGGAGCTGCTGCTCACCGACATTTTGAGCCTGTTCGCCGCCGGGCCGCTGAAGCCCGCCTACCGCGAGGCTGGGCCCGGCATCGGCGCCGGCCATGCCACGCCGCTCGACTGGATCGGTTTCGAGGGCGGCATTTTCGAAGTCGGCCATGACGGCGACGGCTTCGCCTACGACAACGAAGGTCCGCGCCACGAGGCGCTGATCCACCCCTTCAAGCTCGCGAGCCGACCCGTCACCAACGCCGAGTGGATCGCCTTCATCGAAGATGGCGGCTATGCCACGCCCACCCTTTGGCTCGCCGATGGCTGGAACACGGTGAAGAGCCAGGCTTGGGAGGGACCGCTTTATTTCGAGCAGGCCGAGGGCGGTTACGGACAGATGAGCCTGATGGGCTTCCGCCCGGTCGATCCCGCGGCGCCGGTCACCCATGTCAGCTATTACGAGGCTGACGCCTTCGCCCGCTGGGCCGGCTCCCGGCTGCCGACGGAATTCGAGTGGGAGGTCGCGGCGGCTAGCGTTGCCGTCGATGGCCGCACGCTCGGCGCCGGCCATTTGCGGCCGATGCCGGCAGGGATCGGCCCGCGGCTCCAGCAGATGTTCGGCGATGTGTGGGAGTGGACGGCGAGCGCCTATCTCCCCTACCCCGGCTTCAAGGCCGCACCCGGAGCGGTCGGCGAATATAACGGTAAGTTCATGTGCAATCAGTTCGTGCTGAGAGGCGGCTCGTGCGCGACGCCAGAAGGCCACGTGCGGCGAAGCTATCGCAATTTCTTCTATCCGCATCAGCGCTGGCAGTTCACCGGCCTCAGGCTCGCGGCGGACGCGTGATGGAGGGCGACGTCTCGCTTCAGCTCCCGACAGGTTCCGCGACTGCGTCGCGGAGCCTGGACAAGCAAGCGCCGGCGAGTGGCGAGTTCGCCGCAGCCGTGCTGTCCGGTCTTGCCCGCGCCCCCCGCAGCGTTCCCTGCCGCTTCTTCTACGACGCGCGCGGCTCCGAGCTGTTCGAGGAAATCACCAAGCTCGAAGAATATTACCCGACGCGGGTCGAGACGGCGTTGCTCGAAGCCAATGGCGAGGAGATCGCAGCACTCGCCGGTCCCGGCCGTGTCCTGGTCGAGTTCGGATCGGGCTCGAGCCGCAAGACGAGCCTCCTACTGGGCGCACTTACGCAAGTGCCGGCTTATATCCCCATCGACATCGCCGCGGAGAGCCTCGAAGAAGCCGCCTCGTGGCTGTCAGGCCGGCATCCAGGCCTCACCATCGCGCCGCTCATCGCCGACTTCACCGCAACCCGCGCGCTCCCTGCCTTGGCGCGGCGGAAGCCTCGGCTCGGCTTCTTCTCCGGCTCGACCATCGGTAATTTGGCGCATAGCGAGGCGCGCGCGTTCCTTGGCAATGCCGCGCGCCTGCTTGGCCCGGGCAGCGCCTTTCTCCTCGGCGTCGATCTGAAGAAGAGCGAGCGGATACTCGTCCCCGCCTATAACGATGCGCGGGGCATCACCGCCGCCTTCAATCTCAATCTGCTGGTCCGCGCCAACCGCGAGCTTGGGGCCGATTTCGACCTCACCCGCTTCGCGCATGATGCGGTGTGGAATGGGCAAGCCGGCCGCATGGAGATGTATCTGGTGAGCCTTGCCGAGCAGACAGTGCAGGTCGCCGGCCGCGCGTTTTCCTTCGCCGAAGGCGAGCGCATCCACACCGAGAATTCGCACAAATATACGGTGGACGAGTTCCGGCTGCTGGCCAGCGCCTCAGGCTGGACCCCAGTGAAGGCCTGGACCGACGCCAACCAGTTGTTCAGCTTGCATCTTTTGCAGCTGTAGCCTTCCTGCCCCGGCGAAAGCCGTCTGGCCCCGACTCTCAAAGCGCGTTGGGGAATTGCCACAGCCGGCTGTAAACCGGGCGCGCTGGCCTAGATGGGCCATGCCATTCCCGTCGGAATCTCCTAAAAATAGTCCCCAAGGATCCAATTTATAAAGGGGCGGGCACCATGTTTGGGGGACTGACAAAAACATCCAGCCGCATCGCCATCGCAGCCGCACTCGGCTTGGTGATAGGCGGGTTCGCATTCAAGGCGACGCCCGCACGCGCGGCTGATCTGGGCGGCGATTGCTGCGCGGATCTCGAGGAGCGGGTGGCGGAGCTCGAAGCGACGACCGTCCGCAAGGGCAACAAGAAGGTCTCGGTGACCCTGTCCGGTTGGGTGGTGAAGAGCTTCAACTGGTGGGATGACGGGGATCTGAACAGCGCCATTGTCGGCGACAAGGGCTACGACCTTGGCTCCCGCTTCGCCATCACCGGCTCGGCGACGATCGCTCCCGGCTGGTCGGCTGGTTTCAACTTGACCATGCTGGCCACCTCGGACCTGTTCGCCACGTCCGGCACGCTGGCCAACTCGAATCAATTCAAGGAGTCGGGCGGCACGTTCTTCGACATGCAGCTGAACCCGCTCTACTCGTTCATCTACATCAAGAGCGACAAGTGGGGCACGCTGAACTGGGGTCATCTGAGCCCGGCGTCCGACAACCCGGCGGTTCTGGCCGACATTTCCGGCACGGTGATCGAGTCGAACTCGGTGTTCTTCGAGGGCGCGAGCTTCTTGCTGCGGCCCAAGGGCGCCAAGATCGGCGGCTATGGCGGCCTGTCGTCGCTGCAGTGGGAAGACTTCCTGCTGTGCCAGGGGCTTGGGCTTGGGATCGGCACGGACTGCTTCGGCGCGGCGATGCCGGCGGTTCGCTACGACTCACCGACTTGGGGCGGCTTCCGCTTCGAGACCTCGTGGGGCAAGAACACTCTGACGGGTGGCGATGCTGACTTCGCCAGCGGCATCCCGACGCCTGAAGCCAATTCTGGGATATCGCGGTGTTCTACACGGCCGACTGGAACAGCATCAAGCTGTCGGCGGCGGCTGCCTATACCTGGCAGGAAAGCGCTGCTCTGGCTGGCGGTCTGACGCCTGGCTTCTGCGACACCGACATCTTCGGCACGGGTCCCGGCACGCCTTGCCAAAACGACCAGAACAACACGCATGAATCCAACCTGTTCCAGGTCGGCGCCAGCATCCTGCACAAGCCGTCAGGTCTCGGTATCTACGGCATGTATCAGCGCGAGGATACCGGCGGATCGTTCAACCAGTTCGTGGGCCTCGACGACGGCTACGCGAATCCCAATGCCGTCTTCTTCAATATCAGCGTTCCCGACACCGACGCCTGGTACGTGAAGCCGTTCTGGCGGAAGACCTGGACCGCGGCCGGCGCGACCACCCTGTTCGGCGAATATGGTCAGTACAACGACCAGTTCAACGCCAACCAGGGCGACCTCTGCGGCGTGTTCGACGGCCTGTTCGGCACCAATGTCGATCATTTCTGCAATACGGGTGACCTCCCCAATTACTCGGTCTCTTCTTCCTACGGCCAGAGCGTGTTCGTGACCGGCTCAGAGGTTCAGCGTTGGGGCCTCGGCGTGGTGCAGGAGATCGAACTCGGCCGCCATGCATGTGTTCGCGCGGTGGCAGCACCAGGAGATGAGCGTCGATCTGACGGGGTTCAAAGCCAACATCGATGGTCCCATCAATGGTCCGGGTTGCAACTTCATTACCGGTTGCCCGATCAGCTATACCAAGTCCCATGTCGGGCAGAGCTTCGAGGATTGGGATCTGTTCCAGGTCGGCGGTATCATCTTCTTCTAAGCCGACACCCAGAACGCCTATCCATCGGAAGCCGCCCCCTTCGGGGCGGCTTCTTTGTGTCCTGACCTCTCACCTTCTGTAGGTTTCCAGCCTTCAATCCCATTGGACTTTGCGCGGTCTTCCCGGCACCCCAAGGGGACATTCCAACGCCACGCGATCCCATTTGCCGAGTGAGGCCGCGGCCTCATAGGTGCTGATCAGAAACTCCATCAAGGTCTGCTCCGGGTCGGCGGCGCTGCGAACGGCGTCATAGGGCAAGAGGAACTGGTTCAGAGCCCGGCTCCAGACTGCTTCCGACGGCCGGATCGGCGCAGACTCAAAGCCGGTCGGCGATGGCGAGGCATAAGAATAGTAGGCGGGGTAGTCGATCCCCTGCCCTCCCGGCCAGAACCCGGCACTACTGACCTCGTGCGAATAGGCATCGAGCACCACCGCTTCGGGCATGTTCGGCACGCCCCCGGCGCCGGAGAATTTCGGCGCGCGCCGCCCCGAGAAGCGGGTCACCGCGAGGTCGAAACTTCCCCAGAAGAAATGGACCGGGCTGCACTTGCCGACGAAGGAGGTGCGAAAGCGCTCAAGCACCCGGGAGCTTAGCAAGAGGATCCGCCAGAAGCGCTGGGCGAAATCCGGCTGGTAGGCGGCGTGAACCTGATCCTCGCTGAAGCGGATGGCGTCGGGAATCTCGTTGGGAAGCTCATGGATGCGGACATCGATGCCGAGCTCCGACAGCGAGCGCATGAGGTTCGTGTAGAAATCGGCCACGGTCCGCGGGTAGAGCCCGACCCCCTGTTTGCCGCCATCGCTGGTCGAAACCCGCAGCACATGGTCGAGAAAATCGAAGTCGAGCTGGAAGCTGCGATCGCCATAAGGCATCGCCGACGTGGTCAGTCCACGCGGAGTGACAAAGAGCACCACGTGCCAGGAGTGGTTGAGCCATGGGGTCTGCACGAGCCGTATCTTGCCGGCGATCTGCATCCATAGTTGTAGCGTGGCGCAGGTGTCCTTCCAGGCTTGATATGGCAGTTCGGGCCAGATCTCGGTCTTGGGCGGCATTGGACCCTCCTCGTGTAGTCCTAAGACCATCGCACAGGATGTGGGCCGAAGCTGGAAGCCTTGCCAGGGCGCGGGTCTGCGGGGCATTCTCGCGCGCCACACACAGGGTGAGAGCGTGCCCGAGCTTGTTTCCGGGAATGCGGTGATCGGTCAGTCCGGCGGCCCGACCGCCGTCATCAATCAGTCGCTCGCGGGCGTGATCGAAGGCTTGCGCTTAGGCCTTGCCGCCTCCGGCAAGGTCGGGTGCATCTTCGGCATGCGGCACGGCGTGCGCGGGCTGGTAAAGCCGGGCGCCGAGGGCCTGGTCGACCTAACGCAGATCGACCAGACCAAGCTCGAGGCGGTCGCGCGCACCCCTTCCGCCGGGCTCGGCTCCACCCGCGACAAGCCCGACGAGGCCTATTGCGACAAGATCCTCGACGGCTGCCGGCGCAATGACATCCGCTATTTCTTCTATATCGGCGGCAACAATTCGGCCGACACCTGCCGCATTGTCAGCGAGAAGGCGGCCGCCGCCGGCTACGAGCTCCGCTGCTTCCACGTGCCGAAGACGATCGACAACGATCTGCTGGAGAACGACCACACGCCGGGATTCCCCTCGGCCGCGCGCTATGTCAGCCTCGCGCTGATGGGGGACGCGCTCGACAATGCGAGCCTCGGCGGCATCAAGATCAACGTCATCATGGGGCGGAACGCGGGCTTTCTGACGGCTGCCGCGGCGATCGCCCGGGGCGCGGCGCCTGGCGGCGCGGCGCCGCAAGACCGGCCTCCACCGCATCTGATCTATCTGCCGGAGGTGCCGTTCTCGACCGAGACTTTCCTCGCCGATGTCGAGAGGGTCTACGCCAAGCTCGGGCGCTGCCAAATCGCCGTCAGCGAAGGCATCCGCGACGCGTCCGGCGCGGAGATCGGACCTCAGCTGATGCGCGGCCCTGGCGAGGTCGACGCGCATGGCAATGTGCAGCTCTCAGGCTCCGGCGCGCTCGGCGACGGGCTCGCCGATCTGGTCAAGACCCGGCTCACGCCGCAAGGCGGCAAGGCGCCCAGGGTGCGGGCGGACACGTTCGGCTATATCCAGCGCTCCTGGCCGCATGCCTCACCGATCGACACGGAAGAGGCGCGCGCGGTGGGCCGCTACGCCGCGAAGCTTGCCGCAGGCGGCGACGCCTCGGCCTCGGTGATCATCCGACGCACCTCTAGCGCGCCCGACGCCTACGCCAGCGACTGCGCCCGCGCCGACCTCGCGGCCGTGGCGCGGCGTACGCGCCATGTGCCGGCGGAGTTCATCTCCGGCTCCAATGACGTGAGCGCGGCCTTCTACGCCTATTGCCGGCCTCTGCTAGGCGACCTGCCGAAGCTCGAGCGGCTCTAGCGCCTATTAGGCTTCGACCAGTTCGCTGACATAGGTCGGCAAGGCGAAGGCCGCGACATGGACCTCGGGGGTCCAATGGCGCGTGGGGAAGGCTCCGGCCTTCTCATAGCGGCGCTCGATCTTCCGACGCTTGTGATGCCTGAGCTTGGGATTATCGGTGGCCCAGCCATAGGACATGGGGCCGCCGAAATAGCTCGGCGTGGTGGCGAGATAGGCGAAAGCGTCGCCAAACAGCTCGCGGAAATAGCCGACGCTCTGCTTCAGCTCCGAGGCCTGGAGAAACGGCAGCCCGTTCTGCGTGACGAGCAAGCCCCCCGGCTTAAGGCAGCGGGCACAGCCGGCATAAAATTCGCGGGTGAACAGCACCGCGCCCGGCCCGACCGGATCGGTGGAATCGATCATGATCACGTCGAACCGGTCCGGCGTCTCGGCCACGAATTTGGTGCCGTCGGCGATGACGATCCGGGTGCGCGGGTCGTCATAGGCACCCGCCGACACCTCCGGGAAATGCTGGCGACAGAGATCGATGACGCCGCGATCGATCTCGCATAGCGTCGCCTCCTCGATCTCGGGATGCTTGAGCACCTCGCGCAGCACCCCGCCATCGCCGCCGCCGACGATCAGCGCCTTCTTCGCCTTGCCGTGAGCGAACAGCGGCACGTGGCTCATCATCTCGTGATAAACGAACTCGTCCTTGGTGGTGAGCTGGACGATGCTGTCAAGCATCATCACCCGACCAAAGTCGGCGTTCTCGAAGATGATCAGTCGCTGATGCTCGGTCTCGCTGTCGAAAAGGACCGCGTCCGCCTTCAGACGGACACGGAAGCCACGGTGGAGCGTCTCTTCGACCCAGCGTTCCATCGATTCATTTCCTTGCCGCGCATCTGTTCCTTGACCACCACCTTGCGAGGCGAGAAGGCCTCTTTCAGGACGTCGATGGCCGCTCTCGGATTGGTCTGGCCGCACATGAAGATATCCAGTGCGGCATAGCCATATTCCGGCCAGCTATGGATCGAGATATGCGACTCGGCGAGAACCGCGACCCCCGACACCCCACCATTCGGCGTGAAGTGGTGTAGATGGATGTGCAGGAGCGTGGCGCCTGCGACCTCAACACATCGTCTGAGCGTATGCTCGATGTGCTCTAGGTCGTCGAGGCGCTCGGCCCGAACGAGATCAATGATGAGATGAGTGCCGGCGTAGGCGATCCCATCCCGCTCACAAAAAAAGTCCTTGCGCTCTTCCTCCCGTGGAGGAGCAAAGCGCCGGGAAAGCTTTTCTTCCGTTTGGGCGGTGCTTGAACCATGATCCAAGTCCATCCCCAATTGGAAGAGGGCGTCACTGGACATGGCGTCCTCCCCAACCAGCAGATGTTCCAAGTCTAAACGACGCGCTATTTACACCCGCGTTCGAGCGATGCAAGAGGTTTTTGGCCTCATGAGGCAGAATGACCATCAAAAAGTTTCCAAGACCCTTCGATCAGGATGCTCGCGATCGGCGCGCGCTGGAGCCGCGGCGTCATAGAGCAGTGCCGAGGAGAACCGGAGCATGACGGAGATCGTTCCACGCCAGCTCGCCGCGCTCGCCGCGCTGGTGTGGCTCGGGTCGGCATCGCTCGCGACCGAGGCGTGCGCGGCGGATCAACTGCCGAAGCTCGGCGCCGACCTCGCCGCGACCTCGGTGTCGGGTCTTTCCTCGGGCGCCTACATGGCCGGACAGATTCAGGTGGCGCATGCCAAGGACATCGTCGGCGCCGGCCTCGTCGCCGGCGGTCCCTATGCCTGCGCCGAGAGCTCGGCGAGCCGCATCTTCCCGTTTTGGCCGACCGCCGTGGCGCAGAACGGTACGCAAGCGCTCTATCAGTGCATGAAGACCACACTCGGCAAGCCTGACCCGGAGCAACTCGCCGCGCGCGCCAAGGAGCTGGCCGATGACGGTGCCATCGACCCGGTCGCCGACGTCGCCCCGGACAACGTCTATCTCTACTCCGGCCACAAGGACGATACGGTCGAGCTCGAGGTAGTGAAGGCGGCGGAGCGCTTCTATCAGGCGCTGGGCGTCGCCCCGGGCAACATGACGCTGATCGAGGGCGACGGCGGGCATGCCTTCGTGACGACCCATGGCGGCGTGGCCTGCGAGGTCGCCGGGACGCCCTATCTGGTGAATTGCGGCTACGACCAGGCCAAGGCCATCCTGGCCTGGATCTACGGCCCGCTGGCCGAGGAGACATCGACGCCGGCAGGCAAGTTCCTCCTGTTCGACCAGGGAGACTTCTCCGAGCCCGGCGACGGCTTCGCCGACGAAGGCGTGGTCTATGTGCCGCAAGCTTGCGCGGCGCAACCCGGCTGCCGGGTGCATATCGCGCTGCATGGCTGCGAGCAGTCGCGCGACACGGTGGGCGACACGTTTGTCAAGGACAGCGGCTTTGCCGAGATCGCCGACAGCAACCGGATCGTGGTGCTGTTCCCGCAAGTCAAGTCGAGCACGATCAACCCGAATGGCTGCTGGGACTGGTGGGGTTATACCGGCCTCGATTATCTCGGCAAGGACGCGCCGCAGATCAAAGCGATCTGGGCGATGGTCGAGCAGTTGACCAAGGTGCCCTAAAGGGGAGGCGTGGTGAAGCAGCTGGACGTCGTGGTGTTCGAGGCGCCGCTTGGCTCGGAGCTTTACAGACAGGCGCTCGCTCTGCGCGAAGCCATCCTGCGCCACCCACTCAAGCTGACGATCTCCGCCGAGGAGCTTGCCGACGACGCGAAGCGCCAACATTTCTGCGCGCTGTGGCTCGGCCGGGTGGTCGGATCGGTGTCGTTGAAGCCGCTCGGCGAGGCGCTGCTCCAGCTGAAACAGATGGCCGTTGCCCAGGACCGGCAGCGCAGCGGCGTCGGCAGGCAGCTTCTCATCCACGCCGAAGACTGGGCCCGGACCTCGGGCTTCCGCCTGATGATGCTCAACGCCAGACTCGGCGCGGAGGGGTTTTACGCGGCTTACGGCTACCTTGTGGAAGGCGAGCCGTTCGAGGAGAACACCGTGCCGCATGTCAGAATGACCAAGCGTCTCGGCTAGTACGTGCGCAGTTGAGATCACCGGGGAGGAGAAGATGAGTTTGGACGTGGGAGACAAGGCGCCGGATTTCAGCTTGCCGGCCGACGGCGGGAGCAAAGTCGCGCTCAAGGACTACAAGGGGAAGCCGGTCGTGCTCTATTTCTATCCCAAGGACGACACCTCGGGCTGCACCGCGGAGGCTTGCGCCTTTCGTGACGCGCTGCCCGACTTCAGCAAGATGAGGGCCGCCGTGATCGGCATCTCCCGCGACTCGGTCGCGAGCCATGACAAATTCAAGGCGAAATTCCAGCTCCCCTTCCCGCTCGCCTCGGACGAGGACGGCTTGGTCTGCCAGGCTTATGGCGTTTGGGTGGAGAAAAGCATGTATGGCAGGAAATACATGGGCATCGAGCGCTCGACCTTCCTCATCGACGGCAAGGGCGTAATCCGCAAGGTCTGGCGAAACATCAAGGTACCCGGCCATGCCGAGGAGGTGCTGGAGGCTGCGTCCTCGCTGCAATAGCGAAAGACACCCGACCGCGGCAGGCTCAGTTTCGAGCCATGATTGCGGCGGGGGCAACGTGACGCTTACCAACCCGTTCTAGTCTGGGCCAAGCTGCCCACCGATAGGGAGAGAGACAATGCGACGTCTCGTGTCGATCGCTGCGCTATTCCTGAGCATCGGTTTTGCGCCGCTCGCGCTCGCCCAAACGGACCCCTATGTGCCGACGCTCGCCGATATCATGAGCGCGGCGCAATGGCGGCACATCAAGTTGTGGTTCGCGGGCAAGCACCAAAATTGGGAGCTCGCGAGCTACGAGCTGCTACAGATCAGAGCGGGCCTCGAGCAAGCGGCGACGCTTTATCACGGCATCCCGGTCGACTATGTGGGGGCCACGGTCCCTCCGATCCAAGCGATGGGTGCGGCGATCGCAGCCAAGGACAGCGCGGGCTTCGTCAAGGGCTTCAACGCGCTTACCGCCGCCTGCAATGCCTGTCACCAAGGGATTGGCCGGGGCTTTGTCGTCATTCAGGTTCCGACCGTCTCTCCCTTCAGCGACCAGTCGTTTGCTCCACCCAACAGGCCGCGGCAGTAGTAAGGCGCTGAAATAGGGCGGCGTCCGGCTGGCAATCGCCAGCGGCAGCAACCCTAAATCAGCGCTCTTGCTGCGTTGCGGGCTATTGCGCCGGGGGCGTCGCAGGCGGTGTCTCGGGCGGCGTCTCGGGCTGAGCGGCGGGTTGCTCGGGCGGCTTTTGGTCGCCGCCGCCGCATGTATTCGCCGACAAACCAACAAGCGCGATGGCCGCCGCCGCCGCCACCATCATCAACTTCCTCATAGCGTCATCTCCTTTGCGGTTTTCGCTTCCTACCCAGAAGCTTGGGGAAATAAGACAATACGCCTTTTCTTGCCAATTTTATTACACGAATGGCGCACCCGACAGGATTCGAACCTGTGACCTCTGCCTTCGGAGGGCAACGCTCTATCCAACTGAGCTACGGGTGCCTGATCGCGCCGACCCTAGACCAAACGCCACAAATTAAGCAACGCCGGGGCCGGAAAGCACAAATCAGCCGCTGCAAGGCGGAAATCAAGCTGTGTTTACGGTTTTCCTGCTTCATCCGCGTGACTTGACGCAATGCAGCATTGGCGTAGGTATGGCTAACCAAAAAAGGCTGAGCGAGCCATGGAAAAGAAGAAGGTTCTCGTGATCGGCGGCGGCTTCGGCGGCGTATTCGCGGCCAAGGCGCTGGAGCGGCACGGCCGCGGCAAGCTCGATGTCGAGCTCGTCAACGCCAACAACTATTTCGTCTTCCAGCCGCTGCTTCCGGAGGTGGCCGCGTCAAGCATCCATTCGGCCGATGCGGTCGTGCCCTTGCGCCAGTTGCTGCGCCGGCTCCAGGTGCGCCAGGCCGAGGTCATGGGCATCGACTTCGAGCAGAAGAAGGTGATCGTCGTTCAGGGCACGCGCCTGATCCCGGTCGATCTTCATTATGACGAGCTGGTCATCGCGCTCGGTACCGGCGTCGATCTCAAGCGGTTTCCCGGTCTGCCCGAGCACGCGCTCACCATGAAGGACCTCGCCGATGCGCACCGGCTGCGCACGCATGTGATCGGCTGCCTGGAAACGGCCGACATCACCGACGATCCGCAAGTGAAGCAGCAACTCCTGACCTTCGTCGTGGTTGGCGCCGGCTTCTCCGGGGTCGAGACCGTGGCGGAGACGCGCGAGCTGGTCCGCCGCGCGCTGAAATATTACCCGAACATCAAGCCCGACGAGATCCGCTTCTACTTGATCGAATATGCCGATCGCATCCTGCCAACCTTCCCTGCCGACCTTGCGGAGTATGCGACGCGCCGACTGCAAATTCACGGCATCGAGGTGTTGACCGGGGTCGGCACCAAGTCCGCGACGGGGACGGGTGTCGAGCTGACCGACGGCCGCATCATCCCGACTTCGACCATCGTCGCCACCATCGGCAACGGCCCGCACCCGCTCGTCGCCACGCTCGGGCTCGATATGCAGTGGGGCCGCATCAAAACCGACCGCTTCATGCGTGTGCCGGGCCGCGACGGCGTATGGGCGCTCGGCGATGCGGCGCTGATCCCGCTGGTCGAGCATCCCGGCGAGGCGCCGGCGGATTATGCCACCCAGACCGCACAGTTCGCGGTGCGCGAGGGGACCCAGCTTGCCGCGAATATCATCGCCAAGATCGAGGGCGACGAGCTCGAGCCCTTCGCTTACACGTCGAAGGGCTCGCTCGCCTCGCTCGGCATGAGCAAGGCGGTTGCCGACGTCTACGGCATCAAGCTATCCGGCACGCTGGCGTGGCTGCTGTGGCGCGGCTTTTATCTTTCATTCCTGCCGGGTTTTGCCGCCAAATTCAGGGTAGGCGTCACCTGGCTGCTCAACGGCGTCATGCCGCCCAACATCGTGCAGATTCAGTCGACGCCGCCGGCGACCCGTTACATCCACTATCGCAAGGGCGACAAGGTGTTCGAGCCGGGTATGCTGATCGACGGCTTCTATACCGTGACCAAGGGCTCCTTCCAGCTCACCATCGACAACCCCGACACCGGCGAGCATTTCGAGAAGGTATTCGGCCCGGGCGAGCATTTCGGCGAGCGGGTGCTGCTGAAATCGGCGCTCCGGACCGGCCTCGTCGTCGCGCTGGAAGACGGCGTGCTGCTGTTCATCGCGCAGAAAGACTTCACCCGCATGGCGCGGGCGTTTCCCTTCCTCGACAATTATTTCAAGGACTATATCGAGCGGACCTTCGGCGGCGCCGAGAAGTCGTTCGCGCCGGGCAGCGCCAACCACAAGCACGAGCTCGAAACGCTGCCTTAGGGTTGAGGTGTGCGTGAGCTCCGCGTCACAGGGAACGCCGTCAAGCGGACAGCCATACTCACCGGAGGGTCACCCACGCACCCTTCGAAGGGTGCGCTCTTTCGCCTGGCCTGTCGAGCAGTGATTCAAAACCGAGCTAAGCCCGCGCGGCGGCGGCGTCGCTACTGACGCGACGCGCGCAAGTTCCTATATTCTCACCATCATGAGCAGCACGAAGAACTCGACCTCTCCCGCCGGCAGGCCGGTGGCGAAGGGCGACCACGTCTATCTGATCGACGCATCGGGCTACGTCTTCCGCGCCTATCACGCGCTGCCGCCGCTCACGCGCCCGTCGGACGGGCTGCCCGTCGGCGCGGTGCACGGCTTCTGCGGCATGTTGTGGAAGCTGCTGCGCGAGACCGGCGAACTGGCACCGCCCACGCATATCGCCGCCATTTTCGACCTTTCCGAGCATACCTTCCGCAACGAGTTGTACTCCGACTACAAGGCGAACCGGTCGGAGGCACCCGAGGACCTCATTCCCCAATTTCCGCTGATCCGCGACGCGGTACACGCTTTCAATGTCGCGTGCATCGAGAAGCGCGGCTATGAGGCCGACGATCTGATCGCGACCTATGCGCGCGAGGCGACCGAGGCGGGCGCCGAGGTGACCATCGTTTCATCGGACAAGGATCTAATGCAGCTCGTCCGGCCCGGTGTGCGCATGTACGATACGATGAAGAACAAGATGCTCGGCGAGGAGGAGGTGATCGAGCGCTTCGGCGTGCCGCCGTCCAAGGTGATCGAGGTGCAGGCGCTGATGGGCGATTCGTCCGACAACGTGCCAGGCGTGCCGGGGATCGGGGTGAAGACGGCGGCGCTGCTCATCACCGAATACGGCGATCTCGAAACGCTGCTCGAGCGCGCCTCGGAGATCAAGCAGGACAAGCGGCGCGAGAGCCTCATCGCTTTTGCCGACCAGGCGCGGCTGTCGAAGGCGCTGGTCATTCTCGACACGCACGTGCCGCTCGATGTTGCACTCGCGGAGACCGCGGTGCGCGCGCCCGACGCCGAGGCGCTCACTGCCTTCATGCGCAAGCTCGAATTCACCACGCTGCTGCGCCGCGTCGCCGAGGGACTTGGCGCGCCGTTACCCGAGGGCATGACGCCATCGGCGACGCCGCAGCGGAAGAAGAAAGACGATTACGACCACCCGTTGCGGCGTAGCCCCCGCGGGCCGGCGGTCACCCCGCAGCGCAAGACCGAAGGCGGGTCGCCGGCGCAGCTCGCCGTGGAACGCGCGGGCCGACTGGAAGCCATCGCCTTCGACCGCTCCAACTACGAGACGGTGAGCGAGGCCTCTCGCCTCGCCGATCTGCTCGATGCCGCGCGCTATCAGGGCCATTTCGCCTTCCGGGCCAAGCTGAATTCGCCGGACCCGATGCAAGGTGAGTTGGTGGGCGTGGCGGTGGCGATTCTGCCGGGTCATGCGGCCTATGTGCCGCTGGCGCACCGCGCCGGCGACGGGCTCGATCTCGGCGGCGACACCGTCGCGCAGATCCCCATGCGCGCGGCGCTCGACCTGCTCAAGCCGATCCTGGAAGACGATAGCGTCCTCAAGATCGTGCAGAACGCCAAGTTCGACATGGTGGCGCTCGCCCGCTACGGCATCGCGCTGACCTCAATCGACGATCCCTGCCTGATGTCCTATGCGCTCGATGCCGGGCGCGCCGAGCATCTGCCGGCCGAGCTAGCCGGCCGGCTGCTGTCTTATACCTGCCTCACCGAGAAGGAGATCATGGGCTCGGGCCGCAACGCGGTGGCGTTCGACCGCGTGGAGGTGGCGCGCGCGGCCGAATATGCCGGCGAGGAGACCGATATCGGCTTGCGGCTCTGGATGATTCTGAAACCGCGGCTCGCCGTTGAATCCGTGACCACGGTCTACGAGACATTGGAGCGGCCGCTGGCGCCGGTACTGGCCGAGATGGAGCGGCGCGGCGTCAAGGTCGAGAAGGCGACGCTGGCGTCCTTGTCGCTGTCCTTCGCCCAGACCATCGCCAGGCTCGAGGACGAGATCAGGGCGCTGGCCGGCGAAGACTTCAATATCGGCTCGCCCAAGCAACTCGGCGAGATCCTGTTCGACAAGATGAGCCTGCCCGGCGGGCGCCGCACCAAGACCGGAGCCTGGAGCACCGATGCCGCGGCGCTCGAGGAGCTGGCGGCCGAAGGCCACGAGCTGCCGCGCAAAGTGCTCGACTGGCGGCTGCTGGCCAAGCTGAAGAGCACCTATACCGACGCGCTGCCAACCTACATCCATCCCGAGACCGGGCGCGTGCACACCTCCTATGCGCTGGCTGCCACCACGACGGGGCGGCTCTCATCGGTCGAGCCGAACTTGCAGAACATCCCGGTGCGTACCGCCGAGGGCCGCGCCATCCGCAAGGCGTTCGTGGCGGAGAAGGGCAAGAAGCTGATCAGCGCCGATTACAGCCAGATCGAGCTGCGCGTGCTGGCGCACATGGCGGATACGCCGACGCTGCGTCAGGCCTTCGCCGACGATCTCGACATTCACGCCATGACGGCATCGGAGATGTTCGGCGTGCCGATCAAGGGCATGGACCCCGGCATCAGACGCAAGGCCAAGGCGATCAATTTCGGCATTATCTACGGCATCTCCTCGGTCGGGCTCGCCGCCCAGCTCGGCATCTCCAGAAGCGAGGCCGGCGCCTATATCAAGACCTATTTCGAGCGCTTTCCCGGCATCCGCGACTATATGGAGGCGATGAAGGCCGAGGCGCGCCGGACCGGCTTCGTCAAGACGCTGTTCGGGCGGAAGGTGCATTACCCCGAGATCAACACCAAGAACCCGTCGCTCCGCGGCAATTACGAGCGCGCCGCGATCAACGCGCCGATCCAGGGCTCGGCCGCCGACATTATCCGCCGCGCCATGATCCGCATGGGGCCGGCGCTGGAGGCGGCCGGACTTGCCGCGCGCATGCTGATGCAGGTGCATGACGAGCTGGTGTTCGAGGCGCCCGAAGGTGAGGTCGACAAGACCATGGAGGTGGCGCGATCGGTGATGGAGAGCGCGCCCGAGCCCGTGTTGCGCCTCAGCGTGCCGCTGAAAGTGGACGCCCGGTCGGGCGACAATTGGGAAGCTGCGCATTAGACCTAGAGGTTGCTTCTCGAGCAACAATCCCGTATAGGTTGTACCCGTCGAATTCGTGCGGGAGATGGCCGTGAGCAATGCGGTGGTCAGTATCCTGATTGGCGCGTTGGCGGGCGCTTTGGCGGTTTGGGTCGCCACATTTACCGGACTTATCCTGACGGGTTGGATGGCTTCCTTCATCGTCACCGCCTTTGCCGTGGTTGGCGGCGTGATCGGCACCGGACTGCCGGCAGAGCACGACCGCGTTAAGCCGGGGCCGGTCTAAATGCCCGCCGAGCCCAATCAAGACAGCGGCAACGCGGTCACCGGAGGCGGTCTCAGCGGCGCTATCCTAACGATCGTCCTCTGGATTCTAGATGCGTTCTGGGACATCAAAATTCCGCCTCATGTCGCTTCGGCCATGACGGTCGTCGTCGTCACGGTGGGCGCCTGGATCGGCCAGAAACTACGGCGCTAGTCCCCCAACTCAGAACGCAGCCCAATTCCGCCAGTTGGCTCCGCGCCTATAACGGAAAGCCCCTTGAATTTAGGGGATATGCCGTACACGGAGGTTGTGGAACGCCCCGCGTTCTACCAGAGTTAGGCTTGCCTTAGCTGAGCCCGGGAGGCGGCCATGGCGAGATGCGAGCAATGCGGCAACGATTACGACAAGAGCTTCGAGGTGACGATGGGCGGCCGCACCATGATCTTCGACAGCTTCGAATGCGCGATCCATATGCTGGCGCCGGTCTGTCCCCACTGTGGTTGCCGCGTCATTGGGCATGGAGTCGAGCATGAGGGCTCGATCTTCTGCTGCGTGCATTGCGCGCGGCGCGAAGGCGTGACCGGCCTGCGCGACCGGGATTAGCAGTTAGCCTCACCCCTGAGGAGGCCGCGGAGCGGGGCCGTCGCGAAGGGTGGCCGGCTAATGCACCGGCTTGACCACGGCGATGACGTTGGTTTGAACCACGCCCTCGACCTTGGGCAGGTCCTCGAGCACCACCTTGGTGCCGTCCTCTGGCGTGGAGCAATCGAGCTGCGCCACCAGCTTGTCGGAGGACAGCACCACCACATTGGCAAACTTGCAATTGGCGAGGCTGAGACTCTTGATGTGGTCGGCCGTGTCGGCGGCGCTGGCGGCGCGCAGCAGCTCGATGAACAGATAGATATTTACCATCGGTTTGGCTCCTCCCGCGGGTTGGCGATGCCCCTTATGCCGGGGCGCACGGGACAGTAAACTGTCGAGCCCCCTCAGGAGGTCCCATGCGCCGCCTTGTGATGCTTGCCGCCGTGTTGATCGGTTTCGTCCTGCCGCCCGCACCCGCGTCCGCCGTGCCCGCGCCGATGTCGCAGGAGCAGCTGCTGGAGAAGAGCGACCTGGTAGCGCTGGTCCGCATCAAATCCGTCACCTGCGTCAGCGTCAGCAAGGACGATCGTACTGGCGAGGAGCTGCCGAGCTACAGCGCCCGCGCCGAGCTGATGGAGGTGATCAAGGGCGAGGACGTGAAAGGCGACACGGTCAATATCAGTTTCCACGCGATCCCGACCGGCCTGCTCGGCCCGTGGACCGTCTATTACTACCCAGGCGAGATGGTGTGGACGCATCTCCTCGGCGCGGATGGCGAATACACCAGCACCTGGTGGAACGCCCGCGGCGACGTGGTAAGCAGGGCGGTCATCACCGAGCTACCGACCAAACCCGGCGAGACCGTCGAAATTCCCAAAGGCGGAAAGTAACGCCACACTGTCAGATGCATTAGGAGGCCGGATGCGCCAGTTGCGATTGCTCAGCCTGTTCGTTGTCGCTTGCCTCGCGGCGCTGCCCGCACTCGCTCTGCCGGCGCCGATGACGGACGCGGAACTGACGGAGAAAAGCGATGTCGTGGCGCTGGTAAGCGTGGTTTCGGTGACCTGCACCAGCGTCACTCAGGACGAGCACACGGGAGAGGATTTGCCCGGCTATCTCGCCAGGCTCAAGGTCATCGACGTGAAGAAGGGCGACGTCAAGAAGGGCGAGGAGCTGCTGGTCACGTGGCGCGCCGTGCCGAAGAACGTCGCGGGACCGTGGACGGTCTACTACTATCCCGGCGAGGAAATGGTCACCCATCTCACCAAGCGGAGCGGCGGGGCGAGCTATGCCTCGACCTGGTGGAACGCCAAGGGCGACGATACCAAGTCGCCCGACACCCGCGATCTGCCGACCACGCCCGGCATAACGGTTGTGCCGCGACCTGAGCCGGAAGTGCAAACGCCGCTCTAGCCTGCCGCCCAGAGGTCCTACACGACCAGCGCAACGCCCTGCCGCCGCGGATCGCCGGCGCCCTCGACGCCGCCCTTGGCATGCCGCCGCGCGGCATGCACGCCGCCGAAGAACAGATTGGCTTGCGGCCAGGCATGCGCTTTCTCCTCGAGCGCGCGCAGCTCGGCTTGCGCCTGCTCGGGCAGCCCCGGCTCGAAGCTGACCGTGCCATCGCGGTCGACATGCAGGCGTGGCGCCTCGACGGCGGCATCGAGGCTCATGCCATGGTCGAGCAGATTGACCGCGACCTGAAGGATCGCGGTTCTGATGCGGTTGGAGCCGCCGGTGCCGAGCGCCGTCACCGTGCCGTCCTGCTGCAAAATGATGGTCGGCGCCATCATCGACGACATGCGGGTGCCCTCGCGCCACGCACCGAGACGGCCGTTGGCGAGATCCTCCTCGCCCAGCATATTGTTCAGCATGAAGCCGAATTTGCCGACGATGTAACCGTTGCCCTCGCCGTTCGACAGGCTGACCGAAGCGGCGTTGCCGTCGGCGTCGATGACGCTGACATGGGTCGTGCCGCGATAGGCTTGCGGGTGGCGCGCGGCCTCGCGCATCTCCTTCTGCAGCGCGCCGCCGGCGAGGCGTTGGGCGAGCCCCTCGCCATGCGTCGCGCGCGCCGCGTTGGTGGCCTCCATGGCGTCGCGCAGCGCCAGCGCATCGATCGTGCGGCCATGCTCGGCAAGCGTCTCCAGGTAGGCAAGGCCGAAGGCGATCAGCGCGCCGCTCGCCGCCGGCGGCGGATTGAGGGCCACGCTCGCCCCCTTATGCCGCCAATAAAGCGGCTCGCGCGGCTCGACACGATAGCGTGTGAGATCGCCCTGGGTGAGCTGGCCGCCAGACCCGAGCGACTCCGCCACGATGGCTTGACCGACATCTCCGTTTAAAAAGAGGCGAGCACCATCCTCCGCCAGCCATTCCAGGCACTCGGCAAGCTCGGCGTTACGGAAGGTCTCGCCGGCCGTCATCAGTTTGCCGTTTGGCGCGAAGATGCGTGCCACACTCTCGCTGGCGGTCAGGATCGGGGCGATCACGGTGAAGAGATAGGCTTGGAACGCGCTCAACGGGAAGCCAGAGCGGGCCGCGCGCACCGCCGGCTCGGCCAGGCGGCGCATCGGCAGTTTGCAAAGTGCGGCGTGGATGGCGAACAGGCCCGGCACCACGCCGGGCGTGGCGCTCGATCCGAGCCCGATATGAAACTCCTGCTTGGCGGGGCCGAAATCGGCATAGATCGGAAAGAACTCGATCTCGCTCTCCGGCCGGCGCTGCAGCGGCGTCTCGGCGAAGAAATCGAATAGGCGCGAGGTGTCGCTCCCTGCCTGACGCGCCATGAGAAAGCCGCCGCCGCCAGGGGATGAGAATACCGCCTCGGCGACGAAGCTCATGAACACACCGGCAAGCGCCGCATCGAAGGCATTGCCGCCGTCTTGCAGGATTTCCGCGGCGGCAGATGCGGTCAGCTCATGCCCCGCGGCGACGACACTCCGTCCCGTGCTCATGCGCCTTGCCTAAGGGGAAGCGCGTGAGGCGGCAAGGTGCGTTAGCCGAGGCGCTTCTCGAGCGCGGCAAGCTCGTCGTTGAGGGCCTTGGGCAGCTTGGCGCCGAAGGTGGCGAAATGCTCCTTGATCATGGGCAGTTCGGCCTTCCAGCCTTCCTTGTCCACGTGGGTCAGCTCTTTCAGATCGTCGGGCTTGATCTTGAGACCGTTCACGTCGAGCGAGCCTTCGGCCGGCAGCTTGCCGATCGGCGTGTCCACCGCCTTGGCCGTGCCGTCACAGCGCTCGAAGATCCATTTCAGCACGCGGCTATTCTCGGCATAGCCGGGCCACATGAACTTGCCGTCGGCGTTTTTGCGGAACCAGTTGACGTAGAAGATCTTCGGCATCTTGGCGCCGCCCTTCTCGCCCATCTTCACCCAATGAGCGAAATAGTCGCCCATGTGGTAGCCGCAGAAGGGAAGCATCGCCATCGGGTCACGGCGCAGATCGCCAATCTTGCCGGCAGCCGCGGCCGTCTTCTCCGACGCCATGATCGAGCCGAGGAAGGTGCCGTGCAGCCAATTCAGCGCCTCAACGACGAGGGGAACCACGGTGGCACGTCGGCCACCGAACAGGATGGCGTCGATCGGCACGCCTTTGGGGTCTTCCCATTCCTTGGCAATCACCGGGCATTGGGCAGCAGGCGCGGTGAAACGCGCGTTCGGGTGCGCGGCGGGGCGCCCCGATGAGGGCGTCCAGGAACGGCGCATCCAGTCGACTGTGTGCGCGGGTGCCTCGCTCATCTGCTCCCACCACACATCGCCATCGTCGGTCAGGGCAACGTTGGAATAGATACAGTTGGCGTAGAGCGTCTCCATGGCGTTGAAATTCGACTCGGTCGAGGTGCCAGGCGCCACGCCGAAGAAGCCCGTCTCGGGATTGATGGCATAAAGCCTGCCGTCCTCACCGAACTTCATCCAGCAAATGTCGTCGCCGATGGTCTCGGCCTTCCAGCCGGGGATGGTCGGCATTAGCATCGCGAGATTGGTCTTGCCGCAAGCCGACGGGAACGCGGCGGCGATGAATTTGGATTTCCCTTCCGGGTTGGTGAGCTTGAGGATCAGCATGTGCTCGGCCATCCAGCCCTCGTCGCGCGCCTTCACCGAGGCGATGCGCAGGGCATGGCACTTCTTGCCAAGCAGCGCGTTGCCGCCATAGCCCGAGCCGTAGGACCAGATCTCGCGCGTCTCCGGAAAGTGCGAGATGTATTTGGTCTCATTGCACGGCCAAGGGACATCGGCGGTCGTCGGCGTGGGAAGCGGGTATCCCACCGTGTGCATGCCGCGCACGAAATCCTCGCTGTTGCCGAGCGCCTTCCACACCTTGTCGCCGACGCGCGTCATGATGTGCATGTTGGCGACGGCGTAAGCCGAGTCCGTAACCATCACGCCGATACCGGCGATCGGCGAGCCGACCGGGCCCATGGAATAGGGCACCACATACATGGTGCGCCCGGCCATTGCCCCGTCGTAAAGCTTGCGCAGCGTTTCCTTCATCGCCTTGGGGTCGAACCAGTTATTGGTCGGCCCAGCGTCTTCCTTCTTCTCGGAGCAGATGTAAGTCTGGTCCTCGACGCGAGCGACGTCCTTGGGGTCGGAGCGCACCAGGATCGAGTTCGGGCGCTTTTCGGGGTTGAGCCACATCGCCGTGCCGCCATCGACCAGCGTTTTCAGCAGATGCTGATACTCGACGTGCGATCCGTCGCACCACACGACGTTCTCGGGCTTGAACAGCGCTTTCGCCTCTTCGACGAAGGCGAGCACTTTCGGATTTGTCGTCTTGGCTCCTTCAGGCGCAATTTTCGACTGTACGCTCATGCGGTGTCATCCCCGGGCGAAAGTGGTGGATTGGGTGGCGAGAGGCGCGTCCCTCAACTAGCACTGATCGCGCGCGGCTTTCAAGGCACGCTCTGATGACGCGACCGTTAAAAACAGCGTTATTGCCGCCCGGCGCGGGCCTCGGCCGCGAGCCTGACCAGCTCTGCGCGGGCTTCGGCCGGGGTGGTTATCGGCTGGGCGAACAGCACGCGTCGGCCCGCACCCTCGAGCACGATGTCGAAGCCTTCGGGGTCGATGCCCACCATGCGCCAAGCCCCTGGGGAAGCGTCGGCAAGGGCCGTGGCGTAGAGCTCGATGGCATCGGCATGGTCTTCGTTCATATGCTCGACGATGCCGGGCTCGGCTTGGACCAGGCTCTGTGCGCCGTCGAGCGGCACGAGCAGATCGCTCGGCGCTAGATCGAAGATGCGGCCGAAGCCGCCGATATAATGCGCGCCTTCGAGCTCGAGCCGCCAAAAGGCGAAATCCGGGAAGTCGGCATAGAAGGCGGCCTCCGGGTGACGAGCGAGGAATCGCCGCCTCACCCCCTCCTCCGGCGCTGGCTCGGCCTTGCCGTAGACGGTGACGCGCGCGCCCTGCAGCGGATCGGCGAGCGCACCCGTCTCATCGATCATGATCGAGGCGCGCTGGTCGGAGGCGAGATTGGCGGTGTGCCGCGCGAGCTTGGAAATGAGAAAAGTGGGTGCGCCGGAGGCATCGGTCGCGAGCGTGATAAGGGAGCCGTAAGGATAACCGTTCCGCCCGTCGATGGTCGCCAAAGACCCCTTGAAGGCGCGGCGCATGAGCGCACGCGCGGAGGCCGCGATCTCAGATTTTGCGGGCATTTCTGGAGACTTATTCACTTGCGCCACAATCGTATTTGTTGCACCACGGTAATGACGGGTGGCGGACCGCGCCCCAAAGCTGCCATAATCCACCGCAGCCCTGAACCCTGCACATCTTAACCACGTCAATCGCCGCAAGGGCCCCCCACAATGCCAACCATCGCACTTGTCGACGACGATCGTAACATTCTCACCTCCTTGCGCATGGTGCTCGAGGCGGAGGGCTATAAGACCCAAACTTACAACGACGGCGCAAGCGCGCTCGACGGCTTCGCCGAGAGCCCGCCCGACCTCGCCATCCTCGATATCAAGATGCCGCGCATGGACGGCATGGAGCTGTTGCGCCGCCTGCGCCAGCGCAGCGAGCTGCCGGTGATCTTCTTGACCTCGAAGGACGAGGAGATCGACGAGCTGTTCGGGCTCAAGATGGGCGCCGACGATTTCATCCGCAAACCCTTCCCGCAACGGCTTCTGGTCGAGCGGGTGAAAGCCGTGCTGCGCCGGGCGCAGCCGCGCGATGCGGCCGCCGGCGTGATCGAGGACAAATCGAAGGTGCTCGAGCGCGGCAAGCTCAAGATGGACCCCGAGCGGCATACTTGCGTGTGGGACAACCGCCCGGTGACGCTGACCGTCACCGAGTTCCTGATCCTGCAATCGCTGGCGGCCCGGCCCGGCGTGGTGAAGAGCCGCGACGCGTTGATGGACGCGGCCTATGACGACCAGGTCTATGTCGACGACCGCACCATCGACAGCCACATCAAGCGCTTGCGCAAGAAGTTCAAGGCCGTCGACAATAGCTTCGACGTGATCGAGACGTTGTATGGCGTGGGCTACCGGTTCAAAGAGTGACGGGTGGGTCTAATCGATGACCGCCGAGGCCGACAGGTCCTGGCACCGGCCTGACGCCGCAACCCTGAAGGCGCGCACCCGCCGCGCGCTGAAGGTGATCCGCGACCGCGGCCTGCGCGGGTTTCGCTGGCTCTCCGAGCATTTGCCCTTCCGGCATGGGTTCTCCAGCCTGACGCGGCGCATCGTCGTGCTCAACCTCATCGGCTTGGCCATCCTCGTCTCGGGCATCCTCTATCTCAACCAGTTCCGCGCCGGACTGATCGACGCCAAGGTGCAGAGCCTGCTCACTCAGGGCGAGATCATCGCCCGCGCCATCGCCGCCTCCGCCGGCGTCGACACCAACGAGGTTCAACTCGACCCCGAGAAGCTGCTCGAGCAGGAACAGGGCCAGGCGGACGCCGCCGACGACGCTCTGTCCAACTCGCTGGAATTCGCCATCGACCCGGAGCGCGCCGCGCCCATTCTGCGCCCGCTGGTGAAGCCGACGGGCAGCCGCGCCCGCATCTATAACCGCGACGGCGCACTGATCCTCGATTCCGACACCTTCTATTCGCGCGGCGAGGTGCTGCGCTACGACCTGCCGGCGCCCGACGCGGAGAAGCCGGACGTGCTGACCCGGTTCTGGCAGGCGGCCAAGACGCATATGCGCCAATACGACCTACCGCTCTACACCGAGATCGGCGGCGCCAACGGCAAGGCCTATCCCGAGGTGGCGACCGCGCTGACCGGAACCTCGGTGCCGATCGTGCGCATCAACGACAAGGGCGAGCTCGTGGTCTCGGTCGCCGTGCCGATCCAGCGCATGCGTGCCGTGCTCGGCGTCTTGCTGCTCTCGACCCGGGGCGGCGACATCGACAATATCGTCGCGGCGGAGCGCTGGGGCATCGTGCGAGTGTCGCTGTTCGCGGCCGCCGTCACGATCGTGCTTTCGGTGATCCTCGCCAACACCATCGCCGGTCCGGTGCAGCGGCTCGCGGCGGCGGCCGAGCGGGTGCGCCATAGCGTCAAGGCGCGTGCCGAGATCCCCGACTTCACCGACCGCACCGACGAGATCGGGCATCTGTCGGGCGCGCTGCGCGACATGACCAACGCGCTCTACAGGCGGATCGACGCCATCGAGAGCTTCGCGGCCGACGTGGCGCACGAGCTGAAGAACCCGCTCACCTCGTTGCGCAGCGCGACCGAGACGCTGCCCCTCGCCAAGACCGACGACTCGAAAGAGCGGCTGATGGAGATCATCAAGCACGACGTGAAGCGGCTCGACCGCCTGATCAGCGATATTTCCGACGCATCCCGCCTCGACGCCGAGCTGGCGCGCGAGGACGCCAAGGCGGTCGACATGGCCGATCTGTTGCGCACCACCGTCTCGCTGTTCAACGACATCCACCGCGATGACACACCGGAAGTCGTGTTCGACATCGCCTATGCGTCGGGCGCCAAGCCCTATCGCGTCTTGGGCCATGACAGCCGGTTGAGCCAGGTGATCGTCAATCTTCTCGACAATGCGATCTCGTTCTCGCCGCCCGGCGGCAGGGTCGCGGTGTTGGCGCGCAGGATCGGGCCGGAGATCCAGATCGCGGTGGAGGACGAGGGACCGGGCATTCCCTCGGAGAATCTCGAGCGCATCTTCGAGCGCTTCTACACCGACCGCCCGCAGGAGAACTTCGGTCAGAACTCCGGCCTCGGGCTGAACATCTCGCGCCAGATCGTGGTGGCGCATGGCGGCAGCCTTTACGCCGAGAACCGTCCGCCGTCGGGCATGTGGCGCGGCAAAGGCGACGGCAAGAGCGGCGGAGCGCGCTTCGTGATCCGCCTGCCGGCAACCTGATAAGCGACACGCGAGGCATGTTTGAAACAGGCGCGCGAGCTGGTCCATGGCACTTGCGTGGCGCTGGGGCGGCGCGGGGTGCTGTTGCGCGGCAGCCCGGGCGCAGGCAAATCGGACTTGGCTCTCAAATTCATGGAACTCCCGGGCGACGGCGCGCTATGTCCGAGCCTCGTGGCCGACGATCAGGTCTACGTCACGGCGAATTCGGATGGCACGCTGACCGCCTCGGTGCCGCCGACCATTGCCGGCAAGATCGAAGTGAGAGGGCTCGGCATTATGCAGGTGCCGTTCCTTCCGGAAGCGGAGCTCGTGCTGGTTTGCGATCTCGTCGCCGGCGAGGAGGTGCCGCGGATGCCGCCAGAATCGGCGAAAAAGATGGTGATCGCAGGCGTTTCCCTCCCCACCCTGAGGCTTGCACCCTTCGAGGCCTCAGCCCCGCTCAAGCTCAAAATGGCGCTCTTGCGGGCGGCGCCGGACAATGCCAATTAGGGGGAGGAACGCAGGTGCGAACACTCCCTCTCCCGACAAAGATGGCAGCCTTTCAGCAGGCGGATTCCACCCAAGGGGCAACATGATCGGCGTCGTCATCGTCACCCATGGCAGGCTTGCGCACGAATTTCGTGCCGCGCTCGAGCACGTGGTCGGACCTCAAGAGCAGATCGAGACCATCTCGATCGGACCCGACGACGATCTCGACGTGAGGCGGAGCGACATGCTGACGGCGCTCGCCCGCGTGGATAGCGGCAAGGGCGTTGTCGTCCTCACCGATATGTTCGGCGGCACGCCGTCAAACCTCGCCATCTCGGCGATGGAGCGGCAGAACGTCGAGGTGATCGCCGGCGTCAATCTGCCGATGCTGGTGAAGCTCGCCAGCGTCAGGGGCGAGTGCAAGCTGCAAGAGGCCATCACCCAGGCGCAGGAAGCCGGGCGCAAATATATCAGCGTGGCCAGCCAAATCCTCGCGGCGAATTAGAGCGTGGCGAAGCTCCGCGATAATCAGCAGGAGCGTCGCGCGGGACTCCATTTCGCCGAGGTGGTGATTCCCAACAAGAAGGGATTGCACGCACGGGCCTCCGCCCAGTTCGTCCGCTGCACCTCGGGCTTCACTGCGGAGGTCCGCGTGACGCGCGAAGGGCATACGGTCGGCGGCACCTCGATCATGGGCCTGATGATGCTCGCCGCGGGCCAAGGCCACACCATCCTGATCGAAGCGGAGGGGCCCGAGGCGCAGGCCGCGCTCGAAGCCTTGATCAAGCTGGTCGAGAGCGGCTTCGGCGAAGAGGATTAGCCGCGGACTACCAGCCCTCGTCGCCAGGTGATCCGTCGCAGCGGTCTAGTCGCCGAACAGAGGCAGCATTTGCTCTCGCATCAGATGCACCGCCTCCGCAACGGTCCGCACATTGATGCGCGGCTCCAGGCATTCGATGCCGCTTCCGAGAATGGCTCGCACATCCGCCCGCGTCAGAATATTCCGCTCAACCAGATGCTCCAGAAGCGCGACAGTGGTCACACCATTGGCCACCGCAATGCCTTGAGCGCTACAGCCGAGAAAATTGAGCATGGCTGCTCCTCCATCGCCCCAATGAGGCTTTCGACGCCACTTGTATACCGTCGGATCTTAGCCACCTCAGCGGCGCTTGTAGCCGGTGAGCATGGCACGAACCAGATTTTCTCGGTGCACGAAGCTCGCCAGCACGACGGCGGCGATATGGGCCAGCACGAGAGCGAGCGTGATGTTGGCGATCACTTCATGCACCTCTTCCATGGCTTCGCCGGTGTCCTTGGTGAACATGCCGGCAAGCGGCCCCGCCTGCTGATCGCCGCCATAGACCACGAGGCCGGTGATGACCGTCGCGGCTAGGAACACCAACAGCAGCACGACCATGGCGCCGCCGCCAGGACTATGGCCGAGATGCCGCTCGGCGCGGAACAGCACGAGATCGCGGACGTAACGCAGCGTGTCGGCCGGCGCGTAGATGAAGTCGGAGAAGCGCGCGTGTATCGGCCCGACGAAGCCCCAGATCACGCGTGCTAGGACCAGCGCGCCGACCGCATAGCCCGCCCAGACATGCACCTTGAGGAGATCGTCCTCGGTCAGATAAGCGACCGTAAAGCTCACAACCAAGGCCCAGTGGAACAGCCTGACGAAGCAGTCCCAGACATAAATCTGCGCCGCAGCGGCGTTTCGGTCGGGATCGAGCATCGACAATTCTAAAGCCTCCTGAACCAGGCCGTGCATTGAGGCGAATCAAACAATGCCGCAGCGAATGCAGCTCGATGCGATTTTCATCGCATCGCCCTAAGATCGCCCTACTATGCAGAGAAATGACTTTCTCCGCAGTGATTGCGTAAGGCACCGATGCCGCCTCTCGACCAAATCAGCCGGATCGTCACTTTCCTTCGGGCAGAGAACCCGACGGAGGATATCTCCAAGAACCCGGTCGTTGTGCATCCGCACAACACGAGCAGGGCGATCCCGGAACGGCTGCCGCCGGCGAAGATCAAAGAGTTGTCCGCACTGCAGCCGGGGAGAGCTCTGGCTGCGACCGCGGAGGAGTGGACGGCGATTGCCGGAGCGATCGCGGTCTCCGCGTATTTCTGGCACCCCGCTCTGTATCTACTCGCGGTCATGGTGATCGGGTCGCGCCAGCACGCGCTGCTGATCCTGGGACACGATGCTTCGCATTATCGCTACCTGCCGACGCGCTGGCAGAACGACCTGTTTGCCAACCTGTTCCTGATGTGGCCGACATTCGCTTCGGTCGAAGGCTTCCGCAAATTTCACGGAACGCATCATCAATACACAAACCTGCCGGGCGATGGAAACCGGCACATCTGGTACACCCACGACGCCATGGGAGAGTTGGAGCCTGGCTGGGTGTTTCCCAAGACGAGGCTCGGCTTGGCGGCGGTGCTGTTGCGCCGCGCCTTCTTCTTCACCGGGATGTTCTGGATAGTCAGAGGTCTGGTGGGCTCGTTCCTCGTGCCCTCGCCGCACTGGATGCTTGCGGCCAAGCTCGCTTTCTACTCGGTTGTCGCCGGGGCCTTGACCGTATTCGACGCCTGGGGAGGGTTCCTGCTGTACTGGCTCGTTCCGTTCTGCACTTGGCAGATCCTCGTTCAGTATGTCCGTATCATCTGCGAGCACAGCGCGGTGGAGAGCGACGAAGAGGAATATTCGATCACTCGCACCACGATCCCGACCTTCATCGAGTCGATCTTCATTTTACCGCGCAACGTCGGCTATCACCTCGAGCATCACTGGTACCCGAGCGTCCCCTTCTATCGATTGCCCGAGCTGCACCAACAGCTGATGGCGCGCGAGGGATTTCAGACGCACGCCGTGGTCAGGCGCTCGGTGTTCACCTCGCTGGGTGAGTGCGTCAAACCGTAATTCCGATTGTTCCTACACACTGACCGTTAGCCCTGGGCGCTTCGCGGCGGTCGCAAACGGCCATGCGTTGGCCGCGCAAAGGCTCATAAGGGCCGGGCGGAGCACCCCCCTTTTGCCTTGGCAACGGCTTGCAAAATCGTATAAGGACTTCTTTATATCCTTATCGTCAGCGGCCTCAACCAGCGGGAAGCCCAGCATATGAACTACCACGTCAAAGACATCGGATTGGCCGATTGGGGCCGCAAGGAAATCGCCATCGCCGAGACCGAAATGCCTGGGTTGATGGCGGTGCGCGAGGAGTATGCGGCGAAGCAGCCATTGAAGGGCGCACGCATCGCCGGGTCGCTGCACATGACCATCCAGACCGCGGTGTTGATCGAGACGCTGCAGGCGCTCGGCGCCGATATCCGCTGGGCCTCCTGCAACATCTATTCGACGCAGGACCATGCCGCGGCGGCCATCGCCGCCAAGGGCATCCCGGTGTTCGCCTATAAGGGCGAGAGCCTCGAGGAATATTGGGACTACACGCATCGCATCTTCGCCTGGGCCGACGGCGGCACACCCAACCTGATCCTCGACGACGGCGGCGACGCGACGCTGCTCGTGCATCTCGGCGCCCGCGCCGAGAAGGGCGACACCGCCTTCCTCGAGACTGCCTCCAATGAAGAGGAAGAGGTGGTCTACGCGGCCATCAAGCGTACGCTGAAGGAGAAGCCGGGCTGGTACACCGAGATCGCCAAGAACATTCGCGGCGTGACCGAGGAGACCACCACCGGCGTGCACCGCCTCTACGAGATGCAGAAGAAGGGCACGCTGCTGTTCCCCGCCATCAACGTCAATGACAGCGTCACCAAGTCGAAATTCGACAATCTCTATGGCTGTCGCGAAAGCCTGGTCGACGGCATTCGTCGCGGCACCGACGTGATGATGGCCGGCAAGGTGGCCATGGTGGCGGGCTTCGGCGACGTGGGCAAGGGCTCAGCCGCCTCACTGCGCAATGCCGGCTGCCGCGTGCTGGTCGCCGAGGTCGATCCGATCTGCGCGTTGCAGGCTTCGATGGAAGGCTACGAGGTCACCACCATGGAGGATGCCGCGCCGCGCGCCGATATCTTCGTCACCGCCACCGGCAACAAGGACGTCATCACCATCGACCATATGCGGGCGATGAAGGATCGCGCCATCGTCTGCAATATCGGCCATTTCAACTCGGAGATTCAGGTCGCGGCGCTGCGCAACATGAAATGGGAGAATGTGAAGCCGCAGGTGGACGAGATCCAGTTCCCCGACGGTCACCGCATCATCCTTCTGTCGGAGGGACGGCTGGTCAATCTCGGCAACGCCATGGGCCACCCGAGCTTCGTGATGAGCGCCTCCTTCACCAATCAAACGCTGGCGCAGATGGAGCTGTGGACCAATCCGAGCGCCTACAAGAAAGCGGTCTATACGCTGCCGAAGCAGCTCGACGAGAAGGTGGCGCGGCTGCATCTCGGCAAGGTCGGCGCGAAACTGACCAAGCTCAAGCAGGACCAGGCCGACTATATCGGCGTGCCGGTGGAAGGCCCCTACAAGCCCGACACCTATCGCTATTGAGCGGCCCGCGTGTCATGCCCGCGTCATGATTAACCAAAGTGCTCAGGCCAGTGGGCAAGAGTCGGCGATGCGGTTAATCTAGACTTTGATTCGCCTTGAGGCTCGCGGGGTCGATCGGCCCGCGTTCAGTCTGTGGCAGCGTGAAGCGAGGCGGGGCCATGGGCGGCGGCGTGGGAGCGAGGGACCATGCGGACCAGCGGGGGCAAGGCTGCACCTTCATCAAGGTGGCCAAAGGTGCTGTGCCGCGTCCTGATCTGTTCCATTGCGTTCTGCACGGTACCCCTGCGGGCGGCGCTTGCCGCACGCGAAGCGGCGGCATTTGATCCGCGCATCCTGCTGACGCTCGGCATCATTCTCGGCGTCATCGCCTTTGCCATCGGTACGGCGATCGCCTGTCTGCGCGCGACCGAGCGCGCGCGCAAGGCCGAAGCCCTGGCCGAGATCGAAGCCGAACGCTATCGCATGAGCGAGAGCACGCTTGAGACGCTGCTCACGGCCGAGCCGCAGGCGCTGATGGTGGTGGCGGAGTCCGGCGAGGCCGAGCTTCTCGTGGCAAGCTTGCCGGCGGCGGTTGGGGTGCCGCGCGACGCGGCCACGTTGTTGAATTTCGCGGGCTGGCTCGACGCCGCCTCGGCCTACGACCTCAATAGCGCCATCGATCCTCTGGCCGAGCGGGGCGAACCCTTCAACCTGATGCTGCGCACCCAGCGCAACCGTTATGTCGAGGTCGACGGCCGCACCACCGGGCGCACCATCGTCATCAAGGTGCGCGACCTCGCCGGCCAGCGGCTCGATCTTGCCGACACCGCCGCAAAGCAACGCCAGCTCGAAGAACAGATTGCCTCACTGCGTGCCCTGCTTGACGAGGCGCATCGATCCGAGCGCGGCCGCGCCGAGGCGAAGCCAAGCCTGGAAACCCGCTTCAGGAGCTTCGACCGGCTCGCCACGGCCTTTGCCGTGTTCGACGCAAGCCAAAGGCTCACCCATTTCAATCAGGCCTATGTCGAACTCTGGCAGCTCGATCCCGAGTGGCTCGGCACGCATCCGCGCGACGGCGAGATTCTCGACCGCCTACGCCAGGCGCGGCGCCTCCCCGAGAAGGCCGATTACCGCGATTGGAAGACTGGCTGGCTCGCCCGTTACGGCACCAATGCGCAGGCCGAGGATCAGTGGCACCTGCCCGACGGCCGCACGCTGCATGTGGTGGCCGACAGCGAGGGGGCGGCGGGCGTCACCTATCTCTACGAGAACGTCACCGAGCGGCTCAAGCTGGAGAGCCGATACAACGCGCTGATCGAGGTGCAGACCGAGACACTCGACACGTTGCGCGAGGGCGTCGCCGTGTTCGCGCCGAATGGTCGCTTGCGTCTGCACAACCGCGCCTTCGCCACCATGTGGCGGCTGAACCCGCGCCAGCTCGACGGCGAGCCGCATATCGAGGAGATCATCTCCTGGTGTAGCGTGCTGTATAACGCGCCGGAGGAGTGGGAGGGCATCAAGGAATCGGTGACAGCCATCGTCGCCGAACGCGTCGCCTATGAGCGGGAGTTCGACCGCGCCGACGGCAGCGTGCTGGCTTGCGCGGTGCTGCCGCTGCCGGATGGCGGCACGCTGCTGACCTATGTCGACGTATCGGACGTGAAGCACGCCGAGCGCGCGCTGATCGAGAAGAACGAGGCGCTCGAAGCGGCCGACCGGCTCAAGACCGCGTTCATCAGCCATGTGTCCTACGAGCTGCGCACGCCGCTCACCAACATCATCGGTTTCAGCGAGCTGCTGGCGAGCCCGATCGCCGGCCCCCTGACCGATCGGCAGCGCGATTATCTCAACGATATCAGGCAGTCAGGGCGTACCCTGCTGGCCATCATCGATGATATTCTCGACCTGGCGACGATCGACGCCGGCTCGCTCGAGTTGAAGCTGTCGCCGGTCAAGGTGCGCGAGGTGATCGACCAGGCGGTGCAGGGCGTGCAAGAGCGGCTGACCCAGAACCATGTCGCGCTCGATATCGCCATCGAGCCCGGCCTCGATGAGTTCGTTGCCGACGGCCGGCGTGTCACGCAGATGCTTTACAACCTGCTGTCCAATGCGATCGGTTTCTCCGACGCGGGCGGCAAGATCGGCCTCGGCTGCGGGCGCGAACGGGCCATGCTCGCCTTCACCGTCACCGATCAGGGCGTCGGCATCCCCGCCGATTATCAGCAGGCCGTGTTCGACCGCTTCGAGAGCCGGCCACAGGGGTCAAGCCACCGCGGCCTGGGACTTGGGCTCTCCATCGTCAAGAGCTTGGCCGAGCTGCATGGCGGCGCGGTCGCGCTCGATTCCGCGCCGGGACGGGGAACGCGCGTCACGCTGTTGCTCCCCCTCGAGCCGCAGCCCGCCACCGACGACGCCGGCAGCGAGGAGCAGCGCTTCAAATCAAGCCTCGCCGGATGACCGTTTGTTTCAGTCTCGACGATGTCGACCTGGTTCGGCTCGACATCCTCGCCAGCCGCCTCGCCTCGTTGCTGCAAGCGGGCGACGTCGTCGCCCTGTCAGGACCGCTCGGCGCCGGCAAGACGACCTTCGCCCGCGCGCTCGTCACGCGGCTCGACGGCGAGGGCGAAGTGCCGAGCCCGACCTTCGCGCTGATGCAGCGTTACGAGACGCCGCGCCTCACCCTCACCCATTGCGATTTCTATCGGCTCGCACCGGCCGAACTGGACGAGCTCGGCCTCGACGACGCGCTGACCGAGGGCGCGGTTCTCATCGAGTGGCCCGAGCGCGCGGCAGGCTGGCTTCCCGGCGACCGGCTCGACATCGCCATGGACGAGACGGCGACGCCGAATGAACGCCGCATCGTCCTCACGGGACATGGCGTCTGGGAGCCGAGACTCGGGCGTCTCGAGCAGATGGCGAAGTTCCTGGACAAGACGCCCTATGCCGCAGCCCCCGCGCGCCACCTGCAAGGCGACGCCTCGACGCGCTCTTATGCGCGGCTCGTACTGCCGGATCGTTCGGCCATCTTGATGAACGCTCCGCGACAGCCGGATGGACCGCCCATCCGCGACGGCAAGCCGTATAGCGCGCTGGTGCATCTCGCCGAAGACGTGACGCCGTTCGTGGCGGTGGCGGGGGCGTTGCGGCAACGCGGCCTTTCGGCGCCGGCCATCTACGCCTTCGACCTCGACCAAGGCTTTCTCATTCTCGAAGACCTCGGCGACAGGGTATTCAGCGGCGAGGTGGCGCGCCGGGGCAGGATGGGCGAGATGTGGGGCGCGGCGGTCGATGTGCTTGCCGTGCTCGCGCAGCAGCCGCCACCGCAGCTGTTGCCGATCGAAGGCCACACGCCTTACCGGCTGCCGGCTTTCGATGCCGAGGCGATGCTGACCGAGGCCTCGCTGCTGATCGACTGGTTCTGGCCAGCCCTGCATGGCAGGCCAATGCCGGCCGAGCTTGCCGAGGAGTTCCGGGCGCTGTGGCGGCCACTGCTTGCGGAAGCGGCAAAAGCCGACCTGGGCTGGGTTCTCAGGGACTATCACTCGCCCAATCTGATCTGGTTGCCGCAGCGCGAGGGGGTCAAAAAGGTCGGCATTCTCGACTTCCAGGACGCGCTTTTCGGCCCGCTGGCCTACGACCTGGTATCGCTGCTGCAGGATGCCAGGCTTGAGGTTCCGGAAGCGCTTGAACGGGAGCTTCTCGCTCGCTACTGTTCCGCCCGGGGCGCGCAAGACAAGAACTTTTCGGGCGATCGGTTCGTCTCGCTTTACGCGACGCTCGGCGCCCAAAGAAACTCTAAGATCCTCGGCATCTTTGCGCGATTGGCGAAACGTGACGGCAAGCGCGGTTATCTCGCTCATATCCCGCGGGTCGCACGCTACCTCGAGCGCGACCTCGCGCATCCCGCGTTGGCCGAACTCCGCCGCTTTTATGCGCGCGAATTTCCCGCCGCTGAGACCCTGCCGCCGCTCGTGGTGTAAAGGCAAGCGGCCATGACCGAGGCGAGGACGGCGATGATTCTAGCTGCAGGCTTCGGCGAGCGCATGCGCCCGCTGACCTTGCGCATGCCGAAACCGCTGGTGACACTAGCCGGCAGGCCGCTGCTCGACCACGTGCTCGACCGCCTCGCCGCGGCCGGCGTGACGACCGCCGTCGTCAATGTCCACTATCTTCCCGAACAGCTCGAAGCGCATCTTGCCGCCCGCAAAGGCAGGCCGCCGGAGACGCTCGTCTCCGACGAGCGCGGCGTGCTGCTGGATACCGGCGGCGGCGCGAAGAAGGCGTTACCCCTGCTCGGGCGCGGCCCCTTCTTCGTCCACAACGCCGATTCGGTGTGGACCGAGGGTGCCGCACCCGCGCTCACACGCATGTTGCGCAAATGGAATCCGGCTTCGATGGATTGCCTGCTGTTGCTCGCGCCGACCGCCACCAGCATCGGCTATGCGGCGAGGGGTGATTTCTCCATGGACGCCGAGGGAAGGTTGGCGCGGCGCACGAACGAGGTTGTGCCGTTCGCCTTCGCCGGCGTGTCGCTGTGCGACGAACGACTGTTCAAAGACGCGCCCGAGGGGCGCTTCTCGCTGAACCTGCTGTGGGACCGCGCGCTCGCCAAGGGCAAGCTTTACGGCGTGCGTCTCGATGGGCGCTGGATGCATGTCGGCACGCCTGACGCGTTGGCGGAAGCCGAGAGCTTGTTCGAGCGCGAAGGTGCCTGAGCCCTTATCATCGCGTCCGCGGCTCTCCACCATCCCGCCTTCAGCGCCGTTCCTCACCACGCTCGCCAGGGCCGTTCTCGCCGGTGACCTGCCCTCCCCCGGCCGGCTCCCGCCCGATCCGCTCGCTTTGCCGCTCACCACCATCTATCTGCCTACCCGCCGCGCCGCTCGGGCGCTACGCGAGGCGTTCTTGGCGGAGGCGAAGGGCGGGGCTCTGCTGCTGCCGCGCATCAGAGCGCTCGGCGATCCCGACGAGGATGCGGCCATCATCTTCGGGGCCGAGGAGAGTCTCGGAGCGGATGGCGCGCTGGGCGAAGCCGCGATCGGCGCGTTGCCGCGACGGCTAGCTTTGATGCGGCTCGTGCTCGCCTTCCGGCACCTGCTTCGCCTCGAGGCGGCGGCCGAGCGCGGCGTCACTGCCTCTCCAGTTGTCGAACTGACTCCCGGACAGGCCTCTTATCTTGCCGCCGACCTCGCCAATCTGATCGATGTGATCGAAACGGAAGAGATCGATGTTTCGCGCCTCGACGCCATCGTGCCCGACGAATTCGCCGGCCACTGGCAGCTCACCGTGGAGTTCCTCAAGATCGTCACCGAGCATTGGCCGAAATATCTCGCCGACAGCCGGCTCATGTCGCCCGTCGCACGACGCAGCCTGTTGATGGCAAAGGAGGCCGAGCGGCTCGCCCGCGGTTCGCCCCATCCCGTCATCGCGGCGGGATCGACCGGCACCGTGCCGGCAACGGCGCGGCTGCTCCAAGTCATCGCTTCGCTGCCGAACGGCGCGGTGGTGCTGCCGGGACTGGATAAATCCCTCGATGCGGAGAGCTGGGCCACGTTGTCCGAGCATCCCGAGCATCCGCAAGCCGGCATGGCCGAGCTGTTGCGCAAGCTCGGCGTGCGCCGCGATGAGGTCACCACCGTGCCGGGGAGCAAACCCGATGCCGCCTCCCGCGCGCGTCTCTATCTCGCCAGCGAGGCGCTGCGTCCCGCCGAGAGCACGGAGCATTGGCAGGAGTTCCTCGCCGCTGAGGGGCTGTCGCCGGAGGGGCGCGCCAGCGTCGCCAATGGGCTTGCCGGCATGCGGCTCGTGGTGGCGCCGAACGCGCATGATGAAGCCGAGGCCATCGCCCTGATCCTGCGGTCGAGCGTCGAAACGCCAGGCAAGACCGCGGCGCTGGTCACGCCCGACCGCGTGCTGGCGCGGCGCGTGGCGGCGCGGCTCAAGCGCTATGATCTGGCGATCGACGATTCCGCCGGCATTCCCGTCACGCGCACCGTGCCGGGGGCTTTCCTCGATCTCGTGTTGGGCGCCTTCGAGAACGACTTCGCCCCGGCTGAGCTGATGGCCTTGCTCAAACATCCTCTGGCGCTGCTCGGGCGCCGCCCTGAGCGGGCGCGCGAGGAGGCGCGGGCGCTGGAGCGCGGCGCCTTCCGCGACGTTTATGTCGGACAAGGGCTCGCCGGCGCCCGGGCCGCGCTGGAAGACGCGCAAGCAGAGAGAAAGCGCGGGCGCCTCGGCCCTGAAAAGCATCAGGCGGCGCTTCGGTTGGTGGCCGATCTCGAAGCGGCATTCGCCCCGCTGACTGAACTGGCGAAAGGCGGCCTGCCCAGTCCCGCGTCCCGCCTGGCGGAAGCTCATGCCGCGGTGGCCGAGAAACTGGCACGCGACGCCAGCGGCTCATCCTCCGGCCTATGGCAGGGCGATGCCGGCGAAGCGCTTTCCGTCTTGCTCGCCGAGCTGATCGATGCAGGCCACGGCCTGACGCTCAGCGCCGCGGACTATCCGCCGTTCTATCGCAGCCTGGTTGCCGGCGAGGTGGTGCGGCCGCGCGCGGCACTGCACCCGCGGCTCTCCATCTGGGGACCGCTGGAAGCGCGGCTGCAACAGCCCGATCTGGTGATCCTCGGCAGCCTCAACGAAGGGGTGTGGCCGCGGCATCAGGAAGCCGGCCCCTGGCTCAGCCGGCCGATGCGCGGGACGCTCGGCCTCTCGCCGCCCGAGCGGCGGATCGGCCTTGCCGCGCACGATTTCGCGCAAGGGCTGGGCGCGCGCGAGGTCTATCTCACGCGCGCGCATAAAGTGGACGGCGTGCAGACCGTGCCGTCGCGCTGGCTGCAGCGCTTGCTCGCCTTGGTGAAAGCCTCGGGGCTGGAACAAAAAATCCAACCCACCCAGCCCTGGCTCCATTGGGCGCGCGAACGCGACACGACAGACGGGTTTAAGCCGATCGAGCCGCCAAGGCCGTGTCCGCCGCTGGAAGCGCGGCCGAAGCAACTGAGCGTCACCCGCATCGAGCGCTGGATCGCCAACCCTTACGAGATCTTCGCCCGGCACGTGTTGAAGCTCGAGCCGATGCAACAGCTCGGCATGGAGCCCGACGCTGCCATGCGCGGGCAGATCGTGCATCGCGCCTTGCATGATTTCACCCGCGCCTACCCCGACACCCTCCCCGCCGACATCGAGGTCGAGCTTATGCGCATCGCCGATGCGCATTTTGCCAAGCTCGGCGGATCGCCTTTGGTCAAGGCGTTCTGGCGGCCGCAACTGCGGCGGTTCGCCCGCTGGTTCGCCGCGACCGAGCCGGGCCGGCGGGTGGGAATCGCGCGCATCCTGACCGAGGTCGGCGGCGCGCTCCCCGTCGGCAACGGCTTCACCCTCACCGCGCGCGCCGACCGGATCGACGTCGCCGATAACGGCTCGGTGGCGATCTACGATTACAAGACCGGCAAGCCGCCGGTGCCGAAGCATGTCGAGGATTTCTACGCGCCACAGCTTTCGCTCGAGGGCGCAATCGCCGAAGGGGGCGGCTTCGAGGGTCTCGAGAAGGTGAGCGTCAGCGGCCTCGTCTATATCCACGCCTCAGGCCGCGATGAGGGCGGCGAACAGCGCGCGGCGGCCAAGACCTCGCCATCCGTGCTCGCCAACGAAGCGATCCGAAGACTGAGCGATCTCGTCGCGCGCTACGCCGATCCCGACATGCCCTACGAGGTGAAGCGCCGCAGAGGCCCGTTCTCCCGCGCCTACGACTATGACGATTACGAGCACCTCGCCCGCGTCAAGGAATGGCTGACGCAAGAAGCCGAGGAGGAGTTCCGATGAGTACGCGGACGCTTCCCCCGGAGGCCGACCGCAATCAGGCGCGCGCCTCGGATCCGGCCGCCTCGGCCTGGGTGTCGGCCAATGCCGGCACCGGCAAGACCGCGGTGTTGGTCAGCCGGGCCCTAAGGCTGCTGCTCGCGGACTTCGAGCCTGAATCCATTCTGTGTCTCACCTACACCAAGACCGCGGCGGCGGAGATGCAGAACCGCCTACTCAAGGTGCTCGCCGAGTGGGCGACGGTCAACGACGACAAGTTGCGCGGGCAACTCTCGGATTTGCTGCGGCGAGCTCCAGACGAGAAGGAGCTGCGCACCGCGCGGCGCCTGTTCGCGCGGACGCTCGAAGCCAAAGGCGGGCTCAAGATCCACACCATCCACGGCTTCTGCGAGCGGCTGTTGCAGCGCTTCCCGCTGGAGTCGCAGGTGACACCGCATTTCTCCGTGCTGGACGAGCGCGAGCAGGCGCTGCTGCGGCGTGCCGCCTTCGACGCCACCGTCGCGCGCGCCGCCGAGGACGGCGACGGTATCCTCGGCAGCGCGCTTGCCAAGATCGTCGGCCTCACCTCCGGCGATTACATTCGCGAGGTGATCAATGCCGTGCTCGGCAAACGCGCCGAGCTTGTGCGCATGGTCGCCTATCACAAAAGCAGCGAAGACTGGGCAGAGGCCGAAGCCCGCGCGCTCAAGCGGTTGTTCGGCGTCGACGAGCAAACGGAAGACACGCTGATCGCGCAGCTCGCCGCCGTGCTGAGCGATGAAGAGATCGACGATGCCCTTGGTGCCTTTTCCGAATTTGGTTCGGGGGCGCGCGACAGTGACGCGGAAGCTGCCCTGCGCGCGACGCTGGCCACCACGGGCGAGAGCCGCGTGGTGGCACTCATGCCGGCGCTCCTGACGCAAGACGGCAAAATGCGCGCGCAGATTTGCAGCAAGGCGATCGCATCGGGAGCCCCCTTGATCTGCACGCGGCTCATCGAAGCGCAAGCCGAGTTCGCAGCGATCAGGGACAAGCTGGCGCATTTGCGTCTGGCCGAAGCCAGCGCCGCGGTGCTGGCGCTCGCCGACGCGGTACAGGCCGATTATGAGCGGCGCAAGCGGGCTGAAGCCGCGCTCGACTATGACGACCTCATCGTCAAGACGCAGAGCCTGCTGTCGCGCGCCGATGCGGCCGCCTGGGTGCTGTACAAGATCGACGGCGGCATCGACCATATCCTGGTCGACGAGGCACAGGACACCAACCCCGCGCAATGGAGCATCATCGAGGCGTTGGCAGCGGAGTTCTTTGCCGGCGCGGGCGCAAGCGAGAAGCTGCGTACGCTGTTCGCGGTGGGCGATGAAAAGCAGTCGATCTATTCCTTCCAGGGCGCCAACCCGGCGCGGTTCGGCGAGGTCGGCCGCGCCTTCAGGCAACGGGCCGCGGCGCTCGGTCTGGTCTGGCACGATGTGCCGCTCACCCTTTCCTTCCGCTCGACCGAGCCAATTCTCGAAGCGGTCGATAGCGTGTTCGGACGGCCGCCCGCCGGCGACGGGCTGACCTGGCAAGAGGGCGCGATCATCCAGCACTACGCCTTCAGGACCGGCGAAGCGGGCCTGGTCGAGTTATGGGAGGTCGAGGCCGAGCAGAAGCCGGCAGAGACCGATGCATTCGAGCCTTGGAACGAGGAGCCGGCGGGCGCACGTTCGGTCGATCAGCTCTGCAAGCGCATCGCCGCCGCGATCAAAGGCTGGCTCGACACTGACGAGCAGCTTGTCTCGAAGGGCCGCAAGATCAAGGCCGGCGATATCCTGATCCTGGTGCGGCGGCGCGATCCTTTCACCACGCCGATGATCCGCGAGTTGAAGCGGCTCGCCGTGCCGGTGGCTGGCGCCGACCGCATGAAGCTCACCGAGCAGCTCGCGGTGCAGGACCTCGTGGCGCTGGCCGATTTCCTCCTGATGCCCGATGACGATCTCACACTCGCCGTCGTGCTCAAGAGCCCGCTATTCGGCTTCGACGACGACGATCTCTTCACGCTCGCGCACGATCGCAACGGTTTGTCGCTGTGGGCGGCGCTGCAATCCAAGGCGAAGCATGATGGGCGCTTCGCCAAGGCCGTCGAGACGCTCACGGCCTGGCTCGCCCGCGCCGACGTCTTGCCGCCTTACGAATTCTTTTCCGAGCTGCTCGGCGCCGACGGGCAGCGCTTGCGCAAGGCGATGCTCACGCGGCTTGGGCCCGAGGCAGCCGAGGCGATCGACGAGTTCCTCGACACCGCGCTCGCTTATGACCGCGAGGCCGCGCCGTCGCTACAGGGCTTCGTCAATCAGCTGCGCGCGGGCGATGTCGAGATCAAGCGCGATATGGAGCAGGAGCGTGACGAGGTACGCATCATGACGGTGCACGGCGCGAAGGGCTTGCAGGCACCGATCGTGTTCCTGCCCGACACCTGCATGGCACCGAAGCAGCAAGGGATCGGCCTCTATCCGCTGCCCCGCGCCGGCGAACATCCCGATGAGGTCGGTCACCTCATCTGGCCGCCCAAAGGACTGTCGAATCTTGCCGGCATTGAACAAAGCAAACAGGCCGTCCTGCGGGCCGAGCGCGAGGAATATCACCGGCTGCTTTATGTCGGCATGACGCGGGCGGAGGACCGGCTCTATGTCTGCGGCTGGGAGGGAGTGAAGCGGCGCGAGAAGGATGTCTGGTACGACCTGGTCAAGGACGGGCTCGACGGGCGGTTGACGGCGCAGATCGGCGCGGACGGCAAACCGTTGCGCCGCATGGAAGCGCCGCAAACGGAGTGTGTGCCACCCTCGGAGACCACATCGAAACAGGTTATGCCGGAACCGCTCCCCACCTGGGCGCTGGCTTTCGCCCCGCGCGAGCACCCGCGGCCCAAGCTTGCCCCCTCGCGGCTGTCGCTCGGCCTCGCGGACGTAACGGAGGCGCTTCCCGATCAGCCGCCGCTCGGGCCGCTCGCGCTCAGCGAGAATGGCCGCTACGCCCGCGGGCGGCTCGTCCACGCCCTGTTGCAACATCTGCCGGAGGTCGAGCCCCAAGACCAGGAACGGGCGGCACGCGCCTTCGTCGCGGCACGGGGCATCGGCCTCACGGAAGGCCTGCAGGAGGAGATCGTCGCCGAGTCGCTCGCCATCGTCAGGGATGCCTCGTTCGCGCCTCTGTTCCAGCCGGGAAGCCTCGCCGAGGTTCCGGTGGTGGCGCGGATCGGCGGCTACGATCTGGAAGGCCAGATCGACCGTCTTGCCCGCGTCGATGGCGGCCTGCTCATCCTCGACTACAAGACCAACCGGCCGCCGCCCAAAACGCTCGAAGAGGTCGCTCCCGCCTATATCGCCCAGCTCGCCGGCTACCGGCAGGCGCTCAAGGGGCTCTATCCGGACCTCCCCTTGCGCGCCGCGCTGCTGTGGACAGACGGGCCGCGGCTGATGGAGATCCCTTCAACTTCGCTTGATGCCGCCGAGCAGCGACTGTTGCGGCGCGCGCAGCAGCCTTGACGGCATCGGAGCGCATACCTAGTTTCCGAGACTTGAGAGGCAAGACCGGCGATTCCGCTGGCGCCGCCGGTCGCTAGGAGAAGCAAATGGCTACTGAGAAGGTTTCCGACGACAATTTCGAGGCCGAGGTGCTCAAATCATCGACCCCGGTGGTCGTCGATTTCTGGGCCGAGTGGTGCGGCCCCTGCCGGCAGATTGCGCCAGCGCTGGAAGAGATCGCCAAGGAGCTCAACGGCAAGGTGCGCATCACCAAGTTGAATATCGACGAGAATCCGCGCACGCCGTCCTTCTACAACGTTCGTGCGATCCCGACGCTGATCCTGTTCAAGGACGGCGAGGTCGCCGGCACGCTGAAAGGCGCCTACCCCAAGAATCACCTCGCCGCCTGGATCAACGGCACGATCAGCACGTAGACTTTGTTTCTTCAGAGATGATTGCGTCATGGCCGGGCTCGTCCCGGCCATCTGCGTCTTGGCTCAGCCGTGCAGCCTGAGGGCGTGGCCGGCGAGATAGAGCGAGCCGCAGATCAAGACGCGGCCGGGGCCGTCGAGCGCAGCCTGCGATCGCGTCAACGCATCGGGCAGGCTCGCGGTCGCCACCACATCGAAGCCTTCCGCCTTGGCAATCTCGGCCAGGGCTTCCGCAGCGAAGGCGTTCGGCTCGTCGGGGATCGGCACCGTGTAGACGCGCTCGACCAGGCCCTTGAACGGCGCGATGTAGGCGTGCGCGTCCTTGGTCTCCATCATGCCATAGATGAGATGCACGCGGCGCGGCAGGCGCTCATCAAGCTCGGCCAGCGTGTGCGCGGTGACCTGACCTCCGGCGGCATTGTGGCCGCCGTCGAGCCAGATCTCGGTGCCGTCCGCCACATAGGCATGCAGCCCTCCCACGGCGAGGCGCTCCATGCGGGCCGGCCATTCGGCGTGGGTGAGGCCGTGCTCCAGCGCGCGGGTGGTGAGCGCATCGCCGAAGATGAGGCTCGCGGCGGCAATCGCGGTGCCGGCATTGTCGATCTGATGGCGCCCGTTGAGGCGCGGCAACGGCAGATCGATCAGCCGCTCTAGCGTCTGGAAGACCAGGCGCCCGTGCTGCTCGTACATGTCGAAATCGCGACCAGCGACGTGGAGCGGCGCGCCGACCTGCTCGGCCCGGTGCTCGATCGCCGCGAACGCCTCCTGCACCTGCCTGCCGACCACGCAAGGCACGCCCGGCTTCAAGATGCCGGCCTTCTCGCCGGCGATCTCGGTCAAGGTCTCGCCGAGAAAGGACACATGGTCGATGGAGATCGGCGTGATGGCGGTGAGCAGCGGCTTGCCGACGACATTGGTGGCGTCGAGCCTGCCACCCAGCCCGGTCTCGAGCAGCAGCAGATCGGCGGGCGTCTCGGAGAGGGCGAGGAAGGCCGCAGCGGTGGTGATCTCGAACAAGGTGATCAGTTCGCCGCCGTTGGCGGCTTCGGCGCGGGCGAGGCAATCGACCAGATAATCCTCGTCGATCGGCGCCGAGCCATGCGGTCCCGCCAGCACGATGCGCTCGTGAAAATTGACCAGATGCGGCGAGGTATAGACGTGCACGCCCTTGCCGAGCGCCTCGGCGATGGCGCGGATGAAGGCGAGGAACGAGCCCTTGCCGTTGGTGCCGGCGACATGCACCACCGGTGGCAGCTTGTCCTGCGGATTGCCGAGAGCGGCGAGCAGCCGCTCGATCCGCCCCAGCGACAAGTCAATCGACTGCGGATGGAGCTTTTTCAGCCGCTCCAGCGTGTCGCTCGACGCGAGGCGTGGGCGAGGCGCTCCGCGCCCGGCGCTGTGGGGTAATGTGGTCAATCCCTCGAGCCTTTAGACGCTATGCGGCGGGTTAGGATTAGCGCCATTGCCGGCACCGCTCGTCAAGTCTTCGTCCTCCTGCTCGTGAAGAGCCGCGGTGTCGAGGCCGTTGCCGGACAGCATGATGCCCGAGGGCGGTGCCATATGCGCCAGCTGGCCATCCTTGACTTCGGAGACCGCGACGTCGCGGCCCGGGCGCCGGCGGGTCAGGAGGTGGCAGATGCGCGCGAGCGTCGCGCGCAGATTGTGGCGGTGCACGACCATGTCGACCATGCCGTGGTCTTGGAGAAATTCGGCCCGCTGGAAGCCGTTCGGCAGCTGCTCGCGAATGGTCTGCTCGATCACGCGCGGTCCGGCGAAGCCGATCAACGCGCCGGGTTCGGCGATATGGATGTCGCCAAGCATGGCGTAGGAGGCGGTGACGCCGCCGGTGGTGGGATGGGTCAAAACCACGACGTAGGGCAGCCGCGCTTCGCGCAGCTCCTGCACCGCCACCGTGGTGCGCGGCATCTGCATCAGCGACAGGATGCCTTCCTGCATGCGCGCGCCGCCGGAGGCGGCGAACAGAATGAACGGCGTCTCGCGCTTGACCGCGGCGCGCATGGCGGCGATCACCGCTTCGCCCGCGGCGGTGCCGAGCGAGCCACCCATGAAGTCGAAATCCTGCGCGGCGGCGACGATGCGCTGGCCTTCGAGGCGGCCGGCGCCGGCGAGCACCGCGTCGGCCATGCTGGTCTTGCCGCGGGCGTCCTTCAGCCGGTCGGTATAGCGCCGCTCGTCGCGGAACTTCAGCGGATCGACCGGCACCTCGGGCAGCGCGAGGCTCTCATAGTCGCCCTCGTCGAACAGGAACTTGAGCCGCGCCGCCGCCGACATGCGCCAATGGTAATTGGAGCCGGGGACGACGAACTGATTGGCCTCGAGATCCTTGTAGTAGATCATCTGCCCCGTCTCGGGGCACTTCACCCATAGATTGTCCGGCATGTCCTTCTTGCGAAGGATGCTGCGAATCTTGGGTCTGACGACGCTATTGATCCAGTTCACGGGTCTACAAAACTCTCAAAGTTCCAACCGCTCAAAATCACTTCCAAGCCTAAAGCGCGGCCGCTTCGGCCTTGTGCCGCAGCGCCGCGGCGAGCCGCTCGACAAGGCCAAGCACCTGCGGCTTAGTATTGCGCGTAGCGTTGCCCTGCGCATCGAGGCTCTCGGCAATAGCGCCCACCAGGGCAGAGCCCACCACCACGCCTTCGGCGATGCGGGCCAGCGCGCTCACCTGGTCTTCGGTCTTCACGCCGAAGCCGACCGCGATCGGCAGCTCGGTATGCGCCCTAATGCGGCCGACATGGGCGCCAACTGCCGCGAGGTCGGGCGCCGCGGTGCCGGTGATGCCGGCGATCGAGACGTAGTAGAGAAAGCCGGACGTATTGGCGAGCACGGCCGGGAGCCGGCGCGCGTCCGTCGTCGGCGTGGCGAGGCGAATGAAGTTCAACCCTGCCGCGGTGGCGGCGGGGCGAAGCTCGGCATCTTCTTCTGGCGGCATGTCGACCACAATCAGACCGTCCACTCCGGCTTGGACGGCATCGGCGATAAAGCGCTCCACCGGATACACATATATGGGGTTGTAATAGCCCATTAGCACTATGGGGGTGGCGGCATCGGCGGCGCGGAAAGCCCTGACCATGGCCAAGGTTTTTTGCATGTTCTGGCCGGACTTTAGCGCCCGCTGTGAGGAGGTCTGGATGGCAGGCCCGTCAGCCATCGGATCGGAGAACGGCATGCCGAGCTCGATGACGTCGGCGCCGGCTCCGGGCAGCGCTTTCAAGATGGCGAGCGAGGTCTCGTAATCGGGGTCGCCGGCGGTGATGAAGGTGACGAGGCCGGCGCGGCCCTCGCGCTTCAGCTCGGCAAATCGGCGTTCGATGCGAGTCATACCAGCTGTCCAAGCAATCAGCTTGCCCCTCGCGTCTTGGCGCTCAGATAGCTTGCAACCGAATCCAGATCCTTGTCGCCGCGGCCCGAGACATTGACCACCATCAGGTGATCCTTCGGCTTGGTCGGCGCGAGGTCGAACACTCGGGCGAGCGCGTGCGCCGGCTCCAGCGCCGGGATGATGCCCTCGAGCTTGCTACAAAGCTGAAACGCCGCCACAGCCTCATCGTCGGTTGCCGAGAGGAATTGCACGCGCTTCATGTCATTGAGCCAGGCGTGCTCGGGCCCGATGCCAGGATAATCGAGGCCGGCGGAAATCGAATGCGCCTCCTCGATCTGGCCGTCGTCGTCCATCAGCAAATAAGTGCGATTACCGTGCAGCACGCCGGGTCTGCCGCCGGCGATCGAAGCTGCGTGCTTGCCGCTGTCGAGACCGTGGCCGGCCGCCTCTACCCCGTAGATCTCGATGCCGCGCTCGTCGAGGAACGGATGGAACAGGCCCATGGCGTTGGAACCGCCACCGATGCAAGCGACCAGCGAATCCGGCAACCGACCCTCGGCCGCTTGCATCTGCTCGCGCGTCTCGCGGCCGATGATCGACTGGAAATCGCGCACCATGGCCGGATAGGGATGCGGGCCGGCCACCGTGCCGATGCAATAGAACGTGTCGTGCACGTTGGCGACCCAGTCGCGCAATGCCTCGTTCATCGCATCCTTCAATGTTTTGGAACCCGACTCGACCGCGCGAACCTCGGCGCCCAGGATCTTCATCCGCAGCACGTTCGGCTTCTGCCGTGCCACGTCCACGGACCCCATGTAGACGATGCAGGGCAGGCCGAATTTGGCGCACAACGTCGCGGTCGCAACGCCGTGCATGCCGGCGCCGGTCTCGGCGATGATGCGCGTCTTGCCCATGCGCAAAGCCAGCATGATCTGGCCGAGCACGTTATTCACTTTGTGCGCGCCGGTATGATTGAGTTCCTCGCGCTTGAAATAGATTTTCGCGCCGCCGCAATGCTGCGTGAGGCGCTCGGCGAAATAGAGCGGCGAGGGTCTGCCGACATAGGTGGCGAGATGACCGTCCATCTCGGCCTGGAAGCGCGGATCGGCCTTGGCCGCGGCGTAGGCGCGCTCCAGGTCGAGGATCAGCGGCATCAGCGTCTCGGCGACGAACCGGCCGCCATAGAGCCCGAAATGGCCGCGCTCGTCCGGCCCGCCGCGATAGGTGTTCAGCTGAGTGGGTTCGCTGCGCGCACTCATGAGGCTTTGGCCCGTGCTTGCGGTGTGGCCGCTTTCGCCGCCTGGATAAAACGTCTGACCAGGGCGAGATCCTTTTCGCCGGGTGCTCGCTCGACACCCGATGAAACATCGACGAGGACGGCGCCGGTCAGCATGATGGCCTCGTCGACGGTGTCGGGGGTGAGCCCACCGGACAAGGCGAAGGGCGCTTTGGCGCTTGCGAGTGCGCGCCAGTCGAAGGCGACGCCGTTGCCGCCGGGGAGCGTGACGCCGGCGCCCGCCTTTGCATCGAACAGGACGGTGTCGGCGCAGCCCGCATAGGCATCTGCCTTGGCGACATCGGCCGCTTCGGCGATGGCAACGGCTTTCATCACCGGCAAGCCTGAGCGCGCCCTGATGGCGGCGACGCGCTCCGGCGATTCCGTGCCGTGCAATTGGAGAAGATCGGGGCGAACTCGCTCGACCACCTCATCGATCAGGGCGTCGTCGGCATCGACCAGCACCGCGACCGTGCCGAGGCGACCCTTGGCGATGGCGGCGAGCACGCGCGCCTCCTCGACCTCGACATGGCGCGGGCTCTTCGGGAAGATGACCAAGCCGACATAATCGGCGCCGGCCTCGGCCGCGGCTTCAATCACGGCAGGGCTGCGCACGCCGCAAATCTTAACCTTCACCGCCACGTCTCAGGCTCTCGGTTAGAGGGTTTTGCCCGCATTTTCGGTCATGATCGCGTCCGGACCATGCCCTAGGGCTCGCGGGAGGCCACCCTAAGCCAATTAAGGCCCTCAAGTCTATCGCACTGCAACATTGGCGTTGAAGATCGGTTTAGGCCGGTTCAAGCCTGACGGACCTTGCCGTGCCAGCGCCAGACCGCCACGGCGGCCCAGATCACTTCGATCAGGCCAAACGGCCACGCGCCTTGGAGGAAGCCATAGACCGAAGCCAGCAAACAGGCGCCCGCAAGGGCGAGAATGAACCAGGGACTGCGATCCTCGAGCGCGTAGAACACCAGCATGGCGGTGAGGGTCACGAGACCGAAAAGGGTCAGCGCATCCATGAACCCGCCTTGGTCACTCTGCGGTCAGGCGCGGGCGATTGGCGGTCGGGCTGTACCCCTCAAGCTCCTTCTCCAACCGGTCGGCTTGGCGGCGCCAATCGCGAGCTTGGCGGGTCTCCTCCCGCGCCAAGCGCCGCCATTTGCTTTGGCCGAGCCAGGTGGCAATGCCACCGGCGATCAGGCCCACGGCAAAGGCGCCGAGCAAGAGCAGGAAGAGCGGCGCCTGTAGCGAGAAATTGGGCGCCGCCCCGCCGAAGGGATCGAGCACCAACTCGACGGACTTGCGGTTGACGACGGCGAGCGCAACGAGGATGACGCCGAGCGGGACGACGACAAGCGCGAGGATCAGCTTACGCCACACAGACGCTCTCCCCCGACCCTATTGGTCGTCAGGGTTCAGGCGCTCGCGCAGCTCTTTGCCGGTCTTGAAGAAGGGCACGTATTTGTCCTCGACGAAGACCGTGTCCCCGGTGCGAGGATTACGTCCCTGGCGAGCCGCGCGATGCTTCACCGTGAAGGCGCCGAAGCCGCGCAGCTCGACCCTGTCACCGCGCGCCAATGCGCTGGTGATCTCGTCGAGCACGATGTTGATGATGCGCTCCACATCGCGATGGAAGAGATGCGGATTGGCGCCCGCCACCTTCTGAATCAGCTCAGACTTGATCATGATATTCCCCACCGGCCGGGCGCCGAAGAAGGCGCGGGCCGCATTCCCCCCGCTAGTTGGTAGCAGGGTGCCAAACGGAAACCAGACCGTCAAGCTTGAGGGTAGTCGAGAATTCGGCGGCAAAGTCGGCAATTTTCTCGGCCGAAAGCCCGATCGAGGCCGCCATCGACTTGAAGAACCAGCCGAACAGGCCGGAGCTTTCCTCCTTCGGCTTCCAGTCGACGATCTTCAGCCCCGAAGCGACGTTGCGTTGCTTGGTCAGCCATTCCATCGCCGCCTTCTCATCGCCGATCTGATCGACGAGCTTCAGCTCGACGGCTTGGCGGCCGGAATAGATGCGGCCGTCGGTCAGCCCCGGGATCGAGTCCGGGGTGATGCTGCGGCGCTGGGCGACGAGATCGACGAACCAGGCCTTGGACTCCTGCACCATTTCCTCGGTGAGCGCCCTGCCCTTTTCGTCAATCGGCTCGAAGGGACTGGGCACCGCCTTCAGCGGGCCGCTCTTCACCTCCTCGACCTTGATGCCGAGCGTGTGCAAGAGGTCGGTCACCTCCGCCCATTGGAAGATCACGCCAACCGAGCCGGTGATGGTGTTGCCGTAGACGAAGATGCGGTCGGTGGCGAGCGCGATGATATAGGCGGCGGAGGTGGCAAGCGTGCCGCACACCGCCACCACCGGCTTCTTCTCGGCTAGCCGCCGGATCGCGTCATACATCGCCTCGCCGCCGGTCGTGGTGCCGCCCGGGCTGTTGATGCCGACGATGACGGCCTTGACTTGGTCGGACTTGGAGACTTTGTCGATCAGCTCCAGTGTCTTGCGGTCGTCGGTGATGACGCCCGTAACGGTCAGCCGCGCGACGTGGGGCAAGATGCCCCCGGCGCCGACCATGGGGTCGTTCAGCAGCAGCGCGCCGAGCAGGAGCAGGCCCAAAGCCACCGCGGCGATGCGCCACGCGGTCAGCCGCCGCTTGAGGCGTCGTCGGTCGATTACGCTTTCGGCGTCGAGAACCATGGAACCTCGTGCAAGGACGACAGGCGCGGACTTAATGCGCTTTCGGCCTATTCGTCCGCCGTGCTCGGCTCTTCTTCTTCGCCCTTCGTGGCGCGCTTGCGCTTCGGCTTGGCGGCGGGCTCGTCGCTGTCTTCGCCCTTGGCCTTATTCAGCGCGGCGCCGAGAATGTCGCCAAGCGACGCACCGGAATCGGTCGAGCCGTATTGCGCCACGGCCTCCTTCTCCTCGGCGATCTCCATCGCCTTGATCGACACCGACACCTTGCGGGTCTTGGCGTCGACCTGGGTCACCACGGCGTCGAACTTCTCGCCGACGCCGAAGCGGTCGGGCCGCTGCTCGGAGCGGTCGCGCGACAGGTCGGAACGGCGGATGAAGGTGGTCATGTCATGGTCGATCAGCTTGGCCTCGAGCCCGTTGTCCTTGACGGCGGTCACTTCGCAGGTGACGCGCATGCCCTTTTTCAATTTGGCTGACGGGCCGCCGGCGGCAAATGGGTCGGCGCTGAGCTGCTTGATGCCGAGGCTGATGCGCTCCTTCTCGGAGTCGGCCTCGAGCACAACGGCCTTGGCGTTGTCGCCCTTCTTGTAGTCCTTGAGCGCCTCTTCGCCGGGCTTGGTCCAGTCGAGATCCGACAGATGCACCATGCCGTCGATGCCGCCGTCGAGGCCGATGAACAGGCCGAACTCGGTGATGTTGCGGATCTGGCCCTCGATGGGGGTCCCGGGCGGATGGTTGGCGGCGAAGGCGACCCAGGGATTCTCCTGGACCTGTTTCAGACCGAGCGAGATGCGGCGCTTGTCGGGATCGACCTCGAGCACTTGCACCTCGACCTCTTGGCTGGTGGAGACGATCTTGCCGGGATGGACGTTCTTCTTGGTCCAGCTCATCTCCGACACATGGATCAGACCCTCGACGCCAGGCTCGAGCTCGACGAAGGCGCCATAGTCGGTAATGTTGGTGACCGTGCCCTTGAAGCGCGAGCCGACGGGATATTTGGCGGCGATACCCTCCCAGGGATCGGCTTCGAGCTGCTTGATGCCGAGGCTGATGCGCTGCGTCTCGGGATTGATGCGGATGATCTGCACCTTCACCGTGTCGCCGACATTCACGATCTCGCTCGGATGGGTGACGCGTCTCCATGCCATGTCGGTGACATGCAGGAGCCCGTCGATGCCGCCGAGATCGATGAAGGCGCCGTAGTCGGTGATGTTTTTGACCACGCCGTCGATGACCTGGCCCTCTTCGAGGCGGGCGACGATCTCGCTGCGCTTCTCGGCGCGGGTCTCTTCCAGCACGGAGCGACGGGAGACGACGATATTGCCGCGGCGCCGATCCATCTTCAGGATCTGGAAGGGCTGCGGCTGATTCATCAGCGGCCCGACGTCGCGGATCGGGCGAATGTCCACCTGGCTACCGGGAAGGAAGGCCACGGCGCCGTCGAGATCGACAGTAAAGCCGCCCTTGACGCGATTGAAGATGACGCCTTCGACGCGCTCTCCGGCCTTGTATTTCTCCTCGAGCCTGGTCCAGCTCTCCTCACGCCGCGCCTTCTCGCGCGACAGCACCGCCTCGCCGGCCGAATTCTCCACGCGCTCCAGATAGACATCGACCTCGTCGCCGACGGAGAGATCGTGGCTGCGGCCCGGGGTGCCGAATTCCTTGAGCGGGATGCGGCCCTCGGTCTTGAGGCCGACGTCGATGACCGCCACGTCCTTCTCGATCGCGACGATGGTGCCCTTGACGACGCTGCCTTCCTGGAGCGCCGTTCCGGCGAGGGATTCCTCGAGCAGGGCTGCGAACTCGTCGCGGCTCGGATGGCTCATGCTGGTCTGCGGCTCGGTCATTTAGGCTCCACCTCGGCACATCGCATCATACAACTCTCCTGCCTCCATTTGCGTTGCTGGAGGCCCCTTTTAGTCCGGTTTGCCCTCGGGCGTAGCAGAAATTGCGAAAAAAGGTGGAGGGTGAGCCATCAGGCTGCCGGCCCTCGCCTCCGCTCGCTAACCCTGCGGAAAATCTCGAAAAGTGATGTGCCAATGCAAAAATGGGCACAGCCTCAACCGGCCTGCCCTGCAGGGCGCATCGCAGCATCGATCAGATCGATGGCTGCCTTGAACGCGGCGTCTATATCCAAATTCGTGGTGTCGAGCAAGACCGCGTCTTCCGCCTGGAGCAAGGGGGCGGCGGCGCGGTTCCTGTCACGCTCGTCGCGGCGGCGGATATCGGCCAGCACCTCGGCCTCGGAAATCCCCTTTCCCGCCTCGCACAACTCGCGGTAACGACGGCGCGCGCGCTCCTCGGGAGCCGCGGTGACGAACAGCTTCACGTCGGCGTCGGGACAAATGACCGTGCCGATGTCACGGCCGTCGAGTACGGCGCCGGACTCTTGCCGGGCGAAGGTCCGTTGGTAGGCCAGCAGCTCTCGTCGCACGTACGGATGGCTCGCTAGGATGGAGGCCGCTTCGCCAAGTCGTCCGTCCATCAAATGCGGATCGCCCAAGCTCGTGAGATCGAGCGCCTTGGCCGCGATTAGCGCGGCGCTCGCATCGCCCGGGCTCCTACCCATCGCCAACGTGTCGCGCGCCACCGCCCGATAGAGCTTGCCGGTGTCGAGATGGGCGAGCCCGTAATGCGCCGCGATCCGCTTGCCGAGCGTGCCCTTGCCCGAGGCGGCGGGTCCGTCAATGGCGATGATCATGCTTCACGCCTGGCGCGATCGATGCCGGCGCGGATCATTTCGGCAGCCTCGCTCGGATCGGCCCAGCGTTGCAGTTTCGTCCATTTGCCTTTCTCCAGATCCTTATAGTGCTCGAAGAAATGGCCGATCTGCTCGATCGCGATCTCCGGCAGGTCGCGGTAGCTGCCGACGCGCTTATAGAATGGATGCAGCTTGTCGGTCGGCACGGCGATGATCTTCTCGTCGATGCCTTTCTCGTCCTCCATCAACAGCGCGCCGATCGGTCGCGCGCGGATCACGACGCCCGGTGCGACCGGCGTCGGCGCCACGACCAGGCAATCGACCGGATCGCCGTCCTCGGACAGCGTGTGCGGGATGAACCCGTAATTGGCCGGATAGAACATGGCGGTGTGCAGGAAGCGGTCGACGAACATGGCGCCCGACTTCTTGTCGACTTCGTATTTGACCGGCACGCCGCCTTGCGGGATCTCGATGATGACATTGATCTCGTGCGGAGGATTGTCGCCGACGGGGATGCTTGCGATGTCCATGGAAGAGTCCTCGGGAGGAGCTAAGAGAACTTGGCGCCGAGTTTCGTCATCAGCGCCATGAAGTCGGGGAAGCTGGTGGCGATCATGCTGGTGTCGTCGACGGTGATGGGTTTGCGCGCGGCAAGGCCGAGCGTCAGAAATGCCATGGCGATGCGGTGATCCATATGCGTCTCGATCATGCCGCCGCCTGGGACGGCGCCGGCTCCTGCGACGATGAGGTCGTCGCCCTCGACATGCGCGGCGACCCCGCAGGCGACAAGCCCGGCAGTGGTCGCGCTCAACCGGTCGCTCTCTTTCACTTTCAGCTCGGCGAGACCTTGCATTCGCGTCTCGCCCGCGGCGAACGCGGCGAGGCAAGCGAGCACCGGATATTCGTCGATCATCGACGGCGCGCGCTCCGGCGGCACATGCACGCCGTTGAGCGCACTCGACCTGACGCGGAGATCGCCCACGCTCTCGCCACCCTCGAAGCGGTGGTCAAGCAACTCGATATCGGCGCCCATCGCGCGTAAGGTGTCGATGAAGCCGCTCCGCGTCGGATTGAGCAAAACGTTCTCGATCACGATGTCCGAGCGCGGCGCGATCAGCGCGGCGGCAATCACGAAGGCAGCCGAGCTTGGATCGCCCGGCACGGCGATGCTCGCGCCATAGAGCTCGGCGTCGCCGCAAATGGTCACCGCCCGCGCTCCCTGGCCGCGATCCTCGGCGATCAGTTCGGCGCCGAAATAGCCGAGCATGCGCTCGGTATGATCGCGGCTCGCCAGCGGCTCCACCACGGTGGTGCGGCCTGGCGCATGCATGCCGGCGAGCAATACCGCCGACTTCACTTGCGCCGACGGCACCGGCAGGTCGTAGACGATGGGCAGGAGATCGTGCGTGCCGCGCACCATGAGCGGCAGCGTCGCATGATCGTGATCCGCGTCGGTCTGCAGGCCCATGGCGGTGAGCGGCACCAGCACCCGCCCCATCGGACGCCGGCAAAGCGACGCATCGCCGGTGAATTCGACCTGCATATCGTGGCCGGCGACGGCACCGAGCATCAGCCGGCTGCCGGTGCCGGAATTGCCGAAATCGAGCGGCGCGGACGGCGCGCGCAAGCCGCCTACCCCTTGTCCCTTCACCGCGACGACGCCGTTCGACCTTTCGACCTCGGCGCCAAGTGCCTGCATGGCCTTGGCGGTGGCCATCACATCGCCGGCCTCGAGCAACCCTTCAATGCGGGTAATGCCGGTCGCCAACGCGCCCAGGATCAGCGCGCGGTGGGAGATCGACTTGTCGCCCGGCACCTGAATACGGCCGGAAAGGGCCGCGGACGGGCTGGCGGTCAAAGGCTGCTTCATAGGGTCACAATCGGGGTTTTGCGCCGGTCGATAGCTTTTGACAGGGCAGATATGTCGTGGCAATGGGGACAAGCAACTCAAGACCAGCATCGAGGAGTGTCAATGTCGAAACCCGCACGGGGAACCAAGCGCGTTTGCCCGAGCTGTGGGGCGCGGTTTTACGACTTGAGCCGGACGCCGATCGTCTGTCCCGTCTGCCAGGCCGTTTATCAGGTCACGCCGCCGCCCTCGCGCCGCGGCGAGCGCGCGCAACCGGCTGAACCGAGGAAAGTGGTGGTCGAGCCCGAGGTCGAAGTGGTCGTGCCCGAAGTGGCCGAAGTCATCAGCCTGGAAGAGGTGGAAGAGGCCGGAGCCGAAGCCGTCATCGAAGAAGATGAGGAGATCGTCGATCTCGGCGACGACGCGCCCGAGATACCGGCAGGAGACGACGACAACGCCTTCCTGGAAGAAGAAGAGGAGGGCGAGGCCGATGTCGCGGGCATTGTCGGGACGCCGGGCGAAGAGACCTGAGGTCGGCAAGCGGACGCCAAGCGCCAAAGCCGGGAGCGCCTCGCCGCGCGGCGTGGCAAAGCGCATTTTTCTTGAACCCGGGAGATCGCCAGCCTAAGTGATTGGTCGGAAAATCGAGCCGCGCCTTCTCTTTCTTGGCTGCCGATTTCCGACTTCTAGACAAGGGGCCATAGCTCAGTTGGGAGAGCGCGTGAATGGCATTCACGAGGTCGGCGGTTCGATCCCGCCTGGCTCCACCAAATTCCCATCAATTGGCCGCGCTGACGGCCGGCGAGTCGAAGCCTCATCTGAACGCCTCCGCCTTGCGTTTGCGCGGCGACATGTTCGCCAGCGTCACCATGGCGTCGTCCGCCACGCCCATCAGCGTCTCGCCCAGCGCGTCCGGGGATTCTCCACCGAAATACAGCCGGAACCACACTTCAAGCCCGACCAGGTGGAACAGCAGGCCGCCGTCGCTACGTGCGAGTTCAGCGATCTCCTCGGTGGTTTGAGCCGGCCATTGCATGAAGTCGGCGAGCATCCCGCCTGCGAGTAGCCGCTCCGTCCCAAGCGCGTATGCCGTCGGGAACGGGAAGCCCTTCTTGCGCGCAAAGACGACATCGGCGGGAAGCACCTCGATGGCCGCTTGCTTGACCAGCCATTTGCCGGTGTTGCGATGCAGCTTGGCTCGCCTTGGAAGATGCAAGCCAAAGTCGATCAGATCGTTCTCGAGGAACGGAACCCGCATCTCCATCGAGGCCGCCATACCAATCCGGTCATGGCGGTGCAGGATCCACGACAAATGATCGTTCAGGCTGAACAGGCACCGCGCGAGGAAGGCTCGGTCGGCCTCGGACTCGATCGGAGCCAAGCGCTGCATCAGGCGCCGCGGCAGCAGAGTCCGATCGCTCTCCAAGGCCACCGTCATCCGATTGAGGTCCGGCACGGTCGTCCGCGCAAACGGCGCGAGGCGGAGCATTTTCTCCATGTGGCGGTCGGGAAAGAAACGGTGCCGCCATGAGTTCCAGCCGACGCCAAAAATTGTAGGTCTTTTCCTGCCAGGGATAGCCACCGAACAATTCGTCGGATCCCTCTCCGGTCAACAGCACCTTGATCCCGTCGGCGCGGCAGGCCTGAACGACGGCGAGCAATGCCGGGTCGCTCGGGTTCACCGATGGATTATCCGAGTGCCACACCGTGTAGGGCCATAGTCGGAGAAAGCGTGGCTGATCGATCGCGATGCGGCGGATCGGAACTCCGAGGTGTCGGCCGACGCGCTCGGCCTGGTTGCCCTCTCCGGACGGCCACTGGACATCGGCGACGTAGCCCTCGATCTCGGGGAGCTGTTCCTTGGCATAAGCCGCGATCAAACTCGAATCGACGCCGCCACTGCACATGGCGGCGAGAGGCACATCGCTCAACAGGTGAAGCGTAACGCTGCGCTGCAGACGGTCGCGAAATTCGCCAACGAATTGCTCCGGATCTTCGCGCGACGCGGCAACCAGACGATCGATATCCACGGCACCGATCGGCTCAAAATACCTGCGCTTCTCAATGCCGCTCGAGGTGACTTTCCACAACGAGCCTGGGTCGAGATCGTCGATTCCCTCGAACAGCATTCGACGCAGGCCCCGCCCCGAGGCGAGCAGCCATCTGGCCAAGGCATAACGATCGGCCCGACGCGCCATGCGCGGATGCGCGATCAGCGCCTTGGCTTCCGACGCAAAGATCAGCTCGGCGCCGGTATCGGCGACGACCAGCGGCTTGATGCCGAGCTTGTCGCGGCCAAGCCACAGCGCGCCGTCCCGCGCATCGAGATAGGCGAAAGCGAACATGCCGTTGAGGCGCGCGATGGCGCGGTCGGGGCCCCAGTGGTGCAGCGCCTGGAGCAGCACCTCGGTATCGCCCGAGCTGCGAAATTGCACACCGTCCCGCTCCAGGTCGCGGCGAAGTTCGCGATGGTTGTAGATTTCTCCATTGTAGGCGAGGACACCGGTGCCGTCCGGCGTGCGCATGGGCTGGCTGGAGGCTTCCGTCAGATCGATAATCGATAGCCTGCAGTGACCGAAGGCGACGCGTCCCTGTTGCCAGACGCCCTCGCCGTCGGGACCGCGATGGGCGATGGGCGCCAGCATCGAGCCGATCGCCGATCGATCCGCCTCGCCGCCGTCGTGCCGCCAGATGCCGACGATTCCGCACATAACTCAGCATTGATGAGGAGAAAGGGTCGGCATTGTGTTGGATAGCTTACGATAAAACGCAAGGACGCTTTTGACGCAAGCAGACCCCTGAAAAAGCCCGGTGTTCCGCCCTTGCCGCGTGACCTGCTCGACCGCTCCCGCGCTATGCGCTAGCCTGAGCGCTGGGGAAAGTTGTGGCGGGGGCCCATCATGCAAGAGCGTCAATTCGCCGGCGAGGCCGAGCAGACTACACCATCTTGGTATCTATCCCGGGGGGATCAGCAATGGGGTCCGCTCGGCGATCGCGAATTGCTCCTGCTTGCCGAACGCGGGGGCTTGCGCAAGGACGACCTGCTGTGGAAACCCGGCTTCGAGTCGTGGAAACCGGTGCGCAGCGTCTGCGATCTCGGCACGTCGCCCGCCATCGCGCCGGCATCACAAGCGCAAGACGCGGAGTACTCGGCAACCGGCGAGGCGAACGAGGCGACTAGCGCCGAACCTGCGGCAAGCGAGATGCAGGCCGCGAAGCCGAGCTTGAAAACGCGGTTCTATGGCGAGTTGAGGAAGTTTCTCGCCATCTTCGCCTATCTCTGGGTCGTGTTCTCCGTGTTTCTGCTGCACGAATGGGCGGTGCTGGCGAGCCACCAGATCGGCTTCAAGTTTTACGGTCTGGCCATGCTGAACGCGCTGATCCTCGCCAAGATCATGCTCATCGCGGAAGCTTTTGGATTTGCCAACCGTCTCGACGACAAGCCGCTGATCTATCCCATCGCCTTCAAATCGATCGCCTTCTCAGCGCTGCTGATCCTGTCCTATATCGCCGAGGAAACTGCGGTCGGAGTGTTCCACGGCAAGAGCGTTGCCGAGAGCGTCCCGCAGATCGGCGGTGGCGGACTGCTCGGCGCGCTCACCATCGGCGCCATCATGTGCATCGCCCTGGTTCCGTTCTTTGCCTTCAGGGAGATCGCGCGCACCGTCGGCACGGCGGAGTTCCGCGCCCTGATGCTCGGCGCGCCGAACAGCGAGCAGGATGATGCGTTGCCGATCGACGCAGCCCCTGAGGCTGCCTAGCGCGCCTTTCGCGCTAGTGACCGCCCGCCACCAGGACGACGATATTCTTCGTGCGCGCGGCGCCCACGCGCGCGGCGAGATCCTGATCGTAAGCGCCTGGCGCGATCGAGATGGTATCGCCCGCCTTGGCCGCTTCGGCGGCGCGCGAGACGGTCTTGAACGCCGTCGCGGCGGCGCGGCCGTCATTGGCATCGCTGCCGTCCCTGGAGCTGACATACCAGATCATCGCGCGGGAGCTTAGAGCAACGCCGGCGCGCGCGATAGAAGCCAAACACGTCTCGGTGAGCGCGCCGCACTCTGCTTGAATTCGCTAGGCAATTCCCCATATCCCGAATCGGTTTGAAAGGCTCAGCGCCGCTGCGGGCTGGGCCAGCTCTCGTGAGGCGCCGGCAGGGCCTCGACGACGCACCCGGCACGGCGCAGCCGCTCGTTCCCGAAAGGGCTTACGCTCGATGTCGCGCATGGCACTTCTCGATGGCAGCCTCTGGTTGAGCCTCGCGGCGCCACGCGCTCCGAATGGCACGGCCAGACTGGGCGACGCCGGCTATCCGCCGTACAACATCGAGCTCTTGCACGGCGACCGGGGCGAGCCGGAGTCGCTGCGGATCACGCTTGCGGTGGCGGGTTTCGCCGTGGATGAGCTCGAAGTCTCGATCGAGAGCGGGGCGCTGACCATCCGGGGCAGGCAGCATGAAGACGAGGCCAAGGACTATCTCCATCGCGGCATCGCGGCGCGCCAGTTCAAGCGGACCTTTCAGCTCGCGAGCGGCGTCGAGGTGCGCGCAGCCGCGCTGAATAACGGGCTGCTTGCCGTCGAGCTGGTGCGCCCTCGCAAGGAAAAACGCGTGCTGAAGGTCGGTATTGCCGCGGCCGATTGAAACTTTCGCTTGGTCTCCCACGTAACTTAAGTCATCACCTCCAAAGGAGGACGGGACGAGAGATGAACGAATTCGAAAAAAAAAGAAGATCGCCTGGCGCTCTCGCCCATGACGCGGAGCGAGTTCGCGCAACTTGGCGACGGCGAAGTTGCCTATATCAAGCAGCTCGATCACGACGCTGCCGAGAAGTTGTTTCCGGCGCTCGCCGACGCGCCGAAGGGCATCGACCTATATGCCGTGCTCGGCGCGGACGGCACGCCGCTCGCGCTCACCGACAGCCGCACCGCGGCCATCGCCAACGCCATCGAGAACGATCTGGTCCCGGTCAGCGTGCACTGACGTTCCCTCGCCTCCCCTTGCCGTAGCGATCACGAAGCTCGCGCCGCCCTAGGCGGCGTGGGAGGAAGCCTCTTCCTCGGTCAGCACCGCATAGAGCGCGGCGGCGTCCTTCGAGGCGCGGAGCTTGTCGACGGCGCTGCCCTCGCGCAACAGCCGCGAGATGCGGGCGAGCGCCTTGAGGTGATCGGCCCCCGCCCCTTCGGGTGCGAGCAGCAGGAACACGATATCGACCTTCTCGCCATCGACCGCGTCGAAATCGATCGGCTCGGCGAGCCTCGCGAACACGCCGACGATGCGCTTTAGCCCCGCGAGCTTGCCGTGGGGAATGGCGATGCCCTCGCCGAGCCCGGTCGAGCCCAGCCGCTCGCGCTGGAGCAACACGTCGAAGATGTCGCGCTCCGCAAGCCCGGTGAGACGCGAGGCGCGCGCCGACAGCTCTTGCAGCAGCTGCTTCTTGGTCTTCGCCTTAAGCGAGGGCATTACGGAATCGGGAGAGATGAAGCTGCTCAGATGCATGTGCCAACCCCTCAAACAAACGGGCGCGATAGGGCGAAGGGTTTCGCCTAACGCCGCTTGCGCGCCTTCTTGGTCGCAGGATCAATCCAGCCAATATTGCCGTCGTCGCGCCGGTAGACCACGTTGATCTCTCCGTGGCTCGCGTTGCGGAACACGACAAACGGCCGGTCCGACAAGTCCATCTGCATTACCGCGTCACTCACTGCCATCTCGTGCAAGGGGCTTTCGGCTTCGGCAATGATAACGGGATTGTCCTCATCGCGTTCCTCTTGCCCCTCTGACGACGCCTGGATGACGTAATCCGTCGCGGGCGTTTGCTTGCGCGGCGTCTCGCCGCCGCCATGTCGTTTCAGTCGCCGCTTGTAGCGCCGAACCCGCTTCTCGAGCCGCTCGCAGGCGCGATCCGCGCTTTGATAGGCATCGCCGGCCATCCCATGAGCCTCGAGGCTCATGCCTTGCCACAAGTGGATGGTGCAGTTGGTCCGGAACTCCCCGTGCTCCTTCTCGATCCGCACATGCCCCGAAGGCTCGCGCCCCATGAACTTCTCGACCGTGTGCACTACGCGTTCCTGGACGTAACTGCGTAACGCCTCACCGACGTCCAAATTCTTTCCGGTAACTTGTATCGTCATCGCCCGCGGAAGACTGTCGAATGGCCCTTTCCACCGCGATTCCCGGGGCACGTGCCGCTTGGGGCGGAGCCGATCCTGGCCAAGGCCTGGTTTAACGCGCCTTAGGCCCCACCTCCGGTCGGCCTTCCACCGCGGGGCCGGAAGCTAGACCCGAGCCCCGAAGGTGTCAAACCAACTATTTCAACGCTGGCCCTTTACATGATTCTCCATGCGGCAGAGGCGCTTAACCAGCCCGCTAGGGGCTCGCGCCCAGGGCGATGCGCTTCAGCCGCCGGCGCTGCACCGAAGAGGGGATTCGCAGCGCTTCGCGGTATTTCGCCACGGTGCGGCGCGCGATGTCGACGCCGTCGGTCTTCAACTTTTCCACGATCTTGTCGTCCGACAGCACGTCGCCCGCGGGCTCGGCCTCGATCATGGCGCGGATGCGGTCGCGCACGGCCTCGGACGAATGCGCGTCGCCTTCGCTGGTCCCCGCGATCGCCGAGGTAAAGAAATATTTCAGCTCGAACAGGCCGCGATTGGTGGCCATGTATTTGTTCGCGGTGACGCGGCTCACCGTCAATTCATGCATGGAGATCGCGTCGGCCACGGTCTTGAGGTTGAGCGGCCGGAGATGTCTGACGCCGTAGGTCAGGAAGGCATCCTGCTGCCGCACGATCTCCTGCGCGACTTTGAGGATGGTGCGGGCGCGCTGGTCTAGACTCTTGACCAGCCAGTTCGCCGTCTGCAGGCAGTCGACGAGATAGCTCTTGTCCTCTTTCCGCTTCGCCGATTTGCAGACGGTCGCGTAATAGGACTGGTTGATCAGCACGCGGGGCAGCGTCTCGCTGTTCAGCTCGACATGGAAGCTGCCGTCGGGAAGCGCGCGCACCAGCACGTCGGGCACGATGGGCTGCGACGGCGCGGAGCCGTATTTCAACCCAGGCTTCGGATTGAGCCGCTTCACCTCCTGGATCATGTCCATCAGGTCTTCGTCGGAAACGCGCGCGGCGCGCTTCAAGGCGGCGAGATCGTGCACCGCCAGCAACTGCAGGTTCTGAATCAGCGCCGCCATTGCCGGGTCGCAGCGGTTCTGCTCCTTCAGCTGTAGCAACAGACATTCGCGCAAGTCGCGAGCGAACACGCCGCACGGCTCGAAGCCTTGCATCACCGCGAGCGTCTCCTCGACCAGCTCGAGTGGCGCGCCGAGCAGCTCGGCGACGCTGTCCAGGTCGCCGCGCAAGTAGCCCGCCTCGTCGGTCATGTCGATGAGGTGATGGCCGATCAGCCGCTGCGCGGGATCGGCGAAGGCAAGCACGAGTTGCTCGGTGAGATGGCTTCTGAGGGTCCGCTCCTCGGCGACATAGGCCTCGAGATTGGACTCTTCATCGAGGTTGGAGCGGGAGCCTTGGCCGAGCGTGGCCCAGCCGGAGTCTTTCAGCGCGCCGGGAGAAAAGGCTTCGGCGTCGGGGAACACGTCTTGCGGCTCGGCATCGAGATCCTCGCTGCGGCTCGGGCCGGAATCGAGATCTACCCCTTCAGCGTCGTCGTCCGCATCGCTTTCGCCGGTGGCGCTCAGGCCCTCGCCGTCGCTCTCCTCCTTGGCGGATGCCGTCAACGGCTCAACCGCGGGCTCCGACGCCGCACCGCCGGCGTCGTCCGTGTCGGCGCGCTCCAGCAGCGGATTGCGCTCCAGCTCGGCCTCGACGAAGGTGGTAAGCTCCATGTTCGACAATTGCAGCAGCTTGATCGCCTGCTGCAGTTGCGGCGTCATCACCAGATTGTGGCTCTGACGGAGTTCGAGCTTTGTCGTGATTGCCATTGTCGAACTCATACACGGCCAGTGGCGTCAGATCCTGAACTGATCGCCAAGATAGACGCGCCGAACTTCCTCATTGTTAATGATCTCGTGCGCGGTGCCGTGGGTCAGCACCATGCCGTCGTGGATGATATAGGCGCGGCTAACGAGGTCCAGCGTTTCGCGCACATTGTGATCGGTGATCAGGACGCCAATTCCGCGCTGAGTTAGATGCCGCACCAGCGCGCGAATATCGTTAACCGCGATCGGATCGATGCCGGCGAACGGCTCGTCGAGCAGCATGAATGACGGGCGCGTGGCGAGCGCGCGGGCAATCTCGACGCGGCGCCGCTCGCCACCCGAGAGCCGCATGGCGGGCGAGGTTCTGAGGCGGGTGATGCGGAACTCATCGAGCAGCGCATCGAGCTGCGCCTGGCGCTCGCGCTTGTTCGGCTCGACCGTCTCCAGCACGGCGAGGATGTTGTCCTCGACACTGAGGCCCCGGAAGATCGAGGCTTCCTGCGGCAGATAACCGATGCCGAGCCGGGCGCGGCGATACATCGGCAACTTGGTCACGTCGCGGCCGTCGATCTTGATCGAGCCTTCGTCGGCCGGAATGAGCCCGGTGATCATGTAGAACACCGTGGTCTTGCCGGCGCCGTTCGGCCCGAGCAACCCCACCGCCTCGCCGCGTCGCAGCTCGAGACTGACGCCGCGCACGACGGTACGCTTCTTGAAGCTCTTCACCACCTGGGTGACGGTGAGCCGGCCAGCGAGAGCCGGATCGATTTCTACGCCTGGCGCCTGCTTCACGGCATGCGCGGGAGACCCGTCTCCCTGTGCGGCGACTGCCTGGCGGCCTGGGAAAGACAGCAATTTGCCCACTACCCCTTCCGCTCCTAGTTGAAGCGCCGCCCGGTTAACATTCGACGAAGCTCAGGATAGCTACGGGCGCATCTCGGGGATGAATGGGTCCTGCGAGTTCCAGCTATCATCCTTCTCGGCCTTGTCGCTTGCGTCCGTGTCAGGCTTCGCGCCGCTCTGCGCCTCGTGCTTGGGCGTCGCGCCGCCAGACTTCGCATCGCCCGGCTTGGCGCCGCCCGCTTTGGCGTCGCCCGGCTTGGCATCCTCCGCGTCATCCTTCTTCGGCATGAACAGCGCGCGGATACGGCCGCCGGCGGCGGTATTGCCCGTGTTTTCGAACCGGCTCTCGCCCGTCTTCAAATCGATGACGAGCCGGTCCCCCTTTAGCACATTCTTGCCTTGCGTTAACACCACATTGCCACCCACGGTTACCAGCTGCGACGGCAGGTCGTACAACGCCCAGTCGCTCGTGGTGGTCTGGTCGTCCTTGCTGGTGATGATGACGTCGCCCTTGGCCTCGATCTTGGTGATCTGCGTGTCGCCCTGTTTCGGCTTGGTGCCGTCCCCGGCTTTGCCGGCCGCGGGTGCTGCGGCGGCCGCGCCTTGGGCATCGGCGACCTTGGTCTCGGCCGGCGCCTGTACCTCATCCTTCTTTTCGCCGGGGGCGAGCTTGTCGCCGCCGACATAGTGGACCAGCAGCTCCTTGGCGCGCAGCGTAGTCGTGCCCTGCACCGCCTTCACGTTGCCGGAGAAGGTCGCGTATTTCTGCTTGTCGTGCACCACGAGCAGATCCGAACTCGATATCAATCGGCTCGTCCGAGTTCTCCGACAGTCCGCCGAACGTGTTGCTCATGGTCTGGGCGGCAAGCGGCGTCGCCGACGCGAGCACAAGTGTGGCCGTCAGAGTCAAAATTCCGCGGTGAAACTTGCTGCTCATGGGCTGCCTGCCGGCACGGCACCCGTGCTCGCGGAGACGGCGCCGGTCGCTTCCGGCAGCGGCGGGACCACAGTCGGGGCTTCGGCCGCGGCTGCCGGCGGCTTCTTCTCCCCCTTGTCGTCCTTGGCTTGCTTGATGAGATGCACGCGAACCTTGCCGCGGAAGGTCAGCGTGCTGTCGGCCGAGATGAAAGTGAGCGCGTTCGCCTTGACGCTGCCGCGAGTCATCGTGAACCAGACCGGCTGATGCGATCGGAGCGTCTGGGTCTTCATCTCGATCGACGCACGCTTGAGCTCGCCGGTGATGCCGGAACTCGTGGCGACGGTGATCTTGTCCATCATCACGAGCTTCTCGATCCGGTTGTTGAACAGGCCGCGCACGGCGTTCATGCGCGACCAAGCTCCGTCGGCCGTGGTCAGCTCGGCGGTCATGGCGTGCAGCTTGATACGGTTCGGAGCCTTCATGTCCTGATCGGCATATTCGGCGCCGATGCGATATTTCCCGTTCTTCTTGTCAGCGCCCTCGAGCTTGGGATTGGTCATGCGCAGATTACCGTCGGACACCTCGATGCCGTCGATGCTCGCGGTCATATCGCCGACGCTGACGCTCAGTTTCGAGGTGATGAAATAGGAGGCGAGCACGAGCACGGCGAACACCGGCAGGCCCTTGCGCAGCCAGGAGACGTAGCGGCTATGGCGGGCGGCGTTGCGAAAGGCGCGCGCGCGCTCGTCTTCGGTGCGGATGCGATACCGCCCGCCGCTCGCCATGACTTCCGTGCCAACCGCCATCTTCCCCGCCACGTCTCAGTCGGGCGCACTCCGACGCACCAAGCACAGCTAGCCGCAGGACTTTGATGACATTGCGACGCCAGCTCGGGCCGGAAAGCCCCTTTTCCGCCCCTAATGGGCGAAAGGATCGATCTCGGACCATCCTCGGAGATCGAGCTCGGCCCGGGTCGGCAGAAACTCGAAGCAGGCGCGGGCTAGCCCCTCGCGCCCTTCGCGCTTCAGCATGGCGTCGAGTTTCTCCCTTAGCGCGTGCAGATGCAACACGTCGCTCGCGGCATAATTGAGTTGCTCTTGGGTGAGTTCGGCCGCCCCCCAATCGGAGGATTGCTGTTGCTTCGACAGCTCGATACCGAGCAGTTCCTTGCAGAGATCCTTGAGGCCGTGGCGATCGGTGAAGGTGCGGGCGAGTTTCGAGGCCACCTTGGTGCAATAGACCGGACGCGGCATCACCCCGAAATAATGCTTGAGCACGGCCATGTCGAAGCGGCCGAAATGGAAGATCTTGAGCACGCTCTCGTCGGCGAGCAGGCGCTTCAGCTCGGGCGCGTCATAGTTGCGGGCGAGCTGCACCATCACCGCGCTGCCGTCGCCTTCGGACAGCTGCACCAGGCAGAGCCGGTCGCGATAGGGGTCGAGCCCCATCGTCTCGGTGTCGATGGCGATGGCGCGGCCGGTGAGGCGGCCGGGCGGCAGATCGCCTTTGTAAAGCTCGATAATCGGTGGCTGGCTCAAGTTCGAAGCGCTCCTTACGGCCGCATTCTTACCGCGAGGCGCTTAAAAAAGCGGGAATGGTGCCCAGGAGAAGACTCGAACTTCCACGCCCTTTCGGGCACTAGCACCTGAAGCTAGCGCGTCTACCAGTTCCGCCACCTGGGCTTAATGAGCCTCAAGTACGATTGGCATCCCGCAAAGTCAATCAGCAGGCGGCGCTTCACAGGGTTCGGCTCCCTCGTGTATTGCTGCGGATGCGAAGAAGGGGCCCAAGGGACACGGACGTGGCGATCACACTCAACAATCGGGCGCTGGTCACCATCTATGGCGGCTCGGGCTTCATCGGCCGGCACGTGGTGCGCGCCATCGCCAAGACCGGCGCGCGCATGCGGGTCGCGGTCAGACGCCCGGAGCTCGCCGGCCACCTTCAGCCGCTCGGCGGCGTGGGCCAGATCAATGCCGTGCAGGCCAATGTGCGCTTTGCCGATTCGCTGCTCGCGGCGGCCGACGGCGCCGATGCCGTCGTCAATCTCGTCGGCATTTTGTTTCCGTCAGGCAAGCAGACCTTCAAATCGGTGCAGGACGAGGGCGCGCGCCATGTCGCCGAGGCTGCACGCGCCGCCGACGCGCGCGCACTGGTGCATGTGTCGGCAATCGGCGCAAGCGCCGACGCAAGTTCGGTCTATGCGCGCAGCAAGGCGGCCGGCGAGGACGCGGTCAAAGCGGTCTATGCGGACGCCGTCATTCTGCGGCCGTCGGTCGTGTTCGGACCCGAGGACGATTTCTTCAACCGCTTCGCCGCGCTCGCCCGCATCGCCCCCGCGCTGCCGTTGATCGGCGGCGGCAAGACGCGGTTGCAGCCGGTGTTTGCCGGCGACGTGGCCAAGGGGGTGATCGCCGGCCTCACCGGCAACGCCGCTCCCCACGCGGCTTACGAGCTGGGCGGGCCTGAAGTGCTCAGTCTAAAGCAGGTGATGCAACGCGTGCTCGACTACACCATGCGCAGGCGCCTGCTGGTGCCCGAGCCGTTCTGGCTCGCCAAGCTGCAAGCCTTGTTCCTGCAGATGCTGCCGACGCCGCCGCTCACCATCGACCAGGTGCGGTTGCTGCAAACCGACAACGTGGTGAGCGAAGCCGCCAAGCGCAGCGGCCACACGCTCGAAGGCCTCGGCATCGAGCCGGTGGCGATCGCGGCGGTCGTGCCCGACTATCTCGAGCAGTTCCGCCCGCGTGGCCAGTTCTCGCTCTACCGTCCGCAGCCGTGAGCGTTCAGCTGTAGAGCAAGACCAGCAGAAAGCCGCCCAGCACCATGCGATAAAGCACGAAGGGCAGGAAGCTGATGCGCTTGAGCAGGTTCATCAGGAAGGCGATGGCGAGAAGGCCGGCGACGAAGGTCAGCGCCGCGCACAGCAGCTGATCCTGCGTGACCTTGCCGCCGCCCTCCAGCGCATCGCCGATCGAGAACACGATGGCGCCGGCGGTGGCGGGAATGCCGAGCAGAAACGAGAAGCGCGCGCAGTCCGGCCGGGTGAAGCCTAAGAACCTGCCGGCCGTCATGGTCACGCCGGAGCGGCTGGTGCCCGGGATCAAGGCCAACGCCTGCGCCACGCCGATGATCAACGCGGACCCAAGCGTCATATTCTGCATGGTGCGCTCCTGCGGACCGACCATGTCGGCGATCAGCATGAGAATGCCGTAGAGGATCGTGTTCCAGGCGACGATGGCGACGTTGCGCTCGAGATCGGCATAGCCGAACTTTTTGAGGACGACGCCGAAGATGACGGCGGGGATGGTGGCGAGCACGATATAGATGGCGAGCTTGCCCTCCTCGGTGACCTTGCCCTTGAACAGCTCGAGCGCGCCGCGGGTGATGTGCCAGACGTCGCGCCAGAAATAGATGAGGATGGCGAACAACGTGCCCATATGCGTCAGGACATCGGTGAGCTGGCCCTGGTCGGGCCAATGCATCAACTGGGGGATCAGGATCAGGTGGCCCGAGGAGGAGATCGGCAGAAACTCCGTGACCCCCTGCACGATGGCAAGCACGATAATCTGCTCTAAGGTCATAGCCCCGTCGCCCGCTTGTTCCTCGCGCGTGCAGGTTCTATACGAGGCTCCAGTCTCGCGCGATTTATTTTGCAATGCCTAGCCGCCCAACGGTTCAATGGCGACTCTGTTGCATTACCCGCTCTGCGCCTTTTCCCGGTCGATCAGGCTTGCCCTCGCCGAGTGCGGGGTCGAGGCCGAGCTCGCCGAGGAGCGGCCTTGGGAATGGCGCCAGGAGTTCGTGGCGCTGAACCCGGCCGCGACGCTGCCGGTATTGATCGCCGATGAGCACGGCCCGGTGGTCGGCGCCTACGCCATTTCCGAATATCTGAACGATACCGCCGATGAGCGCGATGCCCGGCTGTTCCAGCCGTTTCCGGGCGAGCCAGCGCAACGCGCTGAGGCTAGGCGTCTCACCGACTGGTTCCACCGCAAGTTCCATGACGAGGTCACCGCCTATCTCGTGGACGAGAAGGTCTTCCGGCGGTTCGGCCCGCAAAGCGCCTCTCCCAACATGGAGGCGATGCGGGCCGGTCACGAGAATTTGCGCTATCATTTGAGCTATATCGGCCACCTCGCCGAGACCCGGAGCTGGCTCGCGGGCGACGCCATTAGCTTCGCCGATCTCGCCGCGGCGGCGCATCTGTCGGCGCTCGATTATCTTGGCGAGGTGCCGTGGGAGCAGCACGAGGCGGCGAAGAACTGGTATGCGCTGCTCAAGTCGCGGCCGTCGTTCCGGCCGCTATTGCAGGATCGCGTCGCGGGCTTCACCCCGGCCGGGGCCTATGCCGACCTCGATTTTTGAGTTTTGGATTCGTCGTACCGGCGAAAGTCGGTATTCAGAGTCCAAACTCCACGAGAGCTGCCCTGGATTCCGGCGTGCGCCGGAATGACGGAGCCAGATGACTGAGACGCTGAAACAGACCATCGCCGAAGAGGCCAAGGCGCTCGGCTTTGACGCCGTCCGGTTCGCTTCCGCCGACGCCGTGGCCGGGGCGGGCGAGGATCTGGACCAGTTTCTTGCCGAGGGCCGGCAGGGCGACATGGCCTGGCTCGCCGGCACGGCGGAGCGGCGCAAGACCCCGCGCGCGCTGTGGCCGGAGGCGCGCAGCGTTATCCTGCTCGGCCTGAATTACGGCCGTCCCGGCGATCCGCTGGCGATCCTGAAGCAGTCATCGCGCGGCGCAATCTCCATCTACGCACAAGGCGCCGACTATCACGACGTGCTCAAGGCGAAGCTGAGGCCGCTGGCTGCGCGCGTGCAGGCGCTGACCCAAGGCGAGGTGAAGCTGTTCGTCGATACCGCGCCGGTGATGGAGAAGCCGCTCGCCGCGCGCGCCGGGCTCGGCTGGCAGGGCAAACATACCAACCTGGTCTCGCGCGAGTTCGGCTCGTGGCTGTTCATCGGCTCGATCTTCACCACCGCCGAGATCGCGCCCGACGCGCCGGAGGACGATCACTGCGGCGCCTGCCGCCGCTGTCTCGACATTTGCCCGACCCACGCCTTCACCGCGCCTTACCGCATCGATGCGCGCGCCTGCATCTCCTACCTCACCATCGAGCACAAGGGGCACATTGCGGAGCACTTCCGCGCGGCGATGGGCAATCGCATCTTCGGCTGCGACGATTGCCTGGCAATCTGTCCGTGGAACAAATTCGCGCAAACCGCGCGCGAGACGAAGCTCAGCATGCGCGCCGAAAGCGACAACCCGCCGCTCGCCGAGCTGCTTCTTCTCGACGACGCTGCATTCCGCGCGCGCTTTCGCGGCACGCCGATCAAACGCACCGGCCGCGACCGCTTCCTGCGCAATGTGCTGATCGCCGCCGGCAATTCGGGAGACACGGCGCTCGTGCCATTGGTGGAGGCGCGGCTCGAGGACGCTTCGCCGCTGGTGCGCGCCATGGCGGTCTGGGCGCTCGCGCGACTCGCGCCGCAGCGTTTCCGCGCGTTGCACTCGGCGCACGCCAACGATCCCGATGCCGCGGTGCGAAGCGAGTGGATGGGGGTGGCGGCGTGAACCGGCTGTTCTGCTTCGGCCTCGGTTTCTCCGCCCAGACCTTGGCGGCGCGGCTTGCCGCCCAAGGGTGGGAGATCGCCGGAACCGCGCGCGACGTGGGCAAGATCGGCCATCTTGCCGAACACGGCTACCAGATCGCCCAATATTCGGGGGAGGCCGGCAACAGCGCGCTGCCGAACGCGCTTGCCGGCACCACGCATCTGCTGCATTCGATCCCGCCGGGGCCGGCAGGCGACCCGGTGCTCGAGCATTACCGTGATGAGCTCGCCCAGCTCGGTTCGCTCGAATGGGTCGGCTATCTCTCGACGGTCGGGGTCTATGGCCATCAGCAAGGCCGCTGGGTGGACGAGTCGACCGTGCCGAAGCCTAACAGCGCGCGGACCGAGGCGCGGGTCCAGGCCGAGCAAGCCTGGCTGGAATTTGGCCGGGAAACCGGCGTGCCCGTGCAGATTTTCCGGCTGGCCGGCATCTACGGCCCCGGCCGCAGTGTGTTCGACAAGCTGAAGGCCGGTACGGCGCGGCGCATCAAGAAGGATGGGCAGGTGTTCAGCCGCATCCACGTCGAGGACATTGCCTCGGTGCTCGAAGCCTCAATCGCGCGGCCGCATGCCGGCGCCATCTACAATGTCGCCGACGACGAGCCCGCCGCGCCCGACGAGGTGGTGGCCTACGCCGCCAAGCTAATCGGGGTCGAGCCGCCGCCGGAAATCGATTTCGTGGAGGCCGATCTCACGCCGATGGCGCGGAGCTTCTACGAAGGAAGCCGGCGCATCGGCAACCAGCGCATCAAGTCCGAGCTCGGCGTGAAGCTGCGCTATCCCACCTATCGCGAAGGGCTGGCGTCTTTGCTCCCTTGAACTTTAGCCGCCAGTGCCGCGACGGTCGCTTCGAGGCGCGCCAGGTCTTGCGGGCGCGACTGGCGATGGTCGCCGTCCTTGATGAGCGTCAGCTCGACATCCTCACAGCAGAGCAGATCGACGAAATCGAGCGCATGACCCCAGGGCACGTCGGGGTCGCACATGCCTTGCAGAATGCGCACCGGCAGATCGAGATGCAGCGTGCCGACGCCGATGAGATGGTTGCGGCCTTCCTCGATCAGATGCTTGGTGATCGGATACGGATCGCCGTAGAGCGACGGCTCGTAGTAGACGCCGTCGCGCTCAAGCGTCGCCTTCACTTCGGCGCTCATGTGATGCCACATCAGCCGTTCGGTCATGTCGAAGGCTGGCGCAATCAGCACCAGACCAGCGAGCCGGTCGAGCCGGCCGGCCTCGGCGAGCTTGCGGGCGAGCAGCAGCGCAATCCATCCCCCCATCGACGAGCCGACCAGGATCGTTGGCCGCGTGCCAATCAGCTCGATCACGGCGGCGGCCTCTTCCAGCCAGTCGCCGATCGAGGCGTGCAGCAGATCGCCAGCGGACAGGCCATGGCCGGAATAGTCGAAGCGAAGCATCGGCAGGCGCATGCGCTGCGCCCATGCGGCGAGCGCCGCGGCTTTGGTAGCGGCCATGTCCGACAGAAAGCCCGAAAGCCAAAGCAGCGCCGGGCCATCCTCGTTTGGGGCATCGGCATAGCGATAGGCAATCCGGCGGCGCCTGCCGGCCTCGCCCACTTCCAGGAATTGCGGTTCTGCTGCGCCCATCCTAAGACCTTAGATCATGGCCCAACCGATCATATTGCAAGTCGTGCCGCGCCTCGACACCGGCGGCAGCGAGCAGGCGACCATCGAGATCGCCGAGGCGCTGACTCGGGCCGGAGCGAAGGCCCTAGTGGCCACCGCCGGAGGCCGCATGGCGAGCGCCGTGATCCAGGCCGGGGGCGAGGTCGTCACGCTGCCGGTGGCGAGCAAGAACCCGTTCACCATCCTTGCCAACGCCAAGCGGCTGGAACGACTCATCATGGAGCGCGATGTCGCGCTCGTGCATGCGCGCAGCCGGGCGCCGGCTTGGAGCGCCTATCTTGCCGCGCGCCGCACCGGGCGTCCCTTCGTCACCACCTATCATGGCGCCTATGGCACGCTCGGCCCGCTCAAAGCCGCCTATAACAGCGTCATGGGGCGCGGCGACCGCGTCATCGCCAATTCCCGCTACACGGCAAATCTCATCGCCCAACGGCATCGCCTCAAGCAGGAGCATATCCGCCCGATCTATCGCGGCATCGACGAGGCGTCGTTCGATCCGCTGGTCGTCCCGCCGGGACCGGTGGCGAAGCTTCGCGAACGCTGGGGGGTCTCGCCGGACACCAAGGTCGTGCTGCAAGCAGCGCGGCTGACGGGCCTGAAGGGCCACCGCCAGACCATCGAGGCCGCCGCTGCCCTCGCCCGCGAAGGTGCGCTCGATGACGCGGTGATCATCTTCGCCGGCGACGCGCCGGGCAAAGCGGCCTATCGCCAAGAGCTGATCGCGCTGATCGCCCGGCACGGCCTCACGGACAAAGTGCGGCTGGTCGGCCATTGCCAGGACATGCCGGCGGCCTTCCTCGCCGCGCATGTGGCGATCGTGCCGTCCCTCGTGCCGGAAACGTTCGGCCGGACCAGCGTCGAGGCGCAAGCCATGGGCTGCCCCGTGATCCTGTCGCAGATCGGCGCCCTGCCCGAAACCGTCGTTACGCCGTTGCAGGACAAAGCCCGCTTCACGGGCTGGCTCGTGCCCCCCAGCGATGCCACGGCACTGGCCGGCGCGATCCGCGCGGCGCTGGCGCTGTCGCCCGCGGAGCGAGCGGCGATCGGCGGCAGAGCAAGCGCCCGGGCGAGTGCCGAGTTCGCGCTTTCGCAGATGCAAATGAAGACGCTCGCCGTTTATGACGAGCTGCTCGGCACGCATTTGGCCGCGACCTTCGCCAATCCGCCATCGCTAGCGGCGGTTCCCCTGGGCGACGGCGCATGACCGGCTTGCGGCAAGCTTAACGCGCGCGGCTTGACTTTTGGGGGCCATTTCCCATCCTGTAGCGCTCACAAGGCTCAGCGTCACCAAACAGCGCCGGCGTCTCACAAAAGGGGGGATGCGGCCGCTCGGGAAGAGGAGAACGAGACATCGTAAGACGGCCGACGAAGCTTGCTCCCGAAAAGGGCGGCCCTCGCATCAACGAGGGCATCGATATTCCCAACATCCAGCTCATCGACGCTACCGGCAACAATGTCGGCGTGGTTGCCACGGCCGAAGCCTTGGCGCGCGCGGTGGAAGCCGGGCTCGATCTCGTCGAGATCGCTCCGAACTCGGAGCCGCCGGTGTGCAAGATCCTGGATTACGGCAAATACAAATATCAGGCGCAGAAAAAGGCCGCCGAGGCGCGCAAGAAGCAGCGCACCGTCGAGATCAAGGAGATCAAGATGCGGCCGAACATCGACATTCACGACTACGAGGTGAAGATGCGCTCGATCCGGCGGTTCTTCGAGGAGGGTGATAAGGTGAAAGTCACCTTGCGCTTCAGAGGCCGCGAGATGGCGCATATGGAGCTCGGCACCAGGCTGCTCGAGCGGGTCAAGCAGGACACCACGACCATCGCCAAGGTGGAATCGGAGCCAAGGCTCGAAGGCCGGCAGATGGTAATGGTGCTGTCGCCCCGCTAAGCGCTGTGGCGGGCGGGGATAGCCGCCTTGAGCGCGCTCGTCACCATCGCGGCGGGCTCGGGGGCGCCGAACAGATAGCCTTGGCCCGCATCGCAGCCGAGCTTGAGCAGGCACTGACGCACCTCCTCGGTCTCGATTCCCTCCGCCGTGGTCATCAGATCCAGAGCGTGGCCGAGGCTGAGCATCGCTTTGACGATGCGTGCCTCCTCCGGCTTGTTCAGGATCTCCCCAACGAAGGACCGGTCGATCTTGACGATGTCGAGCTCGAGCTCGCGCAGATGATAGAGGCCCGAATAACCGGTGCCAAAATCGTCGAGGGCAATACGCACGCCGACATTGCGGAGCGATTGCAACACGGCCTTGGCGGCTTCCAGCTTCTGCACCACCGCACCCTCGGTGATCTCCATCACCAGCCGATGCGGCGGGAAGCCAACCTTGGTGAGCAGGCCGAGAATTCTCGCTGCGACGTTGGGATCGGAGATCTGCCTTGGCGAGAAATTGACGGAAACCGAGAGATGCTCGGGCCAGTCCTTGGCGTCGCGCAAGGCGTGCTCGATCAAGAGATCGGTCATCTTGCCGATCGTTCCCGTGTCCTCGGCGATGGGAATAAAAACATCGGACGTGAGTACGCCGCGCCGCGGATGCAGCCAACGCGCCAGCACCTCGAAGCCGATAGTCTCGCCATCCTCGAGACGCACGATCCGCTGATAATAGGGGACGATCTGGCCTAACGTGATCGCGCCGCCGATTTGCGATTCCAGCTCGACACGCTGGCGCAATTTCTCGTCCATGCTGCGATCGAAAAAGCGGTAGCACCCGCGGCCATCGGCCTTCGCCCAATACATCGCCATGTCGGCGCGGCGAAGCATGGTTTCGACCGCGCCATTGTCGCGGACGGCCATGCCAGTCAGATCGGTATCGCCACAGCCCTGCTTGTCGCAGGTGGCAATGCCGACGCTGGCGCCGACCTGGAGCGACAGAGCGGCGAGTTGGATCGGCCGCGAAAGTTCGTGAACGATCTGACGCGCCAAGCGCTCAGGTGCATCGCTGCCGACTTGGTAGCGCAGGGTTACGCCGAACTCGTCACCGCCGAGACGCGCCACGGCGGCGCCACCGGCAAGCTGCGTCAGGCGACGCGAAATCACCTTCAGCACTTCATCGCCCAACCTGTGGCCATACACGTCGTTGATCGGCTTGAAATTATCGAGATCGAGAACGAACATCGCGCAGGCCGCGCCGGGCGGCAGATGCTCGACCGAACCGTTGAAATCCTCGATGAAGCGGCGGCGGTTGGGCAGGCCGGTCAACACGTCGTGCCGCGCCATTTGATGTGCTTCGGCCTGAGCCTTGCGGCGCGCAACAACCTCGCGCTGAAGGTCGATGGTGCGGCGAACCGAGTAGATCTTGGCGGCCACGCCGAGGAACACAAACAGGATCACGAGCCAGTCGATGGCGTCGCTTTGCGGCTCGTTGGTGTAGACGAGGAACCTGTCGAGCGCGTCGTACCAGACTGCTAGCAGATAGAGCGGCAAGCCGATCGCGCCCATGACGATCAGGTCCCGCACCATGCGGCTTTGCCGCGCGTACCGAGAGCCTAAACTGCGCAGCGATTGGGTCAGCTTCATCCTCCGGTCCTCGTCACGCCCCGGGATCTGGATAGACCACCGGTCCTAAATCCGGCTTAAGCCTGTTGGTTAAGAGAGCCAGACTCTTTTCCCCTAGCCCTTGCATTTGCGGCCAAATGCACCCTATAACGCGCCACTCAAGGAGCCGCCCGGCAGGGCATGCCGTGGCGGCTCGCATGCTTTCAAACAACCTCTTTCCCTGCCCGCTGGCCGTTCGAACGGCGCATGGCCGGGGTGCAAATCAAGGAAGCCAAATGCCCAAGCTCAAGACCAAGAGCGGTGCCAAGAAGCGCTTCAAAGTCACGGCGAGCGGCAAGGTGAAATGCCAGGCCTCGCGCAAGCGTCACGGCATGATCCAGCGTCCCACCAAGTTCATTCGGACCGCGCGTGGGACCATGGTTCTGTCCGACGAAGACGCCAAGATCGTGAAGAAGAACTTCCTCCCTTATTCCCGCTAGGGGCTAAGGCGAGACCTCAACTCGAAGGAGCACCGACATGTCCCGTGTGAAACGCGGCGTTACCTCCCATGCCCGCCACCGCAAGGTGATCAAGGCGGCCAAGGGCTATTACGGCCGCCGCAAGAATACCATTCGCGTCGCCAAGCAGGCGGTCGAGAAGGCTGGCCAATACGCCTATCGCGACCGCAAGGTGAAGAAGCGCACCTTCCGCGCGCTGTGGATCCAGCGCATCAACGCGGCGGCGCGCGAGAATGGCCTCACCTATGGCCGGCTGATCGATGGGCTGAAGAAGGCCGGGATCGAGCTCGACCGCAAGGTGCTTGCCGATATCGCCGTGCACGAGCCTGCCACCTTCAAGGGCCTGGTCGAGGCTGCCTCCGCTGCCGCGCAGGGCTAGAGTTCCGCGAGACGCGAGGCCCGGCCCTCGCCCCTGGAGCCTTTCGCCATGAGCGCGCTGGAGCTCTATAGCCTCAAGTCCGAGCTGCTTCACGCCATCGCGGAAGCCGCCGACCTCGCCAAGCTGGAGGAGGTCCGCATCGCCGCGCTCGGGCGCAAGGGCCGCATCCCCGAGCTGATGCAGGCGCTCGGCTCGCTGCCGCCGGAGGAGCGCAAGGCCTATGGCCAGGTGGTCAACAGCCTGAAGACCGCCGTCGGCGATGCACTCGAGGCGAGACGCGTCGAGCTATCCAAGGCGGCGACCGTCGAGAAGCTCGCGCTCGAGCGCGCCGACGTCACCCTCCCCGTTCGCCTCGGGCCGCTCGCCGAGGGGCGCATTCACCCCGTCAGCCAGGTGACCGACGAGATTACCGAGATCTTCGCCGATATGGGATTTTCGATCGCCGAGGGTCCCGACATCGAGACCGACTTCAACAATTTCACCGCGCTCAACATCCCATCCGAGCACCCGGCACGGCAGGACCATGACACGTTCTATTTTCCGGAAGCGCCAGACGGGTCGCGGGCGGTGCTGCGCACGCATACGAGCCCGGTTCAGATCAGGACCATGCTCAAGGAGAAGCCGCCGTTGCGCATCATCGCGCCGGGCCGCGTCTATCGCTGCGATTCCGACCAGACGCATACCCCGATGTTCCATCAGGTCGAAGGCCTGGTGATCGACGAGGCGACGCATCTCGGCCATCTGAAATGGGTGCTCGAGGAATTCTGCAAGGCGTTCTTCGAGGTGCCGCAGGTCAAGATGCGCTTTCGCGCCAGCCACTTCCCCTTCACCGAGCCGTCGATGGAGGTCGATATCGGCTACGCCAAGACGGGCGAGGGGATCAGGATCGGCGAAGGCGATCAGTGGCTCGAAATTTTGGGCTGCGGCATGGTGCATCCGAATGTGCTGAAGAATGTCGGGCTCGATCCCGCGCGCTACCAAGGCTTCGCCTTCGGCATGGGGATCGACCGCATCGCCATGCTGAAATACGGCATGCCGGACTTACGCGCCTTCTTTGCCGGCGATCTGCGTTGGCTCAAGCATTACGGCTTCCCGCCGCTCGCTATCCCCACCCTCGCCGGCGGACTGTCCTGAGCCATGAAATTCACCTTCGCATGGCTGAGAGACCATCTCGACACGAAAGCGAGCGTGGAGGCGATCGGCGAAACGCTGACCCGCATCGGACTCGAGGTCGAGGAGCTGTTCGATCCGAAGACCGCGCTGAAACCGTTCCGCGTGGCGGAAGTGGTGACCTGCGACAAGCATCCCAACGCCGACAAGCTCAGCGTCTGCCAGGTCGACACCGGCACCGAGCGCTTGCAGGTGGTGTGCGGCGCGCCGAATGCGCGCGCCGGGATGAAAGGCGTGTTCGCGCCGGTGGGCAGCTATGTTCCCGGCATCGACCTCACCCTGACCAAGGCCAAAATCAGAGGTGTCGAGTTCGAACGGCATGCTGCTGTCCGAGCGGGAGCTCGAGCTGTCCGACGAGCATGGCGGCATCATCGAGCTCGATCCCAAGACCAAGGTCGGCAGCTCCGCGGCCGCCGCGCTCGGTCTTGACGATGCGGTGATCGAGGTCGCCATCACGCCGAACCGCCCCGATTGCCTCGGCGTGCGCGGCATCGCCCGCGATCTCGCCGCGGCCGAGCTCGGCCAGTTGAAGAAGGAGACGGTGAAGCCGATCAAAGGCGGCTTTGCCAATCCGATCCCGATCCAGATCGAGTTCGACAAGGCGACCGCCGACGCCTGCCCAATCTTCGCCGGGCGGCTGGTGCGTGGGGTGAAGAACGGCCCCTCCCCCGACTGGCTCCAGCGCAGACTCAAAGCCATCGGCCTACGCCCGATCAACGCGCTGGTCGATATCACCAACTACATTGCCTATGACCGCGGTCGGCCGTTGCATGTCTACGACGCCGACAAGCTCTCAGGCGCCATCCGCGCGCGGCTCGGGCGGGAGGGCGAGCAGTTCATCGCCCTCGACGGCAAGAGCTACGCGGTCGACGCCGACATGTGCGTGATCGCCGACGACCGCGCCGTGCTTGGGCTTGGCGGGGTGATGGGCGGCGAGGAAACCGGCGCGACCTTAGCCACCACCAATGTGTTCATCGAGTTGGCCTATTTCGATCCGAAGCGCACCGCGCGCACCGGGCGGAAGCTCGGCATCGTCTCCGACGCGCGCTTCAGATTCGAGCGCGGCGTCGATCCGGATTTCGTCGTGCCGGGGCTCGAGCTCGCCACCGAGATGGTGCTCGCGCTGTGCGGCGGCGAGCCAAGCAAGATCACCATCGCCGGCAAGCCCCCCAAGGCCAACAAGCCGTTTAAATTCGATCTCGGCCTGATCGAGCGCCTGAGCGGACTCGAGCTTGAGCATCGCCACATCAAGCGGCTACTCGCGGCGCTCGGCATCGCGCTCGACGGCAAGGGCAAGCAGGTCAAGGCCGCGCCGCCGTCGTGGCGTCCCGACATCACCGGCCCCGCGGATCTGGTCGAGGAGGTGGTGCGGCTCACCGGCGTGGATAAAGTGCCGGCGACGCCGATGCCGCGCGAGGCCGGTGTGGCAAAGCCGGTGCTGACCGAGCCGCAGAAGCGGCAGAGATTGACGCGTCGCGTGCTCGCCGCGCGCGGGCTGGTCGAGGCCGTGACCTGGTCGTTCATCCCGCTGGAAGAAGCAAAGTTGTTCGGCGGCGGGCAGGCCGAGCTTACGCTGAGCAACCCGATCTCGACCGAGCTTCAGCAGATGCGTCCCTCGCTCTTGCCTGGTCTCCTCACCGCCGCGCAGCGAAATCGCGACAGAGGCTTCGCCGATGGCGCCCTGTTCGAGCTTGGGCAAGCCTATCGGGGCGCGCTTCCCGAGGATCAGTTCACAGCCGCGGCCGGCGTTCGCTTCGGCCGCTCTGCACCGATCGGCTCGGGTCGCTATTGGTCCGGCGAAGCCCCTGACGCTGACGTTTTCGCCGCCAAGGCCGACGCGGTTGCCGTTCTCGCGGCGCTCGGCATCGAACAGGCGAGCCTTTCGGTTACGCGCGAGGCGCCGGACTGGTTCCATCCCGGCCGCTCCGGCACCCTTAAGCTCGGGCCCAAGACGCTGCTTGGCGCGTTCGGCGAGTTCCATCCCGATTTGCTGGCAAAGCTCCGCATCGATCCGCCGATCGCCGGCTTCGAGCTTTATCTGGACAACGTTCCGCCATCCAAGCGCAAAGGCGGCAAGGCGCTCGAAGCCTCAGGCCTCCAGCCGGTCCGGCGCGATTTTGCCTTCTTGTTGGGCGGCGAGATCGAAGCGGGCGACGTGCTGCGCGCCGCGCTTGGCGCCGACCGCGGCTTGATTGCCGAGGCGCGGGTGTTCGACGTGTTCACCGGCCAGGGCGTGCCTGACGGCAAGAAATCGCTCGCCATCGAGGTAACTTTGCAACCGCGCGACAAGACGCTGACCGACGCCGAGATCGAGGCGGTCGCGGCGAACATCGTCGCCGCCGTCACCAAAGCCACCGGCGGCGAGCTGCGCGGCTAAGCCCCTAGAACGGGCCCCTGATACCGAAGGGGAACGGGGCGGATGGCTCCCGGCGCGCAGGCGCGCGGCGCTTGGTCAAGGACGGCTGGCCGTAGAACGGCTTGTCCTGGCAAGCGGCGGCGATTTTGCCGGCGAGCTTCTTGTCAGGCTCGGTCGCCGGCTGCCATCCCTGGCACAACGTGCCGAGTGCTCCACCGAGATCGGCAGCGCCGTCCGCGCAATAAAGGCCTGAGCCGTCGGCTTGCGGGGTAAAGCGCACCCCCTTCGCGCCTTTATCGGTATCGAGCCCCGCCGCGAGGTGGTTGAGCGCGTAAATGCGTTTGGTCGATTCCGCGGCGGCGAGACGCTCCGGCTTGATTTGCGTGTTGGTAAGCGGGATCGCCTCGATGGCTTCGGGACGCCAGGCGCCGTCCAGCCTGGCCAGATGCACTTTCGCTATCATCCCGTAATCGCGGCAGAGGCCGAAGCGCGACATCTCGGCCGTGCCAGGATGCAGGAAATTGCCGAGCCCGTAAAAGATCAGCGACTTGCCGTCGAGCTCGACGCCTTGGACCACGTGTGGGTGATGGCCGAGGATGAGATCGATGTTCTTCTCGCCGGCGGCAAACCCGCGCCAATCGGCGAGCTGCCGCTCATCGGGCACGACGCGGCCTTCCAGCCCATAATGGATGGAGAGGATGCGGTAATCGGCCTGCATGGCGGTGAGCTTGTCCACCGTTGCCTCGAAATCGGGGCGATCGCGATACGAGGCTTGCCCGGGTTTGTCGGGGCCGGCACGATATTGCGGCTGATCGCCGGTCATGATGCCGATCGCGGAAAAGGCGATGCGCGTGCCGTCGAGGTCGATGCAGCCGGGCTTGATCGCCTCGTCGAAATTGCTGCCGATGCCGGCATAGGCGATCGCCTTCTGCGCGTTGGCCACGGCGAGGTGATAGAGCGTCTCCTCGATGCCTTGCGGGCCGTAATCGTAGGAATGGTTGTTGGCGAGCGAAAACAGATTGAAGCCCGCGTCGATCAGCGCCTGCAGCGCGGCGGGGTGACTGCGGAAATGAAACGCGCCTTTGCCCTTGCCTTCCGGCGCGAGGTCGTTGCGGTCGGTGACGACGGTCTCCAGATTGATGAAGGCGAGATCGCCGTCGACCTCGCTGGAAATCCCGGCGAGCGTATCGGAGAAGCTCACGAGCTTCTTGCCCTTGCGCACGCCGCCGGCCTCGACCTTGGCGTCGGTCGGATTGAAGCCGGTATCGCCGGCGAGCACGATGGTCATGCGGTCGAGAGACGATGGATGCGATGGAGAGGGCTGCACGTCGCCGATCGAGGCGGTCAGCTCGGTGCGGTCGCAGGGCGCGGCGCGCGTGGCGGCATGGAGCAAGCCGCCGGCAACCGAAACAATCCCGACGCACCCCGCTACGATACCAACAGCCCTGAGCCAGCCTCGTGCCATGGTCGGAAGACCCTCACGTCAAGGCCCGGTCCGCCTCCTGACGGACGCGCGGATTAGCATCGAACCCCAGATTGTGGTCGCGGGCAAGGTGCACCATGGCCCGCTCGGCAAGCGCGGTGATGGTGAGCAGCGGATTGACGCCGATTGAGCGCGGAATCACCGAGCCGTCGCAGACATAAAGGCCGGAATGCGTGGTTTCTTGGCTCCGGCCATCGAACACCTGGCATTTGTGGTTGACCACGCCTTCGCCTGCGGTCTGCCCCATGCCGCAGCCGCCGAGCGGGTGCGCGGTGGCAGGCTTGGTGCCCATAGTGGTGGCCGCCAGCGGGCTCTTGATGTAGCGGGCGCCGACGGCTGCCGCTGCCTTGGTGAGCGCCGCATCGACCCGCGCGTAGACCGGCTCATCGCCGACCCCCGGCCAATGCACCTGCGCACTGCCATTGTCGAGGCTGATGCGGCCGTTGGCGTCGTCATGTGAGACGACGAAGAAAGTATGCAGGTGGGATAGCGGCCCCTGATAGACGCCTTTGATCAGACTCTGCGCCGCGCCGAGGATTCTGCCGCCGGCGATGAAGAACACGGGCAGCAGCGGCGCCAGCGCGGATGGCAGCACGCCCTCCTGTAGGATCATAGAACGGTCGAGATCGACAGCGTCGGGCAGCTCGATCTGGCCGGCGACGGTAGCACCGACGATGTCGCCGTCGAATTTCGGCGGCACGCCCACGCCAATGCCGTTCACCCGTTCCCTGCCACCAAGAGCGAAGGCAATAATGTCGCCATTGGCGGAGAAGCCATCGCCGAGACGGTCGGACAGGCCGAGCCCGCGCTCGCGCGATCTGAGCAGGATCTCGGTCGAGCCGAGCGTGCCGGCGGCGAGCACCACGGTCTTCGCCGCGACGACGCTCGGTTCGGCATCCTTCGCATCCGACGGCGCGAAATAGACCTGCCAGCCCCCGTCGCCCTTGACGAGGTGGCTGACGCTGAGCTCGGTGAAGATCTCCGCGCCATGCGCCTTGGCGTCGGGCAGATAGGTCATGGCCACGGTGTTCTTGGCACCGACATTGCAGCCCGAGCAGCAATCGCCGCACAGCGTGCAGGCAGGCTGCGTCACGCCGGCGGGATTGACGATATCCTCGAAGCTCACCACCACCGGTGCCGCGACCGGCGGCACCCCGAACGCGGTGCTCGCCGATTCGAGGGCGCGGTATTTGGTCAGCTCGGGGGCGTTGGCATAACGCGACGGGCGCAGCATGGCCGCCGCCCGCTTATAGCCAAGCTCGAGCAGCCCGTCGGCCGAGAGCTCCTCCGGCCAGACCGGGTCGGCGAAGACACGGGCATCGGGTCTCAGCGCGACCCCGGCATTGATCAGCGAACCGCCGCCAAGCCCGCAGCCGACCAGCACGTGGATGTCGGCGCCGAGCCTGAAGTCGAACAGGCCGGTACGCGAGCCCGAGCGCAGCTTGCCGCCGTTCAATTGCAGCTCGCGCCGCAGCTCGGGCAGCCGGCTGGGGAAGGCGCCGGTCGGAAACTCCTTGCCCTTCTCGATGACGCACACACTCTGGCCCGCGCGCGAGAGCCGCGAGGCGGCGACCCCGCCGCCATAGCCGGAGCCGATCACCACGACGTCGTAGGCCGGCTTAATGGCGCTCACAGGAGAAGCAAGTGGCTGCTGCATGGCCCCTGAATAGCCCAAACGCGCGCGCCTTCCCAAGCGCTTATCGGTGAGGGCCAAGCATCAATTCATTTCACGGTCGCGCGAGAGCCACTATCCGGCTTTCACGGGCGTTCTTATGCTCCGCCAAGCCTCAACCTGGAGATCTCCATGATCGCGCGATGGATTCTGGCGGCCGCGGCCGCCCTCTTGCTTGCCGCGCTCGCCGCCGGCTCTGGCCCCGCGCCCGGCCGCGCCGCGGCGTCGGACACGGCGATCTTCGCCGGCGGTTGCTTCTGGTGCATGGAGGCGGCCTTCGACGAGGTCGACGGCGTCACCGAGACGATTTCCGGCTATGCTGGCGGCACCAAGCCGAACCCGACCTATGGCGATCACGAAGGCTATGTGGAGGCGGTCAAAGTGACCTACGACCCGGCCAAGGTTACCTACGCCAAGCTGCTCGACCATTATTGGCAGAACATCGACCCGTTCGATCCCGACGGCCAGTTCTGCGACAAGGGACCGGCCTATCACAGCGCCATCTTCTTCGGCAATGACGAGGAGAAGACGCTGGCGGAGACGACCAAGCAGGAGATCGCCGCGCGCTTCAAGCGCGACGTCGCCACCGTGATCAAGCCCGTCACCACCTTCACGGCGGCCGAGGACTATCACCAGGATTATCACAACCAGAATCCGGTGAGTTACAAGTACTACAAATGGGGCTGCGGCCGGGCGCAGCAGCTCGCTGAGATTTGGGGCAAGCCGCATTCGTGACGCCCATGCGTCCGAACGCACCCCGCACCGTAGTTAGCGGCATGGAAACGCACGAGGTCATCTATCGGCATTCGGGCGCGGTGCGGATCACGCACTGGGTCAACGCGCTCGTCTTGCTCGTGCTGCTGATGAGCGGCTTGCAGATCTTCAACGCCCACCCCGCGCTCTATCTCGGCGCCAAATCGAATTTCGACGATCCGATCCTCGCCATGCAGCCGATGATGCATGGCGACAAGATCTACGGCATAACCACGCTGTTCGGCTGGCAGTTCAACACGACCGGCCTGTTCGGGCTCACCGGCAGCGAGGCCGGCGGTTACGACGATCGCGGCTTTCCGTGGTGGGCGACGCTGCCCGGCCATCGCGACCTGTCGATGGGGCGGCGCTGGCACTTCTTCTTCGCCTGGCTGTTTCTCTTCAACGGGCTCACTTATCTGCTGTGGAGCCTCGGCAGCGGGCATCTCCGCCGCGACCTCGCGCCTACGGGCAACGACCTCAAGCATATCGGCACATCGATCGCCGAGCATGCCAGGCTCAAATTCCCCAAAGGCGATGCGGCCAAACGCTACAACGTTCTGCAAAAGCTCAGCTATCTGACCGTGGCGCTGGTGCTGCTGCCGCTGATGCTGGTGACCGGGCTTGCCATGTCGCCCGGTATGGATGCCGCCTTCCCCATCCTGCTCGATGTGCTTGGCGGCAGACAGACGGCGCGCACCATTCATTTCCTCTCGGCGAGCTTGATCGTGATCTTCGTCGTGGTGCATCTCATCATGGTGCTGATCTCGGGCGTCTGGAACAATCTCCGCTCCATGATCACCGGCCGCTATGTGGTCGAGCCCGCCGAGGAAAAGCCATGAGCGGGAAGCGCGAACTCGATCGGCGCGGCTTGCTCGCGCGCGGGTTGGCGGCGGCGAGCACCATGCTGCTCGGTGGCTGCGACGGTCTCTCCGACCAACCGTGGGTCAGGCGCGTTCTCGATTCGGCCGAGACGCTGACCCGCGTCACCCAGCGGGCGATCCTCTCGCCGCAGGCGCTGGCACGCGAATATAGCGAGGCTGAGATCTCGCGCGACTTCAAGGCCAACGGCACGACCGAAATCGACGACGCGGACTACAAGGCGCACGTGGCGAATGGCTTCGCCGATTGGAAGCTCAAGGTCGGCGGCCTGGTCGAACAAACGCTCGAATTATCGCTCGCCGATCTCCGCGCCATGCCGTCGCGCACGCAGATCACCCGGCACGACTGCGTCGAGGGCTGGAGCTGCATCGGCAAATGGAGGGGCGTGCCGCTCAGCGCGCTGCTCGAGGCGGCGAAACTCAAGCCCGACGCGCGCTACATCGTGTTCTATTGCGCCGACGACCTCGGCGAGACCGGAACCGAGGCCGGCAAATATTACGAGTTGGTCGGGCTCGCCGACGCGTTCCACCCGCAAACCATCCTCGCCTATGAGATGAACGACCAGACCCTCCCCGTCCCCCACGGCGCGCCCTTGCGGCTGCGGGTCGAGCGGCAGCTCGGCTACAAGATGGCGAAATATGTGATGCGGATCGAAGCGGTGGACGCGATCGGCGGCATTCGCGGCGGACGCGGCGGCTTCTGGGAAGATCTAGGCTACGAATGGTATGCGGGGATCTAAAAAGAAGGGACCCGCGCAAGCGCGGGCCCCGGAACGTGCAAACTCGTAGTCGGCTTGTCCGACTACTTCTTCTTCATCGCCTTGTAATCCGCCTTGCAGGCCTTCTTGAAGGCCTTCCGCGCTTTGCGGTCGCTCGGGTATTTCGCCTTCGCGGCCTTGTGGCAGCCGCTCTTAAAGGCCTGAGCCGGAGCGGGGGCCATAGTCACAGTAGCACCAGCCAAAATGATGGCCGCGGCCGCAGCCAAAAACACTTTCTTAAGCATAAGCTTACTCCCGTTGGTTGCAACGCAACGTTACGCGGGGCGATAAAGCCCCAGCTTTGGCGGCTTCGTCAACTCCGAACTTCCGCCGTTGGGCTATTGGAAACGCCTTTGCTATTCGATTGATCCGTCAAATATTGACGCAGGGGCATCCATTCGGCTCCCTGAAGGGGGCCCCCCGTGCCGGCAGAGCATAAGAAAGGGGCCAGCGCGGCCCCCCTCTCCGTGTCCAGGCAAGGTCCGAACCCTTACCTCTAGGCCTTCTGCGTAGCCTTCCAAGCGGCCTTGCAGGATTTCTTGAAGTCGTGCCGGGCCTTCAGATCGTTCGGGAATTTCGCCTTGGCGGCGGCTTTGCAGGTCTCCGCCGCAGCGGCCGGCGCGACCTGGAAGGAGATCGCGGTAGCGGCAACAAAAGCGGTGGCGACAACGACAAACATGACTTTCTTCAGCATCGGAATGCCTCCGTGGGTTTGTGATTCTCCAGAAGCCGCACTTTCTAGAACCCAACCGCTACCACAATAGGGCGCTTCGTCTCACCTTTTCGCCCCATTTGCTGAACGCTTGCTTGACCCTTTGGGGCTTCCCCCCGTACCAAGCCGCGCATGAGTCAATCCGATACGCCGCCACTCTCACGCATCCGCAACTTCTCCATTATCGCCCATATCGATCACGGCAAGTCGACGCTGGCAGACCGGCTGATCCAGCTCTGCGGCGGGCTTACCGCGCGGGAGATGAAGGAGCAGGTGCTCGATTCCATGGATATCGAGCGGGAGCGTGGCATCACCATCAAGGCGCAGACCGTGCGCCTCGACTATCGTGCCAAGGATGGGCAGCTCTACGAGCTGAACCTGATCGACACGCCGGGCCATGTCGATTTCGCCTATGAGGTCAACCGTTCGCTGGCGGCCTGCGAAGGATCCCTGCTCGTGGTCGACGCGACACAAGGCGTCGAGGCGCAGACGCTCGCCAATGTCTATCAGGCGCTCGACAACAATCACGAGGTGGTGCCGGTCCTGAACAAGATCGACCTGCCGGCGGCGGAGCCCGACCGGGTGCGCCAGCAGATCGAGGACGTGATCGGGCTCGATGCGCATGATGCGCTGGAAATCTCTGCCAAGACCGGCAAGGGCGTGGAAGACGTGCTCGAGGCGATCGTGCACCGCCTGCCCGCGCCGAAAGGCGACGCCAAGGCGCCGCTGAAGGCGCTCTTGGTCGATAGCTGGTACGACGCCTATCTCGGCGTCGTCGTGCTGGTGCGCATCTTCGACGGCATGCTGCATAAAGGCCAGCGCATCAGGCTGATGCTGACCGGCGGCTCCTACCAGATCGACCGCGTCGGCATTTTCCGCCCCAAGCAGGAGATGCGCGACAGGCTGGGACCCGGAGAGATCGGTTTCTTCACCGCCTCGATCCGGCAGGTGGCCGATACCCGGGTCGGCGATACCGTCACCGAGGAAAAGCGCCCCGCGGCAACCCCCCTCTCCGGCTTCAAGCCGGCGCAGCCGGTGGTGTTCTGCGGCCTGTTCCCGGTCGATGCATCCGAGTTTGAGAATTTGCGCGAGGCGGTCGGCAAGCTCCGGCTCAACGATGCGAGCTTCACCTATGAGATGGAGACTTCAGCCGCGCTCGGCTTCGGCTTCCGCTGCGGTTTCCTGGGATTGCTGCATCTTGAGATCATTCGCGAGCGGCTTGAGCGCGAGTTCAATATCGACCTGATCGCCACGGCGCCGAGCGTCATCTATCGCGTGCATATGACCGATGGCAGCATGAAGGAGCTGCACAATCCGGCCGACATGCCCGAGACGCAGAAGATCGCCAAGATCGAGGAGCCGTGGATCGAGGCGACCATTCTCGTGCCCGACGAGCACCTGGGCGCGGTATTGAAGCTCTGCGAGGACCGGCGCGGGCGGCAGAAGAACCTGACCTATGCCGGCTCGCGCGCCATGCTCGTCTACGAGCTGCCGCTGAACGAGGTGGTGTTCGATTTCTACGACCGGCTGAAGTCGGTTTCACGCGGTTATGCCTCGTTCGATTACCACATCATCGGCTACGAGGAGGGCGATCTGGTGAAGATGGCGCTGTTGGTCAACGACGAGCCGGTGGATGCGCTGTCGGTGATCGTCTACCGCGGCCGCGCCGAGGCGCGGGGCCGCGCCATGTGCGAGAAGCTCAAGGACTTGATCCCGCGGCATCTGTTCAAGATCCCGATCCAGGCGGCGATCGGCGGCAAGGTGATCGCGCGCGAGACGATCAGCGCCATGCGCAAGGACGTGACCGCCAAATGCTATGGCGGCGACATCACCCGCAAACGCAAGCTGCTCGACAAGCAGAAGGCGGGAAAGAAGAAGATGCGCAGTTTCGGCCGCGTCGACATTCCGCAAGAAGCCTTCATCGCCGCGCTGAAAATGGACGCGGATTAGCCAACTGGCGCTGACGGCTGCGGCAAAACGTCGTGATGGACCCCGCAAAGCCCCGGCGCGTTGTCATCCCGAAGAGTCCACGTCCAGGGGAGGCCTCATGCGACACGCTCTCATTCTATTACTTTCCCTAGGTGCCGCGCTCACGCCCGCGCTGGCGGCTCCGGCGGCAATCGAGGGGGCATGGCGCGGCTCCGGCACCGTCAGCCATGGCGGCAACGCCGATGCCGTCAAATGCTCGGCGCGATTCACGAAGGTTGGTGGCGCCTCCTATGCGGTCTCATCGCACTGCGCCACCGAGACCGGCCGCTACGAGGTGTCGGGACGCGTGAACGCCGCGGGCGGAAATCGTTACTCCGGCTGGGTGGAGACCAATGGACAACGCGGCAGCGTCGTTATCGTCCAAAGCGGCAATCGCCTCTCCGTCACCGTCACGAACCGAAGAGGATCGGGCAGGCTCAGCCTATCGAGATGAGCGGTTCCATCGCCGCGCCGACAAAGTCTCATCCGCTGGTCGCCTAGGGAACCAGAAGCGACCGGTCGCGTTTGAGCCACCAGAGGCCTCGCGCCGATGGCGCGTAGGGCGGGTTGGCTGCGTATCAGTTACATCAATCGGTACAGCTTATATTCTGTATCGACTAAGTTTTCGTCGGCTGCCGCATAGTTGTGCGGCAGCCTTATTCTTGTCAGATTCGAGTTACTTTGGGTCAGACTCTGCGGCAAGAAGGTGTTATTGTTGTGCCCTGGCTGATGACTACTTGACTGTAGTCAAATTATCACGTTCCATCTTCGCCACAGGGATAGCAGCATGACCGGGGGAACTGCCGCGCGAGGCTTCAAGCAGCCGCCCGCACCTCCCCGATAGCACCAGGCAATATGGCTGCGACCTGAGCCGCCCCGCATGCGCGCGCTCGCGCGGGGCGCGCTCACGTTGACGAGGGAAGCGCGCTCAAAATGAGGGAACTGGTCATGCGTATTGCCCTCGCAGTGGGAGTCTGCCTGATCGCCTGCGCCGCCGTCGCGGCGCCGCGCGCCAAGGATGCCGCCAAGCCGGACACCGTCACCGCTCAGACGCGCGAGAACTTCCGCGCGCGCATCAACGAGAACGTGGTGACGATCATGGCCGGCAGCGCCAGCGGCACGGATCTCGCCATCGTGCAAGACATCGCCGACGTGCTCGACGACGGCAGTGCACTGCGCGTCCTGCCCATGGTGGGCAAGGGGCCGGAGCAGAACATCAAGGACGTACTGTTCCTGCGCGGCGTCGACATGGGGATCACCCAGGCCAACATCCTCAAGCACTACGCCAAGACCGGCGAACTCGGCGCCAACTTCATCGACCAGGTCGCCTATATCGCCAAGCTGTTCAACGAAGAGATGCACATTCTGGTGCGCGCCGACGTGAACGACATTCATGAGCTGCAGGGCAAGCCGGTGAATTTCGGCGCGGAGGGAAGCGGCACCGAGATCACCGGCCGCCTCGTGTTCGAAGCGCTCGGCATCGAAGCGCAAGAAATGCATCTCAGCGACGCCGACGCCATCCAGAGGCTCAAGTCGGGCGAGATTGCCGCGTCGATCGTGGTGACGGGCAAGCCTGCCCCGGCGCTGGCCAATATCAAGGATTCGCGCGGGCTCAAGCTGCTGGCGGTACCTTACGCCAAGGAACTGGAGGACAGCTATTATCCCGCGACGCTCACCCATGACGATTATCCCGAGCTGGTGCCGCCGGGGGGCCGCGTCGACACCGTCTCGGTCTGCGCCGTGCTGGTCTCGTTCAACTGGCCGAGCGACTCCGTCCGCTACGAGAAGATCGCCAAATTCGTCAATCGCTTCTTCTCGAACTTCGATGCCTTCCTCAAGGCGCCGCGCCATCCGAAATGGCGCGAAGTGAATTTCGCGGCGACGCTGGAAGGCTGGCATCGTTCGCCGCTGGCGCAGAGCTGGATCGACCGCGCCGCCAAGGCCCCGACCGGTACCGCCGAGCGCGAGCATTTCGATGCTTTCCTCGCCCAGGCGAGCGGCCCGCGGGCGACGCCGATCTCGGAGGCGGAGCGCGCCGATCTGTTCCGCGCCTTCATCGAGTGGAACAAGGGACACCAGAGCCAGAGCCAGAGCCAGAACTGACGGATCGCATCCGTCTACCGACTCTCTCGTTTGTTGTGATGCGTAGGAGGGTTTCATGCTCAGTCAGTCCGACATTATCGTCAGGCACGGCAGCCTGACCGAGCGGCTGGCGGCCGCGGCGCCGCCGCAAGCGGAGCCGACCCCAACCACCATGGCCGAGCGGTTCGCTCCCGAGGCGCAAAAGAACGCTGGCGGCGCCGACGGTCCGGCCCGGCCGCCGGCCGATCCCCCGCTCATGCCGGGGATCGTTCCGCCACGCGCCCGCGTGGGATCCGCCAACCGCGGTCTCTTGGTCGCCTCGATGCTTGTCTCGCTGGTGCCGACCGCGATCATTCTGGTGCTGATGTGGCAAGGCGCGATCAGAATGCCGGGGGCCGACCGCGCGCCGATGGTTTTCGATCACGAGCAATTCTTGGACAGCCAGCAGGCTTCGGTCGCCGTCGCGCCGGCGCTGCTGATCGAGCCTCCGGCCGCGCAGCCTCCGGCCGAGGCGCCCAAGGCCGAGATCGCGCTCACCGCTCCTGGCCGGCTCGTAGCCAAGACCGGCGAGGAGCTTGCCTTCGACATCACCATCGACTCGGCCGACGCGCTGCCCGCACGCAGCGTGATCGCCATCCGCGCGATGCCGCAAGGGGTCACCTTCTCGCAAGGCCGGCCCTATGGCGACTCGGAGTGGAATTTGACGCCGGACGAGATCGGCGATCTCAAGCTCAGGCTGCCGAAAACGGGAATCGGCTCGTCCGATCTCCGCGTCGAGCTGATGGCGGCGGACGGCACGATCCTGGCGAGCGCCTCGACCAGGCTCGACGTCGCGCCGGACCCTAAGTCCACGCTGATCCTGCGCGCCGACGAAAGCAACCGCGTCGAGGATCTCATCGGCCATGGCCAGAAGATGATCGATGTCGGCTATTTCGCCGGCGCCCGGGCCTATTTCCGCCGCGCGGCGGAAGCCGGCAGCGGCGAGGCGGCGCTGATGCTCGCGGCCACCTACGACCAGGAGTTCGATCGACAAGATCGGCGCGCATGGCATCAAGGCCGATCCAGACCAAGCGCGCCTCTGGTATGAGCGCGCCAAGCAGCTTGGGGTGGAAGGGGCCGACGTGAAGCTTGCCGCGCTCAAGCGCGCCTGGGCGGAGCATCAACCGGCACCGGCACAGACGCCGCCGCAACCTGCCGCCGCCGCCTCACCGACTTCGTCCACGCAGCTCGCCGAGGCCGAGCCGAACGAGGTCGCCGACGCCGAGCCGAACGACGACGAGGACGGCGACGTCACGGTGTCGGGAATCGGCGTCGTGCCCGTTCCCTCGGCGTCGTTGCCGATGCCTCCGACCGGCAAGGATGCTTGGGTCGCGCTGGTGGGCTACGCCAATGTGCGGGTGGCGCCCTCGTCCAACGCCGAGACCATCAAGGTCGCCGAAAAGGGCAGCAAGTTCCGCGCCACGGGCCACCAAGGCAATTGGGTGCAAGTCACCGATCCCGACACGGCGGAAGTCGGCTGGATCTACTCGCGCTATGTCGAGGCGACGCCCGGCCAATAGGCGTGAGGCCGGCCGCTCGAATGAAGCCTCACCCCAAGGCGCGGCGAAGCCGTGTCTCGCGGGTGAGGCTGTGAGATTTGGTCTCGTCTAGCTCGATCGCACCATCCAGGCGAGAAAAGCAAGCGCCGCGCCCTCGACGATTAGCTGGATGCCGAGCAAGACGCCAAGCACCCATTCCGACGCCACCGGCATGTTGGCCCACAGATAGGCGCCGAGCAGAATGCCGATAATGCCGCTGAGCAGCACCCACAGCCAGCCGACGAACGGCCGGATGTTCATCGCGAAGATCACCTTGGAGATGCCCTCGACGAAGAAATAGACGATCAGCAGCACGGTCATGATCAGCAAGCCCGCGTTCGGATTGCGCAGCAACAATATGCCGATCAGGAGTGCGAGCACCGCCGACACCAGCTGTAGCCAGAAATGCGGCACGTCCTTGGCCCCGATCAGGCCGATGCCTTGCAGCACGCCGCTGACGATGAGGATCCAGCCGAGCAGGAAGATCAGGGTCACGGACGCGACATAGGGATAGATCAGCGCCACCACGCCGGCGATCACCAACAAAACGCCCTCGAGCAGATACCACGTCGAATAACGCTTGATCGTCTCGCGCATGGCTTCGCGCATGGCGGCCGACGCTTGTGCCATTGTCATCGCCATTTGAGTGTCCTCCAGAGCTGTTCGAATCAGTCTCTCACGCGGCCAAGATACTCCAATGCGGACCGTCTGGCGTGCTGGCTGCGCCATTGCCAGGCTTGACGCGGCAATCCATTCCCCTGGCTTATCGCTGCGTTGCGGGCTAACGGCAGGGGCCCGGCTCAAGTCCGGGAGGACGGGTCTGGGGGAAGTGGCATGAGCCAAGACGAGGCGAACAGGTCGGCCATCGCCAAGGCGGGGCGGCGCCTGCTGCCGTTTCTCTGCCTCTGCTACGCCGTCAATTTCCTCGACCGGGTCAATGTCGGCTTTGCCGCGCTGGCCATGAACGACGATCTCGGCTTCAGCCCATCGGTGTTCGGCGTCGGCGCCGGCATCTTCTTCGCCGGCTATATCCTGTTCGAGGTGCCGAGCAATCTGGCGATGCAGAAATTCGGCGCGCGCATCTGGATCGCGCGCATCATGATCAGCTGGGGTCTCGTCGCCATCGCCATGGCATTTGTCAGCGGCGAGCGAAGCTTCTATGCGCTGCGCTTTTTGTTGGGAGTTGCCGAAGCCGGGTTCTTCCCGGGCATCATCCTCTATCTCACTTATTGGTTTCCGGCGCGGGAACGCGCGCGCATCGTCGCGCTGTTCATGGCGGCGGTGCCGCTGGCCACCATGGTCGGCGGCCCGGTCTCCGGCGCGCTGCTGGAAATGCACGGACTGCTCGGGCTGAAGGGCTGGCATTGGCTGTTCATCGTCGAGGGTTTGCCGGCGGTGATCCTTGGGCTGATCGCGCTCAAATTTCTCGACGACCGGCCCGAGCACGCGCGCTGGCTCAGTCAGGAGGAGCGGACGGCGCTCGCAACCACTCTCGCGGCCGAGGCCGAGACGACGCGCCAGACGGGCTATGCCGGGCTCGGCCAGGCGCTGACGCGGCCGCGCGTGCTGGTGCTCGGCTTCCTCTATTTCTGCATCGTCATCGGCTTCTACGGCGTGAGCTTCTGGATGCCGCAGGTGATCCAGACCTATGGGCAAACCCCGCTGCGGATCGGCTTCCTCACCGTGATTCCCTATTTCTTCGCCGCCGTCGCCATGGTGGCCTGGGGCGCGCATTCCGACCGCACCGGCGAGCGCATCTGGCACGTGGCGCTACCGCTGCTGGCTGCCGGCCTGGCCTTCGCCTGGTCGGCCACGACGCTGCCGCTCTGGCTCATCATGGTGGCGCTGACCCTCGCCACGGCCGGGACCTATGCGGCGATCGGCACGTTCTGGTCGCTGCCGACCTCGATCCTGACCGGCACGGGTGCCGCGGCGGGGCTCGCGCTGATCAACTCGCTCGGCAATGCGGGTGGGCTGGTCGGTCAGCCGATCATCGGCGTGATCAAGCAGGCGACCGGCTCGTTCACCGCGGCGCTGCTGTTTCTCGCCGGCGCGCTAATGCTCGGCGCGGTGGTGGTGCTGCTGTTCGGCTATGCCGCGCGACGGCCCGCGGCCACATCATCGCCCGCCTGAGCGCGAAATTCCCTCGCCCCGCTGGGGAGAGGGCTTGCCGCCGCGATCTTGCGCGCGCCGCTCTTAGCGGCGCGCGTTCGCAAGTCGCATGGGGGCAAGGGTGAGGGGTGCTAGCGCGAAATCAATCTGGCTCGTAAAAACCCCTCACCCCGACCCTCTCCCCGCAGGGGAGAGGGGGCTCTGCCTCGCCTTGAGGGAAGGTTGGAATGAACGATGCGACGCTGCCTGCCCCGACTTGCCGCACGCTGCTTGCCGGCATGGTGCTCATCGCGGGTGCAAGCGCATTGCCGGCGCGCGCGGGGGAGAGCCAAGCCATGAATGTGGTGCTGCTCGGCGATTCGATCTTCGACAACCACGCCTATGTCGGCGGCGGGCCTGACGTGATCGCGCAGCTTCGCGCGGCGCTCCCCTCGGGCTCAACCGCAACGCTTGCCGCGCGCGACGGCTCGACCACCACCGATATCGCCGGCCAGCTTGCCACCGCGCCGAAAGACACAACCCATCTCATCATCTCGGTCGGCGGCAATAATGCGCTCAAGGAGAAGGGGCTGATCGAGGAGAAGGCGCAGTCGGTCGCCGAAGTGCTCGACAGACTTGCCAAGATCAAGGCCGCCTTCAGGGACAGCTACGCGGCGATGCTCGACGGCGTGCTGGCGCGGCGACTGCCGACCGCGGTCTGCACCATCTACGAGGCGCACTACCCGGACCTCACGACGCGGGCGATCGCGGCTGCCGGCTTGAGCGTGTTCAACGATGCGATCCTGCGCGAGGCGTTCGCGCGCGCGCTGCCAGTGATCGATCTGCGGCTGATCGTCAATGACGGCGCCGACTACGCCAACGACATCGAGCCTTCGGTCAAAGGCGGGGCGAAGATCGCGCGAGCCATCGCCACGCTCGTCACCACCGCGGACTTCAAGCAACGGCGCTCTGTGATTTACGTTTAGGCGCCGGCTTCGGCTTGTCGGGCCCGGCATTCTGCGCGGGCGTGGCGGCCTCAGGCGCTGGCGCAGCAGCGGGATGGGCGGCTGGCTCCGCCGTCGCGGCAAGCTTGCTCTTCAGCTCGCCCTTGGCCGCTTGCACGCAAAGCTCGCTCGCTTCATGCAACGAGGTGGCGTAGGCGTCGGCCTCGGTGTTCGCCAGCAGCGACTTGACGGAGAGCTGATCGCCCTCCTCGGCCCAGAAGCACACCAGGATCAGCGTGCCTTGCGGCAGGATGCGCCGCAAGCGCCGCACCAGATAGCGGATCTGCGCCGGGCCGTTGCCGAGGCCGAGATAAGACAGGCAGACCAGTTTTGCCTCGGTCGCGGTCAGCGAGGTGATGTGCGCGGCCGAGACCGCCTCGGGTCCATACTCCTTGACGCCGAGCCCGCGCTTGCGCAGCACGCCCGCCAGCATGTCGGCGGCGGCGGCGTCGAGAGCGTTACGGCCGCCGATCGACAGGATCGGCTCGTCGACCACCCAGCCAGACGCAAGCTCGTTGCGCTCGACCAAGGGCAGCTTGCCGTGCTCGTCCTCGCCATTCTCGGCGGCGGCGAGCGTCGCCATGCCGCTCGCCTCTTCCTTGTCCTTGCCGTTCTTATCGGGCGCTGGGTGAAGCTTGGAGAACCAGCGGCGCGGCTCGAAATCGGCGAGGTTGTCCATCATCTCCTTCACGGTGTTGGCGATCTTCACCTCCTGATCGCCGTCGATGGCGCCGCGCTCGAAGTCCCGCTCGGCAAGTTTGAGGCCGGTCAAGGCGACGGCGTCGAGATAAGTCTGCAAACTCTCGTCCTTGAGGGCCAGCTCGGCCTGGTAGGTGGCCTCAGCGGCGTCGCCGGTCAGGGCGCGCTGATAGAAGCGCTGCGCCGGGGTGAGCGCCGGCTCGTCGCCGAGCAGCACGTCGAGAAACTCGAGTCCCTCGACATGGCGGCCGAGCACCGCAAGGCAGACGGTCATCGGCATGGCGAGCAGCAGGCCGAGCGGGCCCCAGAGCCAGGTCCAGAACACGGTCGAGGCAATCACGGCGATCGGCGTCACGCCGGTACCGCGGCCGAACACCATCGGCTCGACCACCTGGCCCATGGTCATCTCGCCGACCACGAACAGCACCAGCACCTCGATGAAGGTGGTCCAGCCCGGATCGATGGCGGCGGCGATCAGCAAGGGCACGCTGACGGCGATGAACACGCCGACATAGGGGACGAAGCGCATCAGCCCGGCGAGGATGCCCCAGGCGATGGGGCTCGGCAGGCCGATCGCCCACAGCGCCGCGGCGATCAGCGTGCCATAGGTGGTGTTGATCAGCACCTGGCTCAGGAAGTAGCGGCTGAGCCGCGTTGCCGCGTCGGTCATGGTCGAGGTGGCGCGCTGCAAATCCGAGCCGCCGAATAGTCGGATGAGCCGGTCGCGCAAATCCTCGCGCTGCAGCAAGATGAAAATGACGAACAGCAGCACGATGCCGGCGGTGGCGAGCGGCGGCAGCAGCGTGCCGGCGATGGTCTGATAGAGACCCCAGCCGGACGGCGCCGGCTGCTGAATCTCGACCGGGATCGGCTTGTCGTGCGGGGTTTCAGCTGGCGTGCCGACGCTCGGCGTTGGCGGAGCGGCGGATGGCTGGTCGAGCTGTTGCTGCAGGTCGGTGAGCACGTCGCCGGCCTTTTGCAGCACCTTCGATTTGCTCGTGCTGCTGCGCAGCGCCGTGATCTTCTCCGACAACGTGGCGCTGTATTTCGGCAGCTCCGCGGCGAGATCGGCCGCTTCGCGCGACATCATCCAGCCGAGCGCGAGGATGAAGCCGAAGGCGACGGCGACGACGATGCCGACCGCGAGCACGCGCGGCACCTTGATCTTGCGCAGCAGGAGGAGCGGCGGGGTCAGCACAAAGCTCAACAGAATGGCGAGCGCGAGCGGCAGCAGCACTTCGCGCGCGACATAGAGCCCGGCGATGAGGATGACGCCGATCAGCAGCCCTTGCAGCATCGCGGTGCGGGAGTCGGACGGCGTGGTCAGGAGGGGAAACGGCGAGCGGGGCGGCATCTTGGTCCTCCGGGCAGCGGCTCTCCGGCATAGCAAGACGCCCGATTCGCCGATAGGGGGTGCCGGCCCCCGCGGCCAGCCCTTAGGCCGAGCCACGCGATAACAAGCCGGCAGAGTTTAAGTTCCGGAACGGATAAGCGAAAGGCCCCGAGGGGTTCCCCGGGGCCTTCCAGAGAGCCGCGCGCGCCGAACCGTTGGCTACTGCCCGGCGCAAGCGGCTAGCTTTCCGGACGTGTTAGTTCGACGCCGTGTCGAGCTTCTTGGCTTCCATCGAGACATTGGCGACCGGCTGCGTCGAGGCCTCCATCTCGATGGTCGCGACCTCGCCGTGCGCGGCGGCGATCGCCTGTCTGAGGTCGACCACGCGGATCGACTGATCCTTATGGGTGCGGAAGTACCAGCGCAGATTTTTGAGGTCGGCGACGCTGGTCCATTCAGTGATCTCGGCGGTCGGCTCGCCCACCGCGCCATTGATCACCGAGCCCTTGGGAATGTCGAACTGATTGAGAATGTGGAAGGCGGCGAACACGGCCTGGTCGGCGTTCTGGTTGGGCACCGCGGCCTGACTGTAGACGACGGCGCGAACGAAGCGCGAGGGCGGAGTGAAATCGCCGGGAAGGCCGAGCAGACCGGTGCCGGCGCCGAAGGCCGGAACGGTCACGCCGCCGACCTTGACCTGGTCGATGTCCTTCGCCGAGAGGTTGATGTAGTTGGAGAGATTGGTCATGTGCCAGTCATAGGTCGGCGCATTGGTCATCACGCCGAGCGGCGCGTCGGTGACTTTGAGCGTGCCGTCGACCGGCTCGATGGCGATTGACTGGCCGGTCTTGTCTTGCAGGAAGAAATGCGCGTCGGCGACTGCGCCTTGCGGGCTGCCGAGGCCGGGAACCGGCGTCGGCACCAGCACGATGTTCTTCACCGCCTCGCGCACCTCATCGACGGTGGCAAAATTGGCGAGCACCCAGGTACCGAATTCCTGCGGCGCGAGCGCGCGGCTCTTATTCTCAGCGGTGACGTCGGTGTATTTGGCGTAGTTGGGGAAATAGAACAGGCCCACCGAGAGGCCCTGATCGTTCACGCCATCGAGAATGGCGGGCAGTCCCAGCGCGTTGGCGCCGACGAAGCCGTATCGGCTCTTATAGATGAGCCCCTTGCCGCCGTCGGGCAGCGTGCCGCTCAAGTCCTTGCCGGCGGGGATGACGATCACCTTGGACTGCATGGGGAAGCCGAATTCGAGCGTGCGACCGCGGATGGCAGCGCCGTCGCCGGCCTTGAGGCTGATGCCGGTGCAGGCGAAGCTCGGGGTCGTGGCGAGAATGAGGGCGGCGCTGAGCGCGGCGATCGAGACTTTGCGGATCATGGGCGATCTCCTCCGGGTTGGCCGCAGTGTCGCGGTAAACTCTGAAAGCGGCATTAAGCATCGGGGGCGCGTTGGCGGGGTGCTTAAGCCCGCGTCGCCGCGTTCGGCGCAATTTTCGCCAATGTTTCCGCGACGACGCGCAGCGCGCGGTCGCTCAGATCCCCGAGACGTTGAACAGGGAGCCGATGAAATAGGTGGCGGCGGCGGCGGCGCTGCCGATCAGCAGCATGCGCGCGCCGCCGAGCCAGGCGCTCTTGCCGGAGAACAGGCTGAGCACGGCGCCGACCACGAACAGCGCGGCACCCGACAGGGAGGCGGCGATGAGCACGCCCTGGCTCAAGCCAAACAGAAACGGGATCAGCGGCAGACTTGCGCCGATGCAGAAAGCAATGAACGACGAGATCGCCGCGCCGAGGGGCGAGCCGAGGTCGTCGGGGTTGAGGCCGAGCTCCTCCCGGGCCAGCGTATCCAGCGCCTGCTCGGGATTGGCGATCAGCTTCTTGGTGATGTCGCGGGCCTGCTCCAGGGGAATGCCGCGGGCGGCGTAGATCAGCGCCAGCTCCTCCGCTTCCTCCGCCGGGTAGCGCTCGAGCTCATCCCGCTCTTGCGAGATTTGATGCTCGAACATCTCCTTCTGCGACAGCATAGAGATGAACTCGCCGGCGGCCATGGAGAAGGCTCCGGCCAGCAGCCCCGCCACGCCGGTGAGCAAAATGATACTTGGCTCCACCGCAGCGCCGGCGACGCCCATCACCAGGCAGGTATTGGAGACGAGACCGTCATTTACGCCGAACACCCCTGCCCGCAGCGTGCCGCCGCCGAGCGATTTGTGGCGACCGCCGACCTCCTCCACCGAAGTCGGCCAGGGGTGACCTTCGGGCTGCAGCTTGCCGCTATAGACCGAGATGCCGCGCACCTTCGACGCCGACAGCACGGGCCGCATCGCGCGCGGACCGAACACGCCGATGAGCGAGGCGGTCAACCGCGACCGGAGCGACGGCTCGAACACGGGGACCGGCTTGAGCTCTTGCGCCAGGATGGCTGCCTGCTGCTGCGCGGCTTCGGCCATCTCGCGGAACAACTTGGCTTTGGCCGGGTCGCGTTCCGCATCGGCGACCGCGCTCGAAAGATAGGCGGCGGATTTCTCCGACCGCCAGCGCTCCAATGCGTCTTCCATCGCTCGATCCCGACCTCAGCTCGGATCCGCTCAGATCAGATCAAGCCTACCTTGCCGGTGGCAATATCGTAGACACCGCCCGAGATCGCGATCTTCTTCGCCGCAAGGGCATCGGCGAGGATCGGAGTGTCCTCGATCAACCGTTTGACATTGAGGCGCACGTTTTCCTCGATCGTGGCCGCGACGAGATCGCTCGAATGTTTCGCATGCGCGGCAATGACCGCGGGCTCGATGGACTTAACCAGCTCCGGCAGATGGCCCGGCAGCTCCGCGTGCTCCGTCACGACCTTGACCGCCGCTGAAATGGCGCCGCAATTGGTATGGCCGAGGACCATCAGAAGCGGCACGTTCAAAATCTTGACCGCATATTCCATGCTCGCCAGCCCATCGGTATTGACGAAATTACCGGCAACGCGCACGACAAAAATGTCGCCCGGTCCCTGCTCAAAGAGAAGCTCTGGCGACACGCGGCTGTCGGAGCAGCTCAGCACCCCCACGATGGGGTATTGCGCGCCCGCGCGCTCGGCGCGGCCGATCGAGTAGTCCGCGCACTCGGTCTCGCCCGCCACATAGCGGGCATTGCCCTGCATCAGCCGGTCGAGCGCCTCGGCCGGCGACATCGTATTCTGCGGCGGCTGATCGGCGCGGGCGAAAGCGAAAGGCAAAGCGCTGGCGGCGAGAAGGGCGGCTCCTCCGGCCATGAGATTGCGCCGTGTCATCGAAGCAAGCGTAGGCTGGCAAAGCTCGCACATCGTGGTTCTCCTCCATAGGGTCCTCAACCTCTCAGCAGGACAAGCAGAGGGTCAAGCCCGGATCGGAGGATTGGTGAGGGAGTTGGAAACGCGGCCGCCGCGGCGGCTGCGGTCGGCGTCCCCCGCCCTAGGCGGCGCTCTGCTTCGGCTTGGAGAGGATCAGCCGGTAGCAATCGAGGTTGCGGTGGAGGAACTCGTAGGTCGCCCCCCAGAGATAAAGCCGGAACTTGCGGAACTCGAAATCGCCGAAGGTCCGCGTGATGTAGTCGCGGCTGGCATCGAGGTTTTGCGCCCATTGCCGGAAGGTCAGGTAATAGCTCCAGCGGTCGTTATGGATGACATCCACCTCGAAATCCGTCTTCCACAGCTTGTTGAGGAAATCGTCGAGCACCAGGAAGGAATGGTTGCCGGGATAGATGTGACGCACCATGAAGGTCGATAGCTCGTATTTCTTGCTCCAGGCGCTGCCATCGAGGAAGACGCGACCGCCGGGCTTGAGTAGCGACGAGAACTTTTTCAGCACACGCTCGTAGTCGGGCAGGTGCTCGATCACCCCCATGATGACGATGGCGTCGAACTTCTCCTTCGGCTGATATTCGTAGAAATCGGTCAGCTCGATAGCGAAATTGTCGCCGAAATTGGCGAGCTTGCCGCGGAGATAGCTCTGGGAAACCTCCGAGTTGGTGATGCCGGTAAAGCGTGCGCCGGCCTGCAGCGCATGTCCGGCAAAGGCGCCCCAGCCGGGGCCGATCTCCAGCACGCGCGTGCCCTTGCCGATATGACACTGCTCGAGCGCCCAGTCGAATTTCCGCTGGAGCGCCGTCGACAGCGACTTGTCGTCGTTCTCGTACACGCCTTGGCTATAGGCGGGAAAGATCGGGTCGAGGAAGCTCAAGAACAGCTTCGGATCGGCGTTGTAGTGGGAGGAGATGGCCCGCTTGTTGGTATAGACCTGTCCGAATAGCAACGGCTCGATGAAACGCCAGGCCGCGACCAGTGGGTGCCGGTCGTCGAGCGAGGCGCGGAGATCGAAGGGCTTCATCATGTCGCCTTCGAGGTCGATGTCGCCTTGCAGATAGGCTTCGGCGATATTTCCCTCGTCGAGCGAGCGTAGCGCCCTTAGCGCGCGCTCGTTGCGCAAACCGACTTCGAACTCGGGCTTGCCCTCGCCGAGCGTCCGTTTCTCGCCGTCGGGCAACTCGATGGTGAAGGGCGTCGCGATCTTGCCCACGCGGCTGAGCAAGGCGTCGATCGTCGCTGCGGCTGTCGTCATTGTTCAATCCCCCGGCTTGGCCAAGCGCCCGCGAGGCTCGCGCCCACGGGCCGATAAGCGTTCGGCGCCGATTTTAACGCCGGATGACAACGAAATGAAATGGTGAGCTGAGCCGGCCCGTGTGGCGATTGTTGCGGAAGTGCCAAGGTATCAGGCTATATCCGGTCCACCAGCGCTCAGCCCGGGGGATTTGCATGCCAAAGATCGACGCCTGCCTCAAGCGCGCGGCCAAGGCCGCCCCCGCCCTTTGTCTTGGTTTGGTCCTGAGTTTCGGCCTTGGGCGGGAGGCAGCCGCGCTTTACGACGTAAAGCCCGGCGAAGCCGCCGGCAGGCCGGGATCGATCATCAGAGTGTGGCCGCTCGAGGGCGGAGGCCCCGGCGGCGCCAACGCCTTCCGCATCCTCTATCGCTCGACCAACCCTTCCGGCGAGCCGATTGCCGTCTCGGGCGCGATCTTCATTCCGCCGGGGTCGCCTCCCCCGGGCGGCCGCAACGTGATTGCCTGGGCGCATCCGACCAGCGGGGTCGTAGAGGACTGCGCGCCGTCGCTGATGCCCGACGTCGCCGGCATGATCTGGGGCTTGGCCGGGATGCTGGCGCAAGGCTATGTCGTCGTCGCTACCGATTATCCCGGTCTCGGCGTGCCGGGGATGATCCACCCTTATCTCATCGGCGCGAGCGAAGGTCGCGCGGTGCTCAATTCGGTGCGCGCGGCGCGCGATCTGCCCGACGCCGCCGCCTCGAACCGGTTCGCGGTGTGGGGACACAGCCAAGGCGGCCACGCTTCGCTCTATACCGGCGAGCTGGCCGCGAGCTACGCGCCCGAGCTGAAGCTGGTCGGCGTCGCGGCGGCGGCGCCCGCCACCTACCTCGTCGAGCTGTTCGACGCCGACAAGACGAGCTCGGAGGGCAAGGAGCTGACGGCGATGACGGTGCTCTCCTGGTCGAGGCTGGAGAGCCTGCCGGTGACGACCATCGTCGAACCGAATGCGGTGCCGGCGTTCGAAAAGACGGCGCGCGCCTGCATCGAATCGCTCGCCGAATTCGAGGCCATCAATAAGGACGAGCAGCCGTTGCAGAGCATCCAGTTTCTCAAGGCCGACCCGTCCGAGACCGAGCCTTGGAAAGGGATCATGGTGCGCAATACACCGGGTCAGGCGCCGGCCGGAGCGCCGGTGTTCATCGCCCAAGGCACCGCCGATACGACGGTCAGGCCCGAGATCACCAAGCAATTCGGCGATCATCTATGCAGCCAGGGCGCGCGCGTCGACTTCGTCGAGCTGCCGGGCGTGACGCATACCTTCGCCGCCAAGGACAGCGCGCCAGCCGCGCTGGCCTGGATGGGCGAGCGCTTCAGGGGCGTGCCCGCGCCGTCAAGTTGCGGACGCTAGAACACCAGCTGGCCGGCCGAGATCGCCAGGATCAGAATGATGATAAAGATGACCAGGAAGATGAAGAACAGGATCTTGGCGAGTTGACCCGCGCCGCGGGCGAGGCCGGTATAGCCAAAGGCGCCGGCGACCAGCGAGATCAGCAGGCAGATCAGCGCCCATTTCAGCAGCGTCATATCCCCCTCCTTCAAGCGGGCGGCATCGACCGTCCTTGCCTCATTGCGATGCTACAGCAGATCGGGCAACGGGCAAGGGGGCCGCTTCGCCTCAATAGCCGATCTTGATCACCGTGTTCCCGGCGCCATGCTGCTGCACCAAGGAATAGAGCGCCGCCGCGTTGGAGGGATGCAGCCTGATGCAGCCATGCGAGGCGGGGCGCCCGAGATATTTCGTCTCGTAGGAGCCGTGGATCGCGTAGCCGCGTAGGAAGAAGATCGAATATGGCATCGGCGAGCCGCTATAGATCGTCGAGCGGTGATAGCGCACGAGCGCGGTCGGCTTGAAGGTGCCGGTCGGCGTGTGGTATCCGGCGCGCGCCGTGGACACCGGCCAGCGGTAACGCGGCGAACCATCCACATAAACCTCCATCCGCTGCGTGGACAGGTTGACGCTGGCGACGATCTGAGCCCGCGCCATGGCGGGAAATGCCAGCACCAGGCCGAGCAAACCGGCGAACAGGATAAAGCGACGCATCGATAGGCCTCCCTCGCGGCGGGAGAAGGTGCCTCCCAATTGGGTCCATGATGTGAGCCTAACGCCCCGCCCGTGAATGCAAGCTGAACGCGGCTTGCCGTAAAGCCCCCAATCCACAGTTCCGTTAGGCCGCGTGGAAGGGCTAGTCCGCGTTCCAATTGCCGCCATCATTTATGGTAGGGTCAGCGCCTAGAGGGGTTTAGCGCAACGGGTCAAGCGCCGATGCGAAGGCTGATCTTGAGCCTCACGCTGATTTTGTTTTGTGGCGCGGTCGCGGCGCAACAGTCGGCGCCGATGAGCGTCGTCAAGCCGGTCGACAAGCCGGCAAAACCCAAGACCGCCGCAAAGAAGCCTCCGCCCAAGCCCAAGGGGCCGCCGGCAAGAGAGCTGTTCGGCAGCGTGCCCGTGCCGGCTCCCCTCGCCGCCCGCTCGATCGGCGGCTATGCCAAGGGCTGCCTCGCCGGCGGTATGTCGCTGCCGATCAACGGGCCCGACTGGCAGGTGATGCGCCTGTCGCGCAACCGCAATTGGGGCAATCCGCGCCTGCTCGATTATCTCGAGCGGCTGGCGAGCGATGCGCGCGCGCTCGACGGCTGGCCGGGGCTGCTGATCGGCGACATGTCGCAGCCGCGCGGCGGACCGATGCTCTCCGGCCATACCAGCCACCAGATCGGGCTCGACGCCGATATCTGGCTCACCCCCATGCCCGACCGCATTCTCACGCCAGAAGAACGCGAGGACATGACCGCGGTCTCCATGCTGAAGGACCCGTTCAGCGTCGATCCCGAAATCTTCACCCTGGCGCAAGTGAAGCTGATCCGGCGCGCCGCGTCCTATCCGCAAGTCGCGCGCATCTTCGTGCATCCGGCGATCAAGAAGGCGCTCTGCCAGATGGCTCCCCAGGTCGGCAAGGATACCTCTTGGCTCGGCAAGGTCCGGCCCTGGTGGAACCACCACTACCATTTCCATATTCGGCTCACTTGCCCGCCCGGTGCGGAGGGCTGCGAGAACCAGAAGCCGCCCTCTGGCGACAATGGCTGCGGTCAGGAACTGACCAATTGGTACGCCATGCTGAAAAAGTCGGCGATCGAGGCGGCCAAAGCGCCGGTCCCGGGCGCCAAGCCCTGGGTCGGCAAGCCGCCGCTCACCATGGCGCAGCTCCCCAAGGAATGCGGCACGGTGCTGACCGCTGGCGGGTTCGAGCCGCCGCCCCAGGGCGACGACGGCACCATCATGCCCGCGTCGGCACTGCAGACGCTCGAGACCAAGGACGCCGGGCCGCCCATCCCCATTCTCACCGCGGCGCAGCTCCAGGCGTTGACCGGCGGCGGCACTGACCCTCAGGGCATGCCTTTGCCGGACCGCAATCCCTTGCGTTGAGGCTTCACGCAAGCGCTTCTATCGGGCAGTATCCCCGACCATGCAGGAGCGACGGCAGGAGCCGATGTCTGCCCAGCGGAACGTCTATGGCGAGCCGCTGAAGAGCTGTTCCGATCGACCGCTGACCGGTTTCTTCCGCACCGGCTGCTGTCACACCGGGCCGGAGGATGTCGGCCAGCATACGGTGTGCATCGAGGTGACGGCAGAGTTCCTCGCCTTCTCCAAATCGCGCGGCAACGATCTCTCCACGCCGCAACCCGACTTCGACTTCCCGGGGCTCAAGCCCGGCGATCGCTGGTGCCTCTGCGCCGCGCGCTGGCGCGAGGCGCTCGAAGCGGGACGCGCGCCGCGTGTCATTCTGGCGGCGACGCATGAGGACACGCTCGAGATCGTCGAGCTGACCGACCTCAAGCGCTACGCCATCGACCTGGCCTGAGCGACGCTGATCCGATGGCGAAGAAAAAGCAGCCTGAGACCAAGAAGCCCGAGACGCCTGCCCAGGCCCGCGCGCGGAAGAAGCGGCAGATCTTTGCCGAAGGGCATAAGCGGAAGTTCCTCGTGGTGGTGGACGAAACGCCCGAATGCGAGAGCGCGCTGGCCTTCGCCGCCAGCCGGGCGCTGCGCACGCAGGGCCAACTCGCGCTGCTCTACGTGATCGAGCCGGACGTCGATTTCCAGTGGCTCGGCGTCGAGGACGTGGCGCGCGAGGAAGGTCACAACAAGGCCAAGGCGGTGTTCCGTCTGTTTGGGCGCAAGCTGAAAGCCATGGGCTTCGAGGACCTGGTCCCGGAGGAGATCGTGCGTGAGGGGATGAAGGCGGAGGAGATCACCAAGCTGATCGAGGATGACGAGGATATCGGCGTGCTGGTGCTCGGCGCCTCCAAGGACCCCTCGGGTCCGGGCCCGCTGGTCACCACGCTCGCGGTCGGCAGACTCGCCGGTACCTTCCCGGTGCCGATCACCGTGGTGCCCGGCCATCTCTCGATCGAGGAGATTCTCGCGCTCGCCTGAGCGATCAGTGGCGCGCGTCACCCCGCGCCAATTCGAACCATCGAGGCCAACGATGATCCGCGACTATGCCGACCATGCTGCCAACGAGCGGACGTTCCTTGCCTGGCTCCGCACCGGCATTGCCGTCGTGGCGTTCGGCTTCGTGATCGAGAAGTTCAATCTGTTCGTGCTCACCCTGGCTGACGCTGCCTCGCTCGACGCGACCGCTCGTTCGCAGTTCGAGCAATTGCCCGGGCCGTTCGGCTTCGGCGCCGGGCACGCTTTTATCGTTGTCGGCATCCTGGTGATCGTCGGCGCGACCGTCCGCTTCGTGCGCACCGGGCGACTGCTGGACGATCAAGCGATGCACGCGCCCGGCATCCTGCCGGACCTCGCTTTCGGTGTGCTCCTGGCGCTGCTCCTGGTCGGCCTCAGCGTCTACCTGATCGCGTAACGCCAAACTTACGACCAACCCCAATGGACAGGCTCAGCCTTGACTTTGGACCCCATGAGGCCAAGTATGGACTAGAATTGTTCTAAGCTGCGTGCGACCTTTGCCAGGCTCGCGCGTTAAGCGGCGAAGAGGCATCAGATGTTCATCCAGACCGAAGCAACCCCCAACCCAGCCACCCTGAAATTCATTCCAGGCAAGCCGGTGCTCGACCAGGGCACGGTGGAGTTTCTCGATCCCAACGCCAGCAAGGCCTCGCCGCTCGCGGCCCGGCTGTTCGAGATCGAAGGCGTCAAGGGCGTGTTCTTCGGCACCGACTTCATCAGCGTGACCAAGGGCGACGGCGAGTGGCAGCATCTGAAGCCGGCTATTCTCGGCGCCATCATGGAGCACTACCTCTCGGGCGAAGCGGTGACCGAGGGCGAGCAGACCGGCTCGGAAAGCTCCGCCGGTGGCGAGTTCTACGCGCCGGAGGACGAAGAGACGGTCAAGACCATCAAGGAGCTGTTGGAGACGCGCGTGCGTCCCGCGGTGGCGCAGGACGGGGGCGACATCACCTTCCAGGGCTATCGCGAGGGCGTGGTCTATCTGCATATGCGCGGCGCCTGCTCGGGTTGCCCAAGCTCGACGGCGACGCTCCGTCACGGCATCGAGAATCTGCTCCGGCACTTCATCCCCGAAGTGCAAGAGGTGCGGCCGGTTTGAGTGTGGCTCTTCCCGACGCCTGTCTCGACCAGCTGTTCCGCGAGGCGCGCACCCATAACACTTGGCAGGACCGCGACGTCCCCGACGAGCTGCTGCATAGAATCGTCGATCTGCTGAAGCTCGGCCCGACCTCGGCCAATTGCAGCCCTGCCCGCTTCGTGTTCGTGAAATCGCCAGAGGCCAAGCAGCGGCTCAAGCCGCATCTCTCCGAGGGCAATCGCGACAAGACGATGAAGGCGCCGGTCTGCACCATCATCGGCTACGATCTCGATTTCTATCGTCACCTGCCCAAGCTGTTTCCGCATACCGACGCCAAGAGCTGGTTCGAAGGCAATGAGGCGAAGATCGCCGAGACCGCGTTCCGCAACGGCACGCTGCAAGGCGCTTATCTGATCATGGCGGCGCGAGCGCTCGGGCTCGATTGCGGACCGATGTCGGGCTTCGACAATGCCGGCGTCGACCGCGAATTCTTCGCCGGCACCAACGTCAAGTCGAACTTCCTGTGCAATCTCGCTTATGGCGATGCCAAGGACCTGTTCCCGCGCTCGCCGCGCTTCAGCTTCGACGAGATGGCGCAGATCGTCTAAGAAGCCGCGATGAACATCCTCGCGCTCGATACCAGCATGGGCGCTTGCTCCGCTGCGCTGCTCGCGATCGACGGCGCGGCGCGCAGGCTTGTCTTGCGCGAGGCCTTGATGGCGCGCGGCCATGCCGAGGCGCTGATGCCGATGGTGGCAGAGGTGATGCGGGCGAGCGGCACGGCCTTCGCCGAGCTCGAGCTGATCGCGGCGACGGTCGGCCCGGGAAGCTTCACCGGCGTGCGCATCGCCATCGCCGCCGCGCGCGGTCTGGCGCTCGTGACTCACGCTGGACTGTTCGGCACCGACAGCCTCTCGGTGATGGCGCAAAGCGCAGTTGCGAGCGGCGAAGTCGGCGCGGCGCCCTTTGCCGTGGCGGTCGATGCCAGGCGCGGCATGCTCTATCTCGGCCTGTATGACGAAGCGGCCCGGAAGCTCGAAGGGCCACTCCTGATCGCGCCGGACGAGGCCGTGGATTTGCTGCCGCCCGATCTTCGCGTAGCCGCCGGGAGCGGCGCGGAATTGCTGGCCGCAGCCGGCGCGCGGCGCGGGCGCACCATCGCCACGACCCTGCCGGAGCTTCAGCCGAGCGCGGGCGCGCTGGCCGAGATCGCCGCCGCGAGCGGCCAGACCTTGCCCACGCTCAAGCCACTTTATCTTCGCCCGCCGGATGCAAGACCGCAGGCGCCAGCGGTGTCGAGGCGCTGATGGTGGTCGAGATCACGGTCCATCGCGCCATGCCGTTGGATGCGCCGCTGCTGGCGGCACTGCATGCGAGCTGTTTCGCGCAGGCGTGGGACGAAGCGGCGATGGCGCAATTCATCGCCGGCGCCGACACGCTTTGTCTCCTCGCCTCGGCGTCCGACGAAGCGGGAGGCGCGCCTGCGGGCTTGCTTATCGCTCGTAAGGCCGCCGACGAGGCCGAGCTGCTCACGCTCGGCGTCGTACCGCCCTGCCGGGGACAAGGGCTTGCCCGCGCCCTCATGCGCGCGGCCATGCGCGCGCTCCACAGCAGCGGCGCCAAACAGCTGTTTCTCGAGGTCGAGAACGGCAACCAAGCGGCGCTTCGTCTCTACAGCTCGCTCGGCGCGGTGAAGGTGGGGCAGAGAAAGCGCTATTATCAGCACGGCGCCGACGCCGCGATCTTCAGCCTTGCCCTTTCAACCAGCCCCGAAGATGATGGCACGCCCTAGCGAGACGGCAGGCATCGCGACCCATGCCCAAGACTGCATTGGCGGATAACCGGCTAGAGCGCCTCTGCGCCGAGAAGGGCATGCGCATGACAGGCCAGCGGCGGACCATCGCCAAGGTGCTGTCCGAAGCGGATGATCACCCCGACGTCGAGGAGGTCTACCGGCGCGCCAGCGCGCGGGACCCGCGCATCTCGCTCTCCACCGTCTACCGCACCGTGCGCCTGTTCGAAGGCGCCGGCATCCTCGAGCGGCACGAATTCGGCGACGGCCGCGCGCGCTACGAGCCGGCCGGGCTCGGCCATCACGACCATCTCATCAACATGAAGACCGGCGAGGTGATCGAGTTCTCGAACGAGCAGATCGAGCGCCTGCAAGAGGGCGTGGCGCGCGAACTCGGCTTCCGGCTGATCGGGCATCGGCTCGAATTGTTCGGCGTGCCGCTCAAGACCGGCAAATAAGCAAAAGCGGGGCGGAGGACGGAGTTTTTGGCCGGACTCCGCTGAATTTGACTCTGGCCGCCGCCAGAGCCAACGTTAAGGTCTTGTTTACCCAACAAAAGGGGATGGCGTGATGTTGAAGCGCGTTGTTTTGGCTGGCTTTATCGCCGTGCTCGGCGGAGCGGCGCAAGCCGGACAGGATCCGGCGGCGAAAGCCGACCCCAGCTTGCTCCCGGTCGTCACACATGAAGTTTGCACCACGACCAATTGGGGCTTCGGCGAAATCCGTACCGCTTGCCGGACGGAGACAGGCCCCGCAGCCAAGGTCAACCCGGCGCTGACAGGCATCTGCACCACCTATTACGGACGCCGAACCTGTTACTGATCGCAAGACCGAGGCGACCGTAACGGGCCATGAGATGAGAAGCTTGCGCGCGTTCCTGGTGCTCAGCGCGTTCTTCGCCTTGACCTTTCCGTTGATGCCGCTCCAGCTCCTGTTCGTCAGGACGGGCTCGCGTTATGCCCGCAGTTTCCCGCATTGGTATCATCGGCAAGTGTGCAGGCTGGTCGGCATCCGCCTCAACATCGAAGGCGAGATCGCCGAGCAGCAGGGCGTGCTGATCATCGCCAACCACGTGTCTTGGCTCGACATCACCGTTTTGTCGGCCGTGGCGCCGGTGTCGTTCGTGGCCAAACAGGAGGTCGCGTCCTGGCCGTTCGTCAGCTGGCTCGCCAAGCTACAGCGCTCGGTGTTCGTCGATCGCAACCGGCGCAACGAGGTCGGCGACAAGGCCAACGAAATTCTCGAGCGGCTCGCCGGCGGCGATCATATCGTGCTGTTCGCCGAAGGAACCTCGAGCGACGGCAACAGCGTGGTGCCGTTCAAGACCGCCTTGTTCGCGGCGGCCAAGCCTGTCGGCGGCGCGCCGATGGGCGCCAAGGTCTCGGCGCAAACCCTTGCGCTCACCTACCCCAAGATCTACGGGCTGCCGCTTTGCCGCCGCGGGCGTCATGTGGTCGCCTGGTATGGCGACATGGACATGGCGAGCCATGCCTGGCGGCTGCTCGGGCTCGGGCCGATCGATGCGCATATCCGCATCGGTCCGCCGGTTCCGCTCGATGCCTTCCCCGATCGCAAGGCGCTCGCCCGCTACGCCGAGGACAAGGTGCGCAAGGATGTGGTCGAATTGTTACGTGGACCGCCGGCGGCGTAAGCGTGGGCAACGGACATCGCCGTTGCCCACGTCGCCCCGAGATTACATCGCCCGGCGCAGCCGGATGGTGTCGAGCACGGTGGCCGGCGCGAAGTTGCCGTTCGGCAGCTGCCGGATCAGGCCCGCCTTGACCACGTTGAGCAGCGTGGCGTGGACGCCACGATCGGCGGTGTCCGCATCGGCGAAATAGCCCTCCTGCAGCGAGAGCCGCCGGAGATCGTCACGCGACATGGCGCCGACCTCGTTCAGCTTGCGCACCAGGAAATCCGACAGCGGCAGCTCGGGTTGAGCTGGAGCCGGCTGCCGATGTGAAACATGCTGTACCGGCGCGGGCTGATGGACGACATGTTGCGAGGCCGGGTGGCTCGCATGGTACTGCACCGGCTCGCGCGCCGGCACCTTCGGCGCGGCGGGCGCGGTCGCCAGCCGGCGGAGCTCGACCTCAATCAGTCGGTTCACCGCCTCGAGCTCGGCCTTGAGCTCCTCGAGCCTCCCATCATGCTCGCGCTTGAGCTGATCGAGCAGCTTGTCGAATTGAGCCTCGTGGGCATTGATCTGCTCTTCAAGCAGGCCGGCCCGGTCTTGCAAATCCCCGCGAATGTCACGCATTGCTTGCCCCTCGTTAGAAATAGGTGTTCGGACAACCGAGCGGGCTGGAGCAGCTTCACGCAAGACCAGATGAGAACTGCCGGCCGCCGAGCTCGGCTAGAGAAACCAGGGCCCGGCAATTGCCTCGGCCGGACCCTTGGCCCGCATATTAACCACAGGCGCGAGCCCCTGTCTCGGCTTTGCCGTTTGCGGCAGAAACGCACAGCTTACCGGCCGCCAGCCGCCGATTTTCTGGCCCCTGGTCTTGCGCCGCACCGGTGTTAGGCCAAGACGAGGCCAAGACCCCGGTTGAACAAAAAAATCGAAATCGGCGCGCGGGGAGACGTGATCTTGGCGAAATGGTCCGCGCCCAAACGCCGGCCTCAGCGCTTTCCTCGCTTGGTGAGAGTTTTTGGCTTCGCCATCTCCGGCAGGAAGGCGGCGAGCAGGCCGATCGCCGGCAGGAAGGCGCACACATGGTAGACGAAGCCGATCGAGGTCTTATCGGCCAGCCAGCCGAGAAAGGCCGCGCCGATGCCAGCAACGCCAAAAGCGAGACCGAAGAAAAGTCCCGCCACCATGCCGACGCGGCCCGGGATCAGGCTTTGGGCATAGACGATGATCGCGGGATGCGCGGATGCGAGGATCAGGCCGATGATAACGCTCAGGATCGCCGTACCGAACAGACCGACATAAGGCAGCGCCAGCGTGAACGGCAGCACGCCGAGGATCGACCACCAGATCACGCGCCGCGTGCCGATGCGGTCGCCGATCGGACCGCCGATCACCGTGCCGGCGGCGACGGAGAACAGGAACAGAAACAGATAAAGCTGGGCGTTCTGCACCGAGAGCCCGAACGTATGGATCAAATAGAAGGTGTAGAAGCTGGTGATGCTGACGAGATAGAAATCCTTGGAGAAGGTGAGCGCCATCAGGATGGCGACCGACTTCCGCACCTTGCCATGCGTAAGCTCGTGGATCGCCTCGCTCTCGCTCGGTCGCGCCGCCCCCCCATTGTTGAACTTCAGCGTCTTGCCGTACCATGAGCCGATGCCGGCAAGCATGATCATAGCGATCAGCGCGACGATGGAAAACCAGGCGACGCTTCCCTGTCCATAGGGCAGCACGATGAATGCCGCGAGCAGCGGGCCGAGCGCCGTGCCGAAATTGCCACCGACCTGGAACACCGATTGGGCGAGACCGTGCTGACCGCCGGACGCAAGCCGGGCGACGCGCGAGGACTCGGGATGAAATACCGAGGATCCCATGCCGATCAGGCCGACGGCGACCAGCACCAAGCCGTAGGTCGAAGCGAAAGCGGCGATGAGCAGGCCAAGCAGCGAACACCCCATGCCGAGCACCAGCGAATAGGGCGTGGGGTAGCGGTCGGTGACGAAGCCCACCAAGGGCTGGAGCAGCGATGCGGTAAAGGTGAAGGTGAAGGTGATAAGCCCGATCTGGCGGAAGTCGAGCGCTAGGCTCTGCTTGATCATGGGGTACAGCGCCACGATCAGCGACTGGATCACATCGTTCAGCATGTGACAGACGCTGATGGCGGCGAGCACCGCCACCGCCGTGCCTGGCGCGGCCGATGCGGCCGCAGTGCGTCTTGTCTCGATCGCCATGGTGTGCGCGTAAGGCTTGCAAGTTCGGGCGGGCAGAATTGCGCCGAACCTCACCTCTACCGCAAGCCCTCATTTCAGGCGGGGAGGTTCAGGTTGGCTGTAGGGCTTTGCGATAGGAACCTTGCGCTCGCCGTGACGTTGTTTATTCGACAGCCGTGCAAATTCTCACACGGCTTATCTCAGCAACTCCAAACAACACAATCGAGGAGGTCCACATGGATTGGAACCGTGTCGAAGGAAACTGGAAGCAGGTCAAAGGTAAGGTCAAGGAGAAGTGGGGCAAGCTCACCGACGACGACCTCGCGGCGATCAACGGCAAACGTGACCAGCTCGAGGGCAAGATCCAGGAGCGCTACGGCTTGGCCAAGGATCAGGTCAAGAACGACGTAGACAACTGGTACAGCTCCCAGTCCTGGTAACTGCGCCATAGAAAACAGAGCCCCGGCACGTTTGCCGGGGCTTTTTGCTGCGCCAAGGTGCGCGAATAGATCAACGCGGCGTCAACAGCACATAGGCGGCGAAGCGTTCATCCGCTCACGGCGGCCGCGCGAGGCGAACAGAGCGACCAAGGTCAGCCAGAGTTTCAAGTGCAACGGCAGCGGAATCGGCCGTCCAAGCCGCTCGGCTTCCTCCGCGATATAGCGGACCTCCAAGGCGCGCCAGCCGCGCTTGTCGAAGAAGGCGAACCAATTCGGCGGCTCGAACTGGAACGGCGCATTGCGCATGAAGCGGGTGCGGAGCTTGCGTCCATAGCGCAGCGCTTGCGGCGAGAAATAATCGACGATCCAAAAGCGGATGTTGGCGGCTCGCAGATCGTCGGCGAGTTCCGCGACCTCGTCGTTGCTCAGATAGGGCACGACGCCTTCGGTAAGCACTAGAATTTTCTCGGCGCTTTCACTGACCTCGGCGAGAAGCTGCTGCCGCAAGGCGCGGTCGGTGAGATCGAGCCTGATGCGATCGAGCCGGCAATTGGGCCGCTCGTCGGCAAGCCGCGATTCCTTGAGGTCGATGACGTGCGGGAAATCCACTTCGACCCAGCGCAGCGTCTTTGGCAGCTCCATCCGATAGGGCCGCGTATCGAGGCCGGCGCCGAGATTGAGAATCGTATCGACCCCCTGCTCGATTGCCTGTTGGATGAACTCGTCGATGATTACTGTGCGGATCACGACCGACCAGCCGCCGACGAAGGTCTTGGGCACGGTGGCGAGGATCTGGCGTCCGTGGTCGCCGGCGAGCGTCCAGGCCAAGGGGTCGCGGAATAGGGGCTCAGCTCGCTCGCTCTCCAGCGCGCGGAAGCCGGCGACCATGAAAGCTGTGTCGGAGACGTTCTGAATCACTTGGTTCATGAGGCTCAGGTTTGTTGTGGAGTAGGCAAGGCTGAAAGCCCGGGCGGGCAGAATTGCGGCGAACCTGACCCTTACCGCAAGCGTTGATTGCCGCAGAGCGCCTAATAGTCGCGCCCTGACCAAGCTATGCATATGCTCCCGCGCAGGCGCGAATTGACGGACGGTTCGATGCAGCCCCTCCTGCTCCTGAAGCTGTTGGTCCTCGTGGGCGTGGCCAACGGGACGCCCCTTCTCGCCAAAAAACTGCTTGGCGAGCGTCTCGCTCGGCCACTCGACGGCGGCGAGGTGTTTGTCGATGGGCTGCCGCTGTTTGGGCCCAGCAAGACCATCCGCGGGATCGTCCTCTCGCTCATCCTCACGCCGATTGCCGCGTGGCTCGTGGGGCTGGCGTGGCCGCTCGGGGTTGCCGTCGCGGCTTTGGCGATCGCCGGCGATCTGGTTTCAAGTTTCGTGAAGCGGAGGATGGGGCTGGCCTCGAGCAGCATGGCGATCGGGCTCGATCAGATCCCCGAGTCGCTCCTGCCGCTGCTTGGCGCCCGGTTCTTCGTGCCGCTGGGTTGGCTGGATATTCTCGTCGGCGTGGCGCTCTTTTTCGGCGGCGAGCTCATACTCTCCCGCATCCTGTTCGATCTGAATTTGCGCGACCGGCCTTATTGAGGGAGCTTCAGCGCGGCCGGTGCAGATGGTGCAGGGTGATCTCGGGAGGACAGTTGAAGCGCACGGGAACGACAGAAGAGCCCGCACCGACCGAGGTGTAGCCGATCATGCCGTGATGCTGCCAAGGGCCCGAGCCCATCGATCGCGGCAAGACCGAATCGAGCGTGATGGGAATGCCGCCTGGAAGGCAGATCTGCCCGCCATGGGTATGGCCGCTGAGCAACAGATTGAAGTCGGCGTGGGCGGCCTGCCGATAGACCTCCGGCGTATGCGTGATGAGGATGGAGAATTCCTCGTGGGGAATGGCGGCGGCGGCCTTCTCGATATTGTCCACGCGGTAGAAATGCGCATCGTCGATGCCGGCGAGATGGATGCGCTCGCCGCCACGCTCGAGGGTCTCGCTCTCATTGAGCAGGACCTTGATGCCCATGTCCTCCAATCCGGGCACCAGGCAGATCGTGTCGTGATTGCCGAGCACGGCGTAGATCGTGCCATTGAGCGCGGGACGAAGCTTGGCCATCGCCGCCAAGGTGGCGTCGTAGGGGCCGTGGGTCTTGGCGCGATAGTCGCCGGTGAGGATGCAGAGGTCGTAGTCCGCGCCGCCCACCAGCGCGATCACCCGCCGCATCGCCGCCTCGCTCATCTCGACATGGAGATCGCTCAGCTGAAGGATGGTGTAGCCGTCGAAGGCTTGCGGCAGGTGCGGCGACGTCACACGATTATGCCTGAGCGCGACCTTGGCCGCGTTGCGCACGCCCCGCCAATACAGCCCCGACGCCATCAGCACGGCGCGGATCAACGCATGTGACAGGGTGAGATTCTCGATGTGAAAGAAATTGATGCCCTGGCCGAACACTTGCGCCTCGTGGTCTTGCTCGATGCCGAGACGCTGGCGCGCATAACGCCGGCCGAGGCGCTTCTCCAGAACTGCCAATTCAGCGTCGCTGGTCATGGGCGAATATGTCCGGCCCGAGGGCGAAGATAGGCGGGTCCCCCGAAACGACATCGATCAGCTTGGCGTCAGGACGACGTAGGCGGCGCCGTTCGCCCGGTCGTCGCGCTGGGAGGGACGGAACATCGTCTTAAGCGCGCGCGCGATCTTCTGGCGGGTGGACCCCGGAAACGGTCGCCCCAGCCGCGTGGCTGTCTCGGAAAGGTAACTGATCTCCTTTGCGCGCCAACCATGGTCATTGAAGAAGCCGAACCAATCGCTAGGCCTGAACTTGAATACCGCCTTGGTCGTGCGGTCGTGCAGCATCAATTGGTACTGCAGACAATCGACGATCCAATCGCAAGCCGTCTCCAGCCCGCGCAGATCGTCAGCCAGTTCGGTCACGTCGGCTTCGGTCAGATAGGGGATCACGCATTCGGTGATCACTAGAAGCTTGCTCGCGCCCTTGCTCACGTCGTTGAACAGCTGCCGTCGCCGCGCGCGATCGGTGAGATCGAATGCGAAGCGCTCGAGCCGGCAATTGGGACGATCTTCGGCAAGTTGTTCGTTCTTGACGTCGATGACGGCGGGGAAATCCACCTCGACCCAGCGCAGCGTGTCCGGCAGCTGCATGCGGTAAGGCCGCGTGTCGAGGCCGGCGCCGAGGTTGAGGACCGTGTCGACTCCTTGCGCGATCGCCTGCTTGACAAGGTCGTCGATGATGATCGTGCGGATCACGACATACCAGCCGAGATCGACCGAACCGCCTTTCTGCACCGATTTGAGATATTTCCCAGCCAGCTTGCTTGCCAAGGGGTCAAGGAACAACGGATGCGCCCGCTCGGTCTCGCGGGCCCGGCAGGCGGCGACCAGGAAGGCGGTATCGGCAACGCTGTTGATCGCTGGCGCCATGGGTAACCTTTGGCGGGCAGTTAAGCGCGAAGCAGGATGGCGGAGGGGAAGGGATTCGAACCCTTGAGACGGTTACCCGCCTACACACTTTCCAGGCGTGCGCCTTCGACCACTCGGCCACCCCTCCTTGGAAAAAGTGCCGCACTATAGCTAAGCGACCCGCCCGTTCAAGGAGCACGCGGAGTTGACGCGGCTTTCACGCGATCCTGAAGCAGCCGCGATTTGAACATTGGCCGGCAATGGCTTATGTAGTTACTACAGCATCAATCCGCGATGGAGCCCCATGCTCATCCTGCTGCGCATTTTCGGCGTTTGGCTGTTGTTGCTCGCCATGGTCGCCGCCGTCGTCGACGCCACCAAAAGTCTGGCGGGGGGCGGCGCGTGGGTGGTCACGCCGATGGGCGAGCAATGGCAGGCGCTCAACGCCGACAGTCTGGCGGCAACGAAAACTTGGATCGAGACCACTCTCGGCCCCTGGGTGTGGGATCCGGTGATGACCACCATCCTGCACGCGCCGACCTGGGTGGTGTTCGGCATTCTCGGCGTGCTGCTCTATTGGCTCGGACAAAAGCGCAAGCCCGTCGAAGTGTTCATCAATTAGCGGAGTTTAGGGGCGTTCGGTTCGGGGGAACCACTCTCTAACGGAGACCTCCATGTTCACGCTGAAGCGCAAACCCATGTCGATGCCCTCCGCCGAGCAGGCGCTGCCCGGCCGGCCGCAAGCCATTCCCACCGCGAAGACCCATTTCGTCAACGGCGCGCCGCTCAAAGGCCCTTACCCGCAAGGCGCCGAGATGGCGCTGTTCGGGCTCGGCTGCTTCTGGGGCGCCGAGCGGAAGTTTTGGGAGGTGCCCGGCGTCGTCGTCACCGCCGTCGGCTATGCCGGCGGCCTCACCCCCAACCCGACCTATGAAGAAGTCTGCTCCGGACGCACCGGCCACAACGAGGCGGTGTTGGTCGTCTACGACCCGAAGCAGGTCAGCTACCCGGCGCTGCTGAAACTCTTCTTCGAGAGCCACAACCCGACACAAGGCATGCAGCAGGGCAACGATGTGGGCACGCAATATCGCTCCGGCATCTATTACTATTCCGACGCGCAGCGGAAGGCCGCCGAGGCGGCGAAGGCGACCTATGCCAAAGCGCTTGCCGCGCAAGGGCTGGGGGGCATCACCACCGAGATCCTGCCCGCGCCGGAATTCTATTTCGCCGAGGACTATCACCAGCAATATCTCGCCAAGAACCCGCGCGGCTATTGCGGGCTCGGCGGTACCGGCGTCACCTGCCAGATCGGTACCGGCGTCGAGGCCTGATTACTGTCATTGCCCGGCTTGACCGGGCAATCCAGTAACCGATGCGGCCAGTTTCAACGAAGGCCCGTGATTACTGGATGCCCGCTTTCGCGGGCATGACGCGTGGCTAAAGTCACACATCAATTGCGGATAAAGCCGACGATGTCCTTGGTCTTGGCCAGGATCGGGTCGGCGATGCCGTGCGCACGGGCCGCGCCCTCGGCGAGAATGCGGTCGATCTCGACCGGATCGGCCATCAGTCGGCGCATCTCCTCGCCGATCGGCGTGAGCCTGGTCGCGGCAAGCTCGGCCAGAGCCTCCTTGAATTTGGAGAAGGGTGCATTGCCGAATTCGGCGAGCACCCGCTCCTTGCCGGTCTCGGCCAGGCCCGCATAGATGCCGACGAGGTTGTCGGCCTCGGGACGCGCCTCCAATCCCTTTACCTCCGACGGCAGCGGCTCGGGATCGGTCTTGGCCTTTCTGATCTTCTTGGCGATGGTGTCGGCGTCGTCGGTCAGGTTGATGCGCGTCATGTCGGACTCGTCCGACTTGGACATTTTCTTGGTGCCGTCGCGCAAGCTCATCACCCGGGTGGCGGGGCCGGTGATCAGCGGCTCGGGCAGCGGGAAGAAACCGCCGGGATAGCCCTCGCGGGCGATGGTCGCGGCGAAGTCGTTGTTGAATTTCTGGGCGATGTCGCGGGCAAGCTCGAGATGCTGCTTCTGGTCCTCGCCGACCGGAACATGGGTCGCGTGATAGAGCAAAATGTCGGCGGCCATCAGGTTCGGATAGACATAGAGGCCCGCGCTCGCCTTCTCGCGGTCCTTGCCAGCCTTCTCCTTGAACTGCGTCATGCGGTTGAGCCAGCCGAGCCGCGCCACGCAATTGAAGATCCAGGCAAGCTCGGCGTGGCCTGAGACTTGGCTCTGGTTGAAGACGATGTGCTTCCCGGGATCGATGCCGGAGGCGATGAACGCCGCCGTTACCTCGCGGGTGTTCTTGCTCAGCTCGACCGGGTCCTGGAACACGGTGATGGCGTGCAGATCGACCACGCAATAGAGGCACTCATGCTCGGCCTGTAGCGCCACGAACCGCGTGATGGCACCGAGATAATTGCCGAGATGCAGGTTGCCGGTCGGCTGCACGCCCGAGAAGACGCGCGTCTTGTGCTTGGTCTCTTGCATGCTTCCGCCCTGTACGAAGGGCGGGTTATGGCGCGGGCGAGGCCCGGGCGCAAGGCTCTGCCCGCGCGGGTCTTCAGCCGCAAGCCTGCTCCATTTCGCGGATTTGTTCGGCGATGGCGACGGTGCGTTGCGCCATGCCGAAATGCAGCCGCTCGACCATGCGCCCCTCGACCACGATCACGCCCTTCTTCTCGTTCTCCTTCTGGCCGAAGGCGTCGATCACCTTGCGCGACCATTCGACCTCCTCGCGCGTCGGCGAGAAGATCTCGTTGCACGGCCAGACCTGGTCGGGGTGGATCAGCGTCTTGCCGTCCATGCCGAGCGTGCGGCCGCGCTCGCATTCCTCGCGCAAGCCAAGCTCGTCGCGGAAATCGTTGTAGACCCCGTCGATGATGTCGAGGCGATAGGCGCGGGCGGCGACCAGCGTCATGGCGAGCCAAGGCACGACGGCGAAGCGGTCGTGCAGGGCGCGGGCGCGCGATTCCTTGATCAGATCGTTGGTGCCCATCACCAGGCAGCAGAGCCGGTTCTCGGCGTAGACGGCGGTCGCGGCGATGGTGCGCGCGTTGAGGATGGCCATCGGCGTCTCCATCATCGCCCAGAGCCTGATTTTGTCCGCGGCATGCACGCCTTGCAGGATGTTGGCGGTGCTGATGATGTCGCCGGGATGCACCACCTTCGGCACCAGGATGGCGTCGGGCTCGGCCTGGCAGGCGGCAAGCAAATCGTCGATGCCCCAGGGCGTTTCCAGCGCGTTCACCCGGATGACGATCTCGCGCCCGCCATAGCCGCCGCCTTTGACCGCCGCGCAGACTTGCTCGCGGGCGAGCAGCTTTGCGTCGGGCGCCACGGCATCTTCGAGATCGAAGATGAAGGCGTCGGCGGGGATGGCTTTGGCCTTCTCCAGGGCCCGCGCATTGGACCCCGGCATATAGAGCACGCTGCGGCGCGGCCGGCCTTGCATGATGCTTCCCCTCGCATTTGCTGCGCTGCAACATAAAGGAAGGAAGGCGGTTCGCCAATTGCCTAGGTGGCCTGGTCTTTGATCAACTCGCCGAATTTGGCGGCGCCGAAGAGATGCGCCGCGCCGAGATAGGTCAGCAGGCCCAGGCCGACCAAGGCGCAGAGCGCGAGCGCCTGCACCAGCAGACCGTTCGCCGGGTCGAACCACGGATCGAGCAGCCGCACCAAAGCAAACACCACCACGCCCATCACGGCGCTCGCCGCGACGATGCCGACGACACGGCGGCGAAAGATCGGGTCGAAGCTGAAGCCCTCGCGCTGCCGGTGGGTGGTGAACAGCAGGCCGACGCTGAGCCAGCCGGAGAGCGCGGTGGCGATGGCGATGCCGGTGGCGCCGATCAGCGTGAACAGCATGATGCTCAACACCACATTGGCCGCCATGGCGATGCCGGCGTAGAGCATCGGCGTCTTGGTATCCTCGCGGGCGAAGTAGCTCGGTTGCAGCACCTTGATCAGCACATAGGCGGGAAGCCCGAGCGCGAGAGCGGCAAGCATCGAGGCGGTGGCGTTGGTGTCGATGGCGGTGAAAGCGCCGCGCTGGAACAGCACGCGCACGATCGGCTCGGCCGCGAGGTAGAGCGCGATGGAAGCGGGCATGGTCAACAGCAGAGCGAATTCGAACGCGCGATTCTCGCTCGCCAGCACCGCCGCGTGATCGCCGGATCTGAGCTTGTGGCTGAGCGCGGGCAACAGCACCACGCCGATGGCGACGCCGATCACCCCTAACGGCAGCTGGAACAGCCGGTCGGCATAATAGAGCCAGGACACCACGCGATCCTGAAGCGTGGCGATGATGGTCGAGATCACGCCAGTGATTTGCGCGATGCCGCCGGCGATCACGCCAGGCGTGGCAAGCGCCGCCAGGCGGCGCATCTCGGGGGTGAGGCGCGGGCGCTGCCAGGACACGCCCATGCCGAGCTTGCCGGCGGCGGCAGCCACGACCAGCACTTGCAGCACCCCCGAAGCGGTAATGCCCCAAGCCAGCGCGATCGCCGCCGTATTTTGCTGAGTTCCGCCCGAAGCGATGAAAACCAGCAGCACGCCGATCAGCACGACGTTGAGCAGCGTCGGGGTGAAGGCGGCGATGGCGAAACGGCCATAGGCATTGAGCACGCCGGTATAGAGCGCCACCACCGACATGAAGGGGAGATAAGGCAGGGCGATGCGGGCGAGCAGCACGGCGAGATCGAACTTCTCTGGATCGCTGCTGAAGCCCGGCGCCAGCAGCAGCATCACCCACGGCATGGCGATTTCGGCCAGCACGGTAAAGGCGACGAGCAGGACCATGAGGCCGGCAAGCGCGTGGCCGGCGAAGGCGCGCGCCGCCTCGGCTCCCTCGCCATGCAGGCGCTTGGCGAATAGCGGGATGAAGGCCGCGTCGAACGCGCCCTCGGCGAACAGCCGGCGAAACATGTTGGGCACGCGGAAGGCGACGAAGTAGGCGTCGGCCGCCGAAGAGGTGCCAAGCACCGCGGCGATCAGCACGTCGCGCGCGAAGCCGAGCACGCGACTCAGGATCGTCATCGAGCCTACGGTGGCGAAGCCGCGATAAAACCGCATCAGGCCGGCAGCAATGCGGGGTCGTGGCGCGCGGCAAGGACCTTGAGCAGCCGCTCGCGAATGGCCAACTCGCGGCTCTTGCTGGTGATCTTCTTGCCGGTGAGGTCGGTCACGTAGAACACGTCGACCGCCTTCTCGCCGAAAGTGGCGATATGCGCCGAGGCGATGTCGAGATTGAGATCGGAGATCTCGCGCGTCACGTCATAGAGCAGGCCGGGACGATCCAGCCCGTTGATCTCGATGACGGTCAGCGCATCTGACAGCGTGTTGTCGATCGCCACCTGCGGCTCGACGGTGAAGGCCGACAGCCTCGCCTTCGGTTTGCGCTTGGTGGACACCACCTCGGCCAGCCGCACCTCCCCCTTGAGCAGGCGCTCGATGGTGACGGCGATCTTGCGCGCGCGGCGCTCCTCGTCCTCGGCCTGGTCGAACTCGCGCTCGAGATGGATGGTGTCGAGCGCCATGCCGTCGCGGGTAGTCGAGATCTGGGCATCGACGATATTGGCGCCGGCGCCGGTGCAGGCGCCGGCGGCCATGGCGAGCAGGCGGGGGTGGTTCGGCGCGAGCAGGGTGATCTCGGTTACGCCGCGGAAGGCGTCGGTGGCGATATGCGTGACGATCGGCCGGGTTTGCGCCTCGGCGTCGCGGATCAGCTTGGCATGCTCGGCGACCATAGCGAGATCGGTTCTCAGCCAATACGAGGGGTAGTGGCGCTCGATGAAACGCTCGAGATCGTGCTTGGGCCAACCCGCGAGACGCTCCCTGAGCTCATCCTGGGCGCGGGCCACGCGCTCGCTGCGGCTGAGCGTGGTATGGCCGCCGCCAAGCAAGGGCTCGGTCTCGAAATAGAGCGTGCGCAAGAGCTGGCCCTTCCACCCCGTCCAGACCCCCGGCCCCACCGCACGGATGTCGGCGACGGTGAGCAGCAGCAACAACTTGAGCCGCTCCCGGCTCTGCACCAGGGCGGCGAAATCGCGCAGCGTCTTCGGGTCGTTGAGGTCGCGGCTCTGCGCGAACAGGCTCATGGACAGGTGGTGCTCGACCAGCCATGCCGCCGTCTCGGTCTCCGCTGCGTTGAGCCCCAGGCGTGGGCTAAGCTCGCGGGCAATGCGGGCGCCGGCGATTGAATGATCCTCGTCGCGGCCCTTGGCCATGTCGTGCAGCAGCGCCGCGACATAGAGCGCGCGGCGGCTGTCGATGGTGCGCACGACCTCGCTCGACACCGGGTGCTCCATGGCGAACTTGCCGCGCTCGATGCCAGACAGGAAGCCGATGGTGCGGATCAGATGCTCGTCCACGGTGAAGTGGTGGTACATGTTGAACTGCATCATCGACACGACGCGGCCGAAATCCGGGATGAAGCGGCCGAGCACGCCGGCCTCGTTCATCTTGCGCAGCACCGCTTCCGGATCGCGCGAGTCGGTCAGCAGCTTCATGAACAGGCGGTTCGCGGTCGGGTTGTTGCGCAGCGTGTCATCGATCAGGCGGAAGTTGGAGCGCACCTGGCGCAGCACCTCCGGCGAGAAGGACGCCTGATGCTCGTCGGCCAGCGAAAATAGGCGGATGAAGTTCACCGGGTCCTTGGCGAAGGCGTCCTTGCTGACGGCATAGATGCGGCCATTCTCGATGCGGAAGTCGGAGGTGCGGCGGAGCTTGGCGCGGCGGCGCCAGCTGAACGGCGCGAGCAAGGTGTCGAGGGCGGGTAAGCCCTTCAGCTGCTTCAGCTCGAGCGCCGAACAGACGATGCCGGTCAGGTCGCCAACTTCCTTGGCGACCAGGAAATAGTGCTTCATGAAGCGCTCGACCGCGCTCAAGCCGGCATGGCCCTTATATCCGAGCCGATCGGCCATCAGCTGCTGCAGGTCGAAACTGAGCCGTTCCTCGGCCCGGTCCGTGAGGAAATGCAGCTCGCAACGCACCGTCCAGAGGAAGCTCTCGCAGCGGCGGAAGCTGCGATATTCGTGCCGGTTGAACACGCCGGCCTCGACGAACTCCTCTTCGGCCTTGTCGGGATAGAGATGTTTGGCGAGCCAGTGCAACGTGTGCAGGTCGCGCAAGCCGCCTTTGCCGTCCTTGATATTGGGCTCGACCAAATAGCGCGACGCACCGGCGCGGGCATGGCGAACATTCTGTTCGGCGAGCTTGGCCTCGACGAAGGCGCGCGGATTGCCTTCGAGCACCTCCTTGCGGAAGCGATGCTGAAAATCGACGAACAGCGGCGCATCGCCTAGGATCAGCCGCGCATCGAGCAGCGCGGTGCGGATGGTCATGTCGGAATGGCTGAGGCGCACGCATTGATCGATATTGCGCGTGGCGTGGCCGACTTTGAAGCCGAGATCCCAGAGCAGATAGAGCATGTATTCGGCGACGCTCTCGCCCCAGGCGGTCTGCTTGTAGGGCAGCAGGAACAGGAGGTCGATGTCGGAGCCCGGCGCGAGCAGGCCGCGCCCATAGCCACCTTGCGCGACCACGGCCATGCGCTCCGCCGCGGTCGGATTGTCGACGCGATAGACGTGGTTGGTGGTGAAATCGTAGGTGAGCTTGATCAGCGCGTCCTGGAAGGCCGAGAGACCGGCGGCGCAGGTGCGCCCATCGCCGTCCTGTTCGAGCTGGCGCTTGGCCGCGGCGTAAGCATCCTCGACCAGTCGGCGCAAGCGGTCGACCAGGGCCGCGCGCAACTTCGAATCCTGCCCGGAATGGGTCCGCGCAAGCTCGGAAGTCTCGTGCCGCAGCAGGTCGAGGTCGAAATAAGGCGCTTGTTTCGGTACGGTTTGGTCCATGGCGAAGCGGGCGAAAGTCTAGCACATGGGGGATTTACGCCTCGCTAGCAAGCAAGGCTTTGAGGCGGTAGAGGGCTTCCAGAGCATCCTTCGGCGTCATGGCGTCCGGGCTCAAAGCGGCGAGCGCCTGCTCGACGGCGGAGGCCCGGTCGGGCTTGGCTTCGGCCGGGCCCATGGCCGCCCTGAACAACGGCAGGTCCGAGGCGAGATCGGCCGGCTTCGGCCGCCCATCCGCCTTCTCCAGCGCGCTCAGCACTTCATTGGCACGGGAGAGCACCGGCACGGGCAGCCCGGCGAGCTTGGCCACGTGGATGCCGTAGGATCGGTCGGCGGCGCCCATGATCACCCGGTAGAGGAAGACGATCTCGTCGCGCCACTCCTTGACCTCGACGGTGGCGTTGGCGGCGGAGTCGAGCTTCTCGGCGAGCGCGGTCAACTCGTGATAGTGGGTGGCGAACAGCACGCGTGAGCGGTTCACCGCGTGCAGATATTCGAGCGTCGCCCAGGCGATCGACAGCCCGTCAAAGGTCGCGGTGCCGCGGCCGATCTCGTCGAGCACGACGAAAGACCGCTCGGTCGCCTGATTGAGGATCGAGGCGGTTTCGACCATCTCGACCATGAAGGTCGAGCGGCCGCGGGCGAGATCGTCGGCGGCGCCGACCCGGCTGAACAGCCGATCGACCACGCCGATATGGGCGCTTCGCGCCGGGACGAAGCAACCCGACTGCGCCAGCACGACGATCAGCGCGTTCTGGCGCAGGAAGGTGGATTTGCCGGCCATGTTCGGTCCGGTCACCACCAGCACGCGCGTGCCGTCGCCGAGCGCGCAATCGTTGCCGACGAAGCTCGCCCCGTCGCCCCGCCGCAAATTCTGCTCGACCATGGGGTGCCGGCCTTCCTCGACGGCGAAGACCAGGCCGCCGTCGATCCGGGGCCGCACGTAGTTCTCGGCGACCGCAAGCTCGGCGAGGCCGGTGTAATGGTCGAGTTCGGCGAGAGCGGCGCTCGCCGCCGCTAACGCGCGCTCCTCGGCAAGCACGGCCTGGGTGAGCCGCGCGAAGAGATCGAGCTCGATGGCGAGCGCGCGGTCGGCGGCCTGGGTGATGCGCGCCTCGAGCTCGGCGAGCTCCGGCGTGGAGAAGCGCATCGCGTTGGCGAGCGTCTGGCGGTGGATGAACAGCTCGACATGCGGCGGCTTGGTGAGCACGGCGCCATGCAGCGCGGTGACCTCGACGAAATAACCGAGCACGTTGTTGTGCCGCACCTTCAGCGATTTGATGCCGGTCGCCTCGGCGTAGGTCGCTTGCAAGCCAGCGATGACCTGGCGGCTGCCGTCGCGCAAGCGCCGGTGCTGGTCGAGGTCGCCGTCGGCGCCGTCCTTGATGAAGCTGCCGTCGCGCGCGTTGAGCGGAAGCGTCTCGGCGAGCGCCGCCGCGAGCGATTGCTCGATCTCGGCGGGTGCGGCTTCGAGCCGATCCTTGATGCCGGCAAGCTCTGGCGGCAGCCCCAGCGCCCCCGCGCCGCTCACCAGGCTTGCGCCCAGGCCATGCGCCGCGCGGATCGCCGCGCCGACCGCGCCGAGATCGCGCGGGCCCCCTCGCCCCAGCGCCAGGCGCGCCAGCGCGCGCGCGAGATCGGGCGCTTGCTTCAGCTCCTCGCGCAGGCCCTGCCGCAGCCGAGGCGCGTCTGCGAGATAGCCGACCGCGTCCAGCCGTGCATTCACCGCCGCCGGATCGGTCAGCGGGCTGCCGAGCCGGCTGGCAAGCTCGCGCGCGCCGGCCGCGGTGACGGTGCGGTCTATCGCCGCCAGCAGGCTGCCGGCCCGCGCGCCTTGGTTCGAGCGCATCAGCTCGAGATTGGCGCGGGTGGCGGCGTCGATGGTGAGCAGGCTGCCGGCGCCTTCCTTGCGCGGTGGACGCAGTAGCGGCGCCTTGCCGACCTGGGTGATCTCTACGTATGTGAGCAGGCCTGCGAGCGCCGCAAGCTCCGCCCTGGTGAACTCGCCGAAGGCATCGAGCGCGGCCACCCCCAGCCGCTGCTTCAAGGCGCGTTCGCCGCGTTGCGAATCGAAATGAGCGCGGGGACAGGGCGTTAGCGCGGCGCCAGCCTCCCCGACCAGGCGGCGCAGCGCGGCATCGCCGGCGAGGTCGTCGCCGGCCAGCACCTCGCCGGGCTTCAGCCGCGCCAGCTCGCCGGAAAGATCGCTGGCGCCGACCGATGAGGCGATCAATTCGCCGGTCGAGATGTCGAGCGACGCAAGCGCGTAGCCCGGCTCGCCGCCCTCCTTGGCGGGTGCGCGGAACAGAGCGGTGAGGAAATTGTGCGCGCGCGCATCGAGCAGCGTCTCCTCGGTCAGGGTGCCCGGGGTGACGAGGCGCACGACGTCGCGGCGCACCACCGCCTTCGGCCCGCGCTTCTTGGCCTCGGCCGGATCCTCGATCTGCTCGCAGACCGCGACACGGTGCCCTCCGGCGATCAGCCGCTGGAGATAGTCGTCGGCGGCAACCACCGGCACCCCGCACATCGGGATGTCCTCGCCCAGATGCTTGCCGCGCTTGGTGAGGGCGATGCCGAGCGCGCGCGAGGCGATTTCCGCGTCCTCGAAGAACAGCTCGTAGAAATCGCCCATGCGGTAGAACAACAGGCAGTCGGCATTGGCCGCCTTGATCTCCAAATATTGGGCGATCATCGGCGTGGCGAGAGACGCCTCCTCCTTGCGAGAGGCGTTCGGCGTGGCTGCCCCCATGACGGAGCCGTCCGCGGCCCTCATTCCCGTCTCGGCCATGGGCAAGGCGTAGCTTCTCGCCCCTCGCCGCACAAGGGCATGGCGACAAACCGCTGGGGAAAGGACTTTTCCGCAAGCACCGCCTCCGCGGGTTTGAGCATGATCTTGTCGGAAAACCGCTTCACACTTTTCCGGATCATGCTCTAGGGTGCCGGGCAATTTCCAACCGGAGTGCTCGCCATCGTCCGTCCCTCCAAACGCGCGCCCGACGCGCTTCGCCCCATCAGCTTCGAGCGCGCCGTATCGCGCCATGCGGAAGGGTCCTGCCTGGTCCGCTTCGGCGATACGCATGTGCTGTGCACCGCGACCGCCGGCGAGCCGGTGCCGCCATGGCTCAAGGGCCAAGGGCGCGGCTGGGTCACGGCGGAATACGGCATGCTGCCCCGCGCCACCTCCGAGCGCACGCGGCGCGAGGCTAGCGCCGGCAAGCAGACCGGGCGCACACAAGAGATTCAGCGGCTGATCGGCCGCTCGCTCCGCGCCGTGACCGACCTCACCGCGCTCGGCGAGAAGCAGATCGTGGTCGATTGCGACGTGCTGCAGGCCGACGGCGGCACGCGCACCGCCTCGATCACCGGCGCCTGGGTGGCGCTACATGACGCGGTCGCCTGGATGCAGGCCCGCAACATGCTCAAGGCGAAGGTGTTGCGTGATCACGTCGCCGCCGTCTCCTGCGGGCTTTATGCCGGCGAGGCCGTGCTCGACCTCGATTACGCCGAGGACTCGGAAGCCGACGCCGACGCGAATTTCGTCATGACCGGCTCCGGTGGCATCGTCGAGGTGCAGGGCACCGCCGAGACCGATCCGTTCAGTCAAGCGCAGTTCGATCAACTCATGGCGCTCGCCCGGCAAGGCATCGCCGAGCTGGTCGCGCTGCAGAAACTCACCGTCGCTTGAGCATGCCAGTGACGCTCAGGCGCGGCGATAGGCTCGTCATCGCGACGCATAACGAAGGCAAGGTGAGGGAGCTTGGCGAGTTGTTCGGCCCGCTCGGCATCGAATGCGTCTCGGCGAAAAGCCTAGGACTGCCCGAGCCCGAGGAGACCGGCGACAGCTTCGCCGCGAATGCCGCGCTCAAGGCCGAAGCGGCGGCAACCGCTTCAGGCATGACGGCGATCGCCGACGATTCGGGCCTCGAGGTCGCGGCGCTCGATGGCGCACCCGGCATCCACGCGGCCCGCTGGGGTGGACCTGCCAAGGACTTCAATCTCGCCATGCAGCGCGTACAGCAAGAATTAGCGGCAAGCGGCACTGACGACCGCCGCGCCAACTTTACCTGTGCGCTGGCGGTCGCTTCACCGGGTCAGCCGACCCGGGTGTTCGAGGGCAAGGTGTTCGGCATGCTGGTTTGGCCGCCGCGCGGGACGCGCGGATTCGGCTACGATCCGATCTTCGTGCCGGAGGGCTGCAGCGAAACCTTCGGCGAGATGCACCCGGCGAAGAAGAACGCCATGTCGCACCGCATGCGCGCCTTCGAGAAGCTGATCGTCGGACTATGACGATGACCCGTGACGAGCCGTTCGGCGTCTACGTGCATTGGCCGTTCTGCCGCGCCAAATGCCCGTATTGCGACTTCAACAGCCATGTCCGGCATGGCGGCATCGACCAGGCGCGCTTCCTCGCCGCCTATTTGCAGGAGCTTGCGCATTTCGCTTCGCTGACGCCAGGTCGGGCCGTCACCAGCATCTTCTTCGGCGGCGGTACGCCGTCCTTGATGGCGCCGCGGACGGTTGCGGCCATTCTCGAGGCGATCGCGCACCATTGGCATGTGCAAAGCGATGCCGAGATCACGCTGGAAGCCAACCCAACCAGCGTCGAGGCCGGGAACTTCGCCGGCTATCGAGCAGCCGGTGTCAACCGGCTGTCGCTCGGCGTGCAGGCGCTCGACGACCAAAGCCTCAAGGCGCTCGGCCGCCAGCACACGGCGGCAGAGGCGCTGGCCGCGCTCGCGCTCGCCAAGCGCCATTTCGATCGCGTGTCGTTCGATCTGATCTATGCGCGCGAAGGACAGACGGCGCCAGCGTGGGAAGCGGAACTGCGCCGCGCGCTCGACCATGCCGCCGACCACCTGTCGCTCTATCAGCTCACCATCGAGGAGGGCACGCCGTTCGCCGCGCTGCATGCGGCCGGATCGCTGCGCATCCCCGACGCCGAGCGGGCGAGCGAGCTGTATGGCCTGACCCAGGCGCTCTGTGAGGCCGCGGGGCTGCCGGCCTATGAGATTTCCAATCATGCCCGGCCCGGAGCGGAGTCGCGCCACAACCTGCTCTATTGGCGCGGGCACGATTATGCCGGGGTCGGTCCGGGAGCGCATAGCCGCATCACCACCGACGGAGCGAAACGCGCGATGTCGGCGATCAAGTCGCCCGAAGCCTGGCTTGCGCAAGTCGAAGCGTCAGGCCGCGGCTTGGACAGCGAGGAGACCTTGAGCGCCGCGGACGCCGCCGACGAGTATCTGCTGATGGGCCTCCGGCTCAGCGAAGGCATCGATCTCGCCCGGCTTGCCGCCATCGACGGCGGCGCGCTCGACGAGGCGCGGATCGGTGCACTGGAGAGCGAGGGCCTGCTGGCGCGGCGGGATACACGGCTTGCCGCCACGGCCAAAGGCCGGCTGGTGCTGAATCGTCTGATCCTGGAGCTTGCCGCCTAGTAAGACGAGGCGGTGGCGAAGGAGCTCGGCGCGGGGTCGATCACTTGCGGGCCGCCTTCGCGCACCTCGAGAATGGCGAGGCCACGCTCGCAGGTGCCGTCTGACAGCAAGCGGAACAGCCCGTCGACGCCGGAGAAGCCGGTCGGCCGCGTGAGCTGCGAGGACGTGTAGCGCTGGCCCGGCGGATTGGCCGACAGCGATACGGCCAAGCTGATCGCGTCATAGGCGAGACTGGCGATGCGCGGCGGCGCGCCGCCATAGGTCTTGGAATAACGCTGCACGAAACTGCTCCAGCCCTTGGGATCGGGCGCCGGATACCAGCCGCCGAGCAGGGCCCGGTCGCTGCCGATATTGGGATAGTCCCATTGCCCTGTGCCGATGAATTGGACGCGGCCGCTCGAAAGCTGTTCGGAGGCGAGCAGCGGCGCAAGCTCGGGCAGCTCGTCGCGGCCCGCAGGCAGGAATAGCGCATCGATGCCCTGGCCGGATTTGACCGCATTGGCGACCTGCCGCACCGGCCCGAGCATGGCGGTCGAGTCGTCGGACGGGAAGCTCGCGCGCACCGCAGCCTGTCCCCCTCCGGACGAGACCGCCCGCGCGAAGGCCGTCTCGGCGATGCGGCCATAGGCCGACTGCGGGATCAGTTCGGCGAAATTGCGCTTACCCTGCGCCATCGCATAGGCAACGATGCGCGGCACGTCGCGGCCGGCGAGGAAGCTCAGGAGATAAACCCCGTTGCCGGCAACCTTCTCGTCGCTGGAGAAGGCGATCATCGGCACGCCGCCTTGGCGCGCGACGGGTGCGGCGGCCGACACCTCGGCGGCGAACAGCGGGCCGATGATCAGCTCGGCGCCGTCGCGCAGCGCGTCTTCCGCCGCAATCCGCGCGCCCTCGGGCGAGCCTCTGGTGTCCTTGGGGATCAACGACACGTTCGGATTGTCGAAATCGAACAGGGCAAGCTCGGCCGCCTGCTTAAGCGCCTTGGCCACCGCGGGCGTCGAGCCCGAGGAGGTGATGGGAAGCAGCACCGCGACCTTAACGGTGCCGGTCGAGCCGGTGATGCCGGGGGAGCCGCCGGCGCCGGGTCCGAACCCGCCCCCGCCGGGCGCACCGCAAGCGGCGAGCAGCATCGTCACGCCAAGGCTCACTAAGGCGAGCTTCAGCGCCAACAATTGACGATCGATGCTGCGTGGACGGCGCATAGCCCCTTTATTCCAAGGTCGTTCGGCGTTGCCGGCGCGCGCCTTGGCCTTTGGCCATTAGTCGTAATGGCCAACCCATCACTCAAGTCTTAAGCCGCTTTGCCCCGCAGGCAAAGCTTGCCCGCAATCATGGCTCAAACGTGATGGACGGAGGCCGGCGATATCCCGTAACGTTTTTGCTCCCCTGCCGGCCTTAACTTGCGGGCGTCCGTGCAACATCAGCAAGACAAACAGCGAATCGACGAGGCGTCGGGGCTGACCGTGGCCCGCGCCGGCGAAGTGCTCGCCGATTTGATCGCGCGACCGCTCGCGCCCGGCCTCTATCTGGTGGCGACGCCGATCGGCAATCTCGCCGACATTTCGCTGCGCGCGCTGGCGGTGCTGGCGCGCGCCGATCTGATCGCCGCCGAAGACACGCGCCACTCGAAGAAGCTGCTCACGCATTTCGGCTTGCGCGGCGAACTGACGCCCTATCACGAGCATAACGCCGAGCGCGAGCGTCCGCGACTGATCGCGCGGCTGCGCGCCGGGCAGTCGGTAGCCCTGATCTCCGATGCCGGCACGCCGCTGATTTCCGATCCGGGTTACAAGCTCGTGCGCGAGGCACTCGATGCCGAGCTGCTGGTGACGAGCATCCCCGGCCCCTCGGCGGCGCTCGCCGCGCTGACCAGCGTTGGGCTGCCGACGGACACCTTCCTGTTCGCCGGGTTCCTGCCGCCGAAATCGGGTCCGCGCCGTGCGCGTCTCGAACAGTTGAAATCCACGCCGGCGACGCTGCTGTTGTTCGAGACGGGCCCGCGGCTCGGCAAGAGCCTCGCCGACATGGCCGCCGTGTTGGGCCCGCGCGAGGCGGCCATCGCCAAGGAGCTGACCAAGCTGCATGAGAGCGTGACACGCGGGCGGCTGGACGAGCTCGCCGGCGAATTCTCAGATGCAGAGTCATTGAAAGGCGAATACGTGGTGGTGGTGGCGCCGCCGGCGGACGATGCCACCGAGCCCAGCGACGAGATGATCGCCGAGCAGCTCGACAAGGCGCTCAAGCTCGAGAGCTTCCGCGATGCCGTGCGCTCGGTCGCCGAGGTGCTCAATGTCGGCCGCGCCCGCGTCTACGAGCTCGGGCTGAAGCTGAAGCGCGACTGAGCATGCGCGAGCAGCGGGTCAAAGCCTATCGCCGGGGCCTGTTCGCCGAGACGGTCACGGCGCTGTTGCTCCGCCTCAAGGGCTACGCCATCGTGGCGCGGCGCTACAAGACCCCGGTCGGCGAGATCGACCTGGTGGCGCTGAAGGGCAGTCGGCTCGCCTTCATCGAGGTGAAGCGGCGCAAGACGCAAGAGGATGCCGCCTGGACCCTGCCCGCCAGGCAGCGGCGGCGCATCATCAGGGCGGCGCAATATTGGCTCTCGGGGCACCCGGATTATGCGGGCCACGACCTCGCCTTCGATGTGGTGCTGGCGGCGCCTTGGGCCTGGCCGCGCTATATCGAGAACGCCTTTTCCGTGCAATAAGGGCGCGCCATGGCCCTCAAAGTCGCCTTCCAGATGGACCCGATCGAGCGCATCGATATCCGGGGCGATTCCACCTTCGCGCTGCTGCTCGAAGCGCAATGGCGCGGGCATGACGTGTTCTATTACACGCCGAACAATCTCTCCTTGCGCGACGGCAAGCTAATCGCCGAGGGCCACAGCCTCACCGTCGAGGACAAGCCGGGCGCGCATTACCGATTGGCGCATCCCCGCAGCGTCGACCTCGCGGAATACGACGTGGTGCAGCTGCGGCAAGATCCACCGTTCGACATGGCCTATATCACCACCACGCATCTGCTCGAACGGCTGCAACCCCGCACCGTCGTGGTCAACGATCCTGCGGCGGTGCGCAACGCGCCGGAGAAGGTGTTCGTGCTCGATTTTCTCGACCTGATGCCGCCGACCCTGGTCACCCGCGCGCCCGAACAGATCCGCGCCTTCCGCGCCAAGCACAAGGACATCGTGGTGAAGCCGCTTTACGGCAATGGCGGCGCGGCGATCTTCCGCATCAAGCCGGGCGACACCAATCTCAACTCGCTGATCGAGCTGATGGGCATCAGCTTCCGCGAGCCGATCATGGTGCAACGTTATCTCCCCGAGGTGCGCGAGGGCGACAAGCGCATCATTCTGGTGGATGGCGAGATCGCCGGCGCCATCAACCGCGTGCCGGCCGCCGACGAGACGCGCTCCAATCTGCATGTGGGGGGTTCGGCTCAGCCGACCACGCTGACCAAGCGCGACAAGGAGATTTGCGCGCGGCTCGGGCCAGAGCTGAAAAAGCGCGGGCTGATCTTCACCGGTATCGATGTGATCGGCGATTGCCTTACCGAGATCAACGTCACCTCGCCGACCGGCATCAGGCAGATCGCCCAGTTCGGCGGCGCCGACATCGCCGCCATGATCTGGGACGTGGTGGAGAAGAAGGTGAAGGCCGAGCGGCGCAAGGAGCGTGCGCGATGAGTGCCGACCCCAAAGGACTTGCCGCGATGTTCGACGCGCATTGCGCCGCCGAGTTCGAGACGCGCGACATCGACGCCACCATGGCGACGATGGGCGATGCGCCGCATATCACCAATGTACCGACCATGACCGGGGGTAACGGTCGCGACCAGGTGCGGCGCTTCTACGATGACTGGTTCGTCGGTCATTTGCCGGACGACTGGACGGTCAGACTGCTGTCGCGCACGGTCGGCGAGAACCAGCTCGTCGACGAAGTGGTCGTGAGCTTCACCCACGATTGCCCGATGGAGGTTTTTCTTCCGGGGGTTGCGCCCACCGGCCGCAAGGTGACGCTCCCGCTGGTCGTGGTGGTGGGCTTCGATGCGGCGGGCAAAGTCGCTCACGAGCACATCTATTGGGATCAGGCATCGATGCTGGTGCAGATCGGCCTGCTCGACAAAACCAGATTGCCGGTCACGGGCGCCGAGCAGGCCACGCGACTGCTCGATCCGAGCCTGCCCTCCAATACGCTGATCCCCAAGGGCTAGGTCTTAGGGGCCTTGCTGCGCGGCTTGCGCGGAGCGCGTTTCGGCGCCGGATGTGGCTTCGCCTTGGCGGGCTGTGCTTTGGTTTGCTTCGCCTCTTGTACGGCCGGGGCATGCTGCGCCAGCGGGCGGCGTCGGAAGAAGGCGGACCAGGCATGCGGAACGAGCCCCGCGCCCCAGCCGAGCGCCACCCAATAGAACCACCAGACCTTCGGCGTCACGACGAGATTGACGAAGAACAGCAGCAACACCGTCGCCACATAGGCGAACAGATGCACGGTGAAGCTTCGCGTGCATTTATCGATAAAGACGCGCTCGCGCCGATGCGTCATGCGCAGCAGCAGCGCCAGAGCGTGCGTCGCCACCACAATGCCCCAGCCCATCAGCACCCAGGGCCACCACAGCGTGCCCGGCGTGAGCCAGAGATTGACGCCGGCGCAAGTGAGCGTGACCGCGACATAGGCCGCGAGATGGGCGAGGAAGATGCGCATCGACGGCTCTTTGAACATGCTGCGACCTCTTGCTGTCCAAGCTTGCAGTCTAGGCTACTGTTGTGACGGCTTGGCGCCTTGATCGAGAACAAGGTGGCAAGGCGCAGGTTCCAGCGCCAGGAAGGCACGATCAATGCAAAGCTGGGAACGGCTGGTTGTCGTCCTGATCGCGATCTCGGTCACCCTGCCGGCGCTGCTGCGACAATGGCAAACCGACCGCTCGGGCGTCGGCAAGACGCTGCGGTTGGCCGCCGTTTACCTTGCCTATGTCGGACTCGGTATCGCGCTATTGTTCTGGCTGGTGCCGCGAGCGGGAACTGCCGGAACCGGCGAGGACAAGGCGCTCGAGCCGACCCTCGCCATGCTCGGCTGGATTCTCTACGGCGCCCTGATCCTGATGCGATCGGTGCCGCGCTATCGTGAGCCGCCCGCTTGGCTGATGCGCTTCGGCATCGCCGATTTCGTCCTCATCGTGCTGACCGTCCTTTGCGTTGGGGCTTTTCTCTGGTCTTAAAGGGGTTTGGATGTTCCCTGATTGTTCTTGCCGAGCGTCGGGGGTTTGGCTAGGATAAGGGTAGCTTGGACGGGGGTTCGGCGATGTTCGCGCGGGTCACGACGGTCGCTTTCGAAGGCATCGAAGCGCGCGCCGTCGACGTGCAAATCCAGATCGGCCCCGGCCTCCCCGCCTTCACCATTGTCGGGCTCCCGGACAAGGCCGTGGCGGAAAGCCGCGAGCGGGTGCGCGGTGCGCTGAACGCCATCGGGCTCGCACTGCCGCCAAAGCGCATCACCGTCAATCTCGCCCCCGCCGACCTGCCGAAAGAGGGCAGTCACTACGACCTGCCCATCGCGCTTGGGCTGATGGCGGCGACCGGCGCCATTGCCCGGGACGCCATCGAAGGCTTCTGCGTGCTCGGCGAATTGTCGCTCGACGGCTCGATCGCCACGGTGGCCGGTGCCCTGCCCGCGGCGATCGGCGCCAATGCGCTCGGCAAGGGGTTGATCTGCCCGGCCTCATGCGGGGCCGAGGCCGCGTGGGCCGCCGCCGACATGGCGATCCTCGCGCCGCAAGACCTGCTGCAGCTGGTCAACCACTTCAAGGGGTTGCAGAGCCTGCGCCGGCCGCAGCCGACGCCCGACCCGGGCGATGCGGCGATGCCGGACTTGAAGGACATCAAAGGCCAGGAGACGGCCAAGCGCGCGCTCGAAGTCGCCGCCGCCGGCGGGCATCATCTGTTGATGATCGGGCCGCCCGGGGCCGGCAAGTCGATGCTGGCGCGGCGGCTGCCGTCGATCCTGCCGCCGCTCGAACCCTCCGAGATGCTGGAGGTGAGCATGATCCGCAGTCTGGCCGGGGACCTTGCCGGCGGACGGATCGGCAGGGCGCGGCCGTTCCGCGCGCCGCATCATTCGGCGAGCATGGCGGCACTAGTCGGCGGCGGCACGCGGCCGCGGCCGGGCGAGGCGGCGCTCGCGCATCTCGGCGTGCTGTTCCTCGACGAGCTGCCGGAGTTCCACCCGCAAGTGCTCGACGCGCTGCGCCAGCCGCTGGAGACCGGCGAGACGGTGATCGCGCGGGCCAACCACCGCATCACCTATCCGTCGCGCATCCAGCTGATCGCGGCGATGAATCCCTGCCGCTGCGGCCGCGCGGGCGAGCCCGGCTATGTCTGCCGCCAGGGGCGATCCTGCGCCGAGCGCTACCAGGCGCGAATCTCCGGTCCCATGCTCGACCGCATCGACCTGCAGATCGAGGTGCCCGCCGTCTCGGCCGCCGACCTGGTGCTGCCGCAAGCCTCGGAAGGCAGCGCCGAGGTGCGCGCGCGCGTCACCTGCGCCCGCCGCATGCAGATCGAGCGTTACGCCGCACTCGGGCTTGCCCGTATCCGCACCAATGCCGAATGCGATGGCGCCATGCTGGAGGAGATCGCCGCGCCCGACCGCGCCGGGCTGATGCTGCTGCGCGAGGCGGCCGACGCGCTGAGCTTGAGCGCGCGCGGCTATCACCGCACGCTGCGCGTCGCCCGCACGCTGGCAGATCTCGACGGCGAGGACCCCGTCGCGCGCATCCATATCGCCGAAGCCCTGAGCTATCGCGGCGAGACCTTGCGCCGGGCGCAGGTCGCCGCCTGAGCCGGTGCTGGAATAAGCTACTGTTTATTAAAGACTTTTTCCGCAAATCGCCGCCGGCCTCAGGCCGGCTCAAGGCTTTCTCAAACATTCTCTGCTTGATTGCGCGAAGGGAAGCTGCCGGCAACGATCGGCGTGGAGCGAGCGCGTCAAGTGGAGTTCGAACAGCCAGAGCAGCGCGCCAAGCGCCGCCCAGCGGCCGCGGATGCGGCCGAGCGCAAGCTTGGTGCCGGCGCCAAGCTTGTTTCCGCGCTCGGCGATCTCCGCGCCAACCGGCTGACCGGTATCGGCATGCGGCCCGCGCTTGGGTTTCTCGCCCTCGCTCTCATTCTCATCTCGTTTTTCGCGCATGGAGACGCCATCGCCCTGCTGCCGCTCTTGGTCGGCGTGGCGATCATGGTGGTGTTGCTCTCGGCGCGGCCGGATAAAGGCGGCGGCGAGCGCCTCGCCGGCTTGGCCAAGCGTCTCGACCAGAGTCTTGAGTCGCTGAAGGACCTGCAATGGGAGGTGCGCGAGCGCGAGGCCCGCTATCGCGATCTGCTCGATCATCAAGGCGACGTCATCCTCCGCCGCGATCGGGATCGCCGCCTCACTTTCGTCAATGACGCGTTCTGCCGGACCTTCGGCTTCACTCGCGAGACCGCGCTCGGACATGCATTCGCGCTCCCCTTGGTCAGCGGAGAGGTGGAGGCGCCGTTGCCGGCAGGCGAGCAGCGCCAGAGCCGCGTCGTCGAGCTCGCGACCGAATTCGGCCCTCGCTGGTTCGTCTGGGAGGATTTCGCCGCCGCCGACGCACAAGGGCGCCCGAGCGAGATCCAAAGCGTCGGCCGCGACATCACCGAGCAGCGCGCGGCGGAGCTTCAACTGCAAGAGGCGCGCGACCAGGCGATGGAAGCGAGCAAGGCGAAATCGCGCTTCCTTGCCTCGATGAGCCATGAGATCAGGACGCCGATGAACGGCATCCTCGGCATGACCGGGCTGTTGCTCGACACCGAACTGTCCCCCGAGCAGCGCACCTACGCCCGCGCCATATCGACCTCGGCCAACACGCTTCTCTCGCTGATCGACGAAATTCTCGATTTCTCCAAGATCGAGGCCGGCAGGATCGAACTCAGGCCTGCGCCGTTCGAGATCGCCGACGCCGCGCAAGGGGTGATCGAGCTGCTGGCGCCGCGCGCCCGCGACAAGGGCCTGGAAATCGGCTGGCTGGCGCTGCCCGACCTGCCGCAGACGGTGATCGGCGACGAAATGCGCGTTCGCCAGATTCTGATGAACCTCATGGGCAACGCCATCAAGTTTACCGAACGCGGCGGGGTTGCGCTCACGCTGCAACCCGCCCCCGGCGCGGCGCGGGCGGGCAAATCCGAGATCATGCTTCGCTTTGCCGTGCGCGACACCGGACCCGGCGTGCGGCCCGAGGCGATCGAACGCATCTTCGCCGAGTTCGAGCAGGCCGAGAGCGGACCGGCGAGACGGCACAGCGGGACAGGCCTCGGTCTCACCATCTCCAAACGCCTCGTCGACGAAATGGGCGGCGGCATCGGCGTGGTTAGCGTGCCGGGGGCCGGCGCCACCTTCACCGTGGATTTGCCGTTCGCGGTCCCGCCGCAGGGGATGAGCCTCGGCGCGTGCTGGCCGAGGCCGCAGACCGGAGAGAAGGTGCTGCTGGTGCTGGAAGGCGACGTGGAGGCGAGCCTGGTGTGCGACCAGCTCGTTGCCATGGGCGCGGCGGCGGCCCGCGTGCGGCTGAAGGATGCCGAGCGCGTCGCCGCGGACGCCGAGGCCAACGGTGTTCCCTTCACCGCGCTGCTCACCGATCGGCCCGGTGTTGCGGCGGGAGCCGGACGCCTTATCGGTCTGCTGCGCAAGGCGCAGGGTATCGGCCAGCAGCAACGCACCGCGGTGATCATCGATCCTTCCGAACGCGGCGACATCCCGTCGTTCCGCGCCGACGGCTTCAACTTCTATCTGGTGCGCCCGGTGCGGCCCTTCTCGCTGCTCAATCAGCTGTTCGGCGATCTCGACGAGACGCAAGCGAAGGCCAGCGATGCCGCCAAGTCGGGCCGGCCGCGGGCCCGCGCGAGCCGCGCGTCGGCGAACGGCTTATCCATTCTCCTGGCCGAGGACAACGACATCAACGCGCTGCTTGCCTGCACGGTGCTGGAGAAATCCGGCGCGCGCGTCGTGCGCGTGCGCAACGGCGCCGAGGCGATCGCCAAAGCCGGCACCGCGCTTGGCAACGCGAACGGCCGCGGCTTCGATCTCATCTTCATGGATATCCACATGCCGGACATGGACGGGATCGAGGCGGCGCGACGCATCAGGGCGCTCTACCCCGACGATGCGCGGCCGGCTCAAGGGCGGCCGCCGATCGTGGCGCTCACGGCCAATGCCTTCGCCGACGACCGCGCCGCCTATCTGGAGGCCGGTCTCGACGATTATCTGGCGAAGCCATTCGAGAAGGCGGATCTCGCAGCGCTGCTCGCCCGCTGGCGGCGGCCGGCTGTGGCCAAAACGCCATCCGGGCGCGGTGCCGCGTAAAAGCGAGCAAAAACCTCCGTAAGTTGTGCGCTTTCCCCAGACTGTCACATGGAGTTCGAATTGGTTTGCTAACCGGCCAGTGTTGTGGCCGAATCGGGGTTGCCCGCGGGTTGAGTTGCATCAGTCGCCCGCGGCGTCCCCGGGGGGCCGCTCCGGCCCAAAAGCATTGGGCCGATCATGCCGATGAAGCCAATTGCCGGACGCTTTGCGGGCAGATTTCGCGGTGGCACGATGTTCCCAGGATTGATGTTCAAGCCGGGCCAGGGCGGCGCGCTGCCCCTGCTAGGCCGGCGCCGCTTCGTCGTGGCAGGCTTCGGCAAGCGTTTTCAGCCGCCTAAGATCTATGGCCAGTACGGCTCGCTCGAAGTCCGGCTCGCGCGCAAGAAGAGTGAGATCAGGCGTGCCCAGCGGCTGCGCTACAAAGTGTTCTATGAGGAGATGTCGGCCATACCGGGCGCGCTCGCCATGCTGTCGCGGCGCGACGAGGACACCTTCGATGCGATCTTCGACCATCTCTTGGTGATGGACCGCGGCGACGCGAAGGACGGACGCCGCTGGCGGCGCTCTAAAGTGGTCGGCACCTACCGCATGCTGCGCCAGGAGGTGGCCAATCTCTATGACGGCTTCTATACCCAGGGCGAATACGACATCGCGCCGCTGCTCAGGGCCAAGCCCAGTTGCAAATTCATGGAACTCGGGCGCTCTTGCGTGCTCAAGCCCTATCGCAACAAGCGCACCCTCGAGCTGCTGTGGCAGGGGGTTTGGACCTATGTCCGCGAGCACGGCGCCGACGTGATGATCGGCTGCGCCAGCTTCGAGGGAACCGACCCCTCGATCCATGCCGAGGCGCTCAGTTTTCTCCACCACAACGCGCTCGCGCCGGAGGATTGGCGGGTCAGGGCGCATGAGCATCGCCGCATCGAGATGAACATGATGCCGCGCGAGGCGATCAACACGCGCGCCGCGCTCAAGGCGCTGCCGCCGCTGATCAAAGGCTATTTGCGGGTCGGAGCCTATGTCGGCGATGGCGCGGTGATCGACCATCAATTCGGTACCACCGACGTGTTCATCATCATGCCGGTCCAGGACATCAACGCGCGCTACTTCGCCCATTTTGGCGCTCCTAACGAGTTCGCCGCCCCGCTTCAGCCCGAGTTCGCGCCGCTGAACTAGCTGTCATCGGCCCGCATGCGGTTTGACGCGGCTCTGGGGCGCTCCTAAGTTCTCCCCATCATGCGGCATACCGACCCCAATGAAGCGCGCGCGGCCGCCGAGGCCGCGATCGGCCTGCGGCAGCTCAACGAGCGCTCGCGCGAGATCTTCAAGCGCATCGTCGAGAGCTATCTCGCCACTGGCGAGCCGGTCGGCTCCCGCAACTTGAGCCGCGCCTTGCCGATGACGCTGTCGCCGGCTTCGGTGCGCAACGTCATGTCCGATCTGGAAAACCTCGGTCTGATCTACGCGCCGCATACCAGCGCGGGGAGGCTGCCGACGCAGACGGGCTTGCGCCTGTTCATCGATGGTTTGCTCGAGGTCGGCGACATCAGCGGCGAGGAGCGGAGCCAAATCGAGAGCCGCTTCGCCGGACCCGGGCGCCGCCGCGCCATCGAGGATTTGCTCGGCGACGCCGGCGAGATGCTGTCGGGACTATCGCGCTGCGCCGGCGTGGTGCTGGTCGAGAAGCAGAGCAAGCGGCTGAAGCAGGTCGAGTTCGTCAATCTCGGGCCGGGTAGGGCGCTCGCGGTGCTGGTCGGCGAGGACGGCGACGTCGAGAATCGCATCATCACGCTGCCCGAAGGCCTGCCGCTTGCGTCGCTGCAAGAGGCCTCGAACTACGTCAATGCCCGCATCGGCGGGCGTACCCTGGAAGAGGCACGCTCACGCATCGAGCGAGAAATCGACGAGCGCCGCGCGCAGCTCGATGCGCTGACCGCGCGCGTCGTCACCGAGGGTCTCGCCACCTGGTCGGGCGACGCCGGCGACCGCAAGAGCCTAATCGTCTGCGGCCGCGCGCATCTGCTCGAGGACGTGCGCGCGATGGAGGATCTCGAGCGGGTGCGGCTGTTGTTCGAGGATCTCGACACCAAGACCGACCTGATTCAGTTGCTGGGCCTGGCCGAACGCGCCGACGGGGTGCGCATCTTCATCGGCTCGGAGAACAAGCTGTTCTCGCTGTCGGGCTCCGCCCTGATCGTCTCGCCGTTCGAGGACAGCGAGCAGAAAATCGTTGGTGTGCTTGGGGTGATCGGCCCGACGCGGCTCAATTACGCGCGCATCATCCCCATGGTCGATTACACCGCACGGCTGCTCGGGCGCCTCGTCCCTTGATTTTTTTCGGCTTACGGTCGATATCCCCGGTTACCTCCCAACTGCAACGCTTCGCCGAGGCTGCCCGTGCCCGACGACAAGACCGATCCCAACGAGACGAACGAGGATCAGGCTAGACTTGCCGATTCCCTCAAGGCCGAGGCTCAGCCGGGGGACGCTGACCCGGCCGGCAAGCTTGGCGCCGATCTTGACGCCCTGCTGGCTGAGAACGCCGAGATGCGCGACCGGCTGCTGCGCACCCTCGCCGACATGGAGAATCTGCGGCGGCGCACCGAGCGGGAGAAGGCCGACACCTCGCGCTACGCCATCACCAATTTTGCCCGCGACGTGCTGACGGTCGGCGACAATCTTAAGCGCACGATGGATCACGTCCCGGCCGAGGCGGCGGCGGACGACCCCGCGCTGAAGACCTTCCTCGAAGGTGTCGAGTTGACCGAGCGCGAGCTGTTGAACGTGCTGGAGCGCCACGGCGTCACCCGCATCGAGCCGCTCGGGCAGCGTTTCGATCCGAACTTCCAGCAGGCCATGTTCGAGGTGCAGAATCCCGACGTGGCCGAAGGCACGGTGGTCGACGTCATGCAAGCCGGCTATGCCATCGGCGATCGCTGTCTGAGGCCGGCTCTGGTTGCCGTGGCCAAAGGCGGGGCGAAGCAAGCCAAGGCGCAAGGCGACGGCGAGGCGGCGCGCAAAGCCGCCAATGACGATTTCCCCGACGGCGGCTGGCCTGGCGACTGAGCTAGCTTCGCTTCGGCTTGGTGACGCGGCGCAAAGTGAGATTGAAGCGGCCGCCTTCGGGGAGCAGAGCCGACGTGCCGCTGACGATGCGGTCGATGCCGTGATGCGCCAGCCGATCCTCGCCGCCCAAGATCACGACATCGCCTGACCTGAGCTCGAACTTTCGCGTCGGATCTTTGCGCGATGGTCCGCCAAGACGGAAGATGCCGGTATCGCCGAGCGACACGGAGAGCACGGGGGCGGCGAAATCCTCTTCGTCTCGGTCTTGATGCAGACCCATCTTGGCCTCGCCGGCATAATAGTTGACCAGGCAGGCTTCTGGCGGCGCGGGATATCGGGCGATCTCGTCCCACAGATCGAGCAGCATTGACGGGATTGCCGGCCACGGCCTGCCGGTCACTGGGTGGGTCGCCTGATAGCGATAACCGCGCTCTTTGTCGGTGACCCAGCCGAGCGGCCCGCAATTCGTCATGCGCACCGACATCGGCTTGCCCGAGCGCGGCGTGGTGGGGGTGAACAACGGGGCCTCGGCGATGACGCGCCGGAGTTCCGCCAACAGCGTGGCTTGTCCCGAGGAATCGAGGGCTTGCGGAAAATAATTCATGCCACCTTTGTTCCACCCCAAGGCTAGCTTAGTTTCTGCCATATAACGCGGCGGCGAATGAGGAGATCAAGCCGGTGACGGCCAAGGCGCAAGAAGCCAATCCCGACGGTTATGTGCATGCCCGGGACGCGAACGAATATCAGCGGCTGCGCGATCAGGCGGAGCTATGGCGGCGCGCGACCGAGGAGGTGCTCGACCGGGTCGGGCTCAAGCCGGGGATGAGCTGCCTCGATGTCGGCGCGGGTCCGGGCGCGGTGATGCGGCTGATGGCGAACCGCGTCGGCCCGCAAGGCCGCGTCACCGGCATCGACATCGACCGCCAGCTCGGCACCCAAGCGCTTGCCGACCTCCGGGCGCAAGGCGGCGCTCAATTCGAGCTGATCGAAGCCAATGTGCTCGAACTCGACAGCGTGCCTGGCGCGCCCTTCGATCTCACCTTCTGCCGGCTGTTCCTCATGCATATGCAGGACCCGGTGGCGGCGCTGGAGAAGATGGCGTTGTGGACCAAGCCGGGCGGGGTGCTGGTGGCGCAGGAGTTCGACTTCGGCGCCATCGCGGTCGAGCCGCTCTGCCCCGCCATGGCCGAGTTCAATCGCCTGTTCGAGGGCGTGTTCAGAGGGCATGGCCGGAATTTGCGGGCCGGCCGCCAGTTGCCGGCGCAATTCGAGGCGGCGGGACTCGGCGTCCCCGACGGCACTGTGGCGGAAGTGAAATACCTGCCGCTCAAGGACATGGCGGCAATGTTGATCGGCGTTTACCAAGGACTGTTCGCCTCCGCCGCCGAATTGGGCATTGCCGATCCGGTGCGCGCCGTGCAGTTCAAAACCGACATGGCCGAGGCCGGCGCGGATGGGCGTTATTACTGCCTTACGCCTATTCTCATCGCCGCCTGGAAGCGTATGGCGTGACACCCCTGTCCGCGACACCACTGTCATACCCGCTTCTCCTTGCGGGCCATAGGGTTGCCTCCTATATAACCGCGGAACCCCGCCGGATGAGTCGGCGGGCTCGCCGAATGTGGGGACCGACGTCACGCCTCGCGCTGCAATGCCGGGTGCCGCTCAAGGGCCCGGGACGGTCTGCCAGAAAGAGAGGTCTGTAATGGCGAAAGTGATCGGTATCGATCTCGGCACTACCAATTCCTGCGTCGCGGTGATGGAGGGAAAGAATCCCAAGGTCATCGAGAATGCCGAGGGCATGCGCACCACGCCCTCGATGGTCGCCTTCACCGATGACGGCGAGGTCATCGTAGGCCTTCCCGCCAAGCGACAAGCCGTCACCAATCCCGAGAACACGTTCTTCGCCATCAAGCGCCTGATCGGCCGCCGCTACGAAGATCCGATGGTCGAGAAGGACAAGAAGCTCGTCCCCTACAAGATCGTCAAAGCCGGCAACGGCGACGCCTGGGTCGAATCCCACGGCAAGCAATATTCCCCCTCGCAGATTTCCGCCTTCATCCTCACAAAGATGAAGGAGACCGCCGAAGCCTATCTCGGCCAGAAGGTCGAGCAGGCGGTCATCACCGTCCCCGCCTACTTCAACGACGCGCAGCGCCAAGCCACCAAGGACGCGGGCAAGATCGCCGGCCTGGAAGTGTTGCGCATCATCAACGAGCCGACCGCGGCCGCGCTCGCCTACGGGCTGGAGAAGAAGGAAGGCAAGACCATATCCGTCTACGACCTCGGCGGCGGCACGTTCGACATCTCCGTGCTCGAGATCGGCGACGGCGTGTTCGAGGTGAAGTCGACCAACGGCGACACCTTCCTCGGCGGCGAGGACTTCGACATGCGTATCGTCGATTATCTCGCCAACGAGTTCAAGAAGGAGTCGGGCATCGATCTGCGCGGCGACAAGCTGGCGCTGCAGCGCCTGAAAGAGGCGGCCGAGAAGGCCAAGATCGAGCTGTCCTCGACCACGCAGACCGAGATCAACCTGCCCTTCATCACCGCCGACAAGTCGGGCCCGAAGCATCTCACCATGAAGCTTACCCGGGCCAAGCTCGAAAGCCTGGTGGACGATCTCATCCAGAAGACCATCGGCCCCTGCGCCAACGCACTGAAGGACGCCGGGCTGAAGGCCGCCGAGATCGAGGAAGTGGTGCTGGTCGGCGGCATGACGCGCATGCCGAAAGTGGTCGAGACGGTGAAGACCTTCTTCGGCCGCGAGCCGCATAAGGGCGTCAACCCCGACGAGGTGGTGGCCATCGGCGCGGCGATCCAGGCGGGCGTGCTGCAAGGCGACGTCAAGGACGTGCTGTTGCTCGACGTGACCCCGCTCTCGCTCGGCATCGAGACCCTGGGCGGCGTGTTCACCCGGCTGATCGACCGCAACACGACGATCCCTACCAAAAAGAGCCAGGTGTTCTCGACCGCCGAGGACAATCAGAACGCCGTCACCATTCGCGTGTTCCAAGGCGAGCGCGAGATGGCGGCCGACAACAAAATGCTCGGCCAGTTCGATCTGGTCGGCATTCCGCCGGCCCCGCGCGGCGTGCCGCAGATCGAGGTGACCTTCGATATCGACGCCAACGGCATCGTCAACGTCTCGGCCACCGACAAGGCGACCGGCAAGGAGCAGTCGATCCGCATCCAGGCATCGGGCGGCCTCACCGACGCCGACATCGACCGCATGGTCAAGGAAGCCGAGAGCCACGCCGAGGAAGACAAGAAGCGGCGCGAGCTGGTCGAGGTGAAGAACCAGGCCGAGGCGCTGGTGCATTCGACCGAACGCATGCTGAAGGACTATGGCGACAAGGTCCCCGCCGGCGACAAGGCGGTGGTGGAAACCGCCGTCAGCGACCTGAAGGCGGTGATCCAGGGCGAGGACCGCGACGCCATCAAGCAGAAGACCGACGCGCTCGCCCAGGCCTCGATGAAACTTGGCGAGGCCATGTATCAGGCGAGCCAGGCTCAGGCCGGAGCGGCGGGCGCTGGACCTTCCGGCGAGGCGGGCCCCGACGACAAGGTCGTCGATGTCGACTTCGAAGAGGTCAAGGACGACGACAGCAAGAAGTCGGCCTAGTAAAGCGTGCATGGCCTTGGCGCCGGGTGAACAGCCCGGCGCCGGCCCAAACACAAGAGGCTTGGGCGCCGCCAAACTGGACGGCGGTGTAAAGGGCCAAAGGGGCGATGTCGAAACGGTGCTATTACGACGTACTTGGCGTAAATCGCGGCTCGCGTGACAGCGAGATCAAGGCCGCGTTTCGTCGTCTCGCCAAAGAATGCCATCCCGACAGCTGCAACGGCGATCCGAACGCCGAAAAGCGTTTCAAGGAGCTCAACGAAGCCTACGAGGCGCTGAAAGATCCGCAGCGTCGCGCGGCCTATGACCGCTTCGGCCATGCCGCCTTCGATCCGGCGCTCGGCGGCGGGGCTGGCGGTGCCGGTTTCGGCACCGATTTCTCGGCCTCGATGTCGGCGATGTTCGACGATCTGTTCGGCGAGTTCATGGGCCAGCGCCGCCCGCGCCAGCGCTCGGCACGCGAGCGGGGCTCCGATCTTCGCTACAACATGGAGATCACGCTGTTCGAAGCCTATCAGGGCAAGACGGCGCAAATCCGCGTGCCGACATCCGTGGTGTGCGAAAGCTGTTCGGGCAGCGGCGCCAAGGCCGGCACCACGCCCACCTCATGCCGCACCTGCGGCGGTGTCGGCAAGGTGCGGGCAAGCCAGGGCTTCTTCACCATCGAGCGCACCTGCCCCGCCTGCCAGGGACGCGGCGAGACGATCGAGACGCCCTGCCCGTCCTGCAACGGCGCAGGGCGGGTGACGCGCGAGCGGACGCTGTCGGTGACGATCCCCATCGGCGTCGAGGACGGCACGCGCATCAGGCTCGCCGGCGAAGGCGAAGCGGGGTTGCGCGGCGGACCGCCTGGGGACCTCTACATCTTCCTCTCGATCAAGCCGCACGAGTTCTTCCAGCGCGACGGCGCCGACCTGTTCTGCCGCGTGCCGATCGTCATGACCACGGCGGCGCTCGGCGGCCAGATCGAGGTGCCGACCATCGACGGCGGCAGGACGCGGGTAAAAATCCCGGAGGGCACCGAGAGCGGCAAGCAATTCCGACTCAAGGCCAAGGGCATGCCGGTGCTGCGCTCCAAGCAGCAGGGCGACCTCTATATCCAAGTCGAGGTCGAGACGCCGAAGAATTCTATCGCGCAAGCAGCGCGAACTGCTCAAGTCCTTCGAGGACGCCTCGAATCCGAGCACGAGTCCGGCATCGACCGGCTTCTTCGCCCGGGTCAAGGAATTCTTCGAAGGCATCGGCGAGTAGCTTCTACCCTGAGGCATGGCGTTTGCCGTAGAGTGAGGCCCGCCTTACGCGCGTCCCTCCCTCGACACGCGCGCCCATCGAGCGAGAGTCGTCATGGCAGCCGAGCCAGCGTTGCGCCGACCGCCTAAAAACAGCGCGAAGGATAGTCCCGCGATCCGTTCGCGCGACATGGCGACGGCCGCGAAAATGACCGCGGCGGTGTTGGGCGTGCTCGCGCTCGCCATTGGCCTTTGGTATGCGCGCACCGCGATCCTGTTGGCCTTTGCCGGCATCCTGCTCGCCATTGTGCTGTATGGCGCCAGCCGAGCGCTGGCCGAGCTTACCAAGCTGCCGCGGCTGCTCATGCTGGCCGCGGTCGTATTGCTGGTTGCCCTGTTCTTCGCCGTGGTGTTCACCACCGCCGGCCCGACGCTCACCCAGCAGATCGCCGACCTCGCCCGCGGCATCGCCGCCGGCGCCACCACCCTTACCAAGGAGGTCGCCGCTTTCGCCGATCAGGCCAATCTGCTGCAGAATGTCGATTTGGTGCAATTGCTGAGCGGGTTCCTGAGCCCGTGGGGCATCGCCACCGGCGCGACCTCGGTGGCGCTGTCGATTGTCGGGCTGTTCAGCGCAGGGCTGATCGTGCTGTTCTTCGGCATCTATTTTGCCGCCGATCCGCAGACCTATGTGCAGCTGGTGGCGCGGCTCGCGCCCGAGAAGCAGCGCGCCGCCACGGTCGAGATGATGTACGAGACCGGCGATTTGTTGCGCCGCTGGCTGATCGGCCAGGGTATCTCCATGGCGCTGATCGGCAGCTTCACCTATGTCGGCCTTCTGATCCTCGGCGTGCCGATCGCCTTCGTGCTGGCGCTGTTCGCCGGGCTTGCCGGCTTCCTGCCCTATCTTGGCCCTATCATCGGCGCGATCCCGATGGTGCTGGTCGCGGGCGGCGAGAGTTTTCATCTCGCGCTGATGGTGGTCGGGCTCTACGCGCTGATCCAATTCCTCGAGAGCTATCTGCTGACCCCGCTGATCCAAGCGCGCGCGGTGTCGATGCCGCCGGCGGTGGTGATCCTGAGCCAGCTCGTGCTCGGCGCGATCTTCGGATTGCTCGGCCTTGCGCTGGCCACGCCGCTCGTCGCCGCGACGACCGTGCCCTTGCACTTTCTGTTCGGGATCGGCGGCAAGGACAAGACTTCGGCCAACTAACCAGAAGGAAGCGCAATGCGTCTCTTGTTCTTTGCCGGCAGCACGCGGGAGGGGTCGTACAACAAGAAGCTCGCCGCGCTCGCCCGGCACATCGCCGAAGCCAACGGCATCGAGGCGGTCCAGGTCGACCTCAAGGATTACCCGATGCCGCTCTATAACGGCGATCTCGAAGCCAAGGACGGGCCGCCCGAGCGGGCGCGCGCGTTCAAGGCCCTGCTCGGCGAGTATCAGGGCGTGTTCATCGCCAGCCCCGAATACAACTCCTCCATCACGCCCCTGTTGAAGAACACGCTCGACTGGGTGACACGGGTCAGGGCCAAGGGCGAGACCGGGCTCGAGGTCTACCAGACGCGCGTGTTCGCCATCTCCGGCGCCTCGCCCGGCTATTACGGAGCGATGCGCAGTCTGCTGCATCTGCGCCAGATCCTCGAGGTCGGCGTCGGGGCCACGGTCATTCCGCAGCAGATCGCCGTGCCGCGGGCGATGGACGCGTTCGAGGCCGACGGCAGTCTCAAGGACGCCGCACAGCAAAAACTCTGCACCAATGTGGTCGAGGCGCTCGCCGTCGCCGCCAAGAGCTTTGTCGTACCGTGACGCTTCCCCGCGACAGGCTGATCGTGGCGCTCGACGTGCCGGACGTCGAACAGGCGAGAGCGCTGATCGAGACGCTCGGCAACAGCGTCGGTGTCTACAAGATCGGACTCGAGTTGTTGTTCTGCGGCGGCTTCACGCTCGTGCAGGAGCTGGCCCGCCGAGAAGTCCCGGTGTTCGTCGATGCCAAGCTGCTCGACATCGAAGCGACGGTCGAGCGCGCCACGGCCGCGATCGCCCGCTTGGGAGTCGCGTTTCTCACCGTGCACGCGCTCGACAAGAAGACGCTTGCCGCCGCCCTGCGCGGAAGGGGCGACAGCGCGCTCAAGCTGCTCGGCGTCACCGTGCTCACCAATCTCGCGCCCGCCGATCTCATCGAGCAGGGATGCGACCATCCGCTGACCGAGCTGGTGCTGCATCGGGCCAAGCTCGCCAAGGAGGCCGGCTTCGACGGCGTGATCGCCTCGGGCCATGAAGCGGCAAAGATCCGCAACGCAGCCGGACTCGATTTCCTCATCGTCACGCCGGGGGTCAGACCGCAGGGGACCGACGCCCAGGACCAGGCCCGCGCGGTGACGCCGGCAAGCGCGATCGAAGCGGGCGCCGATTATCTCGTGGTGGGCCGGCCGATCACCCGCGCGGCCGATCCACGCGCCGCCGCCGAGGCCATCGTCGCGGAGATCACCGCAGCCCTAGCGGGCTAAATCGGCGAGGCGCGTCTCGACCAGCCGCGCCAGGGTCTCCGCGTCGCCTTCGACCAGAACCTGCTTCATCCGCGACTTGCCGCCTTGCGCCACCGACACGGAGGACGGCGGCAGTCTCAGCCAATGGGCGATGAGCTTCGCCAGCGCTTCGTTAGCGCGGCCGTGTTCGGGCAGGGCTCGCACGCGCGCCTTCAACACCACCTCGCCGCCGAACGCTTCGATGCCGACGAGCTGGTCGCGCGCGGATTTGGGCGTCAGCCGCACCGGCAGCATGAGTCCGGCGGCGACGCGGCGAAGCGCGAGCTTGGCCGCGGCAGATGGTGTCAAGGAACGTAGACGGCGGGTTGAACGAAGGCTGGCAGTATCCAGCCGAGCAGCACCACATCGCGCAGGAACAGCAGGAACAGGATGAGAATCACCGGCGAGATATCGATGCCGCCGAGATTGGGAATGATGCCCCTGATCGGGCGCAGCGCGGGCTCGGTCAGCCGGTAGAGCATCTCGGCGACCGAATAGACGAAGCGGTTGGAGGTGTTGACCACGTTGAAGGCGATCAACCAGCTCAGGATCGCGCTGGCGATGACCACCCAGATAAAGAGGTCGATGACGAGAACGAGAAATCCGATCAAAGGCACCATCAAAGACCTCCTGGGCTCAGCCGGGGACATGTAACGGAGAGGCGGCGCCGAGAGCAAGCGTTCCATCCCCCGGCCGAGGCGAAGGGCCTGGACCGAGAGCCGAACAGCGCCGATTTGGGGGTTCGCTTGACAGGCCTCGGGCCCAATCCCTAAATGCCCTCACCTATGGGGCCGTAGCTCAGTTGGGAGAGCGCAGCAATCGCACTGCTGAGGTCGTCGGTTCGATCCCGTCCGGCTCCACCATTTTTCGCTATAAGCTGCTTGAGAAATACTAGGATAAATTGCTAGACCACTTGCCAGGGAGCCAGCACCCCTACCAGCGAACTGGGAAGGGCTTTGAAATAGCTTCGGCAGGGCAAGGGCTTAGGCCAGGGCAAAATGCCACCAGAGCCTCAAATTTGCCCGCTGAAGCCGCATACAAGTGGGGTTCCACGTTGGGCACCACACTGGCGGCTCGGCAAGATGCTGAAGGCGCTTGCGCCAGGGCAAGGCAAGAGAACAGATCGTCGAGCGCGCGTTGAACTTTTGATCCCAAAATTCATCGTCGGTGGACAGCCGTGCGGCGGGTAGACACCGCCGCCACAGAATGGGAGTATAAACCTATGAGGATTATTTATGCCGCTCGCGCTAATGCTGATCGGCGTTAGCGTGGCTATAACATCCTACCCACTTCGGCCCGCCGCTCTTCTCGCGGCTACCATCGCACGCCGCCGGATGCACCACGACTAGGGTGAATTCATTCAACAAGCAGTGAAGCCATTCCACCCCAGTCATACTGGCCATGGAACATTGAGGCCGCACATTCTCGGCGGCAATCGCAAGACCAACGATGATTGCAAATGACATGAGAAGGCGCATCTAGTGGCTCCTTCTCTCCGGGCAACGGAATTTAGCTGGCCTTGGCCATCGATAAAATTCTTGATCAAATTCATTTTGAACGAACTGCTAACGGCTCGCGCAGTCGTCGCAGCTATCCGAAATGTAGATTGTTGGCATAGGCCACTCTGATCGTTTGGAGCAAAGACAGTCGCGGCCCCGACTGAGCACGCGTCGCACCGCGCGATTCGTCTTAGTCATGGTGCATCCGGCGGCGTGCGACAGTGGCCGCGAGAAGAATGGCCACGACGTTCGCGGTGATCACAGCCAAGAGCACTACACAATAGATGAGCAGCATCTTCCTCCCTCGAATCACGTAACTTCTGCGCGGCGGAATGGTTTCAGGAGAACGTAGCAGAAGCCTTTACGACTTTAAGGCAGCGCATACACAGCCGGGGCCTCGGCTATGGAGGTGCCCTTGCCGCCCGTATAGGTGTTATCTACCCCGTGGTGCTTTTCAGACACGGGCGACATAACTTTCCTTCGTCACGGAACGAAAGCTCCAGGGTTAAGTTGCCCGCATAGCCTTTCGGGTTCCTGCTCACAACAGTCCCGAAAAGGTTAGGCCCGGTGACGCACACGGCTCTCTGGGCACGGCATGTCACCGGGCCGCTTTTCAATCAAGGCCCTCGTAGCAAGGTACCGGCGAGAGCCCGGATTTCAGTTAGTCGGGCTCTTTTCGTCTTCGGCTGGCGAGGAAGCCCAGGAAAAGAAGCCTGGAGGCTCGGGTGAGCGCGAAGCGCGGATAGCCGCCCGAAGCGGTTTGGCCTTACGTTGTTTAAGCTGCTTTCGACGGTTTTTCACTAACGAGGCAAACCCTGCCACGTAGACTTCGCAAAGCCTGTTCTTTCAGCGTACCCACATCTCGTACGCTACCTGCCGTGGCTGACACGAGGATTTGTTGCGCGAGCTTTCTCTTTACCAGCGACACTTCCGGTTCGCTGGTTAAATCCATACCGAGGACTTTCAACTCTTGCCACGTGGCATTGAAGGCAGCCGTTAGCGCGTCCAGTTCCTCTGACTTAAAGAAGGGCGCGTATTGCTGGAAAGGCATCGTTGATACTCACACTCGCAGGGGGTGGCTCCTAAAGCTCTCAATCGTCGGTGGTCTTGGGACTCCGACAATGGAAATTCAATTAGCAGCCTTTGCCCGCCGTCGTCATCAAGCGGCGCAGCATCGTGGCGTGTGCGGTGCACCAAACGAACACAAGCCGCCGAGAACACAGGAAACGCCATCACCAGGCGAATGCTCCAGACAAGCGATGCAAACTGCTTTCTATATTCCGTTTCGCTAGATTTCACCCTCTCTCCCTCCGATCCTATTCTTAGTGGCCACGCCGCCCAAGCGGCTTGCCCAGCACGTCCTCCATTCGCCACGGCTTGACCGAATGAACTTGGCCACCGCACTCCGCGCACCGGAGCCGCTCTGATAGCTGCGCGATGGTGAGGCCCATCGAGATGCGAGGGAGCCAACTGATCGGCCTCAGTCTCGTCATGCGGCATCGAGGGCAATGGCACTCGACGTGCGTGAAGCCGTCAGCAGCGAACTCCTCGATGGTGGTGCCAGACGCGGTCATCACCCGAAGCTTAGCAGGCGGCGTCCTCCACGATATAACTGCCGGGGATGCGCTCGGCGGTCCAAGGCGGTTTGAAGCGGCGAGGCATGAGCGGGCACTGGCCTTTGTCTTTGGAACCCTAAAGCTTTCGGGTTGGTTGTAGCGTTACTTCTAGACGGGGTCAGCCAGCGGAGATTGTCCAATGATACAGTCATCGATAAAGGCAGGCGCTGTGGTCGCCTTTGCCATTTTCACTATCGTCGGCCCAGCTTCGGCATTAGCCCCAGTGTCCTTGAACAACTTTGCCCGCCTCGTCATCCCGATCCAAAACGAAGAAAACCAAGAAATCTGGCGCGATTTAGAGACGGGCGAGACGCCGCCGGCAGCAGCTGTCGGAAACGAAGGGCAGGCACCGAGCGAAGGGCAGGCACCAAGGAACTGGGAGAGAGCAACCAACCAGACCGACTGCGAGAATGCTGCCGGCTTCTGGGATGCTCCGAACAATAAATGCTCTGAGAAAAGGTAGCTTTCGACGGCATAGACAACGCAAGATGCTTGGCCGGTCGCGTCCTTCACAACATAACCGCCGGAAATTTCCTCAAAAAAAAAAAGACGCGCCACCGAGTTGGAGAGGCCCGACCCGCTTGCAGGAGGGAGGGAGATGAATGTCGGATGAACGGGACGTTCAGGGCGGGTTCAAAGGTTGCCTGACTAAGAATCCTTTGAGGGCTGGAGGGGATTTAGAGGAGTTTCCCCATGAGGACCAAACTAACTGTGGCGACTGCCCTTGCGGGTATGCTGCTCGCCACATGTCTTGTATCGGGGTCGGCACAGGCAACTTCTTTGCCAGTCCTGAAAGGTGATGCCACTCCCGGTATCGTAACGCTTGTCGGTAAGGGCGGCGGCCACGGTGGTGGTCACGGCGGCGGTCACGGTGGTGGATGGAGCCACGGTGGCGGTGGCGGTCATCACTATGGTGGCGGCGGCGGCGGGCGTCACTATGGTGGTGGCGGCGGAGGCAAGCACTACGGCGGTGGCTTCAAGCATTACGGCGGCGGTGGTGGCAAGCACTACGGCGGCGGCGGTGGTGGGAGGCATTACGCCTACAAAGGCCACGATCACGGCTATGGCGACCACCACAAACACTACGGCTCATACGGCAAATATCGCCGTTACGGCTATTACGGCTGGTATGGCCTCCCATACATCTCTTACGGCTATGGTGGCGGCTGCGGGTGGCTGTATCGCAACGCTATAAACACGGGCAGTTCCTACTGGTGGAACCGCTACTACGAGTGCATTGGCTACTACTAGGTCTGAACGGGCTGGATTAGCCTGAAAGCAGAAGCCCTCGTCCCTGACGGGGGCTTTTTGCTGTCTCGTAGAGAGATGCGTGGGCGGCAGTGATCTGAAAAGGTGCCGCCCTCCATCAACGAGATGTGAAGCGCCCGACAGCCCGGACTGCGGCGTAGGCGATAAGGCACAGGACGACAAGAACGGCCAATGCGATGAGCACCCCGATTATGATCGGCGCACGATCAGCCTCTGCCGCCGCAAGCATGTCGAATGCCCGCACCGCCCAGACCGCGATCAAAGCGATGCCTGCCGCGAGCAGGGTCGTGGCGACCAGCACAGCCAGTCGGTTAAACTGACGGCGTCGCTCTAGCCTGGTGCTAAACATGGCCGACCGTAGCACGCCGCCTGTGCCCCGAAGAAAGAGGGCCATGACGCTTGCTGAGTTGATTGCAGAGCGTCGCGCAAAGTAAGCGAGACGACCCGCGTTTTTCATGCCACGCGGGCCAAGGGGCGGTGGGCAGTTTGCTTGCCGCCCCTCCGGGGGTTGCCAAAAGGAAAAGCCCCAACTCAACAACGGCGGGCCGGGGAGGGTCGGGGCTTTCCTGGTACCTGCGTATAAGGTCCCATCGTGGACGAGTGAGCCGCCCACTTGAGACAGCCTAATCCCTTATTTGGATATTGCGCACGAGAGCATTGGGTGTAACCTGAAAGAACGACGCCCGCGTTCGACTTCCTCTTTCGCGCGGGCTGTGTGGAGGAGGGCGGTGAGTTTTCAGTCCGCCACCGGGCTAGGTCATCCACCTACGGACGAAACTCTTGTTCGACAAACCAAGAGCGGGTCCGCCAGCGCTGACGCGGTCGTCTTTGTAATAGAAATTGACGATCCGGCACGCAGCGCTATTAAGCAGCTTCTAGAGTTTGTTGGCTTACACGTCGAGCCTTGCCGGTCAGCCGTCGAGTTTCTCGATGGCGTAGTCCCGGAAAAGCCCTGTTGCGTGGTGCTTCCGCTGCGTATGCCGGATGATGAGCGGTCTTGCATTGCAGGAGGAACTCACCAAAGCTGGCATTCATGTGCCGCTTATCTTCGTCACCGGGTACGGAAGCATCGCCACGGCGGTTCGCGCGATGAAGGCAGGTGCCGTCGATTTCCTGACCAAACCAATCAACGAGCAAAATCTGTTAGATGCCGTGTTTGTTGCTCTTGAACGAGATCGGCTGCGGCATGCGCAAGAGGACGCTCTCGCCGGAACACTAAAGCGCTTCAAGACGCTTACCCCACGCGAGCGCGACGTGCTCTTCAGGGTAGCCGCTGGACGGTTGAACAAGCAGATCGCTGATGAGCTTTGCGTGAGCGAAGTTATGGTCAAGGTGCATCGTAGCCATGCTATGCGGAAGATGAACGCAAAATCCGTCCCTGAACTGGTCAGAATGAGCGACTTACTCCAGAGCGAACTTTCAGCATCGGGCATGCACGAAAGTGCTGCTCGTGCCGCCAAAGCGAAAACAATTCCGCTACGCTGATTTTTTGAAACGAGCGTTGATCTCGACAAGCGGATCGTTGCCGGTCAAGTGAACGAGGTCACGGTAGGCGGACTGCGCTTGAGAGCTTGCTGTGTCTGCGTGGTTCAGCAGGAAACAATGAAGAGCGAGCTTTATGCTCAGCCCTTTCAAACCCTCTGAAGGAGTAGCCGCTAGTTTGGCCTCGATTTCCCTTAGCGTATCCTCTTTCCACGCCGCTCCGTTGGTGGAGGCAGCCTGCTCGGCCTCAAATCTGGAGAGCCATTCTTCAAATAGGAACGAAATTACATCGTCCATCCCGCGATCTTTCTAGTGGCACGGAATGACCCTAATTATCGACGGGTGGTGCAATTTGATTACAATTTTGATTACAGTTTGTGTGCACCATTGTGCGAGCGAGCAAGTTATTTCGGGTGCGGGTGAGGGCTACCCACGAAAATCCAAGACCTCACCTGATGACGTGGCGGGGGTTTTGCAGGAGTTTGCGATCCGCACCGATAGGTCTGCTCCGTGACTGAGTAGTCGAACACGGAGACACGGTCCAGGCGGTCAACGACCGATTCAAGGACCGCTTGTTGTCGATACTAGCGGGGTGAGCTTTACGCTGGCCCCCGCAGCCGTCCTTCTTTTTGTCAACCGTGCAACCTGCTCACGTTGTCAGCCAGCACGGCACTTTCGAGATAATCGCACCACGCTTGCATCAACAGCGCCCGCTTGTTGAGCGCGCGATAGCGCCGGTAAGCAGCCTTCGTGCTGTCGGGGATGCTATGCGCGAGTGCAAATTCGATTGTTTCGTTTTCAAAGTCGGTTTCGTCTCCGGCCCAGTCCCTAAACGCGCTTCTGAAGCCATGCACCTTGTATCCATTCGCATCCATGCCGCGCAGCAATTGCATCAACGCCATGTCTGAGAGCGGCTTGCCTTCGACCGCGCCGGGGAAGACGTAATCCCCAACGTGGGGCAGCGCCTTCAACAGAGCCACAGCTTGCTCGCTCAACGGCACGGTGTGCTCCTTGTTGAGCTTCATCCGCTCGCCGGGAACGACCCACAGCTTCTTATCGAGATCGATTTCATTCCACTTCGCGCCGCGAATCTCGCCGCTCCGGGCCGCTGTCAGGATCAGAAGCTCAAGCGCCTTGGCCGACACACCGTCGCGTGCACGCAGCCGTACCATGAAGCCAGGAACGTCGGCGTAGGGCATAGCCGCGTAACTGCCACCCTTGGCAGAGGCAAAAACATGCTCAAGGTGCCCCTGCCAGCGTGCAGGATTGTCACCGTCACGGAATTGATGCACGCGCGCCCAGTCGAGCACCTTCTCGATGCGGCCTCGCAAGCGCGATCCGGTCTCCGGCGTCTTGCTCCAGATCGGCGTCAGGAACTTGATGACCATCGGCGCATCGATCACGCCCACGCTGAGATCACCGAACGCCTTGGCGGCACGCCCAAGCGTCTCTCGCCATTGCCATTGATGCTTTTCGTTGCGGAAGCTGTCCAAGTGCTCAGCGAGGTAGGCCTCGACGCAATCGCCAAAGGTCATCTTGCTGGCCTGTTCGTAGAGGTAGGCTTGGCGCTCTGCCGCCACGGTCGCCTTCCGATGCTCAATCGGATCAGCACCAAACGTGACAAGCTTCCGTGCGTGCTTAGCAAGATCGCGTGCCTCGGCCAGTGAAACCACGTCGCAGCTGCCTAAGCCCATCCAGCGCACGCGCTTGGTGACAGGCGAGGTGAACCTGTAGACCCAGGATCGGCTGACGCCGTGCTTCTTGTCGAGCTTGGGCTTGCCCCTCTTCTCGCCCTTCTCGTGCTTGCCCTTCTGCCGATAGGCCACCTGGACATAGAGGCCAACCGCCTCGCTGTCGGCGTAGTAGCCCTCTTTCCTGAGCGCCAAGACGCCCTTGGGCGTCAGGCGTTTTGCTGCCTCGCGTGCCATTATTGCTCCCACTTCGGGGTTCGGTGGAGGGTTGCTCTCACCTGCCTTGCCAATGTCTCTACCAACTAATTGATATGCAATATACAGAGACATTGTGGGACAGTGCAAGACAAGAAACCCTTATTTTTCCCGGGAAAGCTGACAATGTGGGACAGTGCAAGACACTAGATGTGTGGTGTCCGGCTCCACCATCAATCTTCACCTGTCCTGGCGTTCAGCCTCTACCCGAAACAACAGGCGCCTTGGGTTGCGCGGGGCATTCGACCCTACCCGCTCTCTTTCGCGACCTTCCAACCGCACGTGGCGGGGTATACGATTTGTGGCAGGAGCATCATGGAAACCAACCCTGAGGTAGGCGCTCATGTCCTGGAACGTCTTGCGGCTTCCGGTCGCTGCATTTGCCTTCACATCGATACTCCTGACTTTTCCCGCACTCGCGCAACAGAATACGCCACCGGCAGCGCCGGCGACTGAGCCGGCGCAATCGTCTCCAGCTTCGGTCGAAGCGGAGCCATCGGCAGCCGAGTTGCAAAGCTTCTATGACGAGCGCCTCAAGGCGGCGCCGGACAACGTCAAACAGCGGCTTGACCGGTTAGCGGCCCAACGGCGACCGGGGCTGACCTTTCGCATGGGATATACCACCGCGCTCGACCGCACTCTCGCCGAGCTGACCGGCAACCGGCCGGAAAAATCCCCCGAGCTCCGCGCGGAGCAAATCCGCCGCGCGAACCAGGATTTGCAGCGCTATCGGTCGGCGCATCCCAACCAGCGGCGCGCCTCGCAATGCGACCCCAACGCCCGGTCGTTCAACTGGCGCGATCTGGGCATGGTCACTCCCATCAGGGATCAGAAGGATTGCGGCAGCTGCTGGGCGTTCGCCAGCTCGGCCGTGTTCGAAAGCAGCGCGCTGATCGAGAACAATTCGACACGAGACGTTTCCGAACAGGACGTGATGGACTGTGCCGTGTCTTGGCCCGGTTGTTCGGGCGCAAATTGGAGCGAAGCCTTCTCCTATATCGAAGTGGATGGTGCCGCGCCGCAGAGTGCCCTGCCGTATGTGGCGAAGAATCGACAATGCCGTGCAGGCCTGGCGCGACCTAATCATGCGGTCGCTTCGGCGCCGCTGAGCGCCGACTGGCAGCACATCCCCTCGCCCAAGGAAATCAAGCGCGCGCTTTGCGAGCACGGGCCGCTCTACACCGGCATCATCGCCACCGACAGCTTTATGGCCTATGCCGGCGGCGTCTATTCCCAAGTCGAGCATGTCGATTTCGACTCCGAGGGAGGACATGCCATCGTCATCGTCGGTTGGGACGACAGCAAGCGCGCGTGGCGCATCAAGAACTCCTGGGGGACGGGCTGGGGCGAGCGGGGGTATGCCTGGATCAAATACGGGGCGAATCTGATCGGGCACGATACCGCGTGGATGCAGGCGGCTGACGAGGCATTCGTGGCGCCGCCCCCACGCGTGGCCGGGCTGACGCTTGCCGCGGTCCCGCGCACGGCTGCCTTCGCTCAGAATTTGGATGCGCCGACCATGGTCCGCATCAGGGACGTCGACCCCACCAGCTATGCGGCATTGGCGGGGATCAAGCCGGACATGATCGTGTTGGATGTTGCCGAGACCCAAGTGGCGACGCCGAGCCAGTTCATCGCCGCCCTCCGCAGCGCCAAGGCCAGCGGCGAAACCGAGGTGTCGATGACCATCGCCAACGAGTTCAGGGGTGCAGGAGCCGTGGACATTGCCGCTGTCGGACGCGGCGCAGACCGGCACCATGCTTGGGATGACGCTGGCGCTGGCCAATCGAACGGACAAGTTCCCTCACGCGGCTTGGGAGCACACCATGGCGGTCATCGCCGCGGTTGATGCCGACAGCGAGGCAATGAAACAGGGGTTGAAACCGGGCATGGCCATCCTCGGGGTGGGTGCGAAAGAAATTCGCACCCCGCTCGATTTTGTCGCGGCGGTCGACGAATTGAAGAAGAAGGGCGTGCAAAGCGCTTGGCTCGACGTCTATGACGAGGCCGGCGTCGCCCTGCCGACCGTCGCGCTGGCATTGCCGGAAGACGCTGCGGCGAGGAAGGTCAGCCGCAGGCGCCCGTGAGACGCCGCACCGGCCATACCAGTCGCTGGCTAAGCCTAGTCGGTCGCCTTGCCGAGGCTGCCTTTGTTGGCTTCGAGGACCTTGACGAGGATTTCCAGTTCCTCGTTGCTCGCCAAGCGCGCGGAAACCTCGAGCGCGCCGGGCACCAGCGAAACGCGGTAGCCGGTCGCCGTCCCTCCCGCCATTGTTCCCGCCGCGCTTTCCTTGGTGGTTGAATGTTCGCTCATCGTCTTTGCCCTTCGCGGAACCATGCCAACAAGGTGGGCGAGTATGGTTAACAAAGGGTGTCGCGGTGTCGGGTTTGCCCGATCGCCACACGAGAATGCGGGAGTTGCGATCAGGCGGCGAGGCTTGGGCCGTCGCCCGATGCCGGCTCGGTGGGCACCCGACCGTTCGCCGGCTTCGGTGGGTCCACCACGCGCGGCATTTGCAGATTGCCCTGTGCGTCGCGCACCCGGAACAGCAAGCCCATGAACGGCACCAGGGCGAAGGCCGGCGTGAAGCGTTGCGCGAACACGCTCAGCCGGTTGAACCAGCCGGCGACGATGATCTTCCTGCCGCGCTTGAACCCGCGATAGCCGATGCGCGCGACATCCTCGGGCGCCATCACCGGGAAGAGCTGGACGTAGCGGGAATGCTCGGCGCCCGCCTTGGCGTGCATCGCCGTGGTGGTCGCACCCGGCGCGAGCGCCGAAATTTGAACGCCCGTGCCCATGGTTTCATAGGCGAGAGCGCGGGTGAAGGAGAGCACGAACGCCTTGGCGGCGGCATAGGTCGCTTGATAGGGGACCGGCATGAAGCCTTCCACCGAGGCGACATTGAGCACGCCGCCCTTCCGCCGCGCGAGCATGCCCGGCAGGAAGCGGCGGGTCAGGTCGACCACGGCTTGCACGTCGAGATCGACAATTTGCCTGAGCTTCGCCGGGTCCGCGTCCTGGAAGAAGCCGGCGGTCATCAGCGCGGCATTGTTGACGAGGATGTCGGCGTAAAGGCCGAAGCGCGGCAGCGCGGCTGCCAAATCGGCGCAGCCCTCCGGTCGGCCGAGGTCGCAGGCGAACACCCTGACGCCAACACCATGGGCCTCGGCCAGCGCTCGCGCCGTCGCGGCGAGCTTCTGCTCATCGCGCGCGACCAGGACGAGGCTGTGCCCGTCGCGGGCGAATTCCTCGGCCAGAGCCCTGCCGATGCCTTGGGTTGCTCCGGTAATGACGACGGCCGGAGCGAACGGCTCCATTCGTTTGGCGGTCTCATCCATCCTCGACCTAGACGGTTACAAGAGAGCCCGGAAAGGGGCCGGTTTTTGTGCCAAGCGGGGCACCCGCGCGGTAGAATAGCCAACGCGCTGCTTGGGCGCGAGTGCCATCGTCCTTTCGGAAAGCCTTCCAATGGGCCTGCGATCTTGTTTGCGTCTGTTTCTGTTGCTGCCCTTCGTCCTGGCCTTCCAACCAGTCGCCGCCAATGCAGCGACCCCAAGCCTTGCCGAGGCCGTCAAACACGCCGACGCCAAATACCTCCAGGCCCCCGATGTCGCCGGCAAGGACGATACGCCCAAGATCGAGGCGGGCAGCGGCGAGGACGACGAGGAGGATGACGACGACGAGGACGAAGGCGATCCAGTCCCGCAGGAGATCTCGCAAGGCGCGGTGAGGGCGGTGCTGAGCTACACGGAGGAGAAGAACGAGGACGGCGATACCATGCGCGCCCCGGTTGTCGTGGTCTTCGTCGACGACAAGGAGATCGCCAAGCTTACCGGAGAGCCCGGCTTCGGCGTCCCACCGGTAAGCGTGCAGATCGCCGAGCTCGATCCCGGCAATTCTCAGCCCGAGGTGGTCGTGTCCTTCTATACCGGCGGGGCGCATTGCTGCTCCGACACCAGCGTCATCACCAGCAACAAGGATGGTACGGCCTGGCAGACCGTCGATGTCGGCGAGTTCGACGGCGGGCCGATGCTGGCGACCGATCTCAACGGTGACGGCCGCTACGAATTCAGCACGCGCGACAACGCCTTTCTCTACGCCTTCGCCTGCTATGCCTGCTCGGAGGCGCCGCTCGAGGTGCTCACGGTCGAGAACGGCGCGGTCAAAAACGTCACCACCGACCCAAGCTTCAGGCCGGCGCATGCGTCCTATCTCAAAACCATGATCGAGAATGTGCCGGACGAGGACGTGAACGGGTTCCTGGCCGGCTATGTCGGCGAGAAGGTCCTGCTCGGCGAGAGCAAGCCGGCGTGGGACCTGATGCTCGCCTACTATGACAAGGCCTCGGATTGGGGGCTGGAGATTTGCGACAAGCCGCTCAACGACGACGGCGAATGCCCCGGCCAGGAGATCAAGCTGACCTTCCCCGAAGCACTCGAACGCATGCTTAAGGAAAATGGCTATAATGTAGGGAAATGAGCCCGATGCGGCCGGGACCCTCCGACGGAACCCGGAAGGATCGGGCTCGGTTGATCTGACCCCGGGTCTAAGCCAGAAGCCCCGGCCAGCCGCGCTTTTTCAAGGAGTACGCGTTATGGCACCCCGCGCTTTCTGGACCGGTCATTTGCGGCTTTCGCTCGTCAATATTCCGGTCAAGCTCTACCCGGCCACCAGCTCGGAGCGAACCATCGCGCTGCACCAGATCCACGAGCCCTCGGGCAAGCGCATCCGCTATCAGAAGGTCGCTCCCGGCGTCGGGCCGGTCGAGAACGAGGAGATCACCAAGGGCTACGAATACGAGAAGGGCAAATATGTCCTGATCGACCCCAAGGAGATCGACGAGCTCAAGCTCGAATCCAAGCAGACCATCGAGCTGGCCCGGTTCGTCGACGAGGACGCCATCGACCCGCGCTATTTCGAGACGCCGTACTATTTGATGCCCGACGGCGACATGGCCGACGAGGGCTACACCATCCTGCAAAAGGCGCTGAAGGACAGCGGCAAGATCGGCGTCGGCCAGTTCATCCTGCGCGGCCACGGCAATATCGTCGCCATCAAGCCGCTGGGCAAAGGCCTGATGCTCGAAGTGCTGCGCCACGCCAACGAAGTGCGCGCCGCCGAGCCGCTGTTCAAGGAGATCCCCGAGGTGAAGGTCGACAAGGAAGCGCTCGACCTCGCCAAGGAGCTGATCAAGCGCAAGGCCGGCAAGTTCGAGCCCGAGCAGTTCAAGGACGAATACAACGAGGCGGTGTGGGAGCTGATCAACGCCAAGATCGAGCACCGCGCGCCCGAGATCGTCGAGGCGGCGCCCGGTGGCGCCAAGGTGATCAACATCATGGACGCGCTGAAGAAGAGCGTGCAGCAGGGGAAGGGCGGCACACCCGCCAAGACCGCCGCCAAGCGCGGCGCGACCCCGGCCAAGTCGAACGCCAAGAAGACCGCCAAGGGCGCGGCCAGACGGAAGTCGGCCTAGACAATGGCACGGGCCGGCAGCCGGGACCTGCTTGCCGAGTACAAGGCGAAGCGCGACTTCGGCAAGACGCCGGAGCCGGGCCCCGAGCGCGGCAAGGCCAAAGGCAACAGCTTCGTCATTCAGAAGCATGCCGCGCGGCGCACCCATTTCGATTTCCGGCTCGAGCATGACGGCGTTTTGAAGAGCTGGGCCGTCACCAGAGGCCCGAGCCTCGATCCCGCGCAGAAGCGCCTGGCGGTGATGACCGAGGACCATCCGCTGGAATATGGCGGCTTCGAAGGGGTGATTCCCAAGGGCGAATATGGCGGCGGCCCGGTGATGATCTGGGACGAAGGCACCTGGGAGCCGATCGGCGACCCCGACGAGGGCCTTGCCAAGGGCGATCTCAAATTCCGCCTGCATGGCCACCGGCTGAACGGCGATTACGTGCTGGTGCGCATGAAGCCGCGCAAGGAGGATCGCGGCCGCCAGAACTGGCTGCTCATCAAGAAGCGCGACGACTATGCCGGCGAAGGCAACGAGCCGACCGAGGCCTACGACACCAGCGTGAAGAGCGGCCGGACCATGGACCAGATTCTCAACGGCGACTCGGCCATCTGGACCTCCAACAAGGCTCAAAAAAAAACTCCGGCCCCGCCAAGGAAGCGCGCGGCAACGGCAAAGCCCGCGCGAAAAAAATCCCCCGTGCGCTAATCCCGCAATTCGTCGCGCCTGAGCTCGCCACGCTCGATACCGAGGTGCCGACCGACCGGAGCTGGCTGCACGAAGTGAAGTATGACGGCTACCGCATCCTCGCGCGCAAAGCCGGCGACGACATCACGCTGTTCAGCCGGAGCGGACTCGACTGGACGGTGCGCTTTCCCGCGATCGCCCAGGCGCTGCTGAGCCTGCCGGCCGACATCGCACTGATCGACGGCGAGGCCGCCTTCGTGCTGCCGTCGGGCATCACCGATTTCAAATCGCTGCAAGAGCATATCGATACGCCGAACCCCGCGATCCGCTATTTCGCGTTCGATCTGCTCAACCTCGACGGCAAGGACTGGCGCAAGAACAAGCTGCAGGAGCGGCGCGCGCGGCTCGCCGAATTGCTGGCGGCGCAAGGGCGTGTCGGACTTTGTCATTTATGCCGACTACGTTGAGGGCGCGGGACCCGAATTCTATGCGCAAGCCTGCGCCGCAGGGCTCGAGGGCATCGTGTCGAAGCGCGCCGACCGCCCCTACATCTCCGGGCGCGGCAAGGACTGGCTCAAGATCAAATGCTTGCGCGGCGAGGAATTCGTCATCGGCGGCTATAGCCGATCCGAGGTCAAGGGCAAGCCGTTCTCCTCGCTCCTACTCGGCACGTTCGAGGACGGCATGCTGGCTTATTCCGGCAAAGTCGGCACCGGCTTCGACGCCGCGGACTTCGAACGCCTCGCCCGCAAGTTCGAGCCGCTCGAGCGCGCAAGCTCGCCGTTCGACGAGGTGCCGCGCGAGGAACGCAAAGGCGCGGTGTGGCTCGAGCCGAAGCTGGTCGCGCAGATCGCCTTTACCGAGCGAACGCGCGACGGACGGCTGCGGCATCCGAGCTTCAAGGGTTTGCGCGAGGACAAGCCGGCGCGCGAGGTGCATGGTGAAGACAGAGAAGGCGAGGAGGCCGGCATGGCCAAGACCAGCGTTGCCAGCAGCAAGCAGGGTGGCAACGCCACCTTCGAGGGGATCACGCTCAGCAATCCCGGCAAGATCTATTATCCGGGTATCGGCCTGACCAAGCTCGACGTCGCGCGCTATTACGAGAGCGTTGCCGCCTACATGCTGCCCTATGTGGCGCGACGGCCGATCAGCCTGGTGCGCTGCCCGGATGGAATCGAAGGCCAGCATTTCTTCCAGCGCCACGCCATGAAGGGCATGAGTAAGGCGATCAAAGAAGTGCCGATCGCGGGCGGGGAGAGCAAGAAGCCGTATCTCTATATCATCGACGAGGCAGGACTGTTCGGCCTGGTGCAGATCGGCACGCTCGAGATCCACGATTGGGGCGTGTCGCTCGACCACGTCAGCGACCCCGACCGGCTGGTGTTCGATCTCGATCCCGACGAAGGGCTGCCGCTGCCGATTTTGAAATCGGCGGCAGTCGAGGTGCGCGAGTTTCTCGACGACCTCGGCCTCAAGAGCTTTCTCAAATCGACCGGCGGCAAGGGCTTCCATCTCGTCGCGCCCATCGCGCCGAAGCTTGGCTGGGGGGAGGTCAAAACGTTTGCCAAGGCAATCGCCGACGCGCTGGTTGCCGCGCGGCCAGACCGCTATACGGCGAACCCGCTGAAGCGCACGCGCGAGGGCAAGATCTTCGTCGATTATCTGCGCAATCAGCGCGGCGGCTCGGCCATCGTCAACTACTCGACCCGCGCCAAGGCCGGCGCCCCGGCGGCGTGTCCGCTGCGCTGGGATGAGCTGAAAGGCCTAAAGTCGGCGTCGCCGTACACCGCCAAGACGCTGCCGGCGCGGCTGGCAAAGCTGAAGGGCGACCCCTGGGAGGGATTTTTCTCGACCCGGCAGTCGATCACGGCAAAGGCGAAGAAAGCGCTCGGTCTCGGTTAGTCATTCTCCTCTCTTGCCCCAAGCAAGCCGGGCGGCGAAGATGAGCGCTGCGCGGGGGAAAGGAGCAAGCCATGACGCGATGGACGCCGGACCCGACGTTTTATCCCTCGCCCCGGCTCGCCGCCAAGGCGCCAGCCGAGACGCTGGCTTATGTGGCGGCGTTTGCGCCGAAGCGCGATGTCCCAGACTCGATCGCCGTGGTCGATGTCGACCCCGCCTCACCCACCTATGCGAAGATCGTCGGCGGCATCGACATGCCGCAATTGGGTGATGAGCTGCACCATTACGGCTGGAACGCATGCAGCTCGTGTCTTTGTCCCAACGCGCCGCATCCGCACAGCGAGCGGCGCTATCTGGTGGTGCCGGGTTTGCGCTCCTCGCGCATCTACATCATCGACACCAAGCCCGATCCGAAAAATCCGATGATTGTGCGGGTGATCGAGCCGGAAGAGATGATCGAGGCGACCGGCTATAGCCGCCCGCATACCGTGCATTGCGGGCCTGACGGCATCTACGTCTCGGCGCTCGGCAATGCTCAAGGCGACACACCGGGCGGCGTGTTCCTGATGGATCCGGAGACCTTCGACGTGTTGGGACGTTGGGAAGTCGACCGCGGGCCGCAGCGTCTCGCCTACGATTTCTGGTGGCATCTCGGCTACGACACCGCGGTGACCAGCGAATGGGGCGCGCCGAACACGATCGAGAACGGGCTGGTCCCTGAGATTCTGCTCGGCGCGCAATACGGGCGGCGCTTGCATTTCTGGGATCTGCAAAAGCGCAAACATCTCCAGGAGATCGATTTCGGCCCAGACTATCAGCTGGTGTTCGAACTCAGGCCCGCGCATGACCCGACCAAAGCCTATGGCTTCGTCAATTGCGTGATCAGCCTGAAGGATCTCTCCGCCTCGATCTGGACCTGGTATCGCGACGGCGACCATTGGGCGGTGAAGAAGATCATCGAGATTCCCGCCGAGCCGGCCGATCCCGATCTCCTGCCACCGGTGTTGAAGGGCTTTAAGGCGGTGCCGCCGCTCATCACCGATATCGATCTGTCGATGGACGACCGCTTCCTCTATGTCGCCTGTTGGGGCACGGGCGACCTCCGCCAGTACGACGTCAGCGATCCGTTCAGCCCCAAGCTGACCGGCAAAGTGCGGATCGGCGGCATCGTCTCGCGCGGGGGCCATCCCGCCGCCAAGGCGCCGCTGTCGGGCGGCCCGCAAATGGTCGAGATCAGCCGCGATGGACGGCGCGTCTATTTCACCAATTCGCTCTATGGCGCGGTCGATCCACAATTCTATCCGGCCGGCGTCGACGGCTGGATGGTGAAGCTCGACGCCGGCGCCGACGGCGGCATCGACTTCGATCCGCGCTTTTTCGTGAGCTGGCCGAAGAGCCACCGACCGCATCAGGTTCGCTTGCAAGGCGGCGACTGTTCATCCGACTCTTATTGTTATCCGTAGGCTCGGATGAGTGCTGGCGAACTGTCGCCTTGGCTGGTGCTGATCGCGCTCGGCGCGTTTCACGGGCTCAATCCGGCCATGGGCTGGCTGTTCGCCGTGGCGCTCGGGCTCTACCGGCAAAGCCGGAAGGTGGTGCTGGTCTCGCTGATCCCGATCGCGTTGGGGCATGCGGCGGCGATCGCCGTGGTGGTCTACGCGGTGATGGCGCTCGGCATGGCGATCGATGCCAAGGCCTTCCGCCTGCTGTCCGGCGTGCTGCTCATCGCCTGGGGCCTCTATCATCTCCTCTACGGGCACCGGCATCGCCTGCATATCGGGCTGCGGACCGGACTGCTTGGCCTGTTCGCCTGGTCGTTCGCCATGGCGACCGCGCATGGCGCGGGCATGATGCTGATTCCCGTGCTGATGCCGCTCGCCGCGGCCGGAGAGCATGCCCATCACATGCCGGCGACGAGCTCGCTATGGATCGCCTCGCTCGCCGTCTTGGTGCACAGCCTCGCCATGCTGATCACCACCGGGATCGTCGCGATGATCGTCTATGAATGGGCGGGGCTCGATTTCTTGCGCCGCGGCTGGATCAATCTCGATGCCATCTGGACCGCGGCGCTGATCGGCATGGGATTATGGCTGGTGCTGAGTTGAGCGGTTGCGCACCGCCAGCGCGCTGGTGAGATCGGTCGCGTCGGAAGAAAGGCTGCGATCTGCGAAGATCGGCGCAAATTCGCTGAGCACGAATTCCGCCCCGGCCAGGCTGAGGTGATCGTCGTCTTTGTAAAGCGCCTTGCCGTTTGCGTAGATCAGACAGCGGTCTTCATCGCAGAGCTTCTTGTGCGGGTAGACCCGCATGATCCCGGGCGAGACCCCCACCCTGTCATAGATTTCAAATACGGTGTCTTGGCGATCTTTGAAATTGGCCAGGGGCAGAGTGAAGGTCGCCGGATCGCGCCCCGTCGCGATAAGTCTGCTGAGCGCCCTGGGCACGTCATAGCCGATCTCAGGCACGGGGTAGACGATGACGACCGTCTTGCCCGCAGCGAGAAGGCGATCGACCGTGGCATCAAATTGGCGCTCCCATAGAGCGGCACGCTCCTGCGTATCCAATCGCTCGCCGTTCTGACCGAGCATGGCCGGCCTTCTTTCTTCCCGCCGTCCGTTGCTCCCTTGATGTACAGGGCGCCCCGCGAAATTAGGATCACCGTGCCTACGTTATGCGCCGATTCCAACGCAGCGATATTCCTGGCATTGCGCGCCTTGCACTCTGGAAGTTTTGCGATTTGCCGGAAGTCGGTATCCATCACAGGCGGACATCCAGGCTGTACGAACACTGCAACGCCAACGCCCTGCTGCTGGGCGAAGGCATCGAGGGTGGGAAGCATCGAATTGGCGTGGCTATCGCCCCAAATTGCGTAGTTCGGCGTGACTGCGGCACCGAGCACGCAGGGCCTTTCGGGGGGCTGATCCAGGCAATCGTCGAACTTGGACGCCTGGCTCCCTGACGGGCGGAGGTCGCTGTAGACGGCCGGGACTTGCGGTGAAAACCGTGTCGGCCATCCCCTGGAGCCGGGAACAACGCCGAACGCGACCGCGATGCCCATCGCGGTGGCCGCCGAGGCAAGCAGGGCGCGGCGTGGGATCGCCGCCCGCTTGCGCCGGAACGGCTGCTCGATATAGCGCCAGGAGAACACCGCCAGGATGAAGCTCGTGGTGACGATCGCCGCGCTTTGCCAGGCGGTCAGCGGGACGATGGTCCAGTAGCGGGCAAACACCAGCAGCGGCCAGTGCCACAGATAGAGCGAATAGGAAATGAGGCCGACAAACACCAGCGGCCACAGGCTCAAAGCCTTCGCGGCGAAGGTCGTCCGTTCATCCTCGCCGGCATAGATGACGAGCGCGGCGCCGAGACAGGGGATCAGCGCGGCCGAGCCGGGGAAGGGCGTGGCCGGTGAGAAGCCGAACACGGCATAGGCGATCAGGGCGATGCCGGCGAGAGCCAGCATTTCGCGCACCGCTGGTGAGCCGATCCGCGGCAGCAGCCGCGCGGCAAGCAAGGCGCCGAGCATCAGCTCCCAGACGCGCATCGGCGCAAGATAGAAGGCAGCATTTGGATTGACGCGGGTGACCCAGATCGAGGCCGCGAGCGAGAGAAGAAACAGCGCCGCGATCAGCCCGACCCAAACCCGGCGGCCGAAGGCGACGACCAGGCTGAGCAGCAGCGGAAACACAATGTAGAACTGCTCCTCGATCGCCAGCGACCAGGTATGCAGCAGCGGCAGGGTGTCGGGCGGCGCGGCGAAATAGCCCAGACCCGAATAGAAATAAATGTTGGAAACGAAGAAGGTCGTCGCCAGCACGCTTCGGTCGAAGCTCTTGAGTTCCTTCGGCAGAAAGAGGATGGCCGCCAGAACGATACACATCGCCAGCACGGCAAACAGCGCGGGGAAGATGCGGCGGATGCGGCGCTCGTAGAAACCGGCAAGCGAGAAACGGCCTTCGGCCATCTCGCCGAGGATCAACGAGGTGATCAGGTAGCCGGAAATGACGAAGAAGATGTCGACGCCGACGAAACCGCCCGAGACCTGGCTTACCCCCGCGTGGAACAGCACCACCGGGACCACCGCGATGGCCCGGAGCCCGTCGATATCGGCACGATGACGCACGTCCCCTTCCTCCCCCGTAGAAGAAGAGCCTTCCCTTGATTCATTTTAGATTTTTGTCGGCGGCCAATCTAGGGTTGTCTCGCGGTATCGCTTTTCCCGGGCGGTGTGACATAAATATGCGAGTCCGGTCCGTCCGGAACCGCGTGAGGGGGATTGACTTGTATTTCCTCGGCTTCAGCTTTGGGCGGCACGGGGGGCTGCCCGCGGTCGCGTTCATCGTGGTCTTGCTTGTGGCGCCGGAAGCCCAAGCCGAGAAGCGGGTCGCTCTGGTCATCGGCAACAATGCCTATGAGAACGTGCCGCAATTGCAAAAGGCGGTGAACGACGCCGACGCCGTCTCCACGGAGCTCGGCAAGCTCGGCTTCGAGGTGGTCAAGGCACAGGATGTCGGGCGGCGCGCCATGAGCCGCGCGCTGGTCGAGCTCGAAGGCAAGGTCGATGCGGGCGACACCGCGCTCGTTTATTTCGCCGGCCACGGCTTCGCCGTCGACGGCACCAACTATCTCTTGCCCGTTGATGTGCCGGCGGCGTCGCCCGGCGAGGAGGGCCTCGTCAAGGACGCCTCCTTCGCGGCAAGCGGGCTGTCGGATCGCTTGCAGGAGAAGGGCGCGGGCACGGTAATCCTGATCCTCGATGCCTGCCGCGACAATCCATTCGCGCGGCAGGGCAAGCGCGCGATCGGCATGACGCGCGGCCTTGCCCGCATGGATCCGACGGAAGGCATGTTCGTGCTGTTCTCGGCGGGGCAAGGCCAGTCCGCGCTCGACCGGTTGAGCGACAACGACGCCGATCCGAACTCGGTGTTCACCCGCACGCTGCTCGCCGAGATGGAGGTTCCCGGCCAGTCGATGGTGCAGATCGCCAAGAAGACGCAAGCCAAGGTGCGCGCGCTTGCCGCCAAGGTCGATCATGTGCAGGTGCCGGCCTATTACGACCAGATCGTCGGCGATCTCTACCTGTCGCCTGAAGGCGCGGACGCCGGCGACGGGATGGTCAGCACCCTGCAAGAGGGCGCGGGCATCAGCGTGCTGCCGAAGCCGGAGCAGAAGGTCGCGGCGCTGACGCCGGCTGGAGTGGCGCCGCTCGCGAGCTTCACCCGGTCCAATAGCGGCTGAATGGTGAACGTGTCGCTGCCGGAGGCCGCGACGCAATTCGGCTACCGCGTCGGCGAGGCTGGCGAGTTCACCGATCCGGGCGTAATCGACGCGCTCGATCAGCGCACCGGCGCGCGCATGCCGAAGACCTATTTCGAGATGCCGCCCGACCAGGGCAAGACCACGATCTACGTCACGTGGCGCGACAAACGCGGCGAGCAGGCCGACGTGTTCCCCATCAATTTCGATCCGAATGCCGCGCTCGCCGGCGAAGAGAAGACGACGCTCGAGCAGTTCTGGACGAGCTGGATCGCGTTTCGCGAGTTCCAGGGACTGAAGGTCTATTTCACCCAGCTCATCACCTATCGCTGCGCGATTCATGAGGTGCGCTACGGCTTGGATGGCGCGCCGGCCGACAAGGTGTTCAAGCTGCCCGCTTGCGATCCCGCCGACCCGCATAGCGTGCCGTACGAGGCGAAGGTGTTCATGAACCTGCCGGCGAAGACCGCCTCGATGTCGGTGCAGCTTACCTTTGTGGACGGCACGACGTCCGCGACGCGCAGCTTCAATGTCACAAAATAGACTGTCGGCCCTCTATATCTGCTTGGCGGTGTTGGTCTCGCTGTGGTTTGCGAGCACCGCGCCACAGCACATTACCGATGCCGCGCTGATGTACGACGCCAGCCAGAATGCGAAGATCGCCTATTATCTCGTGCATAACGGCGCCTACACCTCGTCCAAGAAAGAGCCGGATAGTCCGAGCAAGGCGATGAAGCGGGAGCCTGTACCGGTCCTGGCAATTTCCGCCTTTCTCCTGCTGCATCCCAGCTTCGACACCCGCTACAAGACCGTGGACTTGGAAAAGGGGCGCTTAACCAGGACGGTCAAGCTCATAAACGTGTTCTGGGAGTTTCTCGCGGCGCTGTTCATTTTCCTGCTGTGCTTGGAGCTTTTTTCGAACCCGATCGTCGCCGGCGTGGGAGCGCTACTCACGCTCGCCATTAGCGCCATGACGTTCTTGTCGACCAACGAGGTCGTCGACGCTCTCTATACCGAGCTTCCGGCTGCCGCGCTCTTGCTGGCGACGTCATGGTGCGCCGTCCGCTTTGTGCGGCGTGAAACCAAGTGGCGGGCAATCTCCTTCGGTGTCGCCCTGGGTCTCTTGGCGCTGACCAAAGCCGCGTTCTTCTCCGTCGGTATTGCCTTCATCCTGCTGCTGGTATTGCTCGACCGACGCAGGCTTGTTCGCCGCAACGACGCTGCATCGGGGCAGCTTAGAGCGGCGTATGCCGCGCTCGTGCTCGCGTTTCTCGCGACCTTGGCGCCGTGGGTGGTGCGCAACGCCATCAGCCTCGGCCGCCCGGAGATGATCGCGGGTCGCGGCGAGGGGATTCTCGGCATGCGGATGATTTTGACCGAGCTGCCCCCGCTCGGATTGCTGTACGCTGCAAGTCCCCCGCCGCTGATGCAGCAACTCGGCCCCGTGTTGGGGTATTCGCCCGCGGACCTCGAGCCTGGAGGACGGCTGAGTGTCGTTCTCACGCACCTGCCGCAATGGGGGACCTTCACGGAGCGAATGAAGGCCGAGGGTTACCAGGGTACGAGCGAACAATGGCTTCGGCGCGAGACGCTCCTGTCCATGGTGAACGATCCCCTCGGCTATCTGTTGAGCGTCGGGCTGTTTGCCTATCGGGGCATGTGGTTCATGCAACCATCCGGCTTTGCCGGCCAGCTCGATCCCCTGACTTTTTATGCCTTGAGCGCCATATCGATATTGTGCCTGCTCGGCGTGTTTTTCGGCGGATTGATCGCCGGCAATCGAGTTCTGGTTGCGGCGTTCGGCCTGGCCGCGGGCGCCTTTGCCTTCCATGCCGCGCTATCGCACGGATTGCCGCGTTACAACGCGCCGAGCACTCCACTGGTGATTATTGCCGTGTTCTGGATCTGCGTTGCTCTTGGGCGCTATCTGCTGGCCTTGCGCGAGTCGAGCCAGAGCGCCAGGCATGAGATCGCCGATTGAGTTTGCGCAAGGGAATCCTTGCCTCGGCTAAACGTTAATCCGCATTGAAAGATTGTTCAGACCCTTGGCCGCATTTTAGCGACCATGGGGGTGAGGGTTGCGTATCTCGTCGCAGCCGGCATCGCGGTTGCCGCATGCCTGGGTGCCTTGGTCGGGTGTGGAGGCGGTGGCACCTTCAACGAAGGACGGCGCGCGCCTTGGCGCGGCGAGGCCGAGCATGCCTGCCTCGCCAGCGGCGCGGTGCAGGCGTCCGCCTATGTTCGGCCGATGGAGGCGATCGACGGACCCGGGGTGTGCGGCCTTGAACGGCCGCTGCGGGTGTCGGGCCTGCGTGGCGGCAATGTCGGGGTTTCGCCGCCCGCCACGATCGGCTGCCCGCTGACCGCGGCGCTCGATCGCTGGATCGCCGCCTCGGTGCAGCCGGCGGCGCGGCGTTATTTCGGCAGCCGGGTGGTGGAGATCACGCAGATCGCCTCCTATGGCTGCCGCGGGCGGAACGGCAACAGCTACGGCAACATCTCCGAGCACGCCTTCGGCAACGCCCTGGATATGGCCGGCTTCCGTTTGGCAAACGGCCAGAACATCGTCGTGGTCAGGGCGTGGGGGCGCGGCACGGCGCGCGAGCAAGCGTTCCTGCAAGCCGTGTTCGCCGGCGCCTGCGCGGAGTTCGATACCGTGCTCGGACCCGGTAGCGACCGCTACCACTACAACCACATTCACGTGGATCTCCTGGTCTCCAATGGCAGGAATGGGCGGCATTTCTGCCAACCCTCGCCTGGCCGCGTGCCGGTGGCGCAAGTACCGGCCGATCCGAAGGCGACCGCTTCGATCAAGCCGATTCCGTTCACCGGCCCTGCGAACAACTGACCGAAAAGCTGCAACTGTGGCCCGATCGCCACGTTCAAGCCAGGCCAGACCAAGTATGATTGGCTGAGTTGGGGGACCGCACCAGGAGAGCCGTAACAAGGCACTGACCGCAGCCATGGGGGGCGCGATGGCAGCCGAATCATTGGTGCAAATGCTTGAAGAGATCGCCGTCGGCCTCAAAGCCGGCGACGAGGAGATTTATGGCTGGCTGCGCCAACAGCTCAAAGAGTGCGGCGCCAGCGAGATCTCCGTCGAGCTTGCCATGGGCGTGATCTCCAGGCTGTTGCCGGAAGAGGCGCAAGGCAGCCTGGAAGCGGCGCAAAACTACGCGCGGCGCTGGGCGCATTAGCGCTTACGCGCTGTTCGCTCTCTCGACCGACGCGAGCGCGCGCTCGAGCCTCTGCCATTCCGCGTCGCCGCTGGGAAGTCCGAAGCGCAACCACGTGGGATGCTCGGCGAAGCGCCGCACCACGATGCCGGCCTCGCCCAGCGACTGAAACACGCGGCCCGCGTCCTTGCTGCGCACCAGGCGGAACAGCGAAGTGCCGCCAATCACCTCAAGCCCCGCTTTGACGAGACACGCATCGAGCTTCAGCGCGGCCTCGGCGAGCTTGCCGCGCGTCCGCTCCCGCCACTCGGCGTCGGCCAGTGCCGCCGCGCCGATCGCGAGCGCCGCGCTTGAGACGGGCCACGGCCCCAGCGCGGTGCCGATGCGCGCGGCGATCTCCGGCGCGGCGAGGGCAAAGCTCAGCCTGAGACCGGGCAGGCCGTAGAATTTGCCGAAGGAGCGCAGCACGACGATGTTGCCCTCCTCGACGTGATCGCCAACGCTCCCGCCTTCGGGGCCGACCTCCATGAAGGCCTCGTCGACCAGCAGCAATCCGCCGCGGCGGCGCAGGCGGTCGGCGAGCGCGAGCAGCGCATCCTTGGCGATCAGCCGTCCGTCGGGATTGTTCGGATTGACGACGATGGCGATGCGCGCGTCGGCGAGCTGGCCGACCTCGGCAACCTCGACCACGTTGTGACCCGCAAGCTCCGCCACGCGGCCATGCTCGGCGTAAGTCGGCGCCAGAATCGAGGCGCGGCCGCGCGCCAACAGGAACGCCGTCTGCGCCACCAGGATTTGCGAGCCCGGCCCGGCCACCACATACGCCGGAGACGGCGCGCCATAGACTCTCGCGGCAGTCGCAACGAGATCGGCGAGCGCGGCAGGCTGCGGCAGCCTGGTGAACATGGCAGTCGAGAGCTGCGTGAACGGATAGGGTTGGGGGTTGATCCCCGCCGACAGATCGAGGAAAGGTTCTGGCGCGCCGGGAAACAGCTTGCGCGCGGCGCCAAGGTCGCCGCCATGGGCGAGCGGCGCAGCATCGAGGGGAGACGTCGTGGCCGCACCGCTGGCGTTGCTGGCTTTGTTGATCGAGCTCATGGTCGGTTATCCGGACCGGCTGGTGCAGACGATCGGCCATCCCGTCACCTGGATGGGCCAGTTGATCGCCTGGCTCGACCGCCGGCTGAACCGGGACGGAGCCGACGCGGAAACGCGCCGCAGGGTAGGGGCCGTGGCGATGCTGGCGCTGCTCAGCCTTGTCGGCGGCGTCGCCTTCGTCGTCGAGCAGGCCCTGCTGTTGCTGCCCTTCGGCCTGGTCCTGGTCGCCTTGCTCGCCAGCACGCTCCTCGCACAGCGAAGCCTCTTGTTGCATGTCGCCAGCGTGGCCGATGCGTTGGAGGAGGGCGGCGTCGACGCGGGCCGCATGGCGGTGGCGCAGATCGTTGGGCGCGATACGGCCGAGCTCGACCAGGCCGGCGTCGCGCGGGCCGCAATCGAGAGCTTGGCCGAGAATTTCTCGGACGGGGTGGTGGCGCCGACGATCTTCATGGTCATCGCTGGTCTTCCGGGTGCCGCAGTTTACAAGGCGATCAATACCGCGGACAGCATGATCGGCCATCGCAGCGAACGCCACAGGGATTTCGGCAAGACGGCGGCGCAACTCGACGATTTCCTCAATCTTCCCGCTTCGCGGCTCTCGGCGCTGCTGATCGTCGCCGCAGCCGCCATCAGCAAGGATACCTCGGCTGCCGCGGCTTGGGCCGCGACCTGGCGCGACGGCCGCAAGCACATCTCGCCCAATGCCGGCTATCCGGAGGCTGCCATGGCCGGGGCGCTTGGGCTGACGCTTGGCGGCCCCCGCTCCTATGAGGGCGCGGAAATGGAAGGCGCGTGGATGGGCGATGGGCGGCGCGAGCTGGGGGTGGCCGATATCCGCGCGGCGCTCGACCTCTACACCCGCGCCGACGGACTGTTGATCGCCTTGGTTGGCGTTCTCGTCGCGCTCATCGCGCTAGGCTGAGCAGCCGGTCGAGGTCGACATGCGCCGCCAGGTGCGCGGCAAGCGTGTCGAGCGTGGCATCGACCAGCGCGTCGTAAGCGATGCCGGTGCCTCCCGGCGCGAAGCGGGCGAGCCACGCGGCGCGCTGGCGGTCGTCGGCAAACAGCCCGTGAATGTAGGTGCCGGTCACCCGGCCTGACGCCGACATCGCTCCTTCGGCGCTGCCGTCGGCGAGGCGGGCAAACGGGCGGGCGCAGTCGGGCCCCTGGGTCAGCCCCATATGCATCTCGTAGCCCGCGAAGGGCGCTCCGTCGAACGAGGTGCCCGCGATTTGCTCGAGGCGTTTCTCCGCCGCCAGCGTGGTTTCGACATCGAGCAGGCCAAGCCCAGGAGCCGTTGCGGGCGCCCCCTCGATCCCCCCGGGATCATGCACCGCGCGGCCGAGCATCTGATAACCGCCGCACAGGCCGAGCAGGCTGCCGCCGCGGCGCAGATGCGCGACAATGTCGATGTCGAAGCTCGCTTGGCGCAGCGCCGCGAGATCGGCGATGGTCGCCTTGGAGCCGGGCAGGATAACGAGATCCGCGTCGCCCGGGAGCGCCTCGCCCGGCCGCACGCGCACGAGCTCCACGGACGGCTCGGCGTCGAGCGGATCGAGATCGTCGAAATTGGCGATATGCGGCAAGAGCGGCACGGCGATCTTGATGCGCGCACCGTCCTTGAGGGGGCGCGCGCCATCCAGCGCCAGCGCGTCCTCCGCCGGCAGCAGCCGCGCCTCGGCGAGAAAGGGAATGAGGCCGAGCGGTTGCCAGCCGGTCGCCGCCGCGATCAGCGCCATGCCGTTGGCGAACAATTGCGGGTCGCCGCGGAACTTGTTGACCAGGAAGCCCTTGATCAGCGCCGCATCGTCGGTGTCGATCACCGCCTTGGTGCCGACCAGGCTGGCGATCACCCCGCCGCGGTCGATGTCGCCGATCAGCACCACCGGCACATTGGCGGCGCGGGCGAAGCCCATATTGGCGATGTCGTTGGCGCGGAGATTGATCTCGGACGCGCTGCCCGCGCCCTCGACCAGCACGATGTCGGCTTCGCTCTTGAGCCGCGCGAAACTGTCCAGCACGAACGGCATCAACTCCGGCTTGACGGCTTGGTAATCGGCGGCACTCGCGCGCCCGTAGACTTTGCCTTGCACCACGAGCTGCGCGCCGACCTCGCTTTGCGGCTTGAGCAGCACCGGATTCATATGCACGCTCGGGGCAACGCGGGCCGCGCGCGCTTGCAGCGCTTGCGCTCGGCCGATCTCGCCACCCTCCTCCGTCACCGCCGCATTGTTCGACATGTTCTGCGGTTTGAAGGGCAGCACCTTCACGCCGCGCGTGACCAGCGCGCGTGCAAGCCCGGCGACGATCAGCGACTTGCCGACATCGGAGCCCGTGCCTTGGAACATGAGCGCGCGGGCAGGCATGCGATTAGAACTCGATGCCTGCTTGCGCCTTCACGCCGGCGGCGAAATGGTGCTTCACCAGCGTCATCTCGGTGACGAGGTCGGCGGCGTCGATCAGCTGCGGTTTGGCATTGCGACCGGTGACGATGACATGCAGATTTGGTCTGCGCGCTTGCAGCGTCGCGATCACGCCCTCGAGCGGCAGATAGTCGTAGCGCAGCGCGATGTTCAGCTCATCGAGAATGACGAGATCGAAGCGCGGATCGGCCATCAACTCTTGCGCCTTGGCCCAGGCGCGCTCGGCGGCGGCGATGTCGCGGGACATGTCCTGGGTCTCCCAGGTGAAGCCCTCGCCCATGGTGTGCCAGGAGACCTGATCGCCGAATTTCACCAGCGCGTCGCGCTCGGCGGTGTGCCACGCGCCCTTGATGAATTGCACCACGCCGATCCGCTTGTCCCGGCCGAGCATGCGCAAGGCCAACCCGAAGGCCGCGGTGGATTTGCCCTTGCCGGTGCCGGTATGGACGATCAGCAGACCCTTCTCGACCGTTTTGCCGGCTACCTCCTGGTCCTGGCGAGCTTTGCGGTTGGCCATCTTGGCGCGATGGCGCTCGGCCTGTTTGTCGTCGATCGGTTTGGTCATGGGCTTTTCACCGCGACCGGCACACCTGCGACCATCATGATCACGCGCGCCGCCTGCGCCGCCAGCCTTTGATTGAGGATGCCTTGCGCGTCGCGGAAGCGGCGGGCGAGCGCGTTGTCGGGCACGATGCCGAGGCCAACCTCGTTGGCGACGAGCACGGTGGGGCCGGGCCTGCGGGTAAGCGCCTCCAGCAGGCTCGCGGTTTGCGCGTCGATGTCGAAGCTCCCTTCCATCAGATTCGACAGCCACAATGTCAGGCAATCGACCAGCACCGCCGCACCGGCCGGCGCCGCATCGAGCGCGTCGGCAAGATCGTGCGGCGCCTCGATCGTTCGCCAACCGGCATCGCGTCTTGCCTTGTGCGCGGCGATGCGATCCGCCATCTCGTCGTCCCTCGCCTCGGCCGTCGCCAGATAGATCCAAGGCTGCGGGTAGGTCGCGATCAGCCACTCGGCATAGCGGCTCTTGCCGGAGCGCGCGCCGCCAAGCACGAGCGTTACAAGCCCTTGCCCGACAGCGTTGGGACTAGCCATGGTCAGTTGGCGTGGACGAAACGTCCGCGGAACAGCCCGGTCAGTCCGCCGAGCAGCAGCCAAAACAGCAGCGTGGTCAGCACCACGGCGACGACGAAGCTGTGATGCAGGCCCTCGGGGATCGGCGACGCGTAGCTCACCGGCTGCGGCGCGCCTATCAGATGCGGCGCCACCAGGAGAGCGATCGCGGCAAGCACGGCGAGGAGCGAGCGCCGATAGACCAAGAGACCGAGCGCGGTGGCGGTGCAGAGCGCCGTCGCCACCCACCAAAGCTGGCGCGCGCCAAGCTCCGCCGCCGGCATGGCGGGAAGCTCCGGCGGAAGGCCTAGCCCCGGCGCGAGCGTGAAGGTGGCAAAGCCGGCCAGCCCCCAGAACACGCCCTGCCGCCAATCCTTGATGCCGCCGAACAACTCGCTGGCGGCGACCAGGAGCAGCGCGAAGCCGATGCCGGTGACGATATTGGCAAGCGCAGAGAAGGCGGTGCGCTCGAAGCCGTCGGCGGGCTGCCACCCGCCTTCGGCATGCTCATGCGCGCTGGCCTGCGACGTGGCGGCATCGCCATGCTCGTGGACAGGCGCCGCGCCCTGCTCCTCGTAGATTTCGGCCTTGAGGATCAGCGGCACGGTCGAGAGCTGCTGCGCGACTGTCATGCCGAGACCGGCGATGGCGCCGGCCAGCGCGGCAACAACCACGATGTTGCGGAAATAATCCATGTCGCGCCCTCCTCAGTGGCAGGGAAACGCCATGGAATGCCGGTAGTCGTGCGCGGCGTTATGCACCGCCTCGATGTGGGAGAAGCCCACGCCGCCGACGATGAATAGGCCAAGCAGGGCGGCGGCAAAGATTGGAATGGCGCGGGACAGGGTCAGCGCCGCGACGGCGCCGTCACCGGCTGGTTTGATCGCTTCAGTCTGCATCTTGATCCCCCATACGCCCTCCACCCGAGGGCGCGGCTAAGGTTGATGCCGGCGGCAGGTCTCCTGGCTCGCGGGTCAATGCCTCCCTTCGGCCTTCCCGGAGCGAACGGCTCCAGTGGCAGGTGGAAGGGCGCTCGCCGCTTACAGTTGCGGGGGCAGCCGCGGAGTTGGGGAAACCCTCACCGCGTTCCCTTTTGCGTCCCGCCTCATGCGGGAACCGTCGACGCGGACGACTATAGCCGTCTGCCCGCGCTTCGCAAGGGCGCGAGCCGGCGATGCATTGACAAAGGCGGTGCTGGCCGCCTTAAGTGCCGCGTATCGACGGTCTCTCGGATGAGAGGAACAGGGAACGCGGGACGGGGTCCAACCCCAAATCCGCGGCTGCCCCCGCAACTGTAAGCGGCGAGCCCGAGCCAAACAGCCACTGGGAACCACCCCGGGAAGGCGGCGAAGGCTGAGACCCGCGAGCCAGGAGACCTACCGTCGATGCTGGTCGCTCGCCGGGCGGGGTGCCTCGGAGCGGTTGGTTCACTGGCGGATCGGTCCGGGTTCCGGGCGTCCGCCGTCATGCACCCTTGAAGTCGCGCGCAAGCGTTGAGGAGCGACGGTCAGGGTGGCTCTCACCGACACGGAAGCGGACGAAGATCGGCATGCCGAGGCGGCGACCTCGATGACGGTCTATGTCTGCATCACCTGTAAGCGCGCGGGCGACCCCGAGGACGGTGTGCGTCCCGGGCTTCTGCTTGCGCGCGAGACGGCACGCGCCGCCGAGGGCAGCGGCGTCACCGTGCGGCAGGTGCGCTGTCTCGCCAATTGCAGCCGCAGCCTGAGCGCCGCCATCAGGCGCGACGGCGCCTGGACCTATGTGTTCGGCGGGCTCGACGAGGCGCGCGACGCCGAGGCCTTGATCGAAGGCGCCAGGTTGTTTGCGCGCGCGAGCGACGGACTGATGCCGTGGCGCGGACGGCCGGAGATTCTGAAACGCGGGCTGATTGCGCGCGTGCCGCCCATCGATTTCATCGAGGAGGCGAGCGAATGAGCGCGCCGCTGGCCCGAGTCTCCTGCACCATCGTCACCGGCTTTCTCGGCTCGGGCAAGACGACGCTGATCCGCCATGTGCTGGCCAACGCCAATGGGCGGCGGCTGGCGGTGATCGTCAACGAGTTCGGCGATGTCGGCATCGACGGCGAGATTCTCAAAGGCTGCGGCGATGCGGCCTGCCCGGAGGAGAACATCGTCGAGCTCGCCAATGGCTGTCTCTGCTGCACGGTGGCCGACGAGTTCGTGCCGGCGCTCGATCTGATCCTCGCGCGCGAGCCGGCCGTCGAGCACATCGTCATCGAGACCTCGGGGCTGGCTCTGCCGAAGCCGCTGGTGCAGGCGTTCCATTGGCCAGCCATCAAGAGCCGCGTCACCGTCGACGGCGTGGTGGCGGTGGTCGACGGCGCGGCGCTGGCCGACGGCCGGGTCAGCGCCGATCTCGAAGCGCTCTCGCGCCAGCGCCAGGCCGACACGGCGCTCGACCATGACGATCCGATCGAGGAGGTGTTCGAGGACCAGATCGCCTGCGCCGATCTCGTGGTGCTCAACAAGCGCGACCTGCTCGATGCCGCAGGCATCGGCAAGGCGCTTGCCGCCATCCAAGGCGCGCTGCCCCGCGCGGTGCGCATCGTCACCGTGGCCGACGGCAAGGTCGATCCCGCGGCGCTGCTCGGACTTGGCGTCGGCACCGAGGCCGACATCGAAAACCGCAAGACCCATCATGACGACGAGCTCGATCACGACCATGACGATTTCGACAGCTTCGTCGTGGCGCTGCCGGAGATCGGCGATCCGGGAGCGATGGCGCAGCGCCTCGCCGCCGTGGCCGAGGCGCATAACGTGTTGAGAATGAAGGGATTTCTCGCGGTTTCCGGCAAGCCGATGCGGCTGCTGGTCCAGGCGGTGGGGCCGCGCGTCAGCCATTATTACGACCGGGCCTGGGGCGGGGCCGAGGCGCGGGCCGGCAACCTCGTGGTGATCGGACTGAAGGGCCTCGACCGCGAGGCGGTGACCAAGGCGTTGCGCGGATAGGCCATGCATCTGCTTCAGACCACAGCTTCGAGCCTCGACGACAGTGTCGAACCGCTCGATCTTTGCCAAACGCCGGGCGATATCGTGGTCTTGTCGTTCGCCGACAGCGACCTCGCCGGCCTAGCGGCAGCCTACGCGGCGGAGAAACATCTTCTGCCGAGCGTGCGGCTCGCGCATCTACGCGATCTGCGCCATCCGATGTCGATCGATCTGTGGAGCGACAAGGTCTGCCCGCCATGCCAAGGTGATCGTGGTGAGGCTGCTCGGCGGTCTCGATTGGTGGCGCTACGGCGTCGAAGCGCTTTCGGCGCTGGCGCAAGAGCGGAACATCGCGCTTGCCGTGCTGCCGGGGGAGGACCGCGACGATCCGCGCCTCGAGGCGGCTTCGACCTTGCCTCCGCCCGAGCTTGCGGCACTGCTCGCCTATTTCCGCGAAGGTGGGCGCGAGAATTTATCCGCTCTGCTGCGGCGACTTGCTCACCATGCCGGGTTAGCGCTCGACATGCCGAAGCCACGGACCGTGCCGCGCTGCGCCGGCTATCTGCCCGGCCAGGGCGCGGTGAGCCTCGATGCGCTCGCCGCCGCGCTTGCGCCGCACCACCCGGTCGTGCCGATCCTGTTCTACCGCTCGGCGCTGCTCGCGGCCGACGCCACGCCGATCGATGCGCTGTGCGCGGCGCTCGCTGCCCGTGGGCTTGCGCCGGCGCCGCTGGTGATCCCGAGCCTCAAAGATACTGAAGCCCGCGACTTCGTGCGCGGCGCGCTGCGGCGGCTCGCGCCTGCGGTGATCGTCACCACCACGGCCTTCGCCGCAGGCTCCGGCGAGGACGAGGCCTCCGCGCTCGATGGCATCGACGCGCCGGTGCTGCAAGTGGTGATCGCCACCACACGGCGCGCGGCGTGGCGGAGAGCCCGCGCGGGCTCGGCCCCGCCGATCTCGCCATGCATGTGGTACTGCCGGAGCTCGACGGGCGCATTCTCACCGGCGCCATCGCCTTCAAGGATGCGCTGGCGAGCGACAACGCGCTCGGCTTCACCGCCTACGCCAGCCGGCCCGAGCCCGACCGCGTCACTATGGTGGCGGATCGCATTGCCGCGCTCGCGCGACTGCGGTTCAAGCCGCGTGCGGCGCGCCGGATCGCGCTGCTGATGCCCGATTATCCCGGCGCGGCCGGCAGGACGGCTTACGCCGTCGGCCTCGACGTGCCGGCCAGCATCGTCGCGCTGATCGCCGATCTCGCCGAGGCGGGCTATCGCGTCGAAGGCGCGCCGCAAACTTCGCCGGCGTTGCTCGCAGCGGTGGAAGCCGGCCCCGCCGCGTCTCACTTCTCGCTGCAAGACTATCGCCGGCGGCTCGACGAGCTTCCGGCCGACGTCGCGGACCGCATCGATGCGGCTTGGGGCGCGCCGGAAGCCGATGCCGATGTCCGCGACGGCGCCTTCCGCTTCCGCGCGGTGCAATTCGGCAATCTGCTGGTGGCGCTGCCGCCCGATCGCGGACGCGCATCGGATCGCCGCGCCGCCTATCACGACCCGACGCTGCCGCCGCGCCATGCGCTGCTCGCCTTCGGGCTGTGGCTGCGCCACGTCGCCGCCGCCGACGCCATCGTGCATATGGGCGCGCATGGCACCCTCGAATGGCTCCCCGGCAAGGCCGTGGCGCTGACGGAATCGTGTTTCCCCGAGGCGGTCGTCGGTCCGCTGCCGGTGTTCTATCCGTTCCTGGTCAGCAATCCGGGAGAGGCGGCGCAGGCCAAGCGGCGCATCGCCGCCGTGACCATCGGCCATCTGCCGCCGCCGCTGGTGCATGCCGAGCTTGGCGGCCCGGCGCAGGAGCTGGAGCGGCTGGTCGACGAATACGCCATCGCCGATGGGCTCGACCGCCGTCGCCGCGAACGTCTGGCGCGGCTGATCGTCGAAACGGCGCAACGCACCGGCCTGGCGCGCGAGGCCGGCGTCGAGAGCGACAACCCCGACGAGGCGCTGCGCAAGATCGATGCCTGGCTCTGCGATCTGAAGGACCTCGCCATCAAGGACGGGCTGCATGTGTTTGGGCGCATGCCGGAGGGCGAGGTCGCCGATCCGCTGTGGCAGGCCAGCGCCGCGGCCGAACGCGAAGCGCTCATCACCGCACTCGACGGCAAAGGCGTCAAGGCGGGGCCGGCGGGCGCGCCGCAACGCGGCCGCCGCGACGTGCTGCCGACCGGCCGCAATCTGTTCACCGCCGACCCGCGCATGCTGCCGACGCCGACCGCGATGGAACTCGGCCGGCTCGCGGCCGACGACGTCATCCGCCTCTATCTCCAGACCCATGGCGAGATGCCGCGCTCCCTCGTCATCGATCTCTGGGGCAGCGCCACGCTCAGAACCGGCGGCGAGGAGATCGCCCAAGGGCTCGCGCTGATGGGTTGCCGGCCGATCTGGGACACGGGAAGCGGTCGGGTCACCGGCATCGAGGTCCTGCCGCCCGCCGCCATGGGTCGCCCACGCGTCGATGTCACCTGGCGCATCTCCGGCTTGTTCCGCGATCTGTTCCCGGCGCAGATCGCGCTCATAGATGCGGCGGTCAGGCTGGTCGCCGCGCGCGACGAGGACGCCGAAGACAATCCACTCGCCGCGACGGCACGTCTCACAGATGCCGGCGGCGCGCTCGGCCGCATCTTCGGCACGGCGCCAGGCGCCTATGGCGCGGGTGTCGAGGAGTTGCTCGGCCAGGACAGCGACCGAGCCGCGCTCGGCGCCGCCTATCTCGCCGCCACCTCGCACGGCTATGGCGGCGCGGAAGCCGAGGGCACAGCCTTGCCGGGCCGCTTCGCCGCTCGCGTCGCCACCGCCGATCTGCTCCTGCATGGCAGCGACGATCCATCGCGCGATCTGCTCGAGGGCGCGGAAGATGTCGCCCATGTCGGCGGCTTTGCCGCGGCGGCCGCCTCGCTCGGGCGCGAGGCCGCGCTGGTGATCCTCGACACCACCGATCCCAACCGGCCGCGGGCGCGCACCCTCGATACGGCCCTCGCCCGGATCGTGCGCGGCCGCGCCACCAATCCGCGCTTCATCGAAGGGCAGATGCGGCATGGCGCGCGCGGCGCCGCCGAGCTTGCCGAGACCGTCGATCGGCTGGTCGATTTCGCCGAGACCACCGGCGCGGTGTCGAGCGCGCTGTTCGACTGCGTGCACGAGGCCTATCTCGCCGACAAGCGCGTGCGCGATTTTCTGCTGCGCGAGAACCCCGACGCTGCACGCGTGATCGCCGACCGGCTGGAGGCGGCGCGGCGCAAGGGGTTGTGGCATCCGCGCCGCAACGATCTCGGCGAAGACCTGAGCTCGATCCGAGCGGAGGCGGCGCTATGAGCGGAGCCCTGGCGCGCGGCGCCTGTCCGGGATTATCGTCGCCCATGAGCACAGGCGATGGGCTGCTGGCGCGACTGGTCGCGGCGCGCCCGATTCCCCTCGAAGCATTTATCGGGCTTTGCGATGCGGCGCGCACCCACGGCAACGGCATCATGGAGGTCACCGCGCGCGGCAGCCTGCAGATCCGCGGCCTCACCGCCGCCTCGGCGCCGCTGTTTGCCGCAGCGGTCATGGCGCTCCCTATCGAGCTTTGCGAAACCGTGCCGATCCTCGTCGATCCGCTGCCCGGCGATCCCACCGCTCTGATCGACTCCCAGGCGATCGGCGGGGCGCTGCGCCAGGCCATCGCCGATGCCGCGCTTGCGCTCGCGCCGAAAGTCTCCGTGGTGATCGACGGCGGAGGGCGCATCGGACTCGATGCGGTTGCCGCCGATATTCGGTTGCGCGCCACCGCGACCAGCGAAGGCCCAAGACTCCATGTGGCGCTCGCCGGCGATGCCTCGACCGCGACGGAAGTCGGGGTGATCGCGCCGGAAGACGCGGTCGATGCCGTGCTGGCTTTGCTCTCGACCATCGCCGCCACGGGGATGGAGGCGCGCGCCGCCGATCTGCTGCCGCCGCGTGACGCGGCCGCGCCCCGCATGGCGCTTAACCCGCGCGCCGCAACCATTGGGCTGCATCCGCTCGACACCGGTGCATTCGCGATCGGCCTCGGGCTTGCCTTCGGCCATGCCGAAGCCGCCGCGCTGAAGGCGCTTGCCGAAATCGCCCTGGCGCAAGGGGCGCGCTGGGCGCGGCCGGCTCCCGACCGGTCGTTGTTGCTCGGACCACTCGGCGAGACCGATGCCACGGCGTTGTCAGGCGAAGCGCAACGGCTCGGCTTTGTGACCGAGGGCGCCGACCCGCGCCGCCGCATCGTCGCTTGTCCCGGCGCGCCGGCCTGCGCCAGCGGTCTGATCCCGGCGCGGTCGCTGGCGGTGGAGATCGCACGCGACGTGCCGCTGGCAGGTGAGGGCGTGGCCCTGCACGTCTCAGGTTGCGCCAAGGGCTGCGCGCATCCCGCGCCCGCGCCGCTCACCGTCGTCGGCACCGCGCAAGGCTACGGCCTCATCGCCAACGACACGGCCCGCGTGACGCCATCGACCTATCTCGATGAAAGCCAGCTCATCGCCACGCTCCGGGGCGAGCCGAGCCAGAAGCGCAAGGCCGTCAATGCTTAAGGACCTCGATTACATCCGCGACGGCGCCGCCATCTATGAGCGCTCCTTCGCCATCATCCGCGCCGAAGCGGACCTTACGCGCTTCGCCCCCGAGGAAGCCGAGATCGCCGTGCGCATGATCCATGCCTGCGGCCAGGTCACGGCGGCCGAGCGCATCGAATTCGCCCCGGGGCTGGTCGCGGCGGCACGCGGCGCGCTTCTCCGCGGCGCACCGATCCTGTGCGATGCCGAGATGGTGGCGCATGGCGTCACCCGCGCTAGGCTGCCGGCCAAGAACGCGGTGATCTGCACGCTGCGCGATCCCGCCGTGCCCGAGCTTGCCGCCAAGCTCGGCACCACGCGGTCCGCCGCGGCGCTCGAATTGTGGCGCGACCGGCTGGATGGGGCGGTGGTCGCTATCGGCAATGCGCCGACGGCATTATTTCGCCTGCTGGAGATGCTGGCGGCGGGTGCGCCCAAGCCCGCCGCCATTCTCGGCATCCCCGTAGGTTTCGTCGGCGCCGCCGAATCCAAGGAGACGCTCGCCGCCAATTCCTTCGGCGTGCCCTATCTCATCGTGCGCGGGCGGATGGGCGGCAGCGCCATGACCGCGGCCGCGATCAATGCTCTGGCGAGGGAAGGTCTATGACCGCGCGTCTGCTCGGCATCGGCGTCGGCCCCGGCGATCCTGGCCTCGTCACCTTGAACGCCATCGCCGCGCTGCAAGCGGCCGATGTCGTCGCCCATTTCGCCAAGGCGGGGAACGCGAGCAATGCGCGCAGCATCGCCGCCACGCATCTCAAGCAAGGCGTCGAGGAGCTGGCGCTGCTCTACCCGGTGACCACGGAAATCCCCAAGCACGACGCCGCCTATCGCGATGCGTTGCACGGCTTCTATGATGGCGCGGCCGAGACGATCGCCACGCATCTCGACCGGGGCAAGGTGGTCGCGGTGATCGCCGAGGGCGATCCCCTGTTCTACGGCTCATACATGCATCTGCATGTGCGGCTCGCCGAGCGCTATCCGACCGAGATCGTCGCCGGTGTCACCGGCATGTCGGGCTGCTGGTCCGCGGTCGGCACGCCGATCGCGCAGGGCGACGACGTGTTCACCGTGCTGCCTGGGACGCTGCCGGAATATGAGCTGGAGCGGCGGCTGGCCGATACCGACGCCGCGGTGGTGATGAAGATCGGCCGGCATCTCGCCAAGGTGCGCCGCGCCCTGGAGCGCGCCGGCCGGCTCGACCGCGCCATCTATGTCGAGCGCGGCACGATGGCCAACGCCTCGGTGATGAAACTCACCGACAAGCTGGATACCTTCGCGCCGTATTTCGCCATGGTGCTGGTGCCCGGCTGGGAGGGACGGCCGTGAACGGACGGCTGGCAGTGATCGGGCTCGGTCCCGGCGATGCGCGCTATCTCACGCAAGAGGCGCGCGAGGCGCTGGACGGAGCGCAGGCGCTTTACGGCTATGCGCCCTATCTCGATCGCGTGCCGGTGCGGCCCAACCAGACGCGGCATGCGTCGGACAATCGCGAGGAAGGCGCGCGCGCTCGAGCGGCGCTGCGCCATGCCGCCGAGGACGCCAACGTCGCCGTGGTCTCGGGCGGCGACCCGGGCGTGTTCGCCATGGCCGCTTCGGTGCTGGAGGCGGTGGAAAGCGGGCCGCAAGCCTGGCGCGCGCTCGACATCGCCATCGTGCCCGGCGTCACCGCCATGCTGGCGGTCGCGGCCCGCGCCGGCGCGCCGTTGGGGCACGATTTCTGCGCGCTGTCGCTGTCCGACAATCTCAAGCCGTGGGAGTTGATCGAACGGCGGCTCGACGCTGCCGCCTCGGCGGGCTTCGTCATCGCGCTGTACAACCCGGTCTCCCGCGCGCGACCCTGGCAGCTCGGCAAGGCATTCACGCTGCTGTCGCGGCATTTGCCGGATGCGACGCCGGTGATCTTCGGCCGCGCGGTGGGACGGCCGGACGAGAGCGTGAGCGTGACCTCGCTCGCCGCCGCCGCCGACGCCCCAGCCGACATGGCGACGCTGGTCATCGTCGGCTCGCGCGAGACCAAGCTGATCGTGCGCGAGGGTCAAAGCCCGCTGGTCTATACGCCGCGGGCGGTCGAAGGCGCGCTGGCATGATCGAGCCAGGCAAGCACCTCTTCGACCGTCGTGGCGGTTGCGACCTCGGGCAGGGCGGGGCGCTTCAGCATGATCACCGGAATGCCGAGCGCGCGCGACGCAGCGATCTTGGCATAGGTCGCCGCGCCGCCGCTGTTCTTGGCGACGATGATCTCGATGCGATGCGTTTCCAGCAGGGCGCGGTCCCCCGCCTCGGTGAAGGGGCCGCATGCGGTGATGTAGGTGGCGTGCGGCACAGCGAGCGGCGGGTCGACGGGATCGACGCTGCGCACGAGATAAACATGCTGCGGCGCGGCCGTAAACGGCGCGAGCTCCTTGCGGCCGAGCGTCAGGAACACGCGAAGCGGCTTCTCGCCGAGCGCTCGCACGGCGTCCCCGACCGCAGCGACTTCGGTCCAATTATCGCCGGCTTGCTTCACCCAGGCCGCACGCCGCAGTGCCAGCAACGGCACGCGGGCGGTCTCCGAGGCGCGCGCCGCATTGGCGGAAATGACGGCGGCATAAGGATGCGTCGCGTCGATCAGCGCGTCGATGCGCTCGGTGCGAAGATGAGCGGCGAGACCTTCACTGCCGCCGAAGCCACCGCTTCGCACCGGCACGGCCTGCGCCAGCGGCTCGGCGGTGCGTCCGGCCAGCGACAGCGTCACGGCGAGATCGTCGCGTCTCGCCAATTGATCGGCGAGCGCCCGTGCTTCGGCCGTGCCGCCAAGGATAAGGATCTTCCTGATGCGCGCTGAGCCGGCCATGCCCGAACCTGCCTCATCCAGGCGCTGGCTGTCCATTGTCGGCATCGGCGAGGACGGGATCGACGGCTTGAGCGCGACGGCGCGCGGCCTGGTCTCGGGGGCCGAGATCGTGTTCGGCGGCGCGCGGCATCTGGCGCTGGCCGCGCCATTGATCCGCGGCGAGGCGAAGCCCTGGCCAAGTCCCTTCTCGCGTGGCGTCGAGCAGGTGCTCGCGGCGCGTGGCCGGAATGTCTGCGTGCTCGCCTCGGGCGATCCGTTCTTCTATGGGGTGGGCTCGGTGCTGGCGAACCACGTCGCGCCGGACGAAACCTTGGTGGTGCCGGCGCCGTCCTCGTTCAGTCTCGCCGCGGCGCGGCTCAACTGGGCGCTACCCGACATCGTGCTGGTGTCGCTGCATGGCCGCGCGTTGGAGCGCATCAAGCCGCATCTCCATCCCGGCGCACGCGTGCTCGCCCTCACCGCCGACAGCGATGGGCCCGAGGCTCTGGCGCGGCTGTTGGTCGAGGCGGGGTTCGGCGACTCGCGGCTGAGGGTTCTGGAAGCGCTTGGCGGCGCCAAGGAGCGCATCCGCGCCACGACCGCCTCCGGCTTCGATCTCGCCGGCATCGCCGAGTTGAACGTGGTCGGCGTCGAGGTGATCGCCGCGCCGGGCGCGCGCATCATCGCTTACGCGCCCGGTCTCGCCGACGATTTGTTCGAGCATGACGGGCAGATCACCAAGCGCGAGATCCGCGCGGTGACGCTATCGTCGCTGGCGCCGCTGCGGGGCCAACTGCTGTGGGACATCGGCGCCGGCTCAGGCTCGGTCGCGATCGAATGGATGCTGGCGCATCCGACGCTGCGCGCCGCGGCAATCGAGGCGCGCGCCGACCGCGCCGAGCGCATCCGGCGCAATGCCGCTGCCTTCGGCGTGCCTGAGCTGGAAGTGATCGAGGGGCACGCGCCGGAGGCGCTTGCGGACCTCGCCACGCCCGACGCGGTGTTCATCGGCGGCGGCGCCAGCGCGCCAGGCGTGCTCGATGCGGCTATCGCAGCGCTGAAGCCCGACGGACGGCTGGTCGCCAACGCCGTGACTCTGGAAACCGAGGCCGAACTGATCGCCCGCCAAGCCTCGCGCGGCGGCACGCTCACGCGCCTCGCCGTCTCGCGCGCCGACAGCGTCGGCGGCAAGACCGGCTGGCGCCCAGCGATGCCGGTGACGCAATGGGTGTGGGTGAAGCCATGATCGTGGCGGGGATCGGCTGCCGTAAGGGCGCGTCCGCCGAGGAGATCGGCGCCGCTGTCGATATGGCGCTGGAACGCGCCGGGCGACCGCTGGCGAAGATCGATTTGTTGGCGACCTCGGCCCGCAAGCGGGACGAAGCGGGACTCGCCGAGACCGCAGCCGCGCGCGGTCTGAGACTCGTGTACGTGGATCAGGACGCGCTCGAAATCGCTTCCGCGCGGGGCGCCACATGGTCGAGGCGGGTGCTGGCGTTGGCCGGCGTGCCTTCCGTCGCCGAAGCGGCGGCGCTCGCGGCCGGGGGGCCAAAGGCTCGGCTCATTTTGCCGCGCATCGTGCTCGGGCCGGTCACCTGCGCGCTCGCCAGCGACGAGGAAGCGGCATGACCGTGCATTTCATCGGCGCCGGACCGGGCGCCGCCGACCTGATCACGCTGCGCGGCCGCGACCTGATCGCGCGCTGCCCGGTCTGTCTCTACGCCGGCTCGATCGTGCCGAAAGAGCTTTTGGCCTATTGCCCGAAGGGCGCGCGCATCGTCGATACCGCGCCGCTGGCGCTCGACGAGATCGAGGCGGAGTTCGTGGCGGCGCACGCGGCGGGACGAGACGTGGCGCGGCTGCAATCCGGCGACCTGTCGATCTATAGCGCGCTCGCCGAGCAGCTGCGCCGGCTCGAGCGCCGCGGCATTCGCTACACGCTGACGCCCGGTGTGCCGGCCTTTGCCGCCGCTGCCGCAGCGATCGGTTGCGAGCTGACCGTGCCCGAGGTGGTGCAGAGCGTGGTGCTGACGCGTATAGCGGGACGTGCCTCGCGCATGCCCGACGGCGAGACGCTTGCCGCCTTCGCCGCGACCGGAGCGACGCTTGCCATCCATCTCGCCATGCAGGCGCTCGACACGGTCGTCCGAGAGCTGACACCGATCTATGGCGGCGACTGTCCGGTCGCTGTGGTGGCCGATGCCAGCCGGCCGGGCGAGAGAATCGTGCGCGGCACGCTCAGCGACATCGCCGCGAAACTCGCGGCCGAGCCGATCGAGCGCACGGCTTTGATCCTGGTCGGGCGCGCGCTGGCAGCCGAGGATTTCCGCGACAGCGCGCTATACGACGCCGATTATCGCCGACGCTTCAGGGGGGGCGCGGCGTGAGCGGGCGCGAACGGCGCGTGGCCGACCAGCCGGCCGTCGCGGTCGAACAATGCGATCTCGATCTCGATCGGCTTGCCGGCAACGACAGCGGCAGCGGTTTCCCATCCGGCGTGCGCCACCGCATGACCGAGCGGCACGCCCTCCGCGCCGGCATGAGCGAAGGCCTCCGCCGCGGTGTTGGAGGCGAGAATGCGCGCGCCAAGCTCCGGCGAGCCCCCGGCCTGCTCGGCAAGCTTGGCGAGCACGCCGAGATCGACCGAGCCACGCCGCGAATGCAGATCGAGCAAGCCCTGGGCGAGCTTGGTCATCTTGCCGACGCCACCGGCGATGGTGACGCGCGGCACGGGGTGCGTCCGCAGATATTTGAGCATGCCGCCGACGAAATCGCCCATGTCGATCAATGCGGTTTCGGGCAGGTCGTGGAGTTGCTGGACCGCCGTCTCGGACGCGCTACCGGTCGCACCCGCGATCTGCGTGAGCCCCGCGGCGCGGGCGACATCGATGCCGCGATGGATCGAGTGGATCCAGGCCGAGCAGGAATAGGGCACGACGATGCCGGTGGTGCCGAGGATCGACAAGCCGCCCACGATGCCGAGGCGTCCGTTGAGCGTCTTGGCCGCCAGCGCCTCGCCGCCGGGAACGGCGATCTCGATCTCGACATCGCCAGCATCGCCATGGGCCGCGGCAATCTCGGCGATCGCGTCGCGCAGCATCTGCCGCGGCACGGGGTTGATGGCGGGCTCGCCGGGCGGAATGGGCAGGCCCGGCCGCGTGACCGTGCCCACGCCTTCGCCGGCGCGGAAGCTGACGCCGCTTCCCTTCGCGGCGCGGCGAACCGTGGCGAGAATCAGCGCGCCGTGGGTGACATCGGGGTCGTCGCCGGCATCCTTCACCACGCCCGCTGTCGCCGTGCCATCGCCCAGCGAATTGGTGGCAAGCGCGAAGGCCGGATGCTGACCGCGCGGCAAGCTCACCTCGACCGGATCGGGAAACTCCCCGGTCAGCAGCGCTTGATAGGCCGCCTTGGCGGCGGCGGTGGCGCAGGCGCCGGTGGTCCAGCCATAGCGGAGCGGGCGGTCTTGCGAGGCCATGCCCTTGGCTATAGTGCCGCCAAACCCTTTCGTCACTTGAGGAAACGCGGCCTATGACCGCGCCCGGCCTGATCATTGCCGCGCCTCGCTCAGGCGCGGGCAAGACCACGCTGACGCTGGCGCTGCTGGCGGCACTCAGGCGGCGCGGCCTCGTGGTCCAGGCGGCCAAGGTCGGCCCCGACTATATCGACCCAAGCTTCCATGCGGCGGTGACCGGGCGGCCAAGCTTCAATCTCGACAGTTGGGCCATGCCGCCGTCGCTGATCGATGCGCTGGTCGCCGAGAACGCCGCTTATGCCGACCTGCTGGTGATCGAAGGCGCCATGGGCCTGTTCGACGGCGTCCCCGCGCCGCCGCTCAGGACCGGGGCGTCGGCCGATCTCGCCGCGCGGCTCGGCCTTCCCGTGCTGCTCATCATCGACGTCGCCGGGCAATCGCAATCGGCTGCGGCTTCGGTGCGCGGCTTTGCCTCGCACCAGCGCGACGTGCGGATCGCCGGGGTGGTGCTGAACCGCGTCGGCAGCGCGCGGCATGTGCGGCTGGTGGCCGACGCCATCGCCGCCCTCGACATTCCCATCCTCGGCGCCATCCCGCGCGATGCGTCGCTCGCGCTGCCCGAGCGCCATCTCGGCCTGGTGCAGGCCGCCGAGCATGCGAACCTCGCCGCGCGGCTCGACCATCTCGCCGACATGGCCGAGCATCATCTCGATCTCGATGCGATCAAGCAGCTCGCCGTGCCGCCGCATCGCTCGGCTGCCCGGCTAGATGCGCCGGTGCCGCCGCCCGGCCAGCGTATTGCCTTGGCGCGAGACGACGCTTTCAGCTTCGTCTACCCGCATGTGTTGGAGGGTTGGAAGCGCGCGGGCGCGGAGATCGTGTCCTTCTCGCCGCTCGCCGACGAGATGCCGCCGGAGGATTGCGACAGTTGCTGGCTCCCGGGCGGCTATCCGGAGCTGCATGCCGGGACGCTGGCCGCCGCCTCGCGATTCCGTGCCGGCTTGACGCAGTTCGCCACGACGCGGCCGGTGCATGGCGAGTGCGGTGGCTACATGGTGCTCGGTGAGAGCCTTGAAGATGCCGACGGCGTCAGCCACCGCATGGCGGGGCTGCTCGGCCATGCCACCAGCTTCGCCCATCGCAAGCTGCATCTCGGCTATCGCCAAGCGCGGCTGCTCGCCGACAGTCCGCTGGGGAAGCCCGGTACGCTGTTGCGCGGGCACGAATTCCACTACGCGGCCTTGACCACGCCCGGCCAGGACGAGCCGTTGGCGGAGCTTGCCGACAGCCAGGGCGAAGAACTTGGCGCAGCCGGCGGCCGGCGCGGCAACGTCACCGGCACCTTCTTCCACGCCATCGCTAAGGTCTAAGCGTCCTTCCCCGAGACATGGGCTTGCGCGAAGGTCGCCATGCCGGTGTGGCAGGCGAGCGCGGCACGCAAGACCAGCACGGCGACCGCGGCGCCGGAGCCTTCGCCAAGCCGCATGCCGAGATCGAGCAAGGGATGCAAGCCGAGGTCCTGGAGCAGAAGGCGATGTCCCGCCTCGGCCGACATATGGCCGGCAAGCGCATGGTCGAGCGCGCCGGCGCGGAGCCTAGCCAATGGCGCCACGGCGGCGGTGCAGACAAAGCCGTCGAGCAGCGTCGGGATGCGCCGATGCCGCGCCGCAAGCGCGGCGCCGAGAATGGCGGCAAGCTCGCGGCCGCCCAGCGCGGCGGCGACACGCAGCGGATCGTGGAGAATTGCTTCGTGCCGGGCGAGGGCGGCGTCGATCGCCGCGCGCTTGCGCTCGAGGCCGCGTTGGTCGACGCCGGTGCCGTGGCCGGCAAAGCGTGCGCCGCCGCCGCCGAACAGCGCCGCCGCGATCGCCGAAGCCGACGTCGTATTGCCGATGCCCATCTCGCCCAGCACCACCAGATCGACTTCGGGCGAGAGCGCTGCGTATCCCGCCGACACGGCGTCGAGGAACGCGGCCTCGTCCATGGCGGGCTCAACGGTGAAATCCGCCGTGGGATGATCGAGGTCGAGCGCGATGACGCGGAGCTCGGCGCCCGAAAGCTGCGCGAGCTGGTTGATGGCGGCGCCGCCGGCCGCGAAATTGGCCACCATCTGCGCGGTGACCTCGGCCGGATAGGCGGAGACGCCTTGCGCGGTGACGCCGTGATTGCCGGCAAACACCAGGATCTCAACCTTGCCGAGACGCGGTGGGTTGCGGCCCTGCCAAAGCGCAAGCCATTCGACGGCCGCTTCCAGGCGCCCGAGGCTCCCCGGCGGCTTGGTGAGCTTGGCTTCGCGAGCCGCAACCGCCGCCGCCGCTTCCGTGTGGCCGCCGGGAAGATCGAGACAGGCCGAACGCAATTCGTCCAGGGCAGCGAAGCGCGTCATTTCGGAGTAGACTCTAACGCTTAAGGGCTTGAGAGGAGCGAAAGCAATGGCGGGGGACGCCTCGGCCAAGGGCCTTATCACGGAGTTCGGTACCAGCCTAGCCTTCTGCACCCGGCTGCCGCTGGTGCATTCGGCCGTCGGCGAAGGAACAGACATCGCGCGGTCGAGTTGGGCGTTTCCGCTGGTCGGCGCGCTGGTGGGCGCCATCGGCGCGCTCGTCTATTGGCTTGCCGATGGGCTCTATCTCGATCCCATTCTCAGCGGCATTCTGGCGGTGGCCGCCACGCTCCTGATCACCGGCGCTCTGCATGAAGACGGCCTCGGCGACACCGCCGACGGCTTCGGTGCGAGCGCAAGCCGCGAACGCAAGCTCGACATCATGCGCGACAGCGAGATCGGCGCCTATGGCACCTGTGCGCTGATCCTGTCTTTCATGCTGCGGGCGGGCGCGCTGGTGAGTCTCGCCGAACCGGAGCTGGTCGCGCTGGCGCTGATCGCCGCGCATGCCGGGGCGCGCGCCACGCTGCCGGCCTTTATGCGAACTCGTGCCAAACGCGCGCCGCGACGGCCTCTCGGCAGGCGCGGGCACGCCGCCTCAGCGCAGCGCGGTCATCGCTGTCCTGATCGGGCTGGTCACGATCCTTCTCTGCCTCGGCTTTGGCGCCGCGCTGATCGCCTGCCTGCTGCTGGCGGCGGTGATGGGGCTGATGGCCTGGCTCTGCATCAAACAGATCGGCGGACAGACCGGCGACGTGCTCGGCGCGCTCGAGCAGGTCAGCGAAATCCTGATCCTGCTCGTCGCCGCGGCGTGGCTGTAAGCGACTATTTCTTGACGGTGGAGGTGATCGAGCCGATCACCTCGGAGGCCATGTTGAATTCCTTGTCGCGGTTGGTGATGCCGTGCCGGCGGGCGATCCAGGCGAAATCCGTATAGACCACCCATACCTCGCCCTTGGCATCCTGGTAGACCAACAGCCGCACCGGCCAATCGAGTCCGGCGTCGGGGTCGGAGGTGAGGAACAAAGTTCCCAGCGGCGGGTTGCCAAACACGAGCAGCGTCGAGGGCAGCAGCGTCACGCCGGCGTCGGCGGCGAGCTTCGCCTGGTCGATCTCGTCGAAGAACTTGATGCCCTTGTCGGCGATGTCCTTTTTCATGCGCGCGATCGTCTCGGGCATGGAATAGGCGCTCTTGAACTTGACGATGCCGTCATCCTCGGCGGCCTGCGCCGCGCCGAGGGGCGACAGTGCGAGCGCGCCGGCAACGAGTAGAGCGGAGCAGATAAGGCGTAGGACCATGGACTTTCTCCTCTTGGCGGCCGGTCGAGGCCGAGTTTGGTAAGGAGGAGCATGGCGAAAGGAACGGGAGAGCTGAAATGCCGCTTCGCTTTGAATTCCATGCCGGAAGGCTATGGTTGGGGAAAAGCCCGGGCCGCTAACCCGGCGGAAAGGTGGGCTGTGCTATAGATTGGGCGTGGGACCAAGCGGGGATTGGGCGTAAGGAGATTCTTAATGCTGCGACTTCTGCTTGCCTTTGCCCTCATGGCCGGCGCGCTGGCGCTGGCGGCAAAACCCGCCTCGGCGCTGCCTCTGGCGCTTGGCGATCAGGCCGCGGTGAGCCGGGAAATCGGTGGCGCCGCGGTGGAGCAGGTCTCGCGCCGCTCGGTCAATGCGCACCGCTATAACCGCTACGCCGCGGGCCCGCGCCGCTATAACTGGACCTACTACCCCTACTGGCGGCCTTACCAGTACCGCTACTGGCAGTTCATGTATCCCTATGGCGGGCCGATGTTCTAGGCGTCGACGCTTCGGCGCCGAACACGAGCTCTTACCGCCAAACGCGCCCACTTGGCCTGCGTCAATTTCTTGTGATCCGACGCGGGTTGCCGCGACTTTGGACGGGCGCTACAATTCGCGCGCCGGGGGAGATTGGCGTCAAGGAGACAACAAGATGCGTCACCTCCTCACTAGACTTGCGGCCGCGGCCATTGTCGCCGGCCTCGCCTTCGGACTGAGCCCGGCTTCCGCCGCGCCGCTCCCCAAAATTGACGGCCTCGCCAGTCAGACCAACGCGGTCGAGACCGTGGGCTATCGCTATCACCGCTATGGATGGCGGCCTTACAACCGCTACGGCTATTGGGGCTATCGCCGGCCCTATTACGGCTACAGATACGGGTATCGACCCTATTACCGGCCCTGGCCGTATTATTACCGGCCCTACTGGCGTTATTGGTGGTAGCCGGCAGCCGCGCAATCTGAGGATCGGCGGATCACCGCCGGTCCTCAATTCCATCCGAAAACTCGCCACAAGAGAGTAACGGCGCGGCTGCCCGATATGGCAGAGTGCGCGCGTGACAGCACCGATCGAGTCCAATTCGGCCCGCGCGCTTGAGTTCGCGCGCCAGGGCCTCGCGCGCCCGGGCGCTCCGTCGGCATTGCCAGAACGCCTGCTCGTGGTCGACGCCGAGCGCCAGCTCGCCACTTGGTTCGAGGGCGGTGAGGCGGTCGCCGCCTGGCCCGTCTCGACCGCGCGCGCGGGCATCGGCGGCGAGCAAGGCTCGTACCGAACGCCGCCGGGTTGGCACCGCATCCACCAACGCATCGGCGCCGACTCCGCGGCCGGCACGGTGTTCGTTTCGCGCGAGCCGACCGGCGACATGTGGCGAGGCGAAACGCGCGACGACGATCTGATCCTCACCCGCATCCTCACCCTCGATGGGCTCGAACACGGCGTCAATCGCGGCGCGGGGCGCGATTCGCTCGAGCGCTACATCTATTTGCACGGCACCAATCACGAAGGCCTGCTCGGACGGCCGGTGTCGCATGGCTGCGTGCGGCTTTCCAATGAGCATGTGTGCCAGCTGTTCGGCCAAACGCGCGAGGGCGATTTGGTGTTCGTCGCCGCACCGGACGCGCCGCCGATGCCCGATCCCAAAGGCAAGGGCCGCTTTCACTATGCGGGGCTCGGCGGCGCCGGCATGAGCGCGCTCGCCCAGTTCCAGGCGATGATGGGCGGCGTCGTCAGCGGTAGCGATCGGGCGTTCGACCACGGCGAGCGCGCCGGCTTGCGCTCGCAGCTCGAACGGCTCGGCATCATGGTGCTGCCGCAGGACGGCAGCGGCTTGAGCCAGGATTGCGCCGCCCTGGTGGTCTCGACCGCGGTCGAGGAGCAGGTTGCCGATGTCGTCGCGGCACGCGCCCACGCCATCCCCATCATCCATCGCTCCGAGCTGCTGGCGCATTTCGTGGGAGAGCACCGCTCCATCGCCGTAACCGGCACCAGCGGCAAGTCGACCGTGAGCGCGATGATCTTCGCGATCTTGAGCGGTGCCGGCCGCGATCCGTCCGTCATCACCGGCGCCGACTTGCCCGAGCTCGAGGCGCACGGGCTTCCGGGTAATGCGTTCGCCGGCCGCTCCGACCTGCTCGTCGTCGAAGCCGACGAGAGCGACGGCTCGCTGGTGCGTTACGCGCCCTCCATCGGTGTGATCCTCAACCTCCAGCGCGACCATAAGGAAATGACCGAGGTCGCGGCGATGTTCGCCACGCTGCGCGCCCGCGCGCGCGAAGGCTTGGTGGTGGGCGATACCGAGAATCTCGATCCGTTCGCCGGCGGCGCGCTGCGCTTCGGCTTCAGCGCTCGCGCCGACATTCGCGGCGAGGACGTCGAGCTTGGTCCGGCATCGAGCCGCTTCCGCGTCGAGCATGCCGCGTTCACGCTGCCGGTCGCCGGAGCGCATAACGTCGCCAACGCGCTTGCCGCCATCGCCGCGGCGAGCCTGCTCGGCGTTGCGCTCGAGGAGATGGTGAGCCCGCTCGCCGGCTTCCGTGGCATCGGCCGGCGCTTCCAGACCGTGGGCAAGGCGCATGGCGTCGAGGTGATCGACGATTTCGCCCACAACGCCGAGAAGATCGCCGCGGCGATCAAGACGGCGAAGCTCCGCGCCAATCGCGTGCTGGCCATTTACCAGCCGCACGGCTACGGGCCGACGCGCTTCCTGCGCAAGGATTTCGTCGCCACCTTCGCCCGCGAGCTCGAGGCAAGCGACCGTCTGTGGATGCTCGAAATATTCTACGCCGGCGGCACCGCCACACGCGACTTCTCCGCGGCGGATATCGTCGCCGAGATCGGCGCACATGGCGTGAATGCCGAGTTCGCGCCTTCGCGGGAGTGGCTGATCGGCCGCCTCGCCGACGCAGCGAGGCCCGGCGATCTGGTGCTGGTGATGGGAGCGCGCGACCCATCGCTAAGCGCGCTGGCGCGGGCGATCCTCGCCGCCATCGACAAGGCCGCGGTCCCTCAGCCGGCGAAATGATCCGGCGTCGGTCAGTTACCGAATAGGCCGGTAATAGCGCCGAAGCCGCCGCCGTTCCACGCGCTCCGCTTGACTTGGTTCGCCGCGGCAGAGGTTGAAATGGCCTCGGATTTGCCGAACAACGCGGCAGCCATCTTCTTGTCCAGCCCATAGATGTCGGCGAAGGTTTGCAGCTTGCCCTGGGCGTCCACCACCACCGTGAAATAGGTGAGGTGGACCGGCACCGGCCTGCTCAGCGTCACGCCGCTGTTCTTGCCTTTGGCGAGCAGGTCCTTCACCTGCTGCGGCGACCAGCCCTTATCCTCGGCGAGCAGCAGCGCGGCGAGCCGGTCGGGCTGACGCACCCTGATGCAGCCATGGCTCAGCGAGCGCTCGGTTTCGCTGAACAGCTCCGGCTGAATGGTGTCGTGCATATAGATGGCGTGCCGGTTGGGAAAATTGAACTTGAGCACGCCGAGCACGTTGTCGGGTCCGGGCTCCTGGGTAAATCGATACTGCCGGATATTGGCGCGATTCCAATCCACCGTCGCGGCGTCGATGGGCTTGCCCTGGTAGCTGACCGACAGCTTGTTGCTGGTCAGAATGGAGATGTCGTGCGTGCCGTCGGCGCTGCCCTGACGCAAGCGGGGAGCGAGGTCCTCGAATTTGATGGTGTCCGGTACCGTCCAATCGGGATTGAACTCGATGGAGCGCAGATTCGCCGAGAACAGCGGGGTCGCATATTTCGGCTGCCCGACGATGACCTTTTCGACATAGATGGATTTGCCGCCCTTGATCACCCGCGTGACGTAGGAGGGCACGTTGTTCCAGACATAGTAATCGCCGAGCTCGGGGGGCATCCACCGCCACCGCTCCATGTTGACGATCAGCCGCTGAATGCCGGGATCGGCCATCGGCTTGCGTCCCCGCGCCTTGGCATTGGTGACCGATCGCAGCAGCAGCTTGCGCAGGCTCTCGAACTGGGCCTGCTTCGGCTGCAGCGAGGTCAGATAGGTGGCGGGAGCCGGCGCGGCCGCGATCTCCGCCAACACGGTCTTCGCGCTGAGCAAATTGGGTTTCTGGTCGAACAGCTCGCTGATCTTTCCGGGCGAGAGGCGTCCCCCTCGGGCGTAGCGGGCATATTTCAAAACCGCGAGCGCGAGCTTGACCTCATCGTCGGCTTGCGCCTCGGCGGACGCCGGCAGAGCGGATGCGGACGGCAGGTCGAAGGCATCGGCTGGGAGACCCCAGTTACCGGCATTCTGGATCTCGGCGATCAGCGCCTGCGCCCGCGCGGTAAAGCCCATCGGCGTGACCCAGAGCGGCGCGCCGTCGCGTTCGATATAGAAGGCTTCGAGCGCGGCGAGGTCTTCGGCGGCCGCGCCCTTGCGCAGCGCCGGATCCTTCAGCTTCGACGCGATCTCGGCCATCAGCGGACCGGGGGTTGGCGCCGGCGCCTGAGCGGTCGGGGCAGACACAGGCTGCTTGGGCGCGCCCTCCGGAGCGGCCGGCGCGGCCGTCTCCGCGGGTTTGCCTTCTTCTTGGTCGGGCGCGCTCGCGGCGTCGGAGGGCGCTGCCTCGCTCGGCGCGGGTGCGGCCGTCTCGGTGCCCTCCGCCGGGTCGGGAACGTCTTCGCCGGCGGGGGCCACGGCGGGGCTAGCCGACGAATCGCCCTCGCTGTTTTCGGCCGGCGGCCGAATGGCGCTCTCCTCGCCAGTGGGAGAGGGGGCGGGAGTTTGCACCGCTTGACCGGTATCGCTTGGCGAAGCCGCCGGTTCGACGGCGCTCGGTGTTGTGCTGGCAACGACCTCAGCTTGGGGAAGCTCGGCGCGCGCGTGCAGCGCCGGGCCGATGCAAGCGAGCACGGCCGCCGCCAGGAAAACCCGCAGCGCCGCGCCAAAGGCCGCGACCAAGCCTCTCTCGCCCATATCGAAAATCCCTCGTAGCCCCCTAAAGTTAGTCCGACCGGACGGCTCCGGCCACCCTCAATTCGGCTCCTTGCGTCATTCTGTTGCGGAGCGTTGCCGAGAAGCCTCCGTGTGCATTTTCGCGCGGCAGGTTGCCCCGATAGACTTCCCCCTTGGCTCCGTTATGATCGCGGCCGCAAGGGCTGCCGAAAAGGGGCGATTCCCGCATGTTTCCGATCGGCGACGACGATTCGCAGCGGCGCACGACCCCGGTGGTCACCTTCGCCCTGATCGGCCTCAATCTCCTGTTCTTCATGGTCGAGCTTTCCGGCGGCGATCAATTCATCACCCAATGGGCTTTCATTCCGGAGCGATTCTCCGCCCATCCCGCCGCCAACATTCCGACCGTGTTTACGGCCATGTTCATGCATGGTGGCTGGCTGCATCTCGGCGGCAACATGCTGTTCCTGTGGATCTTCGGCGACAATGTCGAGGATCGCTTGGGCCATTTCAGGTTCCTGGTTTTTTACCTGCTGGCCGGTATCGCCGCGACGCTGTCGCAATACGCCATCGCGCCGGAATTGGGCGTGCCCAATGTCGGCGCGTCCGGCGCCATCGCCGGCGTGCTCGGCGCCTATATTCTCATGTTCCCGCAAGCGCGGGTGAACGTGCTGGTCGGCCGGCAGATCGTCGCCATGCCGGCCTTCGTCGTGCTCGGCCTGTGGATCGTGCTGCAGCTCGTGAGCGGCGTCGGCACGATCGCCTATACCGACGAGAGCGCGGGCGGCGTCGCTTACATGGCGCATATCGGCGGGTTCGGCGCTGGTCTGTTGATGGCGTTCCTGCTGCGCGGTTCGAGCGGCTCGGGTACTGCGACCTGACCGGTCGCTGCCGCTACATCCCAAGAAAATCGCGCTTGCCGAGTTCGACGCCGAAACTCCTGATGATGTCGTAGGCGGTGGTGGCGTGGAAATAGAAATTCGGCAGCACGAAATGCACAAGATAGGGTTCGCCCTTGAAGTGAACGTTTTGCCCGCCGAGGGTAAAGTTGATGTCGCGGGTCTCGGAGCCCTCGAGATCCTTCGGCGAGATGGTTTCGACGAATTTCAGCGTCTTGGCGATGCGCGCCTTGAGCTCGGCGAAGGTCTTTTCCTCGTCGGGATATTTGGGCACTTCCTTACCGGCCAGCCGCGCCGGCGCGCTCTTGGCGAAATCGGAGGTGAGCTGGATCTGCCGCGTCAACGGAAACATGTCGGGCGCAATCCGCCAGGTCAGCAGCACTTCGGGGTCGATCTTGCGCTCGGTGACGTAGCGTTCCGCCTTGTCGAGAATGGCGGTGAGGTTGTTCAGCGTTTTGACGAAGCCCGGAATCGAGGCCTGATACATTCCAAACGACATGATGGAGCACCTTCACTGGACGGTAAGGGAACGGCGCGACTGTAGCAGCGGGCCGCCGCCGGTGGTCATCACGTTCCGGCGACCTAGCGACGCGGGGCTGGCCCGCCCGTGCCGTGGAGCGACACATGCCAGACGTCCTGAAAACCCTTTCCACCGGCATCAATCGCCGTCATCTGGTCACCGGCGCACTCGGCGCGGTGGCGCTGCCGATCGTCACGCCCGCGTTCGGCAGAGGCGGCGAGGCGCCCGCGACCGAGGCCGACGAGGGCTTCATGCGCATCGCCCTGGAAGAGGCGGCGCTCGGCGATGATCCGTACTATTTCGGCGCGGTGATCGTGCGCGACGGCGAGGTGTTGGCGCGCGGGCGCAATCTATGGAACCAGCAGCAGGACCCGACGGCGCATGCCGAGATGGTGGCCATGCGCAGATTCCTCGCCGCGCATGGCATCGAGAAACTGAAGGGCACGACGCTCTACACCTCAGGCGAATCCTGCCCGATGTGCATGGCGGCGAGTGTGTGGTGCGGCATCGCGCGCGTGGTCTACGGCGCCTCGATCGCGCAGCTTGCCACCAAGATGGGCCAGATCATGATCGCCGACGCCGAGATCGCCGACCGGACGCCGTTCGCCGACATCGCCCTCACCGGTGGGGTGCTGGCGGATCAGTCGATGAAGCTGTTCAAGTAGCGCTTGGAGGATATCGCCAATGGATGAAACCAATATCGACCGCGCCGCCATGGGGCGCTTGGCCAAGGCTTTGGTGTTCGTCTGCGGCGCCGACCATCCGACGACGCTGGCCTTGCAGGCAGCGGCGGAGAGCGGGTCCGAGCGCGACATCAAGAATGCGCGTGCGTTGTTCCTGAAGTTGAAACAGGGAGAGCGGCGGGCGGCGTTGGCCATGCTCGGCGATTGAGCGCGGAGGGGAATGGTGCCGCAAGAGGGATTCGAACCCCCGACCCCATCATTACGAATGATGTGCTCTACCAGCTGAGCTATTGCGGCTTAGCGCCAATCTGCCGGCTGCGCGGGCACAGGAGGCCTTCGCCCCCGTGACTTAAGGCCATTGCCGAGGCGATGCAAGATTGGCCTCGACTGCCGCGCCGGATCGGCAGCTAGCGGATTTGCGCCGCGCGCAAGCGCTCCAACGAGGTCGGGCTTTCGTCGGTCTCGGTCTGCGCTACGCCCGGATCGTCGGGCGGGCGCTCGGGCACGAAGATCGCGGGCTTCAGGCGCTGCTCGGCGGTGGAGCGCGGCGCCTCCCGCGTGGCGGCCTTCGGCGGCGGCGCTTGCATGGCAACCGGACTCTCCCGCTCGGCCTTGGGACTGACATCGACCACGTCGGCGACCTCGCGGCGCTCGATCCGCGCCGGCTCGGCGCGCGGCGGTGCGAACGGCGCCAACACCTGCGCTGAGGCAGTCACCGGCTCGGGTGGCTCCTCGATGATCAGCGTGTCGTCGCCGCGGCCGATGGCATCGACCGGCGCCTTCCACTCGAAGGCATCGACGGCGCCGGTGACCGGCGAGATCGGCAGCCAGCGGTCGGAGACATAACCGTCGGCGATCCAAGCGCGGTCGCGCGGCGCACGCAACGCGCGGGCGAGCCATTCGCGCTCGCGTCCCTTGTCGCCGAGCTCGCCTAATTCGATGCGCGCCATCAACATGCAGATGCGCGCCGACGGGCGGTCGTCGAGATAGGGGCTGAGCGCCTCGCGCGCCTCTCGCCACTCATGCGCTTCGATCGCCGCACTGGCGATGGCGATCTGACCTTCGACGTCGCCCGGGGTGAGGCTCGCCAGCTGCTTGACCCGCTTCACCCGCTCGCGCGGCGGCTCGCCGGGCTTGGCGAAGGCATAGACCAGCGCGAGGTCGGGATGCGGCGACAGCTTCCAGGTCCGCGCGATCAGACGCGATGCCTGCCGGCTCTCGCCTTTCGATGCGAGGATGCGCCCGGCGATCTCGGCGGCGGGGACGAGCGAGGGCGCAAGCCGCAGCGCCTCGTTCGCCAGGGTCAGCGCCTTGTCGGGATTGCTCGCTTCCAGTTCGCGCGCCTCGGCCGTCAGCAGCACGGCGCGGCGGCGCAGCGACACGTCCTGATCGACATGGCCGTTCTGGCGGGCGATGGCCAGCGTATCGAGCGCGCCCTCGTAGTCGCCGGCGCGCGCCTGCATGTCGAACAGCGCGTTGACGCCCCAGGCGAGGCGAGGATCGCGCTTCACCGCCTGCTCGGCCAGCGCGCGGGCCGCCTCGGTATCGTTGCGGCGGGCCGCTTCGAGGAACAGGCCGCGCACCCCGAGCAACTGCGTCTCGGGACGGTCGAGCATGGATTCGAAGGCGCGCCGCGCCGCGTCGCGGTCGCCTCTGAGCTGCGCCGTTTGCGCGCGCAGCAACGCCGTCAACGGCTCGCGCGGCAGATTGCGGCCGGCGATGCCGGCATAGCGTTGCGCCAGCGCGCGGTCGCCGACGCCGATGGCGAGCAGCCCGCGCGACAGCGCATCATAGCCCTGCTGCCGCCGCCGCTCGCGGACATGGGCCGCAATCGCCGCGGGGCGGGTGAGCAGGTAACTCAGCGCCGCCCAAAGCAGGACCAGCAGGGCAACGACGGCGGCAATCGCCAGCGCGCCGACCAAGGCGGAGGTCTCGACCTGGTAGCCGAGCCATTCGACCGTCACGCTGCCTGGCCGGTCGGCAAACCAGGCCAGCCCGACCGCCGCGGCGATGACACAGAAGGTGAAGACTAAGATGCGGGTCATCGAGATTATTGTTGCGGGGCTTGTGGGTTGCTGCCCACGGAGACGAGCAGGGCGCTTTCGAGCTGAATCAGCGTCTCATCGGCGCTGAGCCTTGCATGCGCCTGGCCGAGCCACGGTGCAAAGGCTTCGCGGGGCGCGCTGTCGAGCGTCTCGACCTCCTTGACGGCCGTGGCCAAGTCGCCTTGATCCAGCGCCGCCTTGGCCCGCGCCAGCGCAGCGTCTGGACCTTCGCCGGTGGTCGGTTCGTCGATGCGTTTGATCGTCACCAGCGACTGCGCGCTCGCCATCAGCGTATCGACAATCGAACCGCTGGCGGCCGGCGCCGTCGCCACGACCGCGCCCTCCTTGGCGACGGCGAAGGCACGCGCCAGCTCGGGCACGGTCGGGATGCCCTTTTCGGCATAAGCGGGCAGCACGCCGAGATCGCCGACCGAGGGCACAAGCGCGGTGATCGCGTCGAGCTCGGCGGCGTAAGGCCGTCCATCGCTGATTGCGGCACGAAGATTGGCGAAGGCGATGGCCGCCGCCGCCGACTTGGCGCCGCCATTCTCCTTGCCGATCGCGGCGACCAACTCCGGCAGCGCCGCCTCGAGCTTGGCAAGGCGCTCGGCGAGCGCGGTGAGCTCGGTGCCTGCCGCAGTGCCATCGCCCGTCCCAGGCTCGGCGAGCGCGCCGATCTTGGCCTTGAGCTCGGCAATCTCGCTCTGCATCGCCTGCAAGGTGGAAGCGTTGCCGGCCTCGGCCTTGGCCAGCGCCTCGGCGATCTTGACGTCGAGCCGCTGCTCAGCCTCGGCGATCTGTTGGGCAATGGCCGCGGCCGAGGCGACCGAGCCGCCTTCGCTCGCCGATTGGGAAATGGCCTTGAGCGAGGTTTCGAGTTGGCCGATGCGGTCGGCAAGCTCGGCAAGCTTGGGAGCGGTGTCCTTGACGCCGGTTTCCAGGGTGTCGACCTGGGCCTTGAGTTGCGCCAATGCCTCTACATCACCGGTTGCCGGCGGCGTGGCTTCGAGCTTGGCGACGCGCGCTTCCAGCGCGGCGATGTCCGGCTGCGGCCCGCTCGACTCGCCGCCGCCGAGACCGCCCCAGGCGAGGGCGAGGCCGACAACGCCGATAAGGCCCCCCAGCACGCCCGCGGCAAGGTGCGTGACGAAGCTCTTCAGCTCGGGCAGGCTCGCTTGCGCTTGAGGCGGCGCTGCATCGGGGCCCTTCGCCGCATCGCCCGCAACCTCGGACCGGTCCGCGCCAGCGGCCGCCTCCGCCGCAGGCGCGGCATCGCCGCCGTCGGACGGTTCGGTGATTTCGGTCGCCGTGCCTTCGATCGTCTGCGCCGGGCGCTTGCTCGCACCGCCCGGGCCGTGATCCTGATCGCTGAAAGGGTCTGCCATTACGCTTTAACCTTACACCCTCGAGCAGAGTCGTGTTTCAGGAGGATGCCGCCTCGGAGTCCAGGAGCGCAAGGACATCTTGCTCGCGCGGCGTCGCCGCCACGCGGAGCGCGCATCCTAGCGGTTTCACCGCCTCCGCTACCGCTTCGGAGAGGCAATAGCAAACCACACTCCTTGCTTGCGTTACCGCATCTTGCCGGGCGAGCAGGTCGGCGAAGATCCTGGCGGTTCGTGGCGACATGAGGATGGCGCCGTCGATCTCGCCGGCCTTGAGCAAGCTCAAGGCGTCCGGCGGGAACTCATTCGCTGCAATCGCGCGGTAAAGCACCGGCTGGCGTACGACGAAGCCTTGGCTCGCAAGCGCCGCTTTCAGATCGAAAGCGAGCGTCTCGCCGGCGAGATGCACGAGCGGGCCTTGCCCGGGTTGCAACTCCGCCGACACCGACCTGGCAAGCGCCTCGCCCGTTCCAGGTCCCGCCGTGACGTCGGCGAAGCCCAGCCCTTGCGCCGCGCGGGCGGTGGCCTCGCCGACGGCAAACAGCGGCAGGGCGAGCGCCTCGGCGAGCTGGCGATGCGTGGCAAGTGCGTTTAACGCATTGCGGCTCGTCACCAGCAAGGCTTGCGCGCCTTCGAGCGGCAACGGCACGCCGGCAACGGGCTCGATGAGCAGCAGCGGTGCACGCACCGGCTGATGGCCGCGCGCCGCAAGCTGGTCCGCCTGACGGCTGGCGTCGGGTTCAGGCCGCGTGACGAGAATCCGCATCAGGCGATGCTTGCCAGAAATTCCGGCCCGGCGCGCGCAAGCAATTCCTCGCCGGCATCGGTGCCGATGCTTGCGGCGTTCTCCGCGCCACCGTCGAGCCCGATCTCGTGCCATTCGCTGCCATCAGGGGCGAGGATCAGCCCACGAAACCGCAATACGCCATCGTCGATCTCGGCGAGACCGGCGATCGGCGTCTTGCAGGACCCGTCGAGGCGAGCGAGGAAGGCGCGCTCGCAGGCGACCGCAGTCGCCGAGTCCTCGTCGTTCAGCGCGGCGAGCAGTGCCGTGGTGCTGGCGTCGTCGCCGCGACAGGTCACGCCGATCGCGCCCTGCGCCACGGCCGGGAGCATCTCGTCGGTGGAGAGAACCGCGGTCGCGTGCGCGGCGAGCCCGAGCCGCTTCAATCCGGCCAGGGCCAGCAGCGTGGCGTCGGCCTGTCCCTCGGCCAGCTTGCGCAGCCTGGTTTCGACATTGCCGCGAAAGTCGATCACGCGCAGGTCCGGACGCAGCCGCTTCAACTGCGCGCCGCGGCGCAAGGACGAGGTCCCGACCACCGAGCCGGGAGGCAATTCCGCCAGGGACGGGGCTTTCGGGCTGATAAAGGCGTCACGCACGTCGGCGCGCGGCAGCACGGCGGCAATCGCGATGTTTTCCGGCAGGAATGTCGGCAGGTCCTTCATCGAATGCACGGCGAGGTCGATTGCGCCGCTGAGCAGCGCCTCGTCGATCTCCTTGGTGAACAGACCCTTGCCGCCGAAATCGCGCAGCGGCGCCTCGATGCGGTCGCCCGAGGTGGTGATGACGCTCAAGCCCACATCGCCTGCGCCAAGGCCATGCGCCTCGATCAGCAGCGCCTGCACATGGCGCGCTTGCCAGAGCGCCAGCGGGCTGCCGCGCGTGCCGATCAGAAGGGGCCGGGAAGGCAAGCTGAACTCCTTGAATTGCCTACGGTAAAGGCGTCAGTCTGGGCGGCATTAATGGCCCGTTTCGTCTCCCCCTTCAATCGTCACCCTCACACCCTATAGAAAGCCCCATGGCTGACGACGGCAAACCCATCTCCCTGACCGTGCTCGGGATCGAGACCAGTTGCGACGAGACCGCGGCGGCGATCGTGCGCCGGAACGAAGACGGCAGCGGCGAGATCCTTTCGAGCGTGGTGCGCTCGCAGCTCGACCTGCATGCGGCCTATGGCGGCGTGGTGCCGGAGATCGCCGCGCGCGCCCACGTCGAGCTGCTCGATCCGGCGATCAAGCAGGCGCTGGCGCAGGCCGGGCTCGGCCTCAATGCGATCGATGCGGTCGCCGCGACCTCAGGCCCGGGTCTGGTCGGCGGGCTGCTCGTCGGCGTCACCATGGGCAAGGCCATCGCGCTCGGGCTTGGCGTGCCCTTCATCGCGATCAATCATCTCGAGGCGCACGCGTTGACCGCCGGGCTGACGCATCGGCTGGCGTTTCCTTATCTGCTGCTGCTCGTCTCCGGCGGGCATACCCAGCTGCTCGTGGTCAAGGACGTGGGCCGCTATCAGCGGCTCGGCACCACGCTCGACGACGCACTGGGCGAGGCCTTCGACAAGGCGGCGAAGCTGTTGGGCCTCGGCTATCCCGGCGGTCCCGAGGTCGAGCGCATGGCCGCGCGCGGCAAGCCGACGGTCAAGCTGCCGCGGCCGATGCGCGGCCGCAGCGAGGCGCATTTCTCGCTGGCCGGCCTCAAGACCGCGCTCAGGCATGAGGCGCTGGCGCGCGCGCCGCTGAGCGAGCAGGACGTCGCCGATCTTTGCGCGAGCTTCCAGGAAGCGGTCGCCGACATCGTCGCGGACCGGACGGCGCGCGGCTTCACGCTTTACGAGCAACACGCCGGCAAGGGGGCACAACGCGTGCTGGTGGTCGCCGGCGGGGTCGCCGCCAATCAGAGGCTGAGGGCCGCGCTCGAGGCCATAGCCCGCAAGCATATTTTCCGCCTGGTGGTGCCGCCGCCGGAGCTCTGCACCGACAACGCGGCGATGATCGCCTGGGCCGGGGCCATGCGGCTTTCGCGCGGCCTGACCGACGATCTTGCCGCCCCGGTCCGGGCGCGCTGGCCGCTCGACCCCGACGCGCCGCCCGCGCTCGGCGCCGGTGTGAAGGCGTGAGGTGCTTGTCGGCTAACGGTTCGCCAATGGCGGTCATCCCGGCGAAAGCCGGGATCCAGAGCCCGAGCGCTCGGATTTGCCACACTGGATTCCGGCTTGCGCCGGAATGACGATGCCGGGTGACTTCCTGTATGACTATGCACGGCGATGAGGCAGGGACGGGCATGGCGCTGCAATCGGTTGGCATCATCGGCGCGGGGGCCTGGGGGACGGCGCTGGCCGTCACCTCGCGGCGGGCCGGGCGCGACGTGCTGATCTGGGCCTACGAGCCGGAAACGCTGGCCGGCATCAACCAGAACCACCGCAACGAGACCTACCTCCCCGGCGTCAGGCTCGATCGCGCGATCGAGGCAACGGCGCGGCTGAACGAGGTCGCCAATTGCGATCTCCTGCTGATGGCGACGCCCGCGCAGCACGTGCGCAAGATCGCCGGCGAGATCGCGCCCTATCTCAAGCCGGAGCAGCCGCTGGTGCTCTGCTCCAAGGGCATCGAGCAGACGACCGGCCAGTTGATCTCGCAAGTCGTCGAGGAGGTAGTACCGAAGCCGCAGATCGCGGTGCTGTCGGGGCCGAGCTTCGCCGCCGAGGTCGCGCGCGGATTGCCGGCGGCGGTCACGCTCGCCACCGGAGAAGAGACGCTCGGCCGTGCGCTTGCCTACGCGCTCAGCCATCCGCCGTTCCGCTGCTATTGGAGCGACGACGTGATCGGCGCGGAGATCGGCGGCGCGGTGAAGAATGTCTATGCCATCGCCGCCGGCATCGTCGCCGGCAAGAAATTCGGATCGAGCGCGCATGCCGCGCTGGTCACGCGCAGCTTCGCCGAGATGGTGCGCTTCGGCGCGACGCTCGGCGCGCGGCGCGAGACGTTGATGGGCCTATCGGGACTCGGCGACCTGGTGCTTACCTGCGGCAGTGCACAATCGCGCAACATGTCGCTCGGCATCGAGCTCGGCAAGGGCAAGAGCCTGGCGGAGGTGTTGGGCAAGCGGATCGCCGTCACCGAGGGCGTCTATACCGCGAGCGCGCTGGTGGAGATGGCGGCGGCGCGCGGCATCGACATGCCGATCGCGCAAGCCGTGCATGCGGTGATCTCGGGGCTCGCCACCGTCGATGAGGCGATCGAGGCGTTGCTGGCCCGTCCGCTTAGGTCCGAGGCGTGAGGCTCCTCCCCCTAAAAGGGGGAGGTCGGCGCGCTTGCGCGCCGGGAGGGGGTCCGACCCCCACCCAACCCTCCCCCTTGCAGGGGGAGGGAGTTGCGCAATAGCCTGATCTCAGAGGATCCCCATGCTCTACGCCCTGATCTGCACCGACAAACCCGGCAGCCTGCCCTTGCGCAAGGCCAACCGCCCCGACCATCTGGCTTATCTCGAAAGCCTCGGCGAGACGCTGGTGTTTGCCGGCCCATTCACCGAGCCTGACGGGCAGACCATGAACGGCAGCCTGGTCGTGGTCGAGGCGGCCTCGCTCGAGGCCGCGCAGGAGATCGGCGCCTGCGATCCGTTCGCCAAGGCGGGCGTGTTCGCCTCCGTCGAGATCCGCCCCTGGCGGTGGACCATCAACAATCCCGACGAGGAGGAGTGAGCGGCAAGCCGCTCGATCCGCCATGGCCTATTGGCTGCTCAAATCAGAGCGCGAGACCTGGTCCTGGGACCAGCAGAAGAAGGCCGGCGCCAAAGGCGCGGAGTGGACGGGCGTGCGCAACTATCAGGCGCGCAACAATATGCGCGCGATGAAAAAAGGCGATCTCGGCTTCTTCTATCTTTCCGGCGCGGACAAGAGCGTCGTCGGCATCGTCAAGGTGGTGAAGGAAGCGCACCCGGACTCGACCGACGCCACCGGGCAATGGGAGTGCGTCGACGTGGCCGCGGTCGCCGACCTGCCGAAACCGGTTACGCTGGCCGCGATCAAGGCCAATCCCAAGCTCAAGGACATGGTGCTGGCGCGCGTCTCGCGGCTCTCGGTCCAGCCCGTTTCGCCGCAAGAATGGAGTATGATCTGCAAGCTCGGCGGCCTCGCCAACCCGCCGCAGGCCTAGTGGCACAAGGGGGAATGCGAAAATGCACGTCAACTATCTCGCCGTTGCGGTGGCCGCGGTCGCGGGCTTCCTGCTCGGCTGGGGCTGGTACAGCGTGTTCGGCAAGGTGTGGATGGCCGGGCTCGGCAGAAGCAAAGAGGACTGCGACAAGGCGATGCCGATCATGCCGCTGGTCATCGCCGCGGTTTCTTGTCTCGTCATGGCCTATCTGCTGGCCGGGCTGATGGGTCACATCAATCAGGTCAGCATCAGAGGCGGGGCGATCAGCGGGTTTTTCGTCTGGATCGGCTTCGTGCTGACCACGCTCGCCACCAACCACGCCTTCGAGGGCATCAAGCCGGTGGTGACGGCGATCGACGCCGGCCATTGGCTCGCCGTGCTGGTGCTGATGGGAGCGATCATCGGCGCCTTCGGCGCCTAAAATCCAGTGCGCGGGGAGGGCGCGCCCAGCGTAATATCGCCGTAACAAGGTGGCGCCGGATAACGGCGCTTGCGTCAGGGAGGAGCGGACGGATGTCCGAGCATAAGTCGTACAAAGTCGAGAGCGTGAAGGTCCCGAAAAAATGGAAAGAACGTGCCTATGTCGACAAGGACGCATACCAGAAGCTCTACAAAAAGAGCGTCGAGGACCCCGATAAGTTCTGGGGCAAGGAAGGCAAGCGGCTCGACTGGATCAAGCCCTATACCCGCGTCAAGAACACCTCGTTCGCCTATCCCGACGTGTCGATCAAATGGTTCGAGGACGGCACCCTCAACGTCTCGGCCAATTGCATCGACCGGCATCTGAAGAAGCGGGGCAAGCAGACCGCGATCATCTTCGAGCCTGACGACCCCGCGCACGAGGCCAAGCACATCAGCTATCGCGAGCTGCACAAGCAGGTCTGCCGGCTGGCCAACGTGCTCAAGGCGAACGGCGTCAAGCGCGGCGACCGGGTGACCATCTATCTGCCGATGATCCCGGAAACCGCCTACGCCATGCTCGCCTGCGCGCGGATCGGCGCCGTCCACTCGATCGTGTTCGGCGGCTTCTCGCCGGACTCGCTCGCCGGGCGCATCGAGGACTGCAAATCGCGCTTCCTCATCACCGCCGACGAAGGATTGCGCGGCGGGCGCAAGGTTCCGCTCAAGGCCAACGCCGATGCGGCGCTGAAGAAGGTCGGCGGCGTCGACAAGGTTCTCGTCGTCAAGCATACCGGCGGCCAGGTGCCGTGGACGCCCGGCCGCGACCTCTGGCTCGAGCAGGAGCTCGCCAAGGTCGGCGACGATTGTCCGCCCGAGGAGATGAACGCCGAGGATCCGCTGTTCATCCTCTACACCTCGGGCTCGACCGGACAGCCGAAGGGCGTGCTGCATACGTCGGGCGGCTATCTCGTGTTCGCCGCGATGACGCATCAATATGTGTTCGACTATCACGACGGCGACATCTACTGGTGCACCGCCGATGTCGGCTGGGTGACCGGCCACTCCTACATTGTCTACGGGCCGCTTGCGAACGGCGCCACGACGCTGATCTTCGAGGGCGTGCCGAGCTATCCCGACGCCTCGCGCTTCTGGCAAGTGGTCGACAAGCACAAGGTGGATATCTTCTACACCGCGCCGACGGCGATCCGGGCGCTGATGGGGCTCGGCGACGACTTCGTGAAGAGCAGCAAGCGCAAATCGCTCAAGCTGCTCGGCACGGTCGGCGAGCCGATCAATCCCGAAGCGTGGGAATGGTATTATCACGTGGTCGGCGAGCAGCGCTGCCCGATCGTCGATACCTGGTGGCAGACCGAGACCGGCGGCATTCTCATCACGCCGCTGCCCGGCGCCACCAAGCTCAAGCCTGGCTCGGCGACCTTGCCGTTTTTCGGCGTGCAGCCGGCGATCGTCGACACCGAAGGCAATCTCATCGACGGACCGGCGGAGGGCAATCTCGTCATTCTCGATGCGTGGCCCGGCATCGCGCGCACGGTCTACGGCGACCACAAGCGCTTCGTCGACACCTACTTCTCCACCTACAAGGGCAAGTATTTCACCGGCGACGGCTGCCGGCGCGACGAGGACGGCTATTACTGGATCACCGGCCGCGTCGACGATGTGATCAACGTCGCCGGCCATCGCATGGGCACGGCCGAGGTCGAATCCGCGCTGGTCGCCCATCCCAAAGTGTCGGAGGCCGCGGTGGTCGGTTATCCGCACGACCTCAAGGGCCAGGGCATCTATTGCTACGTGACCTTGATGTCGGGCCAGGAATGGTCGGACGCGCTGAAGACCGAGCTGCGCAACTGGGTACGCCAGGAGATCGGGCCGATCGCCTCGCCCGATCTCATTCAGTTCGCGCCGGGACTGCCCAAGACCCGCTCGGGCAAGATCATGCGCCGCATCTTGCGCAAGATCGCCGAGGACGATTTCGGCAATCTCGGCGACACCTCGACGCTTGCCGATCCAACGGTCGTGACCGATCTCATCGAGCACCGCCAGAACCGCAAATCAGTTTGAGAAAGACCGGCCATGCTCAAGAAAGCTCTCATCGGTTTCGGCATTGTCTTCGCCATTCTGATCGGCATCGTCTTCGCCCTCGGGTTTTTTACCCCGGACGAGACATCGGTCAGCCAGACCGTGTCGATGACGGTCGGCGGCCGCACCGTTACCGTGGGCGGCCACTATAAGGACATGACGCAGGAATTGCTGTCCGACGGCATGAAGATCAACGTCGACGGCCACGTGATTACCATCGGCTCGGACCAACTTGACGTCGACGGCAAGACGCAAACGCTCGAGCCCGACCAGGACGTGGAAATCATGGTCGACGAGAAGGGCGTGGTGGCCGTGAGGGTGGTGAGCTCAGGCGGCGGAACCGCCAACGCTCCGCAATAGCGCCGCGTCGCCCCCGCTGAGGGTGCGGGTGATCTGGGTGAGCAGCGTCGACCACGCGTCCTTGGTCTCGCGCGTGAAGCGCTTCTCCAGCGACTGCTCGAGCGTCCACAACAGCGCCTTGGTCATCATGCGGTAGTGGCGGATCTTGATGCCGAGCTGGCGATGGCGGATGCCGAGCAGCTTGAGCGTCGGAGCCAGCCCGTCGTCATGGTTGAGCGAGACGATGCCGAGCTTGAGCGCCGCCATGAATTTCCGGCCTTGCGTCTCGGCCGTTCCGTCGAAGCGGTCGCGGAAGGCCGGGTCGAGCCGGTAGAGCTTGAGGAAGAAGAGCTGGCCGACCAGGTCGAACGCCGGCTCGAGCGTAAGGATGCTCTCGCGAACGAGACGCTTCTGCTGTGCCGTGAGCGCGATGGTCGGCGCGGAGGCACGGCGCTGAGGGGACTTGAGGATGCGGGCTTCGAACACGGTCGGCATGGCGAGGCTACTCCGAGGATGCTACTCGGCGAGCATGCGGGGCAGCCATTGAGGAAGCGTTAAGGTAACCAAAGCGGAAACCGAAGTGCCCGCGGCTTAGGAAAACCCGCCGAAACCCGTGTTCCGCCTATCTTGTCGCCCGCTCCAGGGTCTCCATATTACGCCTGAGGATCTGGGTTCGCCTTCGAGCCCAGGCCGGTTCTGGAGGCCAAATGGGCTATTTGCGTACTGCCGTCCTGCTAGCGGCGCTGACCGCGCTGTTCATGGGCATCGGCTTTCTGATCGGCGGCCAGTCCGGCATGGTCGTGGCGCTGCTGATCGCCGGCGGAATGAACCTGTTCGCCTATTGGAACTCCGACAAGATGGTGCTGTCGATATACGGCGCGCGTGAGGTCGACGCGCGCTCGGCGCCCGAGCTCTACGCGCTGGTCAGCCGGCTCGCTTCGGCCGCTGGGCTGCCGATGCCGCGCGTCTTCATCATGGAGAATCCGCAACCGAATGCGTTTGCCACCGGCCGCAATCCGCAGCACGCCTCGGTCGCGGTGACGACCGGGCTGCTCAACACCGTGAACCAGGAAGAGCTGGCCGGCGTGCTGGCGCATGAGCTCGGCCACGTCAAGAATCACGACACGCTGCTGATGACCGTCACCGCGACCATCGCCGGGGCGATCTCCATGCTGGCCAATTTCGGCTTCATATTCGGCGGCCGCAACAGCGGCAACAACAATATCGGCTTCATCGGCACCCTCGCCTTGCTCATTCTCGGGCCGCTGGCCGCGGGCCTGGTGCAGATGGCGATCAGCCGCACGCGCGAATACGCGGCCGACCGCGAAGGCGCCGAGATCAGCGGCAAGCCTTTGGCGCTCGCCTCCGCGTTGCAGAAGATCGCCGGCGCCGCGCACCGCATCCCCAACATGCCGGCCGAGCGCAATCCGGCCTCGGCGCATCTCTTCATCGTCAATCCGCTGTCGGGCGCCCGCATGGACAATCTGTTCTCGACCCATCCCGACGTCGAAAATCGCGTGGCGCGGCTGCAAGAGATCGCCCGCGAGATGGGCGAGAGCGGCGTTGGCGTGAGCGCTGCTCCCGACGCGGCAGGGCCGTGGTCGGCGCCGCAGCGGCGGGTTGCGGGACGCGGGCCTTGGGGCTAGGCCTGTTCAGCTCACCCCGGCAAACCACGCCATGATCACATCGGATAAGGAAGCCCGCGCGCGGGCGCGCGACCGCGACCATCAAGTCGGCCTGCCGGCCCGGCGCGCTGCCGCCGAGCTGTTGAGCGCCGTGCTGCAAAATAAGCAGCCGCTCGACGACCTGCTCGGCCGCTCGCTCGACAAGGGCGCGATGTTCAACCTGACGGCGCGCGACCGGGCGCTGACCCGCGCCATCGTCGCCACCAGCCTCAGGCGCAAGGGCCAGCTCGACCTGGTGCTCGCCGCGTTTCTCGAGCGCGGCCTGCCGGAGCGGTCCGGCACGCTTTATCCGATCCTGCTGTCGGCCGCGGCGCAGCTCGTGTTCCTCAACACGCCGCCGCACGCGGCGATCGACCTCGCGGTGACGCTCGCCCAATACGATCCCAAGGCGAAGCGCTACGACAAGCTTGTCAATGCCGTGCTGCGCAAGGTGGCAAGCGAGGGCGCGGCCATCGCCGCCGGCCTCGATGCCGCGCGGGTCAACACGCCCGACTGGCTGTGGTCGCGGTGGGTGAGCTACTGGGGCGAGGCCCGGGCGCACCAGATCGCCGCCGCGCATCTCGTCGAGCCGCCGCTCGATCTCAGCGTGAAGAGCGAGCCGGAGTTTTGGGCCGAGCAACTGGCGGGCCGCGTGCTGCCGACGGGAAGCGTGCGGTTCCTGCCCAAGGGCCGCATCGAGGTCCTCCCCGGTTTCGCCGAAGGCGCCTGGTGGGTGCAGGATGTGGCGGCATCGCTGCCGGCACGGCTCGTCGGTGACGTCGCCGGCAAGCGCGTGGCCGATCTGTGCGCCGCGCCCGGCGGCAAGACCGCGCAACTCGTGCTTGCCGGGGCCTCGGTGGTCGCGGTCGACAGCTCGAAGACGCGGCTTGCGTTGCTCGGCGACAACCTCGCGCGGCTCGGGCTCGAGGCCGAAAGCGTGCTGGCCGATGCGGCGATCTGGCAGCCGGGCGAAGCCTTCGATGCCGTGCTGCTCGATGCCCCCTGCTCATCGACCGGTACCATCCGCCGGCATCCCGACATCCCCTATACCAAGTCGCCGAAAGACATCGTGGCGCTCGCCGGGCTCCAGGCGAAACTGCTCGACAATGCGGCCAAGCTGGTCAAGCCGGGCGGCAAGCTCGTCTATTCGACCTGCTCGCTCGAGCCCGAGGAGGGCGAGGCGCAAGTGGCGGCGTTCCTGGTGCGAAACGAGGCTTTTCGCGTCGATCCCATCGTCCGGGATGAGCTTTTCGGCCAAGAGTCGTGGATCGAGCCCTCCGGCTGCTTGCGCACATTTCCCTATGAATTGCGGCTGGACTCCCCCGAGTGGAGCGGCATGGACGGCTTTTTTGCAACACAACTCGTCCGCTCCGACCGAGCATGACGTATCGGGCTTGATCGGAACCGTCCGCCGCCCGACAATGCGCCCCTCAGGATGCACGGGGAGGCCTTTGCGTCATATGCGACGCTGGGCGGCAGCTTGGAGATAAAACCGAATGGCGGCTGACTCTCAGCCCTTCGAGCGCGGCGCACGCGGAACCTCCGCGCGGCTCAGCGGCCCGGGCGCGTTTCGCCGCTTCATGCTTGCGGGCGTGGCGAGCATCTCCTATCCGGGCACCCGCGCCGAGCAATTGCTGCTTGCCCCGCAAGAGCTCAGGACCGCGGACCCGAGCTTCGCCACCGAGCTTTACAATGGACATCTGGGCCTCGCCGGACGGCTGGCCGAGGTCGAGATCGAGTCGCCGTTCGAGATCACGCCGCCGTCGGACGGATGGGCGCGCGAGCTTTACGGCTTTGGCTGGCTCCGGCATCTGCGCGCGGCCGGCAGCGAGCTGTCGCGCGAGCAGGCCAAGGCGCTGGTGCAGGATTTCATCGCGCTCAAGCGCTCGCATCATGGCCTCGCCTGGCAGCCGGAGATCGTCGGCCGCCGCGTGATCTCCTGGCTGTCCAACTCGGTGCTGATCCTCGACTCAGGCGAGCCGGAAGCCTACGCCAACTTCTTGCGGGCGCTCACCTCGCAGCTTCGCTATCTCTCGGCCAGCTATCGCGATGCGCCGGACGGCGTGCCGCGCCTCGTGGCGCTGATGGCGCTGATCTATGCCGGGCTGTGCATCGCCGAGCAGCAGGCGGTGGTCGACCGCTATGCGCGGCCGTTCGGCCGGGAGCTCGAGCGGCAGATCCTGGCCGATGGCGGGCATATCTCGCGCAACCCGGACGCCCTGGTCGAGCTGCTGCTCGATCTGTTGCCGCTGCGGCAATGCTTCGTGGCGCGCGACCGCGCTCCGCCGAAGGAGCTCACCGACGCGATCGGCCGCATCATGCCGATGCTGCGGTTCTTCCGCACCGGCGACGGTACGCTCGCCCGCTTCAACGGCTCGGGGCCGACACCGACCGACGCGCTCGCCACCGTGCTCGCCTATGACGATGTCGAAGGCGCGCCGGTGCGGGCGGCGACCAATTCCGGCTATGTGCGACTCGACTGCGGCACGACCCAGCTCATCTGCGACATCGGCCCGGCGCCGGCGCTCTCGCTCAGCTCGAGCGCGCATGCCGGCTTCCTCTCCTTCGAGATGAGCTCGGGCAATTGTCCGATGATCGTCAATTGCGGCACGCCTTCGATCGACCATGAAGACTGGATTCCGTACGCCCGCTCGACGCCGGCGCATTCGACGCTGAGCTTCGAGGGCACCTCGTCGGCCGAATTCACCGCGACCGCCGTCAACGCCAATCGCATCGCCGCGGACTCGCCCTTGAGCGGCCCGCTCAACGCGCAAGCCGCGCTGGCCGATCAAGGCGACAATCTCCGGATCAAGGGGGCGCATGACGGCTACAAGACCGATTTCGGCGTGAGCCACGCGCGGCAATTCCTGGTCGCGCCGAATGGGCTGTTGATCTCGAGCGAGGACAAGCTGTCGGCGCCGGGCGGCCTGCAAAGCCCGGAGGGGCTGATCGCCGGCGAATATGCCATCCGCTTCCATCTGCATCCGACGGTGCGCGTGGAGCTCGGCGCGGACGGGCAAAGCGCCCTGCTCAAGCTGAAGAACGGCGAGACTTGGCGGATCAGCTCGAACGCGCCGGAGACCAAGCTCGAGGAGAGCTTCTTCCTCGCCGACGCGCGCGGTCCGCAACCGAGCTCGCAGGTCGTGCTCGGCGGCATGATGGGCGAGGCGAGCGAGGTGCGGATCGTCTGGAACATCGAGCGCGTGACCGAAGGCGGCGGCGGCGGACAGCTGGTCGATCCCAACGAAGCCGCGCCTGTCGCAGCCTGACCGCATGACGACCCGCAAGATTGCCCGCGCGCTGCTTTCCGTCAGCGACAAGACCGGCCTGGTCGAGTTCGCCCGCGCGCTGCGCCGGCACGGCGTCGACATCGTCTCGACCGGCGGCACGGCCAAGCTGTTGCGTGACGCCGGCATCGAGGTGATCGACGTCGCCGACATCACCGGCCTGCCGGAGATGATGGATGGGCGGGTCAAGACGCTGCATCCGAAGATCCATGGCGGGCTGCTCGCCGTGCGCGAGAACGAGGCGCATCTGAAGGCGCTCGCCGATCATTCGATCCATCCGATCGACCTGCTCGCCGCCAATCTCTATCCGTTCGAGCAGACGGCCGCGAGCGGCGCCGATTTCGCCACCTGCATCGAGACCATCGACATCGGCGGACCGGCGATGATCCGCGCCGGGGCGAAGAACCACGACGGCGTCACGGTGGTGGTCGATCCGGCCGACTACGCGTTGGTGATCGAAGAGATGGATGCGCATGACGGCGCCACCACGCTGGCCTTGCGGCAATCGCTGGCGGCGCGCGCCTTCGCCCGCACCGCTGCCTACGACGCGGCGATCGCGAGCTGGTTCGCCGACCGGCTCGGCGAGACGACGCCGAAGGCGCGCACCATCACCGGCAAGCTCGCCGGGGCGCTGCGCTACGGCGAGAACCCGCAGCAAGCGGCCGCCTTCTACCGCAACGGCGAGCAGCGCCGCGGCGTCGCCACCGCCGTGCAGGTGCAGGGCAAGGAACTCTCCTACAACAATCTCAACGACACCGACGCGGCATACGAGCTGGTGGCCGAGTTCGATCCCAAGGCAAGCGCGGCGGTCGCCATCATCAAGCACGCCAATCCGTGCGGGGTGGCCACGGCCAAGACGCTGGCGGAGGCCTACGCCAAGGCGCTCGCCTGCGATCCCGTCAGCGCCTTCGGCGGCATCGTCGCGCTCAACCGTAACCTCGACGCCGAGGCCGCACGCGAGATCGTCAAGATCTTCACCGAGGTGATCATCGCCCCCGACGCGAGCGAGGAGGCGAAGGCGATCGTCGCCGAGAAGAAGAATTTGCGCCTGCTGCTCGCCGGCGGGCTGCCCGACCCGAAGGGCGAAGGCCTCAATTTCCGCTCGCTCGCCGGCGGCTTTTTGGTGCAGTCGCGCGACAACGCCGTTGCCGACACGCTCAAGGTGGTGACCAAACGCCAGCCGACCGACACGGAGCTTGCCGATCTGGTGTTCGCCTTCACGGTGGCGAAGCACGTCAAGTCGAACGCCATCGTCTATGCCAAGGACGGCGCCACCGTCGGCATCGGCGCCGGGCAGATGTCACGCATCGATGCCGCGCGCATGGCGGCATGGAAGGCGGCCGACGCGGCGCGCGCGCAAGGGCTCAAGCAGAGCCTGACGATCGGCTCGGTGGCGGCGTCGGATGCGTTCTTCCCGTTCGCCGACGGACTGCAAGCCATCGCCGAAGCCGGCGCCACCGCGGTGATTCAGCCGGGCGGCTCGCTGCGCGACGACGAGGTGATCGAAGCCGCCGACCAGGCCGGGCTGGCGATGGTGTTCACCGCCATGCGCCACTTCCGGCATTAGCCGGCGACCCGTCTCGCGACGGCCGCGTCCGGCAACGAAGCACGCTAACTCGGCTGACCGCTAGCGGCCGGCGAGTTCTTTCTGGCGATCCACATAGGCTTGCGTGGTATCGCCCGCCGCGACCAGCGCCTCGACACAGCCCTTGGACAGCTTCGGCCCGTTCTGCTTGAAGCAGAGATCCAGCAGCTCGCTGCCGACGGCGTATTGCGAACAGAAATTGTGATAATCCCACTGGCACTCGTTTTCCATCAGCGGGGTGATGTTGACGGCCTGCGCTTGCGCCATGCCGACCGAACCAAGGCTCAAAGCCAAGGCGATAAACACGCGATAAAACATCGTTGCATCTCCCTCATGTGACAAATTCAACAAAAAAACCGAAATCCCCTGCTCGGCGCGATGCCGCCAAGCGCCTCAAACGGCGCCGGAGCGGTAGGAGTCAAAAGTGGCGCGGACAAGGCTTTATCGAGGCGGGGACTTGCCGCAACGCTCCGCCGCCGCAGAGGCTAGCTTCAACCGCGGCTCAGGGTCCGGCCCATCAAGGCTAGCAGCCGTCGAGCCCCAGCAGGTTCAAGGCTCGGCGGTCCTGCCGCCTGTTTTGCCCATTGGTGAGGGCCGATATAGGCCATCGACCAATCCGGGAACTGCCGCGCGGCCAGCGGCTCGCTCAACAGGAGGATCAGGTCCTGGTGGCGCGGGTCGTGGTGAAGCGTCTCGTAGAGGCGCTCGACCACGGCCTGAGGACCTTCGAGCACCTGGGAAAAATTGGTGTCGCTGAACAGCAGCGCCCCGGTGATCGCGGCGGCCTCGTTGTTGCGGCGTGACGCGACTAGGATCTGCTCGATCTGCTCGCGCGCCACATCAGGCGCATCGCTCAACAGCGAGGTGCTGGCATAGACGAGACGGAACAGCGACATGTCGCGACCTCGCAAACTACCCTGGCGCCGACATGCCAGTGTATCGCCAATGACCCCAAAGCCGAAATTTCACGCGTTGGCCGCGGCTCAAGCCGAAAGGTTCAGCGCCACCGCGGCGCGAATGAGCGCCTTGAACGCCTTCGCATGATGCCGGCGGCGGTCTGCTATAATTTTCCGGTCGGCGGTGGAAGGCCCTGGAAGATGGCTCTCGCGCGTAAAGTCACGACGCGCATGGTCCTGCTCGTTGCGATCGGCGCCTTGGTCCTGGCGGCAGCGACCCAACCCGCACTCGCCAGGAGAGCGGCGAAGTTCGGGAAGCCGCCCTGCGCGGCACCCTCTCATCTCTATGCTTGCGGTTCGAAGCGAGGCGGTTGGTGCTGCCGAGCCAGACGTCCGGCAAGCGAGGAGACCGAACGATTGTTCGAATGCCTCCTCAGCCAACCCTACGTGACGTGCGATTGAGCGCCACGGCGGCGCGAATGAGCGCCTTGAACGCCTTCGCATCGATCTTGTCGCCCGCATGCAAATCGATGGCGCGCCTGGTGCCGCCGTCGAGGCTCGCATTGAACAGGCCGGAAGGGTCCTCGAGCGCGGCGCCCTTGGCGAAGGTCAGCTTGACTTTGTCCTTGTAGGTCTCGCCGGTGCAGACGATGCCGGCGTGCTCCCACACCGGAACCCCCAACATCGCGTTCGACGGTTTTCTCCACTTCACCACCTCGACCATTTCGGGATCGGCCTGCTTGATGACAGCGCGCACCCGCGCCAGCGTCTCGCCCCGCCAATCGCCCAGCGCCGCGATCCTCGCGTCGATCAGATGGGAGGGAGAGGCTTCGGCTTTTCCTTCCTTCGAGGCGGTCTTCGTATTCTTCATGGGCTGTTGTCGCTTTTCCTCACATTCTTGGCCGACCCTCTTTGCGACCTTCACCGATGTCTTAGGCGCCCTTTTTGGGCATTGCGGTCATTCCAACATGGCCATTCGCGATATAAACGCCGCATGGCAAGTGATTCTAAGCCTTACGTGCCGTTTTCCCAGCGCATCGGGCTTGAGCCGATTCCGCCGCAGCTCAAGCTGGGCGAGGTGTCCGCCGAACTGCGCCGCCTGCTCTACTACTACATCAGCCTCGAAATTGATCGCAAATCCTACGCGCCGTACTCGTCGGCCATCTTTAGGGACGAGTGGAAACGGGTCGCAATGGATCTGCACGTTCTGTTCTTTAAGCAGCCGCCCGACAAATTCGACTACGGCGTATTCGAGAACCAGAAGAACCTTAACCTCTTCATCCAGCGCGCTAACATCGGCGAGCTGTTCAATCTGGTCGAATTCTTCATCCGACATCGCGGATGCAGCGACGAGTTGAAGCGCGAACTTGCGGGCGCGTTCGTCACTACGCGTGCTGCGTATCGCGTTTTCGACAACAAATATATCGCCGCCATCGGCACGGAGGAGCAGGCAGCGGCGTTCGAGCGCGCCATCGCAGAAGCGGAGACCAAGAATGCCAACGCCGCGCGCAAGCAGCTTATCGCGGCGGGCGTGGCGCTTCGCAATTCGGATTGGGCAGGTTGCGTGCGAGAGAGCATCCACGCCGTCGAGGCTATGGCGGTGCGCCTCGCGCCAGGTACCGACACCCTGGGCGCGGCGCTCAAGGTGCTGGAGCAGCGCGGCCACCTTCACGGCGGTCTCAAGGCGGCGTTCGGCTCGCTCTACGGCTACTCAAGCAACGAGGAAGGCGTGCGTCACGCGCTCGTGTTCGGCGACGAGGCCCAAGTGGACGAAGCCGATGCATTGTTTATGCTGGGCGCGTGCGCGTCGTTCGTGTCGTATCTGCTGGCGCGCGGCACGTAACCGCGTTTCTGGCCCACCCTGGTGCCACATCATTACGGTCCGTCCCTTACAATGAGCTCACCTCGTCCTTCTAACGAAGCGCCCGCAAGGCGCCAGCACGCGCGAATGCAAGTCCGCTTGCGAGCACCGCACCCGACAACGAAAGGACCTGTCTGATCTTAGCGGCCTGCTAGCTTGCCAATCTCAGCAACAACCCTAGGGGGCCGTCGATCATTGGGGACAGTTTGGGACTTTGGCGAGCCAATGAACGATTAGAGTGACATTGGTAGTCTCCTTAGAAAGCGAAAGCCCGACCCTAAGGCCGGGCTTTCATGTGTGTGCCTCTGGCGGGACCAGCGGCTCTTGGCTTTGGCTTTGCCTATAAGGGATTCCCCTACCTAATCACCCTTGGGCATCCGGGCGTCCAGCACAGCGCCAATCTTCTTGGCCCAAGCGTCGAACCGCTCTTCAGTCGGTGCCAATCCTGCGGTTATGCAGGAGCTGAGAAGGATGGTGAAAGCCTCTCGTTTGAGGATTTCCAAACCTGATCCGTCGCTAATTTGATTGTGCCCAGGTACTGAGAAGCCCATTGAAACCTCCCATGACAAGGTTGAATTTTAATCAGTGCACAACATTAAGTCATGCAACCGCATTTTCTGTCAACTGGGGAGTCTCTCCGTTTGAGGCCGGCACTTCGACCGGCCATGACCGACGTGCTGAGTTATGCCCGCATAATCCCCGCCCCCCGAACCTCGATTACACTGCACCCACCTCGTCCTTCTAAGGGGCGCTCTCGCGAGGCGTTGCGTCAGCGGGACGAGGGCGCGGCGCCCGCGGGTCTCGGTTCGCAGCGAGACACTCGGGCGGCAGCGGAGCTCCTCCCGGGACCACTAGGAGTCCCCGCCAGGAGCTGGCTGAAGGCTCGGCCGGCGATAGATGCGCGACAGGCCGGACTAAAGCGAGGCCCGTTGCCGCAATGAGAACGCCGCAAATGGCATGCATCCTTCGAGATGGGCCTTCGGCCCTCCTCAGGATGAGGAGAGTAGGAAACAAACTCCGGACGCGAAACGCGTCGCGGCAAGGAGACCGCATGCCCGCATGGAATTGCTCTGGAGCGCCGCCACCCATCGCGGCTAAGATCGCGCGCCTGGGGCAACGCAATCGCGCGACGGGGATGATGCGGCTCGGCCTCGTGACAGCCATTCTGACTTTCGCTCTCGCGCCGGCGCCGGCGTCCGCCGAGCTGCGCATTCCGTGTCTGTGGAATCCGTTCGGCGGCTGCACCTTCACCTTCGTCTCGCCGGAAGAAGCCGCGAAGCCGGTGAAGCCGCTCGATCCGCAAGCGGCGCTGGCGGACATCAATGCCTTCCGCAGCGAGAACGGCCTCGCGCCGCTGGTGCTCGATGAGCGCCTGTCGCGCGCCGCCGCCGTGCAATCGAAGACCCAGGCGGAGCGCAGCTGGATCGGCCATTACGGGGCCGACGGCTCGACGGCGATGGCGCGGGCCGAGCGCGCCGGCTTTCACGCTAAGATCGCCTCGGAGAATGTCGCCTCGGGGCAGAAATCGTTCGGCGAGGTGATGCATTTCTGGGAGGAAAGTCCCGGCCATCGCACCAATCTGCTGCGCCCGAACGTGACGGCGATCGGCGTCGCCATGGCCAAGAATCAAAGCGGGCGCCCGTATTGGACGCTGGTGCTCGGCGCCGAATAGATGCTCCGCGGTGACGTCGTTGCACGTGTTGCGTCACCCCGGCGAAAGCCGGGGTCCAGGAGCCGCGAACTCCGGTGCTGGTTGCCCTGGATTCCGGCTTGCGCCGGAATGACGCCGAAGAGGAAAAGCTATTTCGCCTTGACCCGCAGCAGGAGCAGCAGGCCGGCGATGAGAAAGCCGAGGCTGGTGGCGATGCCGATGCGCTGGCTGCCGGTCGCATGCGTCACCACGCCGATCGCGAGCGGCGCGGCAAAGGCGGTGATCTTGCCGGAGAAGGAGAAGAAGCCGAAGAACTCGGTCGCCTTGCCGGGCGGGCACATGCGGGCCAGCAGCGTGCGGCTCGAGGCCTGGATCGGGCCGGAGGCGAGGCCGATCAGCACGGCGAAGGCGAGATAGACCTGCTCGCCCACCGACGAGAACGGCGCGCTGCCCGGAAGTTTTGGCGCGACGGCCAGCACGAACAGCACATGCTCGCGGTCGACCGACAACACGCCGATCGAGGCGGCGATGAACAGCAGCAGCGTCAGCGCGATCACCCGTTTGGAGCCGGCGCGATCGTCGAGCAGGCCGCCGATCACCGCGCCGATCGTGCCGGCAATGGTGAGGATGATGCCGAACAGGCCAAGCTCGACCGCGCCCCAGCCGAATACGGTGGCGGCATAGATGCCGCCGAAGGCGAACACCGCGCCGAGCCCGTCGGCGTAGAGCATGCGCGCCAGCAGGAACAGCGCGATCTGGCCGTGATGGCGCACCAGCTCCTTGACCGAACGAATGAGCTGGGTGAGGCCGGCTCGCACCGCGTGCGCTTGCAGCGGCTTGGCGGCGCGGTCCGGGGTGAACAGGAACAGCGGAATGACGAAGACGAGATACCACAGCGCGGACAACGGACCGACCAGGCGGTCGCCCTCGCGGGTGGCGGGATCGAGCGGCACGATGGGCTGCAAGCCGAGCAGCGTCTTGCCGGTGTGCGGATCGGCGACGATGAGGCCCGCGACCAGCGCCAGGCTGATCAACCCGCCGACATAGCCGGTCGCCCAGCCGAAGCCCGACAGCGTGCCGAGCTTCTTGTCGGAGACCAGCGACACCATCATGGCGTTGGTGAAGACGGTGGCGAGCTCGGCGCCGATGGTGGCGAGGCCGAAGGCGAGCAGCACGAAGGTCGCGAGGTCGGTTCGGCCGGGTGCCGCGAGCCACAAGCCGCACAAGCCGACCACCAGCAGCACGGAGAAGAAGGCGATCCAAGGCTTGCGGTGCTGGCTCGCGTCGGCAATGGCGCCGAGCACGGGGGCGAGTGCTGCGGCGATCAGCTCGGCGATGCCGGTGGCATAGGCCCACAGCGCCGAACCCTGCGCCGGATCTTGCATGTAGCCGTTGACGAAATAGGGGGCGAACAGAAAGGTGACGACGAGGGTGTAGAAGGGCTGCGTCGCCCAGTCGAACAGCACCCAGCCGATCAGCGCGCGCTTTCCCGCCGGCGCGGAGGACGTCTCGGGCTGCGCGTTATGGCCGCCCGTAGGCATCGAGCACGATCAAATGGTTGGGCAGCTCGTTGAGGTCGGCCTTGCCCGGCGGGAAATGCTTGGCGAGAATCTTGCCGCAGCGCTCGACCGCGCGGATGAAGCCCTCGGTGGTGGTGCCGCGCGCCAGATGATTTGTGAGCTCGCCGACCACGTCCTCCCAGGTCGAGGCCGGCACCTTCTTGTAGATGCCCTCGTCGGCGATCACCTCGGCGAAGCGCTCGGCGAACGAGGCGTAGATCAGCACGCCGGTGCGGCCCTTGGTGGTGTGCAGATTCTGCACGATGAACTGCTCGACGGCGCGCTGATGCGCGCGCGCCTTGCGCACGGATTTGGGCACCAGCGCGTAACGCAAGCCTTCCAACTGGAACAGCACGAGGAAGATGAGGAACACCAGGAGCTGGACCAGGTAGATATATTCGACCGCCCATTTGGTGGCGAAGATCAGCGGCATCGGCACGGCGAGCGCGATCAGCGCCGCCCACAGCAGGCCGAACGAGCGGTAGCCGTCGGAGGCGATCGCCACCACCACCACGATCTCGCCGCTGGTCTTGGCCTCGGCGCGGGTGATGGCTTCGGCGATGTCGGCCTCGTCCTGCGGCGTGAAGGGGGGGATCAGCGGTCTCACCATCCGCCGGAGGCTCCGCCGCCGCCGAAACTGCCGCCGCCGCCGGAGAAACCTCCGCCGCCGCCGCCACTGCTCCAGCCGCTGCCGCCGGAGCCGCTGCCCCAGCCCGGCCCCGGCAGGAACACCGGACCGCCGCCGCGCCCGCCCGCCCGCGACGCGTAACGGGCGCTGCTCCAGATGCTGTAAGCGATCCACAGAATGATCAACGTCCAGAAGATTACCACCAGCCAGTTGACCATGCCGTCGTCGGCATCGTGGCGCGCCTTGGCGCGTTGCTCAACCTCGGCGGCATCGCCGGTGAGCACGAGAATGACGTCGCGCACGCCGTCCTTGATGCCGCCGGCGAATTCGCCCTCGCGGAAGCGCGGCAGGATCGCGTTCTCGATGATGATCTTGGATAACGCATCGGTGAGTATGCCTTCGAGGCCGCGGCCGACCTCGATGCGGACCTTGCGCTCGTTGGGCGCGACAATCAGGATCACGCCGTTGTCCAGCTTCTCGGTGCCGATGCCCCAATGGCGGCCGAGCTGATAGCCAAAATCCTCGATGGTGTAGCCTTGCAGCGAGGGGAGCGTGACCACCACGACCTGGTCGGAGCTCTTGTCCTCGAGCGCCTTGAGGTCGGCGGTAATCGCCACCTCCTCCGGATAGGAGAGCAGGTCCGCGTCATCGACGACGCGGCCGGTCAACTCCGGGAAGTTCGGCTCGGCATGAGAAGGTGCCAGCCACGGCAGAAAAGCCAAGGCCAACACTAATCCGCCGACGCGCCACCTAGCGGCCATTTGGCCCCCCGACTAAGCGCTGACGCTAGAACTTCACCTCCGGCACGGTCTCGGTGCCTTCCTTGACGGTGAAATTCTGCATGGGCTCCGCGTCAGGATAAAGTACCGCGCGCCACCAGCGGCCGGGGATCGTCCTGATCTCGGTATTGTATTTCTGGACCGCGGTGATGTAGTCCTGCCGCGCGATGGCGATGCGATTTTCGGTGCCCTCGAGCTGCGACTGGAGCGCCAGGAAGTTCTGGTTCGACTTCAGATCTGGATAGTTCTCGGTGATGGCGAGCAGGCGGCCGAGCGCGCCGGAGAGAGAGTTCTGCGCCTCTTGGAATTTTTGGAAGGCCTCGGGATTGTTGAGGATGTCGGGCGGAAGCTGCACTTGCGTCGCCTTGGCGCGCGCCTCGACGACATCGGTCAGCACCTTGCTCTCCTGCGCGGCGTAGCCTTTGACCGTCTCAACCAGGTTGGGAATGAGGTCGGCCCGGCGCTGATATTGATTCAAGACCTGGCTCCAAGCCGCCTTGGCCTGCTCTTGCAGCGTGGGAATGGTGTTGATGCCGCAGCCGGCGAGCATCGCGCCCGCAAACATCAAGCAAATGACGCGAGCGGCAGTGCGCCCCCGCGGATGCGTCTCAGCCAGCATGGTCGCCTCCCCTGAAGCACTCGAGGAACTTCGGGCCCCGATGTATTGGCGCCCCCCCTCCGACGCAAGAGCTTTCCTGACGCCGCCCGAGCGAGCTCAAGGGTAGCATGGCCTCGGCGACAATGCTCACCAAGGACCCCGGTCGCGGTCGACCCTATTCCCGCCTTGGTCCTGTCCTAGCCTGCGATTGACGAGGATGGCAGCGTTCCCGCGAGTTTTACCGCGGGCATGGCGGATGCGGTGTGTTCCGAGCGAGCGCGATGATTGGCTGGGGAAATCCGTACCCTTGGCCTGCCCGGCAGCCAAGCGGAACTGTTGCGAGAATGGAACAGAGAGAAGTTTATTCGCAGGCGCGCTTAACCGGCCGTCGCGCCAGCCGAAGCCGGATAAGCCGTCCCATGACCCCCCTAATATCCCGAGCTTCCGGGATTTTTATTGATGCGGATGCTCAAGGCTTCGGGCACCAATCGGGTTGGCGTGCGTTAGGTGATTAGAAGGCTTCTGCTGGTCAAATAAGGGTGCCTCTTTTACTCTGATTCGTTGAGTTGGGGGACTCAAACGGGGGGAGGCTCGCCTTGGGTCGGACCAATACGGGGAGCGTGTGAGTTGCGTAAAGAGCGTATCGCTACGAGGGGCAGGGCGGCGGATGTCGCCAAATTGGCCTCAACCACCTTTCTGACATGGCTGGGCGTGGGAGCGTTGGCGGTTGCCATTGCTGCGGCGCCGGCCGATGCCAAGAAGCGTAAGCCGGACGATGGGGCGTCCGGCGACGGCATCGCCGACCTCGACAAGTCCGAGCCGATGGTGCTGGTGGTTTCGCTCAAGCAACAGAAGGTCGATGTCTATCGCGGCACGACGCTGGTCACCACCTCTCAAGTCTCGACCGGCATGCCCGGCCACGCCACCAAGGCCGGCGTTTTCAGCATCCTCGAGAAGCAGAGATTCCATCACTCCAACATTTATAGCGGCGCGCCGATGCCGTTCATGAACCGGATCACCTGGTCCGGCACGGCGCTGCATGCTGGCGTGGTTCCCGGATATCCGGCCTCGCACGGCTGCATCCGGCTGCCATTCTCCTTTGCGCCCAAGCTGTTCCAGATCACCACGGTCGGCGACAACGTCGTCGTGGCGCGGGACCGGCCAGTGCCGCAGTTGATCGATCATCCCGCCCTGTTCCAGCCGCTGCCGCCGCCCGCCGCGCCGGCGTTGGTGACCCAGGAGCCGCCGCAGCGTCAGTCGATGAACGACGCCCTGCCGCTTCCGGCGCCGCAGAAGCCCCATCCAGGGGTGCTGGCGAGAGCCGACGTTCCCGGCTCGAAAACGGATGTTCCGTCTTCGCTTGGGGTCGATGCGGCAAGTAGCGCTCTCACCCTCAACGCCGAGGACCCGGTTGCCGTCGAGGACACGCACGCCCATGCATTCGATCCGTTCGCGGGTCAGCCTGTTGCGGCCAACAAGAACCAGACGGCAAGCACGAGCGGTCACGCCCTCGATGACGAGGAGGACGGAGTCGCCAGCAAGCCAAGCAACGTTGCGGCCAAGCCGGTCGGAAAATCTCCGGTCGAGACCCCTGCCCCGATCCTGGCAAAGGCTCCGGCCGCACCCGCGGCTTCCACTGCAACTCCGGTGGCCGCGTCGGTTGAAGCCCCCGCTCCAGCCGCTCTGTCGATCCCGGTGAAGGTCGAGCCCGCTCCCGCCAAGCCCGAAGTGATCGCCAAGGCAACGCCTGCGGCCGAGCCGGTGGTGGCACCAGTTCCCGCCCAGACGACCCCTGTGGCCGTGGCAAAGCCAGTTGCCGCGCCGCCAGCCGAGCCGATTGTTGCGGCAACCCCCGCTCCTGTCGCTCCTGAGACAATGGCTGTGGCAGCGCCTGTTCCGGCCGCCGCCGAACCGGCAGTCGTGGCGGCGGCTACTCCGACCGCTCCGGCGCCTGTCGCGCCTGCGCCGGTCCAGGCCGTGGCAACCATGCCGCAAGCCAGCATGGCGGTAGCCAGCGCCGAGGCCGATGTATTCCCCTCAATTAGTGCAACGAAGCTCGGCGCCGGCGCCAAGGCCGCGGCCATTCAAGCCGCAGAGCCGCGCTCGACGGCGCCTTTGCGCATTCTCGTGACGCGCCGGACCCAGAGCGACCGGATCATCGGGGTTCAGAAGCTCCTGTCCGAGATGGGCTATCTCGAGGCCCAGGATTTCGACGGGACGCTGGGCAAGGCGACGGCAAGCGCCATCAAGGCCTTCCAGAAGGCGAATGGGATGGCTGAGACCGGGACCTTCAACGAGGACCTGGTGAAGAAGGTCTATGAAGTCGCCGGCAAGGGCGAGCCCCCGGTTGGGCACCTGTTCGTCAGGCAAGAGTTCGGCCGGCTGTTCGACGGACCGGTCACCTTCAAGGATCCCGAGACGCCGCTCGGCACGCATATCTTTACGGCGCTGAAATTCGCCCCCGGCGATACCAAGACGCAATGGATCACGATCAGCCTGCAAGGCGACGATTCGACCGCCGTGCTGGACCGCATCGAGATTCCGGCGGACCTGCGTCAGAAGATCTCCGAGCGCCTCACGCCGGGCTCTTCGCTGATCATTGGCGACACGGCGATCAACACGGCGACCTTGACGAAGGGCTCGGATTTCCTCGTTTGGGCCAAGGACACGCCGGGCAAAATCACCTCGGCCAGCATTCAAGACGATGGGCAGTCGACGCAGCCGCGCAAGAAGAAGCGCACCACGGTGCGCCGCAACAACAACGACTACACCTACCGCTATCAGCGCTCGCCGACCTTCTCGCGCGGTTATCCGTCCTGGCCCTGGTAGCCAGCGGAACCATAGCCATCGAAGAACGGCCCCCTCTGGGGCCGTTTTGCTTTTGATGCCGGTACGTCGGCTGCAGCCTCATCACGCGCCGACAACACGCGCCTTATAGCTCCCACTGACAGTCACGCCGCGTGGAGCCTTGGTCGCTGTCAGCCATAAAGCATCGATGCCTCGTGCGCTGATAAGCGCGCCGTCGATCTGCCCCTTGAGCCTTTGTGGCAAGCCCCACCGGCCGTGGAGGCGCCAGCGGTTGATCTCAAGCGGAATGCCGTCCAAGCATCGCAGCAGAACGAGCACGGTTCCCCGCCACGGCAGGCCCCTGACGGTCAGAACCAGCCGAAAAGCGATCGCTTGTCCCTTCCCGACATTTCCAGGCAGCGGTAGCGGGACCTTCTCCTCCAGCGGCACGGCGGCGAATTTCGCCTCGGTCGTCGTCCCCGCCGGCACGCTCGGAGGCGCGCTCGGTGCAGACGCGGGCTCAAGAAACCGCCGCGATCGGATGCCCTCAGCCTGAAAGATGGCGCGCGCTTCCGCCTCGTTCCTGCTCTGGTAGGTGCGCCAATAGGCTGCAAGCTCGCTCAAGAAGGGCTCTCGCAGCTGCGCAAGAATTCGTTGCCGCACATGGGCGGGAACGGAAGTTTGCAGTTCATCGGCCAAATAGGTCAGCGCCGCCGTCGCCGGCGCGGCCAACTCGCGGTCGATCACGGCGTCGGCGAACAAGTCCCAGTCGAAGCCCGGCGTCGCAATCGTCGTCAATGCATCCGATACCCATTCATGCGATTTCGGATTCGCATACAGGAAGCAATGGCCGACGGTGATGGCGAGCTGGTCGGACGGATGCGGCAGGATCACTGGAACCGCTCCTAAGGTGCCCGGCACCGCGCGCTTCCAGATCGTCGAGTCCGCACCGCGCTGACGATTGAGGCGAAGACTGAAGTAATGCAGATCGATCGCCCCCTTCGCCCCCCTCTGCAACGAGAGCGAGTGATGCGTCTGCCACATACGATGTACCGCGGCATCGCGAGAGATCCCCTTCTCCGTATGCCAGCCGTCCTGCAAAGCCAGGTCGACTGCTTTCTCCCAACTCGCGTGGTCGACGAGAACATCGACATCGGCGATAAATCGATCAGTCAGGGCTTGCGGGTTGCGCGCCAGCAGCACCGCTCCCTTGATCGGCACGAAGGTCACGTCGTGCTCTGCGTATCGCTTGAGCAAGGGCAGTGCCGCCTGCATCCGCATCCTGCCCGTCGACCAGATGTAGCGCTGTAGGCCGGTGAGGCGCGGCTCCAGGCTCTTGGCGTCGCGCGCGCCACCCAACCGGCGATAGGCCAGGGACGCAATGCGGACATCCCCCCAGAACGTGTTGTCGAAATCGCATTGCTCCTGCCAAGACCGCCAAGCGTCCTGCGCCACGTCTAGGTCGGCATGGAACGCGGCCTTGATGACAAGCCCCGTGAGGCCTGAAGGCCAATATTTGCGGAGCTCCTCAGTCATTACGGGGCGCCACGTGCGCGACGCCGCTCGATAGCCCTGCGCGCCATCTCCACCATCGCCTCATCACGCATCGACGAACGATGGCTGAGGCTTCCAGGGTGAATCCGTCGGTGCAGAACGACATCCGGCAGCATGGCGAAGTCGAGGCTCGCAGCCTTGGCCCGGTCGTACCAATCGATGAAGAAGCCGGCTCGAAGCTGCTCGTCGAAGTTCCCGCAACGCTCGAAGCAGCGCCGCCGCAACAATATCGCCCCGGACAGCCAGCTCGGCTCAGGTGCATCCGGTAGCCGATAACGTTGGTTGACCTCCTGGCCGTTGGTCGGACACAGGAACATCGCGACATGGCCACCGACGCCGTCGAGTTCGGGCTGGGCGGCGAGAGCGCGCAGCTGCGCCGCCAGTTTGTCTCTAGTCCAGAGATCATCGGCATCGACGAAGGCGATGTGATCGCCGGTCGCCAGCTCGACGCCCGCGTTCATGGCGGCCGGCGTGCCCCGATTGGATTGGCGGACGACGCTCACGGCTAGGGAAGACGCGGCGGCGATCTCCGCAGTGCGATCGGTCGAGCCGTCATCCACGACGATGGTTTGGTCGGGAAGGCGTGTCTGGGCAAGCACGCTGGCGAGCGTCTCAGCGAGCGTGGCCTCGGCGTTGAAGGCGGGAATGATGACGGAAATAGTCACGGCAGCGGAGGCTCCACCTCCTCCATGTAACGATCGAACGATACCGGAGCGAGCGACCTTCCCAGCTTTCGCCGCCGCGCCAACGACACGGCAAAGGCACGAACGTCATCGCTCACTTTTCGCGGGTGGTCGCGCGTCATCATGGAATTGTCATGGCGCCGATAATACAGCGTGGTGGCATTCAAGATCACGAATGGCACTTCGCTCTCGATAATCCGCAACAGAAGATCTCTGTCCTCAGCATAGACGAACGACTCGTCGAACACGCCAATGCGGTCGAATACGGAACGGCGGTAAATTGCTGCTCCCACATGATGAAAGAATATCGTCTCCAAGCGGGAGGTCGCGGCCGGTCCCAAGGCTTCCCTGTCGAATACGTCAAAGTATGTGACGAGGCCCGCGACAACGTCGGCCCTGGGCTCTCGGTCGAGGCGCGCGAGCTGCATGGCAAGCTTGCCCTTGGGCCAGATGTCGTCCGCATCGTTGAAGGCGATGACATCGCCGGTAGCAGCAAGGAGACCCACGTTTCTCGCCGTCGCCGGCCCCTTGTTCGGATCGGTGAGCACCGACACGCGCGGACGCCGGCTGGCGAGGTCTTGCGCCACTTGGAGCGAGCCGTCTTCCGAGTCAGCCGCCACAACGATAATTTCATGCACGTCGGGAATTGAGGCCAGTGCATCGGGCAGAAAGCGCGCCATGTTCCAGACCGGCACGACAACAGAGACCTTGTGGTTCATCTTCGTTACCAGCCGCAGGTCAGCTCTGTTGTACGGGGGTCTCGAAATAACTGTCGAATAACAGCGGCCCGAGCGACAGGCCAAGCTTGCGCCGCCGCGCGATGGAAAGGGCAAAAGCGCGGACGTCATCGTGGTTCTTGCGCGGGGGGTCGCGGGTCATCATGCAATCGCCATGGCGACGATAATAAAGAGTCGGCGTCTTCAGGATGACGAAGGGAGTTCCGCTCTCGATGATGCGCAACAAGACGTCCCGGTCTTCGGCGTAGAGCAGCGACTCATCGAACAGCCCGATGCGATCGAATACCGAGCGGCGAAAGATCGCCGGCGTAACTTGGTGCGTGAACATCGTCATACGCTTTGATGAGGCGGCCGGGGCAAGACTCGCGCGATCGAGCAGATCGAAAAAGGTCACGAGTCCGGAGACCATGTCGACCCCGGGCTGGCGATCGAGGCGGGCGAGCTGCAGCTCGAGCCTGCCGTGTGGCCAGAGGTCGTCCGCATCGTTGAAGGCTATGACGTCGCCACCGGCATGTCGCAGCCCGATGTTGCGTGCGGCGGCCGGCGTCCTGTCGGGGTTGTCCAGCACCACGCCGCGCGGCCGCTGCTGCGCAAGTCGACTGGCAACCGCGAGCGTATCGTCGTCCGACTCGGCGACAACAATGATGACCTCATGCACGTCGGGAATTGAAGCGATGGCGTCGGGCAGAAATCGCGCCATGTTCCAGACCGGTACGATGACGGACACCTGATGGTCCATGGCTAGGCCTGCGCGCGCATGAAAGCCGAAAGCTCGGCGACCGCCGCAGCGGCGTCGGTGCCGATCTCGAATGCATAGGCGCTCAAGTTATCGACCAGCGCAGCGCATCTCGCACCGACTTCCCGGTTCTCCGCGCGCAGCAGAAACATCGTGGAGGGAGTCGAGCGCGAGATAGGCCGCTGCGCGCGTCGATGCCATGATCCGGCTTTGCCGTTTGCCGGTGAGCCGCGCATGCAGGATCGCCCGAAGCGGAAATCCCGTGGCGATTCGATCGCGCGCCGCGTCATAGAGATGCGTGATCGCCTTGTCCTCCACGCGCCGGGTAGCGTTGCGGATAAACGGACGGAACTGCGGAAACTCGGTAAGGCCGCGCTCGTCAAGCTTGATGGTGTCGAACACCGCGTGGACGCGCGGCGTGCCATCGGTCTCGATCAACACAAAATCATCTCCGGCCGTCTCGAAGCCCCGAGTGACCGCCGCAGCGGTCATGGTGGATTTGCCGGAACCGCTCTTGCCGGTAATCAGGCAGCCGACCCCGCCATAGCGCAACGCAGCCGCGTGAAACATCCCAAAGCTTCGCTCTCGCGACGCGAGATGCAAGGCATTGCGGATCTGGTCATAGACTAGCCATTCCGGCGCCTTGGCCACGTCTCCGAACCAGACGGCGATGCGTCGGCGGTGCGCATCAACCAGGGTGCGCACATTCATGTCTTCGTTGATGGTGAGCGTGAGTCGTCGCGGGGGATCAATCGCCCCGTAGCCGTCCTCGGGCTCGTGCCACAGGCGCTCGAGCACCATCGCCCCGATGCCGGTCTCTTTGCCGTCGAGCATGAGCAGGCTCATGTCCGACCGAACCTCCATCTCGGTCATGACGTGGCGCAGAGGATCGAGCGCCACGCTCGTCAGTATTTCCCCCCATGTCTCGATCGCCAAAGTGAGAGGGCCAAAGCCGACGCTGATGCTGCGCGTCGGTTCGCGTGCCGCGCGGCCAGGCGCAAGTGATGCAAGGGTTTCAGACGAGTGGTGAGGGAAATTGGCGGCGAGTCCGGAGAGGGTCATCGCCGGACTTGCTATATTTCCTGCTCGGCCTGGGGAAGGTGCGGCCAACCGGTGAGCGTATCGATCTCATGGACCGGGTCCATGGTGATCAATTCTGCAAGGTCGTCGAAAACTTCCAGGTTGGCAGGCGCGGCCAGGCCGATCAGAGTTTCTTCCGAGAGCGCGGGCTGGGCCGCAGCTTCGTTGCTGGCATTGATCAAGTCCTGCTCCAGCAATTGCGCAACGAAGGCGGTCAATTGTGTCTCGAGACCTTCCTCGTCGATGGCTGACCCATCGCGCGCGGCGTCGACGATGGCTGCGATGCTGGTCGGGGTTTGCAGGAGAGACCAAATGGAACCGGCGCTGCCCCGCAGCGAGAAATAGGTTCCTCTCTCAAAATGGATGACGACCGTCTCGCCGCCGAAGGTCTCTGAAGCGGTCGCCCCCGAATTCGCTACGAAGACGTCGTCACGTCCGAACATGCGCGCAGACCCCACGCAACCGACCCCGAAAACCCCGATTTCTTAACCGACCGGCGACCTTGCCCCAAGCCTGAGGGCAAAGCAATATTTGCGGAGGGTGGCAAAATCGCGCAAGCGTTTCAGGCCGCTACCAACGTCTAGCGAGGACATGAAGACGAGGGAAATTGGAGCGGGCGAAGGGATTCGAACCCTCGACCCCAACCTTGGCAAGGTTGTGCTCTACCCCTGAGCTACACCCGCAGTCCAACCCTCAACCGGGGCTCTAACGATCTAGTGGATCGTCGTGCGAATGTCCACCTCCCCGCGTGAGAGACGCTATCGCCATGGCCCCCGACCGCAAAGCGCTTTTTGCCCGACTGCACGAGTTCGGTATTCCAACGACGACGGTCGAGCACCCGCCAATGTTCACGGTCGAGCAATCGGCCTCGGTACGGGGAAGCATTCCCGGCGCCCATACCAAAAGCCTGTTCCTCACCGAAAAGAACGGCCGCCTGGTGATGGTCGTCGCCAAAGACGATACGCGGGTCGATCTCAAGGCGCTCGCCAAGCGGCTCTCGGTCGGGCGGTTCAGCTTCGCTCGCGGCGGAGTGCTCGAGGCCGTGCTCGGCGTTCCAGCCGGTTCGGTCACGCCGTTGGCGCTGATCAATCCGACGACGGCAGGGGTCATCGTCGTGGTCGATGCGGCGCTGATGGACTTCGCCGAAGTGAATTGCCATCCGCTGGTGAACACCGCGACCACGCGGCTGGCAACGCAAGACCTCATTCGCTTCATCGAGGCTTGCGGGCATTCGCCCCGCATTCTCCCGCTCGGTTAAGGCCAGGTGTTTCGGCCGGTTGCCAAACGGCTTGCCCCGGCCCATCTTGAAAGGCTGGAGAGCGAGGAGCATGAGCGTAGACACCCCCATTTTTAAGGACGGCGGCGCCGGTGGCGCCGAGACCAACCTCGTCAAGAACACCACCACCCAGGACTTCATGCGCGACGTGGTCGACGCCTCGCGCGAGGTGCCGGTGCTGGTCGATTTCTGGGCGCCGTGGTGCGGTCCCTGCCGCCAACTCACGCCCATTCTGGAGAAGGCGGTGCGCGCGGCGAAGGGCGCGGTCAGGCTAGTCAAGCTCAATATCGACGACCACCCGCAGATCCCCGGGCAGATGGGCGTGCAGTCAATTCCCGCCGTGTTCGCCTTCCAGGACGGGCGTCCGGTCGACGGCTTCATGGGTGCGCTGCCGGAATCGCGCGTCAACGCCTTTATCGCGCGTCTGATCGGTGACACCGCGGGCGACGTCGCCGCGGACCTCGAAGCCGCCGAGGCGGCATTGGCAGCGGGCGACGTCAACAATGCGGCCCAACTGTTCGGCGAAATCCTGCAACAGGATCGCGAGAACGCGCAGAGCCTTGCCGGCCTCGCCAAGTGCTACATCAAGACCGGCGATCTCGCCCGCGCCGAGCAGACGCTGGGACTTGTTCCGCCGGCGAAGGCCGAGACGGCAGCCGTGGCAAGCGCGCGCGCCGCGCTGGAACTCGCGCGCAAAGCGCCGCCGGCTGACACCATCGATACGCTGCGCGCCACACTCGCCGCCGATCCGAAAGACGCACAGGCCCGCTTCGATCTCGCGCTGGCGTTGAACGCCAAGGGCGATCGCAACGGCGCGCTCGAAGAGCTGCTGACTCTCGTCGCCAAGAACCGCGCCTGGAACGACGACGCGGCGCGCAAGCAATTGGTGCAACTATTCGATGCCTGGGGGGTCAGCGATCCCGCCACCATGTCGGGCCGGCAAAGGTTGTCGTCGCTGCTCTTCGCCTGAGGCCAAGGAGCGCATCTGTTGGGTTGGACCGACCGCTATCGCAGTATCGCCGACATGCCGAACGCGCTGCCGCTGTTTCCGCTGCGCGGGGCCATTCTGCTGCCGCGCGCCTCGCTCACTCTCAATGTGTTCGAGCCACGCTATCTTGCCCTGGTCGATCGCGCGCTCTCAGGCGATCGCCTCATCGGCGTGGCGCAGCCCGCACATGACGCGAGCAATGCCGAATCGCCCGCGGGCAAGACGTTCCCTCTGCGGCGCGTGGGCTGTGCGGGACGGATCTCCGCCTTCACCGAGCAAGAGGACGATCGCGTGGTCATGACGCTGGCCGGTATCGCCCGTTTCGCCGTTGGCGCGGATCTGCCGGGCGCCGAGCCGTTCCGCGTCGTCAGCGCCAATTTCGCGCCCTATGCCAAGGATTTCGTCGGCGGTTATGGCGAGAACGACGTCGACCGGCCGCGCCTTATCGCCACGCTCAGAAGCTACCTCGTCGCCAACAAACTCAATGCCGATTGGGAGCGCATCAACAGCGCGAGCAACGAGCGGCTGGTGAACACGCTGTCGATCCTGAGCCCCTATGGGCCGGAGGAGAAACAGGCCTTGCTCGAAGCGCCCGACTTGCGTTCGCGCGCGGAGGTGTTGGTGGCGCTCGCCGAGATGGAGCTCGCGGCGACCGATGACGGCTCGGGAACATCGCTGCAATGAGTGTGTTGGGGAGGTATCGATGACGGACAAATCCGAGCAGAGCGGCCAGCGGCGGCTCGATCCGAAGCTGCTGGAGATCCTGGTCTGTCCCCTGACCAAGACCAGCCTCAGCTATGACGCGGAACGGCAAGAACTGATCAGCCGTGCCGCCGGACTCGCTTATCCGATCCGCGACGGCATTCCCATCATGCTACCGGAGGAAGCGCGCAAGCTCGATCAGAGCTAAAGCGTCTCACCTCGCAGCAACCGCGGCAGCGTTCCGGTGCCGCCGGCGGCCTCACTCACCAGAAAGCGCTTGAGCGGCGGTGCTCTATCGACCAGCCCGAGGCCGAGATCGCGCAACGCGCGCAACGGGGCGTTGTCGTTGGAGAACAGACGATTGAGCCCATCCATCACCGCGGCCGAGAAGGTGCTGTCGAAGCGGCGCCAGCGCGAGTAGCGCTCGAGTGTCGCCGGGGAGCCGATATCGAGCCCAAGCCGCGTGGCCTCGACGATCGTCTCGGCGAGCGCGGCAACATCGCGCATGCCGATATTGAACCCCTGCCCCGCCAGCGGATGCACCACATGCGCGGCGTCGCCGATGAGCGCGAGCCGGTCGGCGACGAAGGCGCGCGCGATCTGCATGTCGAGCGGAAACCATTGACGCGGACCCGCGAGCGAAATCTCGCCGAGGTGCCAGCCGAAACGCTTGGTGAGCTCGGCGAGGAAACCGGCTTGGTCCAAAGCCATGATGGCTTCGCCGCGCGCCTTCTCTTCCGCCCAGACGATCGAGGTTCGGTTGCCTTGCAGCGGCAGCATGGCGAACGGCCCGGAGGGAAGAAAATGCTGAACCGCCTTGCCATGATGCGGGCGCGCGTGTGCCACGGTGGCGACAATGCCGATTTGTGGATAGGACCAGCCCACGCATTTGATCCCGGCACGCTCGCGGAGCCGGGAGCGTTTGCCGTCGGCGGCGACCAGCAGCGCCGCTTCGATGGTCTTGCCGCTGCCGAGCGTCACCGCGACCTTGAAAGCGTCAGCCGCGTAGTCGGTGACCGCATCCGGCGCGAACAGCGCGATGGCATTGGTTCTCGCCACGGCGCCGGCAAGCAGGCGGGTGAGTGCCCCAAGCTCGACGATATGCGCCTTGGCGCCATCATCCTTGAGCTCGGCGTCGAAGCCTAGGAAATGGGGGCGCAAGGAGGCATCCAACGGGCTGTCGGTAATCTCGATCGCCTCGATGACTTGCGCCGAGGGCGCAAGCTCATGCCAAAGATCCAGCGCCGATAGCAGGTTCCGGGTGGCGGCCGTCAGCGCCAGCGCGCGGACATCATCGACGCCGTCGCCTTGCATCGGCTCGGCGTCGATCAGCGCGATGCGAAAGCCTTGCGGGGCAAGCTTGGCCAGCGCGAGCGCGAGGCTGCGCCCGGCAAGCCCGCCGCCGGCAATCGCGACGTCGAAGCGATCCCGGCCTGTTGCGCTGGCATCGACCATGGTCCAGCAATGCCACGTTCCGCGCCGCCAGTGAACCTGCTAAAGGCGAGGCTTGGATCAGGAAGGGGGTCCCGTATGAGCCGCGCGCTGGAAATGCTGCTCTCCATCCTCGACATCGAGAAGCTCGAGGAGAATTTGTTTCGGGGCTTGAGCCCGCAAGCCGGCTGGCAGCGCGTGTTCGGTGGGCAGGTGATCGGGCAGGCGCTGGTCGCGGCGCATCGCACCGTGAACGGGCGGCTGGCGCATTCTCTACACGCATATTTTCTGCGCGCGGGCGATCCGGCCGTGCCGATCATTTACGAGGTGGACCGCATTCGTGATGGCGGCAGCTTTTCGACCCGGCGCGTGGTAGCCATCCAGCACGGCCAGGCGATCTTCTCCATGGCCGCCTCGTTCCATAAGCCGGAAGAGGGGCTCCAGCACCAGATGAAGATGCCGGAGGTGCCCCCGCCGGAATCGCTGCCGAGCGAGGCAGAGCTCAAGGCTTGCCTCATCGATCGCGTGCCACCCCAGGTCAAGGCCTATTGGGAACGCGAGCGGCCGATCGAGATCAGGCCGGTCGACCTTTCCCGCTATCTTTCGCCTGAAAACCGCGCACCTTCGCAGCAGGTTTGGATCAGGGCCACGGGCAAGCTTGGGGAGGATCTCGCGCTGCATCAATGCGTGCTCGCCTACGCCTCGGACTTCACGTTGCTCGATACGGCGCTGATCGCGCATGGCCGCTTCGTATTCGACCCGCGTCTCATGCTGGCGAGCCTCGACCATGCCATCTGGTTTCATCGGCAATTCCGGGCCGATGATTGGCTGCTTTACGTCCAAGACAGCCCCACATCGGGCGGCGGACGCGCCTTCTGTCGCGGCAGTTTGTTCACCCGGGAGGGGATGCTGGTGGCATCTACGGCGCAAGAAGGCCTGGTGCGGGAGCGCGACGCCCGAAAATGAGCCTAAATCGTGGGCAATCTCTGCTTTTTGCCTATTTTATGGGCTAGCCGGACCTCTCCCCAAGTCGGCCAAACCCCGCCCGCCTGAAAAAGAGTCACAAAACCCAAGCACTTGCCGCGCCGCACGCGAGTTGGCACGGGGCTTGACTCTGCTTTCGGGTTCGCACGGCTGGAACCGAGCTTTAGAGGCAAACACCCGGCAGCCGTAAACATGGAGGGGTTAGAAACATGAAGCTGGTGATGGCAATCATCAAGCCATTCAAGCTCGATGAGGTGCGCCAAGCCCTCACCGAGCTCGGCCTGCAAGGCATGACCGTGACCGAAGTCAAGGGTTACGGCCGGCAAAAGGGCCACACGGAGATCTATCGCGGCGCCGAATACGCCGTGAACTTCCTACCGAAGATCAAGATCGAGGTCGTGGTACCTGCCAAGTTAGTGGACAAGGCCGTCGACGCCATCGTCGCCGCGGCCAAGACCGGACAGATCGGCGACGGCAAGATCTTCGTCGTTCCCGTCGAGCAGACGGTGCGCATCCGCACCGGCGAAACCAACGAATCAGCGCTCTAGAGGGAGGCGGAAGATGAAGTTTGCCAAATATGCATTCGGCGCGATCGTAGCGCTCGCTGCGCTTGCGCTTGCCCACATCGACCCGGCGCTGGCCCAAGAGGCTGAGGCGGCGGCAGAACCAGCCGCACCGACATTGAGCGCTGGTGACACGGCGTGGATGCTCACATCCACCGCTCTCGTCTTGATGATGACCATCCCGGGCCTGGCCTTGTTCTATGGCGGCATGGTGCGCAAGAAGAACGTGCTCGCCACCGTCATGCAGAGCTTCGCCATCACCTGCATCGTCACCGTGGTTTGGATGGTGATCGCCTACTCCCTCGCCTTCACCGACGGCGGAAGCATGAATGCCTATATCGGCGGCATGGACCGCTTCCTGCTGAGGGGCATGGAAGTCGACACGCTGAAGGGCACGATCCCCGAGTCGGTGTTCATGTGCTTCCAGATGACGTTCGCCATCATCACTCCGGCGCTGATCTGCGGCGCGTTTGCCGACCGCATGAAGTTCTCCGCGTTGGTGATCTTCATGGTCCTTTGGCAGATCATCGTCTATGCACCGATCGCTCACTGGGTGTGGGGCGGCGGCTTCCTCGGAGGCCTCGGCGTGCTCGACTTCGCAGGTGGCACCGTGGTGCATATCAACGCGGGTGTCGGCGGACTGGTTTGCGCGCTCTATCTCGGCAAGCGCGTTGGCTACGGCAGCGAGAATATGGCGCCGTACAACCTGGTCTATGCCGTGATCGGCGCCTCGCTGCTGTGGGTCGGCTGGTTCGGCTTCAACGCCGGTTCGGAACTCGCGGCCGACGGACGGGCGGGCTACGCCATGACCGTCACGCAAATCGCGACCGCGGCCGCGGCGCTGGCCTGGATGTTCTCCGAATGGCTGGTGCACAAGAAGCCAAGTGTCCTGGGCATCATCTCCGGCGCCGTTGCCGGCTTGGTGGCCATCACCCCGGCCTCGGGTTATGTCGGTCCGATTGGCTCACTCTGGATCGGCGCCGCCGCCGGCATCGGCTGCTTCTTTGCCGCCACCACCTTCAAGAAAGCCATCGGCTATGACGATTCGCTCGATGCCTTCGGGGTCCACGCCGTAGGCGGCATCATCGGTGCCTTGCTGACCGGCGTGTTCGCCTTGAAGGCAGTATGCGGGACATCGGGCCTGTTGGAAGGTAATCCGGGGCAGGTGTTTATCCAGCTCGAAGGCATCGTCGCCACCATTGTATGGACGGCGGTCGCCACCTTCGTGATCCTGATCATCACCAACATGCTGACCGGTGTCCGGGTCAGCCAAGCGGTCGAGATCGAAGGCCTGGATATCAACCTGCACGGAGAGGTGGTTCAGTAGAGATCAATCGCGCGGTGCTAACCGAGGCAACAAGTACTGCATAGAAACAGAGCTAAGTCGTCTCCTCCCTAGACTTCTGCTCGCTGCAAGCCCCGGCCTCTCGCCGGGGCTTGTTCATTTCGCGGGACGGAGCGCCCCATTGCCGCCAGCGCCGCCATCCCGTAACACCGGCCGCATGCCGCCCGACCTCGCGCCGAATCGCCTCGACGAATTGGTTCGCTCGCCGTTCGCGCGGCTTGCGCAGCTGCTCGAAGGGCTCGCGCCCGCTCTGCCGGCGATCGATCTCTCGCTCGGCGAGCCCAAGGCGCTGATCCCAGCCTTTCTCGGCCCGACGCTCGATGCGCATCTCGCCGAGTTCGGCCGCTACCCCCCAATCAAGGGCATTCCCGCGCTTCGCCAGGCGATCGCCGCTTGGCTGGGACGCCGCTATCCACTTCTCGACCGGCGGATCGACGCGGAGACGCAGGTGCTGCCGCTCAACGGATCGCGCGAAGGATTGTTCTCGGCGATCTTCCCGGCACTCGCGCGAAAACCTGGGGTGGAGCGGCCGGCGGTATTGATCCCCAATCCATTCTATCAGGCCTATGCCGCTGCCGCTGCCGCTTCGGGCGCCGAACCGGAGTTCTTGCCGAGCCCCGCTAAGACGGACTTCCTGCCGGAACTCGAGCTGATCGACGAAGGCCTGCTGCGGCGGGCTGTCGCGTTCTATCTCTGCACACCATCAAATCCGCAAGGCGCGGTGGCCGACCGCGCCTATCTTGTGCGCGCTATCGCGCTCGCGCGGCGCTTCGACTTTCTTCTGTTCGCCGACGAATGCTACTCCGAGATCTATAGCGAGACCCCGCCGCCTGGTGCGCTCGAGACCGCCTATGCCGAGACCGGGAGCCTCGCCAATGTCGTGTCGTTCCAGTCGCTGTCAAAGCGCTCGGGGCTGCCCGGCTTGCGGTCGGGGTTCGTGACCGGCGATTCCGAATTCATCGGCTCCTTCCTCCGCTTTCGCAACGTGGCATGCCCGCAAGTGCCGCTGCCCGTGCAGCACGTCTCGGTCGAGGCCTGGAGGGACGAGCAGCAGGTCGAGCGGGGACGGGCGCTTTATCGCGAGAACTTCGCCAGCGCCGATGCGGTCCTGGCCGGCCGATACGGCTACCGGCGCCCCAAGGGGGGCTTCTTTCTTTGGCTGAATATGGCCGCTTTCGGGGGAGGGGAAGCGGCCGCGAAAACCCTTTGGAAAGGGTGTGGTGTCAGAGTGCTGCCGGGAGCTTATCTGGCACAAGCCGAACCCGATGGCGTCAATCCGGGCACGGACTACATCAGGGTCGCGCTCGTGCACAACGCGGATGTTACCCGCGACGCATTGACGCGTATCGTCGCTACATTGGGTTGAGGGATGGCCACCAGAGGAAGAGCGAAGAGCCGGCGCAAGCTTTTGCCGGGTGCGGTCGAGTCCGGCCTTAGGCGGCTGATGCTTGGCAGTTACGGTTTGTTAATCGTTACGGTCGCCTGCGCGGCCTGGGCCAGCCTCGCCACCTGGTCGGTGCACGATCCGAGCCTCAACAACGCGACCCGGGCCATGCCGCGCAACGTGCTCGGCAGCTGGGGCGCCGTGGTGGCCGACCTGGCCATCCAGTCCCTGGGGCTTGCCTCGATCATCCTCTTCCTGCCGCTCGCCGCCTGGGGCTGGCACCTCGTCTTCCACACGATGCCCGCGCGCAGACGGATGCGGCTCCTCGCCTGGCCCTGCTCGGTCATCTTGCTGGCCGCCGCCCTGGCCGCACTGCCCCAGCCGAAAAGCTGGCCGCTACCGAACGGCCTCGGCGGCATTTTCGGCGATTTCTTCATGGCCGGCGCGCATGTGATCGGGCCGTTCCTGCCTGACGCGGCCGTGTCGTTCGTGGCCGGCATCACCTTCTTCGTCATCGGCACCATGATGCTGCTGTTCGCCTGCGGCACCAGCACCTCGCGGCTGATCGCGCTATGGGCGCCACGCAGCGGGGCTGCCGGCGAGTGGGCCAATGCGTGGCTCGGCGCGACCATGCATTACGTCATGCATGTCGGCGGCAAGCTCGGGCGCCTGTTCGGCCGCCGGCGCGACGCGGACGATGCGGATGACGACGATTTCGATGAGAGCGTCGAGGAGGAGGTTTGGCAGGAGGAGCCCGACGCCGAAGGCCGCATCGAGCCATCGTTCGGACCCGCGCCGATCGGCGAGGAATTCGACGACGCGGAGGACGATGACGACATCACCTCGCCGAACTATCGCATCACCCGTACCAACCCAGACGGCAAGAAGAAGAAAAAACATACCGGCCTGTCGCGCAGCGCGCAGTCGGACGAACCATACGAGACGCCGTCGACCAAATTGCTGCAGCAGGCATCGCGCGCGAGCAAAGCCCGCGCCGTGAGCGACGAAGTGCTGCAAGAGAATGCTCGCGAGCTCGAAGGCGTATTGCAAGATTTCGGTGTCAAGGGCGAGATCACCAATGTCCGCCCCGGCCCCGTGGTCACGCTGTATGAGCTCGAGCCGGCGCCCGGCACCAAATCCTCGCGGGTGATCGGCCTCGCCGACGACATCGCCCGCTCGATGAGCGCGGTCGCCGCCCGCGTCGCCGTCGTGCCCGGCCGCAACGCCATCGGCATCGAGCTTCCCAACGATCGGCGCGAAATCGTCATGCTGCGCGAGATGATCGAGTCCGCCGATTTCCAGGAAGCGGACCTCAAGCTCGCGCTCGCGCTCGGCAAGAATATCGGCGGCGAGCCGATCATCGTCGATCTCTCGCGCATGCCGCATCTCCTCATTGCCGGCACCACCGGCTCGGGCAAGTCGGTCGGCATCAACACCATGATCCTGTCGCTGCTCTACCGGCTGTCACCCGAGCAATGCAAATTCATCATGATCGATCCGAAGATGCTCGAGCTGTCGGTCTATGACGGCATCCCGCATCTGTTGGCGCCGGTGGTCACCGATCCGAAGAAGGCGGTGGTGGCGCTGAAATGGACCGTGCGTGAGATGGAAGAGCGCTACAAACGCATGTCGAAATTGGGCGTGCGAGACATCAAGGGCTACAATTCCCGCATCCTCCATGCCGAGGCCAAGGGCGAGGTGCTGACGCGGACCGTGCAGACGGGCTTCGACCGCGCCACCGGACGCGCCATCTACGAGCAGGAGGAGATGGACTACGACACGATGCCCTACATCGTCGTGATCGTCGACGAGATGGCCGACCTGATGATGGTCGCCGGCAAGGACATCGAGGCGGCAGTGCAGCGTTTGGCACAGATGGCGCGCGCCGCCGGCATTCATCTCATCACCGCCACGCAGCGCCCGAGCGTCGACGTCATTACCGGCACGATCAAGGCGAACTTCCCGACCCGCGTCAGCTTCCAGGTCACCTCGAAGATCGACAGCCGCACCATTCTCGGCGAGCAGGGCGCCGAGCAACTGCTGGGGCAGGGCGACATGCTCTACATGGCCGGCGGCGGTCGCATCATGCGCGTGCATGGACCGTTCGTGGCCGACGAGGAAGTGGAGAAGGTGGTGCGCCACCTGAAGAAGCAGGGCACGCCCGCTTATCTCGAGGCCGTCACCGAAGAAGAGGACGATGCCGGCGAGGAGGGCGAGGGCGGCGAGGAGTACGGCGACTCCGGCAACGAGCTTTACGACCAAGCTGTCGCCGTCGTGCTTCGCGACCGCAAGGCGTCAACTAGCTACATTCAACGCCGGCTCGGCATCGGCTATAACCGGGCCGCCTCGCTGGTCGAGCGCATGGAGCAAGAAGGCCTGATCGGCGCGGCGAATCATGCCGGAAAGCGTGAGATTCTCGTAGGTAACGACGAAGCGGAGAGGCCGTATTAGGTGGTGGCTGCCAAGAAGTTGACCAGATTTGCTTGAATCATCTATCGGTTGCCTTCTTTGGGTTCCAGAACCGCGCCGGTCAACGGAGGGGGGTTAATGACAAGCCGCAAAGCCGCCGGTCTATCCTTTGCGTTGCCAATCGCCCTGTGCCTCTCCATCGGCTCCGCGGCCGCCCAGGACGGCGGAACCACGGTGGTCAAACGGCCAGCCGCCGCGACCACGCCAATCACCTCGCCGACCTCGCCGCAGGGCCTGACCGAGCCCCAAGACCAGCTCAGACCGGCGCTTGGCGATGAGACCGGTGCGACCGGAGCGCCGCCTCCCGACGAGGAGATCACGCCGACCGCGACTGACGAAGGCGCAGGCTGGGAGGCCGCCGTCGAGGCCGCGCAGGCTGCGACACCGCTGATCGGTGAGGCGCAGACCAAGGCCGTCGAGCGGATCAACGCCTATTTCAACAACATCACCAATCTGCAAGGCAGCTTCGAGCAGGTCGACGCCACCAACAAGCGTTCCACCGGACGCTTCTATGTGCAGCGGCCGGGCAAGATCAGATTCGATTACGCGCCGCCCAGCGGGCTGCGGATCGTGGCCGATGGGTCTTCGCTCGCCATCGAGGATTCCGACCTGCGGACGGTTGAGAAATATCCCATCCAGTCGACACCGTTCCGGCTACTCCTGTCGGATTCCGTCGATCTTGCCCGCGATTCCCGCATCGTCGGGGTCGAGAGCCAGGAAGGCACGCTCGCCATTTCGCTCGAGGACAAATCGGGCGACGCGGCCGGCACCATCAGGCTGGTGTTCGACAGCGGCGCCGAACTGCAGCTGAAACAGTGGATGATCACTGACGCGCAGGGCTTGACCACGCGGGTGGACGTCAACGATATCGTCGCCGGGCGCAAGGTCGCGACCGACTTCTTCACCTCGAAGGACGGCTTCCAGCCCTTCCATTGAGGAAATAGCGCTTAGTTTGGGCGCAAAACGCCGGCCCCGCGCAGCCCCGCCAAGACCCCCGAAAATCGAGGAAAACAAAGCTGAATCAATCCCTTGTTTCAAGGGCGAGGCTTTCTGTTTACGCCACGTTAAATTTTTCGCGGAGCGCCGGTTGAAATCGGTTTGAAATCTACTTATCTCTGGTGCCTAGAAGCGAGCCACGTCGCATTCATCGGTAGTGCCCCCCGTCTAGCCGAAGATGTGGTTCGCTCGTGCCGGCTTCCCTCCCGGCACGCGCGCGAAATCAACGCGCTTCTGGCGCCCAACCACGCGCAGCGGTTGGGCGCCTTTCTTTTTGCCTACTGGTCTTCACCCTCGGACCTGCTCACCGCAACTTGACCGGCGTTAATATTTACTGATGCGGCAAAAAGACATCTCAGTTTCCGGCGATAAGTGATATGCCGCTTCTGTGGTGGGCTTCCCTCCCCATCACAGGTTCCCCCCAATAGGAACCCGAAGAGGCCCCGAGTCCCCCGTCTCTGGGGCTTCTTCTTTATCTGCACCCCTGTTTTTCGCACTGAGCATTTGGTGGAGGGCCGCGGCAGCTCGCTTGCTTTTCCCTGCTGCCGCAACGATCTTGCCGTTCCCATGCGCTTCCGCCTCGCCACCTGGAACATCAACTCGGTCAGGCTTCGACTCGATCTGGTCAGCCGCTTCGTGCGGGCACACAGCCCCGACGTGCTGTGCCTGCAAGAGATCAAATGCGTCGAAGGCAAGTTCCCCGAGCTTGAGCTGCGCGCGCTCGGCTTTCCGCATATCGCCGTGGCGGGGCAGAAGGGCTATCATGGCGTCGCTACGCTCTCCCGACTCCCTTTCACCTTGCAAGAGCGCCGCGACATTTGCGGGCGGGGCCACGCGCGACATCTCTCCGTCAGGCTTGATGCGGCCAATGGGCAGGCGAAGCCGATCGTGCTGCACAACATCTATGTACCCGCCGGCGGCGACCTGCCCGATCCCGCGATCAACGAGAAGTTCCGCCACAAGCTCGATTTCCTCGAGGCGATGGGCGCATGGTTCGGCGGCATGCGCGGCAAGGCGAAGAACCGCATGATTGTCGTCGGCGATCTCAATGTGGCACCGCTGCCAACCGATGTGTGGTCGCACAAACAACTGCTCAAAGTGGTCAGCCACACGCCGGCCGAGACCGAGCGCTTCGCGCGCGTGATCGCCTCGCATGATTGGAGCGACGTGATGCGGCGGCACGTGCCGGCAGAGGAAAAGCTGTTCACCTGGTGGAGCTATCGCAATCGCGACTGGCGCGCGTCAAATCGCGGCCGGCGCCTCGACCATATCTGGACGACGCCGGCGCTCGACGGCACCGCCGTGGCGATGAAGGTGCTCGACGAGACGCGCGACTGGCAGCGCACATCCGACCATGTGCCGGTGATTGCCGATTTCGAGGTTGAGTGAGCGAATTACGGGACGAGCTTGTAGCCGCCAGTCTCGGTGATGAGCAGTTCAGCCTGCGAGGGGTCCTTCTCGATCTTCTGGCGCAGGCGATAGATATGCGTCTCGAGCGTATGCGTCGTCACGCCCGCGTTATAGCCCCAAACCTCGTGCAGCAGCACGTCGCGGGTCACGACGCGCTCACCCGCACGATAGAGATATTTCAGGATCGAGGTCTCCTTCTCGGTGAGCCTAATCTTGCCACCGTTCGCGTCGACCAAGAGTTTGGACGCCGGCCGGAACGTGTACGGACCAATGGTGAAGACGGCGTCCTCGCTCTGCTCGTGCTGCCTGAGCTGCGCGCGGATACGGGCGAGCAACACGCCCAAGCGGAACGGCTTCGTCACGTAATCGTTGGCGCCGGATTCCAGTCCGAGGATGGTGTCGGAATCCGAGGCCTGGCCGGTCAGCATGACGATCGGACCTTTGAATCCCCCGCGGCGCAACAGCTTGCAGGCCTCGCGGCCGTCGAGATCGGGGAGGCCGACATCGAGCAGCACGAGATCGACATGACCGCTGCGCGCCTGCTTCAGGCCTTCCGACGCCGTGGCCGCCAGCAGCGTGTCGAATTCCTCGTGCAAGCTGAGCTGCTCGCTCAAGGACTCGCGCAGCTCGTCGTCATCGTCGATGATGAGGATCTTGCGCGCATTGCTCATCGGCCGCCCCTTAGGCTTCGTTCCGCGGTGAGTGTTGTATTCGGGGCTAAGCTCTTGGACAAGCGGTGTCGCGAGCGGTCGCGGCGGAAAAGGGCAAGAAACTATGAGGGTTAAGCGTTCCCGACCGATCGTCGTGCGGCGCGCGCCGGGAAGCGCGGCAACGGCTCGGGTCGCGCTTGGGCATGGCGTGAGGCATGCAGCGCTTGGCCGGGCTGGCATTCGCGCCTTGAAGCGTGAAGGCGATGGCGGCACACCGCTTGGCCGCTTTGCCGTCCGCCAGGTGCTGTATCGGGCCGACCGGATCGCGCGACCGCGCACGATGCTGCCGGTTCGCGCCATCCGCGCAGACGACGGCTGGTGCGACGATCCCGTCGACCGCAATTACAATCGGCTGATCCGATTGCCGTCGCGGCGAAGCACCGAAGGCTTGCGACGCGAGGATCATCTGTACGATCTGGTGCTCGTGCTCGGGTATAACGACCGGCCGCGGGTCAAGCGGAAGGGCAGCGCGATTTTCATGCATCTCGCCCGCCCGGGCTTCACGCCGACCGACGGCTGCATCGCGCTTTCGCGCCACGACCTGGCGATGTTGCTCGCACAGGTCAAGCGCGAAACGCAGATCGTTATCCTTCGCTGATCGCGCGCGCGCCGAAGATGGCGGTACCGACGCGCACGTAAGTGGCGCCGAATTCGATGGCGCGCACGAAATCGCTGCTCATGCCCATGCTCAGCTGCTTGATGCCGAGACGCTCGGCGAGCTTGGCGAGCAAGGCGAAGTGCATTGCCGGTTCTTGGTCGAAGGGCGGGATGCACATCAACCCATCGATGGAAAGCCCGAACGTTTCGCGGCACAGCGCAACGAAGGATTCCGTCTCGCCGGGGGCAACGCCCGCCTTTTGCGGCTCCTCGCCAGTGTTGACCTGCACGAAGAGACGCGGGCGCTTGCTCACGCGCGCCATTTCCTCGGCGAGAGCGCGCGCGAGCTTGGGCCGGTCGACAGTCTCGATCACATCGAATAGCCCGACCGCCTCGCGCGCTTTGTTCGATTGCAACGGGCCGATCAGGTGAAGCTCGACGCCGGCATTCCGCGCTTTGAGCGCCGGCCATTTGCTTGCCGCCTCTTGCACGCGGTTCTCGCCGAAGCAGCGCTGCCCGGCGGCAATCGCCTGCTCGATGACGGCGGCGGGGACGGTCTTGGTCACGGCGACCAGCTTGACGCTTGACGGATCGCGACCGGCGGCCTCGGCGGCGAGGGCGATCTCCTCCAGCACTAGGCTGAGCCGCCCGGGGACCTCGTTCGCGGTGGGTTGATCGGCGCTCATGACTGCACTCTAGCGGGGGAGGAGACAGAGCGTAACTTGACCGCTCTCACCATTCTGGTCCATTCCCCGCGAGCACACGAGCACCAGCGGGCAGGAGCATGGCGGCGGACCGTTACGACGCGCCGAAACGCGAGAAGCATTGGCAGGCGGCATGGGAGAAGCGTGGCATCTTTCAGGCCGCGGAGGATGACCCGCGCCCGAAATACTATGTTCTTGAAATGTTCCCATACCCCTCCGGGCGCATTCATATGGGGCATGTGCGCAACTACACCATGGGCGACGTCGTGGCCCGTTACATGCGCGCCAAGGGCCATAACGTGCTGCATCCGATGGGCTGGGACGCCTTCGGCCTGCCGGCTGAGAACGCGGCGATCGAGCGCGGCGTGCACCCTGCCAAATGGACCTACGACAACATCGCCGTGATGCGCGGGCAGCTCAAGAGCATGGGCCTGTCGCTCGACTGGTCGCGCGAGCTCGCCACTTGCGACCTCGACTATTACCACCAGCAGCAGCGGCTGTTCCTTGATATGCGGGACGCTGGCCTAGTCGACCGCAAGACGCGCAAGGTCAATTGGGACCCGGTGGACCGGACGGTGCTCGCCAACGAGCAGGTGATCGACGGGCGCGGCTGGCGCTCCGGCGCGCTGATCGAGCAGCGCGAGCAGCCGGAATGGGTGTTCAAGATCACCGACTATGCGCAAGACCTGCTCCAGGCGCTCGAAGGCCTCGAGCGCTGGCCGGAGAAGGTCAGGCTGATGCAGGCCAACTGGATCGGCCGTTCGGAGGGCTTGCTCGTCCGCTTCGAGATCTTGCCGGGAACGGCGCCGAAGGGGCACGAGCTGATCGAGGTGTTCACCACGCGGCCGGATACGCTGTTCGGGGCGAGCTTCGTCGCCATCGCGCCGGACCATCCCTTGGCGAAGGCTGTCGCGGCCAAGAATGCCGGGGCCGCCACCTTCATCGACGAGTGTCACCATCACGGCACCAGCGCGGCCGAGCTCGAGACGCAGGAGAAGAAGGGCTTCGACACCGGCTTGCGCGTGCGTCATCCGGTGATCGAGGGCGGCGAGCTTCCCGTGCTAATCGCGAATTTCATCGTCATGGAGTACGGCACGGGCGCCGTCTTCGGCTGCCCGGCGCACGATCAGCGCGACCTCGAATTCGCCCGCGCCGAGGGTCTGCCCGTCATCCCGGTGGTGCTGCCGCCGGATGCCGCACCGGCGAGCTTCGCCATCGGCGAAGAGGCCTATACGGGAAACGGCACCCTGATCAATTCCGGCTTTCTCGACGGGCTCAGCGTCGAGGCCGCCAAGACGGCAATCGCCGATGCTCTCACTAAGGAGAAGATAAAGGGCAGGGCGGTCGCCGAGCGACAGACGCAATATCGCCTGCGCGACTGGGGCATCTCGCGGCAGCGTTATTGGGGCTGCCCGATCCCCATGATCCATTGCGAGGTTTGCGGCATCGTGCCGGTGCCGGCGAAGGATCTGCCGGTGAAGCTTCCCGACGATGTGAGCTTCGACAAGCCAGGCAATCCGCTCGACCGGCATCCGACCTGGAAGCACGTCACCTGCCCGAGCTGCGGCGGCCCGGCGGTGCGCGAGACCGACACGATGGATACGTTCGTCGACTCGTCCTGGTACTTCGCGCGGTTCTGCTCGCCGCACTCAGGCGTGCCGACCGACTCGAACGCCGTCGGTTACTGGCTGCCGGTCGACCAATATATCGGCGGCGTCGAACACGCGATCCTGCATCTGCTCTATGCGCGCTTCTTCACCCGCGCCATGCACAAGACCGGTCACGTCAGCATCGACGAGCCGTTCAAGGGCCTGTTCACCCAAGGCATGGTGACGCACGAGACATATAAGGACGTACACGGAAAATGGCTGCTGCCCGAAGAGGTGAGCCGCAAGGATGGTATCGCGGTCAACGCCAAGACCGGCGAGCCGATCAGCGTCGGCGCCGTGGAGTCGATGTCGAAATCGAAGAAGAACGTGGTCGACCCCGACACCATCATCGCGGCTTACGGCGCCGACACCGCGCGCTGGTTCATGCTGTCCGATACGCCGCCCGAGCGCGACATCGAGTGGACCGCGGCCGGGGTCGAGGGCGCGTATCGCTTCCTGCAACGCGTTTGGCGGCTGGTGCGCGACGCTGCCGCCAAGGGCGCCAAGCCTGGCGCAGCGAAGCCGGCGCAGTTCGGCGCTGAGGCCGAAGCGCTGCGTCGCGCGGCGCATCGCAGCGTGGCGGCGGTGACGGGCGCAATCGAGCGGCTCCGCTTCAACACCGCCGTCGCACATATCTACGAGCTCGCCAACGCGCTGTCGGCAGGCTTGCAGGCCGCCGGGCCACAACCAGGCGCCGACGTGGCCTATGCTCTCAGGGAAGCGGCGGAGCTTTTGGCCCGAATCGCCGCCCCGATGGTCCCGCACCTGGCGGAAGAGGCTTGGGCCGCACTCGGCCATGACGGTCTGGTCGCCGAAGCGCCTTGGCCTTTCCCAGAAACGGCCCTTTTGCTGGAGGAAACCGTCACAATTGCCGTCCAGGTGAACGGCAAGAGACGGGACGAATTGACGATTGCGCGCGACGCCCCGAAAGAAGATATTGAAGCAGCGGCGCTGAAGCTCGACAATGTCGTGCGCGCCATAGGGGGACGTAAAATCAAGAAGGTGGTGGTCGTGCCACAGAGGGTCGTCAATGTCGTGGCGTAGCCATGCCCTGATCGCAGCGTTCTGCGCGAGCCTCGCGGCATCGGCACTGGCCGGCTGTGGCTTCCAGCCGCTCTATGGCGGCACCACGGCGGGCGGCACCAAGCTCGTCGAGGTGATGAAGGCCGTCGACATCACGCCGATTCCCGGCCGGGTCGGGCAGAAGCTGCGCAACGAGCTGATCTTCGCCACAACCGGCGGCGGCAACCCGGCTCCCACGCGCTACAAGCTCGACATCGTCATCAAGGAGAGCGTGACCGACCAGCTGGTGCAGATCACCGGTGACGCGACCGGTCAGATCTACCAGCTCGACGCTACCTTCAAGCTGGTCGATTCCGCGAGCGGCAGAGTTGTGCTGCAAGGCAAGGGGATCGCGCGCGCGCCCTATAACCGCTTCCAAGAAATCTTCGCCAATATTCGCGCGCGATACGATGCCGAGAACCGCGCCGCCCGCGGCGTCGCCGAAAGCATTCGCACGCAGATCGCGGCCTTCCTCGCCAACGCCGCCTAAGCTTTCGGCTTTCATCTTCCTCACGCGCAAGCCGCGCCCGTCGCGTTTCGCCATGGTTGTCTACAAAGCTTCAGCCGCCACCAGCTTCGTGAGGTCGCCGGAGCCCGGTTGCCGCGCGATGCTTGTCTACGGACCTGATGCAGGCCTGGTGGCGGAGCGCGCGGCGGCGTTGGCGCAGACCTTCGTCAAACGCGGCAAGGGCCAGACCGAGATCGTCCGCCTCGACGATCGCGATCTCGCCGAGGACCCCGCCCGGCTCGAAGTCGAGCTCAAGACCGCGCCGATGTTCGCAAGCCAGAGCGTGATCCGCGTCACCGCCGGGGCCCGGCTCGACGTGCCGGCGCTCAAGGCACTGCTCGCTACGCCGTCGGACAATGCCCTGATCGTCGAAGCCGGCAATCTCAGGCCCGACTCGGGTTTGCGCAAACTGTTCGAGACGCATAAGAGCGCGGCGGCGTTGCCCTGCTATAGCGAGGAGAAATTTACTCTCAGCATGATCGACGCCGAGCTCGCGGCGGCGGGGCTCGGCATCGATCGTGAGACGCGCGACTATCTGCTGGCGCGGCTCGGAGCCGACCAGGCTTTGTCGCGGGCGGAAGTCGTCAAGCTTGCGCTCTATGCGCAAGGCAGCGAGCGCATCGAGCCCGAGGACATCGATGCGATCGTCGGCGATGCCGCCGACACGGCGCTCGACAATTTCGCCTATGCGGTCAGCGGCGGCGATGCCAAGGCGGCGCTGTCGGAGTTGATGCGACTGGTGGCAGCGGGCACCGACCGCTCGGCGGCATTGTCGGCGCTCGGGCGGCACTTTACCCAGTTGCATCGCGTCGCTGTGGCGCCAGGCTCGGGCACCAGCCTGGAGCAGGCCGCGAAGTCGCTCAAGCCGCGCCTACATTTCAAGCGCGAGCCGGTGTTTATCGCGCATTGCAAGCGTTGGGGCGCGAGCAGGCTGTCACATGCGCTGCCGTTGATCCAGGAGACGGTGAGGAACTCGCGGCGCTCGACCGATCTCGACGGCGCCCTGGCCGAACGCCTCGTGCTCACACTCACGTCGAGGATTTGACGGACGCGCTCACCGTTGTAAGCATGGCGGCTGAAACACGAGGTGCGGTAGTGAACCAGCGCGGCCACGATCCCGACGCCCGGCAGAAGCTGTTCGCGATCCTAAAGGAGAAGGCCTTTCGGCGCGGGCGCATCACGCTCGCCTCGGGGCGAGAGAGCGATTTCTATTTCGACATGAAGCCGGCAATGCTCGATCCCGACGGGGCAGGGCTTATGGCTGAACTAATTCTTCAAGAAATTCAAGGCATTAGTGCTGACGCCGTGGGCGGCCTGGTGATGGGTGCGGTGCCGCTGATCGCGCCGGTCGCCATGCGGAGCCTCGATTTCGGCCGGCGCCTTCCCGGCTTCTTCGTGCGCAAGGCGGTGAAGGATCACGGCACGAAGAAGCGGGTCGACGGCACCGACATCGCCGGCAAGACCGTCGTCATTCTGGAGGACGTGACCACCACCGGCGGCTCGGCGATGGACGCGGTGAAAGCCGTCACCGAGGCAGGCGCGAAGGTCGCGCTGGTGATCTCGATCCTCGACCGTGGCGAGGGGGCCGCCGACCTTTACGCCGAGGCCGGCATCCCATTCAAATCGCTGTTCCGCGCCCAGGAGTTTCTCGCCGTCGCCTAGTAGCGGGTTCGGCGCAGCAGACGCTGGCGGACATCTTCGAGCTGCTCGAGGCTCGAATAGCGGATGCGCAGCTCGCCCTTCTCGCCCTTGCCCTTTTTGATTTCGACATCGAGGCCGAGCGCCTCATGCAGCTCCGACTCGGCGGCCTTGGTGTCGGCATCCTTGCTCTTGTGCCGGTGCGGCTTGGCGGGCGCGCGTTCCGATGTCAGCGCCTCGACCTGGCGCACCGTCAGCCCTTGCTCGACGATGCGCGCCGCAAGTGCGGCTGCATCGGCGCGGCCGATCAGAGCGCGGGCGTGACCGGCACTCAGCTCGCCCGAGCGCACCAGGTCCTGCACGCCGTCGGGCAGCTTCAGCAGCCGCAACGTATTGGCGAGGTGGCTGCGGCTCTTGCCAATGACCTTGGCGAGGTCTTCCTGCGTATAGCCGTGGCCATCCATCAGCACGCGATACCCCTCCCCCTCCTCGATGGCGTTCAGGTCCTCGCGCTGGACGTTCTCGATGATGGCGATCTCGATCGCCTCTTGATCGGACAGCGCGCGCACCACCACCGGCACGTCATGCAGATTGGCAAGCTGCGCCGCGCGCCAGCGACGTTCGCCGGCGACGATCTCATAGGTATCGCCAAGCGACGGACGCACCACGAGCGGCTGCACCAGCCCGCGCTCGCGGATCGAGGCCGCAAGCTCCTCGATCTGGTCCTCGGCGAAGTTCCGCCGCGGGTTGAAGCGGCCAGGCTTCAGCGCCGCGAGCGGAACGGTCCGCTGCTCCTCCTCCGCGCCCCAAGCGGCATTCGGACCATCGCCGATCAGCGATGCGAGCCCCCTGCCCAGTCTCGATTTCTGCGCGCCTACCGCCATCGCGGTCTCCTTCCCCCTGACTCGCCGATAAATGATCACGCCGCACGCATTCGCCGCTCGCGCTCGATCACCTCGGAGGCGAGCTGAATGTAAGCCTGGCTGCCGGAGCAGCGATAATCGTAGAGCAGCACCGGCTTGCCATGCGAGGGCGACTTCGGCCACCCGCACATTGCGCGGGATGATGGTCGTGTAGACCTTCTCGCCGAGCACGCGCCGCACGTCGTCGACCACCTGGTCCGACAGGCTGGTGCGCTGGTCGTACATGGTGAGCACGACGCCGTGGATCTGGAGCTTCGGGTTGAGCCGTACCCTGATTTCCTCGACCGTGCTCAGGAGCTGCGCCAGGCCTTCCAGCGCGAAGAACTCGCACTGCAACGGCACGAGCACGGCGTTGGCCGCGGCCAAAGCGTTAACGGTTAGTAAATTCAGCGACGGCGGGCAGTCGATCAGCACATAGCTCGTCGCCATGTCGGGCTCCTCGCTCGCGGTCATGGCGGCCAGGCAATCGCGCAGCCGGTAGTGCCGCCCGCTCGAGTCACCAGAACCGCGCTCGAACGACATCAGGTCGATGGTCGCCGGCACGATCGAGAGGCGCGGGACATGCGTCGGCACCCTCGCCGCGGCGATGGTCGCCTGCCCGGTCAGCACGTCGAAGGTCGAGAGCGGACGCTCGTCGACGCCGAGCCCGGTGCTGGCATTGCCCTGTGGGTCGAGATCGATGATCAGCACCCGCTCGCCGACGGCCGCGAGCGCCGTGCCGAGATTGATGGCGGTCGTGGTCTTGCCCACCCCGCCCTTCTGATTGGCGAGCGCGATGACCCGGGTGCGTCTCGTTCCGAAGGCGTTCATGGCGCGTTCGCCCCGCGTGAACGAAGCGACGTCACCTCGACGACAAGCGAGTCCGGCGACGTCAAACTCGGGTGGAGTCTGGCGGTGAAGTCGAAGCTCGCGCGCGCCGCCTCGATCTCGGATTTCAGCTTCGCGACCCTTCAAAAATAGCCCCTTGGTTGCCGGCCCGAAGAACGGGCTGGCGAGTTCCAAGAGACGGGGCAAAGGCGCAAGCGCTCGCGCGCTCACCACGTCAGGCGTTAGGCTCTGAGCGCTTTCGGCGAGGTCTTCAATGCGCATCGCGTGAATCTCCACAGCGGCCTTGGTCTCGCGCGCGACCTCGGCGAGAAACGCGCATTTCTTCCGGTTGCTCTCGACGAGATGCATGTGGAAATCCGGCCTCCCGGCTTCGAGGATGGCGATGACCAGCCCGGGAAAACCTGCCCCTGTGCCTAGATCCAGCCAGAGTCGCGCGTTCGGCGCAAGCGCCGCGAGCTGCGTGGAGTCGGCAAAGTGCCGTGACCAGAGGGCGGGGAGGGTGGAAGAAGCGACCAGGTTGGTGCGACCCTGCCAATGGGTCAGCAATTCAGCGTAGCGGGTCAGCCTGTGGATTGTTTCACGTGGAACTTTAAAGGCTTCCGCGAAATCCTGGGGTCCACTGATGGTCGCGGCGGCTTTTTCGCCAGGCATCTCCCCTCGCCTTCTCGGGCTCAGGCGCTCTTGGCCGGGACGCCCTTTTTCAGGTGCGCCAGCAGCAGCATGAGCGCCGCCGGCGTCATGCCGTCGAGCCTCGCCGCATGACCGAGACTTGCCGGGCGATGGCGCTCAAGCTTCTGACGGAGCTCGGTCGAAAGACCTGGGAGCGCGGCGAAGGCGAAGCCGTCGGGGATGGCGACGACCTCCTCCTTGCGGAAGGCGGCGATGTCGAGCTCCTGCCGCTTGACGTAGACGGCGTAGCGCGCATCGACGGCGAGCTGCTCGGCGACGTCCTGATCGAGCGTGCCGATCTCCGGCCAGATCGATGCCAGCCGCGCGACATCGACGTCGGGATAAGACAGCAGCTCGAAGGCGCTCCGCTTGCGCCCGTCGCGATTGATGCTGAGGCCGTGCTTGCCGGCTTGATCCGGCGTGAGCGCCAGGCGGCGCAGCAGAGCCGCGCCCTCTTCCAGTCGCTCCGACTTCGCGGCGAAGGCCGCTGCGCGGGCGGAGCCGACACAGCCGATGTCGATGCCGAGCGGCGTAAGACGCTGATCGGCATTATCGGCGCGGAGCGTCAGCCGATACTCGGCGCGCGAGGTGAACATGCGGTATGGCTCGGTCACCCCACGCGTCACCAGGTCGTCGATCATCACGCCGAGATAGCCGTCGGCACGCGTGACGCCGAAGCGGCGTGTTGAGCCCGATGCCACAAGCGCGGCGTTGATGCCGGCAACGAGCCCCTGCCCCGCAGCCTCCTCATATCCGGTCGTGCCGTTGATCTGGCCAGCCAGGAACAATCGCGCGACCGCCTTGGTCTCGAGCCCCGAGGTCAGCTCGCGCGGATCGACATAATCGTACTCGATGGCATAGCCCGGCCGGATGACACGCGCGGCCTCGAGTCCTGGGATGGTCTTGAGGAACGCGTGCTGCACTTCCTCGGGCAGCGAGGTCGAGATGCCGTTCGGATAGACGGTGTGGTCGTCGAGACCTTCGGGCTCGAGAAAGATCTGGTGGCTGCCGCGCTCCTTGAAGCGGACGACCTTGTCTTCGATCGAGGGGCAATAGCGCGGGCCGACGCTCTCGATGGCGCCCGAGTACATCGGCGCGCGGTCGAGATTGGCGGCGATGATGGCGTGGGTCGCCGCGCTGGTGTGGGTGATGCGGCAGCCGATCTGCGGCGTGGTGATGGTCTTGGTCAGGAACGAGAAGGGCCGGGGCGGGTCGTCGCCATGCTGCACCTGGAGGCCGTCCCAGGCGATGGTGCGGCCGTCGAGCCGGGGCGGGGTGCCGGTCTTGAGCCGGCCCATGCGCAGGCCCAGGCCGTAGAGTCGAGTGGAGAGGCCAAGGGCAGGGGCTTCGCCGATCCTGCCGGCCGGGATCTTGCGCTCGCCGATATGGATCAGCCCGCGCAGGAAGGTACCGGTGGTGAGCACCACGGCGCCGGCCGAAAGGTGGCGGCCCTCGGCGGTTAGCACGCCGTTAACCATATCCGTTAAGGCGCCGTTAACCATACGGCGCTCGACGCTGAGATCCTCAACCGCGGCCTCGATCACTTGGAGGCCGGGCGTGGCCAGGATCGCCTCCTGCATGGCGCGGCGGTATAGCTTGCGATCGGCCTGCGCGCGGGGGCCCTGCACCGCCGGCCCCTTGCTGCGATTCAGCACTCTGAACTGGATGCCGGCGGCGTCGGCCACGCGCCCCATCAGGCCGTCGAGGGCGTCGATCTCGCGGACCAGGTGCCCCTTCCCCAGCCCGCCAATGGCCGGATTGCAGGACATCTCGCCGATGGTGGTGAAGCGATGCGTGACCAGGGCCACGCGCGCGCCCATGCGTGCCGCCGCGGCCGCGGCCTCGCAGCCCGCATGGCCGCCGCCGATGACGATGACATCGAAGCCCTCGCTCATGCGTCGTAGGTAATCGCTTCGCGCGATTGCGTCCATTGTTTCACGTGAATCACGCAGGGCGCCCTGCCCTATTTGCCGATGCAGAACTCGGCGAAGATGGCGCCGAGCACCTCCTCGACATCGATGCGGCCGGTCAGCCGGCCGAGATGGCGGGCGGCAATGCGAAGCTCCTCGGCCTTGAGTTCTGGGTCGAGTTCCGGAGCGGCGAAGCGCAGCAAGGCGGCTTGCGCGGCGTCGAGCTCGACCCGGTGGCGGGCCCGGGTCATCAATGGCGAAGCGGCGCTCGCCTCGGCCAGTTCGGCCGCCCTCGCCTGCAAGGCCGCGATCAACCGGTCGAGCCCCTCGCCCGTCTTGGCCGAAATCTCGATACGCTCCGGACCGCCGGACACGCGCGCCAAATCGATTTTGTTCAATACCAAAAGAGGCGGAAAAGAATGCGGTTGCATTGCCGTTTTTTGCGGTGAGACTTCGGCAATTGCGGTTGGCGGCAAGTGCCACGCCGGCGCCGTCGCATCGACCAGCCACAGCACGAGATCGGCCTGCTCGACCCGCGCCAATGCCCGGCTAATCCCCTCGGCTTCGATCTTGCCGCGCGCCTCGCGTATCCCCGCGGTATCCACCAGGATCACCGGGATGCCGCCGAGGTCGAGATGCAGCTCGATGACATCGCGCGTGGTGCCCGCCTCCTCCGACACGATCGCCACGTCGCGCTCGGCGAGCGCATTCAGCAGCGACGACTTGCCGGCGTTGGGCGGACCGGCGATGACGATGCGGACGCCGTCGCGCAGACGCTCGCCGCGATGGTCGGCAAGCTGCCGCGCGATCGCCCCGCACAGCCGCTCGACGATGGCACCGGCCTTGACCGAGACATCGGTCGCCACGTCGCCCTCGTCGGCGAAGTCGAGACCCGCTTCCATCAACGCCTGCGCTTGCAGCAGATCGGCACGCCAGCCTTCGTAGATCTGCCGCAGGGAACCTTCCGACTGCGCCAGCGCCTGACGCCGTTGCGCCTCGGTCTCGGCATTGACCAGATCGGCGAGACCTTCGACCTCGGTGAGATCGAGCTTGCCGTGCTCGAAGGCGCGGCGCGCGAACTCGCCAGGCTCGGCAAGCCGGGTGCCGGGCAGGGCGATCAGCGCATCGAGCACGCCGCGGATCACCGCGCGGCTGCCATGCAATTGCAGCTCGGCCATGTCCTCGCCGGTGAAGCTCAACGGCCCCGGGAACCACAGCACCAGACCCCGATCGAGCTTGGCGGCGCGAGGCCCGATGTCGCGCAGCGCGGCATGGCGGGGAGGGGGCACGCCGCCGCACAGCGCCTCCAGCGCGGCGTGCGTAGCGGGCCCCGAGACGCGGATCACCGCCACCGCCGCGATGCCGGGGCCGCTCGCCAGCGCCACGATGGTGTCGTTTGGGGGGACGATCTTGCCGGCCATTGCGTTATCCTAGGGCGCAACCGAAGGAAGGGCCATGCAGGAGCGGATCGAAGGTAACCGGCTGGCGCAGGAGACGAGCCCCTATCTGCTCCAGCACAAGGACAACCCGGTGCATTGGCGCGCCTGGGGGCCGGCGGCGCTCGCCGAGGCCAAGGCGACCGGCAAGCCGATCCTGCTCTCGGTCGGCTACGCTGCCTGCCATTGGTGCCACGTCATGGCGCATGAGAGCTTCGAGGACGCGGCGACCGCGTCCGTGATGAACGAGCTGTTCGTCAACATCAAGGTCGACCGCGAGGAGCGGCCGGATGTCGATGCGATCTACATGGGCGCGCTGCACGAGCTCGGCGAGCAGGGCGGTTGGCCGCTCACCATGTTCCTGACTTCCGACGCCGAGCCGTTCTGGGGCGGCACCTATTTCCCCAAGGAGGAGCGCTACGGCCGGCCGTCATTCGTCCGCGTGCTGAACGAAGTCGCGCGCATCTATCGCGACGAGCAGGACAAGGTGCGGCAGAACGCCGAGGTACTAAAGGACAGGCTCAAGCCGCAGCGCCGGCACGACACAGGTGCGCCGCCGCCCGAGGCGATGCTCGCCGAGCTCGCGCCGCGCCTGGTGCAGGCGGTCGATCCGACGCATGGCGGCATCAGGGGCGCGCCGAAATTTCCCCAGCCGCAATTCTTCGGCCTGTTGTGGCGCGCGGGCTTGCGCTTCGGGCTGCCGCATCCGCTCGAAGCGGTCGACCTGACGCTGACGCAGATCGCGCAAGGCGGCATCTACGATCATCTCGGCGGCGGCTTCGCGCGCTACAGCGTCGACGAGAAATGGCTGGTGCCGCATTTCGAGAAGATGCTCTACGACAACGCGCAACTCGTCGAGATGATGACGCAAGCCTGGCGCGAAAAGAAGTCGCCGCTCTACAAGCTGCGCGTCGAAGAGACGATCGGCTGGCTCATGCGCGAGATGATGGTGGAGGGAGGCGGCTTCGCGTCTTCGCTCGACGCCGACAGCGAAGGCGAGGAGGGGAAGTTCTATGTGTGGTCGCTCGCCGAGATCGAAGACGCGTTGGGCGGGGACGACGCGAAACTGTTCGCCGAGATCTACGGTGTGACCGCGGGCGGCAATTTCGAAGGCCACAACATTCTCAACCGGCTCGGCGCGATCGCGCTGCGCGACGCGCAGACCGAAGCGCGATTGGCGGCGATGCGTGAGGCGCTGCTCGAGCGGCGCGGCTTACGCGTGCGCCCCGGCTTCGACGACAAGGTGCTCGCCGATTGGAACGGGCTGATGATCGCGGCGCTCGCCAATGCCGCGGATGCGTTCGAGCGCGCCGATTGGCTCGAGGCCGCGGAGCGCGCCTTTGCTTTCGTCTGTACACGGATGACTTCCCATGGGCGGCTGCTGCACGCCTATCGCAACGGCGAGGCCAAGGCGCCGGCCACCGCCAACGACTACGCCAACATGATCAAGGCGGCGCTGGCGCTCGCCAGCGTCACCGGCAAGCCGGATTATATCGAGCGCGCGAAAGCCTGGGCCGACGTGCTCGACACGCATTATTGGTCGGAGAATCTCGGCGGCTATTATTTCACCGCCGACGACACTTCCGATCTGATCGTGCGGCCGTTCAGCGGCCAGGACGAGGCGGCGCCGAACGCCAACGGCACGATGGTGTCGAATTTGGCGGCGCTCTATCTGTGGACCGGCGAGGAACGCTACCGCCAACGCGCCGAGGCGATCCTGCGCGGCTTCGCCGGGGCGATGGCCGCCAACGTGCTGGCGCATGCCGGGCTGCTCGCCGCCTCGCTCGATCTCATGGCGCCGGCGCAGATCGTGCTGATCGCGCCGGAGGGCAAGAGCACGCGCGAGCTGCGCCGCGCGCTCAGCACTGTGTCGCTGCCGAATGCCGTGGTGCAGGAGGTGAGGGCAGGGGACTCGCTGCCGGCGTCATCGCCGGCGCATGGTAAGACCGCAATCGCCAATAAGCCCACGGCCTATGTCTGCGTGGGCCCCCAATGCTCCTTGCCGGTGTCGGAGCCCGCGGCGCTGGTCGAGACGGTGAAGGCCGCTCGGCAGGTCGCCATCGCCTAGCTGCTCTCCCGTTCCTCAAACCTTGTCATTGCCCGGCTTGACCGGGCAATCCAGTAAACACATGATTCAGTTTGTGAGGGAGCGCGTCTATTACGTCTACATCCTTGCCAGCCGGATTGGTGGAACGCTCTATGTCGGCGTAACCAACGATCTTGTCCGGCGCGTCTATCAGCATCGAGAAAAGCTGACGAAGGGCTTCACCGAGAAGTACGCGGTAAACCGGCTCGTCCACTATGAAGCGTTCGGTGAGATCGGCGCTGCAATTCGTCGCGAGAAACAATTGGAGCGATGGAATTGCGCGTGGAAGGTTCAGCTCATCGAGGAGAGGAATCCGAATTGGGACGACCTCTATCCCGCAATCGTAATCCCCTGAGTTTACTGGATCGCCCGGTCAAGCCGGGCGATGACAAGGAGAGGAAAGGAGCGCCTAGGTGTTCATCGAGTTCGAAGAAATCGGAGTTGGTCTTCGTCTGCTTCAGCTTGTCGAGCAGGAACTCGATGGCGTCCATCGTGCCCATCGGATTGAGGATGCGGCGCAGCACGTACATCTTCTTGAGCTGATCCGGCGGCACCAGCAGCTCTTCCTTGCGCGTGCCGGAGCGGGCGATGTCGATGGCCGGGAACACGCGCTTGTCGGCCACCTTACGGTCGAGCACGATTTCCGAGTTACCGGTGCCCTTGAACTCCTCGAAGATCACTTCGTCCATGCGGCTGCCGGTATCGATCAGCGCGGTGGCGATAATGGTGAGCGAGCCGCCTTCCTCGATATTGCGCGCGGCGCCGAAGAAGCGCTTCGGCCGCTGTAGCGCGTTGGCGTCGACGCCGCCGGTCAGCACCTTGCCGGAGGACGGCACCACGGTGTTGTAGGCGCGGCCGAGCCTGGTGATGGAATCGAGCAGGATCACCACGTCGCGCTTGTGCTCGACCAGGCGCTTGGCCTTCTCGATCACCATCTCGGCCACCTGCACGTGGCGCGAGGCGGGCTCGTCAAAGGTCGAGGAGATCACCTCGCCCTTCACCGAGCGCTGCATATCGGTCACCTCTTCGGGCCGCTCGTCGATCAAGAGCACGATCAGGTAGCACTCGGGATGGTTGGCGGTGACGGCGTGGGCGATGTTCTGCAGGATCACGGTCTTGCCGGTGCGCGGCTGCGCCACGATCAGACCGCGCTGGCCCTTGCCGATCGGCGAGACGATGTCGATCACCCGGCCGGTATTGTCCTTGCGGGTGGGGTCCTGGGTTTCCATCTCCAGCCACTCGTCGGGATAGAGCGGCGTCAGATTGTCGAAATGGATCTTGTGGCGCTGCTTCTCGGGGTCCTCGAAATTGATGGTGTTGACCTTGAGCAGGGCGAAATAGCGCTCGCCGTCCTTCGGGCTCCTGATCTGGCCTTCGACCGTGTCGCCGGTCCGAAGACCGAAGCGCCTGATCTGCGAGGGCGAGACGTAGATGTCGTCGGGGCCGGCGAGATAGTTGGAATCGGGGGAGCGCAGGAAGCCGAAGCCGTCCTGCAGCACCTCGACGACGCCGGTGCCGGTGATCTCGACATCGCGCGCCGCCAGTTGTTTCAGAATCGCGAACATGAGCTCCTGCTTGCGCATGGCGCTCGCGTTCTCGACCGCGACCTCCTCGGCGAAGCTCAACAGCTCCGTCGGCGATTTGGTCTTCAAATCTTGCAGCTTCATTTCTTGCACGCTGCTACTCCAAGAATGGGAATGGTGACTTTGGTGTTTCGAATTCCGGGCGGATGAGCGCGCGGAGTTCAGGGGAAGGGGGTAGGAAAGGCCTCGGCGGGAAGGCGGACGAGCGCGCCTGCTCCAGTCCGGGTGACCCGATCTTTTGGTGGGAAAGGCCGGGCCGCGACAGCGTCCCGAATTGGATGCGACTCATCTATAGCAGACCCCGAAGGCGGTAGGAATAGGCTTGCGGAGGCCTAAAAAGGCCGGACAATCGCCAGAATCACGATGCCGATCATCAACAGCGTCGGAATTTCGTTGGCGATCCGGTAGAAACGCGGAGTGCGCGTATTTCGATCCTGGGCGAAGTCCTTGGTCCACATCGCCAGCAGCCCAGAATAGGCCGACAGCGCGATGACGAGGATAAGCTTGGCGTGGAACCAGCCGTCGCGCGACCAGTCGATCAGCCCGGAAAAGGCCAGGATCAGACCCAGCACCCAACTCGTCAGCATTGCCGGCGTGGTGATGTATCGAAGCAGCCGCCGCTCCATGAGCTTGAAGGTTTCGGACTGCTCGGAGCCCTGCTTGCTCGCCGCGTGATAGACGAACAGCCGCGGCAGATAGAGCAGGCCGGCCATCCAGGCGATGATGGCGATGACGTGGAAGGCCTTGATATAGGCGAGTAGCATCGAGAGTGCCAGGGGTTGGGCTAGGAGGAACGCCCCTTTACCAGATCCAACAGCCTCTCGACATGCGGGATGGGCGTCTCGGGCAGAATGCCATGGCCGAGGTTGAAGATGAAGGGGCCTTGCCCAAGCGTCGCCAGGATCGCGCGCACGCGGGCGTCTAACTCCGGTCCTCCAGCCACCAGCAGCAGCGGGTCGAGATTGCCCTGCACCGGCAGATGCGCCTGCAAGTTGGCCTTGATCCAGCCGATCGGCATGCTCGTGTCGCAGCCGATGGCATCGACGCCGGTCTCCTTGGCATAGCGCTCGGCAAGCGGGCCCGAGCCGCGCGGGAAGCCGATCACCGGTACTGCCGGAACCGCGGCCTTTACCAGCTCGACGATCCGCTTGGTCGGTGCGATGCACCAGCGGGCGAACTCATCCTCGGGCAGGCTTCCCGCCCAGCTATCGAAAATCTGCAGCGCGCTGGCGCCGGCCCTGACCTGGCTCATGAGGTAGTCGGCCGAGCTCTCGACCAGAAGGTCGATGAGACGCTGGAAACTCGCAGGGTCACGATAGGCGAACAGCCTGGCCGCGGCCTGCTCCTTGCTGCCGCCGCCCTCGACCATGTAGGTCGCGACCGTCCACGGCGCGCCGCAAAAGCCGATCAGCGGCACGTCCTTTGGCAATTGCGCAACCACCCGTTCGATGGTTTCGTAGACGGGGGCTAAAGCGTTGGAGATATTGGACATATCCAGGCCGGCAATCGCCTTGCCGGTGTTCACCGGCTCGAGCTTCGGCCCTTCACCTTCGACGAACTCGACGCTTTGCCCGAGCGCATAGGGAACGATCAGAATGTCGGAAAAGACGATCGCCGCATCGAGATCGAACCGTCGCAACGGTTGCAGCGTTACTTCGGCAGCGAGCGCTGGCGTGCGGCAAAGATCGAGGAACGAGGCGACCTCGCTTCGCACCTGCCGATATTCCGGCAGATAGCGTCCCGCCTGGCGCATCAGCCAGATCGGAGGTGGGCTGTTGGCTTTGCCGGAAAGGGCCTTGAGAAACGAACTGTCCAAGGAAAGGGTACGCAACATCGCCTCTCTCTAAATATTAAAAGAGAGATTCTCTCTAGGTTTCTACTGTTACTGTTATGTCGTGAATAGCGGACATTCAGCGCCGTCACCAGCCTGTCTACAGAACTCACAACGCAGTGCGATGGATGGGTGTCGGTTTAGTGACCGAGCTGTGGCTAATTGCGTGGTGCGGCGCAAGCAAGCCAAGCGGCGCAAGCGCCTCAGGGTGACGCCTGCAATCGATGCCGAGCTGAGCCTCCTGTGGAGGAGTGGCACCTGGCCCTGGGGATCGAGCAGGGTATTGTGGGCGGGGTTGCGCCAGGCGTCATTTTTTCGACATCGGCGAATCTGTGCAGAAGTTGCACCCGTTCCCAGCCGGTCGAGAGGAGAGAACGCCCGAGCGGCATAGTTGCTCCCTTAACGCATGGAGGTTATCCAGAGGATTGCCATGGATATCCTGCGAAGTTTCCACCTGCACATGATCTCCGACGCGACCGGCGAAACGCTGATCACGATCGCCAAGGCGGTGCGGGTGCAATACGCCCAGGTGCGCGCGATCGAGCACCTGCACCCGCTGGTGCGCAGCCGCCGCGAGCTCGAGCGGGTGGTGAAGGACGTCGAGGCCGCGCCCGGCATCGTGCTCTACACGCTGTTCAACCGCGAGTTGGCGGATGAGCTGGAGAGATCCTGCAAGCGGCTCAATATCCCTTGCGTGCCGGCGCTGAAGCCGATCCTGCAAGTGTTCGAGTCCTATCTCGGCACGCCGTCGACCCCGACCATCGCCGGCCAGCATGTGCTCGACGCCGACTATTTCCGGCGCATCGAGGCGCTCAACTTCACCATGCTGCACGACGACGGGCATCTGCCGGAAAATCTCAGCGAGGCGGATATGGTGCTGGTCGGCATCAGCCGCACGTCGAAGACGCCGACCTCGATCTATCTGGCCAATCGCGGCTTCAAGACCGCCAATTTCCCATTGGTGCCGGGCGGCGAGCTGCCGCCGCAGCTCGAAGCGCCGGGCAATGCTTTCGTGGTCGGATTGGTGGCAAGCGCGGACCGCATCGCCCAAGTCCGCCAGAACCGCGTGATCGAGCACGCCCATCACCATCTCGAAGACTACGTCGACCGTGAGACGATTGCCGCCGAGATCGCCCAGACCCGGGCGCTGTGCGCGCGGCATGGCTGGCCGATCATCGATGTGACGCGCCGCTCGATCGAAGAGACCGCGGCGGCGATCATCCGCCTCTACCACGACCGCGAAGCGCCGGTGCTGGAGGCATGAGCAGCTTCCTGCAATCGGGCCACCCGCCCTTGATCCTGGCATCGACCAGCAAGTCGCGCGCGCGGGTGCTCGAAGCGGCGGGACTGGCCTTCATCGTCGAGCCGCCCGGGCTCGACGAAACCGTGATGCGCCAGGCCGTCAGCGGGGAGAGGTTGCTCAGTCCGCATGACGTGGCCGAGGTGCTGGCGCGAGCCAAGGCCGAAGCGGTCAGCGATCTTGCCCGGCAGGCTTATGTGATCGGCGGCGATCAAGTGCTCGCGCTCGGCGATACGATCTTCTCCAAGCCCGACAGCATGGAGGCGGCGCGCCGCCAGTTGCTCGATCTCAGCGGCAAGACCCACACGCTGCACACGGCGGTGGCGGTCGCGACCGACGGTGAGACCATCTGGGCGGAGACGACGGTTGCGTCGCTGACCATGCGCAAGTTGTCGCCTGAATTCATCGGCCGTTACCTCGCCGCCGCGGGGGAGGAGGTGCTAGGCTCGGTCGGGGCCTATCAGCTCGAATCGCTCGGCGTGCAGCTGTTCGAGAAAGTCGACGGCGATTATTTCTCCATTCTCGGACTTCCTCTCATCCCGCTCCTCGATACGCTCCGGCGCGAGGGCGTCATCGAAGGCTGATCCATGCGGCGCGCTTGCGTCATCGGCTGGCCGGTCGAGCATTCCCGCTCACCCCTGATCCATCGCTATTGGCTCAAGCAATACGGCATCGACGGCGCCTATGAGAAAGAGGCGGTGCGACCCGAGGCGCTGGCGCGGTTTCTTGGCTCGCTCGGCGCGCAAGGTTTTGTCGGCGCCAATGTCACACTGCCGCACAAGGAAGCCGCGCTCAGGCTTGCCGCGGTGGCGGATGAAGCGGCCCGCGCGATCGGCGCTGCCAACACGCTGTGGTTCGATCCGGCCGGACGGCTTTGCGCCAGTAATACCGACGCTTACGGCTTCATGACCAATCTCAACCAAGACGCGGCTGATTGGAACGAGGGACGGCGGCCGGTGATGGTGCTTGGCGCCGGCGGCGCGGCGCGGGCGATCCTGCACGGCCTGTTGGTCGAAGGCGCCACGCGCATCTTGCTCGCCAACCGTACGCGCGACCGCGCGGTAGCCCTGGCGCAAGCCTTCGGCCCCGCGATCGAAGCGGTCGACTGGCAGGAGCGTAATCGCCTGCTGTCAGGCTGCGGTCTGCTCGTCAACGCCACGAGCCTCGGCATGACCGGCAAGGACCCCCTCGACATCGACCTGGCGGCGCTGCCGAAGGATGCGGTGGTGGCCGACATCGTCTACAGCCCGCTCGAGACGCCTTTGCTCGCGGCGGCGCGTGCCAGGGGCAACCGAGCGGTTGACGGACTTGGCATGCTGCTGCATCAGGCGGTCCCGGGATTCGAGCGCTGGTTTGGCGTGCGCCCCGAAGTCACCCCAGCACTCAAGGCCCATGTCGCGGCCTCGCGCGGAGCGGCATGATGCTCGTCATCGGCCTCACCGGCGGCATCGGCATGGGGAAGTCGACGGCGGCCGAGCATTTCGCGCGCCGCGGCGTACCGGTGTTCAACGCCGATGCTTGCGTGCATCGCCTTTACGACGGCGAGGCCGCTAAGCCGATCGAAGCGGCCTTCCCCGGCACCACGCGCGGCGGCAAGGTCGACCGCAAGCTGCTCAGTGAGATGCTGGCGGGCTCGCAGGCACGGCTCAAACAGCTCGAAGCCATCGTGCACCCGATGGTGGTCGCGGCCGAGATCGATTTTCTGATCGCGCAGGACGACGCGGGCGCGAAGCTCGCCGTGCTGGAGATCCCGCTGCTGTTCGAGACCGGCGCCGAGCAGCGCGTCGACGTGACGATCACGCTGACCGCGCCTGCGCATGTGCAGAGGGAGCGCGTGCTGGCGCGGCCCGGGATGACGGTGGACAAGCTCGAGCACCTGCTTGCGCGGCAACTCTCCGACGCCGAGCGACGGGCGCGCGCCGACTACGTTGTGGACAGCGGCACCAGCCGCAAAGACATGCACGCCGCGCTCGATAAACTGATCGAATCGCTGCACAAGCGTGACGGGCGCGTGATGGAGCAGCTGCGTCTCAAGTAAGTCTTGTCATTGCCCGGCTCGACCGGGCAATCCAGTAATCCCTGGCCTCCAAGGCAAACGAAGGCCGGTGGCTACTGGATTCCCGCGTTCGCGGGAATGACCGAGTTTGGTGACGGAGAGGACCAACTTGCGCGAGATCGTGCTCGATACGGAGACCACGGGGCTCGACCCGTTCGACGGCCATCGCGTGGTCGAGATCGGCTGCGTCGAGCTGGTCAATTGCATTCCCTCGGGCCGGGTGTGGCATTGCCACCTGAACCCCGAACGTGAGGTGCCCTACCAGGCGTTCGAGGTGCACGGGCTTTCCACCGAGTTCTTGCGCGATAAGCCGCGCTTCGTTGAGCTTGCCGACGACATGCTGGCCTTCATCGAAGGCGCGGTGCTGGTGATGCACAACGCGGCCTTCGATTTCGGTTTCCTCAACGCCGAGCTCGAACGGGCCGCGCGGCCGCTGCTGCAATGGGAGCGCGTGGTGGATACGCTGGCGCTGGCGCGGCGCCGGCATCCGGGTGCGCCGTGCAGTCTCGATGCACTCTGCAAGCGCTACGGCATCGATCTGTCCGAGCGCGACAAGCATGGCGCGCTGCTCGATTGCCGGCTGCTCGCGGGAGTCTATGTGGAGCTGGTGGGGGGGCACCAGGCACGGCTCGATTTTGCCATCAACGGGGCGCAGGCGGCGCTGCTTGGCGCCGGTGCCGAGGCGATCCAGCCGCGGCCGCGGCCCTTGGCCCCGCGGCTGTCGGCGGCGGAGATCGAAGCGCATCGGGCTTTCATTGCCACGCTCGGCGCCGAGGCGATCTGGCTCCGCTATTAATTCTTAGGCTGTTGGCTGGCTTGCGTCTGCGCGAGATTCTGCGCGTAGAGCCGGCCGAAATCGATCGGGTCGAGCATCAGCGGCGGGAAGCCGCCATCGCGGATCACGTCGGCAAGCACGCGGCGCAGGAACGGGAACAGGAGCGTCGGGCAATCGACAAACAGCACCGGCTGGAGCAGGTCCTGCGGAACCCCAGTGAGGCGGAACAGCCCGCCATAGACCAGCTCGACATTGTAGATGACGCCCTGGTCGCTCTTGGCATGCACCTCGAGCTGGAGCGCGACTTCGTAAGCGTCCTCGCCGCGCGCCCCGGCATTGACGTTAACGCCGACCTTGAGCTGCGGGTTCTGCCCCGGGCCTTGAAGCGATTGGGGCGCGCTTGGGCTCTCGAAGGAGAGGTCTTTGACGTATTGGGCGAGCACGGTGAGCTGACGCTGCTTGCCCACGCGTGGCGCGGCCTCCGGCGCCGGCGAGGGCGCCTCGGAAGGACCGTCGCCATTCGTCTTTGGGGTTTCGCCTTCAGCCTTCTTTTTCGCCATCTGGGGTACCCACCCTCCAGCGTGTGGCTAGCACGGGATCGACAAGCGCCGCAAATTCCGCGTGATGCAGGGATACGCCAATACCCGCGGCAAGAACGAATTAAGCGCAAAGGCGTTTACAGTTGGCTTGGGGGCGGCGAATGCCTTAAGCTTGTGGCGCGGCAGGGATGGGACATCCTTGCCACGCGCGAGTTTTTTGCTCCCGCTAGCAAATCTCTAGGGGTACACCATATCCCGCCTAGAGAATTCCGCATGACCGCGGCCCCTCCATGAACGCGGGTCTTGGCAAAGCATGAGTGAAGCTTTCGACATCTACACATTGCTGTTCCTAGTGCTCGCAGTGGTGATCTTCATCCGGCTGCGCAATGTGCTTGGGCGGCGCACGGGCAATGAGCGCCCGCCTTACGACCCCTATACCACGCCCGACGCGAAACGGGCCGGCGCGCCCGAGGCCAACGAGCCGGTCGTGGCGCTGCCGCGTGGCCGCTCGGCGCGCGCTCCGGTGGAGGCGTCCGGGCCGTCGCCGGAGGACATCGAGACGCGGCTTGGCCGCTATGCCACCAAGGACAGCCCGCTCGGCCAGTCGCTCACCAGCCTGATGCGGGCCGATCCCGGCTTCGATCCGGCGCCCTTCGTCGACGGCGCCAAGATGGCCTATGAGGCGATCGTCATGGCGTTCGCCGAAGGCGACGAGGCGACGCTTGAGCAACTGCTCGGCACCGACGTGTTCGAAGGCTTCCAGCGCGCCATCCGCGAGCGCGATACGCGCGGGGAGAAGGTGCTGTCGAGCCTGGTCGGCATCGACAAGGCGGACATCATCGAAGTCGAGGTCAAGAATCGCACCGCCTATGTGACGGTGAAATTCGTGAGCGAGCTGATTTCGGTGACGCGCGACGCCGATGGCGAGGTGATTGAGGGCGATCCGAAGAAGGTGCGCGAGGTGACCGATATCTGGACCTTTGCCCGCGAGGTCGGCTCGAAGAACCCGAACTGGAAGCTGGTCGCCACCGAAGCCGCCAATTAGCTCAGATCCGACAAAGCGCTTGTTGCCGCTTGCGGCAATCGTTGCCACGATTGCGCTCATCATCGCGATTGCTCTCATGGTTTGGTGGTGCGCAGTGGAAGATCGGACAATCAGCCTCAAGCCCGTCAGCTTCGCGGAGATTGAGGGTTGGGCCGGCGACGATCATGCAGCGGCCTTTGCCGCGCTGCTAAACTCCTGCCGCAAGAAATCGGCGCGGAATGAGCCGGCTTGCAAAGCGGCCTTGAGTCTTGGCGAGACGGTCAGCCGCGACGCCGCCCGGCGCTTTTTCGAGACCCACTATGTCCCGCATCGCGTGGAGGGAGTGCCGCCCGGCCTCGTCACCGGCTATTACGAGCCCGAGCTGAGCGGCTCGCGTAAGCGGAGCGGCAAGTTTCAGGTTCCTGTTTATGGCCGTCCGAACGATATCGTGCAGATGACGCCGGATCTGTTGCGCGCGTTTTTCAACGACCAACACAGCGTGATGCGGCAGGACGGCGAGCAACTCGTGCCGTACTACACGCGCGCGGAGATCGAGGGGGGCGCGCTCAAGGGCAGGGGACTCGAGCTGCTTTATCTCGACGATCCTGTCGAGCTGTTCTTCATGCAGGTGCAAGGCTCCGGCCGCGTGCGGCTCACCGACGGATCCTGGGTGCGGCTCGGCTATGCGGCGAAGAACGGGCATTCTTATACCTCGATCGCGAAGCGTCTCACCGAGCGCGGCGAGAAGGGTCCGCTGACGATGGAAGGCCTGAAGAGCTGGCTGCGGGCGGATCCAAAGCGTGGCCGGGCGCTGATGCAGGAGAACAAGTCTTACGTCTTCTTCACCGAGTTGCCGCAGGCACAGGCCGGTGAAGGCCCGGTCGGCGCGCAAGGCGTGCCGCTGACGGCAGGACGCAGCCTCGCGGTCGATGCCGCCTATCACGCGCTTGGAACGCCGATCTTCGTTGCGGCCCCGGATCTGGCGGTCGAAGGCGCGCCGTTTCGCAGGCTGATGATCGCCCAGGACGTCGGCTCGGCGATCAAAGGGCCGCAGCGCGGCGACATCTTCTTCGGCACGGGCGAGGCTGCCGGCGCGCTGGCCGGCACGACCAAGGAGGCCGCGCAGTTTTATATCTTGCTTCCGAAGTAATACCCCGGCCATCCACTGTTCTGTCATTGCCCGGCTTGACCGGGCAATCCAGTAACCTCCGTAGTGTATTAAGCGACGAGCACCGGGGTTACTGGATTCCCGCTTTCGCGGGAATGACGCAGGGTGGGCAGACCGATGGGCAGGCGCGACAGCGAGCTTGAGACCGATGCCGAGCTTTGGGCGCGCGTGGCCCGCAGCGCCAAGCCCATCGCCAAAGGCAGGATCGCACCAACCGTCGAGCCGCCGAAACCGCGCGCAAATGCGCCGGCAAAAGACGCCCCACCGCCGCTCCCCAAGCGTGCGCCGAAGCCGGCTGTAAAGCCGGCGCCGGCCGCGCGGGGCGAAGCGCTCAACCGGCAGACGGCGCGGCAGCTCGAGCGCGGCCGCTTACCCTTGGAGGCGCGGCTCGATCTGCACGGGATGCGCCAGCGCGAGGCGCATGCGGCGCTGCGGCGGTTCCTCAAAGCGGCGCAAGGCAAGGGTCATCGCCACGTGCTGGTCATCACCGGCAAGGGCGCTGCCGCCGATACCACCAAGCCATTCTTCGAGTTGGACGAGCGCGGCGTGCTGCGCCAGGCGGTGCCGCATTGGCTAACCGCGCCCGACCTCGCGCCGGTGGTGCTGAGCTATGCGGAAGCGCCGCGCCGGCTCGGCGGCGAAGGCGCGCTCTATGTGCGGCTGCGCAAGGCGCGTTCGACCTAGGGGGACTCGTCATAGCCGGGCTGGCAATGACGATGACGGGAGAGGTTACAGAATAAATTTCGACAGATCGGCGTTCTTGGCGAGGTCGCCGATATGCTTGTCGACATAGGCGGCGTCGATCACCACCTTCTCGCCGGCCCGGTCGCCGGCGTCGAAGCTGATATTGTCGAGGATGCGCTCCATCACCGTCATCAGCCGGCGCGCGCCGATATTCTCCACCGCCGTGTTCACCGCCACCGCGACATCGGCGATCGCCTCGATGGAATCGGGGGTGAATTCGAGCTCGACGCCCTCGGTCTGCATCAGCGCGACATATTGCTTGATCAGGCAGGCCTTCGGCTCGGTGAGGATGCGGCGGAAATCGTCGCGGGTCAGCGCGCGCAGCTCGACACGGATCGGCAGCCGGCCTTGCAGCTCGGGTAGCAGATCGGACGGCTTGGCGATGTGGAACGCGCCCGAAGCAATGAACAGGATGTGGTCGGTCTTCACCGGCCCGTATTTGGTGCCGACGGTGGTACCTTCGATCAACGGCAGGAGATCGCGCTGAACGCCTTCGCGTGACACATCGGCGCCGACGCGCTCCGAGCGCGCGCAGATCTTGTCGATCTCGTCGAGAAACACGATGCCGTTGTTTTCGACGTTGCGGATCGCTTCCTGCACGATCAAGTCGTTGTCGATCAGCTTGTCGGACTCCTCGCTGAGCAGGATGTCGAAGCTGTCGCGCACGGTGACCTTGCGCGGCTTGGTGCGGTTGCCGAGCGCCTTGCCGAGCACTTCCGAGAGATTGATCATGCCGACCTGGCTGCCGGGCATGCCGGGGATGTCGAACGACGGCATTGATGGCAGGTCGGCCACCTGGATCTCGATCTCCTTGTCGTCGAGCTCGTTCGCGCGCAGCCGCTTGCGGAACGCCTCGCGCGTCGAGACGGCGGCGCCCGAGCCGACCAGGGCATCGATCACCCGCTCCTCGGCGTTGAGCTGGGCCTTGGCGGCCACTTCCTTGCGCTTCACGTCGCGCACCAGACCGATGCCGGCCTCCAGCAGATCGCGCACGATCTGGTCGACGTCGCGGCCGACATAGCCGACCTCGGTGAATTTGGTGGCCTCTACCTTGATGAAGGGCGCGCCGGCAAGCTTGGCGAGGCGGCGGGAGATCTCCGTCTTGCCGACGCCGGTCGGGCCGATCATCAAAATATTCTTCGGCAGCACCTCCTCGCGCATCTCCTCGTCGAGCTGCTGGCGGCGCCAGCGATTGCGCAAGGCGATGGCGACCGCGCGCTTGGCGTCGCGCTGGCCGACGATGTGGCGGTCGAGCTCGGAGACGATCTCGCGGGGCGAAAAGCTGGTCATTGCCTCCTGCTAGTTGGCCGCGTCGAGGGTTTCGACGACCACCTGGTCATTGGTGTAGACGCAAATCGTGGCGGCAATGGCCATGGCCTTGCGTGCAACCGCCTCGGCATCGAGGTCGGAATCGAGCAGCGCGCGCGCGGCGGCCAGCGCATAGGACCCACCGGAGCCGATGCCCATTACCGCATCGTCGGGCTCGAGCACGTCGCCGGTGCCGGTCAAGACCAAGCTCTCATCGGCATCGGCCACGATCATCATGGCTTCCAGCCGGCGCAGATAGCGGTCGGTGCGCCAGTCCTTGGCGAGTTCGACGCAAGCGCGCTTCAACTGGTCGGGGAAGCGCTCGAGCTTGGTCTCCAGCCGCTCGAATAACGTGAAGGCGTCGGCGGTCGATCCGGCGAAGCCCGCGATCACATTGCCTGTGCCGACACGCCGCACCTTGCGCGCCGTGCCCTTGATGATGGTCTGGCCGAGCGTGACCTGACCGTCGCCGGCGATCACCACCTTGCCACCCTTGCGGACGGTTAAAATCGTGGTGCCGTGCCAGGTGTCGGGGGAAGCGGGAGAGGGACCCATCGTGCCACGCGATATCGGGAGTTTAGCCCGGTTCGTCAAGCTTGGCGGCATTAACGCCCTGATAGCACTCTTAAGGCCCACGGCGTATAAGCGGGCGCTCGGAAGCGAATTGCTAAGGGCCTTAAGGTAGTCTCTTACCATGCAAAAGCGGAACAAAGACACCGCAGCCCGCAAGGCGACGGTCGAACGCAAGACCAAGGAAACGGCGATCTCGGCCACCGTCGATCTCGACGGCACGGGCGCCTACGAGGTCGCGACCGGCGTCGGTTTCCTCGACCACATGATCGAGCAGCTTGCCCGCCACTCGCTGATCGACATCACGCTGAAGGCCAAGGGCGACCTGCATATCGACGACCACCACACCACCGAGGATGCCGGCATCGTGCTCGGCCAGGCCGTGGCTAAGGCGCTCGGCGACAAGGCGGGCATCGCCCGGTATGGCTTTGCCTATCTGCCGATGGACGAGACGCTGACCCGCGTGGCGCTCGACGTCTCGGGGCGGCCTTTCCTGGTATGGAAGGTCGATTTCACCCGCTCCAAGATCGGCGAGATGGATACCGAGCTGTTCCGCGAGTGGTTCCAGGCCTTCGCCCAGCATGCCGGGCTGACGCTGCATGTCGAGACACTTTACGGCGAGAATAGCCACCATATCGCCGAGACCTGCTATAAGGCGCTCGCCCGGGCGCTTCGCCAGGCCGTCGCCATCGACGAGCGCCAAGGGGCCCGCGTGCCCTCGACCAAGGGCCAGCTTTAGAGGCCTTGCCCGCTTCCGAGCGGGCAGAAATCGTGAGCGCTTAGAGTGACCGTCTATTCCGTCTACGAACCGCCGGCAGTGACGCCCGACCCGATGCAGCGCGCCGAGAGGCTCGCCTTCGTCAAGGAAGGGTTCTCCTGGCCTGCCTTCTTCGTGCCGCTGCTGTGGCTGATTTATTACCGCATGTGGATCGAGCTGATCGTGCTCGGCCTCATCTACATCGTTGTGCAAGTCGCGTTCGGCTCCGATACGCAGGGCCAGGCGCTGGCGCTGTGGGCGAGCTTCGCGATCGGCGTGCTGTTTGCCTTCGAGGCCAACGATCTCCGGGCGGCTGCGCTCGGTCGGCGCGGCTACCGGCTCGCGGGCGTGGCGAGCGGGCGCGACCGGACCGAAGTCGAGCGGTCGTTCTTCACCGCCTGGCTGCCGCCGCAAGCGAGCGTCGCGCGGACACCTGCGCGCGGCGGCGAACCTCGCCGCGAGACGGAAGCGCCGCCGCCGGTTCAGCGCCGAGGCGGTGAAGAGGTGATCGGGCTCTTCCCGCAGGCTTGATCCGATATGGACGTCGCCATCATCGATTACGGTTCGGGGAACCTGCATTCCGCCGCCAAGGCCTTCGAGCGCGCGGCGCGGGAAAGCGGCTCACCGCTCAAGGTCAAAGTGACTTCCAGGCCGGAAGACGTGCGCGCGGCCGAGCGCATCGTGCTGCCGGGCGTCGGCGCGTTCGCCGATTGCAAGCAGGGGCTGCTCGCCATTCCCGGCATGATCGATGCGCTCGAGGAGAGCGTGCGGCGGCACGGCAAGCCCTTTCTCGGCATCTGCGTCGGGCTGCAGTTGATGGCCGAACGCGGGCTCGAGCACGGGCTTACGCCGGGGCTCGGCTGGATCGAAGGCGAGGTGAGGGCGATCGAGCCCAGCGACCCCTCGCTCAAGATCCCGCATATGGGCTGGAACACGCTCAAGCTCGTGCGCGAGCACGCTTTGTTCGAGGGTATCCCGACGGGTGACGCGGGCCTCAACGCCTATTTCGTGCACTCCTATCACCTCGTCCCGGCGCGCGCCGATGCGCTGGTCGCCACCACGGATTATGCCGGGCCGATCACCGCTTTCGTCGCCAAGGACAATGTCGCCGGCAGCCAGTTCCACCCGGAAAAGAGCCAGAGGCTGGGGCTTAAGCTGATCGCCAATTTCCTGAAGTGGACGCCATGATCCTGTTCCCGGCCATCGACCTCAAGGACGGACAATGCGTGCGGCTCCGCCAGGGCGAGATGGAGCAGGCGACGGTATTCAATGCCGATCCCGCCGCCCAGGCGTTGGAGTTCGAGGGCCAAGGCTTCGAGTGGCTGCATGTGGTCGACCTGAACGGGGCGTTCGAGGGACGCCCGGTGAACGAGAAGGCGATCGAAGCGATCTTCGCGGCGGTGCATCTCCCCATCCAGCTCGGCGGCGGCATTCGCGACCTCGACACCATCGTCACCTGGCTCGGCAAGGGCATCGACCGGGTTATTCTCGGCACGGCGGCGGTGCGGGACCCGGGGCTGGTGCGCGAGGCGGCACGGGACTTTCCCGGCTGCATCGCCGTGGGCATCGATGCGCGCGACGGCAAGGTCGCCATCGAAGGCTGGGCCGAGACCAGCGAGATGACCGCGCTCGATCTGGCGCGGCGCTTCGAGGACGCGGGAGTCGCCGCCATCATTCACACCGACATCGCCCGCGACGGCGTGCTGCAAGGCCTCAATCTCGACGCGACCGCCGAGATCGCCCGCGCCGTTACCATCCCCGTGATCGCCAGCGGCGGCCTCTCCGGGATCGACGACGTGAAGCGGCTGCTCGACCCGCGCTACGAGCTGCTGGAAGGCGCCATTGCCGGCCGCGCGCTTTACGATGGCCGGCTCGATCCGAGCGAGGCGTTGGCGGTGCTCAAGCATCGCCGCGAGGCGCAGAAGAAGAGCAGGGAATAACCGGCATGCGCGCGCGGACCGTCTTTATCCTCTTGCTGATCTGCATCGCGCTGATCGCCTTCGGACCGGCGCTGATCGCGGTGGGGAGCCAGATGATGGCCGAAGCGTTCGGCTGCCAGGTCGATCTCAACCGGGTGATTCCTTGCGTGATCGGCGGCAAGGACTACGGCGAGACCTTCTATAATCTTGGCTTCGCCATCTGGTACTCCTATCTGTCGCTTCCGGCCGGTCTCGTGCTGTTCGTGCTGTGGGCCATCGCGGCGGCCATCGTGTTGTTCGGTTGGCTCGGCGACCGGCGGGGCAAGACACCGTAGAACCATGCTGAAGATCCGCGTCATACCTTGCCTCGACGTCAAAGGGGGTCGCGTCGTCAAGGGCGTCAATTTCGTCGACCTCAGAGACGCGGGCGATCCGGTCGAGGCGGCGGCGGCTTACGACCGCGCCGGGGCCGACGAGCTCTGCTTCCTCGACATCACCGCCAGCCACGAGAAGCGCGGCACGATTCTCGACGTGGTCACCCGCACGGCCGAGCGCTGCTTCATGCCGCTGACCGTCGGCGGCGGCGTGCGCAGCGTGGAGGATGTGCGCGCTCTGCTCGAAGCCGGCGCCGACAAGGTTTCGATCAATACCGCGGCGGTGCAGGATCGCAGCCTGGTGCGCGCGGCAGCGGAGAAATTCGGCGCGCAATGCATCGTCGTCGCCATCGACGCCAAGCGTGTGCCGGCCAACGGCAAAGCCCCACGCTTCGAGATCTTCACCCATGGCGGCCGCGAGGCCACCGGCATCGAGGCGGTGGGCTATGCGCGAGAGCTGGTCGCGCTCGGCGCCGGCGAGATCCTGCTCACCTCCATGGACCGCGACGGCACGCGCCAGGGCTTCGACCTCGAGCTGACCCGAGCCATCGCCGACGCCATCACGGTGCCGGTGATCGCCAGCGGCGGCGTCGGCACGCTCGACCATCTGGTCGAAGGGGTGCGCGAGGGGCACGCCAGCGCGGTGCTGGCCGCCTCGATCTTCCACTATGGCGAGCACTCGATCGGCGAGGCCAAGCGGCATATGGCGGCCGCCGGGCTTCCCGTGCAACTCGATGGCTAGCGGTCGGGGCGCGGCAGAAGCACAACGCCGTGGCCCGTCTGCCGGTCGATTAGGCAGATGTCATACTTTTGGTAGGGATTTCCCGGACGTGGCTATTCCCTCTGGGGTCGCGGCAGTGTATGAGCCAAGACATGACCAATGACGTGCTGAGCCGGCTCGCCGCCACCATCAAATCGCGCCGGACAGCGAGGCCCGAAGATTCCCATACGCGACGGCTGCTTGACGGCGCTCCGATCAAGCCGGCCAAGAAGCTCGGCGAAGAGGCGGTCGAGGTGGCCATCGCTGCGCTGGCTCAGGACAAGAAGGCGCTGATCGCCGAGACGGCGGATCTGCTGTATCACCTGCTGGTCGTGCTGGAATCCCGCCGCATCCCGCTTGACGACGTGCTCGACGAGCTCGAGCGGCGCATGAGCGCGACGGACCTCGAACAGAAGAGGCGGAAAGCCGCGTCGCGCTGACGCGTGAGCGCTGTTGCATGAACCCGCGTCCCCACGTCGCGTTCTCGCCTTACGCCGTCTATCTGCGCGAAGAATGGGCGCGGCTGCGGGCCGACACGCCCATGCCGCTGACCGAGGCCGAGCTCGATAATCTGGCAAGCCTCACCGAGCGGGTCTCCTCCAACGAGGTGATGGACATCTATCTGCCGCTCAGCCGCCTGCTCAATCTCTATGTCGAGGCGACGCAAGCGCTGCACGAGCGGACCACGCAATTCCTGCGCAAGAGCGACGGCAAGATGCCGTTCATCATCGGGCTCGCCGGCAGCGTCGCGGTGGGCAAGAGCACCACGGCGCGCGTGCTGCAGGCGCTGCTCGCGCGCTGGCCGAGCCACCCGCGCGTCGAGCTGCTGCCGACCGATGGATTCCTGTTTCCCAATGAGGTGCTCGAAGCGCGCGGGCTGATGAACCGCAAGGGGTTCCCGGAGAGCTACGACCTGACCAAGATCTTGAATTTCCTGGCCGATGTGAAGTCGGGCAAGGACAAGATCGAGGCGCCGGTCTATTCCCATCTGATCTATGACGTGCTGCCGGACCAGACACTTAGCATCGAGCGTCCCGACATCGTCATCGTCGAGGGGCTGAACGTGCTGCAGCCGGCCAAGCTGCCCAAGGACGGCGAAGCGATTCCCTTCGTCTCCGATTTCTTCGATTTCTCGATCTATATCGATGCCGCCGCCGAGCTGGTCGAGAGCTGGTATGTGGAGCGGTTCTTACGGCTGAGACAGACGGCGTTCCGCGACCCAGCATCATATTTCCATCGCTACGCCACGCTGTCGGAGGAGGAGGCGGTCGCCACCGGTCTCGCCATCTGGCGCACGATCAATCTCGTCAATCTGAACGAGAATATCCTGCCGACGCGGCAGCGCGCCGATCTCATCCTGCGCAAGGGCGCGGATCATGCGGTTGAGACGGTGGCGCTCAGGAAGCTGTGAACGGGCAGTCGGCTATTTCATTGGCTCGGGGTAGAGCTGCTGCGAGCCAAGGCCGATATTCAGCCGCAACATGGTGCGGGTGGCGAAGGCGTCGTCCTCGCCGATCCGCGTGGTGCCGCCATACTTGGCATATTGTATGTCGGGAACCGAGGAGATGTATTCGTAGTCGGTCCAAAGCGACAGGCTGGTCCGCGCGCCGAGTTGTTTGCGTGTCTCGAGCGAGAGGGTGCCGATAAAGGCAAGATCGTCGTTGGATTTGGCAAGCCTGGAATTGAAGTCGAAGAAGTCGAAGGCGAAGCGGCCGGAATAGTCGGTCTGGGCGGAATAGAGGCCGGCGCGAGCGTTGAGGAAGGTGCGCAGTCCGAGGCGATCGTAGATGCCGCCGACACCCTTTACGGCAGAGCCGATGAACGGGATGAAACCGAAGCTGTATTCGCCGCCGAAGCCGATATAGCCGCCGTAATAGGTGGTATCGAGCGTCTCCTTGTAGGTGAAGATCGGGTTACCGTCGAACTTGCCGTGAATCTTGATGTCCTGGTCGATGCCGCGGATGTCGGCACCAGCGATGAAATAGTCGTTGCGGTAGAAATTCGGCTTCTCGTACACCGGCTCTGGCCGGCCGAACTTGAATTCGGCGGAGCCGCCCCAATAATCGACGTCGCGGCTGGTCCGGTTGACGAGATCGGGCGGTCCGAACGCGAACGTGTCGCCGGTCGGATCGACGATGATGCAGTCGGCCCGGCGGCAGGTCTGGCGGTCATTGTTGTCGACATTGGTCCAGAAGCCCTTCACCCCGCCGGTGACGCGATAGCCGCCCCAGAAGCCAAGTGCAGTCTCGATACCCGCGCCGGCGCCCCCACCGTATTCGCTGAAATCGCTGTTCTGCTGGTGATGGAAATCGCTGATGCCGCTGGCGTCGTCGTTGACCTTGCCGCGGCCGGTGAACTTGATGTCGGGGAGGGTCAAATATTGGAAGCCGCCGCCAAGGTAGATGGTGGTGCCGGCGAAGCTGTAGGTCGTCATGTCTTGAGCATGAGCGGCCGGCACGAATGCCGCAGCCCCCATGGCGGACAACGCCAGAACACGAATCGCCGAACGCATCGAAGCCCCCGCATCAAATCGAGTTGTTGCGCCAAGATAACAGCGTTCGCCGTTGCCGAGGCGTTATCTCCCGGCCCCATAAGACGATTTCGGCCCTGCGTGGCCCAAAAGCCACAAGCGGGAGCGGCTGCTCGCTAAGCCATCAGGCCGCGTTGCTTGGCGAGCTTTCGCAAGGAAATCTCGGGCCTTGCGCCGATATGGCCGATCACCTCGGCGGCGGCCAGGCTGCCCAGGCTGCCGCAGACGGGAAGCGGCTCGCCGTTGGTGAGCCCATAGAGGAACCCGGCGGCATAGAGGTCGCCCGCGCCGGTCACATCGATCACATCGGGGACTGATTCGGCGGGGATCTCGATGGTTTCGCCCTGGGCGACGATGACCGAGCCGGCCTCGGAGCGGGTCAATACCGCCATCTCGCAGTCCTGGAGCGCCAGGTCGGCCGCCTGCTCGAAGCTGTTCACCTGGTAAAGGGTGGTGATCTCCTTCTCGTTGGCGAAGACGATATCGGCGCCTTGCCGCACCAGAGCCTTGAAATCCTCGCGGTGGCGGTCGACGCAAAAGGCATCCGACAGGCTGAGCGCGACCTTGGCGCCTGACGCCTTGGCCAGCCGCGCCGCCTCGCGGAAGGCGGCCTTCGCCTCCTCACGGTCGAACAGATAGCCCTCGAGATAGACGATCTTGGCGTTCTCCAGCAGACCGGCGTCGAGGTCGTCGGCGGTGAAATCGACGCTCGCGCCGAGAAACGTGTTCATGGTGCGCTCACCGTCAGGGGTGACGAGGATCAGGCAGCGCGCCGTGGGTGCCCCATCCGTCGCCGGCAGCGTCTCGCAGTCGACGCCGAGCGAACGGATGTCATGACGGAAGATGCCGCCGAACTGGTCGGCGGCCACTCTGCCGATGAAGCCGCATTTCGCGCCGAAGGAGGCGAGCCCGGCGATGGAATTGGCCACCGACCCGCCCGAGCGCTCGACCGCCGGTCCCATCGCCTCGTAAAGGCGGTTCGCCTCCGCCGCGTCGATCAAACGCATGAAGCCTTTGGCCAGGTCGTGCTTGCTGAGGAAGCCCTCGTCGCAGCGGGCGATGATGTCGACGATGGCATTGCCGATACCGACCACGTCGTAGATTTTCTCGGCCATCTCGCTCGCGTCCCTCGCCTCGCCCTTCGCCCTGGCGTCCTGGCTTTGCGCCACTATATTCACCCGCCAGAACGGAACACGTCATGCTAACCGCCGCAGGTCAAGCCTTCAGGGAGATGTTCACCCCGCCATTTCGCGCGGTGCTGCTCAAATGCGTGGGCTTTACCATCGCCCTGTTTGTTCTGCTCATCATCGGCGTGGAGTGGACCTTCAGCCATTTCGTGCAATGGCCCGACTGGATCGAGACGACGATCGAATGGCTCGGCGGGCTGGCGCTCGTGGTGGGCTCGATCTTTCTGATCCCGCCGGTCACCTCGCTGATCGCCAGCCTCTATCTCGACGACATCGCCGCCGAGGTCGAGCGCACGAATTATCCTTTGGATCCGCCGGGCAAGGAGCTGCCGACATTGCCCGCGATCGGGCTTGCACTGAGATTCTTCGTCGTCGTGCTGCTGGTGAACATGCTCGCGCTGTTCCTGCTGCTGATCCCCGGCGTGAATTTGATCGCGTTTTACATCGGCAACGGCTATCTGCTCGGCCGCGAATATTTCGAGCTTGCCGCCATGCGGCAGGTTTCGCCGGCCGAAGCCAAGCAACTGCGCCAGGCGAATGGGCTCACCGTATTTTTGTGCGGGCTGATCATCGCCGGCATTGCCTCGGTGCCGATCTTGAACTTCATCACGCCGCTGTTCGCCACCGCCTTCATGGTGCACATGTACAAGGACCTGGCGCGGCGCACCGGCCCGAGGATCGCGGTGCGTTCGGCGTGAGCCGGTCAATACAAGAGGCGATGCAGCCAAGCGTGGAAGAGGGCCGGCTCATAGACGTAGAGCATGAACCCCGCAATGAAGACGGCGACGATCAGGCCGACCAAGAAATCGCGCATGGCCTCTTCTCCCGCATACAGAGGCGGCGCCGAATCTACGGCAAGATCAGCCGGTCGGGTAGGCGCAATGCGTCGCGCCGCTAGCCGTAAGGCGCAGGCGTTTTCGGCTTGAACAGGCAGATATCCTCGATGATACAGCGCCAGCATTCTGGCTTGCGCGCCTTGCACACATAACGGCCATGCAGAATCAGCCAATGATGCGCGTTGTGCTTGTAGCGTTCGGGGATCACACGGTCGAGCTTGAGCTCGACCTCTAGCGGCGTCTTGCCGGGTGCGAGCCCGGTGCGGTTGGCGACCCGGAAGGCGTGGGTGTCGATGCCGATGGTGTTCTGGCCGAAGGCGGTATTGAGCACGACATTGGCGGTCTTCCGCCCGACGCCGGGGAGGCTCATCAACACTTCGCGGGTCTCAGGCACCTTGCTGCCATGCTCGGCCACGAGCTTGTTGGCGAGAGCGATCAGGTTCCTCGCCTTGCTGCGATAGAGGCCGATAGTCTTGATCTTCGCTTCGAGCCGCGCTTCGCCCAGTTGCGCGAGCTTCTGCGGCGTGTCGGCGATGCGGAACAGCTCCGGCGTGGCGCGGTTGACCGAGGCGTCGGTCGCCTGCGCCGACAGCACCACCGCGACCAGCAGGGTGAAGGGATCGCGGTACTGCAGCTCGGTCTTGGGGTGCGGGTCGAATTGGTGGAAGCGGCGGAAGATCTCGTCGATCTCGGCTTGCGTCAGCCGCGATCCCGGCGCGCGCTTGGACCTAGCTCGCGGCTGTTTGCCACCTTTCGCTTGCACCGCCACGGGTCTTGCCTCCCGCCGATCTGGGGATTAGCTCTAAAGTTGCTATGACAGACGCCAGCGCCCTCCCACAAGAGCCGTCGCGCTTCAGCGCCGTGCTCACGCCGCACCGGTCCTTGGGACCCAAGGGCTTCATGGTGCTGATGGGAGCGGTGTGCGCCGTCAGCTTCGGCACCGGGCTGTTCTTCTACCTGCTTGGCGCCTGGCCGGTGGTGGGCTTCATGGGGCTCGATGTCGCCCTGATCTATGCCGCCTTCAGGCTCAATTTCCGCGCGCTGCGTCTCTACGAGACAGTCGACCTCACCTCGGACGCGCTGACCGTCACTCGCGTTGCGCCCTCGGGCGAGGCGCAGTCCTGGAGCTTCAGTCCTTATTGGGTGAGGCTCAGCCTGCAACCGCGGCACGGGCGGTCGAGCGAGCTATCGATCGCCTCGCACGGCAAGCGATTGGTGTTTGCCAGCTTCCTCACCGACACTGAGCGGGAGGATTTCGCCGCGGCGTTGGCGAACGCGCTGTCTTTGACGAGGAACCAGGGAGCGGCCTAAGCGGCCAGCGCATGCTTCTCGGCGACCGAGCCGTCGGCGTTGAGGCGGTAGACCAGCGGGCTCGCGGTGGGGAGTTCGACCTGCATCACCTCGTCGGGCGAAAGCCGGTCGAGTTCCATGATCAGCGAGCGCAGCGAGTTGCCGTGGGCGACCACGATCACGCTCTTGCCCTTCTGTAGCTCCGGCACGACCCACTTCTCGAAGAACGGCACGACGCGGAGCGCGGTGTCCTTCAGCGACTCGCCGCCGGGAGGGGCGATGTCGTAGGAGCGCTGCCAGATATGCACCTGGTCGGCGCCCCAGCGCTTGCGCGCCTCTTCCTTGTTGATCCCGACCAGCTCGCCGTAATCGCGCTCGTTGAGGGCCGCGGCCTTGAGGGTTGGGATTTTGCCCTGGCCGCTCTCTTCGAGGATGATATCGAGGGTGTTGTGCGCGCGCTTGAGGGTCGAGGTAAAGGCGGCGCCGAAGCGATAGCCCGCTTGCTTGATCATGGCGCCGGCGCGATGCGCTTCCGCCGCACCTTCCTCGGTGAGGCCGACATCCTTCCAGCCGGTGAAGCGGTTGAGCCGATTCCACTCGCTCTCGCCGTGGCGGACGAGAACGAGGACATTGTCCCCCGGCGTGGGCCCTTTGCTGTCGGCGGAAGGCGTCATCGCTGGTCCCGATGCAGAACTGGAAGCGGCTCTTTCATGTTGCGTGCCACCGGGAAGCATAGCGAGAGAACGTTAAGTTCGACCTCATCGATGACCTCCGTTTCGGGCACATTTCCGGCGTCGGGATCCCGCCTTTTAGGCATTTGCGCATGATTTGGCCAGATTCAAGCATCGCGCGCCGGCGGTAACCCCTCATAGACCAAGCACTTCCCGCATCGAGTAGAGGCCGGGTTCCTTGCCGCGCGCCCACAGCGCCGCCTTCACCGCGCCGCGGGCAAAGATGCCCCGGTCGGTGGCGATGTGCGCAAGCTCGATGCGCTCGCCGGGCCCGGCAAAGATCACGCGATGCTCGCCGACCACGTCGCCGCCGCGCAGCGCAGCAAAGCCGATATCGCCCTCGCGCCTTGGGCCCACATCGCCGTCGCGAACCTTAACGCCGCGCTCTTGCAGCGATACCGCGCGGCCTTCCGCCGCGGCGCGGCCGAGCATCAGCGAGGTGCCCGACGGCGCGTCGCGCTTGTGGCGGTGATGCATCTCCAGAATCTCGATATCGAATTCGGGGCCGAGCGCGCGGGCGACTTCTGCGGTCAGCACGGCAAGTAGATTGACGCCCTGGCTCATATTGCCGGCCTTGACGATGGTCGCATGACGGGCGGCGGCCTCGATCTTGGCCTCGTCGGCGGCCGAGAGGCCGGTCGTGCCAATGACATGGACGAGGCGCGCCTGCGCCGACAGCGCGACAAATGCGAGCGTCGAGGCGGGCGAGGTGAAATCGAGTACGCCGTCCACCTGGGCGAACATTGCATGCGGATCGTCGGTGATGGCGACGCCGAGAGGCTCTAGGCCTGCCACCTCGCCGATATCGCGGCCGATCGCCGGCGAGCCCTTGGCCTCGATGCCGCCGGCGACCGCGCAGCCCGGCGTCTCGACCAGCACCCGCGTCAGCGCCTGGCCCATGCGCCCGGCGGCTCCCAGCACGGCAATCCTCATGTCGCTCATCGCTGAACCGTCACGTCATGCAGGGAACCCGGCGGCATGGTAGAACCGCCCCGAATCCCTTCGGAAGCGAGTTTCTATGCCGCAAGCCGCCCCGCTCACAAGCCCCAGTCTGCCGATCCTGCTGGTTGCCGTCGCTTTTACACTGGTCGCGTGGCCGGCGGGCGCCACCGAGAGCGAAAGTGCCTATACCAAGCTCGACCTCAGGCAATGCAAAGACGTCACGCCGGAGGAGATCAAGGAGAACGGCGCGGTCTCGATCTGCCCCGGCTATGACGTCGTCGATGTCCGCGTGGCCGAGGGTGATCTGCGTATCTTCGTCTCCTATGGGCCTAAGGCGGCGACGCAGACCGCCGCCTATGAGACGCTGCCCCAGTTCAACATGATCGGCGAGACGCTCGAATGGCGGGTGAAGCGCGAAGCCGGCAAGCTCAAGCCGTTCGCCACCATCCTGCGCTTCCGCTGGGATGCGGACGACAGGCAGGGCTCGACGCTGGTCGTCACCAAGCTCGGCGAGGACGACGCCTGCCACATGGCCTATGTGGAGGCGACCGACAATCCGAAGGCGAACGAACAAGCCCGCGCCATCGCCGACACGGAGGCAGCCGCCTTCACCTGCAAAAAGGACAAGCCCAAGCACTATTAAACGACGGGCAAACCGCGTTCCGCGCCGCAAACACGAAGAAGTGAGGCGCCTGCGCCGCTTGAGCCCATGGTTCGCCACAAAGCCGGGGACTCATAGTGCCTGGTTTATGTGGCGTTTGGGGGACAGGGCGTGCTCAAGACAGCGGCGAGGGCGAAACAGACAAGCCAAGCCACACGGCCGCTCGACGTTGAGATCGTGGGCGTCGCGACGGCCGTGCCGCAGCACAAGGTGCTGCAAGACGACGTGGCCGAGCGCGCCAAGACGGTGTTTCCGCATCTTGCCCGCCTCGGCGCGCTCTACGGCAATACCGGCATCGAGACCCGCTACGCCTGCCAGCCCTCGGATTGGTACTATGAGCGGCACGGCTGGGAGGCACGGACCGAGGTTTTCCAACACCACGCGCTCGCTTTGCTGGAGGAGGTGGCGCACGCCTCCGTTGCCGCCGCGGGCATCAGCCTCGACGACATCGACGCGCTGGTGGTCAATACGATCACCGGCCTCGCCATTCCGAGCCTCGATGCGAAGCTGATGAACCGCCTCGAGCTGCGCAGCTCGGTGGAGCGGTTGCCGATCTTCGGCCTCGGCTGCGGCGGCGGCGTGGCCGGGCTTGCCCGCTCCGCGCGCTACGCTCACGCCATGCCAGGCGGGCATGTGCTGTTTTTGACCGTCGATCTGTGCAGTCTTTGCCTGCGCATCGCCGATCCCAGCATGGCGATGTTCGTTTCGGCGGCGCTGTTCGGCGACGGCGCGGCGGGCGTGGTGTTGCGCAACGTGAACGGCGCCAAGGGCGCCGGCGGCCGCGGCCGCGTTCTGGCCGTGGGCGATCACTTCTGGCCCGACACCGAGCGCATCATGGGCTGGGATATCAAAGAGGACGGCTTTGGCGTGGTGCTGAGCCCCGAGCTTCCGGGGCTGTTGCGCAAGCGTCTGCTGCCGGCGCTGCGCGGCTTCCTCGATGCCAATGGTCTGAGCCTCGGCGAATTTGCCGGCTTCCTGCTCCATCCGGGCGGCGCCAAGATCCTGAACACCGTGCGCAAGCTGCTTGGGCTGAGCGAGGAGGATCTCGCGCTCTCGGCCGGCGTGCTGCGCGATTTCGGCAATATGTCCTCGCCCACGGCGCTGTTCGCGCTCGACCGGGCGGTCAAGGCCGGCGCCAGCGGCCCGCATTTGCTGGTCGCTTTCGGCCCGGGCTTCTCCGCCTATTTCGCCGCGGTCGATCTCTAAGCCAGGTGGCGGGCGGCGAGCGCCTCGTCCTCCAGCTTGATCTTGACGCCGAGCACCACCCACCACAGCGCCGTCATGATGGCAGCGAGCGCCAGCGCGCCGAAGGCGAGCGGCAACACGAAGGTCTCCACGATCGTCACCGCGTAGTTGGGATGGGACAGATAGCGATAGGGACCGCTGCTGGCGATCGGCGCTCCGGGCAGGGTGATGATGCGGTGGGTCCAGAACGGCCCGAGGCTGGCGATCACCCAATAGCGCACGATCTGAAGCGCCACATAATAGGCGATCAGCGGCCAGATGATCGGCGCTTCGGGCGGGATGAGAAAGAACAATCCAGCGATCCAGGCGAGATGCGTGGCGGCCACGACGGGATAGTAGCTGCTTCCCACCTCGGTCGCCCCCGACGCCAGCAGACGCCGCGTGTTGCGCGCCGAGTGGAGCTCCTCAAGGCCACGCTGGCCGAGCACGAGTAGGGCGGCGAGCTGTGGGGCGCCGATAAAATCGAGAAGGCTCATGGGCGGCGGACGATCAGCCCAAACTAAGGCATGGGTTGGTCCGCGTTCGCGGGCAGCGCGTGGGCTAGGCCACCTTGGGGCGGGTCTCGGTGGTGTCCTCGGATTCGGGCACGTCGGCGTCGGGCCTGCCGTAATAGAAGCCCTGCACTTGATCGCAGCCCCACTTCCGCAGCATCGCGGCTTGGCCTTCGGTCTCCACCCCTTCGGCGGTAATGGTCACGTTGAGCGACTGGCCGAGGCCGACGATGCTCGAGACGATGGCCGAGGTCTGCGGGCTGGTGCCGAGCGTATCGATGAAGGAGCGGTCGATCTTGATCTTCTTGACCGGGAAGCGGGTGAGGTAGGAAAGGCTCGAATAGCCGGTGCCGAAATCGTCCATGGCGATCGACACGCCGAGCTGGTCGAGGCGGGTGAGGGTATCCAGGACCGCGTCGGTGTTTTGCAAGATGATGCCTTCGGTGATCTCGAGCTCGAGCCGCTGCGGCGCAAGCCCGGTCTCGTTCAGCACCCGGCGCACCAGCCCGTAGATGTCCTGGGTTTTGAACTGCGCCGGCGAGAGATTGACGGCGAGCTTGGTGTCCTCCGGCCAGGTGGTAGCGTAGGTGCAGGCCGTCTTCAGGATCCACTCGCCGAGCGGCACGATCAGGCCGGTTTCCTCGGCGATCGGGAGGAAGACGGTGGGCGAGATCTCCCCCTCGGTGGGATGCCACCAGCGCACCAGCGCCTCGTAGCCGGTGAGCCGGCCATTCACCAGGTCGAACTGGGGCTGATAGTCGAGATAAAGCTGGTTCTTGCGCAGCGCGTTGCGCAGATCGTTCTCCAGCCGGCGGCGTTTCTGCAGCGCCGCGTCCATCGCCGGCTCGAAGAAGCGGAAGGTGTTGCGGCCATCCTCCTTGGCCCGGTAGAGCGCCAGGTCGGCGTTCTTGAGCAGTGTTTCGGGCGCCTCGTTGTCGAGCGGGCCGATGGCGATGCCGATCGAGGCCGAGCTCGTCACCTCGTGGCCGTTGACATGATAGGTCTCGCCGAGCGCGGTGCAGACGCGGCGGGCGAGCCGCATGGCGTCCTCCGGGGCTTCGAGATCCTCCGCGACGATGGCGAACTCGTCGCCGCCCAAGCGGCCGACGAGATCGACTTCGCGGGTGCTTTCCTTAAGCCGCGCCGAGACCTCGGCGAGCAACGCATCGCCGGTCGGGTGGCCGAGCGTATCGTTGACGTCCTTGAAGCGGTCGAGGTCGAGGCAGAACACCGCCATCAGGTAGCCATGCCGCTTGGAGCGCGCGACGGCACGATCGAGATGCTGGCGCAGTTGAAGCCGGTTGGGCAGGCCGGTGAGCGAATCGTGCATGGCGAGGTAGCGAATCTGGTCCTCGGCGAGCCAGCGCTCGCGGATGCGTCGGGAGGCGATCGCGGCGGGCACGGAGAAGCCCATGACGATCAACAGGCTGGTCGTCAGCGTGACCACTGTCAGCGCGAGATTGGTCAGCCCGGCGGCCGCGGTCTGGTCAACCGTGAAGGCATAAATGCGGGTGAGCTTGCCGTTGTCCATCGCCGGGACGAAGGCGAGGCGGACATGATTGTCGCCGGGCGATGCCGCCACCACGGCGTCGTCGCGCACGGACCGCGCCAGCGCGTCCTTGTTGTCGTCTTGACCTAGCACTGCCGCGAGAGTGGCAGGCGTGAGCTTGCCGCCGACGGCGAGCGGAGTCTGATCGGGAGCGAGCACGGCGAAACCCTGCAGCTGGCTCACGAAGTCGCTCTGTGAACTGTACATGTGGCTCAAGGCCCAGCCGGTGGTCAGCCGGTCGATCTGCTCGATGAGGGGAAAGTCGTCCTTGGCGGTCGAGCTCGAGGGGAGCGTCGCGGGCACGCCGGCTTGGTTGGCGAAGGCCTGAGCATTCAGCACGTCGACGCTCTGATCGAGAAGCTGCGGCGCGTGCGGCCCCTGCTCGGCGAGACTCTTGTTGATCTGTCCCGCCCAGCTCAACGCGGCTTCGCGCGCATCTCTGCCGAGCACGTAGTCGATGGTCGATCGCCCAGAGAGAACCCCGGCAATGACGGTGAGCAAACCGAGCAGCACGAGACCGGTCATCACCAGCCGGTCGCGAGTCCCGACTTCAGCCATTGCACGCTCTCCCATGGTGCCTCCCCCGCGAAATCTCGAATGGAGGCTTATAGGCGAGCGGCGTTAAGGGCTGGCCAACGTTTGCGGTAAACGCAACCTTAATGGGGCGTCACGTCCAGGCGAACGCCACCTTGCGCAGCGAGATGTCGCCGAAACTCTCGGCGCCCTCGGCGACCGGCTTGCCGCCGAGTCGCAGGTAGAAACCGCAGGCAGCGTCGTTATCGGCGAGCGCCCAGATCAGGAGACCCTTCAGCCTGAGCTCGGCGAGCCGCGCGCGCGCGCCATCGAACAGCTTCTCGCCGAGGCCGAGGCCTTGATAGATCGGATGTAAGTAGAGCTCGAAGATCTCGCCCTGGAACGGCGCGCGACCGAGACGGCAGCGGCCGTAGGTCGCATAACCCGCGGCCTCGCCGCCGAAGTCGAGCACGAGCAGCGGCGTGCGCTTTCTCAGCGCGCTCTCCCACCAGCGAAGCCCGCGCCGCGCGAGCATGCGTTGCAGTGAGATGTGCGGGATGATGCCCTGATACGCGCTGCGCCAGGCTTCCTCATAGGCGGCGGCCAGCGCCGTGGCATCTTTCAATCGCGCTGGCCTGATATGAGCGACGTCGACGGGCATGACCGCAGCCTAGCGCAGGATGGCAGCGCTCGGCAAAGGGGTCCGCGGAATTTTCCCGGACGAGATGCGCAAAAGGCGAGTCGGGCTCGGCCGGCTCGCCTTTTGGTTGCCACTAACGCCGCGCGATGCGGCGCGTGCGTCGGTTAGTAACGGGAGATAAGGATGACGGTGTAATCCTTGTCGAGCTTGATATCCATCGTGCCCATCGCGCACTTGGCGTCGTCGATCTCGTAGACGCCCTGCTCTTCTTTCTTCAACTCCTCATATCCCTTGCAGCCGAGTGTGGAGAGAACGCCCTCGATCTTCTCGACCTCGGCGGCGGGCACCTTGTCGTCATCGTCGTCCTTGGCGTAGGCACCCGTCGTGGCGATTAGCGCCAAAGCGAGCGATAAACCGACAGCTTTAAGCATATGAAGTCCTCCGGATGAGACTAATTTACGCCGGCGACTGCCGGCGTGGCGCAAAATTACCTGCGCAGCTCAAAGACAATGTTGGGATGGATCAAAAGATGCAGGCCAATACTGGAAAAATGCTATGCCGAGTGAGGGTAATATTTGCCGGGAAGACTAGGCAACATCCTCGGCAAGGCGCTGGCGCTCGGCCTTTTTGCGGTCATTCGGATCGAGATGGCGCTTACGCAAACGGATGGATTTCGGCGTGACCTCGACCAACTCATCGTCCTGGATATAAGCCAGCGCGCGCTCCAGCGTCATGCGCAAGGGCGGCGTGAGCCTGACCGCCTCGTCCTTGGAAGTGGTGCGGATATTGGTGAGCTTCTTGCCCTTGAGCACGTTCACTTCGAGGTCGTTGTCGCGGGTGTGCTCACCGACGATCATGCCACGATATACTTTCCAGCCGGGCTCGATCATCATCGGCCCGCGATCCTCGAGATTCCACAAGGCATAGGCCACCGCCTCGCCAGCGTCGGTGGAAATGAGCACCCCGGCGCGCCGTCCCTGGATCGGACCCTTATGCGGCGCGTATTCGTGAAACAGGCGGTTCATGATGCCGGTGCCGCGCGTGTCGGTGAGGAGCTCGCCCTGATAGCCGATCAGCCCGCGGGTCGGCGCGTAGAAAACGAGGCGCTGGCGGCCGCCGCCGGAGGGGCGCATCTCCACCAGCTCGGCCTTGCGCTCGGAAAGCTTCTGCACGACGATGCCGGAATGCTCCTCGTCGAGGTCGATCACCACTTCCTCGATCGGCTCGAGCAGCATGCCGTCGGGGGCGCGCCGGAACAGCACCTTGGGGCGCGACACGGATAGCTCGAAGCCCTCCCGGCGCATGGTCTCGATCAAAATGCCAAGCTGGAGCTCGCCGCGGCCGGCGACCTCCATCGAATCGCGTTCATCCGATTCCGTGACCCGCAGCGCGACATTGCCCTCGCCCTCGCGCAACAGGCGGTCGCGAATCATGCGGCTCGTCACTTTGGTGCCTTCGGTGCCGGCAAGCGGCGAATCGTTGACGCGGAAGGTCATGGACAGAGTGGGCGGATCGATCGGCTGCGCCGGCAACGGCAGATTGATCTCCGGGTCGCAGATCGTATGGGAAGCCGTGGCGTTGGGCAGGCCGGCGAGGGAGACGATGTCGCCGGCGGTGGCCTCGTCGAGACCGACCCGCTCGAGCCCGCGGAAGGCGAGCACTTTCGTCACCCGGCCCTGCTCGACCAGCTTGCCGGTGTGGTCGAGCACCTTCACCGCCTGGTTCGGCGCGATCGAGCCGGAGGTGATACGCCCGGTGACGATCCGGCCAAGATACGGATTTGCTTCGAGAATCGTCCCGAGCAGGCGGAACCGACCCTCCTCGATCTTGGGCGGGGCGACATGCGTCAGCACCAGGTCGAACAGCATTTGCATGCCGAGATTTTTCGGGCCCTCGGCACTGGCCGCCATCCAACCCTCTTTGGCCGAGCCGTACAGAATCGGAAAGTCGAGCTGCTCGTCGGAGGCATCGAGCGCGGCGAACAGATCGAACACCTCGTTCACCACCTCCGCCGGGCGCGCGTCGGGGCGATCGACCTTGTTGATCACCACGATCGGCTTCAGCCCCATCTTCAGCGCCTTGGAGACGACGAACTTGGTCTGGGGCAGGGGACCTTCGGCCGCGTCGACCAGCACCAGCGCGCCGTCGACCATGTTCAGAATGCGCTCGACCTCGCCGCCGAAATCTGCGTGGCCCGGCGTATCGACGATATTGATGCGGGTGCCCTGCCAGAGGATCGAGGTGACCTTGGCGAGAATGGTGATGCCGCGCTCGCGCTCGAGGTCGTTGGAATCCATCGCGCGTTCGGCCACCCGCTGGTTGTCACGGAACGAGCCGGATTGCTGCAGCAGGCGGTCGACCAGCGTGGTCTTGCCATGGTCGACATGGGCAATGATGGCGATATTGCGAAGTTGCATGGGGGCCTAATGCTAAACGCGGGCCAAAGAGGCCCGCGCTTCCTATGGCGGGGATATATAGATGGTATGACGGCGGCGCAATGGCGGGGTGTCGCGGGTGGGCGCGGCGCGGCTCAATTTGGCGATTCTTAGTGGTTTGCCGCGCCGGCTTCCTGGGAGCCGTTGCGGAGGGTGAGGAACGATTCGCTCCAGCCCTTCTGATCGTCGTTCAGTTTACCGTCGGCGTCGAGCCGCGCCAGGATCTGCAAACCCTCGTCGATGACGGCGTCCTTCTGCTCGGCCACCGCCACTGTAGCGATCTTGTAGAGACCGACCACGAGATCGGTCTGCGCCTCGGCGTTTTGCTTGCGCAGCTCGGCGAGCTCGCGCGACAGCGCGAGCCGCTCCTCGAAGGCGGCAAGGCCGCCGGGAACATCGCCCAGCGCGATTTTCGCATCGCCGACGCGATTGAGGGAGAACATCACGTCGCGCTGATATTGATAGTTGCCCTTGTTGGCATCGGCGATCTGCTTTCTGGTGCCGAGGCCCTCCTCGAAGGCAGCGAGCGCGCCCTTGGCATCGCCGGCTTTCAGTTTTGTGTCGCCCACCTTATCGAGGCTCAGGGCCAGATCACGCGCCACCCGCGGGTTTGCCGCATCCTTCTCCACGAGTTGGCGGGCGATGCCGAGCCCCTCGTCGTAATCGGCCAGGGCCCCGCTCGTGTCGTTCAAGTCGAAGCGCATGTCGCCCACCTTGTTCAGGCTGAACATGACCTCGCGCCTGCGCTGCAAGTTGCTGGCTTCGGCGTCGGCGACGCTGCGATCGATCGACAGCATCTCTTCATAGGCTTGCAGAGCACCTTGCTTGTCGCCAGTGTTCGACTTGATATTACCGAGACGTTCGAGGCTGATCGAGACGTCGCGCTGCCAGTCGATATTGTCGGGTGCGGTGAGGACGATGTGGCGGGCGATATTGAGGCTCTCGTCCACGGCCGCGAGCGCGCCGTCGCTGTCGTTGGCGGCGAGCTTGACGTCGGCGATCTTGTTGAGATCGATCGACACGACACGCTGGCGCTTGGTATCGCCGATGTCGGCGGCGGCGACCTCGCGGTCCAGCCCGAGCATCTCCTCGTAGGCGGCGAGCGCGCCGGCCGTGTCGCCGGTGTCGCGCTTGATGTCTCCCACCTTCTCGATGACGAAGGAGAGCCCCTGCTTGCGCTGCTCGTTGCTGCGGTCAGCCTCGAACAGGACGCGGCGAATGCCGAGGCTCTCCTCGTAAAGGGCGAGCGCGCCGGCCGTGTCGCCGGAGTCGAATTTCATCTTGGCGATCTTTTCCAGGCTGATCGACACGTCGCGTTGGCGGTCGGGGATGTCGGGGTTGGCGGCGGCGAGCGCGCGATCGTTGGCGAGCATCTCCTCATAGGCGGCGTTGGCGCCCGCATCGTCGTTGGCGGCGAGCTTGAGATCGCCGATCTTTTCCAGCGTGATGGAGACGTTCTGCCGCCATTTGGTGCCGGTCTTCTCCGCCTGGGCGAGGCGGCGGCGAATGGCCAGGCTTTCCTCGTAACCGGCCAGTGCGCCGGCCGAGTCGCCCGAGTTGAGTTTGATCGAGGCGATGTTCTCGAGCAGCGTCGACACATCGGCCTGATAGGCGCCACCCTTGTCGGCCTCCGCCAAGCGCCGCGCCAGCACCAACCCCTGTTCGTAGGCGGCAAGCGCGCCCGCGCTGTCATTGTTCAGCAGGCCGTCGCCGATCTGCCGGCGGGCGTCCATGCTGGCCACATAGGCGGCGAGCGAGCCGGCCCGGTCGCCGGAATCGCGCTTGAGATCGCCGATCCGCTCTTGTGCCGTGGCGATCTCGGCCTGCATGGGAAGGTTGTTGGCGTCGGTCTCGGTCAATTTCTGGCGGATGCCGACGCCTTCATCGAAGGCGGCCAGCGCTCCGCTTGAGTCTTTGGCGGCGGCGCGCGCCTCGCCCACCTTGCTCAAATAGATGGCGAGGTTCCGCTTCAGCTGATCCTTGGCAGGATCCATCGTCACGATGTCGCGCGCTATAGTCAGCATCTCCTCGTAGGCCTTCAGCGCACCGTCGAAATCGCTGGCACCGCGCTTGAGGTCGCCAATCTTCTCGAGATTGAGCGCGACATCCTGCTGCCGCTGCACCGTCTTCTCGGCCTCGGCGAGGCCGCGACGGACGACAAGTCCCTCTTCGTACAGGGCCTGCGCGGCCGCCGCGTCGCCGAGCGCCAGCTTGCCGTCGCCAACCCGGTTGAGGCTGATCGACATGTTGCGCTTCCATTGGGCGTTGGTGGCATCGTTGGCGACCATGGTGCGGTCGAGCCCAAGCATCTCCTCGTAGAGCTTGAGCGCGCCCTCCTTGTCGCCGGCGGCGAGCTTGAGGTCGCCGATGGTCTCCAGATTTTCGGCCACGTCGATCTGCCACTTGGTGAGGTCGGTCTGCGGCAGCGCGCGGCGTATTTTCAGAACTCTCCTCCAGGGCGGCGAGCGCGCCGTCACGGTCGCCCAGGTCGCGCTTCACCCCGCCGATCTTGGTCAGATTCAGAGCGAGCTCGCGCTGGGTGTCGAGCCCGGGGTTGGCGTCGGCGAAACCGCGGGCAATGGCGAGAGCGTCTTCGAAGGCGGCGAGCGCGCCCTGGTTGTCGTTCGACGAGCGCTTCAGGTCGCCGAGTTCTTGCCAGCACATAGGCCTCGTCGGAGCGCCATTGCTCGTTGCTCGGTTCGGCTGCGGCGAGCCGCCGCCGGATAGTGAGGCTTTCCTCGTAGCTGGCAAGCGCGCCTTGGGTGTCGCCCGAATCCCGCTTCACATCGCCGGCGCGATTGAGGCTGATGGAGAGATCGCGCTGCCAGACCAGGTTGTCGGCGTTGCTCTTGACGAGCTCGCGGGCGATGGCAACGCCTTGCTCGTAGGCCGCAAGCGCATTCGGCTTGTCGCCGGCATTGAGCAGCGCGTCGCCGATGCCGCTCAAGGTGGCGGCGATGTCGCGCTTCAGATCGGTGTTGCCGGTGTCCGCCGCGGCGAGCTGCTGGCGGATGGCGAGGCTTTCCCGATAGGCCGCGAGGGCCCCGTCATTGTCGCCGGAGTCGAGCTTGGTGTCGCCGATGCTGGCAACCAAGAGAGCGATATCGCGCTGCTTGTCCGCGTCGGGCGCCACCTCGGCGAGCTTGCGCGCGATGGCGAGGCCATCGTCATAGGCGGCGAGCGCGCCGGGATAATCGCCGGTGCGATATTTGGCATAGCCCAACGAGCTTAGCGCCTGCGATAGCTCGTGCTGCAGTTGAGGGTTGGTCTTGTCCCGGTCGGCCAGGCCTTGCTTGATGTCGCGATTTTCCTGCAAGGCGAGCCGCGCGCCTTCGAAGTCGCCGGAACGAAGCTTGAGATCGCCGACGATGGCGAGAGCCTGGGCCAAATCGCTCTGGCGTGCCGGATCGTTGGGATTTTCCTCGGCATACTGCCGGCGGACCGCAAGGCTCTCCTCGTATTTGGCAAGGGCGACGGCGACATCGCCGGCGTCGAGCCAAGCCTCGCCAATCTTCTCCAGCTCGCCCGAATAATCCTGCTGCCGCTCATTGCCTTTGGACATTTGGAATTGGATTTCGAGGCTCTTGGCGGTGCTTGCCGCCGCTTCCGCCCGCTCGCCTTCCGCCGCGTGCGTCAGGGCAAACTCGTCGAACATGGCCACTTGCATGCCGAGTAGCTGCTTGTCGCCGGGCGACTCGGAGACGGCCTGGCCCAGCGTCTTGCTCACCTCGGCAAAGACTTTGTTGCGGACATCACGCATTCCCGGGATATCGACGTTGCGCAGACCCCGCGCGATGTCGAGCACGAGAGAGTTGGCGACATCGAAATTGCGCCTGGCGGTCTGCTCGGCCTGCCAGGCGCGAATGCCGGCCACCGTGGCGCCGACGGCCAGCGCGGCGAACAGCACGGCGGTGGCGCCGACCAGGCGCTGGCGGAAGCGCGCTCGCTTGCCGGATGCGCCGATAAAGCCGAGCGTCGGCGCTCCCAGCTCTTCGGGGTAGCGCTTGGCGATGCTCTCCGCCTCCGCGAGCGGCACGCCTTTGGGAATGAGTAGGTCGCGCTTCTTGCTGCTCTTCTCCCAGCGGCGGCGCAACGCCTCGACGTCGTCGCGGATGCGGAAGAACTCGGCATTGGCGGCGACGATCTCCTTGGCGCGTTTCCAGTTCTCCAGCACGCGTTGATGCGCGAGCCGGATCGAGGCGTTCTGCTCGCTGCCGGAGGAGAGCAGGATGCGGGCATCGACCAGTGCCTTGACCAGACGTTCGGAGGCGGGGTCGTAAGCGGCCTCGGCGAGCGGCACAGAGCGAATCGAGAGTGCGGCGGTGCCACCCGCTTCGCCGCTGGGCGCCGGTGCCGCGAGCTGGCGGAGCAGCCGGGGCAGGCGCTCGCGCTCGTCCTTGCCGAGCGGCGCGATGGCGCGCTCGGCCTCCTGATCGATGGCACCGGCAAGGCCACCCAGCGTGTCGTAGGCCTTGAAGGCGAGCAGCGTCTGGCCGTCGGCGGTCACCCGCTGCTCGAACAGGAAGTCGAGGGCGAATTGCAGCAGCGGCAGCATGTCGGGCCGGTCGACATCGCCGATCAGGCGATCGTCGAGGCTCTCGCCGCTCTTCGGGTCGGTCTCATAGACGAGCCCAGCGGCGATCGCCGGCCCGCGGATGATCTCATCGATCTCGGTGGCGCCGGGAGGTGCGAGATCGTAGGTCGCGCCTTTGGTCTTCATTGCCAGAAGGTCCGGCTCTTTCAGGAAGCGCTCGTAGAGATCGGCGCGCAGCGTGGCGATCACCCAGACGCGGCCGGTGGCCACGAGATTCGCGATGAGCTTGGCGAAGCGGGTACGCTCGGCCTCGCTCACTTCGCTCGCAAACAGCTCATCGAGTTGATCGATCACTATCAGAAGATCGGCCCTGACCGGCCGGTCGTAGCCGCTTTCCTGGCTCGCTTCAGCGGCGATGCGGTCGAGCGCCTTGAGAATCGGTTTGGGGCAACTTTCGTCGGCATGGGTGAGCAGCTTGGCGAGCTCCGCCGGCGTCGCGTAGTCGCTCGAGGCCATCTCCGGCAGCGCCGCCAAGGCGCACTCGTCCTGGTTATCCGTCGCGGAGTTCGAACAGGCGTGCGGCCAGCGCCGCCACCGGTCCGCCGTCAAATTCGCCGGGGCGCATCACCGCCACACGCCACAGATCGACCGCCGGCACCACGCCCGGCGCGGTGAGTCGCGGCACGAGACCGGCGAGCGACAACGAGGACTTGCCCGATCCACTGGCGCCGACGATGAGTAGGAACGGCGTCTCGCGCGTCCCCGCGTCTTTCAGCGCGTCGACCGCCTTGGTGATGTCGCGTGAGCGACCGAAGAAGACGGGCGCATGCTTGGCGCCGAACGCAGCCAGCCCGCGGAAGGGAGAGCCCTTGGTGTCGATCGGCCACAGCACGGAGCGGCCCTTGAGGATCTTCTCCTCGAGCCAGGTCCGCAGCAGCTTCTCGACCTCGACCTCGAACTGGTCGGTACTCTGGAAGGAATGGAAGGCGAGCTTGAACTTGCCGTCCTGCGTCTGGAACCAGGTCTTGAAGAAGCTCTTCAGCCGGTTCCATTGCTCGCTGACGAGCTTATTGGTGGTCTCATCGTCGAGCTTGACGGTGGGCGGCTCGCTGTAGCGGAACACATAGACGTCGGGAACGGACTTGGTCTTGCTCGCCTCGATCGCCGACAGGATCTCGTAGGCGGTGCCAGACGGGTAACGTTCGCCATTCGGCAACGTGGGAAAATCGTCGGGGAGCTCGGTGCCGAGCCTATGGCGCAGGATGGCGATGACGAGGTCGCAATCGGCGGCCTCGGGGATCTGTTGCTGGAAGGTGGTGCGGGCCTGGTAATATTTGGTCTCCCAGCGGACGGCCTCGAGCGTGGCCACGCCGGAAAACTCGCCGTTCAGGCGCTCGACGACGCGTTCGACGCGCATACGCTCGAAATGCGTGTCGCCGGGGGAGGAGACGAAGACGCGAACGGATTTCATGGTCGACGGGTCATACTGGAGCTTAGACCTTCAAGACCAACTCTTGCCTGAGTATAGTCTCTACGAACGTCTCCCCATAGACGTTCAAATGGGTTGGTTAGTCTTCGCTCCTGACATCGATTCACCCCGCAACTATGGCGGGACCGCGGCGTGGGCGATCATTCCGGCCTCCTCGGCAAGGCGCTAGTCTCCTGGATGCCGAGGCGCTTGGCCTCGCTCAGGAGAACGTCGAGATCGGGGTTGTCCTTGTCTACCAGCGCTTGCAGGTCCCCCACCACCTTCGCCTGCTGCTCCGGGGTCGCCTGGATGGCGGCGCTGTGCTGGCCGGGTTGGGTGCCCGGGCCCCAGCGCGGACCGAACAGATAGACGGCGCTGTACATGACCTTGGCCGTGGTCTCGTCGACATGGGCGGCGCGCATGGCGAAATAGAAGACCTTATGCGTGTCCTCCCAGCTCCGCTCCTTGTTGTCGCAGTAATAGTCGTGGATCACGGCGGCGGAACGGTAGCTGCCGGTGAAGGGCGGATAAAACGCCCAGAGCGCCTCCGGCACCGATGCGCCATCGGTCTTGTAGCCAGTCGGCACGCTCCACTCCTTGCCGTAGGGATCGATGAAGCCGTAGGGCTCCATCAGCGTCACCTTGCGCCCGCCGCCCTCTTCGTCGAACTCGGCGACGAACTTGCCGATGAACTTGCCGAAATAGGTCTCGGCAAGAGCGATCGGCGCGCTCGCCGCGATGGCGGCGGCGGCAATCAGGAGAATGCGACGTCTCGCGGTTGGGGGCTTCAAGTCCTGAAATCCCTGACTCGATGGCGCTGGAGCGCTGGCGGCAATTTATAGCGCAGCCGGCGCCGCCGCGAAGTTACGATTGTGCAAGGTTAAGAGGCCGGAATCTTCTTTTGGCTGACATGCATCGCGGTGGCGACATAACGAAGACAGCCGGTGCCGGCGAGGAACGGCTGCTGCGCCCACATACCGAAACAGGGCGGCGCGGAATATTTCATCACCGTGCTCTTGGCGGGCAAGCGTTGTTGCGTCGCGCGGTTGAAGAAACTGCGGGTCACGGTGAGGGCGCCGAGCTTGGCGTCCGCCTCGGCCAGAGCGCGGTCGAGCGCGCCTTGCGTCGAATAATCGGCATTTTGCAAAATGCCGAGGAACTCGCGATAGGCGGTCTTCACCCGCTCCTTGTCGGCATCATTGGTGATCTCGTTGAAGCCCGCCTTGGAGAGCAGCGAAGCCGCAACCTCCTCGCTCGACAGCAGACCGAGCAGGAGGCCGGTCGCGGCCTTGGCAGCGACGCCGGCGAGCAGCGCTTGCCCCGCGGGCGTGGTCGGATCGCCGCCGATCAGCTGTTGGACCGAAGTCTTGATGGCGTCGTCGCCTTGCGCGTAGGCGCGGCCGATATCGGCGGCGACGGCCCTGGCCACGGCGTCGCGCGGCATATATAGGCGTAGCAGCGCCCAGGCGATCGTTGCCACGGTCATCGGCCGGGCGATCAGCGCTTCGTCGAGCTTCGGCCGATAGGCCTGCCAGCCCTTGATGTCCTCGGCGATCCAGTCGAGCGCCACGCCCTGGCGGTCGGTCGCGGTGAGGATGAGGCCTTGCGTGGCGTCGATGCCGCCATTGTCGGGGCCGAGCTCCAGCAGATGATCCCAGCCGATCTCCGGATGCGTCTCGCGCTGTTCGGCCGACATGCCGGCATAGCCGGGCGCGGCGATGAAATTCTCGATCAACCGGCCGAACGCGGTGTCGCCGTAGCGGCTCTTCTTCAGCAGCGTGCCGCCGGTCTCGTCTTCCTGCGGCCCGAGATTGGCGACGACATATTGCCCCTCGGCGCAATAGAACGCGCCGTGCTTCTCGAAGAAGGTACGCTCGTCGAGCGTGGCGAGCGCGGCGGCGACATCGCGCGCCGACTGCTGGTCGAACACCTCCAGCGGGTTGTACATGTAATCGCGGAATTTCGGATCGGGATCCTGGTCGGCGAAGGGCACGAGGATCGCCGAGGCGCAGTCCCACATATCGGCGTTGCGGCAATAGGCCTTCAGCGTCGCCGCGGGGATCTCGTCCTCGACCCCGGCACTGTAGTCGATGGCAATGAGATGGGCGTTGTAGGTCTTGTTCGAATTGCCGAGCTGCCCGTAATTGCTCGGCCAGTCGCTCTTGATGGCCATCGGGCTGCCGTCGTTGTAGCCGGCGGAGAAGCCGCCGGCGTGAGTCGATCCGGCGGCGCCATCGGCGACGATATCCTCGGGCTTGCCGCCTTGCGCCGGTTTGTCGAAATGCACCATCTGCTTGATCAACCGGAAATTCTGCTTGGCCAGCTCGAACACGACCTGATCGATATGGGTGTGGCCGATCTCGATCTCGCTGCCGTTGACCGAGGCATCGCCGTAGAACACGACGCGGTTGCCGAGGCCGTCGCCCAAGCGGAACTGATGCGCCGGCGTGTGGATCGCCACCATCTCGCTCAGCGCGTCGATCAGTGGTTTGCTCGCAGTCGCGGGCACGCCGCCGGCCTCGGCCATCTTGGCGACGATGAAACGAACCGGTAGCAGCGTCTTGCCCTGATAGAGCTCGCCGCCCGCGGTAAATGGCCCGATCAGGGGTGTCCCGCCGGGCCCGCGCGGATCGGCGAGGAACGGATTGAAGTCGCGGTTCAGCGCGTCCAGGCTCAAGGCCGCGTCGGCGGGGGCGACGATGCCAGCAAGCGCGGGCGGCAGCTCGACGGAAATGCCGACGGGATCGAGCTTGCCGGTCTCGATCTTACCGGAGGAGCGCGCGACCTCGATGCCGCCGAGATCGATCGGCGATGCATCGCGCAAGGTGGAATTGAGCCGGGCTTGCAGGCTCCGGTCGACGGTCTCCCACTGGCTTGGGACGACGAAGCGCCAGTCGGAGGGGAGGCCGAGACGTTGCGCCTCCTCCGCCGAGGCGCCGGGAAGCGAAGCATCCTGCGCCGCGTCGGCTTGGCCGAGCGCCCTGCGCGTCAGAGAGGATAGCAGGACGCCCGAGACCGCGAGCATCCTCAGCACGCTGCGGCGATCCATTGCGTCAATTCTCCGGCATCACGGCCATGTGGGGCCTTTGCGCGCAGGATAGCATAGACAAGCCGCAAGCAAATCCGGCCCGGCTCCGCGTCCCGCGCAGTTCTTCAAGTCTTGGCGCCAGAACCGGTAAACACCTCGCAACGCCCCTTGCTCGCGTCATAATCCGCGGCGAAGGCGGCGATCGCGTTGGCAATCTTGGCGCCGCCGATCGCCGAGGGCTCGATCGGGTTGGCGAGGTCCGCATCCTCGGTGCAGACCAGCCGAAGATCGATCAGCGCCAAACCCCGTGCCCCAGCCTCGCGGGTGATGGTGTCGTTGAACACGCTGAGCCCGATCGCGGCGATGCGCCGCTGCTCAGCGTCGGGAAAGTGCGGGTCGTAAATGGTGCAGACGGCGACGGGGAGGCCGCGGGAGGTGACATCGTCGAGCATCGCGCGATAGTCCTGCGCGAATTTCTCGCGCACGGCGGCGAGCTTGCCGAGTGCTTCGGCCACCGACGACGCCTTCTGCTCGAGCAGTCCCGCTTGATGCAGCGCGTCGTTGCCGCCGGCGCTGATGACGAAATGCGTGGCATCAGCGGGAGCGATCTGGAGCTGGAGCCGGACGGCCGAGGCCACCGAGCCGTCCATGGCATTTAGCGTGGCGCGCGCGCCGGCGGGGAGGCGCCGGTTCAGTTGCGTGACGATGTCGGGGCCACCGCCGACATAGGCGCCGTTGGCGAAGATCGAGTCGCCGAGCAGGACGATATGCTTGGGCGGGGTGGAGGCTTCGGCCGCGGCCCGCGTGAGGGGCAATGACAGGGCCGTGGCGGCGACGAGCGCTCCGCGTACGAAGAAGCGGCGGCTTGAGGGCTGGTCGAACATGGCTCGGTTAGCTAGCTCCCTGCTGATGTGACACAGAGCGGAAACCTGCTCCTACCCTTAGAAAAAGGCGCGGGCGCAAGGTGGGGGAAACCCTGCGCCCGCTACGCTGAAAGGGGGGACTACTGACAGGCCGGGCAGGAGCGGACCCAGACCGTTTGTTCCCTCTCAGCTCACCGGTGCCGGCTCGGTGGGACAAGCGGCATCCGATAGAGTGTTACGCGAACACTTCAGTTTTCGTTGGCCTGAGGAGCTAGGGAGGCCCCCTTTGGCAAGACAACACGTGGGAGGGCGCGTTCCCGCTCTTTGTGAGGGACCTCACACAGATGCCGCCGGCTTAACTCTCCCGGCATTTCCTGGTGAGCTTGGCGCGTGAGGCGTAGCATGGTTGCGGCGCGGGCCTTAAGATCAACCGTCTCGCCACGGTAGGTCGCCATGCCGGTCTACGACGCGTTCATTTCCTATAGCCACGCCAAGGACAAACCGATCGCTGCGGCGCTGCAATCGGTGATCCAGAAGCTCGGCAAGCCTTGGTATAGGCGCCGCGGCTTGCGCGTGTTTCGCGACGACACCTCGCTCTCCGCCACACCGCAACTGTGGCCGTCGATCGAGCAGGCGCTGGCGCAGTCACGCTATCTGCTGCTGCTCGGTTCGCCGGAATCGGCGGCGTCGCCTTGGGTCGGCAAGGAGGTGGAGTATTGGCTCGCCAACAAGAGCGTCGACACGCTGCTGATCGGCGTGACCGACGGCACGCTCAATTGGGACGGCAAGAAGGGCGACTTCCGCTGGAAACCTGCGCCGCCGCTGCCGCCGGTGCTGAAGGGGCGCTTTCCCGCCGAGCCCAAATGGGTCGATCTCGGCGCCTATCGCGATGGCGCCAACCCGCGCGACAACCGCTTTCTCGATCTCGGCGCCGACTTCGCCGCCGCCATCCACGGCATGCCGAAAGAGGATTTGCTGTCGCAGGAGGTTCGCCAGCAGCGCCGCGCTTTGTCGCTGGCGGTGTCGGCCGCGGGTCTCTTGCTGGTCCTTGCGGTTGGCGCGGTCAGCGCCGGCATCATCGCCAAAGTGGAGGCGGAGCGCGCCGAACGCAACTTCGCCGCCGCCAAGAGCACCGTCGACGGCCTCATCTTTCAAATCGCGCAAGGCCTGCGCGACGTGGAGGGCATCAGGGTCGAAAGCCTCGACAAGATCCTCGGTCAAGCCCGCAAGGCCGTCGAGCGGTTGACCGAAAGCGATCCGAACAACCCGGACCTGCTGCGCAGCAAGGCAGTGATGCTCGATGAGTTCGCCAAGACCTATTTATCCGCCGGGAATCTTCCGGCCGCGCTGAAAAATGCCGAGGAGGGCCACGCGATCCTCGCTCGTCTCGCCGAAACCGGAGCGGTCAGCAAGGATGGTCTGCGGAATCTGTCGGTGGGCCTGATCCGGCTCGGCGACGTGAAGCGTGCCCAAGGCGACAGCCAGGCGGCGCTGAATTTCTATCAAGAGAGCCTCGCCAACGATCGCAAGCGGGCGGAAGCCGACCAAGCGAACACGCAGACCCAGCGCGATGTGACCGTCGATCTCGACCGGATCGCCGATACCAAGCGCGATGCCGGCGATGCCTCGGGTGCATTGGCATCCTACGAAGAGAGTCTCGCCATTCGGCGCAATCTCGCCAAGGCGGAGCCGGCGAATGACGATTGGCAGCGCACCATCTCGGTGAGTCTGGGCAAGATCGGCGACCTCAAGCGCGACGCGGGCGATGCCGCCGGCGCGCTCGCCGCCGACGAAGAGAGCCTCGCCATTGCCCGGCGGCTTGCCGCGTCCGATCCCGGCAATACCGAATGGCAACGGGACATCGACATCGGACTGGAGAGGCTCGGCGGACTCAAGCTCAGCAGCGGCGATACCGCCGGCGCGCTTGCCGCTTTTGAAGAGGGCCTTGCCATCCGCCGCAGATTGTCCGCGCTCGATCAGGGCAACACGCTATGGCAGCGCGATGTTGCCATTGGATTGGTCGAAATCGGCGACGTGAAATTGACTCAGAACGATGCGGCGGGGGCGCTGGCGGCACTGGAGGAGGGCCTTGTCGCGTTCCGCCGCCTGGCCGACTCGGACAAAGCCAATGTGGAGTGGCAGCGCGACGTCTCGGCCGCGCTCGACAAGATCGGTTACCTGAAATTGCGCAACAATGACAAGGCGGGGGCGCTAGCCGCCTATGATGAGAGCCTCGCCATCACGCGCCATCTGACCGAGACCGACCAGAATAACGCCGTCTGGCAGCGCGACCTCTCTGTCGCTTTCAACAAGATTGGCGACGTCAAATATTTCGCGAACGAGGACGCGGCTGGCGCCATCGAATCCTATCAGGAGAGCCTCGCCATCGCGCGGCGGCTGGCCGACAAGAGCAAGGACAATGCAGAATTGCAGCGCGACATGTCGGTCAGCCTCGACAAGATCGGCGACGTGAAGCGTTCACAGAACGACAATACCGGCGCGCTCGAAGCCTATGAGGAAAGCCTCGCCATCGCCCGGCATCTGGCCGCCGTCGATCCCGGCAATGTGCAATGGCAGACCGATCTCGTGGTCAGCCTCTACAAGATCGCCCTGCTGGCCGACGGGGAGAAGAAGAGCGCCGCGGTCGACCAGGCGTTGAAGATCGTCGAGCAGCTCGACGCCGCCGGCAAGCTGTCGCCGGACAAGAAGGATTGGAAGGACATGCTGTTGGCGCTGCGTGAGCCCCATTGAGCCGCTCCTTCGGTCCATCCCTTCCTCTGTGACGCCGCTCACAGAAGGGCGCCACCGGCCGTGGCAGTCTTGAGTCCGGGCGGTGGGCCGAAGCGGCACGCCGCGAAACGCAAGACAGGAGACCACCGGATGCCTACTCTTCGCCATGCTACCTTCGCGGTGCTCGGGCTGCTCGGCGCGTCGGTGCCGGTCGCGGCCTATACCGGCTATTACGCGCCGGCCTGCGGCTGGGCCACGGTGTGGAGCCTTTCCGGCGCGCATTATCAATATCTCTGCTTCTAACCATGCGCGGCGCCTTCGCCCTTGCGCCCGTGGTGGGCTCAAGCGAAATCGACTACGCTCCAGTCCTGCCGGCCAAGGTTCCGACCAGGATGAACGAGACGCTACCAGACCAGGTTGCCGGGTCAGCGCTGATGCGCGGGACCGGCGATGCCGCGCGCGAGCTGATCCGCCGCGCGCGCCTGCAACTGCGCGCGCTCGCCGCCGGCGAATGGGTGTTCAAGCCGGGCGATCCGGCGGACGCCATCTATCTTCTGCTCGGCGCGCGGGCGGTTAGCGAGGGGCTGCATGTCGATCCGCTGGTGCAGATCGAGCTCAAACCGGAGGCGGGCAAACGCTCGCTCCGCTTCGAGCGCATCGTGCACGGCGAGGTGTTCGGCGAGCTCGAGCTTTTGGAGCAGGGCCTGAGCCCAAAGGCCACCAGGCGCACGACATCGGCCTTCGCGCTCACGCCGTCCTCCATCGTGCCCCTGCCGCTGGCACTGGTAGGCGCCCTGGTCGAGGCCGACCAGGTGTTCCGGGCGCGGCTGATCCGCGTCGGCTCGCAGCGCCTGCTCGCCACGCTCAAGCAGCAGCACGACAAGGCGCGCAGCTTCCCCGACCTGCTGCTTGCCGACTGGCTGGTCGAATTGTCGGCGGATATCGGCATCGCCGAGGGCAATCGCGTGCGCTTTCCGCGCAAGATCGCCCAGGAGCATATCGCCGCCGATCTCGGCGTGAGCCGCGAGACCATCAGCCGCCGGCTCAATGAATGGGAGCGCTCGGGCCTGCTGCGCACCGGCGCGCGCAGCCAACAGATCGAGATTCTCGACTATCAGCGCATCAGCCGGCTGGCGAGCCTTCGCTCGGCCAGAAGCCGCGCCGCGCTGGAACGCACCATCGACGACATCGACGCGGCGATCGCCTGCGGCGATCTGATCCGGGCCCGCAATATCGGGCTCGATATTCTGCGCTATTACCCGTCGAGTCCCGAACTGCATCATCGCACCGCGCTCGCCGCGGCGCGCAGCGGCGATGCCAAAGGCGCGCTCGAATTGCTCTCCCGTTCCGGCCTGCCCATGACCGGAGAGCTGGGCGTGCTTGAGGACGCGGTGCGCAAGGCGCGCAAGAATCCATTTTTGCCCATGGAGCGCATCCTCAGCGATCCATTCATCGATGAGGGATATGGCGAGGACGAGTCGGTGCCGTTGCGCGACTCCAACGGCGCGCGCGATGCGGAACGCGAGGCGCAGTTGGTCGAGGACCTTGCGGCGCTCAATGCACGGCTGCTCAAGGAGCGTGCCTTCGAGGCCAAAGGCGCCAACGGCCGCTCGAAGCACGCGGCTGCGTCGTTCGAGGCGTATCACCGCCTGTTCGAGCACAGACAGGGCTACTATCCGGGCGTCAATGCCGCGACCATGGCGCTGATCGCCGGCGACGCCGCCAAGGCGCGCGCCATCGCCGGCACGCTGGTCAAATCGCTGTCGCGCGACGCGGAGGATTACTGGCCGCTGGCCACCTTGGCGGAAGCGCTGCTGATCTCGGGCGATGCCCTCCAGGCGAAGACGGTGGTGGCCAAAGCGCGGTCGGCGCGCGGCGGTGACGACGGCGCCAAGGCATCGACCATCCTGCAATTCCGCAGGCTGGCCGAGGTGCTCGACACCGACATGGAGGCGTTGGTGGACGAGCTCGGCGCGCGCAATGTCGCGGTGTTCTCCGGCCATCTGTTCCGAGGCGAGGAGATGGACGAGGCGGCGCAGGAAACCACCGAAGCGGAGATCAGGCGGCGCGGCGAAGCTCTATTCAAGACGCAGCATGTCGGCATCGTCTATGGCGCGCTTGCCGCCGGAACCGACATCATTCTCGCCGAGACCGCGCTCAAGCTCGGCGCCGAGCTCGACATCGTGCTCCCCTTCGCCACCGAACGTTTCATCGAGACCTCGGTCAGGATCGGCGATCCGCCGGGATTCGCCGGCAAATGGGAGAAGCGCTTCCGCGCTGTTCTCGACGGGAGCCAAGGCGCCCGCTCGCTCACCATCATGGATTCCACCGACCCGGCCGATCGCGATCTCGACGGCTATTTCTTTTATGCCTTTCGTTATGCGGCCGGCTGCGCGCTGCAACGCGCGGCGATGTTGCAGACGCGCTGCCGGCTGGTGGTGGTCTCCGACGACGGCGAGCCGGATACGATCGCGGGCACCAACCGCGCGATCGCCGATTGGCGGGCGCAAGGGCGCCCCTTGGATGTCATGCCGTTTCCGCATGCGCGCCGGCAGCCGACACCGAAGCAGAGCAGCGCGAGCGTCTTCCGTCCCGTCGTGTTTTTGTGGGATGCGGCCTCGGACAGCAAGGACGCCAAGGCCCTGCTCGATAAATTTGCCAAGCTGGGCGGCAAGAAGCTCGAGCGTATCGATCGCACGCATCGCGACGGGAGGCTGGGAACCTGCCTGATCGCGCGCACGACCGAGGAGGCACTCGCGGCGGGCGTGGCGCTTGCCGAGGCGGCGCGCAAGGCGAAACAAACCTTGCGCATCATCTGCGACTTTGGCCACGTGCTCGGCGGCGCGCTCGAGCCTGACAAGAAGCTCGTCGTCCGCCTCCAATCCGCCGACGATTTGCCCGGCCTGCCGGTCGATTGTCTGCTGGCGACGGAAGCGTTCGCGGCACAGGCCAAGTTCGATCTCGGCGATAAGATTCTGTTGGTGCCGGTCGGCCGCGCCGAGATCGCGCCAGCGGCGGAGGACGGCGAGCGGCAGGCCATGCGCAGCAGGCCGTCGCTGCCGATTTTTACGGTCGAATGGGCCAAAGGCCGGATACCAAGTGTTGCGGAAATTTAAGCCCGCGACCGGTTGCGCGGCTCTTGACGGCGCACCTGTTGCGTAATCCTATCGGGCGGCCGGCGTTCTCATCGGATCGGGCGTTGCCATGTCCATCACCATCAAGCATCTCGACGGTCCGCTCAAAGGCGATCCGCAGAAGGGCGAGGTGAGTTTCGGCGACGAGACCAACTCGATCTTGATCGGTCGCGCCGCGACAGCGGAGATCAGCTATCCCGAGGAATGCATCGCCGTCGACGGCGAGCATTTGCGGCTCAACCGCGAGGCTGACGGCAGCTACACGATCGAGCTTCCCGGCTCATGCGACGTCGAGCTCGATGGCAAGCCGGCCGAGACAGGCGACCCCGTGACTTCGGGCAGCGTCATCACGGTGGGTGAGGGCGGCCCGCGCTTCGAAGTTCTGCTCCCCGGAATCACCATCAAGCATCGCGAAGGGCCGCTTGCCGGCACGCAGCAGTTCTTTCCCGACTCTGTCGACACGATCACGTTCGGGCGGCCGCCGGAAGCGACCGACGTCGCCTACCCTGAGGATTACACCAAGGTCGGTCGGTTTCATTTCAGCCTGAGCAAGCGGCGCCTCGGCGAAGAAGGCGGGAACAAGAGCATGCGCGGCGCTTACTATGTCCAGGATGTTACGCCGGACCACTATGTGGAAATCGGCGGCGTTGCCGCGGATAACGGCGTGGCCGTGAACTCGGGAAGCGAGTTCCGCTTGGGAAACGACGACGGTCCGACGTTCGGGGTCAGCATCAATCAGCCAAAGGCTGCAGGGATCAAGACGGAGATGGGCAAGGTGGCGAAGCCTGTCCGTCAAGAGGTGAAAGAGACCAATCAAAAGCTGGACGAGACCGGCGGCAGGCTGGACCAGACGAGAAAGCAGGCTATCTACGCGCTCGGCGGATTGGCCGCCGCGATTTGCGCCGTCGTTATCTTCGATGTCGTCAGGGACGCGCAGCACGCCAGCGAGGTGCAGCAGCTCGCCGACCAGCTCGCGAGCGTCGACGACACTCTTGCCAAGAAAGCCGCGGAAGAGATCGACGACAAGGAGCGGCAGGCGATCCTCGCCGCGGTTTATCTCGTCGCAAAAATGGAAAACGGCGTGCCCGTGGGCAAGGCGACGGCGTGGGCCTTCGCGCCCAACATGCTCGCCACCAATGCGCACGTTACCAGTGAGATGCACCTCAAAGAAGATACTTGGATTCTGATCGGTCCGAAGGGTGAGCGCATCCCGATCGAGGACGTGAAGACGCATCCTGGCTACGCCAGCTTCAAGGACTATCTGCCGACGGTCGGGGGGACGAAGGGCGGCAAGTTCGAGCAGCTAGACGTCATCAACGAATATGATGTCGGCATCATCATTCCGGGAAAGCCCTTGCCGGCTGAAGGGAGAGCCCAGCCGGCTACCCTTAATCCTGCGACGGAAGACGAGGTCGAGTCGCTCAAACCCGGCGCCGCCGTCGCCGCCGTCGGCTTTCCCATCGAGGGCATGACGGCGAACATGGTGGTCGAGCACGCGCCCGCGACACTGCATTTCGGCAATATCAGCTCACTTACCGACGTGTTCATGTGCCGCGCCGACGATGCGAAAGACCAGCTTCTCATTCAGCATACCGTACCGGTTACCGGCGGAATGAGCGGCAGTCCTTTGGTGGATGGAAGCGGCAAGGTGGTTGGCATCGTGAGCGGCGGCAATACCGACCGCTTCGTCACCGAGGTCACGGTACCCAAGGGTGCGGATGAGGCCACCAACGCCGACGGCCCCGGCAACAACAAGCTTGAAATCGACACGATGCGCATCCCCAGTGCCGCGATGGTCAATTTTGCCCAGCGCATCGATTTGTTGCAGGCTCTGACGAGCGGCGCGGTCGATCTCGACGCCCAGCGGAGCTATTGGGACAAAGTCGCCGGGAAATTTACCAGCGTGTTCGACAGCGCCAAGGCGGATCTGCTGGCCTCGGTCGGGTTGGACCAACCGGCAGGCGAGCAAGTGCGCACCGGCACGCTGGAGCCTCGCAAGGTGGGCGCTTCGTCGCTCGACTCGCAAGGTCATGCGTTTGTGTTCGAGCCCGGTCACGTCTATGGCGTCATCGCCAAGAGTAAAAGCGGTTTGCCGATCGCGATGAATATCACCAGACAGAAGCAAGATACCGCCAAGGATGCACCGCCGGAGTTCCTCAAAAGCAAGCTCGACCCGGCGAAAACCCCGGTGTCGCCGCTCGCGCCGGCGACCTGGGTGACAGTCGAGGAGACCACGCCGGTCGAGGTCAACGTATTCGCCATGACCAAGCAGCCCGCGGATTATGAGCTTTATGTCTATGACTGGGTGAAACCGGCCGACAGCCCATCGGCCGATGCGTCGACCACGCCTCAGCCATAGATCGCGCCGCCCGCCTGGCTCAGGAGTTCAGCGTCTTGCAGCAGGCGTCGAGCGCCGCTTTGACGGCGTCGAGTGCGGGGCGCTGCTCCGGATTGTCCTGAAGCATTTGGTCGACGATTCCGCCAAGCGGCTTGGGGACGGCGCCGTTGCGGCCGTCGCCCACCCAGATTTCGGCGATCATTCTGCCGAGCGAGTAGATATCGGCGCGGCCGTCGACCTTCTCGCCTTGCGCCTGCTCGGGCGCCATATAGCCGGCGGTGCCGTAACGCTTCAGCGCGTCGTTGTCGGTATCGAGCAGGGCGATACCGAAATCGATCAGTACCGCCTCCTCGCCCTGGGGTCCCCGGCGGACCATGACGTTGTCAGGCTTGAGATCGCGATGCACGACGCCATTGGCATGCAGGGTGGCAAGCACGTCGGTCACTTGACTCAAGAGCGGCAGGATGCGCGCCGACGCTGGCTCGGGCTTGTAGAGCTTGGCGAGGCTGGACCCTTTGATGAGGTCCTGGACGATGAACAGCGTGCCGTCGGGGTCGCACAACAAGCCGCGCACATTGGCGATGCCGACATTGTCCGGCAGCGTCACCGCCACAGCATATTCGTTGCGCACGCAGGCGATGATCCGCTCGCGCTGCTGTTGGCTGTGCGTGGCCAGGCTGACCTCCTTCACCGCCACTTCCTTGCCGTCGCGCAGATCGATGGCGCGATAGACCTTGCCGCCGCCGCCCTCGCCGAGGGGTTCGACGCGGATCAGCTGGCGGTCGATCGACCATTCGCCGCCGATGGCATCGAGCGCGCGGGTGTCCTTCAACACGGCGTCGAGATGCTTGGCGCCTTCGCCTTCGAGCATCTCGCTGCGGATGCGCTGGGCGAGGTCCGGCAGTCCGGCCTTGACGGCGGCGGCCAGCGCATCGGCGAGCAGCCGCCCCGCTTCTGTCGGTTGCCCGGTCTTGAACAGGACGCGCGCAGCCATCATGCGCAAGTTCGCGGCGCGCACGGTCAGGTTCGGCGCGGTGTATTTCTTGGCGAGCGCATTGAGATCGTCGATCGCCGTCCAGTCTTGCTTTGCGAGCTTGAGCTCGGCTGCGACCTCCCGCGCCTCGTTATGCTCGAATTCGTTCGGATCGGCAGGCAGAAGCGCGCGGGCGCGCTCGAGGCTCGCGGCGGCCGCCGCGAAATTCTTCAACCCCGCTTGCGCGCGCGCTTGTTCCAGCAGCGTCAAAAACATGAGCCGATTTCCCGGAGGGTGCGTCGCGAGTTCCGAGGCCAACGCTGCGGTCAGCTCCAGAACTTCCGCATGCTGCTCCAGGCAATTCAGCGCCTGGCAGAGATTGATCCGCACCCGCAAGACTTCCCGTGGCGGAAGCGTTGCCGCCGCATTGCTCGCGACCAAGCGGAACAGTCTTTCGGCTTCGGCAAAGCGACGGGCCTCCAGCTCGATGCGCCCAGCTTCGGCGAGGGCCGAGGCTGTAGCTGCGTCATTGTGATTCAGATACGCGAAGGCCACGGCCTGGAGCAGCGCGAGCGCGGCGTCGCGATCCTCGCCCCGCCAAGAGTGCACCACGGCGATCTCGCGCCCGGCCTCTATCACCTCGGCGAGATTTTGCTGCTCGATGGCCTTCTGCCGCGCTTGATGCAGATGTGCGAGCGCCTTCTCGGGATCGCGACAGCGATTGAACAGGATGCCGCGCAAACGCAGGGCGCGCGGGCGATCGGGGGAATCCTCGGCGATCTTGTCCAACAGGTCGCGCATGACGGGCGCAATCGTCTGCGGCGACTCGCGGCCGCCGATCCGGTCCTCGATCGCCTTGAGCTCCGCGCTCCAATCCTTGTCGTTCTCGGTGTTCATGCGTGCTCTCGCGGCCTCACCTGCACTAACCTCAAGAAAGTTTAATGTACAGGCTTGGTGGCTCTAGATAAAATGCGCGGCACACAACGACCGCCAGTGGTTCACGCAAATTTCCCAAAAACAACATCGAAGTTCGGTCCTGGAGAAGATCACATGAGACGAGTCAACGTCCTTGTTCCACGGTTGCTTTTGCTTGCCGGCCTTATGGTCGGCGTCAATGGTCAAGCCTTCGGCGAGACCGATACCCAGATGATCGTCGGCGGGAACGCCGCGCCGGACGGCAAATATCCCTGGCAGGTCCGCCTTTACAGCAACATGGACGACACGATCGGTTTTTGCGGCGGCTCGATCATCGCCCCACAGTGGGTTCTCACTGCCGGTCATTGTCTGATCGATAGCGACGCGGTGGTCGTCGGCTATGGCAGCAACGATCGCACCAAGACGAAGAAGATCGAAAGTGAGAAGATCATCGTGAATCCCGGCTATATCGCCGGCGAGAAGGCCGACCTCGCGCTCGTCGAGCTCAAGCAGCCGATCCCGAATGCGACGCCGATCAGTTTTGCCGACGCCGCCAAGGAGCAAGCCCTGATGCCCGCGGGCGCCACCGTCACCGTCACCGGTTGGGGGGCGATCTGGGACTTCCAGGCGTTCCAGAATGCCGTCGATGTCATGGCCGGGCGCAAGTCCGTGTCGGAAAAGAAGCTGCTGACCAACGAGGAGTTAGAGGCGCCGCGCAAGCTGCATGAGGTCGATATCGAGGTGATCGATCCCAAGGAATGCAAGGCGGTCTACGAATCGCTCCAGGTGCCGGATTTCGTGGTGGGCGACACCGAGATCTGCGCCACCGGCCCGACCGGCGGCAAGGATTCCTGCTTCGGCGATAGCGGCGGACCGCTGATCGTGGCCGATAAGGGTAACGACAAGGGCTACACCCAAGTGGGCATTGTCAGCTGGGGGCCGCAATGCGGCAACCCGCTGTTCCCCGGCGTCTATACCCGTGTGTCGTCCTTCTCCGACTGGATCGAGCAGAACATAAAGGGCGAAACTAGCCGGTAGAGCTACGTCTCGTGTCAGGCGGCGGAGGGCGGATGCTCTCCGCTGCTTGCGTCATGCGCCGGGATCATCAACTCGCGCGGGTCGTCGACGCGCGGGCCTTGCGGTGCGGCGATCGGCAAAAGCTCGATGCCGAGCCTCGCCCGGCACGCTTCGCACTGCTCCAGCACGTCGGCGAGGTCGCGTCCGCCTAGATTAACGACGCCGTAGCGATAGCTCTTGCCGTCCTGGAATTCATCGGACAGCTTGCGACCGGGCGTGGCGTGCAGCTCAACCCTGATATCCGGATAGATGGCGCCGAGGCGCTCGATATCGGCCTCGCTCGGCACGGCCACCACCAGAGAGTCGTGGAAGCTGCGCAAGACGCAGCTCGCGGCAAATTCATAGCGCCCCTGCCGCCGCGTGTAGCGGGGCGGTCTGCCTTGGGCAAGGTCGAGCAGCACGCTGTAGCTGCTGGTGCCGTCCACCTTCTCGTACAGATCGGCGAATTGCGACGCCATGCGCGGATTGATCTCGATGATCGAGATGCGGTCGGCATCGGCGTCGTACATCATTTCAATGTTGAAGATGCCATTGTCGAAGCCGAGCCCTTGCATCGTCGTTGTGGCGATCTCGCCCATACGCGTCTGCACGCCTAGTGGAAGGTGGGAGGGGTAGTCGAAGCGCGAAAAGGCGAGCGTGCCGGGGAACATGATCGAGTCGACCACGCCGAAGATCGTCGCCACGCCACCATGCACATAGCCCTCGACGGTGACTTGCTCGCCTTGCAGCAATCCCTCGGCGATGAGCCGCTCGGTGCCGATGGTAGTCCCGATGTAGCGCTCGAGCATGCGCTCGAGCGGCTGGAAGAATTGATCGAGATTGTCCCAGTGGGGCAGGAGCGCGGCGAGTTCGGCTGCCGAGTTCACCCGTTCCGCGCCGATCGAGAAGAACGACTTCACCGGCTTGACGAACAGAGGAAAGCTCAAGTCATCGGGACGTGGCGCATCGTCGGCGACATTGATCAGGGCGAACATGGGGACCGCCTGCGGCACGTACTTGGCTTGCTCAAGCCGCGCTAGATATTTGTGCTGGCACAGCAGGACCGCGGCGGGGTCGGGGCCGGGTAGGCCGAGCCGTCGCGCGACGGCGGCGGCGAGCGCCGCGCCGGGATAATCGTCGGAGGTGATCACGCCTGCGAGCTCGAGCCCCCGCACCTTGGCGAGAATCGCCTCGATCTCGTCGAGCGGATCGGCGGCAAGGTCTTTGGCGCGGTCGGGATTGCTGACCAAATCCTCTAGGCTGGTACTGGCATAATCGTGGAAGATGTAGTCGATGCCGGGAGGGGAGATCCGCGGCAGCTCGCGATAGTCGCGGTGGGTCGGGCAGACGACGAGGATGATGCGATTGGGCGAGCTGCTTTGCATGGCCGCTTCTCGTGACCCCTAGCGGGGCGGCGGAGAATATGGCACAGGCCGGATTGATCGGCGTTCACGACTTGGCTATCGTCGCCGCCTGCGGCTGAGGACCTCACATCGCATGCCCCTGCATTTCGGCAAGATTTTCAGCGCCATCGCGCTTCTGACGGTCGCGGCCTTCGTGCTGTGGCTGCTGTTCACCACCTTCTTCGCGACCGAGGAGGCCGACCAGCAGATCGAGCGAACGGGCGCCGTCGAGCTTAGCGGCGGCGGCCTAACCTAGGCCGGCGCACTGCGGGGCGAGCCGATCCTGCCCAAGAGGAACAGGGCGTCGGTCCTTAGCCCGCTCACGCGTTCGAGCATGATGGCGCAGGCCACCAACCAGAACAGAGTGGCGATGGCAACGGCGACCGCCGCGCCGAGCACGCCGTAAAGCGGCGCCAACGCCAAATTCGCTCCCGCGAGTACGAATCAGCGCGGCGACCGCGAGCGTCGCATTGTGGCGTTGCGCGCCGATCACGGTCAGCAGCAACACGCTCGGCCCGAACAGGGCGCGGGCGAGCTGGCAGGCCACCAGGATCAGCAGAGGCAGTTTGGCGCCGATGAATTCGGGGCCGAAGATCGCCAGCAGGCTTTCCCCCCAAAGCGCCACCACCACCGTGGCGCCGACGGTGATGGCGAGCGGGAAGGCGAAGGCGCGCAACGCGGCTTCGCCGATCTTGTTCTTGTCCTTGCGGGCGCGGGCATCGGCGAGATCGGGCACGACCACCTGATGGGCCACCTGCACGGCGAAACCGACCAGCATCGACAGCTTCAGGCAAAGACCGAGAGCGGCAATGTCGGCGCTCCGCAACAGCGGCGTGGCAAACAGGATGTCGACGTCGGCGAAGTAGTTGGTGAAAAGAGCGACGAGGATCAGCGGGTTCGCCTCCCGCCGCCACAGCCTGGCCAGGCGAGGCGGGGTGGGGGCGCCGGCGCCGTTCGGCAGGTCCTTGCGCAGCAGCGCATATTGCGCAATCGCGAGCGCGGTCAGGATCAGCGTCAGCAGCCAGGCGGCCATGCTGGCGGTCAGGGTGAGACCGCAGGCAATCAGAACCAGGACCCCGCCCAGCAGGAGAAACGGCCTGATCGAGGTGTCGGGCAGATAGCTCAGCGCGAAGCGGCGGATTGCGGCGGCGAAATAACCGTTCAGCCGCAAATAGGCATGCGCCGGGATCGAGAGAGCGGCGGCGGCCAAAGCGAGCCGCGCATCGACGTCGAAAGAGGGCCAAACCACCGAGGCCCCCAGCACCGCGAGGGTGGCGATGGCGACGGAGATCGCCGCCACGCGGAACGACTCGCTCACAAACGCCGCGATCAAATGCTCCTTGCCCTGCTCGCGATAGCGCGACACGAAGCGGGCGGCGATGGCCGGATAGCCGTGCGCGCAGATCAGCCCCAGCACGGCGGCAAGGCTGGTCACTGAGAAGAACACGCCGAGCGCGTGGGCCTGCAGCGTGCGCGCGAGCAGCACCTGAGTGGCAAACCCGGCCAGCGCGCCGGCAAGCCTCGCTCCGGTAAGAACCGAAGAGATCGGGCGAAGCGGCGAAGTTTGACCGTTAGGCTCATGGCTCCGCTTGGATTGGCCGCGCGCCACGGTTCTTGCCGGGGTGCCAATCGGCGACGAGCTTGGGGCCGGCCTCGACCTCCCAGCGGCCCGGTTTGCCTTCGCGGCCAAGGGCGAGAGTGAGGTCGCGCAGATAGTCGCCGCGCGGGATCACGCGGAAGCCCATTTGCAGCGTCGCCGGCGTCGGCAGCTTGTTGTCGCTCATGAGGAAGCCCCATTTCGCCAGATGCCAGTTCAGCACGGAGAAGCCGATCTTCGAGGTGTTGAACTCATGGGAGAATTGCAACTCGATGACGAAGACACCGCCAAGCGCGACGCCGTAGCCGCCGCCGACCAGCTCGCCGTCCTTGTTCCACACCTCGAAGGAGTGGACGTAGCCCGCGTCGTAAAGCTCGGCGTAGCTGCGCATGATGCGCGGCGTGATCCAGGTCAAATGCCAGCGGCCGGAGCGCGGCGCGGCGCAAGCCTTGATCACCCCCTCGAAGTCGCGATCGAAGGTGACCTTGTACTTGTCCTGCCGCATGATCGAGCGGATGCGGCGTGAGATGTGATACGCGTCGAAGAACAGGACGCAGCGCTCGCTCGGCGATACCCATTTGAGCGGACCGAAATGTCCCTTGGGGAAGAGCCCGCGCCGATAGGCGGCGATCAGGGTCGCCGGCGAGAGGTCGTGAACCATCCCGGCGAAGTCCGCGTTGCCGGCCGGAACCTCGGCATCGGGCAAGCCGGTGGCCGGAGCCATGAGGTCGGACAGCCAAACGCGCGTTAGCGGCCAAAGCTTGCCGATCCGTCGCGGCAGCAGCGACCACGCCGTGCCGAGCGCCACGCGCTGGCATTGCTGCCAGCCGGTCTCGCGGAACAGCGCGTCGCGCCGGTCGACGACCTCGTCCCGCTGGTCGGCGGCGCTGCGTGCTGCTGGCAGCGACGTTTGACTGACGAGTGACACGGGTGCCCTCCAATCTGCCTATTCGCCATGGCTGCGGCCGCGGACTCGCGCCTTCAGCGCGCGCGCGTCCTGCACCGCCGAGAACAGTTTTGGATTGCGCTTGATGTAGCGCGTCGCGACGCCGGTGAGCTGCATCAGGGCTGCATAGAGCCGACCCTTCGCGGTGACCGCGTAGGTTAGGTCGAAAAGCTCAGCCACCCCGTTGGCCCAAACCTTCTTGGAGCGGTTCGGGCCCACGCCGAAATCGAAGTCGGTGAAGCCGCGCCGGCAGCCATCGGCCAGCACCTCGGCGATGAGAAATTCGCTCGGCGAATATTTGGCCAAGGGGTCGTCGGCATCGAAGGACTGCACCATGAAGGCGTATTGGCCCTGGTGGCGTGCCCCCGCGCGCACGGCGAGCAAATGACCATTCGGCGATGCCACGGCGTGGAACTCCATGCCGCCCCGTCCATTCAGGCCGCGGAGCGCCGCGTCTCGGAAGAAGTCTTTGATTCCGGGAGCGGCGAACGGATCGTCGAGACCCTGCGAGGCAAGACGCTCCGACTTCTGCCGCATGAAGGCGGCGAGGAACCCCTCGACGTCTTCTGGCGTATCGGCGCGAACCGCGCGCACACCCGCTTCGGCGAACTTGGCGGCCTTGCGGCGTAGTTCTGAGCGCACCTTGCGGGCAATCTCGGTGGCGAGGAATTTCGGGAAGTCGCCACCCTCGATGAGGATCAGGCTGACGTCGTCGGCGGCGTCCTGATGCGGCAGGCACAGCAAGGGGTGCCGTGCGCCGCGCCATGTAACCGGCTGGTGATACAGATGCAGCAGGTCGGCGCCAGTCGCCAGGCAATAGGCGTCGAGAATGCGCGTGAGCGAGCCAGGGCCGAGGTCGAGGCTTGGGTCGACCAACGGGATGTTGACGTTGAAATGCGAGCCGCCGAGATAGATCGCGGCGGTGGTGCCGAGGCGGCGGATGAGGCCGAAGGGGAGGATCATCACGACCTCGCGCTTGGCATTGCGCAAGACGCCGATGCGCGGCTCGAAGCCCGCGGCTTCCGCGGCATGCAACAGCCACGGCTCGGCAAGATCGAATGTCTGATAGGGACTGACCGGCGCGCGCTGCTGCAAAGCCTGCCATTCGCCGGAAATCGAATCGAGCGTCGAGGTGACGGCGAGCGACAGAGGCTCGCCCGATTCCGAGAAGAGACGGGCAGCAACGGGCCGGGCTACGGCGTCAAGCGTGCGGTGCACCCCGCTTGCATCCAGCCTCACGTCGCATTTCGCCGCGTCGCGCGCCAAGTCTCGATCAACACTGAGCATGCGTCCGGCCTTCCGACGTACCCCATATCCCTCGTCGTTGCAGTGCAGTCGAATTTTGCTGCACGCCGACGCGTCCCGGTCAGAGGCTTTCCTCTTAGCCCTGCAGTCCTTAACAAAGGCAGATAACCGCCTCGCCGCGCCTGCACGTTTACCTTATGCAAGCGTAAACGCGCGCCCCCGGGGCCGCGCAGGAGCCACGCGCATGGACTATCGCGAGCTTGGCCGCACGGGCCTCAAGGTCTCGAGCCTTTGTCTCGGCACCATGACGTTCGGCGAGCAGAACAGCGAGGCCGACGGTCACGCGCAGCTGGATTACGCGCGTGAGCGCGGCATCACCATTTTCGATGCTGCCGAGATCTATCCCGTGCCGCCGAAGCCCGAAACGCAAGGACGCACCGAAGCCATTATCGGCACCTGGCTCGCCACCCGCCGCCTGCGCGACAAGGTGATGATCGCGACAAAGGTCGCCGGCCGCGGCAAGATGACCTGGCTCCGCCGGGACGGCGCGAAGACGCGCCATAGCGAAGCGCAGATCAATGCAGCAGTCGAGGCGAGCCTCAAACGCCTGAGGACCGATTACATCGACCTCTATCAGCTGCATTGGCCCGACCGGCCGATGCGTATCTTCGAGGGCCACGACTATTTGCACCTCGATGGCGACGCGCATCCGATCGACGAGATTCTCTGCGTCTTGGCGAAGCTGGTGGCGAGCGGCAAGGTGAGGTTCATCGGCCTGTCCAACGAGACGCCTTGGGGGGTGATGAGCTTCCTTAAGGCCTCGGAGCAACATGGGCTACCGCGGGTCGTCTCCATTCAGAATGCCTATAATCTGGTCAACCGCTCGTTCGAGACGGGCCTCTCGGAGATCTTCTATCGGGAGCAGGTGAGCCTGCTCGCCTATTCGCCGCTCGGGCAGGGCTATCTCAGCGGCAAATATGAAGGTGGCGCGTTGCCGCCAGGCTCGCGCAAGACCCTGTTCAATCGGCTCGGCCGCTACGAGAAGGCGAACGGTCCCCGGGCGATCTCCACCTATGTCGAACTGGCAAGGAAGCAGGGGCTCGACCCGGCCCAGATGGCGATCGCGTTTGCGGTCTCGCGCCCCTTCGTGACCAGCACGATCATCGGGGCAACCACCATGGAACAGCTTAAGAGCGATATTGCCGCAGCCGAACTCACGCTCCCGGACAACGTGCTTGAGGACATCGAGCAGATCCATCTTGACTATCCCAACCCGTGCCCATGACTCTTGTGTTAGTCAGCGAATCCAGATGCCAAGGCTTTTTTCCGCGATCGAAATCCCGAGCAGCGTTGCCGAGCGGCTCACGCTTCTTCGCGCCGGGCTCTCTGGTGCGCGCTGGATCGATCCCGAGAACTATCATCTGACGCTGCGCTTCATCGGCGATGTCGACCGGCACACGGCGCGGGATTTCACCTCGGCCTTGGGCGATATCGTCGCCGACCCGTTCGAGCTCCGGTTGAACGGGCTGGGCAGCTTCGGCGGCGGCAAGCCGCGGGCGATCTTTGCCGGCATCGCCCCCTCCGAGGGGCTCGAGGCGTTGCGGCGCGCCAATGAGCGCGCGGCGCGGGAGGCCGGCCTTCCGCCCGAGGGTCGCAATTTCAAGCCGCATGTGACGCTGGCGCGGCTCAGAGGCGCGCGCGCCGATGCGGTCGCGCAATATCTCGAGCGCCAAGGCGGGATGGCGGCGCAGCCCTTCACCGTCAGCCGCTTCGTGCTTTACTCTTCGCGCAATTCGGTCGGTGGCGGACCCTATGTGGTCGAGGCCGCCTATCCGCTCGAGGACTAGGCGCCCTTTTTCGCTGGCTGCGCCTGGTCGGCGAGCAGCTCGGCGAGAAGGCCGCGCGCGGCGGCCTCGATCAGGTCCAGCGCATGATCGAAGCCCTCGCTCCCGCCATAGAAGGGATCGGGCACATTGCGCGTGCCGGTCTTGGGCGCGTAGTCGAGGAACAGGCGGACCTTGTGCAGCTCGGATTTCGGCGCAAGTCCGATCAACTCGTCGTAGTTGGAATCGTCCATGGCAAGGATCAAGTCGAAGCGGCGATAGTCCGCGGCCGTGACCTGCCGCGCGCGCTGGCCCGCGATGTCCATCCCGCGCTTGCGGGCGGCGGCTTGCGCGCGTGTGTCCGGCGCCTGGCCGATATGCCAATCGCCCATGCCGGCCGAGTCGATCTCGAAGCGTTCGACGACGCCCTCTTCCTCGGCGACACGGCGGAACACGCCTTCGGCCATGGGCGAGCGGCAGATATTGCCAAGACAGACGAACAGGAGACGATGCTTTGCCATGCGGGGTGACATGGCATGCGACCCCAAGCGGTGCAAGGCCGCGCGCCAAGCTGCGACGGCGTGGACTTAGCGGCTGCGGAACAGGAAGAAGCGACGCAGCGGCTGATCGTTGCGGGCCTGCGCGCCGTAGCGCGAGGCGCGCAGCCGGCCGAATAGCCCGCGATATTGCTCGGTCTTGGCCCTCGCGGCCGCATCCCGCAGGCGCGGCGGCCGCTGCGCGACTTGCACGTCGGCTGCCGCCAGGAGCTTGGCAGTTTCGCTGGCGCCGGTGGCGACCAGCCGCTCGGTTTTGCCGCGGGTGGCGAGCACGGCACGGCGCTGGTACATCGCCTTGGCCTCGGGGCTCCACGGTTTAGGTCCGCAGGCGCAGGCATTGAGATATTCGCTGCGATAGCGGAAGGCATTGGGCAGATCGGCATAACGCTCGCCGGTCAACGACACCATCTCGTCGGCGTCCTCGCCGGCGTGGCGCGGCTGATAGTACAGCCTGGCCGGCACCGAGCAGGTCGATTGGCACGTCTTCTCCTCGGCGAGGAAGCTCCCGGGGCGCGCCGCTTCGCTGACGGGATAATAGAAGCCGTCGCACAGCCGCACGCAGACGGTGCGATAGGCGCCGGCAGGATCGGTTCGCCAGCGATAGCTATAGGGTTTGGCTTGCTGCGCCGGGGTGTGCAGGCCGCCGGCTTCCACCGCTTCCTGCTTCTCGAGCGTCCAGCCGGCGCGAGCCTTAAGCTCCTCGATCTCAGCTTCGAGTCTTTGCGCATTGGCTTCGAGCTGCTGGCATCCCTCGATGCTGGCATCGTCGGCCGCATATTCGCAGCCAGCCTGCTCCATGTCGCGTTGGAGCGCGTCAAGCTGGCGCAGCTTGCTGGCGACGGTGGCGTCGAGGGGGGTCACGATCCAAGGCGGCGCTTGCTGCCCGGTCATGGCGTCGGCGGGCACCCCGACCGCGCAATACAGCGCGGCGAGCGCCGCAAGCAGCGCGCCGGCAAGTATCGGCAAGCGGCCCGCCTCGAGCAAAACGCAACACCTCACGCGACCAGGACCGGCCCCGAGCCTGGAGGAAAAGTGTGAAATTCAAGGAAACGGGGCAGGGACAGTCCTCGGCGCTCGAGGGGGGCATTTCCCGCGAAACGCTTGCGGGGAAGGGGCAGCGACCCTATTTTTCGTTCAGGGATTCCTGGGGTTAAACCGCCTCGCGAGGTCAAGCACGATGATGGCTTTCAACGAAGCAAGCGAACTCAAGGCCGCGGCGTTCGGCCGACAGCTTTCGCTTTCCGCTTTCGCCGAGCGGGAGCGCAAGGTCCGCCGCGACTTCTGGGCCAAGCTCAAGCGGGTCGCCGGGATGATCCCCTTCGTGGACGACCTGGTCGCCGCCTATTATTGCGCGCTCGACCCGGCGACGCCGATGCGCGTGCGCGGCATGCTGCTTGCGGCCATCGCCTATTTCATCCTGCCGGTCGACATCATCCCCGACATGATCGCGGGGCTCGGCTTCGCCGACGATGCGGCGCTGCTCACTGCGGTGATCGGTCTCGTCGCCTCGCACATCACGCCGACCCACAGGGCGGCGGCGGCACGCGCGCTCGACAAGGAATTGCCGAAGGCCCGCTAGCGCTGCGGGTTGACGATCACCTTGCCGGTGACCTTACGTCCCTCGATCAGGGAAAGCGCGGTCGCGGTCTCGATCAAGGCAAAGCTCGCATGGATGTGCGGCGCAATCAGCCCGCTTCTGCACCATTCGAGGAGCTCGATCATGTTGGCGCGGTGCTTTTCCGGATAGCGCTCGACGAACGCCGTCCAGAACACGCCCAGGATGGCGCAGCCCTTGAGCATGACCAGGTTGAGCGGGATTTTGGGAATCGTGCCCGAGGCGAAGCCTAGCACCAGATAGCGGCCTTCCCAGGCCATCGCCCGCAAGCTCGGCTCGGCATAGGCGCCGCCGACGGGATCGTAGAGCACGTCGACGCCCTTCGGCGCCGTGAGTTGTTTGAGGCGGATCTTGAGATCTTCCGTCTCGTAATTGATGCCTTCGTCGGCGCCATGCTCGCGGGCGAAGGCGAGCTTGTCTGCCGACGAGGCCACGGCGATCACCCGCGCGCCCATGAGCTTGGCGATCTCGACCGCCGCCAGACCGGCGCCTCCCGCCGCGCCGAGGATCGCCACGGTCTCACCCGGCTGGAGAGCGCCGCGGTCCTTCAATCCGTGCAGCGCCGTGCCGTAGGTGATGGGGATGCCGGCTGCCACTTCATCGCTGACGCCGTCCGGGATGGGGACGACGTTCTTCGCCTTGGTGACGACCTTCTCACGGCAACCATTGCCGCCGATAAAGGCGACGACCCTTTGCCCCAACTGGAGATCGGCGACCTCGGCGCCAAGGGCTTCGATGCTGCCGGCGACTTCCGCTCCTGGCGAGAACGGGAAGCGGCGGGGTCACTTGGTACTGATTGCGCAGCATCAGCGTGTCGAAGAAGTTGAGGCCGACCGCCGTCACTTTGATCAGCACGTCGGCGGGGCCGGGGCTCGGCTCGGTCACTTGCTCGAGGCGGAGCGCCTGAGGTCCACCAAATTCGCTGAATTGCGCAACCCGCATCGAAGCTTGCCTCCTCTCGCTAACGACTGGCTGCCCTTTTTCTCTCACCCGGCCTGTGGCAGACAAGACTTGTGAAAACCCTACTTCCCGCCTCCCGCGGCTATTTTGCCATCGGCGTCGAGGGCATCTCCAAGGCCGTCAATCTCGGCAACCTGCTGCGCTCGGCGCATGCCTTCGGCGCGAGCTTCGTCTTCACCATAGGCGCCGACGAGACCGCGCTCCAGATCCACGATACGTCGAAGGCGTGGACGCATCTGCCGCTCTACCATTGGCGCAGCCTCGCCGATCTCAAATTGCCGAAGGGCTGTAGCCTGGTCGGGGTCGAGATTCTGGAGGCGGCGCACGATCTGCCGAGTTTTCCACACCCGTTGCGCGCGGCCTATGTGCTCGGCCCGGAGCGCGGCGCGCTGTCGCCGGACCTTGTCGCGCGCTGCCAGCATCTGGTGCGTATCCCTGCCGCCTTCTCGCTCAATCTCGCCACCGCGGGGGCCATCGTCATGTATGACCGGCTGCGCTCGCTTGGCCGGTTCGGCTCGCGCCCGGTGGCCGAACATGCCGAGGTGCCGGAGCCTCGGCCGCATGTGCAAGGAGCGCCGAAACGGCGGCGCCGGCAGGGTTGACCCGTAGTTCGCATCGGGGCTTAATGATTTACGCCTGCTCACGAATTGGGGACGGGGAGATGCACCGAGCCGTTCGAGCTGTTTGCCTCATCGGCGCGCTGACGGCCACGCCAGCCTTGGCGCAAGAGGTCAAGCTTCTGGACAAGTTCAAGGACTGGTCGGCCTATGCCGCGACCGGTCCCGCCAAAGTGTGCTTTGCCGTCGCCAAACCCACCTCCTCCAAACCCGACAAGGTCAAGCGCGGACCGATCTTTTTCTACATCTCCCGCTGGCCCGCGGAAAACGTCACGAGCGAGATCAGCGTGAAGATGGGCTATCCCTTCGCCCAAGGGGCCAAGGTCACCGCCACCATCGGTACCGCCAAGTTCGACCTGTTCACCAAGGACGAGGGCGCCTTCGTCGAGAAGCCTGAGATGGAGACCAAGATCGTCGAGGCGATGAAGGGCGGCAGCAGCATGAAGATCGAAGGAAAATCCGCCCGCGGGACAGCCACGAGCGACGTCTATTCGCTGAATGGCCTGTCCGACGCGCTCGATCGCGCGGCCAAGGAATGTAGCGGTTAAGCTCCCGCTTATCTTAATCCAGCACAGCTTCTTTCGCCTGACATCGAGCCGAACTACGCTCGCGCGCCCGCGGCAAGCGCCGCCAACCCTTGAGGACATCCATGAAGAGTCTCGTTGTCGCCGTGCTTGCCGCCTTGGCGTTGCTTGCCGCGAAGCCTGCGGCTGCCGCCGAAGCTATCGATGTGTCCAAACTCAGCTGCAAGCAGTTCACGGAGTACAACGACGACAACAGGGGCCTCATCATGATGTGGTTCGAGGGCTACTACACCGAGGAGGACGAGCCTGCGACCATCGACTTCGGCAAGATGGCCGGTCACCTCGCGCAGATTCTGATCGAGTGCCAAGCGAACCCCGACAAGAGCGTGTTGGAGGTCTCCGAGGACGCCATGGACGACTAAGTCCGCGGTTTGCAGGCTTTCCGCCTGCGGCTTGGTATTTTTCACTGCCGGCATGATATGAGGGCAAGGCCGGGAATGAGCCCGGTGGGCCTGATGTCATGACGCTATCCTCCGTTCCGGGCGAGATCGAGAAACCAGCCCAAGTTGCGCCGACGCGCAACGAGACTCTGATCGGGCTCAGCCGGTCGGAGCTTGGTGCGCGCTTGGCCGAGCTGGGTGTGCCGGAGCGGCAGACGCGCATGCGCGGGCGCCAGCTCTGGAGCTGGCTCTATGTGCGCGGCGCGACCGATTTCGCCGCCATGACCGACATCGCCAAGGAGTTGCGCGGCGAATTGGCGCAAGTCTTCACGCTGGCGCGCCCTGAGATCGTGACCGAACAGGTCTCGGTCGACGGCACGCGCAAATGGCTGCTGCGACTTCGCCGACGGCAAGGAGATCGAGACCGTCTATATCCCGGAAGAGGATCGCGGCACGCTGTGCATCTCGAGCCAGGTCGGCTGCACGCTGACCTGCTCGTTCTGCCATACCGGCACGCAGCGCCTGGTGCGCAACCTCACCCCAAGCGAGATCGTCGGCCAGATCATGCTGGCCCGCGATCGGCTCGGCGACTGGCCGGGCGCGGCGGCGCCAGACCCGCGGGGGTTGCCCGACTCGATGCGCAAGATCACCAATGTCGTGCTGATGGGCATGGGCGAGCCGCTCTACAATTTCGAGCATGTTCGCGACGCTTGTCTGCTCGCCGCCGACGGCGAAGGGCTCGCCATCGGCAAGCGACGTATCACGCTGTCGACCTCGGGCGTGGTGCCGGAGATTCCGCGCTGGGGCGAGGAGGCGGGAACCATGCTCGCCATCTCGCTGCATGCGGTGCGCGACGAGCTGCGCGACCAGTTGGTGCCGATCAACAAGAAATGGCCGCTCAAGGATTTGCTCGCGGCCTGCCGCGCCTATCCCGGCCTCTCCAACGCGAAACGCATCACCTTCGAATATGTGATGCTGAAGGACATCAACGACTCCATCGCCGACGCGAAGGCATTGGTGCGGCTGCTCGCCAAAATCCCCGCCAAGATCAATCTAATCCCGTTCAATCCCTGGCCCGGCGCGCCTTACGAATGCTCGGACTGGGAGCAGATCGAAAAATTCGCCGAGGTGGTGAACCGCGCGGGCTATGCGAGCCCGGTGCGCTCACCGCGCGGCCGGGACATCATGGCGGCCTGCGGGCAATTGAAAAGCGCCAGCATCAAGCAGCGCGCCAGCGCCCGCGTTGCTACGTCCGCTTAAGCGCGCTTGGCCCAGGCGAGCGCGGCTTCGAGGCGGTCGTTGCCCCAGAACAATTCATCGCCGACGGTGAACGACGGCGCGCCGAACAGGCCGCGCGCGGCGGCCGCCTCGGTCTGACGCTTGAGGGCGTCCTTGTTCTCCGGCGCGTTGGCCGCGGCCATCGCGGCATCGGCATCGACGCCGAGCGTGCCGAGAATCGTGCGCAGCGTCGCATCGTCGCCGATGTCTTTCTGCTCGGCATAATTCGCGGCGAACACGGCGCGGGTAAAGGCGGGCGTCCAGCCTTCCTTCTCGCCGATCAGCGCGAGCCGCGCGGCTTTGAGGCCATTTTGCGGAAAGCGCACTGGGGGGAGGGCCAGTGCCAAGCCGTCGGCCGCGCACACGCGCTCGAGGTCGCGCCACATATAGCGCCCCTTGACCGCGAAGATGTTGAACGGCGAGTCGTTCAAGCCCTGCTGTTTGAGGATCGGCCGAGCAGGAAGGGGCGCCAGCGCAATGCAACTCCGGCGTCGCCCGCGAGCCGCTCAATGCGCATGGCGGCGGGATAGGAATAGGTGCTGGCGAACTCATACCAGAACTCGATATCTGCCATTCCCGTCCTCCGGCCTCGAAGCCGGTGTTATAAAGCCTTCCGGCTCGGAGGCGAGTGTGACAGAGAGGCGGCGCAAGTGATCTCCCGCATCATCTTCCGTGCGATCTTGGTGGTAGTGGCGTTCTTCGTCGCCGTCGCGGTAGCCCTTGTCGTGCTATTCGCGCTCGGCGCGATCTGGGCGGGGAATGAGCTCAGCGCCGCGGCGCCGCAAGGCTCCCCGATGCACCAAGCGGCCCCGATCTTCGGCATTGTGCTGTTCGCCGGCACCGTGGCGCCGGCGCTCAACGCCCTGCCGGGCCTACTCGCGGCGGTGGCAGGCGAGGTGTTGAGGATCAGATCGTGGATGTATTACGTGCTGGCGGGCGGGGTATCGCTTGCGGTTATCCCGATTCTTGCCGCGCCCGAAACCGCGGATCTGCCCAAGGTGTTGGCAAGCCCGTATATGACCATCTTCGCGGCAGCGGGCTTCGCCGGCGGCTTCGTCTATTGGCTGCTCGCCGGCTCGCGGGCCTAGGCCTCGAGGGTATCGAGCGCGGCAATTCTCGCCTGCAGGGCAAGGCGGGCCGCGGGCCAGCTCTCCGGCATATGCTGGGTCAGGGTCTCACGCCAGGCAGCATCGCGCTTGGACTTCTTGCTACGCGTGACGAACCCGAGGCTCTGGACTTCAGCCAAGGGACCGACATAGGGCTGCTTGACCTCGGTGTGGTGCTCTAGCTCTTGGGACATTACGTGCCCTCCCAAATTCCTGCCGATTGCCTGATCCTTCAAACGCCGACCTGCGGTTCTGGTTCCGGCGAAAACCGCACGAGCTGCATGAAAGGCCTTCCGCAGGCCGTCCCGCACTGATCGAAATCAGCATTCTCGTGCCTGTGAAGCTAATTAGGTCGGCAAATCATTTACGCTCCATTGCCACCGTCACAATCTCATCGTCGGCCGCGGCCGAACGGCATTCAGCAATTCTCCGGGCGGCAGCCTTCCAGCTCCGGCGGCGAGCTAGCGACGCCTGCCAAGCGGGATTGCTGGCACCGGGTGGCGTTTGCGCAACGCCGGCCAGCACTTGCACAAGCGCGTCGCCTGCCTATAGTCCCGGCGGGTCCCAACCCTTGCATCGGGACCTCGCGCGAGGCTTTTTCCATGGCGACCGACATTAAGAAGGTGGTGCTCGCTTATTCCGGCGGGCTCGATACCTCGATCATCCTCAAATGGCTGCAAGAGACCTATGGCTGCGAGGTGGTGACCTTCACCGCCGATCTCGGCCAGGGCGAGGAGCTGGCGCCGGCCCGCAAGAAGGCCGAGCTGCTCGGCATCAAGGAGATTTATGTCGAAGATCTGCGCGAGGAGTTCGTCCGCGATTTCGTCTTTCCGATGTTTCGGGCGAATGCGCTCTATGAGGGCGTTTACCTGCTGGGCACCTCGATCGCCCGGCCGTTGATTGCCAAGCGGCAGATCGAAATCGCGCGGGAGACCGGCGCCGACGCCGTGGCGCATGGCGCGACCGGCAAGGGCAACGACCAGGTGCGCTTCGAGCTCACCTATTATGCGCTCAACCCCGACATCAAGGTGATCGCGCCTTGGCGGGAGTGGGCCTTCAAATCGCGCAGCGATCTGATCGCGTTCGCCGAGAAGCATCAGATCCAGGTCGCCAAGGACAAGCGCGGCGAGGCGCCGTTCTCGGTCGACGCCAACCTGCTGCACTCGTCTTCGGAAGGGAAGGTGCTGGAGGACCCGGCGGTCGAGCCGCCGCCTTACGTCTATCAGCGCACCATCGCGCCCGAGGATGCGCCAGACAAAGCCACCACCGTCAAGGTCGGCTTCAAGCGGGGCGATCCGGTCTCGATCGACGGCAAGGCGATGTCGCCGGCGGCGTTGCTGACCCGGCTCAACGCGCTTGGCCGCGACAACGGCATTGGCCGCGTCGATCTGGTGGAGAACCGCTTCGTCGGCATGAAGAGCCGCGGCGTCTACGAAACGCCGGGCGGGACGATCCTCTATGTCGCGCACCGGGCGATCGAGTCGCTCACGCTCGACCGCGAGGCGATGCATCTGAAGGACTCGCTGATGCCGCGCTATGCCGAGCTGGTCTATTACGGCTTCTGGTTCTCGCCCGAGCGGGAGATGCTGCAAGCCTTGGTCGACAAGAGCCAGGAGCATGTCGAGGGCGAGGTCACGCTCAAGCTCTATAAGGGCAATGTCATCGTCATCGGCAGGTCGTCGCCGAAGTCGCTTTACTCCGACAAGATCGTCACCTTCGAGGACGACGCCGGCGCCTACGATCAGAAGGACGCGGCCGGCTTCATCAAGCTCAATGCGCTGCGTTTGCGGCTGCTCGGCAAGCGGCGAGATTCCAAGAGCTGAGGCCCATGGCTTGGCCTGACAGACGATTGCTCGATTTGTTCGGCGTGGAGCTGCCGATCGTGCAGGCGCCGATGGCGAACTCCACGGCCGTGGATATGGCGGTCGCGGTGGCGGACGCGGGCGGGCTCGGATCGTTCCCTTGCGCCGGCTTGAGCGACGATAAAGTCCGTGAGGGCGTCGCGGCGATCAGGTCGCGGACGCGCAGGCCGATCAATCTCAACTTCTTTTGCCACGCCGAGCCTGAGCAGGACCTAGGGCGCGAGGCGGCGTGGCTCGACCGGCTTGCGCCATACTACGCCGAGCTTGGCGTGGAGCCGCCCAAGCCCCCGCTCAAAGCCACGATCTATCGCTTCACCGAAGCGACGTGCGTCGTGGTCGAGGAATTGCGGCCGGAGGTGGTGAGCTTCCATTTCGGCTTGCCTGCGCCCGAGCTGGTCCAGCGGGTGAAGCGGGCGGGATGCAAAGTCATCTGCTCGGCGACGACGCGCCGCGAAGCTTTATGGCTCGCCGAGCGCGGCGTCGATGCCATCATCGCCCAAGGCGCCGAAGCCGGCGGACATCGCGGCATGTTCATCGAGACCGATGTCGCCACGCAGATCGGCACGTTCGCACTGGTGCAGCAGATCGCCGAGGCGGTGAAACTGCCGGTGATCGCCGCGGGCGGCATCGGCGATGGGCGCGGTATCGCGGCGTCGTTTGCTCTCGGTGCTGCCGGCGTGCAGATCGGCACCGCCTATCTCTGCTGTCCCGAGGCCACCACCTCGGCCTTGCACAGGCAGGCGCTCGCCGAGCCTGGCCGCGAGACGGTGATCGCCGACATGTTGAGCGGGCGGCCGGCCCGCGGCATCCTCAATCGCTTCATCAAAGAGCAGGGGCCGATCAATCCGGCCCACCCGGCCTATCCCTTCGCCACACCGGCGCTCGCGCCGCTGCGCAAGGCGGCCGAAGCGAAGGGCTCGGGCGATTTCTCCTGGTTCTGGTCGGGGCAGGGGGCGGTGCCCCCTTCAGGCATCGGCGCCGGTGAGCTGACGCGGAAGCTCGCCGAGGAGGCTGAAGCCTGTCTCAGGTCGCGCTAGCGTCCGCCCATCAAGCCACGGCGCGTGCCGCGGCCGGGGTGGCGCCGGCGTTGACTTCCGGCAAGTCGCACAGGCCGCCGCCGAGATAGAGGTGATGCCAAAGCTGGGTGGCGACGACGCCGCCCAACCCCAAGCTCGAAAACTTGCCGAGTTCCTTCTTGTCCTCGCCTCGCGCCATCGCCGCGCAATCCTGGGCGACGGCCGTCGCGTCGAAATAGCCGGTCCGCGCCAAGCTCTCCGGGCTCAACAAATCGCGCACGAAGGCGGGCGGATGGGCGAGAAAAGTCTCGGCGTGCGGCGCCCGGAACATGAGCTTGGGCCGCTCGGCGACCGACTTCGGCAGCACGCGACCCGCAGCCTGGCGCAACAGATATTTGTCCTTGAGGAAGCCGCGCAGCTTGTAGCGGGGATGCAGGCGCGCGGCGAGCGCGATCACATTCTCGTCGAGGAACGGGTAACGCGTCTCGACGCTGTTAGCCATGGCCACGCGGTCGCCTTTCTGACTGAGCAAGAGCCCGGCGAGCTGGACTTTGTAGCCGAGATAGAGCGAGCGGTTTAGCGGATGCCAGCGGCGCATGCGATCGAGGTCGAGTCCGAGATCCTCGTAAGCCACATGGCCGCCAAGCTCTTCCCGCATGCCGGCGCTGTAGTAGCGCGTGCGCGCGGTCGCCACGAGATTGTAAAGAATCGATTGCGCGTGCGGACCGCCGATCAGGCCATCGACATGGGCGAGCTCCCCAAAGGAGACATTCGGCGCCGCCCATTTGCGCGCCACGCGGCTGATCGCCGTGCTCGGGCGGAACGCATCGCCGATATCGAGCAGGCGCGCGGCCTCGCGAATCTTGAACCAAAAATAGCCGGCGAAGCCTTCGTCGGCGCCTTCGCCCGTCAGCACCACCTTGTAACCCTGCCGGCGCACTTCGCGGGAGAGCGCGAACAGCGCCGCGCAAGAGGTATCGAGCACGGGGCACTCGGCGGCGGCGACCAGGGGAGCATAGGCGTCGGCGATGAGACCCGGTCCGGCCTCGACGACGGTCGGACGACCGCCGCCGATCGCTTGCGCCGCCTCCACCGCTTCCCGCAATTCGTCCAACGCGGGGTCGGTTACGCGCACGGTAAAGCTCGGTAATGCACGGCCCGCCACGCGCGCGGCGGTCGCCAATACATAGGCGGAATCCACGCCGCCGCTGAGATAGCCGACCACGGGCACGTCGGCGCGGAGCCTAACCTCCACCGCGCGCGCAAAGGTTTGCTCGAAGGCGTCGATGGCGGCAGAACTCGGATGGATTGTCCTCATCGCCCCAATCGGGAAAATCGAAGTCCCAATATTTGCACTCGACCGGCTCGGCCACGCCGCCGTCGGCACGGAACGCGATCTTCACATAATGTCCCGGCGCGATCGCTTGCACGCCCTGGAACATGGTGCGCCTTCCGCCGAGCGCGAAGAAGGTGAAGAGATGGTCGAGCCCGCGCGGATCGGCCCGCGGCGCGACGGCCCCCGAAGCGATCAGCGCCTTGATCTCGGAGCCGAAATAGAGGCTGTCGCCCTGCCGCGACATGAACAGGGGACAGATGCCCACGCGATCGCGCGCAAGCAGCACGATGCGGCGGCGCAGGTCGACGAGCGAAAAGGCGAATTGACCTTGCAGGCGGTGGATGAACTCCTCGCCGTATTCCTCATAGAGATGAACGATCACTTCGACATCGGTGCTCGTCGCGAAGACATGCCCCTTGGCTTGCAGCTCGAGCTTCAGTTCGGGGTGATCGAACAGCTCTCCATTGCAGATGACGACGATGGTGCGGTCCTCGTTGAAGATGGGCTGCTGCCCATTGTCGAGGCCGACGATGCTGAGACGGCGATGGGCAAGGCCGATGCCTGGGGCGACGAGGAAGCCATCGTCATCCGGCCCGCGGTGCCACAACGCATCCGCCATACGCTGCAGCATCACCCGATCGGGCCGTGCGCGGCCCCTAAGATCGATCACACCAGCCAAACCGCACATGGACGCCTCCCTCGCGCAAATTGCTAGGCGCGCACTATCTGCTAGGCGTCGCTATTCGGGGCGATGCAGTGCAGGTTTGTTAGACGCGGCCGAAGCCTTCCCCAGTCCCTAAGGTAACGTGACCCCGCCAGAGACGACGAGCACGGTCACGTTCTATGGGCTAGCTTACGCGTAACTTACGCGACTGTGACTAGGTTATTTTGCCCGGCAGATAAGGCCTTATTCGGGCATGATTACCGCGTCTTTGGGGAATTTGGCGAAGACGCTTTCCGGCACGCCGAAATTGGTGGAGAGCAGGAGATCCGGGTTGGCGGCCATCCAGCCGGTGATGGAGATCGATTCATAACTACCGTTGTTGAACACGGCGACCATCTCGAGCTCGTCGCTGCCGGTGTTCTCGATATAGTGGCCGTAGCCCTGCGGCACGTAACCGACATCGCCGGCGGCAAACTCGTCGGTTCGCGCCCGGCCGTGGCTGCCGAATACGGTCATCCGCCCGGTGCCTCTGATGTAGTACTGCCATTCGGCGGCGTGCGGGTGCCAGTGCAGCTCGCGCAATCCGCCCGGCTCGATAATCAGCAGCGCGCCGGTCATGGTGGTGGAGATCGGGAACTCGGTGGCGGAAACGCGCCGCAACGTGCCGCCCACGAATGTCTCGGGCTTGGCGGCAAGCAGCCGGTAGCGATGCGTCAGCGGCGGCTCGTTCAGTGAGCCGGGCGCAGGGTCTTGTGGCAGCGCCGGCGGCACCGGCCCGGTGGCGATGTAGACTTCCTTCTTGGGAAAATTGGCGAAGGTCGAAGCGGGCAGGCCGAAATTCCTGGCAAGCACTTCGGGCGGCGTGTGGCCGAGCCAGTCGGTGATGCGAGAAGGTGCCGAATTCCGAGAAATAGCCGTTGTCGAACACGAGGAGGAAGGTGCAGGTGCCGGGGCCGAAGCCTTGGATCGAATGGCCGTGGCCGCGCGGGAAGTACCAGACATCGCCCGGGCCGAAGTCGACGATCTCGCATTGGCCGATCGGATCGATGGTGGTGACCCGGCAATTGCCCTCGAGCACATAGGCCCATTCGGCGGCATTGGCGTGCCAGTGCAGCTCGCGCAAGGCGCCCGGCTCGAGCGTCATGTAGACCCCGGCGAGCTTCTCCGACACCGGGAAGCCGGTGACGTTCGCCTCCTTGGCGGTGCCGCCGTTGAATTGCTCGGTCTTCTGCGCGCCAAGCGGAAAGCGGAACGAGGGAAGCTCTGGGCCGTCGAGAGGGGCAGGCGCCGGACCGTAAGGAGGTTGCCGCGACTCACTGCTGAGCGCGGCGGTGTTCCACAAAAAACCGCCCATCGCCACACCTCCTCCAATCATACCGCGCCGGGTTATCTCGACCATGGCAAAGTCCCCAAGCAAAAGCGCTTAGACATCCGGCCAGACTTTGCTTCAGGATTGCTAAGGAAGGCTTTAATCGGGGGTGGGCCAAGCCTTGGCGAACTCGAAGCGGCAATGGCAGGCTCGATCTGCGTCAGCGCCGCGCAAGGCTTGCGGTTGGTTTGCTCGATGCCGCGAACAGCTCGTCATAAAGCGCGCGGTATTTGGCAACGCAGGCATCGAGGGTGAAATTCGTCGCCATTCTCTCACGTCCCGCCTTGCCGAGTTTGCGGCGCAACGTCGGATCTTGCGCCACGCGCAGCAGCGCGGCGGCGAGCGCGGCAGGGTCGGCGGGCGGAACCACGAAACCCGTTTGCCCATCGACAACCGCCTCGGCATTGCCGCCGACGTCGGTCACGATCATCGGCAGCCCCGCGCGCATCAATTCGAGAATCGCGTTGGAGAAACCCTCATTGGCGCGCGACGGCAGCACGCCGAAATCGGCCGCTTCAAGCAAGCGGCCGACGTCGAAGCGCCGTCCGAGGAAGCGGAGATTGCCGGCGAGCCCCTTGACGGCGGCGAATTCTCGAGTTCCGGCCCTAGATCGTTGTCGGCTCCGACACAGAGCATCTGCCAAGCGGGCGGCAGCTTCGGCGCCGCGAGCGCAAGCGCCTCGATCAGGTCGCGATGACCCTTGTAGCGAATCAGATTGGCGACGACGACGCCGATCAGAGCATTCGCGTCGAGATCGAGCGTCGCACGCGCTTCGCCCTTGTTCTGCGCGCGAGCCGATGGCTCGATACCGTTATAGATCAGACGCAGCTTCGCCTCGGGAACGCCCTCTTCCATCAGCTCGCGCAGAATGGCGCGGCAATTGCCGACGATCGCCGTCATGCGGGAATGTAACAGGCGTTCGATATGCCGCGCGCCCATCCAGTTCTGCTGATAATGCGCGAGACTTCTCCGGCTCATGATCTTGATAGGGATCTGGGCGGCCATGGCCACCGGCGTGCCGAGGAGATAGGGACCCGGCAGGAAGAAATGCGCGAGCTGCGGGCGCCATTGCCGCGCAAAGGCGTAAAGTGCCGAGCAGTCTAGTCCGGCCTGCAGCGGATAGAGAAGACGTTGCTCGCGCCGGTTGGCGAGCCGCGAAGCAGCGAGCACGCGCACGCCGGCTTGCTCCAATTCCACGGCCCTCGGTCCGCGTTCGGCGAGGCAAAAGACGGCGATATCCAAGCCGGCTTCGGTTAGGCGCGGGAGGACGGTCACCAGGTGCGGATTCGGTGCCGCCATATCCCAGCGTCTCGGCGACGATCAGGATACGGCGCTCGGGCGCTGCGTTGAGCATGGGAGGTCAGGCCCCCGGGCCTTAGAACTGACGATTCGCGCGCTTGCTCCAGCGTTCGATATCCACACCGGCAGGGAGTGTCTCGTCATAATATTTCAGCGCGTCGTCGATTTTGCCGAAATAGGCGATGCGTCCGGCCTCCAACACCAGGCCATGCGTGCAAATCTCGGTGCAAATCGGCTTGCTGTGCGAGGCGAGCACCAGCGTGCGACATTGGCTGATATATTGCTCAAGGCGTTCTTGCGCCTTCGCTACGAAATATCTGTCGCCCGCGCTGATCCATTCGTCCATCAAGAGGATGTTGGGCACGTGCGCGAACACGAGCGAGAAAGCCAAGCGCGCGCGCATTCCCGCCGAATAGGTTTGGATCGGGTCGTAAATGGCGTCGCCGAGCTCGGAGAACGCCACGATCTCGGGCAGTTTCTCGCCAATCTCGCCCAGGGTCATGCCCATCGACAAGCCGCGAAGGTAGACGTTCTCGAGGCCCGTCGCGACGGACCCTTGAAGCCGAAAGAAATGTTGAGCAGCGCCTGCACCTCACCACGGGTAATGATCACACCGCGCGTTGGGCTGAACGACCCCGCCAGCAGCCGAAGCAAGGTGGTCTTGCCGGCGCCATTGCGGCCGATGAGGGCCAGGCGATAGCCGTCCTCAATCTCCAAGGTCACATCATCGAGAATGGTCCTCAGCTCTCTGTTGTCTTTCCCGGCGCATAGAACGCGGCCAACAGCGACAGTGGGTCGGTCGTCAGCGATTTAGCGCCCTTGCGCACCATGGGAATACGCAGCGTGACCCCGCGCAGCGAGATCGAGGTTGATGGGCTTAGCTCTGGTCCAACGCCATTTAGAGCCATAGCGCCACCGACTCGCGCGTGCGCGCATAGAGGTAGCTGGCGATCAGCCATCCGATTGGCAGCGCGACAACGAGAACCGAGATCTCAAACCAAGGGATGGTTCCGTATAGCAGCGGCTCGCGTACCACCTCGATGAAATAGTAGAACGGGTTCAGGTAGATGCATGGCGTCGACATACGGGCCGCGAATACCGCTATGTGGAATCCAGAGAATTGGCGTGATGAAGAAAACCAAGCGAAGCGAGGAGTGCAGCAGCTCGTCGAGATCGGCATAGCGCGTTCCGAGGATCGATACGACGACGCACATCCAAAGAATGTTTGCCAGGACGAGCGGCAACGTCAGCACGACGATCAAGGCTCGGAAGCCCGGCGGGAGCCGGAGCCATAGGAAAACCAGAACGATGATGACCGCGTTGTGCACGAATAGGATCAGATTGGTCGTCAACAGCTTGAGCAGGAGATCGGTGTAGGTAATGGCGCCGTCCAGCAAGACGGCCCGGTTGTCGAGAAAGAGCGTGGTGCTCTTGACGATGCTTTGAATAATCAGGAACCAAAGCGTCATGCCGATCGCGAGATGCGCGAGATAGATGTTGGATCCGCCGGCCAGGATCACGCGGTTGTAAAGCGTGCCGACGGTGACGACAAAGACGCCGGTGCCGACCACGATCCAGAGCGGGCCAAGCATGGTCGAACGATAGTTGAGCAGGACTCCAAGCCAAGCCGAATAGAGCCAAAATCCATAAGCTTTGGTGCTGCGATAGAGATCGTGGAGCAGGAGCGCCCATTCCAGCCGGTCGATGGCCGAGAGATTTTGATCGGCAGCTCCGCGGCGGCTCGCGCCATAAAGGGTATCTGTTCCACTTGGGTCAACGTCTCGAACCTAGCTTCCTGCCGAGTAGGAGGTCCACGACCGGCGCCCGTTTCCGGCGCTTTGTTGATGAGTTTTCCTCAGCCGCCGGAAAGCGCGATTGGCCGCCCGATCCCTCCGGCCTGTCGCTTATACACAGTGAGAATGCAAAATGGTCAAGCCATCATTCCGTCGCGCTGAGCGAAGCCGGGTCGTGGCCGGTGGCGCTGGAGCGTGAATGGACAAGCCGCCTGCGAAAATGCTCTAAATTTGGAGTTTCGGTCTGTGGACGGGTGCCTCCGGGCGGAGCAAATGTCACGAATCCTGAGCTTCAGATTTGACACATTCGGCGATGTCGTCATCGCCAGCTCGCGGTTGCGGGCGTGGAAGCTTAGCGAGTTCTTGCGGGCAGTCCGGGCACCGCGTGACGATGAACGAAGGCGCGCAGTGCGACGTCTATGTCTGTCAAAAAGTCAGGCCGTTTGCTTCGCTTCGCGCATTGCGAAAGCCGGAGCGCTGGTGGTCTACGATTTCGACGATCATCTGTTGCTGGAGGGTGCGGAGGGTCACGGCGTTAGGGAGGAAGTCGTCGCCTTCATGAACTTCGGCTGATGTGGTGACGGTCGGGAGCGAGTATCTCGGCGACGCCGCAAGGAATTTTCATCCCAACATGTTCGTTCTCGAGAATCCCCTCGACATCGAAGTCGGACGAGCTGGTGCGCAAGCAGCGAGCCGAACTGAAGCGCGTCGGCTGGTTCGGAACTCCAGCCGGCTTGAGCGATCTTCGCGCCATCGAGACGTCCGAGCCGATCGAGACGATCACCCGCGGAGGCGATATCGAATTCGACTTGAAGAGCATCGACCGAACGCTCACCGTATTCGATCTGCTGTTGCTTCCGGTCGAGCTCAGCGGTGGAATCTGGCCAAGAACGCGAACCGGATGACGAAAGCGGTGGCTCTCGGGGTCCCGGTGCTCGCCACCGCCACGCCGGCGCATATCGCTGCCGCCGGCGCAGCTCGGTCTCGACGGTCGTTTTCTGGTGCACGAGGGCGAGGGTTGGGACGACAAGATCGCCGGCCTGCGCCTGGACTTCACTGCCGTGCAGGACGCGATTGGGCGCGCGCGAGGCAGGGCTATCGAGCTGTTCTCGATGCAACGCATCGCCGGCGACTGGCTCGAGCATATCGAGCGTGCGCTCGACACCAAGGCCGCAGCTTCGGAGCTGTCCGCCTCGACCGATCAGGCGCTTAACGACGTCGCTCTGGTCACGCTCGCCTACCGCCTGACCGAGCCGCCGTCCTCAGCCGAGCTGGCGGACGCCGGTTCCTTCGGCAGCCGCCATGACGTGGCGCCGGATGCATCGAGCGACTATCTCGAGCTGTTCGAGAGACTGGGGAAGACGGTCGCGTCGGTCGAGCAAGAGTGGATCCTGTTCAAGCCGCAAGGCTTCCGCCCCACGCCCGGCTTCGCCGGCGAGGTCAAGCGGGCGTTGCAGCGGGGGCCGCGCGTCCAATGCTTCGTGGTGAGGAGCCAGGAGACCGGCTTTCCCGCCGATGAGTGGGCCGCCTATGCCAAGGATCTGCGCGGAACGCTTTGCCAGCCGCGCGATCCCGGCATGGTTTTGGTACGCCGGTCTTGGCTCATGCAGCAGCCTTGGCGCCCGGGGGAATGCTTTAGCTATTGGACTTGGATTTTGCTAGTGCAGGCTCTCAGCGATGGGGTCGCCGGTGTCGTCTCAACCCCGGTCGTCCTGCGCGACAACGACGCGGCCATCACCAATATCTGCGCTGAATATGCGAGCTGGGCGACGCTGCACGGAGAACGACCGGTGGAGTTGCCTTATCCCGACATGCAATGGCGCCGCCTCAGCATCGATGTCCTCGCCGCGCTGGCGGAACGATTGCCTGTGCCTGTCTCGGCGGCGTTTGCCTGGATAGCGAGCGCTCCCGGCATGGCGCCCCACGGGAAGATCAACACGAGCACCGATGCGCTCGGGCGCATGCAGCAGGAGCTCCGCACGGTTTACGCATCGGCGTCGTGGCGGGTGACATCGCCGCTTCGCGCCGCGGCGAAGATTGCCCGCCGCATCGGTGCGCGCGCCCGGGCTGTGAGGTCATGATCTCGCCAATTCCCATTCGCGCGCCGTCCAGCGACAAGTCTCGCCGGCTGACGCTGGCGCTGTGCCCATCCGACACGGCCTACGACTACGAGCTGGCCAAGCTGCCCCACGATATCGTCTTGGTGGGGAATACCCACAACCAATGGGACAGCGCGATGCGGCCGCTGCCCGACACCGTTCGCGTCAGCTACGCGCTGGAGGATGCCCGGGCCGACATTCTGATATTGGGCATCGATCAATGGAGTTTCGACGAGATCGAGCGTCGCGCGCTCTTCCTTAGCCTGCGCGACCGCTTTCACGGCCCGAAGATCGTCGTCAATCACGGCTGCAACATGGTTGATGGTTGCTCGGCGGAGATCATGCGGGAGCTGGTTGGGTACAACATCATGGTCTCGCGCACGGCGACCGCGGCAGAGCTTTGGAATGTGGAACGTTCGCGAGTGGTGCGACCAGGCGTGACCGCAAGCGAATGGCCTGAAAGCGACCAAAGCCGCGGCAATGTGGTTGCACTGCAGCCCTGGGACCATCCGCAGTTCTACAATGCTCCGGCGGTGATTGATCTCGCCAACCATATCGATAAGAGACTGAGTCGCGTGGGCCGCGGGCGCGCGCTCGCCAATTTCGACGCTTATCGATCGCTCTTGTGCTCCTCCTCGATCTACTTCAATCCCTCCTACGCCGCACCGGCGCCGCAGCCGATGGTGGAAGCGCTGATGTGCGGCTTGGCCGTCGTCACCACCGACCGGCACGGTGAATCGGGTTATATCGTCAACGGCGAGAATGGCTTTGCCTCCAACGACATGGACGAGCTCTACGCAAAGGTGAGATTTCTCTTGGCCCATCCAAAAGAGGTTCGGCGCATCGGCGCCAACGGCCGACGTACGGCGCGGCGGATTTTTGCCAGCGAGAGGTTCCTTGCGGAGTGGGAGGCGCTGCTCGACGAGGCCGTCAGCGGCGCTGCGTTCGGCGCCATCACCGGCAGGGCTGGCGAGTAGTCTCGAGATGCGAAGGACCGACCAGGATACGGCAACCCGATCGATGCAGACGGCGGCAAGGCCCAAGTGCGTCACCTTGGTGATCGCCCATCTGGGGGCGGGCGGGGCCCAGCGCGTGGCGGTGACGGCGGCAAACGCGCTGGTCGAGCGCGGCATCGAGGTCCACCTCGTCAAGGTGTTCAACGACCCCGGCGATGCTTACGCCGTCGATCCCAGGGTGCACCTTTACAGCTTGGGCGCGCCGATGCGGTCGCCGCGGGTGCAGCGGAATTCATTCAGAGGGATGCTCGATGCGCTTGCCCGCAACGTCTTGGAGTTCGAGTTTATCGAGCGCGCGAAGGCCATCCCGTTGGTCCGGCGGCCGGCCGCGGTGGTGGGCTTTGGTCTGGAACTGCAAAGGCGGAGCCGGGGCCTTCGCCGGAGGCTTTGCGCGATCGCGCCTGACGCGGTTCTCTCCTTCCTGACGCAAACCAATATCCTCACAATATTAGCGGCGCGGGGATTGCCGATTCGTGTCGTCATTTCCGAGCGCAACGATCCCGCCCGGCAACACCATAATTTGCGCGTCGTATTGCTGCGTAACTTGCTCTACCGCCGATCCGACATGGTGACCGCCAACAGCACAGGCGCCATCGAATTGCTTGCGAGCATCGTGCCGCGGGACAAGCTGGCTCTGCTTCCCAATCCGCTCAACATGTCAGATCGCGGAGCCGCGGTGAGCTTCGAGGCGCCGACCTTCATCACCGTCACGCGTTTGGTGGCACAAAAGGGCATCGACGTGCTGCTCAGGGCCGCGGCGATTGCTTTCGCGACGTTGCCCGATTGGCGGCTGGCGATCATCGGCGACGGACCGCTCGGCAAGGAGTTGCAAGCGCTCGCGCGCGATCTCGGCATTGCCTCGCGGGTCGATTGGCTCGGCTATCGCGAGGATCCCATTCCCTATCTGAGGGCCGCGAAGTTCTTTGTCCTCACCTCGCGTTTCGAAGGATCTCCGAATGCATTGATTGAGGCGATGGCATGTGGGCTGGCTTCGGTCGTCTCGGACGCTTCACCCGGTCCGTTGGAGCTCATTGGCGACGACGCTGGCTTGATCGTACCGGTCGAGAATGACGAGGCAACTGCCGCCGCAATCATGACCCTGGCCAATGACGAAGGTCTCCGCGCGCGCCTTGGCGAGGCAGCCATCAAGCGTACAGAGATCTATCAGGTGGATCGGGCCATGCGGGTCTGGCTCGATCTGCTCCACGTCGCCTAGAGGCATGCGGATTGCCTTCATCCTTCCGACCTTCACCGCCGGTGGGGCCGAGCGCGTCGCGAGCCTGTTGTGCAATTATTGGGTGGAGCAAGGGCACCAGGTCGCCGCGCTGACTTTCGAGGGCGGCGGCGACGAGCGGATCTACCACCTCGACGACAGAGTGGCGCTACGCGGCATCGATGCGCTCAATCGCAACCGACGGCTCACATCGCGCGTCCGCGCCAATTTCCGCCGCCTCTTCCGCCTCCGCGCCGCCCTGAAGGCGTTCAAGCCGGATGCGATCGTGGCCTTCACCACGGAAGCGAATGTGGTGGCCATCTGGTCGGCGTTGGGCCTTGGCGTTCCCGTCGTGGTCTCGGAGCGCAACCAACCTGACCGGCCGGGATTGGGGTGGTTCACCCGGGCTATGCGGCGCTTGAGCTATCCTTTGGCAGCAGCCTTGGTGGTGCAAACCGAGGCGATCGCCCAAAGCGCACGCGCACGCTTTGCCGCTCCCGTGCACGTGGTTCCCAATCCGATCCGCCTTGCATCATGGGATGGCGTGCCGCGCGCCGAGCACGCAACGAAGCGAGTCGTTGCCGCCGGACGCCTCGTGCCGCAAAAGGGCTTCGACGTGCTGATCGCGAGCTTTGCCGCGCTGGCCGACAACTATCCGGACTGGCAGCTCGTGATCTATGGCGAAGGTGCGGACCGGGTCGCTCTGGAGACCACCGCGAGGCGACTATCGCTCGGCGATCGGGTCGCGCTTCCGGGTGTCGGCAAGGATATGCGCGCTGCCTTCGCCGCGGCCGATCTGTTCGTGCTGCCGTCGCGCTATGAGGGCTATCCCAACGTGCTGCTCGAGGCGTTGGCTTCGGGTTGCGCGGTGATCGCCACCGATTGCCCAGGCGCCACGGCGCAAATCCTCGAAGGCGGCAAATATGGCCTGTTGGTCGAGCCTGGCAGCGTGGCGGCGTTGACGGCGGGGCTTGAGCGCATGATGTCCGATGCGGCCCTGCGCCAGCGGTTTGCCGCTCAGGCGCGCGAGGCCGTCTCGGCGCTCGATGTCGGCGTGGTCGGTCGCCGTTGGCTCGAGCTGTTCGCCTCGCTCGGCCGCTGAATAAGACGCAGGCCTCGGTCGACGAAAGCCCGGAAGCGAGGAAATCGCCGATAGAT
>CAWCUW010000004.1:0-260303 GCA_963798815.1 uncultured Alphaproteobacteria bacterium
CAAAAAGTCGCATCTGAGCGATCCTTCCCGTCGAGCTCAACAAAACTTAGCCGAGTTAAAGTCACCACAACGTAAACGCCCGCGCTCCAATGATGTACGCTTCTGGTACCTTGCAGACATTGATGCCGTCTCAGCCAGCTTCTCGCTTTTGGCGCCACTCCTGACGGTCGTACAAGAGGGGGGCAAGATGCTCGCCACATATGGTGCCACCACTTAAGCGATCCAGCCGACCTCTTTGGCCCTGCCATTGGCAAGCCTCCAAGCCTCAGCCAAGAACTCAGCTGCAGTCATCGGAAATCGTAGATCATCGTGATCGGGAAGCCGCTTGGCGAGCAGTTGCGGCGATTTCTCGGGCTTGTAATAGGTTACTGAATAAAACGATCCAGGCCACGTGACGATAATTTCATCGTCGACCACTGACACTCGGAGTTCGGCGCTGGGATGAGGCATGGCGACAAGTTTACAGCAAAAATGGCGTGGACCGAAGCAAACGCCGCTCACAAAAAAGCCCCGGCTTGTGGGACGGGGCTAGTTCAAGATCCGGAGATTAGAAAAATGCGAGCTACCGTGGTCTCCGCCTCCCCCGGTGAATTAGAGCGGCCACCCCGCACGCGGCATCAGCTACCACCAACCGAGACAATTCGCTGTAGCGCCAAAGGCACATGGGCTGGGATTCGCTGAGCGCAGCCATGATGGGGGGCGGCAAGGTTTTAAACGGCCAATGCAGCGGAACCGATAAGTCGGCGACCGCAGCATTTGCACCAATATCTGCGAGGTGCCACCACTCGCAGCAGCAAGCAGCCCAGCCGCGCCATTGGTCCGGCCGGCCGACCATCACATTTTGCCTTCGCCCTGCGTAATCCAAGCGGCCGCGAAGGCCTTAGGCGTCGATTGAATGAGGGAACAGGAATGGTGCTGAGACGCGCGGGCGTGGGCCTTCTCGTCGGAGCGATCTTAGTAGCTTCTTCGATCGCTTCTGCTGCCCCCGCCCTCGTCTTCGAGCCCTATAGTGGCACCGTCCTGTACGCCGAGGATCCCGATGCTCAATGGTTCCCGGCATCGCTGACCAAGCTGATGACGGCCTATGTCACATTTCAGGCGCTGAAAGCGGGCACTGTCTCGCCCAACACTAAGGTCGTCTGCTCGCAGAAGGCGAAGACGCAAGCGCCGTCCAAGCTCGGGCTGCCGCTGGGCGGCTCGATCACGCTCGACGTCGCGCTCAAGGTCCTGATCGTCAAGTCCGCCAACGACGTCGCCGTCATGATCGCCGAGGCGGTCGCCGGCAGCCAGGACGCGTTCATCGCGCGCATGAACGAGACGGCGCAGCATCTTGGGATGAACCGGACGCATTTCGCCAATGTGAACGGTCTCCCTGACGATCGCCAAGTTACTACGGCCCGCGATCTGGCCAAGCTCGCCCGCGCCATTATCGTCGAGTTTCCTGAACACGCCGATCTCTTCTCATTGATCCAAGTGCAAGTGGGCAAGAAGACCATGCGCACCCATAACAGCCTGCTTGTCAGCTTCCCGGGCGCTGACGGCATGAAGACTGGTTTCATTTGCGAATCCGGCTTTAACGTTGTGGCAAGCGCCACTCGTGACGGCCGCAAGCTCGTTGCGGTCGTCCTTGGCGAACCCTCAGTCGCATCGCGCAATGACCGCGCCACCGACCTCCTGGATAAGGGCTTCAATCGCTATTTTTGGAAGTCGCTGTTCGGCACAAGCCTCAATAGGCTCGCGATTCAAGCCCCGTTGAGTGAAAGCCCGACGCATCTGCGCGCCAGCGTATGTGGCGCTAAGTCGAAAGTTAAACGGTCTGTCAAGTCCAAGTTCAATGAACCGGACGTTCGGGATACGCCCGGCCCGGCGAGTGCCGTTGACGCTAGCGACGCGAATTGAGCGGTCCCCACGAAGCTAACCGGAAATGATGGCAGGACGCATCAGCCGTAGGAGTCAATCTCCACTGAGCGACCTCCAATCATGCCCGTGCGACGCCAGCCGAAGTCGATTTACTGGCAAAAATACCAGCCACCATCGGCTGCTTGAAAATAGCCCGTATTTGGGTTGAAGGACGGCCCGTAAAACCTACGACAATAGTTGTACCAACCCGGGCTCCACGGTTGTGGCCCGTAACCCGCTGGGCCGTAATATGGCGGAGGCGAAGAGGGCACTACATAGACTTCTCGCGGCGTGAGCGCGCTGCCGACGATGGCCCCTACTCCGAAGCCCAGCAGACCTGCCCCAACCGCGTTACCATTGCCTGCGTTAACACCAGTTGGTGAGATTGCCAGGCCCGTCACAACCGTGATGGCCATGGCTGCAAGATTCGACCGGTTCATTTGCCCCGTCCTTTTTTAGAGCATAAGGAGGGTCCGAACTGAGCGTAAACCTGCACCTTGAATTGAACGTTAAGCAAAGAGGCGCCTTCTACCACATGAGGTGAACGAACGGCTATGTTCGTGCTCGCACGATTTGCGCATCGCGGATCGACCGGCGCGTTAGGCACGATCGGGGGCGATATGACAATTCGAAATTTTCTACGCTGTCGTGTTTATCGGAGTTTTCGGCAGTGTGGATTTTGGCTGCGGTTCTCGATCGATTTTTGCGGAGAATTCCAGTTCTACATTTGCGAGAAACGGGCGGAGACCAGCCGCTTGATACGACAATTGGAACTGAGTACGCGCGGCCGCACTTGAGTGGCTTGGATGTGGGCGCTGTTGATGCTCTCACTCTAGCAAAGCATGCAGGCGTCTCGGGGATGTCGCTATCGGCCGACTGCAGAACAAAAAGCCCCGCTAGGGACGGGGCTAAGTTGGGAACGTCTCTAATGCTGGCGATCAGAGTGACCTCGTTCACAGCCAAACAGATTAGCTCAGCTCTACAACTATAGCTGTGTCTGCATGTACGGGACAACTAATTTGCAATGCGTGCGCGGGGAGGCAACCACCAGCGATACTCGGCGCAAACTTGATCAGGGGTTTAGCGGACAGTGAGGATTTCTCCCGGTTGCGCGGAGACAAGTTGTTACACACGTTATTGGGATTATCGGGCTGTTCGAGGACTCCATTTGAGTTTTTATCGACCGACGCCTCCGCGCCTCTGAGAGTTTGCGACCGGCTCCGCCGCCGGCGACGGTATCGGGTCGCCGTTGCCGGGCGGCCGAAGGCATGCCTTAGCTTGTGTTGCCGCCGGCCACTGCTGAGCAAAGGTCGCAGCCACCACCATGACTAGAGCGATCGATACTAGGTGCTTCCTTGCGCGCTCCTACTCTAGCGCAGTCGTAGCCCCGCCGCGAGCGAGCCACAAGCTGGAGTCGGATCCTGACGGTCTGTTATGGTTTGTGGCCGCAAATAAGCACTAATCCAAGCAATCAGCAAGAACCGCATCCCTTAGTTGTGCGCGAATCGGACCAAGCAGAATCAATCACTAGATCTGTGTCTACAGTTAAATATCCGATAAATGTTCTGTTATGTTCTCGAACAAAGACGGGGCATACAACTCTAAATTGCGACCTCAGATGCGTGGGCTCTTGCTAGCCCGCCGGCCCGCGGCTCACCTGCCGGATCGGTGGGCACGCGAGCTACACGGAAGTCCTGTGCCCGTAGAGCATCCGACACGGTAGAGCCGTGTAGGCTTGGTTTGCAAGGTAGGTCTGGCTCTGCGCTCAGGGGCGCGCCATCTCGTCTCTTGGCCGCGAAGCACGAGCGGAAATCGAGTCGCAGTTTAACAGCGTGTGACGTTCCACTGTCATAGGACAGGTGCATTTGTCAGCAACCTGGTGAAGGGAGAGTGGAGTGAGAGGACTTCGGCTCGTCGCCCCGCATGTCAGCTCTGTGCCATAAGCGGAAATCGTGCGGCTCTGACCGACTTAACGCTTGAGTGTCACTAGCATAAGCCCACAAGTCGATACGCTTGCGCGCGGCCTTTCTCTTCTTTGATCACGATAAAGCCGGCGTTGTGAGGGCATCCTTGTCGTCATGGATTGCCCCCACACCGGAGCCGGTTATGTCTGACATGAGGATCGGCTTCGAAAGTAGGCCTCGAAGCCGAAGTCCTTCAATAGCCCATTGCTATTCCGCCGCGACGGGAGACGCCACGCTCGGGGAACTCTTGGCTTGGGACCCGAAGTTCGCCGAGCCATTTGCCCCTGGAGCCTTGATCTCCGCGAGTGGATTGTCGGAGCGGCGTGACTTTCCTTCGAAATAGGCACCCTGCTCGATGGCAAGGCTCTGGTGGAAGATGTCGCCTTCCACATGGGATTGCGCCTTGTAGCGTAATGCGCAAGCCCGTGATCGATCCGACTAAGTGGCCACGCACAACTACATCCTCGGCCGCAACACTACCCGTCACCTTCGACTTGTCGCCGAGCAGAAGCGAGCCGCAACGGATGTCGCCCTCAATCTCGCCGTCGACTTGGATCTCGCCTTTAGAGGTGATGTTGCCTTTGATCGTCAGGTCCTCGCCGATAATCGACGGGACCATCTTGCTCGCACTTGGGCCGGGGCTCTTGGAAGCATAGGTTGCCGGCCGCTCGGTGAAGGGCGTCTTCGCATCTCCTCCACCCAATTTGGTGATTTTCTCGCCCGACTCGGGCTTCGTCGTGAACATACTGGTACCTCCATCGCAAAACTGAGATGCAGCGCCCGGACCGGCGCCAGGTACGCAACTTACGCCACGCTAAGCCACTAACAGGGATTGTCGCGGAGCTTCCCGTAGAGGGCCACACCCCCGCTACCTGCCAAAGACAATATCGCCTCGCCTTGTTCCCCTCAACCTCGTACTCCCATACTGAAGCGTGCGCCCAAACCGTCAGCCTGGTAGCACCCCTTGCGTTACTGCATGAAGGGGGGTTTGTCGGGGCTCTTTGGCCAGCCCCTTTCTTCTCAATGCCCACATTTCCGCGTAGGTGATGCAGGGAAGCGACACCACATTTGCGGTAAAGCATTTATGATTATGGGACTTCCTTAATGGGGGTCTCCATATTGCAAACTCAGCCCCGTCCCTAGCGGGGCTTTTTGTTTGCTCAGTCATTTAATCAGGCACTGAAGCCATTCCACCCCAGTCATATTGGCCATGGAACATTGAAATCGCACGTGCTCGGCGGCAATGGCAAGGCCAACGATGATTGCAAATGTTATGAGAAGGCGCATCGAGTCGCTCCTTCTCTCCGGGCAACGAATTTAGCTGGCCTTGGCCCACGCTAAAACTCTTGATCAAATTCATTTTCAACGAACTACTAACGGCTCGCGCAGTGAACTGAGATGCGAAGTGGGGGCGTCGAATTCGGTCGGCGTCCCTTTTTCGGTTATGCTCCTGCATGTGCGAACTTAGCGTCGAGGTCGAGGGAGCTAGAATTACCGTCCGGATGCCCGGCACGGATTTTTGGGTCACTTATCAGAAGCAGCCAGGAAGTCCCCATCTGGTCCTGACCGGAAGCTGGATCGAGTTACACATCACAACACCTCCCGTAGCGGATTTCCGAGCAAAAGCCTTTCATGCTGCGGTCAGTTAGGCACGCGAGCTAGGTTGGATCGTTTGACGCGTGACTTCGGTTTGCGCTTCACCGCCTCCTCGTAGGCGCCGCATGCGGACGACGTTAGTCTAACGGCGAAGGTGCTGCTTGCTGCGGACCTTTTTCCCCGCGCCTCCTATACGACAAAGAGCCCCGGCAGGTTTGTCTGTCGGGGCTCTAATATTTAGGGGACGTACGCCATGCTTGCGTCCTCAGGCGTGACGGGGGATCACACGCTACTGGGGAGATTGGTCCGATTTAGTTCAGTAGTTAGCACCCGCTCGTACAGGCTATCGAAGTCGATTTTACCGGGGGGAGCGACCGCAAATATGCGCTTCCTTAGCGCCTCCTGACGCTTTCCATCTTCCTCGGTATCGCGCTTCGGCTCTCGTGCCTGGATTTCAGCCCAAGCAGCCTCACATACCAGGTCAATAATTTCCAAGTCCAAAGGATCGAATACAGGATGCTTGAAAGGGCCCATGGTCCCCTCCTTCAGCTAGCCCTGATTCGATAATTTAATTCGTCCGAGTCAAGATAGTCGGTGTGCGGCGCAAAACGTCGCTGCTGCGGCCGCGTGTGCACTAGCGTACCCAAACTTCTGGCCTGCTAATCAATTGAACGCAGTATGTCCGCGTGGAGTTTGACATGTTTAATGTGAATGCAAGAGGACTTACAGTCGACGCGCGATGTCCGCTTTGGGTCAGAAGCGGACATAAGCAACGTTCATCGCGATGTCCGCTTAGTGCCAGAAGCGGGCATTAGTTCTGGAGAAGGCATTGGGAACGAAACGCCGGGCGAAGCGTCTACAAGGATAGTCGCTCATGCGCATTCTGCTCACCAACGACGATGGCATCGAGGCTCCCGGGCTTGATGTTCTTGAGAAGATAGCCGGGGATCTGACGGATGACGTGTGGGTCGTCGCGCCAGAGACGGACAATAGCGGTGCCTCACACTCGTTGACCTTGGCCGAACCCTTACGCATGCGGGAGCTAGGCAAACGCCACTACGCAGTCAAGGGTACGCCCACCGACTGCGTAATCATGGGGGTTCGATTTCTATTGCTTGACCAGCCGCCCGATCTCGTGCTGTCGGGCGTTAATCGTGGCCAGAATCTCGCCGACGATATCACTTACTCTGGAACTGTTGCTGGCGCGATCCAGGGAACTCTGCTCGGTGTGCCGTCCATCGCTATGAGTCTCGTTTGTGGACCAGTAGAGACAGGAAAGGAGGTGCGCGAGCCTCCGGCCTGGGAAACGCCGATGCATCATGGCGGCGAACTCGTCCGCGAGCTACTTTCCTGCGGTTGGCCCGAGGGCGTGGTCATCAATGTCAACTTTCCAAGTTGCGAACCTGGAGCGGTGAAGGGTATCGCTGCGACGGTACAAGGCCAACGTGATCCAGGCCTTCTGCGCATCGAGGATCGCTTTGATACGCGCGGCCGCGCTTATTATTGGGTCGGCATCGAACGTCGCCGTGACGAGCCACCGGAAGGCACCGATCTTTGGGCGGTTCGCTCGAATCTCATATCAGTTACACCGCTCTGCCTCGACTACACCGACCAAGCGACGCGAAAGCGATTGGCAGGAGTCCTTGGCAGTCAGTCGGCGCCGATTAGATCAGCGGTCAATACCGGGTAGCTCGGGAACCAGCACGGTTACGCTATCTTTCTCGAGTCCGATCTTGACCGGTCTGGCCGACTTCGGCGGGAGATAGACCCTGTCGTCGATCCGCGCATAGCTATACTCCCAATTAAGGCGAACACTGCGCGCTTGGCGCACCGTTACCGGCGCGGGCGCCTCCTCCGGCTTATTCAACCATGTCAGCATCGGCGCTCTGTCATTCTTGAAGACGAAGACGACGTCCAACAGCCCGTCGTCATGCTCCGCGGTGAAGGAAATCGGCAGTGCCGGTCCGGTCCGCCCGAGATTCATGATTTCCACCAGCAGAAATTCGCCGGCAAACACCTCGCCATCGAGGTGGATCTCGAAGCGCTCGGCTCTCGCTTCCTCGATATATTTTTGCAGCTCTTCACGGCCCATGTCGATGCGGAGCGCTTTGGGGGGCTTCGGACCGCTATGCGCAATCGCCTTGGCAATCGTGCCGAACCCAACTGCCTCGAGAAACCGGCGCTTGCCCCACGGGCCACGCGCCACGCCGACGTTCAGACATTTGGGCTTTGCCGTAGGCAAATGCGAGATAAGCGCTTCGATGTCGCCGTTGAGGCCGAGTGCGCGGGCGATATTATTCGCTGTTCCAATTGGCAGGATCGCTAAGGGAATGTCGCGGTTGCGAAGCCGGCGGACGACCCTGGCTACCGTGCCGTCACCGCCGGCAACGATCACGATATCCCACCGCTTGCGCAGGGTCTGCTCGTAGTCGTCCTTACTAGATCTATATTTGGGCCGGAACCCTGCGGCTTTGAGCTGGCGCATCAGTTCGTCGGCTTTGGGATACGCAGCGCCGGCGGTCGGATTGTGCAGTAGCAATGTCCGCACGACAGCGCTCCTCCGACATCAAGGGCAGAGCGACAACGCCGGATTCTGGGTGAAAGTTTCCAATCGACGCCGGGCTCGAAGGAAGCGGACATGAAGGCCTGCGCTCGACAGCAGCTTCGCTATGGGTGGCTTGCATCACCAAGGTTTGGCGGCGCTTGCAGCCTTCGCCGATTGGGAACGTCGCCGGCCAATTAGAGTTTACAGGGTGGGCAATTGGCCGAATGAGGCAGACCCATGGACAACACCACGTTGCTCATCATCCTTGTTCTGGTGCTCTTATTGTTTGGTGGCGGCTGGTATGGCCGGACGTTGGTATTAAGTCTTGTCGCTTGTGTCGATTTCCGAGGGCGTCGGCTTCAGTCGGCGCCCTTTTGGCTGGAGGAACTTCCGGGATTGATTGTGACATCAACGAGACCGAAACCCCGGTCAGATGCCGCCCAATCCCTCGTACACAAACTTACCCTATGAACAAATCCAAGCTGCGGGTGTTGGTGGTGGCCAACCCGAGCGCCTCTAGAGCAGAAGGCGCTTTGCCAGGACTAACCTCGTGGTTCACCGAGAAATGTCACGCACTCATTATCATGGCCAAGTCCAAGAAGGAGCTCGGGCGGGTGCTAGAGGCGCACGGGAAGGGCGTTGACCTGATCGTAATCGGGGGCGGGGACGGAACAATTTCCAAAGCGCTACCCCAGCTGTTGAAGCTCCAGCGTCCGTTCGCCGTTCTGCCGCTGGGAACCGCCAATGATTTTGCGCGAACACTTGGCTTGCCGGCTAATCCGATCGAGGCCGCCGAGATCGCGCTTAGTGGTCGCGAGCACTCGGATTGATATCGGATTGGTCAATGACTGGCCCTACCTGAATGTTGCTAGCGTCGGCATCGCCTCCAAAGTCGCCAACGCTCAGTCCAAGGAGCTGAAGCGCAGGTGGCGCGTGTTTGCGTATGTGATTGGCTTGATACAGGCGGTTCGCGACCTACAGCCCTTCTTCGTCAAAGTCGACCTTGACGGCAATCCGGTCTGGTCAGGTCCAGTCTATCAAGTGAGCGTTGGCAATGGACGATTGCACGGAGGCGGCCTAACGGTGGCGGAAGATGCTGCCATCGACGATGGCAAACTTGACCTCTATGTGATCTATCCTGGCCGGTTCTGGCAACTGATTGCATCCTTCATGCATCTGAAGTTTGGCCTAGCTAAGCCCGAAGTTTTAAGGCAACGGAGCGCTGTTACTGCGACCTTGCATACCCATCGGCCGCGATCGGTCAATGCCGATGGTGAGCTAGCTACGGAAACTCCGGCGACGTTTAGATTATGCTCAGCGGCGCTGACGGTAATGGTGCCAAGCATTCTGCCGCCTGGTCACCGCGGCTTGTCGCGGGCGCCGACGTGACGCGAGACCAGGGCCGCATTGATCGACAGGTTCATAGCCATTTCATCCCGGTAACTAGGCGGTCGCTGATTAATTCGAGTCCGCTTTGGGTCAAAAGCGGACATCCACTGCTTGGTAGCCTTGTCCGCTTAGTGCCATGTGTGGACGGCTCCCGGTTGGCAAGTCAAAACTTCACGTCGCAGCATTGGTCGGTGCAGCCATGTGTTCGGCCTGTTGATGCGGTTCACATGACCGCTGGCCATAATGCCCTCCGCGGATCGGGTCCCGGTCAAAAGCCCGCATTCTGTGATGCACTGGCACATGTGGGTTGTCCCGATCGCCGGATCGACCGGCTCTGCATTACGTGCTGTTCGCCCTCCCAACCTTCAACATCACGCCGGATGCCCGGCGCGATCTCGTTCACGCCGCAAGCGCGACGGGTTCTCTGTAGCGTTCGCCCCTGGCCATCATCGCCCAAGCCATTCTGGCAAGCTTGTTGGCGAGTGCGATGGCAGCAACCTTGGTAGGACGCCGCGCCAACAATGCGGTAAGCCAGGGCCGATGCTTTGTGCCATGGATCTTGGCATAGCGGATCACGGCGAGCGCACCGGCGGTGAACAGGCTGCGCAGATAGCGATCGCCTTGCTTGCTGATACTGCCGAGCTTGTGCTTGCCCCCGCTCGAGTGCTGCTTCGGCACGAGCCCGATCCAGGCGGAGAAGTTCCGTCCTGACCGGAATGCCTTCGGATCGGCAACGCTGGCGACCAGAGCCGTGGCCAGCGCTGGTCCGACGCCGGGAATTGCATCGAGCCGCCGGCTCGTCTCATTGGAGCGGTGCCAGGCCATGATCATCCGGTCGAACTCCAGGATCTGCGCCTTCAACATCCGCAGCTGGGTGCCAAGGGCGGCGAGACACGCCCGTGCAAGCTCTGGCATGCGATTGTCGCCCACATCAGACGTGGGGTCTTTTTGGTAAGTGACGTGCTGGCCCGTATGGGGCTTCGTGACAGTAATGCTGTTGGCGGTGATCTCGATGGCTAAGTTGTCAATCTCACGCATGACGGTACCGGGGTTACATTGCCGTATATCTAGGACTATACCCTTTTTCCGTTTTCGTTGCGATAGGTAAGGTTATCGCACGCCGTCGAGGCGCGCCGCGGCTCGCTTCATCAGATCCCGCGCCTTCGTAGCGAGGTTTTGTTCGAGCGCCTGCTTACTACGTGAAGAAGGCCATACGAGCTCCTATTAGAGAAAGCCCCAACGGGGAGAGCCGTTTCGAGGTGACACAAGAAGTGAGAGAGACAAAGTCTACGGAAGAAGCGTTGACCTTTCCCTATTCCTGAAGAGGCGTTCGAGCCGCGTGCACTGCAGGCTCGAACGCTCACTCCGCCACCTCATTTCCCGCGACTAGCGTCACCCTCGGTGGCAAAGGCCGTTCGTGTTGTGCCCGATCTATCCCTTCGGGTCCTTGCATTTGACGGCCAGCTAATTGTGAGAGTCTGCCAGGAGGGAGTTATCCCGGTCGCGTACTTCACCGTGCCGGCATAAGCGTGCGAAGGGCGTTCATTGTCGCAGTCAATTCAAAAACGGCGTGTCCGCTTTGGGTCAAAAGCTGACGTCAGGTTCGTTGGCCGGCATGTCCGCTAAGTGCCATTAGCAGACGTTTGCATTAAGGCTCGCCTCAAGGGTTGCGCCCCGTGGCCATGCGTCTATTACTCGGCTGATTCGACAACAAAACAGGCGGAGGGTTAAGCGTGGCCGCAAACATCGTCCCTGGCCTCGGCGCTCACGACCTATCTGTCCTGATCGATTTTCTGCTTTTCGGCGCGACACTTGCTTGCGTCGCCATTTTTCATCGCCATACGCTCGCTGCCGCCGTTATCGGCCTTGGCGCCATCACGCTAAAGAAACTTTTGGGGACCGGTTTCAACGAAGGCGCGGGGTTCCCAGGTCTCTTCGCCCATTTCGCGCATGAATGGGTTCTCCTGGCGAACCTGTTCCTGCTTCTGGTCGGCTTCGCTCTGCTTGCACGCCATTTCGAGGCGAGCCGCGTCCCCGATTGGATGCCAGCTGCTCTTCCGGACAATTGGACCGGCGGTTTCGTGCTTTTAACACTTGTGTTCGTTCTTTCCGCATTCCTCGACAACATCGCCGGGGCCTTGATCGGCGCAACCGTGGCACGTCACGTCTTCAAGGGCCGGGTCCGCGTGGGCTATCTTGCAGCAATTGTCGCCGCGGCCAACGCCGGCGGGGCAGGCAGCGTCATCGGCGACACGACGACGACAATGCTTTGGATCGCCGGCGTCAGCCCGCTTTCCGTGATTGATGCCTATGTCGCGGCGACGTGTGCGCTCTTCGTCTCCGGCATTCCGGCATCGCTTGCCCAACATAAATACGCGCCGATCGTCAAAGATTCGCCGTCAGGTCTACGCATCTCGTTCCGGTACATCGCTGCGGTCATCATCGTGCTTGGTGCCGCGATCGCTGCCAATGTCGGGACGAATCTTTTCGATGCCCATATTGTGGACACGGTGCCGTTAATAGGCCTCGCGGTCGCGGCGGCAATTCTGCTGACCACCCCCTTCGCGCGGCCCGATTGGTCCGTCGTTCCCGGCGCCGCACGCGGCGCGCTCTTTCTCATCGCGCTTGTCGCCGCGGCATCCATGATGCCCGTCAAATCCTTGCCATCGCCGAGCTGGGAGACGGCGCTCGGACTGGGCTTCGTCTCGGCGGTCTTCGACAATATCCCACTGACCGCGCTCGCTATAAAGCAAGACAATTATGATTGGGGATTGCTGGCCTATGCCGTAGGCTTTGGCGGTTCGATGATTTGGTTCGGCTCGTCCGCCGGCGTCGCGGTTGCGGGCTCGATGCCCGAAGCGAGATCGACAACCCTTTGGCTGAAAGAGGGATGGCCCGTGGCCGTTGCCTATTTCGCGGGGTTCTTCCTCATGCTCTTGCTGCTAGGTTGGAACCCTGCAAGTCTATTGTAAGCTCGTTATGGTGCATCGCTCCAATTGAGCGGAGACTAGAATGTACCTCATCATCGGCTTGGCGATCATAGTTGGGCTTATTGTCGTGGGAACGCTAATTCCGTCTGATGCCTGTTATGAGCTATGGCCGCACCGGCAGAGGCTCGAGAAGTCTGATGCCGAGAACCGGGACGAAGATGAATATCGTTGAGGGGTTGATGCCGCTGTACCGGGCCGAGGATCGAAGCGCCGTCGATCCTGCCGCAGGGCGAAGGTAGACTGGAGCCGCCCGCGCCGGCCGAATAGCGGAATGTCCGCTTTGGGTCATAAACGGACCTCACGCGTGCCGCCTCCTATGTCCGCTTCGTGCCAACAACAGACATTCCCAGCTGCGACGTTGATGTCAGCTAAGTGCCAACAGCGAGGACGTGGACTAATCCGAAACTGTCGGCGTTAATCCCATCACGCCGTCGAGTGATCGGCGCGTCCCTGCTCCAACAATTGGCTTGCACCCAACGACGCGAGGAATCGGCTGCTCCACACCGTGCTGCCGTTGCGTGCCAATTTCGCAAGCATGGCGCTATGGCGCTCGCGGCGCTCGACGAGCGACATGTAAAGCGCGCGAGCGATCGCCGCCGCCACCGATTCTGGATCGTATGGGTTCACCAGCAGGGCCTCTTGGCACTCGGCTGCGGCGCCGGCGAAGCGGGAAAGAATGAGCACGCCAGGATCTTCGGGGTCTTGCGCCGCGACGAATTCCTTTGCCACCAGATTCATGCCGTCGCGCAGAGGCGTGACCAGTGCCGCGCGCGCAGAACGGTAAAGCCCGGCAAGGGCGGACCGGCTATAGGTGCGGTTGAGATAGCGAATTGGAGTCCAGGCGACTTCTCCGTACTTGCCGTTGATGCGGCCGGCGGCTGCGCCGACGGCCTGCTCCAAGTCAGAATATTCAGGAATTTCCGACCGGCTCGGCGGCGCGATCTGTAGATAGGTGACTTTGGCGCGCCATTCCGAATGAACCTCGTAGAAACGCTCGAAGGCGTCCATGCGCTGGACGAGGCCCTTCGAGTAATCGAGACGATCGACGCCAATTACCAGCGCTCGCCCGTCGAGGCTGGCGACAACGTCCCGCACAAACGAGGATTGAATCGCCCGGCGTGCCCGGCGCTGGAACTCTTCGATATCGAGCCCGACCGGGAAGCTGCCAATGCGGGTCTGCCGATTCCCGCAGCCGAACACGATCTGACTGTCGGTCGCCTCTAAGGTTTGGCCGGCACCTCGATACTCGGAAACGAGGTAGCGGACGAAGTTGCCAACGTCGGTGTCGGTTTGGAATCCGACCAGGTCGTATTGCAGCAACAGGGGAAGCAAGCGTTCATGGTTCGGCAAAACCGTCATGACCTCCGGCGCCGGGAAGGGAACATGCAAGAAGAAGCCGATGCGGTTGGTGTGACCGCGCTGGCGCAATTCCTCGGCCATCGGAATCAGGTGATAGTCGTGAACCCAAATGAAGTCGTCGGGTTTGAGGATCTTTGACAATTCGCTGGCGAAGTGGCGGTTTACTCGGAAGTAGCCGGTCAAGTCGCGCCGCGTGAACTCGGTCAGGTCGATACGGTAGTGCAGGACAGGCCATAGCACCCGGTTCGCGAAGCCGTTGTAATATTCCTGATAGCCCTCCTCGGAGAGATCCGTGATGACGTAGGTGTGCCGACCTTGATCGATCCTCTGCGTGGCGACCTTGGCCGCCTCGACCACATTGCCACTCCAACCGAACCAAACGCTTTCAATCTTCTTGAGGATTGGGGCCAAAGCCACTTCGAGGCCGCCGGCGCGGGGTGCCCCGTTGGTGCGCGGAACGGATACGCGGTTGGAAACAACAATCAGCCGCGCCAATACTCGTCCTCCCTTCGCACTAGGGTATCTCGGTCAGTCATTGCAGGACCTTCGAATTAGGCATCGGCACGAAACTTGGCCTCAAATGCCGCGGTCACCAGCACAGCCACTGGGAACCGTTGAAGAGCCTCTCCGACCAAGAGCGGGGCAGAGATAATCTCTTCGCTGGTGACGACATTATAGTAGCGCGGCCTATCGCGGCCGTCCGGCAGCCCTACAACGGTGTTATCCCAGTGCTGCCGTGGCACTAGCGGAGTATTCCGTCCCCCGAGAAGGTTGAGGCAAAGGCGCGGCGCGATGACCACAACTGAGTCCGGGCCAAATGTGCGCGCGAAAGCCAACACATGTTCAGCCGCCTTGCCCTCCACCGGCAGCGGTAAATAATCCCCCTTATCGAAAAGGTCGCTCGCAACCGCGCGCAGCTTGAGGCCGACTTGAAGCAGCCGCATCTTGATCGCACCGCTTCGCCAGTCGGTGACCAACGCATCCGCCGGCATGGCCTCGACGGTTTCCAGTAGCGCCTGACGCTGATCGAAATCGACAGACCGACGATTATCCGGGTCGACCAGGCTCAAGTCCCAAAGCTCGGTGCCCTGGTACACATCGGGCACGCCGGGAGCTGTCAGCTTAATTGCCGTTTGCGACAAACTGTTAAGCGCGCCGGAGACGAAGATCCTTTCACAGGTGGAAACGAAGTCCTCCAAGAAAGGTTGTGCGCGCGCGGGATCAAGTGTCGCGCGGGTGAAGGTTCCGACCGCCTCCTCATACTCGGCGTTCTGGACCGTCCAACTCGTGTGCACCTTTGCCTCGCGAACGGCCTTTACCATGAATTCGGTCATTCGGTGGGAAAGGCTCGCCAAGGTCTCGACGTCATTTGCAGCTACGCCCGGAGGCCAAGCGCCAGCCAGCGCCTGATAAAACATCCATTCGACTTCGGGCTCCGGCGTCGTCATGCCGCACAGAACCTGGCGAAAACGGGCGTTGTGTTCCGCCCAGCGCCGCACGGCATTAGCCCAGATTTCGGGCATTTCACTTACTGAGTAGAGGCGTGCACGGGCATCTTCTCCCCGCTTGGTGTCATGGGTTGCCGTGCTGCTCAGCCCCGCTGCCTGGCGGCGCAAGCGCCGTTCCATTGCCGCGTGGAATTCGGCCACCGGAGCACCGAAACGCTCGGGCGCCCCCCCGACCTCATTGAGGGCGATCAGCCGGTTGTAGCGATAGAAGGTCGTGTCCTCGAGCGCCTTCGCCATCACCGGCCCCGAGGTCTGCTGAAAGCGCGTGGTAAATTCGAGCGCGGTGGCTTGATCCTCGGGCGCCTCGAAATCGAGGATCAAAACGCGACCCAGGAAGTCGATCGCCTCCTCGTCCTCCACTTCGCGTGTAGCCTTGGCTCGGTCAAGTGCGGCGGCGAGGACGGCGGGGTCCTTCTCCTGCGCGCCGGAGATGTCGACATAGGTCCGGTAGACCGGGAGGGCCGCCACCAGCTCGATAATCGCACGGCGCAAGGTGTCGGCGCCTAGGTCGCGGGTTGGCAGATGCCGAGCGGCCAAGGCGCCTGCCATGTCCTTCAGGCGATCCAGCTCGCCGGCGAGATTGCGCGTGAGTGTCCGACGCTTGACCTCGATGACTAGGGCCGCGTAGTCGACATCCTCGCCGAGAAAGCCGGCATAGGCCTGGGTCATGCCCGCTTCGCCGCGCATGTCGACCAGGAGCCCGGCGAGAGACCTCATGAATTCGTATCCCGTGGTCCCGGCGACCGGCCAATCGCTGCGGACCTCCTCGTCGTCACCTAAAATCTTCTCAACCAGGAGATAGAGGGGCTCGTCATTGCCGAAGGCCTTTTGCACGCGCTCCAAATAGGCCTTGGGGTCGGCCAAGCCATCGATGTGATCGAGGCGCAGCCCGCTGACGCTGCCGGACGCGATCAAAGCGCCGAGCCGGGCGTGTATCTCGTCAAAGACTCTGGGGCTTTCGACCTTGAGACCGACCAAGTCAGCGATCTCGAAGAAGCGGCGATACGTTAGCGTTTCGCGCGCGGCGCGCCAATGCGTGAGCCGCCAGCACTGCATCTCGTGCAGCGCATGGAGGGCGGCGGCATCCTTGACCATTTCGGCAATCGCCTGGTCTAAGGCTTGCCGCGTAGACGCGCTTTGTGCAGCGTTCGCCAACTCCGCCTTAAGTTCGGCCGAGGTCTCCGGCGTCGCCACGGCGAAGCGTCGCGCCCAGTCCGAGGAATTCATCGCCCTGCCCGCGGGTCAGGATCTGAGCGTAGGAGGTGGGGGTCAGCGGCAGCTTGAGGCCGCGATAGGAAAAGGTGAGGCCGCCGTCTTCCGCATCGAAATGAAGGCCGAACTCTCCGTCTCGACGGCTCTCCCGTAGCTGGTAACGAGAGCCGGCACGAGCAGTTTCGGGGCTGACCAGTCAATGTCGAAAAACTGGGCATACTCGCTTGCCTGTCCCCACTCCAGCACATCGCGCCAATAGGGATTGTGCGTGGAGGCGCCCATGTGGTTGGGGACGAAATCGAGAATAAAGCCGAGTCCCGCCGCATTGAAAGCGGCGATCATGCGCTTGAAACCCGCGTCACCACCCAGTTCTCGGTCGACGACCCGGTTGTCGGTGACGTCATAGCCGTGGGTAGATCCCGGTTCGGCTTGAAATATCGGCGATCCGTAGACGTGACTGATGCCGAGCCGTGACAGATAAGAAGCGAGTCCAGCTGCGCGCACAAAGGTCATGCCGTCGCGGAACTGAAGCCGATATGTCGCAGATGGAACAATCATGGAGACCGTGGCCGCTCGCGCGAGACTGCCCCGGTCACAGCCTGGAACAGTTTCGCCTGAACCAAGTCGGCGAGATCATAAGGCAACTTGCACCGCCAATTGGGGTGTTCATGCACTGTACCCGGGACGTTGACCTGCTCCTTGACCCCGGCCAAATCCTCGAGCTGCACGGCGATGAGACGCGACGACGCCTTGGCAAGCATGGCGTGGGTGGCGACGCAGATCTCCTCCGGAAGGTCTTCTGGGTAGGGCCTCTCCCCCGCCAAGACTGGTTCGAATGATCGAGGCAGGGCATTGGCGTGCTTAAGGGCGGCGAGCAGGAGCGCGCGCTCCTCAGCGCGCGTCGCCCGCAGCACGCCGGCGCTCTTGTCGTCCAGCCAGCTGATCCGTTGGCGTTCGTCGATGTCGCTACCGCACCACCAGCCTTTCAGGGTCGCAAGATCGTGCGTCGAAAGGCAGGCCAGCGCCCGGTGCGAGTAGGCCTCGGGCGCGCGGAACCAGCCATTCGCCTCTCGCTCGAAATAGAACACGCGGTAGCCTTGGATTTCCGCCGCGTGCATCACCTCGCGGAACCCTTCGGGCACGGTCCCGAGATCCTCACCGATGACCACCGTGCGCCGCTTCCGCGAGACTTCGGCGAGGACATGGAGCATGTCCGTGAGCGGATAGCGAAGATAGGTGCCATCGTTCGCTTCGGCATTTGCCGGAATGAGATAAAGCCGCGTCAGCCCCATCGCGTGGTCGATGCGCACCGCACCGGCGCATCGCATGACCTCGTCGAGCACAACTTCGAACGGCTCGAAGTCGCGGCTGACCAAGGCCTGAGGCGATAGGGGTGCGAGCCCCCAATCCTGGCCGGCTAGATTGAACAAGTCGGGAGGGCAGCCAAGGCGCGCTTCGGTGATCACCGCTCCCGGCTGACACCAGGTATCAGCCCCGTCGGGAGCCACGCCGACCGCGAGGTCGAGATAGAGTCCGATGCGCATGCCGGCTCCCTTGGCTCGGTCTTGCGCCTCTTTGAGCTGCGTCTCGGCAAGCCACTGGAGCCACATGTGAAAGCCGACACGCTGCTCGTTCTCCCGCCAGAAATGCTCCACTTCATCACTGTCGAAACTGCGATAGGGGGTGGGCCAGCCGTGCCAGCCGGCGGTATGGCCCTGCGCGACGAGGTGCTCCGACAACGCCTCGTAAAGCGCGAACAATCTGAGCGCGCTTCCGCGGCTCGCGCAAAACCGTTCAAAGGATGTCTTTGCGTCTCCGCCCGACCTCGAGAACTGAGGGTAGAGACGCTCAAGCGCCCCAAGTTTGAGGTGGGTTACCTCGGCATAGTCGACCAAATCGCTCGCGCGCGCTGCTTCAATCCGCGCTTGGTCGACGTCCACTGCCCGCGCTAGTCGCTGGATCGATATGTAGAGCGGATTAATAAAGCGCCGGCTCGAGGGCGAGTAAGGGCCGTGGCGCGAAGGGGCGGCCAAGAAGAGCGCGTGCAGCGGATTGACACCGACAAAATCGGCGCCCGCACCCGCGGCCAGCTCGGCCAGCCGCGCGAGATCATCGAAGTCGCCAATTCCCCAGTTGCAATCTGACCGCAGGCTATAAAGCTGGCAGGTGACACCCCAGATGCGACCTTGGGCAAGCCAATCCGGCATGAAGCAAGCCGTCTCCGTGGTCGCGGCGGCGTCTTTCGTTGCGAGGTGGGGCACGGCGGCGAGACTCGCTTCGATCTCCTCGATAGTGCCGGAGGCTACGCCCAAGGCTCGCAGCAGCCCACGTTTGCTCGCATCGCTGACGATGCATTTCCCTCCCCCGTCGCGCACATAGCTCGGGTCGATGCCATAGGCTTGGGCGAGTTGATCCAGAGCATCGCTCATGGCTTCGGCCGCTGCGTGGCGCGAACGTCCCGCAGCATGACGACCGCCGACCAGGGGGGAAGCACGCCCGACCGCAAGGCGGCATCGTATCCTGGTGCCATTTCGTAGATCAGCCTGCCGGCCTCCTTCACCTGCTGCAACAGCACCGGCGGCAGGGTCCACGCCCCACGTTGAAGATTGGCATAGATGGACAAAGTGCTGCCGTCGCCGAGGCGCCACTGAACGGCAAAGCCCATTTCTTCGCTGAGAAACACATTGCCGGCGCTACCCTTTATGCCTGCCAGCCTCGGCACGATTTCGCGGCGCCTGATGTCGAGGAGGCGGCCGACACGATCGAGCCGGGCGCCCGACACCGACTCCGCGGTCTTACGCCAGTCAATCTTGCTCTCCGTGAACGTGCTTTCGGCGTTGGGATCCGGGATGAGCTCCATGTTTTCGGGATCGGAAAAGGCCCGCCAGCGGCGGAATTCATTGCGCCGTCCGTCGCGTACCTGCCTTGCGAGCTCTCCGCGAAAATCCGTAAAGAAGTAGAACGGCCGCGTTTCCCCCCACTCCTCACCCATGAACAGCAAGGGAATATGTGGGCTCAGCAGCAGCACCGTGGTCAAGGCGTCTACGGCTTGAGGCGACGCGAGGCGCGACATTCGCTCACCGAAGGCGCGATTACCCACCTGGTCGTGATTCTGGAGAAAGTCTATGAAGGCGGTGGTCGGAAGCGCGGCGCTCGGCTCGCCCCGCAAGGCACCGTCGCGATAACCCGACGGCTCACCTTGATAGATGAAACCCTCGGCAAGCGCGAGCGCCAGCTTGTTCGTGGCGGATTGTTTATAGTCGGCGTAGTAGCCATCGGACTCGCCAGTGGCGATGACGTGGGCGGCGTGATGGAAATCGTCGTTCCACTCTCCATCATACAGCCCTGGGCTGTTGCCATGGCGCTCCAGCAAGCCGGTATTGTTGCGGTCGTCCTCCGTGGTGAGGTGCACATGGCGGTTGAGACTGCGCCTCCGCACTTCGAGCGCGATCTCTTCGACAATGTGAGGCTCCGACTCATCGTGGATTTGGTCGATGGCATCGAGCCGCAATCCATCGAAGCGATACTCCTCGATCCAATAACAGGCATTCTGCACGATGAAGTCGCGCACCGGGCCGCGGTCATAGGCGATCGCCGCGCCCCACGGAGTATGACGCTCGGGGTGGAAGAAGTCGGGGGCATAACTGTGCAGGTAGTTTCCGTCCGGACCGAAGTGATTGTAGACGACATCCAGGAGGACCATGAGGCCACGTGCGTGGGCGGCGTCGACGAGCCGCTTGAGGCCCTCGGGACCACCATAGACATTATGCGGCGCATAGAGGAGAACGCCGTCATAACCCCAGCCGCGAGTGCCGGAGAATTGCGCGACCGGCATCAGCTCTACGGCCGTCACGCCGAGCTCGACAAGATCATCCATCTTGCGAGCGACGCCGGCAAAAGTGCCATCCTGCGTAAAGGCGCCGGTGTGCAGCTCGTAGATGATTGCCTCTTCCCAAGGGCGTCCTTGCCAATCGCCGCTTCTCCACTCAAAGGCGCGGGGATCGGTGAGCAACGAGGGACCGTGCACGTCGCGCTGCTGCGCACGCGCGGCCGGGTCCGGGACCTTCATGCCATTGGGTAGCTGGAACATATAGGGCGCGCCGACAGAGACGACATCGGTCGATAGCTCGAACCATCCATTTTCGGATCGCGCCATCGCTACGATGCCCCCGCTCTCCGTGGCGAGGAGCGAGACCGCATCGAGGCCGGGAGCCCAAAGGCGAAACCGCGCGCCCCCTCCTGGAAGCAGTTCCGCTCCCCAACTCCGCTCGAATGCGTATCGCATGCCCATCAACGCTTGGCCTCGTACAGGAGGAGCGCCCGCGCCGGCAACGCAACGGACCCACCTGGATCGACTGCGGGCTCGTGCGGCTCGATGACACCACGCGCCGTGTCGACCAGAAGCTGCCAGCCAGTGACGGCTTGCGGAGCGTTCAATCTGAAGCTGAGCTCTTCGGAATGGGAGTTCGTGAGTAGCAAGAGCGGCGGGTCCTCTGTTCCGCACAACATGAGGCCAATGCTTTTGGAAAGGCCGTTGTTCCAGTCGGCGGGCGTCATCTCGGCGCCATCGGGTGTTAACCAAACGACATTCTTCGTGCCGTCGTCGCCAACTTCCTCGCCGTGCAAGAAGCGGGTCTGGCGCAAAAAGCGCAGGCGCTTGCGCAAACGAATGAGGTCACGCGTGAAGGCAAAGAACGCCTCATCGCGCTCGCCGATGCTGCTCCAATCGAGCCAGGAGATTTCGTTGTCCTGACAATAGGCGTTATTGTTGCCTCGCTGCGAGCGGCCAACCTCGTCTCCCATCAGGATCATCGGCGTTCCTTGAGACATGAGCAGCGTTGCCATCAGCCCCCGCCGCAAGCGGTCTCGCAGGGCTAGGATCTTCGTATCGTTGGTTGGTCCCTTCTGGCCGCAGTTCCAACTGCGATTGTCATCATGTCCGTCCCTATTGCCCTCGCCGTTCGCCTCGTTGTGCTTGCGGTTGTAGGAGACGGCGTCCGCCAAGGTGAAGCCGTCATGCGCCGTAACGAAATTGACGGTCGACCAGGGGCGGCGGCCGCGTTTGTCGAAGAGATCGGCCGAGCCGAGCAACCCTTGCGCCAAGGCCGGAATGTAGCCCTGATCGCCGCGCCAGTAGCTGCGGATGTCGTCACGGTAGCGGCCATTCCACTCGGCCCAACCGGGCGGGAATCCGCCAAGGCGATAACCGCCCTCGCCGATGTCCCAGGGCTCGGCAATGAGCTTCATCGGGGAAAGGGCTGGGTCTTGCAGCACGGCATCGAAGAACCGGGCATTACCTTCGAACTCGCGGTGCTCGCGTCCCAGCGAGCTGGCGAGATCGAAGCGGAAACCGTCGGCGTGGCACTCCTCCGCCCAGTAGCGCAGCGAATCCATGATCATCTGCAGGACGCGCGGATGAAATTGATTGATGGTATTGCCGCAGCCGGTGGTGTCGAAGTAGTAGCGCTTGTCGTCGGCGAGCATGTAGTAACTCGCGTTGTCGATGCCGCGGAAGGAGAGCGTGGGCCCGAGGTGGTTGCCTTCGGCAGTGTGGTTGTAGACGACGTCGAGAATGACCTCGATGCCCGCCGCGTGCAGGTGATGCACCATGTGGCGAAACTCTGTCAGATCGCCGCCTTCCGAGATGTAGCGGGGGGCGGAGGCGAAGAAGCCGATCGTGTTGTAGCCCCAATAATTCTTGAGTTCCGCGATCGACGAGATAGCGATCGTCGAAAAACGCTTGCACAGGTAAAAGCTCGATCGCCGTCACTCCGAGCTTAACGAGATACTCGATCACGCTTGGATGGGCGAGGCCCGCGAATGTCCCGCGCAAGGGCTTCGGCACATCGGGCAACATGGCGGTGAAGCCCTTGACGTGGGCCTCATAGATCACCGTCTCGGCCCAGTGAATTCGCGGTCGCTTTTCATCAGTCCAGGGGTGCGCGGGCTTCCAGCCACTGCCGATATCGACGACCACGCACTTGGGTATGAAAGGCGCGGAATCACGCTCATCGAAGGAGAGGTCCGCATTCTTGGCGCCAATGCGGTAACCGAAAAGTGCATCGTTCCACGTCAGTTGACCGTGCAACTGCTTGGCGTACGGATCTAGCAACAGTTTATTGGGGTTGAAGCGATGCCCCTCCGCGGGAGCATATGCTCCGTATACGCGGAGCCCGTAAAGCTGGCCCGGCCGAAGGCCTCGAACATAGCCGTGATAGACCTCGTTCGTATACTCGGGGAGCTTGATCCTCGCGGTCTCGCGGACACCATCAGCGTCAAATAGGCAGACCTCCACCGCCTCGGCGTTTTCCGAGAACACAGCGAAATTCACGCCACGTCCGTCATACGTTGCCCCTTTTGGGTAGGGTAACCCCGCTTCCACTTTCGCCACGCGCGGACCGTACTGCACCTAGTCGCCGGCGTGCTCGAGCATAACCGTCGCGAGGGGCGGCAGGGTAAGCTCGACGGAAAAAGGTTGGCCATGCGACGAGATTGCTTGAGCCTCTACGCTCCCGAGATTGCCGACATTAGACCCGCCATAAACTCCACTATCGGTGTTGAGCTTCTCGATCCAGCGGCCTTGCTTCGGAACTCCGAGGCGGAACCCATGACGGACGACCGGCGTGAAATTGCAGACGACGGCGACCGGTGGCTCTTCCGCCTCGCCTCGGCGGATAAAGGAGAGGATGCTCTGGCTGGCATCCCCGGCGTCGATCCACTCAAAACCGCTCGGTTCACAGTCGAACCTATGCAGGGCCGGGCTCGATCGATAAAGCCTGTTGAGATCGCGCACCAGCGCATGCACGCCGCGATGCGATGAGTTCGCGAGCAGGTGCCAGTCCAAGGACTGATCATGATCCCATTCCCGCTCTTGGGCAAACTCGCCGCCCATAAACAGCAACTTCTTGCCGGGGTGCGTCCACATGAACCCGAGATAGGCGCGAAGGTTGGCAAATTTCTGCCACCGGTCCCCCGGCATCTTGCTGAGCAGCGAGCCCTTGCCGTGCACGACCTCGTCATGGCTAAGGGGCAGGATGAAGTTCTCGGAGAAGGCATAAAGCAGACCAAAGGTCAGGTCGCTGTGATGGTGGGAGCGGTGCACAGGGTCGCGGGACATGTAAGAGAGCGTGTCGTGCATCCACCCCATGTTCCACTTGTAGCCGAAGCCTAGGCCGCCCGCGTCAACGGGCCGGGACACTTGCGGCCACGCCGTCGATTCCTCGGCGATGGTAATCGTTCCCGGGACGTCAGCGTAAACACGCTTATTCAACTCTCGCAGGAAGCTCACCGCTTCGAGGTTCTCGCGGCCGCCGTGGATGTTGGGCACCCACTCTCCGGGTTCGCGACTGTAATCGAGATAGAGCATGGAGGCGACCGCATCGACCCTCAGTCCGTCGATGTGATAGCGGCTAAGCCAGAACAGCGCATTGGTTTGCAGAAAGTTGGCAACCTCGCGACGGCCGAAATTATAGATCAGGGTATTCCAGTCCTTGTGGAACCCAAGTCGTGGGTCTTCGTGCTCGTAGAGCGCAGTGCCGTCGAATTGAGCGAGACCATGCGGATCGCTGGGAAAATGCGCCGGCACCCAATCGATGAGGACGCCAAGGCCGTTCTGGTGACAACGGTCGATGAACCGCGCAAACGCCTCGGGAGGGCCGAAGCGGGAGGTCGGACTGAACAGGCCGATGGGCTGATAGCCCCAGGAGCCCGAAAACGGATGCTCACTGATCGGCAGAAGCTCGATATGGGTAAAGCCGAGATCGCTCACATACGGGATGAGGTCATCGCCCAGCCGGTCGTAGTCGAGGAAGCTATTGTTCTCGCCGCGGCGCCATGAGCCGAGATGCACCTCGTAGATGGAGATGGGCGCCGATCGATCTTGGGCGACGGCCCTCCGGTCGATCCAGGCACTATCCGCCCAGTCGTGGCGCGGAAGCCCGTGGACACGCGAGGCCGTCGACGGCGGCACTTCCTCGGCAAACGCCAAGGGATCGGATTTGAGCGGAAGCGGAGCGCCCTGCGCGCCGAAGATCGCGAATTTATACAGCGCGTCGGGCTGGACACCGGGCACGAAGAGTTCCCAAACGCCGACGTCGTGGCGCTTGCGCATTGGATGGCGTCGGCTGTCCCAGCCGTTGAAATCGCCCACCACGCCGACCCGCTGCGCATTGGGCGCCCAGACCGCGAAGATTACGCCGCTCGTTCCATCGCGGTCGACCGGGTGGGCTCCGAGTTTTTCGTAGAGGCGGCGATGCGTCCCCTCAGCCATCAAATATAGGTCCATCTCGCCCAGGATAGTTTGATAGCGATAGGGATCATCCTCCTCCCACTCTGTATCGCCACTGCTAAGGCGCAGGCGATAGGCCTCGCCCGGAGTGGCATCGACAACCCCGGCGAAGAAGCCCGCGTCGTCTAGCTTCTCGAGCGATGCGAGCACCTGTCCTTCGGCGCCAACCGCATCCACCTTATCAGCCGCAGGGGCAAAGACCCTGATTGACAGACCGTCGGCGCAGCGGTGCGGCCCGAGGATGCTGAACGGATCGACATGTCGCCCCTCGACGATGGCGCGGATCGCGGCTTGATCGGGTCGCCATTCGCAGCCGCTGGTTACGGGCTTTTTCCAGGCTCTGCTCACGTCCGCCGTGCCTCCTTGCCTTCCACAAGGTCGAGCACGCCGCGGATCGGGATAGACAGCCATGTCGGCCGATTGGCGTACTCGTAAGCGATCTCGTAAAAGGCCTTTTGCAAGATGAACAAGTTGAGCAAGCCGGACGCAGCCAGCTCGACAGGATGGCCCGCCCCACCTCGAACGGTTTCGGAATAGGCCTCGAGAAACTCTCGGCTGGTGCGATCGCGCCAGATGGTCGCCGCCGCCAAAACTCGCTCGGGAAGCTCGCCGGTCCGAGCGACAAACCGCTCGATCGCGGTCCATGCCGCATAGTCGAAAGATCGCAACATACCCGCAACATCCCGCAATGGGCAGCTCTTCTCGCGTCGCTCGGCCAGCGTTCGCGCGGGCTCGCCTTCGAAGTCGACGATGATGACGTCGCTTTGGGCGATGAGCACTTGACCGAGATGGTAGTCGCCATGGATGCGAGTTCTTGAGGCCGACCGGCGGAGTTTTTGCGATCGCATCGATCATTGCGTGGATAGCATCCCGGGCGGCGAGCAGGCGCGAAATCAGCTCTTCGGTCGCCTCCGGGCGCGAGCTCTGCGCACGTTTTCAAGTTCAGTTAGGACCCGTTCGGCCTCGCGGCGCACGCCTTCAGACCATTGCGTTATGTCCTCGCGGGTCACGGGCTCCGAGGCGAAAGCCGGATTGTCCGTCTTCGTGGCAAAGGCTAAATGAAGCTCGCCGGTGCGCCTGCCAAGCCGCTTGGAGAGATCGAGCGGAAATACATGGAGGTTATCCTGGGTCCCGCTCGCCGCTTCCTCGTCTTCAGCGGCAAGCATAAGGTCTTCGAGGCCACGGTTCAGCGCCTCAACCACTCCGTTCCAGGCATCGCCTTGGTTGGGCACGAAGGCGAAGGCGATGGCCAAAGCCGTGCGCTCTCCGGCGCTGGTCACCTCTTCAACCGCACCGAGGAATTCGGGCGTATTTGGGTAATGGGCCACTTCGGTCAGGAAGCGGGCGACCTCCAACTCGGGTTGCGCACCGGAATGGAGGCGGCGGTAGATCTTGAGCACGATGCGCTCATCGACGATGACGGACACATTGCTCTGCTCGGTACCGACGGTCCGGATCTGGGCCTCGGGTCCGACCGCAGTCCAGTTCGGATTTGCCAAAAACTCGATGCGCCCGTCAGGCGTCTCGATCGTCCTACCTTCGCCCATTGCCCGCACGAGATCGCGAATAAAGCCCTCGTCACGAGAGGCGTCGAGAAGAGCGCCGATACGCGCCCCAGATCTCAGCCGCGCAAGCGTAAAGGCGAGCATTGGCTGGCCTGCCCGTAAATGCTCGCTGCCCCATCGGGCCGAGAGCGGCAGGAAGTAGCACTGGGTGTCGCCGCCGGGCAGCAAGGTGTCGCAGACCGTCAACGGGTAACTGCCTTGCTGACCCTCGAGCATTGCGAAATTCCTCAATTCAAAGCGGGCGAAATGCGCATCCTTCGCCCCGAACCATCTTTGCCGGAACAGAAAATCGGGAAGGACCTCGCGCTCCATGCGGGCCTTCTGCGTCTCGGCAAAAGCGCCGCGCCAACCGTCGGAGGCGATGAGGGTGACAAAATCCGGGGCTACCTCGGTCGGTGGCACGTGCCAGCGCGGCTGCTCGGCCTCGGTCTCAAGGATGAACCAATAGAAGCCATAGGCCGGAAGGGTCAGCATGTAGGGCAGCTCACCGATCGGCGGGAAAGCCGAATTTCCGGTGAGCTCGACGGGTACGGCGCCGGCATGTTGGCGCAGGTCGAGTTCCACCGCCTGAGCCGAGCGCGCCAAATTGAATACGCAGAGAAGCGTCTGGCCCTCATGCGCCCGCAAGAAGGCCAGCACCTTACGATTGCGTGGATAGAGGAAATCAAGACTGCCGCGTCCGAAGGCGGTATGCGCCTTACGCACCCGGATCATCCGAGTCATCCAGTTGAGAAGCGAAGACGGGTCGCGCTGTTGCGCCTCCACATTGATGGCTTGATAGCCGTAGTTCGCGTCCATAACCGGCGGAAGATAGAGCCGTTGCGGATCGGCGCGTGAAAACCCGCCATTGCGGTCGGCTGACCATTGCATCGGCGTACGCACGCCGTCGCGGTCGCCGAGATAGTAATTGTCGCCCATGCCGAGCTCGTCACCGTAATAAAGCACCGGCGTTCCCGGCATCGACAGCAACAAGGCGTTCATCAGCTCAATCTTACGTCGATCATTGTCGAGCAGCGGCGCCAAACGGCGGCGAATGCCGAGATTGATTCGCGCACGGCTGTCGTTTGCATAGGTGCGCCAGAGGTAGTCCCGCTCGTCGTCGGTCACCATTTCGAGCGTCAACTCGTCATGGTTGCGCAGGAAGAGAGCCCACTGGCACTGATCCGGAATCTGCGGGGTCTGCCGCAAGATGTCGGTGATGGGGTGGCGGTCCTCCTGAGCGAGCGCCATGTACATGCGGGGCATAAGTGGGAAATGAAACGCCATGTGGCACTCGTCACCGTCGCCGAAATAGGCGCGCGTGTCTTCGGGCCATTGATTGGCTTCGGCTAGCAGCATGCGGTCCGGATAATGGTCAACTTCCTGCCGCAGCCGCTTCAGGATGGCATGAGTCTCGGGCAGATTCTCGTTGTTGGTCCCCTCGCGCTCGCAGAGATAAGGGACGGCGTCCAGCCTGAGACCATCGACGCCAAGGTCGAGCCAAAAGCGCATGACCTCGATAATCTCCTCGCGCACCGTCGGATTGTCGAAATTGAGGTCGGGTTGATGCGAATAGAAGCGATGCCAGTAATAGGCGTTGGCTTCGGGATCCCACGCCCAGTTCGATTTCTCGGTATCGAGGAAAATGATCCTGGTCCCTGCATAGCGTTCGTCGGTCTCGCTCCAGACATAGAAATCGCGATGCGGGGAGCCCTTGGGCGCCTTGCGCGCCCGCTGGAACCAAGGATGCTGATCCGATGTGTGATTGATCACGAGCTCGGTCAGCACGCGAATCCCGCGTCGGTGCGCCTCGTTCATGAAGGTCTTGAAGGCATCCATGTCGCCGTAGGACGGATGAATTTCCCGGTAATCGGAAATGTCGTAGCCGTCATCTCGCAACGGCGACGGATAGAAGGGGAGCAGCCATATGACATTGACGCCAAGCGCTTCGATATAGTCGAGCCGCTGCATCAGCCCCTGGAAATCACCGATGCCGTCGCCGATGGAGTCCAGAAAGGCCTTCACGTGCAGCTGATAGATGACGGCCTCTTTGTACCAATCGGTGATGGCGCGATCGATCCCGGGTTCCGCTTCGGCTTGCGCCCTCTCTGCCGATGGGACTACCACGGAGATCATGGCCTCCCCCCTGACGGATCTTCCAGGCGCCAAATTGCATAAGGCCGCGCTTGGGGGTCAAGGAGCATCTGCTGGACTTTTCCGGTCCACGTAAAACGCGAGCCGGTAACGAGATCCTGGACGCCAATCGATGCCGAGTCCGGCAGTCCGAACTCCCACAAGGGGACCTCGAAATGCGCGGCCTGCGCATTGTGCGGGTCGAGATTGACCGCAACCAGCAGGAAGTCAGCCTTGTCTTCTGTCGCTTTGCCGAAATACAGAATCTGATCGTTCCAGGCGTTATAGAATTTTAGGTTGGCGAACTGCTGTAACGCGGGGTGGGTTCGCCGCAGCCTGTTCATGAAGACGATATCGTCGCGGATATGGCCTTCTCGGTCATAATCCCAGGCGACTACTTCATATTTCTCCGAATCGAGATACTCCTCTCTACCGGGAAGCGCGCGGGCGTCGCAGAGTTCAAACCCATTATATATTCCGTAGCTGCCCGCCAAGGTCGTCGCTAAGACCAGCCGGGCCTGAAAACCGGGACGGCCGCTCGTCTGCAGGTAGGTGGGGTTGATGTCCGGCGTGTTAACGAAAAAGTTCGGGCGAAAGAATTCGGGCGTCTCTCCTTGCGTAAGCTCGGTGAGATAATCGGTCAGCTCAGGCTTGGTGTCGCGCCAAGTGAAGTAAGTATAGGACTGCGTGAATCCGAGCTTGGCGAGCAGCTTCATCGGCTTGGGCCGCGTGAACGCCTCGGAGAGAAACAAGACTTCCGGATGCCGATCCTGGACGCTGCGGATCAGCCACTCCCAAAACGGGAATGGCTTGGTGTGCGGGTTGTCCACCCGGAAGATCTTTACGCCTTTGTTCACCCAAAACAGGATCACGTCACGCAGCGCCAACCACAGCGAGGGGAAGGCCTCGCGGTAGAAGTGAACGTTGACGATGTCCTCGTATTTCTTGGGGGGGTTCTCGGCGAATTTGATAGTGCCGTCGGCACGCCAGTCGAACCACTCCGGATGCTCCTTGATCCAAGGGTGGTCGGGCGAACATTGGATGGCGAAGTCGAGCGCGATCTCCAAGCCCTGCTCCCCCGCCGCCCTCACTAGTCGCTCGAAGTCGGCGAAGGAGCCAAGCTGCGGATGGATGGCGTCGTGGCCGCCTTGCTCGGAACCGATCGCGTAAGGACTTCCATGATCCGCTGGCGAAGGGCTGAGAGAGTTGTTGGGCCCCTTGCGATTTGTCCGACCGATTGGATGAATAGGCGTGAGGTACAAAACATCGAAACCCAGGTCGCGCACGTAGGGTAGGCGCCGAATAACATCGTCAAAAGTTCCGTGCCGGCTCGCATCGCCGGACTGAGAGCGCGGGAACAGTTCGTACCAGGCGCTGAACACGGCGCGGCGCCGATCGACCCAGACTTCGAGCTCCTTGGCATAGGATGAAAGATTGGTCCGCAGCCCGGAACGCGCCATCAGCTCGCGCGTATCCTCGCTCATCAAGAGCCCAAGGCGAAGTGCGTCGCTCTCCGCCTTGGCGACGCGCTCGGCGAGATCTGCCAATCTACTCGGCACGGTTTTGGCGGTGGGCCCGCCATCCGTTATGGTCCGCTCGAGCAGTTTTACGCCTTCGATGAGTTCGAGCGAGAGAGACTGACCGGCCGCCTGTTTCTTGGCGACTTCGTCACGCCAGGATGCAAACAAATCCTTCCAGGCGATGATCGTGTAGAGGTAGCGCGCATTCTCCAGAAGCGGGAACACCCCGCGCCAGCGATCGTTGGTGAGCGGATGCATCGGCACTTCTTGCCAATCGCTCTCCTTCTCGAGGCGGCAAAGGAGAGCGGCCCCGATCTTGTCGTGGCCATCTCCGAAGATGTCCGCCTCGACAGACAAGACATCCCCGACAGCCCGCTTGACGGCAAAGCGTCCACCGTCAAGCTCGGGCTGCACCCCTTCGATGGCGATGCGGGGCGCGAGCTCGCTCGCCCGGAATGTCACGAGTTGAGGTGTCGCGTTCGAACCGCGTTTCCGTCTGAGACGTTGATCGTGCTTCGTTTCAGAAGTCGCCATTCCCACTTTCGCTGTATCAGGCTGGAGGGCGGCGCGCGCCGCCATACCATATATGGGCGATTTCGTTCCACCGGCGGGAACTGGTGGATTGCGACGGCCCTACCGTCCCCAGGGCTGGCATGCATCCCTGAGCCTAACCTGCAGGGCGAACCGATAACTTCCGCCCTGTGCTGCTAGTTAAGATGCTCAATCCTATTGCAATGAAATCCGACGTCAACCGATGGCGGGTACGAAGCCGCGAGCTTCATCGACACGCCAATCACGGAAGGGGAGATCGAAGGACGCCAAAAGTGCGCGCTCCCCTTCACTTCCTGCGCAACCGGTCCGGTGAACTCGAATGGGTGATAGGCTGGCTCTCATCAAGTCGGAAGCCCGCTGGTGGCAATGCCAAATCAGTGCTAGCAAGCGCTACAGGATACCACGTCGACTTTAGGGTTCTCATAATGTGAGAAAAGGTAGTCGGAGCCACCATGACCTCCCTTAATTGTAATCGAGGTTAGTTCTCCCCCTACCGTATAAACAACGTTGGCACATTCCTTAGCGTCAACGTGAAAGATGGCATGCCCATTTGCGGCTTCAGAGGTCGCCGTACATTTCGCTCTTCCCCGACCGGGCGTCGTCGAGTTTGACACCTTTGCGATATGGTTCTGGCCAGCTACTCCCCAAAGGTCATTCCGCTTGGATCGCACATGCGTCGGTAATTGCGTTGGGGAATTCCCCCTAGCCCCTTCTGGATCGCTGAGCTCATCCCCCTAAAGGACGCGACCGGCCAGGCATTGGCCTACGTTTACGCGCGCGAGGCGAAGGCAGATGCCGACATCGCCGTACTGACGATGGACGAGGCTCGTCGCAACGAGCTTCATCGCCAAGCTGCCAGCACTGCTTGCGGGGCGGTTGGTCAGCAATGGTGACGGCGCCAGCTTAAGCTACTCGCCCGCGCGGCGGCGCAGGCTTCTCGACAGGAAACTCTTCCCCAAGGCGTCAAGAAATCTCTTGCTTGCTTCTAGCTCTCGCGCAACACGGCTCCAGGTTTGCGCTAAGTTCAGGAAATTATCCCTGACGAGCGGCGATGTCGCGGCCGCTGCGTGCTCTAAGCAGCACCTAGCGTGCTCTCGGCATTCTTTCGGATTTCCAGGCATGTGACACTCCTCTAGTCACACCCCCGCATCTACCGAATCGATTCCAAAAGCACAGTTAATCGTCAAGCGCAAAATCGGTACGCTTTCGAACCTAGGAACACGGAGTACATCAACCAACCGGAGGCTGCTCTTCGACCAAGTGCCTTGAGCAATTATCAATAGGGATCCACGTCCGCTTTGGGTCAAGAGCGGACTCTCTTCAGGGTCCATCTATGTCGGCTTTCTCAGCGCCTCACGCGTCGGGAGGACGAGCAGGAACTAGGGCCTATTGAGATCCGTATCCACTCACGGTCGAAGACCCGCCAGCAATGCTTTAGTGACGGCCGGAGACGCGCCTTAATCTCGGCCCGATCGTGCTTCTCGTGCCATTTGGGCCCCCGGCCGCGCATGTAGTGCAGCTCGGGACGGTAGTCGTCGAACAACGCCTTGGTTAGCGCCTGCCACGCCGCGAAGCCCTTCGGCGACACGTAGGCGGATTGAGCCATTTCCCTCGACTTTGCCATTTCGCTTACCCATGAATCATGTACTGTTACAAGGCGTTTCAAACGATCATTTGAAATTCAAACACTCGTTTGTGTCCAAACAATGACCGGTGAGGCATGAGGCTGTCGAGGGTGAAGGCACCCATCCAGCGATTGCATCGGCGCCCAGGCGCGCGTAAGCTGAATTCAAACAATTGTTTGAATTTTTACCTGGATGCGAATGTCCCGCCCATCCGAATATACGCGCAACAGCATTATGAAGGCCGCGGTCGCTCTGTTCGCCGAGCGAGGCTATGACGGCACAAGCATTCGGGCGATTGTCTCCAAAGCGCGCGTTAATCAGGCGGCGATCAACTACCATTTCAAGGGCAAGGAGGGGCTCTACTTCGAGGTGCTCAAGGTGGCCTTCGAGGGCTATCTACGGCTCGACAATTTCGACCCCGAGCAACTTAGGGACATGCCACGCGAGGAGGCCCTACGCAACTTCGTGCATCAACAGCTGCGTCCGCTCCTTGCCCGCGATCAGATGAGCCGATACATACGCATCTTCGCTTGGGAGAACGTCCGTCCCAGCAAGGTGCTGACCAATTTCGTTAAGACGGGCGCCATGCCGTTTCTCACCGGCGCCACCGAGCTTGTGCGGCGTTTCCTTCCGCCCGGAACCTCGGATCACGACGCCATGTGCGCCGCCGTTTCGCTGATGGGTCAATGCAGCGTGTTCGTACGCAATCGCGAGCAGTTCGCGCAACCGCCGTTCAACCTGAAAATCGACGAGGCCTTCGTTGCGCGGCTGACCGATCTCATCAGCACATTAGCCCTAAGGGTCTGGCGCAAGAGGCGCTCACGCCTACCGCGTGAGCCTTTCACAACTGACGAGCCCTGCTTTCGCCTTCGAGTGCCAGGCGAGGTCTTTACGCAGCAGGACGGCGCACTGTTACGGAGTTGCAGGCCACCAAAGTGGCTCCATGCCCAAGCGACCGCTCGCGGATGTTCCGCAATTGAGATAGATTTGCTAACTCGCAATCTTAGCTGATCGTGCCCTAGGGGCGATTTGCGGGGGCATCGAACTCGACGGCGACTACCGAGCCAATGATACCAGCGGCGCAGGGAAGGGGCGACGATCCAATCGACCACGACGTGCAGAGGCACGCGAGAGGCTGGAACGGGCCATTAAGAAGGCTTGGCTGGTCGGACCTCCAGGCCTACCGCAGCCCGCGCTTGACCCCAATGTCCCGTTACGCATCCAAGTCACATCCCTGCCGGGCTGGAGACTTAAAGGCAGAGCTTGGTTAGATGATCCGGTGCTGCATTGGGAGGCATCCGAAATCGAATGTCTCTGCAAGGACACCCTTGTCAAGAACGCTGGCGTCAGTGGCGGCAACTCAATTTCGGGTGAAGATTGAGATTTGGGCAGAGGATTTAGTTCGGCTGTGGGGAGCGACAAATGCAGCACTGCAACGTATGCGGCATTGATCGCACCGCTCATGTCCCCATCCAAGCTTATCGAAAAAGCACGGTGAGAGCGCGGCACCGTGGCCCGCTTTCCGAGCGAAATCAGTAACTGCTGTCAAAGTGATAGGTCAACCGCCCACGCACAGTGGCAAAATTTTCATCGTCCTTCAGCAGGAAGGGCTCATCGCCAGCATTGAGAGATGTATTTTGAGAGCCGAAGTCATAGTAGAGACCCTCTAAGCCAAGGCTCAGGTGAGGAGCGACTTTGTAATCTACGCCGCCGCCCACGACGAAACCTGTGTCGGTAGTGCCGGTGTTGAAGTTGAAGGGGCCGTCATCGGCGGACACCACCGAGAAATTGTTGTCGGCGTCGATGAATGCAACGCCTGCAGTAGCATAGGGTAGCCAACTGCCGAGAGCCCAGCCAAGGCGTCCACGAACGCTGGCGAGATAATTCACGTCGTTTGCGAAATCGAAGTCCCCTTCCAGGCCGACAACCCAACTGCCCATCTGCAGATTGTACCCAGCGTGCGCTCCACCCAGTAACTCTGTCTCGTTCGAGAATTTCAGCGAAAGGTCCTGCTCTCCACTTAGGTCCTTGATGCTGAGGTTGTTTGGATCGAACGCCGCGCCAAGATTCCCACCGATGTAGAAGCCGGACCAGGTCGTCCCGACCGGAGCCGTTGGAAGAGGTTCGACGAGCGGAGGAGGAGAATGACGGACCAAATCGGTAGCGGCCGCTGGGACGGCAATGACCGCCAAAACGCCTGCCATGCCGATGCTCGCAATTCTTCTCGCATTCATAAATTTGCTCACCTCCGAAGCGCATGACAGTCGCGACCCAGATCACTCGGGAATTAGGCTTGTAATACGGCGGAAAACTGCCGGGCGGGGGGATAGATTGTGGTCTTTTGTTGCGTTCGCCGGTGCCTGAGCGGCTCGCTTAGGCCCCATCGCTGATGTCCGCTATGGGTCAAAAGCCGACATCAATGGGCCATGCGTCGATGCCGGAAAGAGCCCGGAAGCGGACATTGAACTGAGCTGCGTGATTGTCGCCAGAGGACGCACGGGCGCGGAGCTACCCTCCCTGCTATGGAAGGATGGTCTCCCTGCTCCTTGAATAGGGAGAGCCCTACCCAAGCCATTGAGATGCGAGGGCCTTCTGCCGGGATAAGACGGCGCTGTCCCTGCAATTTGGCAAAATCACCCTGCATTCCCCAAATTGCAGGGAGACGGGTTGGCTCCGGACTGCCAGCACAGCCACCAGCTAACACGTTGATATAGAACAATGATTTCTAATTTCCACGTGCACAGTTTCCCCGCGAAATCCGGCGCATTCTTCGCCTATCCTCCCGGAGCTCCAGACGGCAGAGACGTTTCTGCGGCGGATCCTCGGCGTCCCTGACAAGAAAGTCTCCCGGGCGGCATTTGGGGGTTCACTTTTTTGGCTGAGTGAATCGGTAGACAAGCGTCCCGGAAAATCTGCCGCCTTCCGAACGCGACAAAGGTCCCGCTGTTTGGGTACCCACCTCAGTGCTTTTGGAAGCCAAGTAGTGTTCGCTGTTCGACCCAGTCGGTCGGTATCTGCGTTGTCAGTCGCATCAGCTTCTTGGCGGTAAGCTGCGGTGGGTTCCTACCGTTGATAATGGCGGTGACGATGTCCGGTGCAAGCGAGGGAAGACGCAGCAGGCGATAGATGTAAGCTGCGGATACTCGTTCCTGACTCGCGATAGTATGCACAGACAGGTCGGTGTTCTCCATCAGGCGTGCCTGAATGTCGTGAGCCCGAGCTACTACGTGTCGGCATCGCTGGTCACCGGGACGGTGAAGGACAACCCTGACGTAAACTCCAATGTCCGCAAATGACCCGGAGCGGACATCATGCATCTATGAGGTGGGTCAGAATGCATCTATGAGGTGGGTCAGAATACGCCCGACCATTCAATCAGCGACATGGTTCCCCCCAAACGGATTGTCCCGATGTCGTTACGACAGCCGGGACTGGCCGACTAGGACGCGGGAAAGAGAGTCCGGGGTGCTGGATGTGCCACGGGTCTCCGCCGACACGCGAACAACACCCAGAGCAGCCAGTGATAAAAAGCCAGGAGCCGACCATAACGCTCCAGTTCGACTAGGGTAATTCTATCGTACCTTTGTATCGGCCACCTGAGAGTGTGTCGGAAAGAATTCTGATACATATACGTTCCGCCGCCTTTGACGCCCTGGTATTTCCCGGTGCCGCCGGTTTTGGTGTAAGTGTACTCCTTGAGATCAGAGCCTTCGTGCCAAGTCAGGCTGATCTTGCCGCCAGGATAATTGTCGGTGCAGGTGCCGGTGCCCTTCCAGCTTTCGTCAGGCATGTATTCGTAGTTGCCCACGCAGTCCTGGCTGATTGTTGGTTCTGCGGGATCGTCGGGGATCAGGACACAACGCATGGCGGCGTCGACCAGCTTGTGACCATTTTCCGGCTCCTTCACGTCCCACTTGTCGTTCACGCAGGCCATGGCGCCTGTATCTTTGACCGGTTCACCCGCAATCGCAGTACCGCTGCCAAGAAGGCATAGGGCTGCGGGCAGAGCTACAAAGAGCGGCTTTAGGTTCATCGCTTAGCCTCCCAGAATTGAGTGATTGGTGCTGGCGATCCTCAGCACGTCAGGGGTATTTGGCACCAACAGTAGCGCAGCGATATGAGTGGTCCTAGTATGTAACAGGTATCAAACAGCCCGGACGCTAGGGCCCGGAGCTACAATTGGAGCCGGGCGTGGCAACCATCCCGCGCAGTAGTTTGAGTGTCCCCGATCAAAAGGCTGTCCGCGAGCAACTGGACCGAGTGCTCCACAGCCCCCTGTTCCAAAAATCAAGGCGCAGGCGGCAATTCCTGGAATATATCGTCAATGAGGCTCTGGCTGGTCGCAGCGATCGGATAACAGGGTACAGCGTGGCGTTGGAAGTCTTCGGTCGGCCTGACACGTTCGACCCTGTGATTGACCCCGTGGTGCGCGTCGAGGCGGCCCGGCTACGAGACAAACTTCGCGAATATTACGCGGGCGATGGTCAACGCGATCCCATTCACATCGAGCTGCCGAAAGGGACCTATGCCCCGCAAATCGAAGTCCGAGACGACGAGTCTCAAGTTCCTCGCCCGACGATCCCTCCGACGCATGTAGTCTTCTCATCGGTTCCTTCCGTAGCTGTCCTTTCCTTCGATGATTTGAACGCCGACCAAACTCTTGGCTATTTGGGTGACGGGGTGGCCGAAGACATCATCACGGCGCTCTGCCGCTTCCCGGACTTGAGGGTTGTCGCCCGGGGTTCCTCCTTCGCCTACAAGGGCAAGGCTGTGGATCTGCGGCAGGTCGGAGAAGAACTAGGTGTGGGCTACTTACTCGAAGGCAGCGTCCGCAAGGATGGCGACAAGCTTCAAATCATAGCCCAGCTGATCGACACCAAGACCGGCGAACATGTTTGGGCTGAGCGTTTCGACAGGTCGGGCGCGGACCCATGGGCGCTTCAGGACCAGGTCACCGGCATGATGGTAAGTGCGCTGACTGGGGAGAAAGGCGCATTGATGGAGGCGCAGCATCGGCAAGCCTGGGGGAAGGGTACGACACTTGACGAGTACGACTATTATCTTCGCGGCCACGACCAATTGATGAAATACACCAAGGCAGGAATCGAGCGGTCGGGCGAGATTTGGAGAGCGGGACTAGCGAAGTTTCCAAATTCGCCCCTCCTCACAGTGAAGCTCGGTTGGCACCATATGGTTCGCGCATACACCTTCGTCAGTGACGATCCACGGGGCGATGTTCGACGCGCAGGCGAGCTTACTCGGCAGGTCCTTGCCAACGAGCATCTCTCTCCACAAGTGGCGCGATTGGCTATCTGGCTCATGAGTTATGTGCTTGTTCACGAGAGAGACTTTGATAGTGCGCTTGCCGCCGTGGACGATGCTGTCGCTCTGGCGCCCTATGACACGTTCATGCTCTCCCGTGTGATGATGGTACTTGTGCAGGCTGGTCAACCGGAACAGGCACTTCAGTGGGCTGACCAGATAGCAGCGCGAGATCAGGCACTCGGTTGGTCGTATAACTATGGAAGGGGCTGGGCGTACTTGGCGCTTGGCCGATTTGAAGAGGCATTGGACGCTCTAACGCAAACCAAATTCAACGACGCCCACCTGCTCCTGGCGATCGCCTACGTACACCTCGGCCGTTTGTCATATGCCCGCGCAGAGGTAGTCAAAATGTTGAAGATCAATCCCGCAATCACTTTGCCAGCATGGCGGCTGGCATATTCCTTCCGAGACGCTACAGTCCTCGACCTCTACTCCGACAAACTCCTCCAATCGGGCCTGCTGGAGCGATAGCGGCAAGGGACGACGCGAAATCCTGGGACTGTAAGGGATTGAGGCACGACGCATAGCGGCAAACATCGGCGATCTACCGGCGTTGCTGCCACGCAAATAGGTGCCGCGCCACCGAAACCATTCCGGGATTGGCGTTAGCACTTTTAGCAGGGGCGGAAGCTTCTTGGGCCGTGCCCGAAATCGGAGTTTATCTTGGCTTGGCTCCTAAGCGAGCTAGCAGGCGAAACATCTCTGCCTTGCGCGGAATGCCGCCGCTGGGGCGCTGGCACCATATAGTCGGCGGCGCACTTATCGTAGACATCCGCAATCTGCAAATGTTGCTCAGGTGTGAGCACCATCACGGCATGATGAACCGCAACAATTATCGCTCATAACCGGGGGTGGTGGCTGTGCCGCCCAGCTGTTATATGCGGGTCTCACAAAGGAAGAGGGATTTTAGTAATGCCCAGGACTGCGAAGCGCCGAGTTCGCCGTGAATGGACAACACAAGACATTCGCGAGCTAAAGCAGCACTCAAAGAGCAAAACTTCCGTAGCTGTTATCTCAAGGACGACGAAGCGCACGCCCGGAGCGCTCAGACAAAAGGCTCGTGTGCTTGGGATTCCGTTAGGTCATCGTCGGTAGGGGGATTTCGCATGGCATACTATTGGCTCACACCACCATCGCGTGCGGTGTTCATCATCTCGGTCTTTTTAGCGTTGCTTGCCGTGCTGGTGCGATACGCACACGTCCATATTCCTGTCGTAAGCACCTACACATTTGAAACGCTCCTAATCGCGTTTCTGCTGCTTCTTGCTGGAAATCTGTTCAAGGGGTTCTAGCTGACAGAATTCGAAGAGTTAGCTGTCACAAGCGATAGCCTTCCGCTTACGCCAAGAAGAGAGCCCCGGCGCTACGCCGGGGCAAGGCGAACGCAAGCTTCGCATACAAGAAACGTGTGGCCAGCGCGGTGGTTCCGGAAAATAGGGGCTAGCCCATGGGGTACCCCAAAGAACGGGGGCTTCAGCGCTTCCAGACACTGCCGGTATAGATGCTATCGCGAGGCTCTCACGCTTCACGATCATGACGGCTGCGATCGCAGTGAGTACCATTGGCGAGATTTTGGGCCTGGTCACGATGCATTGGGCGAGATCGGCCCTGCTTGAAGTCCGCTATTGGCACTTAGCGGACGTTCGCCGTCATGAACTTCAATGTCGGCTTTTGACCCAAAGCGGAATGATTTCATCATCAATGCGTCGCGTCCGCTGCGAGACCATAGGCAGAATTAGCCGGCAGCGCCGTGTGGCCTAACGATATGCAAGGACTGCGGAGCCTGAACAAAGCGCTTGGACTGGAAGGTGCTGAGAAGTTTAGATATCCGACCCGCAGCAATCGCCTTCGAAAAGTAAAATCCCTGCAGCTCGGTGCAGCCGAAACTGGTCATCATCGTGGCTTCCAGTTCATCCTCGACGCCTTCGGCAACGATATCCATACCGAGCGCGCGGCCAAGCTTGACAACGGATTGGACGATGGTTCTCGAGGTGTCATCCTCAGACATTCTGCTGACGAATGAGCGGTCGATCTTGATTTTGTCGAACTTGAAATTGCAGAGATACGCCAAGCTCGAATAACGCGTGCCGAAATCATCGAGTGCGGTTTTAAAGCCCATGGCGCGGATGGATTCGAGAATGGAGATAGTGTGGTTAGTTGCCTCCAACAGCACGTTCTCGGTGATCTCTAGAACGAAGCGACTCGGATCCACGCCATGTTTTGCAACGAGCTCGCGTAGGGTTGGCCTAAGATCGACATGACGGAACTGGACCGGAGAGAGGTTTATTGCAACTTCCAGATCGGGCCAGCGCTTGGAATCCTTCATTGCCTGATCGAGGACCCATTCCCCGAGCGCGGGAAGAAGGCCAGAATTTTCGGCGATGGGAATGAATTCCGCGGGCGATATCTCGCCATGCACAGGATGACGCCATCGCAGCAGCGCCTCCACGCCAACAATCGCTCCCGTGCCGCATGAGATGATCGGCTGGTAGTGGAGCCGCAGTTGATTGGCCTCAATAGCGGTGCGCAACTCTACTTCGATCGAGCGGCGATGCTCAACCCGCTCGGCCATTTCGGGGGAGAAGAACACGGCGCAGTCGCGGCCCTGGTTCTTGGCCTCATAGAGCGCGATGTCGGCGTGGCGCATCAATTCGTCGGCTGTGACGCCGTTGTCGGGGGCCACAGCAAGGCCGACCGAAGCGGTCACGCGAATGCTCTGGCCATGGACGGAAAAGGGCAATGCGAAGGCTTGCGCTATGCGGTCCGCGATCGCCGCATCTCCTCCCGAGCCTACCGGCATGCCTAGAATTGCAAATTCATCGCCGCCGAAGCGCGACAGAAAGTCTTGAGGCCTGAGGCGCGCCTTCAAGCGCTGCCCCACCGCCTTTATTAATTGATCGCCGGCCTCGTGGCCGAGCGTGTCATTGATGTCCTTGAAGCGATCGATATCAATATAGGCGGCGACCGCCCGCCGATTGCTGAGCTCGATCCTCTGGCGATGGAGAAAGCTTTCGATCTTTTCGACCATTTCCACGCGGTTCGGCAGGCCGGAAAGTGCGTCGTGCTTGGCTTCATATTGAAGGGAATCGTGGGCGCGTCTCAGGCGCCTAAACATGGTCATTGACAAAAGGCCGGTGGCCAAAATGCCGAGTGCCACAAGCGGAAGGATGATGATCAAGAGGATATGACCGGGACGCTTCGTGGTCCAGGTTAGAAAGCCGGCCGGGATGCCCTCATCACCGACAAAGGCTTCGGAGACGACTCCGTCTGCGTGCGACGGTTGGGACGTCAGGGCCAAATCGGGCAGCAGCAGCGAACGCCCAATATCGGAGATGAAGGCATCATCGATATAGATGATGCTGAGCAAGAGGTTGGGCGTGCCTTTCAACAGACTCTTGTCCATGTTGGGCACGATGGTCATGCCGGCAACAACGGCAGGTCGGCCGTCCACAGATACGATATGCCCCGCCCAGCGCGCCGCTTGGTCAGGGACGAGAACATGGTAGCGATTCATCGAGTCGCCGACGATGTCGGGACGAGGCTCAAGCTTTGAGCGGTCCCCCCTCCGTATCTCGTCGATCAGGGCAGCCAGAGCCGGGCGGCGCTTCTCAAACGCCGCTGGGTCTAGCCTCTTTGCGTTGGCAAAGCCGAAAAGCGGACGATCCTCCGCGTTGAGGATGTAGACCTCGTCATGCCCATAGGTCTCGGTGAAGAACACGCCGAAATTGGCATCGGCGAATTCGAGATCGATGGCCTTGTCGGTGATTTTAGCGACGGGGTCATCCCACCAGGCGCTGCTCTTCTGCTCGTTCAAGGCGCGGGCGATGCTCTCGTTGAGCGAGTTATCGACGAGCATGCTTTCCCGCTCGCTCGCCGTCTCGTTGGCCTTCCATCCTGCATAGGCAATGATCGCGAGCAGAAGCACGCCGAAGAAGGCAATTGCCACCGCGATCATCGTGGTGAGGCGGCGAAGATCGCCGTGGAAGTAGCTGGCTTGTGAAATGCGAGACAACAGAGACCCCGAACCGCTTCTCTACAACATCAGGACTACAACGAGAGATTGAAGACGGCGTTTCCGATTTCACTAAAATTATCAGGATCGGTTTGACGCCGTCCGCTAATTACCCAAAGCGGACATCTGCGCCACGCTATCCTCTCGATGCCAAGGCACCGCAGGATGCAGCTGGGTCGGGCCTGGCTAGTGACCATCAGCAAGAGCGTGGGCAGAGGCCTCTTCGGAGGGCGGAGGTGGGGTATCCGAGGCGCGCACGTCAGCGATGCTGAGAAGGCCACTTTAGCGGATTATCGAAGGCTCTTGGCACGATGGCCTAAGGCAAGGCGCGCAGCACTGGGGAATTCTGCGATGTTTCTCGCGCAGATTTTTGTAATGAACAGATTTTAAGTTGCATTTGAAGCTTCCACTAAGACTTTAGCGGTTAAGTGCCTTTTCAGCTTCACGGCTGGCGTAAGGTGGCGCGGGGCCCCAGACTCTGCGCAGTCTTCCGCGTGTCGCGGGTCGGCTTTTCGGCATCGCCGTACATCGACAGCATCGGCTCGTCCATAAGCACAACCTCATCGTATTGGCCGAAGCCATTGAAGCGATTCGCCAACACCCGACCGTAGGCGCCGATCTGGCCGATCTCGATATAGTCGCCCTCGCGAACGTGATCCGGCAGGATAAACGGCCCCGGCATATAGTCGGAGCTGTCGCAGGTCGGCCCATAAAGAGCGAACTCAGTCACCGGCTTCGTCTTCCGCCGCGAAGTCGCGACCAGGCGCACCGGGAAGCGGAAGCCTGAATAGGCGGCATCGAAAAGCGTGCCGAACGCGCCGTCATTGACATAGAGCGCGTTGCCCCGGCGGGCGTCGACGCGCACGATCACCGACTCTGCCTCTGCAACTAGGGCCCGTCCCGGCTCGCACAGAAGCTCGCATGAGTGCTTGACCGCAAGCTCGTCGGCGGTGCGGACGATCTCCTCCATAAAGCTCGCGATCTCGGGTGGATCGGAATGCGGATAGCGGCTCGGAAAGCCTCCACCGATATCGACGGCGTCGACTAAGACGCCGGAGCTCTTGATCAGTCGGCCGATTTGCCGGAGCGCCTCGCCGAACGCCGCGGGCACCGTCGCCTGCGACCCGACATGGAAAGTGATGCCGAGCCGGTATGCGATCTGCCGCGCGCGCAACAACAGCGCGGGAGCATCGGCACTCGACACGCCGAACTTGCCTTCGAGCGGAATGAGACTGTGAGTGTTGGGACAAGCCACCCGCAGGAAGAGCGTGAGGTCCTGCGCCCCGCCGGTCCCAGTCACGATCTTGTCCAGCTCCTCGTCCGAGTCGAATGCGAAGCTCCGCACACCGAAATCCTCATAGGCGCCGTACGATCGCGCCTCGCGACTTGATCGGGTTCATGAAGTAGAGCTCGGCGTCCTTGACGCCACGAAGCCGCTCGATCTCGACCAGCGAGGCGACGTCGAACGCCCGAATGCCGGCATCCACCAAGGCGTCGATGATCTGAGGTGCGTGGTTCGCTTTGGCGGCGTAGAGCACACGGCCGGGGAAGTTGGTGAGAAACCAATTCGCCGCGCGGCAAGCGGCGTGCGGCCTCAAAGCTAGGACTGGTCGCTCCGGGCGGCGATGACGCAGAAACTCGGCAGCAGAAGTGAAAACGTGCATCCGTCTCTCCCCACAGACTAACAGTGCACGCGAAACTCCTATCGGCCGGGCTCACGGCCAGGCGCGCCTCGGCTTTTTTGCCACCCCCGTCGAATGGGACTCAGGAGCCGTAAGAGACCCAGACGTTAGGCTCCTCATAGGTGCCGCTCTGGCTATCGAGATCGATCCTGACCGGCGCCAGCGCACCTTCAAGCGCGTAAGCGCCCGACTTCTCGAAGTGCTGCCTTCGACCAGTTCTCCCAGAACGCGATGGGTTCATGCACGACCATCGAGCGTTCGCACGGCCCAATCAGCTTGCCACCGACGGAGCAATGGCTACGGAGCCAAGGATCATAAGGTCGGCCGCTGTCGTCGGTCCACGCCATGTAGTCGGCGATTGGTACCCAAGGATGCATGGCCTTCACCGATGGGCGTACGGGCACCACGACCCCATCCAATCCTTTGCTCTCTGCAAGTTGGAGAAGGGAGCGGATCAACACGCGCGCGTAGCCCTTGGAGCGATGCACGGCCGGAACCGAAACCGCCAGTCCGCCGAGCATGTTAGGTTTCATGTCTTTGTTGCGCGCAGCGGTCTCGACTACCCAGTCCCATCCTTCTGGCGGCAGATCATCCGGTCCCGAGCACACGAAAGGGACGCTGCTCGCCACCGCTACCGGATAGTCGGTCTCTTCGTCGACGAGGCAGAGTTGGAATTCGGGATACGCATCGAGCAGCTCGGCATAGTACTCGTAATGGGACCGGGTGTAGCTGAGATAGCCGAGATTGCTCCACGCAGCCTGCTCGATGGCGAGGGCAGCCTTCTTCAAATGGGGCGCATCAGCGCGCGAGCGCACGATTAGATTTGCCCGCTTGCCGGGGCCTTGGGACATTGGTGAGTGCAAAGGGCCCCCCGCATCGTGCACAGGAAAAAGATATCCTTCCAATTCTTTAACCTTAATGGAGAGCAAACAGCGATTACAACCGGCACACGTCATTATCGTTAACGCGTGACGAGGTTCGCCCAAAAATTCTCGCAATCCTTTTGTTTAGGTGATTGTCGTAACTTTCGGCTGGGCGGAGCGCGCTGCCCAACTCATTTGTTGGAATCCAAATGGTCATGCACCTCGAGCGTCTCAAGCGTGTCTTGTCAACGGAACGGGGACTGCATCTCACGTTCATCTCCGGCGACAGAGAAGAGGCCATAGAGTTGAGCTCTGAGGCTGTAAACCAGACTTCGAAAACTCTTCAAGTTGCAACGAGGGATGCTGCGGGCGAAGGGCCGTTGACGCTCACAGTTTTCGGTCACCAAGTTGTGCGTACTGCATGAGGCTTACGGGCTGCTCCTTCGCACGCAAGAGTTTGGAGAGGTCGTATTCTCTTTGCCTCACGCGATTTTCCAAAGACTAATAACTGACTTGATGCACCTGGCATCCTCGCCACCAGTGTCGCGGACATTTGATTCCGGGGACGCGACCACACAGGCGCGTCGCGAGATTAGGGCACCTCACCCTTAGACCGTAGGCCCGTTCTAAGTGAGCCATTGTGGCTCGTTATTAGCGCCTCCTTCGCCCGCGATGCGGCGCTAGGCGGTCATTCCTAGATCCGATGTCTGCTTATACGTGTGGAGAGCTAAAGTCTCGGCTGACTCCCCACTGTGGTCCCGCTTTAACCTGAGGCGGACATCTATCCTTCGGTGCCTCCGACGCTTTAATGTGGTGGAACGGACGAGATCGTAATGAGTAGGGTTATTATGGCGGCGGCCTAAGGTGTACGTGAAGGTCGTAGCTTCACTGCTACGACGTCGGGTTTCGCCGTCGCTTCCGCTCGCGCTCAAGTTCGGCAAAGTTGCGATGCCATCGCTTTTCGCCGTTCGCCTCCACTTCGATCGAACCGTCTGAATAAGCTCTAAAACAACCCCAATCGAACTTACCTTCTTGAATGACCCGGCGTTGGGGAGATGGTGGGAGTCCGGTAGTGGAGGTGGAGGAGGCGATCTCGACAACTGAGATTGGCCGTAGCCCATTACGTTTTGCTTTGGACACGTACCGGACGTCGATTTTGACACCGCGCATGACTGGCCCTGGGAAACGGCCTCGTCTGTCGTGGCTGAGCTCGAAAATACATTAATCACGACGACGCCTGCCGCTATCAAGGCCATTCCAAAAAGCGCTGGAAGGTCCAGCACCTGCTTGGTCCAGACCCACGCAACAGCCGTCACAAGGACCATACTCAACCCCGACCAGACGGCGTACACGATCCCGGTCGGCATTGTTCGAAGCGGGAAGGAGAGTAGCCAGAACGCGGCTGCGAAACATATGATCGATATGACGCTGGCGAGTGGCTTTGAAAAGCTTTGGGACGCTGCCAGCGCGATTGTGGCTATTACTTCGGTTAAGATCGACCCAGCCAAACACAAATAGGTTGTGACAGGGCTCATTATGACCCCCGGAATGGGCTGTCATTGGTTGTCGATCGTGGGATAGACTCAATCCTTCGGCTGGCTTGGTCCGACGAATTTTCAATCCCGTCGCCCCGATCACGAATGTCTGGTCGCCTGTCTTGTATAGAGGCAAGCCATTTTGCAGTCGGAAGTCTTTTAGTCCCGCGAGCCACTTGACACGGCCATTGAGCAAACGGTTCTCGAAGAAATCCTGATATTCAATGACGACGTATTCCCGACCCTCACCATCGAGGCAAACAAACTCATTGACCTTTTTGAATATGCGCCTCGGTTTAAGCAACGGCGGCCCCTCCACCCCATCACACTACGAAAACATTCATGTCACTGGTGAATGTCAGGAGGGTTAACGTGGGTAGTCGCAAGCGACTAGCTAGCCAGCTTGACGCCCGTGGCGCGTGCCGGGCGAAACCTCTCTAGATGTCCGCAGTTGGCACTTAGCAGACGGCGGACATTGCAAATCGAGAGCGGATCTGACTTCCGTCCCCTCGTCAGCCTCAAGGTCACCGGCCACTGCGTGCTTGGGCGCGATGCGGGCGGCTTAGGTCAGCTTCTGACCCGAAGTCAAGTTTGGAAATTGTGACCCCGGCTGTGACCCCAATTGCTTGGCGCCTGTTATATCGAGTGAGCCTTGGTGGATAACCTGTTGGAAAGATTGGTGGGCGCAGTAGGACTCGAACCTACGACCCGCTGATTAAGAGTCAGCTGCTCTACCACCTGAGCTATGCGCCCCTAGAGCGCTATCGATGATAGCGATCTAGTGATTTTGCGCATGATCTTATCGGAAAACCGGTTCCCACTTTTCCGGATCATGCTTAAGTCCGCCTTCGGTTTCGAGGCGCACCGAGAGGGATGACCCGTCGAAGGGTGCACCCGAGGGTGCTCCCCTTACCCCGCCCGGCTCCGCCTGTCCAGAGTCGGCCGCTAGCCTCACCAGAGCGGCCCAAGCTCCTCCCGCCTGATGCGGGTCTCGCGGTTGACATGGGCGTTGAGCACAAAGCCGAGCCCGATCATCATGGTCAGCATCGAGGTGCCGCCGTAGGAGACCAGCGGCAGCGGTACTCCGACCACCGGCACCAGCCCCGTCACCATCGCCACGTTAATGAACACATAGGCGAACAGGCAAAGCCCCGTGCCGGCGGCCACCAGCCGCGGAAAGGTGCTGCGGCATCTGAGCGCCATGTAGGTAATGAACAAGAGAACGAGAAGGTAGAGCGCCAGCAAGATGACCGAGCCGATAAAGCCCATCTCCTCGGAGAACATCGTGAAGATGAAATCGGTGTGCTTCTCGGGGAGGAAATTGAGCTGGGTCTGCGTCCCCTGCATGTAGCCCTTGCCGGTGAGCCCGGCGGAGCCAATCGCGATCTTGGACTGTAGGATGTGATAGCCCGAGCCGAGCGGATCGCGGTCGGGGTCGATGAAGGTGAGTATCCGCTCCTTCTGGTAGTCGTGCAGGCGCTCCCAGACATGCGGCAGCACGACGATCACGCCGACCAAGGCGCCGACGAAGTAAATCCAGCTCACGCCCGCGAGGAAGAGCAGGCCGCCGCCGACAATGCCGAACAAGGCCGCAGTGCCGAGATCGGGCTGATCGAGCGCGAGCAGAGCCGGCAGGCCGATCATCAGCAGCGGCGGCAGCACCGCATGCGGCCATGACACGCGGTTGGGAGGAAGCCATTGATAGTAGCGGGCAAGCGCCAGCACGAGCGCAATCTTCATCATCTCGGTCGGCTGGAAGCTCATTTCGCCGTAGCCGAGCCAGCGCTTCGCCCCGCCGCTCTCCACGCCGATGACGATCACCAGCGCAAGCATGATGAGCGCAAGCACATAGAGCGGATAGGCCGCGCGGAGCCACCAACGCATGTCGGAGAGGGCGACGACGAAGAGCAGAGCGAGCCCCAGACAATAGCGCACCACGTGCCGGCTCGCCCAAGGCTCGAGCGAGCCTCCTGCAACTGAATACAGGGCGGCCACGCCGACCAGGGTGATGGCGGTGATGAGCGCCAGAAACGGCCAGTTGATCAGCACAAGCTTCTTCTTGAGGAGAAGCTGGGGCCGCTCCACGCCCTCGGCGAACAGAGCCTTCATTCGGGCGCCTCCGCCGCGGCGAGGGCCGGAGAGCCGGCCGTTTGATTGCTGGCCAAGAAGCCGGGCCGGGCGGCAGGGTCGCGCAACAAGATCTCGGTCATCACGTCCTTGACGACGGGAGCCGCCGCATGCGAGCCGCCGCCGCCATGCTCGACGACGCAGGCCGCCGCGTAGCGCGGCGCGCCGACCGGAGCGAAGGCGATGAACAAAGCGTGCGTCTCGCCGTCCCAACCCTTGAGGAAGCCGCGGTTCTTCGCGCTGATCACCTGCGAGGTGCCGGTCTTCCCCGCCATCTGCATGTCGGGGATGGCCAGTGCGGAGCGTACCGCCGTCCCGCCGGGCTCATTGACGACGGCAACCATGCCGGCCCGGACGAGATCGAGATGCACCGGATCGACGTTGAGCAAAGCCGGCTCTGGCGCAGCGTCGGACTTGGCGATCAAGCGCGGCGAGACGGCCCTACCCGTGGCGATGCGCGCCGCCACCACCGCGAGCTGAAGCGGCGTGGCCGAGACATAGCCTTGGCCGATCCCGCAGCTGATGGTTTCGCCGGGATACCAAGGCTGCCGCAGCGCCTTCCTCTTCCAAGCCGTGTCGGGAATGATGGCCTGCTTCTGGCCCACCAGACCGAGGTCGTGGATCTGACCAAGGCCGAGCGCCCGCGCCGTGGCGGCAAGGCGATCGATGCCGAGCCGATTTGCCGTCTCGTAGAAATAGACGTCGCAAGACTGCTTGATCGCTTGATGCACGTCGATGCCGGGACCGTGGCGCTTCCAGCAGCGGAACCGATGGCGACCGAACATGTAGGCGCCTGGGCAGGTCATGTGCTCGTCGGCCGTGATGACGCCGGCTTCGAGGCCGGCGAGAGCGGTCACCACCTTGAAGGTCGAGCCCGGCGGATAAACCCCGCGCAGCGCACGATTCTCCAGGGGGTGATCCTTGTTCCTGGCAACCTCCTTCCAGCGATCGAGATTCACCCGGAAGGACATGTCGTTGGGATCAAACGTGGGGTAAGAGGCCATCACCAAAATCGCGCCGGTGACCGCGTCGAGCACGACGATCGAGGCGACGCGCAGGCCCTCGATCCGTTTCAGCGCGATCGCTTGCAGCTCCTGATCGATGGTGAGAGCCATGTTCTTGCCGCGCACGCTCGGCGTCGCGCCAAGCTGGTCCACCACGCGACCATGGGCGTCGACCTCGTATTTGATGGTACCCGGCTGTCCCCTGAGCTCCGCATCGAAGCTCTTTTCGATTCCCGCCTTGCCGGTGCGAAAGCCCGGGACGCGCATCATGGGGTCCTCGTCGACCTCCGACTTGTCGGCCATGCCGACATAACCGACCACATGCGCCATGCTGGGGCCATGCACGTAATGGCGATAAGTCGCCCGGTCGGCGCGTACGCCCGGAAGCCGCGGCGCCAACACGCTGAGCAGCGTGAACTGGCGCCAGGTAAGACCTTCGGTGACCAGCACGGGGAAATAGCCGCTCTGCCGCCGCGCCGCGCGCATGACGCGGTCCTTGTCCGCGGCGGAAATGTGGACGACCCGCGAGATCGCGGCGAGCGTCGCCTTGAGGTCCTTGCAATAGGCCGGCACCACGACGATGCGGAAGTTTTCCTTGTCCTCAGCGACAACCCTGCCGATACGGTCGTAAATCGAGCCGCGTGCGGGCGCCACGAGCTGCATGGTCATGCGGTTCTCGTCCGACAGCAGCCGATATTCCGAGGTGTCGAGGATCTGCAACTGGCGGAGCCGCCACAGCAGCAGGCCGAACAATCCCGCCTGGCCGCCGGCAACCAGAACGGCTCGCCGCGAAAACCGGCGGCGGAGCTTCAGCGCGACCTCGCGCGCCTTGTCGTCGCGCGCGCCCGTCACGTCCATTTCCCGTAGATGATCCGCCGGCCAGGCCTGAGCCGCCCGCGCTTGATCCATAGCAACCCGTGCAGCACGACCGGGAAGAGCGCAATGGAAGCGAGCGCGCCGAAGGCGATCGGCCACGCGTCGATCCAGCGAAGGAAATAGAGCGAGGCGATCAACCAGCTCAAGCTCGCGACGATCACCGCAACCGCCGCCCAAACCAGCCAAAGCCGCTTCATGTCCTGTCCGTCGCTGAGCGCCGGCGTCAGGCCTCCGGCAATGGCACCCGTCAAGGCCATCAGCGCCCAGAAGCCGAGCGGTCCCCCGCTCATCACGTCGGTCAACAGGCCAAGCAGCATGGCGACGTAAGGCTGCAGGTTGCCGCCTGGCAGCACGCGCCAGCAAAACACCATCATCACCACGACGAGCGGCAGGATGAAGGTCGCCTCAGCCGGCAGCCCCCACGGTACCGCGGTCGCCAACACCGCAAACAGCATCGAGAGAACTGGCAGGGACGCGTTCATGGCTGGGCTTGCGCTAAGCCTTCGGTCGGGGGCAGTTCCCCTTTGTGTTCGAGAAGATTCCTGACCGGCTCGATGGCCGCGCTCGGCGCGGAGATCGCCCCAGGCGCTCGCTTGTCTTCCGGCATCGCCGACAGCGCTCGATCGACCGAAACCGGGGACGGATCGGTGCTGGTCAAGGTCGGTGTGTCGAAGAACAGCACGCTCACCACATCGAGCGAGCTCAGCTCGGCGTACGGCCGCACCTTGAAGGCTCCCGCCGTGCCCGTCACCAGGCCGACCCGCAGACCGCGCGGCAGCACGCCGTCGCTGCCGGAAGTATAGACCTCGTCGCCAGCGTAAAGCGACGCGCCGTCAGGCAGGAACTCGAGCTTGAGCTCGACCGTGTTGTCGCCCGAAACGAGTGCGCGGATGCCCGCAGGCCCCACCAAGACGGGGATGCGGCTGTTGAGGTCGCTGAGCAGAAGCACGCGGGCGACCGAGGACCCGGCGTCGACGGTCCGCCCGATCAATCCGTCGCCATTGATCACCGCATAGCCCACCCGCACGCCGTCGTCGCGCCCGAGATTGATCAGGGCGCTGCGCAAGAAGGGGCCGCGCGCATCGGCGATGACGCTGCCGGTGACGTAGTGCAAGGCCGGCTCATCGACCGCGTTCAGCAGCGAGCGGAGATGCGCCTCGTTGCGCTCGAGCAGCTTGGCGCGCCATTCCCATTGCTTCAGCTGCTCGTTCTCGGCCTTCAGCCGGTCGATCTCTTCCATCATGCCGACATAAGAGCGCACGCGCGCCAGGGCATGTCGCCCCATGATGGCCGGCACCGCCGAGGCTTCGAGCAAGGGCGCGCTCAGGTCGATAAAGCGGTCGCGCAGATCGATGACGGCATTGTGGCCGATGCGGCTCAGCACCAGCAGCACCACGCAGAGGAAGTAGAGGGTGAAGTTCAGCAGCTCACCGGGAGCGCGCCAGGATCGGCGTGGCCTCGGCTTGAACGGTGAACTTTGCCGGCGCATTCCTGCGTCTTCCTCAGAGGGGCGCTATCGCCACCCCTCTCCATCTTGAGACTTGCGCAGCCAGCAAGCCTCTCCCCGCTATGGCCGGCTCATGGCTTGATCAAAAAACCCGCCATGGTGTCGAGCTGCTCCAGGGCCTTGCCGGTCCCGCGCACAACGCAGCGCAGAGGGTCCTCGGCGATCCTGAACTTCACGCCAGTTTCTTGTGTAAGCCTGACATCGAGCTTCTCCAGCAGCGCGCCGCCGCCGGTCAGCCAGATACCCGAATCGCAGACATCGGCGGTGAGCTCCGGCGGCACGTCGGCAAGAGCGTGCCGAATGCCTCCCACGATCTGCTGGATCGGCAACGTCAGGGCTTCAGCGATGTCATGCGACTCGAGGCTGATCTCACTGGGGAAGCCGCGCTGCAAATCGCGGCCCTTGATGTGGATCGGCACGCGGTGGCCATTCGACTTGGCGATGGCGCAGCCGGACTGCTTCTTGATGGCCTCGGCGCTGGTTGCGCCCATCAGGAGGTTGTATTTGAAGCGCACGTAATTGACGATCGCCTCGTCGAAGGAATTGCCGGCGCTGCGTACCGAGCGCGAATAGAGCACGCTGCCCATGGAGAGCACGGCGATGTCGGTGGTGCCGCCGCCGATGTCGACGATCATGGAGCCGCGCGCTTCGGCGATCGGCAGGCCGGCGCCGATCGCCGCGGCGACCGGCTCCTCGATCAAAAACACGCGCCGCGCGCCAGCCGAGAGTCCGGCTTCATGCACCGCGCGGCGCTCCACCGGGGTCGCGCTCGCCGGCACGCAGATCATGATGCGCGGGCCGGTGAAAAGTCCGCGCCGGCTCACGCGGCGGATGAAATGCTTGATCATCTCCTCGGCGGCGTTGAAATCGGCGATCACGCCATCGCGCAGCGGCTGGATGGTCTCGATCTTGCTGGGCGTGCGGCCGAGCATCGTCTTGGCCTCATGGCCGACGGCTATCACTTGGCGCTCGCCATCGCGCCGGTTCGTGACGGCGACGACGGAGGGTTCATCGAGAACGATCCCCCGCCCCGGCACATAAACCAGCGTATTCGCCGTGCCAAGATCGATGGCCATGTCGTAAGAGACAAAGCCCAAGGCCCGCGAGAACATACGCCCGCCCCAATCGGCTCCAAAAGAGCCCTGAACACCACTGATATTATGCGTGCGAGAGAAGCCGGCGGCCGTGCGATCGGTTCTTGGCCGTCCGTCGCGCACGCTTGGTATGTTGCGGCAAATCGGCAGGACGAGCAATGCATCGCAAGCCAGTTTTACAAAAACAATTCGCTTGCAGGCATTATCGCCGAGCGAGCAGTCGGATTGTGGCGGGCCCCGCCGCGTCGCCTGTCGCCAACTCTTGCCAATTAAAGGCGGCCGTTAAGTGCTGGCGCCAATGCCGCCGCTGGCCTTCGAATTCTGCCACAGACGCAAAGACGGCCGGCAAGCAGCCGGCCGCCTCAACTATGGGCAATTCCCGCTAAGCGCGATTCCCACGCGCCCGCGGTCAGGATGCGAGCATCGTCTCAGGCTTGCGGCGGGCTTCGCGCGCCAACAATTTATTCAGTGCACTGACGTAAGCGCGGGCCGAGGCGACCATGGTGTCGGTGTCGGAGCCGCGGCCGGTCACGGTCTTGCCGTCGGCTTCCAGCCGCACCGTCACCTCGGCTTGCGCATCGGTTCCTTCCGTCACCGCGCTCACCTGATAGAGCGGTAACCGCGCCTCATGCGGCACGATCGCCTTGATGGCGCGGAAGGTCGCATCGACCGGTCCATCGCCGCTCAATTCATGCGTGTGCTGCTTGCCGTCGACATCGAGGGTGAGGGTTGCCTTCTGCGGACCGCCGGTGCCGGCGATCACGGTCAGCGCCACGACCTTGATGCGGTCATGGGCCGATGCGATCTCCTGATCGACCAGCGCCTCGAGATCCTCGTCATAGACGTGCTTCTTGCGGTCGGCCAACGCCTTGAAGCGCACGAACGCATCCTCGAAGGCATTGTCGCCCAGCTCGTAGCCGAGCTCCTTCAATTTCTCGCGGAAAGCATGGCGCCCCGAATGCTTGCCCATCACCAGCGACAACTCCTTCAAGCCGACGCTCTCCGGCGTCATGATCTCGAAGGTCTCGGCATGTTTCAGCACGCCGTCCTGATGAATACCGCTCTCATGCGCGAACGCATTCCGGCCGACGATGGCCTTGTTGTACTGCACCGGAAATGCGGTCACGCGCGAGACGAGTTTCGATACGCGCGTCAGCATGGTGGTGTCGATGCCGGTCCAGAACGGCATGATGTCGGAGCGCGTGCGGATCGCCATGACGATCTCTTCCAGCGCGGCGTTGCCGGCGCGCTCCCCCAGACCGTTGACCGCGCACTCGACCTGCCGCGCCCCTCCGCCGACGCCCGCCAAGGAGTTGGCGACGGCCAGGCCGAGATCGTTGTGACAGTGGGTGGAGAACACAATGCGGTCCGCGCCCGGCACACGCGAGATGATCATCTTGATCAGACCCGCGAACTCATCGGGCGTCGCATAGCCGACCGTGTCGGGAATGTTGACGGTGGTGGCACCCGCCTTGATGGCGGCCTCGACGCAACGGCAGAGAAAGTCGTGCTCGGTGCGGGTGGCGTCCATCGCCGACCATTCGACGTCGTCGGTATAGCTTCGCGCGCGCGTCACGGAAGCGGTTACGCGCTCCAGCACCTCCGTCTCATCGATGCCCATCTGATATTTGCGATGCAGCGGCGAGGTGCCGATGAAAGTATGGATGCGGCCGCGCTGCGCCGGCTTGATGGCTTCCGCGCAACGGTCGATGTCCTTGAACTGAGCACGAGCCAGCCCGCAGATCACCGCCCGCTTGGCGCGGCGGGCAATCTCCTGCACGGAGCTGAAATCGCCCTCCGACGCGATCGGGAAACCGGCCTCGATGACGTCGACGCCCATCTCGTCGAGTACCTCGGCGACTTCGAGCTTCTCGTCGAAGGTCATGGTGGCGCCGGGGCATTGCTCCCCGTCGCGCAAGGTGGTGTCGAAGATGACGACGCGGTCGCGCTCGGCGCGGGCCGCGGTCTTCGAGGCGTTATCTTGGTTGGACTCCATCGGTCTCGTCCTTAAGCTTTGGGCTCCAGTCTAGCACGACCGGCAAGCCGCTTGAATTCTCTGAGGATTAGATTGCCATCCCCTGAACGCCCGCCCCGCCTGCAAGCGAGACCGCCGGAGCTCAGGGGCGTCTAAGGACGAGGCGCTTGGAAGCAAGCAGCGCGCGGGCGGACGCGGCCGGAATACGCGAAATCGCGCTGGTCTCGATCCTCTTCTGCCCAGTCAGTCGCTGCATGGTTGACCTCTTCGTGCCCAGAAAATAGTGCGAAGTACGCTCCGGGGCAAGCCGGCAGCGCGCCTCTTTGTTGCCGCCGGCAGCCCTTAGCCAGCGCGCTTGCCAAATGGCGCCCAGCCCTCCAGAAGTCGTGCTGGGCTCCAGCGAGCCAAGGAGAGCAAGTTTGGTGCACGCCGCGGAGCATCACGCCAACAAAGTCCCCGAGGTCACGCTCGGCTTCTGGATCATCAAGATCCTCGCCACGACGCTCGGAGAAACCGGCGGCGACACCGTGACCATGACCATGGACCTTGGCTATCTGACCGGCACGGCGATCTTTTTTTCCGTGCTGGTGGTGCTGGTTATCATCCAAATCGCCGCGAAGAAGTTTCATCCCCTGCTCTACTGGTCCACCATCGTGGCCTCGACCACGGCCGGCACGACCTTGGCCGACTTCGCCACCCGGTCCTTGGGGATCGGATATGTCGGCGGGTCGCTCGTTCTATTCGGCTGCCTGATGGCCGTGCTCGCCCTGTGGTATTGGTCGGAAGGCACGATCTCGGTGGCGACGGTCAGCGCGCCCAAGGTGGAAGCATTCTACTGGGCGGCAATCACGTTCTCGCAGACCTTGGGGACCGCGCTCGGCGATTGGATCGCCGACGCGGGACCGGGATACGGTGGCGCAGCACTCATCTTCGGCACCGGACTGGCTGTGCTGACCGCGGCCTATTTCTGGACGAACATCTCCCGGGTGCTGTTGTTCTGGGCCGCGTTCATTCTCACGCGCCCCTTGGGCGCGACCGTCGGCGACTTTCTCGACAAGCCTCTGGATCACGGGGGACTGGCGCTGAGCCGACCCCTCGCTTCGCTTGTCCTTGCGATCTGCATGATCGCCTGCGTGCTGCTATTGCCGCAAAGGCCGCACTCATCGTCGGCCAGCTAAATCAGACGAAGCGAGCCGGTCCCAAGTCCTATTTGCCGTCAAGCAGCTTCATGGCCATCGCCGTGTCAAGGAACTCGACCAAAGAACTCACTTGGCCATGCTCGACTTCCAGGAACTGGGCGATTTCGGTGGTAAACTCATCCTTGGTATCCGCATGGCGCACAGTGGCGCGCCAGCGGAGTGCGGCTTTGTTGCCGTCGACGAACAGGTCGAGAATGGCGAAGTCGGTGAGCGCAACATTGGCGATCATCGACTCGAACCGGGCCATGACATTTGCATGGCCCGTGAGTGGCGCCGTCAGAGCGCCCCATGCCGGAGAGCCCGCGATCCTGAAGGTGGCGTTGTCGGCGTAGCCACGCCGGAGAACGTCCATGTCGCCTGCAACCCGGGCGGCGCAAAGCCTTGTGACGAGCGCTTCGATCTCGCCGCGGTCCGTCATGCATGACCCTCCTTGCTTGGCCGGATAAATTCAACGGCGCGCCTACGCTTAGGCCCCTTGCACTTCCTCGCGCAACAATTCGAGCCGCAGCCATTCGTCCTCGGCTGCGGCGAGTTCCGTCTGGGCTTTCGCGAGCTGATCTCCGACCGCGGCAAAGCCCTGACGATCCCGGGCATAGAAGCTCGCGTCGGCGAGCAGAGCCTCCAGCCGGCGGATCTCCTCGTGAAGGGCCTCGATGCGAGCGGGCGCGGTCTTCAAGGCGTGTTGTTCGGTGGGGCTGAGTCGCTTGCGTGGCCCCGCTGCGGCGCGGGCCGGTGCGGGCCGCTTGGCTTTCGGCGCCGGCGGCGCGACCGGGGTGGGGGCGCTTGCGCCCGCCCCGCGCTGCGTCACCATGTCGGAATAGCCGCCCGCATACTCGATCCACGTCCCCTCCCCCCCGAAAGCGATGACGGAGGTAACAGTCCGGTCGAGGAAGTCGCGGTCGTGGCTGACGAGAATGAGCGTTCCGGGATAGGCGGCGAGCATCTCCTGCAGGAGATCGAGCGTCTCGAGGTCGAGGTCGTTGGTAGGCTCGTCGAGCACCATGAGGTTGGAGGGCTGCGCCAGGGCTCGCGCCAACAGCAGCCGGCCGCGCTCGCCACCCGACAATGCCTTGACCGGCGTCCTCGCCTGCTCGGGCTTGAACAGGAAATCCTTCATGTAGCCGATGACGTGGCGCGGCTCGCCATCGATGATCACCTGGTCGCCGCTGCCGCCGGTCAAGGTCGTGGCCACCGAGGCTTCGGGATCGAGGCTCTCGCGCTTTTGGTCGAGCGTGGCGATCTCGAGATTGGTGCCGAGCTGGACGTGGCCCGTGTCGGGAGGAAGCGCGCCGGTCAGCAGATTGATCAGCGTCGTTTTGCCGGCGCCGTTCGGACCGACGATGCCGATGCGGTCGCCGCGGGCGATCTTGATGCTGAAGTCGCGCACCACGGTGAGGTCGCCATAGCTCTTGGCGATGCGCCTTGCCTCGATCACCTTCCTGCCGGTCTCTCTTGCCTCCTGTACCGTGAGCTTCACATCTCCGGATGCGCGATTGGCGAGCGCGTGTCTGCGCTCGCCGCGCAACGCGATCAGACCCTCGAGGCGGCGTTGGTTGCGTTTCCGCCGCGCGCTCACGCCGTAGCGGAGCCAGTGCTCCTCCTGCACGATGCGGCGATCGAGCTTGTGACCGGCGACCTCTTCGGCCTCGAGGATCGCATCGCGCCAAGCCTCGAAGCCGGCAAAGCCTTTGTCGAGCCGCCGCGTGATGCCGCGGTCGAGCCAGACGGTCGCCTGCGAGAGATTTTCCAGGAAGCGCCGGTCGTGGCTGATCAGCACCATCGCCGAGCGCGAGGCCTTGAGCACCGCCTCTAAACCCTCGATGGCAACCACATCGAGATGGTTGGTGGGCTCGTCGAGCAGGAGAATGTCGGGCTCCGGCGCCAGCACGCGGGCGAGCGCGGCGCGGCGACTCTCGCCGCCCGACAGATGCGCGGGGTCCTCCTCGCCGGTGAGGCCGAGGCTCTCCAGCAGATAGCGCGCGCGGTGCGGATCATCGCCCGGCGCCAGCCCCGCCGCGACGAAGGCGGAGATGGTGGCGAAGCCGGACAGATCGGGGCTCTGCGGCAGATAGCGGATGGTCACCGAGGGCTGCACGAAACGCGTGCCGGCATCCGGCTCGAGCATTCCCGCGGCGAGCTTAAGCAGGGTCGACTTGCCCGAACCGTTGCGCCCGACCAGGCATAACCGCTCGGACGGACCGATCGAAAGCTCGGCGCCTTCGAGCAGAGGCGCGCCGCCGAAGGTGAGATGGATGTCCTTGAGAAAGAGGAGCGGCGGTGCCATGGCTTGGCTGCGTGACCCAGGCGATCGAGGCTTTCTTCAACCCGCGTCTAGGCCTGTTTCTTGTCGGTACGGCGGCGCTTAGGGGTCGATTTGGGTCCGCCGGCGAGATCGCCGTCGGGCAGGGCGACGAAGATCAGCACGCCGAGCACGATCATGACGAAGCGGAAAGCCGGCTGCTGGAAGTTCCAGGTTTGGGACTGCCACATGGCGAACCATTCACCGGCCACCACCATAAAGCCGAAATACCACAACAGGAAGGCGAGCACGGCGCCGGCGATGACCAGCGCCTTGCCGTCGTTGAAGGCGGCGCCCGCGGCGTTGCGCAATTGAATGAGGCGGATGGCGCCGGCCAGGAACAGAATGCCGGTCACAGCTTCGGCGGCGATGATCGCCGCATAGAAAAGCTGCCACCACACGGGATTGGTGATCGACCGGTACATCAGGGCGTTGCCGGCAAAGGTGGTGTCCATGCTCAGCACGTGCTGCACGGCAAGATAGTTGGTGCTGTAATCGGTGAGGTTGTCGAAGGCGACCAGCAGGCAGAAGGCGGCGAGCGCGAGGCTCATCACGATCTTGGCGTAGCGCGCGATCAGCATGACCAGCCCCTCCCCCTAACGTCCTTGTCATTGCCCGGCTTGACCGGGCAATCCAGTAGCCGAGGTATTCGCAGCCTAACTGAGTCGGTGATTACTGGATTCCCGCTTTCGCGGGAATGACACCTGCAAAACGTGGATGGCCGGGACAAGCCCGGCCATGACGAAGAAAATTTCGCTCGGTCCGAGCAAGTGTCAGTTCTTGCTCTTGTCGACCATCTTGCGTTCGGCGATCCACGGCATCATGGCGCGCAGGCGCTTGCCGACCTCTTCCATCTGGTGATTGTCGCATTTGGCGCGCATCGCCTTGAAGGAAGTCTGGGCGACACGGTTCTCCAGCATCCAGTCCTTGACGAACTTGCCGGACTGGATGTCGTCGAGAATCTCTTTCATCGCCTGCTTGCTCGCCTTGCCGACCACGCGCGGGCCGGAGACGTATTCGCCGTATTCGGCCGTGTTGGAGACCGAGTAATTCATATTGGCGATGCCGCCTTCATAGATGAGGTCGACGATCAGCTTCACCTCGTGCACGCATTCGAAATAGGCCATCTCCGGCGCGTAGCCCGCCTCGACCAGCGTCTCGTAGCCGTTGCGCATCAGCTCGACCAGGCCGCCGCACAACACCGACTGCTCGCCGAATAGGTCGGTCTCGCATTCCTCGCGGAAGGACGTCTCGATGATGCCGGCGCGGCCGCCGCCGATCGCCGCGGCATAAGACAGCGTCAAGTCGTGCGCGTTGCCGGTCGCATCCTGGGCAATGGCCATGAGACAGGGCACACCGGCGCCGCGCGCATATTCGGCGCGCACGGTATGGCCCGGTCCTTTCGGCGCCACCATGCAGATATCCATGTCCGGGCGCGGCTCGATCAGATTGAAATGGATGTTGAGGCCGTGGGCGAAGAACAGCGCCGCCCCCTGCTTCATGTTGGGCTTGAGATCCTTCTCCCAAATGCCGGCCTGAAGCTCGTCGGGGGTGAGCATCATCACCACGTCGGCCCATTTGGCGGCGTCAGCCACGTCCATCACCTTCAAGCCGGCCTTCTCGGCCTTGGCGGCGGACTTGGACCCGGCGCGCAGGCCGACGGCAACGTCCTTCACGCCCGAATCCTTGAGATTCAGCGCATGCGCGTGGCCCTGGCTGCCATAGCCGATGATGGCGACCTTCTTCCCCTTGATCAGATTGAGATCGGCATCCCGATCGTAATAAACGCGCATACGGGTCTTCCCCTGCCTGAGAGTGTTGGCTCCAATGCTCGGGCGCGTTTGTGACGCCCAGAGCGGCAAAAAACAAGAGGTTGGGCTACATCCGCTCGGGTCCGCGCGAGATGGCGGCAACGCCGGTGCGGGCGACCTCGACCAGGCCGAGCGGTTGAAGCTTGGCAATGAACTGCTCGATGCGGGACTGCTCGCCGGTGATCTCGAAGACGAAATGCTCGGCCGATGCGTCGAGAATTTGCGCTTGAAAGGCTTCGGCCAATTTCTGCGCCTCGGCGTGCTTGGCGCCCTTGCCGGCGACCTTGATCATGGCCAGCTCGCGCTCGAGCGGGTTTCCCAGCACCGTCAAGTCGGTGACACTGTAAATCGGCACCAGCCGCTCCAGCTGATGCCGAATCTGCTCGATCACCAGCGGCGGTCCCGAGGTGACGATGGTGATGCGGCTGAGATGCGCCTCATGCTCGGTCTCCGACACGGTCAACAATTCGATGTTGTAGCCGCGGCCCGAGAACAGCCCGATGACGCGCGCCAGCACCCCGGGCTCGTTGTCGACCAGCACAGTCAAGGTGTGGGTCTCGCTCTTTTCCTCGCGCTTATCCAGCGAATAGGCCGATCCGGGCTGGGTCATCAATGCCCTCCCCCGCCGTTGGCATTCGGCCCTTCCTTGCCGCCAAGCTCGATCATGCGCAGCGCCGCCGCGATCAATAGAATCGAAGCTGGCAACACCAGCATCGACCATTGCAAATGGCCATTCGCCTCGACGACGATGCGAGCGAAGATCACGATCAGGACGACGATCACGACCTCGGCGAGCGTGGCCTTGAGCTGGCCGACGCCACCCACCTTCATCCAGGTGGGCAGCCGGTGACCGTAGCCTTCCGGCAAGGTGAAGACGAAGCCAATGGCAATGCCATAGGAGAAGATCACCAGCACGATGCCGAACAGGAAGGAATCCACGGCCTCCAGCACCGGCACCGTGACCTGCTTCTGCACCGCGTCGCCCTCGGTCAGTATGGTGTGCCAGGCTTCGTGCAGAAACACCGCGCCCTGTAAGAACATGAGCAGCGAGCCGACAAGGGCGCCGGCCGAGCCGATCAGCATGATGGCTCGCAAGCTTAGAAAGAACGTCAGCAATCTATGCTGGGTCATTACACCATCACCTTGCCTTCCTCGGTGATGGCATTCTCGATGTCCTCCTCGGTCAGGTCGTCGCCCATCAGCATGTGGTTGTGCGCCTCGCCACTTGGGATCATGGGGAAGCAATTGGCGTGCTGGTCCACCCGGCAATCGAAGATGACCGGCTTCTTGACGCGGATCATCTCCTTGATCGCGGCATCGAGCTCGGAAGGCCTTTCCGCCCGAATGCCAACCCCCTGATAAGCCTCGGCCAGCTTGACGAAATCGGGCAGCGCTTCGGTGTAGGAGTGGGAGTAGCGGCCGCCATGCAGCAATTCCTGCCACTGGCGCACCATGCCCATATATTGGTTGTTGAGGATGAAGATCTTGATCGGCAGGTCGTATTGCGCCGCCGTCGACATCTCCTGCATGGTCATCAACACCGAGGCCTCGCCGGCGATGTCGATGACGAGGCTATCGGGATGGGCCATCTGCACGCCGACCGCCGCCGGCAGGCCGTAGCCCATGGTGCCCAGCCCCCCGCTCGTCATCCAGCGGTTCGGCTCCTCGAACTTGAAGAATTGCGCCGCCCACATCTGATGCTGGCCCACCTCGGTGGTGATGTAAGTGTCATGGCCACGCGTCAGCGCATAGAGCCGCTCGATGGCGTATTGCGGCATGATCAGGTCGTCGCGCTTTCGGTAGTGAAGGCATTTCCGCGCGCGCCAGCGCTCGATCTCGGCCCACCAGGATTTGAGCGCGGCTTTGTCGACTTTCGGCTTCTTGGCCTGCCAGGCCTCGATCATCTGCTCGATCACGCGCGCGCAATCGCCGACGATGGGCAGATCGACCTTGATGTTCTTGTTGATCGACGAGCGGTCGATATCGACATGGATCTTCTTCGATCCCGGCGAGAAGGCATCGACCCGACCGGTGATGCGGTCGTCGAAGCGCGCGCCGATGCAGATCATCACGTCGCAATCGTGCATGGCATTGTTGGCCTCGTAGGTGCCATGCATGCCGAGCATGCCGAGCCACTGCTGGTCGGAAGCCGGGTATGCCCCAAGGCCCATCAGCGTCGAGGTGATGGGAAAGCCGGTCATGCGCACGAGCTCGCGCAACCGCTTGCTGGCGAGCGGGCCCGAATTGATGATGCCGCCGCCGGTATAGAAAATTGGACGCTTGGCATTGGCCATCATGTCGATGGCCGTGGCAACCGCGCGCTCATCGCCCTCGGTTTGCGGGTTGTAGCTCTTGTGTTGCGAGTTGGTGAGCCCGGTATATTCGCCGCGCGCGAACTGGATATCCTTGGGGATGTCGACCACGACCGGACCAGGACGGCCGGTGCGCGCGACATAAAATGCTTCGTGCAGCACGCGCGACAGCGCGTTCACGTCCTTGACGAGATAATTGTGCTTGGTGCAGGGGCGCGTGATGCCGACCGTGTCACATTCCTGAAACGCGTCGTTGCCGATCAGGTGCGTCGGGACCTGGCCGGTGATGCAGACCACCGGAATCGAATCCATCAGCGCATCGGTCAAGCCGGTGACGGCGTTGGTGGCGCCGGGGCCCGAGGTGACGAGCACCACGCCGACCTTGCCGGTCGAGCGCGCATAGCCTTCGGCGGCATGCACCGCGCCCTGCTCATGGCGCACGAGAATGTGCTTGATGCGGTCTTGCTGGAACAGCTCGTCATAGATGGGCAGCACGGCACCGCCCGGATAGCCGAAAATATGCTCGACGCCCTGATCGGCGAGAGCCTGAAGCACCATCTGGGCGCCCGTCATTGCGCGCGACATCGCATCCTCACTAACCAACCGGCCTCGCGCCTCTTTCGTCCGTGGCCGGTCAGAGCTCGAGGAATGGCGGAAAAGCCTTAACAGGCCGCGCACCCTAAGACTTGGCCCACAGAGGGTCAACGGCAAAGGCGAATGAATGACAACATTACCACATATTTGGTTTGCTGAAATTACCGTTCAAGGCCACCACCGCATGGTTTATTACCCGCCGCTTGTCACATAGCCACCGGCAGGCATGGCTTTGCCTATTGCTTGGCCTGGACAAGGCGCGCCGCTGCGACTATGTCCGGTCCTACGCTTTAGAGGGACCGCGGCGCGACGATTGCGTTATCGCGATATCTTCCAACGCCTTCCAATTCCCGACGGAATGCCGCAGGCCGCCAGCTCAGAAACTCATGCCGCTAACGGCACTGACGCCCTGCCGCTTTCTCAGCGCGCATTCTGGGCGCTCACCTTTAGCTCGATTGGCGTCGTCTACGGCGACATCGGCACGAGCCCTCTTTATGCCTTTCGCGAAGCGGTGCTCGCTGCCGGCGGTGAAGCACGCTTGGTCAGCGAAGCCGCGATTTACGGCGTGCTGTCGCTGATCTTCTGGTCGCTGATCTTCGTAGTTACGCTGAAATATGTGCTGATCCTGCTGCGCGCCGACAATAACGGCGAAGGCGGTACGCTCGCCCTCACGGCGCTCGCCTTCAGGGCGCTGGGACGGCGCGCGCCGGTCGTGCTTGCGCTCGGCATCGTCGGCGCCTCGATGTTCTACGGGTCGACCTTGATCACGCCCGCGCTCTCGGTGCTCTCGGCGGTGGAGGGTCTGACGGTCGCCACCAGCGCGTTCCAGCCTTACGTTCTGCCGCTGACGGTGGTCATTCTCGTTGCCTTGTTCTCGGTACAATCGCACGGCACGGCGCGCGTCTCGGCCTTCTTCGCACCGATCACCTTCGTCTGGTTCATCGTCATCGCCATCGCCGGCGGCCTTGAGGTCGTGGCCAATCCGAGGGTGCTCGGGGCGATAAATCCGGTCTACGGCGTCGGCTTCTTGTTCAGTCACGGGGTCCTCGGACTGCTCACGCTCGCTTCGGTGTTCCTCGTCGTCACCGGGTCGGAGGCGCTCTACAACGACCTCGGTCATTTCGGCAGGCGGCCGATCCAGGCCGCCTGGCTGTTCTTGGTGCTGCCGGCGCTGCTGCTCAACTATTTCGGCCAAGGCGCGCTCTTGCTGGAACATCCGGAGACGATCGAAAATCCGTTTTATCTGCTCTATCCCGATTGGGCGCTTTATCCGATGGTCGCGCTGGCCACCACCGCCACGGCGATCGCCAGCCAAGCGGTCATCACCGGGGCCTATTCCATCACCCGCCAGGCGATGCAGCTCGGCTTCATGCCGCGCATGGAGGTGCGGCACACCTCCGAAGCGCTCGCCGGCCAGATCTACATGCCACGGGTGAACTGGCTGTTGCTGACCGGCGTGCTGCTGCTCGTCTTCATGTTCAGGTCTTCGAGCGAGCTGGCAGCGGCCTATGTGCTCGCCGTCGCCACTACCGCATGGGTCGCCGGCATTCTCGGCTTTATCGTGATCTTGAAGCTGTGGAAGTGGCCGCTTTGGGCCGCGCTCGGCCTCATGACCCCGCTGTTCTTGATGGATACGAGTTTCGTGCTCGCCAGCATGCTGGAGATCGTCGAGGGCGCCTGGCTACCGGTGCTCGTCGGCGCGGCGTTGGTGATCATCATGTACACTTGGCGGCGCGGCACGCGCCTGCTCGGACAAAAGACGCGCCGCGTCGAGGTGCCGTTCGATCCGCTGATCAAAAGCCTCGAGGCTAAGCCGCCGCATGTGGTTCCCGGTACGGCGGTGTTCCTGACCAGCGATCCCGATTTCGCGCCGACCGCGCTGTTGCACAATCTCAAGCACAACAAGGTGCTGCACGAGCACAATGTGATCTTGACCATCGTCAACGAAGACATTCCGCATGTGGCAGTCACGGATCGTGTTCAGATCGAGCCGATCAGCGACAAGTTCATGCGCCTCGTGCTGCATTTCGGCTTCATGGAGCGGCCGAACGTACCGAAAGCCCTGGCGGTCGCGCGCAAGCAAGGCTGGCAATTCGACATCATGTCGACGTCGTTCTTCCTGTCGCGCCGGTCGGTCAGACCCGACCCGCGCTCCGGCATGCCGAAATGGCAGGACGGGTTGTATATCTTCCTCGCGCATAACGCCGACGACGCATCGAGTTATTTCCAGCTCCCCACCGATCGCGTAGTCGAGATCGGCACGCAGGTTACGGTCTAGAACTGCCGATATTTGCGCCCCGCAGGCGGTGGTATGGACAAGCGGCGGAGTAGCGCCTATATGAGCCGCCGCGTAGCAAACGCCCAGCAAACAAAACCCCCTCCCAAAATTCCATGCCGCACCGGCCTCCCGTCAGTGCAACGAACGGCGCTCAAGCCGAAGCTATCGCGCACCCAAACTTCTGGGCGCTTACGCTTGGCTCGATCGGCGTGGTCTATGGCGATATCGGCACGAGCCCGCTCTATGCGGTGCGCGAGTCGGTGCTGGCCGCGGTCGGTCCGAATGCGGCGGCTGGTGAAGAAGCGATTCTCGGCATCCTTTCGCTGATCATCTGGGCCCTGATTCTCATCGTCACCGTCAAATACGTGCTGATCCTGTTGCGCGCCGACAATAACGGCGAGGGCGGCACGCTGGCGCTGATGGCGCTTGCCAATCGCACGCTTGGCGGCAAGAGCGCCATCATCGTCGTGCTCGGCATGATCAGCGCCGCACTGTTCTACGGCGATGCGATGATCACCCCGGCACTCTCTGTCCTCTCCGCCGTGGAAGGGCTGGAGGTGATAGCTCCGAGCCTCGAGCAATATGTGGTTCCTCTAGCGGTGTTGATTCTGTTTGCCCTGTTCGCGGTGCAGTCGCACGGCACGGCGAGAGTCGCCTCCTTCTTCGGTCCCATCACCCTGGTCTGGTTCATCGCCATTGCCGCCGCCGGCGCTTGGCAGGTCGCGCAAAACCCCGGCGTGCTCGCCGCGTTCAGCCCCACGCATGGCGTGAGCTTTCTCTTGAACCACGGCTATATCGGCATGCTCACGCTGGGCGCGGTGTTCCTCGTGGTGACCGGTTCGGAGGCCCTGTATGCCGATCTCGGCCATTTCGGCCGGGGGCCAATCCGCGTCGCCTGGCTTACGGTCGCTCTGCCCGCGCTCACCATCAACTATCTTGGCCAGGGCGCGCTGCTGCTCGCGAATCCTGCGGCGATCGAAAATCCGTTCTTTCTGCTTTATCCGCAATGGGCGCTGATCCCCATGGTAGGGCTCGCCACAGCGGCCACCGTGATCGCGAGCCAGGCCGTGATCACCGGGGCCTACTCCATCACCCACCAGGCGGTGCAACTCGGGCTCTTGCCGCGGCTGGAAATCCGCCACACATCAGAAGCCCAGTTCGGCCAGATCTACATCCCCCGCGTGAACCTGCTGCTTCTTCTCGGTGTCCTACTCCTCGTCGTGCTGTTCAAGTCTTCGGGCGCGCTGGCCTCGGCGTACGGCATCGCCGTCACCGGCACGATGGTGGTGACCGCGATCCTGGCCTTGATCGTAGTTTGGAAATACTGGAAATGGCCGCTTTGGGCTGCGATGGCCTTGATGGTCCCGTTCCTGCTAATCGACCTCATCTTTCTCGGCGCCAATCTGCTCAAAGTGTTTCAAGGCGGCTGGGTGCCGCTGTTGATCGGCGCCATGGTGATGGTGGTGATGATCACCTGGCGGAAAGGCTCGCGCATCCTCGCCGGCAAGACGCGGCGGCTGGAGACGCCGATCGATGGCCTGATCAAGGCGCTCGAGGCGAAGCAACCGACCAAGGTTCCCGGGACCGCGGTGTTCCTGACCGCAGATCCCGGCAGCGCGCCGACCGCGCTGCTGCACAGCCTCAAGCATTATAAGGTGCTGCACGAACACAACGTGGTACTGACAATCGTCACCGAATCTACGCCGCGCGTTGCCAACGAGGATCGTGTCAGCATCGAGCCACTCGGTAAGCTGTTCACCCGGCTCGTCATCCGCTTCGGCTTCATGGAGACGCCGAATATCCCAAAGGCGCTTGCCGTCGCGCGGAAGTTCGGCCTGAGCTTCGACATCATGTCGACCTCGTTCTTTTTATCCCGGCGCGCGGTCAGACCGGATCCGCGCTCGGGCATGCCCCGCTGGCAGGACCGGCTGTTCATCATTCTCGCGCGGAACGCCGACGACGCATCGAGCTATTTCCAGCTCCCCACCGACCGCGTGGTCGAGATCGGCACGCAGGTTACGGTCTAGTGGCGGCGACGGCTGCGGCGGCGTCGGGGAACCACGTCCAATTCTGCATGAAGCGGCGTGCCCAAGTCATCTGCCGCTTGGCATAGCGCCGGCTCTCGGTCTTCGCCTTTTCGACCGCCGCTTCGAGGCTGCTGCCGCCTCCGAGATAAGCGGCAAGCTCGCGCACGCCGTGGGCCCGCATCGCCGGCAGAGCCGGTTCGAGGCCGAGCGCGAGAAGCGCCCGCACCTCCTCGATGGCGCCTTGCTCGATCATGCGGTCGAAGCGCGCATCGATCGCCGCATATAGCGCCTCGCGCTCGGGCGCGATGACGATCATGAGCAGCTGTTCCGGACGCAGCAAGGCCGCGGCATCCGCGCCCTGCCACTCGGCGAGCGAAACGGAGGTCGCGTCGATCACTTCCAGCGCGCGCAAGATGCGCTGGGGATCGCTCGGACGCAGTCTTGCCGCCATGACGGGATCGCGCGACTGCAACGCGCGATAAAGGCCGGCGGTGCCGACCCTCTCCGCTTCCCCGCGCCAATGCGCGCGAATCTCAGGCGGCACGTCGGGGACCGCGGCAAGCCCTTCGGTGAGCGCCTTGAAATAAAGCCCGGTGCCGCCGACCAAGACCGGCAAGCGCCCCTCGCCTGTCGCCTCGCCTAAAGCCCGCGCGGCGTCTTCGACAAAGCGGCCCACCGAATAAGCCTCGCGGGCCGGAACCGTGCCGTAGAGACGATGCGGGACACGTCGCATCTCCCCTTCGGAAGGGCGCGCCGTGAGCACGGCAAGCTCACGATAGACCTGCATGGAATCGGCGTTGATGACGGCGCCGCCGAAGCGTTCGGCGAAGTCCAGCGCGGCCGCCGATTTGCCGCTCGCCGTCGGTCCGGCGATGAGAATGGCTTTGGGCCGACCAGCGCTCGGCGTCACGGCGGACTAGCTCGTCGGCACGGCGACGAAGCGGAGCTCGCCCTTGGCATCCGACAGCAGAAGCAGCACCGACTTCCGGCCCGCCTTCTGGACCGCCAGCACCCGCGTTTTCACGTCCTGCGGCTGCTTTACCTTCTCTTGCGTCACCTCGACGATGACCTCGCCGGGCTTCACGTCTTTCTGCGCGGCGGGGCTGTTGGGCTTCACCTCGGTGATGAGCACGCCCTCGACCGATTTGCCGATATTGAAACGCTCGCGCAGCTCCTCGGTCAGCGGCACGATCGACAGGCCGAGCAGATCCTCGCGCTCGGGCTCCGGCGTCAGGTCTTCCTCGCCGTCGTCCTTCACCGAGTCCTGCACATCCTCGTCCTCCGGCAACCGGCCCACGGTGACCGTCAGATCGACGGTCTGGCCCTTGCGCATGAGCTCGACCCCGACGCTCTTGCCGATGGCGGTGGCGGCAACGGCGCGCGGTAGGCTGCGCATATTGTCGATGGCCTGGCCGTCGAATTTCAGGATCACGTCGCTCGGCTGAATGCCCGCGGTGGCCGCCGGGCTGTCGGGCGAGACCTTGGCCACAAGCGCGCCTTTCGGCTCCTGCAACCCGAGGCTCACGGCAATCTCGTCGGTGACGTTCTGCACGTGCACGCCGAGCCAGCCACGCCGCGTCTCGCCAAATTGCTTGAGCTGGTCGAGGACCTGCATGGCGCTGTTCGAGGGCACGGCGAAGCCGATGCCGATCGAGCCGCCGGTCGGCGAGATGATGGCGGTATTCACGCCGATCACCTGACCGTCCATGTTGAACAGGGGGCCACCCGAATTGCCGCGATTGATGGCGGCGTCGGTTTGCAGGAAGTCGTCATAGGGCCCGGCATTGATGTCGCGTTTGGTGGCGGAGATGATGCCGACAGTGACACTACCACCAAGGCCGAACGGATTGCCGATCGCCATCACCCAGTCGCCCACCCGCATCTTCGAGGAGTCGCCGAAGGTGATGGCCTTGAGCGGCTTCTTCGGCTCCACTTTCAGCAGCGCAAGGTCGGTCTTAGGATCGTGACCGAGAATCTTGGTCACCTTCAGCTTGCTGCCGTCGGTGAAGTTGATGATGATCTCGTCGGCGCCCTCGATCACGTGATTGTTGGTGACAACGAGGCCCGACGGGTCGATGACGAAGCCCGAGCCCAGCGAGCTCACTTTGCGCGGCAGGCCGTCCTTCTCCTCGTCGTCGAAGAAATCGTCGAAGAATTCCTCGAAGGGCGAGCCCTTCGGGCCGGGACCGCTCGGCGTATTCTCGGCCGAACCTTTGAGCGTTTGGGTGGTGGAGATGTTGACGACGGCGTCCTGCAAGCCTTCGGCGACGTCGGCGACGAAGTCGGGGCCGTGCGCGAGGCTTTCGGTGGTGAGCAGCGGGGCTCCGGCACAGAGCAGTCCGACCCACGCCGCCATGAAACAAAAGCGCCGAAGGCTCACGGATTGCGCGCCGCGCTGTGGCATCGATCGAAACTCCCGCATCGCTGGCCGATCATATTTCGATTGCCGCCATCTTAGCGGAAATCGGCGAGGGTTGAGCAGAATTCCGTCGCGGTCGCATCGGCCTAACCGCGCACGATCCAGATCACCAGCACACCGGCCGCGACGGCAAGCGTTCCAGCCAGGCGCAAGGTCTGTTCAGGTATCTCCGCGGTCGCTTCCAGTAGCCTGCGGCCGAAACGGGGCGAGAGCGCCCAGAGCGATCCTTCGATGACCAGGACGAGGCCCAAAGCGACGGCAAGATCGCTCATCGCGCCAGCGGCATCCCGGGCTTCGCGTGCGGCATGTCGATCTTAGGGAGCCTGCGGGGCCAGAGACGGAGTTTCGCCAGCCGAGATGTCGCGCTCGGTCGGCGCGGCATCGCCTGCGGCCGCGCCCTGCTGGAGTGTCGTGCCATCCGTGTCCGCCGCCGGAGCGTCAGGGGTCTCGGCGGGCTTGGATGGCGGCGACGAGGGGGTGCTGCCCGGCGGGGCCTTGCCACCGGCATTGTTGAAATATTGGAAGAACTGCGAATCGGGGCTCAGCAGCAGCCGCGTATCGCCTGGTTTGAGCGCCTCCTGATAGGCTTGCATCGAGCGGTAAAAGGCGAAGAAATCCGGGTCCTGGCCGAACGCCTCAGCGAAGATGCGGTTCTTCTCGGCATCGCCGTTACCGCGTATGCGCTCGGATTCACCGGTCGCATCGGCTTTGATCACGGTGACCTCGCGGTCGGCGGTGCCGCGGATACGCCGTGCGGCTCCTTCGCCTTCCGCGCGGAACTCAGCCGCTTGGCGCTGACGCTCGGTCTGCATGCGGCGGTAGATCGCCTGCATGTTCGCTTCCGGCAGGTCGACGCGCTTGATGCGCACGTCGACGACATTGATGCCAAACGGTTCTGCTTCCTTGTTGACCTGACTGAGGATGGTGCGCATGAGCTGCTCGCGCTGGTCGCGCACCACCGTCGCGAAGCTCGCGGCGCCGAGCACACGTCGAAGCGAGGATTCAAGCACGGCCCCGAGGCGCGAGTTGGCGCCCTGCTCGTTGGTCACGCTCTGGAAGAACAGCAACGGATTGACGATCTTGTAACGCGCAAAGGCATCGACCACGAGCCGCTTCTGATCGGAGGCGATCACCTCTTGCGAAGCCGTGTCGATGTCGAGGATGCGCTTGTCGAAGAACACTACGTTCTGAATAAACGGGATCTTATATTGCAGACCCGGCTCGGTGATGACGCGCTTCGGCTTGCCGAATTCGAGCAGCAGCGCCTGCTGCGTCTGGCTGACGGTGAACAGCGTCAGATAGGCGAGCAGGGCGCCAATGCCGAGAACGATCAGGCTCAAGGTGAGGGCTGTGCGGTTCATGGCTGGCCCTCCGGAAGCGTCGGAGCTTTCTTAGTGAATTCCGAGAGCGGCAGGAACGGCAACACCCCGGGACCAGCCTTATCGACGATCACCTTTTCGGTGTCGCCAAGGACTTTTTCCATGGTCTCGATGAAGATGCGCTGGCGGGTGACGTCAGGCGCCTTCTTATACTGCTCGTAAACGCTGATGAAGCGGTCAGCTTCACCCTTGGCCAAAGCGATCACCTGATCCCGATAGCCTTGCGCCGCTTGCAGGATGCGCTCGGCCTCGCCGCGCGCCTCGGGGATGATGCGGTTGGCATAGGCCTGCGCCTCGTTCTGCAAGCGCTCCTGGTCGGCGCGAGCCGCCTGCACGTCGCGGAAGGCATCGATCACCTGCGCCGGCGGATCGACTTTTTGCAACTGCACCTGAGTTACCAAGACGCCCGCGCCGTAGCTGTCCAGGGTCTTCTGCATCAGCGCCTGCGCGTCAGCCTCGGTCTTGGCCCGAGCCCCGGTGAGTATCGGCTCGATGTCGCTTTGGCCGACGATCTCGCGCATGGCGCTCTCCGCCACGTCCTTCACCGTTCCTTCGGGGTTCTGGATGTTGAACAGGAAGTCGGCGGCATTCTTGATCTGCCAAAACACGACGAAATCGACATCGACGATGTTCTCATCGCCCGTGATCATCAGGCTCTCTTCGGGCACGTCGCGGATCGTGCTGGAGGCGTCGCGGACTTCGGAAGAGCCGCGCATGCCGATCTCGATGCGATTGATGCGCGTCACTTTGGGCAACTCGACCTGCTCGATCGGATAGGGCCAACGGAAATTCAGGCCGGGCGGAAGCTGGCGGACATACTTGCCGAAGCGGAGCACTACACCAAGCTCGTCGGGATTGACGCGAACGGTGAAGCCGAAAAAGCCGACTGCCGCGACCAGCACCGCCGCAATCAGTATCGCGAACGGGCCGCCCATGCGGCCGCCAGGCATGGCCTGGCGCAGCCGGTCTTGGCTGCGGCGCAGGATCTCTTCGAGGTCGGGCTGCTGGCCGGAGCCGGGCCGCGGGCCCCAAGGCCCACCGCCACCGCCGCCTTTCCAGCCGCCGCCGCTCTGATTACTCCAAGGCATGATGCAGTCAGGTCCTGATGTCTGGTGAAGGGAGTCGCGCGGTAATCCGCTTTAGGAGGGACTAGGCGATAAGACTAGCCGCATCAAAATGGCGGTCCTGCGACAAGGTCCCGAGGGTTATAGGCCACTCACAGGGGTGGCGCAATGCGAGGTCATGGTTAGCTGACCCGATCCAAAACGACGAAGCTGAAGGCGTGGTCGTCCTTGGGACCGGCGGCGTGCGCCTCGCGCGACACCTCGCGCCACTCCTCCTTGTCGAGAGTGGGGAACCAAGTGTCGGCCTCGGGAGAGGCATGCACCTCGGTCAAGTAGATGCGATCGGTTTGCGGCAAGACCTCGCGGAACACGTCCTCGCCGCCGATGATCATGATCTCGGCAGCGCCGGTCCGCTTCGCCGAGGCGCGTGCCGCCGCAAGCCCCTCCTCGAGGCTGTGGGCCATGACGGCATCCGGCGCGACGAAGCCGCGGTCGCGGGTGAGCACGACATTGAGGCGGCCGTCGAGCACCCGCGGCAGCGACTTGAAGGTGCGCCGCCCCATCAGCACGGGCTTGCCCATGGTGATCTCCCGGAAATAGCGCATGTCGCTGCGCAAGTGCCAGGGCAGGTCCCCTCCCCGGCCGATGGCGCGGTTCTCGCCCATGGCCACGACCAGAGCGATGATCGGCTCCTCCGGCGCGCACGCCTTACGGCTCACACCGCCACCTTGGCGCTGATGGCGGGGTGCGGATCGTAGCCGACGAGCTTGAAATCCTCGTAGGCGAAATCGAACAACGAACGGACTTCCGGATTGATCTCCATGCGCGGGAGCGCGCGCGGGCTCCGCTTCAGCTGTTCGTCGGCCTGGTCGAGATGGGTGAGGTAGAGATGGGCGTCGCCGAAGCTGTGGATGAACTCGCCAGGCTCGAAACCCGTCACTTGCGCCATCATCTGCGTGAGCAGCGCATAAGAGGCGATATTGAACGGCACGCCGAGAAAGACGTCGGCCGAGCGTTGGTAGAGCTGGCAGGAGAGGCGCCCCTCGGCGACATAGAACTGGAACAGGCAATGGCAGGGCGAGAGCGCCATCTTGTCCAACTCGCCGACATTCCAGGCACTGACGATGTGGCGGCGCGAATCGGGATCGCGCTTTAGACCTTCGACGACGTTGGCGATCTGGTCGATATGGCCCCCGTCCGGCGTCGGCCACGACCGCCACTGCCGCCCATAGACAGGCCCGAGCTCGCCCCGCTCGTCGGCCCATTCATCCCAGATCGTCACGCCATGCTCGTTCAGATACCGCACATTGGTCGAGCCTTGCAGGAACCAGAGCAACTCGTGGACGATCGACTTCACATGCAGCTTCTTGGTGGTGACCAGCGGGAAGCCGTCAGCCAGATCGAAGCGCATCTGATGGCCGAAGATGCTGAGCGTGCCAGTGTTGGTACGGTCGCCTTTCTTGGCGCCGCGGTTGCGCACCTTGCCGAGCAGGTCGAGATATTGGCGCAAGAGAGGTCTGGTCTCCTATGATGGATCGAGCGCACCGCCCCTCGTCCACGTACCAAGCTTAACATTCGGCGGCCGATTCGCGGTGGGTTACCGACGTATCAACCTTTTTTTCGCCCCCATAGAAGCCTATATTGAGTCCTGTCGGCGCAAGCCGGATATGGCGATAAATAGCCTTCGTAATAAGCCCATTCGGACCCGGGGGCGGTACCCGGCGCCTCCACCAGGGATCAGTCTCAGAGACAGATTTGAAACACCGTGAGAACGACTGATCCATGGCGGGGGCGAAATAGGATCGACGAGGGTGTAAAGGTCGTGCTTTCGCTCGGCATGGTTCCGCCGTTATCGGGCCAACCCTATAGTTGCCAATGACAACTATGCGGAGGCTGCTCTCGCTGCGTAAGCGGCGCGATAGCCTGAAAATGAAGTCCTAGTTGCTTCGCGGCACTAGGCGCGGTTCGGAGGGCACCGGCCAACAGAAGCCCTCCACTTATTGCGGTGCGAGTGAACTGCCTTTAGCGTCGCGAGGGGGAAGGCGGCGGTTTCCATGGCAGAAGACGAAATCAGATACGACCTTCTCACGCAGGACGCGCTCCGCGGCGTAGTGCGCCAGGTGTTGGCGCGCGTACAACGCGATGGGCTGCCGGGCGAGCACCACCTCTATATCGCCTTCGACACCGGCGCGGAGGGCGTCTCGGTTTCGAAGCGGCTCAAGGAGCAATATCCGGAAGAGATGACCGTCGTGCTGCAATACCAGTTCTGGGACTTGCAGGTCACCAACGAGCGCTTCGAGGTGAAGCTCTCCTTCTCCAACGTGCCCGAGCGGCTGGTCGTGCCGTTCAGCGCGGTCAAGGCCTTCTACGATCCTTCCGCCCAGTTCGGGCTGCAATTCGGCAAGCCGGGCGCGGCCAACGATTCGGCGCGCCAGCATATGGCCGCCGCCCTCCCCGATCTCGTCGGCGAGCCGGAAGAGCCGCGCGGCGCCGGCGATCCCATCCAGGACGAGGTGGCAGAGGCGCAGGCCGCAGAAGTCGTGATGTCGCGGCCGCCGGCGGAGGTCGTGCATCTCGACCGCTTCCGCAAGAAATAGCCGAAATTGCTTGCTCCGACTTTGAGCGTCTTTTGCCCAATCTTTCAGCACGGCGCCATCCGCTCGGTCATTGATCTTGACTGAGATCGGGATTTCAACATGGCATGATTTCTGCCTGAAACTCGCGGTTTTGCGCTCTAGCGGTCGGACCTGGGGGTCGCTTTGAACAAAATGAATGCCGTGCGACCGTTGCACGACGCGAAGCCTACCGGCGCGCTCGCGCCCGTGGCGAACTACCTCGCCGAGCTGCATCAACGCATCTCGAGCGTGACCGCCGGCAAGCCGGCCGACTACATCCCGGAGCTCGGCAAGGTCGATCCCAACCTGTTCGGTATCGCCATCGCCACCGTCGACGGGCAGGTCTATGCCGTCGGCGATACCGAGATCCCCTTCACCATCCAGTCGGTGTCGAAGCCCTTCATGTACGGCTATGCGCTGCAGCACCATGGCCGCGAGGCGGTGCTGAAACATGTCGGCGTCGAGCCCACCGGCGAAGCGTTCAACTCCATCGTGCTCGACGAGGTCGCCAACCGGCCGTTCAATCCCATGGTCAACGCGGGCGCGATCGCCGTGGCTGAGCTGATGCGGGGAGCAAACCAGGCAGAGCGCATCGCCAACATGCTGGCGCTGTTCTCTAGCCTCGCCGGCCGCGAGCTCGGGATCGACGAGGCGGTGTTCCAGTCGGAGCTCGCAACCGGTCACCGCAACCGCGCCATCGCCTACATGATGCTCAACACCGGCATGATCAAGCGCGATCCGAACGAGGTGCTCGATCTCTATTTCCGGCAATGCTCGGTCAATGTCACGGCCCGCGATCTGGCCATGATGGCCGCCACGCTGGCCAATGACGGGGCGAACCCGCTAACCGGCGCCGCCGTGCTCGACACGCAATATGTTCGCGACATGCTGTCGGTGATGAATTCCTGCGGCATGTACGACTATGCCGGCGAGTGGGCCTATGAGGTGGGCATGCCGGCCAAGAGCGGCGTGTCGGGCTGCATCATCGCCGTGATCCCCGGCCAGATCGGCATCTGCGTCTACTCCCCGCCGATCGACCAGCAAGGCAACAGCTTGCGCGGCATCCAGGTCTGCCAGGAAATCTCCAAGGAGTTCGAGCTGCATGCCTTCAACAACCGCACCAATGTCCGCAGCGTGATCAGGCGCGATTATCTGGCCGACCTCGTGCGCTCGAACCGGCTGCGCACGCCGGTGGAGCGCGCGATCCTGGCGGAGAAGGGCCGCAAGGTTGCCGTGCTCGAGGCGCAAGGCGCGCTGTTCTTCGGCTCGACCGAGCAACTGATGCGCCGGCTTGCGCAGCTCGCGACGGATGCGCGCTACGTGATCGTCGACTTCAAGCGCGTCCACCTCGCCGACACCTCGGCCCGCAAGCTGATCGTGCGGGCGGCGCGCGCCATGGCGGGTGGCGAGACCGAGCTGGTCTTTGCCTCGATGCGCGAAGATGGGCCGCTAGCCCCCCTCGCCCGGGCCTTTGCCGAGCCCGAGAACGACAACCTGGTCCGCAGCTTTCGCGACGCCGACGCGGCACTCGAATGGTGCGAAGACCAGCTGCTGGCTTACGGCGCACAAGGCGCGGCGGGAACGAAATTCGCGCTGTCCGAGATCAATCTGTTCAAGGGATTGAAGCCCGAGGAATGCCGCCTGCTCGAATCCATCGTGCAGCCGCTGGTGTTCGAAAAGGGCGACGTCATCATCCGCGAGGGCGCCGACGCCAATCTCTTCTTCGTGCTGGCGCGTGGCACGGTCAGCGTCCAGATCAGGGTCCCGGGACAGGGCGACCGCAAGAAGCGTGTCGCCTCGATCGGGCCGGGCCTGAGCTTCGGCGAAATGGCCCTGCTCGACGGCGGCAAGCGTTCGGCCGATATCGTCGCCGACGACAAGGTGATCTGTTACGGGCTCCGGGTGCAGCAGCTACACGAGCTCACCGCCGCGCATCCCAACATCATGATCACCATCCTCGGTAATCTGACGCGCGAGTTCTCCGAACGCCTCCGCCATGCCAATGAGGAGATCGGCGTCCTCGAATAGCCGCTTAAGCCGAGGCAACCGCCTTTTGCGGCTTCATGCGCGGCTCTTTCGACGGCTCGAGCGGCACGTTCAGCTCGACATAAAGGCCGGTCGGCCGAAACTCGACCTTGGTGTCGCCGCCGAGATTGTGGCGCACGCCCTTGTCGATCAGCTGCATGCCGAAGCCGCCGCCCCGGCGCGTGGGGACCACGTTGAGCGTGGCGCGCTCCTCCCAAGTGAGGAACAGGCGATTGCCGCGTCCGGTCTTCCAGCCAATGGCGAGCTGACCCGAATTCTGCGACAGCGCCCCATATTTCACCGCGTTGGTGGCGAGCTCGTGCAGGGTCATGGCGAGGATCGAGGTGCATTGCGGCGGCAGGAGCACGTCCGGCCCCTTGATCATGATCCTCGGGCCGCCTTCGCGGCGATAGGGATCCATCTCGCGCTCGACCATGGCTTTCAGGCTGGCGCCCGACCATTGCGATTCGAGCAGGAGATCATGGGCGCGGTGAAGCGCCTGAAGGCGCTCGGCCAAAGTCTCCGCCATGGCCTTGGCGGGCGCCGAGGTTGCCTGGCGCAAGCTCGCCTGCACCAAGGACTGCACGATGGCGAGTGCGTTCTTGACGCGGTGATTGAGCTCGCCCACCAGCATCGATTGGCGCTGCGCCGTGCGGCGCCGCTCGGTCACGTCGCGGAAGATGAGCACAGCGCCGGCGAGCGAGCCATCGAAGCCGACGATCGGCGCGCCGCAATGCTCGACCGGCAATTCCTGCTTGTCGCGCCGGACCAGCAGGGCCCCCGATTCCAGCCGCGTCACCGCGCGCTCGCGCAGTGCCTTCAGCGCCGGGTCGTCCACGGGTTTGCGATTGCTCTCGTTGATGACGCGGAACACCTCCCAGATCGGCCGGCCGCGGGCTTCAGGGCCCGACCATCCCGTCATCTGCTCGGCGATCTTGTTGAGCAACAACACGCTGCCATTCGGGTCGGTGGCGATCACGCCATCGCCGATGCTGGAAAGCGTCGTGCTCAGCCATTCGCGCTGGCCGCGCAGTTCCATCAGCGCCGCGTTGCGGTCGCGATCCGATCGCCGCACGGCGCCGATCGTGGTCCAGGCGAACAGGGCGAGGACGAAGATGCTCGCCACCGCGAAGATGGCGATCGTTGCCGCGCTGTCGTAAAGGGCGCGCGTCTCGGCCTGATGGGCGAACCAGCCGATTACCAGCGGCAGCACCAGAATGCCGGGCAGCAGGCGCCGCAGCATCTCGCCGGCCGGCGATTGCTCGACGATGGCGGCGGCGATGCCATATTCCGGCGACGCGGCGAGCAGCCCGAGGGCCAGCAGGAATCCCGCGATCGCGCCATAGAGCGACATCTGGGTGAAGGGAAATGGATAATCGTAGGTCGCGACGCCGTAAGCATGGCCCGCCAGCACGATCAGAACCTGTGCCAGGATGATCAGCGCGAGGATTTGGCTGAAGGCCGACAGAATGCTGCCCTGCTTCGCGTAAAGCAGCGCCAGTCCGAACAGGATCAGCGAGCCGGTGACGCCAGGAGACATATGCAGCTTCCCGGCTTGCGCGGCACCCGCGGCGACGCTGCCGCCACGCACCAGCGCCTGATCCAGTCCGAGCGAGAACCCGAACAAGTCCTCGCTGAGAACGGCAAGACCGAGCACGATCAGAGCAAAACCGATCAGCCGAGAGAGCGGGCGGATCGGCCTGAAGGTCAGGCAGAACAGGCCGACCGCAGCGGCGATGATGCCCACGCCCGAAGCCGGGGTCATGCTCTCGACGCCCGGCAGGGAGTCGGAGGGGTTGGTGAGTTGCCAGGCGAATAGGATCACGCCTCCCAGCGCGGCAACGACGAACGCAGCCAGACGCGAAACGAGCAAGGACATTTGCTCGGCGCGCGGCGCAGGCAGCGCCATTCTCACCGGAACTTCAGCCACTCGCCTCCTCACCCAAGTTCACGGAAAACCAAGCCGGACCTTTGGGCGCTCCTCGGCGGAAGGCCGCAACGCTTGCGAACGAGCGCGTTCTCCCACCCCGTGAGCGTGTTATAGCGTAGCCCCCATAAAGCCGGTAGGCCAGTCGCCGTTGAGGGTGCGACAAGGCCGCTGACAGGAGAAATAAGCATGCCTGAAGGGTCGCCAATTTCCGCGCGCATCGAGACCGATTCTCTTGGCCAAATCGAGGTGGCCAACGACAGCTATTGGGGCGCCCAGACCGAACGCTCGCGCCGGAATTTCAGGATCGGCGAGGAAAAAATGCCGAAGCCGATGATTCGCGCGATTGCGCTGGTTAAGAAGGCGGCAGCCCTCACCAACCACGAAATCGGCCTCCTCGAGGAGCGGCTGGCAAAGGCCATCGCCGCCGCCGCCGACGAGGTCATTGAGAACAAGCTCGATGCTCATTTCCCCCTGGTGGTCTGGCAAACCGGTTCCGGAACCCAGAGCAACATGAACGTCAACGAAGTCATCGCGAACCGCGCAAGCGAATTGCTCGGCGGTACTCTCGGTTCAAAACGCCTGGTACACGCCAATGATCACGTCAATCTCGGCCAATCTTCCAACGATGTCTTTCCCACGGCCATGCATATCGCCGCAGCCGAGGAAATCGCCTATCGGCTCAACCCTGCGCTTGCCCGGCTATACCAGGCGCTCAAGGACAAAGCTGAGGCGTTTCAAGACATTCTCAAGATCGGCCGTACGCACCTTCAGGACGCTACACCGCTGACTTTAGGGCAAGAATTCGGCGGCTATGCGGCGCAGATCGATCACGGCATCGAACGCATCAAGCTTACTCTTCACGGCCTTTATGAGCTCGCCCAGGGCGGCACGGCGGTGGGAACGGGGCTCAATACCAGCGCTCTCTTCGCCGAGGCGTTCGCCGCCAAGATCGCTCAGATGACCAAGCTTCCTTTTGTCAGCGCCGAGAACAAGTTCGAGGCGCTGGCCACGCATGACGCGTTCGTGTTCGCGCATGGTGCGCTCAACACGGTGGCGGTGTCGCTGTTCAAGATCGCGAGCGACATCAGGCTGCTCGGCTCGGGTCCGCGCTCCGGGTTCGGCGAGTTGATCCTGCCGGAAAACGAGCCCGGCTCGTCGATCATGCCAGGCAAGGTGAATCCCACGCAATGCGAGGCGGTGACCATGGTGGCGGCGCAGGTGATGGGCAACAACACCACGATCAGCTTCGCCGGAAGCCAAGGTCATCTCGAGCTAAACGTGTTCAAGCCGGTGATCGCCTATACCATGCTGCAATCGATCAGGCTGCTGACCGACGTGGCCGACAGCTTCCGCGAGAAATGCATCGTCGGCATCGAACCTGACCGGGCGTGCATCAAGGATCACATGGAGCGCTCGCTGATGCTGGTTACGGCGCTTGCGCCCACGATCGGCTACGACAAGGCAAGCGAGATCGCCAAGGCCGCGCATAAGAACGGCACGACCTTGCGCGAGGAGGCGGTGCGGCTCGGCTACGTCAAACCCGAGGAATTCGATCGCCTGGTGCGGCCTGAGAACATGGTCGGCCCCAAGCGCTAAGCATGGCGCCGCCCCGCAACAAGCGCTCGCTGAGCATCGCTCGGCATCGCACCTCCGTCTCGCTCGAGGACGAGTTCTGGGATGCGCTATTGGCCATCGCGCGCGCCGAGGGCAAGTCGGTCGCGACGCTGGTGGGCGAGATCGACAATCGCCGGACCGGCAAGGCACGCCCGCAAGGCAGCCTGTCGGCGGCGATCCGCGTCTACGTGCTGGAACGGATGCAGCGCGGCGAGACTTAACCGCCGCCGAAGATGCTGATGCCCTTCTTCCAATCGTCGGGCGCTTCGGGCTTCCGCCTGGGTTTCACCGGCCGCGGGCGCGGCTTGACGACTTCGACGGTCGCCGGCGCCGGTTGCGGCGGGGGAGGTGCCGCCGCCTCGGCGGGCGGAGGGGGTGAAGCCGGCGCCGACTCGGCGAGCGGTGCTGCCGGGGTGAGCGCGGGCGCATCCACCGCCGCAGCGGATGCCGCGGGCGGTTTCGGCGCCACAATCTCGGCAGGTGGCACAGGCATCGCCTCGGCAGGCTTAGGTGAAGCCGGGATCACCGGCTCCGTCTGCCAAGCCTCCTGAAGCAGCTCGATCGCCGACGGCGAAGCCTTGGCCGAAGGCGAGGATTGGGGAATCGCCTGGTTGGGCTGCTCTGTCGCGGCGGTCGGGCGCGATTGTTCAAGCGGCTCAGGCTCGGGCATGGGTGCGGTGTCCGTCAGCGGCTCGGCAGGCTCCGCCGGCACCGCCGAGGTGGTCTCCTCGGGGGCCGCGTCCGTAGGCTCCGGCGTCTTGCCGCTGACATCGAGCGTCTCGAGCCGTTCGACGTCCTCCTGCATGCGCCGCATAGTTAGGTAGGCCTCGATGGCGGCGGTGTCGATCGCAGGCGCAATCTCACCCGCCTTGTTGAGCGTGCCGGTGAACAGCAGGTTGACCGGAGGAACGTCCTTGCTGCCCGGGCCGGTCAGGTTCATCGTCCATTCGCTGTCGAGCTTGAGGCTGGCGAGCTCGACATAGCCGTTGATCTTGGTCTCGGCGCCCGTGCTCAGCAGCGCCGCCGGCGCGAGCCGCAGCGTGCCGTTCTTTACCTCGAAGGCGAGCTTGGCCGGGGCATAGCGATAGATGCCCTTGGTGATTTTCTCGCGCACGCCTTTCGCTTCCGCCTCGATCTCGTCCTTGTCGACCTTGATGGTCTTCTTGCCGGCCAGCGTGGCCACCCCACGCAGTGGCGCCGAGGACAGCGATTGAAGAATGCCGGCGCCCAGCGATAGCGTGCCCTCCCCGCTCAAGCCGGCAACCACGCCGGGCGGGCTCAAGCCCTCGCCCTGAACATTAAAGGCGAGATCGAACGGGCCTTTGACCAGCGCCGTTCCGGAGACGCTTTGGGTGAGATCCTCCAGCTTGCCGCCCTTCAGCTCGGCACGCGCATCAAGCTCGGCGCCATTGCCGCGCGGCGCGAGGCTGCCCGAGGCGACCAACTCGCCGCCGTACAGCCTGCCGGTGAGAGCGGTGACGGAGAGCCCGTCCTTGCCAACCGCGGCGGTCAGCGTGGCATCCTGCACCTTCACGGCCGAGCCGAGGGATAGCGCATTGGCCTTGAGGCTGATGTCGCCCTCGGCGTGCTCGATCGGGCCAAGCGAGAAGCCGCGCGCGGGCCAGACCTCCGAGGCACCGCCGCCGATCGCGCCAAGCATCTCCTCGGTCGAGGGCGTGCGATGCCACGCCACCAGCACGCCGAGTAGAGACGGCAGCGATATGGTGCCGGCGCTCCCCGAAAGGGCGAAGCGCGTCTTGGCACCGCCAAGGTCGAAATGGGCCGAGCCGGCGACGGGCACGTCGGCGATGCTACCCGTGACCGCCGCAAGATCGACGGTGGAGGCTTGCTTGGTGAGGTCGAGCTTGAGGCTCAACGGGATGTTGGCGGCGCTCGGCGGGGCCTCGAAGCCGAGCAAGGTGAGCGCGGCACTGGCATCCCGGCTGACCACGGCGCCCTTGCCGGCGAGAGCGAGCCCGCTCGGCTGGAGCGACCCCTGCCCGACAAAGGCGACCTCGATTGGCGCCGTCTCGAGCGCGGCCTGACCGGTGACTTTGGAATTCGGCACGCCGGCGAGCTTGACGATCAGCCTGCCTTGGCTCCCCACGGGCGTGGCAATGCGTTCGAGCGGAAGATCGGGGAACAGCAGGACGAGGAAGGCTTGCGGCTTCTCGCCGACGACCTTGCCGTCGACGTCGATGTTCGCGGCACCGGGCTTGGCCGGGTCGCCGAGCGCGCGCGCCACGAGCGAGACATCGGAGCTGCCCGCCTTGCCGCCAAGCTGGATGGAGGCATTGGTCAAGTCGCCTTGGCGCGCCGCCACCAGGCTGACATGCACATTCATCGGCGCGAGCGTCGACAGATGCATCGACCGGCTGACGCCTTCGGGCAGGCCGAACAGATCTGCAACCACACGCAAGCTATCGGCGTTGGCGGCTTGCAGCCCGAAGTCGACCCGGCCCGAGGGCTTGGCGTGCAGACTCTCGATGCGGCCCTTGCCGTTCAGCGCCAGTGCGCTCGAGGCGGCGAAGTCGAGTTGCTCCACGTCGAGCGTGCCGCCCTGCAAAGCGAAGCGCGCATTGAGCTTGCCGGGCGGAATATTGGGTAGCAGAAGCTCGCCGACGCGTAGCGTCACGCGCAGGTCGTTGTCGGGAAGCTCGGCGAACAGGCTCTTGTCGGCGGGACCCGCGTCGCTGCCGGCTGAAGCGGGCGTCCAGAATTCCCAGAGCGAGCCTTCGCCCATCACCTCGCGCAAATCCAGCCGGTCGCTATCGAGATTGAGCTCGATCAGCGGGCGCTCGCCGCCATGAACCCGCAAGTTGCCGTTGAACCGGGTGCCACTCAGTTCGCCGGTGGCGTCGGCGAGATTGAGCTCGCCGTCGCCGATGCTGGCATTGGCCATGAAGCTGAAATCGCCAACCGAGGCCTGCCCCGACATGTCGCGGTCGCCGGCGGCCCAGCGGGTGAGCGGCCGCAAGCCGGAGCCCTCGATCTTCACCGGGCCGGCAAATACCGGACCGAATTCGCCGCGAGTGAGCCGGCCTGATGCCTCGATGCTGTTCTTGCCGGGAAGCACGGCTTTCAAGTCCCCGATCGTCAGCACGCCGTCCTTGGCGGCAAGCGTCATGTCGACGGCGCCGACCAGATCGCCGCCGAGACTCGCCTGCTCGATGGCGACCTGGAGCGTGCCTTCGCGAAACTCTCCGGATTCGCCCAACATCTCGTCGGCGAACGCATAGAGAATGGTCGCGGGCGACGGCCGCTGCTCGGCGCCGGGGGGCGCGAACAAGGCGTCGAGATCGACGAAGCCCGCCGTCAGCGCGCCATTGGCAGTGACCCGGTCGCCGAAATCGAAGGTCAGCTTGCCCTTGAAGATCTGCGGATGGCCCTTGGCATGGATGGTGAGGTCGAAATCGGGGAACTCGGCGCGGTCGGGCGTCGCCTTGAGCGGGCCCTTCAACTCGTAGAGCAAGCTCTTGTCGCGCGGCGAGACCCCCGCCGGCGGATTGTCTTTTTCAGCGTCGGTCGCGCCCTCGTCTCCGCTATCGGCGGCGACATTCGCCGCGCGCACGACGATCGTGCCATCATACGCGGGCAGCGCGCCGAGCCCGGTCACGCCGCCGTCGAGCAGATATGTGGTATTACGGTCGAGGTCGCGCAGCGACGACTTGACGCGGAACAGCCCCGCGGCGTCGGGCGCGCTGGTCGAAAATCTCAGCTCCTGCGGACGGCCTTCGAAGCTGTAATTGGCCGACACCTTGTAGGGACCCGACAGCGACTGGGCGTTCGCCTCGCCGCTCACTCCGTCGAGGGTCAGTTGCGGTACGCCCTGCTTGGTGATCTCGACCTTGCCGCCGCTGATGTTGACCGAGTCGAGCAGCACGTCCTTCGGGGCGAAGGGAAGCGCCACACCGCGGCGGCCGACATCACTCCAATTGCCGGTGCCGTCGGCCTTGAGGTCGAGGCGCAACACTGGATTGACGATGGCGATCTTGCGCGCCTCGACGGTGCCGCTGAGCAGCGCGCCGATATTCAGCCAAGCCTCAAGCGAGCCCATCTCGAGGAACGGCCGGTCGAGACGACCCGCCTGGTCGGCAACCTTGATGTCGTCGAATTTGAGCTCGGGCGAAGGCAAAAGCACGAGGTGAACCTTGCCGCCGACCTTCACCTGGCGGCCGAGAAGGTTGGTGGCTTGCGTCTCGAAGACGGCGCGATAGTCGTTCCAGTCAATGAAAAGCGGCGCGGCAAACAGCGCGCTCAAGACCAAAATCAGCAATGCCGTCAAAGTAAGCAGGAGCGAATTCACTGCCGTCTAACCCAAGGCTAAGGGCGCGCATCTGTGCGGGAATGCGCCGAGGTACCCGGCTCCCTCGCGACGCGCCGTCATGGTAACGCAAAAACCTTGCCAGGATTGAGGATATTCAACGGATCGAGCGCCTTTTTTATGGCAATCATGGCCTGAACTCCTCGGCCATGCTCGGCGAGCAGGTAGTTAATCTTGCCCTGACCGATGCCATGCTCGCCGGTGCACGTCCCGCCATAGGACAGCGCACGCTCGACCAGCCGCTCGAGGAAGGCCTGCACGTTCCGCCGCTCCTCCGGGTCGCTGGGATCGATCAGCGGTAGCACATGGAAATTGCCGTCGCCCACATGGCCGACGATGGGGGCGAGCAGCCCGAGCCGGTCGATGTCCTGGCGGGTGGCGCCGACACAAGCCGCCAGCGCCGAGATCGGCACGCAGACATCGGTCGACAGAACCTCGGCGCCCGGCCTCAGCCCGCGCGCGGACCAATAGGCGTCATGGCGCGCCTGCCAGAGCTTGCTGCGGTCCTCGGGGCGTTCGGCGTAGGCGTAGTCCCCTCCCCCTTCGGCGCGCGCGATCTCGGCAAAAGCCTCGACCTGCTCGCGCGTGGAGGACGCGGTGCCGTGGAACTCGAGGAACAACGTCGGCGTCTCGGGCAGGCTGAGATGCGAATAGGCATTGCAGGCGCGGACTTGTACCTCGTCGAGCAACTCGATGCGGGCAAGCGGGATGCCCATTTGCAGCGCGGCGATCGTGGCGTTGCAGGCGCCTTCGATCGAGGCGAACGGGCAGACCGCGGAGAGGATGGTCTCGGGGATGCCGTAGAGCTTGAGCGTGAGGCGGGTGATGATGCCGAGCGTGCCTTCGGAGCCGATCATGAGACGGGTGAGGTCGTAGCCGGCCGACGATTTTCGCGCCCTGCCCCCGGTGGCAATCACGCTGCCGTCGGCCAGCACCGCGTTAAGCCCGAGCACGGCATCGCGCATCGTGCCGTAGCGCACGGCATTGGTGCCGGAGGCGCGGGTCGCCGCCATGCCGCCGAGACTGGCATCGGCGCCCGGGTCGACCGGGAAGAACAGGCCGGAGTCGCGTAAGTGCTCGTTGAGCGCCTTCCGCGTAACGCCAGGCTCGACCACGCAGTCGAGATCGGCTTCGTGCACGGCAACGATACGGTTCATCCGCGACAGATCGAGCGAGATGCCGCCGAACGGCGCATTGACGTGGCCTTCGAGCGAGGTGCCGGTGCCGAAGGCGATCACCGGAACCCTGGCTTCGGCGCAAAGCTTCACCACCTCAGCCACCTCGGCCTCGGTCTCGGCAAAGAGAACGGCGTCGGGCGGCTCGCGTTTGAGCCAAGTGAGCGTGTTGGCGTGCTGCTCGCGAAGCGCCTGCCCCACCGAGAACCGATCGGCGAAGCGCGCGGCCAATTTGGCAAGGAGCGCGCTTTTGCTCTCCGCCTTGGAGCTTGCTTCCGGCTCGGCCACGACCGCGGTCATGGCGCCATGTTATAAGGTGCTTCGCGGCGAAAGCTTAGGGTTTTCCGCCACCAGCGGCTACAGGCTGACGACCGACATCACGGCGGCGAAATGGCAGCTCGCCGCCGACAGGACGAAGCCGTGCCAGATGGCATTTTGATACGGCAGCCGCTCCCAGAGATGGAACACGACGCCGATGGTGTAGAGCACGCCGCCGGCCATGAGCAGCGTCAGCACGGTGCCCGGAAGCGCCGACATCAAAGGCTCCCAGGCCGCCAGCACGGCCCAACCTTGCACCAGATAAAGGGCGGTCGAGAGTCCGTCGAGGAAGCGCGGCAGGAAGAGTTTGATGGCGATGCCGATGGCCGCCATGGTCCACACCACGGCAAGCAAGCCGAATCCCCAAGGCGTTTGCATCTTGATCAGAATGAAGGGCGTGTAAGTGCCAGCGATCATCAAGAAGATCGCGGCATGGTCGAGCCGGCGGAGGACCTCCTTGATCCTGGGTCGGGCCACTAGGTGGTAACCGGCGGAGAAACCGAAGGTTGCGACTAGAGCGAGTCCGTAAACGGTGAGGCTCACGACCCAGGGCAACATCTGCGATTTGATGCCGATGACGAGCAGCGCGGTCAGACCCACCAGGCTGGCGGCGACCCCCAGCACATGGATGCAGCCGTCTGCCACTCGCTCGCGGAGCGAGTAGCTCGGAAAATCGGCGACGCTGTCTCTGATCCGGCCCATGAACTCGACTCAGGTAGGCGCAAGACGCTTGACAAACAAGCTTATCACGCCGTGTGGCGACGGTGAGGCACCGACGTTCGCCGCCATATCGCGCGGTCTGCGCGAATTGTCGCGCAGACCCGCGTGCGGTGTCATTCCCGGCAAAGCGGGACTCCAGTCACCACCGATCCTCGTGATCGCGAAGACAGGGGCTAACGAATTGTCCGGTCAAGCCAGGCAACGACAAGCGGAAGTGAGAGCGCTATTGGCCGCAGACGCTCGATCCGGTGGTGCAGACATAAGGCACGACCACGCCGGTGAAGCAGGTGGTGTAGAAGCGCGAGGTGATGATGTCAGGCCTGAGCTGAGCGTCCTTGGGAACGCCGTCGGGGCGGACGGCTTTCCAGAACGGATCGCCCTTCACCCGATAGGCGTAGAGGGTAACGTAGCTCCACCGCTTGGCCCGCTTCAGCTCGGAGGCGCTCTGCAGAGTCAGCGCTTGCGAACTTTTGGCGGCATTGGCCTTGGAGTCGGCGCTCGCGGTCGCCTTTATCAACTGGCATGCCGCCTCCGCGGAGCGGACCGGGCCAAATAGCGCGATCGCAACGCCAAGCACAGTGATCCCCATCCTCAAAACTCGAAGCATGTCCCGCTCTCCCAACTGGCGTGAAGCTGAATTCGTTGTGTGCCGCACCGTCGCATCACCACGACGGCAATAACAGACTTTCCCCGCAGTTTTTTAACAGAACCGAGATTGGCGTGTTCGCTGGCGCGGCGTCAAGCGTCTAACGGGCGCAGGGCGATCGGCGCCACCGATGAGCGCACGGGGTGTCATTATTTCGCTCGGCCTTTTTTTATAGGCCCGCCCGAATGATATAGTGCTTTAGATCATGAAAGAGATTCGCTCTTCAGCCTTAGAGGCCCAAGCGCTCCCCGCTCCAGAGGACGCAGAGCTTTCGACCTCGCAGCGCGCCATGCGGCTTCGCCCGGCGAGCTATCTCGACGCGCTCAATCCGGAGCAGCGCGAGGCGGTCGAGACGCTCGATGGCCCGTTGCTGGTGCTCGCCGGCGCCGGCACCGGCAAGACGCGGGTGTTGACGACCCGCATTGCCCATATTTTGAGCTTGGGCCGAGCGCGGCCGGGACAGATTCTCGCCGTGACCTTCACCAACAAGGCCGCGCGCGAGATGAAACTCCGCGTCGGCCAGCTGATCGGTGGCGTGGTCGAGGGCATGCCGTGGCTCGGCACGTTCCACGCCATCGGCGTCAAGATCCTCCGCCGCCATGCCGAGCTGGTCGATCTGAAGCCGTCTTTCACCGTGCTCGATACCGACGATCAGATCAGGCTGTTGAAGCAACTGCTCGACGCCGAGAATATCGACGAGAAGCGCTGGCCGGCGCGCGTGCTCGCGTCGATGATCGACGGCTGGAAGAACCGAGGGCTCACGCCCAAGCGCGTGCCGGAAGGCGAGAGCTTCGCCTTCGCCAATGGCAAGGCGCGCGAGCTTTATGCGCTCTATCAGCGGCGCCTGAAGGAGCTCAACGCCGCCGATTTCGGCGATCTCTGCTGGAAAATCTGCGGCTGTTCCAGGAGCACGCCGACGTGCTGGCGAAATACCAGCAGCGCTTCCTCTATATGCTGGTGGACGAGTACCAGGACTCCAACGTCGCGCAATATTTGTGGCTGCGGCTGCTGGCGCAGGGCAACGGCAATATTTGCTGCGTCGGCGACGACGATCAGTCGATCTATGGCTGGCGCGGCGCGGAGGTGGACAACATCCTGCGTTTCGAGACCGACTTTCCCGGCGCCAAGATCATCCGGCTCGAACGCAACTACCGTTCGACCGGCCATATCCTCGGCGCGGCCTCGGGCCTGATCGCGCATAACAAGGGTCGCCTCGGCAAGACGCTGCGCACCGACGGCGAGCTGGGCGGCAAGGTCGAGATCGAGGGCTGCTGGGACGACGAGGAGGAAGCCCGCATCATCGGCGAGGACATCGAGCAGATGCAGCGGCAGGGCCATGCCCTGAACGAGATCGCCATCCTGGTGCGCGCCTCGTTCCAGATGCGCGCCTTCGAGGATCGCTTCATCACGCTTGGGCTGCCCTATCGCGTGATCGGCGGCCCGCGCTTCTACGAGCGGCAGGAGATCAAGGACGCGACCGCCTATTTCGAGGTGACGCTCAACCCGGCCAACGACCTCAAATTCGAGCGCATCGTCAATACGCCGCGGCGGGGGCTCGGCGAGTCCACGCTGAAATCGCTGCATCAACTCGCCCGCGCCCGCGGCGTGCCGCTGTTCCAGGCGGCGCGGCTGATCGCCGAAACCGAGGAGCTGAAGCCGAAGCCGCGCAAGGCGCTCGCCGACCTCATCGCCGCCTTCGATCGCTGGCGCTCGCTGATCGAGACGATGCGCCATACCGAGCTTGCCGAGCTGATCCTCGATGAGTTCGGGCTATACCGGCATGTGGCAGTCGGAGCGCTCGCCACAGGCGCAATCGAAGCTCGAGAACCTGAAAGAGCTGATCCGCTTCATGGAGGAGTTCGACACGCTCGCCGGCTTCCTCGAGCATGTGTCGCTGGTGATGGATGCGCAGACCGAGGAAGGCACGGAGCGCGTCAGCCTGATGACGCTGCATTCCGCCAAGGGGCTCGAATTCGATACCGTGTTCCTGCCTGGATGGGACGAGGGCCTCCTTCCCCATCAGCGCAGCCTGGACGAGGCAGGTCGCTCGGGGCTGGAGGAGGAGCGGCGGCTCGCCCATGTCGGGCTCACCCGCGCCCGCAGCCGCGCCAAGATCACCTTTGCGCAGAACCGCCGCGCTCGCGGCACCTGGCAGAGCGCGCTGCCGTCGCGCTTCATCGATGAACTGCCGGTCGCCAATGTCGAGGTCGCCGAGGACAAGGGTCTGCGCGGTTATGGGCCGAGCCGCTTCGACACCGCCGAGAATTTGTTCGCCAGCGGCTTCTACGAGACGCCGGGCTGGCAGCGCGCACAGCGCAATCGGCCACAAGGCACCGGCGCGCCGCCCAATCGCGGGCCGATCACCATCGATGGCACGCTGATCGCGTCCAGCACGGCGGAGGGAGTGGGGCTTACGGTTGGCCTGCGCGTGTTCCATCAGAAATTCGGCTATGGCCATATCCGCCACGTCGACGGCAATAAGCTCACCGTCGATTTCGACAAGGCCGGGGAGAAGAAAGTGGTCGACAGCTTCGTCGAGCGGGTGTGAGCGTGCGGTCTGCTGTGGTTCTGGCCGTCATGGTCGCGGGGGTGGCGTCGGGCGCAGGCGCGACACCGCTGTGGACCGTGCAAAAATCCGAGATCGCCTACCTGTTCTACGGCGAGCCTGAGCAGAGCGGTCCTGTCCATCTCTTGCGGGCAACAGGAAGGCGAGACAGGCAAGGACGAGACGCGCATCGAGGTCGAGGTCGAGACCGGCACCAAGCCGCCAGAGGACAAGGTGGTGCTGCGGATCGAGCAGGACAAAGGCCACAAGGACGTGCCGCTCAAGCCGCTCCTCTGCGGGGGCTCGAGCGAATGCCAGAACCAGCCCGACGGCGAGGTCTATCGCTACGCGACGAGCGTGCCGGGCAAGAGCCTCGCGCTCGACATCGCCAGCAAGGGGCGAAAGCTGATCGTCGATGCACCGGGGGCGAAGATCGCCGCGCCCGCCGATCCGTCGGCCTTCAAGAAATTCTCCGTCAGCTGCTTGAATTGGTGAGGCGCGATTGCGACCCCCTTTCACAATGAGAACAAAACGTGTACATTGCTCCCGGGTTACAGAGGGAGGTGCCACATGCGTGCGCTCATCGCGGCCGTTTTCGTACTGATTTCGCTTGGATTTTTCTCTTTGCCCGCAACCTCGCCAGCCTCCGCCGACGATGCCTGCCGCTGCAAAGGCTGCGGCTGCAAAGGCGGCCCGGGCTGGCGCGGGCCTGACGGGTTCTGCGTCTCGCAGTCGAAGCTTGCGGCCATTTGCGGCTCGCCGCCCGGCACGCACTGCAAGCAGGAGGGCGCGCCCCGCGTCTGCTTCGGCAAGCAGGCCGCGATCGACGCGCCCCGATAGATTGGCCTTGCCAGCTAGGCCGGGTCAGCAGACCCAGACATAGCTGCAGCTCAAGCTGTCGCACCAATATTCGTAGTGGCAGAAGCCCGCGTAATTGTGCGAGGCCGGCTTGCCGGCGCGGTTAGCGGCATAACTGTCGGCTTCGGCAACGATGGCGTCGATGTCGTAGAACACCGGCTTGCCGTCCGAGCTCGCTTTCGGATCGGCGACCGGAGCGTCGATCCCCGCGAGTATCTTCGCCCCGGTCATCAGCATGTCCGGATCCTTGGCCGAGCGGCCGAGGATAATCAGCGCGTTGGCGACACCGGCCTTCGACTGCCCATCGGCGATCTGCGCCGTGCTCGGCTTCGCGGCGTCTTCGGCGAAGGTCTTGAGGGGAATGGCGAGGAGCAGCAACAGGGCTGCCGCGACAAAAGCGATATAGCGTGCTGGCATGAGGATTCTCCGGGACTGATGCGAATTAACTCTAGATCGCGGGAGCGGAGGCCAGCACTACCCGGATGGGTAGGCCCTCCCGTTCGGCCCACAGCCGGGCTGGTGGGGCGGCTTGGGCCCGCGAGAGCCCATTTGATTGTGAACGGCGCGCTCGCCTAAGCTTCGCGCCATGCAGGATCTGCCCGATACCGCGCCGCCGCCGCCGCCGCTGGCCATGCCAGGGGATAAGCACAAAGTGGCAGCAAGGATCGCCGCGCTTCCAGCCAGCCGCGAGCGCTTCATTCCGGTCAGCCGCCAGGGGCTCAGGGCAAGGCTCGTCGCCCTGCTCGCCGAGAGCGGCGGCGATCGCAAGGCATGGGGCCGCGCGCTCGATTGCCTCGCCGCCTGGCGGCATCAGGAGCACCGCCAGCGCCTGCTCGGCCTGCTGGAAAACTACGAGCCGTTCAGCCCCGACAGCGACACGGCCAATCTCATCGAACTCGATCAAGCGCGGCGCGATGTAGCCAGAGCCGAGTTCATCGCCAGTATCGAGACGCTGCTCGGCCAGGCGAATTTCGTGCGACTTTCGCGCGAAGACGTGCAGCGCCTGCTGGTCGAGCAATCGCCCTATGGGCTCAATCTCAAGGTGGACTTAAGCGAGTTCGACGAGGCCCTGCTCTATTATCGGGGCACCGGCACCATCGTGCGCGAGGAGCGCAATCCCTGGCGGCTCTATCTGCGCAAGGACCGGCTGGAGGTGCCGATCTTCGAGCGGCTGTTCTTGCTGTTGAAGCTTAAGCCGGCCGAGACCCGGATCGCCGAGATCATGGCGGCAAGTGCGGCCGACCAGGCCCGCGCCACGCGCGCGGTGAAGAAGGCGCGGGCGCACTTACCGCCCGGCGTGTCGAGCGATTTCATCTACGTCAAGATCTTCAAGCGCATTCCGCAAATCGACATCGAGATGCTGTTTCCCAACACCAAGATCGCCTTCAGGCCGTTCGACAAGCTCAAGCTGATGGTCACGGCCGGTGGGGGAACCGCGGCCGGGGTAGCCGGGACTGCCACCAAGCTGCTCGCCGCCACCAATCCCTTCACACTCGCCTTCGGCGTGTTCGGCTTAAGCGGCGTGATTTTCCGCCAAGCCATGAACTTCTTCCACACCCGCAACCACTACATGATGGTGCTCGCGCAGAACCTTTATTTCTGTAGCCTCGCCAATAATCGTGGCGCGCTGACCCTGCTTGCCGATCGCGCCGAGGAGGAGGACGTGAAGGAGGATATGCTGCTTTACGCCTTCCTCGCCCGCTATCCGTCGAAGCACGACGCGCTGGCGGAGATCAAGAGCGCGGTCATCGGCTTCCTGCAAGACCGCTGCGGTGTCGGTGTCGATTTCGACGCTGAGGATGCCTTGCGCCGCCTGCTGGCGGACGGCCTCATCCGCAGCGACGCGCAAGGCAACCTGACGGCGATCGCCCCTGATGCGGCGCGCGAACATTTGGACACGCTGTGGGACCGCCTGCTCGACGTGGACAGCCTGGACCGCGGCGCGTCTTCCCACCCAAGCGCATGAGCCATCAAGCCACGATCGAGGCCGAGGCTTCCGCGGCCGAACGCATTGCGCTCGCGCTGGAGGAGGCGGTCGAGCCGGAAGCGGTCGCGGTTGGCCTGTTCGATCGGGGACATGGCCGCTTCGAGATCTTCGCCCATTATCGACAGCCGCCGCCGCGGGAGGCTCTGCTTGCGCTGATCGCCCGGTCCGCCGGCGATGGCGCGCTCGGCGCGCTCCGCATCGAAGCGTTGCCGGAAGCCGATTGGGTGACGCTGTCGCAAGGCAAGCGCGGACCCGTGGCGGCCGGGCGTTTTCTCGTGCATGGCAGCCACGACCGTGGCCGCATCCCGCGCGGGCGGTTCAGCATCGAAATCGACGCCGGCCAAGCCTTCGGTACGGCGCATCACGCCTCAACCCGCGGCTGCCTGCTCGCGCTCGACGACCTGCTCAAGCGATGGCGCCCGCGTGTCGTCGCCGATATCGGGACCGGCACGGGCATTCTCGCCATCGCCGCCGCCAAGGCGCTGCGGCAGAGTGTTGGGGCGAGCGACAGCGATCCGCTCGCGGTCACGATCGCCGCGGAGAATGCGCGGGTGAACGCGGTCGGGCCCCGGGTCAGCGCGTTCAAGGCGCGCGGCTTCGGGCCTCCCCGGTTGCGGTGCCACAAGGCCGAACTCGTGCTGGCCAATCTGCTCGAGAGCGCGCTGTACGAGCTCGCTCCGGCCTTCGCTCAAAGCGTCGCGCCGGGCGGCAGGGCGATCCTGTCCGGCCTCAGCGAAACCCAGGCGCGAGGCATCGAGGCGCGCTACCTGAGCCTTGGCTTCGCCATGGAAAAGCGATTCATTCTCGATGGATGGACGACCCTGGTAATAGTCCGTCGCAACACGCGCACTAGCCGCGATTGATCGCTGACGAGCTTTAAGCTTACAAAGGCCGGCCATGTATCAGATGTTCGACGATGTCAGTTCCCCGGCCGCGAGCGGCGAGCGGGTCAAAGCGTTGCAGCGGGAATTGAAATCGCGAAAGCTCAAGGGCTTTCTCGTTCCGCATAGCGATGAGCATCAGGACGAGTTCCTGGCCCCTCCCGCCGAGCGCTTGGCGTGGCTCACCGGCTTCACCGGATCGGCCGGGGTGGCCATCGTGCTGGAGAAGGCAGCGGCGTTGTTCGTCGACGGGCGCTACACGCTGCAAGCGCGCGCGCAAACCGACGCCACCCTGTTCGAAGTGTTGCAGACACCCGACGTCAAGGCGTCGAGCTGGATCGCCGAGCAGCTCAGCAAGGGCGCCACGATCGGCTACGACCCGGCATTGCACACCATCAAGGAGATCGAGCGGCTGACCGAGACGTTGGCCAAGTCGGGCATCAAGCTCACTCCCGTCGATACCAATCTCATCGATCTCGTCTGGCAGGACCGGCCGAAGCCGTCAGCGGCGGAAATCATGCCGCATGGGGTGGAATATGCGGGCAAGAGCGCGCACGACAAGATCCGTGACGTGCAGGCGCTGCTGAAGGACGACAACATCGACGCCGTGCTGCTGACCATGTTGGATTCGATCGCCTGGCTGTTCAATATCAGGGGCGGCGACATCAGGCACACGCCGGTCGTGCTGGCTTTCGCCATCGTGCCGGCGAGCGGCAAGCCGACGCTGTTTATCGACTCCGCCAAGGTCGGCGACAATGTCAAAGGAACGCTGCGCGAGTACGTCGATCTTGCCGAGCCGGCCGCGCTGATGGAGAAGCTCAAGGCACTCGGCGAGGCGAAAGCCCGCGTGCGGCTCGATCCAGACAGCGCGCCGATCAAGTTCGCGCAGGCTCTCCAGGCCGACGGCGTGAAATTCGTGCCGGGCCCGGACCCCTGCATCCATCCCAAAGCCATCAAGAACGAGGTCGAGATCAAGGGCGCGCGCGCGGCGCATTTGCGCGACGGGGTGGCCATGGCGCGCTTCCTGGCGTGGCTCGACGAGGTCGCCGAGTTGGGCAAGGTCGACGAGGTCGCCGCGGCCATGAAACTGGAAGATAGCCGTCGCGAATCCGGCCAGCTCCGCGACATCAGCTTCGATACCATCTCGGCGGTGGGCGCCAACGGCGCCATCGTGCATTACCGCCCCACCACCAAGGGCAAGCGCCCGTTGGAAGCCGGCCTGCTCTATCTCATCGATTTGGGCGCGCAATATCGCGACGGCACTACCGACGTCACCCGCACCATCGCCATCGGCACGCCCACGGCGGAGATGAAGCGTCATTACGGACTGGTGCTGAAGGCGCATATCGCCATCGCCGCCGCGCGCTTTCCCAAGGGCACGCGCGGGCAGGACCTCGACCCATTCGCGCGCAGGCCGTTGTGGGAAGCGGGACTCGATTTCGATCACGGCACCGGGCATGGGGTCGGCAGTTATCTGTCGGTGCATGAAGGGCCGCAGCGCCTGTCGCGGCTCGGCACCGTCGAGCTCGAGCCAGGCATGATCCTGTCCAACGAGCCCGGCTATTACCGCGAAGGCCAATATGGCATCCGGCTGGAAAATCTCGTGCTGGTGATGCCGCCCGAGGCGATTCCGGGCGGCACGCGGGAGATGATGGGGTTCGAGACGCTGACGCTCGTGCCGTTCGACCGGCGTCTAATCGATCCGAAACAGCTGCTGCCCTTCGAGCTCGCTTGGCTCAACGCCTACCACGCGCGCATCCGCCGGGAGATCGAGTCTATCCTGTTGAGCGACGACAGGGCTTGGCTCCGCCACGCCACGGCGCCGATCGGCTAGTATCCGGCATCGCAACTCTGTGTCATTGCCCGGCCTGACCGGGCAATCCAGTAACCCCGGCGTCGATAGATGATCCAAGGCCAGTGATTACTGGATTCCCGCTTTCGCGGGAATGACAAGAGGGGAGCCTTCCCCTATGAGGCGAAAGACATGCAGGTAGAAATCCTGGTTTCGGCCGTGGCCGCGACGCTCACCACGGCGGCGTTCGTACCGCAGGCACTGCATATCATCCGCCACAAGGAAACGCGGGCGATCTCGCTGTTCATGTACGTTTCCTTCGCGGTCGGTGTCGCGCTGTGGCTCTTGTTCGGCGCCATGATCGGCAATTGGCCGATCATGGTCTCCAACGCCATCACGCTGCTGCTCGCGCTCGCCATCATCGCCATGAAGCTGAAATATAAGTGAGGCTCACGCAATCAGCTTGAGCCATTCGTCCTCGGTGAGGACCTTGACGCCCAATGCCGTGGCGTTCTTGAGTTTCGAGCCGGCGCCGGGGCCCGCCACCACATAGTCGGTGCTCTTGGAGACCGAGCCCGCCACCTTGGCGCCGAGGCGCTCGGCCTTCGCCTTGGCTTCGGAGCGCGTCATCTTCTCCAGCGTGCCGGTGAACACCACGGTCTTGCCGGAGATCGGCGAGGCGTGATCCACCGCCTCGAGCGGCTCGGGCGTCACCTCGCGCAACAGATCCTCGACCACGTCAATGTTACGCTTCTCCGAAAAGAAATCGGCGATCGCCTCGGCGACCGCCGGCCCGATCTGCTCGATATTGTCGAGCTCTGCGAAGGCTTCGCCTCCCCTGTCCTTCCCCGCCGCGCGCATCGCCTTGAGGAAGGCGCCCGCCGACCCATAGTTCCGTGCCAACAGCCGCGCCGTGGTTTCCCCCACATGGCGAATACCGAGCGCATAGATGAAGCGGTCGAGCCGCACATTGCGCCGCGCGGCGATCGCATCGAACAGCTTCTGCGCCGAAGTCTCGCCCCAGCCCTCTCGTTCGGCGAGCTTCGCCGGCGCCCGCTTATCGCGCGCTTCGAGCGTGAAGATATCGGGCGGCGACTGGATCAGGCCGTCTTCGTAGAAGGCCTTGATATGTTTCTCGCCAAGCCCCTCGATGTCGAAGGCGTCGCGCGAGACGAAATGCTTCAGCCGCTCGACCCGCTGCGCCGGGCAGATCAGTCCGCCGGTACAACGCCTGACCGCGTCCACCTTGCCGGTGGTCGGATTGATCTCGCGCGAGGCATGGCTGCCGCAGGCCGGGCAGATTTCAGGAAAGACGAATTGTTTCGAGCCCTTAGGGCGCTTCTGCTCAACCGATCCGAGAATCTGCGGAATCACGTCGCCCGCCCGTTGCACGATCACCGTGTCGCCGATCCGCACGTCCTTGCGGGCGATCTCGTCCTCGTTATGCAACGTCGCGTTCTGCACCACGACGCCGCCGACGGTGACGGGATCGAGCTTGGCAACGGGCGTCAGCGCTCCAGTACGGCCCACTTGAATGTCGATGTCGCGCAGGATGGTGGTCGCCTTCTCGGCGGGAAACTTATGCGCCAGCGCCCAGCGCGGAGTGCGCGTGCGGAACCCCAGGCGCTGTTGCAGGTCGAAGCGATTGATCTTGTAAACGACGCCGTCGATATCGTAGCCGAGCCCCGCGCGGCGCTCCTCGATCTGCCGGTATGTGTCCAGCATCTCCTCAACGCTGCTGGTGAGCCGCATCAGCGGATTGACCGGAAAGCCCCACGCGCTGAGCGCCTCGTAGAAGCCCCATTGGGTATCGGCCGGTAGGCGATCGACGTCACCCCAGCCGTAGGCAAAGAAGCGCAAGGGTCGCCTCGCGGTGACCGAAGGATCGAGCTGCCTGACGAACCCTGCGGCGGCATTGCGTGGATTGGCGAAGACCTTGAGACCTTGCTTCGCCTGCTCGCTGTTGAGTTTCTCGAAATCGGCATGACACATATAGATTTCTCCGCGCACCTCGAAGGCGGCGGGGAAGTCCTTCGCCGAGACGGACTTGGGGATATCGCCGATGGTGCACACATTGGCAGTCACGTCTTCGCCTTCGTAGCCATCACCCCGCGTCGCGCCTTGCGCCAGCCTGCCGCGCTCGTAGCGGAGCGTGATCGACAAACCGTCGATCTTGGGCTCAGCCGTGACGTCTAGAGGTTGATCGGGCGACAGCCCCAAGAAGGCCTTGGCACTCAAGAGAAAGCCTTCCACTTTCTCGTCGGTGAAAGCGTTGTCGATCGACAACATTGGGACGCGGTGCGCCACTTTGCCGAAGGCGCCGACCGGCGCCGCACCCACTCTGAGCGAGGCACTGTCGCCGCGCACGAGATCGGGAAAGCGCGCCTCGATCGCATCGTTGCGGACACGCAGCGCATCATACTCGGCGTCGGAAATCTCCGGCTGGTCCTTGCGGTAGTAGAGCTCGTCGTGATGGGCAATCGCCGCGGCAAGCCGCGCAAGCTCGGTGGAGGCTTCCGCCTTATCGAGGGCTTCCACAGGTTTCGCCCCCAGCGAGGCTCCCGGCTTGTTTTTCGTCTTGGTCTTGCGCATCGTCTCAAATCATGCGGAGCGACTCATCAGCCGCTCGGCGGCGCGCCGCGCCTCGTCGGTGATGGTCTGGCCGGCGAGCATGCGGGCGATCTCCTCGCGCCGATGCACTCCCTCAAGCACCGCGACCCGCGTCACCATGGCTTCGCCGTGGGACCCACGCACCGCCTCCTTGGCGATCAGCAGATGGCCGTGCGCCACGGCCGCCACCTGCGGCGCATGAGTCACGGCCAGCACCTGCACGCGGGAGGCCAGCCCCGCTAGACGCTCGCCGACAGCAGCGGCGGTGGCACCGCCCACGCCTGAATCCGCCTCGTCGAACACCAGCGTCGGTGCCGAGCCGCGCGCGGCAAGCACGACTTTCAGCGCCAGGATGAACCTTGCCAGTTCGCCGCCCGAAGCGACCTTCATCATCGGTCCGGGCTCGGTGCCGGGATTGGTCCTGACGAAGAAGGCGATACGGTCGATGCCGCTCGGACCGCCTGCCGCAGGCTCGACTGTCTCTATATTGGTGATGAAGCTCGCTCTTTCCAGCTTGAGGGGAGCGAGCTCGCCCATGACTTCGGCGTCCAGGCGTTTGGCTGCCTGCCGCCTCGCCTTGCTGAGGGCGATGGCTTGAGCCTCGTAGTCCTTGCGCGCCGCCGCCGCCTGCTTGGCCAGCTCCCCTGCCCGCGCCTCGCTGGTATCGAGCGCGGCCAGTTCGGCCTCGAGCCGGTCCAGCAGCAAGGGCAAGTCGTCGACCGCGACCCGGTGCTTGCGGGCGAGCGCGCGCAAGGCGAATAGCCGCTCCTCGGCGCGTTCAAGGTCTTTCGGCTCGAAGGCGCTGAGCGCGATCGCCTCCTCGATCTTGGCGCGCGCCGTGTCGGTCTCGGTCAGCACCCGCTCAAGCGCCTCGGCGACGGGGGTGAGCAGGTGCGGGGCGACCGGGGACTGGCGCTCGATCCGGCGCAGCGCCGCGGCGAGCCGCGCGCCGCTGGTTCCCTCCCCGGCTAGCGCATCGAGCGCCTCCGACAATTCGGCGGCGAGCTTCTCGGCATGCATCATCAGTTGCCGGCGCTCGGCCAGACTTTCCTCTTCGCCTGGTTGCGGATCGAGGCTGCGCAGTTCCTCCAGCGCGTGGCTCACATAGTCGGCATGGGCGCGGGTGGCGGCGATCTCGGCCTCATGGCGCGCCAGCTCGGCGTCGGCCTGCTGCCACGCGGCATAGGCGGCGGCGACCCGCATCGCCTCGCCGCTCAACCCGCCAAAGGCGTCCACCAGCTCGCGATGCCCCGACGGGTCGATCAGCGCCCGGTCGTCATGCTGGCCGTGGATCTCGACCAGAGCCTGCCCGACCTGCCGCAACAGTTGGACGCTCACGCCGATGTCGTTGATGAAGGCCCGGCTCCGGCCATCGGCCCCCTGCACGCGGCGTAGGATCAGCCCCTCCTCGGCGTCGATGCCGTTCTCGGCCAGCAGCGCAAACACCGGATGGCTGTTCGGCAGCTCGAAAATCGCCGTCACTTGACCTTGGGCCTGGCCCTGGCGCACCAGCGAGGCATCGCCTCTGCCGCCGATGGCGAGCGAGAAGGCGTCGAGCAGGATCGACTTGCCGGCACCGGTCTCCCCGGTGAGCGCCGAAAGGCCTTGGCCGAATTCGAGATCGAGCTTGTCGATCAGGACGATGTCGCGGATCGACAGGGCGGCTAGCATGGTGCGAAGCGGGTCAGGCGGGGTTGCCGTTGCCCTTCCAGGTCTGGGTGATCCAAGAGCCTTCGTGCTGCTGCGGCTGGAGGCCGACTTTTCCCAGGAGCGCGTAAGCGTGGCTGTACCACTTGCTGTCCGGAAAGTTGTGGCCAAGCACGGCGGCCGCCGTTTGAGCCTCGTTGACGATACCTAACGCCATATAGGCCTCGGTTAAGCGCATCAAGGCCTCTTCCACCTGCTCGGTGGTCTGGTAGTCGGTGACGACGGTGCGGAAGCGGTTGATGGCGGCTAGGAAGTTGTTGTGACGCAGATAATAGCGGCCGACCATCATCTCCTGTGCCGCCAGCAGATCGCGCATGATGCGCGTCCGGTTGCGCGCCTCGGCGGCGTAGCGCGACTCGGGATAGCGCTGAATCAGCGTCTCGTAGGCTTCGAGCGCCTTGCGCGCATTGGTTTGATCGCGCTTCGGATCGAGCACGCGGTCGTAATAGGACATGGCGATGATGTCCTGGGCGAGGTCGGCCTCCGTGGTCCCGGGGTGGAGCGTCAGGTAGCGATCGGCGGCGCCGATGGCGTCGTCATATTTGGCGGCTTTGTAATAGGCGTAAGCCGCCATGAGGATGGCGCGGCGCGCCTCCTGCGAATAGGGATGATTGATATCGACGTTTTCGTATTGCTTCGCCGCGTCGCCGAATTTGCCCTTGTCGGCCAGCGTTTCGGCCTTCTTGTAGATGATCTCCGGCGGCTCGTTGGGATCCTCGACAACATTCTTGTCGCCGGTCAAGAGCGAGCCGCAGCCGCCAAGCAGTCCCGCGACAAGGAGGAGGCCAAGGATGCTCAAAGGCGCTGCACGGAGGCCAGGCGCAACAAATGGCTTCTCCAGCGCTGACATGCTCCCCCTCAAAGACGGTCCCTCGCGTCGAAGTGCGAATTTCGCAAGCCGCCGCGCGCTTGCCAAGGCTGGCGCGCCAGCAAGCAACCAACGCGCTGATTATGGTGTTTTTTTGCCCTTTTCCCTGACCTTCGCCGCAGGGTCAGGCCCGCGCGAGATTAAGGCGCCAAAACGCAGCGGCAGCGAAGCAAGGCTAGAGCAGCGAGTCCGACTTCCCGTTAGCTCCGCTCGGCGGCGAAATTCGCGGCCGCGAGGCGGTGGCTGAGCTCGGCATGACGGATCTCGCGGTAACGCGGAGCCTCGATCATGGTCCAAGCATCGGGATCGGCGAACAGGGCCTTCAGCACCAACGCGTTCAGCCGATGGCCGCCACGATAGGAACGGAAGGAGCCGAGGATGGGCGCGCCAGCGAGCGCCAGATCGCCGACCGCGTCCAGCGCCTTGTGGCGCACGAACTCGTCGGTGAAGCGAAGCCCCTCGCGGTTGATGACGCGATCGTCGCCGATCGCGACAGTGTTCTCGAGCGAAGCGCCAAGGGCGAGACCCGCGGCCCAGAGCCGCTCCACATCCTTCATGAAACCGAAGGTGCGGGCGCGAGAAAGCTCGCGGCGGAAAGAGCCGGGATTGACGTCGATCTCGATCCGCTGCGAGCCGATCAGCGGCGAGTCGAAATCGATCTCCACGTCGACATGGAAGCCGTTGTTGGGGGTGAGTTCGCCAAAGGCGCCGGCATCTTCCACGGCGATCCGCTTCAGCACCTTGAGGAAGCGGCGCGGGGCGTCGAGCTCGGTCAGGCCTGCCTCGTCAATCGCCTCGACGAAGCGGGACGCGCTGCCGTCCATGATCGGCACTTCGGAGCTGTCAATCTCGATCAGGGCGTTGTCCACGCCAAGCCCGCTCAGCGCCGCCAGCAGATGCTCGACGGTGGCAATGGAAGCGCCATTGCCGTCGCCAAGGACGGTGCACAGCGTTACCCCGGTCACCGACCGCGGGTCGGCCGCGATCTCGGTACCGTCAGCGTCGCCGTTAGAAAGAAGAAAGCGTATTCCAGCGTCACCATCGGCCGGACAGAGAGTGATCGAAACTGGCGCTCCGCTATGGACCCCCGTCCCGGTCAGTGAAATCTCGCTGGCAAGCGTGGTCTGGCGTGCCCCTATGAAACCCTTCATGGCCCCCGTCGGCCCCCGCGCCGTATTTTGAGTTCCCTACTTAGCTCGAGGAGAGAACCCCGAGCCCCCCATTGATCGGCACTTCCTGGCACTTTAAACCGGGCCTGTGTCGGCCCTTGGCTTGTGCCTTTTTGGTCCCGCCAATCAATCTATCAAGAAGCTTAACGCTCGGACTCAGGGGCGACAAATCACGGTTTCTTTCACTGTATTACCGGCCAATCCGCCGTCTAACTATCTGAGTCATAACCATATTCCAGCTTCGTCGGTAGCCTGACAAGTTTCCTCGTTAAGCATATCGGCCAATTGCTAGTTAGCCCGGCGGCGCAGAAATGCGGGAATCTCCAAATCATCCTCGATTGCTGATTCGGCCATGGGTTCCGCAATTTCGACCGCCGAGGGTCGTGCCGGCGCCTCAATTCGCTTTGGCGCGGGCGCGGCCAGGGCTTCGCCGCGCGGTCGCTCGATTCTGATGCCTTTTTGTCCAAATGGGGCCTGAGCGTCGGCCCTTGGCTCGAGCCTTGGGGCCTGCATTCTGGGCGCCTCGGGAGCGAGACTGCCGTAGCCCTGACCGAATTCCGGCTCGCGCTTGGCAGGCATCTCGGCGTCGGTCTCCTTGCGGGATCTGCCGACATTGGCGAGCCGCTCCAGGAAGCCGACTTTTTTCTTTTGCGCCGCAAGACCGGTCGCTGGTGCATCTCCCGCGGCTTTCGCCCTGATCGCGTTTTGCGCCACGACGGGAAGCTCATCGACACTCGGCATGCGTCGCACCGGGCGCCGCACGGCAGCCGGAGGCGCGGGCTGGAAGGGCCGCGCCGGCGCCGCCGGCGCCTGCTTCGAGCCATTGCCCAGCGGCAAACCAATTCCGCCCATCTGCGCCGGGCGCTTCTCGATCGTCACATTGCCGGGGGCGCGCCACACCGGAGCGTCCCTGACGATCTCGCTTGGGGCCAGCACGAGGCTCGGCTCGTCGAGATCGACGGGGCCACCAGAGGGAAGCGCGGCAAGTCCGGCAAGGCGCTCGGTAAGTCGCGAGCGGTCTTGCGTCACGGCGCCCCGCGGGGCCTCGATAACCGGCGCCGCGCGGGATGCGGCGAGGCCAATGCCGGTTGCCACCACGGAGACGCGGATCGATCCGTCGAGCTCGTCGTCGAAGGTCGCGCCGACGATGATGTTGGCGTCGGGATCGGCCTCGGCCCTGACTCGGCTCGCCGCCTCGTCGACCTCGTAGAGAGTGAGATCGTTGCCGCCGGTGATCGACACCAGCAGACCGCTCGCTCCCTTCATGCAGACATCGTCGAGCAGCGGATTGGCAATGGCCGCCTCGGCCGCCTCGATGGCCCGGCGCTCGCCGCTCGATTCGCCCGTGCCCATCATCGCCTTGCCCATGCCGGCCATGATGGTCCGGACATCGGCGAAGTCGAGATTGATCAGGCCCTCTTTGACCATGAGATCGGTGATGCAGGCGACGCCTGAACGCAGGACGTCGTCGGCCATGGCAAAGGCATCGGTGAAGGTGGTCTTCTCGTTGGCGACGCGGAACAGATTCTGGTTGGGGATGATGAGCAGCGTATCGACGAATTTTTGCAGCGCGTCGATGCCCACCTCGGCGGCGCGAAGCCGGCGCGAGCCCTCGAACTGGAACGGCTTGGTGACGACGCCCACGGTGAGGATGCCTTCCTCGCGCGAGGCGCGCGCAATCACCGGGGCCGCGCCCGTTCCCGTGCCGCCACCCATGCCGGCGGTGATGAACACCATGTGGCAGCCGACGAGATGGGCCTTGATATCGGCCATCGCCTCCTCGGCGGCGGCGGCGCCCACCTCGGGCTTGGAGCCGGCGCCAAGCCCCTCGGTGACATTGGCGCCCATCTGAATGCGGCGCTCGGCGGCCGAACTCGCCAAGGCTTGCGCGTCGGTATTGGCGACGACGAACTCGACGCCCTTCAGACCGCGTTCGATCATGTTGTTGACGGCATTGCCGCCGGCCCCGCCGACACCGAAGACGGTGATGCGCGGCTTGAGTTCGGTCAGATCAGGAACTCTGAGGTTTATGGTCATGGCGCTGTTCCGTTCCTTCATCGTCTCTACTTCGGCTCGCTTCCGGCGCTTCCCCGCGACGCGCCTATCGAGCCTCTCGCAAATCAAAAATTGTCCCGTATCCAGTCGCCCACCTTGGCGAAATAGCCGGTGCCGGTGCGCAAGAAGCGCTGCTCGCTCCGGCCGGACAGCCGGTCGTCGCCGCGGCCCCAATGCAGCAAGAGGCCTATCGCCGCGGAGAAGTCTGGCGCGCTCGCCACGGCGGGAAGGCCGCTCATCGCGCGCGGACGGCCGAGCCGGACGGGCCTGCCGAACATGTTGGCGGCAAGCTCGGGCAGACCGGTGAGCTGGCTGCCGCCGCCGGTCAGCACGAGGTGCTGGGTGACCTCGGCGGCAAGTCCAGCCGAAGCCAGCCGCCGGCGCATCAGATCGAGAATCTCCTCGATGCGCGGACGGATGATGACGGCGAGCTGCGCCTTGGTGATTTGATTCAAGCTCGGCTGCGGCATGCCGGTGACGGCGGGATAGGTGATGATCTCGCGCTCATCCGACAGCGTGGCGAAGGCGCTGCCATGCAGGGTCTTGAGCCGCTCGGCGTAGTCGAGCGGCGCCGAGAGGGTGCGGGCGATGTCGGTAGTGATGCCGTTACCACCAAGGGCAATGGCGTCGGCATGGATGAAGTGGCCATCGACGAACACCGAAAGCGTGGTGGTGCCGGCGCCGAAATCGATGCAGGCTACGCCGAGCTTCGCCTCGTCGGGCGTGACGACCGAGAGCGCGCTGGCGCAAGGCGCCGCCACCAGGCTCGCCACGCCGAGATGACAGCGCTCGACGCAAAGCATCACATTGCGCATCGCCACCTCGTCGGCGGTGACAGCGTGGAGGTCGACGGCAAGCCGCTCGCCGCACATGCCTTGCGGCTCGTTGATGCCGCCATTCTCGTCGATGCGATAGCTGAGCGGCAGTGCGTGCAGCACGTTTCGCTTGTCGCGGCCGGCATATTGGCGCCCGCCGGCGAGCAGACGCATCACATCGTCCTCGCGCACGGTGCCCGAGGGCAGCGCCACGCTGGCCGAGAAGGTTTCGCTCTTGAGCCGTCCGCAGGTGACGGAGACATGCACGTCCTCGACGGTGACGCCGGCCATGCGCTCGGCGGCGTCGACAGCCGAGCGGATGCAGGCTTCGGCGCTGTCGAGATGGGCAATCATGCCCGCTTTCAGACCTTCAGCGCGGGTATGGTCGAAGCCGAGCACCTCGAACTGCATGGCATCGCCTTTGCCCTCGAACCAATCCGGCACGGGGGAGGTCTTGGCAATCAGGCAGCAGACCTTGCTCGTGCCGACGTCGAGCGCGGTCACGATGCGCTGGCGCTTGCTTCTTATTGTAGTCGTGTAACCCATCCCCCTGCCCTCAATCCCCGTGTACTCACGTCTTGCCTTGGACCGGCGCAGCCTTGGTGCTCGCCGTCGGTATCTCTGTCTGCGGCGTCCCGCCGGGCGTGGTCGGCGACGCTCCGTCGCGCAGGCGCACGGTCACCCGATCGAGCAGCCTGAGATCGACGGCGGCGATGTCCCGCTTGAGCACCCCCCGGTCTGCATCGAGCTTGGCGAGCGAGCTCAGCGCCTCGCCGACATTGTCGTCGGGAAGCATGATGTCGAGCCCCGAGGCGAGCTGCAGCGTCCAACGCCGGTCGCCAACCCTGATCGCGGCGCTGAGCTTCTGCTTGAGACCGTCATAGGGGGCTAATTGTGCGTACAATTCGGCGGCGGACTTCGCCGCGCCCTCGCCCACGACCAGAGGCAAGCTCGCATAGGCTTCACGCAGTGCGGGGGCGAGAACCACGCCCTCGGCGTCAACCACATAGGTCTGACCCTTGTTCTGCCAAACGGCGAACGGCGTGCGCTCCTCGACGACGACTTGGAGCGTCGAGGGCAACAGCCGCATGACTTGCGCGTGTCTGATCCAGGGAACGGCTTCGAGGCGCGCCTTGGCGGCATCGGTATCGAAATTGAGCATCATCGTATCGGGGCCGGCGCCGAGCGCCGCGGTGATCGAGGCATCGGTCGCGTGCAGTTGGCCGGCGACGGTGATCCGCTTGACGCCGAAACCGGAGACGACGGCGAGGTGCTCGATGCCGCCGGTCAGCGCATCGTAGAGCTTGGCGGTCTGTCCGCCGACGATCGCGCCATAGACGACGGCGCTGCCGAGAAACAGCACGCACAGCACGAGCCATTTGCCGCGCACGCGGTCCTGGCCAAGCCGGGCGAGACGGATCGAGGCCGGGCTGCGCGTGATGAGGCGGCGCGGGCTTGACAGCACGGGCAGGCGGTTTCGCCCTCCGCGCTTGACGGCGATGCCGCGCGCCAAGAGGAACTCTTGCGAGCCCCTGCTCCTCGCCCTTCCCCTCACCGGTTGCACGACGCGTCCTCCACGATCCAGCGGACCAGCTCGCCGAACGAGCGGCCGCTATAGGCTGCAAGCTCGGGCACAAGCGACGTCGACGTCATGCCTGGCTGGGTATTGACCTCAAGGCAGATCATTTCCCCCGTGCCTTCTGGCCGGTCGTCGAAGCGGAAGTCGGAGCGACTGACCCCACGGCAGCCCAGTGCCCGATGAGCCGCCAAGGACAGCTTCTGTACCAATTGGTAAACATTTGGTTTAAGCGGCGCTGGGAGCACGTGAATTGAGCCGCCAGGCGCGTATTTCGCGTCGTAATCGTAGAAGGCGAGACCCTCGGCCGGGCGGATCTCGATCACGCCCAGCGCCTCATCGCCCATCACCGCGCAGGTGAGTTCGCGGCCGGCGATAAAGCGCTCGACCATGACCTCCTCGCCGAGCGTCCATTCGGCGCTGGTCAGCTCCTGGGGTGGATGCGCCTGGTCCTCGCGCACGATATAGACGCCGACGCTCGAACCCTCCGTTGGAGGCTTGATGACGTAAGGCGGCGGCATGGCGTGCGCCTTGGCCGCCTCCATGCGGGAGATCACGAGGCTTTCGGCCACAGGGACTCCGGCTGCCGCGAGCACGGCCTTGGCCCGCTCTTTGTGCATGGCCAGCGCGGACGCGAGCACGCCGGAATGCGTATAGGGAATGCCGAGCGTCTCCAGCACACCCTGAATGCAGCCATCCTCGCCAAAGCGGCCGTGCAGCGCGTTGAAGCAGACATCGGGCCTCAGCTCGGCAAGCCGCGCCGCGACGTCACGGCCAACATCGAGCCTGCTCACGCGATAGCCCTCGCCTTCGAGAGCGGTGGCGCAAGCGGCGCCGGAGCGGAGTGACACCTCGCGTTCCGACGACAGGCCTCCCATCAGCACCGCGACGTGAATTTGCTTATCGGCCATGTGTGCCCCCGTCATTCAATAAAGATCGAAGAATCGAAGGATGTCATCGTCCGGGCGATCCAGTAATCACCGGCGATGATTACTGGATTACCCGCTTTCGCGGGTAATGACACGCGCGGGAGCATCATTCAGGCCGGGGTGCCGAGGCGCTTGATCTCCCATTCGAGCTCGACCCCGCTCGTCGCCTTCACCCGCGCCCGCACCGTCTCGCCGAGCTTTTCGATATCGGCGCCGGTGGCGTTGCCCTCGTTGATGAGGAAGTTGCAGTGCATCGTCGAGACCTTGGCGTCGCCGACCGAAAGGCCGCGGCAGCCCGCCGCGTCGATCAGTTGCCAAGCCTTCTTGCCGGGAGGGTTCTTGAAGGTCGAGCCGCCGGTGCGGCTCTTGATCGGCTGGACCTCCTCGCGATAGGCGGCGATGCCGTCCATCTCGGTGAGGATGGCCGCAGGGTCGCCGGGCTCGCCCTGGAACAGCGCTTCGGTGAAGATGAAATCCTCCGGCGCGCCGCAATGGCGATATGCGTAGTGAAGCTCCGCGACCGGCATCACATGGATATTGCCCTGGCGGTCGACGGCACGGGCCTCGACCAATACCTCTTTCGTCTCGCGACCATGCGCTCCGCCATTCATGCGCAGCGCTCCGCCGACGCAGCCTGGAATACCTCGATAGAAGGAGAGACCGGCGATGCCGGCATCGGCGGCGGCGCGCGCCACTTTCACGTCGGGAACTGCGGTGCCGGCGCGGAGCCGGCTGCCCTCTTCGATCTTGATCTCGCCGAAACCGCGGCCAAGCCGGATCACCACGCCCTCGATCCCGCCGTCGCGCACCAGCAGGTTCGAGCCGAGACCGATAATGGTGATGGGAATATCGGCCGGCGTTCCACTGCAGGAAATAAGCGAGATCCGCTTCGTCGGCCGGCGAATACAGCACTTCGGCGGGACCGCCCGCTCTGAACCAGGTGAGGTCCTTGAGCGGCGCCTCGGCCTTAAGCCGACCGCGCAGCTCCGGTAAGCTTGCGGCCAGCCGGCTCTCGAGCGCGGCGCCGTTCAAGCCCGTCCCCAATGTTCGAGATGTTTCGGCAGGGCATTGACCCAGTCGGTGATGGTGCCGGCGCCGAGCCCGACCACGAGGTCGCCCGGCTTGGCGATCGAGGCAATGGTCTCGACCAGCGCCGGCTCGTCATCGATCGTCAGCACATGCGGATGGCCATGCCGGCGCAGGCCGGAGGCGAACTCGTCTCGGTCGATGCCGGGGATCGGCGCCTCGCCGGCCGAGTAGACCGGCGTCACCACGGCGATATCGGCATCGTCGAGGCAGGCCGAGAACTCGTTGAACAGCGATTGCAGCCGCGTATAGCGATGCGGCTGCACCACGGCGATGATGCGACCGTTGCCGGCCATGCGGGCGGCGCGCAGCACGGCGGCGATCTCCACCGGATGATGCGCGTAGTCGTCGTAGATGGCTACGCCCCGCCATTCGCCGACGCGGCTGAAGCGCCGCTTCACGCCGGAAAAGGCGGCGAAGGTGACGCGGATCACGTCATCGCTCACGCCGGCCTCGGTCGCTGCTGCGAGCGCGCCGAGCGCGTTCAGTGCGTTGTAATGGCCGAGCACGGGAAGCGTGAGATCCTCGAGCTTGCGCGCGCCGCCCTTGACCCCCGGGCCGAGATCGGCATCGAAGGTGATGCTGTTGTGATCGGGACGCAGATTAGCGAGCCGGATATCGGCATCGCGCGCGACACCATAGGTCAGCGTGCGGCGGCCGTTGGCGGCGCCGCCAAGCTTGGCGAGCAGCTCGCGCACTACCGGATGATCGATGCAGGCGACGGCGAGGCCGTAGAACGGGATCGCATCGATGAATTGGTGAAAGGCCTGGTGCAGCGCCTCCAGCGACGGCCAATAATCCATGTGCTCGGGGTCGATATTGGTGACGACGCCGATCTGGGTCGGCAGTTTCAAGAACGTACCGTCGGACTCGTCGGCTTCGACCACCATCCACTCGCCCTTGCCAATACGGGCATTGGTGCCCCAGGCATTGATGATGCCGCCGGCGATCACGGTGGGATCGAGGTCGGCGGCCTTGAGCAGATCGGCAATCAGCGAGGTGGTGGTGGTTTTGCCGTGGGTGCCGGTGATGGACACGGTGGCGCAGGGACGCATCAGCTCCGCCAGCATCTCGGCACGGCGAATGATGGGAAGGCCGCGCTCCTTGGCCGCCTCGAATTCTGGATTGCCGGCTTTCACCGCGCTGGAAATGACGAGATGGCCCGCGCCGTTCAGGTTCGCGGGGTCGTGGCCGATCAGGCAGGTGATGCCGCGGGCGCGCAGGCGCTCGAGATTGGCGCTGTCCTTGAGATCGCTGCCCTGCACGTCGTAGCCGCGGGTATGCATCACCTCGGCGATGGCGCTCATGCCGATGCCGCCGATGCCGACGATATGGAACAGGCCCGCCTGATCTGGATCGGGAAGATGCATGCTTGAACTCTACACCACTACGCTTTGAGCCGCGCCAACTCCTCGGCAAGATCGGCAAGCTTGCCGACGGCTTGCGTCTCCGACATAGCCTTTCCCCTGGCCGCCGCTGCCGCCAACACCTCCGGCGAAGATAGGAGCCGCTCCAGCTCTTGGGCCAGGCGCTCGCGGGTGAGCTCTTGCTGGCGCACGCACCAGCCGCCGCCGCCTTGTTGCAGGCGAGTTGCATTTTCCAGCTGATCGTTGTCAAGGGCATGCGGCAGCGGCACCAGCAGGCAGGGCCTGCCGATCGCCATCAGCTCGGCAACGGTCGAGGCACCCGAGCGGGCGACGATGAGATGCGCCTTGGCGATCCGCTCGGGCAGATCGCGGAAGAAGGGCGCAACATGCGCGGCGATGCCGGCCTCCTTGTAAGCCTCGCGCAGTTGGTCGAGATCTTCCTCGCGCGCCTGCTGCACCACCGTCAGCCGCTCTCGCATCTCGGCCGGCAGCAGTGACAGTGCCGGCGGCATGGCCTCGGAAAAGAAGCGCGCGCCCTGGCTGCCGCCAAAGATGAGCAGCAGCAGGCGCTGACCCGGCTCCGGCGGCTGATAGGGCACCTCGCGATAGGCAAGCACGGCATCGCGGACCGGCGTGCCAGTCACGCGGGCTTTGGATTCGGCTTCAGGCCTGAGCAGCTTGGTCGGCTTGAAGGACAGCGCGATGCGGTCGACGACACGCGACAGCAACCGGTTGGCCCGGCCCATCACGGCATTCTGCTCGTGGATCGCGGTGGGGATCTGCAAGCTTCTCGCGGCGATGATCGGGGGCAGCGTGGGATAGCCGCCAAAACCGATCACGGCGTGAGGCGCGATTTGCTTCAAGAGGCGGCGGGCACCGAGGAAGCCGATGCCGAGCTGGGAGAAGGTCATCGCCACGGCAAAGGGATTGCGGCTCGCCAGCGTGGCGGAGGGAATGCGGTGAATGGCGCGGGCGGGAAACTCGACGCCGTATTTCTCGGCGCGGATGTCGGTGGCGAGCTCGACCTCGTAGCCACGGCGCTTGAGTTCCTGCGCCAAAGCCGCGGCGGGAAAGAGATGCCCGCCCGTGCCGCCTGCGGCAAGCAGGATCGGGCGGCCGCTCACGCCGCCTGCTCCCGGGCAGAGGCGGGTTCGGACTCAGGCCGCGCATCAACGCCGCGCTTGAGGTGCCCCGCCATCGGGCGTTTGCGGGTCAGTCCGAGCAAAAAGCCCATGGTCAGCGCCATGGCGAGCAGCGAGGAGCCCCCATAAGAAATGAAAGGCAGCGTCATGCCTTTGGCGGGGAGCAAGCCGACATTCACCGCCATGTTGATGAGCGCCTGAAGCCCGAACATCATGACCAGCCCTGCCACGGCATGACGGATGAAGCCGTCGGGTTCTTGCGAGGCTTTCGACAGACCGCGCAGCACGATGAAAGCGAACAAAGTGAGCAGGATGAGACAGGCGATCAGCCCGTATTCCTCGGCGGTCACCGCGAAGATGAAATCGGTGTGCGAGTCGGGCAGCACATTCTTGACGGTGCCCTCGCCGGGTCCCCGGCCGAACCAGCCGCCATGCAAAAAGGAGTTGAGCGAGCGGTCGGTCTGATAGGTGTCGCCGGAGGCCGGATCGAAGAAGCGGTCGATGCGCGAGGCCACATGCGGCACGAGCAGATAGGCGGTGACAATGCCGCCGGCGCCGGCGAGCCCAAGCGCGCCGATCCACACCATATTGATGCCGGCCATGTAGAACAGCGCGCCCCAGACGAGCGTGACCAGAAGCGTTTGGCCGAAATCCGGCTGGAGGATCAGTAGCACGGCGAAAATGGCATAGAGCGCCACGGCAAGCTGGATGCCGGGGATATCGGGACGCTTCTGGCTCTCGTTGAACAGCCAGGCGGTCAGCACGATGAAGGCCGGCTTGACGAATTCAGATGGTTGGATGGTGAGGAAGCCGATCTGCAGCCAGCGCTTGGCGCCTTTGATCTCCGGTCCAAGGCCGAGGATCAGCGCCATCAGCGCGATGCCGACGACGAAGATCACCAGGCTCGCGCGCCTGATCTGCTTCGGCGTAAGCGTCGATGCCGAGAACATGATGGCGATCGCCGGCAAGAGCAAAGCGGCCTGCCGGCGCACGAAATAGAAGGGCTCGAGATGGTACTTCGCGGCGATCGGCGGGCTCGCCGCGAGCGACAGCACGAGGCCAGCGCCCATCAACAGTAGCAAGCCGAAGAACATCAGCCGGTCGACGGTGAACCACCAGTCGGAGAGGACGCTCTTGTCGGCGCGGGTGAGCCTCATGCTGCTTTTCCCTGCTCCGGCTTTACGCTCTCGGCGCCGTCGAGCGCCATGACAAGCTCGCGAAAGGCCTCGCCGCGCTGCTCGAAATTGGCAAACTGGTCGTAAGAGGCGCAAGCGGGCGAGAGCAGCACAACCGGCTCCCTGGCGGTTGAGCTTCCGGCGTCCGCCGCCGCCGCTGCCACGGCGAGGTCAAGCGTGCCGCAGCGGACATGATCCAAGCCGCTGCCAAGCTGGCCGGCGAAGACGTCCGCCGCCTCCCCAATCAGGTAAGCGCGCGCGATCCTGCCGAAGAAAGGCTCCAATCCCGCCAAGCCTCCCTCCTTCGGCCGGCCCCCGATGATCCAGTAAATATCGCAAAAGCTTGCAAGCGCCTTACCGGCCGCATCGGCGTTGGTAGCCTTGGAGTTGTTGACGAACAGAACCTTGCCCAGCCGCGCCACCTGTTCCATGCGGTGGGCAAGGCCGGCGAAGCTGCTCAGCCCTTGCGCGATCGAGGCGGGGTTAAGGCCTTGCGAGCGGGCCAGCGCATAGGCAAACGCCGCGTTCTGCCAATTATGCGCGCCTCTGAGCGAGCCGATGCCGGCAAGATCGATGCGGACTAGCTCCGCGTCCTTATCCATTTCATGCAGCACGCCGTCCTCGGCGAAGACGCCGGTCTCGACCGGCCGCCCCACGGCGATGCGTTTGACCGCAAACGGTCCCGCGAGGCGGTCGGCGATGGCGCGGCAGGGCTGATCGTCGATGCCAATCACCGCAGTGCCCCCGGGACCGAGATGGGCAAACACCATCGATTTGATCCGGGCGTAGTTCTCGAGCGTGGCATGCCGGTCGAGATGGTCGGGCGTGATGTTGAGGAGCGCCGCGGCGTCGGGCGTGATGCCCGGTGCGAGCTCGATCTGAAAAGACGACAGCTCGATGACATAAGTGAGATCGGCCGCGAACGGCTCGAGATCGAGCACCGCCTTGCCGATATTGCCGCCAAGCGCCACGCGCTTTCCCGCCGCCTGCAACAGATGCGCGGTGAGCGCGGTCGTGGTGGATTTGCCGTTGGTGCCGGTGATGACCACCACGTTGCCCGGCGTCGCGTTGCGCGCCCGCTCGCGGAAGAACAGCTCGATATCGCCGATCACCTCGACGCCCACCTGTTGCGCGCGGGCGACGCTCCAATGCGGCGCGGGGTGGGTCAGCGGAATGCCGGGGGCGAGCACCAGCGCGGCAAAACCCGACCAGTCGGCGCTCGCGAGATCCCGCACCGTGAAACCTTGAGCTTCAGCCTGCTCCCTGGCCGCCGGCTTATCGTCCCAAACGATAGGATCGGCGCCGCCCGCCTTCAACGCGCGCGCGGAGGCGAGCCCGCTCAAGCCAAGACCGAGGACCGCTACATCCCGGCCGGCGAAGATCGTCACGGGAATCATTTGATTGGGAATCTACCGCAATTTCAGGGTGGCGAGGCCAGCAAGCGCAAGCACCACGGAGATGATCCAAAACCTGATCACAACCGTCGATTCCGGCCAGCCTTTCTGCTCGAAATGATGGTGCAACGGGGCCATGCGGAACACGCGTTTGCCGAACAGCCGGAAGGAGGTGACCTGCACGATCACGGAGGCCGCTTCGAGCACGAACAGGCCGCCAACAATGGCGAGCACGAGTTCATGCTTGGTGGCGACGGCGATGGTGCCGAGCGCGCCACCGAGCGCCAACGATCCGGTGTCGCCCATGAAGATCAGCGCGGGTGGCGCGTTGAACCACAGAAAGCCGAGCCCGGCGCCGACCAGCGCGCCGCAGACCACGGCAAGCTCGCCCGTCCCTTGCACGAAATGAATCTGGAGGTAATCGGCGAACAGCACGTTGCCGACGAGGTAGGAGATGAAGCCGAAGGTGGCGGCGGCGATCATCACCGGCACAATCGCCAGGCCGTCGAGACCGTCGGTCAGGTTCACGGCGTTGCCCGCGCCGACAATGATGAAGGCGCCGAAGGGAATAAACAGCCAGCCAAGATCGATCAGCACGCTCTTGAGAAAAGGAATGGCGAGAGAGCTCGCCAGCGGCTCTTGGCCGGCATGAACGATCACGGCGGTGGCGACCACGGCGGCAAGCGCCTCGACGATAATCTTGATGCGACCGCGGAAGCCTTCCGCCGACTGCTTGGTCACTTTGAGATAGTCGTCGTAGAGGCCGACGGCGCCGTAGACGAGCGTCAGCAGCAGGACGACCCAAACGTAGGTGTTGCGCAGATTGCCCCACAACAGCACGGAGACGGTGAGGCCGGAAAGAATCATCAGCCCGCCCATGGTGGGCGTTCCCTGCTTCTGGAGGATATGACGCTCCGGTCCGTCTTTGCGGATCGGCTGGCCCTTGCCTTGGCGGATCTTCAAGGACTTGATCACCTTGGGCCCGAACAGGAACACGAACAGCAGCGCGGTGAGCAGCGCGCCGCCGGTGCGGAAGGTGATGTAGCGAAAGACATTGAGGGCGGCGAGTTCGGGGGTCAACTCGGTCAGCCAATAGAACATCGCCGTCCCTCTCCCCTCGGCCGATCAGGCCAGCGCGGCTTGCGCGCCAAAACGGCGCTTCAGCGCTTCGACCAATGGCCCCATGCGGCTCCCCAACGAGCCTTTGACCATGATCGCATCCCCCGGCCCCACCGCGTCCAACAGCTTCGGCTGAAGCTCCTCGGCGGTCTTGGCATAGGCGCCTTGGCGGCTGGCTGGCAAAGCCCCGTAAAGGGAGCCCATCATCTCGCCGCAGGCAAAGACTACATCTACCCCGGCTCCGTCAATGAACTCGGCGAGCTGCCGATGCAATTTGGGCCCTTCAGGGCCGAGCTCCAACATGTCGCCCAGCACCGCCACGCGGCGGTTGAAGTCGTTTCGCGGCGTCAGCCCCAACGTTGCCAGCGCGGCCCGCATCGAGGCCGGATTGGCGTTATAGGATTCATCAATGATGGCGATGCGCCCTAGCGGACCCTCGATAAGCGTGCGCGCGCCGCGCCCGGCTTGCGCTTGCAGCCCTTCGAGCGCGGCGGCCCCCCGCTTGAGATCGGCGCCGGCGAGCTTCACCGCGGCGAGCACGGCGAGCGAATTCTGCACCAAGTGGCGCCCCGGCGCGCCCAGCCGATAGCGCAAGGTCTCACCGAGAATGTCGGCGTCGACCTTGGATGCATCGGGCTCGAGCTCGACGCCGAGCAGCCGAACTTCGGCGCCTTGCGCTTCGCCGAAGCCGACGATCCGCGCGCCGTATTCGAGCGCGCGAGCCTTCAGCCGCTCGTAATAGGGGCTGTCGCGATTGATGACCGCCACGCCGGCCGGCTCCAGCCCGTGGAAGATCTCGGCCTTGGCATCGGCGATCTCCTCGACCGAGCGGAAAAAACCGAGATGCACCGGCGCCACGGTGGTGACGATGGCGATCTCTGGTCGGACCAGCCGCGTCAACATGTCGATCTCGCCCGCGTGATTCATGCCGATCTCGAATACGCCATAGCTAACGGTGTTCGGCATGTTGGCCAGCGACAACGGCACACCCCAATGATTGTTGAAGGACTTGGCCGAGGCATGCACTGAGCCGCTCGGCGCGAGCGCGAGGCGGAGCGCTTCCTTAGTGCCGGTCTTGCCCGCGCTGCCGGTGACCGCGATCACCTTGGTATGGGTGACGCGCGCGCGCGCGGCGCGGCCGAGATTGTTGAGCGCTTGCAGCGTTTCGCCGACGCGGACCAGCCTCTCCTCATCCCCCGGCGGGAAGGTGCCGTCGACGATGGCGCAAGCGGCGCCTTGATCCAGTGCCGCGGCGACGAAGGCATGCCCGTCGCGGTTCGGTCCGCGAATGGCGACGAAGCCTTCGCCCTTGCCAAGGCTGCGCGTATCGATGGAGAAGCCGGTGACCGGAGCCTCGCGCGCGCCAAGACAAGCGCCCTTCGTGGCGGCGACGATCTCGCCTAAGGTCCAAAGCGGCTCAGCCACAGCTCGCCTCTTGCTTCAGAGCGGCCGCGACCGCGTCATGATCCGAGAACGGTATCACGGTCGAGCCGATGGTTTGTCCGGTCTCGTGGCCCTTGCCGGCCACCAGTAGAACATCGCCTGGGCCCAGTCTTGCGACGGCGTCGGCGATTGCCGCGGCGCGGTCGCCGATCTCGATAGCGCCGGCGGCGGCGACCAAGATCTGGCTGCGGATGGCGGCGGCACTTTCGCTGCGCGGATTGTCATCGGTGACGATGGCGACGTCCGCCTTGGCGGCGGCGACGGCCCCCATCTCGGGTCGTTTGCCCTTGTCGCGGTCGCCGCCGCAGCCGAACACCACCAGCAGCCGGTTGGCGACGTATGGCCTGAGCGCGTCGAGGGCCTTAGCGAGCGCGTCGGGCGTATGGGCGTAGTCGACGAAGATCGGCGCGCCGCCCCGCGCGGTGCCGGCGAGATCGAGGCGTCCGCGCGCGCCTTGCAAAGTTTCCAGCATCGGCAACACAGTCCCCGCGTCGGCGCCGGTCGCCATCGCCAGGCCCGCTGCGACCAGCGCGTTGGATGCCTGGAAGCCGCCGACCAGCGGCAAGCGAACCCTAATGCGCTTACCCGCATGCTCGATGGTGAGGACCTGGCCGAAGCCGTCAAGCTCGGCCGAGCTCAGCCGCAGGGTCCTGCCGTCACGCCCGACCGAGACGAGCTTGAGGCCCCTCGCTTCGGCGACGCCCGCCACCCGGGCTCCCGCTTCGCTGTCGACCTCCACTACGGCGCCGGCGCCGCGCGGCAACAGCTCGGTGAAGAGACGCAGCTTCTGCGCGAAATAGTCTTCGAAGCTCGCATGGTAGTCCAAATGATCGCGCGAGATATTGGTGAAGGCGCCAGTCGCGAACGTGACGCCATCGACGCGGCGTTGCTGCAAGCCGTGGCTCGAGGCTTCGAGCGCGAGATGGGTGACCCCGTCTTTGGCAAGCGCGGCGAGGATGCGGTGCAGCTCGATCGGGTCGGGCGTGGTGTGCTTCAGCACCTCGGTGCCGCGCGGGCTCACCACGCCGATCGTGCCGAGGCTTGCGGCCTTGAAGCCCAGCCCCGCCCAGAGCTGGCGCACGAAGGACGCAACCGATGTCTTGCCGTTGGTGCCGGTGACGGCGATTGCGGTCTCCGGCTGAACGCCGAAGAAGCGTGACGCGATCAGAGCCAAGCGCCGACGCGGGTCGCTGTCCTCGATGATCGCCGCCGATGCTATTGGCGGTGCGGCACCTTCCGCAACGAGAACGGCCGCGGCGCCGCGCTGCAAGGCATCTTGGATGAAGCGCGCGCCGTCGGTCTTGACCCCCGGCAAGGCCGCGAACAAAAAGCCGGGCTTGACCTCGCGACTGTCGGCCGCAAGCCCTGCGATCGGTACGGTCGCGAGATCCGAAGGCAGCTCCACCCCGCGGCCCAACAGCTCACCCAGAGTCATGGTCAGACTTTGCGCCCCGAAAAGCGGCGTTTCCTTGAGATTCTCAAGGATTTTGGCCAACCCATTGAGGGCAGGCATCTTTTAATAGGAGGCGAGCACCTTGGCGTCAAATTTGCGCTGCTCGTCCTCAGGACGCGGCGCGACGCCGAGAATGGGGGCAATCCGCTCGATGATCTTGCCCGCCGTGGGGGCGGCGTTGACGCCGGCCGTCGCCTGGTTGCTCGACTCGGCGACGCGTTGCGGCTCGTCGAGCATGACGAGGACGAGATATTCAGGCGCATCGGTCGGGAAGGTCGAAAGGAAGCTGGTCAGCAGCGCCGAGGTCGAATAGCGGCCGCCGACCACCTTTTCAGCGGTGCCGGTCTTGCCGCCTACGCGATAGCCATCGGCGTTGGCTCGCTTGCCGGTGCCTTTCAGCACGTTGAGGCGCATCAGCTTCAGCATCGCCGTGCTCGTCGCGGACTTGAGAACTCTCGAGCCGCCGGCCATGCCCTCCTCGCGCGAGCGCGGCAGGAAGGTGGGAGCGACCGCGATTCCGCCATTGACGAGAGGGAGCGTCGAGGCGGCGAGCTGGAGCGGCGTCACCGACAGGCCGTGACCGAAGGCAATGGTCATGGTGTTCAGCTTCTGCCAATGCGTCGGGATGATCGGCGCGGCGGTGTCGCCGATCTCGGTGGAGACCCGGTCCATCAGACCGAGTTTCTTGAGGAAAGCGCGGTGGCGGTCGACGCCCATTTCAAGCGCCATCTTGGCGGCGCCGATATTCGACGAATAGATGAAGACCTCCGGCACGCTCAGGCTGCGATGCTGGCCATGGAAGTCGTCGATGGTGAAAGAGGCATAGTGGATCGGGCTCGAGGCGTCGTAATGCGAGCGCATGGACGCAAGCCCGGTGTCGAGCACGCCGGCCACGGTGAACACCTTGAACACCGAGCCCATCTCGTAGACGCCGAAGCCGACGCGGTTCAGCCGGTCCTTGTCGAGCGCCTGCTCGCGGCGATTGGGGTCGTAGTCCGGGAGAGACGCAAGCGCCAGCACCTCGCCGGAATGCACGTCCATGACGATGCCGGCCGCGGCCTTGGCGTGATAAGCCTTGATCGCCCTGCTCAGCTCCTCGCGCATCACATGCTGGGCGCCGAGATCGAGCGAGATCGTCACCGCCTCGTCATTGCTCATGGTGAGCTGTGGATTATCGTCGATGAATTTCTCGATGCCGGCCAGGCCCTTGTTGTCCACGTCGACCAGCCCGACCACATGGCTCGCGGTGGCGCCCATCGGATAGACGCGGCGATATTCCTCGATGAAGGCGAGGCCCGGCAGGCCGAGCTCGTGAATTTCCTCCTGCTGTTTCGGCGTCAGCTCGCGTTTGATGCGGACGAAACGGCCACCCGCGCGGAGCTTGGCGCGGAGCGTCTTGGCGTCCACGTCGGAGAGCACGCTCGTCACCTGCTCGGCCAGCTCGTCGATGTCGATGACTTTGGCCGGGTCGGCGTAAAGCGTCGCGCCCTTGATGTCGGTGGCGAGCAGACGCCCATGGCGATCGAGAATATCCGGGCGGTGCACCGTGGAGGAAATGTCGTAGAGACCGCCGGCGCCTTGACCCGTGCCGGTGAAGCCGAGCGTCACCAGCCGGCCGCCGATCAGCACAAAGGCGAGCGCAAAGGCAAGGCAGGCGAGGCGGAAGCGGTAGCGGCCGCGGGCAAGATAGGCTCGCTCGGCGCGTGCCGTGGCGGCGTCTGGTTTGATGGTCTGTGACACTGCCGATTACTGAACCGAGGCTTCCACCGGTTTCACGACTTCCGCCTCGGGCCATGGCGCCGAAGCGGTCGCCGCACCCGCCGCCGTACCGTTGGCAGCAGCAGCCGGCCGCTTGACCGACCCGGCCGGCTTCGGCACCGGCGCTTCCGCCGCCACCGGAGGAACCGCCTCAAGACGGGTGCGATCGAAATCGCGTTCGGTCACGGTGTCGATGGTGACGAGTTGGGTGGGCTTCGCCGGGGCGAGCTTCAGATATTTCTGAGCCAGCCGCTCGATGCGTTCGGGACGGTTGAGCAAGCTCCATTCGGCGCGCAGCACGGCGATGCCATCCCGCTCCTCGTCGATTTGCTTGCCGAGCGTGGCGATTTCGGCGTCGAGCGCGCGCAATTCGTACTTCATCTGATAGATGACGTAAGCCAGCGCGACGAGGCCAAGCACGAGACAGATATTGATGAAACGCAGCATTTCGGAACTCGCAGACTGAAGTCGACCCTCACGTGCAAAAGCTAAGCCGCGGCACCCCGAGCGCGGCCAGGTCGAGAGGATGCGCGGGAGCCTCGGTGCGCTCCGCCGCCCTGAGGCGTGCCGAGCGGGCCCGAGGATTCCGCCTGATCTCGGCCTGATTCGGTTCTACCGGACGCCGGTTAAGAAGCCGGAAGCTCGGGGCAGGAATTTCGCCTCCCGCCTCCGGGAGATGGCGCGAGGCGCGCGGCGGCGGCGCGCTCCGGCTGGCAAAGAACCGCTTGGCAATCCGGTCCTCGAGCGAATGAAAGGTGACGACGGCAAGCCGGCCGCCCGCCTCCAGCAGACGCTCGGCGGCGGAGAGGCCACGGGCGAGCTCGTCAAGCTCCTCGTTGAGATAAAGTCGCAAGCCCTGAAAAGTGCGGGTGGCCGGGTGTTTCTTCTCGTCGCGCGCGCGCCCGAGCACGCCGGCGACGATGTCGGCGAGCTCGGCGGTGGTCGCGATCGGGGTCTCGGCGCGGCGCTTGACGATCGCCTTGGCGATCGCGCGGGAGCGCCGCTCCTCGCCGAGCTTGAAGAGAATCTCGGCAAGCTCCTGCTCGCCCAAGGTGTTGACGATATCGCCCGCCGACGGGCCCCCCTGCCCCATGCGCATGTCGAGGGGACCTTCACGGCTGAAGGAGAAACCGCGGGCCGGCTCGTCGAGTTGCATCGAGGAGACGCCGAGATCGAGCACAACGCCATCGACGGCGTTGAAGCCTTCGCTCGCGGCGATCTCGACCATCTCGCTATAGCGGCCAAGCACCGCCAGCACCCTTCCGGGATAGGCGTCCGCCAACTCGCCGCTCAGGCGAAAGGCGTCGGGATCGCGATCGATGGCGATGATCTTGCAATCGGCGTGGTCGAGGATGGCTTTGCTGTAGCCCCCCGCGCCAAAGGTCCCATCGACGATGATCTCGCCGTCCTTGGGATCAAGCTGCGCGAGAACCTCGGAGAGCATCACGGGAATGTGGCGGGCCGGTCCGCCGACGGCAGCCGTGCTGCCGCGACCCGCCATCATTCCCGTGCTCCCTCTGGCCCGCCGCTTCCGCGGCGCCCCGCGCCGAGTAACTTGCGGAGATCGCGCACTTTCTGGCGCGCCCCCGCGAGATGAGTTTCGAAACGCTTCGGCTCCCACAGCTGGAATTTTTCGCCGAGCCCCACGAAGGTGATGTGGCTGGTGATGCCGGCGTGCTCGCGCAAACGCTCGGGCAGAATGGTGCGTCCGTCCTGATCGATGGAGAGGATCTCGCTGGTGCCGAACAGAGCTGTGGCGAGCTGATCCTTCTCGTCGGAATAAGGAGCGAGGTCCTCGACCAGGGCGTTGATCTTGTCGATGAGCCGCTGACCGCCGGCGTCGAGCGCCGGCGCATCGAGCGAGGGATAGCAGTAGATGCCGTCGAGGCCGTCTTTGGCGAGAACTGTGCGGAAGGAAGCCGGGACCGAAACGCGGCCTTTGGTGTCGATCTTATTGGTGAAAGTCGAGACAAACTGGTCCATCTCCCCCTCACGCACCCGAGCCGACACGGGACGAATTCAAAAGCTGGAGGTGCAGGCATCCGCCCGAAAAGTGATGGGAGAGGCGGCGCAGTTCCCCCCGTGGCCTCTAAGGAGCGCGGCCAGCCTCTCCCACTTACTCACCGAACGGGCAATGGTGGGATAGCATGGGATTTTATGGGCGTCAACGGAAAGCGCCGGGCGATCATCGCTTGTGCACGGGAAAAGCCCGCAAACTGCGGACTCGATCTTCAGTTTTGGTTAACCGGCGCGATTGCCGCTCGCGGGCGAAGCGGGTTACAACGGCAAACGAACGGGGTTGCACCATTTCCGCTGCTGATTCGCGGGGGCGTGGTCTTCGCAAGAGGACCGCGGCGGAGCGGAGGTCGCACTGCCTGTTCTGATCGCGACGAGGGGACCCCGCGGGTCTAAGGGCGCATGGTCAGGAGACAGCTGAAGGCGACGCTCGGCCTTGCCGCCATCGCGCTCGCGCTCGGATCTTGCGGGCTCAGTGCCGGTGACGCAGCGGACGGACCTTACGCGCGGCTTGGTCCTTTGGATGCTCCGGTCAAGCTTTATTACGAAGACGTGGGGCGCGGCTCGCCTGTCCTGCTGATCCACGGCTTCGGTGCAAGCACCTATACCTGGCGCCATATCGCGCCCGAGCTCGCCCGGACGCACAGGGTCATAGCCGTCGACCTCAAGGGCTTCGGCCAATCAGACAAACCGTTCGACAGCCGCTATTCGGTATTCGATCAGGCCGAGCTGTTGACCCAACTCATCGAGGAGAAGGATCTCCACCACCTCACGCTGGTCGGGCACTCGTTCGGCGGCGGCGTCGCGCTCATGCTCGCGCTTGAAGCCAAGCAACAGCTGAAGGGGCGCATCGCCAAGCTCGTGCTGCTCGACTCGATTGCCTATCCGCAGGAGATTCCGGTGTTCTTCCGCCTGCTCGACGTGCCGCTCGTCTCGCAGCTCGGCGTGCGCATGGTGCCCCCCACGATGCAGACGCGGGTGGCGCTGCGCATCGCCTATCTCGACGACAGCAAGATCGATCCCGAGGAGGTCGAGACCTATGCCGCTCCCCTCAAGACCGCCGCCGGCAAGCACGCCATGATCCATAGCGCGCGCCAGATCGTGCCCGAGGGCATTGTGGCGCTGTCGGAGCGCTACAAGACCATCCAACTGCCGACCCTGATCCTTTGGTGCGATCACGACCGCATCGTGCCGTTCGAGGTGGGCCTCAAGCTCAGGCGTACGCTGCCGAACTCGACCTTGCGCCTGGTCGAGGGTTGCGGGCACATGCCGCAGGAAGAGCAGCCGGCCGCGACGCTCGAACTGCTCGAAAGCTTTATCGGCGGCTGAGCCAACCCCGTTCCAACAGATAAGACCTACTTATCGCCTTGATAGGCAAATACGATTTGCGCTTATAATGCGGCGCATCGCAATGTGCGGCCCCGCACGCAGCGAAAATCACTCAAGAGTCCGATCGGAGAGAGACATGGACGCTAAAGTCGAAGAGTTGGGCAAGTGCCCGTTCACCGGCGGCAGCCGCGGACACAGGAACCGCGACTGGTGGCCGGAGCAGCTGGACCTCGATGTTCTCCATCGCAACTCAACCTTGTCCGATCCGATGGGAAAGGATTTCGACTACGCCGCGGAGTTCAAGAGCCTTGACCTCAACGCCGTGATCGCGGACCTGCGTGCCTTGATGACGGACTCGCAAGAGTGGTGGCCGGCCGACTTCGGCCACTATGGTGGACTGTTCATCCGGCTGGCGTGGCACAGCGCGGGCACCTATCGCATCACCGACGGTCGCGGGGGCGCCGGCGCCGGCCAGCAGCGCTTCGCACCGCTCAATAGTTGGCCGGACAACGCCAATCTCGACAAGGCGCGTCGGCTGTTATGGCCGATCAAGCAGAAATATGGCCGGAAAATCTCCTGGGCCGACCTGATGGTCCTCGTCGGCAACGTTGCGCTGGAGTTCGATGGGCTTCAAGACGTTCGGTTTCGCCGGCGGCCGCGAAGACGTCTGGCAGCCCGAAGAACTGTTCTGGGGTCCGGAAGGAACGTGGCTCGGCGACGAGCGCTATAGCGGCGAACGCCAGCTGGCGGAGCCGCTCGGCGCGGTGCAGATGGGCCTGATCTACGTCAACCCGGAAGGGCCGAACGGCAAGCCGGACCCGATCGCCGCGGCCAAGGACATCCGCGAGACGTTCTTCCGCATGGCGATGAACGACGAGGAGACCGTCGCGCTGATCGCCGGCGGTCACACCTTCGGCAAAACCCACGGCGCGGGCGATCCGTCATTCCTCGGCGCAGAGCCGGAAGCAGCCGCCATCGAGGATCAGGGCCTCGGCTGGAAGAGCCAACATGGCACGGGCTTCGGCGGCGATACCATCACCGGCGGCCCGGAAGTTACCTGGACGCAGACCCCGACCAAGTGGAGCAACCACTTCTTCGACAACCTGTTCAAGTTCGAATGGGAGCTGGAGAAGAGCCCGGCCGGCGCCTTTCAGTGGAGGGCGAAGGGCGCAGAAGCCACGATCCCGGACGCGCACGACAAGGCGAAGAAGCATGTGCCGACCATGCTGACCACGGACCTGTCGCTGCGGTTCGACCCGATCTACGAGAAGATCTCGCGGCGCTTCTACGAGCACCCGGATGAGTTCGCCGACGCGTTTGCCCGCGCCTGGTTCAAGCTCACGCACCGCGATATGGGCCCGATCATGCGTTACCTCGGCCCGCTGGTGCCGAAGGAAGAGCTGATTTGGCAAGACCCAGTCCCGGCGGTGAATCATGAACTGGTCAGCGACAAGGACATTGCCGAGCTGAAGGCCAAGATTCTCGCCTCCGGCCTATCGGTGTCGCAACTCGTTTCGACGGCCTGGGCGTCGGCGTCGACGTTCCGCGGCTCCGACAAGCGTGGCGGAGCGAATGGCGCGCGCATTCGCCTCAGTCCGCAGAAGGATTGGGAGATCAACCAGCCGGCTGAACTGGCGAAGGTGCTGCAGAAGCTTGAAGCGATCCAGCAGGAATACAACGCGGCGCAGACCGGCGAGAAGAAGGTGTCGCTCGCCGACCTGATCGTGCTCGGCGGTTGCGCGGCCATCGAGCAGGCCACGAAGGATGCCGGCATCGACGTGAAGGTTCCCTTCACGCCTGGCCGCATGGACGCGTCGCAGGCGCAGACCGACGTCGAGTCCTTTGCCCCGCTCGAACCACGTGCCGACGGCTTCCGCAACTATCTCAGCGGCGTGCAGTTCATGTTGCCCGAAGAGGCGTTGGTGGATCGGGCGCAATTGCTGAGGCTGACCGGGCCGGAGATGACGGTTCTGGTCGGTGGCCTGCGCGTCCTCGGCGCGAATGCCGGCGGGTCCAAGCACGGCGTCTTCACCAAGCAGCCGGGGACGCTGACGAACGACTTCTTCGTTAACCTGCTCAACAATAACACGGAGTGGCAGCTGTCATCCGGCGCGGAGGGCGTTTACGAGGGCCGCGACCGTAAGACCAAAGAACTCAAGTGGACCGGCACCCGTGTCGATCTGATCTTCGGCTCGCACTCGCAGCTCCGCGCGATTGCGGAGGTCTATGCCTGCGCGGACTCGAAGGAGAAGTTCGTGAAGGATTTCGTGGCGGCGTGGACCAAGGTGATGAATGCCGATCGCTTCGACCTAGCGTAATCTCAAGACTGGTCATTGCATGCAAAGGCCGGCGCCCCCGAAAGGAGCGCCGGCCTTTTTCATGTCGCTCGGTGCGAGGCTAACGCGCCGCCCCTCTGACGAAGTGCATGACGAGGGAGATCAGCAGCAGCACGATGAAGATGTAGAACAGGATCTGAGCGATGCCCGCGGAAGCGCCGGCGACGCCGCCAAAGCCGAGAGCGCCGGCAATGAGCGCAATCACCAGGAACGTCAAAATCCAACCTAACATGGCGGTCTCCTTTCGCGTGTCGGTCTCTGGCTGTTGAACGCGCGGATGTGCCGGTAGGTTGCAATTGGGCCGAGAGCCATCCCCGGAAAATTGGAGGCCGGCGCGCGGGGAACACCCGCGCGCCGGCCGTAGCATGTCACCAAGCCTGTAAGCCGGGTTCTGTACCCCGTGAGGGGCGATGGCCATTCGTCTGGGGCGTCCCTCGCAGGACGCCTCCTGCAACCAACCCGGGCGGCTGATCTGAAAGCCGACTGGCAGCGGTCTCCCGCTCCCGCGCCGCCCCTATTCGGTCTTGCTCCCGGTGGGGTTTGCCGTGCCGTCCTTGTTGCCAAGAACGCGGTGCGCTCTTACCGCACCCTTTCACCCTTACCCCTCGGTCCGTCTCCGGTCCGGGGGCGGTTTGCTTTCTGTGGCACTGTCCCTGGGGTCGCCCCCGCCGGAGGTTATCCGGCACCGTGCTTCCATGGAGCCCGGACTTTCCTCCCCGCTCTCTACGCAAATACTTGAGGGCGGAGCGGCCATCCGGCCTGCTGACAGGGCTAATAAGGGGTCTGCGCCCTTAAGGGTCAAGCCGCTGCCGGCCGACTGGTTACTGCGGCCATTCCCGCGCCGCACGAATTTGTCGCCTCCTCGTAACGGCATTTTGATAGCCTGTTTGCCGCTTGTTCTCCTATCCTAGGGGCAACCCGCCCGCGAACCCGGGCCCTCCCCTCAGCTTTCGGGCTGTTCGCGCCTCAAGAAGCGTGGCTCCCGACAATTTGAGTGCAGCGTATGCCACCAATGCCCAACCAGGATCTGATCTCGCGATGGCTCGCGGCTTTCCCGGAGCTCGCCGAGCTGGAAGACGAGCATCGCGGCGATCTCCTCGGCTCGACGCAGTTCAACCGGCTGCGCGGCGGCGACATCGCCTACCGGCAAGGCCAACATTGTCATGCCTATGTGATGTGCATGGAAGGTCAGACCCGCGTATTCAAAACCTCCGAATCCGGGCGCGAGATCCTGCTCTATCAGGTGGGACCCGGCGAGACCTGCGTGCTCACCACCTCCTGCCTCATGGCCGGCAGTGCCTTCCCGGCCGAGAGCACCGCCGAAACCGACGTGCTGCTTGCCGCACTGCCGGCCAGCGCGTTTCACCGGCTGATGAGCGCCTCGCCGCGCTTCCGCAAATTCGTGCTCGATAATTACGGGGACTTGCTGTCGAGCCTGATCATGCTGGTCGACGAGGTGGCGTTTGCGAGCCTCGATCTCAGGCTCGCGCGGCGGCTGCTCGCCGAAGCCAACGAGCAAGGGGTGGTGGCCAAGACCCACCAGCAACTTGCGCTCGATCTCGGCAGCGTGCGCGAGGTGATTAGCCGGTATCTTGCCGAATGGGAGCGCATGGGCTGGGTCCACGCGTCGCGAGGCTCGATCGAGGTGAGAAACCGTTCGGCGCTCGCGGTTTATGGCGGGGAAGACGCTAGGTAACAAGACGCGGGGGACTGACTTAGGTCAGTAACGTGACTTGGGTTACATACGTACCGTTGCCCCGTTCCTAAATAGCCGACAGAACTGCCAAACCCTCAAAAAACGTCCAAGGAAAACAAACCGATGACAGATTCCCTCAAGCATTGGCTTTTCGCCTCGCCAGTCCACGCCGCGGTCCTTGCCGCTGGGTTGTCGCTGGCCGTTGTCCTGCCTGCCGCCGCCGAGGATGCCCCGGCAGCGAGCCAGGCGATGTCGCCGGCCCCGGTCAAAGGCGAGTTCGACGATCAGTGCACCATGGGCCTCGCCTCCGGCCAGACGGTCAAGACCGACTGCTCGGTGAATTGGACCGACACCGACGGACATGTCTATTGCTTCTCGTCGGAGTCCTCGAAGGAGGCGTTCCTCAAGGACCCCGCCGGCAATATCCAGAAGGCGAAAGAGTTCTTGGCGTCGAAGGAGACCGCTAAGGCCGCGGGCGCAAAGGACTTCACCGAGGAGGACGTCAACAAGCGGGTCGCCGAGGTGATCGCCGAGCGTTCCAAGGACGGGGCCTTCGTGTTTCACGACCCCAAGCTCAATGCCGACCTCAACCTGGTCTACGAGCAGATCAAGATCGTACGCGGCATGGAAGGCTATGGCTGGTTCGCCAACACCATCTTCCACGACAAGGACACCCCCAAGAAGCAATACGCCATCGATTTCTGGTTCAAGCCCGAGGGCGACAAGCTGACCCTGATGGATATCCGGGTGCAGAAGGGGCCCAAGCAGGATGGCGACAGCTATTACATGGTCACCCGCATGCCGGTCGCCTGGTGGTGGCTCCCGGTGCAGGAGCATCCCGGCGACATGGAGGTAACGCGCGCTTGGCAGGTGATGGGCGCTATTCACGACTACATCGCCACGCATAAGGACGCCAATGGCGACGTGCCGATCAAGGACGACAAGACCGGCGAGACCATCCCGCTCGAGTTCGTCGAGATGCACCAGCCGGTGCGGCACCTGAAGAAGGACGGGGAATATTTCGCCTGCACCGACTTCCGCAAACCAGGCAGCCAGGACGAGTATTACGACATCGATTTCTGGGTGAACCAGAAGACCGGCAAGCTCGAAGTCGACAACGTCAAGGTGCACAAGGTCCCGGTGCAGGAGGATGGCGTGTGGACGCAAGTGCCGCGCTATACCTTCGAAGGCATGGATTTCGACGTCACCAACTAGGCACGACGCCCTGATGAAGCCGATCGACGGCGTCCCCGACACAAAGGGGACGCCGTTTTTCGTTTCGGGCGAGGTCAGGCTTGCGCGATAGAACTCGCTCGCGCCGCAAGCAGGCGCGCCAGCGTCTCCCGCGTCGATCTGTCGGCGCGGCCGTCAATGCGGGCGGGGCGAAAATGGCGCTGAAAGGCCTCGACGACCTTCTCCAGCCCCGTGCCATAGGTGGTGGTCACCTCCACCCCGTAGCCATAGTCGAACAGGTCGCGTTGCAGCGCGGCGACCATCTCGCCTTCGTCACCGGGGCCAAGTCCTTGATCGCCCTCGACCGGCGCCGGCGGCACCCAGAGACCGATCCCTGCGCGCGCCAATCGTTCCCAGTCGAACTTCTCGCCGGGGTCTCGCTTTCTGCCCGGCGCAACATCGGAATGGGCGAGCACGCGATGCGACGGAATCGCGTGACGGCTCAGGATGTCATGACAGAGCGCCTCAACGGCGCGCATCTCGGCGTCGGCAAAATCCGGGTAGTCGAAATCGTGGCCGGGATTATGGATCTCGATGCCGATCGAGCATGAATTGATATCGATCTCGCCCGCCCAGCGGCTCTGACCCGCATGCCAGGCCCGCTCCGACTCCGGTACCATTTGCGCGATACGCCCGTCCTCGTCGACGAGATAATGGCAAGACACCCCGGACTCCTGCCGCGTCAGCCAATCGAGCGCGGCCTCGGCCGAGTCCATGCCGGTGTAATGCAGAATGAGCATGTCGGGCGTAAGCCCGCCTCGCCTCGCCTCGCGGTTCGGCGAGGGACACCACAAGGTGGCGAGCGGACTGTCAGGGGCGGCGGTCATCTCTATTTGCGTTGTCATTGCCCGGCTTGACCGGGCAATCCAGTAACCCCAGGCTTCGACACATACTCCAGCGTAGTGGTTACTGGATTCCCGCTTGCGCGGGAATGACGCCGGTGTTCCAGGCGAGGGTGACTACATCCCGCGCTCTTTGGCGATCTGGCCGTAGGCCTCATTGATGACCGCGACCTTCTCGGTGGCGATGGAGATGAACTCCTTCGGCACGCCGCGTGCGATCAACTTGTCCGGATGGTTCTCGGCGATCAGCTTGCGGTAGTGGCTCTTCAGCTCCTCATTGGTCACCGCAGGCTTGACGCCCAGCACATCGTAGGGGTTGCGCTTGGAAGCGACCACATGGCGCGCCTTGATGTAAGCGAATTCGGTCTCGGTCATACCGAAGCGCTTGGCGACGCCGGCCAAGAACTGCTCCTCGCGCGGATGCAGCACCTCATCGGCCTTGGCGATATGGAACAAGCCTTCGAGCACGTCCTCGAGCAGCTTGCGGTTGCCCTTGAACATGGTGGCGAGCTGCTCGGCATAGGCCTCGTAGCCAGCCACGTCCTGCTTGGCGAGATTGAACACGCGGGCGACGTTCTTCATCTCGCCCTCGGGCACCTTGAACACTTCCTTGAAGGCGTTGACCTCGTCCATGGTGACGACGCCATCGGCCTTGGCCATCTTGGCGCCGAGCGCGATCACGCCGACGGTGAACGCCACCTGGTTCTCGGCCGGGCCGTCCTCTTCCTTGTCACGATCGATGACGTAGTGGCCGGCGACACCACCGAGGAGGGCGCCGATCGGGCCTCCGATCGCGAGCCCCGCCGCGGCACCTGCGAGCTTGCCCCAAACCGACATGTCGAACTCCCCCAGACTGTACTTGCTTTGGCTAGAGCATAAGGACTTTTGCCGGCGGCCGCATGCGAAGAATCGACCCCCGGCCTAGCGCCGTTATGATCCGCGGAATTGGCTCAAGAGCCGCGGAAATTGGCCAAGATCGAGAGCTTCGGCTCGTCCACTTCGAGGCCGGCCTTGAGCCGCCGCTCGACGTGCCAGGACCGGGCGAAGGTCCAGGTCGCGAGCCAAAGGGTGGCGGCCGCGTTGATGGCGGTCGCGAACCAGACAAAGCTCTCGCCCAACCCCAAACGGGCAGCCGCGGCAATAATCCCGGCCTGGAAAACAATGGCAAACCCGCCGGCGACAACGATGGCCGCGGCAAGCGAAGTAATGAAGATGCTGACGATATTGGCGCCGTGGCGCCGCTGTTCCTTGGGGACTTCGGTATCCATGCTCTTCACTTGGAACGGAAAGGCTGCGCTCTAATAGCGAGCGGGGACCGCGGCGACAAGGGCGAGATGCGCGTCACATTAACGACGGCGGCCTGGCCTCAAACCATCTTGGCGATGATCCCGCTCATTTCCTCGAAGGAAAACGCCCGCAGGATCTCGTTCCGGACGCTGCCGAGAGAGGACACGCTGAAGGACAGCGCAGTGGCGCTCTCATCATCGGGCGCCTCGAACACCGCGATCACATCGTAACGACCGAACGTCCAGCACAGCACCTTGAGCACCGCGCCGCTTTTCTTGGCCATGTCCTCGTAGGCATGGGCGCGTTTGATCGTATCCTTGATGTTGCGCATACCCTGATCGGTGAAATTCACAAGAAAGATGTAAGTCTGCATGTCGATGCTCCTTGGGTTAGAGGCCGAAAAATCCGTCGAGCCAATCCCCTGCCCCCGATGCGGCCCGGGCCAGATGGCTAGCTCCTGGCTCCCGCCGGCTTACCTTCCGTTTCGCGTCGGCCATTCCTGTTCCGCTTGCCATTTGCTAGGCCACGCGATTACGGAATGCTTACGCCACCCTGGCAATGGGAGGCGGTGGCCTTATCCACATCTGCCGGGCGCCTCGAGGTGCATGCCGCAATGACCCCTAGCCGGCTTCTCCTGATCGTCCTCACGTTCTGGGGCCTCCTGATGGTCGTCCCCGACATGCTGAGGATCACCCAGTCGCTCGGCTCGCTGGGCTTCTTCGCCAACAATGACGGACTGGTCTACGACGCCAACGGGCCGTTTCCCGAAGACGCCTTGTCTCCGGCCTGGCGCGCCGGGATCAGGATCGGCGACCGGATCGACCTCGAGAAAATGCGCTGCAGGCTGAGCAAGATCGAAGAGTGCGGCAGCACCCTCGCCGTGCTCGGTGGCGTCGATTTCGTGCTGCCCGGCAGAGCCGTCACCATCGAGCTCATGCCTGTCGAAGGGCGGCCGGCGCGGCAACTGACGCTGATCGCCGAGCAACGCCCCTACAACGTCCTCATCAAAGCGGTCAACATGCTCTGCCAGATCGCCGCTATCGCGGTGATCATCGCCGCGGCTTGGCTGGTGTGGACGCGACCCTCGGCGATGAGCTGGGGGTTCTTCCTCTATGTCAATTGGTTCAACCCCGGCCAGGTTTACGCGTTCTACGCCGTCCTCGAGCAATGGCCGCTCGCCCTGCTCATACAAGACGCCGCCTCGATCTTGGCGCAGGCCGCCGGCTACGCGGGGTTTCTCCTGTTCGTGCTGCGCGTTCCCAACAACAAGACGGAGCCGCACTGGCATGGTGTCGAGCGCGCGTTGCCACTCGTCGGCCTCGTCTTCGCGCTGCTGCTGTTCGGGTCCTATGGCGCGTTATTCGGTCATCCCGCCGAGACGGTGACACGCGCGTCGATTCTCGCGGGCTTCGTTGTCGATGCAGCCGCGCTGGGGATTCTGCTTGCGCGCCGGCGGTTCCAGACACCTGAGGATTATCAGCGGGTGCGCTGGGTGATCTGGGGGTGCCTGATCGGCTTGCCGTCATTCCTGATCGCCGAGCTCGCCTCGACGACGACGATCTTCGAGACGCGCTGGGGCGACTTCACCCCCACGGAGGACATTATCGGCCTGCTCTATCTCGTCAACGGCGTGCTCTGCCTGTTCGTGTTCGAGGCGCTGCGCCGCCCGCGCGTGGTGAGCGTGACGATCCCGCTCCGCCGTGTGACGATCCTCGGCCTCAGCCTCAGCGTTCCGGTCTTGCTGCTGCATCACGAGGTCGAGCGCATCCAGGAGCGTCTGGCTCTGCCGGGCTGGGCATGGATCGCCTTAGGCGCCGCCGCCGTCTACGCACTGTCCCGCATGCACGAAGGCGCGGTTCACCTCGTCGACGGCTATTTCAACCGGGAGGTCGACGCGGCGGGGCGAAGGCTTGGGCGAGCCATCCGTGCCGCCAAGCGGCCAGCCGAGATCGACCGGCTGCTCGCCGACGAGACCCACGACGCGCTGAAGCTCGCTTCCGCCGCGTCGTTTCGCCGGCAAGGACCGGTCTTCGCACGGGACGGCAATGGCAAGGGCTGGGAGGGAGCCAAGACGACACAGATCAGGGCGGACGAGCCGATGCTTGCCCCCGTGCCCGACGGCCGGCCCTTCCACCTCAAGGATGAGGACGGCGATGGACTCGATTTTCCTTCCGGGCTGAGCCGCCCGGTGCTTGCCGTGCCGGCTGTCAATCCCGTGCGCTGCTTCGCTATCTCGCTTTATGGTCCGCATGTTTCCGGCACCGATCTCGATGCGCATGAGCGCGGCATCCTGAGTGGACTGGCCGCCGATGCCGCAGCCATGTATGCGGAGCTGGAGAACAGCGACTTGCGCGGCGAGATCGCACGGCTGGAACGCAAACTCGACGCCGTCAAGCCGGCCACGAAGAACGGCAGCCGACAGGCCAAAGGAAGCACGCATGGCGATTTATGAGCTTGACGGGACGTCGCCCGAATTTCCTGCCGACGGTCTGTATTGGATCGCCGACACGGCCTCGGTGATCGGCAAGGTGAAGCTCCATACCAATGTCAGCATCTGGTACGGCTCGGTGCTGCGCGGCGACAATGAGTGGATCGAGATCGGCACGCGCTCGCAAATCCAGGACAACGCGACGCTGCACACCGATCCCGGGTTTCCGCTGACGATCGGCCGCGACTGCGTCATCGGCCATAATGTCGTGTTGCATGGCTGCACGATCGGCGATGGGAGCCTGGTCGGCATGGGCGCCATCGTGTTGAACGGTGCCAAGATCGGCGCGAACTGCCTGGTCGGCGCCGGCGCGCTCGTCACCGAGGGCAAAATATACCCCGATAATTCGATGATCCTCGGCGCTCCAGCCAAGGCGGTGCGCGCCACCGACGATCAGGTGCGCGGCATGATCGCGCGCGCGGCCGATGTCTATGTCAAGCGGTGGAAGCGCTACGCTGCGGGGTTGAAGCGCATCGGATGAACAGCGACGGCAGATGGCACTTCTTCATCGACCGTGGCGGCACGTTCACCGATATCGTCGCGCGGACCCCCGATGGGGGCTTGATAACCCATAAGCTGCTTTCGGAAAATCCGCAGGCCTATCCGGACGCGGCGGTCGCCGGCATCGCCGACCTGCTCGGCAGCCCGCGCGGGAAATCGCTTCCGTCGCAATCCATCGCTACGGTGAGGATGGGCACCACGGTCGCGACTAACGCGCTGCTCGAACGCAAGGGCGATCCGCTCCTCCTCATCGTTAGCCAAGGCTTCCGCGACGCGCTCGAGATCGGCTACCAGGCGCGGCCGAAGATCTTCGCGCGGCGCATCGAGAAGCCGTCGATGCTCTATGCGCGCGTCGCCGAAGTGCCCGAACGCGTGCGCGCTGACGGCTCGATCGAGACCCCGCTCGATCACTCGGCGACGATAGCGGCGCTTCGATCCGCGCGCGCCGACGGCATTGCCTCCGTCGCCATCGTCTTCATGCACGCTTATGCCTACCCGGAGCATGAACGCGAGGCGGCTTCGCTCGCCCGCACGGCCGGCTTCACGCAGATTTCGGCGAGTCATGAAGTGAGCCCGCTGGTGAAGTTCGTCGGGCGCGGCGATACCGCCGTGGTCGACGCTTATCTCTCGCCGCTGCTCCGCCGCTATGTCGACCGCGTCACTAGAGCACTACTTCCCTCCCCTGTAAGGAGAGAGTCGGACCGCCACAGGCGGTCCGGGGAGGGGTCGAGCCGCGCCGCTTTGACCCCCACCCGGTCGGCAATGCCGACCGACCTCCCCCTTCCAGGGGGAGGGATCCCACGGCTTTTGTTCATGCAGTCCTCTGGTGGACTGACATCGGCCAATCTGTTCAGGGGCAAGGACGCGATCCTGTCGGGGCCTGCGGGAGGCGTGGTTGGCGCTGTGGAAACCGCGCGCGCCGCTGGCTTCACCAAGATCATCGGCTTCGACATGGGCGGCACCTCAACCGATGTCTGCCATTTCGACGGGGTTTATGAGCGCAGCTTCGAGAGCGTGGTGGCAGGCGCCCGTGTGCGCGCGCCCATGATGCTGATTCACACGGTCGCTGCCGGCGGTGGATCGATCCTGCATTACGACGCCGCGCGCTTCCGCGTTGGACCGGACTCGGCGGGCGCCGATCCGGGGCCCCTCGCTTATCGTCGCGACGGGCCCCTGACTATCACCGACGCCAATGTCATGACGGGCAAGCTGCAGCCCGATTTCTTCCCGCGCATCTTCGGGCCAACGCAGGATCAGCCCCTCGACGCGGAGGCGGTGCGCAAGGAATTCAAGTCGCTCGCCCGCAAGCTCGGCGATGGGCGCTCGGCGGAAGAGATCGCCGACGGCTTCATCAAGATCGCGGTTTTCAACATGGCGAACGCGATCAAGACCGTCTCGGTCGAGCGCGGCTATGACGTGACTGAATATGTGCTCAATTGCTTCGGCGGCGCCGGCGGCCAGCATGCCTGCCTGGTAGCCGATGCGCTCGGCATCAAGTCGGTGCTCATTCATCCGTTCTCGGGCGTGCTCTCGGCATTCGGCATGGGTCTCGCATCGCTCGGCGCCACGCGCACCCGCAGCGTGCTGAAGCGCCTCGACGACGACACGCTGGCCGCGCTCGGCACGGTACGTGCCTCGCTCGAGAGAGAGGCGAAGCAAGAGCTGACCCGACAAGGCGTCGAGGCCAGTGCGATCAGCGTGTTGGCCCAGGCGCATCTTCGCTATGCCGGGACCGACAGCGCACTCCCCATCCCGCTCGCGAGCCTGCGCGGCATGCGCGCTCTGTTCGAGATCGCGCATCAGAAGCGGTTCGGTTTCATCAGTCCGGAGAAAGACATCGAGATCGAGGCGATCGAGGTCGAGGGACGCGGCGGCGGCGAGCCGATCGCCGAGCCTGAGCTTGCCGTGCAGGACGCCGCGCCGGCCGAACCTCATTCGGTGACGCGGCTCTTCACCGGCGGGAGTTGGCTCGAGGCGCCGATCTTATTGCGCGCCGGCCTCGCGCCAGGCCAGCGTATCGTTGGGCCCGCCCTGATCATCGAGGACCACCAGACCGTCGTGGTCGAGCCCGAATGGGAGGCGCAGGTCACCGCGCGCAATCATCTGCTGCTCGCGCGCGTCGCCAAGCGGCAAGAGGCACGCGTTGGCAAGCATGCCGATCCGGTGATGCTCGAAGTGTTCAACAATCTGTTCGTGTCGATCGCCGAGCAGATGGGCTATGCGCTGCAAAACACCGCGCGCTCGGTCAACATCAAGGAACGGCTCGATTTCTCCTGCGCAATCTTCGATGCGCGCGGGCGGCTGATCGCCAATGCGCCGCATATCCCCGTGCATCTCGGCTCGATGGACAAAAGCGTGGAAACGGTGCTGCGGGAGATCGGCGAGGCGCTGAAGCCGGGGGACAGCTACATGCTGAACGCGCCCTATAACGGCGGCACGCATCTGCCTGACATCACCGTGGTCACGCCGATCTTCGGCGAGAACAGTCCGGACCTGCTGTTCTTCGTCGCGGCGCGCGGGCACCACGCCGATATCGGCGGCATCGCGCCGGGCTCGATGAGTCCCAAGGCGACGCGCATCGAGGAGGAAGGCGTCTATATCGACCCGTTCAGACTGGTGGCGCGCGGGCGCTTCCAAGAGGAGGCCGTGCTGGAGCTGCTGACGAAAGCCCCCTTCCCCGCGCGCAACCCGGCGCAGAACGTCGCCGACCTCAAGGCGCAGGTCGCCGCCAACGAGAAGGGCGCGGCCGAGCTCGGCAAGATGGTGCGGCATTACGGGCTGCCGACGGTACGGGCCTATATGCGCCATGTGCAGGACAACGCCGCCGAAGCCGTCTCGCGCGTCATCGCCAAGCTCAAGACTTCTCGCTTCGAGGTCGAGACCGACCAAGGCAGCGTCATCAAGGTCGCCATCAAGATCGACCGGAAAGCGCGCAAAGCGACCATCGATTTCACCGGCACCAGCGCGCAAGTCGCCAATGCGTTCAATGCGCCCGAGCCGATCACCCGCGCTTGCGTGCTTTATGTGTTCCGCACGCTGGTAGACGAGGAGATTCCGCTCAACGCCGGCTGCCTCCGCCCCATCAAGATCATCGTGCCGAAGGGCTCGATGCTGAAGCCGCGTTACCCGGCCCCGGTCGCCGCCGGCAATGTCGAGACGAGCCAGACCATCGTCAATTGCCTGTATGGCGCGCTCGGCGTGCTCGGCTCGGCGCAAGGCACGATGAACAATCTCACGTTCGGCAACGCAGCCTATCAATATTACGAGACGATCTGCTCCGGCGCGCCCGCCGGCGACGGCTTCGATGGTGTCGCCGCGGTGCAGACGCATATGACCAATTCCCGCCTCACCGATCCGGAGGTGCTCGAGCTGCGTTATCCCGTCCTGCTGGAGCGCTTCGAGATCGCGCGCGGTTCCGGCGGCATGGGAAAGTGGCGCGCCGGCGACGGGACAATTCGTGTGCTTAGGTTTTTGGAAAAGATGGAGTGCGCGATCTTGTCGGGCTTCCGCAAGCTGAGGCCCTTCGGGCTGCACGGCGGCGAGGACGGCCAGGTTGGCGAGAATTGGGTCAGGCGCAAGGACGGCAGGCTGGAGCGGCTGAAGGGCTCCGACCAGACCGCGCTGGAGCCAGGCGAAGCCATCATCATCAAGACGCCGACCGGCGGCGGGTTTGGCAAGCGATGACGCAAAAGAGCAAAGTTCTGATCTCCGGCGCCGGCGTCGCCGGTCTCACCCTTGCCATCCTGTTGAAAGAGCAGGGTTATCAGCCCCTGGTGGTGGAGCGCGACAAGGCGGTGTGCGACGAAGGCTACATGATGGATTTCTTCGGCTCGGGCTGGGACGTGGCCGAGCGCATGGGACTGGCACCGCAGCTTCGCGCCATCCGCTATCCGATCGACACTCTGCAATTCGTCGATGCCAGCGGCGGGATTTACACTTCGGTACCCATCGACCGGGTGAGGCGCGCGCTCGACGACAAATATGTCTATCTCCGCCGCTCCGACCTCGAGCGTATTCTTTACGAGCGCGCGGTCGCCGCGGGCGTTGAGATTCGCTTCGGCTCGGTGATTACGGCGTTGCAGGAAACCGCGAACGCGATGCGCGCCACTTTCGTCGACGGCACGGTGGCGGAGTTCGCGCTGGTCTTTGGCGCGGATGGCGTGCATTCGGGCGTGCGCCGGCTCGTGTTCGGCGACGCGCGTCAGTTCGAGCGATTTCTCGGCGGCTATGTCGCCGCCTACCATCTCGACCGCCACAAATTCGAGATCGGCCGCGCGCTTAAGCTTTACGAAGAGACGGACCGGCTCGCCGCCTTCTACCCGCTCGATGCCGCGCGCATGGACGCCACCTATGTGTTCCGCCATGACGAGGTCGACATTCTTCCCGAGGAACGGCTTGGCTTCGTGCGCAAAGAATTCAAGGGAGCCGGCTGGATCGCCGAGGCCATGCTCAAGGCCTACAAAGCCGCCGAGCCGATCTATTTCGATTCGCTCACGCAAATCGTCATGCCGCATTGGCATCGAGGACGCGTGGTGCTGCTCGGCGATGCCTGCGGCTGCCTCACGCTGCTGGCCGGCCAGGGTTCGCATATGGCGATGGCGGGCGCCTATGTGCTCGCGCGCGAACTGAAAGGCCACGGCGAAGATTTCCCGGGCGCCTTCGCCGCCTACGTAGCCAAGATTAAGCCGGAGGTTAGCGCGCGGCAGACCGAGGCCGCGCGCTTCGCCCGCATCTTCATCCCGTCGCGGCGGTCGCGACCTTGGCTGCGGCGCCTGGTCATCAAGGCGATGTTCAACCCCCTCCTGCTGCCGCTGGTCTTCCGCTGGTTCGGCGCCAAAAGCGTGCTGGAAGGCTACACATGAAAAAGGCGCGGGACCGAAATCCCACGCCCTCTTCTTGTGTTGCCTCTCTCTACTCTAAGCTCGTTCGCAGGGACGTTTCGAGCTTATGGCGTGGCGGGGCTGTTTCTCCGCTCAGACATGAATTGATCGAACTCGGCTTTGTCCTTCGCGTGGCGCAGCCGCTGCAGGAAGGACTGGAACTCGGTCGCCTCCTCCTCAAGCCGCCGCAAGGTCTCCTCGCGATAGTCGTCGAAAGCGCGATTGCCGGTCGAGCGGAACGCCGTCATGCCGCCGCCGAATTTCCGCGCTTCGCTGGCGAAGTAGTTCTTCCATTGCATTCTGTTGCCGCATCCCATGCGTCCACTCCAGATCAGATAGGCCAAGACAGAAAGCCCGATGGGCCACCACAAAAGAAAGCCGACGATCATCGCCGTGATCCAGGCCGGCTTGCCATAGTCGTCCAAGGTCGTAATCGCTCGCTGCATCAGAGACCCTTCCTTCGGTGTGAATGTTATTCACATTCACATAGATGCCCTCGCCGCGGCGCAAGTCAAGGGCTGTCATCAAATGTGATCGCACCCGCATATAGGTGGGGGAAAGGGGAAGTTCAGGCTGCCTCGCCGTAAAAGCGGCAAGAAATATTTTAATCCTCGCATGGCTACGCTAATAGTGGGGTCCAGGGGTTGGGGGGCTTACCCTTATGGCGTTGCTCATTCGCGGGATCGCGGTCATGGCCGTGGCGTCGGCGCTGATGGCGCTGAGTGCCGGCGATCACCTTGCGCTCTCCAGGGCCTTGCGCGACGCCAAGCCGCATGGAGGCGTCGCTGCCGCCCATAGCATGCCGATCCAGGGCATCGACGTGTCCTATTGGCAGGGCGACATCGACTGGGCTGCGGCGCACGAGGCCGGTGTCCGCTTCACCTTCATCAAGGCGACCGAAGGCGGCGATCATCTCGATCCGAAATTCCTCGAGAACTGGTACGCGGCCAAGCGCGCCGGCATCGCCCGCGGCGCCTATCATTTCATCTATTGGTGCCGCCCGGCCAACGAGCAGGCGCTGTGGTTCATGCTGAACGTGCCGCCCGACAGCGACGCGCTGCCGCCGGTGCTGGATCTCGAGTGGAACAGCGCGTCGAAGACCTGCCCCGGCAAGGTCAGCCGCGAGCTCGCGCTGCAAAAGATCAAGATCATGCTCGATGCCATGCAGGCGCATACGGGAAAAAGGCCGATCATCTATACCGACCCCAAATTCCACCACGAGGTGCTCGAGGGCGAATTCTCCGAGTATCATTTCTGGCTGCGCTCGGTCGCCGCCGAGCCCGACGCGGTCTATCGCGAGCGGCCTTGGTCCTTCTGGCAGTTCACCACCACCGGCAGCGTGCCCGGGGTTGCCGGGCGGGTCGACCGCAACAGCTTCAATGGCACGCAAGCCGACTGGGACCGCGTGCTGCAATGGCTGCAAGCCGGCCGCTAAGGTCGAGTGCCGGTCGTCTTGCTCTCGGTCAGAATGCCGAGTCCTTTCAAATAGATCAGCATCGCGCTTTCGAGAATTTCCTCAGGGCTCATCGGCACTTTGCGCGCACCGCCTTGCGCGAACAGCGTGGCGACGCCATGCGAGATCGCCCAGATATGCAGGCTCATCAGCCTGATCGGCGGCCGCTCGCCTTCGGGCAGCGCGCGACACAGCGCTGCGGCGGCGTGCTGTAGCACAGCGAAGGCGCGATCGGCGGCGGGGATCTGCTCGCTTCCGTCACCGGGAGCAACGACGCCGGACTCGAACATCACCGCGTAGCTCGCCGGCTCGTCGCGCGCGAAGGCGAGATAAGCACGCCCCAGATTTTCGAACGCCGAGAGCGGCGTCGGCACGCCGTTGTTCCACGCCATGTCGAGCCGCGCGGCAAAACGCTCGAAGCCGTGCCTGGCGACTTCGGCGAGCAACGCATCGCGATCGCGGAAATGTCGGTAGGGCGCGGCGGGGCTCACGCCCGCAAGCCGGGCCGCCTCGGTGAGGCTGAAGCCCCCGGGCCCATATTGCTCGATCAGCTTGCGCGCCGCTTCGAGCAGCACCTCCTTGAGGTTGCCGTGGTGATAGGAACGAGGGCGGCGCCAGCCGCGATCCGTGGGATTCATGTAAAGGGCTTTTACATGAAGGCTGGCGAGTCGGCTAGGAGAAGCTCCCCTTCGGCCGGGTGGTCACCGACGTTTCGCCGCTCGGTTTCGCGACGGAGGCGGGTGCGGCCTTAGCGGTCGTGCTGGCGTCTTGTCGGTTTGCCGCGTTCAACGGCGACCAGCCGAGCATGAACGCGGCCGGCGCTCCAACGAGCACGCCGAGAACGGCGAGCGCGAGCGCGCCTACAAGAAATCTCATTACAACCCCCTAGGGACGAGCCTGGTTACTGCGAGGGTTGCGCGTCGGCCGCGGGCGGATTGGTCAGCCGCATGACGGGAAAGTCGTCAGGCTGCAGCTTCATCGCGCACGCGCCGAACAGCAATGTTGAAGCAAGACAGAGCGCGGTGGTCGTTCCGACCAACGCAGCTCGCATGGCCCGTGTTTTCCGGTCCATAAGCGCCTCCCATTATTTGAGAGGGAGCTTGGCATTAGAGGTGGAAATAAACGGCCCTATACGAGGGTTGTGAGCGCGCTAAAATTCGCCAACGCGGTAAATAGATCTCTGCGAGCCGGTTAGCAGAAGATTACTGATTGAGGTCCCGAGCGACACGGAAGCCGATCGTATTGTTGCGGTTTCCGGCGGAACTCCCCGTGCGACCGGCCGAGCGGAGAAAGCGGGGAACGCTGGCCCATGAACCGCCGCGAACGATGCGGCTGTTGCAGTCACCATTACCACCCGTCGTCCACGGCAAGCCGTCATAGGGCGCGCCGCGGTAGTTATTATGGACGCAATCCTCGACCCACTCCCAAACATTGCCGTGCATACCGTATAGGCCGAACGCATTTTCAGCGAATGACTCGACCGGAGCGGTCTGCCGGTTGTCCCAGTGGCTGCCACAGCCGTCACAGTTGGCGTTGCCGTTGCCGATCTGGTCGCCCCAAGAATACGCTGTCTCCGTTCCGGCGCGCGCCGCATATTCCCATTCCGCCTCGGAGAGCAGCCGATAGGGCTTGCCGGTCATTCTGGAGACCCATGCGACATAGCGATTCGCGCTATCCCAATTGACATAGATCGCCGGCTGGCGACCGCGCCCCCATCCATTGTCGCTTATTCGAGGATCGCAGTCGCCATAGGCAACACAGGCATCCCAATCGGCGAACGTGACCTCGAATTTGGACAGAGCGAAGGGCTCGGCGATTGTGACCTCGTGCTGCGGGCGCTCATCATCAGTACCTTGACCCTCGGGCGAGCCCATCATGAACTTTCCAGTCGGCACGACAACCATCTCGGGACAGTCCTTGGCGCACTCCCTGAAGGCATCCTTAGGCTTGAGCGCCTGCTCCGCTTCCGCAGCCAGCACATACGGGCGGACTTGGCTCTGCATGTAGGGGCGTATGACGCTAAACCAGCGCCAGCGCTCCTGCAGGTAATCCTGATTGAGCCAGCCGATGAGACCTGTACCGAGCAGCACGGCAAGGACACCGAAAAGCGCCTGCACGCGGCGCTTGCGACGGGTTGCGGCGCGACGCTCGCGATCGGCGCGGCGAAACACATCGTCTGAAGTAAGGCCGAGCAGCCCGGCGATCACTTTGGCAAGAGCGAGATCCTTGCCGTCGCCTTCCTCGCGGGCGTCGGCCGCGAGCATCTCGATGCGCTTCTTGGTGATGCGGCCCTTGGCGTCGAGCTTGAACTTGAGCGCCGGCGGGAAGCATTCGAGTTCGTTATCGTCGGGCTTGCCTGCGACGATCAGCGGGATCACCGGCCGTTTCGGATAGAGCGACTTGAAGGAGCGTATCTCCTCATTGACGTAATGACTCTTCGCAGCAGACGGCGAGCAGATGGCGATCAGCGCGGCGGACGCATCGAGCGCGGCTTGGGTCTGTTCGTTCAGCGTATGACCGGCGGTGAAGTCGTCGCGGTCGCGGAAGATGGGGCGAAGCGAAGGCGGGATCGCTCCCGTCGCGGTCTCGCGGCCGGCGAGGTCCTTGTCGATGCGGAAGCCTTCAAGCCCGCGATGCAGCCATTTCGCCCAAGCCGTATCAGCGTGGCTGTAGGAGATGAAGGCGCGGTATTTGATCGTGATTGATTCCATCACGGCATTCATCCGGGCACAACATCGTCGCGATTATGGCGAAAGACCTGGGCGCGATACAACCGGAACACGCATGGATTTTGCTCGCATCAAGCCTAGCGGCAAAACGCCGCCCGCTCCTCCTTCGCCTCATCTGTGACCTTGAAAAATGGTGGATGGAGGCGGGCCGGGGGAGAGACGGGAGCCCCCATGAATCAACGCGAGACGTTTGTGCTTCCGCGCGGCGAGCGGCCCGGCTTTCGCGCGGCGCTCGCGGACAAGATACCGGCGATCACCGGGTGGGCAAGCGTCCTGTTCGCTTATCTCTCAGGTCCATTGCTGTTCTCCGACCTGCACAACATCCCGCTCACCGTGCTGCTGTTCGTGTGGCTGTTTGGCGCCATGATGGTTTGCGCCTTCAGCGCAGTACGCCATGCCGCGGCGATCGCCGAGCGGCTCGGCGAGCCTTACGGCACGCTGGTGCTGACACTGTCGATGACGGTGATCGAGGTGTCGCTGCTCGCGGCGATCATGCTGCATGGCGAGGCCAATCCCACGCTGGCGCGCGACGCCATGTTTGCCACGCTGATGATCGGGTTGAACGGCATGGTCGGTGCGGCGCTGTTGCTTGGCGCGCTGCGCTATTGGGAGCAGGAATACAATCTCGCGGGTGCGCGCGCCTTTCTCGTCGTCATCGCCGCGCTCGCCGTGTTCGCGCTGATCATTCCGAATTACACCAAGACGGCGCCGGACCCGAGCGAGGACCCCGTCAAGGCGCTGCTGTTCGCCTCGATCACCGTGTTGTTCTACGGGGTGTTCGTCGTCATCCAGACGGTCAGGCATCGCGCCTTCTTCGCCGAGCCAGTCGGCAATGGACACGGCTGCCGCGACGCGGACAACGCACGGGCAAACGGACCGCTCGGCGCTCACGTCGCAATGCTCGCGCTCACGCTCATCCCCATCGTACTGCTGGCGCAATTTCTCGCCATCATCGTCGATTTCGGCATCGAGGATCTCGATCTCCCGGACGCACTGGGCGGCGTGTTGATCGCCATTCTCGTGCTGTCGCCGGAAGGCCTCACCGCCTTTCACGCCGCGCTCGCCAATCAGCTGCAGCGCGCGGTGAATGTGTGCCTCGGCTCGGCGCTCGCCACCATCGGGCTCACCATACCGGCGGCCCTGATCATCGGGCTGGTGACCGGGTGCAAGGTGCATCTCGGTCTCGACCAGGTGGAGACGGTTCTGCTCATCCTGACCCTGTTCGTCAGCGGGTTCACCTTCGGTGGCGGACGCACCAATGTGTTGCAGGGCGTGGTGCACCTACTGTTGTTCATCGTCTACGTGGCGCTGATTTTTAGCCCGTAAGCCTGCTCAACCCTTCGTGCGGCCTGGGTCGTGGCCATAGCTGTTGCGCGCGCGGATTTCGCCGTTCTTGCCGTGCAGCAGCGCCTCGGACCGCTCTCTTCGCGCGATCGATTTCGCCTTCTCCCATGCCTCGCTCTGGGTCTTGAACAGGGCAACCGGCTCAGGCGCACCTTCGGCCTTCACCGCCCAACGCTCGCCGTGACTGACCACGTGCTGGTTCTTGCCCATGGCCGCGATTCCCCCGCGCAGGCGTTCACCATGGTCACTATAGTCGAGGCGGCAGCCGCATAGAAGCAAAGCCAAGGATTTCCCACTGTGCTAGATCAAGCAAACCGAGTCCGCATCGCGCCCGTCGTCCCGCCCGCATGGAAGCACGCCCCACCCCCAAAGAGCTGTTCAAGATCGGCTGGCGCGAATGGGTCGGGCTGCCCGACCTTCGTGTCGGCGCCATCAAGGCCAAGGTCGATACCGGTGCCCGCACCAGCGCATTACACGCTTACCATATCGAGCCGTTCCGCCGGGCGGGCGCGCTCTGGATCCGCTTCGAGCTGCATCCGATACAGCGGAGCGAAGCGATGAAGGTGACCTGCGAGGCACGCGCCATCGACGAGCGAACGGTGCGCAACTCGGGCGGCGGGATCGAGCGCCGCTATATTATCAAGACAGTGCTCAAGCTGGGCGACGAGCGCTGGCCGATCGAGCTCGCGCTGACCAATCGCGACCAGATGGGGTTCCGCATGCTGCTCGGCCGCACCGCGCTCGAGGGGCGCGCGTTGATCGAGCCCGGTCGCTCTTATCTTCTCGGCGCGCGCGCGCCGAAGCCTCGCCGCAGGCGCAAGCTTACTCCGCTCAAGGCAGGCCGATTGCTGCGATAGACAGACCGGCTCTGACACGTCCACGGAACCCTTCATGAAGATCGCGTTGCTCGCACGCAATCCGCACCTCTACAGCCATCGGCGCATTTGCGAGGCGGCGCGCGCGCGCGGCCACGAGATCGAAATCATCAATACGCTGCGGGTATCCATCAACATCACCTCGCGGCGCCCTTCCCTCTACTACCGACGACGGCAACTTGAGGATTTCGACGCGGTGATCCCGCGTATCGGCGCCTCGGTCACGTTCTACGGATTGGCGGTGCTGCGGCAGTTCGAGGTGATGGGCGTGTATCCGCTGAATGAGTCGGTAGCGATCGGCCGCTCGCGCGACAAGCTGCGCTGCCTCCAGCTGCTCGCACGGCGCGGCATCGGGCTTCCGGTCACGGCCTTTACCCACGATCCGAAGCAGGCTGAAGACATTATCGATCTCGTGGGCGGCGCGCCGGTGGTGATCAAACTGCTCGAAGGCACGCAAGGCATCGGCGTCGTGCTGGGCGAGACGGTAAAATCCGCCAAGTCGGTGATCGAGGCGTTCCAGGGGGTGAACGTCAACATCCTCGTGCAGGAATTCATCAAGGAAGCAGACGCCACCGACATCCGGGCTCTGGTCATCGGCGAGAGGGTGGTGGCGGCGATGAAGCGCTCGGGGCCGCCCGGCGAATTCCGCTCGAACCTGCATCGCGGCGGCGCGGGCGAGATGGTGCGCATCACGCCGCAAGAGCGCAGCGCGGCGGTCAGGGCCGCGCGCACGCTCGGTCTCAACGTATGCGGCGTCGACATGCTGCGCTCGAAAGCCGGGCCCCTGGTCCTCGAGGTTAATTCCTCCCCGGGCATCGAGGGTCTGGAAAAGGCGACCGGGGTCGATGTGGCGAGCCAAATGATCGATTTCCTCGAGCGCCACGCCGCGCCCGGGCAGACCCGCACCAAGGGCAAGGGTTAAGCCACCGGTCTTAACCCCGCGTGGCAAAACGCCCAGGATGCGGCAGGAAAGCACTTCGCAGCCCGAATTCTTGCGCTAAAGTCGGCAAGCATTTCGGGAGATTGAGCAATGATTGCGGGATTGGTCGCCGGCCGGCTTGCCACCGAGCGTAATTTTCGCCTTGGACTCATAGCCTTGACGGCCATGCTGACGTGCAATCTGGCTGGCGCCGCCGCCGAGGAGAAGAAGCCCTCGCCCTGCACCGAAGACGCCATGATCGTGTTCGACGCCTCGGGCTCGATGTCAGGCAACCAGACGCTCGGCATCCCCAATTCGAGGGCGCGCATCGACGAGGTACGCTCCGCCCTCGCCCAAGTCTTGCCCACTGCTACCAAGAATCGGCGGGTCGGCCTCATCACCTACGGCCCGGGGCCGTACAATCAGTGCAACGTCAAACTCGACCTCAAGCCGACGCCTGACGCTGCCGCCATGATCATGAACGCGGTGAACGGGCTCGTGCCGGCCGGCAAGACGCCGCTCACCTCGGCGGTCGAACAGGCGGCGGAGGTGCTCAACTATCGAGCCAAGCCCGGCGTGATCGTGGTGGTGACCGATGGCGAGGAAACCTGCGGGAGATCGCCCTGCACGCTCGGCAAACAGCTGCATCTGCTCGGCGACCAGCTGACGGTCCACGTCATTGCCTTTCGCTATGAAGGCTATTCGTGGACCGGCGGAAATCCCGTGGGCGATCTGATGTGCCTCGCCGACGAAAACCACGGTCTTTATGCGAAAGCCAATTCCGAGGAGGAACTCGTCGAGGCGCTGGAGAAGACGTTGGACTGTCCCATGGTCTCGCAAGCCGCTCCGTTCGAGCCGCTGAGCGACCATCTGCCCTAGTCCCGCGTGCACCGCGACCTCTTGAACGATTGACCCCCAGGGCCTGCGCGCGCTCCATGCGCGCCAAAAGACGGGGCGGGTTCAGAACATGTATCGCGGTCTCGGCGTTGCGCTTTTCTGGGGCGTGCTGGGCGGTTTAGCCCCGACGGCTGTTGCCGAGGACGGAACCTTGCTCGACCGCTGCTTCACCCCGCAGGCGCTTGCCGGCACCGCCAGCGAAATTAAGCCGCAGCACAATCACGCCAAGCTCGACCTCCCGACGCTGCGGCAGGAGCCGCTCCCCGCCGCCTCGCCGCTTCCCGAGGCCGTGCGGGGCTCGATCAGAGGAGTCGAGCTTCCACCCGGAGTGAAGCTGATCGCGCTCACCTTCGATCTGTGCGAGACCGACGGCAGCGTCGCCGGTTATGACGGGCGCATCGTCGATCTTCTACGCAGGGAGGACGTGAAGGCGACCTTCTTCGCCGGCGGCAAATGGATGGAAACCCATCCCGAGCGCACATCCCAATTGCTGGCGGATCCGAATTTCGAGGTCGGCAGCCATGGTTTGCGCCATCTCGACATGGCGAAGCTGAACGGCGAGGCGCTGAAGGACGAGATCGTGCTCACCGAAGCGACCTACAGCCGCGCACGCAAGGCCCTGACCGGGAGACAATGCGCGACCCCGGCAGCCGGCGATCGGCCGGTGCCTGAGCGCATGAGCCTGTTGCGGTTTCCCTATGGAACCTGCGATGCAGAGGCACTCGGCGCCGCGGCCGATCAGGGCCTCTACGCCATTCAGTGGGATTTGGTCACCGGCGACCCCGATCCCCATCGCTCGGCCAAGGCGATCGCCGAGACGATCCTCGGCAAGGTCCACCCCGGCGCCATCATCGTCGCGCATGCCAACGGCCGCGGCTGGCATACTGCCGATGCGCTAGCGATTGCCATTCCGAAGCTCAAAGAAGAGGGCTATGGCTTCGTCACGGTGAGCGAGCTGCTCGCCGCGGGAAAACCCGTAATTGCGGACAAATGCTACCTCAACCAGCCGGGCGGCGGACCCCGCCTGGCAGGCACGCATCGCCGGAAGAGCCACGATGTCTTCACCTTTTTCGGCCCCCAGAATTGATCTAGATCGCGTGCATCTCGGCGCGCTCGATCCGGCGTGCTGCCAAAGCCTCGCTCGGGCGATCGCGGCGATACCGCCCTGGTCAACGATGAACTATCCGGCAGACGCCATGGCGCGCTTCCTCGCCTCCTCGGCCGACGGCGCCTACCGCTACCGCATCGAGGCCGGCGGTGAGCTCGCCGGAGCGGTGTCGATTCGCCAGCCCTGGCTCAAAGGTCCCTATCTCGAACTGCTTGCACTCTTGCCGTCCTTCCAGAACCAGGGAATCGGCGCGGCGATTCTGGACTGGTTCGAGCGCGAGGCATTGCGGGCCGAAGCGCGCAATCTCTGGGTCTGCGCCTCGGGCTTCAACCAGCGCGCGTTGCGCTTCTATCAGCGGCACGGCTTCAGGCAAGCGGCGGCGCTGCCCGGTCTGGTAGACGAGGGCTATACGGAAATCCTGCTGCGGAAATTCCCGCTCTGAAGGCGGTCCATGGCGCCTTCGGCTGGGTCTCAGTCGCTGCTGGGGACGGTATCGACAAAGAGAGCGCCGCTTTCGATCGAGGTTACCTCGCCGCCCTTCATCTCATAGATGTCACCGTTCTCCAGCTCGATGGTGCAGCCCGATTGGCAGGGCGGCTCCACGGCGGCCGAAGGTGCAATCGTCAGCTCGCTGCTCTCGCCGCCAGCCTTGACCGTGATCTTATGCGGCTTGGGATCGATATTCGAAATGGTGAGCGCTTCAGCCGGAAGCGTGAACAACATTGCAATGACGCCAAGCGCCAAAATCGTGACGATCCTCATCGCGTATCCCTCTCAATCGGCGGTGGACCTGGCGGATGCGGAAGCCCTTCCCCGCAGACGTGACGCTGAACTAGCCCGCAAGGGCGCCCGGATTGTGTCACCGTGGCGGCCAAAACTTGCGCCGCCCCCTATGGTTACCGGGCCGGCCAAAAACCCCCGGCCCTGCCCAATTCGCCTATTTACCACCCGAGCCGACGCTCCTTGCAACTGTTTCGGGCCTCGGAACAATGTCGTCTCCGCCGGGAAACAAATCCACTACGAGCGCGTTTCTAGCGCCTACGGGGATGCATCAGCCATTGTGCGGTGCAACAAGCAGGGATTGGCGACGACCGAGAGGCCCCTTACAATGACGAGCCCGGTAGCGGGGACCTCTTCGATCGGAAAGGAGCTTCCGATGGAACTCACAGCCTCGATTACCACCATTTTGGCGATCGTATCGTTCGGCTTTCTCGCCGCTATCATCCTGGGGATGATCTAGGATTGATTCTCGACAGCCAGTGCTGGATCAAGCCGCGGCCTCGGCGACGCGCTTGGGATCGTAGTTGAGGCTTGGCGCAAGCCAGCGCTCCGCCTCCTCCAGGCTCCAGCCTTTGCGCGCGGCATAGTCGGCGACCTGATCGCGGCCGATCTTGCCCACGCCGAAATAGGCCGCTTCGGGATGCGAGAAATAAATTCCGGAGACGGCAGCCGCCGGCCACATGGCATAGCTCTCGGTGAGCTTGAGACCGGTCGCCTTCTCGGCATCGAGCAGGCGGAACAACGTGCCCTTCTCGGTGTGGTCGGGCTGGGCGGGATAGCCGGGCGCCGGCCTGATCCCGGCATAGTCTTCGGCGATCAGCTGCTCGTTGCTTAGCTGCTCTTGCGGGGCATAGGCCCATAGCTCTTTGCGCACCTTCTCGTGCAGGGCTTCGGCGAAGGCTTCGGCCAGACGGTCGGCGAGAGCCTTGACCATGATCTTGGAGTAATCGTCATTGGCGCGCTCGAATCGCCGCGCAACATCCTCCTCGCCGATGCCGGCGGTCACGGCGAAGCCGCCGACATAATCGGCAATGCCCGTGTCCTTGGGCGCGACGAAATCGGCCAGCGCGAGATTGGCGCGCTTGCCGTCGCGCGCCATTTGCTGGCGCAGGGTGTGCAGCGTGGCGAGGCGCTTCTTGCGGGTGTCGTCGGTGTAGATCTCGATGTCGTCGCCGATGCTATTGGCCGGCCAGAAGCCGACCGCCGCGTTGGCGGTGAGCCATTTCTCGGCAATGAGCTGCTTGAGCATGGCTTGGGCATCGTCGAACAGGTGGCGCGCCGCCTCGCCATATTTGTCGTCCTTGAGGATGCGAGGGTACGTGCCCTTCAACTCCCAGGCCTGGAAGAACGGCGTCCAGTCGAGATAGCGGGCAAGCTCGGCGAGATCGTAGCTCCTGAAGCTACGCGTGCCGAGAAAGCTTGGCTTGGGCGGCGTGTAGCCTCCCCAATCGAGCTTGAGCTTGTTGGCGCGCGCGTCGGCGATCGAGGTGCGCACCTTCTCGGCCTGACCGCGCGCGTAGGACTCCGCCATGTTGCGGTATTCCTCGCGCACCTTGGCGATCGCCTTTGGCCGCTCCTCCGGCGACATCAGGCCCGAGACCACGCCAACGGCACGCGAGGCATCGGTGACATAGATTGCCTGGCTGCGGCGATAGTGCGGGCTGATCTTGACGGCGGTGTGCACGCGGCTCGTGGTGGCGCCACCGATCAGGAGCGGGAGATCGAAGCCCTCGCGCTCCATCTCGGCCGCGACATGGCACATCTCGTCGAGCGACGGCGTGATCAGACCCGAGAGCCCGATGATATCGACCTTTAGCTCGCGCGCCATGTCGAGGATCTTCTGCGCCGGCACCATCACGCCGAGATCGGTCACTTGGTAATTGTTGCATTGGAGCACGACGCCGACGATGTTCTTGCCGATGTCGTGCACATCGCCTTTGACGGTGGCGAGCAGGATCTTGCCGGCGGGTTCGCCTTGGGCGAGCCCGAGCTCCTCCTTCTCCTTCTCCATGAACGGCATCAGATAGGCCACGGCCTGCTTCATCACCCGCGCGGACTTCACCACTTGCGGCAGGAACATCTTGCCCGCGCCGAACAGATCGCCGACCACGTTCATGCCGGCCATCAGCGGACCTTCGATGACATGCAGCGGCCGCGCGGCTTTGGCGCGGGCTTCCTCGGTGTCGGCGTCGACATAGGTGCCGATGCCATGCACCAGGGCATGGATCAGGCGCTCGTCGACCGGTTTATCCCGCCAGGACAGATCGACCTCGCGCTGCTTTGCCTCGCCGCCTTTGTAACGTTCGGCCGCCTCGAGCAGGCGATCGGTGGCGTCGGCGCGGCGGTTGAGGATCACGTCCTCGACCAAGGTGCGCAGCTCGGGATCGATGTCGTCGTAGAGCGCGAGCTGGCCGGCATTGACGATGCCCATGTCCATGCCGGCCTGGATGGCGTGATACAGGAACACCGAGTGCATCGCCTCGCGCACACGCTCATTGCCGCGAAAAGCGAAGGAGAGGTTCGACACGCCGCCCGACACATGCACGTAAGGCAGCTCGGCCTTGATACGGCGGGTGGCGTCGATATAGGCCCGCGCGTAGTCGTTATGCTCCTCGATGCCGGTGGCGACGGCAAAGATGTTCGGATCGAAGATGATGTCTTCGGGAGGGAAGCCGACCTTCTCGGTCAAGAGGTCATAAGCGCGCTTGCAGATGTCGAATTTGCGCTCGGCCGTCTCCGCCTGACCCTTTTCGTCGAAGGCCATCACCACCACGGCAGCGCCGTAGCGCCGCACTTTGCGCGCATGATCGAGGAAAGGCCCCTCGCCTTCCTTCAGGCTGATGGAATTCACCACCGCCTTGCCTTGCACGCATTTCAACCCAGTCTCGATCACCGTCCATTTCGATGAATCGATCATCAGGGGGACGCGGGAAATGTCGGGCTCGGCCGCGACCAGATTGAGAAAGGTCACCATCGCCTGCTCGGAGTTGAGCATGCCCTCGTCCATGTTGACGTCGAGCATGTTGGCACCGCTCTCGACCTGCTGGCGCGCGACCTCGAGCGCGGCGGCGTAGTCGTTCGCCTCGATCAGCTTGCGGAAGCGCGCGGAGCCGGTGACGTTGGTCCGCTCGCCCACCATGACGAAATTCTGCGCGCCGTTGGTCACGTCGATGATCTACCCATGCACGAAGGGTTCGAGGCCGGAGAGGCGGAGCTTGTGGGCAACCTCCGGCACTTTGCGCGGCGGATATTTGGAAACGGCCGCGGCGATGGCGCGAATATGGTCGGGCGTCGTGCCGCAGCAGCCGCCGACAATGTTGATGAGCCCGTCCTTAGCCCAAGTCTCCAGCAACCCCGCCATGAACTCGGGGCTCTCGTCATACTCGCCCATCTCGTTGGGCAGTCCGGCATTGGGATAGACGCTGACCAGCGTGTCGGCCACATGCGCCATCTCGTCGACCGAAGGCCTGAGTTGCTCGGCGCCGAACGCGCAATTGAGGCCGATCGAGAACGGCTTGAGATGCTGCATTGAGTACCAGAACGCCTCAGGGGTCTGACCCGAGAGGTTCCGCCCCGAAAGATCGGTGATGGTGCCGGAGATCATGATGGGCAGCTCGCCGCCAAGCTGCTCGAACACCTGCTCTACGGCGAAACCCGCGGCCTTGGCGTTCAGCGTATCGAACACCGTCTCGATGAGGATGGTATCGGCGCCGCCTTCGATCAGGCCGCGCGTCTGGGTGGTGTAGGCGTCGACCAACGCATCGAAGCTGACATTACGGAAACCGGGATTGTTGACATCGGGCGAGATGGAGGCGGTGCGGTTGGTGGGGCCGATGGCGCCGGCGACGAAGCGCGGCTTGTCTGGGTTCTTGTCGGTCCACGCGTCGGCCGCCTCGCGGGCGATTCTCGCCGCCGCGACATTCATCTCATAGGCGACGTCCTCCAGCCCGTAATCCGCCTGGCTGATGGCCTGGGCGTTGAAGGTGTTGGTCTCGATGATATCGGCGCCGGCTTCCAGATAAGCGTCGTGAATCTCGCCGATGATCTTGGGCTGGGTGAGCACCAGGAGATCGTTGTTGCCCTTGAGATCGCGCGGATGCTTCTTGAAGCGCGTGCCGCGATAGCCGGCCTCGTCCAGCTTGTAGCGCTGGATCATAGTGCCCATGGCGCCATCCAGGATGAGGATGCGCTGCTTTGCTTCGCGCTTCAGGGCGGCAATGCGTTCGGCACGGGTCATGATGCGGCCTTTGCTGCGACGAACGCCTTCGCCGGGCGCAAGCCGAGCAAATGGCAGATGGCATAGACGAGGTCGGCGCGGTTCAGCGTGTAGAAATGAAACTCGGTAATGCCCTGGTCGACCAGCCCCAGCACCTGCTCGGCGGCGACGGCGGCAGCGACCAAATGGCGCGTCTCCTGATCATTGTCCAAGCCTTCGAAGCGGTGGCCGATCCAGTCGGGCACGCTCGCGCCGGACTTGGCAGCGAAGCTCGAGCATTGCTTGAAATTATGGATGGGAATGATGCCCGGCACGATGGGGATGGTGACGCCGGCCGCGCGGACGCGGTCGAGATAGCGGAAGAACACGTCGTTGTCGAAGAAGAACTGGCTAATCGCGGTCGTGGCGCCGGCATCGATCTTGGCCTTCAGCATGTCGATATCGGCCTCGACGCTCGGCGACTCGGGATGCTTCTCCGGATAGCAGGCGACCGAGATCTCGAAGGGCGCGATTTGCTTGATGCCTTTGACCAGATCGGCGGCGTTGATATAGCCGCCCGGCGTCGGCTCATAGCGCGTGCCGGCGCCGTCGGGCGGATCGCCGCGCAAGGCCACGATGTGGCGCACGCCGAGGTCCCAATAGTCGCGGATGATCTCGTCGACCTCGCCCTTGGTCGCCGCCACGCATGTCAGGTGCGCCGCCGGCTTCAAGGTGGTCTCGCTCAGGATGCGCGCGACCGTGGCGTGGGTGCGCTCGCGAGTCGAACCGCCCGCACCATAGGTCACCGACACATATTTGGGGCGCAGCGGCTCGAGCCGCCGGATCGAGCTCCACAGCGTCTCCTCCATCGCCGCCGTCTTGGGCGGAAAGAACTCGAACGACACGTCGATGACGCCGCGGCCGAGAATGCGGCTTCTGGGCTCGGAGGATGCAAGCATCACGCGGCGACCTCCACCTGCGCACCGAGGCGCTTCTTCCGACCCGACGCCGCGGGCTTCTGCGCGAGCCAGAGCGACACCGTCAGCTTGCCGCCCGAGGGCTTGGGCGCGAGCTCGCGGAAGCGCTCGAGCTTCAGCCCCGCGGCTTCGAACACGCGCCCGAGCTGATCCTTGGCGAAGCCGAGCCGCCGATGCGCCGATTGCTCGCGCAGGAACTCAAGCTGATGCGGGGCGAAATCGACCACCAGCAGCCTGCCGCCTGGGGCGAGCAGCCGCGCGGCTTCGCCGACCGCTGCCGCCGGGTCGTCGAGGAAGTGCAGCACCTGGTGCAGCACCACCGCGTCCGCCGCGCCGTCCGGTAGCGGCACATTATGCAGATCGCCGTGGCGGACTTGCGCATGGCTTAAGCCCGCCCGCTCGAGCTTCATGCGCGCATAAGCCAGCATCGCGTGATTGAGATCGAAGCCGAGCGCACGATCGGCGCGGGCGGCGAACAGCTCAAGGATGCGGCCCGTTCCGGTGCCGAGATCGACGAGCAGATGGAACGGCCCGTCGCCCAGCGCCTCGTTGATTGCCGCTTCGACGTCTTGTTCCGCCACGTGCAACGCGCGGATGGAGTCCCACTCGCTGGCATGCGCCTTGAAATAGGCCTGCGCCGCGTCGGCGCGCGCCGTCTGCACGGCGGTGGCGCGCGAACGGTCGCGGGCGAGCGTGAGGTCGGTCTGGTCGAGGCTCGCAACGATGGCCTGCGCCAGCGCGGCCTCAGCGCCCGAGTCGGCAAGCCGGAAATAGACCCAGGAGCCTTCACGGAAGCGTTTGACCAATCCCGCTTCGGCCATCAGCTTCAGATGGCGGCTGATGCGCGGCTGGCTCTGGCCGAGGATCTGGGTCAGATCCTTGACGTTCAGCTCGCCGCCGGCCAGCAGCGCCAGGATGCGCAAGCGCGTCGCCTCGCCGGCGCCCCGCAACGCCGCGAGCGCGTGGGCGCGGGACAGGCCAGGGCCGGCATCATTGTCTTCGGCGGTACTCGACATAAAGATATGTTTATATCTTCTTCGGGCGGGATGCAAGACCCGGCTCAAGGGGGCTTCAGCCGGACCGATCAGGCGCGGGCGAATTTCTTGTATTTGATGCGCTTCGGCAGCACGGCGTCCTCGCCAAGGCGGCGCTTCTTGTCTTCCTCGTAATCCTCGAAATTGCCCTCGAACCATTCGACGTGGCTGTCGCCCTCGAAGGACAGAATGTGGGTGGCGATGCGGTCGAGGAAGAAGCGATCGTGGCTGATGATGACGGCGCAGCCGGGGAAGTCCTCCAGCGCCGCTTCGAGCGAGGACAGCGTCTCGACATCGAGATCGTTGGTCGGTTCGTCGAGCAGAATCAGGTTCGCGCCGGACTTCAACATCTTGGCCAGATGCACGCGGTTCCGCTCGCCGCCCGAGAGCTGGCCGACCTTCTTCTGCTGATCGGCACCCTTGAAGTTGAACCAGCCGACATAGGCGCGTGAGGGCACCTCGCGCGTGCCGAGCTTGATGGTGTCGTTGCCGCCGGAGATCTCCTCGAACACGGTCTTCTTGCCGTCGAGCGCGTCGCGCGACTGATCGACATAACCGAGCTTGACCGTGTCACCGATGCGGACGGCGCCGTCGTCCGGCTTGTCCTGGCCGACGATCATGCGGAACAGCGTCGTCTTGCCGGCGCCGTTGGGGCCGATCACGCCGACAATGCCGCCCGGCGGCAGCTTGAAGGAGAGATCGTCGATCAGCAGGGTCTCGCCGAAGCCCTTCGCCAGATGCTCGGCCTCGATCACCACGTCGCCGAGCCGGGGGCCCGGCGGGATGGTGATCTGCGCCTTGCCGGTCTTGTCCTTACCGGCCTCGGCCAGCATCTCGTCATAGGCGCGGATGCGCGCCTTGGATTTCGCCTGCCGCGCCTTGGGGCTTGCCCTGATCCAATCGAGCTCGCGGGTCAGTGTCCGCTCGCGCGCCTCGTCCTGCTTGCCCTCGACCTCCGCCCGCTTCTGCTTCTGCTCCAGCCAGGACGAGTAGCTGCCCTTATAGGGAATGCCCTGCCCCCGATCGAGCTCGAGCGTCCATTCGGTGATGTCTTCGAGGAAATAGCGGTCGTGGGTGACCATGATCACGGTGCCGGGATAGTCGCGCAAATGATGCTCGAGCCAGGCCACGCTCTCGGCGTCGAGATGGTTGGTCGGCTCGTCGAGCAGAAGAATGTCCGGCTTCGACAGGAGAAGCTTGCACAGCGCCACGCGGCGCTTCTCGCCACCGGAGAGCTTCTTTACGTGCGCGTCGCCGGGCGGGCAGCGCAGCGCATCCATCGCCTGCTCGACCTGCGCATCGAGGTCCCACAGGCCTTGCGCATCGATTTCGTCTTGCAGCTGCGCCATCTCGTCGGCGGTCTCGTCGGAATAGTTCACGGCCAGTTCGTTGTAGCGGTCGAGCTTCGCCTTCTTCTCGGCCACGCCTTCCATGACGTTGCCGGTCACATCCTTGGCTTCGTCGAGGATCGGCTCCTGCGGCAAATAGCCCACACTGACGCCGTCGGCCGCCCAGGCTTCGCCGACGAACTCGGTCTCCTGCCCCGCCATGATGCGCAACAGCGTCGACTTGCCCGCGCCGTTGACCCCCACCACACCGATCTTGGCGCCGGGCAGGAAGGCGAGCGTCACGTCCTTCAAGACCTGCTTGCCGCCGGGATAGGTCTTGGACAGCTTATTCATGACGTAAACATACTGAGGCGTGGCCATAAGTTTGCCGGTGCTCCTCGGATTTTCGGAAAGGCGTTGCGCCCGCTTCTAGCCAATAGGCGCGTCAGACTCAATCGCTATCGCGGGAACAATTGCGGCAGCCGCTGTTTCAGCTTGGCGGCAAGCGCGTCGAGCGGATTCTGCTTGATCGGCTCGATCTGCGAGAGCGCGCGGGCGAAAGCATCGGGCGTCAGCGCGGCAATCGGCAACACCCGGCACCAGCCGTTTTGCATGAGGAAATCGCGATAGCTCCGCTCCTCGTCGGTGAAGCGGTGGGCGCGCGGCGCCACCCCGACCACCGGCAGCCGCGCCGAGACGGCCTCCGAGATCATCGTGCTGGAATCCTCGGTGCAAAGGATGACCTCGGCCTTGCCGAACACTTCCGGCAGCGTGCCGGGCCCTTGCTTGCGATAGTCGATGAAGCGGGCGACGACACTCGGGTCCTTGGCGAGAGCGGCGATCTTGTCGGCGACGGAGTCGGGCGTCCGACGCGAGGTCGAGACCAGCCAGCGCGTGCCCCATGTCTTGGAGATCTCGGCGATGAAGGCGAGCAGTCGATCCCACTCTTTCCGCCGATAGCGGAACGGCCCGGCATTGCCGCCGACCAGCAGCCCCGCGAGGCGAGGATGCAAGTCAGGCCCATAGCGGGGCACTGACGCAGGGCGTCCGAGCGCATCCGGATCGATCGACGACGGCTTCAACGTCACGAGATAGCGGGCGTTGGCCGCGTCCTTGTCATAGGAGGAGACGATCAGGCTGAAATTCTCAGGGCCGAGACCGCGCATGAGCGAGCCGCAAAAGATGCTGGGAATCTCCAGGAAGCGCGAGACGCAGATATTCGGCATATGCGTCTCGCCGCCGGCCGAGACGACCAGATCGGCCTTGGGCAGAGCATAGGCGTCGATGCGATAGGCCATGCGCAACATGCGCGGCGGGAAGAAGCTCTTGGCGGTGATGCGGCGACGGAGCCAGCGCGTCGGCACGATCCATTTCCGCTTGACCTCGATCCGTGTGACCTCCACGGGCCGAAGCCGGGCGAGCGCGGCGATCACCCCTTGCGCCAGGTGGTAATGCCCCGGTCGCGTGTCGGCGAGAAAAATGACCTTGAGCGGCGGTTCTGTCATCTCGAGCCTTAGGCGAAGCAAAGTGGCCCCGCGTCATAGCGCACCCTTGCGGGACGGTTCAAAGCTTCCTTTCTGGTAAGGCTCATTGCCGGCGTGACTTGGCAAACCCGTCCGAGGCCAGCACAATCGCCGCTGGCGAGCGAAAGCGCGAGGAGCACAAATATTGGACAAGCCGGAGACTGACGGAGCCGACTGGATCCTCAAGGCCATGGTGGCGGTCGCGGGATCGGACGGCCAGATCGATGAGCGCGAGACCGGCCTCATCCAGCAAATCTATTTGGACCAGTCAGGCCGCGCGCTCAGCGCGGAAGAGGTGGCGCGAGCCGCCGAGGCGGCCAAGGGCGACCTGATCGCCGAATTCGCGGCGGCGGCCAAAGTCCTCGATCAAAATACCAAGGAAGAGATGATCCGCGCCGCCTATCTCGTGCTGCTCGCCGACGAGCGGATTGCGGGCGAGGAGCGCAAGAAATTGAAGGACATCGCCGAGGCACTGCAAATTCCCGAGATTTATTTCGGCGCGATCCTCGAGGACCTGGCTTTATGGCTCGCCAAGGCGCGCAGCTAAACCGCCGCCTGACTGCCTTGTCCCGCCCTCATGAAGGCTTGGAGGTTTGCGGTGCGTCGCCTCTCGTGCCGCGCCAGATGCGAACGGGATCGTTGGAAGCGAATATCCCGCGAAGCCGCCTGGTGACTTGCCGCAGCAGCAGAGTGGCGCGCTCGAGCCGATAGCGCGCGGTCCGCCTGATCGCCGCATGGCGCTCCGCGAGCTCCCTCGCCCGCTCCGGCGAGAGACCGGGATAGGGAGTCCGTCCGCCGGACGCATGCTCCGAGATGGTAGGAAACGGCTTCATGCCGAAATCTCGGCTGAGCGTTGCATTGCCGGGCGCGGCGTCGCGCAAGAGCTTCGCCCTAGCCTCGGCCGGCAGATAGTCGTGGTAGCGGCCGTCATCGGCGACGATGCGCGCAAGCTCGGCGCAAACGAAATTGCCCATGCGCCGGTCCACGAATGACTGAGCCTGGTTCAGCTCGCGCTTGTACTCGACGAGGTCGCGTGCCAGCGAAGTGTTGATCCGCAAGTCCAATCCCTCGAAACCGTCGAGGTCGCCGATCTTGAGCACATTACCGAGGAAGAACCGGGCGGCGGCATTGGCCGTCTCCTCGTAGGTATGGACGACCTGATCCGGAAAGACGCGGCTCCATAACCGCATATGCCGCGCATAGTCCAAGGCCTCGCCGAGGGTGTCAGCGAATTGCTCGCACGTCGCCGACACCGGCCGCGTCCTCACCGTCTGCGCGTAAACGGATTCGAGGAACTTGTCCTGACGGCGGAAAAACACCACGAGCTGTTTTGCCATGTCTGCCGGCAGCACGCTGTGCAGCAGTTCGACGGCGCGCGACTCTGCCTCCCAATAATTCTCGCAAACCTCACCTTCCAATTTGTGGAAGAACATCGTCATGGCGAAGAACGATTCCGCGCTGATCAGCAACGTTGTCGCGCCGTGTGCGCGCGCCTTGGCCAAATGGCTGTCGAGGAGAGCTCGGGCCTCGGCCCTTTGTCCCGTTGCAATCAGTTGCGCGAGCTGATTGAGGGTTCGGGCGCGGGGCCGGTGCGCGTAATAAATGCCGCGCTCGGCGAGAAGGCGTTCGTTGCGGTAGAGGCACTCTTGCACCGCGCTGGTGCCGGTCTTGTGCGTCCCGATATGCAGGATCAATTGCACTCGAACCCTCCGCCCGTCGAAGCCTAATGCGCGCTGGCCGGCTCGCGCGGCGCGCGCGCGGCGATGCAGACATAGACTATCAGCAAGCCGACCGCGCACATGAACCAGGTCTGCCACATGCTCCAGGCAAAAGCGGCAATGCCGAAAAACGCCGCAAAGCTCGCGGCGGCGAAGGGCTGGATATCGTTGGGCAGGCGGAGCATGCGGAGCGCGATGGCCGCGCCGGCGAGTGCCAGCAGGATCGCGCCTACGACCCCGAGCTCGTACCAGGTTTGCAGGAATAAATCATGCGCGTGCTCGCCCGAGGAGCGCGGAAAGATGAAGCCCGGCGGCTGATCGCCATGTCCCCTTCGGTTCAGACTATGCGTCGAGTTCGACACCAACGCCGACCCAGGGCTGCTCGAGAACGTGCTCGGCGGTGAACTCCCACAAGATGATTCTGGCCCGCGCGGAATCCGGAAGCCACGTCGCCATGTGCCAGCCGGCATTGTAGGCCGCGAAGTCCAATGGCAAGACCAGCGCGAAGGCGAGGCACCAAAGTCCCGCGAGAGTCCAGATGACGGCAGTGCGCCATTTCCACGCCAGCAGAAAGCTGAGGAGCGATAGCACCAGCGCGATCTGCGAGGATTGGTGCTCAGACAGCAGGACCGCAAGCGCAGTGACGACAAACAGCAGAGTCAAAAGCAGCGTGCGGCGCGCCTTGTTGGCGACCAGAGCCAAGACGGCGATCGCGGGCCACAGGCTCAACATCACAATGGTGACGTTCTGGTTGAGCTCCGACAGGGAGATTCTCTTCACATAGCCTTGATGGGACATGCCGATATGCTTCAACTTATCGGGCCGGAGGGCCGGGACGACGTTCATCGCCGCGCGGGTGATGGCGGCTCCGGTGAGCATTTCGAACAAGACATAGATGGCACCAAGTGCCGCGCCGGCGGCGAAACCAAGCGCGGCAAGCCGCAGCTGCCGTTCATCGAGCGCCGCTAGCGCCGTGCTCGCGGCGATGGTGAGCAGGATCAATCCCCAAAGCAGAGCCGCTTTGGCAAAGCCGGCGCCCGGATCGGCCGCCCAGAGCGCACTGATGGAGACGTAGAGGGCCAGCAAGGCGGCGGCGACCGATAGGGCATCGAGCGGAACCAGACTTTGCCACGCGACGCCCTGCCGCCACGCGCGCACGCAAGCGGCGATGGCGATCAGCGCGACAAACAGCCATGTGAGCCGCGGGACGGCCGCGGTCACGAAGGGGCTGAGGAAGAACAGCACGGGCAAAATGAGCAGGCGCTTATCGGCGCGGACGCTGTCAAGATCTACCGATAGGGACATCCCGAACCTTTTACGGACGCGCAGCTAGACCCAGCATAGCTTGACGAAGTCCTCGTCCACGTCGTCGGGGTCAGGCTTGCCGTGAAAACTTACCAGGCGCGCTCCCGCGGGGAGCGACCCGCCTCGCACATGCTTCTTATAGCTGACCAATTGGCCCGGAAACATCTCCTGCCAACGCCTCGTCTTCGGGCCAATTATCGATTCGAGAAACCGTGAATCTCCGCCGAAGCCGCCCATGACCATGCTGCGATAGCCTACAAAGGTGGTCCAGACTTGGCGGCCGTAACCGGGCGGAATGCTCATGACCGTCGAGTTGATCTGATCGGGCCGGTTGAAGCGCGAGCCGGTGGCGAAGTCGCCGTCATAGCGGAGGAAATCCTCGATCGACCCGGTGACCACCATGTCGATGTCGAGGTAGAGCAGCCGCGAGTTAATGCCGTGATCCCACGAGAATAGATAGATCTTGTGCCACCAGCCCTCGCAAAGCGGGCTCACCGGGAGCGCCATGATGTCACGCTCGAGGCCCGAGGGGTCGTCGGTCAAGCAATAGAACCTGCCCGCGTGACCGTTGCGGCGCACGGCCCGGAATAGCCTATTGGCGTAATCGGCGGAGTATTTCGGGCCGGCCTTTATGCAGACAACGACTGTCATTATTTCTTCGCGGAAGCCGGGGAGGACGCAATGGATGGAGGGGATGTATAGAGGGCGTTCCGAGTCGTGTCAGGCTATTTTGTTTCCCCTAAGATGCATCTCGCCAGCCAGTGAGCGTCAAGCCGCGAACTCCGTTCCATGATCATTTCGCACGAGCATAAATTCATCTTCCTCAAGACCAAGAAGACGGCGGGCACGGCGATCGAGGCCGCGCTGTCGGAGCTGTGCGGGCCGTGCGACGTCATCACACCCTATCGCGAGGAGAGCGAGCAGGACCGAAAGGGCAGAGGCCCGCAGAATTATCGCATCGAGCATAGGCTGAAGCCGAAGCGCCCGCTGTGGCGGAAGCTGCTGCTGCGGCCAGAGCGCTATTACCACCCGAGCGTCGGCTTCTACGAGCATATGCCCGCGTGGCGTGTGCGCGATTATGTCGGCGAGGAGGTCTGGCGCAGCTATTTCAAATTCGCCTTCGACCGCAATCCTTGGGACCGGCAAGTCTCCTGGTACCTCTACAAGACCAAGACCAAGCGTGCGCGGCCGAGCTTCGAGCGCTTCATGGCCGACCGCCGTCGCGCCTATGTCGACAATCACGAGATCTATACGCTCGACGGCAACCTCGCCGTCGATTTCGTCGGCCGCTATGAGAGCCTCGAGGAAGACCTCAATCGCGCGCTCGAGCTGGCCGGCGCCGGCACACGGGTGTCGGTGCCGCGCGTGAACGTCACGCCGAACAAGGACGAAGCCCGCCCGTATCGCAGCTATTACTCGCCCGACACGCAGGCGGTCGTTGCCGAATGGTACGAGCCGGAAATCGCGCTGCTAGGCTACGGGTTTTAGCGCCCACGTTACTTGCCGTACTGGGTATAATGCGAAGGCATCCGAAGGCCTTCGAAATGGTGGGCCCGGGAGGGCTCGAACCTCCAACCAGACGGTTATGAGCCGCCGGCTCTAACCAGTTGAGCTACGGGCCCCTAGACGAATCCGCGTTGAGAACTTGGCACTTTCGCCACGGCAAAGACAACGTCATGCCCTTGCTCGTCGCGGGCATCCACGATTTACCCCAGTTATCAAAGACGTGGATGGCCGGGACAAGCCCGGCCATGACAAGGCTGTATTTGAACGCGCCTCATAGCAGATTCAAACGCTTGCTGCGAATTGCCGGAAGTTAATTTGCGCTTCCGCCGCCGCCAAGCAATCCTCGTCAACGGTGCCGCCACCCTCGGGAATCCCCATGCCCCTCCCCTCGCCGAAATTCGCCCTCGCGCTCCTGTCGCTCCTCGCCGTCGCCCCGCTGCAAGCGTCGCTCGCGCTGGCCGACGACCAGCCCGACAAGCGCACCATCTCGCTCGCGGCATCCGGCGCGGTCAAAACCACGCCCGATAAGGTCGACATCTCGACCGGCGTGAGCACCGAGGCCAGGACCGCGCGCGAGGCGCTCGACCAGAACATCGAGGCCATGACCAAGGTGGTCGAGGCGCTGAAGGCCGACGGCATCGACCCCAAGGACATCCAAACCGTGAATTTCTCGGTGGGTCCGATGTACGAGCAGAAGACGGACGACAAGCCGCCGGTGGTGGTCGGCTACCGCGTCACCAACCAGGTGCGCATCACCCTGCACGATGTCGGCAAGCTCGGCGCCATCCTCGACAAGGTGGTGACGCTCGGCTCGAACCAGATCGATTCCATCGAGTTTGGCGTGGAAGAGCCCGAGGCGCTGAAAGACGAGGCGCGCAAGCTCGCGCTGAAGAACGTCACCGACAATGCCAAGCTCTATACGGAAGCGGCCGGCGTCGGCTTGGGCCAGATCCTCAGCATCACCGAGGAGGACAGCTCCTATCAGCCGCGCTATGCGCCGATGGCGACCCGAATGGATTCCGCCAAGGCGGTGCCGATCGAGGCCGGCACGGCCGCGGTCGAGGTGCGCGTCAGGGTGACCTGGGAGCTCAACTGAGGCTCCTTGTCATTGCCCGGCTTGACCGGGCAATCCAGTGACCCCTGTGGTCGACACGTAACCCAGGACGGTGGTTACTGGATTCCCGCTTTCGCGGGAATGACAGCTTCAGGATTGCTGATTCATATCAAGGCTGAACGCCTGGCCGCTCCAGTAGTTTAGCTCCCATGGCCTCCGCCAACGCCCAGCTCGCCGGCCGCCCCGACCGGCATGCGCGCGACCGCGCCATCATGGTGGCGCGGCATCTGGCGGCGCGCGGCATTGGCGATCCGCTGGTGCTGACGGCGATGGGCGCGGTGCCGCGCGAGGCGTTCGTGCCGGAGCATTTGGCGGACTTCGCCTACGAGGATTCGGCCCTGCCGATCGAGGCCGGTCAAACCATCTCGCAGCCGTACATCGTCGCCCGCATGATCGAGCTGCTGGAGCTTCAGCCCACCGACAAGGTGCTCGAGGTCGGCGCCGGCTCGGGCTACGCGGCGGCGGTGCTGAGCCGCATCGCCAGCAAAGTGTTCTCCATCGAGCGCCACGAGGTGCTGGCCAATCAGGCGCGCGAGCGGATCGAGCGTCTCGGCTACGCCAACGCCAACATCATCTTCGCCGACGGCACCAAGGGTCTGCCGGAGCACGCCCCGTTCGACGCGATCCTGGTCTCGGCCGGCGGCCCGAAAGTGCCGGAGACGCTGAAGCGGCAGCTCACCATTGGCGGGCGGCTGGTGATTCCGGTCGGCCGCGGTGCCCATCAGACATTGCTGCTGGTCCGCCGCATCGGCGATGACGAATTCGAGGAAGAAGACCACGGCGCCGTCACCTTCGTGCCGCTGATCGGCGCCGAAGGCTGGGCCGAGCCCGGCGAGGCCAAACGCGAGACGGCGATCGACGCGGAAAGCTCGGGCTTCGCGCAGGGTTTACTTCGGCCGGCGCAGCGCGCCCGCGCCATCCGCAGCAGCCTCAGCCATCTCATCGCCGAAGCGGCCGAGCCGTTCGGCGATCTCGACGAACTCACGGCGCTTGCCGAGCGCTTCGCGCATAAGCGCGTAGTGCTGCTCGGCGAGGCGACGCACGGCACGGCCGAGTTCTATAACGCGCGCGCCGCCATCACCGCGATGCTGGTCGAGAAGCACGGCTTCAATATCGTGGCGGTCGAGGCGGATTGGCCGGATGCCGCGGTCTACGATGCCTATGTGCGTGGCCTGCCCCGGCCGAAAGTGCCCAAGGCCGCCTTCAGCCGCTTCCCCACCTGGATGTGGCGGAATGGCGAGGTCGCCACCTTCCTCAAGCGGCTGAAAGCCATCAACGCAGGGGTCGATCCCGAGCGGGCGTGCGGCTTCTACGGGCTGGACGTCTATAGTCTCAGCGCCTCGATCGAGGCGGTGCTGCTGTATCTCGACAAGGTCGATCCGGAGTCGGCGCGGATCGCACGCGAGCGCTATGGTTGTCTTGCGCCGTGGCGCGCCGATCCGGTCCGCTATGGACGCATGGCGTTGTCGCGGGGCTACGCGGTCTGCGAGAAACCGGTGGCCGACGCGCTGCTCGATCTTCTCAGGAAGCGCCTCGATTATCTCATCAAGGACGGCGAAGCGTTTTTCGGCGCCGAGCAAAATGCCCGCATCGTCGCCGCGGCCGAGCAATATTACCGGGTGATGTATTACGGTGACGCGGTGTCGTGGAATTTGCGCGACCAGCATATGTTCGACACGCTGGAGCGTCTGCTTCAGCATCGCGGGCCCGGCTCCAAGGCCGTGGTGTGGGCCCATAACTCGCATATCGGCAATGCCGAGTTCACCGAGATGGGCCAGGTGCGCGGTGAGCACAATATCGGCCAGCTCGCGCGCGAGCGCTTCGGCGGCGATGCCGCCTTGATCGGCTTCGGCACCGATCGCGGCACGGTTGCCGCCGCGTCGGATTGGGACGGCCCGATGGAGATCAAGCGGGTTAGACCCGCGCGCGACGATTCCTATGAGGGCAGCTCGCGCGACGCCGGCATCCCGGCCTTCTTCCTCGAAACCGGACCGGGTCAAAAAAGACACGTCCGCGACGCGCTGGCCGAGCCGCTGCTGGAGCGCGCCATCGGCGTGATCTACCGGCCCGAGACGGAGCTGCTGTCGCACTATTTCCAGGCCGAATTGTCGCGCCAATTCGACGCCTGGATCTGGTTTACCGAGACCAAGGCCGTGGCGGCGCACGGCCAAGCCCATCCGCATGGCCCCGGCGAGACCTACCCTTTCGGGCTGTAGCAATCTTCAGTCACATCCGGCCGGCGCCAGCAACATTCATTTACATCTGACCGGCTCCAGTAACACTCATTCTTATCCTTGCCGTTTTGTAAGGATTTGCTCGCGCGGGTTCGTGGTAAGACCACGATCTCTGGGGAACCGCAGGATCGATGGGAACGCGTTGGCTCACGCTCGTTTTGGTCGCGGCGCTGGCGGCAGGCGGCGTCTATTATTATTGGCAGAACCAGACCGTCCCCAAGCTCGACGTGCAGACCGCCCCAGCCACGCGCGGCGACGTGCGCCGCGTGGTCTCGACCTCCGGCGCGGTGCGCGCGCTCGGCACGGTGGAGATCGGCTCGCAGCTCTCGGGCAATGTCGGCGAGCTCTATGTGGACTTCTCCTCGGAAGTAAAAAAGGGCGAGGTGCTTGCCCGCATCGAGCCGTCGACCTTCGCCACCAGGGTGCGCGAGGAGGAAGCGGGTCTGGCCATAGCCAAGGCCAATGTCGCGCTGCAAGAGGCGACGGTGCAGCGCGCCGAGTCCAATCTGCATAAGGCTGAGCTGGACCTCTCCCGCGCCGCGGAGCTGGTCAAGAAGGGCGTCGGCGCGCAAGCCAATCTCGATACGGCGATCGCCGCGCAGCAATCCGCCACCGCCGACCTCGCCATCGCCAAAGCCCAGGTCGACAACGCCAAGGCGACGCTGGAGCAGCGCCAGGCGACGCTCGACGCCGCGCGGATCGATCTCGAGCGCACCTATATCCGCGCGCCGATCGACGGCGTGGTGATCGAGCGCGCGGTCGAGGCGGGCCAGACCGTTGCCGCCAGCATGACCGCTCCGAAGCTGTTCACCATCGCGCAGGACCTCGCCCATGTGCAGATCGAGGCGCAGGTCGACGAGGCGGATATCGGCCAGGTAACGCGAGACAACTCGGTCAGCTTCACCGTCGATGCCTATCCCGACGTGGTGTTCAAGGGCCAGGTCGAGCAGATCAGGCTCGCGCCGGCCGCGCTGAACAATGTCGTCACCTATACGGTGGTGATCGACGCCGACAATCCTCTCGGCCGTCTGCTGCCCGGGATGACGGCCAATGTCGAGATCGTCACCGGCGAGCAGAAGAACGTGGTGGTGGTGCCGAGCGACGCGCTACGTTTCCAGCCGCGCGGGCCGGCGCAAGCCGCGCTGGCGCGCGATAGCTGGGCGACCGGCTCGATGCTGGGACCCGTCGGCGAGCGCGGGGCGCGGCTGCTGGAGAAGTTGAAGACTCAGCTCCAGCTCAGCGAAGAGGAGATGGGCAAGGTCAAGGCCTCGCTCGACGCCGAGTTCGCCGCCATCCAAAGCGCCGGGCCGCCCGGCATGGCGCCGATGTCGGCGGATGTGCGCGAGCAGGTGCGCATGCGCATCGCCAAGGTGCTGCGTGCGGTGCTCTCGCCCGACCAATACAAGAAATACGAGGAGATGGCGCGGCAAAGGCCGAACGGGCCGCGCCGGGTCACTATCTGGACTTATGACGACGGCGCCTTCTGGCCGCATGAGGTGCGATTAGGCCTCACCGACGGCAACACGACGGAGATCGTCGAAGGGCTGCCCGAGGGCGCCAATGTCGTCGTGCGCGCAAGCGAGGCGGCGCAGTGAGCAGCGTAGACGCGGCGAGCAGTGAGGCGCCCGCCTCCCCTGCTGCGCAGATCGTCGCCCGCGATCTGGTCAAGACCTATACCCTCGGCGGCGGCGTCATCGGCGCGCTGCAAGGCATTAGCGTCGAGGTCGAGCGCGGCGAATATCTTGCCGTCACCGGCGCCTCGGGGTCGGGCAAGTCGACCTTCATGAATCTCATCGGCGCCCTCGATGTGCCGACCAGCGGTTCGCTAAAGGTCGAGGGTCGCGAGCTCGGGCGGCTGTCCTCCGATCAGCTCGCGCTTTACCGCAACGAGAAGATCGGCTTCGTGTTCCAGACCTTCAATCTGCTGGCGCGGACAACCGCGCTCGACAATGTCGCGCTGCCGCTGCTCTATTCTCCGCGTGGCCACCAGCATGCGCGCGACAAGGCCAAGGCCTGCCTCGCCAAGGTCGGGCTCGCCCATCGCGAGGACCATCAGCCTTCCGAGCTTTCCGGCGGTCAGCAGCAGCGGGTGGCGATCGCCCGCGCGCTGATCAACGACCCGCACATCATCCTCGCCGACGAACCGACTGGCGCGCTCGACAGCCACACCACCGAGGAAATCATCGCGCTGTTCGAGGAGCTGAACGCGACCGGCATCACCGTGATCATCGTCACGCATGAACCCGACATCGCCAAGCGCGCGCGGCGGCGGATAACCTTCCGCGACGGACAGATGGTCGGGGACTCGGCATGAATCCTCTCGCCTCGTTCAGGGTCGCTATCGCCGCGCTGAAGGTGAACGCGCTGCGGAGCTTCCTCGCCATGCTCGGCGTGATTATCGGCGTCGCCTCGGTGATCGTGATGGTCTCCGTGGCCACCGGCGCAGGCCAGGCCATCGAGGCCCGGATCAAGGCGCTCGGCACCAATGTGCTGGTGGTCATGCCGGGCGCGTATACCTCGGGTGGCCGGCGCTCGGGCGAAGGCACCGCCTTGGCGCTGTCGGAGAACGACCTGGCGGCGATCCGCACCAACGTGCCCGGCGTCACGGCTGCCGCCGGCCTGGTCAGCGGCTCGGCGCCGGTGGTTGTCGGCAATGCCAATTGGACCACCTCGGTCAGCGGCGTGAACGAGGATTTCCTCGAAGTGCGCGACTGGCCGGTCGCCGAGGGCCGTAGCTTCAGCGAGGCCGAGCTTCGCGCCGGCGCCAAGGTGGTGATTCTCGGCGCCACCACGGCGCGCGAGCTGTTCGGCGCCAATCCCGCCGTCGGCGAGCAGATCCGCATCAAGAACGTGCCGTTCAATGTGATCGGCGTGCTGTCGGTCAAAGGCCAGTCCGGCTGGGGCACCGACCAGGACGATACCGCGCTCGTGCCGCTCTCGACCGCGCGGCGCCGGCTGTTCGGCGCCGAGCAGACCGTGCCCGATAATCTCCGGCAGATCATGGTCGAGATCGCCTCCGCCGAGGGGATGGGCGACGCGCAGGAAGAGATCGAGAATTTACTGCGCGACAGGCGGCATGTCAGGGCCGGCTCGCCGGACGATTTTCAAGTCCGCAACATGGCCGAGTTCATCCGCACCCGCAGCGAGACGCAAAGCATCCTGAGCGTGCTGCTCGGCGCCACCGCCGCCATCTCGCTGGTGGTGGGCGGCATCGGCATCATGAATATCATGCTGGTCTCGGTCACCGAGCGCACGCGCGAGATCGGCCTGCGCATGGCGGTCGGCGCCAGGCGCCGCGATATCTTGAGCCAGTTCCTGATCGAGGCGGTGACGCTCTGCGTCACCGGCGGGTTGATTGGCTTGACCATTGGCGGCGGCGCCGCGCTCGCCCTGTCGATCTGGGGAAATTGGCCGATTGCGCTGTCGCCCAATCTCGTGCTGATCGCGCTGGTTTCGGCGGGGCTGGTCGGGGTGTTCTTCGGCTATTACCCGGCGCGGCGCGCTTCGCTGATGAATCCGATCGACGCGCTCAGATATGAGTGAGGCTTAAGCCGCGCGCTCGAGGCGCTGTTGCCGATGCAATATCGGCGCTCGATCCGCCGGTTTCTTGTATGGTCCTTGGCGCCCACGGCGGCGACCGCAGCCGCGCATCCCAAGGACGTGACATCCATGCCCACTATCGAGATCGACCCGCTGCTCGCGGTCGCGGTGATGTTCGCCACCGCCTGCACCGACGCCGTCTATGTGCTGTTCACCAACGCAGTGATCAAGCGGCGCCGCCTTCCGGCCGCCTCCTGGAGCAGCGTCTGGTATTTGCTCTCCTCGTTCGCGGTCATCAATTACACCCACCATTGGGCCTATGTGATCTTCGCGGCGATGGGGTCGTTCGTCGGCGCCTATATCACGCTCACCTTCCTGCATCCGGGGCCGAGCTATCCGAGCCAGCCGCCCGGCTCCGCGGCAGCTTAGGAGGAGGACATGAGCGACTGGACGCTTGGCGCGGTCAAGGAGCGCGGGATGGAGATCAATGCGCTGTGCGAGAACCAAGCCTGCCGCCACCTCTTCACCTTCAATCTCGATGCGCTGATCGAGGGCGCCGGCGCGGAGTTCCCGCTTGCCGACATTCCGCCGATGGAGTGCCCGGCCTGCGGGGTCGGACCGCTCGCCATCCGGCTCTCCTTCGTCGAGCCCCAACGCGACGCCGACGAAGCGTGAGTCGCGGATCGGTGAATCGTATCAGCGATTTGCCTCGCGGGGATAACGTCGCGCGGCAATCACGCCCGACCGGATTTGGCGCGCGGCTTCTTGGCTGACTTCGGAAGCGCAACGCCCTCGAGCGTTGGCGGATTCTTCAGGTCCGGATTGCTTGCACCCGGCACGTGGTAATAATCCTGATCGGCGCGATCTCCATCCTCAGCCCAAGTCTCCGCCACCTGCTCGACCGCGGCCGCCTTCGAGCGCGGACTGGATTTCCGCGCAGCCACGGTTGCACCTGCCGCCTGGTCTTCGGCCACAGGCTTGTCATTGGCACGTCCGCGCGACTTGAACCATCGCCAAAGTCCGACCATCGAGGCTGTTCCCGCTAGCGCCTGGTTGCGGCGACAATGCCGAACAGAAAGCCGATGCCGAGTGCGACCGCGAGGGTGAGATGCGGGTTGCGCACGCTCGCCTCGTGGACCTGGTCGTAGGCATCGACGGCGGCATCGCGCGCGCGGCCATATTGCTTGCCGGCGATCCGGCCGACGTCGCCGGCGAAATCAACCATGTCGTCGCCGATCGACTTGGCGGTCTCTGCGGCCTCGCGGGCAGCAGGGGAATTGGCGGCACGTTTATAGGCTTCGTTGGCGGTCGTCATCTCAGTCACCTCGCAGCGGGAGGCCGGCAAGTGCGGGCCACATTTAGGGGAGCGTGATCGAGAAACTTGCGCGCAAGCGGAATGTTCCGCCCGAGTTGGCCGCATCGGCCTCAGAGACCGGACCCGTCGGCCAGCTGCGCGCTATGACCGAGCTGTTCTCGCGGCAATCGCTCCGTCAGCTGGCGCATCACGGCGCTCCAATAGGGCGTGGTGAGGTCGCTCCTCCAATTGAGCTTCTGCACCGGCCAATCGCTGCGCTCGAGCTGCGCCAGCGCGTCAGCCAGCGCGTCGGGTTCACGCGCATAATTCTGCAGCGAGTGCAGCGGCCGCGCCTCGATCGGGCCGACGCGCTCCCACAGCGCGCGCAGATCCGGCCAGGTCAAAATCAGCCGGTTGAACAGATAATGGAAGAAGAAATAGGGATAGGCGCGCAGCAGGCTTTGCACCAGCGGGTTCAGCCACAGGCCGGTGCGCCGAACGTCCTTGCGCAAGACAGGCGTCAGTCGAGCGACGACGTAACGGCCGAACGCGGTGTTCTGGTTGATGAAGGGGCGGCGGTTGACGAAGTCGAGAAACGCCGCATGCAGCGCCACCAGCAACGGGTTGTCGGGCTCCGACGCGATCAGCCAGGTGGCCAGCATGCGGTCCTTGGCCGGATTGCGGAAGGCGAAGAAGCCGGCGTCATAGGCGGCGTCCAGCCAGTCGTCGAGCGGGCGCAGGCAGAACACGGTGGCGTCGGTCCACAGCCCGCCATGGCGCCGAAGCAGGCAAAGCCGCGTCAGGTTGGAAATCTTGATCACGTCCAGATCGCGCCGCGCGGGGTCGATCACCTCGGCGATGTCGTAATATTCGGGCAGGCTATGCCGATCGAGCGCGACCACCCGCCAGCCCGGATTGAACCGGCGCCACGACTCCAAGCAGGCCTGCACCAAAGGCGGGGCTGCGGCGAAGCCCTGCTGCCAGTAGATCCAAATGGTGCGGTTTCCGACGCGCAACTCGAAGAGTTTTCCCCGTGAGCGCAGCCCGTTGAGCCTGCGGCTTCACATGAACGGGGAGGCCTCGCGCCGTCAAGGCGGAATTGGTCGCGGGCCAAGCGCTTGCAGCGGCTCAGAAATTCGCGCGAGCCCCGCCGCGCAAAGCACGCAAGAAAAAGGACCGGCAAGAGGCCTCCGCCGGTCCCTCTTCGGCAGCGAAATCGTTTAGACGGCAGGCACCGCTTCGGGCTCGCGCCCATTGGCCGCGACCTCGCGCCGCAAGCGCACCGACAACCGCTCGGGCTTCTCGGCCCTCTCCGCATGCACCGGCACGTTCGACGTCGCCGAGCGCACCGAGCGCCCGTCGAAATAAGCGCCGGACTCGATCGCCAGCGACTGGTGCTGAATGTCGCCGATCACATGCGCGCGCTTCTTCAACACCACCTCGCCGCCGCGAATCGGCCCTTCGACCCGGCCGTTGACGACCACGCGGTCGGCCTCGACCCCGCCCATGATCGAGGCTTTGGGTGAGATGACGAGCGAGGTGCAATGCAGATCCCCGTCGATATGCCCGTTGACCTCGACCAGGCCCTCGGCCGTGACCGAGCCGACGATCTTCAATCCTTCGGCAATGATGGTCCCCTTACGCTTGAACAGAGCCATGACACCCTCCTGACGCAACAAAACTGACGCTTCTGAAAATTGCCCACCGACGCTTCAACCGCACTCGCGCCTGCCAAGTTCCATATTGCCGCCCAATTCATGTCGGCATCGCGCTCGCAACGCGATGATTTCGCGGCGAAGGGAACCGCGCTGCTTTCGTGCATCGCGCGAGCGCCGCGGCGTAAGCATCGAAGCGGCGTCCGAGATTCACGCCTTACTCAAACCCGCCGTCATTCCAGAAGGCGAAAACATGGGCGAAATGTCGTTTCGACCAGTCCCGCCGCTCCGGGAACGGTGTTTCTGGACTTCTTTCAAAAGGAAAAGGCCAGCCAAATCTCGTTTTTCGCCAAGTTGCCGCCGTCGCCCGCCTGATGGCGAGCGGCGATGGCGGCTGTTTCCGCCAATAAATCAAATGGTTGCCGGAATGCCAGAACGCCATGCTCCGAGAGCCGTTAAGAACGCCTGGACCCCGGCTTTCGCCGGGAGTGCCGCGAACAGGGTCGGCGCATGCGGGCGAGTTCGAAAATCTGCACGCCCTCGTCCATATAGGACTGCTCGGCCTCCTGGTGGCGCTCGATCTCGCTCAGGCAGCGGGTCTGCTCCTCGCGCCATGGCGCGGCCATGCGTTCGTAGAATTCGCCACCAATCTTGCCGTCGACTTGCGATGCCGTCGAGTTAAAGCGAGGGATGCGCGGAGCGCCCGAAGGGCTCCGACCCCGGCGTGCTTCCACGGGAAACGGCGAATGGACTCACTGCATACTTGCCAGCGGAGGGGGCTATAACCGACTTGAGGTCGCGACGCTCAAAGTGGACCCGTACCGGATACCGCCGAAGTTGACCGGAGCCGGCTATGGCTGTTATCCAACCCGCAAAAAGGGCCGCGCGTTCAGCAACCATCCGGTCGCTGCAAACGAAGAATGGGATAAACTGATCGCCTAAATTTACGGGCTCTGGTTGCCTTCCCAGAATTCGTGAAAGCGCAGAATTCGAGCACTCCTCGATCACAAGAGTTTCGAGCTCTTGCGCCACGACGTCACCCATCCGTCTTCGTCGAGGTGGATGAGATCTTCAATCTCGCGTGCCCGGCATCGCCCATTCACTACAAGAAAGACCCAGTGCAGACGACCAAGACCAGCGTGCATCGGCGCGATCAATATGCTTGGGCTTGCCAAGCGCCTAAAGATCAAGGTGCTGCAGGCTTCGACCAGCGAAATTTACGGCGACCCGACGGTCCACCCACAGCCGGAATCCTATTGGGGCAACGTCAATCCGATTGGCCCGCGCTCCTGCTACGACGAGGGCAAGCGTTGCGCCGAGACGTTATTCTTCGATTATTGGCGGCAGCACCGCCTGCCGATCAAGGTCGTGCGCATCTTCAACACCTATGGCCCGCAGGACGCATCCCAATGACGGCCGCGTGGTTCGAGCTTCATCGTCCAGGCTCTGCTCAATCGCGACATTACCGTGTTCGGCGACGGCTCGCAGACGCGATCGTTCTGCTATGTCGACGATCTGATCGACGGCTTGATGCGGATGATGGACAGCCCGCGGAGGTGACGGGCCCGATCAATCTCGGCAATCCGGCGGAGTTCACCATCCTCGAGATCGCGCAGAAGATCATCGAGCTGACCGGCTCCCGCTCGAAGATCGTGCATCTCCCGCTTCCCGAGGACGATCCCAAGCAGCGCCGGCCCGATATCGGCGCAGCGGAGCGTATCCTCGGCTGGAGGCCTACTATGATCTCGAAGATGGGCTACCGAGGACAATCGCCTATTTCCGTCAAAAGAGCTGCTAAATTGGTCAAAGCGATCTTCTACAGCTAAAAGGGCCATTCGCCGCCAGAAAGTGAAGACGAACCGACGGCGGCTTCGCAGAAAGAAACTGTCGGGTTGGACCAGCTGCCTCGGTATCGGTTGATCCACCTATCTTCATGACCGGAATTGCCTTACATTGTGACCTGGAATTGCCATTCGGAAGGGTTCAAGGCTCTCTGCCCGCGGATCCCTCACTATCCATTTTGCACAGTCGAATACGCTAAGGTCCGATCCCATATTCGCTTGCCTTAAAAGCGGCAAAAAGTATCCCGCGCATGAAATGGTTTTTCCTCAACGATGATACGGAAAGAGTGGTGGCTGAGCCACGGCCGGCCTAGTGGCCCATTGTCTCAGATAAGAACTAAGAGGTGTCCGAAACCACTTTCCGGCAGCTGCAAGGACATCGAGGTTGAGTTCGACGCTATCTACAATGCCCGTTTCGATCCTATGAAACGTCATGAGCTCGCGCGCGGATCCTCGAGTTGCCTATCTTTCATACGAGGACTCCACGAATTCCCTCGAAATGAGGGAGACAATTCTCCAGAGACCCTTGAAATCAATCTACCCGACGCTGTAACGTCCCGGCGCTGGGAGGCATCGTTGTCGATGGCCCGGCCGGGTATGACGACTACGAAAAATACGGCGCCGGAGAATCACAACACTATGCAACCCGCTACCTAGGAACACATCGGCAATTATAGTTATGGGCGGCGGCTATTCAAAGATGCGCTAGCATCGAAGAACCGCGTTTCTTGGGCTCACAATTCAGCTCGCCGAGCCACCGGAACCCCCCGCCCCCTCCCGCGTTAATACCTGCAAAAGAGACGGTTGACGGGGGATATCCACATGCGTGTCGCGGGCGTATTTCCGCACAATGTGCATCCCACGACCTGGGTCGCGGCCTTGACGGTCGCTTCCGTCTGCGTCGCGGGCGCGCTCTATCTCGGCGAGAAGGCTGCGGCCTATCTCCCCGACCATCTCACCATCACCTCCTGGCAGCCGCCGAGCACGGGCCGCGATTTCGCCGCGCCCGAGCCGAGCCAGAGCTCGAACCTCGCGCGCAAGACCGCGCGCGAACCGTTCCGCCATCACCAAGCGGCGCTCGCCCCCCAAGCCGCGCCGCACGCGGCCGAGCCCAAGCCCGACGATACGATCGCGGCGAACGGCTCGGCCGAAACGGGACGCGCGTCCTGGTACGACCTCGACTCGAAGACGGCGAGCGGCGAGGACATGGGCGACGGCGCGCTGACCGCGGCCCACCCCTCCTTGCCGTTCGGCACCAGGTTGCGCGTGGTCAATCTCAAGAACGGCCGCGCGGTGGTGGTGCGGGTCAACGATCGCGGGCCGTTCGCCAAGGACCGCATCATCGATCTGTCGAAGGCGGCGGCGATGCGGCTCGGCATGATCGCGGACGGCGTCGCCGATGTCAGCGTCACGCCGGTCGCCGACCAACTCGCGGGCGGCGGCAATGGCGGCGCCGGCGGCTAGCTCTCTCGTATAGCGCGGCAGTCTGGCTCCCCGCTCTCCCCTTGGGGAGAGCACGCGCATCTCTTGATGCGCGGTGAGGGGTAAGCGGCTACGCCGCGTCAGAGATGACTTGCCAGGCACCCCCTCACCCTTCCTGCCATGCGACTTGCGGGCGTTTGACCAGCTGTCGCTCACGCTGCCTGAGCGGGCGCGCGCAAGATCGCGGCAGGAAGTCCTCTCCCCGCAGGGGAGAGGAGGAAGAATGTCGCCTCGTTTAGTTGTCGAGGAAGCTGCGGAGCTTGCGTGAGCGGCTCGGGTGCTTCAGCTTGCGCAGCGCCTTGGCCTCGATCTGGCGAATGCGCTCGCGCGTCACGCTGAATTGCTGGCCGACCTCTTCCAGCGTGTGGTCGGTGTTCATGCCGATGCCGAAGCGCATGCGCAGCACGCGCTCCTCGCGCGGCGTGAGCGAGGCCAGCACTCGCGTGGTGGTCTCGCGCAGATTGGACTGGATCGCCGCGTCGATCGGCAACACCGCGTTCTTGTCCTCGATGAAATCGCCGAGATAGGAATCTTCCTCGTCGCCGATCGGGGTTTCGAGGCTGATCGGCTCCTTGGCGATCTTGAGCACTTTCCGCACCTTCTCCAGCGGCATGGCGAGCTTCTCGGAGAGCTCCTCCGGGGTCGGCTCGCGGCCGATCTCGTGCAGCATCTGGCGCGAGGTGCGCACGATCTTGTTGATGGTCTCGATCATGTGCACGGGGATGCGGATGGTGCGCGCCTGGTCGGCGATCGAGCGGGTGATCGCCTGGCGGATCCACCAGGTGGCGTAGGTCGAGAATTTGTAGCCGCGGCGATACTCGAACTTATCGACGGCCTTCATCAGGCCGATATTGCCTTCCTGGATCAGGTCGAGGAATTGCAGGCCGCGATTGGTGTATTTCTTGGCGATCGAGATCACCAGCCGCAGATTGGCCTCGACCATCTCCTTCTTCGCCTGGCGCGCCTCGCGCTCGCCCTTCTGCACGATGTGCACGATCTTGCGGAACTCGGAGATCTGCAGGCCGGTCTCGGCGGCGAGGTTCTGGATCTCCTGGCGCAGCTCCTTGACCATGCCGCGCTCGTCGCGGATGAAATCGGCCCAGCCCTTCTTCTTCGAGCGGCCAAGCCGGCGCAGCCAGTTGGGGTCGAGCTCGGCGCCCTGATATTCCTCGACGAAGTCCTCGCGCTTCACGCCATAGCTCTCGGCGAGGCGCAGCATGCGGCCCTCGTAGCCCATCAGCTTCTTGTTGATGTCGTAGAGCGTCTCGACCAGGCTCTCGATGCGGTTGGCGTTGAGCGAGAGCGATTTGATCTCGGCGACGATCTCGTCCTTCAGCACCTTGTAGCGCTTCTCCTGGCCGGAGGAGAGCTGGTCGTTCTTCAGCGCGCGCTCGACCACCTGGTCTTGCAGCTTGCGCAGCTTCTTGTAGTTGGTGGCGACCAGGTCGAAGGTCTCCAGCACCTTGGGCTTGAGCTCGGCCTCCATCGCCGCCAGCGACAGCGAGTTCTCCAGATCGTCGTCGTCCTCCTCGTATTCCTCGGCGCGCGGCTCCTCGCCCTCCTCGTCGGCGGCGGGCTTTTGCGCCGCGGCTTGCGGATGGGCGTGGCCGTTGCCGTTCATGGCCACCGCCTCGCCGTTGGCACCGGCTTCGCCGGGCAGCGGCTGCGAGGGCTGCGGCTTGGCGTCGGGGCCCTGATAGGTGGCTTCGAGATCGATGATGTCGCGCAGCAGAATCTTGCCGTCGTTCAGCTCGTCGCGCCAGATGATGATGGCCTGGAAGGTGAGCGGGCTCTCGCACAGCCCGGCGATCATCGCCTCGCGGCCGGCCTCGATGCGCTTGGCGATGGCGATCTCGCCTTCGCGGGAGAGCAGCTCGACCGTGCCCATCTCGCGCAGATACATGCGCACGGGATCGTCGGTGCGCTCGGTGGGTTCCTTGGTGGGGGTCTCGGCCTTGGCGATCGGCGTGGCGGCAATCACCGCGCGGGGCGCATCGGCGGCCCCCTCCTCGCCCGCGGCCGGCGTTTCCTCCGCCTCGTCGGTGTCGATGACGTTGATGCCCATGTCGGAGAGCATCGACATGGTGTCCTCGATCTGCTCGGAGGAGACCTCCTCGGAGGGGAGCACCTCGTTCAGCTCGTCATAGGTGACGAAGCCGCGCGCCTTCGCGGTCTTGATCAGCTTCTTGACCGCGGCGTCGGACATGTCGAGCACGGGGCCGTCGGCCGGCTCCGCTTGGGGTTGCTCTTGATCCTCGGCTTCAGCGGTTTTGGTTGCCATTCATGTTACTCCGAAGCGCAGATTGCCATTGTCAGCGACGCGCTCAGGCCTAGGCGGGGCGCGCCAGGTACTCGAAGCGCTCCCACCGTCGGCGCACGACTCAACCACTAGCGATTAACGGGTGCTCCGTTAATCGTCAATTAAGCATGACCCCGTGCCCTCGCCCGACCGTCGCCTTTCTATACTGGCGCCGAGCGTGGGTCGACTGTCACTCTCCCCTAAACAACACTGGCCTTCCGGCCAAGACAGAGGACGAACAACGTGCCGTTACTTCCGCGAAGTCTGCTCCAATAGCACAATCAACTAGAGCCAGCGATACCTACGCGAGGGTCTGTCTCAGCCGTCAAACCCGGTTCAAACTGCGCAAAGCCGCCCCAGAAATCAAGGTTTGCGCCGTGGTTGCACGTCTTAGCATGAATTGGCGAGGGGGCGGTCAGGTGTCAAGGCCGGGAAGCCGGCTCGACAATATTTTCTTGCCTTTGATCTCGCTCATTACAGTCAAACCGATGCAAGAATGAGGCCTCCCGCCTAATTGGGCGGTTCCGACCGGCGACCCCTATGGCCGCCGATATTGGCGCCTTTGAGCCGGGCCACGGTCTCCTGGAAGCGCTTCTTGGCGTCGCGGTCGCCGGCGTCGTCCGCCGCATGCTCGCTGCCGATGGCCGCCACTTGCTGCTGCAGCACGGCGAAGCGCTCGAATTCGGCTTCCGTCATTTCGGCCAGGTGGTCGGCGCCTTCCTGGAGCTCGCGGGTGAGGCTCGGCAGGGCGCGGAAGCGATAGAGCAGGTCGGCGAATTGCGCCGCAACCTCGTGCTGCGGGGTGTCGGGCTGGAGGAACGCCACGCGCTTGAAGGCGCTGTCGCGGCAAAGCTCGGCGTAGAGCTTGCCCTGACTGCCGGCCTCGAGCCGCTCGGCCAACCCCTCGCGCGTCACATGCGTGTCCTCGTAGATGATGCTGGTCACGGCCTGGAGCAGGGCTGCAAGCTTTTTGTCCCTGATCTCGAGGCTGGCGACCTCGTCGGCGAAGCTGTCGAGCAGCCAGGGGTGATTGACCAGGGCGATGGTGATGACGGTGACGAAGCCGCGCGCCGAGGGGATCGGCGTGGCGCCGGCCCTGGCCTGGGACCGCGGGCCGACGCCGCTCGCCGGCAGCTTGCGGCGATCGCTGCCCCGCTCGCGCCACAGAGTGAACAGCCGGTTCTTCACCTCGCGGCGATAGTGATCCTTGACTCGCGCATTGCCGATCTCGGCGAGCAACTTCTCCAACCGTTCCTCGAGCGCGGCGCGGCGCTCGGGCGTATCGATCGGGTGGGTCTTCAACTCACGCTGCCAGAGCACGTCGATCAACGGCCGCGCACCGGCAAGACACTCGGCGAGCGCGCGAGCGCCTTTCGTGCGCACCAGATCGTCGGGGTCGGAGCCTTCGGGCAGGAAGGCGAAGCGGAAGGAGCGACCCTCGCGCAAATTCGGCAGCATGCGGTCGATGGCGCGCGCGGCGGCGGCTTCGCCTGCCCGGTCGCCGTCGAAGCAGACGATCGGCTCGGCCGCGAGCTGCCAAAGCAGCTCCATCTGCCGCTCGGTGAAGGCGGTGCCGAGCGTGGCGACCGCATGGGCGAAGCCCGCGTGATTGAGCGCGATCACGTCCATATAGCCTTCGACCACCACCAACTCGTCCTTATCGAACGCCGCCTGGCGCGCGCGCGCGAAATTGTAGAGCGAGGAGCCTTTGTCGAAGAGCCGCGTCTCCGGCGAATTGAGATATTTCGGCTCGGCGTCCGGATCGAGAGCGCGAGCGCCGAAGGCAATGACGCGCGACTTGGCGTCGAGGATGGGGATGGTGAGCCGGTTGCGAAAGCGATCGTAAGTCGGGCGCCCATCGTCGGGCTTGATGACAAGACCTGCGTCCAGCAGCTGCGCCTCGCTGAAGCCCTTCTTCAACAATGCGGCCTTCAGCGCCTCCTTGCCGTTCGGCGCGAAGCCGATGCGAAAAGCCTTCAGCGTCTCGCGGGTCAGCCCGCGCCGCTCGGCATAGAGCAGTGCATCATGTCCCTCGCGCGCGGTCAGCGCGTGCTCGAAAAGTTGCGCCGCCGCCTCAAGCGCGTCGAAAAGGCCGAGGCGCTCCTTGGCGGTGCGCTCATATTGCGGGTCGGGCTTCGGCAGTTCGAGCCCGGCATCGCCGGCGAGCTTCTCCACCGCCTCGGGAAAGCTCAAGCCTTCGGTTTCCATGACGAAACTGAAGATGTCGCCGTGCTTGCCGGAGGAGAAGTCGTGATAGAAGCCCTTCTGGTCGTTGACGGTGAAGGAGGGCGTCTTCTCCTTGTTGAAGGGGCTCAGCCCCTTCCATTCGCGGCCGGCGCGCTTCAGCGGCACGCGGCGCGAGACCACCTGCGACACAGGCAACCGCGCACGGATCTCATCCAGGAACGAATCGGAGAATTTCATGGGTGGACTGTGGGCCTTCGGGAGGAGGCGAAGCGCCTAGCGATTCGCGTCATCACCATTATCCACCGATTGCGAACAAATAAGGAACTGCAACGCTTTGTGTCCCTACGGTCGCAAAGAAAAAGCCGGGCTGGCCCGGCTTTTTATCGGCATATGGCCGTTATTGTTGCGGGGTGCAGGATCCGAATTGGGCGTAGGTCTTGCCCAGATTGGCGATCGACATGGACATTTGGCCGGTATCCTTGGCCACCACGGAAGTCCATGTCAGGAGGCCCTGCCTACCGTGAAGGATGAGCACCTTCTCATCTTCATAGACATCCCCGGGTTCAAATAGCCCCTGCCCGCCGAACAACCCCGAGAACAATGTCTTCTCCTTGACATTCAGCGTGACGAAGGGCGGGAGGTTGGCTTGCGCCGCCGAGACCCGCTGACACCCGGCGACCGCGCTGCATTCGAAAATCTCGGCGACCGAACAGGCATAGGCCGGGCTGGCTTGGGCCGGCAGCGGCGAGAAGCAAAGGGCCGACAAAAGTGCCCATAGCGTGAACTTCGCAAGTCGCATTACTCACCCCCTATTTGACACGGTTAGGCGAGCACCATGCCGCCGACCTCCCCGCCGTGCCAGGGGAAAATAACTTGCCAACACGAGTTAGAACTCGGTCGCAATCCATCGATGCAAATAAGACAACGCCCTCCCCGATATCGGAGAAGGCGTTGCAGGTTGTGACTTGCCGGACCGGCAAGGAGAAGCTGCCGACTAGTTGGTCGATCCCGTCGTGATCAGCTCGGCGGGAGCCACCACCGTCAGGGTGGAGGCGTCGGCGCCGCAGAGCAGGTTCATCTGCTCGCGCGCACCATGGTCGAATTCGACCATCTCGCCCGGGCGCAGGCTCACCTTGATGCGCGAGGAGGCATAAGGTGCCTCGACGCCCGCGTCCTTCCAAAGGACGGCATTGACGGCGCAGGAGCCCCGGTCAGGCAGGAAGAAGGCGATCACGCGCTGCCCGCCGATCTTGGCCAGGATGGGCTCGTTCGGTCCAACGGGACCGAAATTGGTCGGCGCCTCGGCGCGCGCAGGCGTGACGGCCACGGCAAGTGCTAGAGAGGCGGCGCCGAGCACGCGAGGGCTGAACAGAAACTGGAAGAGTGAGAACCGGACCATGAACTGGCCTCCTTTCGGTTTAGGCACGAATCAGTCCGTGCTGCATCGCACCGTTAATAGTGCAGTGCAGTGACGAATCTATGTTGCAGTGCAAGACAAAACACCGCAGGGCAAATCAGAACGTGCGATTGGGATTTCAGATCGTGAGGCGCGGCTAGCCGAGCTTCGCCTTCACGGCCGCGCTGGCTTTGCCGAAATCGATCTGGCCGGCATAGTGCGCTTTGAGCTCGGCCATCACCTTGCCCATGTCCTTGACGCTCGCGGCGCCGGTCTTGGCGATCGCCTCGGCAATCGCCTTGTCGGTCTCCTGGGTGGAAAGCTGCTTGGGCAGGAACTCGCGGATGATGGCGATCTCCTCGCCTTCCTGCTTGGCGAGCTCGGCGCGGCCGGCATCGGCATAGATCTTCTCCAACTCCTCGCGCTGCTTGATCATCTTGGCGAACAACTCGAGCAGCTCGGCGTCGGTCGCCTCGCCCTTGCCTGCCGTGCGCGCAGCGATGTCGCGATCCTTGATGGCCGCGCTGACCAGCCTGAGCGTCGAGACACGGCGCTTGTCTTGCGCCTTGGTGGCAGCCTTCAGGGCGGCGGTGATGGTCTCGCGCATGGTTGTGTCGCCGGGGTTTTTCAGGAAGAAGCTCCCAAAGTAATTGAGCGCCGGCGGACAGGCAAGCGAATTTGCCAGCTTAAGCCATTGTTTTAACAGGTAAATAATTTGCTCGGTGGATTGACCCGCAACCCCCCGCGGGGTAAGACGCGCCATCCTCACCAGCGAGCGCGGACGCCGCACCCTTGACGCGACCGTGCTGGCACACAAACTTGCAAACCGGGCGCTCCCACCGAACGCGCGCCTTCTAAGGGAAGATGAACGACAATCCTGAAGCGCTGGCCGTGGAGGCCGCAATATCGCGCGCGCCTTCCGCTCCCTGGGCGGTCGAGGCGCCGACCGCTTTGCTCGTGCTGGCCGACGGCACGGTGATCGAGGGCACGGGCGCGGGCGCGACCGGCATTGCCGTGGGCGAAGTCTGCTTCAACACCGCCATGACCGGCTATCAGGAGATCCTGACCGATCCGTCCTATGCCGGACAGATCATCACCTTCACCTTCCCGCATATCGGCAATGTCGGCACCAATGCCGAGGACTTGGAGTTGGGCAGCCTCGCCGCCGGCGGCGTGCGCGGCTGCGTGCTGCGGGCGCCGATCACCAAGCCGTCCAACTATCGCGCGACGCAAGATCTCGATGCGTGGCTCGCGGCGCGCGGCATCATCGCCATCACCGGCGTCGACACGCGCGCGCTCGCCGCGCTAATCCGCGACAAGGGCATGCCGAACGCGGTGATTGCGCATGCGGCGGACGGCAAATTCGATCTCGTTGCGCTGAAGCGCGAGGCCGCCGCCTGGCCCGGCATGGTCGGACTCGACCTCGCCAAGGATGTCACCTGCGGCCAGAGCTACAGCTCCGACGAGACCGAATGGCGCTGGGGCGAAGGCTATGGGCGGCAGGAGGCCCCGCGCTTCCATGTCGTTGCCATCGATTACGGGCTGAAGCGCAACATCCTGCGCGAGCTGGCGAGCGTCGGCTGCCGGCTCACCATCGTACCCGCAACAGCGAGCGCCGAAGAGATCCTCGAGCGCAAGCCCGACGGCGTGTTCCTCTCCAACGGCCCGGGCGATCCGGCGGCGACGGGCGTCTACGCCGTGCCGGAGATCAAGAAGCTGGTCGCCTCCGGCCTGCCGGTGTTCGGCATCTGCCTCGGCCATCAGATGCTCGGCCTCGCGCTTGGCGGCAGCACCGCCAAGATGCATCAGGGCCATCACGGCGCGAACCATCCGGTGAAGGATTTCACCACGCATAAAGTCGAGATCACGTCGATGAATCATGGCTTTGCCGTCGACCGCGCCAGCCTGCCAGCCACTGTCGAGGAGACGCATGTCTCGCTGTTCGACGGCTCCAATGCGGGGCTGAAGCTGAAAGACCGGCCGGTGTTCTCGGTGCAATACCACCCGGAAGCCTCGCCCGGCCCGCAGGACAGCCACTACCTCTTCACCCGCTTCGTCGCGCTGATGGACGCGAACCAGCGCAAGCACGAAGAGCCGGCCTGAAGCATGCCCAAGCGCACAGATATAAAGTCCATCCTGATCATCGGGGCTGGGCCGATCGTGATCGGCCAAGCCTGCGAGTTCGACTATTCCGGCACTCAAGCCTGCAAGGCCCTGAAAGCTGAGGGCTATCGCATCGTGCTGGTGAACTCGAACCCGGCCACGATCATGACCGATCCGGAATTGGCCGACGCCACCTATATCGAGCCGATCACGCCGGAGTTCCTCACCAAGATCATCGAGCAGGAGCGGCCCGACGCGCTGTTGCCGACCATGGGCGGGCAGACGGCACTCAATGCCGCGCTCAGCTTGGAGCGGGCCGGCGTGCTGAAGAAATTCGGCGTGGAGATGATCGGCGCCCGGGCCGAGGTGATCGACAAGGCCGAGGACCGCGAGTTGTTCCGCGAGGCGATGAACAAGATCGGGCTGGAGACGCCGCGCTCGCGGCTGGCCGACGCCGCCTCGCTGAAGCGCGCCGACCGGCAGAAATATAAAGACGAGATTGCGCGCATCGAGGCATCGCACCAAGACCCGGACGAGCGGGCCTCCGCGCTCATTCTGTTCGAGGCCGACTGGGCGCGGCACGAGGCCGAGCGGCGGCGGCGCTATTCGGAGAAGGGCTTGATCGAGGCGCTCGAGGCGCTGCCCGATATCGGCCTTCCCGCCATCATCCGCCCCTCCTTCACGCTGGGCGGCACCGGTGGCGGCATCGCCTATAACCGCGAGGAGTTCCTGGAGATCGTCGAGCGCGGGCTGGATGCCTCGCCGACCTCCGAGGTGCTGATCGAGGAGTCCGTGCTGGGCTGGAAGGAGTACGAGATGGAGGTCGTCCGCGATAAGGACGACAACTGCATCATCGTCTGCTCGATCGAGAATATCGACCCGATGGGCGTGCATACCGGCGACTCGATCACGGTGGCGCCGGCGCTGACGCTGACCGACAAGGAATATCAGATCATGCGCAACGCCTCGATCAAGGTGCTGCGCGAGATCGGGGTCGAGACCGGCGGGTCCAACGTGCAGTTCGCGGTGAACCCGGCCGACGGGCGGCTGGTGATCATCGAGATGAACCCGCGCGTGTCGCGCTCTTCCGCGCTCGCCTCCAAGGCGACCGGCTTCCCGATCGCCAAGATCGCCGCCAAGCTCGCCGTCGGCTACACGCTGGACGAGCTCGCCAACGACATCACCGGCGGCGCCACGCCGGCGAGCTTCGAGCCGACCATCGACTACGTGGTCACCAAGATCCCGCGCTTCGCCTTCGAGAAGTTCCCCGGCGCCAAGCCCGTGCTCACCACCTCGATGAAATCGGTGGGCGAGGCCATGGCCATCGGCCGCACCTTCCCGGAGTCGCTGCAAAAGGCGCTGCGCTCGATGGAAACGGGCTTGACCGGCCTCGACGACATCGCCTTCGAGGGGCTCGGCCAGGGCGATGACAAGAACGTGGTGCGCGCGGCGCTCGGCACCCCCTCGCCGGACCGCCTGCTGAAAGTCGCCCAAGCCCTCAGGCTCGGCGTCGATCACGCGCAGATCTACGATTCCTGCGCCATCGATCCCTGGTTCATCCAGCAGCTGCAAGACATCGTCGATTGCGAGAGCCGGGTGCGCGCGCACGGACTGCCCGAAGACGCCGCCAATTTCCGCGCGCTGAAGGCGATGGGCTTCTCCGACGAGCGGCTCGCCAAGCTTTCTGGACTGGAGCCGAGCGAGGTCGCCGCGCGGCGCCGCGCACTCGACGTGCACCCCGTCTATAAGCGCATCGATACCTGCGCGGCGGAGTTCGCCTCGCCCACCGCCTATATGTATTCGACCTACGAGTCCGGTTTCGCCGGACCGCCGGTTTGCGAGGCGCGGCCGAGCGACCAGGAAAAAATCATCATTCTCGGCGGCGGGCCGAACCGCATCGGCCAGGGCATCGAGTTCGACTATTGCTGCTGCCATGCCGCGTTCGCGCTGTCGGCGGCAGGCTTCGAGACCATCATGATCAATTGCAATCCGGAGACGGTCTCGACCGATTACGACACCTCCGACCGCCTCTATTTCGAGCCGCTCACCGAAGAGGACGTGCTGGAGATAGTCCGCACCGAGGAGAGCAACGGCAAACTCAAAGGCGTGATCGTCCAATTCGGCGGGCAGACGCCGCTCAAGCTCGCGCAAGCGCTGGAGAATGCCAAAGTGCCGATCCTCGGCACCTCGCCCGACGCCATCGACCTCGCCGAGGATCGCGACCGCTTCAAGGCGCTGATCGAGCGGCTCGGCATCAGACAGCCGCGGAACGGCATTGCCCGCTCGGCCGCCGAGGCCAAGACCATCGCCGCGGCGATCGGTTTCCCGGTGGTGATCCGCCCGTCTTATGTGCTCGGCGGCCGCGCCATGGAGATCGTGCACGACGAGGCGCAGCTCGCCCGCTACATGGCCGAGGCCGTGGTGGTGTCAGGCAAGAGCCCGGTGCTGATCGATTCCTATCTGCGCGACGCCATCGAGGTGGATGTCGACGCGCTGGCCGACAGCCAGGACGTGTTCATTTGCGGGGTGATGGAGCATATCGAGGAGGCGGGCGTGCATTCCGGCGACAGCGCCTGCTCGCTGCCGCCGCACTCGCTGAAGCCGCATATCGTCGCCGACCTGGAACGCCAGACCGTCGAGCTCGCCCGTGCGCTCAACGTGGTCGGGCTGATGAATGTGCAGTTCGCCATCCAGAACGACGATATCTATATCCTCGAGGTCAATCCGCGCGCCTCGCGCACCGTGCCGTTCGTCGCCAAGGTGATCGGGCTGCCGATCGCCGGCATCGCCGCGGAGGTGATGGCCGGTAAGCCGCTGGCCGCCTTCGGGCTGAAGCGGCGCAAGCTCGAACATATCGCGGTGAAGGAGGCGGTGTTTCCCTTCGCGCGCTTTCCCGGCGTCGATCCGGTGCTCGGTCCGGAGATGCGGTCGACCGGCGAGGTCATGGGCATCGACCGCGACTACGCCATCGCCTTCGCCAAGAGCCAGCTCGGCGGCGGCTCAAGGCTGCCGCTGTCCGGCACGGTGTTCGTGTCGGTGAAGGACAGCGACAAGGACAAGGTGCTGGCGCCCGTCCGAGAACTCGCCGAGATGGGCTTCCGCATCATCGCCACGCGCGGCACCCGGCGCCATCTCGATGCGCACGGCATCCCCTGCGAAAAGATCAACAAGGTGCTGGAGGGGCGCCCGCACGTGGTCGATGCCATCACCAATGGCGAGGTGGATATCGTCTTCAACACCACCGAGGGCGCCAAGGCGCTGGCCGACTCCGCCTCGATCCGCCGGTCGGCCTTGCTCTACCATATCCCTTATTATACAACGCTCGCCGGCGCGCTCGCCGTGACCGAGGCCATCAAGGCGCTCAGGTCGGGGGGCCTCAAAGTCGCTCCCCTGCAGAGCTATGTCGGCCAGGGCGCCAAGGAAATCGCCTGAGACGGCTTGAAATCCGTCAAAATCAACAGATTCTTGACTTAGACCGGGCAATTCCTGGACATTAGTTCAGGGGGTTGCCCAAGGAGCTTCGACTGAGATGGACAAGGTGCCGATGACCGCGGAGGGCTATGCTGCGCTTGAGGCTGAGATCAAATATCTCAAGACCGTCGAGCGCCCGCGCATCATCAAGCAGATCGCCGACGCCCGCACCCATGGCGATCTGTCCGAGAACGCCGAGTACCATGCCGCCAAGGAGCAGCAGGGCATCACCGAGGCGCGCATGGCCGACCTCGAGGACAAGCTTTCGCGCGCCGACATCATCGACGTCTCCAAGCTCAAGGGCGACCAGGTGATGTTCGGGGCAACCGTCACGCTGGTCGACGAAGACACCGACGAGAAGGCCAAATACCGCATCGTCGGCGAAGTCGAGGCCGACGTGAAACAAGGCCGGATCTCGATCACCTCGCCGCTGGCCCGGGCGCTGCTCGGCAAGCGCAAGAAGGACATCGTCGAGGTGTCGACGCCGGGCGGCGGCAAATCCTACCAGGTGGTCAAGGTCGAATATAAATAGCGGCGCGAGGGGCTGCGCCAACTCTTCGTGGCGCGGCTCTGCCGAGCGCGCTTGCGCGGCGAATTGCCCCTTATGCAAGAGCGTTTCGCCTTGAATGGCGCTCGTGGGCGAGGCTAAGCTCGCGGCATGGGGTTGAGAGCAGGTCTTCGACGGCGCCGGGTCGCCGCGACGTTGGCGCTGATCGGCGTGGTGTTTTACGCCGTGCTCTTCCCCTGGCATACGGTCTCGCAAACCGCATTGCAGCTTGGTCAGGCTCAGCTTGGGCTTGCGGTCATGCCGCCCTGCCACGAGGCCACCGACCAAGGCGCGCCGTCGAAAAACTCAAAACCTGCCAAGCCGCGGTCGCATTGTCCCATTTGTAGCGGTTTCGCGTCGCTGCAAATCACTCTGGCCGGGGCTGCCGGCTTCCTTATCGCGGCGCCCGAAGCCGTCGGCTCGGTTTCGTTTGCGACGAACGAACCGGTCGCTGAGGCCGCGCCGCGCATCCCGCACAGCCGCGGGCCTCCCCCCTTCCCCGTCTAATTCCGACTTGAGAACAGCGCGTGCTGCCCATCGGGCGAGCGAAAGCGCGCATACGCGATTGGGCTCTCTGGGGCCGATCCGATATGGACATGGAGGGGAACATGGATGGGACACGGACAAGCAACCGAGCCGCAGGCGGCGCTATTTGGCGCCCGCATGGCAGCATGGGAACGCGATTCTCTGCGTGCGGAGGGGCGGTCATGCTGCTTCTCGCGCTCGGCAATTCTGCAAGCGCACATTGCATCATCGGCAACCGCTTCTTTCCGGCGACCATCGGTGTCGACGATCCTTGCGTCGCCGATGAATTGTCGCTGCCGACCGTCGCCGGGTTCAAGAACGGCGATGATCCATCGGCGGACGAGCTGGACATTGCCGGCGAATATTCGAAAACCATCACGCCGAATTTCGGCATCTCATTCGAGGAGGCCTGGATTCATCTCGACCCACCGGGAGAGAAGAGCGTGTCGGGCTTCGATAATCTCGGCACCAGCTTCAAATATCAGTTCGTCAGGGATGACTCGCGCGAGCTCGCCATGTCGGTCTCGCTCGATGCGGATTGGGGCGGAACCGGCAGCAGCGCGATCGACGCCGAGCCGTTCACCACGCTGACGCCCACGCTGTTCGTGGGCAAGGGGATCGGCTTCATGCCGGCGCCGCTGCTGAAGCCGTTCGCGATCACCGCCCAGGTCGGCTATGCGATCCCGACCAAGAGCTCGACGAATGCGCCGGACGAAGAGACGGGGCTGATCGACACGACGCCCAATCCAAGCTCCGTCGTGTGGGGAGGCACGCTGCAATACAGCATGCCGTACCTCAAAGCGAGCGTGCGGGATTTCGGCCTCCCGGGATTCATCAATCACCTGATTCCGCTGGTTGAGTTGAACCTCTCTTCCGAGGTGTCGAACTTCGATGGGGAAGAGCGAACCACCGGCACGGTGAATCCGGGCATCATCTACGTCGCCGATAAGTTCCAGCTCGCCGCCGAAGCCATCATTCCAATCAACCGCGCGAGTGGCGATGATATCGGCGTGGTGGGCCAGCTGCACTTCTATCTGGACGACATTTTTCCTCACTCCCTCGGCAAGCCGCTATTCGGCGGAAACACAACGGAGCATTATCATGAGTAAGCCTCGCACCATTGCGGTCGCCGCGGTGCTTCTCGCCGTTACCACTGGCGCGAATGCCCATGCGCAACTCGATCACTCGGTTCCGGCGGTGGGCAGCACCGTGGCGTCCTCGCCCGGCAAGGTCGCTCTCTATTTCACCGAGACGTTGGAGCCGAAATTCAGCGGCGGAGAGGTCCGCAACGCGGCTGGCGCTCGCGTCGATAAGGGCAAGACCGTCAGCGGCAACGTCATGCAGTTGAGCGTCGGGGGGCTTTCCCCCGGCACTTACAGCGTGATGTGGCATGTGCTGTCGGTCGACACGCACAAGACTCAAGGGAACTTCAACTTCAGCGTCGGGAAGTAGCCCTCCACGGCCATGCCATCATTCGCGATCAGCATGGACGACCTCCAGCTTGCGCTCATGCGCGGCGCGTTCGTCGCATCCATGCTGTCGAGCTTCGGCGTGGCGCTGTTCCTGAGCAAGGTGGCGTCACCTGTCCGGCAACTTTCGCCCGAGAGCGCAACGAGCCAGATAAGGTGGCGCTGCCGAAGGCTCTTGGCTGGGAGCCTGCTCGCCGCAGCCGGGGCCGGCCTCGCTTGGCTGCTGCTTCAGACGCGCGGGATCGCCGAGACGCCGACGCTGTCCGCAACCCTGGGAGCCGTGCCGACGGTGCTGTTCGGCACGCGGTTCGGGCAAGTGCTGTGTCTACAGGGCTTGGCTCTGGGCGGAGCCGCCCTTTGCGCCGGCCGCCGCCGCGACGGCCTCGCTGCCCTGCTCGCCGGACTTGCCGTGCTGCTCGAGGCCGGTCACAGCCACGCTTTCGCCATGGCGCATGGCGTGAGCCTTCTCCTCCTGTCGCAGGCGCTGCATCTCTTGGCGGCCGGCGCGTGGCTCGGCGAACTCTTGCCGTTGCTTGCGGTGGTGCGCCGCGCGCCGCTCGATGTCGCCTATCGCGTGCTGAAGCGCTTCTCGCCGATCGCCCTCTTGTGCGTTGCCATCCTGGCCGCGACCGCGCTTTTGCAAGGCGCCGTGCTGTCCGGCGGAATCGAGCGGCTGTTCGGCACGGACTACGGCGCGGTGCTGCTGCTCAAGCTCGCGCTGTTCGTGACGCTGATCGCGCTCGGCGCGAATAACCGCCTGCGTCTCACCCCTGCGCTGGCCTCGGCTGATGGCGAAGCGACGCGGCGCGCGCTCGTTTTGAGCATCGGCATCGAGACCGCCATCGGCCTGCTGGTGGTGCTCGCCGCGGCCGCCCTGAGCGGGTTCGAACCCGGGATGCATATCACAAGCGGGTGATGCGGATTGCCAACAGCCGCCCGCGCCTGCACAAGCTTAGAGGCTTTGCTGGGTCCCATCCGACATATGGAAAGGAGAGCCTCGTGCCGAAACTGACGATGCTGCTGGCCTGCGCCTTCGGGGTGATGCTCGGCGGCTTAGCGGTCGCTGCCGTGGACGACGATCCCGCCGTCAAGGCCTATATGGCGGCGATGCAGACCATGCATAAGGACATGATGGTGGCTTACACGGGCGACGCGGATGTCGACTTCGTGCGCGGCATGATTCCGCATCATCAGGGCGCGATCGACATGGCCAAGGTCGAGCTCGCCTACGGCAAGGACCCCGAGATCCGTAAGCTCGCCTCGGAGGTCGTCGCCGCCCAGGAAAAGGAGATCGCGATGATGCAGGACTGGCTCAAGGCGCATGGCAAATAGCGGAAAGCCCTATGGCCCTTGCTGCCCGTTCTTGCGAGAATAGGCCGAAACAGAACGGCCCATGATCGACAAGCTCGAATTCATTCTGGCGCTGGCGCGCGAGCGGCATTTCGGCCACGCGGCGGAGGCTTGCGGCGTAAGCCAGCCCACTCTCTCCGCCGGCATCAAGCAGCTCGAGGACTCCTTTGGGGTGCTGCTGGTGCAGCGCGGCTCCCGCTTCCAGGGCTTCACCCCGGAAGGCGAGCGCGTGCTCGACTGGGCGCGGCGCATCGTCGGCGACACCCGCGCCATGCGCCAGGAGATCGATGCACTGAAGCGGGGCCTTGCGGGGCATATCCGCATCGCCGCCATCCCGACGGCGCTGGCCATGGTGGCCATGCTCACCACCCCCTATCGCGCCAAGCATCCGGACGTCAGCTTCACCATCCTCTCGCGCAACTCGATCGAGGTGCTGGGATTGCTGGAGAATTTAGAGGTCGATGCCGGGCTCACTTATCTCGACAATGAGCCGCTCGGCCGGGTGCAGACCGTGCCGCTCTATAGCGAGCAATATCGGCTGCTCGCCTCGTCCGACAGCCCGCTCGGCGACCGCGACCAAGTGACCTGGGCGGAAGTCGGCAAGGTGCCGCTCTGCCTGCTCACCCCCGACATGCAGAACCGGCGCATCATCGAGCAATTGCTGCGGCAGGCCGGGGCGGATGTGGCGCCGACGCTCGAATCGAACTCCGTGGTCGTGCTGTTCGCCCATGTGCGGACCGGGAAATGGGCGAGCGTGATGCCGGCCAAATTGGCAGAGGTGCTCGGCCTGACCGAGAAGGTCCGCGCCATTCCGATCGTCGAGCCGCAGGTATCGCATTCGATCGGGCTGGTGGTGCCGCATCGCAACCCGTTGACGCCGTTGATCAATGCCTTGGTCAGCGAGGCCAAGCAGCTCGCGCCGATCATCGGCGCCGACACCCCGTTGGCAAAGCCTCGCGCCAAGCGCGAGGCCAAGGCCCCTGCCCGCTGAGGTCGCGCGCCGATCCGGAATCCCGATCGCGCGATAAGCAACTGTAATAAAAGCGGAATTTAGCCTCGTCCGGCTTGTACCAAGGCCGCATTAAGCCTATGTCCAAGAGGCTGGTCTCGTCCGCGTGGGCGTGCTCAGTGCATGACAAGACGATAGAGAATTCCAATCGGGCGATGGTCCTGCTTTGTTGATTCTCAGCGGTATTTTCCGCATTTTCGAGTCTGCTCATTAAAGCGGCTGGGCATGCCAAGACACGAGCCATGGAACGCCGAGCGCGCGAGCGAAATCGTCGCGCGGTATCGGCATTTAGAAGGCGCTTGCCTGCCGATTCTGCACGCCTTGCAGGAGACCTTCGGCTGCGTGCCGAACGACGCCGTACCGCTCATCGCGGAGGCACTTAACCTGTCCCGGGCCGAAATCCACGGCACCGTCACCTTCTATCACGACTTCCGCAAGCAACCGGCCGGACGGCGCGTGCTCAAGCTTTGCCGCGCCGAATCCTGCCAGGCCGCCGGCGGCGATGCGCTGGCCGCGCGCGCGGAAGCGAAACTCGGCGTGGCGATGGGCGAGACCACGCTCGACAATCGCGTCACGTTGGAGCCGGTTTATTGCCTCGGGCTGTGCCACTCCTCCCCCGCCGCCATGCTGGACAAGCATGTGTTCGGCATGCTGGACGAGGCGAAGCTCGACGCATTGGTGAAGGAGGCGCAAGCATGAGCGCGCGCATCTTCATCTCCCGCGATTCCGGCGCGCTCTGCGTCGGCGCCGAAGACGTCGCGCATCATTTCCGCAAGGCATTCGAAAAACGTGGCCTCGATGTCGAGATCGTCCGCACCGGCTCGCGCGGCATGTATTGGCTGGAACCGCTGGTCGAAGTTGCGACCGGCAATGGCCGGGTCGGCTACGGGCCGGTCAAGGTAAGCGATATCGATGCGCTGCTCGATGCCGGGATGCTCGACGGCAAGCCGCACAGTCTCGGCATCGGCGTCGTCGAGGACTATCCCTGGCTCGAGAGCCAGACGCGCCTCACCTTCAAGAATTGCGGCATCATCGATCCGCGCAGCCTCGAAGATTATCAGGCGCATGGCGGCTACAAGGGTTTGGCCAAGGCGCTTGCCGTCGGTCCGAAGGCGATCGTCGAGGAGGTCATCACCTCCGGCTTGCGCGGCCGCGGCGGCGCGGGCTTCCCCACCGGCATCAAATGGCGCACGGTGGCCGACACCCCGCCCCAGCAGAAATACATCGTCTGCAACGCCGACGAGGGCGATTCCGGCACCTTCGCCGACCGCATGATCATGGAAGGCGATCCCTTCGTGCTGATCGAAGGCATGACCATCGCCGGGATCGCGGTGGGCGCCAGCTACGGCTACATCTATATCCGCTCCGAATATCCCGATGCCATCGAGGCGATGGAGATCGCCGTGCGCGAAGCGCGCAAAGGCGGCATGCTGGGACGGCGCATCGCCGGCTCGGAGTTCGTTTACGACATGGAAGTGCGGGCCGGCGCCGGGGCCTATGTCTGCGGCGAGGAGACCTCGCTGCTCGAGAGCCTGGAAGGCAAGCGCGGCGAGGTTCGGGCAAAGCCTCCCCTGCCCGCCCATATCGGCCTGTTCGGCAAACCGACCGTCATCAATAACGTGCTGTCGCTTGCGACCGTGCCGATCATCATGAGCGAAGGCGGCCCGCATTATCGCGATTTCGGCATGGGCAAGTCGCGCGGCACCATGCCGATCCAGCTTGCCGGCAACATCAAGCATGGCGGGCTGTACGAGACCGCGTTCGGCATCACGCTCGGGGCCTTGGTCGACGATATCGGCGGCGGCACGCGCTCAGGCCGCCCGGTACGCGCGGTGCAGGTCGGCGGCCCGCTCGGCGCCTATTTCCCGCGCGCTCTGTTCGATACGCCGTTCGACTATGAGGCCTTCACCGCGGCCGACGGGCTGATCGGCCATGGCGGCATCGTGGTGTTCGACGACACGGTGGACATGGCCAAGCAGGCCCGCTTCGCCATGGAGTTCTGCGCCATCGAATCCTGCGGCAAGTGCACGCCCTGCCGCATCGGCTCGGCGCGCGGCGTGGAGCTGGTGGACAAGATCGTCGCCGGCGAGGACGCGGCCGCCAATCTGCTGGTGCTGGAAGATCTCTGCAACACCATGAAGTTCGGATCGCTTTGCGCTCTTGGCGGGTTTACCCCCTACCCGGTGATGAGCGCGCTCACGCATTTCCCCGAGGATTTCGGCGCAAGGAAGCGCCTCGAAGCTGCTGAATGAGGAAACGATCATGTCGATGACCCAGGAAATCGATTACGGGACCCCAGCCTCCAAGGCTGAGAAGCAGGTCACCCTCACCATCGACGGCGTCGAGCTGACGGTGCCGGAAGGCACCTCGATCATGCGCGCGGCGATGGAGATGGGCACGCAGATCCCCAAGCTCTGCGCCACCGACATGGTCGAGGCGTTCGGCTCTTGCCGGCTGTGCCTGGTCGAGATCCAGGGCCGCAACGGCACACCGGCCTCCTGCACCACGCCGGTCGCCGAAGGCATGGTGGTGCACACCCAGACCGACCGGCTGAAGCGCTTACGCAAGGGGGTGATGGAGCTCTATATCTCGGAGCACCCGCTCGACTGCCTGACCTGCTCGGCCAACGGCGATTGCGAATTGCAGGACATGTCCGGCGCCGTCGGCCTGCGCGAAGTGCGCTACGGCTATGACGGCGCGCGCCATCCCAATCCCGGCCTCGACACCTCGAACCCCTATTTCACCTTCGAGCCTTCCAAATGCATCGTCTGCTCGCGCTGCGTGCGCGCCTGCGAGGAGGTGCAAGGCACCTTCGCGCTGACCATCGCCGGCCGCGGCTTCGACTCGGTGGTGTCGCCGTCGCAGCAGCAGCCGTTCCTCGATTCCGAATGCGTCTCGTGCGGCGCCTGCGTGCAGGCCTGCCCCACCGCGACATTGAACGAGAAGAGCGTGATCGAGATCGGCACGCCCGCGCATTCGATCGTCACCACCTGCGCCTATTGCGGCGTCGGCTGCGCCTTCAAGGCGGAGATGCGCGGCGATGAGCTTGTGCGCATGGTTCCTTACAAGGACGGCAAGGCCAATCGCGGCCACTCCTGCGTCAAGGGCCGCTTCGCCTTCGGTTACGCCACGCACAAGGACCGCATCCTGAAACCGATGATCCGCGCCAAGATCACCGATCCCTGGCGCGAGGTCTCGTGGGAAGAGGCGATCGGCTACGCCGCCTCGGAGTTCAAGCGCATCCAGGCGAAATACGGCCGTGGCTCGGTCGGCGGCATCACCTCATCGCGCTGCACCAACGAGGAGACCTTCCTGGTGCAGAAGCTGGTCCGCGCCGCGTTCGGCAACAACAATGTCGATACCTGCGCGCGCGTCTGCCATTCGCCGACCGGTTATGGATTGAAAACCACCTATGGCACCTCAGCGGGAACGCAGGATTTCAACTCCGTCGAATATTCCGACGTAATCATGATCATCGGCGCCAATCCAACCGACGGTCACCCGGTGTTCGCCTCGCGCATGAAGAAGCGGCTACGCGAGGGCGCCAAGTTGATCATCCTCGACCCCCGCCGCATCGACCTGGTGCGCACGCCGCATATCGAGGCCGATTACCATCTGCCGCTCAAGCCCGGCACCAATGTCGCGGTGGTGACCTCGCTGGCGCATGTGATCGTCACCGAGGGATTGGTGAACGAAAAATTCGTGCGCGAGCGCTGCGACTGGGACGAGTTCCAGGATTGGGCCGCGTTCGTCTCCGACCCACGCCACAGCCCGGAAGAGGTGGAGAAGCTCACCGGCGTTCCGGCGGACGCGATCCGCGGCGCCGCGCGGCTCTACGCCACCGGTGGCAACGGCGCCATCTATTACGGTCTCGGCGTCACCGAGCACAGCCAGGGCTCGACCACGGTGATGGCGATCGCCAATCTTGCGATGGCGACCGGCAATATCGGCCGCGAGGGCGTCGGCGTGAACCCGCTGCGCGGGCAGAACAATGTGCAGGGTTCCTGCGACATGGGCTCGTTCCCGCACGAGGTGTCCGGCTATCGGCACGTGTCGGACGAGGCCACGCGCGCGATGTTCGAAGCGCTGTGGGGCCGCCCGCTCGACGCGGAGCCTGGCCTGCGCATTCCCAACATGATGGATGCGGCGGTCGACGGCTCGTTCAAGGGCCTCTACATCCAGGGCGAGGACATCCTGCAATCGGATCCCGATACCAAGCACATGGCGGCGGGCCTCTCGTCGATGGAATGCGTGGTGGTGCAGGACTTGTTCCTGATCGAGACGGCCAACTACGCGCATGTGTTCCTGCCGGGCTCCACCTTCCTGGAGAAGAACGGCACGTTCACCAACGCCGAGCGGCGCATCCAGATGGTACGCAAGGTGATGGCGCCGAGGAACCGTTACGAGGACTGGGAGATCACCTGCCTGCTCTCCAACGCGCTCGGCTATCCGATGCACTACAATCACCCCTCGGAGATCATGGACGAGATCGCGCGGCTGACGCCGACCTTCGCCGACGTCTCCTTCAAGAAGCTCGATGAGCTCGGCTCGGTGCAGTGGCCGTGCAACGCGGCGGCGCCGGACGGAACCCCGATCATGCACGTGAACGGCTTCGTGCGCGGCAAGGGTAAATTCGTCATCACCGAATATGTGGCGACGGACGAGAAGACCGGCCCGCGCTACCCGCTGCTGCTGACCACCGGCCGCATCCTCTCGCAGTACAATGTCGGCGCGCAGACGCGGCGCACCGCCAACGTGGTCTGGCATGAGGAGGACGTGCTCGAGATTCATCCGCATGATGCGGAGCAACGCGGCGTGCGCGACGGCGACTGGGTGAAGCTCGCGAGCCGCTCCGGCGAGACGACCCTGCGGGCGCAGATCACCGAGCGCGTGGCTCCGGGCGTGGTCTACACCACCTTCCACCACCCGACCACGCAAGTGAACGTGGTCACCACGGATTTCTCCGACTGGGCCACCAACTGCCCCGAATACAAAGTGACGGCGGTGCAGGTCATGCCGTCGAACGGGCCGTCGGAGTGGCAGGAGGAATATGAGGAACTGACGCGGCAGACCCGGCAGATCGCCGAGCCTCTGATCGCGGCCGAGTAGAACGCCTGGTCCGGCGTCAACAGCGGAGCAGTGGCGAAAAGCCATGAAACCCGACCGCCTGGTCTATATGGCGAACCAGATCGGCAAATTCTTCGAGTCGCAACGCGCGGACGAAGTCGTGCCGGGGATCGCCGATCACATCCGCAAGTTCTGGGACCCCAGGATGCGCAAGGCGATCTTCGCCTATATCGACGCCGGTGGCGACGGGCTCGACCCCCCGGTCAGGGAGGCGATTCTGCGCTTGAAGGATAGACCCGAGCACTCGACCGCCACGAGCTTCCAGGGCACCTAATGACGCGGGGCCCGTCGTGCTCACGCTTTCTCCCGAAGAGCTGACGGCGATCAAACTGTCGCTGCGCGTCGCCACCTGGGCGACGCTGGCCAGCCTCCCCTTCGGCATTCTCGTGGCCATGATCCTGGCCCGCGGCCGCTTCTACGGACGCGCGCTGCTGAATGCGCTGGTGCTGCTGCCGCTGGTGCTGCCGCCGGTGGTGACGGGCTATGTGCTGCTGCTGCTGTTCGGCCGGCAAGGCCCGATCGGCCGCTGGCTCGATACCCATCTCGGCATCGTGTTCGCTTTCCGCTGGACCGGCGCCGCGCTCGCCTGCGCCATCATGGGCTTTCCGTTGATGGTGCGCGCCATTCAACTTTCGGCGGCGGCGGTCGACCGCAGGCTCGAACAGGCGGCGGGAACGCTCGGCGCCAATCCGGCTTACGTGTTTCTTACCGTGACGCTGCCACTGATGGCGCCGGGCATCATCGCCGGGGCCATTCTCTCCTTCGCCCGCGCCATGGGAGAGTTCGGCGCTACCATCACCTTCGTCTCCAATATTCCGGGTGAGACGCAGACGCTGCCGACGCTGATCTACAGCTTCACGCAAGTTCCCGGGGGCGAGGCCGCGGCGCTCAGGCTAACCCTGATCTCGCTCGGCATCTCGCTCTCGGCCATCCTCATGTCGGAATGGATCGCGCAAGCCGTCAGCCGCCGCGTGCGCGGATGATCGCGGGGCAAAGCAAAAGCCAGCCACCGGACGGTGTCCGATGCCTGGCTTTCCGCGCTTCACCACAATGGCGAGGTCGCGCTACGGCTTGATGGCGACGCCCCAGGGCAGCCGCCCGACCGGCACCGATTTCTCGGCCTTTTGTGACTCTACGTCGATCACGGTCAAATCGTTGGTGAGGCCGTTGGCCACATAATATTTCTTGCCGTCGGGACTCATCTCGCCGTGCCAGGGCCGCTGGCCGACCAAAATGTAATTCTTGACCTCCTTGGTCGCGGTGTCGATGACGGCGACGCGATTGGCCGGACCGAGCGCCACGAACACCTCTTTGCCGTCCTTGGTGAAGTCCATGCCGACCGGCTGGAGCTGCTCGGGCCGCACGCCTGGCACCTCGAAGCTGATCTTCTGCTTGGTCTTCCAGGTCTTGGGGTCGATCACCGAGATGGTGCCGCCGACCTCAGAAGACACCCACAGCTCCGAGCCGTCAGGGGTGAATTTCGCCTCACGCGGTCGGCTGTCGACCAGCACGTTGGCGATCAGCTTGTTAGTCGCATTGTCGATCACATGCGCCATGCTGGTCGACTCCGAGGTGGCGACCGTGAATTTGCCGTCGGGGCTCACGCCCATGCCCTCGGGCTCGACGCCCACCGGGACCTCGGCGAGGATGTCGCCGCTTTTGATGTCCATGATGGTGACAAGGCTGTCGTCCTCGTTGGCGATGTAGATGACGTCGCCCTTGGGATCGATCGCCATCAACTCCGGGTCGGGGCCCGACTCGAGGTGGCGCGAGACTTCGAGCGTGTTGGTGTCGATCACGTCCATGATGTCGCCGTCGCCGGCGGCGACGAACAGCTCCTTGCCGTCTGGGCTCACCACGATGCCGCGCGGGCGTCGCGCAACCTTGATGGTCTTGACGATCTCCAACGTGTCGGCGTTCAACACGGTAACGGTGTTGTCCTTCTCGTTGGAGACGAAAATCAGCGGCGCGGCGAAGGCCGGAGCGGAAAAGACAAGGAGCGCGGCAGCGGCGGCCGCGGCGAGGTTGATGCGAATCATGTGTCTACCTTTGGCGGTGGTCATTTGAACTTGCACTTGGTCTCGGGCTGATCGAAGCCGAGCGTGTCGGTGACGTTGGTGGGGTGGAGAAAACCTTCCTGCGGCGAGACCGAGACGGGGACGCGAGTGCCGCCGCCGAGGATGATCGGCTGCCTAAGCTGATGATCCCAGGTGCGGAAGCTCATCGCCTGGCCTTTGAAGCCTTCGAGCTTGAACTGATCGGAAAGCAGATAGGCCTTCACTTCGGGCGGCGTGGTCTTGCCCGAGCGCATGATGCCGTCGGTCAGCGCGCGGCCGCCTAGCCAGGCCGTGTAGTCGCGCTCCACCGGCTTGCGTTTGGCGAGCTTGGGCAGCCCATTCTGAAAATGCATGGCGCCGTATTCGGTGTAGGACGGGTCCCAGGCCAAAGCTTGCAGACCTTGGGTGCCGACCACGGGATCGGGAAGATAGCTGCGGTACATCAGATAGTCGCCGAAGCCTTCATCGGTGTTGGCGACCCAAATCACGTCGTGATCGGGCGCGCTTTCGGTTTCCAGGGGAATCTGAGCCTGCACCTGCTGGTAGCCTGAATCGGTGTTGCGGGCGCCCGGCGGCAAATCGTAGACCTTCTCGCCGACGACCTTTCCGCCGTAGCGCGCGGCGGTGCGCTTGATCATCTCGACATATTCTTTGTCGGCGTCGGTGTTGCCGCGCATCACGAACCAGCGCGGCCATTTCTTCCAAATCAGATATTGCCCCAGCGCGTCGGCCCGCATCGCCCAGTCGGGAACGATATGGAAGACGTTGGAGCGGCAGAGCTCCTGGCGGAGCGCTTCCTCGTTGGAGCGGATGTTGACGATGATCGAGTTGGCGGCCTCGGGCAGGTCGGCCACGGCGACGAGATCCTTCGGCTCGAGATCGGCAATGATGAAGGCGTTGCCTTTGGCGAGAATCTCCTTGGCCTTGGCCACCACATCGGCATCGGCGGGGACGATCGCCTCGACCAGCTCGAAGCCGAAGCCGACGAACTGGCCGGCTTGATTGGCCTCCTTGATGATGAGGCGCGCGCCTTGGATGCCTTTGTCGGTGACGATTTTCTCGGAATAAGAGAGCGGCAGCGGCTCCTCATATTGCTTGCCGAGATAGACGATCGGCACCGTCGCCTTGACCGGCACGAGACCCGAAGGCGCATCGGCAGTCGGCGCGGGCGGCGTTGCGGCGGAAGGCGTGGCCGGCGCTTCGGCAGGAGCAGCAGCGGGGGGAGCGGCAGGAGCCGGTGACGCGGCGGTGGCGGGAGGCGTCGCCGGCGTCTCCGCCAGGGCCGGGACCAGCGCCGCGGAGGCAAGCAGGCCAAAAATGAGAGCCAAGCCCGCAAGGGGCTTGGGGCTTCGACATACGCGACCGACTGAGTTACGCGACATAGGCGAAAGCTTTGCTCCTGCGAGGCTGACGGACCGGGATCGAGGGTAAGTCGAAGCTCGGGGACGGGGTGGGCCAGGACATTCAGGGCGCCTATTTTTCAGACCTGCCGAGACTTGGCAATGCGCAGTGCACAATATGGCAAGCGGCGGCTAAATCTTAGACGCTGGTTTCGCCAGGAACATATGGGGGCTCAGCAATCGGCCTTCCAGGCCATGGTAATCTTTCTACCACGGCGAAAGAAAAGCCGCCGAGCCAAGGCTCGACGGCTTTCCAAAATTTAATGAGAGGCCGGTCACCTCTGCGCTCGCAAAGTCTTATTGCAGCGGCGGCTTACCCACCGAACTCGGGTTCACCGAGCGGATGAACGTGATGATCTTCCACAGCTGATCGCTGGTCTTGAGGATGCCGCCGAAGGGAGGCATCGGCCCCACGACCACCTCTTGCTTGACCCGGTGGTAACCCTCGGCCTTCAGCCCGTCGGAGCCGAGCGCCACCAGCCTGAACAGGGTGTCGTCGTCGGGGCCATAGACCCAGGTATCGTTGGTGAGCGGCGGGCACATGCCGCCCCCGCCACCGCCGCCATGACAGCCATTGCAGCCGGCGGAAAGGTAGGTCTTGTGCCCCTCCTCGGCGAAGGCGGCGTCAGTGACTTTGTCCGCATAGGGATTATGCAACCCGCCCTTGGGCGTGGCCTTGATCAGGTCGAGCGGCGGCGTGGTGTCGTCCGCCTTGCAGCAATCGCCACCTGCGGCGGCTTCTCCGCCGGCGGGCTGCTCCCCGGTCTGTGCCGGCGGCTCGTCGGTCGCGCAGGCCTTCCAGGCAAACGCCCCCATGAAAGCGATGAATAAAACTGTCAAAAGTCCGATGATGATTTTGCGCACTGCTTCGTTTCCTTACCCTAGTTTCGTGTTTGACGTTCTAAGCGTTAAGGCGATCCCCCTCGGGCCGGATCGAAAAGCGGACCTTTCATAGCGTCATACAAGCCGCGGCGAAAGTGCCGATGAGCGGCGCGGCATTGTTTGGCTTCCGGTTGGGTTAACGCTGCGAGGTCAATTGGTCACGTCGAAATCCATGCCCTCGAAGGTATAGCGCGGCACCTGGGTCCAGATGCCGTCCTCCTGCACGGGGACCTTGTGCACTTTGACATTGTCCACCACGAGCTTGCCGCTCTTCTGGTTCACCCAAAAATCGATGTCGTAATATTCGTCGGTGCTGCCCGGCTTGCGGAAGTCGGTGCAGGCGAAATATTCGCCGTCCTTCTTCATGTGCCGGATCGGCTGGTGCATCTCGACGAACTCGAGCGGGAGAGTCTCGCCGGTTTTGTCGTCCTTGATCGGCACGTCGCCATTGGCGTCCTTATGCGTGGCGATGTAGTCGTGAATCGCGCCCATCACCTGCCAAGCGCGCGTCACCTCCATGTCGCCGGGATGCTCCTGCACGGGGAGCCACCACCAGGCGACCGGCATGCGCGTGACCATGATCCAGCCGTCGCCTTCTTGCTTGGGCCCCTTCTGCACCCTGATGTCCATCAGGGTCAGCTTGTCGCCTTCAGGCTTGTACCAGAAGTCGATGGCGTATTGCTTCTTGTCGTTATCCTTGTCGTGGAAGATGGTGTTGGCGAACCAGCCATAGCCTTCCATGCCGCGCACGATCTTGATCTTCTCGAAGATGAGGTTGAGATCGGCATCGAGCTTGGGGTCGTGAAACACGAACGCCCCGTCCTTGGACCGCTCAGCGATGGTCGCCGCGACAGCCTTGTTCACATCCTCCTCGCCGAGATCGGCGGCGAAGGCGAGAGCGGAGATGCAAAGGGCCACGGCCAACGCCGCGGCCCCCACGATCGGTCGAAATCCACGCGAACTGATGACCTTCATTGGCTGGTGCTCTTCTCCGCGCCAGGCGCGGGGGTGCTGGCCGCCGCCTTGGCTCTACTCAGGACCATGATGGCCTGCTGAGATTCCAAATTGCCATTCAACTCAGCCACATCCGCCGCCGTCTGGCCGAGCTTGTTCTTGAGCGTCACGTCGGCGCCGGCATCGATCAGAATGCCGATCATCGGCGGATTGTTGTGGGTGGCGGCGATCATTAGCGGCGTGACGCCGCCGTTCGACTGCGCATTCACATTGGCGCCGCGGGCAAGAAGGCCCTGCGCGATGTCGGTCGGACGCGTGCTGCCGGGCACGAACATGGCGCCTTCGGCCGGCGAGGTCTGACCGGCCGCGATCATCAGCGGCGTCAGCGCGTCCGTGCCGGACAGGCTGTTCACGTCGGCACCAGCCTCCATCAAGGCCTTGGCCGACTCGTATTTGTCCGAGGCGATGGCCAAGGGCAGCGGCTTGAAGCCCTCCTGCCCCGGCTTCTCCATGTCGGCGCCATGCTCGAGCAAAACTTTGACCGACGGCACATGATCGCGCATCACCGCCGCAACCAGCGGCGTGGGATCGCCCGCATTGACGTCGGCGCCAAGATCGATGAGCAGCGCGATCATCTTATCGTGGCGTTGCCGCGCGGCGCTTTGCAGCGGAGTCCAGCCCTGATTGTCGGACTTGTTCACGTCGGCGCCCTTGGAGACCAGGAATTTCACGCGGTCGAGGTCGTTGGCGATCACCGCGTTGCTGAGCTCCTGGGTGATGTCGGCGCCTTCGGCCAGCCAGTTTTCGACCTTCTCCTGGGTCACCACCTGGTCGGGCGAAGCGAGATCGGGGCGGGCCTTGAAGTCGGTCTGCGCCACGGCGGTATAGCTGCCATGCGCGGGCAGATTGCCCGGCACGATGCACTTGCTGCACTGAACCAGCGGCACGCCGTAATCCTCCAGAATCTTGGCGATTTCGTCGGCCTTATCCTCGAGCGCGAAATCGAGCATGTATTTCAGAAAGGCGTCGGTCTTGCGCACGCCGATGCCGAGATCGAATTCGAGCGGCGTCTTGTCTTCCCAAAGATTTACCGGCTGCACCACGATCGGCTCGCCCTTGGCCTTGCCCCAGCCGGCGAACGGCCCCCAGACGGCGGCGACATCGAGATCGCCGTTCACCACCTGTTGCACCTGCCAAAAGGGCTGATGCTCGGGCTTCAAATCGGCGTCATGGGTGACGACGGCGAGAGAGACGTTGTCGACAATGCCGTGGCGGGCGAGAACCTCGCGCACGCCCGAGGTCTGGAACACGCCAATCCTCAGCTTCTTGAGCTCAGGATCGTCGAAGCCTTTGATGTCTATGCCCTTGTCATTGCGGTAGGCCAGCACGTAGGTCGTGCGGTAGATCGGCATCGTGGTGAGCAGCGAGCCGTAGGGCACGGGAATGTCGATCATCACATCGCACATGCCGGCATCGAAGGTCTGACGCGTCAGGCCGCGCTCGAGGAAGGGCCGCCAGGAGAAACTCACCTTGGCGCCCATCGCCTCACCAAGCAGATTGGCGATCTTGTTCTCGAACCCCTCCCCCTTGTCGTTGGAGAAGGGCATGTTGCCGGGATCGGCGCAGACATTGAGGGCGCCGAGCTTCTTCGCCTTGTAGGCGGCCTTGGCGGCGGCTCTGATGGCGATCTGCTCGCTCGGAGTGAGGTCCTCGAACTCCTTGCTCAAATCGCGCTTGAAGGGGGTTTTCGCGGCGTCGGCCGAAAGCGGAGCTAGGGCAAAGCCGGCAACGCAAAGCGACGCCATCAGAATACGAAGGGACATGGGAGGCTCGGGTTTTCTTCGGTTAGCGGTTGGGGACCGTGCGGGGCAACAGCCTCGCCACACTTTACCCCCCGGCGCGAGGGGTAAACTACCCCTCTTATGAGGGGTAAACTACCCCTCATATAAAGGAAATGACGCCCGATGCCGCAAGGGCACCGGGCGTCGGTAGTCTGCTTAAGCCGTTCCGCTTATTCGAAGATGCGGAAGACGTTCAGCTCGCCACCCTGGGGGATCTTGTCCAGGTTGGCAGCCTTGGTCATGGCCGTGGCGCCGATGGCACCGAACTTGTCGTTCAGGTCGAGACCAGCGGTAACCGGCAGGCCAATCCAGCCACCGATGCCGGAGTAGACGCCGATATACTGCTTGCCACCGACCTTATAGGTGACCGGGTTGCCGATGATGCCGGAACCCAGCTTGCGGCTCCACAGGATCTTACCGGAAGACCGGTCGACCGCGCGGAAGTCACCACCGAGCGAGCCATAGAACATCAGGCCGCCGTCGGTGACCATGGTGCCACCCCAGTTCGGATAAGGATCCGGGATCTCCCACACCGTCTTGCCGGACAAGACATCGAACTTCTTGATCTTGCCGGTCGTGCCCTGCTTCTCAGGATACATGTACACGTTCGCGAACACGTAAACCGTGCCCTGGTTCGTGTGCGTGCGCTCCTGAGGCTCGAGCTCCATGCACCAGTTGTTGGTCGGCATGTAGAAGATGTTCGGCTCCTTGGGATCGACTGAACCAGGCTGCTGGTCCTTGCCGCCCATGGCAGACGGGCACGCTTCCACATTACGGCCACGCTCCAGCGGAGAATGCTCGCGCACCTTCACCGGACGACCCGTCTTCATGTCGATCTTCTCGGCCCAGTCCGTCGTCACATACTTGTTGGCGCGGAGCAGAGTGCCGTCGGTGCGGTCAAGCACATAGGCAAAGCCGTTACGGTCGAAGTGAGTGAGGGTCTTACGCTTCTTGCCGTCGACATCCATGTCGGTCAGCATGTTCTCGTTGATGCCGTCATAGTCCCACTGATCGAACGGGGTCATCTGGTAGGCGAACACCGCCTCACCATTGTCGACTTTGCGGCCGAAAATCGTCATCGACCACTTGTTGTCGAAATCACCCGCGTTGCACTCTTCGTGGGTCTTGTCGGGGCAACGATAGGCAGGGCTCCACAGGCCGGGGTTGCCGGTCGAGTAGTAGACCATCTTCAGCTCGGGGTCGTAGCTGTACCAGCCCCAAGCAGCGCCGCCGCCGATCTTGTAGTCCTCGCCCGGGAAGGTCTTCACACCCAGGTCTGAACCAGCTTGACCGTACTGCGGGTTGGCTTTGTTGGTGTCGGCCGTCAGGCACACGTCCTTATCGGTACCGGTGCTTTGGCAGACCCAAGCTTCCGAGCCGTCCTTCAGATTGAAGGCAGCGACACGGCCGCGAGCGGCGAACTCGTCACCACCGAAGCCGATGATCACCTTGTCGTCGGCGATCAATGGAGCGGGGGTGATGGTCTCGCCCTTCTCAGGGTAGGCGTACTTGACAACCCAGACTTCCTTGCCGGTCTGGCCATCGAGGGCAATCACGAAGCCGTCGAGGGTGCCATACACGAACTTGCCGTCGGCATAGGAACCACCGCGGTTGACGGTGTCGCAGCAAGCGCGCGGAACAGCGGACTCGTCACGATCAGTCGTCTTCACGTACTTCCAGATGCTTTTCGGATTGTCGGGGTCGGTCAGATCGAGACCCTGAACCACGTTGCAGTTTGACATGGCCGGGCAGCCGGAAACCATGAACAGCATGGTCTTGCCACCAACGTCCTTGATGATGAGGGGCTGACCCTCATGGCCGCGCAGGGCATTGGTTCCCTGCAGCCACACCATCTGCAACTTGCCGATGTTCTTCGTGCTGATATCGGCCAAAGTGCTGTGACGCGTCAGAGCGAAGTCACGACCAGGGGCAGGCCACTGATCGGGATCCGCCATACGCGCAAGCTGTTCCTCATCGGAGCCAGCCATTGCCTGACCGGATACGCCCATCATCACCGCGACGATGGCTCCGGCCAGAACACCAAACTTCATTTTCATATCTTTCTCCTCTCCCTAGCTACTCAGTTCACCGAAACGAAAGCTGAGCTATTCTGTATGCCGAGACACGGTTCTCTCTTGAGCGAAGCGCCAAGAGAGCCCTGAGCCCCTGCAAGTTTTCAAGCTGTCACGTTGGATATGGGAGGTTTCCCGAAAGCGCAGAAGCAAAATAAAATGCCTCGCGCCCGCTCCAGGCGGCGGGTCCTCCGATGAACACATCACGCGGTGACACCTCACGAGGAAACACAACCTAACGCAGAGTGAGAAGCGGCGTAATCGAATTTTCGATGAGAACGGGCATCCCACGCATTGCCAAGCTGCCCGCTCATAATTGCCAAATGTAATGGGTTTGCAAGCGAAAAGTGCTCACGGCAACCAATTGTACCAAACGCGCACACTCTTCGCTGCACTGCATCAAGTGCCGCCAATCTCGAAGCTTCGCGTGTCAAGCGGAAAGTTTAGGCATTTGTGTGCGTCGCACGGGATGGTTTATTCGGCGTCTGAATATCTACCCAGGCATGCAGTAGAGACAGGAATCAATACACGCCCGAGGCTCCGGATGCTGCACGAGTCCGCTTAGGACCACTCCCCGCGCGGCGTCTTCGCCGACGCCGAGGGAAGATGCTGGATGGCGATGCGCATCAACTCTGGCAGCGTGCGTACGCCGAGCTTGGCCTTGAGCTGCGTGCAGGTGTTGGCCACAGTCTTGTAGCTCACATGCAGATGCTCGGCGATCACGCCATAGGGCTTGCCTTCGGCCACCAGCGCTAAGGTTTGCAGTTCGCGCACGGTCATGCGCCGCAACGGATTGGTCGTGCCCCTCGCCTCCATGAAGGCCACCTCGGAGGCGAGGTCGTGGCTCAGATAGGGCCGGTTCTCGCGCACCCGCTGAAACGCTTTCAGCACCTCGTCGGAAGACGTGTCCTTCAACACGTATCCGGTGGCGCCGACCTCGAGCGCGCGGCTGACGATGACGGGATCGGAGTGCATGCTGAAAACGAGGATCGGCGTGCGCGCATCGTGCAGACGAAGCCTGCGGATGAACGATAGCCCGCCCAGCGCGCCGGTACGCATGGCGAGATCGACGATGATCACGTCGGGCTTTTGCGTTCGATACATACGGAAGCCGTCGGCCAGGCTTTGCGCCTGAACGATCTGCTCGACGCCGGCATCTTCGAGCAACTGGCGGCAGCCTTGCAGCACGATCGGATGGTCGTCGATGACGAGCACGCGGGTCATGACAGCCCTCCAACCAATTCAGGCGCGCGCGTCACCGTGGTGCTGGCGCGCTCGATGGGAATCTCGACATGAATGATGGTTCCCTTCGCCGGCGCGCTCTCGATCTCGCAGGTTCCACCGAGAGAGCGCACACGCTCGGTCATGGTGGTGAGCCCGAAGCCTTTGGGGGTGGCCAACGCGATGCCCTTGCCGTCGTCGCTGAGAGTGAGACTAAGCCGTTTGCGCCGCTGCTTGCCGCCGTTCTTACGCGGGGCCGCCTCCTCTAGGACGTCGATGGCGAGCGCGCCCGCCTTGCCGTGGCGGATGGCGTTGGTGATGCCTTCCTGGATGCAGCGATACAGCGTGAGGTCGATCGCTTCTCCATAAGAATCGGCCAGCGTGCCGAAGGAGATGGAAATATGCGTGTCGGGATGCCGGCGCTGGAAACCGGCGACGAGCTCGTCGAGAAGCTCGCTGAGCTTCACCCGGCCGAGCGGGCCAGGCCGCAACCTCTTGAGCAGCGCGCGATTGAGCAGCTTGAGGCGCTCGGTGATGGAGAGGATCTCGCCGACGCGGCGCGAGATCATCTCGGCGGGGCGGCCTTCGGGGAGCTGATCGGCGAAGTTCTGGATCGATGAGGCATTGGCGGTGATGCCGAACAGGCAGGGACCGGCCTCGTCATGCAGCTCGTTGGCGACCTCGCGCCGCTCCTCCTCCTGCACGGTGATGAGTTGACGGTAGAGCCGGCTGTTCTCATCGCGCGCGGTATCGAGCGCGCCCGCCAGCGTGTTGAAGCGTTCGGTGATGACGGCAAGCTCCTTGACCTTGGGCAGACCGAGCCGGGTCGCATAATGGCCGTCCTCCAGGCTCAGCATGCCCTTGGAGAGATGGGCGAGCGGATCGAGCACGCGGCCGAGCACGACGTAAAGAATGACCAGGGTCAGCGCGTTGAGCGCAAGCCAAACAAAGGCGAGCGAGGAGAAATCATGCCAAGCCTCGGCGATCTCATCGGCCGGTTCGCCAACGATGACGACGGGATTCGCATGATCGAGGGCGACAACCCGCACCGCGCGGCCGACCAGCTGCGGCCGCACGAGCCTGGCAAACCAGGTCGGCGCCTGCTTCTTGCTGGCGGCCGCGATGTCCGAGGGTTGCGGGGAAACGACGGTGAGCTGCCCGATCGGATCCATGAACATGATGCGGACGTGGCGGAGATGCTTGAGCTGCAAGGGCAGCTGCTCGTCGAGCTCGCTCAGGCGGTCTTGCGCGGCGAGGTCCTTCATGGTGGCGGCGACGAAGCGCTGCGCCACTTCGAGCGAGGCTTCGATCTCGACCCGCGTCGCCGTGCGGGTATTGAGGATGGAGACGGCGCCGGCGAGAAATGCCGCAAGGAGATTGATCACGCCCACGGCGATGAGAAGTTGTGTCCTTACCGGCCGGTCATACCAAAGCTTTTGCAGCACGCTTCAATAGTCTCCACAACCCGATGCGCTCCACCCCATCATATTGGGGTCAACCTAGGCGCAATTGCTATTTTCGCTGACCATCCCCTGGTCTTTGCCCCTCGCTTCCAAAATCCATGCTTGGAAGTCCTGCCAGGGAGGCGCGGAAAAATGGACTTCAAGTCGGACGGGGAGAAATAGCAAGGGCAAGCGTGGCAATAGGATTGCCAAATGTTCCCGACCATTATTGGGAGGCCCCACTAGAGACTGCGGGCGGGGGCGGCACTAGCTTAGGGCTCGCGTCTGCCGGGCTTTCCTAGCGGCCCGCGCGGCGCCACAGGACGCAATTGCTCGTCGGCGAGGGTACCGTGGCTTCCGGGGTCGTCTCTCCTTCCACACGGGGCTACGGTCTTGCGATCCCTGGATCGTCGTCGGGGTTAGGGATGTAGCCATTCGCTGCATCCCTCAGCCTCCCGCACCGGCAGCAAGACAAAAGCGCGGTTCTCGGCCACTTTAGACAAAAAGCCGGGAAACTTCTTGGGGAAATACTCGTTAGTTTGACCGGGCCAGCTTGCCATGCCTGGCATTTGGGGAATAGGAGCTTTTGCGTTCCTTGTCGGCGGCGTCAAATGCCCGTCACACACGGCGCCAATTCTCGCCCCCGGCCGTTTCGAACGTGCCCAGAATTCCATCTGGCCTAGCAGAAGCCACACAAGGAGACCCAAGGATGAGATTTTCCACCCTCACATATATATCTGTTATATCTGTGCTGGCTGCGGCCGGCGTCGCCGCCAGCATAGCTCAGGCTGCCGACGTGGCGGTCCCTGCCGAGAAATGCGATGCCGCTTGGCACATGGCTTCACCCAATGGCGATACCATTGCCAATGGCGCTGCCGTCCCCGTCGTCCTCGACTTCACCATGGTCGATTCGAACAGCGACGGTGCGATCGATAAAGACGAGTTCAGCAAGGCTTGCTCGTCGGGCTTGGTCAAAGCTAACGAGGACACCGTGAAGGACATGAAGTAGCCGGCCTTCCGGACCTTCAAGCTCAGCATCGAGGATGCGCCGCGCTCAAGGCACGGCGCATCCTTCTTGCGTTAAGGGTGGTACCCCTCCCCGCTACGGAACGACGGCGACGCCCCAAGGCAGCCGCCCGACCGGCACCGATTTTTCCGCCTTGAGGCTATCGACATCGATGATGGTCATGTCGTTGGTGAGCCCGTTGGCCACATAGAGCTTCTTCTGGTCCGGCGAGAGCTCGAGGTGCCAGGGCCGCTGGCCGACCAGGATGTAATCCTTGACGGCATAGGTCTTGGGATCGATCACGGCCACGCGGTTGCCCGGACCGAGCGCGACGAAGACATATCTTCCTGTCCTTGGTGAACTCGATGCCGACCGGCTGCAGCAGCTCGGGGCGCACGCCGGCCACCTCGAAGCCGATCTTCTTCTTCACCTTCCAGGTTGAGGTGTCGATCACCGAGACGGTGCCGCCGACCTCGGAGGACACCCAGACCTCCTTGCCGTCGGGGGTGAACTTCGCTTCGCGCGGCCGTGTGTCAACCAGCACGTTGGCGACGACCTTCTGGCTGGCATTGTCGATCACATGCGCCATGCTGGTCGATTCCGAGGTGGCGACGGTATATTTGAAGTCGGGACTGACGCCCATGCCCTCGGGCTCGACCCCGACCGGGATTTCCGCGGTGACCTCGCCGGTCTTGGTATCCATCACGGTCACCATCGAGTCGTCCTCGTTGGCGATGTAGAGGGTGCCGCCCTTGGGATCGACGGCCATCAGTTCCGGGTCGGGGCCGGAGTTGAGCTGGTGCGTCACCGCGAGCTTGCCGGTGTCGATCACATCCATGATATCGCCGTCGCCCGCGGCAACGTAGACCTCCTTGCCGTCGGGACTGGCGATGATGCCGCGGGGGCGGCGCGCGGTCTTGATCGTGCCCAACGGCTGGAGCGTGTTGCCGTCGATCACCGTGACCGTATTGTCCTTCTCGTTCGAGACGTAGATCTGCAGCGCGAGTGCGGGCGAAGATGCAAGCGCGATCAGCGTGGCGGCGGCGGCAATCATGGTCGGGCGTTTCATCTCCGGTACCTTTGCTATTTGGGAAACTTGCACTTCGTCTCGGGCTCGTCGTAGCCGAGCGTGTCCGTGAGGAACTTGGGGTGCAGGAAGCCCTCCTGCGGCGACATCGACACGAGCGAGCGGGCGCCGGTGATCAGCAGCGGCTGGCGGAGCTGATGGTCCCACCGGCGAAAGGAGAGCCCCTCGCCCTTGAAGCCGGCCACGGTGAAGGCGTCGGAAAGCATGTAATCGCGGATCGCCGGCACGTCGGACTTGCCGCCCCGCGTCACCGCCTCGCCGACGGCGCGCACCGCGACCCAGGCCGAATAATCGCGCTCGGTCATCACCCGCTTGGCGAAGCGCTCGAAGCGGTGCTGCATCTGCGTGCCGGCATATTGCTCGTAGGAGCGATGCCAAGCGACCGCGATCAGGCCCTGGGTGCCGGCCACCGGCCTTGGATCGTAATCGCGGTAGGGCACGTATTCGCCGAAATGCTCGGTGGTATCGACCACCCACAACACGTCATGCTCGGGCGCGCCTTGCGTCACCTCGGGCATTTGCGTCTGGATCTGCTGATGGCCTGAATCGGTGCGTGGATTGGCGGTGTCGAATTTATATTCGCGCTCCTCGACGATTTTGCCGCCGAAGCGCTCGGCGGCGCGCTTCACCGCCGCGTCATATTCCTGGTCGGACGGAGCGACGCCCTTCAGCACGAACCATTTGTTCCATTTCTTCCAAATCAAATATTGAGCGAGCGCGTCGGCGCGCATCGACCAGGTCGGCGCGACGTGGAACACGTTGAAGCGGCACTGCTCGCCGCGCAGCGCGTCGTCGCTCATGCGGATATTGAAGATGATCGAGTCCTTCGCCTCCGGCAGATCGGCGACGGCGAGCAGGTCGTTCGCCTCCAGATCGGCGACGATGATGGCGGGGCCGTCTTTCAGGATCTCCTTGGCCTTGGCGGCAACGTCGCCATCGGCCGGGACGATATCCTCGACGAGATCGTATTCCTGGCCGAGAAACTGACCGCTCTTGTTGTTGTCCTGGATGGCGAGCCGGGCGCCTTGCTGGCCGTTGTCCTTCAGCACGGGATCGACGAGGGAGAGCGGAACCGGCTCCTCGTATTGTTTGCCGAGATAGTGGATGACGATCTTGACCACCGGCGGCGGCGCTTGGGCGGCCGGCGGCTCGTCCGCGGCGTGGGCGGCGAAGCCGATCGGGAGGAGCAGCGTCGAGAGCGCCACAAGCCATCTTGCGATCGCCGGGAAAGCGGAACTGGAAAACTTCAAGGGGTACACATGAGCAAGATGGGTTTCAGGGAACCATCCAAGCTCGGGACGTCACTCACAAACTGGCTTGCGGGAGCTTCCGTTGCGGCGTTCGATGGCAGCCGAAGGCTAGCCCATCGGTCGTTGCAAGCTGTGCCAATCCTCGCTGGGCAGACACGCACCAACGCCGGCATAAGTCTGAGGCCGATTGCCGAGAATTCCTGCGCGCTTAAGCCGCGCCCCCGCGGCAATCAGGTGGCGCGCTTGCCGAAAGCGAGAATGCCGGCGACCGGCACGATGAAGCCTATCGTCACCGCGGCGATGGTGAGCGCCGCGAGATCGGCATAAGAGCCGCGATCGACCGCGAACAGCAGGTTGAGATATTTGGTCAGAAGCTGCCCCGCCACCAGCGCCACGTTCATCAGCGAGGCCATCAGCGCGAACCAGGTGGCGCGGCGTCCCGCGGGCGCGTTGACGGCGACGAGGGTGAGCGCCGGAATCATGCTGAGCTCGGCAAACGGCGAGGTCACGGTGGTATCGACCAAGGCAATGGTCCGCGCCCCGAAGCCGAAGGTCGCCATGGTCCATTCGTCCCAGCGCAGCGCCAGCGCGATGGTCGGCAACGACAGCACGGTGCCGACGACGGTCAGCCAAAGCAGCACCTTGGCGATCGGCTGGCGGGTGATGACATCGGAGAACAGCCAGGCGCCGGCGAGACTGAGCCCCGCGCCGATCTGCGCCAGCGTGCCGTAGAACGCCTCGTCGAAGCCGAGCACGTCGATGGTGAACCAGCGATAGCCCTCCCCTACCCCGGGACTCGCCCGATAGAGAAAGATGACCAGCGCGGCATAGAAGATGCGCTTGCGATGTTGCTCATCGAGCTCGTCGCCGATGCGCGCGAGCATCAGCGCTATGACGGTGAGCGAGACGATGAACACCAGCTCCTGTCCGAGCGGCAGCCCGCTGAGACCGATGGCCAGGACCACGGCGCCGAACACGATGCCGCCGCCGAGAATGCGCCAGTCGATCGGCTTCGGTGTGCTGCCGTCGAGGCGGACCAGCATGGCGCCGGTCAGCGAAGTCGCCGGCACCGCGAGTCCGAGCAGGAACACGGTCTGGTAGCTCACGATCTGCGCGAGCCAACCCGAGAGCCCCGCGACCGACAAGATGCCCGACCAGAGCGCAAGCCGGCCCAGCACCTGCACCAGGCCAAGCTCGCGTTGGACTTCGGCTTCCGGGCGCGGGCTGCCATCGGGCCTGACCCGGTCGACCACCTCCGTGGTCATGGCGTCGGCGATCACGTCTTGCAGCACGACGCCGACGACGATGAGGAGCTGCGCGGTGACGTAGAGCGCGTTCTTGCTCGCAAGCGTGATCCAGCCGCCGGCGGCGCCGGCAAGAATGATCATGCCGGAGGCGACGAGACTCGCGCCGATGAACACATAGACGCGCCGCTGCGAACCGAAGATCGGCACCGAATCGGCGAGCTGGCCGAACACCATCTTGATGGTCCAGGGCAGCGTCAGCCACACGGCGATCGCCGCCAGTTCGGCCGGCGTGAAGGTCAAGGCTTCTTTGATCCAGAAGGTCTGCGCGATGCCGACGAGGCCGAGCGCGCCATAGGCGTAATAGATCATCAACAGCGGCAGATAGCGCAGCCGCATGGCGCGGATCGGCGTCAGCAGCGCGCCCCTGAGCTTATCACCCAGCGTGCGCTCTTCCGGGATTCCCGATTCAGTCGCGGTCGTCATGTCTTGCCTTAACAGGGTGGGCCGACCGTGGCATGCCTCATGTTAACGATGCGGGAGCGCGGATTTGCCCTATTCCACCGGTGCTTGATTTTCCTCAAGGTTTTTATCCACTCGGTCTGCTCTCGGTTTGTCATGAAAGTTCAGCCGACGCGGCCTAAGAGGTGAGCGGAGATCGGGCGAAGAGCATTCGCGCGATCAACATGACGAGCGATCGCGGACATTCAAGCTCGTCGTGATGTTGCTCCACGTTCACGCATCGCCTAACCCCGTCCGTCGCGAGTATCCATGACCATTCGCAATCTCGAGCACGCTCTCGCCCCGCGTTCGGTTGCCCTGATCGGCGCGAGCACTGAAGCCGGCTCGGTCGGCAATGTCCTGACCGAAAATCTGCTTGCCGGCGGCTTCGCCGGCCAGGTCTATCTCGTCAATCCGCATCATGAGTTCGATCGGCGGCCGGCGCTGCTACCCGGATATCGTCTCGCTGCCCGCGACGCCGGAGCTTGCGGTGATCGCCACCAAGCCCAACACCGTACCGGGGTTGATCGGGGAACTTGGCAAGAAGGGCACGCGCGCCGTCGTCGCGATCACGGCGGGGTTCAGCCCTGCACTCCAGCAGGCGATGCTCGATCAAGCAAAGCCGTATTGCCTGCGCATCATCGGTCCAAACTGTCTCGGCATCGCCGTACCGGGGATCGGGCTGCATGCCAATTTCGGGCTCAATCGGCCGCCGGCGGGCAAGCTCGCCTTTCTGTCGCAATCCGGCGCGCTGATCACCGGCATTCTCGACTGGGCCATGGCGCGCGGCATCGGCTTCTCCTATGTCGTGTCGATGGGCGACATGGCGGATGTCGACGTGGGCGATTTGCTCGATTTCCTCGCCGCCGATATCGCCACCCAGTCGATCCTGCTCTATCTCGAGACCATCCCCGCCGCGCGGAAATTCATGTCGGCGGCGAGATCGGCGGCGCGCGTCAAGCCGGTCATCGTCATTAAGTCCGGTCGCTATCGGGAATCGGCAAAGGCCGCGGCCACCCATACCGGCGCGCTGGCCGGCAGCGATGCCGCCGTCAGCGCGGCCTTCCGCCGGGCCGGCCTCGTGCGCGTCGATGAACTGGAGGAGCTGTTCGCGGCGGCCGAGACGCTGACCTCGCTCAAGGGCGTGGCCGGCAACGAGCTGATGATCCTGACCAATGGCGGCGGCGCCGGGGTGCTCGCGGTCGACGATCTGATCCAATCGGGCGGCCGACTGGCACCCTTGAGCGACGACGCCATCGCGGGACTCGACAAGGTGCTGCCCGCCAACTGGTCGCGAGCCAATCCCGTCGATATTATCGGCGACGCGGCTCCGAAGCGCTACGCCGACGCGCTCGACGCGCTGCTTCCCAACCTCAAGGCCGACGCCCTGCTCGTGGTCAATTGCCCGACCGCGCTTGCCTCTTCGAGCGAGGCGGCGCAGGCGGTGATCGAGGCGATCAAGCGCGCGCCGAACGCGGAGCGGCTGCCGCCGATCCTGACCAATTGGCTCGGCGAGGACGCCGCCGCAGGTGGACGGCGCCTGTTCCGCGAGGCCTCGATCCCGACCTATGAATCGCCGACCGACGCGGTCAAAGGCTTTCTCTATCTGTGGCAGCACACCAAGGCGCAGGAAGCGATGCTGCGCACCCCACCACGGGAGACGGAGCGGACGCATGTCGCCGAGGAGGCCGCGCGCACCGTCATGCGCAGCGCCGCCGCCGCCGGGCGCTCGATGCTGACCGAGCCCGAGGCCAAGGCGGTGCTTTCCGCCTACGGCATCCCGACCGTCGCCACCCGCGTGGCGGCTTCAGCCCAAGAGGTGGAAGCGATCGCCGATGGCCTGTTGCAGCAGGCGCCGGCTTTGGCGGTCAAAATCCTCTCCAAGGATATCTCGCATAAATCCGATATCGGCGGCGTGCGCCTGGGCTTGCGTTCGGCGCAAGAGGCCGTCCGCGCCGCCGAGCACATGCAAAAGCGCGTGGCCGAGCTCAAGCCGGAGGCGCGCATCGAGGGCTTCACCGTGCAGCCCATGGTGATGCGGCCCAACGCGCACGAACTCCTCATGGGGGTCTACCAGGATCGCCTGTTCGGACCGATGATCTTGTTCGGAGCTGGAGGCACGGCGACCGAGATCATCCACGATACGGCCGTGGCGCTACCGCCGCTCGATGAGGAGCTGGCGCGCGATCTCATGGAGCAGACCCGGATCTACAAGCTGCTCGAAGGCTATCGCGACCGCCCGCCCGCCGACCTGGCGGCGATCGCCGAGGCGCTGCGGCGGCTGTCGCAGCTCGTAGTCGATTGCCCCGCGGTCAAGGAACTCGACATCAACCCGCTGCTTGCCGACGAAACCGGCGTGATCGCGCTCGACGCTCGGCTGCGCATCGATCCCAGCCAAGTAGAGATGGCGGGTCCGAATCCCAATCTTGCCATCAGGCCCTATCCCAACCAATGGGAGCGCTGGATCGGCACCGATAACGGCTTTCGCGTGTTCGTACGCCCGATCAAGCCGGCAGACGAGCATCTTTACGGCGCCTTCGTCGGCAAGCTCTCGCCGGAGGACATTCGCTTCCGCTTCCTTACCCCGCGCAAGGAATTCTCCCACAAATTCATCGCCCGCTTCACGCAGATCGATTACGCGCGGGCCATGGCATTCGTCGCGCTCGACAAGGAGCAGAAGGAACTGCTCGGCGTGGCGCGGCTCGCGGCCGATCCGGACTATATCAAGGGCGAGTACGCCATCATCGTGCGCAGCGACCTCAAAGGCACCGGCATCGGCTGGGCGCTGATGCGGCATTTGATCCACTATGCCGAGAAGGAGGGCTTGCGAGAGCTGGTCGGCGATGTCCTGGCCAGCAATCAGCGCATGCTGGAAATGTGCCGTGCGCTCGGCTTCGAGATCGCGGCAGACCCCGAAGACATGTCGATCCGCAAGGTCCGGCTCGAGCTGCCCGCGAGCTTGCAGGGCGCGGCGAGGTTCGCCGAGGAGCCGGTTGCCTAGCTCCCCGAATTGTCATTGCCCGCGAGCGCCTGAGGGGCGCGATGCGGCGTTAGCCCGCGGGCGACAGATGCCCGGCCAGATCGTGATCGGGCACTTTGGTCAGATCCTTTTGCAGGTCGCTGGCGACGATCTGGACAAGCGGCTTGGAAAGTTTCTGCTTGAGCTCGGTGAGCACGCCCGGCGGCGCGACCAGCACGAGGCGGTCGAATTGATCGCGGCCATGCTCGGCCTCGATCTCCGCGGCCACCAGCGCGATGAAATCCTCCTTGGCGGCGTCATGCAGGTCGCGGCGGGGCTCTACGGCATGACGCGCCGCATTGGCACTTTCGTTTACCCTGGCCGGGCGATCGCGCCCCATGTCGTGCGAACGCTGATGCCGATCTGCCGAGTCGAAGCTCAACACCGTCCGATAGGCGCCTGCTTCGTCGCGTTCGACGAACCGCGCCCTGCCGCCGTCGGCGATGATGTACCAAATCCGCGCGTGCTTCATGGCGCTATCCCGACTTGCGCATGCTGAGGATGTAGGCAGTCAGGTCGGCCAGCTCGCTCTGCGTCAGCGGAATGGTCGGCATCGGGTGCTTTGGCAGCATGATTTGCGCCAAGATGGCACCCGCGGTCTGCCCTTCTTGATTGGCGATCTCATTGAAGCTCGGAACATCGGCATTGGCCTGTTGCTGCTGGTTGTCGACCAGATGGCAGTTCGAGCAAAGCTGCTGCGCCAACACCTTGCCGTGGAACGGATCCGGCCGGTTGGTGACCGGAGCGGCCAACGCCAGCCCCGCCACCAACAGCCCAGGGACCGCAACTAGCAACAGGGTTCGCGCGTACATGGGGCCTCCTTGCCTCGACATATATATAAGCCTGAGAACGGCAGAGAAAGGGCGGGCGCTTCAAGCGCCCATGGCCCGGAGCGCGGCCTTGTCGAGCAGGTGCACCCGCCTCGCCAATTCGAGCTTGATCGCGCCCATGTCCTTGAGTTCGGCGAACATGCGCGAGACGGTCTCGAGCGTCAGCCCGAGATAGTCGGCGATGTCGTGGCGCGGCATGGCCAGATCGAGAACGGCGTCGCCGCCCATGCGAGCGCTCATCTCCAACAGAAACTCGGCAAGACGTTCGAGCGCATTCTTGCGCCCGAGCAAAAGGAGATGGTCCTGGGTATGACGCAGGCCGAGCACGGTGAGGCTCAGCAACTCGCGCACGAAACTCGCCGACTGCCTCTCGGTGCCGACCACGCCTTCCCATTTGTAAGCAACGACCTTGGTGGGCACCACGGCCTCGGCCGAGGCGTGGTGCAGCTCGTCGGCCTCGAAACCGAACATCTCGTCCGGCATATGGAAAGCGCTGATCTGCCGCCGCCCATCCGGGAGAAGCTTGGACACGCGGACCACGCCGGAGATGACCTTGTAGACATAGCCCGCAGTCTCGCCCTCGGCGTAAATCTCGGCGTTGCGGGCAAAGCTCATGGCAAGACCGATTTGGCCCATGGTCTCGGAGGCTGGCTTGCGTTGCGTGGAAACGGCGAAGGAGCGATGCAGGTGGGTTTCGGCAAGGGCGCTCGTCAGCATCTCGAAATCCTCCCGAGGCGTGGGTTATCTGACGTAAATCAGTACGCCCAGCCGCGAGCCCCCGAAATTCGGGACGGACACCTAAGGGATATTACGGAGTTGTGCGGGAAAATCGCGGAGATCAGCCGATTCGCTCAACCGGAGCGCTGCGTGCGGCGGGGCGGCATGGTTTCAGCGAGAGCCGACCTGATGGTGTCGAGCAAGACCGCCCCGAGCAGCGGCTTCTCGACGACATGGGTGACTCCGGATTGCACCGCGCGGGCCACCGCTTTCTCGGTCTTGTGGCCCACCATCAGAATGACGGGAAAGCCAAGCCCGGCAAAGCGGCGCTCGCTTTTGCCGTTCAGCATGCGCGCAAATACGTCCTGATCGAGCACGAGGCAGCCCGGCGCGTCGGCTCCGGCCATGGACCGCGGCAAGGAATGTTCGTCGCAAAGCCGCACATCGAAGCCCTCAAGCCCGAGCGAGAAGCGCAAGGAATCGGCCAAGACCCCGTCGCCCACGGCAATCAGAATGGTTGCGGCTTCCGCCAAATCACACTCCTTCAAGCGCATCGCCCGGCTCGTACATCTCATCGAGGATGCGGTACGAGATACGCGGCTTGAAGGGCCCGTGCCTTGAGCTAGGTCAAACGGCCGCAGGGATTAACCGCTATTTGGCGGCGCGGCCCACGGGGAGGACCTTGGCGATGATGGCCATGCGGATCAGGTCTGAGAGGCTGCGCGCTCCCATCTTGGTCATCAGATTGGCGCGATAGACTTCGACCGTGCGCGGGCTGATGCCAAGATCATAGGCAATGGTCTTGTTGGGATGACCGGCGACCAAACCTTCGAGCACCTGCCGCTCGCGCTCGGACAAGGTCGCGAGCCTGGCCGCGACGGCGGGATCGTCCCCGCCCTCCCCTGCCATGCCGCGCTCGAGCGCGGCATGCACCGCATGCAGCAGCGCCTCTTGATCGAACGGCTTTTCGATGAAATCGATGGCACCGGCCTTCATCGCTTCCACCGCCAGGGGCACGTCGCCGTGGCCGGTGATGACGATGGCGGGAAGACCGCAGGCTCGCGCGCGCAACTGCTGCAACAGCTCGATCCCCGTCATGCCGGGCATGCGCACATCGGTGACGAGGCAGCCGCTCTTAACCGCGGAGAGTTCGGCAAGAAAAGCGCTCGCCGAGTCGTAGAGCCGTACAGTCAAACCCGCCGAACCCAGCAAGAAGGCAAGCGACTGGCGCACGGCCGCGTCGTCATCGACGATATGGACGATCCGGTCAGGCATCGGCCAGTCCCGCCTCGCTCGCCGATTGCACGGTGAAGCGGAACACCGTCCCGCCACCCGGGTTAGACTCGGCCCACATCTCCCCGCCATGCGCCTCGATGATGCGCTTGGAGATGGACAGCCCGACGCCCATGCCGGCTGGCTTGCTGGTGACGAAGGGCTGGAACAATCGCTCGGCGATTTCCTCGGACAGACCGCTGCCAGTGTCGGCCACGCTCACGGTGATCTTGTCGTCGTGCCGCGCCGAGGTCGTCACCAGCAATTCCTTGCGCTCGCAGCTCTGCATGGCCTCGATAGCATTGCGCATGAGATTGAGCAGCACCTGCTGGATTTGCACCTTCTCGACCAGCACCGTATCGGTGTGACTGGCGAAGCGAAACAGCGTCTTCACCCCCTCCTCCTTGGCGCCGACCAGAGCAAGCGCGCTCGCTTCCTCGACCAGCTTGCTGATATTCTCGGGCCGCTTCTCGGTTTCGCCGCGCGCCACGAATTCGCGCAGCTGGCGGATGATGTGGCCGGCGCGCAGCGTCTGCTTGGTGGTCTCGGCAAGGGCATCGCGGATCATCGCCACGTTGGGATGCTCGACGGACTCGAGCAGCCGGTTGCAGCCCTGCAAATAGTTGGAGATCGCCGAGAGCGGCTGGTTGATCTCGTGCGCCAGCGTCGAGGCCATCTCGCCCATGGCGGTCAACCGCGACAGGCGAGCAAGCTCGGTCTGCAGGTCGTGCAGCTGATCCTCGGTTTGCTGCCGCTCGGTGAGGTCGCGGATGAAGCCGGTGAAGAAGCGGCGTTCCCCCGACCGCATCTCGCCGACTTCGAGTTTCATGGGGAAGGTCGAGCCGTCCGCGCGCTGGCCGGTCACCACGCGGTCGATGCCGATGATGCGCTTTTCGCCGGTGGTGAGATAGCGCTGCATATAGCGGTCATGCTCGCCGCGATACGGCTGCGGCATCAGGGTCGAAACGTTCTTGCCGGCGACGCCGGATTCCTTATAGCCGAACAATCGTTCGGCTGCCGCGCTGAAGGATTGGATGGTGCCCTTCTCGTCGATGACCACGGTTGCATCGGGCACCGCGTCGAGGATCGATCGGAGATGCGCTTCGCGGGCCCGCAGATCCCGGGTGTGGCTCTGGTCGCGAATGCGTGTGAGGCGCAGCTGCTCGCCAAACCAGGCGATGCCGACGCCGACAACGGCGAAGATGGCTGTCTCGAGCAGCGCGGGCTGGGTGAGGTGACCGCGCCCTACAAGCAAGACGCCGAGCGTGACGCTCAGCGCCGTGGCCAGCAGCCCGGGACCGAGCCCGCCGAATCCGGCGGCGAACAACACCGCCGGGATGAAGATGAGAAATGAGCCGCGATCCCCGAGCCAAGGGTGCAAGCCCCAGGCCAGCATGAGCCAAATCCCCACCACGGCCGCGGCGGCGAAATAATGGGTGCGCGAGGTCGCCGGATCGAGCAGCGCTCGAAACAGGCGCTCGAGGGTGCCTTCGGAGCGCGAGGCAAGCGGGCCATGCATGACGAATTCTATCCGTTCCTGATGCGAGGCGGAAACAACCATCCGCCCCAAGACCTTTGATTTCCGTCAACGCGCGAAGACGGCTTGACGGGGAAAGCATAACATCGGCCAATCCCTGGAGATTGAAGCTGGCTTAAGGAGTGAGCGAGATGGCCGCCAAAGACGCTGAAATGCCGACCCATCATGCCTTGCGCGAAGAGGTCGACAAGATCGCCAAGCATCTGCACAGCTTGCGCAAGGACATCGACGGCTTGACCGGCGCGGTCGCGGAAGCCGGCGGGCATCAGGCCGAACGCGCCAAGGATGCGGCGGGCGAAGCGTTGGCGGCAATCGAGGATGCGGTGAAGCGCAAACCGACGCAAACGCTCGGCATCGCGCTCGGCATCGGCTTTCTCGTCGGCATCATCTTGCGGCGCTAGCCGGTCACGGCTTTGCCTTGGGGGGCAAGCGCAGACGCCGGTAGAACCAGATCTTCAATAGCTCGGTGGTCACGACATAGGCCACGACGATCGCGACCGAAGCGAGCAGGATGGTCGGCGACAGCGGCACGAAACTGAACGCGGTCGCCAACGCTCCGGTGAATGGCAGCGCCAAGGCCAGCAGGATAACGGCGAGGGTCGCCCATAACAACAGCCGGCTCGGGCGGCTCCGGTAGAACGGCAGTCGCGTTCTCAGTACCAGCACCACGACCAGCTCGGTCAGCAGCGAGACCACGAACCAGCCGGTCTGGAACGTGGCCTCGGAGGCCTTGAAGACTTCCAACATGACCGCAAAGGTCACCAAGTCGAAGGCGGTGCTGGCAATCCCGAACACCAGCATGAAGGAGCGCACCTCGGCGAGATTCCAGCGCTGCGCCCGCTCGATCTGCGCCGCATCGACATTGTCGGTGGAGATCGCCACCGAGGGGAAATCCGACAGGAAGTTGTTGAGCAGAATCTGCTTGGGCAGCAGCGGCAGGAAGGGGAGGAACAGCGTGGCCAGCGCCATGCTCAACATGTTGCCGAAATTGGCGCTGGTGGTGATCGAAATATATTTGAGCGTGTTGGCGAAGGTGCGCCGTCCATCCTCGACCCCCTGGCGCAAGACATCGAGATCGCGCTTCAGCAAGATGATATCGGCGCTTTCGCGTGCTACATCCACCGCCTGATCGACGGAGATGCCGACATCGGCCTCGTACAGTGCCGGGGCGTCGTTGATCCCATCGCCCAGATAGCCCACCGCGTGGCCCGCGTGTTGCAGCGCGCGGACGATGCGCTCCTTCTGCTGCGGATCGACCTCGGCGAACACATCGGTGCGATCGACGCGGTGCCATAGCGCCGGATCGCTGAGAGATTGCATGGCCTCGCCGGTGAGCAACGCGCGCCCATCGAGCCCGATCGCCTCGGCGACGTGGGAAGCGACGAAGCGATTGTCGCCGGTGACGATCTTGATGCCGATGCCGAGCCGGGCGAGATCGGCGAGCGTGGCGGTGATTTCGGGCTTGATCGGATCGAGAAAGAGCAGGAAGCCCGCAAAGGTCATGCCCTGTTCGTCGGCGCGGCCGTAGCGCTCGCGCGGCGGGCAATCCTTCAGCGCCAGCCCGAGTACCCGGAAGCCTTGGCGTCCCTTCTCCGCAAAGAACCGGTCGAGCCGGTCGCGCGCGGCAGCATCGAGCGGGACGGCCTCCCCGCCCTGGAGCAGCAGGGTGCAACAGTCGAGCACATGCGTGTAGGCGCCCTTGGTGATGACGCGGTGCTCGCGCGCACCCTCCGTCTCGGCAACCACGATGGTCAGGCGACGCCGCTGGAAATCGTAAGGAATCTCGTCGACTTTGCGATAGCGGCCAAGGGCCGGAGCGATGTCCGGCGCCGCGACAATGATGGCGGCGTCGAGCGGGTTGTCGATCCCGGTCTGGAGCGTGGCGTTGACCGCGGCAAGTTCGGCGCCGACGGGCGACGGCGTGCCGTCCGGGCCGAGCGCCGCGTACAGCACGATCTTGCCTTCGGTGAGCGTGCCGGTCTTGTCGGTGCAGAGCACGTCCATGCTGCCGAGATTTTCGATCGACTCGAGCCGGCGCACGATGACGCCGCGCGCCGCCATGGCCCGCGCCCCCGCCGACAGAGTGACGCTGACAATGGCCGGCAACAGCTCGGGCGACAGGCCCACGGCCAGCGCCACGGCAAACAGCAGGGAGTCGGCGAGCGGGCGGTGATAGGCAAGGTTGATGGTGAGAACGAACACGACCATCACCATCATCACCCTGAGCAGCAAATAGCCGAATTGGCGCACGCCGCGCGCGAACTCGGTCGCATGCAACGGCGCCTGGAGCCGGGCGGCAATGGCGCCGAGCGCGGTGCCACGCCCGGTCACGGCGATCAGCACCCGCGCCGTGCCGCTCCTGACCGAGGTGCCGAGAAACACCGCGTTGGTGCGCGCGGCGATCGGCGCATCGCCGGCCACCGTCCCGGTTTCCTTCTCGACGGGAAACGACTCGCCGGTGAGCGCCGCCTCGGAAACGAGAAAATCGCGGGCGCTGAGAATGCGACCATCGGCCGGCACGAGATTGCCCGCGCTCAGCTCGACGACGTCGCCGGGCACCAATTCGGTGACGGGACAGGAGATGAGCGCGCCGTCGCGCAAGACCTTGACCGAGAGCGCAAGCCGCTCGCGCAGCGCCTGCACCGCGCGCGAGGCATTGAACTCCTGCAGGAAACCTAGCGCGCAACTGCCCAGAACGATCAGCAGGACAATCGATGCATCGAGCAGCTCATGCAGGAGAAGCGCAATCGCCGCGCCGAACACCAAAATCAGCACGAGAGGACTTTCGAACTGCCGGACCAACAATCTGAGCGCACTCAGCTCGCGGCGGTCGCGCACAGCATTGGGACCGTATTGCTCGAGCCGTGCGGCAGCCTCCGCTTGCGTCAAGCCTCCCGGCCGGGAGTCGAGCGCCGCCAACAGCGCCGCTTCCTCAAGCGCCCAAAACGGGCCGAGGTCGTTCGCAGGCGATTGCGCCCCTCTATGCTTGCGCGACATGACGCCGAAGGCCTGAGGCTTGCTGCCGAAACATGCCCCGCTAATGTGCCATCAGCACGGGCACGGGCGCATGGTGCAGCACCTGCTCGGTCGCGCCGCCGAACACCCATTCGCGCCAGCGCCAGCGACCATAAGCGCCCATGACCAGGAGGTGGCCCGCCCCCATGGACGCTTCGAGCAGGAGCTCGCCGACCTCACGCGACTTGGCGACCAGCGGCGCAAGTGCGATGCGGTGACCGGCCTTGGTCAAATACTCGGCCATCGCGGCGGCGCTCTCGTCTTCGCCGGCCTCGGTGATGCTCACCAGCTTGATCCGCTTGGCCTTGGCGAGAAACGGCTCGGCCGCAGCGACCGCCCTCACCGCTTCCACGCTCTCCTTCCAGGCGATGACCACCGTCTCGCCGATCGGCCCTTCCGCGAGCCTCGGCATCACCAGCACGGGACGGCCCGAATGGAACAGAGCGGCGTCGCGTATGCTCGACCCGAAGCTGTCGTCCTGCGCGCCGATGCTCGGTACAATCGTCAGGTCGGAAACTTTCGCCCGCCTGGCGACGGCCTCGGCCGGCAAAGCTTCGATGGAGAGGAGCTCGGCCTTAGCCTTGGGGTGGTCGCGCACGATTTTGCTGAACCATTTGCGCGCCTGGCGCGTCTCCAATTCCGCTTGCTTCCGGCCGACATCGATCAGCTCCTCGAAATAAATCGGGCTGAGCTCGGTCGAATAGGGCAAGCGTTCCTGCGGGGCGGGACATGGGTGCAGCACCTCAAGCTCCGCGCCGAAACGCGCGGCAAGGCCAAAGCCCGCCGCGGCACACGCCTCGATGATGCCGTTCTGGGTGATCGGCAACAGGATCCTGACAAGTTTCATGCCGGTCTCACCGTCCCTGCTGGTCCGCGTCGCGGCCCTTGAGGCTCAGGATGTAGGCAATGACGTTCAACATGTCCTGCTTATCGACAACGATATTGGGCATGGTCGGGTGATAGGTCTCGATCCACACCCGCAGCGCGGTTCCGGTCATGCCGGGCCTGTCGGCCACCTCGCGAAAGCGCGTGGCCTTGGGGACGCGGGACGTCTCGGCGGAAATGCCGTGACAGCCCGAGCAGACGGTTTGCGCATATTCGAACCCGGCCTGCGGGTCGCCCACCTCCTCGGCGGCAAGCGCGCTCGCGGCGCCCAGCGCGCTGACGGCGAGAAAGATCATATGCCGCATGGCGGGTTCCTTCGATTCGGGAGGCCATCGGACGCTATCGGCGCCGCCGCGGCCTTGATGCCGGTCAAGATTGCCGCCACCCGCATTTAACATCGCTCGGCCTTGTTTGACGCAACTCAAGGAACGTTTACCCAAACGCGTGCAGTGTCGCTCACGCTACAGGACAAAGCGGAGTAAGATCGCGCAATGCCCATACCGCTGCAAATCAGCTTCCGCAACATGGACCCCTCCCCCGCCGTCGAGGAGCGCATCCGTCAGAAGGCGGCGAAGCTCGAGCGCTTCCACGACCGCATCGTCGGCTGCACCGTCGTGGTGGAGGCGCCGCACCGACACCATCACAAGGGCAAGCTGTATAGCGTTCGTGTCGATATCAGCGTGCCGGGGAAGGACGTGGTGGTCGATCGGGCGAAGCCCACCGACCATGCGCATGAAGACGTCTATGTCGCCGTGCGCGACGCGTTCGACGCCGCGGTGCGACGGTTGGAGGATCAGTCGCGCAAGATGCGAGGCAGCGTCAAGGCGCAAGCGGGCCGGCCGCCCGCCGAAGGCTGAGAACGTCTCACGCCTTCCAGAAGGGCTTGACCGCGGCGAACTGCGCAAAAGCTTGTTCGGCTTTGTTCAGCAAGGTCTCTTCGGTATCGGGCGCGGCGAGACGCGCCTGCGCGGCGGCGCGTTCCGCCTGCTCGGCGTCGAGCGTGATGCCGTCGGCGATCAACGCGCGGCGCGTGGCGAGGTCGTTGAGGCCGCCAAGCGCATCCTGCACATCCTTGAGCGCGGCGAGCGAATCCAGTCTCCGCTTGCTGCTCGCCAGGTCGGGAAAGGTACCGGCAAAGAATTCGGTGGCATAGCGCAGCCGCTTGGCGCGAATGCGCAACTTGTGCCGCTGCTTCACGCTCAGGTCGCGAACGCCGGAACCCTTGCGCTTGATGCGCTTGCGGAGCTTCGAGAGTACCGCCTTGGCGTGCGCGGCGACGGAGCGCGCGCGGAGCGCCTGGCGATGCTCGCCGTCGGCCGAGGTCCAGTCGCCCGTCTCAACCCATGCGACCAGGTCAAGCACCGCGGCGCCGAAGCGTTCGGAGCGGACGCAGTCGGCGGCGCGGCGATAGGCCTGCTTGCGTTTCGCCTCGAAATTGCGCTGGGTCAGGGCAAGGTCGGCGTCGTTTGGATGCGAGGCCCGCAGCGGTTCGAGCACTTCGACGGCGAACACATCGAGATCGCGCGCCGGGCCAAGCTCCTGCGTGATCCATTTGAGCCCGGCTCTGATCTTCTCCTCGTCCTCGTCTTCGACGACATCGGCAAAGATAGCGATGGCGGCGCGCAACCGCCGCAAGCCGATGCGCATCTGATGCAGCCCCTCGGCGCGGCCGGCGAACAGGATCGGCTCGTTGGCGACGATCTGCCTGAGGCAGCTTCTGGCGATAGCGCGGAACGCCTCCTCGGCGGACATGCGCGGGGGAATGTCGATCTCGGCGGCCTTCTGCGCCTGGAGACTGCCACCATCCAGCATCGCATAGCCGCGCTCCGCCTTGCTCTTCACCTCGAGTCTGAGCGGTACCGTGTTGCCGAGGACGCGGGCGAGGCGAAACAGTTCCTTGGTCTTCCCCCGCTTCAGCTCGAGTTCCAATTCGGAGATGGCCTGCATGCCGGTCTTGGTAGCGATCTCGCCTTGATCGATCGCAACCTCGATCTCCGAGCCGTCCCTGAAGATGCGGAAGATGTGGCGGCGAATTTGCGTCTCGAACATCGGCCGCAATGCCGCGCGGACCCCCGCAGTGAGCAGCGGCTTGAGCGGCGTGTCATCGACCCCGTCAAGATCGGGACTGCGGCTGGTGATCTCCCGCTCCCATTCGAGGCGCTCGATCAGCTCGGTCTCACTCTTGGCCGTCTTGATGGTCTGCACGATGTTGCCGCTATTCTCGCGCACACGGAGATAGACGCCGGCTTTGCGCAGCGCCCAGTCCGGCGTGTCGAAATAGGTCGAGATCAGCTGATGCTCTTCCTGCGGCGCGGGACCCCTGCTCAGTGCTGGGTGAGAGGCGAGCCGCGCGGCGTCGGCGGGATCGAATTCGAGCTTGAGCTCGATCTCTTTTGCCTGGCGCGCAGAGTCACGAGCCATAACGCCTCACACTACTCCGATGCGACTGCATGCGCCGGGGCGGCTTAAGCTTACGCGCGACATATGCGCCACATTCGGCGACTGAGGCAATATCTCACTGTCACAATCAAGCTTGTTCTGGCGCATTGCTTCGCGCCTGCGAGACGAGGGAGGAGGCGCGAGCGGGTCAGCACCGGCAGATTTACTCTACCAGCGCCAATGCGGTCTCGTCCTTGGGCGAAGCCCCGGCGCGCCAGGTTTCGATTGCGGCCAACGCTGCCTCGGGGCGTTCGGCGACGATTTCACGCTGGCCCAAGAAGACTTCGCCCGTGTCTCCGTCGATCGAGAGCCAGTCGCCCTCGGCGATGATGGCCGCGCCGATTTTGGCCCGCCGCGCGACGGCGTCCACTTCCAATCCGGCACAGCTCACCACGCAAGGCTTGCCCATCTGCCGGGCGATCAGCGAAGCGTGGGCGGTGCGCCCGCCCATGGCTGTCAGCGCGCCAGACGCCGCGGCAAAGCCCGCGACATCGGCCGTATCGATATCCGGCCGCACCAGAATCGCCGGCTCACCCGAAGAGGCGAGGCGCTCGGCGCTGGCCGCATCGAAGGCCGCGCGGCCCGCGGCCACACCGCCGGCTGCGCCAATGCCGCGAGACAGAGGCGTAGCGCTCCCGGCAAATCGCGCAATCGCCAGTCGGTCGAGATCGAGCTGATCCACTCGCCGCAGCGCCTCTAGCGGGGTGATGAGACCTTCCTGGACGAAATCGACCGCGATCTTGAGCGCCGCGCGCGGAGTGCGTTTGGCCGAGCGGCTTTGCAAGATCCAAAGTCGTCCATCTTCGATGGTGAATTCGGCGTCCTGCACGTCCTTGAAGCCTTGCTCGAGCTTGGCAAGGTCACGACGGAGCTCGGCGGCGATGGCGGGAGACGATTGCGCGAGCTCCATCTCGGTTTTTGGACGCGCCCGGCCAGACACCACATCCTCGCCTTGGGCCTCGAACAGCACGTCGATCACGGGATCGGCATCCCCGGTTGACGGATCGCGCGAGAAGGCAACACCCGAGCCCGACGCGGTTCCGCGATTGCCGAACACCATCGCCTGGACCATGACGGCGCTGCCTTTGAGATCGTCAAAGCCCTGGAGACGTCGATAGGTCAAAGCACGGTCTCCGTTCCAGGAACGATAGACCGCGCGGGCTGCTTCGATCAGCTGCTTCATGGGATGGTCTTCGACCTCGTCGGCTTCGCTCACGATGAGCGCTTCATAGATGTAAGCGAGACGCTCCAACGCTTCGCTGTCGAGCTCGAGATCGTTGGCGGCGCCCTCTTCGGCGGTCAGCTCATCGCGCTTCGCCTTGAAGGGCGACTGGTCGAGGCCGAGGACAGTCTTGGCGTAGCCTTCGAGGAAGCGGCGGCGGCAATCCCAGGCAAAACGCGGATTGCCCGTCATGCGGATCAGGCCTCGCGTCGCCTCGCTGTTGCAACCCACGTCGAGCACGCTGTCGAGCATGCCCGGCATCGAGCGCGCGGCGCCCGAGCGAACCGACACCAGCAAGGGCTTGCGGCGATGGCCAAAGCGCAAGCCGGTGGCGTCTTCGAGAAACGCAATGCCGTCTTTGAGATAGGCGACGAAAGTCCGTTCGGCGTCCTTGTCGCCCGCACTGATGGCGGCACCGAGCTCGATCGGCAACACGAAGGCCGGCGGCACCGGCAGTCCGAGCTCGGCGACGCGTGCGAGGATCGACGCCTTGGCGCCAATCTCCTCGCGAACTCCGCCCTCGCCGCCTCCAGCCTTGATCCTGACCATTCTCACAAGCCGCTCCACCGGTTAGTGCGACAGCCCGGACATCATCTGATTGTGCAAGACATGCCCAACCAGGGCCATGCGGTCGCTTGCCCGCTCGAGCGAGGGCAAGTCGAGCACGACCATGCCCCGTTCGACTGCCGCATCGCCGCTCAGCACGAGACGCGTGACAGCGCGTTCGGCACGATCGGCGGCGTGCTCGATATCCACGAGGCGCGCCGTGGCCGCAAGCGCGTCCTCGCTGTCGGCCGCCTCCCCGCCGTTGCTCTCCGACAGGCTCGCCGCCGCTTCCAGGCCGCGCACCGCCGCTTCGGCGCCGGCAATAGCGTCAGTGCAGAGCTCGCCGAGAGGCTGCAGCAAATTCTTCGCCAGCTCGCGCGGCAAGAGCGAGACCAGAAACGCGGCTTGCTCGAGCTCGTCGATGGCATCCTCAGACGCATTGACCAGCTTGGTGATGGTGGGGTTGGCCTGCGTCCGCTCGATCGAACGACGCGCCTCGAGCGCGATTGCATCGGCCTTGCCCTCGATGCGCTTGGCGCGTGCCGCATGGCTCGCCGCGTCAACGCGGCCATATCGCCCATCGGCAATGTCCGCAGCCATCGCCGTGGCGATATCGCGGGCGAGACCGAGCTGGCGGACGACGGTGGTGAGCAAAGCGCTTTCGTTGCGCTCGATGCGACGCACCAGGTCGACTTCGAGCGTCTCGCGCACCGAGCGCGCCGAGCGCCCTTGGCGCAAGGCTTCGGTCGACAGCCTGAGCGCGGTCTTGAGAAATTCAAGCGTCGCTTCGCGCCCGAGCACGTCGCCGAGCTCCTCGCCGAAGCCGATGCGGGCGGGCGCAGCCTGGCGCACGGCAGAAGCAACCAGTTCGACGCCGCCGAGCTGAAGAAAGCCGCGGTGGCCGATCTCATGCCGCGCGGCCCAATTCAGCAGAACAACGGCATCGCCATTGCCGACCAGCTTGCGCAAAGCCTTGCGCGCCTTGTTCCAGTCGATCAGAAAAACCAACGCGGCGCCGATCGCTTCGAGAAACGCCTGAAGCGACTCCCGCTCGGCCTGGTAGCGGCCACTGATGAGGTAGAAGGCTTCTCCCTTGGCGAGGCCCTCGGCCCGTTCTTGGTGGAGCCTGCTCCACTTCACCGGAAATGCGTCGAACAGACCGCGGAAAAACTTGGCGCGCGGCTCATGCACATCGCTATGGGTGACGGTGACGGCGGAACCCTCGACGCTCACCACCAGAACGTGAGCATCGGTCGTGCCGATGTCGTTCTGGATCAGCAGGCGATGCTCGCCACGCACCGCAGTGGTATCGAGACCAGGGTGATCGAATTGAGTCCGCGGGTGCGGTCGAGACCGCGCATGAAGGCGGCGATCAACGGTCTGTCTTCGGAGCCAAGACCGTAGCAGCGCGCGCCGGCGATGCTCTCCTCCGCGCATTGCGCCGTAAGGGCATTGAGCGCCTTGTGCAGATCCATGACGAGACGATGGAGACTGTCGGCGCCGTCGCGCAGCACGGACGTGACCTTGGCGATGTCCGCCTCGGCGAGCTGCTCGTGGCCGAGACCGAGGCTCGCCTTAAGCGCATCGAACCGGCGCGCCGCCGCCTCGCCCGCTTGCCGATCTCCGGCAGCGACCGCTTCGACCATCCTCTCCACATCGGCGAGAAGCGCTTGCGAGAGCTTGGCGAGGCCGGGCGCCTCGATGCTGCCCGCACCGCTCGTGCGAGCGCCGGCGACAAGCGTCCGCGTCGACACGGCGTCGAGTCCCGTACTGCCGCATTCGGTGACGAAGTCCGGGATCGGCGCGTGCGGGTCGCGTGCATGCTGCATGGCGGCTTGCAGCACGCTCATGCGGAGCTTGGCGCGTTCGTTCGCCCTAAGCGCCCCGGCCACCCGGTTCGGCAGCATCAGCTCGGCTTGGCCTAGCTCTTCGACGATGCGGGCTTTCATGGACACTCCGGACGACCAACTCGGCGCAGGGTGCCATGGCTATGTAATCCTAATATTGCGACAGATCAGTCATTTGGCTGTCACAATCGAGGTCGGTTCACGCTCTCAGCTTGATGGGCGGCGCGTCGTCGGGGGCCGAGGGATTGCGCGCCGCGCTTCGCACCGCGACTTCGACCTCGGTCTGCTCGCACGCATCGTGCGGTCCCAACAATTCGACCCGATTGCGCCCGGCGCGCTTGGCCACGTAGAGCGCGGCGTCGGCACGGCGGAACAGAGCGTTGAGGTCGCCCTTGATGGCGACATCGGAGGCCGCGCCGACGCTGACGGTGGCACCCACCGCCAAGCCGTCGACAAAGGCCGCGGAATTGGCAAAGGCACGCCGCACGGCTTCGGCGGCGCCAAACGCTTCCAGCGGATCGGCGCCCGGCAGGATGGCGACAAACTCCTCGCCGCCAAGCCGCGCGACGACGCTCGTGCCGTTGAGATGCGCCGATGCCGTGTTGGCAAACAGCTTGAGCACCCGATCCCCCAAGGCATGGCCGAAGCGGTCGTTGGTCTCCTTGAAATGATCGAGATCAAAGATGAGCACCGAGATGGCGTCGCCGCCGAGGTGCCGGTTCTGTCCCAGCGCATCGGCGACCTCGAACAGCGCGCGCCGGTTGGGGAGGCCAGTCAGCGCATCAGTCAAGGCCTCGACGCGCTGCTCCAATTCCTGGCGTTCCTTGGCCATCGACAAGACGATGAAAGCAAGCGTAGTGCGCAGCAGCAGGGTGAGCAGAATGATGCCTGGGAACCACTCGCTCAGCCCGACCCACTGCGCTTCGCCAATTGGCATGGCGAGGTTGAGCGGCAGCCACGAGAGATAGCCGAGGCCGGTAACGACGAGGAGGATTACCGCCGGCCAGCGCGACGGAAGGTGCTCGTCGCTCACCCCGGCGAGCGAGCCGGCCGCGGCAAAATTGTAGACGGCGAGAATGGTGCAGAGCACGCCCAGCTCCTGATCGAAGGAATCGAGATAGCCGGATTGGAGGGCGATGAGAAAGCCGACCGGACCCAGCAGAATCAACAGGAGTCGCGCAGGCCCGAAGGCGAATTCCTGTGCTGCCTTCCATTTGATCGCGTCGGAGAGGGCGATCGTGGCCAAGCCGAGATGGAGGAGGTCGGCGTGCGACCTAACCGGGAAGGCGGTCATAATGACGCCCGCGCTCATGGTCAGCAGCGCTAGGCCCCACCAGCCGACAAAAGCACTGTCGCGCTCCCGCGCCCAGGTAAATAGCAGAACCCCACCGAGAATGGCGGTCACCGCGACGTTCACGGCAGACATTGTCTGCATGTCGAGATGCATGGCGCGCGGAAGCAATCCAGAGTGCCGACTGGGCGAGCACCGTAGGGCGGCCGTCGTCACAACGAGCTTTACGGCGGGGCAACAATTTCAGTGAAATTTGCGCGATCGCTTGCAAATCCGGCCGTCAGGGCCGGCCGCAACATGCCAACAGCAAAATTGATCGGCCGCCTGCGGCGACGGAAGTCGCGGCCGGCGCGGCGTTAGCGATTGGCGACGATCGCGCAGCTCTGCACAGCGAAGGTGTCGAGACGCCGCGCAATCGTCAGAATCGAGTCTGGTCTAGCTGCCCGATTGTCGCCTGCTTAGGGGCAAGGCTGGTCGTCTGTCCGCTCAGCCTGCATCAGCCAAGGGCCGCGGGACAATCCGCTCAGCGAATCCCCCTTCCACCACAATAGTGCAGCGCGTTGCGGCGCGGTCTTGCCCTCGTCCGGCGAATAGAAAGTATGTCTGCCGATCGGGTGCGCGTTGCCGTGCGCCCAGGCCGGCAGCGAGCCGCCGCGCCGCTGCCGCACGATGATCGGGTTGAGGAAGTGCGTCGCGCCCGCCGTGGGGTCGGGCATCTCACCGGCGAGAACGGCATCGGCTATGCGCGCCGCGCTCTCGTAGCGAGGATCGCCAGGAGACAGTTTCTGCATCTCACGGCGCCGCGTCATCCACGGCTCGAACTGCCAGGGACGCGTCACCACGTCCTTGATGCTGTCGCCCCATCTGCCGCTCAGCGTGCGGTTCAGGATCACATGGGCAACGGCGCTCTTGCCCTCCTCGGGCTCACCGGAAGCCTCGAAGGCGATGGTGCGTATCAAATAGTCACGCTCCTCGGCGTCGTAGTTGGGAACTGGCTTGGACAGCTCCGGGATCGGTAGATTGACCGAGGCGATCTCCAGCGTGCCTTGCGTCGTCGGGAAGCAACGCGGCGCCTCGCCGAGAGCTGCGTAAGCGGGTGTCGTGGCGCCTGACAGAAAATACGCAAGAACGAACAGTAGGCGTCGAATCCGCACTCTTGTCTCCTTGAACATGTTGGGGAGGAAGAGTGCGAATTCCGCGCAAGAAGGCGCTGATTTCGTGACGAGAAATGAGCAATCTTGCGATCAATTGGGGCAGCCGGAACCCGTAACATGGTTAACGCGGCGGCAACTATTCGGGCTGCGACATTTTTCTGGGCTGGTTGCCGCGCGGTGCGCAATCGAGTCGCTTCAGTTGCCGCGGGTTCCGATCGACGCAGATCCATTCCCCGTGCTGCAAGATGAAACGAGGGACCGCCCGATCGGAGTCGATCTCAGGCTCGGCAACAGGATGTACGAGAGCGAGGGCCAAGAGCCCCAGTGAGAAACATCGCATTCGGTGGCGCCCCCCAGCGCACAGCCGAATTTCTCACACGCAAGCGATTCTTCCAAGGGACTGGGTAAGGCAAAAAAAGAGCCCGGCAAAATCGCCGGGCTCGATGTTGCGGATCTGCATCAGGCTATTGCGGCATGGCCGGAGCGGTCTTTGACGATCCCGTCGGCGCCGTCGAGCCAGAAGGCTGTTGCTGGCCGCCAGCAGACGCTTGTTGCACCAAGCCGTTCTTGCAGCCGTCCTTGAACTCGGCTTCGGAGATCTTGCCGTCGGCATTCGCATCGACAAGCTTGAAGTTGACGATGAACGGAGCGGCTTCGCCTTCCGACAGAGTGTCGCCCTGGCGCTGCGTCAGGCTCCAAACGTTGGAACATGCGGCATCGTCGAGAATTGCCGTGGGGCGGCCGGAGGACGGATCGGCAGGCGTGGTCGGTTCCCCGGCTCCGGGACCGGCGAACGCGTAGCCCGCGCTGATGAGTAATAGGGTCGTGGCGAGCATGACTGGTTTCATGGGGGCATCTCCTCGTTTCGCGGTTGGGTTATAACGATTTGCCGGTCGCCCGCCGGGGGCGCGGATCTGAACGGCTGTTATGAAAACGCGCCGAGCTATCGATGGTTGCGGAGGCTCGCAGATAAAACGGAACGGGCCGGATCGCTCCGGCCCGTTGGCAAACCTTTCGGTGGGCGCGCGTTAGCCCTGCTTAGCGGCCGGCATCCAGGCGCTCTTGCTGCGGTCATAGGTATAACCGGGTGCGGACTCGAGCGCTTCCTTGGTCGTATCGAGAACCAGATAGCGCTTGCCGTCTTTCTCGGCGACCTTCAGCGACGGAAAAGCCACGGCCACATTCTTTTCACCGACGCCCAGGAAGCCGCCGACGCCGACGATTACGGCATTCACCTTGCCGCCATTGTCGACCAGCAGGTCGTTGATCTCGCCAATCTTGTTGTCTTGGGTGTCATAGACATTCTGATTGTAATAATCGCTGATCGGCAAGGTCTCGCCGGGAAGCGTGGTGATGAGTTGCGTGGAGTCTTGTGCTGCCAATGCCGGCACGGCCGCGACGCCGGCCGAGAGCATGAGCGCTAGGGCGGTCGATGCGATGAGAGTCTTCATAGGATGCACTCCGGGGGGTTGCAGGTTACCTGCCGTGGCAGGAGAGATCAGCGAACCGTAGAAGACCACCAATAGTTCCATGTCGACCGCCGCATCCGCGAGCAGACACGACGGGATGCTGGAACTGTTCGAGCGCGATTCGGGTTTATTGCAGTCAAGGCAATGTCGTGACCGGCGATGTTGTCCTTGCACCCCCCGCTGATGCACAAGACAATGGAGCGCGACATTCTCGTAAGCCTCGCCCGTCAGCCTCGCTGTCCCCAACACGCATCATGCAGGCAAAAAACAGCCGAGCCGAGCTGGTGATGGTCGCCGATATCGGCGGCACCAACGCCCGGTTAGCCTTGGCCGATCCGGGAACGCTCGAGCTTTCGCATATTCGGCAAACGCTCTGCGCTCACCATGCAAACCTGGAAGCGGCATTGCTCGAATATTTTTCGGGCCTACCGGTCAAGCCAAGGCGTGCCGCTCTCGCCGTGGCGGCGCCGGTCGCGGGCGAGGCGATCCATCTCACCAACTCGCCTTGGTCGTTTCGCACCAGCGAGCTTTGCCACGCGACCGGACTCGAAGAGAATTCACGTCCTCAACGATTTCGAGGCACTCGCGCTGTCCCTCCCCGGCCTCGACCCAAGCGAACTCCAGCAAATTGGCGGCACGATGCCGGCGACACACGCGACCAAAGTGGTATTGGGTCCGGGCACTGGGCTTGGCGTCGCGGGACTGGTGTGGTCGGGGCAAGACTGGATCGCCGTGGCTGGCGAAGGCGGGCACACGTCGCTCGGCGCCGGCAATCCGGAAGAGCTCGCTATTTTGCGGGAGCTTGGCCAAGGGACCGGCCACGTCTCGGCCGAGCGGGCCATCTCCGGTCCCGGGCTCCTCGCGCTTTATCGAGCTGTGGCGGCATGCAGACGCGCGCCGGCGGTGGAGGGCATCGACGTCCTGGCTGGCGCCGCTAGCGGCGACGCTATCGCCGGCGAGGCGCTTCGGCTGTTCACCATCTGCCTTGGCCGCTTTGCCGGCAATATTGCGCTGGCCTTCGGCGCGCGCGGCGGCGTCTATCTCGGCGGCGGCATCGCGCCTAAGATTATCGCTGCGCTCTCGGCCGGACCCTTTCGCCAAGCCTTCGAGCAGAAAGGGCGCATGAGCGCATATCTCGCGCCGATTCCGGTCTATGTGATCGTCGCCGAATTCGCGGCGTTGAAGGGCGCCGCCGCCGCGCTTCGTCCGAAGCTTGATATGCTACCGTCGAGCACGTAAACCCATTCGCTTCCGACGGCTGGGCGGTTCGCCGCTGCCGAAGACCCTCGTTCAGCCAACCCAGCCAGCAATATTTACAAGAGGAGCTTGAGGATCGAGCGATGCATGCCGCCACGGACCATAGGCAGCCGCGGCCCTCCCCTCCGGCGGATGCCGTCGATCTTAGCCGCGTGGCATTGCTGTTCGATGTCGATGGCACGCTGCTCGACATTGCGCCGACGCCGTCCGAGGTTGTCGTGCCGGCGAAGCTCACCGAACTCTTGGGAGATCTCATCGGCCGCACCGGCGGGGCGCTCGCGCTGGTGAGCGGCCGGAGGATCGAGAGCCTCGACCGCATCTTCTCGCCGCTGGTCGCGCCGGCGATCGGGGGCCACGGTGCCGAGATGCGGATCGTCCCCGGTCAGCCGATTGTTGCAATTTCGCATGCCGGACTCAGCACGTCGTTGCGCAGCGCGTTGAGTGGGCTCGCCGATGTCGATGGCGGCGTGCTAGTCGAGGACAAGGCGCATTCGATTGCCCTGCACTATCGGCTCGTCCCGCAGCGCGAAGCCTTCCTCAAGGCTGCCGTGCGCGAGATCGTCGCGGGCGAGCCGGGCAACGACCTGGAAATTGTCAGTGGCAAGCACGTGATCGATATCAAGTCGACGCATTTCAACAAGGGTTCGGCGGTTTGCCAGCTGATGGCACGCGCGCCCTTTGCCGGACGCAAACCGATCTTCGTCGGTGACGACACGACGGATGAATCGGTGTTCGCGATCCTGCCGCAGCTGAAGGGTTGCGGCTATTCGGTGGGCAGGGAGCTTGCTGGCACGCAAGGAACCTTCGCCACGCCCGATGACGTTCGTGCTTGGCTCGAACGGATCTGGAGTCGGAGCGGGAACGGCGCATGAAGGAGTTTGGACTCGATCTCGCCGTGATCGGCAATGGGCAGACAGCGGCGCTGCTCGACCCTGCCTCGCGGCTCGTTTGGTGGTGCTTCCCCCGCTTCGACGGCGATCCGGTCTTCTCTCGCCTCGTGGCCGGCGACGAGGAAAAAGGCTTCTCCGATGTCGTGCTGGAGGACCTGGCCGAGTTCGCGTCGGACTACGAGCGCAATACGGCAGTGGTATCGACCACCTTGACCGACAAGAAAGACGGCGCGATCAGGATCACCGATTTCGCGCCACGCTTCCGTCAATTCGGCCGCATGTTCCGGCCGCCGCAATTGATCCGCATGATCGAGCCGCTTGCCGGTCTGCCGCGCATCACCATCCGGATGCGGCCCACCACCAACTATGGAAAGCCCATCCAACAACGGTCGCTCGGCAGCAATCACATCAGCTATCACGGCAAGGACTTCGCGATCCGGCTCACCACCGACGGGCCAATCTCCTATATCGACAAGGAGGCCTCGTTCGTCCTGACCAAGCCGATCCATATGATCATCGGCCCCGACGAGTCGATGACCGGCGACCTGGTCATGACCTGCCGCGAGTTCGCCGAGCGCACGCGCGATTATTGGACCGGCTGGGTCAGGCGGCTGGCCAGCGCCTACGATTGGCAGGACGCGATCATTCGCGCGGCGATCTCGCTCAAGCTGTCCAATTTTGAGGAGACCGGTGCGATCGTCGCCGCGTTGACGACATCGATCCCCGAGGCGCCCGGATCGGGGCGGACCTGGGACTACCGCTTCTGCTGGCTGCGCGACGCTTATTTCGTGGTGAAAGCGCTGAACCGGCTCGGTTCGTCGAAGACGATGGAGGGGTTCATTTCCTTCATCCTCGGCATCGCTTCCGAGGAGACGCTGCGGCCGGTCTATGGCGTGGTGCCGAGCGATTCCCTGGAGGAGACCATCGCCCCCGACTTGGCCGGCTTTCGCGGCGACGGCCCGGTGCGCATCGGCAACGCCGCCGCTGATCAGGCCCAGCACGATACATTCGGCAGCATCATTCTCGCCGCGACGCCGATGTTCTTCGACCGGCGGCTGCCGCGCATGGGCGACGAAAGTCTGTTCAACTTGCTGGAAACGCTGGGACACAAAGCGGAGAAGCTCGCCTTCGAGCCCGACGCGGGCATCTGGGAATATCGCGGCCGGTCCGGAGTCCACACCTACTCCGCGGCGATGTGCTGGGCGGGATGCAGCCGGCTCGCCGCGATCGCCTCGCATCTCGGCCTGCATCGCAAGGCGGCGAAGTGGTCGGAGATCGCCGGCAATCTCCAGACCACTCTGCTGGAACGCGCATGGAACGAAAAGCGCGGCGCCTTCACCGCGGGATTCGATGTCGAGGATCTCGATGCCAGCGTGCTGCTGCTGCCCGAGATCGGCTTGATCGAGCCAAGCGATCCGCGCTTCACCAGCACGGTCGCGGCCATCGAGAAGGACCTGCGGCGCGGACAGCACATGATGCGCTACGCCAACCAGGACGATTTCGGCATGCCGGAGGCTGCATTCCTCACCTGCCGCTTCTGGCTGACCGACGCCTGGTGGTGGCTCGGACGCCACGAGGAGGCGCGCGACCTGTTCGTGGACGCCCTCGGCCACCGCAATCGCTACGGGCTGCTGGCCGAGGACATCCATCCGCAGACCGGCGAGCTATGGGGTAATTTCCCGCAAACTTATTCGATGGCCGGCTTGATCCTGACCGCCATGCGGCTGTCGCGAAGCTGGGAGGACCGCTATTGGCGCGGCTGATCCTCGTCTCCAATCGAGTCTCCGTTCCGGGTCCCGGCGCCGCTCAACGCGCCGGCGGTCTCGAGGTCGCGCTCGCGCCGGTTCTCAAAGAGATGGAAACCGTCTGGTTCGGTTGGAGCGGCGAGGTCGTCCCTGCCGAAGAGGTCAAGACGCGCACGGTCGAGGGCAAGCAAGGCTGGTTCGTGGTGACCGACCTGTCGGAGGAGGATTACCAGGAATATTACAACGGTTTCGCCAATCGCGTGCTGTGGCCGGTGCTGCACTACCGCATCGACCTCACCGAGTTCAACCGCCGCGATCTCACCGGCTATTTCCGGGTAAACCAGCATTTTGCCAACGAGCTTTCGAAGATTCTCCGGCCTGACGATATCGTCTGGGTCCACGACTATCACTTGATCCCCATCGCCGAGGAGTTGCGCCAGCGGGGCCACGCCAACCGGATCGGCTTTTTCCTGCACGTGCCCTTTCCTGCGCCGGAGGTCGTCACGGTCTTGCCCAATCACGAGCGGCTGCTGCCCATGTTGCTGCAGTACGACCTTGTGGGATTTCAGACGGAGACCGATGTGGGCAATTTCGCCCGCTATTTGATGGCCGAGCAGCGCGTCGCCAATCGTAGGGTGTTCGAGGCGACAGACGACCAGCTGGTATTTTCCTCCGGCGGCAGGCAGATGCGCGTCGGCAGCTTCCCTGTCGGGATCGACCCCCAGGGGTTTCAGCGTCTCGCGCAGCGCGCGGTGAAGTCCGCGTTCGTGCGCGATGTGGTGCAGAGTCTCGGCGATCGGGCGCTGGTGATCGGCGTCGATCGTCTCGATTATTCCAAGGGCCTGGTTCAGCGCTTGGAGGCTTTCGAGCGCTTCCACGCGCTTCACCCGGAATGGCAGAACAAGGTCACCTATCTGCAAATCTCGCCGAAGAGCCGATCCGAAATTCCCGAGTATTCAGAGCTGGAACAAGCGGTCGGCGCGGCGGCTGGGCGGATCAACGGCATGTACGGCGAAGTGGCCTGGACGCCCATCCGCTATCTCAACCGCACCTATGGGCGCGCCAGCCTGGCCGGCCTTTATCGGTCGGCGAACGCCGGTCTCGTCACCCCGCTCCGCGACGGCATGAATCTGGTGGCCAAGGAATATGTCGCCGCACAGGATCCCGAGGATCCCGGTGCGCTCATCCTGTCGCGCTTCGCCGGCAGCGCCGCGGAATGCTCCGGCGCGCTGCTGGTCAATCCCTACGACCCAGACTCCGTCGCTAGCGCAATCGCGCGCGCTCTGGTGATGCCGCTGGAGGAGCGGCGCGAGCGTCACCAAGCGAGCTTCGCGGCGCTGTCGCGCAATCCCATAAGTCAATGGAGCGGCCGGTTCTTGCGCTCTCTCGATCCGTCGGTGAGCGGACGCATGGTCGACCCCATGGGGCGTAGCGACCTAAAGGCGGGCGCCTAGGAGGCGCAATTCCCGTATATATGATGACGGTATCGAAGCGGCGGGCTTTCGTGCAATACTACTTTGTACGGGAACGTACGATCTACCGGCAATTGGGCCTTGGTCATCGCGTGAAGCCAATTTTTCGCGCGAGCTTTGGGTGAGTGTGGTGTGATGGCTTCGAGCGAGCTTCGCCAATCGACGATCGAGCCAGAGCCGGCACCGGCGGGCGCTTCCGATCCCTCCTGGGCAAAGATCCTCGCCGCCTATCGTGAACCGAACTCTGCCCGCAGCATCATCGAGATCGTGATAACGGTGCTGCCGCTCGCGCTGCTGTGGCTCACGATGTGGATCGCCCTTGATTTTGGCTACTTCTGGCTCTGCATGATCCTTTCCGTGCCCGCGGCCGGATTTCTCGTGCGGCTGTTCATGATCCAGCACGATTGCGGCCATGGGGCGTTTTTTCGGCATCGCCTCGCCAACGATTGGGTCGGTCGCGTGATCGGTGTGCTGACCTTGACGCCGTATGACTTTTGGCGGCGGACGCACGCAGTGCACCACGCGCATTCCGGCAATCTCGATCATCGCGGCACCGGCGACATCGATATGCTGACGGTGAGGGAGTATCTCGCGCTCTCTCGGCCGCGGCGCCTGCTCTATCGGCTTTATCGCCACCCGCTGGTGATGTTCGGCATCGGTCCGGTCTACGCCTTCGTCTTGCGGCAGAGGTTGCCGTTTGGGTTGATGCGCAGTGGCTGGCAGCCTTGGGCGAGCACGATGGCGACGAATCTGGGCATCGCGGCGGTCGCTGCGCTGATGATCTGGTTGGTGGGACTCGGCCCGTTCCTCATGGTGCATCTCCCGATTACGTTCCTCGCGGCGGCGATCGGCGTGTGGCTGTTCTATGTCCAGCATCAGTTCGAAGAGACGTTCTGGGATCGCGACGAGAACTGGAATTTTTACGAGGCGTCGCTGCGCGGAAGCTCGCATTACGACTTGCCGCACGTGCTGCGCTGGTTCACCGCCAATATCGGCATCCACCACATTCACCACCTGTGCAGCCGAATCCCCTACTACCGCCTGCCCCGCGTCTTGCGCGACCACCCGCAGCTTGCCGCGCCCGGACGGCTGACGCTGTGGCAGAGCCTTGCATGCGTGCGCATGGCGCTGTGGGACGAAGGGCAGCGCCGCGGCGTTTCCTTTCGCGAAATCAAAGCCCAGCTCCGCGCCACCTGCGCCGCCGCCGCTCCCCTGTCGGGACGCCTCCTTCCGGACCTGGAAGCAAGTTAGACCCTAATATTCCAAGATATCGGCGGCGAACCCTGGATTAATCGGGGTTTACCTCGTGAGTTCCGCGCCCACAGAAAGCGCGGTTTTGTCCCATGTTGGTGGCTCCACAGCGGCGCTCCTAACGGAAAGTTCACGCACGTGTGTGATGTAGTCGGATGGCAACGCCCGCTTCCTCGTGGACGGATGGAGGCCGGTGAACACGCTACCAGAACTTGGACATCGCTAGCGTAGCGTTGCAACGATGAGATGAATTTCATGGCTGTATCGCAGGCCGCAGGAGACGTGACGGCACCGCCTTCAAGTGACGGCAAGGCATCCTTGGCGATTCTGGTGGCCGAGGACAGCCAAACAACCCAAAACCTGCTCAAGGTTCTGCTGACGCAGCGCGGACACCGGGTCGACCTCGTGGATGACGGCGCGCAGGCGCTCAAGGCCCTGTTAGATCGCCGCTACGATATCGCCTTGGTGGATTTCCAACTCCCGACCATGGATGGACTGCGGGTGGTCGCGGAGTTCAAATCCTCGCCCGCGGCTGCGGCTGCGTCGCCCCATTTCGTCGGCATTACCGCCGACGCCGCGGGGTTCGTAGCACATCCCGACAATTGGCGAACTTTCGATCTGGTCATCGCCAAGCCGATCGATTTCACCAACTTGGGCACCGTGGTGGAGAATTTCGAACGCTACATGGCTTGGAGGAGCCATGCAGCTTCTGACCAAGGCGCCGAGCCGACACCCGTCATTCTGGCGGATGATGGCGCAGAAACCAACGGCAGCCCGTCTGATTTGCCTGCCGATAGGCGATGGCCCAACCGGCGAAAAAAGATCGGTCGTGGCACCACGCAAATCCTCCTCTCGAGCGGCGAAGTGCTTCCCTGCCGAGTTCTCGATCTTTCCTTGAGCGGCGCCCGCCTCGAACTTGAGGCACGACCCGCGGTGGGTGAGCGGGTCCAGGTGGGGCGAACGGAAGGTCGTGTCGTCCGGCATACCGAAGAGGGGATTGCGGTAGAGTTCGGGGTGGCGAGCGAGTGAGCTCCCGGAGTTTTGTCTCGCTCCGACTTCACCTCGCGTACCGCTCAGCCGTCGTCTAGGCAATCCGAAGAGACTCGGGCCGGCTTGCCTCAAGTTTCGCTCACCGCACATCCTCGACGTCGTTGTACCATTTCATGCGCTCGCCGATGCGCGCTCGCACGCGCCAGGTGAGCGACTTCGGCTCGGCATCGAGGCGACGGTGGAGAGCCTGCACCTGGGCAACCAGGCGCGCTTTCTGCGCGGGGTCGAGCCTGGCGTGGCTGCCGGCGAAGTGCTCGAGCTTGTCCAGGTTCTTGGTCGCCGTGCGCCACAGCCCCCAGTCCTCCGCGCATAATTTGGCGATCCGGGCGGCGTTCAGGGTATCGCGATCGTTCTCGCCGAGCTGGTGCTCGAGCAGGAGCGCGATCATGTCGACAAAATCCTTTTCGGTGACCTTGACGATCTGTAGCTTGGCGAGGAGCAGCTCGGCCAGCGGCAGCGTGGGCGCGTCGACCTGAAGCCGGTCTTGCAGAGGTATGGCGTGGCAGAAGTCGAGCTTCTCGTAGAACACGTCGACATGCACGCCCTTGGAAGCGCTGGCAAATATGGCGCGCGCACCCTCGGAGACAACGAACACCTCGCGATCCTCGACATAGCCGAGGCGCGTCAGCACCTCGTGCAACTCGCGCGCCTCTTTCTTGCGCCCGGCGAAATCTATGTCGCGATAGATCCGGTCGCTGCTGACGAGGTCGGCATGGTTCGGACAGCGCCGCAGGATGGCCATCGATCCCACCAGGCGTAGAGTGAGGCCGGCTTTGCCCACGACATCCAGGATGCGACCGGACTCGATTTCAAGCGCCTTGCGATCCACCATCTCCGGCCCGTGATGCGCAGCCAACGCGCAATCCATGCGTCATCATCATATGGAACGGCGCCAGGGGTGCAGCGACAATTTCGCGCGGCAACGCCTCCGCGCGAAATTGTGCTGGCCGTAAGCGGACGGTCGACCTCGAGAGCTTGTCCGAAAGCGCCTACTCGGGCGGGATCTCCTTGAAGGCGTAGTCCACGTTGATGCCGCGCGAGCGCTGGATCATCTTGGCCAGGAAATACCAGATGATCGACACCGCCAGAATGCCGAACACCACCTGGTAAGCCAAGACGCTGGTGAGGCCGAGGGCGCTGTAGAACATGAACATCAGCACCATGACGCCGCCGACGATGGCGCCGATCAAGCCGAAGATCGTGACCAGGGGAATGTTTCCCACCTTGTAAGCCGCCCCCGGCGAGGCATCGTAAAGGGCCTTGGCGCGGTAGGGCATCAGCGCGCCGGCGAGCGCGGTGATGACGAACACGTAACCGCAGGCGAAGGTCACGCCGAGAGTCAGCGCGGTCCACTGGCCCCACAAATTGTAGACCAGGATGACCGGAACGCTGGCGAGGAAGTATGCCAGATGGGCATTGACCGGCGTGTGCAGCCGGTCGGAGACCCGGCTCACCCATTCCGGCAACAGTCGATCGAGCGACATGGCCACCATCACGCGGGTCATGCCGATATAGCAGTTGTTGACGATCTGGAACGCGTTGAGAATATACCCGAGGGCGATGATCACGACGATGATCGGATTGCCGGCAAGCGCGTTGGCCACGATGTTCGGCCAGAGGAAGACGCCGTTGAACTTGCCTTGCTCCAAGCCAGCCCAGTAGCCTGCGCCCGCCACATATAAGAAGTCGGTGCCGATGGCGTGCTCGAAAGCCGCTGCCAGGATCGCCAGCAGCAAGCCGGTCGCGATCAGCGATCCCATGATAATGACCAGCTGGTTCTGGAACGAGCGCGCCCCTTTGATCTCACCGTTTTGCTGGGCGCTATAGGTGGCCCATTGCAACGAGGTCCAGGCGATCGGTGCCACCAATATCGTGGCCAGCAGACTGAACGGTGGATTGAGATCGATATTGGCTGCCTTCGCCGCGTCGAGCGCCGTCTGGTAGAAGTTGGGCGCCCCGCCCGAAGCGACGACGAACGCGTCGAGTTTCTGCGCAAAGACTTCCGGCGTGGCCGAGAAGAACAGATACAGCATGAGGCCAAACGAGAGCAGCGTCGCGTACCACATCACATACTGAAATTTGACGTAGTTCTTGAAGCCGCTCACCAGCAGCAACATCGCCAATAGCGCATTCAGGATGCTGACGATGATGATCGCCCAAGGAGTGGTGAACCACACGCCGATGTTGGTCAGCGTCGGATTGCCCATGGTTCCGCCGAGCCCGAGAAACAGCGAAGCGAAGCCAAGATAGGAGAGCAACCAACCGGACAGAGCGACCCATTGCAGGATCCAGATGACGAAGCCTGACATCACCACGGAGAAGCCGATGCCGCCACCGAACACCCGGCTCTGAAATACGTAGTCACCGCCGGAACGCGGCAGCGCCGTCGACAGCCAGACATATGAGAGAGCGATGGGGATCTCGAAGATCATCGCCAGCAAGATGCCCCAGACCAGTCGGCCTCCGGGCAGCGCGCCCGGCGCCCAGAGATAGGTCCAGGGGAAAATCAGACCCATCGTGAGGATGTTGTAGACGAACGCCGAATAAGGCGACATCACCCGCACCAGACCCGATGACTTGCGGGTAAAGACTTCCGGTTTTGCTGCAGCCGTTGCCATGCGAGCCCCCTCCATTATCCCAAATCGAGTTCCTCTCGGCCGTATCACCCGGCCGTCAGCTGATAATTCCTCACTTCATCCCGAGCCAGAGCCAGCAAGCAACCGCGCAGCACGCCCTCGCCATATTCACTGCCGGGGTTCACGGACGTGGTTCTGCCGATTTTCACCACGCCGCCCGATTCATGGATATGGCCATGCAGGCTGAGCAGCGGCTGATGCGTTTCGATTGCCCGTCGCACCGCCTTGCTGCCGGCGCCATGCAGGACGACCTGGCCGGCTTTGACGATTTGTGTGGGCGGGTCCGTGTTCCAGTCCAACATCGGACAGGTATCAAGCGTCGAATCCACCGGCGGGACGTGAAAATTGAAGATCGCGTGCTGCGCATCCGCGACCTTGTCGGCCAAACCTTCGATCATCGTCCCCAACTCGTCGTCATCGATCTCGCGCGGAGTCTTCCATGGCGTGCGATTGCTGAATCCCACGCTGATCATGGTGTGATGGTCGTCGATCTCGACCTCTTTGCCTTCGCAAAAAACGATGGATTGCGCGTTAGCGTCCCGCAGCAACTCCAGCACTTCCGGATCGTCGTCGTTGCCGCCGATCACAAAGCATTTGATCCCGCTGCCGGCGAGGCGCGTCTCGGCAAGGTCAAGCCAAGACGCGAGTCTTTCGCTGGCAAGTTCGTGGAACAGCCGATCGATGGCCGCGGGATCCGACCGAATCTCCCGGTACTCATCCTCATCCATGACCCGGCTGTAGTAGCCAAGCGTTCCCAGCCGGTCCTCGAAGCCCTTGAGTTCGGCCGCGCCTTCGAGGCGCTCCATCTTGCCCATCAGAGGCGCCCGGAAGGAGCCGTTGCCTTCGCGGATCACAGGAATGGCGAGCTTGCCGACCACGTCGCCGCCCATCACCAGGACGTCGGCCTCATAGTGCTTGGCGGCGTTGATAAACTTGCGGAAAATGCGCTCGGAGCCGTGGAAATCGGAGGCAAAGAACACACGCGTCAGCCCCTCGGCGGCTTTAGCAGGCGTCTTCCTTCGAAACAGGGACATAACAGCCAGTCCGCCCCATGTTGCCGGAGTGCTTGATGTCCGATAGCACCGGCGAGCTCGGTTATCCTACACCCACTGCGACCGCTAAGGTAATCCCCGTTTCAGTCCCTGCGGGGGGACTGGTTCAGCTCTTGATCCGCGACATCGTGGGGTCGTAGAGCGGGTCCAAGAACACCTCGGCGGGCACCCGCCCTGTGGCGACTTCGAGTTCGTAGCGGCCGGACAGCACCTTGCCACGATCGACACCGTTCTGCGGATCGCGCACGTAGCCGTAGCCGATCGAGCGCCCGACTGTGTAGCCGTAACCTCCGGTTGTGAGCCAGCCGACGCGCTTGCCGTCGCGATAAATGGTCTCGCGCCCAAGCAGCACGATCGAGGGATCGGTGGTAAAGCCGGCGAGCAGGCGCGGCAGCGGTTTGGCGGCCTGAGCCTCGAGCGCGGCACGTCCCTCGAACGGCGTGCCCGATTTCAGCTTCACCGCCCAGCCAAGGCCGGCCACCAGCGGCGAATGGTCGGGCCCGATCTCCGCACCCCAGGCGCGGTAGCCCTTTTCCAATCGCAACGACTCGATGGCGCGATAGCCGGCATTGGCGATGCCGTGCGGCTCGCCGGCTTCCATCAGCGCGTCGTAAACGCTGGCGGCAAACTCGACGGGAATATGCAGCTCGAAGCCGAGCTCGCCGACATAGGTGACGCGCAGCGCGAGCAGAGGTGCGCCCGCGAGGGTGACCTGCTTCACCCTGCCGAACGGGAATCCGGCATTGGAAAGGTCATGCTCGGTCAGGCCCTGCAGCACCTCGCGCGACCGCGGGCCCATCACCGAGAGCACGGCATAGGCAGAAGTGACATCGCTCAAGCGGGCATCGAGCCCATCGGGGATCGAGCGCGAGATCCAGTCGAAATCGTGCGTGGCGAAGCCGGTGCCGGTGACGATGTAATACTCGCTCGGCGACAGCCTGCCGACCGTCAGGTCGCACTCGATGCCACCGCGCGCATTCAGCATTTGCGTATAGACGAGATGACCCGGCGGCTTCGCCACATCGTTGGCGGCGATCCACGATAGCGCGACTTCCGCATCGCGGCCGACCAGACGGAATTTGGCGAACGAGGTCTGGTCGAACACGGCGACGCGCTCGCGGGCCGCCTTGTGCTCGCGGCCAACGGCAGCGAACCAATTCTGCCGCTCGTAACTGTAGATGTCCTCCGATTTCTCCCCGCTCGCCAGATCGGCGAACCAATTCGGCCGTTCCCAGCCGAGCTTTTCGCCGAAGCAGGCTCCCTCCGCCTTGAGCCTGGCGTAGAGCGGCGAGCGGCGTAGCGGTCGGCCGGACCGATACTCCTCGAACGGCCAGGCCATGGTGTAATGCTTGGCGTAGGCCTCGAGCGTGCGTGTGCGCACCCAGCGCGTATCGAGATGGTTGCGGCCAAAGCGGCGGATGTCGACCGGCCACAGATCGTAGGGCGGCTCGCCCTTGGCGACCCATTCGGCGAGCACCATGCCGGCGCCGCCGCCCGAGGCGATGCCGAAGGCATTGAAGCCGGCGCCGACAAACACGCCGCGCACCTCCGGCGCTTCGCCGAGGATGAAGTTCCCGTCCGGTGTGAAGCTCTCCGGTCCGTTGATGAACTGCTTGATGCCGGCCGATTGCATGGCCGGGACACGACCGGCGGCAAGTTCGAGCAGCGGCTCGAAGTGCTCCAGATCGTCTTCCAGCAGCTGGAACTCGAAATTGTCGGGGAGTCGGTCCACGGCCCACGGCTTGGGATTGGGCTCATAGCCGCCCATTACCAGCCCGCCGACCTCCTCTTTCCAATAGGTGAGACGGTCCGGATCGCGCAGCGTCGGCAGGCTCGAGGTCACGCCGTCGATCGTGTCGGTGATGAGATATTGGTGCTGCACCGAGACGAGCGGAATATTGACCCCCGCCATGTGACCAATCTCGCGCGACCATTGGCCGGCGCAGATCACCAGCTTGTCGCAGGCGATCCGCCCACCATCGGCGACGACGGCGCGTACCCGGCCGTTCTCGACCTCGATCTCGGTGAGCTTAACCCCTTCGGCGATCGTCACGCCGTTCTGGCGCGCGCCCTTTGCCAGCGACATGGCGATATCGGAGGGCGAGGCCTGTCCATCGGTGGGAAGGAACGCCGCGCCGACCACGTCGTCGACTTGCATCAGCGGCCACAAATCCTGCGCCTCCTTGGCGCTGAGGAGATGCATCTCGAGCCCGAAGGACGTGGCGGTGGTGGCCTGCCGCTTCACCTCGGTCCAGCGCTCGGGATTGCAGGCGAGCCGCAAACCGCCGTTGCGCTTCCAGCCGGTGGCGAGTCCCGTCTCCTGCTCGAGCCGGTCATAGAGCTCGACGGAGTAACCGAGCAGCTGGGTGATGTTGGCACTCGTGCGCAACTGTCCGACCAGTCCCGCCGCGTGCCAGGTCGAGCCGCAGGTGAGTTTTCCCCGCTCCAGCAGCAACACGTCGGTGAGGCCCATCTTGCCCAAATGATAGGCCACGGAGCAGCCGACGATGCCGCCGCCGACGATGACGATCTTCGCGGAAGACGGCAGCTCGCTCATGCGCGGTCCATGGTCAGATGACTCGCATAGGCGGACTCGAAGCGGCGCAAGTTCTCCGCCGTATAGGCGGTGTAGTCGAAATCGACGGTCGAGTGGATCTCGGACACCATGCTCCACATGGTCTCGCGCAAAAGCGACGCCGCGGTCATGGCGGCAGCGCGGCGGCGCAATCGATCGTCGACGGGTTTGCCGTAGTAGAGACTCAAGGCCCGCTCCGCCTGCTCGGGGGAAAGCTCGCTGTTGGAGGCAAGGCCGCCGAGATCGAACAGCGGCGAGTTGAACCCGGCATATTCCCAATCGACGAGCCACAGCCGCTGCCCGTCATCGATGAAGTTGGCCGCCAGCAGATCGTTGTGGCCGAACACCACTTCGATCGGACCGACCGCGTCTTCCAGTCGCGCGGCCCGCGCGAGAAGATCGGGGAGAAGGGAAACGTGGCGGCTGTCGCCTTCGGCGAGTGTGTGCGCGTAGTCGCGCACGACATGGAACACCCAGAACATCGCGGCGGGCCCGCGCAAATATTGCGGAATGTCGCGGTGACAGCGCCGCACCATGTCGACCAGCCGTTCGAGATTGGCTGGGTTGCGCACGTCTTCCGCCGTGAAGGTGCGTCCCTCGACGAAGTCGAACACGACAATGCCCGGTTCCGCATGCACCACCCCGGGGCTCAGCCCGGCCAAATGCGCCGCGCGGCTCGCAGCCAGCTCGTTTGCGCGCACCACACCGTGCACCAGGATATCGCTGCCGACCCGCACGACGTAACGGCGGCCGCGATCCTCGACCGTGAAGTTCTGATTGGTGATGCCGCCGGTCAGCGGGAAAGGATCCACCGGCCCGGACCAAATCGAAAGCGCGGCGACGCGCGCCGAAGACCGCTCTTTCGCCGGGTCTGCACTCACGCTGGTACCCTCCCCCAAGCCACAGATTCGCTTACCACTTTATGGGCGCCCGCGCCAAAGGCAGGAATGACCATCCGGAGCGCCTTATAATATGGGTTCGATGATGGACTTGCCGTCCGCTGTAGCCGGAAGGCTCGACCGAGGCTATCTCGTTGCTATTGCACTAAATTTCCGTGTGTGTACGGGCGTAATGCGCCAATCTTGGGAGACCTCCCGATGCAGAGAGTGACAGTGACGCTGGACGACGACCTGATGACCGAGCTCGACGCCATCATCGCCGAGCGCGGCTACCAGAACCGGTCGGAAGCAATCCGCGATCTCGCTCGCGCCGGCATTAGAGAGGCGGCGCCGGACACCGGCCGCGGACGCGATTGCGTGGCCGCCCTCGTCTATGTTTACGACCATGAAGCCCGCCAGCTCTCCAAGCGCCTGACACGCGCCTATCACGATCACCACGAGCTATCGCTTGCCTCGCTGCATGTGCATCTCGACCATGATACCTGCCTCGAAGTCACGGTGCTGCGCGGCAAGTCCGGCGAGGTGCAGCATTTCGGCGAGCACGTTATCGCCGAGCGCGGCGTGCGTCACGGCAAGCTGGTGCGTATGCCGGTCGAGGCCACCGCCGCTTCGAGCGGAAGCCGCCATCGTTCGCATCACCACCCCGATCATGCCGCCCCAACGCGCCCGGCTCGCGCGAAGCGCGTCAAAAGAGCTTCGCGCTAAAGCCCATGCGTCGACGCTCAGTATGAGCGTTCGCCGTGAACTGCATACCAAGTAAGCAGCAGATAAAAAAGTTCGGTGCGCAGTTGTGACGCATAGTCGCGACGTGATATGAGGTTTATTCCAACTGTGCTTACCCGCTTGTGTCGAGAAAAGATTTAGGGAGGGTTCCATGAAGCGGTCGTGCCTTTGGCTAACCTTGTTTGCACTCTGCCTCGCCCCGACGGCGGCGTTCGCCCATGTCGGCGTCGGCTCCACCAGCGGGTTCGTGCACGGTTTCATGCATCCGCTGTCGGGCCTCGATCACCAGCTGGCGATGATCCTGGTCGGTGTCTTTGCCTATCAGCTCGGCGGCCGCGCGCTCTGGCTCGTGCCACTCAGTTTCGTCAGCGTGATGGCGCTCGGCGGATTCCTCGGCGTCATGGGGATACCGGTGCCCTTCGTCGAATTCGGCATCGCACTGTCGGTCGTGGTGCTCGGCGGCATCGTCGCCTTCGGCGTCAAGGCCCCGGTTGCGGTGGCCATGGCGGCGGTCGGTCTGTTCGCCATCTTCCATGGCCATGCGCATGGCACGGAAATGCCGATGAATGCCTTGGGCCTCGAATATGGCGCGGGCTTCATGCTCGCCACCGCCGCGCTGCACGCCATCGGCATCGGCTTCCTGATCGGCATGTCCAGCACGGCGCTTGGTAACACCGTCTATCGTCTCGCCGGCGGCCTGGCCTCCATCGCCGGCCTCGGCCTCTTACTGGGCTCTGTCTAGACCAGCAACATCGCTTCGCAAATTGCTCCGGCGGCGCCCTTTCGGGCGCCGCCTTTTTTGCGCCCGAGCGGCGCGCGAAATCATAGCCGCGGTCTTAGTGCCATCAACTCGAGAGGTTCGAGAGGAAGAAATCTCCGATATCGGTGAAAATTTCAGGGACTTTTCAAGCGTGAGGACGTGCGGCGTGTCGGCATCCTGCTCCGTCTCTTGCGGCATCATCGAGGCGTCTTCGCCAATCCACGACACTCTATCGCGCGAGGCGATCGGCGGCTTCGTCAAATGAGGCGCCGCGTATCACGGTTCCGAACCAAGAGAACAGCTTCACGGAATTAGGATTCTCAGAGAGACGCCATTCGGGATGCCACTGCACGGCAAGCACCCGCCCTCCCCCTATGGGACGAATGCCTTCGATAATGCCATCGGTGCTTTTGGCCTCGATCATGAGATTTTCTCCTGGTTGGTCAATGCCTTGGAAATGCGCAGAGACGGCGAGGATCGATGGAGCCCCGATGATACGCTCCAACACGCCGCCGGGGGTGAACTCGACGCGATGCTTGAGCGCGAACATCTCTTCTGGCGGCAGGCCAGGTGGCGTGTGGTGTATTTGTTCGCGATCGGACTCACCAAGATCGGGTCTGAGGGTTGCGCCATAGGCGACCGCGATCTCCTGAAATCCCCTGCAAATGCCCAGGATGGGTCGGTCCTGCTCCACGGCAGCAGCGATAATGCGGAGCGCGGTTTCGTCGCGGGCCGGATCGAACGGACCGGTTCCGTCCACCATGCCACGGTAACGGTTCGGCGCGATATTGGATGGGCTGCCGGTCAGCAAAATGCCGTCCAGACGGCCGACGATCGAGCGGATGTCGAGAATATCGCTCATCGACGGCACCAGTAGAACGTCCGCTTCCATGAATGGGGCCGTCCGCAGATAGCGTTCGGCGACAGCCTGCACCGGATCCTCGGGGAGCCGGGTACAACACATGACGCCGACGAGAGGACGCTTCGCCAAGACCATGAACCCCTTCTGCCTGGATCGAGCTAGATGGGACGGGAGCAGCCCGCTTGCAAGATTGGCTGTCCCGCCGAGAGCGGAATTAAAAGCCTTGCTAGACCATTTCAAGATAGCGCCGGCGCTCAATGTCGCTCACGCGCCTCTCGTGCAAAGCGCTCCGAAATCATAGGGCATTCCAGCGTGGCTTTCAGCGCGGCAACGAGGTCGTCGCGGTTTTCAGCGCTGAAATACATCCCGTGGTTTTGCTCGGCGAGACACTTGGTATCCATGCCCTGCTCGCCGGTCCAGGAATACCCCCTCGTGCGAAAAGCGATGACGTGAACCGTCAGATCCGCCGCTTGAGCCCGAAGCTCCTTGCCGAGCTCGCAAGGCGAGGCGCCGCAGGTCTCCTCGCCATCGGTCAGCAGCACAATCACGCCCGGTTTACTGCGGTAGTCGAGCACGTCGGCCGCCGTGGCCACCCCCGTGGTCAACGGGGTCTTGCCGGCGGGTGAGATGCCCTCGAGGTCCTGCATGATCAGCGGGGCGGCGTTCGCGGTTGGCTTGAGGTCGAGTTTGACGTTGCACTGGTTGCCGGGCCCGGGCCCATACGTGACCAATCCGACGCGACGGAAGCGCGTGGCGGCAGGCAGGATCTCGGCAAGAGCCGACCGCACTTCGTCGATCTTCGGCTTGAGGGTGGCGATCCCCTGATCAAGATTGCCGCTCATGGATCCGGATGCGTCGAACACGATCATGGCATCGTCGATACATGGGGATATGGCAGGCTCTGCCAGAGCAATGTCGGCGGTCAAGGCGGCAAAGGCGGCTGCCGCCAAGATCGAAACGGTGTTGCGGACCTGTGTCATCGCGTGGGTCTCTGCTGAACTTTTGCTGTCCTAATTTCGCGCAGCCGGTTCCTTCACGCTGTGGCAATTGCCACAACAAAAAGGAGCCCGGCTCTAATGCCGGGCTCGAACGGCCGGATGGCACCGGCCTCGCTAGGGAGACGGGGGGTGAGCCGAGGCCTACGACCCGGGCTTGATCTCCCAGCTCGTGTTGTGCGGAATGTCCATCGAGGTGTAACCGCCGACACCGGCGAGCGCCGGCAGCCCGTTGCAGGCGAAGGGTTCGCTGCCCGTGATGCCCTTGTATTTGCCTGTGCCGCCGGTGATGATGTGCGTGCCGCAACTCAGGTCCGGTTGCGACTTGTCGACATCGCGCGTGTCGAAGCTCGAGAAGATCATATCGCCGTCGGTGTCGGCGAGCACGCAGGCGCCGTCGATATAGTTCTTTGGCCCCGAGTTGACGCTCAGCGCCTCACAGCGCGCTGACATCTTGTCGAGCATCTTCTCGCCCTTCATGTTCTCGGTCGTACCGGTCGCTTCGAGCGTGGTGACGGTACCGAGATTGGGGACGTCGATGCTCATCACGGGTCGGAAGACGAAATGGGTCACGTAGGGCGTGACGCCCTTTGTGGGCATGTCGCCGGCCAACAAGGGACCCTGAGCGAAGACGGCGAGCAGCGCGGCGGCCAGGCCTGAGACGGTTGTCGTATAACGTAGTTTGGTCGAAAGCGGGTTCATGGGATCCTCCCTTCCATTCGATAGGGGCTGATCATGCCGGCCGGGCTGGGAATACGCTGTGGCATTTGCCACACGGCAAAGACGGGCCCGTGAAATCTTCCTCGCCCTGAGCTATGCTCCCCGGTCTGGGGAGATGGATGGTGGGATCGACCTCTCAACAAGCGGACCATTCGCTGGCCGGTATCACCATTCTGTCCGGGCTCTCCTCGGACGCACTCGAACGCGTCCAGGAACGCTGCACGTGGAAGCGATACGGACCGGGAGAGTCGATCGTCGACTATCTCGATCAGACCGACGAGGTCTTCTTCATCATCTCAGGCGAGGTCAGCGTCACCATCTACTCGTTGGCCGGCAAGGCGGTAAGCTTTCGCAACCTCGGTCCCGGCGAGGTGTTCGGAGAGTATCCGGCGATCGACAGGGGACCCCGCTCGGCGAGCGTCGAGGCCCACACGCGTTGCCTCGTGGCGACGCTTGCCGGCGCTGCGTTCAGGAAGCTGATCGAGACTGAGCCGGTCGTGGCGCTGGCAATGCTGCCGCAACTCGTGACCAAGATCAGGGCGCTCACGACGCGCGTTTACGAGTTCTCGACGCTTGCGGTCAGCAATCGCATCCAGGCTGAACTGCTGCGCCTTGCAACTCTCGGCGCGAAGGACGGAAAGCTCGCTTGCATTGACCCGGCCCCGACCCACACGGAGATCGCGAGCCGCGTCAGCACGCATCGCGAGGCCGTGACACGCGAACTCACGCGTCTGTCGCGGATCGGCCTCATCGAGCGTCAGCGCAACGCACTCTTGGTGAAAGACCTGGAACGCCTTGCCAAACTGGTTCACGAGGCGACGGGCGAATAGTAGCGGGCACTCACTGGGTGATGCGGTAGATGCATTCGTAGCGGCCCTGCTCGCCGAGCTCTTTGAGCTCGCCCTGGACCTTGCACCGGATGCCGAGCTCCTCGGCGGCGCCCTCAAAGAAAGGTAAGAGCTCCGGCCAGGTCAGGTGACGTTCGATGTCGAGCGCCTTGGCGATGCGATCGTAGCGAGAGATGCCGAACACTCTGATCGTCGTCTCCTCGGGCAGATATTCCAGCACCTCGAAATTATATTCCGGCGAGGCGGAATGCACCGCGGTTATGAACACCAGCACTGGCGCGCGCGAATCCCTCGGCAGGTCGACGGCCAGTTCGAGTGCTTCCTTGGTCTTCAATCGGCCGAGCTTGCGGAACACCGCCTTGGAGATTGCATCAGCCTCTCTCCAGCCGAACCGCTCACCGACATTGGCCAGAGCCAGTCCGTAGAAAGCGGCGGCGACGTTCGAAAGCTTGAGCGTCATGTCCTCGGCGCTCTTGGGGAAGGTCTTCTCGACGAGAAACGCCTTCACCTCTTCGTCGGGATAGACGTCCTTGGCGCGGATATTTTGCATCTCGGCGTAGAGCTTCCGCCCGGTAACGGTCATGATCGCGGCACTGAACTCGTACACACGCGTCGACAGTCGCCTGATCGTGCTCACAAGCTGACGCAGAACGGCCTGCAGCACCGACGGTTCGGCTTGCAATAGGTCGAGGAAGGGCGCCGACTTCATCGAGGCGACGAGGCAACTCGTACGCGCCTCGACGCTCGCCGAGCGCGGACGGCCATCGATGGCCGGAAGTTCGCCGAACATGTCGCCTGGACCAAGATCGTGGAAGCTCACCACCTTGCCCGCCATCGAATAGACGATGACCCGCGCTTCGCCTGAAACCAAAAAAAACACGTCGTCCGAACGATCGAGATACTCGACAATCGGCTCGCCGGGCTCATAGCGCCGCCAGCCGCAGCTTTCCTCGACACGCTGCAAGGACTCAGGGGTGAGGCCTTTCAGCAGGACCACATCCTTGAGACTGTGTTTAGGCTGAGCGACAGAGGGCTGCGTCATGCCGATGCCAGGGCGGATTGCGCGCGCCGATCATAGCGCACACTGAGCAACGTATACGAGATACTCGTGCCCCCGTGTGGCAATTGTCATATTCGCGGGAACATCCGAAAGGCTAATGTGGAGGGTCACAAGAAACGTTGCTCGATCGAGGTTGATGAGTCCCTGCCGATCTTGTCGAAATGATCGCTCAGGAAGATGTCGGCGCGTTTACGCCCCAACTCGAAGAGCGATAGGAGAAAATCCCGACAGACGTTCAGCTTGCTCGACACCCCGAGCCTGCTCATTTCGTCCTCTGCCTCGATGCAGTAAATCAACATCTTCTTTAGCCGTCCGCCATCGTCGAAGCCCCCTTCTACCAGTTGATTGACGAAATTTATGGCACGCATCTCCCGCATCAGGCTCGAGTTGAAGCTCAATGTATTGATGCGGTCGAGAATGGCTTGCGCGGTCCGGGGCACCTGTTCGATGTGGATCGGATTGACCATGATGAGCAGCACATCGGTCGAGGCGCAGTTGTAGATAATTGGGAAGATCGGTGGATTGCCCATGAAGCCGCCATCCCAAAAATATTCGCCGTTGATCTCGACCGCCTGGAACACCGAGGGGATGCAGCCGGAGGCAACCACGGCGTCCACCGATATGTCGCTGAGATCGAATACGCGTAGTCGATTGGTGAACACATTGCTCGCACAAACGAACAGCTTGACCTTGTCGGAGCGGCTGAGGCGGTCGAAATCAATCTGCTCATTCAATATCTCGCGGACCGGATGGTAGTTCGCCGGGTTCATCTGATACGGCGACCAGATGCGTGACAGCATGTCCATCATCACCCAGCCCGGCGAATAATCGAGGCTGCCCGGATTGATCAGCCGATCCAGCATGGATGGCTGCATGATGGACCAGGTACCGGACGCGGCTACCGCTTCCCAAAAAATTGCCAATGCACGTCGCGCCCCTTCGTTGCCGCCGAGCGTCAGGCCATAGGCGGTCACCACGGCGTTCATCGCTCCGGCACTGGTGCCGACTATGCCCTCGACGGCAATCCGCTCGTCTTCGAGGATCCGGTCCAGCGCCCCCCACGCGAAGGCGCCATGTGACCCGCCGCCTTGCAGAGCAAGATTAACCACCTTGCGGTCCGCGCCGTGCCGGGTTTCGACCACGCCTGCCTCCCTGTTACAGCGTCACTCGCCATGTTGGCCGGACTACTCGCGCAGTTCTGGAATACATGCTAAGAGGAAAGCAAGCACGTACACAGTTACTGTGTAGGTTAAGCGGCCAAATCCGCGATTTACCTCCCCGCGGCGATGCAATTCTGCTGCAGGACGCAGGAGTTGGCCGAGGTCCTCCGTTGTTGGGGGTTGAGGTTATGTACGGAGCTGAGAGTGGGCCCGGTGCCCAAGCCAAGACCAAGGGCGTCACCGACGTCCCACAACCTGTCGGCGACGACGACAAAAAGACCAAGAAGCAGCTGGTCGACGAGATTGCCGGTCTGCGCCAGAGGGTCAAGGATCTCGAAGCTTTCGAGATCGAACGCAAGTCCATCGCCACCGAGCTGAAGGGTACGCGTCAGCGTCTGCAATATCTGCTCGCGGTCAGTCCGGCAATTATCTACACGACCAAGGCAACCGGCGATTACGCCTGCACCTTTGTCAGCGAAAATCTCCGGGCCATTATGGGCTATACGCCGCAGGAGATGACGACCGACCCTAAGGGCTGGCCGGAGCGTCTCCATCCCGACGATGCGCAGCGCGCCTTCGGCGAGATGCAACCGCTGATCGGACGTGGCGGGGGAAGCGTGGAATACCGCTTCCGGCACCGCGACGGACATTACATCTGGATCCAAGACACCTTTAAGGTCGTGTACGACGAGGCCGGCCACCCGCTTGAGCTGGTCGGCGCCTGGGCCGACATCACCAAACGCAAACAGGCCGAGCAAACGGCTCTCAAGGCGAACGCCGAGATCGAGGAAACCAAGCGCTATCTCGCCCGTCTGATCGAGAGCTCGCCCGACGCCATCATCGCCACCGACAAGCACGGCACGGTCGTCCTTTTTAACGAAGGCGCCGAGACTTTGCTTGGCTACCGCGCCGAGGACGTCATTGGGCGCCCCACCACCGGGCTCTACGACAGCGAGGAGCGCGCCAAGGACGTCCTCATCGAGATGCGCAAGCGTGGCGGCACGGCCTCAGGCTACGAAAGCGTGCTCAAGGCCAAGGACGGGCACAACGTCCCCGTTCTCATCGCAGCCTCGGTCCTGCTCGACAAGGACGGCCAGGAAGCCGGCATGGTCGGCTTCGCCACCGACCTCCGCGCGCGCAAGCGCGAGGAGGAAGAGCTTCGCAAGGCGCATGACGAGTTGGAGAAGCGGGTCGAGGATCGCACTACCGAATTGAAGGGCGCGCGGGAGCGGCTGCGCTATCTGATGACCGTCACGCCGGCGATCGTCTACACCAATCAGGCGAGCGACTATACCTGTACCTTCGTCAGCGAGAACGTCTCGCGCATCATGGGCTTTTCGGCCTGGGAGATGCTCGAGGACAAGGATTTTTGGACAGTGCGCCTGCACCCCGAGGACGCCAAGCGCGTGTTCGAGGAAATGGCTCCGCTGATCGAGAAAAGCGAAGGAACGATCGAATATCGCTTCCGCCATCGCGACGGCCATTACATCTGGATTCAGGACACGTTCAGAGTGATCCGCGACGCCCAGGGCCGTCCCTCGGAGATCGTCGGCTCTTGGGCCGACATCTCCGACCGCAAGGGCGCGGAGGAGGCGCTTGGCGAGCGCATGGCCGTCATGAACGATCTCGAGACGCTGGTGGGCGCCAGCCCCGCCATTATCTACACGACCCAGGTGTCAGGAGATTATGCCTGTACCTTTGTCAGCGAGAATTTGAACGCGATCATGGCTTACTCGCCGTGGGAAATGCGCGACGACAAGAAATTCTGGGTGAAACGGCTTCACCCCGACGACGCCGAGAGAGTATTCGCCGAGCTCGAGCGACTGGTCAGCGTCGGGCACGGGGCGCTCGAATACCGCTTCCGCCACCGTGACGGACATTACATCTGGATCCAAGATACCTTCACCGTCACGCACGACCAGGACGGCAAGCCGAAGGAAATCGTCGGCTCGTGGGCCGACGTCTCCGATCGCAAACGCGTCGAGGCGGAACTCAAGAAGCTTGCGGAACAGGTCGAGCTGCGTAACCGCTTCATTCGCGAGACCTTCGGCCGCTATCTCACCGACGAGGTGGTGGACACCGTGCTCGAGTTCGCCGAGCGGACTGCAAATGGGCGGCGAGAAGCGCAAGCTCACCATGATGATGACGGACCTCCGCGGCTTCACCTCGCTGTCGGAGCGCCTGCCGGCCGATCGCGTGGTGAAGCTGCTCAATCGCTACCTCGCGACCATGGTGCCGATCATCAAGCAGTACCAAGGCACGATCGATGAGTTCATTGGCGATGCGATCTTCGTGCTGTTCGGCGCGCCGGTATGGCACGAAGACGATGCCGAACGGGCTGTCGCTTGCGCCGTGGCGATGCAGATCGCCATGGACGAGGTCAACCAGGAGAACTGCAAGGACGACCTGCCAGAGGTCGAGATGGGCATCGGCATTCATACGGGTCAGGTGGTGCTCGGCAATATCGGCTCGCCGGAGCGCATGAAATACGGCGTGGTGGGGAGCAACGTGAACCTCACCTCGCGCATTCAGGCCTGCACGACCGGCGGTCAAATCCTCGTCTCCGAGACGACGCGGCAGGAGGTGGGCAACAAGCTCAAGATCGGCAAGCAGATGGAGGTTAGAGCCAAAGGCGTCGAACAACCCGTCATTCTGTTCGAGGCCTTGGGCGTCGGCGGACGGCACAAGCTCTCGCTCGGCGAGTCGGTCGATACGCTGATCGAACTGAAGGATGAAATTCCGATTCTCTACGAGGTCGTGGAATCGAGTCAGGTGGGCGGGGCACTGTCAAAGGGCTTCGTCACCAAGCTATCGCCAAAGGCCGCCGAGGCGCGGCTCGCCGCTTCCGTGACTCCCCTGAGCAATCTCAAGATGCATCTCGTCGGACAGGACGGCGAACAAATCCCGGGCTCGCTTTACGGCAAAGTGCTCGGGCCGCTGTCTGGAACAAGCACCGGCGTGACGATTAGATTCACCTCGGTTCCGCCTGAGATCGAGACATTCTTGCGGAGCCTGACGGAGTAAGGCGCTCGCTCTCGACGTCCGCTCTGGGTCATTAGCGGAAATGTGCGCGCCATCGCAGATGTCTGCTAAGTGCCAAAACCGGACTTCACAGACATCTGGTGCTCAGCCAGACATGGCAGCTCCTACTCAACCGGTGTCAGCTCGCAAGCAGGGCCGTTTCCAGTGATCGCACCATGGCTTGCCAGCCAACGCGGCTGGCCTCCTCTACCAGTCGCCCAAGTTCTCCCGCGTCTTTACGACCACGGCCGGCGGCCGCAAGCGCGCGGGCGTGGGCTACCAAGAAATCCGCAATGGGTATCGGCTCAGTTGCCATGCCGCGCTCGAGCGCAGCGGCATGGTGTTCGACACCCGACCAATCTTTGGCCGCCAGGCAAGCCTCAATAGCAAAGCGATGGAAAAAGATTACATTGTGAGCAACTGTGCCCGCCGCAAGCGTCTGTTCACCTGCAGCTAGCGCCGCTGTGCGCTCTTTTGTGTCACCGGCAATCAGAGCGGCAAGGCCCAGCCCCAAGGGCAGTACGTAGCCCGGGGTCTCGCGTGCGATTTCGTTCGCTTCTTTAATGGTTCTGCTAGCGTTTAAATCTCCAGCTTCGAACTCTCTTCTGGCTTTAACCATAAGAAAGTAGGCAACAAACCGTCGCGCACCCAAAGATTGCGCGATGGATAGGCCTGCGGAGCTAGCGTCGAGTGCCGGTCCAGTTTTGCCCGTTTCTTGGTACAAGCCACCAAGCGCGTCATAAGCAAGCATGGCCGCCCGCTGATGCCCGATTTGTTGGGCCAGTTGCAGCGCACGCTGAGCATGCTCGGCCGCTGGAGCAAATTGCAGCTCCAGTACGAGCGTCCAGCTAAGCATGGGAAGGTTTGCCGCCTCTATGCGGCGGTAGCCCTGCGTAGCACTGATATCGACGCAGCGCTGAAACATCTGCCGTGCTGTGCGAAACAATCCCCGCATATAGTTGGCGTCGGCGAACACCGCCCAGCGCCCGCGCCTGCTCTTCCTTCGCGTTAGATGCTTCGGCTAGCCGCAATGCCTCGGTGTGTTCGGCGAGACACCGTTCAATCTCGCCGCGCGGGAAGTGGGCATTGCCGCGGAGCGTGTGAATCCGTGATTGCTCGACAAGGAGGTTCTGCTTTTCGGCCTCGCTCTGCGCGCCATCGAGCACGGTCATCGCCTCCGCGAACCGGTCCAGCACCAGGAGTCCGTGCGCCAAGCCAAGCAACGCCCGCAAGCGTGGTCTACCTGCGAGGGACACATCGGCCGCCTTGCGAAAGGCGGATATGGCCTCCTCGGTTCGACCAAGCCCCTGCTGCACTTCGCCCGATAGGTTGGCCAACGATGCACGGGTGGCTTCCTCGCCAGGCAGCTCCAAGCCCCGCCGGGCCAGAGACAGCGCTTGCTCGGCGCGATATTCACTCGCAGCGGCCTCGGCAGCCGCCAGATAGGCCCCGGCGGCTCCAGGATTCCCGGCCATGTCCAAATGCTGCGCATGCAGGGACAGGTCTCGATCGGCATACCAGTCGGCGGCCGCTTGATGCAGCTCGCGGCGGCGCGTCTTCAGCAGCGACCCGTAAACGCCGTCA
>CAWCUW010000005.1:0-367064 GCA_963798815.1 uncultured Alphaproteobacteria bacterium
ACCTCGGGCCGCGGGGCAGGCAGATCCGCAACGTGCTCGGTATGGGCATGGTCCAGCTGATCGGCGGCGACATCCTGCGGCCGGGACTGCCCTGGCTGCTGGCCACCGCATCCCCGGTCCGGGTCGCCGAGGAAATGGCCCGGACCCGCGACCCCGCCGGGATCGCGGCCCTGAAGGAACTGCGGGAGACCAGCACCGTCGGGACGTCCACGTTCGGCCCGGCGATCGAGCGGGCCGCCCTCGTCATGGCGGCCAAGGGCGGCCTGGTCAGCGACATCACCCCTGGCGACTGCATGGAGCTGCTGGACTGCTGCCGGCAGGTGTTCAGCGACGGGAGCCGCACCAACCGGCACAGCTCTTTCGTCTACCAGCTCCTGCACTCGGCCGGGGTCTTCCCGGCCGGAGCGCCGGCCAGCGTCCGGATGATCAGCACCCGGTTCGCCGGGCAGCTCACCGTCGAGCAGCTGGTCGACCGGTATGACCTTTCCTGCCGGCCGGTCCGCGACCTGCTCGTGGACTACCTGCGCGAACGCCAGCCGGGCATCGACTACAGCACCCTCACGGGCCTGGCCACGTCGCTGGCGCTGTGGTTCTGGAAGGACCTGGAAGCCCGTCATCCGGGCATCGACTCGCTGCGACTGCCGCCCGACATCGCCGCCGGGTGGAAGAAGCGCCTCCAGACCAGGACCGTCCGCACGGCCGGCGGCGGGGAGCAGGTCATCAGGAGGGAGACCGCCGACGACATCCTGATGACCATCCGGGCCTTCTATCTCGACCTCGGGCAATGGGCGCTGGACGAGCCCGCCCGCTGGGGGCCGTGGGCCGTTCCCTGCCCGGTCCGCGGCAGCGACATCCAGCTCCAGAAGCGCAAGTCCCGGACCAAGGCCCGCATGGACCAGCGGACCCGCGAACGGCTCCCCGTCCTGCCCGTCCTCGCCGCCGCCACCGGCCGCGGCGGCACCGATGCCGCGGCCAGGCTGGACGCCGCCCGGGCAGCCGGGCCAGGAGAGCTGTTCACCGTCGGCGGGCAGACACTCCGCCGGGCCCGGCTGGCCCGGCCCTCCCGCCGGATCTGGGTCGAAGAACCGGACAGCGGGAAGCGGCGGGACCTGATCCGGGAGGAAGACAACGCGTTCTGGGCATGGGCCGCCATAGAAGTACTGAGGCACACGGGCATCAGGCTCGAGGAGCTGACAGAGCTCTCGCACCACAGCCTGGTCCAGTACCGGATCCCGGCCTCCGGCGAACTGGTCCCGTTGCTGTCGGTCGCCCCGTCGAAGACCGATCAGGAAAGGCTTCTCGTCATCGACCCGGAGCTGGCGGACGTCTTGTCCGCAGTCATCACCCGGGTCCGCGGAGACGACGGCGCCGTCCCGCTGGTCGCGTCCTATGACACGCACGAGTGCACCTGGAACCCGCCGATGCCGCTGCTGTTCCAGCGGGTCATCGGGCTGGAGAGCCGGCCGGTCCCCGCCGAGGGCATCCGCACCCTCATCCACGGCGCGCTCGCCGCGTCGGGCATCACCGGCACCGACGGAAAACCGCTGGACTTCCTGCCCCACGATTTCCGGAGGCTCTTTACCACTGATGCCGTCCTGAACGGGATGCCGCCGCACATCGCCCAGCTGATACTCGGACACAAGGATATAAACACCACAATGGGCTATAAAGCGGTCTACCCCGAGGAAGCCATCACCAGCCACCGGGCGTTCATCGCCCGCCGCCGCGAACTCCGGCCCAGCGAAGAGTACCGGTCGCCGACCGACTCCGAGTGGGACGAGTTCCTCGGCCACTTCAAGCGCCGGCGGGTCGCGCTCGGGGACTGCGGCCGGGCATACGGCTCTAGCTGCGTCCATGAGCATAGCTGTGTCAGGTGCCCGCTCTTGAGGATTTCCCCTGACCAGCACGGCCGACTCGCTGATATCCGGGACAACCTCCTGGCCCGCATCGCCGAGGCCGAGCGCGAGGGCTGGGCCGGCGAGGCAGAAGGACTCAAGGTCAGCCTCGCCGCCGCGAACAACAAGCTCGTCCAGGCCGACACGGCCGCCGCCCGGCGATCCGAGGCCGTCAACCTCGGCATCCCCGCCTACCGCGACATCGCCGCCGCGACCATATCCGCTCCCGGAGGCCGCTATGACCGCTGACGACCTGACCGCCGCCCTCCGGGCCTGCGCCGCCGGCCTCTACCCGCTCGAAGCCGGCGTCGCCCTGCTCATCGCCAACGGGACGTTCCTGCACCGCGGCGACTTCACCAGCCGGTTCATCGACCACGGCACCAGCAACGGCACCGCGATGGCCGCGATCGACTGGGATGCTGCGGTCACCGCCCTGGCCAGCGGGGGCCTTCCTTGCTCCGGCGGCGAACGGCGTGCTCTTTTGCTGTCGGCCAGCCTCGCCGGCGGGATCCCCGTCGACCTCGGCGATGCCGTCACCGGCCTCGATGACGACAACATCGCCCGGCTGATCACCGCGATTCTTCATGCCGCCGGGAAACGACCCGGGACCAGCGGATATTGATGACCGCTTTTAGTTCAGAGAAGCTGACTGAGCCGGCGCTGTGGGTGCAGTGGGACTGGGGGTACGGGCCGCGGGTCCCGGGGCCGGACGGGCAGCCGCGCGGCACGCTGCTGTTCTGCGCGTGGCTGGCGTGGTCCCGGTTCCGGGTGGTGATCCCGGTCTGGGACCGGACGCTGCCGACGCTGATCGCGTGCCTGGACCAGGCGCTGCGCCGGATCGGCGGGGTCCCGGCGTATGCGCTGACCGATAACGAGAAGACCGTGACCGTGGAGCATGTCGCCGGGGTCCCGGTCCGCCATCCCGAGATCGTCGCGGTGGGCAGGCATTACGGGAGAATGGAAGAGTGGCCCGTTCTGGATCGCCACGTCGACGAGATCGATCGGCGCGTAGACGTGACCTGATTGGCGAGTGCGCCCTGCATGAAGGCCGTGTCGTCAGTGTAGTTGAACACGCCGCTGGTGTGATTGAGCAGCTGTCGAAGGGTGATGGTGTCGCCGTTGGGCACGCCGCCAACCCACGGTTCGAGCGTGTCGTCGAGGCTGAGGGTTCCGTCCGCCACCAACAACAGCACCGTCGCCGCCACGTAGGTCTTGGTGACGCTGCCGATGCGCAACAGCTGTTCCGGCGCCATGGGGACGCCATCGTGCGCCTCACCACTGGTGCCTACCCAGCTGCCGCATTGGGGTGTGATGACCGCCAACGCGGTGCCCCCCTTGGGAAGCGTCGTGGCATCGTCCACCGCCTGCTGTAGATTGGCCGCGAGCGCCGTGCACTGCGGATCGACGCCACCCCCGGCGCCGCCCACACCCTCTCCGCCCGCTCCGCCGGCCGACGAGGTGGAACCTGAGGTCACCGGCGATGTGGCCGGCAGATTGTCACCGCACCCGGCGACCAGCGCTGCTGCGAGCACCAGCCACGTCGCATGCTTTCTCACGTTCATCATGCTCGCCGGCGATGTGCAAGGGGCGCGCCGGCTCGTGTCGCGCGCAAGTACCGATCTCACGCGGCGCCCGATGCCTACCGTTAGCGCCGTGACGCCCGATGCGCGTTCAGGAACACCAGCAGGAACGGACTTGGTTTGCCAGGCTCACTGAGGAAAGCTCCCGAGCATGTCGTCGATCCTCGCCAGTCTGCTTCACAGCGGCGTGCCCGTCGTGGAAAAGGTGATCCGCGCCGCCGTCGTCTACGTCTTTCTCCTGCTCAGCTTGCGGCTCGCGGGTAAGCGCGAGCTCGGTCAGCTCAACCGCTTCGACCTGGTGTTTCTGCTGCTGCTGGCCAACACGGTTCAGAACGCCATCATCGGACCCGACAACTCGGTAGTGGGTGCGGTGGTGAGCGGCCTCACGCTGCTCGCGGTCAACTACATGGCTGTGCGCTTCCTCTACAATCACCGCGAGCTCGACCGCATGATTGAGGGCGACGCCGACATGTTGGTGCAGGACGGGGAAATCCTCGACGATCGTCTGGCGCACGAGCTCATCACGCGCGACGAGCTTGAGATGGCCGCGCGGGAGCAAGGCATCACGAGCCTCGAACACGTGCAGGAGGCTCGGCTCGAAGTCGGCGGCGGGCTGAGCTTCGTGGAGAAGAAGCCGAGCGATGACGAACGCCGCCATGAGGAGCTGATGCAGCGCCTGGCCGCGCTCGAGCAGCGACTGACGACGCTGGCTGGAAGCTGAGAGCGTTGCCGAATGGACCACGACCATGCCGCCAGAGTAGGTCTGCCGCATGTGCATTGGCGCGATCAGGGGCACGCCACCAGCAGCCTCGGCGCATCGGTAACGGCGGCGTTCAGGTTCAGGTAGTGCGCGCCGTCGCTCACCAGCGGGCGCAGGCCGAGATAGACCGAGTTGCCGTCGACGATGTTCGTCGGAAGCGACCAGGTGACGATCTGGCCAACGTTGGTTGCGCCGAGGCTCGCGGCGATGGCCGCGGGTTGCGCGTTGCCGGGATCGCCCACGAACAGCGCGGCGCGATCGAACGGGTTGACCTGCCACACCTCGCCCGAGTCGGTGCTGCCCGCGTCGACGTGCTCGGCACCACCATCCGCAGGCTCATGGCCGCGATAGGCCCCGCTGCCACCTCGGGATCGAGATCTGAAACGAACGAACGCGTGGCGCGGCGAGTTGGTCCCCGCGTCGACGATGTCGATTTCCATCTCGGCGGGCCCCGGTGGTCTGCTCGCAGTAGTCCGGATCGGGCGCGTCGACGTCGATGCAATCGGCGACGGTTGCGACGTACTCGTGGTTGCCGGTGCATCCCCCGCCTGCCCCCACGCCGCTGCTCGTGGTGCTGGTGGGGCTCCGCCTCCGCCCGTGCCGCTGCTCGCGTCGCTGCTCGACGCGCCGCTCCCGCTGGCCACCTGACCCGCTCCGCTGCCGGCGGCGGGTGGGCAGCGCCACCGCCGACGCCCACCCGGTAGTCGTCGTCGAGTCCGGCGATGCTCAGACACCCGGCCCCGACGAGAAGGGCGAGCGCGGCGTGAGCCAGCAAATGTCGCGTCGGCGCCACTCGGTAAGACTAAGATCGAGCGAGCACGATTCCGCTACGCCCGGCCTCGCCCCACATGGGGCGAGGCGAGGCCGGGCTTCGCGGTCGTAGTCGTGTGTCGACCTCATTCTTCTCCCTTTCCGGAGGGGTCTTGGGAAGACCCCTCCCCCCACCTTCGGTGGGGCCCCCCTCCCCAAAAAGCGGCTCCGCTTCGCTCCGCCTATTGTTCGGGAATCGTGCGCGCTCATTTAGCTCCAACCGCCGTGGGGTGGTGTCATTCTTCGTGGGTTCAACTACGCGGGTTCGGCGTGGTCCATCGCATGACGCCGATACGCCGTAGCGAGTTGCGAGGTGATCGGTCCGGGCTTGCCGTCCGCGATGATGGTCCCACCCACTTGCGTCACGGGCACCACCTCGCGCGTCGAGCTGGTGAGCAGCGCTTCGTCCAGCGAAGCCAGCTCGTCGAGACGAAGGCCTCGCCGATCCAGCTCGAAATCCATCGCGCTGGCCAGCTCGTACAGGATGGCGCGGGTGATCCCCTCCAGCACACCGTCTTCAGCGGTGATGAGCGTGCGGCCGCGGATGCCGTAGAAAATGCTGCTCGAGCCTTCGAGAATTCGCTCATCCCGAGCGATCAACAGATACTCGTACGCCTTTGGCGCGCGCTCGGCACATGCGCGGCGCACGATGACCCAGTCGGTCGTCTTGATGCCCGGGCGCGCTCGGCTCAGCGTGCGTTCGATGGCGATGCGCGCCTCGTTGCAACACGTTCGCGGGCACGGCTAATGGGCGTGCCATCGCCGGCGGACGTCGCAGTATGGCCGTCGATCTCGACGTGACGGCACGTCGATGCGAAAGCGCCAATCGCGGTCGGACTCCGATGCCCGCTCGTCGTACTCGTCGAGGGCGCTGCGGATCCGCGCCTGGTCCACCACCCGCTCCCACCCCAGCTCGGCTACGCAGTGCGCGGTGCGCGTCAGGTGCGCGTCGAGCCGCAAAAAGCGCCGCCGTTGGTAGCTGCGCAGCCCGGTGTATACGGCCAGCGGCATGCCGTCGAACTGAGCGTGCAGATCCCCTTCCGGCGTGGGCAGGGCGAGCTGGATCGATCCCCCCGTCCGGATGCACGTCGCCGGATACAGGCCAATACACGGACTGTTGCCGGTTGTTGCGAGCCCATCGCCTCCACCTCGCGGTTCGTGTACAGCAAACGCTGGCCGCTTCCACCAAAGTTCGCGGTCACTGGAGCGAGCATGAAAGCCACACACCGAAGTGATCTGTTCTGCTGGTCGTCCTTCGACGCCGCCCGCAGCATGGACTTCAACGGCTGCGTGTGGGTCAACCCGGGGGGCAACGTGGTGGTCGACCCACTTCCATTGTCCAAGCACGATCGCATTCACCTGAGACAGCTCGGCACGGTAGATTGGATCGTGATCACCAACTCCGACCACGTGCGCGACGGCTACAATCTCGCGCGTGAGCTCGGGGCGCCACTGGTGGGACCGGCGGCGGAGCGCGATGCTTTTCCCCTCGATTGCCAACGTTGGCTCGAGGACGGCGACGAGCTCGTACCCGGCATGCGCGCGCTCACCATGGAAGGATCCAAGACGCCTGGCGAGCTCGCCTTACTCATCGAAAAGGACACGCTCATCACCGGCGACCTGATCCGTGCCGGCCGCGGCGGTCGCCTCGACATGCTGCCGGACGACAAGCTGCGCGATCGGGCCGCTGCACGCGGGTCCGTCGAGCGCTTGCTCGGGATCGAGGAGCTCGACGCCATCCTCGTGGGGGATGGCTGGCCGGTCTTCCGCGACGCCAAGACCCTGCTGCGCGAGTTGCTCGCCCGCTGATTCGTCGTCACATGGAGCTACGTGGTAGCCTGAACACGTGTGGCGCCCGCGCATGAGACCACGCTGGTGCGGATGGGCAGCCATTGTGCTGCTGGGCGCCTGCGCATTCGACTGGGACGGTTAGCTTCCCACGGACGAGCAATGCGACACCATCATTCAGGGCGTCATCTTCTACGCCGCCGTCTACACTACGGCGCTCAGCGACGCGGACGTGTTCAACAACGCCTATCTCTTGCTCGACGACGACGACACGCCCTAGCGTCACATCCGCACGTCGAGCGGATTGCGCAGGGTGATGCCGCGGGTGCCCACGCGTGCGCGGTAGGCGATGACCTCCACGCCGGCGGCGTGGGCTCGGCGCAGAGCTTCGCCGTACGCTGGATCGATGTGATCGGCGGGGCTCACCGCGTCGGCGTCGCCACGCTGCACCACGAAGCACAGCACGGCCCGCTGTCCTGAGCGCCGAGCCCGCTCGAGATCGGCGAGGTGACGGCGCCCGCGGTCCGTTGGCGCATCGGGAAACATCGCCAGACCATCCTCGACCAACGTGGCGCTTTTTACCTCCACCCAACACACGGGTCGCCCTTTGTGTCGCAACTGCAGATCGATGCGCGTGCCGTCGACGAGTGTCACCTCACGGCGTAGCGTCGCGTAGCCCGCCAGCTCGGCGATGCGCCTGCGCTCGATCGCCTCGGCGACCAATCGATTGGCGAGGATGGGATTCACCCCGGCGAGGTAGCGGCCCACGCGCACCAGCTCCCAGGTGTAGGCCAGCTTGCGCTTCGGGTCGTCGTGGTGGCTGAGGTAGACGAGGCTTCCCGCATCGGCGAGCCCCAGCATGGCCCCGGGGTTGGCGGTGTGCGCCGTCACCAGCGCGCCGCCATCGAGACGCACGTCGGCCAAGAAGCGTTTGTAGCGCCGAACGAGCCGCCCGCGGATCAGCGGCGCCCCGAAGCGCACCTTACTTCACGACCTTGAGCTGTTTGCCCTTGCTGAAGCCGGCGAAGAAGTCGTTGCCCTTGTCGTCCACCACGATGAAGGCGGGGAAGTCCTCGACCTCGATCTTCCAGACCGCCTCCATGCCGAGCTCGGGATACTCGAGCACCTCGACCTTCTTGATGCAGTCCTTGGCGAGGCTCGCCGCCGGGCCGCCGATGGAGCCCGAGATAGAAGCCGCCGTGCTTCTTGCAGGCGTCGGTGACCGCCGGCGAGCGGTTGCCCTTGGCGAGCATGACCAGGCTGCCGCCGTGCGCCTGGAACAGATCGACGTAGGATCCATGCGCCCGGCCGTGGTCGGGCCGAACGAGCCGGAGGCGTAGCCTGCCGGCGTCTTGGCCGGACCGGCGTAGTAGACCGGATGGTTCTTCAAGTAGTCGGGCAGGCCCTCGCCGCGCGTCGAGCCGCTCCTTGATCTTGGCGTGCGCGATGTCGCGCGCCACCACCATCGTGCCGGTGAGCGAGAGCCGCGTCTTGACTGGGTACTTGCGACAGCGTGGCGCGGATCTCGGTCATCGGCCGGTCGAGATCGATCGCTGACGACCTCGCCGCCGAGGTCCTCGTGCGTCGATCGTCGGGCAGGTACTGTGCCGGGATCGTTCTCCAGCTGCTCGAGGAAGATGCCGTCGCGGGTGATCTTGCCGAGCGCTTGCCGATCGGCCGAGCACGACACGCGCGATGCCGACCGGGCAGCGAGGCGCCGTGGCGCGGCAGGCGGATGACGCGCACGTCGTGGCAGAAGTACTTGCCGCCGAACTGCGCGCCGATGCCCGGTGCTCTGCGCCAGCTCGAGGATCTGCTGCTCGAGCTCCGAGTCGCGGAAGGCGCGGCCGATGCTCGTTCCCCTCGGTCGGGCAGCGCGTCGAGGTAGCGCGCCGACGCGAGCTTGGCCATCTTGAGGCTGTACTCGGCGCTGAGGTGCCGCCGATGACCAAGGCGAGGTGGTAGGGCGGGCACGCCGCGGTGCCGAGCGTGCGCATCTTCTCGTCGACGAACGTCGAGCAGGCTGCTCGGGATTCAGCAGCGCCTTGGTCTCCTGGTACAGGTAGCTCTTGTTGGCCGAGCCGCCGCCCTTGGCCATGAACAGGAACTTGTAGGCGTCGCCGTCGGTCCGCGTAGATCTCGATCTGCGCCGGCAGGTTCGTCCTGGTGTTCTTCTCCGTCGTACATGTCGAGCGGCGCGATCTGCGAGTAGCGCAGGTTCGACGTCGTGGTAGGTGTCGTACACGCCGCGCGGCGATCGCCTCCTCGTCGCCGCCGTCGGTGAAGACGTACTGGCCCTTCTTGCCCATGACGATGGCGGTGCCGGTGTCCTGGCAACGGCAGCACGCCGCCGGCCGCGATGTTGGCGTTCTTCAGCAGCTCGAGCGCGACGACGCGGTCGTTGGCGGACGCTTCCGGGTCGTCGAGGATCGTGCGCAGCTGCGCAGGTGGCCCGGGCGCAACAGATGGGCGATGTCGCGCATCGCCTCGCGCGTCAGCAAGCGTGAGCGCCTTCGGGCTCGACCTCGAGAAACGTTCCGCCGCCGGCCTCGAAGCGGGACACGTGGTCGGAGCTCACCAGGCGGTACGAGGTGTCGTCGGCGCCGCGCCGAAGCAAGGGCTCATAGTGAAAGTCGGTCATGGGTCTCTCTTGACTCAAAACCATCGCCGTAGGCGCGTGCTTTCGTGGCGCTCCGGCGGCTCAGTCGTCGGACCAGCTCTGGCGCATCCGGTCATCCTCGAGCAGGAAGTCCCGAAAGGCCTGAACGGTAGCCGACACGTGGCTGGCCGATGGGTAGACCAGGTGAAGGCCGCCGACCGTGGAGTGATAGTCGGGCAACACGCGCACCAGGCGGCCGTCAGCGATCGCCTCGCGGCACAGAAACGAGGGAAGGTAGGCGATGCCGGCACCGGCGATGGTGGCTTCGGCGGCGAAGCCGAAGTCGTTCACGCGGATCGCCCCCTTCACCGGCACCACGATGGTGTCGCCGCGACACAGAAGCGTCCAGCTCGGCTGGCTACGGGCGTCGTTGGCGAGCACGCAGCAGTGCTCGCTCAGTTGCTCCGGCCGCTCGGGAGCGGCGCGCCGCTCGAGGTAGCTGGGGCTCGCCACCAGCCAGCGCGTGCCGGTCTGGATGCGACGAGCGATCAGCGACGAGTCGGGCAACGGGCCCGCCCGTAACGCGAGATCGAATCCTCCGCCATGAGATCGACGACCCGCTGGGTGAGCACGGCGTCGACTTGCACGTGGGGATAGCGACGGGTGAACTCGGTGATGAGCGGCGCCAGGAAGTGAATCCCGATGTCACCCGGTGCGGTGATGCGCAGCCGGCCGCAGGGCACCTCCTGCGCTGCGTGGATCAACCGCTCCGCCTCCTCGATGTCGCTCAGCCCCTGAGCACACTGGGCGAAGTAGTGCTCGCCGAGATCGGTGAGCTGCAGGCTGCGCGTGGTTCGTTGCAACAGCCTCGCGCCAAGTCGCTTCTCCAGCTGCGCGACGCGCCGGCTCACACTGGAGCGGGGAAGCGCCAGCTGCTTGCCGGCCTTGGTGAAGCTCCTCGCTTCGACGACAGCCACGAACACTGCGATATCGTTGAGATCTCTTTCGATCATGAGTGACCAATTGTTGTCTCTGGCGAAACAAACAATTGTCCGATCCTAGTCTGGTGTTGGTTGAGGGACAACACATCCTATCGCGCAGGAGAACCCATCATGCGCATCGCAGACAAAGCACCCCATGGCGCCCGAATCCTTCTCGGGCTGATCTTCACCGTGTTCGGGCTCAACGGCTTCTTTCACTTCCTGCCGGTCCAACCCATGCCCGGAGCGGCGGGCGCCTTCATCGGCGCGCTGCTCGCCACCAAGTACATGTTTCCGCTGATCAAGAGCGTCGAGGTGGCCGCCGGCGTGGCCTTGCTCGCCAACCGCTTCGTCCCGCTCGCGCTGGTGCTGCTCGCCCCGGTGGTGGTCAACATCGCCTTGTTCCACGCGGTGCTCGCCCCCAGCGGGATTGGCATGGCGCTGGTCATCGTGGCCCTCGGCCTCTACCTCGCATGGAGCCATCGACATGCGTACCGCCCGCTGCTTCAGAGCAGGCCGGAGCGTGCGCCGGCGGCCGGTTTCGGTGCCGACCCTTACCCGGCGGAGTGAGTCTTGCGAGAGCGCGACCACGCAGGCATGGTCGCTTGCATGAGCCGCGAACGCGTCGATGACGAGCGCTACGACATTCGCCTGGACGACAAGTACGGTCAGCTGAAGCTGATTGACGCTGCCGGCGAGGCCGCGGCTCACGAGCCCTGGTTCAACCAGACGCTGACCACCGTAAACGATGCTGTCGTGCGTCTAGGCATCTTCCACGGCGAGTTTCATTTCACAAACACGACGAAGAGGACGAGCTGTTCTTCGTGCTCGAGGGACAGCTGTTGCTCGACGTCGAGGGGCAGGGGACCATCACGCTCGGTCCCCACCAGGGCTACACGGTGCCGAAAGGCGTTGTCCATCGCACACGGTCGCCCGAACGCACCGTGGTGCTCATGGTGGAGGCCAAGGGCGTGAAACCCACCGGAGATTGAGCCGTATGGCGCAAGCGCGGCCGCGGCTCACGCTCGTTCAGCTGTTCGTGATCGGCACGTTCGGCGTGCTGGTGATGGCGACTGGCGCGCTCATTGCGCTCGTGAGCGTGTCGCGGCGCGAGATCATCGATCAGTCGGACGCGGTGCGCGACGCGCAGACCCAACGCTTCGCTACCCGCATCTCCTCCGAGCTCGGTGTCGCCGGCGATGCCCTCGAGGACATGGAGCGCTCGATTCGGTCCGGCGCGGTGTCGGTGACCGACGGCCCAGACCTCGAGGCTGGGTTGTTCGCCGAGCTGGCCAACCGCCCGACGCTGTCCGACATCACCTTCACGCACGCGAGGCTACGCGGATTCGGGCCCAAGGGTGACGCTCGCCTGCTGCCCCACGATCGGTGGCAGCTCTCGGTGTACCGCAAGCGCGCCGACGCCGACAGCGCCATCGTCACGCGCCGCACTACCGAGGATGGCGACCACTTTGCGACGTTCGTTCGCGATCGCTTGCCCGGCGAAGGGTTCGACGCCCAATCCTTCGAAGCCGCCCCCGATGCCCCCGATCCGACAACGCATCTCACCTTCGAAACCAGCGCCTCGAAGTCGTTTCATGGCCAGGCGATCTGGAGCGATCTGCATTACTCCGAGCTCGACGCCGCGCTGCCCAAAGACGCGTGGCGCCTGGTGGTCACGGTGCAAAAGGCCATCGACGATGGGAACGGCCGCTTCGTCGGCGTGCTTCGCGTCGGGCTGTTGACGAGCACCATCGACGAGTCGCCGCGATCGATCGAGCGCGAGCTCGTGCCGGAGGCGGGGCCCAACGCGCGCGTGTTTTTGTGCGACCGTGGCGGCCGGCTCGTCGCGCGTCCGAGTGGGGACGATGAGATTGGCGAGATTGGCGACGACTTGCGGGTGGTGGCCGGGGAGCTGGGCCCGACCCTCGAGGCCGCGCTCGCCAGTCCTGCGCTCGAGAAGGTTGAACACGGCGAGCCCAGCTCGGACCTCATTGTCGTCGGCGGCGAGCGGCTGCGCGTCACCTTCCGTGCCCTCGAGCACACCCAGGATTGGATCGTCGGCGTGGTGGTGCCCGAGAGTTTCTACATGCGCGACCTGTCCGCGCTGAAGCAACGCGTCGAGCTGGCGTACGGCGGGCTGGCGCTGCTGGTGCTCGTCGCCGGCGGGCTGGCGCTGCGACAGCTTCGGCGCGGTCTGGGCTCGATCGTGGGGGCGACGGCGCGCATGCGCGCGCTCGACTTCGCGCCGGAGCCGGTGGCTTCGCCCTTCCGCGACGTCGGCGAGGTGATGGACGAGCTCGAACGCGCCAAGACCTCGATGCGCGCGCTCGGCAAGTACGCACCCATGGATCTGGTACGAGACCTGTATCGCGAAAACCGCGAGCCGACGCTGGGCGGTGAGCTGCGTGAGGTGAGTGTGATGTTCAGCGACATCGAGGGTTTCACGTCGCTGTCCGAGCAGCTCGAGCCCAGCGTGCTGGCGCAGGCGCTGGGCCGCTACCTCGAAGCGATGATTGCCGGCGTCCAATCCACCGGCGGCACCGTGGACAAGTTCATCGGCGACGCCGTGATGGCCTTCTGGAATGCGCCGGGGCTGCTCGACGATCACCCGAGGCGCGCGTGTGCGGCCGTGCTGGCGTGCCAAAAAGCGGCCGGCGAGCTGTATGCATCGGACGACTGGAAAGACCTGCCGCCGCTGTTCACGCGCTTCGGCCTGCACACCGCAAAGGTGATGGTGGGCCATTTCGGCGCTCCCGAACGCCTCGCCTACACCGTGCTCGGCGATGGCGTGAACCTCGCTGCGCGCCTCGAGTCGCTGTGCAAGCAGTACGGGGTCGCCGTGCTGGCCAGCGAATCGGTGGTCGGGCGCGTGGGCGACGAGTTTGCCTTCCGGCTCGTCGACAAGGTGGCCGTCAAAGGAAAGAGCGAGGCGGTGCGCGTCTACGAGCTGCTCGATCCCGAGACCGACCACGCGGCGGCTCGGACCTACGAAAGCGCATTCGAGGCCTACCTCGCGCGCGACTTCCAGCGCGCCGTCGAGCTGCTCGAGCCACTCGACGACGCGCCCGGCCGGGTTCTCGCGCGACGTTGCCGACAGATGCAGGCCGATCCGCCGGCTGACGATTGGAACGGCGTCTTCGTCGCTGAACACAAATAGCGCCGCGTTCGAGTCGGCAATCGCTGCCTACACGATTCCGGCGAGGCGCCGCAGATCCATCGCTGCCGGGCTGACCCAAGAGCGCAGCAGATCGGCCACCAGCGGCGATTGCTTCACCACCTCGACACCCGACAGCGCCGCAGGAACGGCGCCCACGTGTTTGAGCGCTGCCACGCAGGCGTCGAGATCGCCGGCGAGCACGGCGGCGGCGCGGCTCACGGTGCGCGCCACGCTGGGTGACCACTCCGCGATGTCGACCGGCTGCACGTAGTAGGCCTGAACGGCTTCGTCCACCCGCCCGCGGCCGAACCACGAGGGGGCGAGCATCTGCTCCAGCTGCGCAACCTGGGCACTGTCGTGCTGCCCCTCCTCGAAATCCGGCACCAGCCGGCGCACGGCGGCGGCGAACACCATCGCCATGTCGGCGGCACCGAGCTTGAGCGCGGCGTGCAGTCCGAGCGCCATTCCGGCGAGCGGCCGCGACAGCAAGAACACGCGTTGTGCTTCGGGCAGCTCGGCCACCGAAGCCGGCACCATGATCGACGGCGGTTGCGTGAGCTCTACCGTGACGTCACCGCCGACGCCTGCGTGCACGTACAGATCGAACTCCTCGACAGCGAACACCGCCGCGAGGCGATCGAGCTCCTGGCGCAGCGGATCGCCCGAGCGCGCCTTGATGCGATCGCTCTTGCGTACGCCGTACATCTCGTAGGCAATGGGATAGGCCTTGGCCAGTCCGTCGCCGACGGCGGCGAGCACCGCGGCGATGCGTGCCTCGTCCTCGGCTTGGCCGGCGGTGATGGACACGAGCGAGCTGGCCGCGAACGCCCCGGGGCGCGCAACGCCGGCGCGCACCGACCGTTCCTTGGCGAGGTTGTGCTCCACGTCGGTGGCGTTGCCCAGCACGATGAGCGGTGACACCGCCACCGAAGCTTCAGCCTGCAGGGTTTGTTGTTGCAACACGCGCACGATGCCGCGCCACGCGTCCACCACCAGCGGGTTCTTGGAGACGAGGCGCTGGAACGCCTGCGTCGCCTCGGGATAGCGACCCGTTTTCAGCAGCAGCTCGGCCATCTCCAAACCGAGCACCGGGTGATCGCCGCAGCGGGCGATGCCCTCGCGCAGCGTGTCGAACGCCGCTTGCGAGGCATTCAGCTGCATGTGCTCGGCGCGCGCGATCTCCAGATACACCTCGGCGAGCATGGCCGAGTCCTGTCCGGCGTGACCTTTCAAGTAGCGGCGCAACGCGGCGACGTAGTCTCGCCAGGTGACCTCTTCGCCCACGAGGCGCCGGTAATAGGTTACCGCGTCGCCATCGAGGCCCATCAGCGCGACCGCTTCGCCCAGCACTCCGGCGGCGCGCGTGTGATCGCCCGCCTTCATCTCCAGACGGCCGATCTGCAACAGGGCCCAGGCCTTGATGCTGTCGTCGTCGCCAGCTGCTTCGAGCAGTCGCTCGGAGATCTTGCGGGCCTTGTTGCGCTCGCCCGCCTCGAGATGAAGGTGCAACAGCATCTGCAAAGCCGCGCGGTCGTCCGGCCGATCCTTCAACACCCGTTTCAAGCTCGCGTGTGCCTTTTCTGCATCGGGCAGGTGCTCGGTATAGATGCGTGCAAGCATCAGATGCGCGTCCAGCGCGCTCGAATCGATGTCCACCGCGCGCGTCAGCAGCTGCGCAGCTTCTTTCCATTGCGCGTCACGCGCGTGCAGACCGGCGAGCAAATGAATGGTGCCGACGTCTCGGGCGTTGGTCTCCAGAGCGCGCTTGGCGGCGGTGATCGCCGCGCCCAGATCGTGTTTGTCCTCTGCATAGATCCCGGCGACCGTGCGCCACAACGCGACCTTGCGCTCGCTGAGCGTGGCTGCGTGCGCGGCCTGCGACAGCTGATCGATCAGCTGGTCGGTCTCGCCCGTGCGCCGCAGCAAGGTGGTGAGCAGCTTGGCCGCGTCTTCGTGGTCGGAAAAGGTAGAAAGCGCGCGTTCACACTCCTGGACCGCGCCGTTCGTGTCCCCCAACGTGCCCGCACGGATCCGCGCGCTGGCCACCAAGAGATCGGCGGCCACGCTGGCGTCGCGTGTCCAATCGGCTTCACGCACCAGCGCGTCGACGATGGTGGTGGCGTCACCCAGCTGGGCACCCACCTCCGCGAGACCGCGAATGGCCGCGAGGCTGCTGGCCTTCTGTTTCAGTGCGGCGCGATAGGCGGCGAGCGCCGCCGAGGGATTGGAGTCGCGCAGCGCGTCGCCGAGCCGCGTGTAGTGCATCTCCAGCACGCCGGGATCGGTCGCCACCTCCGTGTAGCGCTGATCGACCTGGACCATCAGCTGTGCGTCGTCGGACCGCTCCGCCAGCCGTTCGAGGGCACCCACCGCCCATCCGTTGGCGGGATCGAGCGACAGGATGGTGGTGCACGTCGCGCGCAGCTGCGCATCGCGATCGCCCGCCGACTCGAGCAAACGGGCGCGAGCAACCAGCGTGGCCACCTTGGCGCCGTTGTCGCTGAGCACGCTCGCTTCGTGGGCCAACAGCTCATCCAGCTTGCCGTTATCGTCCTGGCTCACGTACAGCGATTCGAGCGCCAAGAGCGCACCAATGCTCTCGTGATCCTGCGACAACGCTTGCTCGAGCAGCGCGACGGCCTCCTCGGTTTGACCCATGCGATGCGCGCGGATCATTGCCCCGCGCACCAGCGCGTCGAGGACCATGTGAGGCTCGGTCAAATCCTCGGCCTCGATGCGCAGCGTGTCGCTCAGCTCTTTCCACTTTCCCTGCGAGGCATAGACGCGGCCCAGGGCGTCCAGCGCCGGCCGGTAGCCCGGAAGTGCATCGACGGCCCGCTTGTAGGCATTGGTTGCGGCATCGGGGCTGTCGAGATGCACCTCGTACACCTCGCCCAAGAGCAACGCCGCGCGCGCCGCGTTTTGCGGCTCGCTCTGCGCCAACAGCTCGGACTCGAGCATCTTGACCAGACCGTTGTAGTCGCCGGCCGCGCGCATCAGCCGCGCCAGGGCCGCGCGTGCCAGTGCATGCACCGGGTCGGCCTCGACGGCGCGGCGGTAATAGGCGATCGCGCGGTTGGTGTCGCCCAGCTGCTTGTCGCACAACTCTGCCATCCGCACCAGCAGCGCCACGCGCTCTTCGCCGGACACGGCCACTTCCAGCTGCGCGTCGTAGATTCCAAGCAGATCCTCGTAGCGCTCCTGCGCGCGATACAGCCGGCCCAAGCTGATGAGCGACGGCACGTGCTTGGCTTCGCGTTTGAGGATGTCGCGCAGTCGCTCGACCGCGGCATCCACATCGCCGAGGTGCTCGGCCAACACCTCCGCGGCGCGATGCGCCAGCGACAACATTTGCGCGCGCCCTTGGGCCGCTTTGCCTTCCTGATCGAGAGCGTCGACCAACTCGCGATACATGCCGGCGCGCTCCGCGGCGCGCTGAATGGCGTGGATGGCGCCCAGGTTGTTCGGCTTTTTTCTCAGGACACGCTTGTAGGTATCGACGGCCCCCGGCAGATCGTCGAGGGTGTCTTCGTATAGCGCGGCAATCTTGAACAGGTAGGTGACCGCGATGTCATCGGTGCGGGCGGCATCGACGGCGCGGTCGTAGAGCTCGATGAGCTCGCGATGGCGACCCGCGGCGGAATACAGTCGCACCAGTGCCTTGAACGCTCCCTCGTGCGACGCATCGAGCGCCAGCGCGTGAGCGTAGTGCTGCGCCGCCTCGTCGGCGCGATCGAGACGCAGCTCGAGTATCTCCGCGGCGCGTGCGTGCGCGCTGGCGCGCCGAGCCGAGTCCACGTTTGCACCCGCCTCGGCGAGATACATCTGCGACAGCTTGAGCCAGCGTTCGAGCTTCAGGTACAGCCCGTCGAGCGCGCGCAACGCCGGCGTGAAGCTGGGGTCGATGGTGAGGGCCTGCTCATACCAGTGCATGGCCGTTTCGGGGTCGCCGTCGCTTCTGTCGTACAGCTCGGCGAGCCGTTGCAGCACGCCCACCTTGTCCTGGGGGCGCGTGAGCGCGTGGGCAAGCCTCTCGAGTGTCGATGCGAGGCCGGCGTTGTTGCCGCCCTGCTCGTACAGCCGCGCGAGCTCTTCGAGCAAGATGGAGTCGCGCGCCGATAGCTCCACCGCGCGCTCGAGGGCGACGATGGCCTCGTTGCGGTTGCCGAGCCGCTCGCTGTGGACGCGCGCAATGCTCCAGTACGCGCGCGTGCGCACGCCTGCGTCTTGGGTGAGCTCTGCCTCGCGTTCGAGGATGGCGATGAGATCGCGCCAGCGCGCTTGGCTGAACAGCAGCCGCTTCAGCTCTTGCAGCGCCAGCGGAGTGTACGGGTCGAGCTCGAGGGCTCCTTCGAGCTGCTCCACCGCCTCCTCCGATTGGCGCAGACGGCGTTCCAGCAGCAGCGCGCGTTCGGTGAGCAACGCGGCCCGGTGCCGTGGATCGTCGGCGAACGCGTTGGCCTCCTGCCCGAGCGCGTCGGCGGTTCCGCGGTAGTCCTTGGCCCGAAGCTGGGCGTGCTCGAGGGCTTTGAGCACGACGGCGTTGCTCGGTGCCAGCTTGGCCGCCTCGGCGAATGCCGCGCGCGCGCCGTCGGCGTCGCCCGCCAGATCCGCCATCACGCATCCCTTGGCGTACAAGAGCAGCGCTTTCTCGCTGGCCTCGCCAGTCAGCTTGATCTCGTCGTCGAACAGCCCCAGCGCCGCGCTGTGGTTGCCCCGCGACATCATGAGACGGCGTGCCGCTTGAATCGCCGGCAAGAAATCCGGCGCCTTCTCACGCGCCAGACGCAGGTGCTTGAGCGCTTGGGTCGCATCCGACGAAGCGCGCGCGATTTCGAAGTGCAGGCGTCCAGCTTGGGCGTTGTCCACGCCCAACGTCAGCTCGCGCTCGCAGGTCTCGATCACCGAGCGCAGCTCCGGCATCTCCGGAGCCTCCAGGCTGGCATCGAATTCGATGGGAGCCTGCGCCGCGGCCAGGTCAGGCAGCGCAGCCACTGGCGCCGCCGGCGGGCGCACGGATTCAGGAATAGGCCCCGGCCGCGCCGAGCAACAGGATCATGAACAGGACCAGGGGACGATGTGTCGATCGCCCATTATGAAAGATTGTTTCTGCCCATGGCCCAGTTCTCGATTTCCTAGCCGCAGCGCGCGCGAACAGCATGGTCACCCTCTATCGCTCATCGATAGCGCGGAATCTTCGTTTCTGGCGTCAAGCTTCTGGACGCCGAGCTTCACGATGCGGTCGCCGCTGCTCACGCCTGAGGTGACAAGCGCCGTGTCCTCGGTGAAAGACGCTACCTTCACCGGTCGCAGCTCGAGCGTTCCGGACTTGTTGACCACATAGACCGATGGGCCTGTCCCGCGGTTGAGGATCGCCGCGAGCGGCAGCTTCGCCACTGATACATCGGCGGATGGCGATAGTGTCACGGTCGCAGTCATGCCGAGCGCGACAAGGTCGTCGGGATCGTCGATGGTAAATCGCGCGGCATAGGTGCGGGTCATCGCATCCGCCTGAGGCGATAGCTCGCGCAGCCGGGCAGCGAAACTCCGCTGAGGGTCAGACCACAACTGGACCGTGGCCTTCGCGCTGCGGACTTCTCTCAGCCACGTTTCTGGCAGCGCGACAACGGCTTCCTTCTCGCCACGATGGGCAAGCCGCACGACCGGTTGGCCGATGGCGACTACTTGACCGGGCTCCGCCAGCGTAGCCGTGATCACGCCGTTGGCATCGATCTTGAGATCGGAATAGTCGAGCTGGTTGTGTGCGAGTTCGAGAGAGCGCTTAGCACGGTCAAGGCGCCCCTCGGCCTCATCCTTCGCGGCCTTCTTGCGATCGAAGTCGGCGATCGACACCCAGCCCCGCGTCTTAAGCGTGGTATAGCGTTCTAGGTCGGAGGCGGCTTCGTAAAAACTAGAAGTCGCCGCGGCAAACTCAGCCTCGGCGCTCTCGAACTGCAACCTCAGGTCCTGCGGATCGAGCCGCGCCACTACGTCGCCGACTTGTACGCATCGCCGACATGACGACGCGGCTAACGATCTTGCCTGCGACCCTGAAGCCGAGATCCGTCTCATAGCGGGCTCGCACCACGCCCACAAATTCGCGCTTCGCATTCTCGTTTTCGAAGGCGACGCGTTGAACCTCTACCGGGCGCTCGGGATTGACGGTTGCCGAAGCCTGGTCGTCGCACGCCGCGAGCACAGGAAGGAAGCCGATGACGGCCACGGCCCGCATCAGCGAAAATGACGACAATTGCATAACAGCTTCCTTCACTTACACGTGACGAATGACGAAATAAGTATATCGTCACTTCGAGGACATGGTTCGGCTTCACGAGAGGGCGACACCTGGTCTACCTACAGGGGGTGATGGCTTGGAGCAGGAAAAGGACGGATTCGCGAGCTTCGGTTTCGAGATCCTCCCCTTCCTGCAGGCCTTCGCCGATAAGCACTGGATGGGTAAAGACCACGACCGATCGCAAGAATAGCTCCGCCGTTGTGCGCGGGTCGACCGCCTCGAATTCCCCGGCCTCGATCCCATCCCGCAAGATCAGCTCGACGACGTTGCGCAGTGCCTCCTTGTGGGTCCGAATATGGTCCCAGTTGTGCTCATCGCGACCAGCACGATGTCGTTGACTCGCTTTTCGGTCAGCAAATTTTCCTTGTGATAGGCCAGCATTTCGAGGATCAAACGCTCAATGCGCTGAGCTGCCGACGCCTTCGAGCGCGCAATCGCCCAGGCAGCTTCCTCGACCTGCGAGAGGCAGCGCTTACAGATTGCCTGGACGATGGCGGTCTTGGATGGAAAAAGCGGTAGACATTAGCCGGTGACATTCCAAGCTCTGCCGCAATGTCAGCCACCGCAGTCTTGGCAAATCCCAGCCGGCGAAACAAAGTCTCTGCGGTCTCCACGATCCGGGCGCGGGTATCGTCAGGTTTGGTTCTCACCTGCGGTCTCATTTGTCGTGGCTCGTTCGGGTCACCTGAATAGTGATGAGTTACGTAATTCGTCAGTCAGCCAATGTCAATAGCATGGCACGTGGCACTTTGGCCGCATTAACCTTCGCGGGGTGCTGGGACCAAGGCACAGGTGCTCTTCGCATCGGCCGCCCCGGAAGAGGCGACTCGGCAATCGGAACAACCTCGTCCGGGTTGGAGGAGCTAAGTCCGGAGAGCTTTCTCCAGGACAAAGTCCAGCAGCCAGCGTTTAGTCTGCTTATGGCACAAAGCGGACATCCCTGCTCGTCGCCATTAGGTCAGCTTCGGACCCAGGGCGGACCAACTCCTAGTTGGAGTTTGCAATGAGCTTCTAGCCTTTCGTTTGGCGCTAGGGATGCTCCCCACGCCAGCGATGGGACGAAACATCTGCCTATACTGTCCGGGCGTGAGACCGTTGCAGCGCTTGAACAGCCGGCGGAAGAACGCGGCGTTCTCGTAGCCGATGCCTACGGCGATGTCATCGAATGGCTTGTCCCCGTTTTCGAGCAGTCGCTTTGCGCCTCCGATGCGAAGATCTTTGCACATAACTGATTAGAGTCGTTCCAGCAGCGGCCTTGAACCGCCGCTTGAGGCTGCGCTCCGGGATGCCACACGCCGCGACTGCTGCAGCGACTGCATGAGGTTCACGAAAGTTCTTAGCAAGCCAGGCTTCAGTCTGCCGGACAACCGAGTCGGCATGCGGCTGACGCCGGACCAGGCTGGCGTAGGGAAGTTGCCCCTCGCCGTGGAGTTTCAAGAGATAAACTTTCGCGATACGCAAGGCTTCCCCGGGGCCACAGTGGCGCGAGATGATATGGATGGCGAGATCGTGCCATGACGTCGTCCCGCCCGCCGTCACGATGCGTCCGGTTGGATCAGCGAATACAAGGTTTGGCTCTGGATTAAACCGGACGTCGGGAAAGCTTTGCGGAAGAGATCGGCATAGGCCCAATGCGAGGTCGCTTCACGACCCTTGAGGAGGCCGGTGGCCGCCAACATCACCGAGCCGGAGCAGGCGGAATAGATTGTGCATCCGCTGTGATGAAGGCGGCAAATCCAATCCTTCAGCTCCGCATAGCGCTCTCGCATATCATCGTTCGGCGCAAGCCATAGCTCCGGCAAAATCAGGATATCCGCTTTGCTGACATCCCGATGGCGAGGTCCGGCGTGACAGGAATGTCATTCCCACAGCGGAACGGTTCGCGGGACAGTGAGACGATCCGCGGGTGAATTAGCGCCGTACCAGGACCGTCCTCGACCAGTTGCCGCCAGAGCGTGCCCGTCGCCGCGAGGACATCGACCATCCCGTAAAGCGCCGAGCCGGCGGTCTCCGGCAGGGCGACAATGATGGCTTCGAGGACCTTGGGAGCCTTTTCCAAGACGGTTGCCCCAAGAGTTGGCACGAAAGGATCGTTCTTGGCCAAACTCGATCTGATGCCGCGCGGTGTCCAGCCCCAATTTGCATCCATCGGCCCCGCCATAGCGGGCGCCACCCCGAAGACCTCTCTAACGGAGAATGAATTATGAAGCAGCAACACGCCGTGGCCGAGAAGGCCAGTCACATTAATGGTTTGGATGTTCAGGCAGCCGCCGACACCATCGCGGCCCTGAAAGCCGACAAGACCCTGGCCAAGTTCCAATTCCGGGCCAAAAACGTTTGGATCAACGGTGGTGAAAATCGCTCGACCATCCGAGACTTCTATGGTGCGGGCCGAGAGGACACCTCTCGCGGTAAAGCCTTCGAGTTCATCAATGGAGAGCCCCCCGTCCTGCTGGGCGACAACGAGGGAGCCAACCCCGTCGAATTTCTGCTCCACGCTCTCGCCGGCTGCGTCACCACGACTTTCGTCCTGCATGCGATGGCGCGCGGTATCAACATCCGTGAGCTTATCAACCGTGCTCGAAGGCGATATCGATATGCAGGGCCTCCTGGGCCTCGATGACACCGTATCGCCGGGCTACGAACAGATCCGCATTCGCATGCACGTCAAGGCGGACTGTTCGGATGAGGACCTCGACGACCTGCTGGCCTACACGCAGCAGCACTCACCGGTGTGCAATACGGTGTGTCGACCCGTCCCGGTTAAGATCCAACGAGTCACCTCTTAGCTAAAGCTATCGCCCCCAATGTCCGCTCCTGGTACTTAGCGGAAGGCAGAGCGTTTCCGCTCTGCCCCGGGTTTCAGACGTCAACCTGTTCGGAAATTGCCAAGGCGTCGTCTACTTCGATGCCAAGGTACCTGACCGTGCTTTCGATCTTGGTATGTCCGAGCAGCAGTTGAACGGCACGGAGATTGCCCGTGCGGCGATAGATCAGAGTTGCCTTAGTGCGTCGCAGTGAATGAGTTCCAAACAACAAGTGGTCCAAACCCACGCTGCCAATCCACGCTGAGACAAGACGCGCGTATTGGCGAGTTGTCAGGCAGCATCCATCGGCTCGACCTGCAAACAAGTGCTCTCCGGCCCTCCTCGGATTTGCAGCAAGGTAGTCGTCGATCGCTTGGCGAGTTTGTTCGGTGAGTTCGAAGCGAACGGGGCGGTTAGTCTTCTTCTGGCGAACCGTCGCTCGCTCAATCGCATAACCGTGCGGCGCGACATCTTCCACCCTTAAACTCACGAGATCGCATCCCCGGAGCTTACTGTCTATTGCCAGATTGAAGAGAGCCAAGTCCCTCTTAGCTTCGGCAAGCTGCAGGCGCGTGCGGATTGCCCAAACGTGTTTCGGCTGCAGTGGCGGCTTTTGTCCGGTCAACTTACCCTTGTTCCAAGGTACGTAGGCTGAGGGAGTGGTATCCTTGATCGAATGCATGGATTCTTCTCCTCTTCTGAGAGGAAAGAGCCTGCACTTCGCGGTGTTGGCCGCTTGGCGAGAGGGGCGAAGGGCGGCCAATCTCGACGTCCGCTTAGTGCCAGAAACAGACATCGCGCGATCCAATGATGCCGCGACTTAGCGACAGTTGTCCGCCATTTAGCACCCCCTTTTATTGCCGCTCTTTGAAACGGTCTAAAAATGCACCACAATGGGTCCAGACCGTCAGATGGAAGGCGCGACCATGAGCGGCGCCTTTTCAAGGCCCCAGCGGCAGGTGCGTTTGCCGCAACATATCGTGGACCTCGCCGCCGACGAGTTGCGAACCGCGGAGGGGGCACATGTGGAGTTGCGGCCGCGCTCTTGGGCCGTGTTGCGCCTTCTCGCTGAACACGCCGGCCGCCTCTTCGGCAAGGACGATATCATCGCCAAGGTCTGGGACGACGTTGCCGTCACCGAGGATTCCCTTACCCAATGCATCGTCGATATTCGCAAGGCCATCGGCGACGAGGAGCGGCGCGTTCTGCGCACCGTTCCGCGCAAAGGCTACATACTGGTTCCCTCACAGCACCGAGTGGAGCTGGCGGGTCGCGCACCGGATCTTCCCTCATTGGCCGTCATGCCCTTCCTGTCGATCGGAGTGGAATGCGGGCCCTTGAGTTTAGGCTGCGGCGTGGCGAGCGAAATCATCAACGAGCTTGCCCGCAACCGCGACTTGCGATTGATCGGCCGCGATTTTTCCTTTGCGCTCGCCAATCAAAATCTGGTGGCGCAGGAGCTTGGCGAGCAGCTTGGCGCCCGCTATCTCGTCGAAGGCACCGCTCAGCGCCTCGACGGCACGCTCGTCGTTGACGTGCAGCTTGTCGACGCCCGCGACGGCAGCATTGCTTGGGGAGATCGCTTCTCCGGCACTGCGCCGAATGTTCCGCAAGTGCAGCACGAGATCGCGAGCAGGATCGCCGGAAGTCTGCATGCCGGCATACGGGAGGTAGAGAAGCACGCCATTCTGGGGGCGCCCCCTCGCGACCTCGACGTCTACGAGCTGACCCTGCGCGGCATCGCCCGCAAGCATCAATTCAATGCCGACGCGACTCGAGCCGGAAGAGCCGATCTTGAAGAGGCGATCCGCCGTGATCCAAACTACGCGCCGGCCCATGCCTATCTCGCCTGGCTCAATCTGATCGACTTGCTGATGGGACTGACTGGCGAATGGGGCCCCTCCAGGCTGGGCGACGCGATCGGCCAGTTCAATCGCGCGATCGAACTCGACTCCAGTCTGTCATCGGCCCATCAGGGCCTGAGCCAGGCCTTGATCCACGCCGGCGATCTTGGGCAAGCGGTTGCCGTCGCACGACGCGGCGTCGAGCTTGGTCCGAGCGATGCCGATGCACTCTTGTTCCTCGCGGTGGCGCTCTTCGAGGCGGGCGAAGTGACCGAGGCGCTGGAGCTCGCCGACAAGGCGATCGGGCTCAATCCCCTCAGACCGGCTTATTATTGCTTCTTCCACGCCATGATCCTGTGGGGCAATGAGCGCTATCAACAAGCTCTGGATGAAGAGGAGGAATGCCTCCGCAAGGCGCCGGCCTTTGGTGGCGCCCATACCTATCGCGTGATGTGTCATGTCGGGCTCGGTCACCTCGACGAGGCCAGTAAATTGCTGGCGCAATTGATGGCGAGTCCCGGTTTCTGGTCCTCCCGCCAAAGCCGCCGGAGCTTGCCAGCCGCGCGCTGGCTCAGCTGCAAGCCGCAGGCTGGCGTCCTACGATTGCCGCGGAGCGGGCGGCGGGTTGAGACCGGCGCTACAGAGCTCCGCACATTTTCAGAAATTTTCAGCCCCCTATCGGGACTCGAACAAAGCCGGACTCTAGGCTGCAAGCATGGCGCGGGCCCGCGCCTCTCACGGTCCACTTCGGTGGGCTTTTCGAAAAGCGCTCGGTCCGCTCTCTGGGACTGAGGACAAGAGAGGTGAACGCCATGATGACGAAGCTCGCAAATATGCTTGTAACTCTGTCGGCAGTCGCTGCGATCGGATTCGCGCCCGCGAACGCCTTGGCCGAAAGCGTCAAGGATGCCGGCGGCTATGATGCCACCTACACCAAGCGTGATACCCAGCCGATTCCCGGATAAGGACGGCCACGTCCTGATGTTGACTGAGGCCACCGGGACCGCCACCAATCCCGGTGGACCCCTTGACGGCTTCTCGGTCACCGACCGGGGGACCGCCGACTTGCGCCAGGGCAACGGGCCGCAGCAAGGCTATGTGATCTTCAGCAAGGGCTCCGACCAGCTGATCGTCAAGTTCGAGGGCAACGTCACGACCACGCTGAAGGACGGCCAGCCCAAGACGACGATGAAGGGCAAATACGCCATCGTCAGCGCAACCGGCGCGCTTGCCGCCACGCAAGGTGAAGGAAGCTATTCCGGCTATTTCACCGCCGAGGACAAGTACCGCATCGACTGGGAAGGCACGCGCACGGTCCAAAAGGACGCAAAGGTCTCCCCGGGCAAGAACTGACGCTACGCGCCTCGGACAGGCGTCTCTAGAAACGGGCAAAAAATTGCTCCGGCGTGGCAAACGCCACAGCGCCAATTTAAGCGAGGAGTCAAAATCTCTCTCAAGCTCAAGAGGGTCTTGAGCAGCCAAACTCGAAAGGAGACCTCACCATGAAAACGACACTAGCAATCGCTCTCGCAGTCGCAGCGTTGACGATCGGCAGCGCAACCGTGACGCCGATTTCGAGCATCGCGTTCGCGGGCGGAGGCGGACCCGACAAGTGGTGCGGGGCGGTCATATGCCCACCGAAGCAGAAACCGTCAGCAACGTATCGCAGGCCGTAGGCTGCGATAGGCAGGCCAGCCGGTCTCTCAACCCCCGGAGAGGCCGACTGGCAGCCCCTTCGATCATGGAGGTGCGCGATGCGGCGACGGATAACAAATTGGATGAACGATGACCCGTGGATGCATGGGAATCTTCGAGCCCCTTCTCCTGCTCCTGTTTATAGCGATGATTGGAGCTCTCCTGAGGCTACTCTAACGAATTTCTTTTTCGGCAACCAACGTCATCAGGATCGTGGTTTGACCAACCTTATGGAAGCCATCTTCACTTCGCCCAAAGCTCAAATAAGCAACGTCTGCTTTGGGTGGCGGGTTCAAAGGGTGGCCGCAACACTTCAATCTTGAGAAAAGATGGAGTGTTGAGGATGGGCTATCGCGGACGGATCTATTTCACGGAGAAGCAGAAGGCGGAGATCTGGGATCGCTGGCAGCGCGGGGAGTCGATGAGTTCGATCGGGCGGATGTTCGATCGCAACTCGTCGTCGATCTATCCGCTTCTGTCCCGGACCGGCGGGATCCGACCGCCGGAGCGGAAGCGGTCGCGTCTGGCGTTGAGGCTGTCCGAGCGCGAGGAGATCTCCCGAGGGCTGAGGGCGCAGCTGTCGCTGCGAACGATTGCCCATCGGTTGCGACGTGCGCCATCGACGATCAGCCGCGAGGTGCGGCACAATGGAGGCCGCACAGGCTATCGGGCTGCGCGATCGGATCAGGCGGCTTGGGATCGCACCCGTCGCCCCAAGCCGTGCAAGTTCGCTAGTCGCCCGGCGCTGTGCCGGACAGTATCGGTTAAGCTTGAGCTCAAGTGGTCGCCGCAGCAGATCGCGGGCTGGTTGAAGCGCGAACATCCCGACGACGAGCACCGCCGCGTGTCCCATGAGACGATCTATCGAAGCCTGTTCATCCAGACGCGCGGCGTGCTGAAGAAAGAACTGCTGGCCCATTTGCGGGCGACCCGCGCAATCCGCCGCTCCCGGCACGCCAGCTTGAAGTGCGACGGGCTCGGCCGGATCAAGGACGCGATCTCAATCCGGGAACGGCCCGCTGCTGTGGAGGACCGCGCCATCCCCGGTCACTGGGAAGGCGACCTGATCGCAGGCTCCCGGAACAGCTATGTCGCAACCCTGGTCGAGCGCCGGTCCCGCTACGTGCTCCTCGCCAAGGTTGCGAACAAGGACACCGCCAGCGTCGTGGCCGCGCTCGTGAGACAGGTGCAGCACCTGCCGCGGGAACTGCGCAGGTCGCTGACCTGGGACCGGGGCAAGGAGCTGGCCGACCACAAGCGCCTGACGCTGGCCACCGACCTTGAGGTGTACTTCTGCGACCCCCACAGTCCCTGGCAGCGCGGCACTAACGAGAACACCAACCGTCTTCTGCGCCAGTACTTCCCGAAGGGCACCGACCTGTCCGTGCACAGCCAGGCCAAGCTGAACGCCGTGGCGCGCGAGCTTAACGAGCGACCAAGAAAGACGTTGCAGTATCGCTCACCAGCGGAGAAATTCGCAGAGTGTGTTGCGGCGATCAGTTGAGTCGGCAGTCATTAGCGGACGCTAGAGCGCGCATCAGGGAGTTTGCTTCACCCCTAAGAGCGGACATGCTCAGCTGGGGATCAAGATCCGCTAAGTGCCAATAGCGGACCTGCAAAGCATGCGCGCAAGTGCTGTTGAATCGTTTCGGAAGTTGGTGTCGAATGGGGGCGACACCGGCTGGCGGACGCGTGCCAAGATGTGAGCTGGGCAGTAGCCTCCATTCGCAGGGTGACCCCGATGCCGACGTTGACTATCAACGGCCAAGAACAACAACTCGATGTGCCGGACGATATGCCTCTTTTGTGGGCATTGCGCGACGTCGTCGGGTTGACGGGAACGAAGTTCGGATGCGGCATTGCGCTGTGCGGCGCGTGTACCGTCCACCTCGATGGCCGTCCGATCCGATCCTGCATCACGCCCGTCGCCAATGTTGTGGGCAAGAAAATCACGACCGTCGAAGCGATCGGCGAGACGGAGAGTGGCGCGAAAATCCAGCGGGCATGGCTCAACGTCGAAGTCGTGCAGTGCGGGTACTGTCAATCGGGCCAGATCATGTCTGCCGCAGCTCTACTCGCAAGCAACCCAAATCCCAACGACGCCGAAATTGATGCCGCCATGTCCGGCAACATTTGTCGGTGCGGCACCTATCCGCGAATTCGTGCCGCAATAAAACAAGCATCGCAATCGGCCTAAGGCCAAGAGCTGGGCAATGCTGAAGAGGATGGACGATAGCGAAGGCGAGCCGCGTGGCGTTTCGCGCCGCACTTTTCTCGTGACCGGAGCCGCAGCCGGCGGCGGATTGCTGCTCGGTGTCTATCTGCCTCGATCAATTCGCGCCATGGCGCAAGTTGCCGATGAGACGCTTGCCCCGAACGCCTTCGTGCGCATCAAGCCGGATGACAGCATTACTCTCGTCATGCCGCAGGTCGAAATGGGGCAGGGCACGTACACGTCAATGTCGATGCTCATCGCCGAGGAGCTTGAAGTCGCTCTTGAGCAAATCGGCGTCGAGGCCGCCCCGCCAAACGACAAGCTTTATGCCAACCCCCTGCTCGGGTTTCAGGTTACCGGCGGGTCGACATCGGTGCCGGGATTTTGGGAGCCGCTGCGCCGCGCCGGTGCGACCGCGCGCGTGATGTTGATCGAGGCGGCCGCGTCTCAGTGGGGCGTCGATGCGGCGTCGTGCCGGGCCGAGAAAGGTGACGTGGTCTCGCCGACCGGGGAGCGGCTGAAATACGGTGCGCTGGTCGAGGCGGCATCCAAGCTGCCGGTTCCCGACAAGGTCGGGCTCAAGGACGCCGGAAGAATTCACCCTGATCGGAACGCCGGCCAAGCGGATCGACACGCCAGAGAAGGTGAACGGCAAGGCTAAGTTCGGCATCGACGCGATGGTGCCGGGAATGAAGTTCGCGACCGTCGCCGCATGCCCGGTGTTCGGCGGCAAAGTCAAGAGCGTGGACGACAGCAAGACCCTGGCAATTGCGGGCGTGCGGCAAGTGGTGCGCATCGACAACGCCGTCGCAGTGGTGGGCGACAACATGTGGGCGGCGATGCAGGGGCTTCAGGCCCTTTACATCGAGTGGGACGAAGGTCCGAATGCCAATGTCACGACCGAGAGCATCGTCGCGCAGATGGCGCGGGCCTCGAAGAACAACGGCGTAGTCGCCCGCACCGATGGGGACTTTGCGAAGGCCCTTCCTGCCGCGGCGAAGAAGATCGAAGCCGTCTACGAGATGCCATTCCTCGCCCATGCCGCCATGGAGCCGATGAACTGCACGGTCCATGTAACGAAAGACAGCTGCGACATCTGGGTAGGCATTCAGGTCGTCAGCAGGGCACAAGCTACGGCCGCGGAAGTCACCGGCTTGCCACCCGAGAAGATCCAGGTTCACAACCATCTTATCGGCGGGGGCTTTGGACGCCGTCTCGACGTGGACGGCATCACGCAAGCCGTCGCCATCGCCAGGCAAGTCGAGGGGCCTGTGAAGATTGTCTGGAGTCGGGAAGAGGACATTCAGCACGACGTTTACAGGCCCTATTATTACGATCGCTTCACAGCCGGACTTGATGCTCAGAACAAGCTGATCGCCTACCACCACCGCGTGACTGCTTCCTCGATCCTCGCGCGCTGGGCGCCGCCGGCGTTCGTGGACGGTCTCGACGCTGACGCTGTCGACGGCGCGGCGAAGCAAATGCCGTACGCAATCCCAAACATTCTCGTGGACTACGTTCGCGACGAGCCCCCCGGCCTCACCACCGGTTGGTGGCGTGGTGTCGGTCCCACCCATAATATTTTCGTGGTGGAGAGCTTCGTCGACGAGCTCGCGGCGGAGACGAAGACCGATCCGGTCGAGTTCCGCCGCTCGATGCTGACGAGTCAGCCGCGCGTGCTCGGCGTGCTCAACCTCGCCGCGGAAAAGGCAGGCTGGGGGTCGCCCCTTGCTGAAGGCGTCGGGCGCGGCGTCTCGGTGCAATTCGCCATGGGCAGCTACTTATCGCAGGTCGCCGAAGTCGAAGTGTCGAAGGAAGGCGAGGTCAAAGTCCGGCGCGTCGTCTGCGCGGTTGATTGCGGCCAAATGGTCAATCCCGACACAATCATTGCGCAGATCGAAGGCGGCATCATTTTTGGCCTGGGCGCAGCTCTGTGGAGCGAAATTACGCTCCAGGGCGGCCGCGTCGAGCAGCACAATTTCAACGACTATCGCGTGCTGCGGATCAACGAAACGCCAGTCATCGAAGTCCATCTCGTGAAGAACAGCGAAGCGCCGGGCGGCATCGGCGAGCCCGGTACGATCGGCATCGCTCCCGCCGTCACCAACGCCATTTTTGCGGCGACCGGCAAGCGCATTCGCAAGCTTCCGATCAAGGAGCAATTGCGCCCCGCCTAACGCGCAGAGGGCATCATGTTCGAACAAGGCAGCGATAGAGATTGCTGAATATGAGGCGCTTCAGACGACTCGCACTGCTGGCGGTCTCTCTGGTAGCGGTCGCGGCGATCGCTTGGTTGGTGCTTCGTGCCGGCGATCCCAGCAGCTTCGCCAAGGGCAAGCAGGTCGATCTTGCGGCTTTCAATGGCCCCAATCCCACTGGCGCGCCCGCAGAACTCGGCAATGCCGATCAGGTTGCTCGGGGCGAATATCTCGCCCGGGCGGGCGACTGTGCGGCCTGCCACACCGCGCCGGGCGGCAAGCCCTTTGCCGGCGGCCTGCCGTTCAAGCTGCCTATGATCGGCACGATCTATTCGACGAACATCACGCCCGACGCGGCGACAGGTATTCGAGACTGGACCGACGACCAGTTCCTGCGAGCGCTGCATCAGGGAATCGGCGACGATGGCGAGCATCTCTACCCCGCGTTTCCCTATCCATCCTACGCACTCCTCACGGATAGCGACGTGCTCGCGATCAAAGCCTACCTGTTCAGCCTCAAGCCCGTGAACTCCACGCCACCGCCTAATGACGTGGCCTTTCCGTTCAACCAGCGCTATCTGATGATGTTCTGGAACGCGCTGTTCAAGCCATCGCATCGGTTCCGGCCGAACCAGGATCAGCCAGCGGATTGGAACCGCGGCGCTTATCTCGTCGAGGCGCTCGGCCATTGCGGCGATTGTCATACGCCACGCAATCTTATGTTCGGCCTCGACAACAAGCGAAAGTTCGGCGGAGCGCTCATTCAAGGTTGGAAGGCCTACAACATCACGCCGGATCATGATTGGGGCATCGGCAGCTGGTCGGATGAACAGCTCGAGGGTTATCTGTCTTCGGGTCATGCCGAGGACCGAGGTTCGGCCGGCGGACCGATGTCCGAAGTCGTCGACAATAGTCTTCGGCATCTGACCGGCTCGGACATCAAGGCGATAGCGACTTACTTGAAGAGCGTGCCGGCTCATGGCGACAGCACCGACGTTGCCGCGGCGCCGACGTCATCCGCTCCGCGCGAGGTCAGCACTCAGCCTGCTCCGCCCCACGAAAGCGGACCGGGTTTGCGCGTTTTCGAAGGGGCCTGTATTGGCTGTCACCAATTCGATGGCATGGGTGCCGTCTCGCACTATGCCTCGCTCGTCGGTTCGCGAACAGTGAACGATCCGGCAGGTACTAACGCCGCCAAGGCGCTGATCGACGGCACACATCTACTGATGACGAAGACCGAGGGCTTCATGCCGGATTTCGGCGCCGGATATTCGGATGCGGAGATTGCCGCAGTGGTCAACTATCTGACCGGCCGTTTCGGTGCTACTGCCTCGAAGCTGACGCATGCCGACATCGCCAGAGCGCGCCAGGAAAACTGACAGTCGATTCAAAAACGGCATGTCCGCTTTGGGTCATTAGCGGACCTTGGGGCGCGGATCGGGAATGTCCGCTTAACCCCCATGAGCAGACATGATCAGCGTCGGCATCAATGTCTGAAAACCCCTTGATTATGACAGCGGATCGCCGGAGTCTCTCTAATGGGAGCCTCGTTGAGGACGCACCCATGATCAAAATCCGTGATCAATTCAGCCGAAAAACCACTCAGTGAGCGAGGGCCCATCACTCGTTACAGGAGGCGTATCATGGCAAAACCCCTTTCTGCACAGCTCGCCGACTTGTCTGTCCGCGCTAAGAATGCCGAAGATGCTGTGGCTTCGGCCCAGAAGGAAGGGCATGACAAGGTCGTCGCACGCAGGCAGCAGGCACATGAGGCTGCTACTGCGGCGATCCAAAAAGTGGATCGAGACATCAAGTCCGCTAACGATAATCTGGTTGCAAACTGGAATGCGCTTAAGACGAAAGTCTCCGCCGATATGGATGCCTGGAATGCGAGGATTGCTCAGCTGAAGCATGATCGAGGCGTCAAACACGCCGACAATCATGCAGAGAGGCTGGAGTGGGAGGCATCTTTCGCGGTCGACTATGCCGTCGCGGCGATCGAGGAGGCAAAGTCCGCTGTTCTCGATGCTATCGTTGGCCGCATCGAGGCGGAAGACGCTAGGCGATCCTAGCTCCGCCGTCTTTTAAGTCCGACGCTCAGGCGGGACCCTAAGTACGCCGACATGGCTTGGTAACCATCTCGGGGAGGCGGTTCGCTCGCCTAACCGCGGACTTTTTGCCGCTGGTCGGGAGCCACTTGATTGTGACGGCACACAGGTATACGCGAAAAAGCTTGGTGGGCACGGGTTCGCACTCTCACGGTCGCCTAATGGCGACGAATGGAGGACCCAATGGCTTCCGCAAATCCCTCTACAAATCCCACTGTTAGTGACTTGCAGCGTGCCGTTAAGGACACGGTGCACTCTTACTGGCAATTATTCCTGACCCAGGGCGTGATCATGGTTATCCTCGGCATTCTCGCCGTCGTATGGCCCCAGATCTCGACCGTCGCCGTGGATGTGTATGTCGGCTGGCTGTTCCTGCTCAGCGGCATTGTCGGGATCTTCACGATGTTCCTGGCGCGAGACGTCCAGGCGTTTCTGTGGATGCTGCTTACGGCTGCGCTATCGCTGTTCGTTGGCATCGTGCTGCTTTGGCATCCAGTTGAAGGTGCCGTATCGCTTACCCTGGTGCTTATCGCCTTCTTCATTGTCGAAGGCGCATTTCAGATTGTGGCATCCCTAAGCTATCGCGCCGTGGCTTGTACTTGCAGCCGTCCTCATAATTTATCTTCTGCACAGACTTTAATGTAAGTGGGTGAAGCTGACTCCGGGCGGCGGGCCTTCTAACCCATACCCTGACCATCCCATCCGGCAGGGGGGTGAAACATCTGCGCCAATTTGATGAGCCAGATGCGGATGCGCTGCCAGGGACGGACCACGTCGGACGCCTCGTACGAAAAAATCGCACAAAAAAATGAGCCTCAAACCAGGACAGGCTCTGGACGTGGCTCAAAGGCAATGCACATCACCTCTATAGCTTATCGGTCGCGCATGACACTAAAGCTACAACCTCTCCGCAACTATTGTGGGCCTCGAAAAAGGAGGCCGGCGATCCTGCGCACGCGACGAAGCATACGCATCATGTGAAGCGCGAGCAGTTCAAGGGAGAGCCCAAAGTGAAAGCGGGCTGCGCGCGCCTGTGAAATTGCTGACCGTCAAACGCCAACGATCGAGCCTCAGATATTTCTTCCCTGTTTAGGATGCGCCAAGAGCTCTAAGCACGGCGGCGAGAGCTTGGCGGGTGAGGTCCGGGGCGGCGCGCCTCTCAATACTGCCGCGCGTAACCTGAAGCCAAATACCGATGACGATATCGGCCGCCAGCTGCGCGTCGTGTATGGCCAATCGTCCCTGGGCAATCGCCTCGGCGAGGTCCGCCTCAAGATGTTCGCGGATGTTTCCGATCGCCTCTGGGAGCTGGGCGCTTCGGACCACAAGCCGGCCCCAACGGGGCTCCTTGATGGCTTTCTCCAAGAACTTAGTGAAGGCTAAGGACATCCGCTTGACGGGATCCGGTTCACCGAGCCGGGACGGTGCCAGGAGCTCGTCAAAGGTATCGGCGAGCCTCGACGACTTGACCCGGGTCAGCCTTCGTCGCCGTTACATGCGCCGGTGCTGTGGGGTGTTGTGATGGGCAAGGTTGCTCAGCTAAAGCACGAGATGAGCGCAAAGCAAGCCGACAAACATGCCGAGTGGCTGGAGTGGGAGGCATCTTTCGCAATCGACTATGCCAAGGCGGCAATCGAGGAGGCAAAGTCGGCTGTTCTCGATGCTATCGTCGCCCGCATCGAGGCTGAAAAAGCCAAGGCCGCTTAACTCGGCAGCCTTCGATCCTGCTCTATGCATCGCTAGGTGAGCGGGTGATCCCGGCTCGGGTCCACGTCGAGATAGTCCGCTTTGTGCCATTAGCGGACATGTGCGGAACCGCCTCTAAAATCCTTGCGAGGCTACTGAGGAGTGCCTTTCGCCCACGCCCAAGCGGCGATGCGCCACCCTTCGGTGAGCTTGCGTAGCGCCACCGTAAAAATCGCGCCGGATTGCGTAACCTGCTTGCCGCCCATTTTGAACGTCATGGTCGCGGGGAAAACCACGTAAGCGCTGTCGCCGGTGACGTTGTTATGCAACGGCTCACCAAGAGTGACGAAATAATCGGATGCTCCGTGTTCCTTGCCTTCAATCAACACGTCCCGATACCAGTCTTGCGCAGCTGTTGGCCCTTGCCAGACGTGTGGTGCCATGCCGTCTAGGATGGACGCGGTATCAGCAAAACTCGCCGCCATCACCTTTGCATCACCTTTGTTAAAGCCATCGAGGTATTGACGTACCGCGGCCACAGGATCGTTCGTACTCATCTCGTCCCTCCTTCATCGCGGGCGACTACAGCGTTTCGGTACGCAGTACGGTTTTCTTATAGAACCCCCGTACGTGGCGTACAGCGTATACCCGTACGGAGCGTCCGATCCGTACAATTGGGGTAAATCGTACCTGGCCTACCACCAAAACGAGACCTTAGATGTCCGCTATGGGTCATTAGCGGACGTGAGGTTCGCCGGCGGGCATGTCCGCTTTGTGCCAAAAGCGGACTGCCGCTCAGAAGGTCACTCCTGATAGCCCGGCGGCGTCTTATGCCAGGAATAGCCGGTCTTGCCCTTCTCATAGCCATACTCGAACAATGCACGCATGTACCCCTGGTCGAAGGGCCCTTTGTAAGGCAGGGTGAAGTCGCTATCGATGTAGGCAAGGTTGAAGCCGACGCCATCACGCTTGGTGGTGACGTACATTCGATAGGTGTCATTGACGCCGCTCGTGGCTGTCATGGTCGAGATGGCCTGCGCGGCGATCGACAGCGTGCTGCGCTTTACGTTCTCTTCAGGCCGGAAAAGGCGACCATTCCGAAGAATGTAGGCGACTCGCTTGCGTTGGATCCCATAACGCGCGGAATTCGATTTCAGGTTTAGCGTCGGGGGATAAAGGAAGGCCTGAGCAACCGCCCCGCCATCCACATGCATCTCCTGATAACGCGTTCCGTCGATGCTCACGTCCAACATCACCGGCGGGAACAGTCCAGGTATCGCGGCTGATGCCCGCAAAATGTTGATGATCAGGTCCCGTTTGCCGGGGAAATCGCTGGCGGCAATCGCGCCGATATTCCATATGACTGAACGCCCTTGATCGAGATTGGTGGTCATGATGAGGAGGAGACGCCCCTTCGCATATTCCCCCGCGATTCGTGCAATCATGGCCTCGTCAACGAAGCTCGCGATGATGTTTCTCAATGGCGAGGTATCCATCATCGCGTCGTTCGCGACCGCAGCGAGAATGCTGCGCTTGCTGAAAATGTCTCCGGCATTGGTATCGGTGTAGACCTGCTTGAGCTTCGCATCGTACTCGCGGCCGAGGAAAGCAAACGGCGCAGATAGTGCTCCAGTACTAACGCCGGTCACTAACCCAAATTCCGGACGATCGCCGCGAGCGGTCCAGCCCGCAAGCAGCCCCGCGCCAAAGGCCCCATCGTCGCCACCTCCGGATATTGCCAGAAAATACGCGGTAGAGAGCTTGCCGTGGTGGGCAGCGTAGGCCCGCTTGTAGGCTTGCAAGCCGAGGGCTGCCATACGTTGCCCGTCTGTATCCGGGTAGAACCGAGCATCCGGGATATCAACGTTGATCTTGGATGCCATCGAAAGTGGAACAGGGGGAAGCCGATCAGTGCTCGCACAACCGGCGACACCAAGTGTGAGCGCGAGCACAAAGATCAACGAGAGAGAAATGTGGCGAAGTCGGTAAGTCGAAGTCTCGGCGCAATTTGCCCAACTTGACACCCCGGCAACCCCCCTAGGTGGGCAGACTGCCCGTGCATTCCACGCAAGGGCGATTGGGCTGATCCCAATCAGCCAGACCAAAGCATGGATAGTGCAGCAAATTAAGGCACTAAGCGTTTTGAGATGTATCGCAAGCCGAAGTCAATCGTCGGAAAAAAGAGCTCGGCCGCTAAGGCTCAGGTCATCTTTCTCCCGCAGCGCGGTGGCGCTCTGACGATCTCGAGGGTGTGACTTACTTCCGGTGCCAATTGAGGACCGAAAAAATGCCTCCCCATCCTGCTCGGTCGCCTTTGACATGAGCGTGCGCCACATTAACGGGGCACCGTGGCGGCCTGTGTCCGCTTTGGGTCAGAAGCCGACGTCACGGTACCCGGTTTGGGCAAAAGCAGACAAGGAGAGAGCGCCACAAACGCTTTCAACGATGCGGACAGCCAGGCCAACAACAGGGTCTCCGCTTTCCGTCTTTAAGGCTGGAACAGCCCCATTCAATCCGGCGAGTTCTCGTTTCTGGTTTCTTGGCCAACTCGATCCAGCAGATCCATTCATTTCGCGCGAGCGGCGTAATGTCCTCCCACGTGTCCAACGCTTTGGCGTCGGAGGTCAGTGCTTTTTTCAGGTCCGCGGGCAGATCGTGGACCACACCGCCTGAGATCTTCGTTACGCTCAAAGTTTGGCTCACAAGTGTATCGCTCATCGCATTTTAGCAAGCCTCAGAGCACGGGCCTCGGCTTAACATTCAGGCTTAGTCCAAATTTGTGCTCGGCAATGCGGCTATTTCGGGATTCGTTTGTCTCCGCGGCACCTGGAAGTCTTTGTGGGAATGTCAGCCGCGCCGTGCCGCCTTGATCGCGGCGACGTCGATCTTCTTCATGTCCATCATCGCATCGAACGCGCGCTTTGCTTCATCGCCGCCGACCGCCAGCGCCTCGGTCAGCACGCGCGGCGTGATTTGCCAGGAGATGCCCCACTTGTCTTTGCACCAACCGCACTGGCTCTCCTGGCCGCCATTGCCGACGATGGCGTTCCAGTAGCGGTCGGTCTCTTGCTGATCGTCAGTGGCGATCTGGAACGAGAAGGCTTCGTTATGCTTGAACGCGGGACCGCCGTTGAGGCCGATACAGGGAATGCCGGCGACTGTGAATTCGACCGTCAGCACGTCGCCCTCTTTGCCGGATGGGTAGTCACTGGGTGCGCGGTGGACGGCCCCCACAGCGCTGTCGGGAAAGGTCTCGGCGTAGAAGCGAGCAGCAGCCTCGGCATCCTTGTCGTACCATAGGCAAATCGTGTTCTTGGCCATTGCTTATCCCTTCGCTTCCCATCGCATCATTTCCTGCACCCCGACGTGTAGTCGAGCCTGGATTTGAATAGCCCCGCCGCAAGGTCGAATATGTTCCATCGAGTAGATCGTTGACTGCCGTGAGCTTGGCTGAAGGAGCCCCACATGTGAAGGGCACGCTGAGTCCCGTTTTGGGGACGGTGGGGTCAGGACGTCCGCTCCATTCCAGGAGAGCGGACATGTTCTGCCTCAAGATCGATGTCTGCTTTGTGCCAAAAGCCGACTTTCCTAGTGGCGCTTCTTTTGGTCTTGTCGGCGCTGGCCGGAGGGCTTCGTGTACCCCAGATAGTTCCTGAATTCGGCGGCGACTGTGTCGATCGCATGAGGATCTCCTGTCAGACGTCCGACGAGGAGGGCGCCTTGGACGCCGGCGGCGATTTGCGTGGCGATGTCACGCGGGCGTTGATCGCCGATTTGGAACTGGCCACGGGCCACTCCCTCGCGGACGACATTCTCAAGCCAATCCAGATGCATTTTGGCAAAACGGTATAGGCTAGTTTGAACAGAAGAAGAAACCGCGTCGAGCACGGCAGCAAACGATCCTCCCGGGCACATGCGCTCACCCTTACCGTGGATAATTCGGTACATGTCGAAATAGCCCTCTAGACGCTCGGTTGGCTCGCGCTCCTCGAGTTTATCCATGCCCGCGCCAACCCACTCGGCAGCCCGCTCGAGGACCGCAAGTGCGACCGCATCCTTGGAGTCGAAGTAGTGGTAGAGGCTCGCTTTGCGGATGCCGACTTCATCAGCAATGTCTTGGAAGCTGAAGCCGTGAAAGCTCCGCGTCTGAATTAGGCGCTGCGCTGAATTTAGGATAGCTTCTCTGGTTGCCATAGCTACCTAACATAAGGTAGGCCAACATTTAAAGTCAACCTATTTTTCGTTGGGCATTGCTCTTGACTTATGACCTACCGACTGTTAGGTAGGCGACTACCGAATGGTCGGTAGATGACAGGAAGGAGTTATTCCCATGACAAAGATGCTCAAGACCATCGCCGTTGCCCTCGCCCTTGTTGCGGTCACGGCCGGCGCTTCCGCCATTGCTGGCCCGCGCGATAACCCAAGCGTCGGTCTCTATCCCAATCACTACTGGCGCAAGTAAGCGCTCAAGCTTGGGAGCCCCCGGCGAACCGTAATCGCAGACGTCGGGGGCTCTCCCGTTGCTGCTTGGAGGATGACCAAAATGGTTCGGCTACAGACTATGCGCACATGGTTAGCACTCGGGCTTCCTGCACTCGGCGTCGCAATATCAGCACTCTCGATAACAACACCAGTGGCTATAGCGACGCCCTGCAAATTCGATGCGCCATCGGCAGCTCCCGTAGGCGACCGCCTGCCGAACTGCCGCATCATGCCGTCCTTATTAGTAGGAGGGAGCCGCGGCTAACCCTCTCCAGGAACGCAATCCGACAGCATCCCACACTTGAGTGATAGGAGCTTATTCGATGTCAAAAAAACCTAGGCAGAAAGTGGTTTTGATTACAGGCGCATCAACGGGAATTGGTAGAGCTACTGCCAAGTTGCTGGCGAGCAAGGGCTACCAGGTCTACGGCGGGGTGCGCTCCCCGGAGCGCGTAGAACCGCTTCCTGGCGTAGAGCTCGTGCAGGTCGACGTCCGCGACGATGCCTCTGTCGCGGCTGGCGTCGACGTCGTCCTGCGAAAGGCGGGACGCATCGACGTCCTCGTAAACAATGCTGGCTACACGCTCGTCGGTGCGGTTGAGGAAACCAGCATCGAGCAGGCACAGGCACTCTTCGATACCAATGTTTTCGGCGTGCTGCGCATGATGAGGGCGGTGCTTCCGGCCATGCGCTGTGAGCGTTCGGGACTGATCATCAACGTCAGCTCCGTCTTAGGGTTTCTTCCCGCCCCGTTCATGGGGCTTTACGCAAGCTCTAAGCACGCTGTCGAAGGCCTTTCCGAATCGCTCGATCACGAGGTGCGTGGATTGGGCATCCGCGTGACTTTGGTCGAGCCGAGCTTCACTAACACGCCTTTCGAGACCAATTCGCAGCGCGCCGCCGATCCAGTCGAGGCTTATTCGGAGCAGTCAGGTCTTACTGCGGCAGCAATCGCCGGCAAGCTCAAGACGGCTCCGCCTCCGGAGAGCGTCGCGCAAACGATCCTCCGGGCGATCGAGAGCAATTTCCAATTACGGCGCCCGGCTGGGACCGAGGCGAGATTGCTGAGCGTCGTTCGCCGCTTCATGCCCGCAGCCATGGTGGACAAAAGCCTTCGTAGCCAATTCGGTCTCACGAGATAGAGGGGGCCTGACATGCGCCAACTCATCAAAATCTTAAGCGGAGGCATTGTCTGGATGTCCGCTTTCAAGGGCTAAGGAGACATAGAGCGGTGGCGCGGGAGAGTCCGCTTATGACCCAAAGCGCACCTGATCAGGTTAAGCCCCGACGACGCGGCTATTTGTCGGGGATGACGATTTCCGTCTCCGCCGTATCGACGACGAAAATCGCCAGTAGCCGCGCCGGCTCCGTGGTGCTGGCATTAGCACTCACTTTATGGTGATCACCGGGCTGCTCTGTCCAGCTCTCTCCTGCCTTGTAGACCTGCGCGGGCGCGTCGTTGACTTGGCTGCGAATCTCCCCTTCCAACACGGTTGCATAAATGAAGGCCGATGAGGGATGGTGATGCGAAGGTGATGCCGCCCCCGGACCGTATTCGACGAGCACCGCGCGCATGCTCTTGCCAGGTACGTTGGGCAACTCGCGATCAAAGACTTGGGTCACTTTGGATAACGGGGCATTTGTTTCCTCCGCTGCCACATTCGTCGATAGCAAGGAGGCTCCTGCAAGCAGAAGCAAAGCGATCTTCTTCACGGTCATCTCCTATTGATGAAGGGGTTCGGCATCAGGCGCGGCCCAGTCGGCAAAGCGTATCCGTCCAGCAGTGAAATGCCCCGTGGGGGCGAGGCCTGCGGACATCGCGACAGCGATATCCAAAGTCCGCTATTGACATTGGCCGACTGACGAATTACGTAATTCATCACTATTCAGATGACCCGAACGAGCCACGCCAAATGAGACCGCAGGTCAGAACCAAACCTGACGATACCCGCGCCCGGATCGTGGAGACCGCAGATGCTTTGTTCCGCCGTCTGGGATTTGCCAAGACTGCGGTGGCTGACATTGCAGCAGAGCTTGGAATGTCGGCGGCTAATGTCTATCGCTTTTTCCCATCCAAGACCGCCATCGTCCAGGCAATCTGTAAGCGCTGCCTTTCACAGGTCGAGGAAGCTGCCTGGACGGTTGCGCGCTCAAAGGCGCCTGCAGCCCAGCGTATTGAGCGGTTGATCCTCGAAATCCTGGCCTATCACAAGGAAAATTTGCTCACCGAGCAGCGAGTCAACGACATCGTGCTGGTTGCGATCGAGCACAACTGGGACCACATTCGGGCCCACAAGGACGCGCTGCGCAACGTCGTGGAGCTGATCTTGCGGGATGGGATCGAAGCCGGGGAATTCCAGGCGGTCGACCCGCGCACAACGGCGGAACTGATCTTGCGATCTGTCGTGGTCTTCACCCATCCAGTGCTTATCGGCGAAGGCCTGCAGGATGGGGAGGATCTCGAAACCGAAGCCCGCGAATCCGTCCACTTCTGCTCCAAGCCATCACCCCCTGTAGGTAGACGCCGATGTCGCCCTCACCTGAAGCCGAACCATGTCCTCAGAAGTGACGATATACGTCTTTCGTCATTCGTCACGCAAGTTAAGGAGTAGCTGCCATGCAATCGTTATCAAATTCGCTGCTGCGCGCCGTGGCCGTCATCGGCTTCCTTCCTGTGCTCGCGGCGTGCGACGATCAGGCGGCTTCGGCAACCGCCAAGCCCGAGCGCCCGGTAGAGGTTCAGCGCGTCGCCTTTGAAAACGAGAATGCGAAGCGCGAATTCGTAGGCGTGGTGCGCGCCCGCTACGAGACGGATCTCGGCTTCAGGGTCGCCGGCAAAATCGTCAGCCGCGTCGTCAATGTCGGCGATCGCGTACAAGTCGGCGACGTAGTGGCGCGGCTCGATCCGCAGGACCTGAAGTTGCAGGTTGAGAGTGCTGAGGCTGAGTTTTCCGCGGCGACTTCTAGTCTTTACCAAGCCGCCTCCGACCTGGAACGCTATACCACGCTGAAGACGCGCGGCTGGGTCTCGATCGCCGACTTCGATCGCAAGAAGGCGGCGAAGGATGAGGCCGAAGGGCGCCTTGACCGTGCCAAGCGCTCTCTCGAACTCGCACACAACCAGCTCGACTATTCCGATCTCAAGGCCGATGCCGACGGCGTGATCACGGCTACGCTGGCGGAGCCCGGTCAAGTCGTCGCCATCGGCCAACCGGTCGTGCGGCTTGCCCATCGTGGCGAGAAGGAAGCCGTTGTCGCGCTGCCAGAAACGTGGCTGAGAGAAGCCCGCAGCGCGAAGGCCACGGTCCAGTTGTGGTCGGACCCTCAGCGGAGGTTCGCTGCCCGGTTGCGCGAGCTATCGCCTCAGGCGGATGCGATGACCCGCACCTACGCCGCGCGATTTACCATCGACGATCCCGACGACCTTGTCGCGCTCGGCATGACTGCGACGGTGACACTATCGCCATCCGCCGATGTGTCGGTGGCGAAGCTGCCGCTCGCGGCGATCCTCAACCGTGGGACCGGCCCATCGGTCTATGTGGTCGACAAGTCCGGTGCTCTCGAGCTGCGACCGGTGAAGGTAGCGTCCTTCACCGAGGACACGGCGCTTGTCACCTCCGGCATCAGAGATGGCGACCGGGTCGTGAAGCTTGGTGTCCAGAAGCTCGACGCTGGTGAAAGAGTCCGCGCTATCGATGAGCGATAGAGGGTGACCATGCTGTTCGCGCGCGCTGCGGCTAGGAAATCGAGGACTGGGTCATGAGGCGCTTCAATCTTTCGGAATGGGCGATCACGCATCAACCGCTGGTGCTGTTCATGATCCTGCTGCTCGGCGCGGCCGGGGCCTACTCCTATTTCAACCTCGGCCGTGCCGAGGATCCTTCCTTCACGATCAAGACGATGATTGTGAACGTCGCCTGGCCCGGTGCGACGGCCGCGGAAATGCAGACGCAAGTCGCCGACACAATCGAAAAGAAGCTGCAGGACCTGCCCTACCTCGACCGCGTGCAAAGCTATTCGCAGCCGGGGGTCTCCTTCATCCAGGTTTTCCTCACGGACCGAACTCCACCCGCCAAGGTCAAGGAGCTTTGGTACCAGGTGCGCAAGAAGGTGGGTGACATCAGGGGCGATCTGCCTGCCGGCATCATCGGCCCTAATTTTGATGACGAATACGGTGACGTATATTCCGTGATCTATATGCTGACGGCGGATGGTTTGAGCCTCGCCGAGCTCAAGGCGCGTGCCGAGGACATCCGCCAAACCCTGCTGCGCGTTCCCGACGTCAACAAGATTGATATCATCGGCGAGCGCCCGCAGAAGATTTTCATCGAGTTCAGCCACGCAAAGCTTGCGACCCTCGGCATAACCCCACAACAGATCTTCGACAGCGTCGCCAAGCAGAACGCCGTAGTCTCCGGCGGATCGGTCGATACGTCGGCCGACCGCATCAATGTGCGGGTCACTGGCGCATTTTCGGGCGCTGAGGCTATCGCCGCCGTGCCGGTGCAGGCGGACGGGCGGGTGTTCCGGCTCGGCGACATCGCCACCGTCAAGCGCGGCTACGAGGACCCGTCGACCTTCATCGTGCGCGAAGGCGGCAAGCCTGCCATGGGGCTCGGCGTCTCGATGGCTGACGGCGCGAACATCATCACGCTCGGCGAGAACCTGAAGCAGGCGATGAAGTCCATCACCGCTGAGCTGCCGGTCGGCATCGAGGTCACCCAAATCGCCGATCAACCTCACATCGTCGACGAGTCGGTGTCGGAATTCGTCAAGAGCTTCGGCGAGGCGCTCGCTATTGTCTTGGTGGTGGGCTTCCTGTCGCTCGGCTGGCGCACCGGCATTGTCGTCGCCCTGTCGGTGCCGCTCGTCCTCGCAATCGTGCTTCTCGTCATGTACGGCGCCGGGCTCGACCTGCACCGGATCACGCTCGGCGCGCTAATCATTGCTCTCGGGCTACTCGTCGACGACGCGATCATCGCTATCGAGATGATGGTGGTGAAGATGGAGCAGGGATGGGATCGGGTGCGAGCGGCGACTTACGCTTGGACCTCAACCGCATTCCCGATGTTGACCGGCACGCTGGTCACTGCCGCGGGCTTCTTGCCGGTCGGTTTCGCCAAGTCGAGCTCCGGCGAATACGCCGGCGGCATATTTTGGGTGGTCGGCCTCGCGCTGATTGCCTCCTGGATCGTCGCCGTGGTGTTCACGCCCTATCTCGGCCTTAAGCTCCTGCCGGATTTCGCCAAGCACGGGGCTCACGACAATCCCGATGCGATCTACGACACCCGCATCTACCGCGCGCTGCGCCGCTTGATCGAACGTGCCTTGCGCTGGCGAAAAACCGTCATCGCCATCACGGTTCTCATGTTCGTCGCCGCCATCGCAGGTTTCGGCCTGGTCCAGCAACAGTTCTTCCCGACCTCGACCCGGTCCGAATTGTTCTTTGAGATGCGGCTCCCGGAAGGCACTTCGATCGGCGTTACCGACGCGGCGGCGAAGAAGGCCGAGGGTCTCCTTGCGGGTGATCCCGACATTATCACCTACACCACCTATGTCGGCCAGGGCTCGCCGCGCTTTTGGCTTGGGCTGAATCCGGTGCTGCCGAACCCGAATTTCGCTCAGATCGTCATCGTCACCAAGGATCTGGAGGCCCGCGAGCACGTAAAGGCCCGGCTCGAAAAAGCCCTTGCCGATGGGGCCCTGCCGGAAGCGCGGACTAGGGTGGACCGTTTCGTGTTCGGTCCGCCGGTGGGCTTTCCCGTGCAGTTCCGCGTGATCGGCCCCGATCCGATGAAAGTGCGCGAGATTGCCGAGCAGGTCCGCCAAGTCATGGCGGCAAATCCCAAGATCGTCGACCCGCACCTCGACTGGAGCGAGCAGGTGAAATCGATCCGTCTCGAGGTCGACCAGGACCGCGCCCGCGCGCTTGGGTTGACGCCACAGGACGTGGCGCAGACGTTGCAGACCCTGCTCTCGGGGCTCACCATCACCCAATATCGTGAGGGCATCGAGCATATCGACGTGGTGGCGCGTGCCGTGCCGAGTGAACGCCTCGAGCTTGGCCGTTTGCCGGCGCTGACCATAACCACCCGAAACGGCGTCCCCGTGCCACTGTCGCAGATTGCACGCCTCCATTACGAATTCGAGGAGCCGATCCTGTGGCGCCGCAACCGCGACCTCGTGCTTACCGCGCGTGGCGACATTGTCGACGGCGTGCAAGCGCCCGACGTCAGCACCGAGGTTCTGGCGAAGCTCGGCGGGATCGAGGACGCGTTGCCTTATGGCTACCGCATCGAGACCGGCGGCTCGATCGAGGAAAGTGCCAAGGCGAATGTCGCTCTGGCGGCTGTGTTCCCCGCCATGGCGGTGGTGATGTTGGCGCTGCTGATGATCCAGCTGCAGAGCTTCTCGCGCTTGGCCTTGGTCTTCGTAACGGCGCCACTCGGGATCATCGGCGCCACGGGGGCGCTGCTCCTTTCCAACCAGCCGTTCGGTTTCGTGGCGCTGCTCGGCCTCATCGCCCTTGCCGGGATGATCATGCGCAACACCATCATCCTCGTCGATCAGATCGACCATGACATCGCAGCTGGTCACGGCCGGTATCGCGCCATCATCGACGCCACGGTGCGGCGCGCGCGGCCAGTGTTGCTCACTGCGTTGGCCGCCATCCTCGGCATGATTCCGCTGGCACGCAGCATTTTTTGGGGCCCAATGGCGATCACCATAATGGGCGGGCTGTTCGTGGCGACCTTGTTGACGCTCCTGGTCGTGCCCGCGCTCTACGCGCTGTGGTTCCGAGTGCGCGCAGACGAGTCCTCAGATGCGTCCGTCGAACGTCTGCGACTCACGGATCAGATTTGGCCGAGGCCCAATACCCATCCCTATCGCAGCGGAATAGCGGCTGTATTGGTCCGCTATGGGTCAAAAGCGGACGCGGTTTTGGCCGACGTGAATGTCCGCTTTGCGCCCAACAAGCGGACGCTCTCAATTCGCTGTTAGCGGAACTGTTTTCCCTGTTTGCAATAAAAAATTCCCTGTTCCGACTGCAGGGAATTCGTCCAAGGAAGTCTCGTCTTTCGGGACTTTGTGCCAGCGGGGAGAGGCGTTTCAACGAAAATTCCCTGTATTTTCCCGCGGATCAGGGAATTTCGGACTGCGGAGACACGTTCGCTGCTGCCTCCCAGCACAGCCACATAAGTCATTGATATAGAACAATTTTCTATCTCTGGCGTGGCCGTCGAATTTCCCGCGAATTCCCGCCTAATTCCGCCCCTTAGATCCCTTCAAGCGGCAGAGACGATTCCTTGGTCGAATTCGCGCGCGCCCGGACGCGAATGTCTCTCGGGCGGCATTTGGGGGTCAACATTATTTCGCGGCGGCTGTCGGAAAGATCACGCCGGAGCGTGCGAAAAGCGCGGCCTATCGCTCCTGAAACCCAAGCAGCTTTCGCTGTTCGGTCCAGTCGACGGGTATATGGGCAGTCAATCGCATCAGCTTCTTCGCCGTGAGTTGAGGCGGGTTTTTGCCGTTGACGATGGCGGTGATGATGTCGGGTGCCAGCGAAGGCAGACGCAAAAGGCGAGAGATGTAGCCGATGGAAAGGCGCTCCTGGTTGGCGATGGCGTGCACGGTCAGATCGGTGTCTCTGCATCAGCCGTTGATGGAAGTCATGTGCGCGAGCGATGATCCTGAGCAGTCCGGGATCGGCTGACGTCTGCCCATCGGCGTTTTCCACCAGCATTCTCATCTCGCGGCCGACGCGCTGCAGTCGTGCTTTCACCGTCAGCGTCAGCGTGTCGTCGGACGCGCTCCTCGGACTTGCCGGCCTGGCGTGCTTGATCGAGTCGATTGCGCATGAAGCAGCTCGACTAGGTTCCGCCGATAGCATTTTGATCTCGACGCGATCGGACTCTGAGGTCGACGCGGCCGAGGAGCGCCATCAGCATGGCGCGGGTCTGGTCAGGCGCCATGGTCGTGAGTTCTTCTGCGATCTGGCGCCCACGCCCGATCAGTCGCTTCTGTTCAGTCCCATCAGCGTGTTCATCGCGGACAGCGTCGAGGATCGCGCCTTGATCGGCGAAAAAGCTGCGAAGCCTGTTGATCACCAGGCCCTCGAGATTACCGGCTGGGATCCGGCGCCCTTTGAATGGTCCTTGGCTGTCCCGATAATAAGAGACCTCGAGACGTAGTACCGATAGCGCGTTCCCTTCTTGACGGCATGGCTCGGCGTCAGCCGTTCGCCGGTCTCGTCAAAGGCCAGGCCAGCAAGGAGGCTTGGCTGTTTTGCGTATGAGCCGATGTCGCGATCGACCCGGTTCTCGGCAAGAATGGCCTGGACCTGGTCCCAAAGCGCCTCGTCGACAATGGCTGGATGCTCTCCCGGATAGGCATTGCCCTTGTGCGTGATCTCGCCGCGATAGATGCGGTTCTGCAGCATGAGATAGAGGGCGCCGCGGGAAAGCTTTTGGCCGCCATAAGGCGTGCCGTCCGCCAAGATCCGCCGCTTGCTCCTGATCCCTGCTTCTTCTAGTTCAGCCTGGAGGGCCCGCACTGATTTGAGCTCGAACATACCGTCGGAAGATGTGGAGGACGGTGCGAGCTTCCTCCTCGTTGACGACCAGCTTTCGGTTCTGCACGTCATAGCCAAGCGACGGCAGGCCGCCCATCCACATGCCCTTCTTCTTGGAGGCGGCGATCTTGTCGCGGATGCGCTCGCCAGCCAGTTCCCGCTCGAACTGGGCAAAGGACAGGAGCACGTTCAGGGTCAGTCGACCCATGCTCGTGGTTGTGTTGAATTGCTGCGTGATCGAGACGAAGGACACGCCCTTAGCGTCGAAGGCTTCCACGATCTTGGCGAAGTCGAACAGCGAACGCGTCAGCCGGTCGATCTTATAGACCACGACCACGTCCACCTTGCCCTCTGCAATATCGCCGAGAAGCCGCTGCAGGGCAGGGCGGTCCAGCGTCCCGCCGGAGAAGCCGCCGTCGTCATAGAGCGTCGGCAAGACCGTCCAGCCTTCGTGCTTCTGCGAGAGAATAAAGGCGGCGCAGGCTTCGCGCTGCGCATCGAGCGAGTTGAAAGCCTGCTCCAGGCCTTCCTCGGAGGATTTGCGCGTGTAGATCGCGCAGCGCAGCCTTTCTGGCCGAACGTCTGCGGCTCAGCCATTGTCACCTCCGTTGTTTGTGCGAGATGCGCCCGATCGCACAAGGCCGAAGAAGCGCGGGCCAGACCAGTGGGTGCCGGTGATCTTCTTGGCGATCTTGGTGAGCGACGGATAAGTCATGCCGGCATATTCGAAGCCGTCTTCCGTCACCGTGACGGTATGGGTGCGTCCATGCCATTCGCGGACCAACCGAGCGCCCGGCTTTAGGCTGAGACCGGGATCGGGAGCGACCCGGCCTTCGGTCCGGAACATCTTCGCCAGCGTCTTCAGCTTGCGGCGTGTCGGTCTTGCCGAGCCCGCCATGTTGGAATTCCTGAAGCCGGTAGCCGATGCCTCGGATCAGCAAGTCGCGACTGATCCTTGGCGGATCGCGATGGTAAAGCCGCCGCCATTCGCGGCGGAGTTCGTCAAGGCTGGCGCTTCGCCGAGACAAGTTGGCTGAATGCGCAGACAGTTTAGCTTCGGGTCGGCGCCGGGCTTATCGCCGCCCGGGGCGGAGATGGTGGTGCGGAGTCTCCACGATTGACCTCCTGTTCCGATGCCAAAAATCGGGCCCTAGCACCACCACAAGCCCGGAACTGAAGCCGGGCGGAGGGCATGCGCGGAACAGAGGTCAGTCTGTCTGGTCTACACACCGTGCTCTCTTTGCGGGAGAAGTCCAGTGGAATGTCTCTGTTTTGCGGTCGGTGGCCTCTGTATCTCGAAGTTCGAATCGCGCCCGCTCAGCCACAACATAAGTCACGGATATAGAATAATTATATGTCAGTTACGGGTCTGATTTTCCCACGAAATCCGGGGCATTTTTCGCTGCCGCGGCGGCGCCCTACGCGGCGGAGACAATTCTGCGCCAGATCCTGGTACGCGCGGACCAGAAAGTCTCCCGGGCGGCTTTCAGGGGTTCACTTTTTGTGGACGGCGATCGCACCGAAAGCGCGCAACTTAGGGCGTGTACCCATAAATCGTTCCTGCCGCCCCAGGCGCTGAGCATGTCCGCTCTTGAGGACGAAGCGGACATCCCTGATCCGCGCTCAAACGTCCGCTTATGACCCATAGCAGACATGACCAAGAGCCAACCACGTCCGGTCGTCCAAGAAGTCTTTCTCCGTGAGGGGTGTCCTCAACGGGTATGCCGACGCGGGTGGTAGCCCGTCCGGCCCCCAATTTGGAACCATCCCAGTTGGCCCCGCGACCCAGCCGAACCACCCGCTCCGCACCAGGGCGGGAGCGCGTGAATACGTCCCGCCATTTCACGGGGGCTCGACGAGATCTGATAGCCAACTCTTCGCGTAAAACTTGTTACAATCTGCCAAAGATTTGTTCCTCCAGGTCGTGGAGGAACGTCGACGCGCCGGCGAGCGAACGTCGCGTCGCCAGCTGACGCACACCCTAGACCCAGACATAACGGAGCGAACATGACCGACTACGCCGTCATCAACCCCGCGACCAGCGAGACCCTCGCCACCTATCCGACGATCACCGACGAAGCGCTCGAGACCGTTCTCGAGAAGGCGGATGTCGCCTACCGCACCTGGCGCGACACGCCCGTCGCCGAGCGCGCGGCGCTCATCCGCCGAGCAGCAGAGCTGCATCGGGAGCGGCGCGACGAGCTCGCCGCGATCATCGTCCGCGAGATGGGCAAGCCGCTCGCGGCAGCGAAGGCCGAGGTCGACTTCGCCGCCGACATCACCGAGTTCTATGCCGACAACGCCGAGAGGATCACCGGAGACCAGCCGATTGAGATCCTCGGCCAAGGCACCGCGGTGATCCGCCGGGCTCCCATCGGGGTGCTGCTCGGGATCATGCCGTGGAACTTCCCGTACTACCAGGTCGCCCGCTTCGCCGCGCCGAACCTCGTGATCGGCAACACGATCCTGCTCAAGCACGCTCCGCAGTGCCCGGAGTCCGCCGCCGCGATCGAGAAGATCTACCGGGATGCCGGCCTCCCCGAGGGCGCGTACACGAACATCTACGCGGCCAATGAGCAGTCGGCGACGGTGATCGCCGACCGGCGCGTGCAGGGCGTGTCGGTCACCGGATCGGAGCGGGCCGGTGCCGCGGTCGCCGAGGTCGCGGGCCGCAACCTGAAGAAGGTCGCGCTCGAGCTCGGCGGATCCGACCCGTTCATCCTGCTCTCGACGGACGACCTCGATGGGGCGGTGCAGGCCGCGGTCGACGCGCGTCTCGACAACACCGGCCAGTCGTGCAACGCCGCGAAGCGTTTCATCGTCGTCGACGGTCTCTACGACGAGTTCGTCGAGAAGTTCACCGCCACCATGGCGGCCGCCAAGGTGGGCGACCCGTTCGCCGAGGACACCGTGCTCGGACCCCTCTCATCGGTCACCGCCGCCAAGCGGCTAGCCGAGCAGGTCGACAAGGCGGTGGCGCAGGGTGCGACGCTCGCCACGGGCGGCATCCGCGACGGCGCGTTCTACCCCGGTACCGTGCTCACCGATGTGACGCCCGAGATGGACGCGTACCGCGAGGAGTTCTTCGGCCCTGTCGGGGTCGTATACAAGGCAGCCGACGAGGACGAGGCGATCAAGATCGCGAACGACACCAGCTTCGGTCTCGGGTCGTACGTCTTCACCACCGACGAGGAGCAGGCCGCTCGGGTCGCCGACAAGATCGACGCCGGCATGGTCTATGTCAACGTCGTCCTGGCGGACAGTCCCGAACTGCCGTTCGGCGGTGTCAAGCGATCCGGCACCTCGCGCGAGATGGGTCTGCTGGCGGCAGACGAATTCGTCAACAAGAAGCTCATCCGGGTCGCCGGCTAAAGGAGGGCGCGGGCCTCGTCGAGCGCCTCGTCGGCCGACAGGACCTGCGCTGACGATCGGCACCGTAACCCTGACCGGCATGCTCCGCCCTGGGCGAATGTCTGCTAATGGCACTTAGCCGACACGGCGCAGAGCCCTCAGCATGTCCGCCTTCAGGGCTAAAGCAGACATCTCTCATCCGGTCGGAGGTGTCCGCTATTGACCCATAGCGGACATCCTCACATACCCGGATGCGCATTGGGGTAGAAGAGCTGTTGTCCATCGATCTTGAAGCTGGCAATGGCGGCCTGGCCGTCCTTGTTGATCAGCCAGTCGACAAATTCCTGTCCCTGCCTGGCTTTAACGTTTGGGTGTTTCTCCGGATTCACCAGGATTACGCCATACTGATTGAACAGCTTGGGATCGCCTTCCACGAGAACCTTGAAATCGTCCTTGTTGACGAAGCTCAGCCAAGTACCCCGGTCGGTCAGTGTGTAGGCTTGTTTGCCAACGGCGGTGTTGAGGGTCGCCCCCATGCCGGACCCGGTCTCCAGATACCAGTCGCCGCTTGATTTCTTGGCGTCGACTCCGGCAGCCTCCCACAGTCTGAGCTCTTCTTTGTTGGTACCTGAGTCGTCGCCTCGGGAAGCAAACGGCGCCTTGGCCTCGGCGATTTTTTTGAACGCCGCGTCCGCCTGCTTGAGACCGGCAATGCCGGCGGGATCGGAGGTTGGACCGACAATGACGAAGTCGTTGTACATGACGTCGTGCCGGCTCACGCCCCAGCCTTCGGCAACGAACGCCTCTTCATCGGGCTCGGAATGGACCAGCACGACGTCGCCATCGCCGTTCTTCGCATTCTTGAGCGCCTGGCCCGTTCCCACCGCAACCACGCGTACTTCGATGCCGGTCTTCTCGGTGAACTTCGGAAGAATGTAATCGAACAGACCTGAATTCTGTGTGGATGTCGTCGACTGCAAGATTATGAAGCTGTCGTCGGCCGCAAAACCGGCAGAGCTAGCCGGTAAAAGCAGGAGCGCACCGAGGATGAGATTAAGTATCGTTCGTCTGCCTAGGGGAGCGATCACCGAGCATCTCCTGTAGATTAAAGCACCAAACCGCCACGGAGGAACGCACAGGCACTTTCGCTTTGCGGGTGGGCAAAAAAGCTTTCGGCGTCCTGGTGCTCGATAACGCGACCGTGGTGCATAAAGATGACGTCATGGGCGAGACGCCGCGCCTGACCGACATCATGGGTCACGAGGATCACCTTGATGCCGCGCCGTTGCGCATTGAGGAGCAGAAGCTCGATGGCCAACGTCGATGCGGGATCGAGACTCGAGGTCGGTTCGTCGAGAAACAAGACGTCGGGCTCGAGGCTCATGGCCCGCGCAAGGCAGAGCCGCTGCTGCTCGCCACCCGACAATACGCGCGCCGGCGTCGACGCGTGAACTTCAAGCCTGGCGAGCTTGAGCGCCTCGTCGACCCTGATGGCGCGCTCGCCGCGCTCGACCCCGCGCAACCCAAGCGCATGTGAGACATTGGCCGCGGCGGAGCGGCGCAACAGGACGGGCCGCTGGAAGACCATCGCCTGCTGGCGAGAGATGAGGCGATCCATAGGGCGCCCGGCCCACAGGATCTCGCCCTTCGAGGGCGGGATAAGGCCATGCATCAGTCTGAGGAGGACGCTTTTGCCGGCGCCGTTCGGCCCCATGATGACCGAGACGCGGCGGCTTTCGATTGCAAGATCGATCTCGCTGATGATGGGCTTGCCACCCGCCGCGTAGACCAGTCCTTTGAGTTCGACCGGAAGGGGCGGGTTAGCAAGCTGACCGTCGAGCGCTTCGAGGGGGGAGGTTGGATCAAGCATAGGCGAGACGGTTGGCGAGACGCTGGACACCCATCAGCGCCGCGTTGGCGACAAAAGCAATGGCGAGAAGAACGATACCGAGTGCGAGCGCCAGCGCAATGTTCCCTTTGGAGGTCTCAAGCGCAATGGCCGTTGTCATCGTGCGAGTGATGTGATCGATATTGCCGCCTACAATCATGACGGCGCCGACCTCTGCAATGGCCCGGCCAAAGCCTGCGAGCACCGCAGTGATCAGCCGATACCGGCCATCCCAAAGTAGCGTAACGAGGATAGCACTGGATGAGGCGCCCAGCGATCGGAGCTGCTCGTCATACTCCTCCAGCAGGTCCTCGCAGGCCTGCCGCGTGAGTGCGCCGATGATCGGAGTCACCAGAACGACCTGGGCGATAATCATGGCGGTCGGCGTATAGAGAAGCTGAAGCACGCCCAATGGTCCGACGTTGGACAGGAGGAGGTAGACCGCGAGGCCTGCGACCACCGGTGGAAGACCCATCAGCGCACTGAGAAGGGCAGAGACCGCCCCGCGTCCAGGGAAGCGATAGACGGCGAGCATGCCGCCGATGGCAAAGCCAAGCAGGCTCGCAACAGCCACTGCGGTCAGGCTGACCTTAATGGAGAGGGCGAGGATCTCGAGCAAGTTTGGATTGAGCGAAATGATGAGGCCGAGCGCGGTCCTAAACGCATCGATCAAGTCGGTCATCCCAGATCAAGCCTCAGTCGATCAGCTTTTCCCATTGAGCGATCAGCTTTTTCAATCGCTGGAAGAAAGAACCTCAACAGCTTCGACATCTTCTCAGGGAAGGTTGTCCAGGCGGCTTGCCGCCTTATGTTAGAGCCTGATATCACCGAGTTTGAAAGCTTTCAATTTCCCGCATGGGCAAGGGAAGCAAGTAGGGTGGAGCAGGAATCGTCGCTGAATGGCGGGCCCGAGCGTCCCGCGAGACATGTGGGATCCGGTAAGCGGGCCCGCGGTTTTCCCAAGGGAAGGCAACTCGACCTCGCCGCGCTGGAGCAGGTCCGAGAGCTATTAGGCGATCGCCCTCGGCGGCACGACCTGTTGATCGAGTACCTCCATATTATTCAAGATCACTACCACTGCATCTCGGCGCGGCATTTGCGGGCGCTGTGCGACGAGTTGCGCATGCCGCAGGCCGCTGCCTACGAGGTGGCAACCTTCTACGCTCATTTCGATGTCGTGAAAGAGGGTGAGACGCCGCCTCCGACGACGACGATTCGCGTCTGCGACTCGATCACGTGCGCGATTAAGGGAGCGGATGCGCTGTACGAGGCTCTAGCGGCTGGTGCAGACCCCGCGAAAGTGCGTGTTCTACGGGCGCCATGCATGGGCCGCTGCAACACCGCGCCGGTCTGTGAGGTCGGACATTATTTTGTCGATCACGCTTCGCCACTTAGCGTGCAGAAGGCCGTGGCAAGCGGTAAGCGCGAGCCGGACATTCCTGAATATACGAACCTTTCCGCCTACCGCGCCGACGGCGGCTATGCGGTGCTTAACGAGTGCCGCGCCGGTAAACGGAAAGTCGACGACATTATCAAGGGGATGTCGGACGCCGGCTTGCGCGGTCTCGGCGGCGCTGGCTTCCCCGCCGGCAAGAAGTGGCAGATCGTCCGTTCCTACCCGGGCCCGCGCCTCATGACGATCAACGGCGATGAGGGCGAGCCGGGCACGTTCAAGGACCGCTACTACCTCGAGCGCAACCCGCATCAAATGTTCGAGGGCGCGTTGATTGGCGCGTGGGCGGTGGAGGCCGAGCGCATCTATCTCTACATGCGCGACGAGTATCCCGCCGTGCTTCACATCTTGGCACAAGAAATCGCCGCGCTCGAAGCCGCAGGCATTATCAAGAAGGGCGATATCGAACTGCGCCGGGGCGCCGGCGCGTATATCTGCGGCGAAGAATCGGCGATGATCGAATTGATCGAGGGTAAGCGCGGCTATCCGCGCAATCGGCCCCCTTACATCGCCGAAGTCGGGCTTTTTGACCGGCCAACGCTGAATCAGAATGTCGAGACGCTGTACTGGATTCCCGAAATCCTGAAGAAGGGCGCCACGTGGTTCGCCGACCACGGGGTGAACGGCGGAAAAGGCTTCCGGTCCTGGTCGGTCTCGGGGCGCGTGAAGAAGCCCGGCGTCATCGTAGCCCCCGCGGGCGTGACTGTGAACGAGCTGATCGAGCGCGCAGGGGGCATGGAGGACGGCCACGAGTTCAGGGCCTACCTTCCGGGCGGCGCATCGGGCGGGATTCTTCCAGCGAGGCTCGGCGACGTGCCGCTCGACTTCGGCACTCTGGACAAATACGGGTCATTCGTCGGGAGCCACGCCATCGTGATCTTCTCACAACAGGATCGCATCGCCGACGTCGCAATCAACCTGCTGCAGTTCTTCAAGAACGAATCCTGCGGTCAGTGTACGCCGTGTCGCGTGGGCTGCGACAAGGCTGTCGCGCTCCTCGAACGGGATGAGTGGGACGGTGAACTGTTGAACGAACTTGCCCAGGCCATGCGGGACGCTTCGATCTGTGGACTCGGCCAAGCTGCGCCGAATGCCTTTATCACCGCGATGGAGTTCTTCTCCGAAGAGCCCACCGGCTCCGGCGGTTCGGGGCGGCCGGCACGATATTAATCGGATGATGCCATGACGGACCAGTTGCTATTCACCCTCGATGGAGAAGTGGTCTCCGCCAGACCAGGTGAAACCATTTGGCAGGTGGCGAAGCGGAATGGCATCGACATCCCGCATCTCTGTTGGTTGCCCGAGCCCGGCTACGCCGCCGACGGCAATTGTCGCGCCTGCATGGTCGAGGTCGAGGGTGAACGTACGCTCACTGCCTCCTGCATCCGCAAGCCGACGCCGGATATGGTGGTGAAGACCGCGACGGATCGCGCGCTCAAAGCTCGCCGCATGGTCATGGAACTGTTGCTGGCGGACCAGCCGCCGCGGGAGGATTCGCCAGATCGCGTATCCCCGTTCTGGCACTGGGCCGAGGCTCAAGACATCGAGACGTCGCGCTTCCCGGCGCATGGCATCATTAAGCCGGACCTGTCGCATCCGGCCATGGCGGTCAATCTCGATGCGTGTATCGACTGCGGTCTCTGCGTGCGCGCCTGCCGCGACGTCCAGGTCAACGACGTCATCGGCATGGCTTTTCGCGGCATCGGCGCCAGGCCGGTGTTCGATTTCGACGATCCCATGGGAGATTCCACCTGCGTGGCCTGCGGCGAATGCGTGCAGGCATGCCCGACCGGTGCGCTCATGCCGAAGTCGATCGTTGATCCAATCACTCAGCACGGAACGAGAGATGTGGATCGCGAGGTCCACTCGGTGTGTCCGTATTGCGGCGTCGGTTGTCAGATTAGCTATCAGATCAAGGACGAGAAGATCGCCTTCGTTCAGGGCCGCAACGGCTACTCGAACGAGAACAGGCTGTGCGTCAAAGGCAGGTTCGGCTTCGATTACGTGACCAACTGCCAGAGGCTGATGAAGCCGCTGATCCGTAAGCCGAATATGCCGAAGGGTGTCAATGTCGATCCCTCGAACCCCTATACCCACTTCCGCGAGGCGAGCTGGGACGAGGCGCTCGAGGTCGCAGCGGCGGGTCTGACCCGCATCGACAAGGACTATGGCGGCCAAGCCATCGCTGGGTTCGGCTCGGCCAAGTGCTCAAATGAGGAAGCCTATCTGTTCCAGAAACTGATCCGCACGCGGTTCCGCACCAATAACGTCGATCACTGCACACGGCTGTGCCACGCATCTTCAGTGGCCGCGCTCATCGAGGGGATTGGCTCAGGCGCTGTGACGGCGACCTTCAACGAGGTCGAGCACGCCGACGTCATCGTCATCATCGGGGCGAACCCAACCGAGAACCATCCGGTCGCCGCGACCTTCTTCAAGCAGGCGGCCCGCCGCGGGGCAAAGCTGATCGTTATCGATCCGCGCGGTCAGGCGCTGCGCAATTACGCGACCCACATGCTGCGCTTCAAGTCGGGAAGCGATGTGGCGCTGCTCAACGGCATCATGCATGTGATCGTCGAGGAGCAGCTTTACGACATTCAGTATGTGCAGGCGCACACCGAGAACTTTGAGCGGCTGAAAGAGCATCTCGCCAGCTATAGTCCGGAATCGGTCGCGCCGATTTGCGGCATCGACGCCGAGACGATCCGCGACGTGGCGCGCATTTTCGGCAACGCCGACCGCGCCATGATCTTCTGGGGTATGGGCATCTCGCAGCACGTGCACGGCACTGACAATTCGCGATGCCTGATCTCGCTCGCGCTCATGTGCGGCCAAGTCGGGCGTCCCGGCACCGGATTGCATCCGCTGCGCGGTCAAAACAACGTGCAAGGCGCGTCGGACGCGGGTCTGATTCCGATGTTCTATCCGGACTATGCCGACGTGAAGGCCGAGCCGGTTTACGAGAAATTCGAGAAGCTGTGGCAGACGCCGCTCTCCCACGAGGGTGGCCTTACGGTCGTCGAGATCATCAACGCTGCGAACAAGGGCGAGATCAAGGGCATGTACATTCAGGGTGAGAACCCTGCCATGTCGGATCCCGATCTCGATCATGCGCGCGCCGGCATTGCCAAGCTCAATTATCTCGTGGTGCAGGACATCTTCCTCACCGAGACGGCGATGATGGCCGATGCTGTCCTCCCCGCGTCGGCGTGGCCCGAGAAGACGGGTACCGTGACCAATACCAATCGTCAGGTACAGATGGGGCGCAAGGCGCTCGATTTGCCTGGCGACACGCGCGAAGACCTTTGGATCATCATCGAGTTGGCCAAGCGTCTTGGATTGCCCTGGACCTATACGCATCCCTCGGAGGTCTTCGAGGAGATGAAACGAACGATGCCGTCCCTCGACAACATCACTTGGGAACGGTTGGAGCGCGAGTCGTCCATTATCTATCCGTGCCCCGAACCGGATCATCCGGGCGAAGCAGTCGTCTTCGCCGACGGTTTCCCGACCAAGACGGGCCGCGCGTATCTTGTCCCTGCCGACCTTCTGCCGCCTGCCGAGGTTCCCGACGACGAATATCCGATGGTGCTGATGACCGGGCGCCAGCTGGAGCACTGGCATACGGGAGCCATGACCCGCCGCGCCGACGTGCTGGACTCCCTCGAGCCCGGGCCGACGGCGAGCCTTCATCCCAAGACGCTGGCGCAGTACGGCATAATGCCCGGCGAACAGATGCGGGTCACCACGCGTCGAGGCTCGATCGAGCTCACCGCCCGCGCGGACATGGCGGTTCAGGAGGGCACGGTGTTTATTCCCTTCGCCTATGTGGAAGCCGCCGCGAACATCCTCACGAATCCGCAGCTCGACCCGTACGGCAAGATTCCCGAGTATAAGTTCTGCGCCGTTAAGGTCGGCCCGGCGAAAGGCAAGCCGCCGCGCGTGCCGGACCCCAGTCTCGACGTGACAGCCTCCGGCCTGTAGCCGTAGAATTCCGCATGGTTTTGCCGAGTGGCGTCGTAGGTATCCTCCTTGCGGGCGGCAAGTCGAGTCGCATGGGCGGTGGCGACAAGTGCCTGAAGATGGTAGGCGGCATGCCGATCCTTCGACGCGTCATTGATCGCCTGTGGCCACAGGTTTCCGACATCATCATCAACGCCAATGAGGACGCCGGGCGCTTTGCCGCCTTTGGCCTTCCCGTGATCGCCGACAGCATTTCCGGTTATGCCGGTCCGCTCGCGGGCGTGCATGCAGGTCTTGAGTGGGTCAAGGCCAATCGTCCCGGGGTCGGTCATGCCGTTACCGTCGCCACCGATACGCCTTTCTTCCCGACCGATCTGGTCGAGAGGCTGCGCGCCGCCTCGGATGACAGTTCTAAGCTGCGCATCGCGAAGTCTGAAACGGGCATGCACTATGTGATCGGTCTTTGGCCCCTAACGCTGGTGGGCGCATTGAAGGCGTCGCTCGAGCGTGGCGAGCGCACGGTGGGCGCTTGGGTCAAGGGTCATGAGGCCGTTGAAGTCTATTTTCCGAAGGGCGTTGCCGGTGGGCGTGCAATCGATCCGTTTTTCAACATCAATACGCCGGAGGACCTCGCACAGGCCGAGGCAATTCTCGGAGAGAGTGCGGCATGAAGTCCGTCCCTCTTCGGGGTGGTGGGCTGGAAAAATTCCGGCAAAACTACGCTCATGACCAACCTCATTCGCGAGCTCGCGGCTCGCGGCTTTGCCGTGTCGGTCATTAAGCACGCGCATGCCAAGTTCGAGATCGATCATCCAGGGCGCGACTCCTTCAAGATGCGCGAAGCCGGGGCGTGCCAGGTCATGCTGTCGTCGCCCCGCCGCTTCGCCATCATGCGCGAGCTTGGCGATGCGCCCGAGATGAGGTTCGAGGACCTGTTGCCGTACGCCGGGTCATGCGATCTCGTCTTGGTCGAAGGCTTCAAGCGCGAGGCGTTCCCGAAAATCGAGGTCCGCCGGGACGGTGCCGCATCGCGGGAGCCGTTGTCGACCGAGTTTCCTCAGGTGGTTGCCATCGCCTCCGACCGCCCGACAGACGAGAAAGAGCCGTTGCCCATCTTCGCCATCGACGACACACGGGCCATCATCGACTTTATCGTCGCGACACTGGGGTTGAAGCACCCATGACCGCCCGCAAGCTGATCGACGATTGCTTCGTTCTCGACAAGGACCGTATTCCGCACAGCGAGGCCATCGAAATCCTGAAAGGCCGCGTGCGGCCGGTGACCGGCATCGAGCGGGTTCCGCTTGCGGGCGCGACGGGCCGTTTTCTGGCCGAGCCGGTAGTTTCGCCGCGCGATATCCCCGCGCACGACAATGCCGCAGTGGACGGCTACGCCTTCGCCTCGTCGTGCTACGACTCGGGGAAGGGCACCACGTTCAAGATCGCAGGCAAGGCAGCCGCGGGTCATCCGTTCCCTGGCGCCTTGGATGATGAGAGCGCCGTGCGCATTTTTACCGGCGCCGTGATGCCAGCCGGCTTGGATTCCGTTGTGATGCAGGAGGACGTGCGCATTGAGGAGCGCGACGGCGCGCTTTGGGCGCACGTGCCGCCCGGACTCAAACCTGGCGCAAATCGCAGGCGGGCCGGCGAGGACACCAAGTCCGGCGAGACCCTTGTCTCGCAAGGCGCGCGGCTGAGGCCGCAAGAGGTGGCGAGTGCCGCGGCGACCGGGCTCGGCGCCTTGTCCTGCTACGCGCCGCTCAAGGTCGCGGTCTTTTCGACCGGCGATGAGATCCTGCGGCCGGGTCAGGCTTTCGAGGACGGCAAGGTCTACGATGCCAACGCGCCGATGCTGCGCGGCCTCATTGCCGCGAGCGGCGCAGAGGCCGTCGACATGGGTGTGATTCCGGATACGGCCGCCGATGTGACCGCCGCGATGTCGAATGCAAGCCGCAGCTACGATGCCATCGTGATTTCGGGCGGCGCCAGTCAGGGCAAGGAGGACCATGTGATCGGCAGTCTCGACGCGCTGGGCAAGCGGCATCTCTGGCAAATCGCGATCAAGCCCGGGCGCCCTATGAGCTTTGGACAGGTCGGCGATTGCATCGTCCTCGGCTTGCCCGGAAATCCCGTTGCCGTTTTCGTGTGCTTTCTGATGTATGTCCGCCCTGTGCTCACGCGGCTTGCGGGCGGCGCGTGGCCCGAGCCCGTGCGGTTCCCTGTTTCGGCCTCGTTCAGTCAGCGCAAGAAAGTCGGCCGGCGCGAGTTCTGGCGCGCCAAGCTCACTCGTGACCACGAGGGCCACCTAACCGCAAGCAAATTTCCTCGCGACGGGTCTGGTCTGATCTCGTCGTTGCGTGAAGCAGACGGCCTGATCGAGGTGGTCGAAGATGTGGACGAGGTGCGCGCGGGCGAGCTTATAGACTTCATCCCGTTCTCCGAGTTTGGGCTCGACAACTACTAAGAGAACCTTCTGAGCGGGCTACCCTCTTGAGCGCCGCGGAGAGGTCCAGGGCTATCTTCATCTTTGATGTCTGATTATGGCACTTAGCGGACATCGATGCGGACTCTGATCACGTCCGCTCTTGAGGAGTGAAGCGGACATCCGCGACGCAGGATTACCGTCAGCTCGTGCAAGCGGTTCAGACAATATCTCAGCCTAGCCGACCGCAAGCTCCTCGAGTTCGCTGGCGAGTTGGTTTAGCTCCCATTCGCGGGCGAGCGCGGCCGCCTTGTCCCATGTTGGCTTTTGACTGCGAAGGTTTGGCAACGGCGCCCTTCGGTTCATGGTGGCGATCGACCTGAAAAGTCGCAAGCTTTCGGCAATTGCGGGAAATCGTCCCGCTTTCAGCGCGGCTTCAAGGCTGCCATATCTCTGCAGCAGAGTTGCAGCACCAGTCGCGCCAACTCCAGGTGCACCAGGCACCTTGTCGGAGGGATCGCCACGCAAAGCGATAAAATCCGGAACCCGCTCGGGATCGACGCCATACCGCGCACGAACCTCGGCGGGACCGATACGCGCCATCTCACCGGCGCGGACGGGGTAGAGGATCGTGGTGCGGTCGGAGGCAAGCTGGAATGTGTCGCGGTCACCGCTCGCAATGAGGACAGTGCCGCCTCGCTTTTCTTCTTTGGCGGCAGCGGAGGCGAGAAAATCATCCGCCTCGAATCCCGGCGCCTTCGCATTTTGAAAGCCGCATGCGGCAACAAAGTCCGGGATGACCTCAAGCTGTTCGATCATGGCGTCATCGAATTCGCGTCCGCTTTGATAGGCTGGAAAGTTCTCATGCCGGTATGTCGGCGCTTCGAGCGTGTCCCAGGCGACCAGCACCGCGCGCGGTTGCTCTTCGCGGTAGAGGCGCAGGAGCATATTCGCAAAACCTAGGATGGCGCCGGCAGGTTTGCGGCCGCGACGCAGGATTGTTTTCGGAAGGGCGTGATAGGAGCGATGCGCGAATGAATCCCCGTCGATGACCAGCAGCGGTCGGCGGGCAGCGGCGCCACACGCTGCGTGCTTCTTCCGTTTTTCGGCGCGGCTTCGCGTCTCTGAACGTCGAGCCGGCTTCCGACGCGCGGCTGGCGCATCGCGCAGCACGATCCAAGCGGGCGCGTGATCACTTGCGCCTTCGAGCCCCCTCATCTCGCGGTCGACGCCAGCGTCAACCAGGCGCTTTGCGGCTTTGGCGTTCAGCAGCAGATGATCGAGGCGAAGTCCGGCGTCGCGTTCCCAGCGGTTTCGTTTGTAATCCCAAAGCGTATATATCGGCTCGTCAGGATGCAGCGTGCGGATTGCATCGACCCAGCCCTGCTCGAGAAGGCGCCGAAACAGAGCCCGCGGCTGTGGCTGTACAAGCGCGTTCTTGGCGTAGGACTTCGTGGGATAGATGTCGGCGTCGGTCGGCACGACATTGAAATCCCCCGCGAGCACGACCGGCGCATCGAGGGCGTAAAGCTCGGCCGCGTGCGACATGAGTCGCCTCATCCAAGCGAGCTTGTAATTGAATTTCGGCCCTGGCTGCGGGTTGCCGTTTGGCGCATAGAGCGTGGCAACCAGCACGCCGTTTACGGCTGCCTCGATGTAGCGGCTTTGCGTATCGGCAGGGTCACCGGGTAACCCGGTGCGCGTTAAGACCGGCTCACCACCCCGACCGAGAATGGCGACGCCGTTCCATGACTTCTCCCCGTGCCAAACCGCGTCATAGCCGGCCTTTTTGATTGCCGTGACTGGAAATTCGGAATCCGTCGCCTTGAGCTCCTGGAGACAGGCAACGTCGGGCCGGGCCTGGCGCAGCCAGGCCGGGAGATTGGCCATCCGCTTGTTGACGTTGTTGATATTGAAGGTGGCGATCTTCATTTTGAATGGAGCTTTTCCCACCCGAGGAAGGATCATTCCATAGCAGGGAACGTGGATTTAGAATCCGCAATCCAGGAAGAGAGCCCGACCCTGGGTGTGCTTCGAAATCGGATTTGAGTCGCCATGCCAGCCGAATTTCTTGATGATGGAACAATCGACGAATTGTTGCGCTTGGCGGGCGTTTCAACTGAGTGTTCCGCGGCTCGGCGTTGGCTCGAGAGCGCCTTAGTGGGGGCTCGTGGCACGCCTGAACCGCGGCCAATACCGCAACCATCTCCAGCAAAGCACAACGCCCCACTCGACGAGATTGAGCGAGCCAGTAACCGGTTAATCGCCGCGCTCAAGCAGCTGAGAGGTCACCCGCACGCGTATGCAAGCTTCTGGAGATTCGCAGCATTCGGACCCGTTTACGTCAACGAGTTCGAAAGGGCTGGTGTCATACCCACCCTGACACGTATTCGCGACGCGGCACGCGAGGCGCGGGTAAGCAGAACGGGCCGACCACGAAATTACCGCAAGCAGCATATCGTAGATTTGGCGCTAGCATTTTGCGCAAGATTTTCACCTAAGAGACCGAGCAGCGACGTCAACAACTTTTTCTCGCCTTTTGCTGAGCGGTTTTTTGAACTTACGACCTGCTCGTCGGTCGAGGGAAAAGGCCACGGGATCGGCAGGCAGGTCAAGGTAGCGCTAAGACGGTTGCCGGCCGAAATGGAGCGCGCCGCACTCCTGAAACAAACTCAGCTCAGATAGCGGTCGGCTGCATCTCCGGAACAAAAGTCACCCCGGATGACGGGGACTTTCGTCTTTCACTTCCGTTCGATCCTTTCTCACATGCATTGCTCGAGGGTGGGAGCACGCTGATGCGCACGCGGCTCGGGCTGCAATGGAGGTGCTCATGTACGAGATCGAACTTGTTTCACTTGATACGATCAAGCCCAACCATCGCAACGCGCACACGCATCCGAAGAAACAGATTCGCCAGACTCGCCGATAACATCGGCACCTTTGGCTTCACCGTACCGGTGATCATCGATGAAACCTCGACGCTTCTTGCCGGGCACTGGTCGCTTCGAGGCCGCGAAGCTTCGTGGCCTCGAGCAGATACCCGCCATCAGGCTGCGTGGCTTAAGCGAGGCAAAAAAGCGAGCACTTTTGCTCGCGGACAACAAGATCGCCGAGAGTGCCGGGTGGGACCGGGAGCGTCTGGCTATCGAACTGCCCGAACTCGCCGATCTTCTCATTGAGGAAAACCTCGACATCTCTATCACCGGTTTCGAGCCTGCCGAGATCGACTACGCTCGTCGAGTGACTTCGAAGAAAGCGCGGCAGACCCAGCGGATGACATCCAAGCTGACTGGCTTTCTCTTGCGCCCGTGAGCTGGCCCGGGGACCTCTGGCAGCTAGGTGCGCACCGTCTGCTCTGTGGCGATGCGCGCGACAGCGCGAACCTTGGATCGACTTCTCGGCGACGAGCAAGCTGCCATGGCGTTCCTGGACCCTCCCTACAATGTGAAGATCAGAAGCGTGGTGCGGCGTGGCCGCACCAAGCACAGCGAATTCGCCATGGCTTCGGGCGAGATGTCACGACAGGAATACGTTGAATTCCTGATCGAGACCCTCGGCAACGCGGCAACGCATTCTCGCGCCGGGGCCTCCATTATGTCTGCATCGGATTGGCGACACCTCCGCGAGCTGATCGAGGCCGGCGAACAGACCTATGGCGAGATGCTCAATCTGGCGGTCTGGGTCAAGTCGAACGCCGGCCAAGGTAGCTTCTATCGAAGCCAACATGAGCTGATCGGGGTTTTTCGCGTCGGCGAGGCTCCTCACCTTAACAATATCGAGCTCGGCCGCCACGGCCGCTCGCGTTCGAACGTCTGGCGCTACGCCGGCGTGAATAGCTTCCGGGCCGGCCGAATGGATGAGCTCTCGGCGCATCCTACGGCCAAGCCGGTCGCATTGGTGGCAGACGCGATGAAGGACTGCACGCGGCGGCGAGATGTCGTGCTCGATACCTTTTGCGGTTCTGGCACCACGCTGTTGGCCGCCGAGCGGGTGGGTCGTCGCGCGTATTGGACTGGAGCTCGAACCCCGATACATCGATGTCACCATCCGCCGTTGGCAAGCTTTCACCCGGCGCGATGCAGTCCACATCGAGACAGGCTCACCTTCGACGAGCGGCGCTCGACGCTCGTCACGCCTGAACGCCCGAGCGCACCGATCACAACGTCGTAGGAGGGTGCAATGGCGCGCAAACCGAAAATTCCCAAGCGACGGCTCGGACGACAAGCCCGACATGCGCAACAATGTCTCCCCCTCCGCGGCGTCCGCGGAGGAGGAATATAAAGTCGGTCCGGGCCGGCCTCCGAAAGAGCACCAGTGGAAGCCAGGACAGAGCGGCAACCCCAAGGGCGCCAAGCCGAAAGAAGCGATCGCTTATCCCTGAGCTGAAAGAGCAATTCGAGCGTGTTTTCAGCCAGAAGCTAAAGGTGACGCAGGGTGATCGGCAGCGATTAATCTCCAGGTGGGTGGCCGGCCTGGAGCAGCTTTCCATTCAGTTCGCCAAGGGGGACCGGCATGCGCGGCGTGACGTTTTCTACTTCGCCGAAAAGCTGGGGGTCGATCTTCTGACATCAACGAAGTCGTCAGACGACACGCTCTCCGTCGACCATCAGGCCATCCTCGAAGCCTATGTGGAGCGGCGAATACAAGAAAAGGCCACCTCTCGCGTCCTCCCCTGTGCTTGCGCCGCCCGAGCTGCTCGACGACGCGCCAGACGAAACCGACAAGAACTGAAAAGACGAAAGGTGACGAGCATGACGACGATGATAACAGGGGTGGATGTAAGCCCCCAACTCGCCCTGCGAGCGCTGCTTGCAAAGGACCTGATGGCGTTTACCGAATTCGCCTTCGGCGTCGTGCGGCCAGGAGTCCTATTCAAGCCGAACTGGCATCTCGACGCGGTCACGCTACAAGCTGGCCCAGGTCGCGAAAGGTTATATTCGGCGTCTGATCATCACGCTGCCTCCGCGCTCACTCAAATCTCTATGCGCATCGGTGGCTCTGCCGGCATGGTTCCTCGGCCATTATCCCTGGGAGCGCGTGGTCGTGGTCTCGTATTCCGATTTTCTTTCGCGCCACCACGCGAACGACTTCCGCCGCGTGGTCAATCATCCTCTGTATCAGGCGACCTTCCCCGCCATGCGGCTCGATCGCGATACCGATCGCGAGATCACGACCACGGAGCGCGGCAAACGCATCGCAACTTCAATCGACGGCACCCTCACCGGGCTCGGTGGGAACCTGATCATCATCGACGATCCCATCAAACTGGCGACGCCATGTCCGACGCGGTGCGTGAGCGCGTCATCGAATGGTACCGCACCACGCTGCTTTCGCGTGGCGACGACAAGACAGAGACGCGGATCATCGTGGTGATGCAAAGAGTGCATCAGAACGACCTCGTGGGCTATCTGCAGGAGCAAGGCGGCTTCGAGGTCTTAAATCTTCCAGCGATCGCTGAACAATCGCAAACCTATGATCTTGGGGGCGGTCGCACCTATACTCGACAGGAAGGTGAGCTCCTCCACCCCGCGCACGAGCCAGTTGAGGCGCTACTCGAGCTGAAGCGTGATATGGGCCCGATCGCCTTTTCGGCACTGTACCAGCAGCGTCCAATCCCTCCAGGCGGCACGATCATCAAGAGAAAATGGCTCGCGACCTATGACCACGTTGGCATTCAGCCTGGCGACCGCATCGTAATCAGCTGGGACATTGCTTTGAGTGAGATGGAGACCGGCGACTATTCCGCCTGTGTCGTGCTTCTGATTCGCAATGAAGTATTTTTCATTCTCGAGGTGGTGCGGGGTCGCTTTCCGTTCGAGGCGCTCAAGAGAAAAGTCATGGATCTCAAGAAGCGGTATCATCCTTCAACTCTTCTGATCGAAGAGTCAGCCATCAGCCTTGGTCTAATCCAAAGCCTGCGTGAGCAGTCCATCAACGTCACGACCTATAAGCCAGATACTGACAAACGCGCTCGATTGATTGCTCAGACCGATCTGTTTGTAGGAGGATCAGTCCGTCTCCCTCAGCGCGCTAGTTGGCTTGAGGAATTCGTTGCCGAGTTGCTCGGTTTTCCCGGTGGGCACGACGATCAAGTTGATGCTCTCGCCCAAGGCCTTGCTTGGGGTCGCAAGAGCTGGAGCCGCAAGATCAGAACCTACGGTGTCCGGGGCCTTTATTGAAAAGATGCGCTCGGCGTGTCGTCGTATCAAATCCCTTCCCAGCGACACGGCGCGCGTTCGAGCCATTCCCCCGCCCCATATCTAGTGCGGGCATCCCTGTTTGATATTTCTTGGACGGCAGCCAATTTTGATCAGCAAGTATCGCATTCGAGGCCAGAGTAAGCACGATTGAGTTGCACAATAGGCGCCGGCGTTGCCGATAGCCCAGGATTCCCTTCTTGTCCGCTTAGGATGGCAGTTTGCTTTCCATCTTTCAAATCGTCGCCGGCCTGCTCACCCTCACGGCGGTGTTCGCGTGGCTCAACCACCGCGTGCTGAGGCTTCCCAGTAATGTCGGCCTTCTTCTGATGGGGCTGGCGGCCTCGCTGGTGTTGATCGGTTTTGAGCTCGTCCTGCCGAAAGTTGCGATCTTTGAAGCTCTTCACTCCTTTGTAGAGGAGCTCAACTTCTCCTCGACATTGCTCAATGGCATGCTGGCTTTCTTGCTATTTGCCGGCGCGCTCCAGATCGACTTGTCAGTGCTGCGTGACAGGGCCTGGGCGGTGGGCGTCATGGCCACGTTGGGCGTGGTGATCTCCACGATTGTCATCGCCGTCGCGTTTTGGACGGCGGCTCGCCTGGTGGCATTTCCGATGCCATTTGCTTGGGCTCTCGTGTTCGGCGCCCTGATTAGTCCGACTGATCCGATTGCGGTGCTCGGCGTGCTGAAGCAGGCGCGAGTGGCCAAGACGTTGGAAATGGATATGGCCGGAGAAGTCTCTTTTCAATGACGGAGTCGGCGTCGTTTTGTTCACGATTCTGCTTGCCGCGGCCACGGCAGCAGGCGGCGAAGCCGGAATTGATTTCATCGCACTCGCTCGCCTCTTTTTCGTTGAGGCATTGGGAGGGGCGACTCTCGGCTTGGCGACGGGGTACGTGGCCTATCAAGCGATGCGCGCCATCGACGATTACCCCATCGAGGTGCTGATCTCCCTTGCTCTCGTCACCGCCACCTATGCCGTAGCATCACAGTTGCATGTTAGCGGCCCCATCGCCGTTGTGGTGGCTGGCGTGCTGATCGGTAACCGTGGCGCCGCATGCGCCATGAGCGAAACCACGCGGCGATATTTGTTCGGTTTCTGGAATCTCATCGATGAGATGCTCAATTCGCTCCTATTCCTGCTCATTGGGCTCGAGGTGCTGGTGTTGCAGTTTGACGCATCGCTTGCCCCCCTGGCGCTCTTGGCCGTGCCGATCGTCCTCTTGGCAAGATTTGTGGCGGTCTCCCTTCCCGTAACTTTGCTCAGCGTAAGGCAGCGCTTCGTCAAGGGCACGATTCCGGTCTTGACCTGGGGAGGTGTTCGCGGCGGAATCTCCGTAGCGCTGGCACTTTCAATTCCGGCTGTAGCCGAAAGACCTCTAATCCTCGCTGCGACCTACGCCGTCGTATTGTTTACCATCGTCGTTCAAGGGCTCAGCCTGCCACTCCTGGTAAAGCGGCTGGGATAAGATGGCGCCTGCTGGCGCGAAAAACGAGATCGAAAGTACCAATGCAAAATCTGCCCAGAGAGTATCGGCCGAGATGACGGCGCGCATTCGCAAATTGGTGAGCGATCTGGGCGACACCTTTTGGCTAGTGCCGGGGCTAATGGTTTTGGCCGGAGCGTTGGCAGCGCTCGCATGTGTACAGCTGGATCGCAGCACGATTATTCCCCAGTGGTTGTTGGAACACTGGCTGTACAACGGGGGAGGAACCGGCGCCCGCACGCTGCTGGGAGCGGTGGCAGCCTCGACCATAGGGGTCGCGGGCACCGTATTTTCGATCACTATCGCCGCATTGTCGCTAGCCGCAGGCCAGATGGGCCCGCGGCTGCTCCGCAACTTCACGCGTGATCGGGGCGTTCAGTTCACCCTTGGTGCCTTCCTCGGCACGTTCTCCTACGCGCTTATCGTCCTGCGCAGCGTGCGCACTCAGAGCGAGGGTGAGTTCGTCCCCCATCTCTCTCTCAGCGTCGCTATCTTCTTGGCCTTCGTCTGTGTCGCAACCTTGGTTTATTTCGTCGGCCATATGGCGGCCCGCATCAACGTCGACACCGTCATAGAATTGGTGAGCGACGACCTTCAGTCAGCAATCGCGCAGTTGGCATCCGAGACGCCGGAACCGCCCTCTCCGTCCTCCGGCTTCTGGCGCGATGCCGTCCCGGTCATTGACTCGCGGCGAGGCTATCTACAGCAACTCCACCAAGAAGGCCTGGCCGACTGGGCCGCTGAGCATGATACGGCCATAGCACTATTGGTACGGCCGGGCGGCTACGTATTCCCAGGTGCTCCCATCGCAGTGATGAAGCCGCCCGCCGAAGGAGCAGATACAGCGATCGACGACGCCACGGCTTTAGCCCCCCAGCGGGGCGGCTCGGCCGACCTGGAATTCGCGGTGCAGCAACTGGTGGAGGTGGCCGTGCGGGCATTGTCTCCCGGCATCAATGATCCCTACACGGCAATGAGTGTGCTGAACCGGCTTGGTACCGCGTTGTGCGACTTGGTGTCGTTGCACCTGGCTACGGGTGTTTCGATGCGCGATGGCCGTGTGGTCTTGGTCGTGCCCCGCATCAGTTATGATGGTTTGGTCGACAGCATGTTCCACATGATCCGGCAGAATGCAGCCAACCAAGTCGCGGTTTTGATACGGCTCTTGGAAGTTCTAACGGCCGTGGCGAGTTGCGAGCGGGACCAGAAGCGAATGAAGGCTCTCCACCGCCATGCCGATCTCGTCCTTGGAGATGCCGAACGCGATGTTGCAACGCCGTCAGATCTTGCCGATCTCCGCAAGCGCCACGCAAGGTTCGTGACAATGGCGACGCAGGGTCCAAGAAAGCATATCTCGCCGGAGAGCTAGAACTCCACCTAAAGCTCCTGAGGCGGAGTTCGCTTTTGAACGAATTCCTCACCTTGAAGCAGGGCGTAAGCCGCCGGCCTAACAGCGAGGCCTCAATCGAGAGTGTAAAGATAGGCGGCAATGTCGCGGGCCTGCTGCTCATTCAGACCTGCATCCGGCATGGCATTGTTCGGCACCACACTTTGGGGATCGCGCAACCAAGCCATCATATTGTCCGGCGTGTTGCGCAACACGCCGGCGACATAGACCCTCTTTCCCATATGATCGAGAGGCGGGCCCACCAGGCCATCGGCGCCGTGGATGCCAGGAATTGTGTGGCAGGCGCCGCAGCCGAACTTGCCGATCAGGGTTGCACCATGGGCCGGGCTACCGCCGAAAAGTGCTTCCGAGCGTTGCGTCTCGTCGCGGCAACCACCGAGCACGAGCGGCAGTAGCGAGATCATCGCCGATAATGTCGCCGACCGCCGCACAAAAATGCCACGACGTTCGGCGTCCTGCATCAGGCGCACAAATAGCCAGCCAGCGGCTCCAAGATAGATGGCTCCGGCCGGTATCCACATGATGAGGCCCGCGAGCTGCTGGTCCTCGATCAGCGTCAATCCCCAGGCGGCAACGCCAGCGGCATGATCGGGATAGAGCGGCCGCGGCGCCAGGATCATGAGCGCCCCGGGAAGCCCGCTCAACACGGCGGTAACCGCCACATATAGGAGTGCGGAGGCGTAGCCTAGACGCCGGCGGCCCGACGGCTCCAGGACGAGCGTCCAAAATGCAAGCGACGTCACGAAAAAGCTCGCATGTTCGATCGCATGCACGGACTCGTTATGCAGCGCCCAGGAGTATGCCCTCGGCAGATGCCAAAACACGAAGCTGCCGACGAACAGCACCCACACGCTCAGCGGCTGCATCAGCAAGGCGAACGTTCCGCCAAGTCCTGCGCCGGTCCAGAACCTGCCGATGCGCTTGCGCCATGACAGCGAGAAGGCCCAGACGAAGGCAATCGCCGGCCGGCTCCACACCAAGAGCGGCGGTGCGGCCAGCATCAGCAGAAGATGCTGGACCATATGCACAGAGAATAACTGTTCGCCGACCGTGTCGATGGGCGAGCAAAGCGCAACGAACACGATCAGCATGCCGAGCACGAAGGCGCCAATATGCCACCGATTGAGAATGCGCTCGGCGCCGACCTCGCGGGAGAGCCGATACGTACCCAAGGCATATAGAGAAATTGCAGTCCCCAGGCTGACGAGCACCCAGGGTTCGAAGCTCCACTCGAGTTCGTGGTGAACCGGACCTCCCAGGGCATGGGCGAGCGCCGCGTCGGTGGACGCTGCGATCACACCGACCAGGAGGACCTCTCTCAAGATCCGCATGACGGCACCACAACCAGACTAACGAGGCTGACGACCATCAGGATCGCGAATAGAAGGCTGGTCAACGCGCCCCACGTAGCCAGGAAGCGCGATCGCCCCTCGCCAAATTGTATAAGGCGGGCCCAATCGAATCTTTCGCCATAGGTGTCCCGCCAAGAGCGGTAGGAAACCAGGCCGGCCACGATGCAGACTACCAGCGCGGCACCAGCGATCGTTGCGAGAAGCCATTGGTTATCCCATAAGGCAGTGTCTCTCGGCGTGGCGCCGGAAAAGCAGTTATGGCTGGCGATTGCATACAGGCAGAGCAGCGCGAGCCCCCACGCAATCGGACCGGCAAGAATTCCGAACGCGATGGCAGCCAGACCCACGCGCGGTCCCGGGACCGGCCTGCCAACTTCCATTTTTGGAGCGGAAGCCATCATCACGTCACCCAAGATAAGGCGTAACGTAGAAGGTGAAGAACACGGCAAGCCAAACCGCATCGACGAAGTGCCAATAGATCGCACCGATCGATACATAGGAGTGGCGTACCGGGCCGAAATAACCGAGCACCGACCACACCAGCACCGACCCGAGTACCAACAACCCGACAATCACATGCGCCATGTGGAAGCCGGTCACGGTGAAGAACAGCGAGCCATAGGCGTCGGTGCTGAGACCGAACGGCTTGGCCTGCCATTCGAAGTACTGCACCACCACGAAGATGATGCCGAGCACGAGCGCGACCGAGAGCCCCATAAGCTGGACCGCGCGGTTGCCCCGCTTAGTGCCCCACTCGCCCCACCACACCGCCGCGCTGCTGGCGAGCAAAACGAACGTGTTGGGCAAAGACAGCTTGAGGCTCGGGGAGCCTCCGGGAGGCCATGCGCCGGAATGAGGCTGGACCGCGAGATAGTAATAGCTGAACAACAAAAATACGAACAAGGCCGCTTCGGTGAGGATGCCGCCGAGGATCGCCCACCAGCCAGCGGCCCGATAGCCAATGCTCCCGACCAGCAGCCCCTGCTCCGGCATCAATGCGACGTCAGACATGGTGGTACACTCCCGCGGTTTGCCCCAACCGTGGGCGTGGCCACAGCCAGAACGCAACAATGCCAAGACCAGCCAGGCCGGCGACAGCCACGGCCCACCACGTCTGCAGCATCAAAGCGGCAAACAGCACCGTGATGACGATGCTGAGCAGAAAGGGCGCAAGGGAGTCGCCGGGCAGCTTCAAGATGGCGTCGGGCTGAGCGTCGAGCGGTGTGGTCGCCAGCACTTCCTTGCCGTCATCGAGCACCGGACCTCGATTGATCGAGGAGCGAAGCTCACTTTCATGTAGACGATCCTCCCAGAGCGGGCTGCGGCTAGCCACCGTAGGGATGACGACGAAATTGAACGGCGGGGGAGGCGATGGCGTCGACCATTCCAGTGTGTCGCCATCCCAAGGATTGGGACCCGCAAGGCGACCAGCCCGCAAACTGAAGATGACGTTCCAGACGAAAAGGAGAAAGCCGAGCGCCAAAACGTAGGCGCCAATGGTGATGATGAGATTGTTCGTGTCCCAACCGAGCCCTTCGGGATAGGTGTAGATCCGTCGCGGCATCCCCATCAATCCGAGGATATGCATCGGGAAGAACCCGACATTGAAGCCGATGAACATCAGCCAAAAGTTCCAGCGGCCGATGCTCTCGCTGAGCAGCCGTCCGGTCATCTTGGGGAACCAGAAATAAATTGCGCCCATCACCGCGAATAGATTCCATCCGATCAGGACATAATGGATGTGGCCGACCACGAAATACGTGTCGGTAAGCTGCCAGTCGGTGGGGACCGCGCCGGTCATGAAGCCGGACACGCCGCCAATGACGAACACGATGATAAAGCCGGCAAAAAACAGAAAGGGCGTCGAGAATGCCGGCCGGCCGGTCGAGATCGTGCCAAGCCACGAAAAGATCGATATCGCGCTTGGAATGGCAATGACGATCGAAACGGCACTGAAGAATGACAGGGCGAGCGGCGGCAGGCCGGTGGCAAACATATGGTGCAGCCACACGCCGAAGCCGAGCACCATGGTCAGGACCGTGGCGAGCGCGACCGCGGTGTAGCCCACGAGGGGGCGCCGGCACAACACGGGCAGAGCCTGCGAGACCATACTGAGCGCGGGAAGCACGATGACGTAAACCCAGGGGTGGCCCCACATCCAGAACAGATGCTGCCACAGCAGCGGGTGGCCTCCCGCCGGCGCATCGTAGAAATGAGTGCCGAAATGCCGGTCGGTCCATAGCAGGAAGAAGGCAAGGCTCACCGCCGGCACAGCCAATACGTTGGCGAACGACGTGGTCAGCGTGCCCCAGCTCATGATCGGAAGCCGATTGAGCGACATGCCGGGCGCGCGCAGCCGCAAGAAGGTGACGATGAAGTTGATCGATCCGAGGGTGGTCGAGATACCGAGCAAAATATTGGCGAGCGCGTAGAAGTCGATATTGGGTCCCGCGTTGAATTCGCGACCGGCATAGGGCACGTAGTCGAACCATCCCGCATTGGGCGCCATGCCGAGCGGCAGCCCGACATAAAGAAACACTCCTGAAAAGAGAAAAACCCAATAGGTGAAAGCATTCAGCCGCGGCAACGCCATGTCGCGCGTGCCAAGCAGCAGAGGCTGGAGATAGACGCTGAAGCCCGTGAGGATGGGGAACGCGTACCACAGGATCATGGTGATCCCGTGCATGGTGAAAAGCTGATCGTATTGCTCGGGGGTTAGCAGATGCTGCTCGGGTCGCGCGAGCTGAAGGCGAAGGATGAGCGCCTCGACTCCCCCCAAGGCCAGGAATACGAAAGCGGTGACGATGTAGCGGATGCCGAGGGTCTTGTGGTCGACGGTGGCGAACCAGCCGTAAATTCCCGGTGCGGTCTCCCACAATCGCTGCAGCCGTTCGGCCGCGCCTGAGCTATAGCCCAGGGTCTCGATGACCGGAGTGCGGTAATAATCGATCCTGGCCAAGGTGAACTCCTTATTTCAGCGTCTGTAAGAACGCGAGAATGCGCTGCAATTGGGCGGGGGAAATCTCAGGCTGCGGCATTTTGCTGCCCGGCTTGATGGCTTGAGGATTGGAAATCCATCCCGCGAGATTGCCGGTGTTGTTCACGAGCGTCCCCGCTGCAATGGTGTGACGCTGCATCAGATGGCTAAGATCTGGGCCGACGATGCCGTGGGCAGGCGTGCCGCGCACGGTATGGCAAACCCCACATTTCTGGATGAAGTCGGTCTCGCCCGCCGCGGCTGCCTGGGGTCTCGGCTGATGCTCCCGGCCTAGCTGCGAATTCAACCAGGCCTGGAACTGGTCCGGCTCGCTCGCCACCACCGCCAAGGCCATGTGAGCGTGCTGCGTGCCGCAATATTCGGCGCATTGGCCACGATATAACCCAGGCTTGCTCGCCTCGAGCCAAGTGACATTGGTCTGCCCGGGGATCAGGTCGGTCTTCCCGGCCAGAGACGGAACCCAGAACGAATGAATGACATCAGCGCTGACAAGCTTCACCCTGATCGGCTTGCCGACCGGGATATGGATCTCGTTCGCGGTTTCAAAGATGTGCGAGGGCTGGTCACTTAGATACCGAACTTGCCACCACCATTGGTGGCCCGTGACCTCGATGGTGAAGGCAGGTTCGCCGGGGGGGGCCCCGGTATTCGCCAGAGTCACCATCGCCCAGACTGCTGTACCGAACAGAACCAGCGTCGAAACGCCGACGCCGAGATAGAGCCAAGCCAAGCCGCCGCACGCCACTGCCAGCTCGGCGCGCTGGTCGGCGAGACTCGAAAAGTGACGTGCGCGCCGAAGACCAAGCAGCAGTAGGACGGTAATAACCAAGATCACAATGATCGAGATGATCATCATCCCCCAGGTGAGCGGCAAGATCGCGTCGGCTTGTCCACCGGACGACCGCAGAAAGCTCATCGGCGTGTCGGCATGCACCGGGCAAGCAACAATAAGAAATACCGACAGCGCGATTGCCGGCAAAACAGCCCGCGTCAGTCGGTCTCGCATCGACCCTTGCTCCCAACTATTCGGCGTTCATACCCGACTTGATGTCGCCGGTTGGCTTCTGGCCGAAACTAAAAGGCTCGGTGTACTGCCAGGGAGTCGGGGTAGACTGGAACTCTGCTGGAACCTGCTCAATGGTGAACGCGTCGAGCGACGTGGTCGTCCCCCACTGTTCGACGGGTGCGTCGCTGATGCTGTGGATATAGGCGACGAGATCCCAGATCACGGTGCTCGGTAGGATCGTGCCCCAGGCCGGCATGCCCGTGGGACGTCCTTGGGCAATCGTGAGGTAGATGTTGGCGGGATCGCCGCCGAACTTGAATGAGTGGTTTGACAGCGCCGGGCCCATCCCCCCGCCTGCATTAGCGGCGTGACAGCCGCTACAATTGAAATTGGCGAAGTACTTCATGCCGCGATTGGCGGCATCGCTGTCGTCAGCGACTGGGTTCTTGATGTCAGGCTTCACGTCGATATTGCCCGGCACAATGCCCGTGACGGGAACCTCGAGGAGCCGTGTCGCGGTCGGAGCCTCTCCGGGATCCTTGTTGTCGCTCCGGACAAGGTCAGTGCCCGCACCGAGCATGACGAGCGCGCCGATCGCTACGCCGCTAACAAGGACTCTGGAACGAATGGTGCGTGACATCTGCGGCTCCCTTATTGGACGACGTTAGCCTGCACACTCTGTTGCTTGGGAACGGCGAACACGAGGAGCTCGCTGCCACCTTTGGTGTAAGCAGGCAGATCCTGATTAGCGCCGGTGAAGCCAAGCGCTCCATTTCTCACTCGCGGGTCGATGTCGGCATGAGCTATGGCGCCCGACCAGCCGCCTACGCCGTCAAGAATGGCAACATATTGCCGGCCATCGCTGCCTTTGTAGGTGACGGGTTGACCGATGAAGCCGGAACCGGCGCGGAACTTCCAGAGAAGTTCGCCGGTCTTTGCATTTACCGCCTTCATCCAGCGATCCATGGTGCCGTAGAAAGCCACATCGCCCGCCGTCACCAAGGTCCCGCTCCACACCGGAAAATTCTCATGGATGGACCAGACTTTCTTTTTCTGCACGGGATCCCAGGCCATGAACTCGCCGCGATAGCCGCCGGGCCCGGCGTACATATCGACGGTAGCGCCGACGAACGGCGTGCCGGCGATGTAGCCGACTTGAGTGGTTTTGTAGTTCATGCACAGATGCTGATGCGGCACGTAGAGGAGCTTGGTCCGCGGCGACCAGGCCGTCGGCTGCCAGTCCTTGGCACCGGGCGATGCCGGGCAGATACCCCGAACCACTTTCTCCAAGTCCGGTTTCAGGTCCTCATTCAGAACCGGCCGGCCGGTCTTGAGATCGATCTTCTTGATAGAAGTGACGGTGTCGTATGGCTCAGCCGAGATAACTTCGCCGGTTTGCCGATCGATCACGTACATGTGGCCGTTACGGCCGATATGCACCAGCGTCTTGCGAACATGACCATCGATGTCTAGATCTAGCAGGACGTTCTCGTTGATCTCATCATAGTCCCACAAATCATGCGGGTTCATTTGATAGGCCCATTTCGCCTGGCCGGTGTCGGCATCGCGGGCGAAGATCGTCGTCGTCCATAGATTGTCGCCAGGACGCTGGTTCGAGTTCCAGGGGCCGGGATTGCCGGTGCCATAATAAATCAAGTTGAGCTCGGGGTCGTAGCTCACCCAACCCCAAGGAGCACCGCCGCCGATCTTCCAATGATCCGGCGGCCAGCTTGCCACGCCGAGATCCTTGCCCTTCATGTTGTCGTAGAACGGCCGGAAGTCGTTACCGATGAGCACCTCGTTGTCCGGGCCGGTGGAATAGCCGCGCCAGACGATCTCACCAGTTTTCTGGTCTAGCGCCGTCATCCAACCGCGGACCCCCATCTCGCCGCCGCTATTGCCGATAAAGATCTTTCCGCGGGCGGCAAGTGGGGCCATGGTGATGGTCTCGCCGGTGTTTATGTCGCCGAGCTTGGTGTGCCAGAGCTCCTTGCCGCTCTTGGCATCCAGCGCGACCGCATGATCGTCGAGCGTGGCAATGAAGACCTTGCCGTCGTCGTAGGCGAGACCGCGGCTGACCACGTCGCAGCACGCCACGCCTTGCGCCGATGGGTTTGGCTTTGGCTTGTAGCTCCACTTGAGATCGCCCGTCGTGGCGTCGAGCGCAAACACCTCATTCGGGTAGGGCCCGATGACATACATGATGTTGTCGATCACGAGCGGCGCAGCCTCCTGCCCCGCGACGGTGCCAAGCGAGAACATCCAGGCCGCCTGGAGCTTTCCGACATTGCCGGTATTGATTTCGTCGAGCTCGCTGAAGCGCGTGCTGGCGTAGTTCTTGGCGGCGGTCGGCCACTGGGCCGGATCCTTACTCAAAGTCTCAATGTCGGCGTGAGCGTCGGAGGCCGCTTCCTCGGTCTTCGTCGTGCTTTCTGTCGACTGCTGGTAAGTGGTGGTTTGACCTGCGTCTCCTTGGGTTACTGCGTTCGACGTCTGTCCTTCAGTCTCTTCGGTATTGACGGGCTCAGTTGCCTCGGGCGTGGCCGTCGTCTGTTCGGGTGCGCCGGCCTTTGGTTCCGGCGAGGCGGATTGGGGGGTGGAGCTCGAGGTAGCCGGTGGCCCCTCCGGATAGACCGGCTGCGGTTGCCCGGGAATATCGTTCGCCTGTGTCACGCCGGCGGTTGGGAGCTCGGTTTCGGGCTTGCCTCCGACCGCCCCCGGCAACACGGCGTCAGGCTGGTGGGGACCGTTGACCTGTTCGGTCGACGCGGCTGACGTGGCGCCCTGATCTTGCGACAGAGCCTGAGCGGCAGCTGGTTCGTCGGACGCGCCGACCAAAGCTACGCCGCCCATCGCCAAAATGGCCAAACCGGTGAGCGAGATCTTCGTCGCGGTTCGAGCGAAACTGGTCACTGGGCTCTCCTTATCGTTGATTTGTGTTCGCCTGGTTTTGGTCGGAAGCCGTAAATCGCTTCCTGGCTTTGGCGACCGCGTCGGCGGACACCGGACCGAAGTCGTTACCCCAACTGTTGCGAATGTAGGTGGCGACTGCCGCGATCTGCTGGTCGTCCAGTTTGTGGGCAAAGGAGGGCATGATGCCGCGACCGAGCAGAATCTGGCCGACGACGTAGTCATCCGCGGCCAGGAGCTTGTCGTTACGGAAGCGAGGCCCCGCGCCGCCGTACCCCATTTCGCCGTGACATGCGAAGCAGCCCGCGCGCATATACGTCTCGCCGCCCGTGCTCGGCCCCGCCTTTACTGTTGGCGCGACGAACAGCGATAAGACGGCACATGCCCCCGCAAAAAGTCTTACACTGGCCATGTCCCATCCTTCGCAGCTTAGGGTTCACCTAAGCGACGAACGCGGCGACACAGCAACTTGTTCGCTTTAGTCCTGATGTGAAGAAGGTTTGTCGTTGCGGTAGCGTACACACGCGTGGTGAAGGCTGCCAATTCTGCCTTCGCTGTAGAAGGCAAGAGTTAAAATGCCGCAACCGAGCAGCAGGAGAACGAGACTGCCGAGTAACGCCTCGCCCACGCCGTCGGCATCGGCTGCAACCCCCAAAATACGATCTCGTAAAAGGCAATGCCAGCGACGGCACAAACGATCTCGGCGATCAACAGGGCGGCAATCATTTTCGATCCTCTGGTGGCCGCGGTTAATCTCGCTTTGCTGCGTGCAGCACACTTCCAAGCAAAGGTTCGGCTCCGCCGCCGGTAGCATGCCTGTCGAATACGGCTTGCGATTTGACCCCGCCGACTGCGCGAGCGACTTCCTTTTGAATTAAGCCGTAGCAGCCACACGAAGCGCGCTGCAATCCAAACCGGTCGATCACCGTGATCGTTCCGCGTTCCTTCCGCAGCCACCCGAGCTCCTCCAATTCGCTGAGACAGTTGGAGACGCTGGCCCGGCGTACGCCGAGAACACGCGCGAGTACGGATTGGGTGATCGGCAAGTCGACATCGCCATATCGGTCGCAAGCGAGCAGCAGCCAGCGTGCCGCACGTTGCGTCACGGAGTGGCGGAGATTGCAAGCGTTCAACCGCGAGGTCTGCAACAGTACTACGAACAGATACTGCAGCAGCATGCTGCGCAACGAGGCAATCTCGCCGAGCTTGGCATCAAACTCGTGCCGATCCACGCGCAGCGCCGTTCCGTCGATCAAAGCAACGCGGCGATACGACGAGCACTCGCGGCCGACGATCAGCGGTAGGCCCAAGCAGCCCTCATGACCAACCTGCCAGACCTCGGTCCATCTATGATGCTCGGCTTCGGCTTCGACCGAAACCAAACCCCGTTCGATGAAGTAGAAATGCGAGACCGGAACATTGGCGTGGTGCAGGATGCGGCCGGCCTTCAACTGCACAGGTTGCAGGATAGGTTGCAGGCGCCGGAAGTCGACGGAGGGAATCGCCATTAACAGCTTATTGCGAACAGTCAACTGAGGCTTGGCAATGTGGTCCATGCCCACGGATCCCGCAAGAAACTATCACAACCACTCCATAAGCGCATGGTTCCGCTCGGACCCACGGTCCATTGATCGCGTTAGCTAATGTGGAATGGCAGGTAAGATTTCGGAGCTAGCCAATGATACCAGACTGGCTGCACGCGCTATCGATTGCGTCTTTGGTCGCCGGTTTCGTTTGCGCGGCGTGGATCGTGATCGACGAGACGCGTCACCCCCAACATATGTGGATCATGAATTTGGTATGGCCGATCACCGCACTTTACGCATCGGTGCTGGGTTTGGTGTTCTATTTCGCCTGGCCGTCTCGGCACGCACGCGAAAGCCCAGCAAGCTCAAAAAGCAGGCAAGACACCGCCAAGCAAGAGGCTGACGCCGTTCCCGATCATGGTGGCCAAGGGCGCGCTGCATTGTGGCGGCGGCTGCACACTCGGCGACATAGTTGCTGAGTGGCTCGCCTTCTTTTTGCCAGGCGTCGCCATCTGGTTCGGTTATCAGACGCTGTTCTCGGAAAAGATGTTCGCGGTCTGGGTGCTGGATTTTCTCTTCGCCTTCGGCTTCGGCATCGCTTTCCAATATTTCACCATCGCACCGATGCGAAACCTCCCACCGATCGAAGGACTGAAGGCGGCGGTAAAGGCCGACACGCTGTCGCTCACGGCCTGGGAGATCGGCATGTACGGGTTCATGGCCTTGGCGCAGTTCTATCTGTTCCGCCATCTCCTCGGCACGAGGCTGGAGGTCCCGACGCCCGAATTCTGGTTCGTGATGCAGATCGCCATGCTGGCCGGTTTCGTGACCAGTTATCCGGTCAATTGGTGGCTTATCAGGGCCGGGATCAAAGAGAAGATGTAAAGCACTTTAGTCCTGCCGACCGCGCTTCGGCGACGATACTCCGCTACCCTTCTCATGGAGGCCTTCGATCCAACCGAGGCCCACCAGCGTCAGCAACGCCAAGCCGACGGCGACGGCCACGATCTTCCACGCCGCCAGAGCACAGGCGATGCCAAGTGCGGCAGTGACCCAGACCGTTGCAGCAGTGGTCAGGCCCTTGATCGTTTCCGATTCGCGATCGCGCAAGATCACGCCGGCGCCGATAAAGCCGATGCCGCCCATGACGCCCTGGATGAGGCCCTGCACCACACGGCTCAAAGCGTCGGGATGGCCGTCGAAAACCTCAAGCCGTATTGTTGCCAGGCAGACGATGGCGGAGCCCAGGGAAACCAGCCCGAGCGTCCGCATGCCGACTGGCTTGCCGCGCCAATCCCGATTGGAGCCTATGACGATCCCGGCGGTAATGGCCGCGCTCATGCGCAAGACGATATCGGTTAGTTCAAGTTCCATTGACTATGCCGACTGGCGCGAAATCGACCTTGACCCGACTCACCGCCGTCAGCCTCTATCGCTGTCAGGCGTCTTAGCTTCGGCTGCCGGGACATCCTCGCCTGCAGGGGCCATAAGGTACCACTCGCCACCGAAATCGCTCACATCTTGACCGGTAATCTGCTCAGGTCCCACATCGCCGGCGTATCGGTATAGAGGCCAGCCGTTGTAGGTGACTTGCTTCGCTCCGTTCTTGCGATCGGTGGTCGCCAGCAAATTGCTCTTAACCGGGGACTTCGCAACCGGATCTCCGGCGCTGATCAACGGGGGCCAGGACTTGGCGCAGTTTCCGTAGCAAGTGCTTGCCTGCTGAGTGCCTGGCTTGTCGGATTTAAACAGATAAAGCGGATGCCCGGCACCATCGGCGAGATACTCGCCAAACGTGGGGCTCACTTTCACCTCGACGGTTGCCGGCCCGACTGCGCCCGTTCCGTCTGCGTCGACGAGTCCCTTAGTGGCAACCTCTTCCATGCCGACGTCGCGGGTGGGCCGGAGCGGAAGACCGAAAATTATGACGAACCCAACCAAAAAACCGAGCGGGATGAACCATAAGTAGGCTTTGCGAAAACCTCTCTGCTCTTCGCGCCGGGAAAGATGTTCAACCATTTGAGCTTCCTTTCCAACCAACGCCTCCCGCTATCTGGAAACGCGGGTCCGGTGGCGCCGTTCCGCTTGAGTGGCACTTCCTAGGGTGTGTCGGCCCCGGGCAGGTGCGCTATCTCGCGGAGGTCCTGCCGGTCCGCGCGCGGCACGTGGAAGCTCTCGAGAATGGCATCTATCTGTGGTTTCAGATCAGCTAGCGCCGCATTGACTTGGTCCAGCAGCGCCCGATCGTCCTTGCGCACGCCCATATTCGCGTCGAACATCATGGGCAGACGCGGTCCGTCGGTTGCAGGAGTCACCAGGCGGACGCGCAGCGCCGGCGTTTGGCGAGAGGCGAAATAGCCGGCGGTCGGTCCCCAGACGATTGCGACGTCGATGTCACCCCGGGCTACGGCGTCCATGATGCCCGCGGCGGGGTTGTCATCGCGATAATCGCCGTAGACCATGTAGCCACGCACGTTGTCGATGATGCCACGCTTAGCGAGGGCTTCAGAGGGAGGCGGATTCGATCCATCCAGTCCGACGAGCTGAATTCCGATCCTGAGCCGTCGCAGTTGTGGATCGTCGAGCGAGGCGATGACGGGTCCGTCCGCGCGCGTCACGAAGGCGAAGCCGGAGCGGTAATAGGGCCGGGTCGTACGTAGCATCTCGATTCCATTGGTCGTGCCGGTAACCAGGTCGCACCGACCATCGTTGAGGGTCTTGCGGATGAAACCGCGGCGCTGGGCCCACCACACATAGCTCAGCCGCGCATGGAGCTGGTTGGCAATCAGCTCGGCAATTTCATTCTCAATCCCTTCGCCACGATCGTTGCTGAAGGGAAGGTTATTCGGATCGGCGCACACGCGCAGGTCGAGGGTCTCTGACGCCGTGGCGCCGAGTAGCGGCACAATCGAGGCGGCCGCAACAAAGATAAGCGCGCGCAGGGCTCTCACGGGGTGTCCTAACAGAGGGTTAGTCATGGAACTCTCGTTGGGGAGCAAAGTTGCAGTGCCAGGACAGCAAATCGGACGGAGAACCTCAGTGATAAAAGTTGCCAATAAGAATGTCGCGAGCCGGAGATCGTTCGAGGCAGGTGCCGAAGCGGCCGCCAAAGAAGAAAGAGCCATTCAGCGCGAGGTCGAGCTTTCGGACGAACGACGTAAACGCCAACCAGAGACGAAAGCTCAGCCGATGCAGGCTGGCGCCCGCCTCTACCCCACCCCTCCGCTGCCGAGTTCAGCATCTGGAGAAGCCAGGCAGCGAAGCCGCGCTCGAGTTGGCTCCCATGAACGACGCGCCCCACTACAAGGGCTCGGAGAAACTTCTCAACAAGGTCGCGCTGATTACGGGAGGAGACTCGGGCATTGGCCGCGCCGTCGCGATCCTGTTTGCGCGAGAGGGAGCCGATATCGCCATAGCCTATCTCGATGAGCACGAGGATGCCGAAGAAACGAAGTGCCTGGTCGAAGAAGAAGGGCGCCGATGCATCACGCTGTCAGGCGATGTCGCCGACGCGAAATTCTGCAAAAGCGCCGTGGACGAGACAATCACGAAGCTCGGTAGGCTCGATGTCCTGGTCAACAACGCGGCCTTCCAGGAGCACGTCTACGATTTCGAGGAGCTGACCGACGAGCATTTCGACCGCACCATCAAGACCAATCTCTACGGCTATTTCTACATGGCCAAAGCCGCCGTCCCGCATATGGAGAATGGCAGCGCCATCGTCATGACCGGTTCGGTCACGGGTTTGTTGGGCAACAAAGATCTGCTCGATTATTCGATGACCAAGGGCGGAATCCACGCGTTTACACGTTCGCTCGCTACGCATCTGATCGACCGGGGGATCCGGGTGAATGCCGTTGCTCCAGGACCGGTGTGGACGCCGCTCAATCCCGCCGATAAGTCCGCCAAAGCCATCGTCAAATTCGGCGCAGACACGCCCATGAAGCGGCCGGCCCAGCCAGAAGAAATCGCTCCAGCCTTCGTGTTTCTCGCCGCGCCTTCCTGTTCCAGTTACATCACCGGCGAAGTGTTGCCGATCATCGGTGGGTATTCGGGAGGATAGACCAAGCCGTCCAGAACCAACGAGGGCGTGCAGCGTTACCTCCCTAGGCTCGTCAGACTAGGAGCAAGCCATGCCAAATCACCGATCAACTAACGCAGAGGGCGAACGCAACAACTCGAATGCGAATCTCGGCCAAAAGGACGCCCGGCGCGAGAAGACAAGCAAGGACAAGCTTGGCCACATGCCGTGAGCGAGAATGATCGGCAGCAGCGCGCCGATTCAAAAGATCGTCGGCGCGGGTAAGCCTTTCGTGACAGGGGCGCTGCTGGCTGCCAGTCAGACACACTTAGGCTCGCCGTGCAATTAGGCAGCTCGCACAAAGTCATCTATGCGGCGCTTCTGGCCAATCTGGTCATCGCGGTCAGCAAATTTGCGGCCGCGGCGATTACCGGCTCGTCGGCTATGTTGTCGGAAGGCGTGCACTCAGTCGTCGACACCGGCAATCAAGGCTTGCTGCTCCTCGGCATGTCCCGTTCCAAGCGGCCGGCCGACACGGCTCATCCGTTCGGCTATGGCGCCGAGATTTTCTTCTGGGCGTTCGTGGTCGCCTTACTGATCTTCGCCGTTGGTTCGGGCATCTCGTTTTACGAGGGCGTCTACAAGCTGTTGCATCCTCACCCGATCGAACATCCCTACGTGAATTACATCGTGTTGGGCGTTGCCTTCACGTTCGAAGCCACTTCGTGGGTAATCGCCTATCGCGAATTCCGAGGCGCCCAGGGTCGAGAGCGACCATTCCGGATGTTTACGGCGTTGCGCCAATCCAAAGATCCCACACTGTTCACAGTGTTGTTCGAGGATAGCGCGGCGCTGCTCGGACTTTTGGCGGCTACGCTTGGCGTTCTGGCCGCTCATCAATGGGATGTGGAGTGGGCAGACGCGGCGGCTTCGCTGGTGATCGCCATTATTTTGGCCGGCGCTGCCATTCTCCTCGCGCGGGAAACTAAGGGACTGTTGATCGGCGAGGCCGCGAGCCGAATCGTGGTCGCCGGAATCCGGAAGATCGTCCGCAATGCGCCGGACATCTTGAGTATCAACGAGCTGCGAACCATGCATCTTGCGCCTCACGAGATCCTGCTCGCTCTCAGCGTCGACTTTGCCGACGGTCTTTCTTCACAGCGCGTGGAGCACTGCGTGAGCCAACTGGAACGGCAGATCAAACACCGTTACCCGCAAGTCACCTGCGTGTTCATCGAGGTGCAAGGAAAAGGGCTAGCTGCACAATGAGGCTTCACGTTCGTCAGCAGCTTGCGTTCCAGCGGCTTGAGCCCACTCGCCGGGGTGCCGCGAAATACAAATGTTTCGATTCATTGCTCGGCTCGGCAAGCGACGTTTGCAACGGCAGCGACAATCCTTCCTATCGCGCTCTTCACCTCCCCGCAGTTTCCTACTTGCTGGTCGATCTTCATTCGCTGCGAGATGTTAACTCCTCAGACCCAACCGAGAAAGGAGGACAACGTGATTAAAGGCATTTTGGCAGGTTTCAGTCTAGCGACAGGCGTTTTGCTCACGGGTCAGGCATCAATCGCGATGCCGGCAGCTCCAGATTTGGCTGCGTCTGCCCAGAACTCACCGCTCGAGGACGTGGGCTGGCGGTGTGGTGGCAAAAGCTGCTGGTGGTTCGACAACTACTGGGGACCCGTGCCGAACTACGCATTGGGCTGGGGACCGCCGCATCGGCCTGGCTGCTACTGGAAGCAAGGCTTACTCGGCAATTGGAGGTCGGTTACGACCTGCTGAAGAGACGACAGACGCGAAGACAATGAGCGTAAAAGGAGCGTCGGACAAAATGTCGACGCTCCTACATCCATGGGGCCGGGACCTTTCGCTGGCAGAGGGCCGCGCCAGCACATACGCTTATGGCGTGCTTAGGAAATCTAGTCTCGCTCCGCCGCGTCGCGTCCATGCACTTCGGCCGGCGGCGCCGTCGCTTCCACCGCCGTGAAAGCTTCGAGGATGGTGTACTGATGCATGGCCCCTGCAGGGACCAGCCAGGACTCTCCACGCTTAAGGTTGAGGGTTTGTCCTTCCAACTCCAGCTTCGCGCTTCCCGAGATTACGTAGCCAACGGTTTCGTAGTCTCGAGCGGTTGGCGCCTTCAGTTTGCCTCCGGGTACCTCGATCCACAGTCGCATCGACACGCGCTTGCCCGCGACAAGGTATCTCTGCCCCATTTCACCCTTCGGAGAGGTATCGGCCTCGACCTTCTTGACTGTGGTGTCCGCCATGGTTTCTCCTTGCCTTTCGACCGCGCATTGCCCTCGTCGATCGGTCTACCGATCTTTGTCGTCACGAATAGGCTCGGCCGGTGGATCAATATCCGGCTCCGCGGGTGGGAGAGGACGCGGTGGCGGGACAATATCCGGAGCAATCGGCTCCGGCTTCGCGCCCCCTGCGCAGACATTGAAACACACTGTTTCAATCATCTTGTTACCTCTAAAAACAGCAAGCGCGCAGGTCTATCTTCCCGAAGCGAACCTCACGTGCCGCAGCGCACTCGATCAGACGGTCGCATGAAATAATGCGCATGGCTCCTGACTAGTTCCGCCATGGCCCTGCATCGCTCGCCTGCCGCGCGGGAATGACCTTGTTCGCTTAGGAACAACCCCCTGCATCTGACGTTAAGTTGATAGATTTTCATACAAGGAGTCAGCGCATGCGCGGAATCATATTGTGGTTACTCGGCGTACCCATCGTCGTCATCATTGCGCTTTATGTCTTCAACATTCTCTGAAGCCGGAGTTGGATCAGAACTAAAAGAGGCCTTCAGGGCGGCGTGGGTCGTCATACGGCCCCGAGGCATTCGGATCGGATCTCGGCGAGAAGCGCGGCTACGGCTCGCCCTGGCGAGCTATCTCGCGAAACTGTCGAGTGATGGCATCACGGACATTCGAGAATTGCGCCGCCAGGCCATTGAGCACTTTGTGCTAGGGGACGGCTTAAGCTGAGTAGCATGCACTTGCGGCCTTGTGCGCAACCTCGCCAGCGATGCCGATGCCGGAACCTAGAGAATCTTTCGTTCGTTCTTTAATGAGATATCGGAGGCTAAAGACATGCCACTTGGAACAATATTGCTCATCATTCTGGTCCTGCTGCTTGTAGGTGCTTTGCCAACTTGGCCCTATAGCGCGGCGTGGGGACCCTTTCCCGCTGGGATCTTGGGAATCGTCGTGATCGTGGTTCTGGTTCTCGTCTTGACGGGCAGATTCTAATTTTCCCCGTAAAGGGCTAGTCCGAGAGTTCGCGCGCAGTTGGTACGCCGCTCCTCTGGTCTGGGTCGAGGCTAAGCGCCGGACCAGTTGGTGCGGTGCGCGTCCTTCGCCGAAATTGACAAAGCGCCAAATCAGGAAAAGCGAGCAGTGTCGACCTCTCCAGTCGCTTTTCTCAACAGAGTTGGTTGAAATGGCCTCCCGTTACGGCTTGAAGATCAGGACGCATACTGTGCGGCGAGCCAACACCGCAAACGCGATTCTCACCGAAGCAAAGAAAGGGAAGCATGATCTTATCGTAATGGGCGTCAGCCGTCGGCCAGGTGAAAAGCTGTTTTTCGGTGATGTCGCCGCCGCCATTCTTGCGCGGCGCCCTTCGTCAAGTTTGCTGTTATCGACCTGAGGTTGCAGCAGTCCGATCGGCGATTAGCGAGCCACCAACAATATTGCGAAGGCTTCAGATAATCGCGATGAGCAACGCCGCGAGACCCGCAAGCGCCAAGAGAAGGCCGACGACAGCCACCAACAGTTCACCGCGCAGTTCGGGGGTGGGATCAATCATGCTTACCGGTCCGGCAGCCCATCGGACGTAACATCAAAACCTTCGAGAAAGCGGCGCGTGGCTTCCAGTTCCCTAGCGACGCCTGCCAATTGGGCGGCAACCTCATTAAGGCTCGCTTTGACAAACGGATTTTTGGCTTCCGATGCCAGCGCCCAACATCGATCGGCATGCTCTCGGCACTCGTTCCGATCACCAGGCATGTGCGCCTCCACGGCCATACCCCCGATGCTTGATTCAATTTCCTAGGGGCTCGCAAGTTCAACCATTATTTCAGTACGCTTGCGGACAGAGGTCGCGCCTAAGCGAGTAGGTCGAGCGAACGAAGAGATTTGGCGCTGAGTGCTAGAGCACCACTTCGAGTGTGCAGCGAAGGCCTTGTGGGCTGAACACCAGTTCGGAGCCGCCGAGTTGACCGACGAATGCACGCTCTATCAGATGCGATCCGAAGCCTTTTTGCTTTGGAGGCTTCACCTTCGGCCCGTCGCTCTCCTGCCAAAGGAATTTCATTCGGTCTGGTTGATGCACCCGCTCCCAGACGAGGTTCACGCGCCCAGCGCCATTTGATAACGCGCCATATTTGATAGCATTGGTCGCCAGTTCATGTAGGGCCATGGCCACGATCACTGACTTGGTCGCATCCAGCCACAGATCGGCAGGTCCATCGACCGTGATGCGCTCGCGGAGTCCTCCTTGGAAGGCTTCCAGCGCGCGGATCACAACTGCGCGCAGTGGCGCTCCCTGCCAAGTCTTCGACGTCAACAAATCGTGCGCGTTACCCAGCGCATGCAGACGAGCAACAAAGGCGTCGCGCTCTTTGGCGTGACGGTTGAGGGTTTGGGTCGCAATGGCCTGTATCGTTGCCAGGGAGTTTTTAATGCGGTGCTGCATCTCGCTCAGGAGCAGCGTTTGCTGCTCCTGAGCCCTTTTGCGCTCAGTTATGTCCCTGGCGATCTTAGAGGCCCCAGTGATGCTGCCATCGGCTTCCTTCAGCGGAGATACCGTCAACGAAATATCGATCAAACTTCCGTCCTTGCGGCGACGGACAGTATCGTAATGATCGACGCGCTCGCCCCGGCGAATCCGATTAAGGATCTCCGGTTCCTCGTTCAAGCGATCCTCCGGGATGAGGATCGTAACTGATTTGCCGACGGCCTCCTCCGCTGTGTAGCCGAACACACGCTCGGCGCCGCGATTCCAACTTGTGATAGTGCCGACGAGGTCCTTGCTAATAATTGCGTCCTCAGATGATTCGACAATCGATGCGAGCCGCTGCGCATGCACTTCGGCGCGCTTGCGGTCGGTGATATCGATCAGCATGTTCACGGCACCAACGAGAACACCTGAGTCATCATAAATAGGCGTTGGATAGGGGACGAAATGGATGCGGGTCCCGTCGGGCCGCTCAACCACCGCTTCCAAGCCACGGACGACCCGCTGTTCTTTCAGCGCTATGGCCATTGGACATTCACCATGGGGCAGCGGCTTTCCATCGGGCCGATACAGCTTCCAAGATCCACAAAACTCGCTTTTACCGAGCTCGGGGCGGCAGCCCCATAGTTCGGCAGCGGCCTCGTTAAAGAAGGTAATGCGGCCGGCGGCGTCGGTCGTGTAGATCGCCGCGGGTAGCGCTTGGATCAGGCCTTCTAAGTGCTTACCTCGGGGGCCGAATGGGTGATGCCTTGCCTGTTCGATGGCCTCGCCGAAGGCGCGGCCCATCCGCTCGAATAGATCCGAACTGGATGTATTTTCGGAAACGGGCATGGTCGGCAAGAGTCCACCATTCACTGGCGAAGGTGCTACTGACGATATCGCTCCATGCATTTTTTTTACGAGTTCTTTTTGGTGCGATTCCGTACGCTCCGCCGAAGCGACTCATGCATTCCGGTCCGGTTTCCGACCGAAGCAGTCGTGCATGGCGGGCTGACTTCCAGAGCCTTCCCAGTCATGGAATTCGGGGCATCTACCACGCTAGGTAGGCGCGTGCTCGCCCGAGGCGGACAAGGAACTGGTCTTGGCCGCTGGGGTTAAAATAGGCATGGACTAGCCGGTCTCTCTCCTAGCGAGGCCAACCGACGCGCGCACCATCAACCCCCCTCGCCACCTAGCGCCGTCGTCCAGGATCAGGGAAAGCTATGACGCTCTCAACCCACTCCGGTGCGCTGCGAAACGCGAGGGCAGCACGAGTCGATTATCGCTTTGTGCGGGTGCCTCGATCTGTGCAGCCGAATTACACGCTCAGGTTGGCGCTCGCGCTTGCGCTTGCGTTCGGCGTGGTCGGCCCGGTCGCGGCCCAGGACCATGGATTGACCTCCACGCCAGAAAGGCCGGAAGCAGCCGCACAGCAACCCAAGAAGGAAGTTGCTGTCCGACCCGGCGCGAACGATGCGCAAATCGCCAGCCGCCTGCAAGGCATCCTCGCCGCAACCGGCTGGTTCATCGCTCCCAAGGTGACATCGCGTGAGGGCGTTGTCTTTATTGACGCGATCACACGGAATCAAGCTCACAAGACATGGGCGACCAATCTGGCCGAGAGCACCGAGGACGTCGTCGCCGTCGTTAATCGAATAGAGGTCCGGCCCGAGGTTCAGTGGGACTTCAGCTTCGTCCAACGCGATTTGCATGAGCTCTACTGGCAAGCGGCGCGGTCCCTCCCGCTCGTGCTGCTGGCCTCGATTATTCTCGCGGTTTTCTGGAGCATCTCGGTCGGTGTCGCCATGTTGGCCCGGCGCGGGCTCCGACATCGCATCCCGTCGCCACTGCTGCTCAAGTTCACCACGCGGGCGATGGCTATTCCGGTTTTCCTTCTGGGCCTTTATTTCGTGTTGAGGATCTCAAACCTCACCGGCCTCGCCCTGACTGTGCTCGGCGGCACCGGCATCGTTGGCATCGTGATCGGCTTTGCTTCGCGCGACATCGTCGAGAATTTTCTCGCAAGTTTTTTTCTTAGTTTGCAGAGGCCGTTTCGCACTGGCGACTACATCACGGTCAGCGGGATCGAGGGGGTCGTGCAAAGCCTGAATACACGCAGCACAGTGCTGCTCACGCTCGATGGGGCTCTCGTCCAGATTCCGAATGGGATGATCTTCAAGGACAAAATCACAAATCTGAGCACCACGCCGAGTCGCCGCTCGGAGTTCATGGTCGGTATAGGCTACGACTCCTCGATCGCCCGGGCGCAGGAGTTGATCCGCGAGGTTCTAACCAACCACCCTGGGGTTCTGCCGTCTCCAGAACCGCTGGTTTTAGTCGATAGCCTAGGCGCCGCCACCGTCAATCTGCGATGCCTCTACTGGTTCGCGAGCAAGACCTACTCGCCCATCAAGATCAGATCGGCACTGTTGCGGCAGATTAAGGGGATATTGCAAGAGCAAGGAATCTCTATGCCCGACGCCACGCGGGAGGTGATCTTCCCAAACGGAGTGCCGGTGCACTTGCTGGAGAGCGACGCCGCACAAACCAGGTCCCGCCGGAAAGCTAAACGCGCACTACCACCCGCGGAGCAGGAGGAGTCTGCTACCGGCGCCGAGGGAGGCCTGACGAGCGAACAGAGTGAGATCAAAACCACCCTCTCGGCCGCGCAGGAAGAGGTCGAAGGAGAGAACCTGCTTTCAGATCGCTCGTCGTCGTCGTGAGCGGATGAACGGATGCACTCTACTGATTCGTACGCGACCGTCGGCGAATTTGGCCCGTAACGCACCGACGGGTTGCAACTCGTGCCACCGATCTCCACGCATGAAAGTTGTTTTATCGGGCTCCGCCGCGCTGCGAGCGCTCCGGCGATATCCCCGATGTGAGAGTCGTTTACGCGACGCGAAAAAGGGGAACTTCACCCGGCCTACCTCGTTGATTGATCACACTTTGCACCCCGCCAGCAATATTGGCTATCTATGGAGCAACTAACATGAGACGAAGCGTTATCGCGATGGCAGTCGGGCTATCTGCACCGCTGTTTTTGGTTTCAGGTGCGTTCGCGGCACAACAGTTGACGACCGAAGACTTCGTGAAGACAGTCGCGACCAGCGACTTGTTCGAAATTCAGTCCGGCCAGCTTGCCGCTGAAAAGGCGGAGAACGGTGAGGTGAAGTCCTTCGGCCAGCAAATGGTGGACGACCATTCAAAGACCAGCGCACAGCTCAAGGAATTGATCAAGGACAAGGACATTCAGGTCCAACTCCCCAATGCGCTCGACCAGGACCATCAGGCCAAGCTCGATAAGCTCAAAGGCTTGTCCGGCAAACAATTCGACAAGAACTACGTGGACATGCAGGTGAAGGCCCACGAAAAGGCAGTGTCGCTGTTCGAGGACTATGCCGCAGCCGGCGAAAATGGTGACCTGAAGGCTTGGAGCGCGGATACCCTGCCGACACTGAAGAACCACCTCCAGGAGGCCAACGATCTCACGGCAAAAGTCAGCCAAATGGCGAGCGATAAGGCGGATGATCGCGCCACACGCGATGAGAACGCCATGGCCATGGACGACCACGACAGCAAGGGTGCCAAGGCCGTATACCGGGGCAACATCAAGTACGTCACTCGCCAGGCCCCTACCGACTGGACCGCTGAAGCTCTGATCGGCCGCATGGTCGAAAACGCCAACGGCGACAATCTCGGCGATATCAACAACGTGATCATAAACGAAAAGGGCGACGTGGTCGCCGTGGTGATCGGCGTTGGTGGCTTCCTCGGCATCGGCGAGAAGAATGTCGGCGTGCCGTTCGATAAGTTGGACTTCAAGACCGCCGAGGCCATGAAGGACAGGACTGCCGAGGCGCGGAACGAGAAGTCTGATCGGAAAGAAGAGGCCAAACAGGCACGCTTCGATACTGAACATAGTGATATCCGGATCGTGCTGAACACGACCAAGCAGGACCTGGAGGCTGCGCCAGCTTTCGCCTGGCTGGACGAGCAGAACTCGGAGAACGCTGTTGTACAGTAGTTGCGATTGCGGGCGGCGCTAAAGCCGCCCGCATTTTTTTTGATGGCTCGTGACATCGGGGCGAGCCATATCGGCTAGTCGACCACGTTTCGGTCGCTGCTAGTCGTTGCGACGTCGGCAATCCCGGCGCACCACGCTGATGGAGCCGTCAGCCTCAAGCACGACGCAAGCTACGTGCGACATGTCCTGGTAGCCGTGCTCGCGCAGCGCTAAATCGATCTCAGCTTTGGTAACGCGTTGTCTCCGCATTGCTTGCATCAGATACTGTCCCTCCGATGCAATTAGCGTCGGCTCGCTCTTCACCAACGCGTCGACCCATTTCACGCGAACAGACAGCCAAGTGATGACGAACTGGAGGGCAACGAGCAGCGCGAGAGCTGCAATGCCTTCAACAAGCGAAATCGACTTATCCAAGAACACGGTCGCCAATGTCGAGCCAAGTGCGACTGTCACGACGAAGTCAAAAGCGTTCATTTTGCTAAGGGTACGCTTTCCGGAAATCCGCAGAAGGAAGACCAGGGCCACATAGGCGGAGGCGCCCATGGTCAAGATTCGTACGATGTCGTGCCAGGAATAAATCATCATAACCACGTCACGGCTGGTCTCGTTGCGAGAGCCAATGATGAGTCTATGTTAGTCTCGGGGCATAGGGCCTATGCAAATCGCCGATCAGCGGTAGCTGATACCGTCGCCAGCAAAACACGCACCATTATCGGCCAACCGTGGGCTGCCGCAACGCGATTCGACCGTCGTGAAAGTTGCTTTACCGGACCGCATTGCGTTGAAGGCGCACGTCGCCGATAACGTCGCTGACGTCAACGTCAACATCCGCGCCGTTGCGACGGAAATGCAGCGTCGCTCGCCCCTGACCGACCTTAAGCTCTTTGACGACGACGCGGTCAAGCCAATCAGGCAAGAAGGGGTTGGCAACGGTGATCACGCCGGCCTCAACATTGATGTCAACGCCAAGGCTTGCTTGCAGCAAGAGAAACACGGAGCCGCTCGCCCAAGCCTGCGGGGTGCACGCGGAGGGATAGCACACCGGCCCCTCCCCGGCGTGGCGAGCAAAGCCGCAGAACAGTTCGGGGAGACGAAAATCTGAAAATCGGCAGGCTGCATCGAAAAGTCCGGTAAAGATTCGGCCGACGCAGTCGCGCATTCCATAACGGGCGAGCCCTGCCGCCACGATCGAGCAATCGTGGGGCCACACCGACCCATTGTGATACGACATCGGATTATAGAGGCTAGCGTCGGTCGCGACGGTCCTGATGCCCCAACCACTGAACAAGGACAAATCCATCAACGTGCGCCCAACTCGCACCGCTCTTTCTGTCTCTGCCACGCCACAGAAAAGTACGTGACCGGCGTTCGAGGTGCTGACCGCGCAAGCCTGCTTGTCACCATCCAGGGCCAGCACATAGGTGCCGAGCTCCTCGCACCAGAACTTCGCCTCGAAGGCCTTTCGTAACCTATCGGCCTCGGTGCGGAGCCGCTCGGCCATTTCCGCGTCGCCAATCGCCGAGGCCATGTCCGCCGCGGCACGCTTTGCAGCCACCACATAAGCCTGCACCTCGACCATGGCGATAGCGCCTTTGGCCCAACTGCCATCGCGATGAAACACCGAGCTGTCGGAATCTTTCCAGCTCTGGTTCTGCAGACCTCCGGACTCGCCCCGTAGATATTCGACAAAGCCGTCGCCATCGGGATCGCCAAAGGTGTCGATCCAATGGAGCGCCTCACGAATTGCCGGCCAGATTTCGCGGCAAAACTCGATATCGTTTGTCCGCTTGAGGTAATTGCCGGCCAGGACGATAAAAAGCGGCGTGGTATCAACTCCGCCGTAATAGCGCCCGAACGGAACCTCCCTGAGCCGAGCCATTTCGCCTTTGCGGGTCTCATGCATGATCTTGCCGGGTTCAGCGTCATGGAAGGGCGAGGTCTCCGCGGCTTGCAGCGCGCTCAAATAAGCCAGTACGCCGCGCGCGAGTGCAGGATTGAGCCACAGCACCTGCAATGCCGTGATGACGGCATCTCGACCAAACGGCACACTGAACCAAGGAATTCCGGCATAAGGATAGGGGCCGGTCTCCAATTCGGTGATGAGCAGCGACAGGTCGGCGGATGCGCGCTCCACCCACCGGTCAAAAGTCGCATTAGACGTGATGATCTGATTAAGCGCCTTGATGTGGTGCCATGCTTCGCGCTTGGCGCCCTTGAGTGCTGCAAGGAAAGCCGTGCGACTGGGTCTCGCCATATCGGCTTTGCCACTGACGGTCAGCAAAATATGCTTGCTTCCCCCGGGCTCAAGATCCACCGGCAGGATAATGCGCTTGTCGACTATGGCGGCCGGAACCGAGAGCGTGATGGTGGTCGAGTGCATAGCCCCGTCAAGGCTGCGATAGACGAAGCTAAGGCTGCTGCCTTCGGCACTTGGATGTAGCACGTCGCCACGTCTTGCTCGCGTCATGCCTCTGATCTCGAACACATCGCGAAAGTCTGCGTCGACCTCGAAGGTCAAGTCGAAGGTCATGGAATCTCGACAGAAGCTTTGCACGAGCAATGTCTCGTAAAGCTTCCGTTGCCAAAGCAGCCGGCGCCGAAGCAGATAAATCTCGCCCTTGGGAATCAGGTTGTTGTGTCGATCTTTGATGAGCGGATTGGTGAGATGCGCTGTGAACAGCACATTGTCCCGGCCGACATCGCCGCTCAAGAGCTCTGGCGCTTGCCCCTGAATGCGCAAACTGAACTTAGATAAGACCCTGGTGTCGTCCTGGAAAAGTCCGTCGGCGCCAATACTTGGTCCCACCGGATGAAGCTCGCCGTGAAAGTTGCCACAGACATCGAACACGGCGAATAGGTCGTCATGTTTCAAAACGCGGAGCGTTCCGCTCTGCGCTGTAGCAGAGGCCCCTAGCTCGATCGCTTTCGCGTTGATGTCTTCGCCCATGGCTACTGGGCTTAAGCTTTCTGAGCTTGAGGCCGCAAGCCAAAATTACGCTGCGGGCCCCGCGGCAATCGGCGGTGAAATCGGCACTTCGCCGGAGTTCGGTAGGCCCGAGCCATTCAAAGCGCCCTTGCGCGTCGCCGGCATGGTGGATGGCTTCAAGCCCTCGGTCATGCCCAGCACAGAGCGATAAGCGGCTTCATAGCCGATGGCCATGGTCTCGGCGGTAAATTTTTTCTCGAATGCCAGCCGGATGGCGGCTCGATCGAGTTCGGTCACCCGCCTCGCGGCCGCGGCAGCCTCCTCGACGCTTTCCACGATAAAGCCTGTTAGGCCGTGCTCGATGACTTCGGGGACCGATCCGCGGTTGAACGCAATGATTGGCGTGCCGCAAGCCATCGCTTCGATCATCACCAAGCCGAACGGTTCGGGCCAATCAATAGGAAACAGCAGGGCCGCGGCGTTGCCGAGGAAATCCGATTTGTCCTGTTCGCTGATCTCGCCGATATAGTGAACGTCCTGCGCGTTCTCCAAAAGCGGCGCGATGCGATCGTTGAAATAGCCGCGGTCGGCGAAGTCTATTTTCGCGGCGATGCGCAAGGGCAGTCCCGCGCGCTGCGCGACGTCGATGGCCCTGTCGACACCTTTCTCCGGCGCGATGCGGCCGAGGAAGGCGAGATAACCTTCCCTCGCTTTAGGCGAGAACGCATATTGGCTCTTGGGATAGCCGTGATGGATCGTGCGGATCCATCGCAGATGCGGCAGCGGTTTGCGCTGACTTTCCGAGATCGAAACCAGGGGAAAGCCCGGATAACATCGATAGAATGCGCACAAGTCCTTCATGTCTTGCCGACCGTGCATTGTGGTAAGTGTGCGTCCGGCGAGGTTGGCGAAAATCGGGAAATGATAGCAATCCAGATGGAAGTGCAAGATGTCGAACTCGCCGGCTCTGCGACGAACTTCCGCGAGCATCGACAAATGAGCCGGCAAATCCCAAGAAAGCTTATTCGTATCCAACCGTAACGCCACATCGCGGCACGGCACGAGCTCGGCCTGCGACGAGCTGTCGCCGCTGGCAAAAAGAACCACATCGTGACCGCGAAGCACGAGCTCGTTGCACAAATGCGCGACTACTCGTTCCGTGCCGCCATAGAATTTGGGCGGGACAGACTCATACAAAGGGGCAATTTGTGCGATCTTCATCGACTGAACTCTTCGAACTCGTTCATGGGTGCATGGCATCAAGGTCCAGCACCCGTTCAGATGGGTCCCTCTGCATGCCGCCGGTCTCTACATCCAAACGCCGCGCGGGGTACTTTGGTCGCTGCGCGTCAGCGCGACATCGAAGCGGCGCGCTTAACATGCAGTCTGGCTTAACCTTCTGAACGCGCCGGGTTCGAAGGCCGTGGCGGAGAGGTGGCAGATGACCGCAGAAGTATGCGCCGGTCTCAGCTGGGAATCGGTGGTCCAGCCCGGTCACCTCCGCGGCGGGGCAGGCCTCACGATGAGCTCGACATACGTGCGCTGCGGACTTGCGTGGGCCTGTATTGCGATCAAAGCTAATCCGGCGGCGTCGTAACGTGTGTATTTTTTCCATACATGACGATATCCTTTCGGACCCGCCATCGTCTCAACATCCGGTGTTGGGAAATAGTTCCGCCTGCTTCGAGCGAATGCCGAACGACGGATCTTGATTAGAACAGGTGTTCCGGGACGATTTCTTTTAAGGGCTCAGGATGATCGATCGTGACGCGGAACTCGCCACTGACCGCGGTGAGCAAAGATTACGTCAGCAGGTTGACATCCGCCGGTGGGGTGCGTGTGAGCGAGAAGAGCTTGAGGCAAACTGCCCGCTTAAGCGCGGCGTCTTTGGCCATGTCGATGAGGTTGAACTCGGCAATCTTGGACCAGGCAGACTCGAGTGCCCGCTCCATAACCATGAGATCGCGCGGATCAAAAAAACCTTTGGGTGGAACGTAGTGATTCATTGGGTTCGTTACGCATGAAGTTTACCGTCAACGCGCGTTCGCCAAAGGAGTTCCTACACAGCCTGGGCTGCTAAACGAATTGCCTGCGCCGCGAACGTCAATTCGGTAGGAACATGCCGGCCTTCTCGTTGCTGGATGGCATTGCTTTCCCTTCGAATCCGCCCGCGACCTTTCGCATGACGTCGAGCGTCGGAGCTAGTTCGGCGCCCATGCTAATCCAACCAATGCCAACGACGCGGCTCCTTTGTCGCAGCTGCCAATGTTTGTTTTTTGAGCTCGGCTTGGACCCATGTGTGGGGCGAGGCGTTCTGACTGCAAGTTCTAGAAAGGAATACACCTCATGGCAAAGAGCTCACGGCCTCTGGCTCTCATAACGGGAGCCTCCACAGGCATCGGATATGAACTGGGGCGTCGCTGCGCGCAGAACGGATTTGACCTGGTCGTCGCTGCCGACGAGACGGAGATCGAAGACGCGGCGGAGGACTTTCGAGAGTTCGGTGTTGAGGTCGACAGCGTGCAGGCAGACCTCGCCACCATCGAGGGCGTCGAGCAACTTTACGCTACCGTTGCCGGCCGCAATGTCGACGCGCTTCTCGCCAACGCGGGCAGAGGGCTTGGCGGCGGCTTTCTCGATCAAGACTTCAATGAAGTCATTCGGGTGATCGACACGAACATCACCGGCACGATTTATCTTGTGCAGAAGATCGGTCGTGACATGCGTAGCCGCAACGCGGGCCGCATCCTCATCACGGGCTCGATCGCAGGCTACATCCCTGGCGCATTCGCGGCGGTCTATCACGGCACCAAGGCGTTCATCGACTCCTTTGCTGCTGCACTGCGCAACGAACTGAAGGACAGCGATGTCACTATTACCTGCCTGATGCCGGGGGCCACGGAGACGGAGTTTTTTGAACGCGCCGGTATGGGAGACACAAAGGTAGGGCAGGCAAAGAAGGATAGCGCCGCCGATGTCGCCGAAGCTGGCTTCAAGGCCATGATGGAAGGCGACGCCGACATCGTCACCGGTTGGAAAAACAAGCTTCAAAGCACGCTCGCCAACATCATCCCGTCCAGCGTGCTGGCCGAACAAAACCGGAAGCAGTCGGAGCCAGGCTCCGCCTCTGAGTAAATCATCCGATACCCTGCGAAATCAGTCGCCGAAGACAGGATCGGTTCACTTAAGGATCTAGATTATGAAAGCGCTTTGTTACCACGGCACCCAGGACATTCGATGCGACACCGTACCCGATCCGGAGATCGAAGACGGCCGCGACGCGATCGTCAAAGTCTCGAGCTCCGCCATTTGCGGCTCGGACCTGCACCTTTATGACGGCTTCATTCCCGGCATGCGGTCCGGTGACATCATGGGTCACGAGTTCATGGGCGAGGTAATGGAAGTCGGCAAGAACAATAAGAAGCTGAAAGTCGGCGACCGCGTCGTCGTGCCCTTCACCATCATCTGCGGAGAGTGCGAGCAGTGCCGGCGGGGTAATTTTTCGGTCTGCGAGCGCAGCAACCGGAACAAGGATCTGGCCGATTTCGCATTTGGGCATACGACCGCTGGGCTGTTTGGCTACACGCATCTGACCGGGGGCTATGCCGGCGGGCAGGCCGAATATGTGCGCGTTCCATACGCCGACGTCGGTCCGGTAAAGGTGCCGGAAGAACTCAGCGACGAACAGGTGCTGTTCCTCAGCGACATCTTTCCAACCGGCTGGCAAGCGGCAGTGCAATGCGACATCCAGCCGACCGATACCGTGGCTGTATGGGGTGCGGGCCCGGTTGGACAGTTCTGTATCCGCAGCGCGATCCTCCTGGGCGCCAAACAGGTAATCGTCATCGACAACGTTCCGGAGCGCCTGACGATGGCCGCCGCCGGTGGCGCGATCACCATCAATTTCGACGACGAGAGCGTTCTCGAGGTCCTCAACGAGCTTACTCACGGCAAGGGCCCGGAGAAGTGCATCGATGCCGTCGGCCTCGAGGCACACGCGGCTCGGTCGATCGACTCCATGTATGACCGCGTCAAGCAGGCGCTCATGCTGGAGAGCGACCGGCCGCACGTGATTCGCGAAATGTTTTACGTCTGCCGGCCCGGCGGCACGGTCTCCATTCCCGGTGTCTATGGCGGACTGAGCGATAAGATCCCGTTCGGCATGATGATGAACAAGGCGCTGACCATCCGGACTGGTCAGACGCATGTAAACCGGTGGACCGACGAACTCCTCAAGCTGATCCAGGACGGGACCATCGATCCCAGTTTCGTCATCACCCATACGATCGGGCTCGATGACGGGCCGGACTACTACAAAACGTTTAGAGACAAGGAGGACGGCTGCATCAAAGTCGTTCTCAAACCGGAGATGCACGCATGAAACTCCTCCAGTTACCGAACCCGCCAGTTCCCCTAAATCCAATTGTGCAGGGGCTAGCACTTTTCTCGATCGGCCTCGGTCTCGCCGAACTGCTCAAGCCTCGCCAGGTCAGCCGATCCGCTGGGATGACGGACAATGACACGCTGCTACGCGGTTACGGTCTGCGCGAGATCGCAACCGGTATTGGGCTGCTGGTAGCGCGCAATCCGAAGCCGTGGTTGTGGGGCCGCGTGGCGGGTGACGTGCTTGACGTAGCCACCGTGGTAAGCACCGCAGACACTAGCAAGCCAACGCGCCTCGGAGGATCTTTCGCCGCCCTGCTGGGGGTCGGGTTGCTCGATCTTTATGCCGCGATACAGGCGTCGAGGTCTATGTTCCCTGCCCGCACTTACCAAAATAGCGGACGCGACTACAGTCGCCGCAGCGGATTTCCGCGCGAGCCCGAGGCGATGAGAGGAGCGGCGCGGAAAAAACCCAATCAGGCAAGCCGGGCCGCCGCCGCAGAGTAGAGGGGGGAAGTTGATCTACAAGGGATCCAGCAGGCCCCATCGCTCGATCTGGGCGAAATCCCCATCTACCAGCTTCTGCCCGATGTCACAGCGATAGCGGGCATTCGCCACCGAAACTCGCTGCACAAGGGCATTTGCCGCCTCGCGAGCATCTGCGATTGTGATGCCCTTTCCCGTTACGACCAAGGTATAGCCGCTCGCGCCACTCGTCACGAGAGTTCCACTATGCAAGGCGACCTCGCCAAAATGGAGATTTGCTTTGTCGTCCGGCGACAGGGCTCCCTCGAACACGATGGGCAAACCCTTTGGCTCGTCGACCTGCTCGCGCGAATATGGAAATGGCGGCGTCGTCACGACGATCCCCACCGAGAATCCAGACACGGTTTCGAAGCGAACGAGATCGCGGTTTATCATCGACCGGAACAGCTCCGCCCAAGGCGTTATCTGCAGCGGGTCCAGGATCGCAAAGCCGGGATAGCCAAACCGGCACGTGAACTCCAACGGCCAAATTCCCTCATCGTTGACGATCGTGTTCAGGTTGATATAGCCGCAATATCCATGCTGCCTGAGTAGCGGTTCCAGCAACGCGAGGGTCCGCGCAAAGAAGGTCTCGGTGCGCGAATAGGTCACGACCGTTCCCATCTCTCCGGTCAGTTCCCCGAGATCTCCCGGGAAGAAGCGCTTGTGCTCCCAATCGAGACAGGCCGGTCGAAGAAACTCATGACCGTTGAAATAGGCACCGACGCCCGTTTCCACACCTTCGATAACTTCCATGAGAATGAAACTCTCGCCAACCGGCGTGTTGCCCGCTAACAGAGCGCTTACATCGGCTCCCTTGGCGTGTCGCCCGACGAATGTCGCTGCCCCCGGGCCGTTCGACTTGAAGGCGTATCGAGCCGGACGATCGGCGATGAACCTGACGGCTTCGCTGCGGTCATCAAACTGAAAGACTGGCGAAGTGGAGAAGCCGAGATCGCTGAGCACCTGCTGGGCGAAGCCACGCTCATTCTCTAGCCTGGCGCCAAATGCGCTGCTACCGATGACGTTGTAGCCGTCGTGGCGAAGCTCATCCTGTGTTTGGCCACGGCCAGAACCGATGTTCTCAAACAGGATGCAGCCTTCGCGACCAGCAGTTCGTATCCATGGGAGCTCCACCTGCCAATCGCTGACGCGCTCGACGAGACCGCCGAGCGTGTCTTGGCATAGCGGGTTGGCGATGCAAATCTTGACCTCGTGCCCCGCTGCGGCGAGCCTGAGATAGAGGGCTGAAAGATCGGCTGCGTCACCCACCCCAAGAAAGCGCATCTTGCGTCAGGCGGCTCGGCTTCGGGAAAAATTGAGTCTGAAATGTTCGCGATAACGTTCGAAACAACGGGCACCGTGCCACAGTCGTATGATTGCGCCCTCGCCAATGGCTTGGGCGCAGCGAGGATCCTCCTCGACGAGCGAGCGAAGCACTTCACGGTTCCAGCATTCTGAATGTTTGACGTCGAGCACCGCATGCAAGGTGAAGTAAATTCGCTTTTTGGTAGGAATGCCAAGGCGCTTGAGACCAGCATCGACATAGCCTGCCCGCGTCGGCGCGGTCATCTCGATGGCGCCTAAAGCGCCGATCGACTGGAAGCTGTAGCGCCGGCTCCTTGCCATGGCGAGCATGGCATTGCCGAGCGCGAGAGACTCGACCACCACATTGTCCGGCCGCGCGTCGATGTCGAGATGTTCCGCCAGCCTCTCAAGCAGTGGACCGTGCATGCCGCCACGCCGACCGCGGCCCATCTCGTCCCAGTAATTCCGTGCCATTTCTAGCTTCGCGATCACCGGCATTTTCACCTGGGTCAGGGCAAGCAGATCGTCAAAGCCCGCTTCGCCGGCAACTTCTTGCGTCACGAACCACAGCATTTGCTCGCGATTGGCACTCTCCGCTAGCCAAGGAAACAGCGCATCTCCCTGCCCGGGGCCGCTCTCCTTGAGCGATTCGAACCAGTCGACGAAACCGTCAACGTCCGACGGAATCTTTGAACACAGCGGTTGAACCTCGCCCCTTACCGCTTCGACATATTCGCCTTCTGCTCTTACTGTCCGAGCCAGGATCTCGAGGTCCTCGCGCCATCCGTCATGGGGAAAACCGGGGTTCAATTGGCGTCCGTTATATTTTGCAAGCTCTCGATGAAATCGCTCGAACGCCGGACCATAAAGCTGGTCGGCGGCATCGGTCCATGCGTAATCGTCGTTGGTCAAAACCTGAATCCCTATTTGAGAACCGTGAGCCCGACTGCGGCGATGCGATCTGCGTTGGCGTAAATGGGCCGCTTCAGCTCCTCACCGAAAACATCGGGGTCGATCTCCTCATAAACGAAATACTGCGCATGAAGTTGCAACAGCGGCTCGACCAATTGAAAAAAAGGATCGGCACCCGCGATAATCGGCGTGCCGGTGTAAATTACGAGTCTCCCGTTCTTTGCCAATCTCCCCAAGGCTTGTTCGACGATTCGTCCGGCGATTTCGATACCCAGCTTTCCGCCGCCGTGGCGGTAAAGCCGCTGATCGTCATCCACCAAGTAAGGAGGATTGGCTATGATGAGGTCCGCCGGACCTTCCACAGCTTGAAGGACATCGCTGAGCGCTATGGTCGCCTCGACGCCGTTGATCGAGGCATTCACCGCACTGAAGGCCAGCGCCTTCGGGCTGATGTCGGCGAGAGTCAGGTGTGTTCGGGGACCGAGAAGCTTCACGGCGCATAACCCTCCGGCACCGCTCCCGCAGCCAATGTCGACAACGCGGAGGCCCGGCGTTCCGGCCAGGTCACGAAGAGCAGTCGTCAGAAGCCGCACGAAGCGATAGGTGTCAGGTCCGAAGAACACCGCGTCGTGCTCGAGGGTCGGGAATCCGGAATGCACGAACACGAGATCGTCAAGGGAAGCGAAGCGAACAGTGGAGCGAAAGCCGCCGTCGCATCGTTCGAGCGCGGCCGCTTGCCGCAAAAGCTCGATAAGGTCCTCATCGATGTCGTCGGCAGCGAAGCGCCGATTCCAGCCGAACACCGCCTGCAACGAGGAGCCAATCTCTGCGCGATCGTAGCGGATTCGGTGGGTCATCGGCGTGACGGCAACAAAGCGATAACCGCGCGAACAGAGCTTCCGCCCGAGCGCAATCAAGGCCTGCTGCGTTGGGTCCATGGCTCAACTCCGTCGCTCAGCCCGACCCATGTCGCTATCCCCACGCGATGACGAAAAGCCGCCGGCTACTTGCCTGCATCCTGATCCAACTCGCCGGTCCGACTTAAAATGGTGATGGTTCCATCCGTTTCGAGCACGGCCGCTCGTACTTTTGCCAGCGAAGCGTGACCTTCACGTCTCAATGCCTCCATCAGTTCGGCGCGGGTCACTTGTTCTCGACTAAGCATCATGTCGTCCACTTCACCATGCTTGGCGAGAATACGCGGTACGCCATCGACAAATTTCTCGGCGCGTCTGGAGCGCCAGGTGATGTAGCCGACGATCTGAACGATTGCTACGAGGGTAGCCGCGGAAACCAGCCCACCGGTGAGAGAATGATCGTCGCCGATCAGGGAACCGTCCACCGTCTCGCTAATGATGAGCAGGATAACGAGGTCGAAGGGCGATAGCTCCCCGACGTGCCTCTTGCCGATGAAGCGCAGCAGTACGAATAGTGCCAGATAGACCACAACGCCGCGAACTATCAGGTCAAAGACGCTCTCCTGGGGTATCCACATGGTTGCCCTTCCCGGTTGGCGTGCGGAAAACTGTGGGCATGAAACTGCGATAGAGAGCTTCCGGTTCGGAGTTACCTGCTCGACCTCCACCAATCCGTGGCTGAAGCCTGACTTCGTTTCAAGGAAGCAGCTCAGAGGCCCATGAATCCGAGGCGGTAGGCTCGGGCGCCAGACCTCGGTGCCGAGCGTGGTTCAGGTCGTCGGACGGCTGGAGCTTGGGACAGTTCCCCGAGATTGTTGGTTCTCAGCGGACTTGTCGCTAATTGGTGCGCCGCCAGATGGCCTTCTGGTCTGGCGGACAGGTCGCGGGCGCGACCGATCGCCCAAGTTCACACAGCCGGAACTCCATTTCTCTAGCAACAAGTTTGCCGCTTCGAAGTCCGTTGCTAAAGCCAGCCATCTGTGTGCCAACCCCTCGAATCTGTTCCGATCAGCCTCTGTCCGTGCCGTCTGCGCGAATTCCAGGCATCGCTTAGCGCTTTCGCGGCAGGCTTTTGGGTCACCGGTCATCAGCGCCATCCTGAGGTTCCGGTACGGCCATCGTTACTTGGAGGGCGGCGCAGAGCCCGCACTCGAAGGTCAAGGCAGTCAACTCACGCAATACGGGGTGCCTCTCGGCGCCGACCAATCGGGTGATTCCCCTGCATTTTCTACAGGTGGGACCGTCGATCAAATCGCCAGTTATGACTTCCACGGTAAACATCGGCGCTTACTACACTACGTATTTTCGGTATTGTCAACAGTTATTTGGTAGATACTAACACAGAGCGCCTTGATCCTTGTCATTACTATATAAACTATAGTATTTTCGCACCAGTTTAGCTTGAAACAATAAAGGCGTAAAAGTAGCCATTGACTAAGAGGACGCGATTGCATAAATGGCTGTTTGTTAGTAAGTCGCCAAAGAGGTCGTCAATGTCTCAGGAAACAAGAATGCGAGGCGAGCGGCTTCAGATCATGCTCACCCCGGAGGAACTCGTCCTCATCGACGATTTCCGATTCAAGTTCCGGATGCCCAGTCGAGCTTCAGCCGTTCGCGAACTACTCAGCCGAGGGTTATCAGCTGAGGGGTTTGCAGTTCCCACGCCGGGCGCCCACTCCAAAGAGTTCGGTGTCACCGATGATAAATGAGTGGATGGGCACGCGTGGTGCCGCCGATGGGGCCACGTCCCCTCGGGGCACTCATCGGAGCCTAAGTTTCCGCATCCTTAGCGTTCGGATTTGGAAATGGCAGTCCGTTATGCTGGCAGCGCGGCTAGTTCTCAGAGGTCCGCTTAAACACCGTCGGCCATAGCGTACCAACCACGAGGGCGAATAGAGACGCTGCTATCGAGAGCCATGCCAGTTCGATCCAACGCGCGTGTCCCGTAAGCAAGGCGAGTGCGGCACCAATGGTCGCTATCAAAAGCGCCAGCGCGGCGACCGCACAGAGGATGAGAATCAGCGACTTCACTTTTATGCGCCTCCACACAGAGCAACGAGGCACTTGGTCTATTTGTTCCGCAATGAGCGCGTGCGCTAGAGGGCGTCAGCGCGGCTTCTCCAGGAAGCGCATAAGGGCACTCTCGATGCGGCTTAGACCCTTGCGCATGCGGCCGCGCAACAACGAGGTCTTCAGTTTGCCTGTCTCGTAGGCTTCGATCACGCTCGGATGGATATAGCTCGCGCGGGCGACGCTGCGGGTGTTGACAAGAATCTTGCTGGCTTCATCGGCGGCAGTGACGATGGCCTTCTTCCGCAGGACCTCGGTCTCGTGGTCGTTGTGCTCGGTTAGCAGGGTAAGGGCCGTCGCTGAGGCCCGGAAGGTACGGAAGTCCTTGGCGGAGATAGAAGAGCCGCCGGCCTCTGCGAGGAACTCGTTCACCTCGCGCGCGGTTACCGGCCGCTTGCCGCCATTACCGTCCGACAGGCTAAAAAGTCGCAGTCCCCTCGCGGCCAACAGCTTTTGTATAACGCGCGCCAGCAATGGGTCGCGGAGCTCCCGACTGATCTCCTTGCCGCCTTTGCCCTTGAAGGCCAGGACTACCTGGTCGCCGTTGACGGCCACATCGCTTTTGAGCAGCGTTGACGCGCCTCTTCCGCCCGCACCTCGGGCGTATTCCTCATAGCCGGGGCGCAGCAGCGCACGGTCGATAAGGCGGACGATAGCAGCAATGACCTTGGTGCGCGGCAGGCCAGGAGTGGCAAGCGCCTTCTTGACGGCGTTCCGCACGCGCGGAAGGGAGGAGCCGAACCGCTTCAGCCTGGTTTCCTTAGCGGTGGCGCGGGCCTTCTCCCATTCGGGGTGATAACGATATTGCAAGCGGCCCTCAGCATCGCGACCGACGGCCTGGATGTGGCCGCGCTCGTCCGCTGCGATGCGGACGTCGCTCCAGGCGGGAGGGATTGCGAGCTGCTTGATGCGCGCCTTCACCGCTTTATCGCGGATCGTCTTGCCGGTCCTGTCACGATAGGCGAAGCCCGTGCCGCAGCGTTGACGCCGCAGCGGTAGCGCCGATGTCTTGACATAGGTGAGGCCGAAACGCCGGCAGAGTGTCTTCGGGTCGTGCATCGGCTGCCCAACGCGCTTACGCATGCTGCGGTTTCTTCGGCGGTCAGGGACATTGCATCGGGCCGTCACCCGCTTGGATTTGGCAACGCAAGCTGCCCTGGCGGCTTACTGAACCTTCGAGGCCGCTTTGGCGTTTAGCGTTCGTGGACCGCGAAGACGAATACGACTCTAAACACCGTGAAGCCTCGCTGGCGGGTATTCTGGCGGGCATATTCCTATTGCTCATGGTGGGTGCAATCGCGATGACGCTTATCAGATATTGGCCTGGCTAAATTCGCGCTTTGGCTGCGGTCGGTTGTGCAGCGGTGCCGGGTCTTATTCAACCGGAGGGAGCTGCGTCGCAAGGCGAAGTGTCGCGCTCGATCGTGTCACGAGACCGAAACCCCGCTCAGATCCCAGCGAAGACGCCGGCAAGGCCGGCACACTATCGGCCTAGGCGAAAGACGCGATTGGTCACATCGGGGAACCGGCCCCCTTTTCCGTCGTTGATCGTCATGGCGAGGTCGCAGGCCCAAGGAGAGCGGTCATGAAGAGCATGGCAGGATTGAGTATGGCTCTGGTAGGGCTGTTCGCCGCTTCGTCGGCGCAGGCATCCACTTGCGTGGTCGACCACCATCAACTGACCGAAGCGTTGCGAGCGAGCGTCAAGCCGAGCGGCGGGCCCAGCAATGGCGGATTCGACAACAATGAATGGGCCGCGGTGGTCGCGCGTGACGGAACCGTGTGCGCCGTCACCTATAGCGGCGACACGGTTGGCGCCCAGTGGCCAGCCAGCCGCGCCGTCGCCGTTGAGAAAGCTTTCACAGCCAACGGCGTGAGCCTGCCGAATTTTGCCATATCGACTGCAAACCTGTTCGCCGGCAGCAGTCCGAAAGGATCTTTGTACGGCGTCGTTACCAGTAATCCACCAAATCCCGATCTGCTTTATCGCGGCAACGCTTCGACCTTCGGTACGGCAGACGATCCTATGAAAGGTAAGGTCGCCGGCGGCGTCATTGTGTTCGGTGGCGGTTTGCCGCTCTACGATGGCAGTGGGGTTGTCGGTGCGCTAGGCGTGAGCGGAGACACTTCTTGTGCCGATCATAATATTGCTTGGCGGTTGCGACAGAAACTCGGCCTCGACAAGGTTCCGGCCGGTGTTACCGATCACGATAATGATGCGATCATCTACGACATCGCTGCCGACGGCACCAGCGCCTCTGGGTTCGGCCATCCAAAATGCGGCGGCAAGGAGCCGCAAGTAGCCGAACAAATTGGCGCCAGCGCTTCGAAGGCTTCACCTTTCAAGAACGCGACTGCCGCGGCAACCGTCAATCGGCTCCATGCCCGAGCGGCTTCCAACAGTCCGGTCCCCGAACCTGGTCTCGAACCTGAGCGATAGGAAATAGACTCGGACATCAACGCTGGATCGTATAGCTCCTGCATCGGCATTTGCGTTTTGACGGCGGTGGCGTTGCAACGCCGGGCATCCATAAGCAGCCTCAAGAGCAGCTTTCGCCGATCGTATCGGCCATCACGGCGCCTCGCTGTCCAAGCGCCTTGTGCTCCCCAACCGTAGTGTCGCGTGCCGCTTGGTGTTCGATCTCGGCGTTGATCTCTCCGCCGCCCAGCACCACGATCACCGACACCCACAGCCACAACATCAAGCCGATGGCCGCACCGAGCGAGCCGTAGGTTGCCCCGTAATTGGCGAAGTTCGAGAGATACCAGGAGAGAAGGATTGAGCCGCCAAGCCAGCCGATCGTGGCGGCCGCACTGCCCACACTGAGCCACTGCCATTTCGCGCGAGTGCGGCTGGCGCCATAGCGGTACAACAGGCCTAGCCAGACCAGCACTATCACAACGAGCGCTGGCCAGCGCAGCCAGGACAAGAGGTCGGCCGTGCTCGACTCCAGCCCTATCCATGACAGTACAAATGGATGACGACGATCGCGCCGAGGGACAAGACGACGAAGGCGATGCCGGCAAGCGTGAAAGCGAACGATACCAGCGTAAGGCGGATGAAGCTGCGCTTCTCGCGCTCGTCGTAAACCACGTTGAGCGCGTCGAGAATCGCCTTCATTCCGGCGTTCGCGCTCCATAAGGCCAACCCGAGACCGAACAGAAAACCCAAGCCCAAGGCGTTGCCACTCGTTTGCACCAGGCGCAATACCTCATCGCGAATTATCTCCAGGACGCTCGGTGGGACCACATTCTGTAAAAGCGCCAGCTGCTCGTTGATCACTGTGGGATCGGTGAAAAGGCCATAGATTGAAACCAGGGCAGCAAGTGCGGGAAACAGGGCCAGCAGCATGTAGAACACCACGCCCGCCGCGACCGCCAGCAGTCGATCCTCATTGATCTGGGCGTAAACGCGCCAGAAGATATCCTTCCATCCGGCCCACGGGATCTGCCACGGCGCTGAAGCCTCGCGCCCACGATTGGCTTGCGAAGCGCGCGACGCTTGCAGTTGGACCAACTCATTCGCGGGATCGGATCGAAAGTCGGTTCGGGCTGGGCGATGCAACCCCGACAGGCGGGGCGCCAAAGACTTCTCCCACTGGTATAGCGCGCCCACCAGAAGCGCCGCGACAAGAGCTTCGATCCAACGCGCCATCGCATCAAGCACGCATTGCAGCCAGATCGAGTTCCAACACCGACAGGGCGGCGTTCGATCCCAAATTGCCGTCAGTCGTAAGCGGCTGTAGCGCGATCTTCGAATCAGCTCCCCCGATGAGATTGGGAGCTGTCTCCCGACCGTTGCTATTCGGAAGGTTGCCCACATAGCGGCCCTCGAGCAGGCGGGGCGGCGTATCGAGGTCGGGGCCAATCACTGACCACACCAGCACTACCTTCTTTCGGTCCGGCGCCTCGACGCCGAGCCGCTTAACGACCCCGACGAAAGAAGCTCTCGGCCCGAGAATCGGCTCAAAGACACACGATAATTTGCGCTCGACGCCAAATGGCTCCTTCGTCCCGGGCGCGAGGGTACAGGTCAGCGTGCCCAGATTTTTGCCTGGCACTGGTGCTGTTGCCCGAGCATCGTGACCTGACGCCCAGCAAACCGCGATAACCGTGAACGTGGCGAGCAAGAAGCGCATGGTCGATGGCTTTCGATTAGAAATCGCGAGTTGTGCCGGTGCGTTCGATCTGCGACCGACCGGCACAACCCGAGGCGTAAGGTGAACGGTTTTAGCCGCCGGACTTGCTGGAGCCCTGCGCTGAACCCGATTTCTGCATATTCAGCTCGTTGCCGCCGGCAGCCGCCTGAACCCAGCCGTTCTTGCAGCCGTTTTGAAATTCGGCCTTGGAGATTTTGCCGTTGCTGTTCTTGTCGACCATGGCGAAATTGACGATGTAGGGCGTCGCCTGATCGGCTGAAAGCGCGGAGTCGGAACTGGCTTGATTGTTGCTGCTCGAGCTGGAACTTGAGCTCGACGAGCTGCTGTTCTGGTTGTTATTCGCGTTCTGCTGATTGTTGGAGTTCTGCGTGCCGTTACCCTTGGCATTCTGCGTGTCGTTCATAGCCTCTTGCCAGACGTTTTGGCACTGATTGTCATCCAGGATAGCCGACGGCCGGCCTGATGTGCTCGGGAATGGCGTGGGCGCATCTCCCTTTCCAACCGGTCCCGGGGTGGTATCCGCAGCATAGGCGCCAGCCGCGCTGAACAGCACTGCAACGGCGGTTAAAGTGGCTAGTTTCATTTTGTTTCACTCCTCTACTGTTGCTTAGACTCATCGTCAGTAGGACTAATGGCTCGGCGGGAGGGATGTTCCATGCCGGTAACAGCAGCATGCGCTAGCGTACATTCGACGGCCTCACACCTTGGACGCGGCGTGCCCGAAGGAGTTGAATGGGGGTCACCTGCTGTTGTTGAGGCCATCGCATGAATTACGATTGTTGTTTCCGCCAACACCTTGAGGCGCTGCATGAGGAAGGCCGCTATCGCGTCTTCGCCGATTTGAAGCGCCGCTGCGGGGCTTACCCGACCGCCGATCATTTCGCCCCAGGCGGTGTCCGCCACGTGACGGTGTGGTGCTCGAACGACTATCTCGGCATGAGCCAGCACCCTATCGTGCGCGATGCCATGCATGAGGCGATCGAGGAGGTCGGCGCGGGCTCCGGCGGCACGCGCAACATTTCCGGCACGACGCATTATCACGTCGAGCTCGAGGCCGAGCTCGCCGATCTGCACGGCAAGGAAGTCGGCGCTGCTGTTCACCTCGGCCTATATCGCCAACGATTCGACGCTTTCCACGCTTGCAAAGACTGATGCCGGGGCTGGTGATCTTCTCCGACGAGAAGAACCACGCCTCGATGATCGAGGGCATCCGCAGGGGCGGCGGCGAGAAGCACATCTTCCGCCACAACGACATCGAGCATCTCGAAGAATTGCTGAAGCGGGTTCCAACCTCGACGCCCAAGATCATCGTGTTCGAGAGCGTCTATTCGATGGATGGACATATCGCGCCGGTCGCCGCCATCTGCGACCTCGCCGAGAGGTACGGCGCGCTGACCTATCTCGACGAGGTGCACGCGGTCGGCCTGTACGGCCCGCGCGGCGGCGGCATCGCCGAACGCGACGGCGTGATGCATCGCGTCGACATCATCAACGGCACGCTCGCCAAGGGCTTCGGCGTGATGGGCGGTTATATCGCCGCCAGCCGCGCCTGCTGCGATGCGATTCGCTCTTATGCGCCGGGCTTCATCTTCACCACCTCGCTGGCGCCGGCGATCGCCGCCGGCGCGCTCGCCTCGATCCGGCATCTGAAGCGGAGCGAGCTGGAGCGCGCACGCCTGCGCGAGCGGGTGCGCACGGTGAAGGGTCTGATGGACGAGGCCCGCCTGCCGGTGATGGAGAATCCGAGCCACATCGTGCCGGTGATGGTCGGCGATCCGGTGCACTGCAAGGCGGTCACCGACACGTTGCTGACGCACTACCGCATCTATGTGCAGCCGATCAACTATCCGACCGTGAAGCGCGGCACCGAGCGCATGCGCTTTACCCCCTCGCCCGTACACACCGACGCCGAGATCGCTTATCTGATCGGCGCGCTGAGCGAGCTGTGGGCGGCTTGCCCTGTCGGCAAGGGCGAGTATGTGAGGCTCGCCGCCGCCTGAGGGCTAATGCCGGCGCCAACCGCGGAAGTACATGGCGCGATGCAGCGAAATAGGGCTCGCCGTAAGGTGAACTCCTTGCGACGAGCCCGCTGGTTCAGAGACAGAAATTGGTGGCGGAATTCGCGGTCAGCGCGCGCACTCCGAAGGCGGCTGTGGGTTAGAACGTCAAGCCCAAGCTAAGGCCGGGACCATAGTAATAGCCGGGGCCATAGAGATAGCCCGGCGCATATCCCGGACCCGCATAGGCGTAGTTATAGTACGCCGGGCCATGTCGGCGGTGGTACCGCCGAACGTATTGGTTATTCCTGGGCCCAATCGGACTCCAGGTGCCGCCGAAATAACCGTCACGCTGAATCGATCGCGCTTCCGCCGACGGCGCTGCAGCTAGAGCCACGCCGGCGGCGAGGCCCGCTGCGAGGATGACAGTGCTGAGTGTCTTGATCATTTAGAGCCTCCTTTTCGTTGGCTTATTCTTAGAAAGCTAACGGCTTAGCCACTTGGAGGTTCCGACCTGGCGGTGGTCCGATTTACTCCTAAGCGCACAGGCTGAACACGGTTTTTGAACAGCGAGTGACGCGAGATGATCCCCGTCGCCCGGCTTGAGCAGAGGTGTCTCCTTTCACTATGGCCATTGGACATCCACCATGGTGCAGCGGCTTTCCATCCGGCCGATACAGCTTCAAGATCCACAAAACTCGCTTTTATCGGGGCGGCAGCCCCTAAGTTCGGCAGCGGCCTCGTTGAAGAGATGCGCGCGTTTTTTTACGAGTTCTTTTTTGGTGCAATTCTGTACGCTTCGCCGAAGCTACTAATACATCCCGGTCCGATTTTCGACCGAAGCAGCCGTGCATAGCGAGTGACTTCCAGAGCCTTCCCCAGTCATGGAATCGGGGCGTCTACCCACGTTAGCTAGGCTCGTGCATGCCCGAGCCGGCACAAGGAACTGGTCTTGGGCGCTGGGGTTAAAAAGGCATGAACTAGCCGGTCTCTCTCCTAGCGAGGCCAATCGACACGCACACCATCAACTCCCCTCGCCCCCTAGCGGTCGTCCAGGATCAGGGAAAGCTATGACGCTCTCAACCCACTCCGGTGCGCTGCGAAACGCGGGGGCAGCAGGAGCCGATTATCGCTTTGTGCGGCTAGCTCAATGAAACGAAGCGTCCTGCTGTTAAGTCCAGCCGCGCCGTGATCACCACGCCTTGGTACCAACTGGTGGTGGACGCCGGGTTGCCCGGCGTCCACTTTCCATGAATCGGGAACGAAGATCTGACGCACAGGAGGGAGGGAGCGCCAGACCATTTTTTAATCAACGCAAGCGCCTTTTGTTCCGCGAAAAGTTCGTGCGCTTTCGTGATACGTCGATGGCTTGACCGGCATCTTGCGCGATGCAGCAGGGAGATATGATTGTCCGCAATCGTACCAACTTCGATATTGATTTCGATACGTGATTCGTCAAACGGGGGTTGCGTTGGGCTCTACCCACGGACCCCGCAGGCAGCCAAGCACCGCCTGCAACGTGGAGCCAATCTCTATGAAATGGTAGCGGATGCGTTGTGTCGTAGCGTGACCGTAACAAAGCGATAACCGCGCGAACAGGGCTTCTGTCCGAGCGCAATCAAGGCCTGCTGCGTCGGGTCCATGGCTCCGGCTCAGCCCAACCCATGTCGCTATCCCGACGCGACGACGAAAAGCCGCGGCCGTCCGTCCCTGCCCTCGTCCGACTCGCCGGTCCGACTTAAAATGGTGATGGTTCCATCCGTTTCGAGCATGGCAGTTCGTACTTTTGCCAGCGAAGCGTGATCCTTCACGTCTCAATGCCTCCATCAGTTCAGCGCCGGCCATTGTTCTCGACTAAGCATCATGTCGTCCACTTCACCATGCTTGGCGAGAATACGCGGTACGCCATCGACAAATTTCTCGGCGCGCCTGGAACGCCAGGGGTGATGTAGCCGACGATCTGGACGATTACGAAGGCGTCTTCCAAGCTTAGTTCCACTCAATCACATGGCGGAACTTAATCGCTATCTTGAAGGTTGAGAATTCGGCGGGCTACAAAGGTGAGTACTCGCCATGTATTCCAAAATCGCATTTTGTGCTCTCGCCGGGCTGCTTGCCACGGCGGTTGGAGCACGTTCCGAAAACCAAACTTACGTTCAGATCATCATCAAGGCTTGCCCCGCACTCGAACAAACTGGCCAGGACCATCGTCCCGAAGCCGTCACCGGCTACTATGTCGATCCCATCAATCAAGGGGTGAGCAATAATGACGAGCGTTCTCCGACCAAGGAAGAGCGCGAAGCATTTTTCGCCACACAGCATTGCATTGATGTGCCGATACCGGCAGAGGTGACAACGGGGGGTCAAGTTTCTGGCGACATGACCCTCGCCCAATGCATGAGTCACCGTGGCTATATCAGCGCGATGCAGTACCTCGAAATGAACCCTGCATATAAAAAAAGCTTTCCCGCCGTAGGCGCTTGGGAGTGCGTGGAGCAGCCCTTTGAAGTGTCGGGCGTGGCAGGCATGTGACGCCTTGAACCCGATGCGAGTACTCGACAATGACAGCAGCGCAAATAAAAGCTGCTCGCAAGCTGTTGGGTTGGACCAAACAGGATTTAGCGGAGCGAGCGCATATTGATCGTCGCACCGTGGCCAATGTCGAGATGGGCAAACATCTTCCGTTTCCAAGCACGCTGTCGTCCATTCGGAAGGCGTTTGAGGCGGCAGGACTTGAGTTTGTCGAAGGAAGGCCCGCTATGCGAGTTGCTAAAGAGAAGTTCTCCGAGAGCTAGACGCTCTCTGGCTCATGATACGTCCCGTCCGCTGCTGCCTTCAATCCTGCGCGATCCGTGATAACGATCTGCTTTCTGGCGAGGCTTATGGCTCCTCTGGCCTCAAGGTAATGTAAGCCGACTGTCACACCGGTCGTCGCGCTCCGAGAATGAGTGATAGAAATTCATGCGCTAGCGGGATCTCGTTACCGCGTAGTCGGTCGCTGGACATGAGGACCCATCGTGCAAGCCGTTCCTCAAGCGTCGCCGTACCATTGCTCAGCGCGGTGTTGGCCGTTTGGTTGAGAAACGAGTGGACGAAGCTTAGAAGCGCAAGTTCCAGGGAACGACTCTTGGCAATCGCTTCGCGGAGCTTCTTAGCGCGGATGCGGAAGCCATCCCCTGCCCTGAATAAAGGTTTCATTCGGTGATCTATCGTTGCCAAGGATGATCGGTATGCCGGTGACTCCGTCGCAGCCGATCAGTCCAACTTCGAGTCGCTTGGTTTTATTCGCGGCGACAATCGAGGCCAAGCCAGATTCAATGAAATAGCTGTGGCTGATCGGTGTGTTCGGTACTTCCATCCGAGAACTCGCACCTTCGTACTGCGCCAGTAGCTCGCGGTATATACTCAGCTAGGCACTCGCGGTTTGGGTCGACCCTGCTCAAGCCGAACCACCTGACACTCGGTTTCTCCTTAGTGCTTCACCAAAAGCCGCAGTCATCAAAAGTTTCCTTCTGACGATTGCAGTCAGCTCGGTAGTGATGAAGTGCCTATTGCGCACGAATGTCTTTCACTGATGAAGGCAGCGGCCAACGGCTCGTATTGAAGCCCGAACCCTAGTCGCTCCAAAGCTACTTGTTGGGATAGAAGGTTCGCTACCGCTGTTGCTCTGGTCCTTCCATCCGCTCCACGTCATGTCCTCAGTTTCGAGTTCAGCCTTCTGTCGCTCAGCTTCTTTTTGACCGAGATCAGATTCATCTTTGCGCCCAAAGACCGGGTGCCGATGTCCAGGCCGCTGTTTTGGATCAGTCATTACACAGACGGCGACGCGCAGACACAGAACACGACGATGTCCGGATTGTGCTGACCACCACCAAAAGAGATTTGGAGGCCGCGCCCGAATTTGCGTTACTCGACCAACAAGTCTCCAAGCGTGAATCCTGCGTTCAATAAGTTTGCGTTCTCGTGCGCGGCGCTGCGGCGAGCTCGTTTCGAGATCCCTGTCGGTCGCCGAGCTCTGTACCATAGCGAACACCTTTCGTGCGAACTCGGGCGAAGCCCAGACGTTACATATCCACGCTGTGAGGGGATGAAAGGCTAACTTATGTTGAACTTCTAATCCACACACCAAGCGCTTCGGTTTGCTGACTTCTTTGATACACTCGATCGCGCGCTTTACGACCAGACGACGTACTGAATTTCCGAACGGGAGCGCGTTCCATTTGCGGCTGGCTGAACGCGCGTGCTGGCCATGCCGAAGGAAACGCAAACGAAGCCGCAGCGGCTTTGGGCCTTAGCCTGAAAGTTGCGTCGACGTTGTTTAGGCGCGAAGGTGGTCAGAAGATTGAGCGGCATCGATGGTTGCTACCAGATGTGGTCGCGACACCGACACAGAGGAAGCTGCCAGCTGCCTGAGGCATTTGGCGGTGACGGGCGAACTTCGCGCAAGTTGGTAGCTAGCAAATTCTGCGTGACCGAGAAGCACGCTTTCGCAAATCGGGCGGTGGCCACTGCTTTAGACGAATTGCCGGAAAAGGATGCGTAAGGTGGGCGCTTCGCTAGCACGAAAGCTAGCGGGCTTTGAAAGCTATTCCAACAGACGAAAGAGAACGGGACGAAGAAGCCAGCCTGCTGCGAACGCTTGGCTGGCTAGGCCGGTGCCTTACCGCAACCCCGAGCGCGGCCGCGCGTTCCACTCGGAGCGCTGCACTTCTCCGCGATGCGATCGATTGTCCAGACGCCTGACAGTCACATCAAGGGCGGACGTCGAGATTGGAGTGGAAAAACACGGCCGCGGTTCAACGGCAGGCTCTCCGGTAAGCACCTTTTTCGGAAGCAATCTCGCCACGCGCCATTTTTGAGGTTGGGAGCGAACTTACCGCCCGGTGGCGATCAGACATCCTGCCAACGTAGCGACGGACAGCTTGAAAAAAATTGTCGCGTAAGGCAGTGTCCGCGGTCAGCCTCCGCGGCGATAATTCTCCCGTACCGCTGCAGCCTGTGCTTCACGCTCGGCCGGGCTTTTGCGTCGTCGCTGCCAAAAGGCGGTGCCATAGGCGAGACACACAGCCAAACCACCTATACCGAATACTCCAATGATTGCCCATAACCAGCCGCTGGCTTCGTCCATTCTCAACTCCTTAGGAAAAAGGGGCGCCCGCCTAGCAAGCGCCCTTAATTAGAAAGTCTTATTTGGGGATCGCAGTACCTGGGTCAGTGGTGACAACGTCCGGAGGGGGTGCGGCTGTAGGCGGAACTTGGCTCAGCGCGCTCGGCTTGAGGATTCAGCGCTGTGCCAGATTGGTCATCCATCTGGAAATCCGGTCGATCAGTGCGCGGCGCGGGAAGCTCAGGCCCGCCAGGAGAGTCAACGTCAGGCTCAACTGCAAATGTTGGCGTGGTAACCAGCGCCGTGCTGCCCAGCAGCAGAAGCGCAAATGCAGCATTCGTTAAACGAGTACTCATCAGGTGACTCTCTTTCGCCACCCCTCTCGACATCGGCAACGACGCACGTTGCTGTTCGGTTCCGGCAAGATTGTGAACGCAGACGTGGCAGAGCGTCGATGGCCGATGTGTTATCAACCGATCTTCGTTCCGTGACTGGAGCCTTAATTCTTGCGGCGAGATGGCGCGGTGAAAAGAGAGATATAGAAAAAAGAATAAAAGAAATAGAAAAAAGTAAGATAAAAAAGGAGAGGAGGGGTAAGAAGAGAAGGAGGATAAAGATATGGGATAAGGTAAAAAATAAAAAAGATATAAGATAAAAATGTGAAGGAGAAAAAGAAGGAGGATATATATGAGGTAAGGGAGATAGATAAAAAAGAAAGAAGAAATATAAGGAGATGGAGATGGAGAGAAGAAAGAAGAGATAAAAAGGAAATTAATTGACCTCGTTGCTGATGGCACGACTAGCCGGAAAGAGCTGAAGGCAAAAATCCTGGACAGTCTGCCGCTAGCCTAAGCCTTTAATGGTCCTGCCCGGCGACATTCCTTTATGGTGCACTTTCGGACCAACTTTGCTCTCCTGTCACATCGCTTCTCAGTATAAAGTTTGATTGTCGCCCCCAAGCGACTTCGACTCGGTCCGTTGCCCCGCGCACACGAGCTTGCCGCGGGGTACTTTGTGTGGGCAGCGCAATGAGATATGGCGATCTACACTTGGAAGTAGATGCCCATCGAATTGTCGTGTCGGTTCCTGGCACGCAGTTTCAACTCGTCTTCTTCAAGTCCGAAGACCGATCACTCGCGGAGTCTCCGGGGATCGCAGTTGACGGCTGAGAAAATCAAGTGTTAGGCGTCACGACTTTGAAGCGATGGTGTGGCAGGCCGCCACCATCAAGGCGCGTGATCTAGGTTGGATAGATTAAGCCTGGAGATGCAAATCTGGGTGGGGGCGTCGGCCTTTGCAAACTGACGCCCTTTTCTCACCTGGGACAGAAGCGAAGAGCGCCGTCTAGCGGGAGGAAGCGCAAGAGCGCTCAACAAATAACTATGCTTTGTACTGATGAGTTCCACCAGTCCGGAAGCGTACTGACAAATTCATTGAACTTCTTAGCCTCGAACTCGCGATGGAACTTGCCGAGTTGGCCGAGAAGGACGCTGCCGAGTTGCGCCGGCTCACCGCCGCGCTCGTGTACGAGTTGAAGCCCCAACTAACCAACTCTGAGAAATTAGATCGTGCAGTGACACGCCGGATACAGCATTGGTTGTAAAGTCGAGATAACATTTCAGGGCTGGTGAGGAGGCGACTCTGATCGCCAGCATATATCGACTTCCAACTCAGCCCCGTCCCTAGCGGGGCTTTTTGTTTCTTGATGTGCCTCCGAGGCTACAGCGACTCACTGGCAGGAGTGATAACAAGTCACTCGTGCGGGGTGGCTGCTCGGATCCACTGCGGGGGGCAGAGACCACGGTAACTCGCACATTTCAAATCGCCTGAATTCTGGACGCGGCCCCGGTCTGAGGTGACACCTCCAGGCCGGGGTTGTGTCAAAGGGGGATGATTATGTACAGACTTGCGGAAGTCGACTTCTCCAACCGATTGGGCGTTGTAGTTAGCGAGCTAGCACCTGAAGAAATGGATCGTCAGGATCATACGCTGCGCAAAGCGACCCTGCGACCGCATTCTCGGGCGACAGAGACTTAGAGATGCCGGTTTTCGGCGCTGCCTAAGTATGCGGGGTTTTTTCTTTGGTCGGCGTCAACGCGCTTTTGCCTAGAGCTAAACATAGTCTCGGTCGGTCGGCGACGGCCTAAGCGGTTGCGGCAAGCTTGCGAGCACTCTGTCAAGAAGAGCGTCGAAATCCACCCCTCCGTTGCCGGCGAGGGCGAAGATACGTTTTCGTAGCGAAGCCTGCCGTTCTTCATCCTCCGCGATATCGCGAGCTAATTCACGCGCAGAGATCTGCTCCAAGCAACCTCGTAGACCAAGTCGATTATCTCCATATCCAGTGGGTCAAATGCGTGAGGTCTCTTAAATGAGCCCATGGCTGCCTCCATTGCAAAAGCAGCTCGATTCCATCACTGTTGCTGTACGAGTCAAGGTAGTCAGTGTGCGGTGCAAAAACGCAGGCGCGTGTCCGAAAGTGCACCAAACCCTTAGCGCTCGCCGGTCGGTCGGCGCCCTTTTTAGTTCTGGTTGGAACAGGCCCTCACTCCTGACGTTCCATACCCGGAGGCGCGACAAGGAGAATCCAATGATCAGAGTTTCAAGCTTGCTGTTTGCAGCCATCCTTTTTACTAGCACCTCGGCTTTCGCCGCAGATACACCCGACCCCAATGCAACGGGTCCGGCCGCTCTACCGTCTGGATCAAATGCAAATACGCCGCCTACCGACAATTCCGCTAACGCCAGCGCAGGCAAAAATGATTCAGATGCCAGCGCGGTTGCCACAACTCCTGGCGAAGAGAACAAGGGCAAACCAAAGATTGCTCCCCAATAGCGGCTCAAAGTATCTCAGCTAGAAGGGCGACGGCTTCGGTCGGCGCCCTTTTCATTTCGATGAACATGTGAACCCGTACGGGAGCAGGAGGCTGCCATGGATTACGTCGATTATCTCCAACGCGCTAAAGAATGTCTCAAGCTTGCGGCTTAAACTCCCAATCCCGAGCTCTTTCCCGCCGCCACGCTCGGGGATCAATGAAGCGCAGCTATGGCGCGCGCAAGGGCGTTAACGTTATCCACAGGCTGTTTTGAACCAGTGGTGATAGCCTGAGTTCAACCGGGCATGAGAGTACTGCGTTTTCGTGAGGAGGGGCACCACCGAGGTTATCGGATCGAAGGACAAAAATGGGGTGGGGGATGGATCCTTCGGGTGTGGCCTGCTGGGCCCCAACTGTTTGATCTACCGTGCAGGCGCTTCTACACGCTGCGCGGTTCATGGGCTAAAGCGGTCGTCGATGTTGCGCGATATATCGATAATGCATTGGCTGAAAACACTCAGCGCTCCCGCGGGAAGATAGCCACACCCCATCATTGCGACCTGGAAACAGCGCGCAGGCTGTTAGCGAACATTGAGTTCTTCGCGAAAGGTTGGTGACAGCCTGTAAGGCCTGCTCGGAGGGATATTGCCCGCTTACAAGAGCTCGACAGCAAACAGCCGTAACTGGGTCGGGACGAACCCGGATTAGTTCACTGTGCGGCGCGTGCTCGTCGGGGCCGCGCAGGAGTCAGTCTGGCTTCCTCTTCGGGCCGCTTTCCCGTCCTCTTGTGCACCGCTCCCCGCACCTTGGTGCGTCCCTTGGCTTCCATGCTCCTCTTCAGCGCCGCCATGATGTTGACGACGGCAGTCTCAGGCTTGCCTTCCGCAGCGACCACCACCTCGGAAGCGCGATTTTCGATCTTGGCCTGGATCATTTCCCAAATCGCCGCGGCGTATTGATCGGCCATCTTCTCAGGTTCAAAACGTCCGCTCTCCCGTTCGATCAATTCGGCTGCAAGTTTGACGGCCTGCGGGTCAGGCTCGGCACTGATGCCTTCGAAATAAACCGTAGGCTCGCGTACCTCGTCGGCATAGCGGAGGATGTAGAGCGCCAGACCCCGACCCAGTGCTTTGACGCCTACCAAGTGTTCGCGCCCGTGCATGATGAGCTGACCGACGGCAATCTTGCGGGTCTGTTTCAAAGCATCACGGATGATCGTGTAAGCCTCGTCGGCCTCGTCACCGTCGGGCAGAAGATAGTAGGGCTTCTCGTAGTAACGGCTGTCGATCTCGGCTTCCTCAACGAAGCGCACCATGTCGATGGTGTGCTTGGCCTCCAACTTCAGCTCGTCAATTTCTCTGGGGTGGATCAGAACGTGGTGCCCCTTAGCGTGCTCGTATCCCTTGATGATTTCTTCCTCCGGAACCTCGGTGAAGGTGTCACCGTCTCGTACCCCCTTCACATTCTTAATGGGTTGCCCGGATGGTTCGTGAATTTGTCGAAAGCTAATCGCGGCCTCCGCTGACACAGCGGAGACAAGCCTGACGGGGACCAAGACGAGAGACAGTCGGAGATTTCCCGACCACAGAGATGGAGGAGCCATAAACGCCAACTCGAACCAACGACTAAAGTCCGAATCTGGTTGCGAAAGGGTCTGAAGCAAGGGGAACAAAAGCAGTTCACGAACGTCTTTTAAGCGAGCGGGGCCTGCGTAAGGAGGCATCTATGCCCGATGATCAAAGTAACGTCGGCGAACCCGACCGCAGCCGCGTGGCAGCCGACCAGGACTATGAGGTTAGCCATCTCGCCGAGACGCTAGGGATCAGCAACCCAGATGCGCGGAAACTGATTGAGCGCTTTGGTAACAACCGCGAGAAACTTTACGCCGCTGCTGAGACGCTCAAGCAAGGTCGCCAATCATGACGACCAGTGATGCTCGCGAAGAAACAGAGTCTCGGTTGGAGAGAGCGCGTATCCACTTACTCGCCGCACTGGATGCGCTGCGTGCCGGTACGCTTTCGACAAGAGAGGCCGACGCCGTGGAGGCAGCAATCGAGGACGAATTGATCGCGCTCCGCATTGGGCTTCTGTGCGGGCGTTGAATCGATCCTGAAATGAACGGGCGAACGCGTTGAGGTGTGATTTTCCGCCGCCGGACTCCAGCCTAATAGCCGATTACCTCAGTTGCTGCGGACCGTCGGTCGCCGCCCTCTTCATAGCGGGTTATTAAGCCTTTTGCTGGGAACTCTATAAGCCTGGAGTAGTTGGACCTCCGAACGCAACATTTTAGGAGGATTTCTCATGCAGAGAATTCTAGGCGCGATTGCCGTGACCCTGCTGGTTTCGGCAATGCCGGCTTTTGCTGCAGATCAACCGGGTCAGCCTGCGGGCGGTGACTCCTCTACAGGCGCAAAAGAGCAAAGCTCTGCACCGCCTGGGTCTGAAGCAGCGGACAATGCCATGAATAAGTCCACTGAAGGCGCGAGCGGCGACACTTCGACCGGCGCTAAGGAGCAAAGCTCCGCGCCTCCGGGATCAGCTGCAGCGACTGGGCAGCCTAATGCTTCGTCGAGCGGCACGGCCTCATCTTCGAATGGGATGAAGTCGAGCGAACCCAACTAGGTTTCTCGAATTTGTGTGTCCTCGCCTTAGCCCCGCCCCGCGGGGCTTTCTTTTTATGCTGTTGGTAGTAGTCAATCGACCCACTGACCACCCTTCGGCGGTACAGATTGGCCCTGCCCCTCAAACCGCGCACTATCCGCGGTTCGTGAAGTAGTGTTCCTCAAGCGCCTTCTCGATCTCATCGAGATCAGCAGTTGGTGCCGAGCATGCATGACGCAGCGTCTTCCGCCAGTCGAAACCCTGCCGGGAGGCCTGCCTGACTGCGTCGAGCTCGCCAGGGGTTAGGTGTCTCATCACGTCGTCGATGTTCATTTTCATTTCTCCTTATGTGGAAAGATCGGAACTGCTCTCTAGGGGAATGGTTGTTTGCGGAGCCATCCCGGAGCAGTTGGATGGCCAGGCTCGGTGCTCTACGCGGTGATGATGAGCGGCAGCAGTGCTGGGCCACTTATCGGGAACACGGCTTTAGGCACCGGGTTAACTAGACAGCCAGCCTCCTTGAATGCTCCCCTGTACATCTTGAGTTTGGTTAGGCCCAGCATTGCTATCCCCCGGGCGGTGGACGAGCCTCCTCGGTTGGTCGGCTCGGCGCGTAGAGGTCCGCCAGGTCTTATGCGCGTCGGGCCGGTTTCATGCCGCCTGCCCGATCAAGCTAGCGGAGAAAGGCCTTAACCAGTTTCATCCCGCTCTCCGCTGTATCAACTTGCTCCAGGGATGAGCCACTGCATTTCTAATGCCAGGGGAATTGCGACCTTAAAGGTGCCAGCGACTTTTGTTCAATCGCTTAGCACCAAATCGCGCAGGGCTCTGATGATGTACGAGGCCTTTTGAACAATCGCAGTCCTCGTCTTCGCCAGGCTTGCTCAGTTGGTCACTCATTTATGTCCGCCATCTCGCAACTGATGCAGCGCGCGCAGATCTTCCTCCGAGAGCCGCGTCCAGCCCTTCGCATCATCCGCCGTCCACAGATTGCAGGTTATACATCCGGTCAGACGCTGGCCGCGATTGTCGATCTCGACCAGCTCTTGCCCGCAGTTGTGACAGCGCTCCATACCGCGGACCTAACAGGGAGATATGTCAGAATGAGGGGCCCTCGCGGCGGCGACTAGCGGATACTTGGAGTTTACGAAAGAGCCCCAACGTGTTGCGGCGCGGGGCTCTTTCCAGACCAGTCTATGGCGTGACGGGGGATCACGAATTAGGGGTGACTGGTCTGCTTGAAAACATAACCTCTGTTCACCCCCAGATGTTCCTATCTACTCTTCTTTATGACCCGCTGACCACGGGCCGAGGGAGCGAGCCGGAGCGTGGGTGGAGGGCCCCCACCCCAGCCCGCTCGACCTCAACCGCCGCTTTCTTTTTGGTCTCGCGTTGCAGGGCGGTGACAGCAAACTTGGTGGAAAGATCATAAGATTGGAGCTGCTTCAATTGGAAGCCTCCAACTTGCAAACTCAGCCCCGTCCCTAGCGGGGCTTTTCTTTTAAGTGCAGAAGGATTAGCTGCCACCCATATTCCTCGGCAGTGAGGCGGCAATCCAGGCTTGCTCCACATCGTTTGAGATTTCGCGCACTGTAATGCCAAACAACTCAGTGCCATATGACCTCGAGAGTGATGACCTTGAAAAAGCGCTTCAGGAGAACCTGAAACTAAGGCGCGAACTTGCGACCGGACTGGCCGAAGCCAAGGGCGAAAAACTCGCAGCTCTTCGTTATAGATTGGCACGAATTGTTGGCGTGATCCGCTACGCCTTCTCTTGGCGGAGCAGGCGAGCGTCAATGTCGACGGCTGTCGTGGAGTTGATGACGTTAGACGGTGCCCGCGAGCAATACGCTCATCAGCTTCGGAGGCTTGATAGGCACGCGCTAGCCAAGGAGATCGAACAGTTGCGACGCCTGCTAGAGGAGTTGGCGTCGCGTGATAAGTCAACTTAGGCGTTCCGGTCGTACTACCAAGAGCGGGCGCTCGTCTCAGCCGGAGCCCCCTTGTTTGAAGAACATCAAGCGTGGCGCGATTGCTAAGCATGCGACGGTGCCGGAACATCTCTGACCGATAACTACCGCTATGGCGCGAAGGCTCAAGACCTATCAAACCTCTCTCGGCTTTTTCGATTTGGCAATCGCCGCGCCGTCCATGAAAGCTGCTGCCGAAGCTTGGGGCGGCAACACCGAGGATTTCGGGCGCGGCTTTGCAAAGCAAACCGACGATCCTGAGATCGTCGCTGCCACGATGGCGAAGCCCGGAGTCGTCTTAAAACGTCCGGTGGGATCCAATGGTCGTTTCAGTGAACACGCTAAACTGCCCAAAGGTCTTCCTGAGGAAATCAAGGGGCGCTCAGCAAAGCCTAAGCGGGAGAAGCAGAGGCAGCGTGAGAAGGTCAACGACAAGACTACTCGCGCAGCCGCGTTTGCATACGAGCGTGAGCATAAGCGGCGCAAGGCGGCGCGTCGGAAAGAAGAGGCTGCCCGGCAGAAGAAGCTCCGAAAGCGTGAGGAGGCGATCCTCAAGGCAGAGCGAGCGTTGGAGCTCGCCACGCGCCGCCACGCTACGAAATCCAAAGAGATTGAGCGTCTGCGTTTTGCACTGAAAAAGCGCTCCCAGGCGGAAGAGACCCGCTGGGAAAAAGAGAAAGAGAAACTTGAATCCGCATTACGTCGGGCGCGCGAATAATAGCCGTATCGCAGACTGTGGCACTTGCATTAGCGGCTCTTCTTAATCGCCCGCGCCTTCTGGCGAAGCGTGATGAGTTTTCCGGGCCGACGTTTCACCGCCTCATCATAAGCTCCGCATGCACTAGCAAAAATCAGACGTGAGAGCGATCACCTCTTCTATATGCCGGTCGGCGTCGTCCCAAAGCTCAATACGAAAAGGAGATCCTCGTCACGCCGGCCCATCTCCCATTATTCGAGCAACACGGGAACACGGTCAAGCCGTACTGAACCTCGAAGGGCGCCGGGCCGCCTGGACCGCCTCAAGATTCACACTATCAACCCGCAAACTCTCACCTGACCATCCTGCGGGATTCAGTCCTCCCTGCTGTGGTCAAGCCCGGTGCCGTTGTTGGATTGCGTGTGTGCGTAACAGCGGTGCCGGGTTCTTCCCTTTGAGTCCGCCCATCCGAGCAATTGGTGTAGGATCGATAGGCCAGCCTTGGATGGCCTCCTGGTTGGTGGGCTCGGCGCGCAGAGGTCCGCCAATATGGCTGTGCGCGTCGGGCCGCAGGGCCGTCAATTGGTGAGAACAAACTTTCAGGAGCCCAGTGTTATGCTGAAGAAGGCAATGCTCGTTTTGGCAATCGCCGCGATTTCACTGGTTGGTCTTTCAACCATTACCTTACAAGCCGGAGACAGCGGTTGTGCTGACGCGGCTAAGGCTCGATTCTCCAACGATCACGCGGCTCGCAAGGAGTTCAAGCATTGGTGTAAAAACCAATGGAAAATCTATAAAAAATCTCATCCGAACCACTGAGGTTCGCTCGCAAGAGTGTCGGCGTTTCACCGTACAGCCGCGCTGCTAATCCGTTGAGATGCGCAATCGGATCGCGGACCACGTAGTCGCCGCACTCGCCCTTAGCCATCGCCATTGCAGCCTTCTTGGCTTTCTGGAGCTGCATGAGATTAGTGGTCTGGTCTTTGTGGCGCGCGATCCATGCCGGCTTCTCTAACAGCACGTCTACCAACCTCGGCGACATAGGTCTGCATTATGCCGCTCGTTCCGAGATTCGAGCTGATGCTATGTATTCCGTCATAGAACCAAGTGCCCGTTCCCATAAAGCATCGAAGTCCACACGACCCGGCTCCGCGAGTGCGAAGAGCCGTTTCCGCAATATGAGTTCCCATTCCTCCTGAGCAAGGTCGTGGTTCGGATGATGCGAAGCCAAGTGAACGCAAGCTGCTTCGTACACCAGATCAATGATTTCCAGATCGAGAGGATCGAAAGCGGGATGGCGGTATAAGGAGTGCATTTTGAGTCTCCTTGTTTGACCACCTTAACCGCGCAACCCGGATTAGGTTCGGTCACCACGCACAGAAGTTCGGTACGAAAACCGACCAACATACGAAGAGCTAATGCGGTAGATTAAAGCGGGACCGGTTGCTTCAGCCCGTGGAACTGCCGCTGTCGGTGCATGGTGTTGCCGCTGGCTGCCAAGCTTGTGTAGTTCGCAAGCTTGCCCTCAACTTTGACAGCCTCAGAGGGGAAGAACACATTTACCGTGCCAGAACCCGCGCCAACGTACTGGCAATCTCGGCACCAGCAATGACGCGCCGCAACTGGTTGGGCATCAATCTTGTAACGAACCGAACCACAAAGGCAGCCACCTGTGATTGCCATATTTCTCTCCTGAACGGCGGCCGAGCACATTCAGTCGCCCTATAACATTGTCTTTAGGGAATTGGTTTTTTGCGCAAGTGAGATTCGTTCACGGGCAGCTTTGGATTCCACTGCACTCGGTGACTTACCAAGCTTCCTGGCTATGACGACCAGTGGGAACCTTTGTCCTGCGAGTTCCCGAAGTTGCCGAACCTCATCCCGACTCCATTGCTTTTGCATGATCCGTGGTTGACCCATTTGATCGACTTCCTGCTTCAACGCCTGCGGTCCGAGCAAGAAAAGGCTTCGCTACTGACTAGGTGGTGCAGAAAGTGAATTGCCGTCCTGAGAAGGGACCGTAGGATTTGGCGGAGCCTCGGTTTTGAGTTGTGCAATCTCGGAATTAGCTTCATCCAGATTGGTGTGAAGTTTGGCCTTATCCGCCTCGGCCTCAGCAACTTTTTTTTGTAGTTCCGTCAGTCTCGCACTCGCATCGCTGACGGACTGATTAGCTTTATCCAACTCACCCTTCGCGGCATCCAGTTGCGATTGAACGCTCTCCTTATCGGCCGTTAGCTTTTGAATCTGAGAGGCATCGGATTGGGCTTTGCCTTCTAAATCGGAAATCCGCTTAGCATTTTCATCCGCGCCGGACTTTGCTTGCTCTAGAACTCGATTGGCTTCTTCGAGTTGAGGCATAAGTCGTGCGATCTGTGACTTCGCTTCCTTGAGTTCGGATTGGGCATCTTCAAATTTCTTTTTGAACTCCTGCGCTTGCGAGTTTGCCAGTTTTAGGTCTGCTTCCGATTCACTCCGGGCCTTGTTGGCAATATCGAGTTCGGTCCTTGAAGCCGAGAGAGCCGATTCCAATTCGGTGACGGCCTTCCTGGCTTTCACCAATTCACTGTGAGTTTCCCTCAATCGGTTTTGGCTAAGGACCAGCGGAAACACCAGAGCCGCGAAGGCAACGACTGCCAAGCCAATCACAATCCATCGCCATGAACGCATTAGAAGCACTCCATTTCGCGTCCACATCAATCGGGTTCCTGCGCCTTGGCTCAGCCAGAATTTGGTTCCGAGGATATTCACTTTCATCGAGGAAAGCGCTGACCAATGATTTCAAGTGCGCGGCGGTACTTGGAATCCTCCAGCCCCGCCATTTGTGCCATGTGAATGTTATCTTTTAGGTCGGCCAGCTTTACAGCCCTGCTTGTTGGGTTGGCGGCGGCTCGCAAAACGAAATCCTCGTAGCTCTCATCATGGCGGCGAGTCATGGCATCCACGGCTTCTATTACGTTCGAGTCGAAGCCCTCGCTTGCCAATCGAGTCAGAGTTCACTCTGGATTTTTTTCCACTACGTCGTGAAGAATCCCGGTAATTTTCTCATCCCTGGATTGCATTTGGTTCATCACGCGCATGGGATGGAGGATGTAAGGTTCATTGGCCTTGTCCACCTGACCATAGTGAGCCGCGCGGGCAATCTCGATAGCGTGTTTCAAAGTACCAACGCCTTGATTCGCCACGGCAGACCTCATTGCGATAATTCGCTTGCCCCGTTTGCCTGCTTCGCTGTCGCGGCCGGGATGCCGCATTCGGCCCTATGCTGCCTAAGCAGTTCAACTTCTTCCTCCGTCAGCTTTTCGGCCTCGATCAGATCGTTGCGTGCATTCTTAGTATGCATAATGAGCTCATCTAACTTAGCTTGAATGGCAATGGCATCCCTATTTTGCGAGTGCTGGAGCACAAAAACCATGAGGAAGGTCAGCACGGTGGTGCCGGTGTTAATCACCAGCTGCCAAGTGTCGCTGTAACCAAAGACCGGCCCGGTTATCGCCCATAGCAAGCAGAGGCTCGTTGCCAAAACGAAAGCCAAGGGGTGGCCGGTAGCCCAGGCAGACCATCCGGCAAAGCGTGAGAAAAGCGCTCTCATGCAGCCATCCTCTTATAGTGCGGCGTCCGGCTGACTAATTGCAGGTCTTTCACTTTTGTTCCCAAGGCAAGTATCGCGCGAATACGGTCACGAGGGATTATGAACCGACCTCTCAATGCAAGTGGGTCTGCCGAGGAGCATTTCCCTTGGTGCTGTGCGTTAGGTCTTCGAAGTGGGCCAAGCGCGTGAGCCTGCCATGAAGTCCGGTGACGATCTCCCTTATATTCCCTCCCAGCTTAAGTTGATCTTCGACAGCGTGTGGGAGGAGATACGACAGCAGGGCACTCTCGGTTCAAAGGCTGAGCAGCAGATGCGAATGGCCCTCGCGAGGCGTCTCGTCCTTCTTCGAGCAGCGGTGTAACCAGCGCGCCCGAGCTGCGGCTTCAGGCGATCAAATACTTCACACTCGGATTCTGAGTTCGAGCAGCGCCGCCGGCGTGAGTTTTCCACGCCGAAGCACCGGCGTTGAATAGTTCCAATTTTTTTTGTTGCTCTCTCCGACGCGCAACTCGAACCAAAGCGATGAAGAGACGTTTTCGCCCTACGTCGAAAAGAAGTGAAAGGAATCACTATGCGTAAGTATCTCTTAAGCGCCGCTATACTGGGCGTCTTCGCTCTCACTGCCACCGGTGCGTCGGCCGCTATCGTTTGCAACGATGAGGGCGACTGTTGGCACACGAAGCAGAAATACGACTATCGTCCTGACTTCGGTGTCCACGTTTACGGTGATGATTGGGCTTGGCCCGCGGGCGGCAATTACCGGTGGCGCGAACATGAAGGTCGCGGCTATTGGAATAAAGGCGTGTGGATCGGCTTCTAACTCGCCACTCCACTCAAATCAGGGCGCTCCCTTCGGCGCGTCCTCTACCACCGTTATTAAGTCGCAATGCTTGGCGAGAGCGTGCATGACTGGGGTGCCACGCTCTCGCTTCGCACCGACGTGCTTAGTAGTAGTTCACACAGGAATAGTATCGATCCCACCAATATGGACTGCCGGTAATTAGTGCCTGGTTCCGCAACCACGCGCATCCGCCATACCCGTAGCTACCATAGTAACCCGGGCGATGTGAGCACCACCTATTCGGCCCGCGATCAAAAGACGGTGTAGTCGGCCCTATTCTACGCCGCTCTCACGTCGGCCACAGTTTGCATCACTGACGCGCCAGCATCGTAAAACTATGGTAGCTCAGCCTGATCCAGGCCGATTTTGGATAAAATTGTAGATCAGGTTTGGCGTGCGCGAAGCAGCCACATATTGCTGATTGAGAAGCGGTTGAGAGAATCATTCTCGGTGAAAGTGCGGACGCACTCGTCGAGTCATCGCTGATCGTGCAATGACAGCCAGAGAAGGATTATACCGAACCGTGAACGACCGTAGTGTCACGCCCGATCTTTGGGCAACGGCAAATCTATATTGCACTGAAGGCCGTCCGGTTTGAGCGAATGTTCTACCCGGGCACCGGGCAAGCTGCTTTGTATGAGCTTGCGGCCTAATCCTTCACGCACGGGCGGCGCAATGGCTGGCCCGTCGTGCTCCCTCCACTGAAACTGAAGGGAGCCTGAGCTTGACCAAGTGATGTGAACGCGCCCATCGTCCTTGGACCACGCTCCATACTTGAGAGCGTTAGTAGCCAGTTCGTGGAGGATTAGCGCGAACGGCGTCGCTATTTCGCCGCCCAGTCGTATCGGTTGCCCTTCAATACGAATCCTAGCTGGTGCAGGGGCTAAATTCGACACTAGGCTCTGGACAAGTTCCGTCAACTCGGCCCCTTCCGTAGACGTTGTACTCAACAATTCTTGAGCCGAGGCGATGGCGCGAATTCTTCCGCTCACCGCCCGCGACATGTCCCGTTTCGATCCGCCAGCGGTGATGGTTTGTTGGCACACCGAATTGGCGATTGCGAACAGGTTTTTTATCCGGTGCTTTAGCTCGCGGTTGATCATTTCCAATCGCTGGTCTTGCCACGATAGTTGTTTATGAGCGGTCGCCAGCGCATCCACCAGAAACAGGATCACTCCCGCTGTGACGAGGAACAGCAGCGCACTCGCCACATAAAAGCCGATGACGTGATGACCGAATGGCTCGATCCACAAAGCGCCCACCAGTGTGGAGAGCAGCAGCACCAAAATGCCCGGCCCTCGTCCCAGGTAATAACCAGCAAGGAACACAGCCGGGAAAAAAGTGATGAAGGGCAGTTGGCGAGGGAGCACGAAATCAATTAACAATCGCGCGAGAACGGCCACGATGAAAATCGCAAGCGCATAGGCGTATGGCAAAAGTCGCTTGCTCATGGCCTAGCGGAGTTGAAACCTGAGGTGGAGGCCATCACTTAGTTACCATACTCACAGCTATGAGGAACCTTTGGGTAACTGAGGGGTTCTCAGCGCGAACGGGGGCGAAAGCTTGTCGGCAGCAAGAAGACTTTCTAGTGCTCCTGAGGGACACACTTCCACGGTCCTTGTGGTTGACGATGAATATCTCATCCGCGCCATGCTCTCCGACTACCTCCAAGAGTGCGGCTACAAGGTGCTGGAAGCCTCCAATGCTGACGAGGCCGTGGCAATCATTGAAACCCTGGATGTTCGTATCGACCTTGTGCTGACCGATATTCGAATGCCAGGTTCTATGGACGGATTCGGTTTGGCTAGATGGGTACGCGGGAACCAGCCTGGCATGAGCATCATCCTTACCTCCGGTGATGCCAAGAAGGCCGACGTTGCGAAAGAGCTATGCGAGAATACCCCTCTATTCGAAAAGCCTTATGACCTGGAAGCGGTCGTAGGTCGCATTCGAGAAACATTAGCGCCGACCCAGGTTGAGTAGTGACTTACTCTATTCTTCTGGCGCGGCCTTCGGCAGTTTCTCCACATCATGCGGCAAGGTGTGATTGTGAGCGTCCACGAGGAAGGTTTCTAAACTGGCGATGAATTCATAGCTTTTCGCCACGTGTCGCCATTGAGTTTCCAAATTCAACAATTGAGAACACACGCGGGCGTCCGGTTCGGATGCAGCCGCCGCTCGGCATTCCTCTGCTCGCGCAAGACAGTTTTGGATGTGGTCGCCAAGTTTTTGCAGCATGTCTTCACTCAAACGCTAGCAGTCTGTGGTCGTATGTTCACGGTTATGTCCACCGGAGCCACGGCCACCCCAACTGCATCGAGGGGAGCGGTCAAAACCCATTCGACGGCGCTATCTGTGATCGTCAAACAGCCGTTCCCCGAAAAGGCAAACGGCACAATCCGTTCAAGCAATTTGCGACCTGACCCACTCGTTGGAATGTCGGGTACAGAGCCATCTTCATGCCGCGTTTCCGACCAACGAAAACCGAGTTGTTGTTTCGCATCATCGCCGTTCAGCACCTTCCATTCTACCTGTTGGACCCCATCAGGGTTGTGCTTTGCCGCATTGGTCGCAAGTTCGTGCACCGCCATGCCCAGGTGTTGCACCGCACTAGGCTTGAGTCTCAAAGGCACGCCGGACACAGCAATGTTCAATGTATTTTCGAACGTGGCCAGTTGCACCTTGATTAGGTCGGTCATATCAGTCCAGTCCCGGCCCAATTTTTTTCAGTCAACAGATCAAGCGAAGCGGCAAGACCGGCAAGCTTCTGGCCAAACCGCTGACTAAAATTGGCTGGCGCTCTTTCAAGCCGTGCAGTTGCTGAAACGACCGCCAACAAATTTCGGCAGCGATGTTGTAACTCAACGTTGGCGCTGTCCAACTCCTGGGTTCGCTCGGCTATTCGCATTTCCAAGGTATCGCGTTCTTCTTTGAGCTGTCTTTCCAGCCTCAACTTCTCGTCAAGTCTCGCTTCGTACGCAGCGGGCGTGGGAATCGCCAAGGCTTTAGGGACGAGCGGAAAAATCACGATGGCAGTGGCTACCGACACCATGGCCGTAATCAGCTTGATCCATCCTTGTGTTTCGTAAATCCCGAACCAAAGGGTTACGAGGTTCACAAGATGCGTAAGGCCGCAGAGAAAAATGAACGCGACGAATAGCCATGCCAGACCAGAAAACTCGATCTGGCGTTTGCGAATGAACATGAGGATCGCGATGGGTATCGCGGTGTAGGCAAGGAAGATCAAAAGATCAAAACCCGCGTGGATGCTCACGAGCCACGGCTTCCAAAGAAGGCAGTAGCCGTGAGGCATGTAGGAGACGGCGTCGATTGCGTGCTGAAAATGATCCATAGGACGGTCGCCCGCATATCGCCCAGCCCGTTAGGCGACGCTCGCATTATGAAGACAAAAGGCCGGCATGAGAAGATGAGCGATTTTCAGGACGTTTGCTCTTTTCACGGAGGCAAAAAGGTTAGTGCCGAAGTGCAGGTCGTGACCGATGCTGATATGGATTAAACGCGCGTGAGGAGCTGAGTGTCCTAAGTCAGCCCTAACCCGACCGTACCAGCGATTTTTGTTCAGTGCTTAAACAGCTTGTTCCGGCGTGCCTTCATTCGCACTGTAATCCAAAGCCATACAGCCGCAACTATCGCACCCAACCGTCCAAAATGGTATCGACCGGCACGGGCACGTTCCTCATGCCGTCTGCGAAGAATTTCGTGGGCTATCAATGCGCCGCGACCTTCGTATTCACCCCGTAGTAATCCCTTCACGCAGTTGCTCGTCACTTAGGTCGTTAGTTGGTTTCGCCATAAGCGGAGTCTCGTCTTGGTCTCATCATGGAGCCGCTTTTTTCATCCTGCCGACGACGCAAATTCTTGGGCGTCGACCAATTGAAGCCGGCGGGGGGAAAGGCACGACGGACTAAGCGGTGGGAAGCGCCGGTCGCTCATTTTTCGACGAAGAGCCGAGAAAAAGCTCTCACGCCACATCTTTGTCGTCGATCCGCTCTGGCGCCAATCGGGCGTCGAGATTCGCCAGATCTGCAGCGAGGCGTAGCCACCCTGCGGCGGTTTCTGCGAAACGTTGTCTTAGGCCCAGATCCTCGGTCTCGGTCGCCATCTTCGCGTATCGCCGTGCGTGTTCGCGACACTCCTCCGCATTCAACACGATCGCCTCCTACGAAAACACCTGGATTAGCGAGCATCAAATGCGGATAGGCTGGCCAGAGTTTCGCATGGCTGAAATTTTCTCTGTATAAAAAGACATACGTGCTCTGCACGATTGCTCAACAAACGCTCGCCAAACCGCCTCCATGACTTCGGTCCAGTAGCGGCCTGATGCGGCAGTCCAGCTCTCAGACTAACAAATTCAGCACTGACCCGCCTATCCCCCGTCCTCGTTATCTCCAGCACGACGGAAAGGTCAGCCCTTCCGGGTTGCTCCTTCTATTCACGCAAGCTTCTGAAGGTGACGGAATAACGAAGCATCTCTACGGGTCGGATGCTGTGCTGCCAGACCTCCCGTGCGACACCACGGAGGAGATAGGCAGATCGAGGCCGTAGCTCTTTGGACGCACGCTCCCACCGTTGTCCTGCCTTACGCCGAAAGCGAAACACGCAAGGGCTAAGGAGCGATATTCCGATGACGTCCCCGAACTCATCACGGTCTCTGTGCCAGCCAATCGCAGAGCCGGGCGGGTACTCTGTTATGAGTACGTGCTTGAGTTGGCCTTCCAGCAAGCCGGCAAAGTTTGCCGCCTCCTCACGTAGATCCAAGAGAAACGTGGGGATTTCCTCAGCCTCTCGGAGTTCTCGAACATTAAAGTCGTATCGCCAGCCAAAGGAAACAGTGCGCCTCTTGCCGAGAAAGCCCCGGAATTCGAAATCTCTGAATGGAAGAGATTCAAATTTTTCCACGAGACTCCGCTCTTGGTCAGGAGGCAACACCTCATCTTGATATTGAAATCCCTGGGGTAGTCCTGGAGGAGGTAAGAGGCTGGGCTGAGTGCTGGCCATACAGCAAATATCAACAGCTAATTTAGGGTCACCGCCTCGTTTCCGGAGGAAACAACTCCGGAGGAGCGGGCAATGCTCCTCTATCAGCCTCCGTAGGAGCAACTTCTGGTTCCCAAGGAACAGCTGAAAGCTGTGGCTGCGGAGAGGAGGGAGCTACAAGGAGTGGAGACTTGTAAGGGGGTCGATCTAGCGCTATGGCGTGGCGGCCCTTTGAAGGAGCCATTTTGCCGTTTACTGGTGCGGCCCTGCTGCTGGTAAGTGAGGGTGTGATGTGCGACTGGGCCGTCATAGGGGCGTTATCTCTACAGCCTTATCAGAATCCTCTGAGGCAAACAGATTGACTGCATTTGTAAACAACAAGGTCGTAGCGATAGATGCCGCTCCAGTCATCCAGAGCGCTGTCAGGAATGGCGTCATTGAGCGCCAAGTTCGCCCGCGAGATTTCGATTCAACTCCACGCTTGCCGAAGCGACTCGCGAGAGTTCGCACCTTGCGCGAGAAAAAAACCAATCCGCCTGCTTGACGAGATTCCACCCGGGGGTCAGCCGCCGCGTCCTCATATCGCGATCTGGGAGTATTGATCAGCGGTGAAAGTCATCTCGCAGCACCACGATCAAACGCATATGCGAGTCCCGAGTTCCTTTAGGGCGAAGAATGTTTTGGGCAGAAGCGCGGCCCCCCGGTTGGGTGCCCGCGTGCCCGCTCAGCCGTGGCGCAGTCCCGAAAGGAGTGCACTTAAGTGGCCACTTTTTTAAAAAAAAATTCCCCGCGACCCCGACTTGGAACTATCGGAGCTTTACCCAGTTGCTCATGAAATTGGAGGAAAAATGATGAGCAACCAAGGTTTTGGTCAGGAACGTGGCGGAAAGAAAAGAAAGGCGAGCGGTGACGTGTCGCCAACTTTCTCGGAGGCTTCTTCTCGGCTTGCCTCAAACACGACGAACAAGGCACAGCAAGCAGCTCGCGCTACCGTTTCGTCGGTGTCGGAGCAAGTAAAGGATCTGCTCGACCGGCAAGTCGAAAATGGTGCCGACATGGTGGGCCACCTAGCGGCCTCCACCAAGATGGCAGCGGAGGATCTGACTGAGAATGCGCCGCAACTTGCTAGCTTAGTCCAGGGGCTCGCGGAGCGTCTGGATGGTTATGCAGACGATCTGCGCGACCAGTCGGTGGATCAGCTGTGGCGGAACGCCTCCGATTATACGCGGCGACAACCAGCAGTCATCTTTGGCGTGGCCGCGCTCGTGGGCTTTTTCGCTCTGCGGACAATCAAAAGCACTCCTCCACGTTACGTCTCGCGGCAATCGCAGCGAAGCCAAACTCCAGCTGGTGGAGACTTTCGATGACCGTGGAGCGTTCACGAGGATCAATTGTGCCGGACGCGTTCTCGGATGTGCTGTCGGATTTTGCTGATCTGTTTCAGAAGGAAATTCGACTGGCAAAGGCAGAACTCAGTGCAAAACTTTCCAGGAAGCTGCGCGCCGGAATTTGGATGTCCGTGGCCGCTGTTTTGGCGATAGTAACGATCATTATCCTGGCTGAAGCGCTGGTGCTTTGGCTAGCCGCGGCTTTTGGTGTTTCACTCCCTCTCTCTTGCTTGATCGTGGCCGCCGCGCTCGCGGCCATAGCCTTTATCGCCTACTACCTGGGTCGCCAGGATGCGGAGCAGGAGCTAACGCCAACACGTACGATCAATCAGGTTCAGCGAGACATAGCGACCACTAAGGAGCAATTGAGATGACCGACTATTCTTCGAGAGATGAAGGAGCAGCAGGATGGGTTTTGAGTGCTGTTCGTCGCAATCCAGAGGGGCTGTTGTTTCTCGCGGCAGGGGCGGCTCTGCTGATGCGACGTGGCAGTTCTGCCCAGGCTTTTGAGAGAGCCCCCCGCCGGGCGGAGTTTTACGGCGGTCGCAACGATGGTGTCGCAGGCAGTGAGCGTAATGCCAAAAATCTCGGCGATCGGGTGACCGAGGCGGCTGAAGTAGCCAGGGAATATGCCTCCGAGATGACTGAAAGTGCAATGCAAACAGCGAGTTCCTATGCATCGTCGATATCTGATTATGCGGACGAGGCTACGGATCGATCGTGGCGTTTTGCGCAACAGGCTCAGTCAACCGTGGTCTCGACGGCCCAGCAGATTTTGCAAGACCAACCATTGGCGGTTGCGCTGGTCGGTTTGGCTGCTGGAGCCGCTGTGGCCGCTGCCTTCCCCGCCACCGACTTGGAGAAACGTGCACTTGGCCCGGCGGGCGAGCGGGTGCGCGACGCCGCCGGGAAAGCCGGCGAACAGTTAAAGGAAGCGGGCGCGAAGGCGGGTGAAAGTCTTATGAATGCCGCCGAAGAACGTGGCTTGACCAAAGAGGGCTTGAAGGACGTGGCTAGCGAAGTGGGTGATGCTTTCAGCGAAGCCCTTTCGGGTGAAGCTTCAACAAACAACCGCGCAACCGCCTCCTACAAGGCTGGTCGAGGAGCTAATGAGCAGGCGGGGCGTCCGCAAGCGGCGCAGAGTGCGTCAACTTCGAGCAGCTATACCCCTCCAGAGGGCAAGCGAGGCTCAAGATGAGCGAAAATCTCGGCAGCCTCGAACGCGAAGTGGAGATAGCGCGTGCTCGTCTTGCGCAGGACCTCTCGGTTCTAGTGTCCCCCCGGACTTACTCGGAGTTTAAACAAAACCTGAGGGAAGAGGGACGTTCTAGCGTTATGCGAGTGGTCGAAGATCTGAAGGCAAGGGCGGCGGCAAACCCAGCTGCCGTTCTCGCGATCGGCGCTGGACTTGCATGGCGACTGCTGCAACGTCCGCCGGTCACAGCAGCTCTGGTCGGAGCAGGAGTTATCAGTCTTTGGCGCACTCAACCTTTGAGGTTGGTCAGCAATGCACCGCCGGACTACGTAGCAGAAGGAAAAGAGCGTCTCAAAGAACAGGTTGGCGACTTTGCTGAGAGCGTCAAAAACCGTGCCGCGGAGATGGCAAGCGGAGTTGCTGAACAAGCTAGTGAGCTTGTCGATGCCGCGTCGGAGAAAGCACAAAACTTGGGCGCGGAAGCCGTCAGCGGTGTAAAACAACAGGCTGCGGCTCTCTCAAAAAAAGCCGTGCATGCGGTTGATGATGGATGGCAATCCGCTGCTGAAGCTGCAACTCGTTTGCGGCGTTCGCCCAATATAGATGATGCAAATATGCGAGATAACCTCCTGCTCGGGGTTGCTGGGGCTGCGGTTATGGCGGCTGTGGGCATCGCCTATCAACGCCACGATTCTCTAAGGCCAAGCGATCAAGGTTGAGCCGGCCTGGTTGAGTTTTTTGAGGATTGTCAGAGCGGCGGGACCACTAGACCACGCACGCGTTATGTCCCGGGCGAAATCGTCTAAAATCGCATCGAGCGGTTACCGATCGACGCTTTGGACCGTGTAGAGATTGCCAGCGCATCATCCCTGAGCGCGATAGCACTTGTTAGGCGCGCCAACCTTGGAAAAGTGCCGGGCCGCTACTGACGGAGCACCCCTGATTAAGCAGGTTCGCGGTTAGGGCGTCGAGATGTTCGATTGGGTTTCTCACCTCGTAATTACCACTGCCCCCCTTTAGTCATCGCCATAGCTGCGGCCTTCGCTTCCTTGAGGTGTAACGGGTTAGTGGTCTGATCCTTGAAGCGGGCAATCCATGCTGCCTTATCTGCGCCCACGTCGATCACCCATGCCAACGCCTTGCTCGTGCGATAGCCACCCCACTGTCCATGCGAGGCGGGTACGTTGGTCATCTCGCCATTGGTTAGCTTCCACGTGGCCTCATTGACCCTCTCGAACTTAAAACGAGAAGGATTAGGGGTTCGCACTTTGGGTGCTAGGACGGTAGCGATTTCAACGTCTTGCGAGGCCTCAAAATGCCCCTCCGCTATATCTGTCCAATTCTCCATTCCTCGATTCTCTTTCTAAAAAAAGGCCCCAAGAGGCCTGTGGCGGCCATTAGGGTCACCAGATCACGGATGTGCCGGCGAGACCGTTTGCCATCTCCTGTTCCTCTTATTGGCGAGTGCCGCGGCGACGACATTGTGATGCATGCGCCTGGCGGCAGCCTCCAGCCACCGGCCGAAGCTGTGCTTGGGCCAGTTAGCTGGACGTAGTAGGACGACCCGAACTGCCTGCGGCAAAGCAAGGTCTCGTGCGGTGACAGAGTCATCCAAGCAAGACCAACCTCACCATCGCCGAAAGTCTCTTGCAACACATGGCCGGTCCATACATATGGGTCAGTCTGCGACCTATACCAAGTCCGCTTTCGGCTTGACTTCGGCCGTCGAAATGGCCGAGGCATTTTTCTGGACTTCACTTGCAAACGAAGCATGTGTGGTGGAGGCGAACAGACAGACTAACTGACCTCTGAGCACGCCTAATGCCCGGCTTCGGTTCCGGGCTTGTGGCGGTGCAAGGGCCCGATTTCGGGCCTCAAAGGAGGTCAGCGATGAGTAGTCCCAGATCCTGTCGCGGAAGATCGCGACAACGACCCCAATTCCGCGCCGAAGCGGGTGTTGCAGGGCGCAGAAGGAGATCTGGCAGGCGCCAGCCTTGACAAGCTCCGCGGCGAGTGGCGGCGGCTTTACCGCTGCGAGCCCCCAAGGATCAGCCGCGATCTTCTCCTTCGCGGGATCGCCTATCGGCGCCAGGAGCTTAAGCACGGTGGGCTCGGTAAGACGACCCGCCGCAAGCTCAAGACACTGGCGAAGATGTTCCGGACAACGGGCCGGGTAGGTCCAGATCCTGGCCTTGCTTTGAAGCCGGGCGCTCGGCTGGTGCGCGAATGGCATGGCCGCACGCACACTGTCACGGTGACGGAGGACGGCTTCGAATATGCCGGGACGAGCTACGCGTCCCTCACGAAAATCGCCAAGAAGATCACAGGCGCCCATTGGTCGGGTCCCCGCTTCTTCGGTCTCGTGAGAGCCGGTAGAAGCTCTGAGAAGGGGGCCGGCAATGCGTAAGTCGCAAGAGGTGACGCGGCGCCCCTCGAGACGGCTGCGTTGCGCCATCTACACCCGCAAGTCCTCGGACGAGGGTCTGGAGCAGGCGTTTAATTCGCTCGACGCTCAGCGCGAAGCCTGCTCTGCCTTCATTCTCTCGCAGAAGCACGAAGGCTGGTCGGTATTGCCGACCTTTTATGACGACGGCGGTTATTCAGGAGGGACACTGGACCGCCCTGCCCTGCAACGGCTTCTCGCCGATATCGCCGAGGCCAAGGTGGACGTGGTCGTCGTTTATAAGATCGACCGTTTGACGCGTTCGCTTGTTCGACTTCGCCAAAATTGTGGAAGCCTTCGACGCGCGTGGCGTCTCCTTCGTGTCGATCACGCAGCAGTTCAACACCACCACAAGCATGGGCCGGCTGACCCTCAATGTCCTTCTCTCCTTTGCCCAGTTTGAACGGGAAGTGGCCGGAGAGCGGATCCGCGACAAGATCGCCGCGTCGAAGAAGAAGGGCATGTGGATGGGAGGCCTGCCACCGCTCGGCTACGATGTGCGGGACCGCAAGCTCGTTGTCAACGAGGAGGAGGCTAAGATCCTCCTCCACATCTTCAGGCGTTACGTCGAAATCCGATCGGTGCGTGCCCTTAAAATTGAACTTGATACAGCGGGTATCCGCAGCAAACGCCGCAGCTTCGCGGACGGGACTGTGCATGGCGGCCACAGGCTCTCCCGCGGCGCTCTTTATCTCATGCTTCAGAACCGCATCTATCGCGGCGAGATCACGCACAAAGGCGACGCCTATCCAGGAGAGCATAAGGCGATCGTGGACGAGGCCCTTTGGGACAAGGTCCAGGCTGTCCTCGCCGAAAACCGGGTCGACCGGGCTACTGGAGCAGACGCGAAGCATCCCAGCCTGCTCGCCGGGTTGGCTTTTGACGAGAGCGGCGAGCGATTGACTCCTACGCACGCCGTGAAGAAGGGCACGCGTTATCGATATTACGTCTCGAGGTCACTCATCGTTGGGGCCGCCAAAGACCATTCCAAGGGACGGCGAATCCCGGCTGGAAATCTTGAAGGTCTGGTCATTGACAGGCTCCGAGCCCTTCTCGCCGATGAAGGCGCAATGCTGAGCGCTATCAGCGATGCCGAGGATAACGGCGCCGAGCAGAAGAGACTAATTGCACGCGGCCGTCAGATCTCAGGCGAGTTCACTACGCTCACACCGGACGTGGTCCGAGCGATTCTCGTGACGCTCGTCAGCCGTATCGACATCAGAGCGGAGCACGTCGAGATCAGAGTGTATCGGCACCGGCTTCACGACCTGATCAAAGCACGGTCGTTGGAGCCGCTTTTGGCCGACCGGGCCCCTGCGAGCCATCCCAACGATATTCTGATACTCAAGGTCAAAGCTCGACTCCAGCGCGTCGGCCGCGAGATGAAGCTGGTCGTACACAACACCGGGGATCGCGCGGCTGCCGATCCAGGTTTGCTTCGGATCTTTGCGCGAGCGCACGACTTTCAAGAACGTTTGCTACAAGATCCCGACCTAACCGTGCCGGCGATAGCCAACCAAGAGCGGCTTACCATCGGCTACCTCTCTCGCCTGCTGCGGCTTCCTTCGTTGGCACCGGATATCGTCACGGCCATCATCAACGGCAAACACCCGCCTGAACTCAGCGCAAAGCGGCTGATGCGATTGGTCCCGACGATACCCACCGACTGGGCCGAACAGCGGAGGCTGCTCGGGTTCCAGGAGGAGTAGGAGGGAGTTTGGCTCGCGTCCCGTCGATGCTTCGCCGCCGGCCGCCGCCGAAAATGTTGATCCCCAAATGCCCCCCGAGAGATTTTCGTGTCGTGCCCGCGAGAACCCGACGAAAAATCGTCTCTGCCGCCTCAAATGGAATCGGAGGCGTCGAAATCCTGCGGAAATTCCCGGGGAACTCGACTCACTCGCGATAGCAAAAAAATCATTCTATATCAGTAACTTATGGTGGCTGGGGCGCCAGGATTCGAACCTGGGATGACGGGACCAAAGCCCGTTGCCTTACCGCTTGGCCACGCCCCAATTCCCGCCTCGGTGATGTGTCCGTTTTCGCTGCGTCTGAACGAGGGCCGCCGGCGGACGCTCATTATATGGTGAGCGAGTGCCCTCCTAGCAGCATCGCGTGTCAGGGGCAACGGAGGTCACGGGTTTCCTTGCGGGGGTTGGTGCCCCCGTCTATATAGCGGGCTTCACCCAGACGGAGTGTAGCGCAGCCTGGTAGCGCACCTGCTTCGGGAGCAGGGGGTCGGGAGTTCGAATCTCCCCACTCCGACCATTCCTCCTCCGCGCCCTCCGGGCGCGGGCGCTGGGGGGTGTGCAACCCCCCTTCCCCTTCCTAAATAAGAGAAAGATCAAGGCGGAAGTGGCGAAATCGCCCCGACAACGGTCGGGAGACGAAGCGCCCAACGAGGAGCAAACCATGCGTAAAAATCTGATGCGGCGCGCGGCCGCCATTGGCGCCGCGGCGTGTTTGGTGCTGATCGGCGCGATGTCGATGGCCGAAGCCGGCCGCGCCGGCGTTGGCCACTTTAGTAGCGGTGGCTTCCGGGGCGGCTCGGTTCATCTCGGCGGAAGCGCCTTAAGCGGCGGCAGCGTAGGCAAGTTCCACACCAATCCCGGCGGCAAATACATCAGCGGCGACGTGGGCAAATTCCACACCAATCCCGGTGGCAAATACCTGTATCGGGGCAGCGATCAGAAGTTCCACACCAATCCCGGCGGCAAATACGTGTATCGCGGCGGGTCGGGCAAATACGACAACCACCATTACGGCCACTACCGCAGATACGGCTATTATCCCTGGTATGGCCTGCCGCTCTATTCCTACGGCGGCGGATGCGACGACCTCTATCGGCGCGCCGTCGCAACGAACAGCGCCTATTGGTGGGATCGCTACTGGGCCTGCAGCGGCCGTTACTAGCTCTTGCGCGGCATTTTGGCCTTGCGCCGCAGCTTTGCGATTGAGTTGCTAAGGCTGCGGCCCAAGTGCCTGTGCCGGGCCACATTTTGCGCTAAAAGCGATGGAAAAGTTAACGCTGCCGGGAGGGCGGCGCTGCCGCAAGGCTTGCGCTCCGCTACACTAGGCGCGGGTTCGACGAGAAGACCAACATCCATAAGAGGCCATGTCGGCAGCGCTTGCCTTCAATCGCAGTCAGGATGTCGATTATGGCGTCGCCCAAGAGGTCGCGCCGGGCATCAGACGTATCGTCGCCAACAATCCGGGCCCCTACACCTTTCTCGGCACCAATAGCTACATCGTCGGCAGCGGCGACGTCGCCGTCATCGACCCGGGTCCCGCCGACGAGCGGCACCTGAAGGCGATTGCCGCCGCGCTCAAGGGCGAGCGGCTGGCGCACATCCTCGTCACGCACAGCCATCGCGATCATTGCGATGGGGCGCGCGCCTTGCAGGCGCTGCTCGGCGGCGAGATTGCCGCGTTCGGGCCGACCGGCACGGCGCGCGGTGCCGGCGCGCCCGGTCTCGGCGATGCGTTCGTCGATCGCGCCTTCGAGCCGGACTGCAAACTCGCGGACGGCGACACGATCAGGGCCAAAAGCTTCGCGCTCGACGTGCTGCACCTGCCGGGCCACGCGCCCGACCATCTCTGCTTTGCCCTGGTCGGCAAGCGCACCATGTTCACCGGCGATCATGTGATGGGCTGGAACACCACCGCGATCGCGCCGCCGGAAGGCAACATGGCGCAGTTCCTCGGCTCCCTCGAACGGCTGATGCAGCGCCACGACAAGATGTTCCTGCCCGCGCATGGCGGCCGCATCCAGACGCCGCAGCGCGTGGTGAAGGCCTACATCATGCACCGCAAATGGCGGGAGCAGACCATCCTCGCCTGCCTGGACGACGGCGTCCGCACCATTCCGCTTATCGTCGAGAGGCTTTACGGCACGCTCGATGCCGGGCTGAAGGAGGCTGCGGCGCTCTCGGTGCTCGCGCATCTCGAGCACCTGATCGATCGCGACTTGGTCGCGGCCGAGGGGCCGGCCGACTGGTTCAGCGCTTTTTACCTCCGCCCTTCTTCTTAGACACTTTCTTGTTGGCCGCGCCCTTCTTGGCGGCGGCATCGTCCTTCTTGGGCTCCGCCTGCTCCAACACAGTCTTCTCGCCCTTCTCCAGCGCGGCGGTGACCTCCTCGAACAGCTTGCGGATGCGCGCGGCATTGGCGCCGAGATCGGTCATGCCGTAACGCGACACCGAACGGACATCGATGATGGCTTGCGCGTCGTCGCCCTTCACTTGCACGACCACATCGTCGGTGAAGCCCATCACCAGGGTGCGGTCGGTCGCCTCGATGCGCCCGGCCCCGGTCTCGCCCGGCGCCTCGTTGACGACGATGGTCCAGCCGAGACGCTCGACCGCCTCATGTACCAGGCTGAACACTTCCGTCGCCGAGCGCTCGAGCGCCATCGGCCCGATATCGGGATAGCCCTCGTCCTGCAAGTCGATGGCGGCTTCGTCCGGCTCGACGATGGGATTGGCATCCGCCGGGCGCATGGTGTTCAGCACCTTGAAGTCGAGCGGCTCGTCCGGCGAGGTCTGCACATCGTACATCAACGGCAGGGTGACGGCATGCGAGAGAAAATACAGCGGGGCGGCAAGACCGAGGCAGGCGATGAAGATCGCCGCAACCGCCTGGGCGGCGCCGGTCTGGCCGCCGAACCAGATGCGCACGATGGCGAAGAGGGCGATGCCGATGGCGAGGAATAGTCCGCCGATCGACACGGCCATCAGATTCATCGCCGCAGGCGTGGTCAACGACGCAAAGCGGTGCAGCAGCACCGTGAGAATCATCAATTGGACGAAGAACAGCGCGACGCGACGCGCCCACATGGCTTCGCGCGCCTCCTTGACGGAGTAACGCGCGGTCGCGTAGCGCGCCATCGAGAAGCTCAAGGTGCAGCCCTCATCTCAAAGCCAAGCATCGCCGTACGCCTGGGGCTATTCCCCTCAAGGCCTGTTATAGCGAATTTGCGCGCGGTCGCGACAGTCTCCTCCACACGCCGGCCGCGACATCTGGACTACACCGCAGGCATGGCAGGTTTGTGGTGGGCGAAGCGCCGCAGGACCATCACGGGTAAAGGCGGGTCTTGGTCCAAGCCGCTTGCGGGTCGGCGCGCCGGAACACGATTCGGTCGTGCAGCCGAAAGGGCCCGTTCTGCCAGAACTCGATTTCGAGCGGGATCAGCCGAAAACCGCGCCAATACGCCGGCCGGGCCACGGGGCCGTCGCCGATGCTCTCGGTCAGGCGCTCGACCTCAGCCTCGAGCGCGGCGCGCGAGGCGAGCGGCCGCGACTGGCGCGAGGCGCAAGCGCCGATCCGGCTCTCACGATGGCGCGTGGCGAAATAGGCGTCGGCCTCGGCCGCCGTTGCCGGCTCGATCGGGCCACGGATGCGAATCTGCCGACCCAGGCTCTTCCAGTAGAAGAGCAGCGCCGCCTTGGGATTGGCGGCAAGCTCGTTGCCCTTGGCGCTCTCGCAATTGGTATAGAAAACGAATCCGCGGGCGTCGGCGCCTTTGAGGAGAATCATCCGCACATTGGGCAGGCCGTTGGCATCGACGGTGGCAACCGCCATCGCCTCCGGGTCGGCGGGCTCGGCGGCCTCGGCTGCAGCCATCCAGTCAGAAAACAGCGCGAACGGGTCGCTCGCCTCGGTGAAATCCGGTGCTGCGTCTCGCTGTTTCGGTCGCTCTGGCATCCTCGAACATCCTCGCCAGCTTGCTCAGCCGCCTTTTTTTGCCCGTCATCCCCTGTCGGCACGGGCATTTACGTTTTGCTCACCCTGATAGGGCACCATGGGTTTCGTTGGTAGTGGGCGCGGGGGTTTTGGTTGAGTACCGCGTCGAGTTGGGGACGAGTTGGTTATGCGTACGTTCCGTTGGAACGCTCCTATCATCATTGGGGCGGGCGCTCTTGCACTTTCGTTATTCGCGCCCGCCCCTCTTCCTCTTATGGCCGGGGAGAGCGGAGCGGAAAGGCTTGCGGCCTCTGAAGGCCCGCCGCCTACCCTCACCGAGCTAAAAGCCCGGCTCGACCGCAGCGATCGAGCCGCGGCGATGCAGGCGCTCGAGCTGGCCCTGTCCGAACTCGCCGACGGGGTGACGCTGGTCTGGCGGCGTCCGGAACGCGAGCTGGTCGGCCGAATCAAGCCGGTCTCGGCTTTCCGCGACGTCCAGGGCCGCATCTGCCGCCATATCGTCTACTCGCTCGCGCTCGGCACCTATCAGCGACAGATCGAAGGCGTTGCTTGCCGGGAGTCTGACGGCTCCTGGTCTCTTTCGGGGTAAACGGGGGTTCTTAGATGTCTCAAGTCAGTCAGGCCGAGGCTGCCGCTTCGGGCGGTGCGGCGCGAGGGAACCAGGACGGATCGAGCCCGCAGGCGACAGAAGACCGGTTCACCACGCTTCGGTCGCGCGAGGAGCACACTTTCTCGCGCATGAGGATCGACCGGGGCGGTCCGCGCAGCTTCACCGCCCTTTGCTTTCGCGGCTGGAACCGGGACTAAGGCTCAAATCCGCGCGGTTTGGCCTCAATCGACGCTTCGGCATTAAGCCTTCCGGCCGAGCGGTTGCGGTCCTATAAAGCGCCTTCCTTTTCAGAGGCTAGGCGCGATGGCTGACGGCGGCAAATTGATGGCGGGCAAGCGCGGCGTCGTGTTCGGCGTCGCCAATAACCGCTCGATTGCCTGGGGCATCACCAAGGCCGTGACCGACCAGGGCGCCGAGGTCGCGCTCACCTATCAGGGCGATGCCATCAAGAAGCGGGTCGAGCCGCTCGCGCATGAGATCGGCTCCAAGCTCGTGCTGCCCTGCGACGTGACCGACGAGGCGAGCGTCGAAGGCGTGTTCGCGGCGATCGCCAAGCAATGGGGCGCGCTCGATTTCCTGGTCCATGCCGTCGCCTTCTCCGACAAGGAGCAGCTCGACGGGCGCTATGTCGACACCACCCAGGACAACTTCACCCAGACGCTGCTGATCTCCTGCTACTCCTTCACCGCGCTGGCCAAGCGCGCGGAGACGCTGATGCAGAACGGCGGCTCGCTGCTCACGCTGACCTATTACGGCGCCGAGAAGGTGATGCCGCATTACAATGTGATGGGCGTGGCCAAGGCCGCGCTCGAAGCCAGCGTGCGCTATCTCGCCGCCGACCTCGGCAAGGGCGCGATCAGGGTCAACGCCATCTCGGCGGGGCCGATCAAGACACTGGCGGCAAGCGGCATTGCCGACTTCCGCTATATCCTGAAATGGAACGAGTACAATTCGCCGCTGCGGCGCACCGTCTCCATCGAGGATGTCGGCGCCGGCGCGCTCTATCTCCTCTCCGACCTCGGCCGCGGCGTCACCGGCGAGATCCTGCATATCGACGCGGGCTACCACGTGGTCGGCATGAAGGCCGAGGACGCGCCGGATATCTCCGTGGTGAAGGAATAGGCCTTCGGGCCTCATGTCGAGCGGTGCGACACGCTATTTCGCTCTCCCCTCAGACAATAAAACTCCGTCATACCGGCGCAAGCCGGTATCCAGAGCCGCTGCTCAGTGCCGCGTTGCCCCTGGATCCCGGCTTGCGCCGGGATGACGGCTATTCTTGCTCACTCTCACAGAAAACCGAATTCGTCATGGCCGGGCTTGTCCCGGCCATCCACGATTTGAGTCTGCGGCACGGGTGAAAATTCGTGGATGGCCGGCACTTCGGCCGGCCATGACGAGACTGGGTGAGTTGTCCCCGCATAATCCCCATCGCCCAAACCTCATTTATCATGCACTCACCTCGTCCTTCTAAGGGGCGCTCTCGCGAGGCGTTGCGATAGCGGGACGAGGTGCGGCGCCCGCGGGCCTTGTCGCAAGACGGCACCCGGGCGGCAGCGGAGCTCCTCCCGGGACCACTAGGAGTCCCCGCCAGGAGCTGGCTGAAGGCTCGGCCGGCGCATTCGACGCGCGACAGGCCGGACTAAAGCGAGGCCCGTTGCCGCAAAGACGCCGGCAAATAGCATGCGCTACCGCTTTGCTGCATGAGCGCATGTGGCGCGCCGCGAGGCGCCCGCGTGCCGCAAGGCACGAGCCATAAGGATTTTGCGCTTTGCGGCGCGCCATCCCCCCTCAAAGCCCGGACGCGAAACGCGTCGCGGCAAGGAGCCCGCATGTCCTGTTCGGAGCGCCGCAACAAACTCCGTCATACCGGCGAAAGCCGGTATCCAGAGCCGCTCTCTCGATGCCTGTTGCCCCTGGATCCCGGCTTTCGCCGGGATGACGGAGCGAGCTTCGAGGGCAGCTCAATTTGACGCTTCACCACCCCTAAACTAGAAGCGGGCTATATAGGCCCATGTCGCATAACAGTTTCGGCCATCTGTTCCGCATCACCACCTGGGGCGAAAGCCACGGGCCGGCGATCGGCTGCGTGATCGATGGCTGCCCGCCGGGCATCCCCATCACCGAGGCCGAGATTCAGGCTTTCCTCGACAAGCGCAAACCCGGCCAGTCGAAATACACCACCCAGCGCAAAGAGCCGGACCAGGTCCGCATCCTCTCCGGCGTGTTCAGCGACGACAGCGGCGCGCAACTCACCACCGGCACGCCGATCGCGCTCGAGATCGCCAATGTCGATGCGCGGTCCAAGGACTACGGCGAGATCAAGGACAAGTATCGACCCGGTCACGCCGACTACACCTATCAGATGAAATACGGCCTGCGCGATTGGCGCGGATCGGGGCGCGCGTCGGCGCGCGAGACGGCTTGCCGTGTCGCCGCGGGCGCCATCGCGCGGAAAGTGGTGCCGGGCTTGCGCGTGCGAGGCGCCCTCACCCAGATCGGCCCTTACGAGATCGACCGCCGCAACTGGAATTGGGACGAGATCGGCAACAACCCGTTCTTCTGTCCCGACGCCAAGACGGCGCGGGTCTGGGCCGATTTTCTCGACCAGGTGCGCAAGAAGGGCTCGTCGGCCGGCGCCATCATCGAGGTCATCGCCGAGGGCGTGCCGCCCGGACTCGGCGCACCGCTCTATGCCAAGCTCGACCAGGACATCGCCAGCGGGCTGATGAGCATCAACGCGGTGAAGGGGGTGGAGATCGGCGCGGGCTTTGCTTCGGCCGCGCTGTCGGGCGAGGAGAATGCCGACGAGATGCGCATGACGAAGGATGGGACGCCCGAGTTTCTGTCGAACAATGCCGGCGGCATTCTCGGCGGCATCTCGACCGGGCAGCCGATCGTCGCGCGCTTCGCGGTCAAGCCTACCTCCTCGATCCTGTCGCCGCGGCAGACGGTCGATACATCGGGCCGCGACACCGAGATCTCGACCAAGGGGCGCCACGATCCTTGCGTCGGTATCCGCGCAGTGCCGATCGGCGAGGCGATGGTCGCCATCGTGCTGGCCGACCACTACCTCCGGCATCGTGGCCAGACCGGCCAGGGCTGATGACGTTTCGCCGCATTGTCGTGCTCACCGGCGCCGGGCTTTCGGCCGAGAGCGGGCTCGGCACGTTCCGCGACAAAGGCGGGCTGTGGGAAGATTTCAATCTCGACGAGGTGGCGACGCCGGAAGGCTTTGCCCGCAATCCGGCCCGCGTGCACGATTTCTACAATCTCCGCCGGCGGCGGCTTGGCGATGCGAGGCCCAACGCCGCCCATCATGCGCTGGCGCGGCTGGAGAAGGCGCATGCGGGCGGCGTCCTCACCGTGACGCAGAATATCGATGGCCTGCATGAAGCGGCCGGCACGCATGCGCTGATCCATATGCATGGCGAGCTCGGCCGCGCGCTCTGTGCCGCATGTCTCGCGAGCTATCCCTGGGCCGAGGACCTGTCCACCGAAACGGTCTGCGCGGCTTGCGGCCATGCCGGCGCCATGCGGCCCGACGTGGTGTGGTTCGGCGAGATGCCGCGCGAGATGGACCGCATCTACCAGGCGCTGATCGCCTGCGACCTGTTCATCTCGATCGGCACGAGCGGCAGCGTCTATCCGGCGGCAGGCTTCGTGGCGGAGGCGCGCGCGGCCGGCGCGCATACGGTCGAGCTCAATTTGGAACCCTCCGAGGGCGCGAGCCATTTCGCCGAGGCGCTCTACGGGCCCGCTACCGAGATCGTCCCGGCTTATGTCGAGGGGTTGCTCCGCGGTTAGCGCGCGAGATGCGCCACGACTTCGACATGCGCCGAGAACAGGAACTGGTCGACCGGGGTGACGCGGGTGAGGCGGTAACCGCCATCGACCAGGATGCGCAGGTCGCGGGCGAGCGTGCCTGGATTGCAGGACACAGCGACGACTCGCGATACCTCCGACTTGGCGAGCGTCTCGGCTTGCCCCGCGGCGCCGGCACGCGGCGGATCGAACACCACGGCGTCATAGGCTTTGAGTTCCTTCACGCTGAGCGGCGAGCGGAACAGGTCGCGGACATGGCCGCGGACCGGCTTGAGCTTAGGCGTGTTGCGCGCCGCCTCGGCAAGCGCGGCAAGCGCAGCCTCGTCGGCCTCGTAGGCATCGACCGCGGCATCGCGGGCCAACGCGAAGGTGAAGGTGCCGAGACCGGCAAACAGATCGGCGAGGCGCTTCGCGCCGCTTACGCCGTCTCGGACCAGCGCGACGAGAGTGGCTTCGGCCTCGGGCGAGGCCTGGAGGAAGGCGCCGGGAGGCAGCCTCACTTCGGCGCGGGACAGGTCGATCCGCGGCGCGGCGACCGACCCGATGCTCTCGCCATCGACTGTCAGCCGCGCCACGCCCAGCGAGCTGGCCCTTGCGGCAAAGGCGCCAAGCGCTGCGGGGCTCGGCCTCACGCCTTCGAGCACGATATCGAGGCCGGTCTCGGTTTCGGTCAGGCTCACCCTCGCCTCGCGCTTGCCGCCGAGCAGGCTGCCGAGCGCCTGTTTCAGCTTGGGCAGGCGCGCGACGATGCGCGGCGACAGGACCGGGCAGACGTCGATGTCGATCAGCTCGTGCGAGCGGGCGCGGCGATAGCCGAGCGCGAGCCCCTGTTGGCCGCGGCCAAGCGCCAGCGCGGCCCGCCTGCGGCTGCCGACCGGCACCGGCCGCACCGCGTCCACCTCGGCGGCAAGCCCGCGCGACCGCAAGGCGGCCACCACCAGCTCGCGCTTCCAGGCGAGATAGGCGCTCGCTGCGAGATGCTGGAGCGCGCAGCCGCCGCACGTGCCGAAATGCGGGCAGATCGGCGTAACGCGGTCGGGGCTCGGCTCCAGCACTTCGATCAGGCCCGCACGGTCGCCGCCGGGCGGGGCCTCGACCGTGACAAGCTCGCCCGGCAAGGCGAAGGGCACGAACAGAGGGCCTTCGGGGCCGTCGGCCACGCCGTCGCCTTGCGCACCGAGCCGGGCGATCCTGACCTCAAGCTGCATGGCGCGCGCCGATCAGAAACTCCTCGTTGCCGCTGCCGCCGAGCATCGGCGAGGCGATCTCGCCCACCACCGTCCAGCCGGCGGCCGCGATGAAGCCGCGCACTTTTTCCACAGCCTTTTGCCGCTCGGCGGGATTGCGGACAATACCGCCTTTGCCGACGGCCGCCCGCCCCGCCTCGAATTGCGGTTTGACCAGTGCCACCAGCCAAGCCCCTGGTGCGGCGAGCTTCAGAGCCGCCGGGAGCGCCAGCGTCAGGCTGATGAAGCTGACATCGGCGACGATTGCCGTCACCGCCTCGCCGATCACGGTCCGGTCGAGCGCCCGCGCGTCGGTGCCTTCCAGGGCCACCACCCGCGGGTTCACCCTGAGCTTTGCGTGGAGCTGGCCGCTGCCGACATCGACCGCATAGATCTTGGCGGCGCCGCGGGCGATCAGCAGATCGCTGAAGCCTCCGGTCGAGGCGCCAATATCGAGCGCTATCGTACACTTTGGGTCGAAGCCGAAGGCATCGAGCGCGGCTTCGAGCTTCTCTCCGCCGCGCGAGACGTAGCGGCTCGCGCCGGGACTCAGCCGGAGCTCGGCGTCGAGCGCCACCTGCGCGCCCGGCTTGAGCGCGGGAACGCCCGCCACGCTGACCAATCCCCGCCGCACCAAGTCGGCGGCACGCGAGCGGGTCGGGGCCAACCCGCTCTCAACTAATAATTGGTCGAGACGTCTTTTTTTGTAGATGGGCACAAAAGCTTCTCATATGCTCCCGCTTGCGTCGGGAATCCTCGCGCGCGGACGAAGGCCGGGAGCGGTCGGCGCCGCATCACATACATACTGCGAAGCGCCCCGCTCGGCGCGCCATCGCGGAGGTCTCGTGAGCCTAGAATCGTCGGCTTACCTTACCGATAAGTGCGAAGTCCAAAATCGTGACGTGACCGGCGGCAGGGCCGTCTTTGCTCGGGACGTAATCGAGCAAGGCGAGCTTATCGCCGTTTGGAGCGGGCGTATCGTCGGCGCGGACGAGCTTGACGAGCTGCCGCCCGAGATCAGGCGCCATACGGTGCAGGTCGAGGAGGCGCTCTATCTCGCCTCGATCACGGAGGCTGAGCCGCCGGACTTCATCAATCATTCCTGCGAGCCGAACGCCGGGCTCGAAGGGCAGATTGCCATCGTCGCGCTCCAGCGCATTCAGCCTGGCGACGAGGTCACCATCGACTACGCCATGTGTGACGGTTCGCCTTACGACGAGTTCGAGTGCGGCTGCGGCTCGGCGATCTGCCGCGGCCGGGTCACCGGCGACGATTGGCGCAACCCCGTCCTGTGGGAGCGCTATGCCGGGCATTTCTCACCCTATCTCGAGCGCCGCATCAGGGCTCTCAAGCGGCGGCGCTTCCGCCGCAAGCGGGGGCTTGTGGCCGTTGGCACGGAGGCCACCGGAAACACTGCATGAGCGGGTTTGCATTTCAGCCACATCAAGGGACACAACTATGCTGACGGTCAGCACCTATGTTGCGCCGAGCGCCATCGATGGGCTCGGCGTATTTGCCGGCGAGTACATTGAACGGGGGCGCCTCATGTGGAGCCTCAATCCGAAATTCGACATCTTCGTCTCGCGCGAGGAGATTGAGGCGTACGCCCCGCATCTGCAGCACTTCATTTCGCGCTACAGCTATCCGCATCTGGAAATTCCAGGTGTGGTGGTGGTCGACTGCGACAACGGGCGCTTCATGAATCACACCCTCACCCCCAACACCGACTTCCGCATCTTCGACAAAGGCTACGCTCTGGTCGACATCGCCCAGGGAGAAGAGATCACCTGCAACTATCACGAATTCGATCCGACCTTCGTCGGTTATTTCCCGGCGATGCAGGTGGCTGCGGCCGATGCGGCAAGGCTTCATGCCAGCGGCAGGTAGGCTGGCGAGCCTATCGCTTGCCGCATGCCTGGCCTTGGCGGCGCCGCTCGTCGCCGCCGCGGAGGACTATCCCGGCTTTGCCTGGATGAGCGGCGCGGGCGACGGCAACACGTGGCTCACTTACGGCTCGCCCGAGACCGGCGAGGACTACCTGTTCAATCTGATCTGCGGCAACAAGCACAAGAGCACCGGGGCGACGCTCTATGTCGACGTCGAGGGAACCAAGGTCGGCCAGAAGGTCACCATCGAGCTTGCCGCCGGAGCAAACAAGGTGTCGCTCGACGGCAAGATCGCCACGGACGAAATGAGCGGCTATCATTTCGCCGAGGCGAAGGGCTTTAAAATCAAACCGTTGATCGCACTATTCCACGAGAAAGGCCCGGTAACGGCGAAAGCCGGGAAGATCGTTTCCGTATTGCCGGAAAAGGGGCGTGACGCTCAGCTTTCCGCGTTTGCTAAGGCCTGCAAGCTCGACTAAACAAGGCCGCCGGCAGTTTGCCCCCAAATCGCGCCCTCGCCGGCCAAAGTTTAAGCCGACCCGAAAGCGTCCCATGATGTCCCGAGCCTCAGCGAATTTCTTGCTTGCAGCCTGTGTTCTCGCGGGCGCGTTGCTCGGTTTCAGCGTCGCGCGCAGCGAGGAAACGCTGGTCTGGACCGCCAACACCAACGGCGATCTGATATCGCTGTCTTATGGGTCGCTCGATAGCAACAAGCCGCCGGTTCTGCTCCTGTCCTGCTTCAACGAGATGAGCATCGGCGTGCTGGAAATCTTCGGCACGATCGAGGGGTCTCGGCCGGGACAGAAATTGAGCATCGATCTTTCCGCGGGAGGAACCCAATCCTCGATCGAAGGCTCGGTCGAACTCGATGACAAGAGCGGGACGATGTTCGCCGAGGCGAGCGACGTCGAGATCGCGCCCCTGCTTGGGGTGCTCAAAGCCTCAGGCCCGCTGACGGTCAAGATCGCCGCGACCACGCTAACGCTGCCGGAAGTGGGGCGCGCGGAGGCGGCGCAGACATTCAGCAAGGACTGCCAACTGAGCTAGCCGTACTCTCGTGCTCAGGCGAGGCGAATGACCCCCGCCGCGTCGCGCTCCTTGCCGAGCGCGGTGAACACCGCGGCAACGATGCCCGAGGCGTCGAGCCCAGCCTCGGCATACATCGCCGCCGGCTTGTTCTGCTCGATGAAGACATCCGGCAAATGCAGCGTGCGCACTTTCAGCCCGCGGTCGAGCAAGCCTTCGCGGGCGAGGGCTTGCAGCACCATGGCGCCGAAGCCGCCGCTTGAACCTTCCTCGACGGTGATCAGCACCTCGTGGTTCTGCGCGAGCCGGCGCAACAGTTCCATGTCGAGCGGCTTGGCGAAGCGGGCATCGGCGACGGTGGCGGGCAAGCCGAAGCCGGCCAGTTGCTCGGCTGCCACCAGGCATTCGGGCAGCCTCGCGCCGAAGGAGAGCAGCGCCACCGCCGCGCCTTCGCGCAAGACGCGGCCACTGCCGATCTCTAACGGTGTCCCGCGCTTGGGCAGTGCGACGCCAATCCCCTCCCCGCGCGGATAGCGCAAGGCTGAGGGGCGATCGTCGATGGCGGCGGCGGTCGCCACCATATGCATCAGCTCCGCCTCATCGGCGGCCGCCATCACCACCATGCCGGGCAGGCACGCGAGATAGGCGACATCGAACGACCCCGCATGGGTCGGACCATCGGCGCCGACCAACCCCGCCCGGTCGATGGCAAAGCGCACGGGCAGACCCTGCACGGCGACATCGTGCACCACCTGGTCGTAGGCGCGCTGGAGGAAGGTCGAATAGATCGCGGCAAACGGCTTGTAGCCTTCGGCGGCGAGCCCGGCGGCGAAGGTCACGGCATGCTGCTCGGCGATGCCGACATCGAAGCAGCGGCCCGGGAACACCTCCGCGAACCGATCAAGGCCGGTGCCCGACGGCATGGCCGCGGTGATGGCGACGATCTTGTCATCGACGCGCGCCTCCTCGATCAGCGCTTGCGCGAAGACCTTGGTGTAGCTCGGCGGCCCGCCGGCCGAGGGCTCTTGCGCGCCGGTCACCACGTTGAACTTGCCGACGCCGTGGAACTTGTCGGCCGAGATCTCGGCAGGCCCATAGCCCTTGCCTTTCTGCGTCACGACGTGGACCAGGATCGGGCCGTTCTTCATGGCGCGCACGTTGCGCAGCACCGGCAGCAGATGATCGAAATTGTGCCCGTCGATCGGGCCGACATAATAGAAGCCGAGCTCCTCGAACAGCGTGCCGCCGGTCCAGAAGCCGCGGGTGAATTCCTCGGCCCGCGCCGCCCGCTTTTGCCAGCTCGTGGGCAAGAGCTTGCGGGCGGCGTTCTTCAGGAAGCGGCGGAGGCGCCGATAGGTCCCGCCCGAGATAAGTTTGGCGAGATAGGCGCTCATCGCGCCCACCGGCGGCGCGATCGACATGTCGTTGTCGTTGAGGATGACGATCAGCCGCGAATCCATCGCCCCGGCGTTGTTCATGGCTTCATAGGCCATGCCCGCGCTCATCGCCCCGTCGCCGATCACGGCCACCACGTTGTGCGTCTTGCTGTCGAGGTCGCGGGCAACGGCCATGCCGAGTCCGGCCGAGATCGAGGTCGAGGAGTGGCCAGCGCCGAACGTGTCGTATTCGCTCTCGGCGCGCTTGCAGAAGCCCGACAGGCCGTTCGCCTGGCGCAGCGTGCGGATGCGGTCCCGCCGCCCGGTGAGGATCTTATGCGGGTAGGATTGGTGGCCGACGTCCCAAATCAATTTGTCATGCGGCGTATCAAAGACGTGGTGCAGCGCGATGGTCAGCTCAACCACGCCAAGGCCGGCGCCGAGATGGCCGCCGGTAACAGCGACCGCGGCGATCAGCTCCTGGCGGAGCTCCTCGGCGAGCTGGATCAGCTGATGGTCTTGCAGCGCGCGGAGTTCCCGAGGGGTCCGGACACGGTCAAGCAACGGCGTGGAACTCTCGGCGCTCATTCGCAACTACCCGACGCTGTAAGGAAAAGCATTGGAAGGATCAACGCGTTAAGCACCTTTATCGGCCGTGGGCCCTGCTTGCAACTATCGCGTAAGGCGGGCCAAATCGTGTCATGAAGCCAGGCATCATGCGTCGGCCGGCAAGCATAGCGGAGTGGCCCGTCCCGCCCAAGCGGCGCCTCGCCTTCCCCCGGCTGATCCTGAAGATGATCAGGAACCCGGTCGAATGCTGGAGCGAGGATTTCTACCGCGACGAGCTGATCCTCTATCGCTGGCTGGGGCTCGAGAGCGCCTTCGTCATGGACCCGCCGCTGATTCAGAGGGTCCTGCTGGACGACGCCGAGAGCTATTCGAAGCAGCCGCTCAACGACGAGGTGTTCGGCGAGGCGATCGGTGGCGGGTTGCTCAACGCCGAAGGCGAGGCATGGCGCTGGCAGCGCCGGCTGACCGCGCCACTGTTCAGGGCGGAGGACGTGCTGGCCTATGTTCCCGCTTTCGCCGAGGCGTGCGGGCCGGTGCTCAGGCGCTGGCGCGAGGCGCCGGCCGGAACCAGCCAAGCGATCGATCGAGACATGACGCGGGCGACGTTGCAGGCGCTGCAAGATAGCGTGCTCGGCGCGAGCCTCGGCGAGGAGGATCGGCGGCGCATCGAACAGGCCGGCGCCGCGTTTCTCGGCCATTCAGTGTGGAAGATCGCGATGACCTCGCTCCGATTGCCGCCGTGGCTTCCGCATCCGGGTTCGCGGGTGATGACGCGGGCGGGCAAGACGCTGCGCGACATCGCCACGCGCGTGTTGGCAAATGCGCGAAGCAGCGCGGAGCAGCGCGACGACCTGCTTGGCCGGCTCGTCACGGCAAGGGACCCCGCCACCGGCGAGGCCATGCCAGACGCTCTCATCGTCGACAATGTCGTGACCTTTCTGATGGCGGGGCACGAGACGACCTCGCAAGCGCTCACCTGGACGCTCTATCTGCTGGCGCTGTTCCCCGACTGGCAGGAGGCGGTGCGTGAGGAAGTGCGGGGCGTCACGGGCGAGCGGGCCATCGACCGCGAGGACATCGACAAGCTTCCCCTGCTCGATGCCGTGTTCCAGGAGGCGATGCGGCTTTACCCACCGGCCCCCGTGTTGATGCGGCGGACGACCCGCCCCGTCACGCTCGGCGGGGTCACGCTTGGCGCCGGCGCCACCATCAGCATCCCGGTCTATGTCGTGCACCGGCACCGGAATTTATGGCCGGACCCGCTCAAATTCGATCCGTCGCGGTTCACGGCAGAAGCGAGGCCCGGGCGCCATCGCTGCGCCTATATGCCGTTCGGCGCCGGCCCGCGAACCTGTGTCGGCGCGAGCTTCGCCATGATCGAGGGAAAGACGATGCTGGCAACGATGCTTCAGCATGCGAGCTTCGGATTGCCCGAGGGCGAGCGGCCGACGCCGTTCGCGCGCATCACGCTCAGTCCGAAATTCGGGCTGAAGCTCCTGGTGACGATGCTCGCCTGATGAGACGGCTAATCGACGTCGAGCGGCTCGGTGCCGGTGGGCTGGCCGTTCTGATTGAGCGAGATCTTCTCGACCCTGGCCTCCGCCTTCCGCAGCAGGGCGTCGCAATGGGTCTTCAGCGCCTCGCCTCGCTCATAAATGAGGATCGAGGCCTCGAGCTCGACATCGCCCTTCTCCAGGCGGTCGACGATGGTCTCGAGCTCCTTCAGCGCCTGCTCGAAGCTCATGGTCTTGATGTCGGAATGATCGGTCGGATCGGCCATGATCTGGCTTAGCCCTTTCCGGCACCTTCGATCAAGTGGCCGCGCCCATCAGGGTTGCTACGTGCACCGCCGTGGAGCTTGCCAGGGCATCGAGGTCGTAGCCGCCTTCCAGGGTGGCGACGAGCCTGCCGCCGGTATGCTTGGCGGCCGCTTCCAACAGCTTCTCGGTGACCCAGGCGAAATCCGGCTCGACCAACCGGAGTTGCGCCAACGGGTCCTTGATATGCGCGTCGAAGCCGGCGGAGACCAAGAGGACATCGGGGGCGAAGGCGTCGAGCGCGGGCAGGATGCGCCCCTCCCAGGCCGCGCGAAAAACCTTGCCGTCGTCGCCGGGGGCGAGCGGCGCGTTGCAGATATTACCGACGCCGGTCTCGTCCACGGCGCCGGTGCCGGGGAAGAGCGGCATCTGGTGGGTCGAGCCGTAGAACAGATCCTTGTCGGTCCAGAACGCGGCCTGCGTGCCGTTGCCGTGATGCACGTCGAAATCGACCACCGCCACGCGTTTGGCGCCATGCTTGGCGCGGGCATGCAGCGCGGCGACGGCAACAGAGTTGAACAGGCAGAAGCCCATGGCGCGCGACGGCTCGGCGTGATGGCCGGGCGGCCGCACCGCGCAGAAGGCATTGTCGGCTTTGCCTTCCATGACCTGATCGACGGCGTAAAGCATGGCGCCGGTCGCGCGCAGCGCTGCCTCCCAGCTTCCCGGCGAGACGACCGTATCGGGATCGAGCCAGGCGTGATCGTGCTTGGGAATCGCGGCGCGCACCATCGCGACATAGGCCGCAGGGTGCAGCCGCTCGATCGCGGCGAGATCGGCGAGCGGGGCTTGCTCGCGGATCAGCGTCTTGAAGGCGGGGGCGGCAAGCCCGTCGTCGATGGCGCGCAAGCGATCGGCCCGCTCGGGGTGGCCGTAGCCGGTGTCGTGCTCGAGGCAGGCCGGATGGGTGAACAACAGCGTGGTCATGGAGCGGTATGGTTAGCGCGGGGCGGGGCTGGGTTGGGCTGTCAGTCTAGCTTGACCGCCCCGTGGTAACACGCGAAATGGCGCGATGCCCGTCGTTCCAGCAACGCCAGAGGCCATTCGCCACGCCGCACAGGCGCTGGCCCGCGGCGAGATCATCGCTTTTCCGACCGAGACCGTCTACGGCCTCGGCGGCAATGCGCTCGATGCGCGCGCCATCGCCAAGGTGTTCGCCGCCAAGGAGCGGCCGCGCTTCAACCCGCTGATCGTACATGTGGCGGGAATCGAAGCGGCCGAGCGTTATGCGCTGATGAACGATACGGCTTGGAGGCTGGCCGAGGCGTTCTGGCCGGGGCCTCTGTCGCTCGTGCTGAACAAGCGGCCGGCTTGCGGCATCGCCGATCTGGTCAGCGCCGGTCTTGAGACAATTGCGCTCAGGTCACCCGCCCATCCGGTGGCCCAAGCCCTTCTGGCAGAGTCTGCCCTGCCCATCGCCGCGCCGAGCGCCAATCGCTCGGGCCGGGTGAGCCCAACCACCGCGGCGCATGTCCAGGCGGAACTCGGCGAGCGGCCCGCCATGATCCTCGATGGCGGCCCCTGCCCGCTCGGGATCGAGTCGACGGTGGTGAGCGCGATCGACGGCGAGCCCGGGCTGCTGCGGCCCGGCGCGCTGCCCCGCGAGGCGATCGAGCTTGTGCTGGGCGCGCCACTTGCGACTGCCAAGGCGAACCATCGGGGTGCCTCGCCGGGGCAGCTCGAAACCCATTACGCACCGCGCACGATGCTCAGGCTCGGCGCGACGCGTGTCAGCGCCAGCGAGGCGCTGCTCGCCTTCGGCCCTGACGCCCCACGAGGCGGGGGCGTGACCATCAATCTCAGCCCGAGCGGCAATCTCGAGGAGGCGGCGGCGAAGCTGTTCGCGGCGCTGCGCGAGCTGGACCAGGCAAACGCCACTGCAATCGCCGTGATGCCGATTCCCGCCCATGGGCTGGGCGAGGCCATCAACGATCGCTTGCAGCGCGCGGCCAGTCGGGGCTAGCGCTCATCGCCATGACACGCGACCAGCAACACCCGCCGCCGAGCCTGGACACGATCGATGCGTTGGTGCGCATCGTCGGCGAGGAGAACGCTATTCGCGACGAGGCGGACATGGCGCGCTATCTCGTCGAATGGCGGGACCGTTATCGCGGCAGAGCCGCTCTCGTGCTCAAGCCCGGCGAAACGCAAGAGGTAGCGGCAATCCTGGAACACGCCAACGCGACCAACACGGCCATCGTGCCGCAAGGCGGCAATACCGGGCTGGTCGGCGGGCAAATCCCGTTCGAGACCGGCCACGAGGTCGTGGTCTCGCTCGAGCGGCTCAACCGCGTGCGCGACATCGATCTGGCCTCGAACACCATGACGGTCGAAGCCGGGCTGGTGCTGGCGCAGGCGCAGCAAGTGGCGGCAAGCGCGGGGCGGCTGTTCCCCCTGAGCCTCGCCTCGGAAGGAAGCTGCCAGATCGGCGGCGTGCTCGCCACCAATGCCGGCGGCATGGCCGTGCTCGCTTACGGCAACGCGCGAGACCTTACGCTTGGGCTCGAAGTGGTGTTGGCCGACGGGCGCGTGTGGAACGGGCTGAGGTCGCTGCGCAAGGACAATTCGGGTTACGATCTCAAGGACCTGATCATCGGTTCGGAGGGGACGCTCGGCATCATCACCGCGGCGGTGCTGCGCCTGTTCCCCAAACCGGTGGAGCGGGTCACCTGCATGGCCGGCTTGAGCGCGCTGGAAACCGCGCCCGCCTTCTTCAGCCGCGCGCTGGAGAGGGCCGGCCCGTCGCTTACCGCGTTCGAGATCCTGCCGCGCATCGGGCTTGAATTCGTGCTCCGCCACGGCAGTTCGGTGCGCGACCCCTTCGCCGAAGCCTACCCCTGGTACGCGATATTCGAGCTGAGCAGCCCGCGCCAGGGCGAGGAACTTGCCCGCCTCGCCGAGACTGTGCTTGGCGAAGGCATCGAGGCCGGCGAGATCGACAGTGCGGTCGTGGCGGCGTCACTGACGCAGGCGCAAGAGCTGTGGCGCCTGCGTGAGCTGATGAGTGAGGTGCAGAAGCAAGAGGGCGGCAGCGTCAAGCATGACGTCGCCGTGCCGGTCGCGCGCGTGCCGGAGTTCGTCGCGCGCGCCAATCAACTCGTGGAGCTGATGATCCCCGGGGCGCGGCCCGTGCCATTCGGTCATCTGGGCGACGGCAATATCCACTACAATGTCAGTCAGCCGCCCGGCATGGATCGCGCCATCTTCCTGAGCCATTGGGATGCGCTCAACGCCGCGGTTTATCAGATCGTGCTCGATCTCGGCGGCTCGATCAGCGCCGAGCACGGCATCGGCCGGCTGAAGCGCGAGCTCCTGCCGCAGGCAAAGCAACCGGTCGAGATCGAGTTGATGCGGAAGATCAAAGCGAGCTTCGATCCCAACGGCATTCTCAACCCAGGGAAGCTGCTCTAGATGAAACGCCTGCAAACCGACGCGCTTTGGACCGAGATCGACGACTACATCGACGACTGTCTTGTGCCCGGGGATGACGCCCTCGATGCGGCGCTTGCCTCAAGCGAAGCGGCAGGCCTGCCGCGGATCAATGTTGCGCCCAACCAAGGCAAGCTGTTGATGCTGCTGGCGCAGGCGATCGGCGCCAGCCGCATCTTGGAGATCGGCACGCTCGGCGGCTACAGCACGATCTGGCTCGCGCGGGGCCTCGTCCCCGGCGGCAAGCTCGTCACGCTCGACGCGAACGCGAAGTTTGCCGAGGTCGCGCGCGCCAATATTGCTCGGGCGGGCTTCAGCGAGATGGTTGAGTTGCGCGTCGGCAAGGCGAGCGACACGCTGCCCAACCTCGCCGCCGAAGCACCGTTCGATCTCATCTTCATCGATGCCGACAAGGAAGGCACGCCCGGCTATTTCCAATGGGCGGTGAAGCTCGCGCGCAAGGGGACGCTGATCGTGGTGGATAATGTCGTGCGCGAAGGCGCGATCCTCGACACGTCCGGCGCAGATTCGAGCGTGCAAGGCATGCGCCGCTTCTTCGAGCTCGCCGCCACCGACCCAAGGGTAAGCGGCACCGCGCTGCAGACCGTCGGCGCCAAAGGCCATGACGGTCTCGCCGTTCTCTTGGTTACGGCCGGTCCGTGATTAATTTTGCTAGAGCTGGCCCTCGAGCCGATCGGCCGGCGCCGCGCTTCTCTCGGCGTCACCGACTGGAGCTTCGCATTGCTTGAGGTAGTTTTCCGCTTCGGCGCCCGTCAGGCTGCGTTTTGCCGCCTGGGCTTTGCAGATATCGGGCATTTCCGCCGCGCTTGCGGTTGCACCCCCGCCTTCGCCGCCCGCGGCCGCATCCTCCGCCCGTGCCGAACCCACCGCGAGCAAAAGAGCCGTAGCGGCCACGCAAGCCGTCAACACCGCGACTTTCTTATACATCTTGCTTCTCCTCAGCGGTATTCTTGGAACTGAAGTATCGGTAGCATAGAATGCATCATCGTCCAATCCGGGCCGTGACGGCAGCACATTAAATTTTTTTCGGACTGGGAGCTGTTCCGACATCCCGGAAGAAGATCTTGGGAGGCAACATGAAGAAGACGAGTTTGATCATTGCGTCAGCCGCAATTCTGGCCGGAGTCGTGAGCGCGATCCCCTCCCAAGCCTACGCCTGCTATTGCGAGGCCCGCAGTCCATATGCCTGGGGCTGGGGATCGCACGCATCATGTGCGTCGGCGAAAGGCCGAGCCTTGAGGGAATGCGCCGTACGCACCCCGCGCGGCTATTGGTGCTACGTCACCTTCTGCCGCTAGCAACCCTCGTTATCGCGAGACCGCTCCGGCTCGTCATCCCTTTAGCGCCTTCGCTTCTTCGCGCAGCGCGGCCTGCGCCTTTTCCAGCTCCCCCGCGCTGGCTTCATCGAATTTCGGATATTGCAGGTCGAGCGCTTCCATCCGTTCCACCAGAACGGCCGCCACGAGGAGGCGCGCAAACCATTTACGGTCGGCGGGAATCACATACCACGGCGCGTGCTTGGTCGACGTGTTGCGGATGGTGTCCTCATAGACCTCGATGAATTTCTCCCACAGCTTGCGCTCCTCCACGTCGTAGAGATTGAACTTCCATCGCTTGTCAGGATCGTCGACGCGAGCCAGCAGGCGCTTGAGCTGCTCGTCCTTGGAGATATTGAGGAAAAACTTGATGGGCACGGTGCCGCTGCGAGCGAGATGCAGCTCGAAATTGTTGATGTCCGCGTAGCGCTCGGTCCAGAAGTCGCCGGTCACGAGCTTCGGCGGCAGGTTCTGCTTCGCAAGCAATTCGGGGTGCACGCGCACGACCACGGTCTCTTCGTAATAGGAGCGGTTGAAGATGGCGATGCGCCCGCGTGCCGGCAGCGCGAGCGTGCTCCGCCACAGGAAATCGTGCGCGAGTTCGAGGGAACTCGGCTGCTTGAACGAGTGAACGTCGCAGCCTTGCGGATTGATGCCGGACAGCACGTGCTTGATGACGCCGTCTTTGCCGGCCGTATCCAATCCTTGCAGGACCGCGAGCAGGGCCCAGCGGCCTTCGGCATAGAGCCGCTCCTGCAATTTCGATAAGCGCTTGACGCCCGCTTCGAGCAGCTCCTTGGCATCCTTCTTCTCGATGTCGAGGCCGCAAGTGTCGCCTGGGTCGATGTCGGCCAGCCTGAAGGTCTTGCCTTTGTCGACTCGGAAGCGCGCGATGATGTCAGCGGGGAGCATGGGTTTGGCCCTCTAAAGCAGCGACGGTTCGAGCGGCTCTTGCATGCCGGGCTCGTCGCGTTTGGAATCGTTGATCTTGGGGTGCATCTCGATTGCCTCGAATAGAAGTCTCGGGCGCTGGCAGCAATAGCTTCAGCGCCGCCTCGGGCGTCGTTTGCTTGACGTCTAGCCATGCCTCGAAATGCTCGGGCGGCAGCACGACCGGCATGCGATCGTGCAACGGCGAGACTGTGGGGTTAGCAGGACAGGTGAGGATCACGACGGTGTCGACCTCTCCGCCCTCTTGGTCGCGCCAGCGCTCATAAAGTCCGGCAAAGGCGATCAGCTGGCCTTGCCGCGGGCGGAGCAGGAAGGGGCGGCGCTTGCCCTTGGGCCCGGTCCATTCATAGAAGCCGTCGGCGGGAATGAGGCAGCGGCGCCAGCGCATGGCATGGCGGAAGGAAGGCTTAGCCAGCACCTCCTCCGAACGGGCGTTGATCAAGGTGGGAAAAGCCTTCGGATCCTTGACGAAGGACGGCAACAGGCCCCAGCGCATGAGTCTGAAGCGGCGCATCCCTTCCCGGTCGCGCGCCACCACGGCGATCGGTTGGGTCGGGGCGATATTGTAGCGCGCCGGGAAGTTCGGCGTGTCGGCATAACCGAAATAGGCCCGCACGGCTTCCGGCGGAGAGGTCAGGCTATAGCGCGAACACATCGGAGGCGGATCCTGGTAACGCTTTGGCAATCATGCTCGGGCAACACTCCATCTCATTCCAGGCCAGTTTACTCCAGTCGTTGCGGCAATGTTCGTTGACGAGAAGTCCAATCCCCGTTCGGAAGATCTCTACGAGGACGTAAGCCGGGAGGATATCGTCTCGGCTTTCCGCTCGGCGATGATCGGCCACTTCCGCTCGCATGTTCCGGGCACCAACATCAACGAATCCACGCTGCTCGCAAGCGATTACCTCAATCACTTCCATGAGCTGGTGATGCTGCTCGAGGCGCTCTCCACCGAACCGGAGGATTTCGCCGACGACCTGTTCTCCTGGCGTCCGCTGACCTATGAGGAGCACTTTGCCGAGTCGGGCTTCCGCGACAAGAATCTCGCGATCGCGGCCTATCGCCGGGCCCCACAGAAGATCAGGGCGCGTTTCGACGAGGCGGTGGCGCGGCTGCATGGCGAAGCCGTCACTCTCGTCGCGGAGGTAGCCGGCGAGCTTACCGGCGATCCCAAGACGCTGAACAAGACCTGCCAAAAGGCGGTCCAGCGCATGCGCCTGCTAATCGATGAGGCGAACGCCATCGCCAATGGCGAAGCGCTGCCGGACCGGCAGGATGCGGAGCATCTCGGTGACGTCGGCGGCCAGGCCGCGATCGACGCCCTGTTCGGCACCCGCTGATTGACTTAGAAAAGCGGGCCGGCCCACGCTGAAACCCGCTTCCATGACCGAGCCCCGTTCAAACACCGACCAAGACCTCGCCCACCTCCGTGACGGAGCGAGCATTGCCGTGTTCAAGGATCGCAAGGTGTTGCTGGTGAAGCGGGCACGTCCGCCCTTTGCCGGACTGTGGAGCCTGCCGGGCGGCAAGCGGGAGGGCCAGGAGGCACCGCGCGAAGCGGCACGCCGAGAACTCAAGGAGGAGACAGGCATCGAGGCCGAGGTGGAGGGCGTCGTGGATTTGGTCAAGATCCCGCGCGATGAGGAGGATAGCGGGAGCACGACCTACCGATTGACGGTGTTCTATGGCCGCCCGACCGGGGGCATTCTCAAGCCCGGCGGCGACGCGGAGGCAGCCGAGTGGGTGCATTTGGACGACGTCGAGGCGCTGCCCATGACCGAGGGAACGGCCGATCTGATCTGGGTCGCCGCGCATAAAGTGCGCATGCCCTGACGGCTAGATTTCAACAAGAATAGGCGTTAGTCAGGGGTCCAATGGGACCGCTCAAACAGCAGCTGTTGCGGCTCGCTTTCGCCGGGCTTTGCGCCGCTTGGGCCTGCATGGCCTTCGCGCCGGTCGCCGATGCCCAGTTCTTCTGGTGGTTCGACCAACCGAAAACGGCGCCGAAGCCGCGGGCGGCAAGGCCTAAGCCGCCAGGCGACGATCTGCCGCCAATCGTGCCCCGCGAGAGCTCGGTACCCCCTCCACCGGATGACCGCCCCTACGACAACAAGCTCATGCGGCTGGCCGAGATTCTTGGCGCCGTCCACTATTTGCGCGAGCTGTGCGGCGCTCAGGAAGGACAGGTCTGGCGCGACGAGATGAAAGAGATCTTGAGGAATGAGGGTACGACCGCGGTGCGCCGCGCCAAGCTGGTCAATGCCTTCAATGACGGCTATCGCGGCTACCGGCGCACCTACCGGACCTGCACGCAATCGGCGACGCTCGCCACGACCCGCTTCAGCAGCGAGGGCGCGAGCATCGCCGCCTCGCTCGCGCAAGGCTCTACCTTCGCGAGCAAAGCCTCCGCCGACGCCAAACCTGACGCCAACAAAGACAGCACGCGTCCCGATGCCGACACGGATGGAGCGCCGACCGGGGCTAACCCGCAAGGCGTCGCACCCGAAGCCAAGGCCGCGGGCCCTGCTGCTGGGGGCGCCTCACCCGAGGCGACCGGAAACGTGTCGCAAGCTGCCCCGGCGGCACCGGCGCAGTCTCAAGACAGCGGTGCGCCGGTCGAAGAGCCGCCGGATTGATTGTCGGCAACGCTGCGATCACCGTAAGCCGCTAAGCGCGCCAGCTTTGCTGAGTTCGTCCCCGCACGTCCGCGTGACCGGCGCGCAGGGGGCATCCTGGCCGCGCACGGTAACCATGACTGTCGCTAAGTCATTGTACCTACAAAAGAAAAACAGTGCGACTTAAGCAGGTTAACCGTTAGTTCACTCTATTGTCGTCGCCGCGAACGGTGGATGTAAGTGTGACAGTCGGTTTTCCGGCAACCAGAAGGGGCGTCACAGTTGCGCTCAGTCAATCGAACGTCGCCCCCCGCCGAAAGCGAGGCCCAGAAGCAGGCGGCGCTCAGATACATCCTCGACGCTTGGGAAGAGGCGCTGCATGACGGCATCGAGCCGGAGATGCTCGCCAACGCGGCGCTCTTCGCCGCGCTCGCCGATCTGATCGGCGTTTATGGCGAACACGCCGTCGCCAAGATGACGACCGGGCTGTCTCGCCGCATCCAACATGGCGAGTTCACCGTGAAGCGCACCTCGCAATAGGCGAGGCTCACCTAGCTAGCGGAAAATAAAGCCGTCGAGCAGCAGGATCAGGCCGAAGGCGCACAGCACCAGGCCGGCGATCCGATTGATGAGCTTGAGGCGACCTTCGGTGAGCTTGTGTCTGATGGTGGCGATCAGCTCCGACAGGCCCAGCCACCACACGAGGCTTCCCCCCATCACCGCGAGGACCAGGAGCAGCGCCTCCAGCGAGGTATTGAGGCCGCCGGTCAGGGAGCCGAGGCCACCGATCATCGCCGCCATGCCGAGAATGGCGCCGGGATTGGTGACGGTGAGAAAGAAGGTCTGGGGGATGATGCCGGTATGCTCGACCAGACTGGATTCCTTGCCGCCCGGAAGGGTCAAAGCAGGCCTGGTGACGAGCAGCGCAACCCCAAAGACGATCAGCAGCAGGCCGCCGACAAACTGGATGGCGCCCGAATGCGCCGCCATCACATCGGAGATCGCCCTGATACTGAATGCGGCAATAGCCGCCAGCACGCCGTCGCCAAGCACAGCGCCGAGGCCAGCGGCAAGCCCGGCCCAGAAGCCGCCCGCCACCGCCCGCTGAATTACCAGCACATTGACCGGCCCGATCGGCGCCGCCATCACGATGCCGATGCCGATCCCGGCGAGCACAAGCTGGACGGTGGAGAGAACGATTTGCGCGCCTGCCTGCAAGGGCACGGCCTACTCGCTCTTCGTGGGTGGCGCGAGCCGAGCGGCGCGCGGCGTGGGTACGACGCGCGCTTGCGCTCGTTTGCCAATCTGCGAAATTGCCCGAGCACTCATGGAGTGATGCATGAATCGTCGCAAGAATCTCTTCCTGATTGCCCTCGGCGCATTGGTAGCTGCCGCTGCCGCCCTTGTCTACGTTCAGAACGAAGCGGCGACGGCAGCCGCCGCAGCGCGCGAGCAACCCTCCAAGGTCCTCTATGATTTCAATGCGCTGCCGGACCCGGTCAAGCGCATGCTGCAACAGATCGCCGCCGCGGCCGAGAGCGGTGAGATCGAGACGATGCGGCCGGTGTTCGAATCGAACGAGCTGAAGCCAATGGTGGCGACCGAGTATGTCGACGACCCGATCGCGTTTTGGAAGAAGGCCTCGGCCGACGGCACGGGGCGTGACGTGCTGGCGGCGATGCTCAACGTGGCCGCGTCGGGCTATGTCCGCGTAGGGCAAGGGCAGGACGAGATGTTCGTCTGGCCCTATTTCGCCGAGATCGACCTCGCCAAGCTCACCCCGGCCCAGGAGGTCGAGCTTTATCGCATCGTCCCGCCGGAGCAGGCGCTCGCCATGAAGAAGGCCGGCAAATACAGCTACTACCGGCTCGGCATCTCGCCGACCGGCGTCTGGCACTATTTTCTTCAGTAGGTTCCGCGCAACGCTTCGCCGAAGCGGACGGGCTCGCCGGCAGCCGTGCCGAGCTCCCCCTCCCACATCGCCAGCCGTCCGCGGACCAGCGTGCCGACCGGCCAACCCCTGACGCGCATTCCCGCAAAGGGCGTCCAGCCGCATTTGCTGCCGATCCAGTCATTGTCGATGACGTGCTCGGCCTTGAGGTCGACGATGGTGAGGTCGGCGTCATAACCGACGGCGATGCGGCCTTTGCCGGCGATGCCGAAAATGCGCTGCGGACCCGCGCTGGTCAGATCGACGAAGCGGGCCAGGCTCAAGCGGCCGGCATTCACGTGGTCGAGCATCACCGGCACCAGCGTCTGCACGCCCGGCATGCCTGAGGGCGTCGCCGGATAGCTCTTGCTCTTCTCTTCGAGCGTGTGCGGCGCGTGATCGGAACCAAGCACGTCGACCACGCCTTGATCGAGCCCCAACCAGAGCCGTTGTTGATGCGAGCGATCGCGCAGCGGCGGGTTCATCTGCGCGCGTGTGCCGAGCCTTGCATAGGCGTCGGGCGTGGCGAGCGTCAAATGCTGCGGCGTGACTTCGACCGAAGCAATGTCCTTATGCAGCGCGAGCAGCGCCATCTCCTCGCCGGTCGAGACATGCAGCACATGCACGCGTTTTCCCGCCGCGGCGGCGACCCGCAGCAGCCGCTCGGTGGAAGCCAACGCGGCGCCGACGTCGCGCCATTCGCTGTGGCTCGAAGGATCGCCTTCGCGCTGGAACTTCATGCGCTGCTTCAGCCTGGCCTCATCCTCGGAATGGAAGGCGGCGCGCCGCCTGATGGCGCCAAGAATGCGGGCCAGCGTCTCCTCGTCGTCGACCAGAAGATCTCCGGTCGAGGAGCCCAGGAAGACCTTGATGCCGGCGGCTCCGGACTGAAGCTCGAGCTCGGCGAGATCGTCGACATTGTCGCGAGTGGCGCCGACGAAGAAGGCGAAGTCGCAATGCATGCGGTGGGTCGCGGCGGCGACCTTGGCGGCGAGCGCTTCGGCGCTGGTGGTGGGCGGTTTGGTGTTCGGCATCTCGAACACGGCGGTGACGCCCCCCAGCACGGCCGAGCGGCTGCCAGTCTCCAGATCTTCCTTGTGCTCCAGCCCCGGCTCGCGGAAATGCACTTGGCTGTCGATCACCCCCGGGAGAATGTGCAGGCCGGAGGCGTCGACGGTCTTTCTCGCCGCGCCAGCGCCGATCGAGCCGATCTCGGCGATGCGGCCACCCCTGACGCCAATATCGGCAAGCCCCTCGCCCGCGTGATTGACGACGGTTCCGCCTTTGAACACGAGATCGAAAGTCTGGGCCAAGTCCGGCCTCTCTTGCGGGGTCTCCCCCGCTCCCATAAATGTCGGAAGCCTTGGTAGCAGAAGGGCCGGATATGGGCCAATGCCATGCGAGCCTCTTGCCGTCCCGCGCCGTCCTTAGGATCGGCGGCGCCGACGCGCGTAAATTCCTGCAAGGCTTGGTCACCAACGATATCGACAAGGCGCAAGGCGGAGCTGCCGTCCATGCCGGGCTGCTTAGCCCGCAGGGCAAGATCCTGTTCGATTTCTTTGTCGTGCCGGACGGTGACGGCTTTCTCATCGATGTGGCGGAAGACAAGGCCGCGGAGCTTATGCAGCGGCTCGGCTTTTATCGCCTCAGGGCAGCCGTGGAGATTGCGGCGGCGCCGTCGCTCGCTGTCGCTGCCGCATGGGGCGGGTCTCCTCGCGCTCCGGCAGGAACCATTGCTTATGCCGACCCCAGACTGCCCGAGCTTGGCTCTCGCCTTCTCGTCCCCAAAGGAACGAGCGCGGCCGATCTCGGCTGCGAGCCGTCGGGCGAAGCGGACTATCACGCCTTGCGCATCGGGCTCGGCGTGCCGGAAGGCGGCCGCGACTACGCCTTCGGCGACGCCTTCCCGCATGAGGCGCTGTTCGATCAGCTGAACGGCGTCGACTTCGCCAAAGGCTGCTATGTCGGGCAGGAGGTCGTCTCGCGCATGGAGCATCGCGGCACGGCGCGCAAGCGCATCGTACCCATCCAGGGTGTAAGCGCCCTCCCCCCACCCGGCACGAGCATCGAGGCTGCCGATGTTCCGATCGGCACGCTTGGCTCGGTGAGCGGCACCGCTGGACTCGCCCTGATCCGTCTCGACCGGGCGGAAGAGGCTTTGGCCCAAGCCAAGACGCTGACGACGGGAGGGGTCAACATCGTGCTGCGCCGTCCGGCCTTCGCGCGCTTCGCCGTTCCGGTTGCCGAGGCCCTCGCGTGAGCGGCAAGCCGGCGACCGGCCGCTGCCCATGGCCCGGCACGGACCCGCTTTATGTCGCCTATCACGACGACGAATGGGGCGTCGCCGAGCGCGATGATCGCGCGCTTTACGAGAAGCTCGTGCTCGACGGGTTTCAGGCAGGATTGTCCTGGATCACGATCTTACGCAAGCGCGAGGCTTTCCGCCGCGCCTTCGACGGCTTCGCCCCGGCGAAGATCGCGCGCTACTCGAACAAGAAAGTCGCAGCCCTGATGCAGGATGCGGGCATCGTCCGCAATCGCATGAAGATCGAGGGCGCGGTCGCCTCGGCGCGCGCCTGGCTCGAGATCATGGAGAAGAGCGCCGGCTTCAGCCCGTTTCTGTGGAAGTTCGTCGAGGGCAAGCCAATCGTCAATCGCTACAAGACGATGAGCGAGATCCCCGCCGAGACGGAGATTTCGCGCATCATCTCAAAGGAACTCAAGGCGCACGGCTTCAAATTCTGCGGGCCGACGATCATCTACGCCTTCATGCAGGCGACCGGCATGGTCAACGACCACCTGACCTCCTGCCCGCGTCACGCGGCTTGCGTAAAACTCGCCCGAGCGCCATCTAACCCTTAGATTTGCGAGGATCGGCGCTGCGCGGAAAGGTGCGCTCTTCTTGGATTTTGCCATTGCGCTTTCTAATGCGGACCGAGCCCGTTCCCTTGACGGCTTTCTCGAGCACGCCGCCCTTGGTCGCCGCAGCCTTGGTGGCGAAGGTCTTGGCGGTTTGGCCGGTGCCTTCATGTTTGAGCACCCAGCGCTTCTTCTTCTCATCATGCGCTAATGAATATCTCGGCAACTTTGCCATATGCATCTCCCAGTGATGATCCAATTCAGCTGTACTCTGACAATTACAGTGCCATGAATGGCATTGCGAGCGGCATTCGTCCAATTCTTCGTGACTTCTGCCGTGAATTAAGTCAATGCCGATGAAGTCGCGCCAGGACTGACAAGCGAAGATGAAAACCGCTCGCACCCCGCAAAACCTGGCAGCCAATGCGGTCCCCCGCGCCTGGCAGCGCATGCTTTCCGGGCGGCGGCTCGACCTGCTCGACCCCTCGCCGCTCGATATCGAGATCGAGGACATCGCGCATGGGCTCGCGCGTGTCGCGCGGTGGAATGGTCAGACCGATGGCGAGCACGCCTTCTCGGTGGCGGAGCATAGCCTTCTCGTCGAGAGAATTGTAACCGAGCTCGAGCCCAAGCTCGACCGGCGCTTCAGGCTGGCGGCGCTGATCCACGACGCGCCGGAATATGTCATCGGCGATCTGATCAGCCCGTTCAAGGCGGCCTTGTCGCTCGATTATCGCGCCTTCGAGGCGAGGCTGCTGGCCGCCATCCACCTGCGCTTCGGCCTGCCGGCGGAGTTGCCCGACGATGTCACCAGATTGATCAAACGCGCCGATAAGATTGCGGCCTATTATGAGGCGATTCGTCTTGCTGGCTTTTCCCGGGCGGAGGCGCGGCGCTTTTTCGGCCAGCCGCGGGGGTTAAGTCCCCCGCTGGTCGACAGACTGTCGCACTTAAGCCCGCTTCCTGCGTCACAGGGAGAGGCTGAGTTCCTCAGGAAATTCAACGAGCTCGGAGGATAGTGGGCGCGCAAGACGCCCGTGCTGAAGGCCAAACAAGATATGACCACCCTGATTTTGCCAAGAGAAACAACTAGAGTGCCGCGCACCATGAGCCCGGAAACCATCTTTGTCGCGCCGCTGAGCCTGGTCGAGACCACGGTCGCCGACGCCAATGTCAGCCACCTGGTGACGCTGATCAACGGCGAGACCCTGATCAGCACGCCGCCCAGCATTGTGCCCGACCGGCATCTCAGGCTCGCCATGAACGATATCTGCGAGCCGCAGCCCGGCCTCGTGCTGCCCTGCGAGACGCATGTGGCCGATCTCATTACCTTCGCGCGCGAGTGGGATCGGCAGGCGCCGTTGCTCATCCATTGCTGGGCCGGCATCAGCCGCTCGACCGCCGCCGCCTTCATCTCGCTTTGCGCGCTCAATCCGGAAGGCTCGGAAATCGAGCTCGCCCGGGCGCTCCGCAGTGCCTCGCCGACCGCCTATCCCAATCGGCTGTTGGTCGCGCTGGCCGACGAGATCCTGACGCGTGACGGACGCATGATCAACGCAGTCGAGGAGATCGGGCGCGGCAAGATCGCCGAGGAGGCGGAGGTGTTCGCCCTGCCCGCGCTCCTTGCCGCATAGACGCCTCGATGGCTGAGCCAAGGCGCAAAGCGACGCCGGCGCAGGAGACCCGGAACGACGATCCGCAAATCGAGCTTGGGCTCAATGCCGCCATCGTCACGGTGCGCGAAGGACAGCCTTACATCCTCGTGGCGCGACCGGGCACGGCGGGGTCCGCCGCCTGGGACGCGCTTCCGTTCGGCCCATTCGCCCCGCGTGCGCACCGCACGCTCGAGATCGGCTTGCGCGAATGGGTGAAGCGGCAAACCGGGCTCGCGCTCGGTTATGTGGAGCAGCTCTACACCTTCGGCGACAGGGGCCGGCACGCCGAGCCCGGGGGAGCGCATACGCTCTCGGTCGGCTATCTGGCGCTGACCCGCGGCGCGGGCCATGAGCTGCTCGGCTCGCATTGGTCGCCGTGGTACGCCTATTTCCCGTGGGAGGATTGGCGCAAAGGCAAGCCGCCGATCCTGTCCAGCCAGATCGAGCCGAAGCTCAAGGAATGGGCCGAACGGCCACCCCTCCCCGACGAGCCGGTACGCCCGCTGCGCCGCTCTGAGCGCCTCAGGACGTCGTTCGGCATCGGCGGGAGTTGGGACGAGGAAAAGGTGCTCGATCGCTACGAACTGCTGTACGAGGCCGGTCTCGTGGCGGAGGCCGCGCGCGATGACCGTAGCGCCGCGACGCAATGGAGCGATCTGCCTGAACTTGGGCGGCCCATGGCGTTCGACCACCGACGCATCCTCGCCACCGCGCTTGGGCGCTTGCGCGGCAAGCTGAAATACCGGCCCGTGGTGTTCGAGCTGTTGCCGCCGGAATTCACCTTGTTCGAGCTACAGAAGACCGTCGAGGCGATCACCGGCACGCTGCTGCATAAGCAGAATTTCAGGCGGCTGGTCGAGCAAGGCGGCCTCGTCGAGGTCACCGGCAATGTCTCGACCGAGACCGGCGGACGCCCCGCCCGGCTCTACCGCTTCCGCCGCGAGGTGGTGCTCGAGCGTCCCGCGCCGGGATTGCGGGTCAAGCCCGGCCGCGCGTAACCGGCTAACGAACTCCTGCTCGCCCTAAGCGTTGAGTGGAGCAAAGTTCTCGAATTGGAGGAGACAAGTGACGGCAGGTGTCATTGGAAGGTATATGGCGCGCTGCCTGCTCGCGGCGGTGCTGATGCTGTTGTCGCGCCACGCGTTCGCCGACCAGGCAGCGATCGATACCAAGCAAGGCACCCTCAAGGTGCAAACCATCGCCGATGGACTCGAGCACCCTTGGGGCCTTGCCTTCCTGCCCGATGGGCGCATGCTCGTGACCGAGAGACCCGGCCGGCTGCGCCTCGTCGCCAAGGACGGCGAGCTATTCGAGCCGCTCAAGGGCGTGCCGAGGGTCGTCGCCGAGGGCCAGGGCGGCCTGCTGGACGTGGCACTCGATCCGCACTTCAGCGAAAACAGCCTGGTCTATCTCTCCTATTCGGAGCCCGGCGATGCCGGCACAGCCGGCACCGCGGTGGCGCGCGGCAAGCTTGGCACCGACCGCCTCGACAATGTGCAGGTAATCTTCCGGCAATATCCCAAAGTCGTCGGCGGCAATCATTTCGGCTCGCGGCTTGTTTTCAGTCCCGACGGCAAGTTGTTCGTCACCCTCGGCGAGCGCTTCACGTTCGGGCCGGCGCAAGACCTATCCACGCATCTCGGCAAGATCGTGCGCATCAATCCCGATGGCTCGGTGCCGCCCGACAATCCCTTCGTCGCACAAGAAGGCGCGCTTCCCGAGATCTGGTCCTATGGCCATCGCAATGTGCAAGGCGCCGCAATTCATCCCAAGACGGGCAAGCTTTGGGAGACCGAGTTCGGACCGCTCGGCGGCGACGAACTGAATATTCCGCAACCGGGCAAGGATTACGGCTGGCCGGTGGTGAGCTGGGGCAAGAACTACGACGGCACCGACATCCCGGATCCGCCCACCCACCCGGAATTCGCCGATGCCATCGTGCACTGGACGCCGGTCATCTCGCCTTCAGGCATCTCCTTCTACACCGCCGACGCCATTCCTGGCTGGAAAGGCAATCTCCTGATCGCCGGTCTCTCCTCCGAAGCGATCGTCAGGCTCACGCTCGACGGCGAGACGGTGATCGAGGAAGAGCGCATTCCGATGGGAACCCGCATCCGCGACGTGGTGCAAGGGCCTGACGGCGCGGTTTATGCGCTGACCGATGAGGGCGACGGCAAGGTGTTGCGGCTCTCGCTTGAGCCGCACGGCTAACCGGCAAAAGGAAACCGGGCCGCGAGGCGGTCCCGGTTCCTCCCATCCTGCGGGCCTGGAAAAGCTAATTCTGCTTCGTCGCCGGCTCCGAGCTTGAGCTGGGATTAGCCTTAGAGGTGCTCGCAGCCGATGACCCCGGAGGTGCGGAGCTTTGCTCCTTGGCACCCTTCGAAGGGTCCATAGTGTTGTCGGGCATGCCGTCGCCCTTGTCGGCGGAGTTGGTGTTACCGGCCGCTGAATTTGGCCCAGCCGAGCTTTGCTCGGCAGCCCCACCCGACGTATCGGCGCTACCCGACGGCGGCACGGTCGCCTCTTTCGCGGCTTCCGGCGAAACACCGGGGCCGGTCGGGAGCTTCCCTGAGTCCTCAGCAGCCAGCGCCGGCGCAAGGCCGAGCAACAATGCGACTGCAGTCGATGCCAAAAGACAATTCATGGGTGTCCTCCATGCCTTGTTTTCGTCGCGCAAAGCAGGCAAAGCCGAAGCCCGACCTCGCGATGCACCTGCTAACCTCTCTTGGTAGGAAAACGTCTCGCAACTGTGATCGTTCCGACAACATGCCCGGTTGTCCGCAATCGCGCCTTGATGCTAGGGGATGACAACGACGCCACAGCCTCGTCGCAATCCCGCCAGCACCTCCTATTAAGCGTTCAGCATGCAGCCCATTATTGCCGTCTCCCATCTCACCAAGACCTATGCGACCGGATTCGAGGCGCTGAAGAACATCGATCTTCAGATCCGCAAGGGCGAGATCTTTGCACTGCTCGGACCGAACGGCGCCGGCAAGACCACACTGATCAGCATCATTTGCGGAATCGTGCGGGCGAGTTCGGGCACGGTGACGATCGACGGCCACGACATCGTCACCGACTACCGCGCGGCGCGCTCGTTGGTCGGGCTCGTGCCGCAGGAATTGACCGCCGACATGTTCGAGACGGTGTTGGCCACGGTTTCGCTGAGCCGCGGCCTGTGGGGCAAATGGGAGGATCCGGCCTATATCGAGAAGGTCCTGCGCAGTCTCTCCTTGTGGGATCGTAGGGACTCCAGGCTGATGACGCTGTCGGGCGGCATGAAGCGCCGGGTCTTGATCGCCAAGGCCTTGTCGCATCAGCCCAGCGTGCTGTTTCTCGACGAGCCTACCGCTGGCGTCGATGTCGAGCTGCGTAAGGACATGTGGCAGGTGGTGCGCGACTTGCGCAATTCCGGGGTGACAATCATCCTGACCACGCACTACATCCATGAAGCCGAGGACATGGCCGATCGGATCGGCGTGATCAACAAGGGCGAGCTGATCCTGGTCGAGGACAAGCGCGAGCTGATGCACAAGCTCGGCAAGAAACAGCTGACGCTGCAGTTGCATCAGAGCCTCGACAGCATCCCCGCGGCGCTGGAAGGCCATCATCTGGCGCTCGCCAATGGCGGCAGCGAGCTGATCTACACATATGACACGCAAGGGCCGCGCACCGGCATCACCAGCCTGCTCACCGACCTTGCCTCGGCCGGGATCAGGTTCAAGGACCTCGACACCTCGCAAAGCTCGCTCGAGGACATTTTCGTCGATCTGGTAAGGCGGGACAGATAAATCTACCGGCGGTCAAAGCGATCTACAAATTCGAGATGGCGCGCGCGGGCCGTACGCTGCTGCAAAGCATGGTGTCGCCGGTCATCTCGACCTCGCTTTATTTCGTGGTGTTCGGGGCGGCGATCGGCTCACGCATCAGCGAGATCGAGGGTGTGCCTTATGGCGCCTTCATCGTGCCCGGGCTGATCATGCTGATGCTGCTCACCCAGAGCGTCGCCAACGCTTCGTTCGGCATCTATTTCCCGCGCTTCACCGGCACGATCTACGAGCTGCTCTCCGCGCCGATCTCCTATCTGGAGATCGTCATCGGCTATGTCGGCGCCGCAGCCACCAAGTCGATCATTCTCGGCTTGGTGATCCTCGCCACGGCATTTCTGTTCGTGCCGCTCCACATCGCGCACCCATTCTGGATGATTGCGTTCCTGGTGCTGACGGCGGTGACCTTCAGCCTGCTCGGCTTCATCATCGGCATCTGGGCCGACGGCTTCGAGAAGCTCCAGCTGGTACCGTTGCTGATCATCACGCCGCTCACGTTTCTCGGCGGCACGTTCTATTCGATCTCGGTGCTGCCGCCGTTTTGGCAAGCGGTAACCCTGCTCAATCCGGTGGTCTACTTGGTCTCGGGGTTCCGCTGGAGCTTCTTCAACATCGCCGATGTCAGCCCGGCGGTGAGCCTGATGATGATCGGCGTGTTCCTCGCCATCTGCCTGCTGGTGGTGGCCTGGATCTTCAGGTCCGGCTATCGGCTGAAGAGTTAGCCGGACATTTTCGGCAGATATTATTGCGATTTCTCACAATCTGAGCGCGCTTCTCCTAGTTTTTTTGCACTCCAGCGCCTATATTGAGGGTGTAGTTCAGCATCAACTGCATCAGAAAATATTTTAGCCATCCCCAGAGGATGGCGCCGGTCGAAAGGTTTTGCGTGATGACGACATTCGATTACACCGCATTGGCGGAGTTGTATCCAGCTCGGAGCTGGAAGGGCGGCGCCGGGCGCGTCACTTACAAGCGATTTGAGTCCGCCTCGGAGGCGGTACGCTTCGCCATCGAGGAGTTGCCCGCGCAAGCGCTGTTGGGCACGTATCTCGAAGTCGATGAGGAGCGGTTCGACAGCCGGCAAATCCGGCGTCTCTACGACAGCGCGGATTATCCGCTGCCGCGCAGCGCGCCGGGCGAAGAGCGCCTGCCGTCGCGTTCAGCCAAGCCGAAGGTGCGGCGACGCGCCTAGCTTACTGACGCGCATCCCCTAAAACCAACAAGCCGCTCCCCGAAGGGAGCGGCTCTAATTTTACCAAGTCCGCTGCGTGTCCTGGTGAGGACTACAGGGCCTCGATCTTGCCCACCGCGGTCTTGCCGCTGCGGCTGTCTTGCTCGGTGTCAAAAGAGACCTTCTGGCCCTCGACGAGTCGGCTGATGCCCGCGCGCTCAAGCGCCGTGGCATGCACGAATACGTCTTTGCCGCCGTCTTCCGGCTCGATGAAGCCGAAGCCCTTTTGCTCGTTGTAGAATTTCACAGTGCCCTTAGTCATAAGGGGTCGTCCTTTCGCTGTAGTCAGTTGCAAGTTCTGCTCAAGACCGAGCGAGAGCCCGGTCAGAAGCGCGTTTGTCGATGTTTGGGAGGTTGAACGTGCGCCTGGCTATCAGCCTTAGGCGTAACGGCCATGTTGTCCGGCCAAATGTCGATGGTGATACATAGTCGCACAGCATGGCTTTTGCAAGGCGAAAAGCCCGCCGGCTCGGTGAACCCGGATTTTGCGTGCTAGGGTCACCGAAAGATGAACGATACGTCCAAGAGGGAAACCGCTGCGTCATCGAGCAAAGAGCCGGCGCTGAGGCGCACGATCGGTCCGCTGCAGATGGCGCTATACGGGCTCGGCAGCATGCTCGGCGCCGGCATTTATGGATTGGTCGGCAAGGCCGCCGGCCAGACCGGCAACGCCTTGTGGCTCGCCTTCTTGGTCGCGCTGATCGCCGCTCTCCTCACCGCGCTGTCTTATGCCTCGCTCGGCTCGCGTCACCCGCGCGCCGCCGGCGCCGCCTACGTTACCGGTCGTGCATATGGATTCCCATTGCTGAGCTTCATGGTGGGGCTCGCGCTGGTGTGCTCGGGGCTCACCTCGATCGCCACGCAGTCTCGCGTGTTTGCCGCCAATCTCGCAGCCCTCTTCGGCATCGACAGCGTACCGCTGTGGCTGCTGGCTCTCGGCTTTCTGCTGCTGCTCACCGGGCTTGTGTTCCGCGGCATCCGCAAGTCCATGTGGGTCAATGTGCTCTGCACGCTGATCGAGGCAGGTGGGTTGGTGCTCGTCGTCGTGGTTGGCATCTCTTATTGGGGATCGGTCGATTATTTCGAGATCCCGCCGGCTCCGGACGGCGACCATGCGGTCCTGCTCGTCATGCAGGGCGCGGTGCTCGCCTTCTTCGCCTTTATCGGCTTCGAGGACATGATCAATGTCGCGGAGGAGACCCGCGACCCCGAGCGGACCATTCCGCTTGGGCTCATCCTCGCCATGGCCGGCGCCGCAATCCTCTATATCGCCGTCGCTATCACCGCCGTATCGGTGGTGCCGTGGCGGGACCTGGCGGCCGCACCAGGCCCCATTACCGAAGTGATGGGACGCGCGGCGCCCACGATCCCACCGATCGTGTTCACCGCCATCACCCTGTTCGCCGTGGCCAACACCGCGCTGGTCAACTACGTCACGGCTTCACGCCTGATCTACGGCATGGCACGGCAGGGCCTCCTCCCCCGCACGCTGGGCAGCGTGCATGCGGCAAGACGAACGCCGCATATCGCCGTCGCCGTGCTGTTCCTGGTGCTGGCGCCGCTCGCCCTGCTCGGCACGATCACCGAGCTCGCGGCGGCAACCGTGCTTCTCCTGCTGCTCGTGTTCATGGTGGTGAACGGCGCGCTGGTCATTCTGAAGCAGCGCAAGAGCGAGGCGCTCGGACGCTTCGAGGTGCCGTTATTCGTGCCGGTGCTCGGCGCGTTGGTCTGCCTTGTGCTGATCGTGGTGCGCGTGGCCACGGGGGACATCGAGGCACCGCTGCTGGCCGGCGCCCTCCTGCTCGGCTCGCTCGCGATCTATGCGGTGATGCAGAAAATCCGCTAGGCGCGCGGCTCGGCGAGCCGATGCGGCGGATGACGCTGATCGCCTCGCCGGTTCAGGCGGCGCACATAGGTGATCGAGGCTTCAGGTCGCTCGGCCTTAACTTTAAGCGCCGCGATCAAGGCGTCCTCGGCCTTGACCACGAGCCGGTCGCCCTTGCCTTCGACAGTAATTCCCACGGTGAATTGCGATTGCACGCCGATGCTCCGTTGCCGAGCATGCCCAGGCCGGCGCGAGCAGCCTAGCAAAGGACGCGAGGCATCGCACATGAATAAAGCTGGTGAGTGGCGATAGCGATTAGGGATGCGGCCCGAAGCCGGACGGAGCCGAGCTAACCGTCGGCCTTGGTGCCGATGCCGCCGCGGGCGCCGGCTTCGGCGCGGCGGCCTCGACATTGTCGGCCACCGCCTCGGGCTTGGCCTGCTTGCCAAGGATCGCCGCCGCGACCGGCGGGTCGAGCCTATAGATGTCCGGGAAGGTGGCGACCTTGCCCTGTTCGTCGGCAACAGCGGTGAAATAGGCGGTGTGGATGCGCACGCCATGGGCGATGTTGACGCCGGCGTTGTAACCGCTCGCGAGCAGCTTATCGACCTCCGCCTGAGGCAAGTTCTGATCTTGCGCCAGGATCACCGAGGCGATCTTGCTGGGATGCTCGACCCGCGGGCAATTATGCCCTTCGGCGCGCATATCCTTGTCGAACAGTCCTTGCTTGATGGTGTCGTGCATATAGACCGAATAGGGATTCGGATAGACGAACTTCACCTTGCCGAGAACGTTGTTGGGACCGGGTGCCTGGGTGAAGCTGATCGCACCCATGTTCACCCGGTTCCAGTCGATCGAGCCCGGATCGACGCGCTTGCCGTTGTAGTTCACGTTGAGCTCGTGCTGGGTGAGGATCGAGGTGCCGCCGCCGAACAGCCCGCCGCCGCGCAATTTTGGCAGCAGATTTTCTCGAACGATGGTAGGCGGCACGGTCCATTCAGGATTGAACACGACCGATTTCAGGTCCGCCGAGAACACCGGGGTGGCATATTTCAATTCGCCGACAACGATCTTGTCCTGGTAGACGACCTTGCCGTCCCTGGCGACATAGACCATGAAGGCGGGAACGTTGAGAAGCACGTGCAACGACCCGAGATTTTCGGGCATCCAGCGCCAGCGCTCCATGTTGACGATGATCTTCTGCATGTTCGCAGGCTTGGCGCCGGCTTCGCTTTCGGCGCGCGCCTTGAGCAAAGCCTGATGCAGGCGCTGGAACTGCACATGCTTGGGATGCAGCCCCTGCAAGTAGACGCTGGGCTGGGGTGCATCGACGATCTCGGCCAACACCGTCTTGGGATCGCGTAAGCTCGGGGTCATGCCGTAGAGCTTGCTGAGCTGGACCGGAACGGTCCGGCCGCCGCGGGCGTAGCGGGCATATTTCAGAATAGCGAGATCGAGCTTGATCTCATTCAAGGCCTGGTCATCGACCGAGTCGGGTAGGTCGCCCGCCGGAGGCAACTGGAAGTCCGCACTCGACAGCCCCCAATCGTCGGCGCGCAGCACCTCGTCGATGGCCGATTGCGCCTCGCTCGAGAAACCCATGTCGGTCATCCAGATCGGATCGCTGCGCGCGGCATAGAAGGCGGTAAGCGCCGCGAGGTCCTGCGCGTTGGCGTTATTGGCAAGCGCCGGATCCTGGAGCTTGGCGCGGATGCTCGCAACGATGGGCGTCGCTTCCGGCGCTGGCGCGGCGGAGTCGGTCGGCACCGCGGTTTGCGTTTCCGTCGAGGGTTGCGCGGTATCGTCGGCGGCGGGGGCCGTGTCGGGGGCATCGGCGCCGCCGGAGTTAGGGTCGGCTTCGGCGGCAGGGTCGTCTTGCGCGTATGCCGGCGAAAGCGTCAAACCGCCGCACAGAAGGACAATTCCGGCCCCAGCTAGGGCGGCGAGCAAACAACGTCCACGCATCCCCGTAACCCCTCGCACCACTCGGCCTTAGGTTAGTCGGAGATCGCCATTTGAGCCACAAAGTTTTGCCCAATTCCCGTGCCTATCCGGCCGCGCTGCGACCTATAGGCAACACCCCTCGTATATTCCGTGCGATCGACGTCGCAGCCCCCTTTGAACCCCTCCCACGATCCCCTATACTCCGATTGAGAATAGCTGGGGACCGGCCTTGCGCCGGCTGTTTTAACGGCCCATATATGCTCACGATGAGCATTATAAGTCGCGGGAGGAAGGGTACGATGACACGGCTTCAGGAAAGCACGCCGATCAGCGCACGCAAGGCGGAAGTTGCAATTCCGCCCGGCGTCCTGCCCGACCTCGCCTATACGCCGGAGGTCGCGCGCGAGACGGCGCATCTCTATGAGCGCGTATCGCGCGTCATCCCGCCGATCGAGTGGCCGGGCTTTGCCCCTTACATCAAGGCCATCAACGAGCTGAAGCGCGCGCGCAACGCCGTCGTGCTGGCGCACAACTACATGACGCCCGAGATCTTCCATTGCGTCGCCGACGTGGTCGGCAACTCGCTCCAGCTCGCCCGCGAAGCCTCGAAGGCCGACGCCGAGATCATCGTGCAGGGCGGCGTGCATTTCATGGCCGAGACCTCGAAGCTGCTCAATCCCGACAAGATGGTGCTGATCCCCAACTCCCGAGCCGGCTGTTCGCTGGCGGCGTCAATCACCGGCGCCGACGTGCGTGCCTTGCGCGAGGCCTATCCCGGCGTGCCGGTGGTCACCTATGTCAACACCTCGGCCGAAGTGAAGGCCGAATGCGACATCTGTTGCACCTCCTCCAACGCCGTGCGCGTGGTGGAGTCGCTCGGCTCCAAGCGGGTCATCCTCATCCCCGACGAGTATCTCGCCAAATATGTGGCGTCGCAGACCTCGGTCGAGATCATCACCTGGAAAGGCCATTGCGAAGTGCATGAGCGCTTCTCGGGCGCCGAGCTGCGCGCCTATCGCGAAGCCGATCCCGGCGTGAAGATCATCGCACACCCGGAATGCGACCAGGACGTGATCCAGGAGGCCGATTTCACCGGCTCGACCGCGGGCATGATCAAATGGGTCAAGGACAATCAGCCGTCCAAGGTGCTGCTCGTGACCGAATGCTCGATGAGCGACAATGTCGCGGTCGAGACGCCGAACGTCCAGTTCGTGCGGCCCTGCAATCTCTGCCCGCATATGAAGCGCATCACGCTGCCGAAAATCCTCGACTCGCTCGTGTTCCTCAAGGAGGAGGTGACGGTCGATCCGGCGATCGCCGAGCGGGCGCGCGCGGCGGTCGAGCGCATGATCAACCTGAACCACTAAACACGCCAACGGCAACGGGCCCAACCGATGACATCGCACAGCCAGTTTCCACCGAGAGTGCAAAGCGGGACGAGCGGCGTGGTCGTGGTGGGGGCGGGCCTCGCCGGCCTGTTCACCGCGCTCAAGCTTGCGCCGCTGCCCGTCACCGTCGTTTCGGGCGCGCGGCTCGGCGAAGGCGCATCCAGCCTATGGGCGCAGGCCGGCATCGCCGCGGCGCTGGCCGAGGGCGACAGCCCCGAGCATCATGCCGAGGATACGATCCGCGCCGGCGCCGGCATCGTCGACGAGAAAATCGCCGAGCTGTTGGCACGCGAGGCCCGCGACCGGGTCGAGGATCTGCTCAGCTACGGCGTGCCGTTCGACAAGGATCTGGAAGGCCATTTCATGCTGGGCCGCGAGGCCGCGCATGGGCAGAACCGCATCCTGCACGTCAAGGGTGACACCGCCGGCAAGGCGATCATGGCGGCATTGCTTGCCGCGGTGCGGGCGACGCCATCGATCAGCGTGATCGAGGGCTTCACCGCCCGCGATCTCCTGCTGCGTGACGGCCGCGTGCAAGGCGTCGAGCTGGCGCCGGTCGATGGCGGGCCGTCGGCGCGCGGGCTGTTGTTGCCGGCGAGCGCGGTGGTGCTTGCCACCGGCGGCACCGGCCAGATCTTCGCCATCACCACCAATCCGCGCGAGGCGCGCGGCGAGGGCATCGCCATCGCCGCCCGCGCCGGTGCGGTAATCGCCGACGCGGAGTTCGTGCAGTTTCATCCGACCGCCATCAATGTCGGCAAGGACCCCGCTCCGCTCGCCACCGAGGCGCTACGTGGCGAAGGCGCGCTGCTCATCAACGGGCGCGGCGAGCGCTTCATGCGCGCGGTACACGAAGACGCCGAGCTCGGCCCGCGCGACGTCGTGGCGCGCGCCGTGTTCCGCGAGGTCGCGAGCGGCCGCGGCGCGTTTCTCGATTGCCGTCACCTCGGACCCGAGCTTGCCGAGCATTTCCCGACGGTGTTCGCCTCTTGCCGCGCGGCGGGCATCGATCCGGTGCGCGAGCCGATCCCGATCGCGCCGGCGGCGCATTACCATATGGGCGGGATCCTCACCGACGCGCAGGGCCGCAGCACGGTCGACGGACTGTGGGCTTGCGGCGAGGTCGCCTCGACCGGAGCGCATGGCGCCAACCGGCTTGCTTCCAACTCGTTGCTCGAGGCCGTGGTGTTCGGCGCGCGCGTGGCGCGCGACATTGCCGCGTCCCTGCCGATGGCCGAGCCGGTAAAGCCGCGTGCAATCCTTGCCGCGGCGGAAGAAGGCGCCCAAAGCGACAAGGCAGAGCAGAAGCTGCGGCAGACCATGGCCGCCGATGTCGGCGTGATCCGCGATGCGGGCTCGCTCACCAACGCGTTGCTGACGATCTGCGCGCTCGAGCGAGAGGCGCATGGCGACCGCCGCCTCGGCAACATGCTGTCGACCGCCAAGCTGATCGCCGCCGCCGCTTTGCAGCGCGAAGAGAGCCGCGGCGCGCAATTCCGCAGCGACTACCCGACGCCGGACGAGGGGCTTGCCGAGCGCAGCTTCCTGACCCTGACGGACGCCGACGCTATCGCCAACGAAGCGGCCGAGAGCCGCGCCGAGCCAGCCCAGCTGCATGCCGCGCCGGTCCGCGCAGCGCTCCATGCATGAGCGCGAGACCTCGTTCCCGCCGAAGCTCCCTCCCCTTCTCGTCGAGCGAGCCGTCGCGGCCGCGCTGGACGAGGATTTGAACCTCGCCGGCGATATCACCACCGACTCGATCATTCCCGCGACGGCGGAAGGCGAAGCGGCCATCGTGCTGCGCAAGCCAGGGGTGGTGGCGGGGCTCGATCTCGCCGAGGCCGCGTTCAAGGCGCTCGATTCTCAGGCGCGCTTCAAGCGGATCGCCGACGACGGCAACAAGGTCGCCGCCAGTGGCGTGGTTGCCGAGATTTCCGGCAAAACCCGCGCCCTGCTCACGGGCGAGCGCACCGCCCTCAATTTTTTCGGCCACTTGAGCGGTATCGCCACGCTGACCGCGTCCTACGTCGCGGCCGTGGCCGGGACCAACGCCCGCATCGCCTGCACCCGCAAGACGACCCCCGGCCTGCGCGCCTTGGAGAAATACGCGGTGCGCTGCGGCGGCGGCATTAATCACCGCTTCGGGCTTTATGACGCGGTGCTGGTCAAGGACAATCACATCGCCGCCGCCGGCTCGCTCGCCAAGGCGCTCGAGCGGCTGCGCACGCGCAGCGGCCATCTGGTCAAGATCGAGGTCGAGGTCGACACGCTGCAGCAGCTCGAGGACGCGCTGCGCTTTCCCATCGACGCCGTGCTGCTCGACAATATGGATGTCGAGACGCTGAAGCAGGCGGTGAGGCTGGTGGCGGGACGCGTCACGACCGAAGCGTCGGGCGGGGTCAGTTTAGAGACGGTTGGAGAGATCGCTGCGAGCGGCGTCGACTTGATTTCAGTCGGCGCGCTTACTCATTCCCCGCGTAACCTAGACTCATCGCTGGAGTGGAAGGCGTAGCGCTGCCGCCAACGGCGGACACCAGCGAAAGCGCGGGCGTCAGCGAGAACATCGAGGTCGAGGCTTGCGGCTGTTCCGCCTCGGGCTGCTTCACATCGCCGGCGGATGCTTCGACCAGATAGGGCTCTTCGTTGCGCTTCTTGTAGAAGATGTGGCGGCCGATCTTGTCGATCATGCTCATGCTACCCGCCCAATAGGGGCTGACGTAATTCGCGTGGTAATAGGTCGAGTAGCCGACTTCGGGCAGCCAAAGTTCGCCGGCGGTGATCTTCTTGGAGATATCCTGAGCCTGCGCCCATTGCTCGTCGTTGCGTGGCGTATCGGTCTTGCCGTCGCAGGTGAAGGAGAACTGGCAGCCCTTCTGCATCTGACCCTGATAGACGACGCCGCAGATCGTCTCGGGGAAGAGCGGGCTCCTCACCCGGTTCATGATGACTTGGCCGACCGCGACTTGGCCGCTGACCGGCTCGCCGCGCGCCTCGAAATAGATGGCGATGGCGAGACAGCGGCGCTCGCGCTGCTCGAACTCGGCTTGGCTCTCGCCGTGATAGCGGAAGTCCAAACCCTCGGGTGTCGGGTGGTAGGCGACCTCCTCGGCCGAGGGCCGGAAGCCATCGACATTGAGCGGCGACATGAAGGACGAATCGGACAACGCGTTCATCAGCATCGCGTTGCCTGAGCCGGCGCCGGGCACTCTCAGCGCCACCGAGGTAGTCGGCTTGAGACGGTCGCCCTTGAGCGCGGCATTGGCTTCGCTGCGTCCACTAAGCGCGCCGGTCAGGCCGACATCGCCACCAATGAGGCTCGCGGCGATAAGTTGCTTGCCGGCGGAGGTGACGGTGTTGGGCGTGAGATATTGGTCGGCCCGAGGGCCTTTGCCGCTGACGTGGAACAGAATCGCGGCCTCGCGCGGCAGCCGCGCCGGAGCGATTTCGGCCGTGCGCGTCAGCGCCTGCGCCGAGCCGTGGCCCGACAATAAAAGCTCGATTTGAAAACGAATGGGATTGCCGGGGACGGCGGCGACATAGCCCAATGCAATCAGGGGAAGCGGCACGAGCGAAGCGACCGTGTGCCACATCCGACGAGGCAAGCGTCGGCCCATTGTCCCTCCAGGTTACCCCGTAACCCGCGGGAAAATCCGCCCGTATACGCCGGTCGGTATTCCCCCGGATGTGCCCCAATCGCGTCCAATACGCGGCGCGCGATCAGAGCGGTCCCAAACCTAACCAGGCAAAATGGTGGGAAATCAATTGTTTAGCTTACGTCCCCCACCGGTTCTAGCCCGGAGTCCCCGTTCATTATCCTTAACCGTGCCGAATAAATTAGGGCAAATTGTGGTGAACGGCAACCCGACCCTATTTCTTGGCTAACAATCTGTAACCGGGCTCAGAGCCGCCTGCGCCGCGGCAAGGCGAGCGACCGGCACGCGATAGGGCGAGCACGACACGTAGTTCAGCTTGAGTCGCTGGCAAAAGCCGATGGTTTCCGGGTCGCCACCATGCTCGCCGCAAATCCCCATCTTCAATTCGGGCTTCACCGCGCGGCCTCGATCCACCGCGATCCGCATCAATTCGCCCACAGCTTCGTCCAGGGTGACGAAAGGATCGTGCTGGATGATGCCCTTGTCGGCGTATTCGCCCAAGAATCGCCCGGCGTCGTCGCAACTCAACCCGAACGTGGTCTGGGTAAGATCGTTGGTGCCGAAGGAGAAGAACTCGGCGCTCTTGCCGATTTCGCCGGCCATCAGACAGGCGCGCGGAAGCTCGACCATGGTGCCGACCGAATAGGCGACATTGGTCCCCCGCTCCGTCTCCACCGCGCGCGCCACTTGGGCGATGCGATCCTTGACCAGGTCAAGCTCGCCCTTGGTGGCGACCAGCGGCACCATGATCTCGGGGATGACGCGGTCGTGCAGCGCCTTGCCGGCCTCGATCGCCGCCTCGAAGATGGCGCGGGCCTGCATTTCGACGATCTCGGGATAGCTCACGAGCAGCCGCGCGCCGCGCTGACCGAGCATGGGATTGAACTCGCTGAGCGCGACGATCCGGCGGCGCAATCGGGCGACGCTCACCCCCATGTCGGCGGCGACCTCGCCGATGATCTCATCGCCATGCGGCAGGAACTCATGCAGCGGCGGATCGAGCAGGCGAATGGTCACCGGGAGACCCGCCATGATCTCGAACAACTCAATGAAGTCGTTGCGCTGCGCCGGCAAAAGCTTGGCGAGCGCCTTGCGGCGCCCCTCCGGCTCCTCGGCAAGGATCATCTCGCGCATGGCGAGAATGCGGCTTTCCTCGAAGAACATATGCTCGGTGCGGCAAAGGCCGATGCCCTCGGCGCCGAAGGCGAGCGCCTGGCGCGCGTCGGCCGGCGTGTCGGCATTGGCGCGCACGTTCAGCCGGCGGAAGCCGTCGGCCCAGTGCATCAGGCGATTGAAGTCCTCCGAGAGAACCGGCTGGCGCATCGCCACGCGGCCTTTGATGATCTGCCCAGTCGAGCCGTCGATGGTGATGATGTCGCCCTTCTGCAGCAGCGTTCCCCCCGCTTGCAGCGTTTCGCGCTCGAGATCGATCGAGACGGCTGAGGCCCCGACCACGCAAGGCCGTCCCATGCCCCGCGCCACCACCGCCGCATGAACTCGTCATGCCGCCACGCGTGGTGAGGATACCGAGCGCGGCGTGCATGCCCTGGACGTCCTCGGGCGAAGTCTCGACGCGGGCGAGGATCACGTTGTGGCCTTGCGCCTTGAGATGCACGGCCTCATCCGCGTCGAACACCAGCTCGCCGGAAGCGGCGCCGGGCGAAGCCGGCAAGCCCTTGGCAAGCACGATCTTCTCGGCATCGGGATCGAGCGTCGGATGCAGCAGCTGGTCGAGCTGGTTGGCATTGATGCTCTGCACCGCCTGCTCGCGGGTGATGAGCCCCTCCTCGGCCATGTCGACGGCGATCTTGAGCGCGGCCTGCGTCGAGCGCTTGCCCGAGCGGGTCTGCAGCATGAACAGCTTGCCGTCCTGCACGGTGAACTCGATGTCCTGGATGTCGTGGAAATGCGCTTCGAGCGCTGCGCAAGCCGCCTTCAACTCGGCGAAGGCTTCGGGCATGAGCCCTTCGAGCGACGGACGCTTCGCGTTCGAGGCGAGGCGCGCCGCTTCGGTCAAGGGCTCGGGCGTGCGCAAGCCTGCCACCACATCCTCGCCTTGCGCATTGACCAGGAACTCGCCGAAAAGCTCGTTGGCGCCGGTGGAGGGGTTGCGCGTGAACACGACGCCGGTCGCGCTCTTCTCGCCCATATTGCCGAACACCATGGCCTGGATGGTGACGGCAGTGCCCCAATCGTCGGGAATATCGTGCAGACGACGATAAGCGATGGCGCGCGCGTTCTGCCAGGAGCCGAACACGGCGGCGATGGCGCCCCACAGCTGGGCGTAGATGTCCTGCGGGAAGGGCGTGCCGAGCTCGGTCTCGACCAGGGTCTTGAAGCGGGCGACGATGTCGGTCCAATCCTCGGCGGCAAGCTCAGTGTCGTATTCGAAGCCCTTGAGACCTTTGTAGTTCTCCAGGATCTCCTCGAACAGCTCGTGGTCGAGGCCGAGCACCACGTCGGCATACATCTGGATGAAGCGGCGATAGGTGTCGTAGGCGAAGCGCCGGTCGCCCGAGCGCGCCGCCAGGCCCTCGACGGTCTGATCGTTGAGCCCCAGATTGAGCACGGTATCCATCATGCCGGGCATCGAGGCGCGGCTGCCCGACCTGACGGACACGAGCAGCGGATTGCGCACATCGCCGAAGCCGGCGCCGACGATCTTGCCCACCTCGTCGAGCGCCGCGCTCACCATCGGCTTCAGCTCCTCGGGCAGCTTGCGGCCGAGCTCGTAATAGACCGAGCACAGCTCGGCCGAGATGGTGAAGCCCGGCGGCACGGCAAGGCCGAGCCGCGACATCTCGGCGAGATAGGCGCCCTTGCCGCCCAGCCGCTCACGATCGGCGGCCGAGCCGTCGGCGCGGCCGGCGCCGAAGGTGAACACCCATTTTGGCGCGGGTCTTGACGCAGGCTCGGGCACGGGCTCCACTCTCGACATTGCAGGTTCCAATGATGCCGGACGGTCCGGTGACGCCGGTCCGACCTTTTAACGGTCCCTCGGCACAGACACAAACCGCTCTCGCTGGACAAGGTTTAAGAGCGGCGGACCTTCGGCGCGCGCAATTTGCGATCGGCGATGAAATCGCCGGTGCCGATCACCCTGGCCCGCGGCAGGTCCTTTAAGGCATAGGCCCAGGCCTCGACGCTGCCGCCCTGGTCGAGATGCACCTCGATGGCGATGCGATGAAACAGGCCTGCGGATTCGGGAAACTCCCGCTCCTCATCGGTCGGCACCACGCCTTCATACTTGTCGAGGTCGGATAGGAGGCGCGGATTCGGACCAAGGGCAAACACGCTGCCGATCACCCGGTATTTTTCCTCGAGGGCGAAAAACGCACCGGGCCAGCTGCCGAAATCGTAGAGCAGGCCGGGCGCTCTGCCCTTGCCGATATGCCTCGCTCCCACGCGCAAGCGGTGCGCCATCGGGTGCGCGCTCTCGGCTCTCAGCGTGCCATAGACGAAGAGATGTTCCGGCATCGGCCTCATTATTCCGGCAATTTGATCCGACCGTCCTCCTCCAATCCCCAATGCGGATTGAAGGCGACCTCCCAGAGATTCCCGTCGGGGTCGGCGAAATAGCCGTCATACCCGCCCCAGAACGTCTTGGCCGCCGGCTTCAATATGCGCGCACCGGCCGCCTCGGCGGTTGCCATAACAGCATCGACCTCGGCCTCGCTTGCGACATTTTGAGCAACGGCGATGCCGCCATTGCCGTCCCACAACGCCTCCGGCTGCGCGTCCTTGCGTTGCGCCTCCCGGCTCCACAGCGCAAGCACGACGCCGCCAGCGCGGAAGAAGCTGACGCTTGCCTCGCTGGCCTTCTTCGACCTGACGAAGCCGAGGCTCTCATAGAACTGCGTGGCCTTCGCCACATCGGCAACGCCGAGCGTGATAAGGGTAATATTGGGGGACATGAGGTGGCGTCCTGTTGCGGTAACTTTTTCCAATGTCATCGCCGGGGATTTCCATTGGTTACCGGATTTCCGCTGGCGCGGCTATCATCCAATGAGGGACGCTCGATGACGATCGAACTGAAAATGCTCGCGCTGTCGATCGTGCTTGGGCTCGTGCAGATCGTGCTGGCCTCGCAGAGCAAGAGCCTGGTGACCGGCTATCGCTGGACCGGCGGCCCTCGCGACGAACCCAGGCCGCCTCTGACGCCGCTCGCCGGCCGGCTTGAGCGGGCGCTTTCGAATTTTCTGGAAACTTTCACGCTGTTTGCCGCGGCGGTCCTCGTAGCGCATGCGGTCGGGCGTCACGACTGGATGACCGAATGGGGTGCCGTGCTCTATTTCGCCGCGCGCGTGGTCTATGTGCCGCTCTATGCCTCCGGCGTGTTCCTGGTGCGCTCGCTCGTCTGGAACGTGGCGACATTCGGCATCATGCTGATCCTGCTGTCACTGGTGCTGTGAAACTTTAGCCTTCGATCTTGGAGAAGTCGGCGACGGTCAGCGTGGTGGCGCGGATGCGATTCAGCAGGCGCAAGCGGTTCTCGCGCAAGCCCGGCTCCTGGGTGTTGACGGTGACGGAATCGAAGAAGGCATCTACGGGAGCGCGAAGCTTGGCCATCTCGGCCATGGCGGCCTCGAAATCTTCGCGCGCGATGGCCGCGGCCGCCGCCTTCTCGACCTCGTCGACGGCCTTGGCGAGCGCCTTTTCCTCGATTCGTTTGAGCAGGTTGCGGTCGGGCGCTTGGTCGTAGCTTACGCCGTCCTTCTTCTCCTCGATGCGCAGGATGTTGATGGCGCGCTTGGTGCCGATGAGCAGATTGGCGCCGTCTTCCGTCTCGAGGAATTTGCCCAGTGCATCGACGCGCTTGACGATCATCAGCAGGTCGTCGCCGCCGAGCGCGAACACGGCATCGGCCAGATCGTGCCGCGCACCCTGATCGCGCAGATGCACCTTGAGCCGATCGGCAAAGAAGGCGAGCAGGTTCTGCGCCCCCTCTTGCTTCAGCCGAGCACTGAACTGCCGCAACAAGGGAAGCCGTATATCGTTCTCCAGCACGATGCGGATGACACCAAGAGCGGCGCGGCGCAGCGCATAAGGATCTTTGGACCCGGTCGGCTTCTCGTCGATGGCCCAGAAGCCCACCAGCATGTCGAGCTTGTCGGCCAGCGCCACGGCCATCGCCACAGGCTCGCGCGGCACCTCATCGGAGGGGCCTACCGGCTTGTAATGCGCGGCGATGGCGTCGGCGACATCTGGACTCTCTTCCTGGTCGAGGGCGTAATAGCGGCCCATCACCCCTTGCAGTTCGGGGAACTCGCCGACCATCCCGCTCACCAGATCGGCCTTGGCCAGGATGGCAGCGCGCTCGGAATCGTCAGGCTCGGCGCCAACCAGCGGCGCGATCTCGCGCGCCAGCATCCGCACCCGCTGCACGCGCTCATATTGGCTGCCGAGCTTGTCGTGGAAGGTGATCTCCTTCAGCTGCGGCACCCAAATTTCAAGACCGACCTGGCGATCCTGATCGAAGAAGAATTTGGCGTCGGCGAGCCGCGCCCGGATCACCCGCTCACTGCCGGCGACAATGGCCTTGCCGCCGTCAGCCGCTTTCAGATTCGCGACGAGTATGAATCGGTTGGCGAGATCCCCTGATTTCTTGCGCAGCGAGAAACATTTCTGATGCGTCTTCATCGAGGTGGCGAGCACCTCGGGCGGCACGCTCAGGAAATCCTCGTCGAACGAGCCCATCAGCACGATCGGCCATTCGGTCAGCCCCGCATTCTCGGCGAGCAGGCCCTCGTCCTCGACCAGGGAAAGCTTCTCGTGCTTGGCCATCGCCTGCGCGGCATCGCGAATGATGCGCGCGCGCTCATCGCCGTCGAGGATGACCTTGGCTTTGTGCAGCTTCTCGCGATAATCCTCGAATCCCTTCACATTAAACGGCTCAGGCGCCATGAATCGGTGGCCGCGCGTCTGCTTACCGCTCTTGATGCCATCGATCTCGAACGGCACGACCTTGCCGTTGAACAGGCAGAGGATGGAGTGCAGCGGGCGCACCCAGCGAAGCCTGCCCTCGCCCCAGCGCATGGATTTCGGCCAGGGGAAGTTGCGCACGATCTCCGGCACGATCTCAGCCACCACCTGTTCGGTGGCACGCCCGGGCTTCCCGATGGTCGCCAGATAGTAAGCGCCCTTCTTGTCGTCGCGCTGCTCGGCCTGCTCGACGGAGGTGAGCCCCGCCGCTTTGAGAAAGCCCTTGATCGCGGCCTCCGGCGCATCGACGCGCGGGCCCTTGCGCTCCTCGCGCACATCGGGCGAGCGGGACGGCAGGCCCTCGACAACCGCAACCAGGCGGCGCGGCGTGGCGAAGGTCCTGATCTGCTTGAACTCGAGCCCTGCCTCTCCCAGCGCGCCGCCCAGCAGCCGCGCGAGGTCCTCGCGTGCGCGCGCCTGCATGCGCGCGGGGATCTCTTCGGAGAACAGTTCGAGCAGAAGCTCAGCCATGGGCTAGCCGATGCGGTTATGGAAGCCGAGATCGTAGTCGGCGATGGCGAAGATCAAGCGATTCGTTTCAACGCTGTAGGGAATGACACTTAAGATCAAATCTGATTGGGCGCCGGCAGCCGGCAAGAGCGGCACCAGCACATGCGCGGGCACCGATTCCAGGAAATCGTAGAAGCGCATGAAGGCGTGCTTACCCTGCTCGACATAGAAGGCGCCGACCGCCCAAGACACCGGCAGTTGGTTCTCATGGGTGTAATCGAGATAGATCGGAAAGCTCATGAGGTCGGCGGCGTAGGGCGACAACGCCGCGCGCAAGCCGGCATCCTCGATCTCGGAGAGCGAGAGACTGGCATCGAGCTTCAGCATCAGCTGGAAGCTGGTCGGCGCGGAGCGCCAAACCCGGCCCGTCCACGACCTGAGCTTCGGCTTCAGCGCCGGCGTGCGCGATTGCGGCGGCGCGTCGGATTCGCGATAGGTCTCAAGCATCGGCGCCGCCAGCCTCGGTCTTGAGCCACGCGGCGCAGCAGGCCTTGGTGAGATCGCGCACGCGCAAGATGTAAGCCTGCCGCTCCGTCACCGAGATCACGCCGCGCGCGTCGAGCAGATTGAAGATGTGCGAGGCCTTGATCGCCTGATCGTAGGCGGGCAGCGCCAGCAGATGGCGCTCGCCGCCATCGCCCTTGGCGAGCAACGCCTTGCATTCGGTCTCGGCGTCGCGGAAATGCTCGAGCAGCTGCGCGGTGTCGGCCTGCTCGAAATTGTAGCGGGAATATTCGCGCTCGGCCTGAAGGAAGACGTCGCCATAGGTGACCTTGTCCTCCCCCCTGCCGCCGTTGAAGTCGAGATCGAACACGCGATCGACGCCCTGCACATACATGGCGAGCCGCTCCAGGCCGTAGGTGAGCTCGCCCGAAACGGGATCGCAATCGAAACCGCCGACCTGCTGGAAATAGGTGAATTGCGTCACTTCCATGCCGTCCAGCCAGACTTCCCAGCCGAGCCCCCAGGCGCCGAGCGTCGGGCTTTCCCAGTCGTCCTCGACGAAGCGGATGTCATGCCGCAAAGGGTCGATGCCGATGGCGTAGAGGCTTTGAAGGTAGAGGTCCTGAAGGTCCGGCGGCGACGGCTTCAGGATCACCTGGAATTGGTAATAATGCTGCAGCCGGTTCGGGTTCTCGCCATAGCGGCCGTCCTTGGGGCGGCGGCAAGGTTGAACATAGGCCGCACGCCACGGCCTTGGACCGAGCGAGCGAAGGGCGGTTGCCGGATGGAAGGTCCCCGCCCCCATCTCCATGTCGTAAGGCTGGAGGATGACGCAGCCTTGATCGGCCCAGAAGCGCTCGAGCCTCAAGATCAGGTCCTGGAAGGAAGGTGCGTTGGAACGCTCGGATTTGCTCAGCTTGCCCATTTGAAGCCTTCAGGCCGCGCTTCTGCGGTTCGGCGCGGACGCTAGTCGCCTTGGCGGCGCAAGGAAAGCCATAGGTTTTGCGAGATAACAATGGCCGGCGCGTTAATGCCGCGTGGTTTCAGCCCCTTGCGTGGTCCGCCTCGGCCGGTAAACGCCGGTCGCCGGATCCTGCTCCAGGGGCACCACGCTCTCCCGCTCGCGCCGCTCAAGCGCCTCCTCGGCGGCGCGCAACTCGGTGGCGATGCGCCGCTGCATGTCGCGATACCAGCGTCCGGCCAGGAACAGCCCCGCGCCGGCCGCGACGAAGATGAGGAGTGGCGGCATCGCCTAGAACCCGAAACGCGACCAGAGCGCGCGCGCTTCGATCGCCGAGATGAGATCGGCGGCAAGGCCGCCGGGAGACAAGCCTAGCTCGAAACCGCCGCTCTCGGCAAATACGCTCCGTCTGCGGCGGAACCAGGAGGTCGACGGCATCACCAGCTTGAGGCGAACGTCGTCGCCGAACACCTCGCGCATCTTGCTGCGGAGGTCCGAGAGGCCATCGATCAGGCCGAACTCGAGCGCCTTCTTGCCGGACCAGAACTCGCCGGTGAACAGATTGATGTCGGCCTTTGCGAGCTTGGCGCCGCGCCGCGACTTGACGAGATCGATGAAGGCCTCGTGCACGTCGCGCTGGAGCGCCTTGATGCGCTCGACGTCCGCCGGCTTCTCGGGGAGAAAGGGATCCAGCGTGTCCTTGCTCTCGCCCGCGGTATAGACGCGGCGCTGCACGCCGATGCGATTGATCAGCTCGTTCACGCCGAAGGTCGCGGTGATGACGCCGATCGAGCCGATGATCGAGCTCGGGTCGGCATAGATCTCATCGCCCGCGCACGCCAGCAGGTAGCCGCCGGAAGCGGCGACATCCTCGGCGAACACATAGACCTTGAGATCCTTCTCGGCGGCGAGCGCGCGGATGCGTTTATAAATCAGCATCGACTGCACGGCGGAGCCGCCCGGCGAGTTGATCTGAATGGCGACCGCCCTGGCGCCGCTCGTGGCGAACGCCTTCTCGATGGCCGCCGCGCTGGTGGAGAGGGAGAGCCCCGGTCGCAGCGGTGTGACCACCCCGATCGCCCCGCTGAACCTGAGCACGGGCACGACCGGCCCGGAGCTGGTCCAGGAGGCGGGCAGATAGCTCTTCAAGGTTTCGACAAAATTGCTCATGGGAACTTAAGGTACAGAGGCGTTGCGCCAAATCAAGGCGTGCTCGCTGAATTCTGTGCCAATACGAATCATCTGGCTGCGGCCTTTAAGCGTTTGGTTAGCGCAAGTGCCGGAGCGCCATCGGCCTGTCCGAATTCGCTGTTATAGTGGCGTCGACGGCGGGGCATCCCGCCGATGCGGCGCGGTTCGGCGGAACGGTGCCGGATTCGATCTTTCGAGGAGGAATGAATGAGCAAGCTTGCGACTTTTGCCGTGGCGCTGGGAGCCCTGGTGCTCGCCTTCGTCACGCTTTCCCCGAGCTCGGCGGAAGCCGGTTGGCGTGGCCGCGGCTGGTATGGCGGACCTGGCGTTAACGTCTATGTCGGTCCGCGCTGGGGCTGGTATGGCCCGCGTCGCTATTACGGCGGCTATGCCGCAGGTTATCCCTACGCCTATTATCCCTATTGGCGCAGCGGCCGCTATTGGCGCCGCGGCTGGTATTAGGCACGCGCGCCGCCTACGGCGCTGCGAGTTTGGCAAAGGGCCATTCCCGAAAGGGAGTGGCCCTTTGGCTTTTTGCGGGGTTTTGCGCTGAACGCCAGATGAATGGTGGCCTCAGCTTCGGTTCAGTGGGCTCCAGCTAGAACGGCAGCATGGGCGAGGGCGATCCCTCCCCTTGCTTCGACCGAACCCGGCGACCGTCGCCGCCAGCAGGAGTTGACCCCGATGATCAAGACCGTCCTTGCTTCCGCCGCCGCCCTGTCAATCATGGCCGTTGGCGCCGCTTCGCCCGCATCCGCGAAGTCCAATTTCTCTCTCTATATCGGCACGCCCTGGCTGAGCGGCTACTCGTCCAACTATCTGCCGAGCTGCTACTACGAGCCGCACCTCATCACCGTCAAAGTGTCGAACGGCTACGGGGGCTTCTACTTCAAGAAGGTCTGGAAGGACGTCAGGGTCTGCTACTAGCGGATCTTGCCTGCCCGAGAAGGCTCCTCACGCTCGGGCGATTGAGGGCTGCCGCCTTTCCCCCCTAGGCGGCGGCCCTTCCTATTTTTCGATCTGCCGAGATCGAGAGCCTCGCCGCCCCGCAGCACGGCTTCAGCCTCCGCCGAATAGCTTCCGTTCTGCTGATGCAGGGCAAGGCCCGGCAACAGGCTGAGCCCGGCACGGCTCCCCTTCTCGGCCTGCACGATGATGCGGGTCGCGGGCTCGCCATGCCTGGGGAACAGCGGAAAGACGGCGATGTCGCCGAAGCGCCCTTCGAGCAGGGACAGCAATTCGCCAAGACAATCGGGGCGATGGATCAGCGTCAGCAGCGCCTTCGGCGCGGCCATGGCGGCAAAGAAGCGGACCCACGCGGCGAGGCCGCCCCGGTCCATCACATGCGCCGTCGCCCGTCCGCGATCGGGTGCGGCTCTTACTTCGCCCTCCGCATGGAAGGGTGGGTTGGCAATCACCTGGTCGTAGCTTTCGTTCAGCAGCCCCGCGGCGCGGAGCGATTTCCCCGGCGCGGTCACGTCGGCATTGACGACACCGACCTTGTCGCCGAAGCCGTTCCGCGCGGCGTTGTCGGCGGCCAGCGCGCAGAGCTTGGCGTCGATCTCGACCGCGGTCAGCGCGACGCTCGGCACCCGCGCCAGGACGCAGAGTCCCGCGACGCCCACGCCAGCACCAACATCGAGCACGCGCATCCCGGCGTGCGCCGGCACGGCGGCGGCGAGAAACACCGCGTCGCTCCCGGCCCGGTGGCCGCCTTTCGGCTGCAGCACGCCGATGCGCCCGCCGAGGAAAGCGTCGGCGGTGGCGCCCGCTTGCGCGCGCCGCATGTTAGGTTTTTTGCTCGTCGGAGAGGGCATGGCCGAGATCGGCCTCGGTGAGTAGATTGCGTGCCTGTGCCAGCCTTTCACTCTCAACCAGCACACGCCTGGGCAAGATCCCGATCGAGCCTTCGAGCACGCTCATATTGGTGTCGGCGACGATAAAGCCGATATCGCCCTCCTCCAGCAACGCGCTGACATAGGACAGAAGCACCGAATCGTTGGTGCGCAACAGTTCCTTCATGGCCTGGTAAGCCCTGTGTCTCCCGGCCTCACGCCCGAGCGCCTTGACCTCGATAGGCGACCGCCGACAATATCCGAGAAACGACGCCCGTCTCGACCGGATTCAGGAGTAAGTCCCTTGGGAGTTGTGGTTAAGCTTGCCGGCGGCGGCGACCCGACAGCGAGTCTTGCGCCGCTCATCGCGCTTGTCGAGGAGGACATGACCCATGTCAACCGCATCATCCTCGATCAGGCGCGATCCAATGTCGAGCTGATCCCCGAGCTTGCCCGGCATCTGATCGATTCCGGCGGCAAGCGCCTGCGCCCAATGCTCACGCTGGCGTCGGCCAAGCTGTGCCATTACGACGGCGACGGCCATGTGCGGCTCGCGGCCAGCGTCGAGTTCATGCATACGGCGACCCTGTTGCATGACGACGTGGTTGACGAGAGCAATCTCCGCCGGGGCAAGACCGCGGCGCGGTTGTTGTGGGGCAACGAGGCGAGCGTGCTGGTCGGCGATTTCCTGCTCGGCCAGGCCTTCAAGATGATGGTGGATGTCGGCTCGCTCGGCGCGCTGCGCATCTTGTCGGATGCGGCGGCGATCATCGCCGAGGGCGAGGTGATGCAGCTGATCACCGCCAAGAACACCGAGACCACCGAGGACGATTATCTGGCGGTGATCGATGCCAAGACTGCGGCGTTGTTCGCCGCGGCGGCGGAGGTCGGCGCGGTGATCGCGGCGCGGCCGAAGTCGGAGGCAGCCGCTTTACGCTCTTATGGCCGCAATCTCGGGCTTGCTTTTCAGCTGGTCGACGATGCGCTCGATTACTCGGGCGAGCCGTCGATGCTCGGCAAGAGCGTCGGCGACGATTTCCGCGAGGGCAAGATCACGCTGCCGGTGGTGCTTTGCTATCGCCGCGGCAATGCGGCCGAGCGCAGCTTCTGGCAGCGCACGCTGCAAGAGGGCGATATCGGCGAGAACGATCTTGCCGAGGCGTTTGCCCTGATGAAGCGGCACAAGGCCTTGAACGACACGATGGAGCGGGCGCGGCATTACGGTGCCATCGCCCGCGACGCGCTGGCTATCTTCCCCGATGGCGACGTGAAGGCTGCCCTGCTCGAGGCGATCGAGTTCTGCGTCGACCGGCCGTACTAGCCGCCGAGCGAGCTCGCGGCGACCCACCAATGGGGAAACTCGGCCGCCAGCCTCGCGCCCGCTCTGGCGGCTTCCGCTTCGCTGGCGAACAGCGCGAAGCAGGTCGGGCCGCTGCCCGACAGCCGCGCCAGCCGCGGCCCCTCGAGCGCGAGCAGCGCGGCGAGCACTTCCCTGATCTCAGGCACAAGCCGCGCGGCGGGGGCTTCGAGATCGTTCAGGCGCGGCAGCGCATAAGCGAGCAGCCGCTCGAAATCGCCGTGGAAGTCCGGCGTCTCCTCTTCACCGAGTAGCAGCGGCGCGCGCAGATCGTCGGCGCGAAGCTCGGCATAGACGGCGGCGGCCGAGAGGGGAATGCCCGGATTGGCGAGCAGCACGCCGCAAGCCGGAAGGCCGCGCACGGTCTCGACCGCCTCGCCGCGCCCGGTCATCAGCGACGGCCGGCTGGCGAGACAGACGGTGACATCCGAGCCCAGGCCGCCAGCAATTGCCGCCATCGCCGTCTCGCTCAGCGCCGCTTGATTGGCGCTCGCAATCAGGCGCAAGGCCGCGGCCGCGTCGGCAGAGCCGCCGCCGAGACCGGCGGCAACGGGCAGCTGCTTCACCAGGCGAAAGCGTCCGAGCGTGATGCCCGGCGCGCTGAGCGATGCGGCTTCGGCAGCCCTGATGACGAGATTGTCGCCGCTCAAGCTTGGCGCGAACGGCCCCTTTATCTCGAGCTCGAGCCCAGAGCCCGGCTCGAACGTGAGCTCGTCGCCGAGGCCGGCGAACGCCACCAGACTGCGCAGCTCGTGATAACCATCGACGCGGCGGCCGAGGACCTCGAGCGTCAGATTGAGCTTTGCCCGGCCGATCTCTCGGAGCGCCATCAACCCGCGCCTCAAAGCGTCACGGCGAAGCCGGGTTATTGCGGCGTCTTCTGCCCCGCCTGCGTGGTCCGGTCTTGCGCCGACTTAGTGCCGGCACTGTCGGGCAGGCCGTCGGCGATCTTCGCCTTGAGCGTGACGACCTGGTCGTCTTCCGGCTTCAGCGTCAGCGCCTGCGCCCACTGATATTTCGCCTCGAGCGTCCGGCCGACCTTCCAATAGGCATCGCCGAGATGGTCGTTGATGATCGGGTCGTCGGGTTTCAGTTCGACGGCGCGCTCGAGATTCTCGACCGCCGCCGGCAGGTTGCCGAGCCGGTAATAGGCCCAGCCCAGGCTGTCGACATAATAGCCGTCGTCAGGCTTGAGCTTCACCGCCTTGCGGATGTAGTCCATCGCCTGCTTCAGATTCTGGCCCTGATCGACCCAGGAATAGCCGAGGTAGTTCAGGACCAGCGACTCCTCCGGAGACAGCGCGAGCGCCTCCTTGAAATCGGCCTCGGCCGCCGGCCAGTCCTTCAACCGCTCGTTACAGACGCCGCGCGAATAAAACAGCGTCCAATTGTCCTTGGTGGGCTTGGGGATCAGCTTCAGCGCACGCGTGTAATAGTCGCGGGCCTCGCTGTAGCGCTCATGCGCGCGCAGGATATTGCCCAGCGCATCGAGCGGACGCACATCCTTCTGGTCCTTGGCGGCGAGATTTTCGAGCAGCGCCTTGGAGTCGTCGACGCGCTCCATCGAGTTGAGCGCGAAGGCCTTCTGGATCTGCGCGTTCGGCCAGAGCGCGGAGTCCGGCTTGATCTGATCGAGCGCCTGCATCTCCAGGTCGTATTTCTTCGCGCTCTCGTAGGCCTCGGCGAGCGCCGCATAAGCGAGCGGCGCGTCGGGCTTAAGGTAGAGCGAGAACTGCAGGAAGATGATGCCCATGTCGAGCCCGCCCTCTCCTGCCAGCGCATCACCGATGCCGTAGAACACCTCGGCGAGGCCGTCATTCGGCGTGGCGACGAGCAGCGGCGGGGTCTCGCCCTCTTCGATCTGGGCGAGCAGCGCTTCGGACAGCGGGTGGCCTGACGATTTGGCGATGTGGGTCTTCAAGGTCTGCTTGGCCAGCTTGCGGTTATTGTTGTTCACCGCATGGCGCGCGTAAGCGTCGGCGACCCGAAGCGTCGATGGATTTTTCTTGAAGGCCTGTGCGTAAGCCTGGCGCGCCACGTCATGCTGGCCGGCAATGTCGGCGATGAGCGCGCGGTGGTAGCGCTGATAGAACTGGGCCCAGTCGGCATCGCTCAGGCTGTCAAGCGTGGCGAAGGCCTCGTCCGGCTTGCCGTCGGCTTCCTGCACCCAGGCGCGGGCGAGAGTCGAGGTGAGATCGGCGATCGGGCCCTGGCGGGCGGCGGCGAAATGCTCGTCGGCTTCCTTGAAATTCCCCTTCTTGAAGGCGTCGATGCCGAGCAGGAAGCGGGCGATCCGATGCGCGGGCTCGGCCTTGACCAGATCCTTGGCAAGCTCGACGGCGCGATCCCAATGCGCCGAAGCCGCCTCGAGCAGGAAGGTCTGCTCGAGAATGATCTCGTTGGCCGGATCCTCGGCGAGCGCCTTGGAATAAAAGTCGGCGGCGGCGATGGTGTCATGGTCGCCGCGCGCGAGGCGGCCGGAAAGATAATTGCCGAGCAGCGTGCCGGAGTCCTCGGGGTTCTCGGAGGCGACTTCGGAGTAGGCCGCCGGCGCCGCGATAAGCCCGGCAATGAGCAGAGAACCCCACGCCAACTTGCGCAGAGCCGCACGGTGCAGAATTTTCATATGGCTTCGGCTATCACGCCGCCCCAAAAATGCGGTTCGTATGATCCCCAACCAAGGTTAGGCGCTTTTGGTCTTGGTAACAAACCAAAAGCTTGCTTGAGGCCTAATCGAGGCTGGTTTGTGGCCTGTTGGCGCGACATTGCCGCTCGCCTCACATATTGGCGTAGTTCGGTCCCTCGCCGCCTTCGGGGGGCACCCAGGTAATGTTTTGTGCCGGGTCCTTCACGTCGCAGGTTTTGCAGTGGATGCAATTCTGCGCGTTGATCTGGAAGCGCTGACGGTCGCCCTCTACCACCACTTCATAGACCTGCGCGGGGCAATAGCGCTGCGCCGGTTCGGCATATTCGGGCAGGTTCTGCTCGATGGGGATCGACGGGTCGGCGAGCACCAGATGCACCGGCTCGTTCTCCTCGTGATTGGTGCCGGACAAAAACACCGATGAGAGAATGTCGAAACTGAGCTTGCCGTCGGGCTTCGGATAATCGATCGGCGTCGACTGCGCCGCCTTGGCGAGCGTCGCGTAGTCCGGCTTCCTATGCTTCAGCGTGTGGCTCAAGAACGGGAAGATGGTGTTGAGCCACATATCGATGCCGCCCAGCATGACGCCGAAACGCGTGCCGAGCCGCGACCAGAGCGGCTTCACATTGCGGACTTTCTTCAACTCTCTCGCCATCGCGCTCGCCTGCACGCTTTGCGGATAGGCCTCGAGCACGTCGCGCGAGCGACCCTGCCCGATCGCCGCGAACGCGGCCTCCGCCGCCATCATCCCCGACAGCATGGCGTTGTGGCTGCCCTTGATGCGCGGCACATTCATGAAGCCCGCCGCGCAGCCGATCAGCGCGCCGCCAGGAAAGGCAAGCTTGGGGATCGCCTGGTAGCCGCCCTCGGTCAGCGCGCGCGCGCCATAGGCGATGCGCTTGCCGCCTACGAGATGATCGGCGATCAGCGGATGCGTTTTGGCGCGCTGAAATTCCTTGAACGGGTTGAGATAGGGGTTGGCATAATCGAGATGGACGACGAAGCCCACCGACACGAGCCGCTCGCCGAAATGATAGAGGAAGGAGCCGCCGCCGGTCTTGTCGTCGAGCGGCCAGCCCATGGTGTGCTGCACCAGACCCGGCTTGTGCCGCTCGGCCGGAACCTCCCATAGCTCCTTCAGGCCGATGCCGAATTTCTGCGGACCCGACTCGGCATCGAGCCCGAGCTTGGCGATGAGCATCTTCGACAGCGAGCCGCGCGCGCCTTCGGCGAACAAGGTGTATTTGCCGAGAATTGCGATGCCGGGGGTGTAGTTCTCCTTGTGGCTGCCGTCGCGGGCGACGCCCATATCGCCGGTGACGACCCCTTCGATCTCGCCGTTCGCGCCGAAGATCACATCGACGACCGAGAAACCCGGATAGATTTCCACCCCGAGCGCTTCCGCCTGCTCGCCGAGCCAGCGGGTCAGAGCGCCGAGGCTGCCGGTGTAGCAGCCGTGATTGCTCATCAGCGGCGGCATGAAGAGGTTCGGCACGCGGACGCCGCCGGTCTTCCACAGATAATAAAACTTGTCCTGGCTGACCTTGGTGGTAAGCGGGGGGCCCTGGTCGCGCCAGTCGGGGATGAGGGCGTCGAGGCCGACGGGGTCGATCACCGCGCCCGAGAGGATATGCGCGCCGACCTCCGAGCCCTTCTCCAGCACGACGACGGAGAGCTCATTGCCGGTCTCGGCGGCAAGCTGCTTCAGCCTGATCGCGGCGGCGAGCCCGGCCGGTCCGGCGCCGACAACGACGACGTCGAACTCCATGGTCTCGCGCTCTAAGACTTCGGTCAAAACCGCCCAGCTCCTTTAGCCGTTAGCAAGGCCGACAAAACACTCCGTGTCATTCCCCGCGAAAGCGGGGAATCCAGTAATCCCCGAAGCCTGTTATCATTGGAAGGCTTTGGATACTGGATTGCCCGGTCAAGCCGGGCAATGACAAATATTATGATGACAGAGGCAAGCATTGCGACGGGTAGCGGAATGACTGCATCGGAACGAGAGACGGTTCAAGCCTTATTGGCCTGGTATGCGGCAATGGGCGCCGACGAGGCGATCGGCGATATGCCGGTCGACTGCTTTGCCGCGCCCGCGGCAGCGCCCTCCACCCCGCCGCGGGTGCAGCCCCGGCCGCGCCCAACCTCGGTACGGGCCGCGGGAAGCGACTCCAGGATCGATCTCAGCCCGGCCGGCACGCTGGCGGCACTCGAAGCCATGGTGGCCGCCTTCGAGGGCTGCGCGCTCAAGCGCACGGCAAAGAGTTTGTGCTTCAAACGCGGCCGCGACGATGCGCGCCTCATGCTGATCGGCGAGGCGCCGGGCCGTGACGAAGACCTGAGCGGCAAGCCCTTTGTCGGACGCGCCGGGCAATTGCTCGACCGCATGCTGGACGCGATTGGGCTTGCCGAGGAGCACGTCTACATCACCAACACCGTCTATTGGCGTCCACCCGGCAACCGCACGCCGACACCCGAGGAGGTCGAGGCCTGCGCGCCGTTCCTCGCCAAGCAGATCGAATTGCTGTCGCCGCAAGTGCTCGTGCTGCTTGGCGGCGCCGCGGCCAAGACCATTCTCGGCGTGGCAGATGGGATCATGCGGCTGAGAGGCAAGTGGCTCAATTATCGAAGCGGAGGTCGCGACATCGCCACGCTCGCCACGCTGCATCCGGCCTTTCTGTTGCGTAATCCGGAGCACAAGCGTCTGGTCTGGCGCGACCTGCTGGCGGTCAAGGAGAGGCTCGAACAGACATGAACCGTATGGACGAAACCAGGCCCTTCATCCCGGTGCGCATCGCCGTGCTCACCGTCTCGGACACGCGCACGCAGAAGACCGACAAGTCTGGACCGCTGCTGGTCAGCCTGATCAAGGAGGCCGGCCATGAACTGGCCGAGCACGCCATCGTCGAGGACGATCCCAAGGCGATCCGCAAACAGGTGAAGCGCTGGATCAAAGACCCAGAAGTGGACGTGGTGATTACCACCGGGGGCACCGGCTTCACCGGGCGCGACGTGACGCCCGAGGCGGTCAAGCCGCTATTCGAGAAGGAGATCGACGGCTTCGCGGCCCTGTTCCATATGCTGAGCTATCAGAGCGTCGGCACCTCGACGGTGCAGTCGCGCGCCTGCGGCGGCCTGGCCAAGGGCACCTATATCTTCTGCGTACCGGGCTCTCCGGGGGCCTGCACCGACGCCTGGAACGGCATCCTCAAGCATCAGCTCGACAACCGCCACCGCCCCTGCTCGTTCATCGAGATCATGCCTCGGTTGAATGTGCAGAAGAAGAAGGTGAAGGCCAAGAAGGCGGTTGGCCAAGCTAGAAGGTAGAGGCGCGCGCCAACCCGTCGGTGACGATTGCAGGCCGTGTCAGAATCCCGGCCTGGATGCCGACCACGCGGTTGCGTCCGCGGAGCTTGGCGTCGTAGAGCGCGGCGTCGGCTCTGGCGAGAATTTGGTCGACCGTGTCGCCGGGCCTTCCCTCGCCCACGCCCAGGCTCCAGGTCAGCGTGATGCGGTCCCTGCCGGTGTCGAAAGGCTGTGCTGCGAGCCGGTTGCGCAAATTCTCGGCGATCTCGATCGCCTGAGGCAAGCTGTGATCCTCCAACAGCAGCGCGAATTCGTCGCCACCCAGGCGTCCGACCAACGCTTCGGTCAAGAACGCGGCCCGGGCGCAACAGCAGATGGCTTCGTCGCCAGTTTCATGTCCGTAGGAGTCGTTGATGTGCTTGAAGTTGTCGATATCGAGGATGATGGCCGACAGGCTGCCATCGGGGGGAGACACGCGCGCGCAAGCCTCCGTCGCCTGCTCGAAGAAACCGCGCCGGTTGCTCAAGCCGGTCAGGGGATCGATGGTGGCGAGCCGGATCAACTCACGCTGCATCGAGAGAATCCGCTCGGCGGCGCGCAGCCGCGCATAAAGCTCCTCGGCGAGAGGCGGCTTGCCGATGAATTCGTCGGCGCCTGAAGTCGAGCGCCTCGATCAGACTGCGCTGATCGTATTGACTCGACATCATCAGGATATAGATCGGGCGGCGGCAGGTGGCCAGCAGCCGCACCTCCCAACACAGCTCGACACCGGACATGTGTTTGAGCTCGGCGCTGGTGATCAGCGCGTCGATATTTAGATCGGCTTTGATTTGGGCAAGCGCGTCGCGCTCGTCTTCGAAGGGAAACACCTCGTGGCCGCGGCCGCCTAGCATGCGACCGACGATCAACCGAGTCGTACGGCTAGGATCGACTAGAGCGATGCGCATACCGGTGTGCCCTTATTGCGTTATTTCAACGCACTACAAGAAGCGCCTTAATGTTGAATTAAAGGCAAGATGAGCCTCTGGGCGAAGCCGCGCATAGCCTCGTAGTCGTGCTTCGTGTCAACATCGGCGAGCGTCGCGGCGAAGGCGATGCGCTTACCTTGCAAATTCGCGAGTGTGTCGGCCAAAGCATGCGGGCTCGACCAACGCACTCCGGCAAACGGCGCGAGCACCTTTGGCGTGCGCTTCAAGCCGACGAGCCAATAGCCGCCGTCAGCGGCCGGCCCGAACACGGCATCGCTACGGGCGAGCAGCCTGAAAGCTCGCGCGATATGTCCGGCCTCGATCGCCGGAATGTCGCTGCCGACGATGATCGCCGGGCCGGGCGCCAGCACCGCGAACAGACGCTGCATACGCCGACCTAGGTCTCCCTTGCCTTGCGGTAGGCGAGCGAGTCTCGTCCGTGAGGGCGAAAAACGCGCGGCGACATCGCCGCCGGGATCGATGGCGAGCAGCGTGTGCCAGCGCTTGTCGCGGGCGAGCCGTAGAATGGTGTGCGACAGGCAATTGCGATAGAAACGGATCGCCGCGACGTCGCCGATCTCGCGCCCGAGCCGCCGCTTGACGCGGCCTGCGGCCGGGCTCTTGGCCATGATGACGAGATGGTTGGCGTAGTTTACACGGCGCGGTCGCACCGCGTTGGGTCTAACCATAAAGCCGCGCAAGCACCCGCGGCGGCACGCGCAGATAATAGAGCAGCATGCAGCCGAGATTGCGCAAGCTCCGGGCGAGATAGCCCTGGCGCCGATAACGCTCGCCGCTCGTCACCGCGCGCGATTTCAGCATCACCAGCTCGCGCCGCTTGAGCCGGCGCACCAGATCGACGTCCTCCATGAGCGGGAGCGGCCGGAAGCCGCCGAGGCGATTGTAGAGATTGCGTGGGATGAGCAGTCCTTGGTCGCCGTAAGGAAGAGCCAGCAGGCCGCAGCGCAAGCCAACCAGCGCTTCGACGAAGCGCGGCATCAGGCCGTCGTCGTCGAGCGCGAAGCGGAAGGAAGCAGCGGCCTGAGGCCGTCTGCCGCCCTCGACGCGCTCGATGAAGCTCTGGGCCTCTTCGGCCCAGCCGGGCTCGAGCACGGTGTCCGCGTGCAGAAACAGCAGCCAATCGCCTTTTGCCTGATGAGCGCCGGCCTCAAGCTGCGAGCCACGCCCACGCGGCGCCTCGACCAGATGCGTGCCGGCGGCTTCGGCGATGGCGCAAGTCTCGTCGGTCGAACCGCCATCGACCAGGATCGCCTCCTGCACGATGCCTTCGACCACGGCCGGAACCAGAGCGGCAAGCGTATGCGCCAGCGTGCGCTCGGCGTTCAGCGTTGGAATGATGACCGAAATCATGGCGCGGAACCTATAGGCGCGCCACCGTTGCTCGGCAATCGTCGCGTGGCGATTGCGCGTGTTTGTTCTTGATTTGTTCTTATGGCCGTCCTATATGGTTGGCATGTCAGTCGCATTGCGCAAACCCGCCGAGACCGAGAGCTTTCCGCCTGAAGCGGGAGGCGTCGCCGCCGGCCGGCGGCATGGCCGGGGGGCTCAGACCAATCGCGGCGGCCGCTTCGAACCGATCGTCTATGAGCCCATCGACGACGGCTGGGAGTCGCTCGGCGAACTCGAGGCACTCGCCACCGAAGTGCAAGAGGTTCCGGCGCGGCGCATCATCACCCGCAACAAATCGCCAGACATCGGCTTCGACCGCTCGATCAACCCCTACCGGGGTTGCGAGCATGGCTGCATCTACTGCTTCGCGCGGCCGACCCATGCCTTTCTCGGGCTCTCGCCCGGACTCGATTTCGAGACGCGGCTGTTCGCCAAGACCAATGCCGCGCAAGCGCTCGAGCGCGAGCTTGCCGAGCCGGGCTACCAAGTGCGCACCATCGCCATCGGCACCAACACCGATCCCTATCAGCCGATCGAGCGGCGCTACCGCATCATGCGCCGCATCCTCGAAGTCTTGAGCGCCGCCAACCATCCGGTCGGCATCGTCACCAAATCGGCGCTGGTGTTGCGCGATCTCGACATTCTCAAGTCGATGGCCGAACGCGGGCTGGTCAAGGTGGCGCTATCGGTCACCACGCTCGACCGCAAGCTCGCCCGCGCCATGGAGCCGCGCGCGAGCACGCCCGACAAGCGGCTCGAAACCGTGCAACGGCTGGTCGATGCCGGCGTGCCCGCCTCGGTGATGGTGGCGCCGATCATTCCCGGCCTTACCGACATGGAGATGGAGCGCATCTTGGAGCGCGCCGCCGCTGCCGGCATAAACAGCGCGGGCTATGTGCTGCTCAGATTGCCGCTCGAGATCGGCGATCTCTTCACCGAATGGCTGCAAGCGAATTGCCCGGACCGCGCCAAGCGCGTTCTGTCGCTGATGCGCTCGACGCGCGGCGGCAAGCTCTACGACGCGAAATGGGGTGAGCGTATGCGCGGCGACGGCCCCTATGCCTGGATGATCGGGCGGCGATTCGAGCTGGCCGCCGAACGGCTGGGGCTCAACAAGAGTTCGGTGGAACTGCGCACCGACCTGTTTACGCCGCCGTCGCTTCCCGGCCAGCAACTCCGGCTGTTCTAGCGGTTTTCCACAGCGGCAGGGCGCGCCGCTTGCGAACAAGTTGCCAAATGCGCGGGCTTTGCGCGACAGTCCCCTGCCATGGGACTTCCCGCCGAAAAGCTGCCGTTGCCTGCGCCGAGCTTCGATCTCGAGGCGGCGATGATGGAGCAGTATCGCGGCCCCGTCGCCGGGATCGATGAGGCCGGGCGCGGTCCTTGGGCCGGCCCGGTGGTGGTCGCCGCGGTGATCCTCGATCCCGACCGCATTCCGGAAGGGCTCAACAATTCGAAGCTGATGACGCCGGAGGCGCGCGAAGACCGCTATCACGCGATCATCGCCACCTCGATCGTCTCGGTGGTGATCGGCCCGGTGAAGCAGATCGACCGCATCAACATTCTGCAAGCAAGTCTGTGGGGCATGCGCGCCGCCTATCGCCGGCTGTGCGTGCCGGTCGGCTCGGCTCTGATCGACGGCAACATCGTTCCCAAGCGGTTTCCCTGCAAGGCGCGGGCAGTCGTCGGCGGCGACGGGCTGTCGCTCTCGGTGGCGGCGGCGTCGATCGTCGCCAAAGTGACGCGCGACCGGCTGATGGTGAAGCTCTCGCGCCGCTATCGGCGCTATGCCTGGGACAGCAACAAAGGCTACGGCACGCCGGAGCATGCGGCGGCCATCAAGAAGCATGGCGTGTGCACGCATCACCGCCGCTCCTTCAGCCCAATCGAGCGAGCGCTCAGGCTGATCCAGACCGGCACCGAGCTGCCATTGCCAGACGAGACCGTCGAGGACGCCTAGTCCGGGATCCACGCGGCGATGCGGCGAGCGAGGTCCTCCGCGCCGGGCTCGAGCAAGAACATGTGCCCGTGGCCGTCAAGCTCCCAGAAAGCTGCTTGCGGATAGGCTTGCGCCGTCTCGCCTGCCGTTTGCGGCGAAACGATCCTGTCGTCGGAACCGACGAGACACAGCACCGGGCAGTCGACGGCGCGCGTGTCGACCATCGTGGCGCCGCTCCGGTCGAACATCCAGAAAAACAACTCGAAAAAGGCGCGGCCCAATTCGGGGCCGAACCGGTCGAACACCGCGCGCTGCTCGGCCTCCGGCACCCGGTTCAGCGTGTAGATGCGGGCAAGCGCGAAATCAGGATTGATCACCGTCTTCCAGAAGGCCCCCAGCCCCACCAAATCCTGATCGAGTTGTTTCTCCGCGTCGGTCGGCGGCAAAATGCCGGAGCGCGGCGCGGGCGCCGCCAAGATCAGCGCCCGGGCGAGGCCTTGCGCCGCGAGCTGCTGGGCCAGCACGCCGCCCATCGAGTGGCCGAGGATTGCCGGCTTCGACGGCAACGTCATGAGAAAAGCCTCAAGCTCGGCGCGGTAATCGGCCATGCCCACGCCAATCAAGGTGTTGGCGGCATCCGCGGCTCTGCTCCCGTGGCCGATCAGGTCTGGCGCGTGGCAAGTCCAACCCAGGCTCTGGAACACTGAGCTGAATTTGTCGAAGCACCAGCCGCCCTCGTTGGCGCCGTGGATCATGACGATGTCCTTGGCCATGGCTTTCCCCCCTTCCCTCTCCTCAGCCGCATAGGCCGGGGCGCCCGCCAGCTTCAGCGCCGCAAGGCCGAGCGCCGCATACAGCATGTCCCGGCGATGAAAGCCCGGCGGCATCGCCTGATCCCCCGAAACGGCGCTCCGACCGGTTTGTGGCACGGTGTCCGCGCCAAGCCAACTCTCGGGGATTAAGTCCGCCTTTACCGTCGTCCGCCAGCATGGGCCGGTCTCGCCTAAGGGCGAGCGCGTGCAGTACTGCGTAACCCGAGTGGTGTCATGGGCGTGGGGGACAAGAGGGGAGCCAAGCTCCCGCTCGACAGGATCATCGTCGGCGATTGCATCGAGGAGCTTAAGCTCCTCCCCGAAGCCTCGATCGACCTCGTGTTCGCCGACCCGCCTTACAATCTCCAGCTCAACAACGAACTGTTTCGACCCGACAATAGCCGCGTCGATGCCGTCGACGACGACTGGGACAAGTTCGGCAGCTTCGCCGCCTACGATGCCTTCACCCGCGATTGGCTCTCCGCTTGCCGCCGCGTGTTGAAGCCGTCGGGCGCGCTTTGGGTGATCGGCAGCTATCACAACATCTTCCGCGTCGGCGCCATCCTCCAGGATCTCGGCTTCTGGGTGCTGAACGACGTGGTGTGGCGGAAATCGAATCCGATGCCGAACTTTCGCGGGCGGCGCTTCACCAATGCGCACGAGACTTTGATCTGGGCGTCGATGGGACCCAAAGCGCGCTACACCTTCAATTACGAGGCGATGAAGGCGCTCAACGAAGATTTGCAGATGCGCTCGGACTGGCTTTTCCCGATCTGCTCCGGCGCCGAGCGCCTGCGGGAAGACTGCGGCCGCAAAACCCATCCGACGCAGAAGCCCGAGGCGCTGCTGCATCGCATCCTGCTGGCCGCGAGTAATCCCGGCGATGTCGTGCTCGACCCCTTTCTCGGCTCAGGCACCACCGCGGTCGCCGCCAAGCGGCTCGGGCGGGCGTTTGTCGGCATCGAGCGCGAGGCGAACTATGCCGAGGCGGCAAGAGCGCGGCTCGCGGCGCTGTCCCCGCTCGACCAAGATTCGCTGCAAGTCGCCAAGGGCAAACGCGGCGAGCCGCGCATCCCGTTCGGCGCGCTGGTCGAGCTCGGGCTGATCTCGCCCGGCACGGTGCTTTACGATTCCGGCGCGCGGCACGAGGCGAAAGTCCGCGCCGACGGCTCGATCGCCTGCGCCGGCGCGCAAGGCTCGATCCACAAGATCGGCGCGCATGTACAAGGCGCGCTCGCCTGCAACGGCTGGACCTTCTGGCACTACGAGGCCGAAGGCCGCCTCAAGCCGATCGACGCCTTGCGCGAGGCGGCGCGGGCGAAGCTCGAGCCGCAGGGCTGACGCGCTTCGGTTCGAGCGCGTACAGCAACACCTTCCGCATCACTGACGGCAGCGCCGCACCCGCAAGCGCGCGCGGTTTGAGCCAAAGGCAGCGCTCGGGCTCCGCCGCGCGGTTCGGCTGCGCATCCTGTCCGACCTCGGCGCGATAGACGCAAAGCTCGAGATGAAAATGCGTGAAGGTATGTTCGACCAGACCGGGCAGCTTCTCCCAATTCGCCTTCAGTGGCGCGTGGCCCGTTCCCCTATCGCTGCCTCCTTGTCCTTCGGCCCAAGGTGAAGACGGTGTCTCCAGCATGCCGCCGAGCAGCCCTTTCGGCGGCCGCTCGCGCAGCAGCACGGCGCCATCGGCGCGGATGGCAACGAAGGTTGCCCCGCGCCTGACCGGCCGCTCGCCCTTCGCCTCGCGATAGGGCAGCGCCTCGGCGAGGCCATCGGCATAACCACGGCAATCGACGCGCACAGGGCAAAGTCCGCACGCCGGGCGGCGCGGGGTGCAGATCGTGGCCCCCAAATCCATCATCGCCTGGGCGAAGTCGCCGGATCGCGTCTCAGGGGTCAGCGTCGCGGCGAGCGCCCTGATCTCGGTCTTGGCGATGGGGAGCGGGGTCGTCACCGCGAACAGCCGAGCCACCACCCGCTCGATATTGCCGTCGACCGGCGTCGCGCGATTGTCGAAAGCGATCGCGGCGATGGCAGCGGCGGTATAGTCGCCGACCCCCGGCAGCTTGCGTAACGCGGCCTCGTCCTCGGGGAACTTGCCGCCGCGCCGTTCCGCCACCTCGCGCGCGCAAGCATGCAGATTGCGCGCACGCGCGTAATAGCCGAGGCCGGCCCAGGCGGCGAGCACCTCACCAAGCTCGGCGCGGGCCAATGCCGCCACATCCGGCCAACGGCGCAGGAACAGATCGTAGCGCGGCAGCACGGCTTTGACCGTCGTCTGTTGCAGCATGATCTCACTGAGCCATACGCGGTAAGCATCGGGCGCCTCTCCCGGCTCTGCCCGCCACGGCAGGCGGCGGCGTTCGCAGTCGTACCAGGCGAGCACGTCATCGGCGATGCGCGCCTCTTGCCGCTGCGTCCGCGCTGCCGCGCGCCTCTGCATAAAACCAACTCCGCCCACGCCTCGGTTCCGGCCATGGTGTAAGCTCGGGCGAGAGGAAGCAAGCGGAGCGCGCGATCGCTCCACATTGCAAAACGCCATGGACGAAAAGCAACGCAGAGCCTTGGGACGGGCGGCAGGAGCGGCGCGTCCGATCGGCGCCTATGCGGCAGCAGCGCTCGATGCTTCGGCGCGCGCACGCGGCTTCGCCACCACCTCGCTGCTGAGCGAATGGGGAACCATCGTCGGCGCGGAACTCGCCCAGTTCACCATGCCCGACCGGGTGGTCTGGCCGAAGCGCAGGGACGAAGCGCAAATGGCTGACGCGCCCAAAGGCCACCGGGTCGAGGGCGCGACCCTGGTGCTCAGGGTCGAAGGTCCGCGCGCCATCGAGGTGCAGCACCGCTCCGGCCAGATCCTCGAGCGGGTGAACGCCTATTTCGGCTATCGGGCGATTGCCGAGATGCGCATCCTGCAGGCGCCGGTCGGGCGCAAAGCCCCGCGCAGGGCCGCCGCGGAGCCGCCGATCGATCCCGACGTGTTGCCCGCGTCGGCTTCCATCGAGGATGGCGGCTTGCGCACGGCCTTGCTGCGGCTCGGGACCAACACCCGCGGCAAGCTCACAAGCGATTGAAGCCGCTCATCTCGCTCTTGCCAGAACGCGGGTGTTTAACGAATGTAGGCCCGGCTCGAAGCGATCCCATCAAGCGGAGTGAAAAGAGTGGCGAAAAGCGAGAAAAAGGCGGCTGTCCAGCCCGGTTCCGGCAAGGCGGCAGGCAGCAAATCCTCAGGCTCAGGCGCTGAGACGCCGCCCGGCAAGGATGCGGCCGGCGGCAAAAATACGCTGTTCATCATCGGCGCGGTGGCGGCCGCCATTCTCGTCGGCGGCCTCGTCTATTGGAAGACGAGTTCCGACGGCAATGCGGGCGGACCAGGCCCCAAGACCGATCCCGACCTCGCCGCGTTGATGGCGCCCGGCCCGCTGCCCGAGATGGCCCTTGGCAGCGCCGATGCTCCCAACACCATCGTCGAATATGCCTCGATGACCTGCCCGCATTGCGCGCAGTTCGAGACGGTCGTGTTTCCCGACCTCAAGACCAAATATATCGATACCGGCAAGGTTCGTTTCATCTTCCGCGAATTCCCGCTCGACGGGCTCGCCGCGCGCGCCTCGTTGCTCGCCCGCTGTGCCGGCCCCGATCGCTATTTCCCGATGATCGAGGCGCTGTTCCAGACGCAACAGACTTGGGTCGTGCAGGGCCCCGAGGCCATGGAAAAGCTGCTGCAATTCGCTCGCCAGGCCGGCTTCTCGAAGGAGAGCTTCGACAAGTGCATGGCGGACAAGGAGCTGTTCAACAAGATCGTCGAGATCCGCACCACCGGCTATGAGAAATTCGGCATCGACTCGACGCCCTCCTTCTTCATCAACGGCAAGCGGATGAGCGGCGAACACACGCTCAAGGATTTCGAGGCCAAGTTCGTCGGCATCGACAAGCCGGCGGAAAGCAGCGCGCCGACGACATCTGAAGGCGGCGCCACGCCGGCGCCCGATGGTGGCGCGACGCCAATGCCGGACGAGAGCAAGCCCGAAGGGTCTTCGAGCCAGTAGGAACTCCGTGATGCGGCTCTGGGGGCTAAGCGCGTCGATCCCGATTGCTTTGGCGCTCGCGCTTTCGGGCTGCGGCGGCGGCGCGATGGGCCCGGCGCCGCCGATCGACAAGGCGACCTACGTGCCGCCGCAAGCCGAGCTGATGGCGCCCGGCCCGCTCGGCGATGTGTCGATCGGCAAGGCGAACGCCCCGGTCACCGTCATCGAATATGTCTCGCTCACCTGCCCGCATTGCGCGCATTTTCAGAAGACGCTGTTCGCGCGCGTGAAGAAGGAGTTCATCGACACCGGCAAAGTGCGGTTCATCGTGCGTGAGTTCCCGATCGGCCACACCTCCGGCAATGCGGCGGTCGTCAATCGCTGCGCGCCGCAAGACAAATATTTCTTCCTGCTGAACCAGTTCCTGACCCGGCAGAGCGAATGGGTGAGCCAGGAAGTGCGCCCGGACGCCATCTACGCAGTCGCCAAATCGAGTGGAATGAGCCGCGAGACGTTTGACAAATGCCTATCGAATCAAACCATTATCGACGGCTTGACGGAGGTGAAGCAGCGGGGGCGACAATTTGGCGTGATCGGCACGCCGACCTTCTTCATCAATGGCCGCAAGGCCCAGGGAGAGGTCACCTTCGACGAGATCAAGGCCATGATCGAGCAGGCTCCGCCGCCGGCAACTCCGTCTTGATCGTTTTCCGGACACCGGCCATGGTCCGGTCCCGTGCGTAGAGGCTCCACTAACAAGGTAGACCCAGCGTGAAGATCACTCGTCTTCGCCTTCTCGGATTCAAGTCGTTCGTCGAGCCGACCGAGCTGCTGGTCGAGCCGGGCCTGACCGGCGTGGTCGGCCCCAATGGCTGCGGCAAGTCGAACCTGCTCGAGGCGCTGCGCTGGGCCATGGGCGAGACCTCGTATAAGAGCATGCGCGGCGGCGCCATGGAGGATGTGATCTTCGCCGGCTCGGAAGACCGCCCGGCACGCAATAGCGCCGAGGTCACCCTGTTCATCGACAATAGCGCGCGCACGGCGCCGGCCGAGTTCAACGACAGCGACGCGCTGGAAGTGACGCGGCGGATCGAGCGCGAGGCAGGCTCGGCCTACAAGGTCAACGGCAAGGATGCGCGCGCACGCGACGTGCGGCTCCTGTTCGAGGATGCGGCGACCGGCGCCCGCTCGCCGGCATTGGTGCGGCAGGGCCGCATCGGCGAGATCGTCAATGCCGCGCCGCAGGAACGCCGCCGGGTGCTGGAAGATGCGGCGGGCATTGCCGGCTTGCACAGCCGCCGCCACGAGGCCGAGCTTCGGCTGAAGGCGACGGAAGCCAATCTCGCGCGGCTGGCCGATCTGATCGGCCAGCTTGCGTCGCAATTGCAGGCGTTACGGCGCCAGGCGCGCCAGGCCCAGCGCTACCGCGAAATCTCCGGCAAGATCCGCGAAACCGAGGCGCTGCAGCATCACCTGCACTGGACCGGCGCCTGCGCCCATGTCGAGCAGGAGGAAGCGGCATTTCAAGAGGCCCTCTCCCAGGTCGCCCAGCACACCAAGGCCGAGGGCGAGGCTCTGCGGCAGCAGGCCGAGGCTGCCGAGAAGCTCCAACCTTTGCGCGACGAGGAGGCCGCGCGCGCCGCCGTGCTGCACCGCTTGAGCGTCGAGCGCGACGCGCTGGAGCGCGAGGAGGCCCGCGCCAAGGCGCGGCAGGCGGAGCTCGAGACCCGGCTGGCGCAAGCCTCCCGCGACCTCGCCCGCGAGGAGGAGCATATCGCCGAGGCCGAAGGCATGCTGCGCGGGCTCGGTGAAGAGGGAAGGCGTCTCGCCGTGGCAAGCTCGCGCGATCGCGAGGAGCCGCAATTGCGCGATGCCGCGGCCCGGGCCGAGGAGATCCTCGAAGCGGCTGAGCAGGCATTGCGGCAGGCGACCACGGCGCTCGCCGAGGCTCGCGCCGAGCGGGGCCGCCTCGATGGGGAAAAGTTCGAGATCGAAACGCGCGGCGCGCGGCTCGCGGCGCAACTCGGCGAACTCGAGCAGGAGCTTGCCAAGCGCGAGGCCGAGAGCGGCAGCGAGGCCAAGCTCGCCGGGCTGAACACTTCGCTCGCCGAGTTATCAGCCACGGTGCAAGGCATCGAGACCGAGCTCCAAGCGGCGGAGGCCGAGCAAGAAGAGACGCATGCGGCGGAAACCAGGGCCAGGGCCCTCGCCTCCGAGGCAAAGCTCATCAGCCAGGAGCTCGAGACCGAGCTCGCCACGCTGACGAAGCTCTTGGCGCCCGGGCATGATTGGTCGCCGATCGTGGAAGAGATCAAGATCGCCTCGGGCTACGAGCAGGCGCTGGGCGCCGCGCTCGGCGACGATCTCGATGCCGCGAGCGAGGAGACGGCGCCCTCGCATTGGCGGCTGACATCGGCTGCGGACAACGACCCTGCGCTTCCCGAAGGCGCGGTTCCGCTCAGCAATTTCGTCAAAGGGCCGGCCGTCTTGTCGCGCCGTCTGGCGCAGATCGGCGTGGTCGAGGCTTCGCAAGGCCGCGCGTTGCAGATGGGGCTCAAGCCAGGACAGCGGCTGGTTTCCAAGGACGGCGATCTCTGGCGCTGGGACGGCTATAGCATCCAGGCCGGCACGACGAGCGCCGCCGGTGCGCGACTGGTCGAGCGGAGCCGGCTTGCGGCGCTCACAAAGGATTCAGCCGCGGCGCAAGCCCGTGCCGTCGAAGCCCAGGCGGAGCTTGATGCCGCGATTGCCAAGGCGGAAGCGAAGGGGCTCAAGACCAAGGCTCTGCGGCAGGAGGCCAAGGCGGCGCATGCCGAGCTCGACCGCATGCGTGATCAGATCGCCGCCGCCGAGCATGAGGCGCAAGCGACCAGCAAGGAACTCGGCGCGCTGGCCGAAGCGCTGAATCGCACCCGCGCCGGGATCGACGAGGCAAACGGGCATGGAAGCCGCGTCGCGACGGCGCTGCTCGCATTAGGTTCCCTCTTGGCGCTGGAAGCCGCACTCGAAACGGCACAAGCCAAGGCCGCATCGAGCCGTCAGGCTGCGGCACGCGCGGAGGCCGCACTTGAAGGTTTCGAGCGCGAGATCCGGCTGCGCCAAGAGCGCCTGGAAGCGATCGGCGCGGAAGAGGAGTTGTGGCAGAAGCGTATCGCCAATGCGCGCGAGCAGATCCAGACGCTGCGCGCACGCGAGGAAGAGACGAGCGCAGACCTCGCCGCCCTGGCAAATCTCCCGGCTGAGATCGAGCAGCGCCGCATGAAATTGTTCGACGCGATCGCCACCGCCGAGCGCGAGCGGACGAAAGCCGCCGACGATCTGGCTTTGGCCGAGACGGCGCTGAAAGGCCGCGAGAAGGCCTTGCGCGAGGTGCAGGAGCGGCTGGCGGAAGCCCGCGAGGCGCGCGCGCGCAGCGAGGCGCGGCTCGAGGCCGCCCGCGAGCGCCGTGGCGAAAGCGCGCGCGCGATCCGCGATCAGCTCGACTGCACGCCGGAAGACTGCCTCGCGCTTGCCGGATTGAAGCCGGGCACCCCCATTCCGCCGCTCGAAGATGTCGAGGCGCGGCTGGTGAAGCTGAAGGGCGACCGCGAGCGGTTGGGCGGCGTCAATCTGCGAGCCGAGGAGGAAGAGGCAGAGCTTGCCGCCAAGCTCGAGGAGATGGAGCGCGAGAAGGCCGATGTCGAGGAAGCCATCGTCAGGCTGCGGCAGGGCATTTCCAATCTGAACCGCGAGGGCCGCAAGCGGTTGCTCGAAGCCTTCGACATGGTCAACGGCCATTTCGGCCGGCTGTTCAAGACGCTGTTCGGCGGTGGCACGGCCGAGCTGAAGCTGGTCGATTCCGACGACCCGCTCGAATCGGGCCTGGAGATTTTCGCCTGCCCGCCCGGCAAGCGCACCCAGGCGCTGACGCTTTTGTCGGGCGGCGAGAAGGCGCTGACGGCGCTGGCGCTGATCTTCGCCGTGTTCCTGACCAACCCCTCGCCGATCTGCGTGCTCGACGAGGTGGACGCGCCGCTCGACGATGCCAATGTCGAGCGCTTCTGCCGGCTGATGGAGGAGATGGCCAAGGAGACCGACACGCGCTTCCTCATCATCACTCACCACCCCCTGACCATGGCGCGGATGAGCCGGCTGTTCGGCGTCACCATGATGGAGCGCGGTGTGAGCCAGCTGGTCTCGGTCGATCTCGATACGGCCGAGCGCCTGCGCGACGCCAGCTAGCCAAATCCAACGTTTTTTTGGCCCCTGGACTTCCTTGACAGGGGCAAATCCCAAACTAAAGTGCCGGCCAAGCTTAAGGACCAGCCGGTCCCGAGGGCTCTCCCGGAATTGAGCGACGCCAATGGCCGGTGCCGAAAAACAGTCCGGCCGCGAGCAAAACGGCCGTGACGCAGACACTATTCGGCGGCGGCTCGACAGTCTTGGCGAGCAATTGGCGGAGGCCCAAGGGCGGCACGGCAAGGCCCCCGGGCCCGGGCCGCAAGGCCAAGGGGCCGCGCTCGGCCAGGCGCTCAGGCTCGGCATCGAGCTGGTGGCCGGCGTGGCGGTTGGCGGGTTCATCGGCTGGTGGCTCGACCGCTGGCTCGGCACCACGCCGCTGCTGATGGTGGTGTTTCTCGCTCTGGGCGCCGCCGCGGGGATCATGAATGTGGTGCGCACCGCCAAGCGTATGCAGGCGGACGCGCAATCGGTAAAAGACTTGCCGAGCGTGTTGGACGATGACGACGACTAGGGGCGTTTTGCAGTGATCGACGCAGCATATGCCGCTGAAGGGGCAGAGCATGGAGGCGGCAGCGCCGGCGGCCTGCCCAATCCCATGCATCAGTTCGAGATCAAGCGGCTGATCCCCATCGAGCTGTTCGGCTTCGATGCGTCCTTTACCAACTCGGCGCTGTTCATGCTGATCGCGGCCGCGCTCATCACGCTGTTCACCGTGTACGCCATGTCGAGCCGCGCGCTGGTGCCGTCGCGGCTGCAGTCGGTCGCGGAGATGTCCTACGAGTTCATCGCCAGCATGGTGCGCGACAATGTCGGCACCGACGGGATGAAATATTTCCCGTTCGTGTTCACGCTGTTCATGTTCGTGCTGACGCTGAACATGCTCGGCATGGTGCCCTATTCCTTCACCGTAACGAGCCACATCATCGTCACCTTCGCGCTGGCGGCCTTCATCTTTCTCGGCGTCACGGCGATCGGCTTCTGGAAGCACGGCGCCAAGTTCCTCAAATTCTTCGTGCCCGAGGGCGTGCCGATCGTCATGCTGCCGCTGCTGGTGGTGATCGAGGTGATCTCCTATCTCACCCGTCCGCTGTCGCTGTCGGTGCGGCTGTTCGCCAACATGATGGCCGGCCACACCATGCTGAAAGTGTTCGGCGCCTTCGTCGTGGCGCTCGGCTTTCTCGGCGGCTGGGCGCCGCTCGCCTTCATGGTGGCGTTCACCGGTCTCGAAATCCTCGTTGCGTTCTTGCAGGCCTATGTGTTCGCCATCCTGACCTGCATCTATCTCAACGACGCCCTGCATATGCATCATTAGCCCATCGAACCAGCATCGTTGCAAAGGAGAGACGTCATGGATCCATCAGCAGCAAAATTGATCGGCGCGGGGTTGGCCTCGATCGCCCTGGTCGGCGCCGGTATCGGCATCGGCACGATCTTCGGCAACTACCTGCAAGGCGCCTTGCGCAACCCGTCGGCGGCGCCGTCGCAATTCGCCAATCTCCTGCTCGGCTTCGCTCTCGCCGAGGCCACCGGCCTGTTCGGCCTGGTGGTGGCGCTGATCATCCTGTTCGTGTTCTAGGCACTGCCGGAAACCTCTTCCGGCTAGCGGGAAGCCACCATGCCGCAGCTCAATCCACTCGACTGGGCCCCCCAGCTGATCTGGCTGCTGATCACCTTCGGCATTCTCTATCTGCTGATGGTGAAGGTGGCGCTGCCGCGCATCGGCTCAGTGCTCGAGGCGCGCGCCGACAAAATCGCCAAGGATCTGGCCGAGGCGGATAGGCTGCGGCGGCAGACCGAGGAGGCGATCGCGGCTTACGAGCAGACGCTGGCCGAGGCCAAGCAGAAGGCGCATGCCATCATCGACGAAGGCCGCGCCAAGCTGAAAGCCGAGAGCGCCGCAGAGCGCGCCCGTCTCGATGCCGAGCTTGCCGAGCGGGGCGCGGAGGCAGAGACGCGCATCAATGCGGCCAAGACCTCCGCCATGCGCGATGTGAATGCAGTGGCCGCGGAGGTGGCGGCGGACATCGTGCGCCAGCTGATCGGCGTCGCTCCGGCCAAGGCGGAGCTCGACAAGGCGGTCGCCGCCGCGCGGAAGGACTAGGCCCATGGAATTCATCTTCGAGCCGGAATTCTGGGTCGCGGTATCGTTCTTCCTGTTCGTCGGCGGTATGCTTTATCTCGGCGTGCACAAGAAGCTCGCCGCCGCGCTGGACGCCCGCGCCGCTGCCATCGCCAAGGAGCTCGAAGAGGCCAAACGCTTGCGCGAGGAGGCCGCGAAGGTGCTCGCCGATTATCGCCGCAGGCAGGGCGACGTGGCCAAAGAAACCAAAGACATCATCGACCTCGCGTCCAAGGAAGCCGAGATCCTTGCAGCCGAGACGCGCCGCTCGATGAAGGAGCAGTTCGAGCGGCGCATGAAGCTCGCCGAGGAAAAGATCGCCCGCGCGGAGGCCGAGGCCCTGCGCGAGGTGCGCGCGGCGGCGGCGGAAGCCGCAGTTACGGCGGCGCGGACAGTGATTGCCGCGCAGCTGACGCCGGAAGGCGCCAACAAACTCGTCAGCCAAGGCATCGACGCGCTCAAGGGCAAGCTGAACTAGCCCGGGCTCAGCCAGCTTCCTACCCGACCCCAGAACGATTCCGATGCCGGTGCGGCATCGGCGGGAGCCGCGCGCTTGCCGCGGCTGTGATGTGTCTTTGCCTCGCCGACGAGATTGCCGGTGTAGATCCAACCCTGCTTGTCGCTTGCAGGGTCGGCCACCTGTACCCATCCGCGCTTGCGGTCGAGCACGGAAAGTTTGGCGCCCTTGGCGATCACGCCGACCACCGGCGCTGACGACGACGGCCCTTCCCGCAGGTTGACGTAAACGGAGGGCTGCACCGAGCCCAACCCGTTCTCGCCATCTTTGCTTGGCTCGGGCTGGTCGGGCGAAGTCTCACCGGCCGCGGGGCTCGCCGCCCCCGCTGTCGCCGGCTTTTGCTCCAATCCCGCTTCGTTGCCAGGCGTTCCGTCGGGAACAAGTGTCGCCGCCGCGGCTTCGCTGCCATCCGGACCGGGGGCCGGTGACGGTGCGTCAGCGCCGACCGGCAATGGAACTTCGCCTTGCTGCGGCACCTCCGGCGCGGGCGGGGCCGGCGCAATCTCGAGCAAGGTCGCAGCCTCGGCAATGACCCTGTCGTCGGGGCCAATGAGGGCGATGCCAAGTTTGAATTCGCCCTTCGCGTCGGCCGCCAGAACGAGGTCCAAATCGCCGATCTGATCCGGCTTCAGGCTCCATTCGCTGTCCCCATAGGGGCGGCCCTCCGAGAAATTGCTGCCTTGCGGCAGCCCTCGTACGGCGATCACGCTGCGAGAGGGCATGCCGTCGGTGCCATCGAGGGCGATCGGGAAGCTTACATCCTCGCCGGCGATGGCTTCGATCCGATCGGGCGCCGTGAGGACGGCTGATGGCGCCACCGTCCGCGCCTCAGGCAGAGGTGCTGTGTACGTCGATCCGGGCATGCTGATCAGGCCGAGCCAAACGGCTGCAAGAATGACGCTCGGAGCCAGCACGGCGAGAATCAGCCCGGCATGCAGCCAACGGGTCCGGACGGCCGAGCGTCCCGAGGCAGTTGCGTTTCGGGGCGCGGTCCGGGGCGCCGGCTGCGCCGCTCGCGGCGGATCGGTCCGACGCGAAGGCGCTTGCCGCAGGTCCGCCGAATAGGCAAATCGCTGCGCGACCGGTTTTGGGTCCTCCAGAACGCCGGCGGGATACCTCCCAGCCGCCATTAGGGGATCAGACCTGGGCCTAGTTTGCCCCATGAATACTCACTGTTACTCGTTTTCCCTCTTCCGCCACCCTAGGCGACAGGTCAGGCCTATTTCTTGGCATCAAAGTGGAAACAGCGAGGCACCAATGGGGCTTGCCGGACGCCAAGCCTTGGCCAGGGTGAGCCGAACCACTAGGGGATCGTAACCAGCCCCAACTGCCGGCGGACGAAGATGCGCAGTGCCATCAGGTAGGCAAAGCGCGAGAAGGTCGAGCTCTGCAGGAGGTGGAGCCCAGAGTCCTGATCGCAAAAAAAGCCGAGAATGGTTTCGGCCGTGGGGAGCGGCTCTGTCCGCGGCGGGCCTTCCCGCAGCGCCTTGGCAACTCCTCCCTCACCGAAATGTCGCGAGACCTGCGCGAGAATGCGGGCGTTCTCGGCTCCGCTCGCGAATCGCGGATGGATGAGAAACAGCGTCTTGTTCAAGTGGCGCTCGCCGACGAGGTGCTTCACCTCCCACCAAATGCCGGCGGTGTCGTCGAGGCAGATCACGGTGAAGACCGATTTCGCCACGAGATTTACCACTGCGTCCTGCCAGTTCTCCGCGGCGAAATAGCCGCGGGCCGCTCCATAGGGCGGACGCTTGTCGGTTGGGCTGCCGAGACCAACGACCGGACCGAACGGCGTTCCTTCATCGAGGAGGAGTTGATCGAGCGAATTCGCGCGCCGTCCCAGCTCGAGCAGGCGCCCGAACAAGGCCAGTTCGGGCGAGCGCAAGGGAACCTGATCATCGCGAAACGCGCGCAGGAAGAGCACGGGCGGCCGGGTGTCGGCCTCCTGCAACGCCTCGAGCGAGAAGCGAAGCAGACGCCGCAACAAGCGCTGGGCGAGCCAGCCAAACACGAGGCAAACCAGAACCGCGGCAAACGGAAAGGCAAATGACGCCCAAACTTCGGGTACCTTGGTCAGGATGCAATCGACGTCAGTGCCGCATGTTTCATTGACGCGCCCGATCTCGTCGAGCGGCATGGTGAGGACGATCGGCAGGACGGCTACGATCGAGAACAACAGCGCGCACACCAGGGACAACAGGATAATTGCGGCATAGCGCGAGGTTGGCTTTCGCGCGAACTTGAACAGGGGTGGAAACGCCCAAAATCGACCGAAGACTCCGGTCGCCGCCTGCCCCGACGACAGATCGCGCATGATCTGGCGTTCGGATGCGGCGACGCGCGCCAATGCGGAAGTGGCCTGAAGCAGCACCCAGATGAAATGCCCATAGCAAACGACAATCAGCGCAACGATGGCGAGCAACGCGCCTGCCCAAAGCGGGGCCTTGGCCGTCAGGATGGTGACGATATCGACGGTCGGGACGGCGGTTTCATCTGCGGTCTCGAACAGCGATCGAGCGATGAGAACGGCGATGGCCAGAGTGAGAAGCGCGCCGAGTTTCCAGAAATTTCGGACCGTGGCGCTCCACAGCGAAACGTATCCCACCACCAGCAGGGAGGCGAAGGCCGTTACCAGGAAAACCTGGATCTCGATCGGCGTCGCGGTCGCCAGCGGCCGGAGCGCGTGTTGCAGCAACAATATGATCGCGGCAACGCTCAGCCCGGCGGCGGAGGCGGCGACGACTTGCCGCGCGTTTTCAAGGAAGAGTTTGGTCGGATAAACTCGGCGATAACATCGCGCAAGCCTGTCGACGTCGAGCCGGCTGACTTGGGGGTCGGCCGTGGCGGCAGGGCCTCCTAACCCGCGTTGGGGACGCTGCGGTCGAAGGCGACGAAGATCTTGTAGTCCTCGGGCCGCGTGCCGACCATGATGGGGAAGGCGATCTCTCGCACCATGGAGAAATATCCGGCAGGAGCGCCCGCGGGAATCGTGGTGGTGACCTTCATCTTGTCGGTGGCGAGCGTGTTTCGCTGCGCGCCATCGACGCGAATGTCCACGCCGAGAGTCACGGTGCCGGGCCCGCCCTTGGGCCCGGTCAGCACGCGCCCGGCAAAGCCATATTTGACGATCACCCGATCCGAGTAGAGCTGGCACTCCCGCGCCATCTTGGTGATCTCGCCGCGATGCACGACCGAGTTCTGGTCGCCGACATGTCCGGCCTCGTAGACGGTGAGCAGACGGTCGCGCGGCCAAGCCACCACTTGCGGGCAATGCAGGCTGGCGCCGCTCGGCAGATCGGCGCCGGTATCGGCCCTGGCCGTCTCGAGCAGCCGATCCTCCCTCACGGTCGAGGCGGAACTGTCCTCGTCGCCCGACTTGAACGGATTGGAAAGACGCGAGACGGCGCAGCCCGAGGCCAATACGCCGGCGGCGATGAGCCCCGTGAGGGCGCATGGCGTCAACCACCGACGTCCGCCGCTGCGCTTCACCTGACCCCGTCCTCGGCTTGACATGCCGGGCATCCCCGCCTGATATGCCGGGCTCGATCTAAGAATTGCTTTGAAATGCCGTGAGTTGCTGGTTGCTTGGTTTTGCGCGCCAAACTATCCGTAGTCGTCAGGCGCGACAAGGCTAGACTGGGCCCGCTAGCGGCCGAACGCATGTTTTCTCCGGGACGAAGATGATCGGCACGATCAAGGCCAATGGGTGGCAATCCGACCGCCCTCCACTCACCATTTATCTCGCGGCCCCGCGCGGCTTCTGCGCCGGCGTCGACCGGGCGATCCAGATCGTCGAGCTGGCGCTCGCCAAATACGGCGCGCCCGTCTATGTGCGCCATGAAATCGTCCATAACCGCTACGTGGTGGAGAGCCTCAAGGCCAAGGGCGCCATCTTCGTCGAAGAATTGGACGAAATCCCGGATACCGGCGCGCCCATCGTTTTTTCCGCCCATGGCGTGCCGAAATCGGTGCCGGAGGCGGCCAAATCCCGCAACCTGTTCTTTCTCGATGCAACCTGCCCGCTCGTCTCCAAGGTGCATGTCGAGGCCGAGCGCCAGTTTGGCGAGGGCCGCGAGATCCTCCTGATCGGGCATGCTGGTCACCCCGAGGTGATCGGCACGACCGGGCAATTGCCGGACGGCGCGGTGCATTTGATCGAGACGGCCGACGATGCGCGCGCGTTCACCCCGCGCGATCCCGACAAGCTCGCGGTGATCACGCAGACCACGCTCTCAGTCGACGACACCAAGGAGATCGTGAGCGTGCTGCGAGATCGCTTCCCGCGCATGATCACCCCGCGCAAGGACGACATCTGCTACGCCACGACCAACCGCCAGGAGGCAGTAAAGCGGATCGCGCCCGCTTGCGACCGCATGATCGTGGTGGGTTCGCCCAACAGCTCCAATTCGCTGCGCCTGGTCGAGGTCGCCGAGCGGGCCGGGTGCGCCTATGCGGTGTTGATCCAGCGCGCCGCCGAGATCGACTGGGATGCCTTCGGCGGCATCAGGCGGCTCGGCGTGACCGCCGGCGCTTCGGCGCCGGAGGTGCTGGTCGACGAGATCATCGATGCCTTCAAGGCGCGCTACGCGGCGACGGTGGAAACCGTTACCACGGCGGAGGAAAGCATCGCTTTCAAGCTGCCGCGCGAGCTCAGAGAGATGCCGGCGCTGTAAATGGCCGTCTATACCGACGTCTCTGACGAGGAGCTCGAAGCCTTCATCGGCAGCTATGCGATCGGCGCGCTGACCTCCTTCAAAGGCATCGCCGAGGGCGTCGAGAACTCGAATTACCTCGTCCACACCGACAGCGGGCGCTACATCCTCACGCTCTACGAGAAGCGGGTGAAGCGCGAGGACCTGCCGTATTTCCTCGCGCTGATGGAGCACCTCGCCTCGCGCCGCATCTCTTGCCCGTTGCCGGTCAAGGATCGCGAGGGGCACACGCTGAAAGAGCTAGCGGGGCGGCCGGCGGCGCTGATCACCTTCCTCGAAGGCTTGTGGGTGCGGCGCCCCAATATCGAGCATTGCGCCGCGCTCGGCGACGCGCTTGCCCATTTCCATCTCGCCGGCGCCGATTTCCCCATGTTCAGGGCGAACAGCCTGTCGATGCCCGGCTGGCGTGCGCTGTTCGCCTCGATCGGCGGCGACGCCGATAAGGTCAAGCCGGGCCTGGCGGGCGTGATCGAGAAGGAGTTGCGCCATCTGGAGGAGCGCTGGCCGAACGACCTGCCACAAGGCGTGATCCATGCCGACCTGTTCCCCGACAACGTGTTTTTTCTCGGCGACAAGGTGTCGGGGTTGATCGACTTCTATTTCGCCTGCAACGACATGCTGGCTTACGACGTCGCGGTTTGCCTCAATGCCTGGTGCTTCGAGTCCGACGGCAGCTTCAACGTCACCAAGGCGCGAGCGCTGTTGCAGGCCTATGAGGGCGTGCGGCGCTTGACCAAGCCCGAGCTCGACCGGCTGCCGACGCTCGCGCGCGGGGCGGCGCTGCAATTCCTGCTGACCCGGACCTACGATCTGATCAACACCGACGCCAATGCGCTGGTGAAGACCAAGGACCCTAGCGAATATCTGCGCAAGCTCCGCTTCCATCAGCGGGTGAAATCCTATCGCGACTACGAACTCGGGGCGTGACATGGCCGAGCGGCCGAAAGTGGTCATCCATACCGATGGCGCCTGTTCCGGCAATCCGGGCCCGGGCGGCTGGGGCGCGATCCTCGAATCCGGACCGCATCGCAAGGAGCTGAAAGGCGGCGAGCAGCTCACCACCAATAACCGCATGGAGCTGACGGCGGCGATCGAGGCGCTGGAGGCGCTGAAATCGCCGTCCGAGGTCGACCTCTATACCAACTCGAATTATCTGCGCGGCGGCATCACCAGCTGGATCAAGGGCTGGAAACGAAACGGCTGGCGCACCGCCGACAAGAAGCCGGTGAAGAACGCTGAACTCTGGGAGCGCTTGGAGCAAGCGGCCACGCGTCACTCCGTGCGCTGGCATTGGGTCAAGGGCCATGTCGGCCATGACGCCAACGAGCGGGCCGACGAGCTGGCGCGCAAGGGCATGGAGCCGTTCCTCCCTCCGCACCGCAGAAGCAGCAAGAACGAAGACTGACGGGTTAGAGCCGGTCGAGCATTTTGGCGGCGGTGCTTTCGACGGCGACGCCGGGCAAGTCCTCGACATTCAGCGCCTTGACCACGCCGTCCTCGACCAGCGCCGCGTAGCGTTTGGAACGGACGCCGAGGCCGACTCCGCTGCCGTCGAAATCCATGCCGATCTTTTTGGTGAATTCGGCATTGCCGTCCGACAAGAACAAGACCTTGCCCTTGCCGCCGGAGGTCTCGGCCCAGGTGGCGAGCACGAATGGATCGTTCACCGCGACGCACGCCACCGTGTCGATGCCCATCCGCTTGAACTCGTCGGCGCTCTCGATGAAGCCAGGCAGGTGCTTGAGATGACAGGTGGGCGTAAAGGCGCCGGGCACCGCGAACAGCACGACCTTCTTGCCGCCGAACACCTCCGCCGTGGTGATCTCCTTGATGCCGTCAGGGCCCATGACCCTGAACGTGGCCTCCGGCAGGCGGTCTCCAGCGGCGATGCTCATCGGTGCTCTCCTAATTTTGTTGCTGGCGCGCACCATAACGGCTTCACCCGCCAGGGCAAGCTCGCGCTCGCTACTCGGCCTTCCAGATGGTCTCGGTCGAGCCCTGGTCGGAGACGAGCGTCATCGCCAGGCTCTTGCCCTTGACGGCTGAAGCCTCGGCCGGGGTCGCAAAAATAATGGCGAAGCGCTGCTTGCCGCCGTCGAGCGGGCCGAGCGGCTTGGACGCCGGGATGAACACGTCGCCGGCGTCGATGAACAGCCCGGTCGAGGTGGCGCCCGGCGGAAAGACGGCATCGACGAGAAGCTCAGGCGGGTCGGCGGCGAGCTTTGCCTCAACGCCGCTCACTTCCGGCAACAGGCCCTGCTTGCCGGGCTGCGGCACGCGAGCCAGAAAACTTTCGATCAGAGCCGCATCGCCTTTGCCGATCTCGGGCGATAGCGCAAGCTCGAGATTCACGTCGTTCGGCACGCAGAGATTCTTGCAAAGCCCGTAGGAGAACGCGAGCTTGAGCTCGATCGGCTCCCCTTCCCGCTCGGGCGTGAGCTTGACCGGAAACACCACCTCGTCGTCATAGCCGATCGCCGTGCCGCTCGCGTCGGCGAAGCTGTGCGGCGCTGGGTAGAGCACCTCCGCCTGTTTCAAATTTTTCGACCCGGTCCAGTCGAAGCTGGGCGGCACGCCTGAATCGCCGGGGTTCCTCCAATAGGTCTTCCAGCCGGGATTCATGCGAAGCTGCACGCCGGCGATGAGCGCCGGCGCGTGGTCGAGCTCGACGGTGCCCGACACCAGCCTCGCCTTTGAACTGTTCGAGGCGACCCACGCAGACGAGCTGGTCACGGCGGCAAGAGCGACCTCCCCTGCGGCGATGCCCAAGATTGCGCCGGCAAGGAAACTCAATGCAGCAGGCGTGAAGCGGCGCGGAAAAAAGGCAAGTGCCATCGTCATGTCCAGAAGGTTGTTGCGGCCGCAACTCTAGCGGCAAGCCCATCGCGGTGCGACGCGAAGCAAGGCGAAGACACTCACTCTTTCGTGAGGCCCGCCGACGAAAATGTCGCGGCTTGCGTTAATGCCGCAATGACTATTCCCAAGCCGCGCAAAGGCTGTACTCTCTAACCATGTCCGCTCGCAGTACACCTCCCAAACCGCAGCGCGGCGGCTATCTCGATGGCCAACTGCTCATCGCCATGCCGGCGATGGGCGATCCGCGCTTTGCCCGTGCCGTGATCTATATGTGCGCGCATTCCGCCGACGGCGCGATGGGCATCATCATCAATCAGCGCGCCCCGAATATCAGCTTCACCGAGTTGCTGGAGCAGCTCAATATCGTGCCGCCGGAGGATCGCATCAGGCTGCCGGCCGGGCTCACCGGCATGGCGGTGCATCTCGGCGGCCCGGTCGAGACCGGACGCGGCTTCGTGCTGCACAGCGCCGATTACTTCAAAGCCGAAAGCACCCTGCCGATCGATGAGAGCGTCTGTCTCACCGCCACCATCGACATTTTGCGCGACATCGCCAAAGGCTCGGGGCCGGACAAGGCGCTGCTGGCGCTCGGTTATGCGGGATGGGCGCCGGGCCAGCTGGAGACCGAGATCCACGCCAATGGCTGGCTCAACTGCCCAGCCGACCCCGAGCTCATTTTCGATCCCGCGGTCGACCGGAAATATTCGCGCGCCTTGCACAAGATCGGCATCGATCCGATCCGGCTGGTCAACGATTCAGGCCACGCTTAGGACGTCGATGGCACGGTGCCCGGCCCCGGCAAAGCCGGCAGCGGGCTCGCGCCGCCAACCTGCACTTCCAGTCCCTTGGGCGCCTGCGGCTCGGCCGGCGCGCGGGCGCGCTCGCGCTCGCGGCGCTTGCGGTGACTGGCGAGAGCGGCAAGCAGGCTCGCCACATCCTTGGCCGGCATCGGCTCGCCGTAATAATAGCCCTGGCCGTATTCGCAGCCGATCGAGCGGAGATAGGCGGCATCGGCCTGCGTCTCCACGCCCTCGGCCACGACCTCCTTGCCGAGCTCGTGCGCCAGCGCGATGACCGAACGCAGAATGAGCGGAGTCGAGCCGTTCAGTCCGCTGTCGCGCACCAGCGACCGATCGACCTTGATAGTGTCGCACGGGAAGCGGTGCAGATAGCTCAGCGAGCTGTAGCCGGTGCCGAAATCGTCGAGCGCTAGGCTCGCGCCGAAGGTCTTGAGCCAGGTGAGGATTTCCACCGCGCGTTCGGGATTCTCCATCACCAGCGACTCGGTGATCTCGAGCTTGAGCGTGCCCCGCGGCACCGCCTCGCGCGCCAGCATCAGCCTGATCTCCTGCACCATGTCCTGGCGGAATAGCTGGCGGCTCGACACATTGACGCTGACGAAGAGCGGGTCGCGGTCGCGCGGCAGCAGCTTGTGCCACCGGCTGGCCTCTTCCAGCGCCTGGCCGAGCACGTAGCTGCCGAGCTCGACGATCAGCCCGGATTCCTCGGCGAGCGGAATGAAATCGTCGGCGCCAAGCCGGCCGCGAGTCGGGTGGTCCCACCGCAGCAACGCCTCGAAACCGGCCAGCTGATTGGAAGCGAGCCGGGTGATGGGCTGGTACAGCACGGCGATCTGTTGCCGCTCCAGCGCCTTGCGCAAATCGCTTTCCAGCGGCAGCTTGCTCTCGTCCTCGCCGCGCATGGCGGGGTTGAAGATCTCGATGCGATCGGCGCCGCCGCGCTTGGCGCGCAGCATGGCAAGCTCGCCCTCGCGCAGCATGTCTTGCGCCGTCTCCTGCCCGTCATGCACGACGATGCCGATCGAGGCGGTGAGGATGATCTCCTTGGCGCTGATCTTCATCGGCGTGCGCAGCGCCCGCCTGACCCGCTCGGCCAGCGTCGCCACATGATGCGGGTCGCTCTCGGAGATCAGCAGGATGGCGAATTGATCGCCACCGAGTCGCGCTAGGGTGTCTTGCGCGTTCAGATGGCGCCCAAGCCGCCGGCCAAGCGTGAGCAGCATGCTGTCGCCGATCACTAGGCCAAAGCTCTTGTTGACGTTCTTGAAGCGGTCGATGTCGATGAAGATCACGGTGGGCCGGTTGGACTGGCCTTCGCGCGCGCGGGTGATGGCGCCTTGCAGCCGATCCATGAACAGCTCGCGGTTGGGCAGTCCAGTCAGGCTGTCATGCACCGCGTCATGGATCAGCCGCTCATGCGAGCGCTTGAGATTGGTCACGTCGCGGATGAGCCCGGTACAGCGCAGCAGCCGCGCATTCTCGCTTGGCGCCGCATGCGCGCGCAGATCGTACCAAAGATACGTGCCGTCGTGACGGCGCAGCCGGAAATCGGTCTGGAGGTCGCCGCCCTGCTTTTCCTGCAACGACCACAGCATCAGCCGGAACCGCTCGCGGTCCGCCGCGTGCATGTGCTGGAGGAAGTCTTCGACCGAGACGTTGAGCGCGCCGGGCTCCAGCCCAAGCTCCTGCTCCACCTCATTGGCGATGGTGATCTGATCGCGGCCCGCGTTCCACTGGAAGACATAAGCGCCGGAGCCGTCGACCGCGAGCGACTTCATCTGCACGAGGCTTGGCGGCCCGAGACTTAACGGCGAGCTGCCGGAGCGGAAGGCGAATTGCGTCACGGTGAAACCGAGCAGCACGAGGATGAGCACCAGTCCCGCCACCAGGCCCGAGACCACCAGATCGCCCGAGAGCTTGCCGAGCACGACCATGGCGGCGCCGAACAGCCAGACGATCAGCAACATCCAGCTTGGGATCAGCGAGAGCGCGCGGTCCTGGCCGCGCAGAGCGAAATATCCAATCAGGCCGGTGCCGACACCGGCGACGGCGAGCAGCGAGGCACGCGCGAGGCCGGAAGCGACGGGGGGATCGACGATGGCGAGAAAGATCAGCGCGAATTGCGCCGCGATCCACGCCCAGAACACGCTCCTGATCCAGACATGCCAAAGCCCGATGCGGAGAAAGGTGTAGAGGAACAGCACGAGGCTCGCGGCGAGACCGGCTTCGGCTGCCGCGCGGTACAGCGCCGTGCGGTCGGGACCTACCGGGAAGATCTTGTTCCAAAAGCCGAAATCGACGCAGAAATATGCCAGTGCCGCCCAGGCGACCAGCGCGGTGGCGGGGAAGATGGCGCGGTGATTGGCGGCGAAGATGGCGGTGAGAAAAATGGCGAGCAGGCCGGTGATGCCGAGTAGCACGCCGTTGAACAACATGCGGTCCTGCTGCTTGGCTTGATAGGCATTGGGGTCCCACAGATTGAGACGCGGCACGAGGCCAGAACTCATCTCGGCGGCGAAGGTGATGGTCTGCCCGGGCTCGAGATTGAGCCGGTACATGTCGGCGCGGTCGCTCTTCAACGGCTCCGGGCGGAAGCCGAGCGAGGGGGTGACCGCGGCGATGCGGCCAGCGTCAAGCTCGGGCCAAAACACGCGGCTATTGGCCAGCGTGTAGCGCGGCGCGACCAGCCAGCGCACGATGCGCTCGGAGGTCGGATTGGAGAGCGCGAAGACGAGCCAGCTGGGATTGGTGCCGGGCGTCGAGGCCGCCACCGCCATGCGGCCGACATAGCCGTCGGGTCCAGGCGCGGTCTCGATCTGTAACCGGTCGCCACGGCCTTCGTAGAGCTCGCCTTTGGCGATGATGTCGATCTTTTCCTGATTGGGCTCGACCGAGATCGCCTCGACGGCATGAGCGAGCCGCATCGGCAGAAATAGCAGGACGGCAAACAGGACGCAGGCGAGCGAAGCAGCATGCCCGCTCCCTCGCCAGGGAGGCGCCGCTTCACCTCGCATTGAGGCGCTCAACTCCGCCATTCCTCCCCCGTCTTTTGGCTGGCTCGCGACCTGCGCTTATCGGCGCGGATCGGTATCGAGCAGCGCGTAAAGCAGGTGGTCTTGCCAAACGCCGTTGATCCGCAAATAGCGACGCGCGAGACCCTCGCGCTTGAAACCCGTCTTCTCCAGCAGCGCGATCGACGCCGCGTTGGTCGGCAGACAGGCCGCTTCCAGGCGGTGCAATTCGAGCTGATCGAACACGAAGGGGATCACCGCGCGAACTGCGGCCGTCATATAGCCCTGCTTGGCATATCTCGCGCCGACCCAATAGCCGAGCGTGCAGGACTGGGTGACACCCCGCCGCACATTGCATAGCGTCAGGCCGCCGACCAGGTCACCGGTAGTGGCGGCGAAGACGAACAGAGCGTAGCCCACATCCTCGCGCAGGTCGCGAAGGTAATGGCGCACGCGCCGGCGAAACGAGGCGCGGGACAATTCGTCGCTCGCCCACAGCGGCTCCCAGGGCATCAGGAAGTCGCGGCTCTGCGCCCTAAGCTCGGCCCATACCGGGTAATCGGACATCTGCGGCGTACGCAGCATCACAAGGTCCGAACTCGATGACCGGTCCAAGATCGCTCGGTGAGGCGGTGCGCAATAAGGCCATGGCTCAACACACCTATCTCAGGCGGCCCGGCTGGACGGAACACTGAATTTCTCCGCCACCCTATCGAATCTTGCAACATGCAGAATGGGCCCGACCGTGGCAAGGCTCAGCGGCGAGGAGAGCATGCTCGCAACCAAGGCTTGCAGGTCGGCGGCCTGGACTTGCTCGACTTTCTCGATCAGCTCCTCGGTGGTCAGCGGCCGCCCGTGGATCAGGATCTGGCGGGCCAGCTGCTCGGCGCGGGCACTCGAGCTTTCCAACCCCGTGAGCAGACCCATTTTCAGCTGCGCCTTGACGCGGGCGACCTCGTCCTGGCGGAAGCCCTCGTCAGCGGCCTTGACCAATTCGTCCCTGATCACCGCGAACAGCTCATGCGCGCGCTCAGGCCCGCCCGCGGCGTGGATGGCGAACATGCCGCTATCGGACAGCCCACTGGAGAAGGAGTAGATGGCGTAACAGAGTCCGCGCCGCTCGCGCACTTCCTGGAACAGCCGCGAAGACATGCCGCCGCCGAGCGCGCCGGCGCAAATCTGGGCGGTGAAGTAATCGGGATGGCGGTAGGCCGGCGCCTGGAACGCCAGCACGAGATGAGTTTGCTCGAAGCTCTTGTCCGAACGCCGGGCACCGCCTGCATAGAGCGCGCCCTCGGGCTGCGGCACCGAGTGAGTATCGAAGGAGCCGAGCCGCCGCTCCGCCTCGGCGACAAGCGCCCGGTGGTCGACGGCGCCGGCCGCCGCCAGCACCATGTTCGGCCCGTGGTAATGCGCGGCGAGATAAGAGCCGAGATGGGCGCGCTTGAAGCGGCTCACGCTCTCCACCGTGCCGAGGATCGGGCGGCCGACCGGCTGGTCGGGAAAGGCCGCCTCCTGCACCAGGTCGAAGGCGATGTCCTCGGGCGAATCCAGAGCTGCGGCGATCTCTTGCAGGATGACGTCGCGCTCACGGGCGAGCTCGCCGCGATCGAAGCGCGGCGAGACGATGATGTCGCTCAGAATATCGAGCGCAAGCGCCAGGTCCTTGCGCAGCACTCGCGCGTAATAGGCGGTCGAATCGACGCCGGTGGCGGCGTTGAGATCGCCGCCCACCGCCTCGATCTCCTCGGCGATATCCTTGGCGCTGCGTTTTGCCGTCCCCTTGAAGGCCATGTGCTCGAGGAAATGAGCGACGCCGTGCTCGCCAACCGCCTCGCTGCGGCTGCCGGCCCCCACCCAGATGCCGAGCGAAACGGTCTCGACCTCGGCCATGGCATGGCTCACCACGGTGAGCCCATTGGCAAGCTCTGACCGCTCCACGCTCACGCGCGCACCTCGGCGCGGCGCTTGCGCTTCGCCGCGCTCTTGCCGCCGGCGCGGGCATTGGCGTCGATGAAGCTCGCGATCGCCGCAAAATCGTTGGGCAGCATGGCGCAGCGCTCGTGCTGCCCCAACCTGAGCCGCAAGCGCTCGGGCTGCTCGGGCACGCGGCCGCAAGCCCGCTCGACCGCTTCGGGAAACTTGGCGGGATGGGCCGTCGACAGCACGACCATGGGCGTGGAGCCAAGCCCGCTCTCCTCGCGCGAGGCGGCGACGGCGACGGCCGTGTGCGGATCGACGAGCATGCCTGTCTCTTCCAGGAGGCCGCGAATGGTCATCTCCGTCTCATGCTCACCGATCGCATGCGCGCTGAACAGCGCGCGCAAGCCGGCAAGCTCGGTCTCGTCCAGCCGGAAAGCTCCCGTCTTGCGCAATTCCCCCATCAGCGACCTCACCCGCGCGGGGTCGCGGCCGGCAAGCTCGAACAGAAGCCGCTCGAAATTGCTGGCAAGCTGGATGTCCATGCTCGGGCTAGAGGTGGCGATCACGCCTTTTGGCTCGTAAATACCGCAGCTTAGGGCGCGAGGCAGACTGTCATTGAGGTTCGTGGCAATAACGAGGCGCGCGACCGGAAGACCCATCGCCCGCGCCGCGTAACCCGCGAAAATATCACCGAAATTTCCAGTCGGCACAGTGAAGGCGACCGGCCGGTAGGGGGCGCCGAGGCTCACCGCTGCGGTAAAGTAATAGGCGATCTGGGCGAGGATGCGCGCGAAGTTGATCGAGTTGATGCCGGTGAGCGCGAGCCGATCCCTGAGCGCAAGGTCGCTGAACAGAGCCTTCACCAGCCCCTGGCAGTCGTCGAAGGTGCCTTCCACGGCGATGTTGTGGACGTTCTCCTCCGCAGCCGTCGTCATCTGCCGGCGCTGCACGTCGCTGATGCGGCCTTTCGGGTGCAGGATGAAAATGTCGATGGCTTCGAGCCCGCGAAACGCCTCGATCGCCGCAGCGCCGGTGTCGCCGGAGGTCGCTCCGATCACCGTCGCATGCGCGCCTTGGCGCATCAGCGCGCGATTCATCAGCCGCGCCACCACCTGCATGGCGAGGTCCTTGAAGGCCAGCGTCGGCCCGTGAAACAGCTCGAGAATGAAGCTGTTCGGCGCGATCTGCCGCAAGGGCGCGACGGCCGGGTGATGGAAGCTGCCATAGGCCTCCGCCAGCACGGTCTCCAAGTCGGCCAGGCAAGGATCGCCTTCCAGGAATGGCTGCATCAGGCGATAGGCGGCATCGGCGTAGTCGAGGCCGGCGAGAGCGGCGATCGCGCCCGGCTCGAGCTTGGGCCAGGCCTCCGGCATGAACAGGCCGCCGTCGCGCGCCAGCGCGGCAAGCAGCGCGCCTTCAAAGGAAAGCGCCGGCGCTTCGCCCCGCGTTGAGACAAACTTCACGACAAGCCTCTTCTGGCAGGAAATGGGGGTTTTCTCGCCGCGACCCTAACCGCGCGCGCGTCCGCCCGCAACAGGACCAAGGGCTTATTCTAAAGGAGGGCTCGGCCTGTAGAGACTCCGGACGTAGACGCCGTAGATGATGAGCAGGGCGGCGGCCATGAGGAACCAGGTGATGGCATATTGCAGATGGTTATTGGGGAGGTCGACCCGGGTCTGGCCGCCCTCAGGCCAGCCGCCCGGCACCTCGCTTTTTTCCGCCTCGAGATAGAAGGGCGCGACCTCTGCGGCGCCAACGGAACGCGCCATGGCGTCCAAGTCGCGCCAGAACCAGCGATTGGCCCCGACTTCGTTGTCGGGCGTGAAACTACCTTGGGTTTCCGGGACCCGCACGATGCCGGTGACGGCAACCACGCCGCCAAGCTCTCCCGCGGCGCGGGAGGATGGATCTCTCAGCTCCTCGGGCACGAAACCGCGATCGACCAGCACGATCTCGCCGGCTTCGGTCGTGAGCGGGGTGATGACGTGCCACCCTGCCCGGCCCTCGGACACGGCAAATAGATAGAGCTCCTTGGCGTGGTCGAAGCGGCCCTCGACCTCGACCCGGTAATAGCTCGGATCCTTCCCCTCGCGGACCAGCGCGGTCGCCTGGCTGAGGCTGATGGGCTCGCCCTTGGTGCGCGTCTCGATCTCGGCGATCAGCCCTTCCTTCCAGTGCAGACGCTGCACCTGCCAGACGCCAAGCCCGATCAGCAGCGCCAAGACGGCAAGCATCAGCGCCGTGAGCCCGACCAGGCTTTTCGTCCGCATCGGGGCAGCCCTCATTTGGAGACGAGCTTGCCCTCTTCGGCCTTGTGCCTGAATTGCAGCGCGATCAGCGCGCCCTTGAAGGACCGAAGCAGGATGAGCGGCAGGATGATGGCGAGCGGACCCCATATCGCCGCGTGCAGCCAATAGGGCGGCGCGTAGCGCATCTCGGTGAACAGCGCGAGGCCGGTCACCACGAAGCCGGTCACCAGGATGACGAAGACGGCGGGTCCATCGCCCAAATCGGCGAAGCTGTAATCGAGCCCGCAAACATTGCATTTCCGCGCAAGCGTAAGGTAGCCGGCAAACAACTTGCCGCGATGGCAGGACGGGCAGCGTCCGGCAATCCCCGCCCAGAGCGTCGAGCCCAATGACGGCGCATCGTGTCCTTGTGTCGTCTCGCCCATCGCGCCCTTCCTAGAATGAAAAAGGGGCGGCCTTTGCAAGACCGCCCCCCGAATTTACACCCGTTGCCGCTATGGCGCCGGATAGTTGCTGCCCGCGCCCCACACATAGATGCAGGTGAACAGGAACAGCCACACCACGTCGACGAAATGCCAGTACCAGGCGGCGGCCTCGAAGCCGAAATGCTGTTTCGGCGTGAAGTCGCCGCGCATCGCTCGGATCAGGCACACGGTGAGGAAGATGGTACCGACGATGACGTGGAAACCGTGGAAGCCGGTGGCCATGAAGAAGGTCGAGCCATAGATGTGGTTGGCGAAGCCGAAGCCGGCATGCATGTACTCATAGGCTTGGCAGGTGGTGAACAGGATGCCGAGCACGACGGTGCAGGCAAGGCCGAGCACGAGCCCTCTGCGATCGTTCTGCAGCAGCGCATGGTGCGCCCAGGTCACGGTCGTGCCGGAGGTGAGCAGGATCAGCGTATTGACGAAAGGCAGAGCCCAGGGGTCGAAGGTGTGCTTGAAGCTGCCGAGCCCGGCGACATCGGTGTCGACGCTCGGGATCGGCGGCCACTGGCCACCGAGCACCTGGGTGCGGGCATAGGTGATGGCCTCGTCGGGATACAGCGCGGCGTCGAAATAGGCCCAGAACCAGGCGACGAAGAACATCACCTCGGAGGCGATGAACAGGATCATGCCGTAGCGCAGATGCAGCTGCACCACCGGCGTCTCGTAACCCTCATGCGCCTCTTTGATCACATCGCGCCACCAGCCAAACATGGTGAGGATGACGATCAGGAGGCCCGGCAGCACATACCACAGATGCGGATCGCCGGCTTTCTTCGAGATGAAATACAACACGGCGCCGATGGTGAGCGTCAGGCCGCCGATGCCTCCGACAATTGGCCAGGGGCTCGGATTGACGAGATGGTAGTCGTGCTGTGGTTTGGCGTGCGCTTCGGCCATGGTTCGCTCCGTTTCCTCCCAATAGTCTCGAGGCGGCGCCCCGCCTCAGTCAATCACGATCCCGAGCTGCTGGCGGGAGCGGCGGCGGCGGCCGGCTCTCCGCTTGGATAGAAGGTGTAAGACAGGGTGATCTCCGAGATGTTCTTGGTGTCCTCGTCATCGACGATCTTGGGATCGACGAAGAACGTCACCGGCATCTCGACGCTGGCGCCGGCGGCAAGAGTCTGCTGCTTGAAGCAAAAACACTCGATCTTGGTGAAGTAGCGCCCGGCCAGCTCGGGCACGACGTTGAACACGGCGGTGCCGCTCAGTGGGACATTCGAATTGTTGGTGGCCTTGAAGTAGGCCAGCGTCGTCTCGCCGATCTTGATGTCGATCAGGCGTTTGTCAGGAGCGAAGGTCCAAGGCAAGGCAGGATCGACATTGGCGTCGAAGCGGATACGAATGGTGCGATCGAGAATCTGGTCGGGGGCGCGCTCGGCCCGCTGCGGCACGCCGCCATAGCCGGTCGCCTGGCAGAACATGCGGTAGAGCGGCACCGAGGCGAAAGCGAGTCCGGTCATGGCGGCGACCAGCCCGACCAGGGCGAGCGCGATGGCGCCGTCGCGACGCTTTCCCTTAGGCTCGTGTTCGGTGTCGCTCATGATCCTGTCGCCCGAAGCTCAAAGCGGCCGGACGGCAACATTGCCGCCAAGCCTGACGATGGTGACAATAAAGAACAGCACGACGAGCGCCGCCAGCGTCCAGGCGATGGCCAGAGATCGCATGCGTTGGCGGCGCTGGCGTTCCTTTTCCGCATCTTGCATCACAACGCCCAAAGCGACGGCAACGTACTGCCGTCAATGCCGAAACCCTGCTCGACGAGAAGCACCGCGAACAGGAGGAACAGGTAAAGCACGGAATACGCGAACAGGTTCTTGGCGGCGCGGTCGGCCACCTCCCCTTCCCGTTTCCGATAGCAGTCGAAGGCCATGACCACGAACAGCGAGCCGAGGATCGAGGCGGCGATCATGTAAAGCGTGCCGCCGAGGCCGATGATGGCGGGCACCATGCCGAGCGGCGCGAGGATCAGGCTGTAGATCAGGATCTGTAACCGGGTGGCGTCGGGGCCGGCGACCACCGGCAGCATGGGCACGCCGGCCTTGGCATAATCGCGCGTCCTGAGCAAAGCCAGCGCCCAGAAATGCGGCGGCGTCCAAACGAAGATGATCAAGAACAGCACGAAGGATTCCAGGCTGATGCCGCCCGTGGCCGCGGCCCAGCCGATCATCGGCGGCACGGCGCCGGCGGCGCCGCCAATGACGATGTTCTGCGGCGTCGAGCGCTTGAGCCACATCGTATAGACGAGAACGTAGAAGCCGATGGTGAGCGCGAGCAGCGCGGCGGCGACCCAATTGGCCATCAGCCCCAGGCAGAGCACCGAGCCCAGCGCAAGCACCATGCCGAACGAGCGCGCTTCCTCCGGGCTCACCAATCCGCGCGGCACCGGGCGCGCGGCGGTGCGGGCCATCTTGGCGTCGATATCGGCGTCGTACCACATATTGAGCGCGCCGGAGGCGCCGGCGCCGGCGGCAATGCAGATCAGCGCGGCGATGGCGAGCACCGGATGCATCGAGCCCGGCGCCGCGACGAGGCCGACCAGAGCGGTGAACACCACCAGGAACATCACGCGCGGCTTCATCAGCGCGATGTAATCGGCGACGTCGCCGCCGGTATCGGCTTCGACCGTTCCGGCCCTTACAGAATATGCGACGTCAGCCATGCTCACTCACTTGATTGCCGTGAGGCTCGGGGGTTCCCGAGCCTCCAAGCGTCTCTCTCTATTTGACGCGCGGCAGCGTCTCCCAGGTATGGAACGGGGGCGGCGAGGGCAGCGTCCATTCCAACGTCGTGGCGCCCACGCCCCAAGGATTGGCGGGTGCGTGCACCTTGCGCGCGAATTGATTGACGATGCCGTACAGGAAGACCACGAATCCCGCGAAGGCGATGTAGGAGCCGATCGAGGAGACAAAGTTCCAGCCGGCGAAGGCGTCCGGATAGTCCGCATAACGCCGCGGCATGCCGGCAAGACCCAAGAAGTGCTGCGGGAAAAACGCCAGGTTGGCGCCGATGAACATCAGCCAGAAATGCAGCTTGCCGATCGTCTCGGAGTACATGTAGCCGGTCATCTTCGGCGACCAGTAGTACCAAGCGCCGAAGATGGAGAACACAGCGCCGAGCGACAGCACGTAATGGAAATGCGCCACCACGTAATAGGTGTCGTGCATCGAGCGGTCGACGCCGGCATTCGACAGCACGACGCCGGTGACGCCGCCGATGGTGAACAGGAAAATAAAGCCGAGCGCCCACAGCATCGGCGTGCGGAAGCTGATCGAGCCGCCCCACATGGTGGCGATCCAGGAGAAGATCTTCACGCCGGTGGGGACGGCGATCACCATGGTGGCGAACACGAAATAGGCTTGCGTGTTCACGCTGATGCCCGCCGCGTACATGTGATGCGCCCAAACCACGAAGCCGATCACGCCGATGGCGACCATGGCGTAGGCCATGCCGAGATAGCCGAATACCGGCTTCTTGGAGAAGGTGGAGACGATCTGGCTGACCATGCCGAAGCCGGGAATGATGAGGATGTACACTTCCGGATGGCCGAAGAACCAGAACAGATGCTGCCACAGCAGCGGATCGCCGCCATGGGCTGAGTCGTAGAACGCCGTGCCGAAATTGCGGTCGGTCAACAGCATGGTGATGGCGCCGGCCAGCACGGGCAACGACAAGAGCAGCAAGAAGGCGGTCACCAGCACCGACCAGACGAACAGCGGCATCTTGTGCAGCGTCATGCCGGGGGCGCGCATGTTGAAGATGGTGGTGATGAAATTGATGGCGCCGAGGATCGACGAAGCGCCGGCCAGATGCAGCGCGAAGATGGCGAAGTCGACCGAGGGTCCGGGCGTGCCCTTGCTCGAAAGCGGGGCATACATGGTCCAGCCGCCGGCCACGCCGTTGGTGCCGGGAGGTCCAGGCACGAACAAGGAGATCACCAGCAGCACGAAGGCCGAGGCCACAAACCAAAACGAGATGTTGTTCAGCCGCGGGAAGGCCATGTCGGGGGCACCGATCATCAGCGGCACCATCCAGTTGCCGAACCCGCCCATGGTGGCCGGCATGACCATGAAGAACACCATGATCAGCCCGTGCGCGGTGACGAAGACGTTGAACATCTCCGGATTGCCGAAGATCTGCATGCCGGGCTCCATGAGCTCCATGCGCATACCCATCGACAACAGGCCGCCGACAATGCCGCCGATCATCGCCAGGATGAGGTACAGCGTGCCGATGTCCTTATGGTTGGTCGAAAACAGCCAGCGCCTGATGAAACTCGGATGCTCGTCGTGATGGGCTGCTTCGGCATGGGCGCTATGTGCCATGGCTGTCTTCCTTGTTCTTCCGTCGGGCGTTGCTTCGATTGAGGGCGATCGTCCCGCTTGGGCGAGGCGGGTGCATTATTCCTGGGCCGCGGCCACCTTGCCCGCCCCATCGAGAGCGGCTGCAGCCTTGGTCTTGGCGAGCCAATCGTCGAATTCGGCTTGCGACACGACGCGAACCTCGATCGGCATGAAAGCGTGATTGCGTCCGCAGAGCTCCGAGCACTGGCCGTAATAGATGCCTTCGCGCTCCGCCCTGAACCACGTGGTCTGCAGGCGGCCTGGCACCGCGTCGAGCTTCACGCCGAAGGACGGCACCGCCCAGTCGTGAATCACGTCGTTGGACTTGAGACCGACGATCACATTCTTGTTCACCGGGACGACGACCTCGCGATCGACCGTAAGCAGCCGGGGCTGACCCGGTTTCAAATCGGCCTCGGGCACCATGATGGAATCGAAGCTGATGCCCTGGTCCGGATATTCGTAAGACCAATACCACTGGTTGCCGGTGGCGGTGATCGTCAGGTCGGGCTTGGGAAAATCGTATTGAGCGAACAGCAGTCGGAACGACGGGATGGCGATGGCGACGAGGATCAGCACCGGCACGACCGTCCAGGCGATCTCGAGCGGGGTGTTGTGGGTGGTGCGGGACGGTTCGGGATTACGCTTCTCGTTGAAGCGGGCCATCACATAGACCAGGAGGCCGAGAACGAACAGCGCGATCAGCGTGATGATGATGGTGACGTAAGTATGGAAAGAGCGGATCTGGTCCATGATCGGCGTGGCGCCCGGCTGGAAGCCAATCTGCCATGGCACCGGCTGGCCTTCCTTGGCATAGGCCGCCCCGCACAGGACGAGACTTGCCGCCGCGCCAACGGCCACCTTGATTCGCTCAAAAATCGCCATGCCTTCCACTCCCTAAAGCCTGCTCCTTCGCCTCCCGCGAAACTCCGTCAGGAGCCGCGGCGGACGGCAACTCAAGGCGCGGGCGAACCAAGCTTCGCCAACGCCGCTTGATCGAAGCAAGGGCGGCGCGAAAGTTCAACAGCGATAAAGAGCGTCGCCCCCAAGTCCATTTACTGCCGCAGCCCTGACCTATGTCATGAGGCTGGCTGCGCTTTTCCGGTGTTCAAATCATAAAGGAAATAGATTGGCAACACTCATGATTCAGGGCGCTCGTGCGGCATATGCACGCTTACGGCGCGAGGATTTCTCGGCCGGAAGATTTCAGGCCCCGGTCGCGCCGAAATTTGGCCCCAATACTCGGCGATGGCGATTTTCAATGTTGCGCAGCTCCGCTTCACGGCGCCTCAGCTCACAATCTGGTCTGGCCATGAGCGGTTCGCCGATGTATCTGCGCATGCGCCAGTCGCATTAGCCTTAATGGGTGACATGCCGAGCTTTCGATTTCTTCTGCCAGGCCTGCGGGCGCTGGCCGGCATCGCGCTCATGCTGGCTTTTGCCGGCGAGGCTCTGGCGCAAGGCGCCTCGCCCGAGGCGGCGCCGGTCGCCACCGGTCCCGGCAGCGTGGTGAAAGAGACCCATGGGGCTTGGCAGGTTTCCTGCCGCACGCCGCCCGGCGCCAAGGAAGAAAAATGCGCGCTGGTGCAAAGCGTCACCGCCGAGGACCGGCCCAATGTCGGGCTGACCGTGGTGTTCTACAAGGCGATCGGCGAGGACAAGAAGCTGCTGCGCGTGGTGGTGCCGCTCGGCGTGCTGCTGCCCACCGGTCTCGGACTCAAGATCGACGGCCAGGACGTGGGCAACGCGCCCTTCCTCAAATGCGGCAAACGCGGCTGTGTCGCCGAGGTGGTGTTGCAGGACGAGGTGATCGCCAAGATGAAAACCGGCACGACGGCCATGTTCATCATCTTCGACACGCCCGAGGCCGGGATCGGTATACCCGTGGCGCTGCAGGGCTTCGGCGACGCGCTCGCCAACATGAAATAGCTGGAAACTCGCTAGGACAAAAAAATCGGCGACAGAGAAAGGAGACTCTGCCGCCGACGACATCCGTCTTTTGGGGGACGGACTAACGTCCCTCCGTGCAGGGTAGCGGAAGGGACGCGTGACTTATCCGCTATATGGTTAGCGGCAGGCTTACGGTCAAGCCCTCGGCGCTACGCAAGCCAAAAGGCGGCTCCCTAGCAACTCGGTAATCGGGGCAACTCATACACTCACGCTTGCGTCCGCATGTCTCCCGCCAGCACACAACCTCGTCGAGCCGCGCCAGCATGATCCGTTCGAGATGCTGGGCGACCGAGGCCTTAACGTAGATCAGCTCGCCGGCGAGCTCATCGCTGCCGATGAACGCGCTGGCCTGGTACACGGTTTGGAAGCCAAACAGCCGGTCCTTGCCGATACCTCGCCGCAGCAGCCTGTCGATATGTCCGGCATGCGAACCGACGAAGATGACGCGATCCGCAACCTCCAACGCTTCGCGGGCTATGCGGCGATAACGCGGACCTGCTGCACCCGGATAGTCGGAAATCGTTCCGAACATGATGGTCTTGCGCGGCGCGCTGACGCTTTTTACGAAGTTCAAGCCTTCGACGATCGTCCAATACGGCGCCTTGTGCGAATCGAGCACAAAAGACGCGCCGTCGTCGCGGAGGTGGACGGTGTACCTGCCGAATACCGGATCGGCGTTCTCCACAATTTGTGCACAGGTTTTTAGATCGACGCCACAGGCCAGCCCGACGCCAATCGCGGCCAACACCGACGTCATCCAATGCTTGCCGATCAGCTTGGTCTGGACGCGAACGGTTTCGTCTCGGTAGGCGACGCTCATCGACATCCGCTGGGGCCAATCGCTGGATACGTCAAACGCCCTGAGATCTGCCTCGCCAGAATGGCCAAACGTCAGCACCCGTGCGCGCGTCTGCTTTGCCATGCCGGCGATGAGCGGATCGTCCATATTTAGAATGGCGACGCCGTTCTCCGGTAAGCCTCCCACTAGTTTCCCCTTCTCGCGCGCGGTCGCCTCGCGGCTGCGATAGCTGGTGTAGTGGTCATCGCCGATTGTCGTCACCGCGCCGATCCGCGGCCGCAACAGTTTCAACGACTTCGCGATCGCGCCTGGAAAGCAGGCGTGGGTCTCGACGATGCAGAACTGCGTGGCTTTGTCGGCGCGTAACACCGTATCCGCCGCAAGTGTCAGGCTGCGCCCGGTTCCGGCCAAGCATCGCCCGACCGAGGATAGGATCTCCTCGGCGAGTGCGATAGTCGTGCTCTTGCCGCAACTGCCTGTGACGCCGATGAAGGTCGTACTCGTCAGCCTGAGCCGTTTAGACGCGACCAGGACGTTATACAGCGAACCGCCGTCCTTCTGCGCTCGTTTGCGCAACAACCGCATCACTGGACGGAACGGATGACGCGACGCGCTGCGGACCAGGTCCAATAGGCGTGGAGAACGATCTTGCGCCGCCACGTGCCGCTTTGGGTTGCCTGCACTCTGGGAGTCTGTTTGCAGCCCGCGCCTGCGATCGGCGTTCACGGCTCTCCCCCTACCCGCTGCACGAACCCCACGAACCCCCAAGTCAAGTCTACGGCCGCGTGCTTGGCGATCCCGAGGTTAGCGTTCGGTCGGATTCCCGTAAAGCGGGGTGGTGTCGATTTTGCGGCCTTGATGGGCGCCGATTTCGCGCCCGCAGTCCGGCGCCCACGCCATCGGCTTCGATGAGCTCCTCGAGACTGGTGTCTGGATCGCTGGCAGCCGCGCGAATGAAGGTGGTCGCCTGACCGAGGAACTCGCGCAGCAAGCGATTGGAATAGACGCTGGCATCGAATTCGAGCGAGCACTCGTCCCGCCCGTGCAGTTTGTCGTACATGACGAAAATTCGCCGATGAATGGGGCGGGGGATCCTGGTCCGGGTCAACTTCAGGCCGCCGAAATGGACGGGAGGCACCGATGTTGGAATGTGAATTTTCAACACCGGAGGACGTGCCGCTATGCCCCGCGCCATCAATTCCTCGAAGAGGGCATATTGGGGAACCCCGCCATCCGCTCGGACCGCAGCCAGCCTTTGCCGCGCATAGCCGACGAGATCGCGGAAGGATGACTTCCAGTCGCACGTCATCGGTAACGCGAGAAAATCGAAGAGTGGACCGAACATCCCCTGAAGCTCGACACGGGTACGCGTGGTGCGAACGATGCCCATAACGACGGTGTCATGACCCACGGCCATGGCGCAGAGGGGTAAGAGTGAAGCCAGGCCCACTGCGAGATCGGTTGCATTGAGAGCCTTGCCCAAGCTGTCCAATCGCTCCGAGGTGGCGGGATCGACTCTCCAGGCGATCGACCCGTCCGACGGCGCGATCTCAGCTGGTGTTTCTTTCCACTTGTAGGCCCCTAACCAGCCGGACGCTGGCGGCGTCGGCACCTCCGCGAATTCACGCGTCCACCATTCGACCGCGGCCTCCAATTTTGCGCCGCCCGGCTTCCACCGTTCCCGCTCCCAAAGCGCGTAGTCGGCGTATTGAAGGTCAAGGGGTGGCAGGGAAGGTTCTTGGCCCCGCAAGCGCGCTTCGTAAAAATGGGCTAGATCCCGCATGAAGACGTTCCAGGAGGGCCCATCGCTGATGATGTGGTGGCTCGATTCCACCAACACGTGGCGATCGGTGCTGAGTCTCAGCAGAGTGAATGACAGAGGAGGCCCGGCGGCCAGGTCGAAACGCGTTGCCTGGGCTTTGCTTCTCAACTCCTCGAGGCGCGATTCCGCGTCGCTAAGTCCAGACAGATCGATGACAGGCATTGGCACGTCGGTCGGGGCCAAAACGTATTGGTGCGGAGAACCCCGCGTCTTCAGCCCAAGGGCTCTCCTAATGGGTTTGAAACTCTGAGACGGGATATCGAAGCGTGTCCTGAGGATCTCATGGCGCGCTACGACGGCGTTCAAACTCGATTTCAGGATTTCGATGTCGAGCGGGCCCTCGATATTCCAGCATGCGGCGTGGGTATGCCGGGAGTTGGGTGTCCGTTCCCAATGCCGATTCTGGATCATTGAGAGCAGCGCGGGACGATTCCGGTTCGCCCGCGCCCGTGGAAAGTCATCTTCCACCTGGGGCAACCCTATCTCGTCGACGAATGCCGCCAAGTCCTTCAGCACGGGATGATCGACGAATGCACCGAAATCGAGATCGACGTGCTTGGCCGCGTGGATCCGTGCCGCGATCACGATGCCAACCAGCGAGTCGCCCCCAAGTTCGAAAAAATCATCGGATCGCCCGATGCCGTCGAGATCGAACGCCTCGGCCCAAATCCGCGCCATGAGGGCTTCGGTCTCGGTCTGGGGCAAACCGCCACTCGCGTCTCGGGTCAACGCGGGAACGCGGTCACGCAGCGCAGCGCGGTCGATCTTGCCATTTGCCGACCGCGGCAAGGCGTCGACAAAGACAAAAAGCGAGGGGACGAGATGCCGGGGCATGATGGCGCGCGCCGCGGTGCGCAATCTCGGCGCCGAAGGCGTGAGGCCCGGGATCGGGACGATATAGGCCACCAGGCAGGATTCGCCGTTGGGCTGCGGAGCGGCAACGACAGCAAACTCGGCGACACCGGCTATGTTTGCAAGATCCCTCTCGACCTCCGCAATGTCGACGCGTTGGCCACGAATCTTGTGTGTGGCGTCTTTGCGTCCGGCCAGCAAGATCATTCCGTCGGCATCGATCGATGCAAGGTCTTCACTGCGAAAGCCGCGTACGCCGTCGGGGTCTTGGAAGAAGCACTTCGCTGTCAGCTCTGGATCGCGCCAATAACCCGCGGCGAGATAAGGCAGCCGCAGTGACAACGTGCCGATCGTCCCAGCGGGGCACTCGCATCCCTTTCCATCGGTGATGCGCAGGTCCACGCCGTCTGCAGGCCGTCCGACGGGAAGCCGACCTTCGCCGAAGATGGCGTCCCGCGCAAAAATCATGCCGGCCAAGTGGCTAACCTCGGACATCCCCATTGCGTGCATCAGCTTCGCACTGGGGAAATGTGTAAGCACCTCAGCGAAATCCTCCCATGTTGCCGGATCGGCGCTGAGCCTCACCCACCGGACATCCGGAAACGAAGTGACGGCGTCGACAGTCTTCATGAAGTGCCTGAAGAGGGAGGATGCGGACGCGAAGATCGAAACACGCTTTTCGATCATCCGCTCGGCAAGGCCGGTCACGCCATTCTCTACCGCCGGGAACGACACCAGCGATGCGCCATGCATGAGCGCGAGCCAGGTGGCGCTTAGCGCCTGAGCGCCCCAAAGCGAGGCGACGAGCAGGACGCGGTCGTCCCGCGTGATGCCGACCGCCCGACCGATATCGAGAGCACTTCGTTGGAGTTGCCCATGAGTCTGCATGACGCCTTTGGGCCGGCCCGTGGAGCCCGATGTGTAAACGAGAAAGGCGGTGTCGTCGGGACCGACGTCGATGCTGGGCCTCTCCGCGACACCGTTCTGGAGCGCGTCGACATCGACAACGGCGAGGCGCGCGCCGGCGATCTCCTCTGCCTGTGCGAGGCACCCACCGACGGTCAAGAGGATGGCGGGTTCGGCGTCATCGAGCAACTGCGCGAGACGCGCGGGCGGGTCTTGTGCATTGAGGACGACCACGATACGCCCGGCCTTCAACGCGGCGAGCAGGGCGATAAAGATGCGGCGATCCTGCGGCATCATGATCGCCACCCGGTCACCTAACTGCCCGCCGGACTCGAGGATGCGATGGGCAACGCGGTTCGCAGCCGCGTTCAGTTCCGCATAGGTGATTTCGCCGAGCCGGCAATGCACGGCAATTCGATCGGAATAGAGACCGGCGATGCGCTCGAAGCATCTCGGCAGCGATGCGCCGAACGCCGTGTAATCAATCCAAGTGCGCCGTACTGCGATCCGTGCTGGCACGGTACTGAGAACCCCCCTCTCCTGACGCCGCGCCCCCAGTTTGGCAAGATTGCCGGCAAGACTCCAGCACAACCTCCTCCGGCTCGTGAAAAAGCAAAGTCGGCGCTTCGGTCAAGAACGGCGGTGTTGCGGTTATTCCACTCGCGCGGCCGCTCAACGATATCTCCCCCACTTCCAACCCAAATGACAAGGAGATGACCATGCCTCTCATCAACGTGAAGCTCATCGAAGGCGCTTTTAACGAGACGCAGAAGAAGCAGATGGTGAGCGACCTCACCGACGCCATGGTTGCCATCGAGGGCGAGACCCTGCGCCAATTCACCTGGGTGGTTATCGACGAGGTGAAAAGCGGCAATTGGGCGCTCGGCGGCAAGCCGCTCACCACGGCCGACGTCAAGGCGCTGCAGGGCAAGCGAAACGCGGCCTAAGCCACGGCATCGTTCAATCAGATGCGGCGCGGCCGGCGGAAGCAACCGCCGGCCCGCTTGCGTCGGTCTTGCGCCACACGGTTGGCGGTACGCCGAATTCCCGCTTGAACGCGCGCGTGAAGGCGGCTTCCGAGTCATAGCCGCTGCGCTCGGCGATGCGCGTGATGCTCTCGCTGCCCGCGCGCAGCGTTTGCGCCGCCAGAGTGAGCCGCCATTGCGTCAGATATTGCATCGGCGGCAGGCCGATCGTGGCAACGAATCGCTCGGCAAGCGCCGAGCGCGACAACGCCACCTCGCGCGCGAGTTGATCGACGGTCCAGCCGCGCGTCGGTTCCCCATGCAAAAGCACGAGCGCGCGACCGACGTACGGATCTTGTAACCCGGCGAGCCATCCCTTCAGCTCGGGCGGATTGGATTGCGCGTAGCGGCGCAGCGCCTCGGTGAAGGCGAGCTCGGAGAGCTTCGCCAGCAGCGACTGCGAGCCGGGCCGTTGCGCGCGCGATTCTTCCACACCGACGCGAAGCAGGTCGGCGAGCCAGCCGCTGCGCGAGATGTCGCCAAGCGAGATGCGTAGCATCGGCGGCAGCGAGCCGAGCAACGCACGCGACGCGCGCCGGTCGCACGCCAGATAGCCGCAAATGAACCGGGTCGGCTGGCCGCCGCCGCCGGCGCGCAGCTCGAGCAAGCCGCCGCTTTCGGGTGGAGGATTGCTGACTGCGGCGAAGGGGAGCTTGAGGTCGCTGCCCAGGACATGCAGATCGTCGTGCGGCAGAAGCAGCAGATCTCCGGCCTTGACCTCAAAGACCTCGCCCCCGTCCGCCAGGCGCGCGAAGCAGGATCCATCCGTCAGGAGATGAAAGAACACGACGTGGTCGGCGTCGGGCAATTTGGGGGCGGCGGTGTGCAGCCCATATCGCGTCGCCACGCACCACGGCGCCGTGAACTCGGCATCGACATAGACCGCCCCGTCGAGGCGGACGGCCGACAGCACGTCAGACAGAGCATCCATGACACGATCCATCTCGCGCCGTGCGGCCGACGTTCAGCCCCGGGCGTCAACCGCATTATATAGCTCGCCGGCGAGATCTAGTAGCTCGCCTAGAATGCCTCGGTTTCGAACACCCGGTCGATGTCGCCTTGCCAAGGGCCGGAAAAGGCGGCGAGCAGGCGATCGGCCGACGAGCGCCCCTCCTCGACGATCTCGACCAGCGGCGCAAGCGCCTTGCGCTCATCCTCGCCGCCCCGATCCAGCCTGGCGCGCCGCTTCAGTCCGCCCTGCGCCAGCTCGACCACCTGGCGACCGACCGCGCTGAGCGTGCCGCCGCGGAACGGGGTGTTTAACCCGAGACGTGGCACGGCGTCGCGCAGCGCCTGCATTTCCTGCAGAGTCCAATCGCTTGTCATCGCCAGGGCGCCGTCGAGCGCTTGCCGGTCGTACAGCACACCGGTCCACAGCGCCGGCAATGCCCAGAGCGCGGCGAACGAGCCGGCGTCGGCGCCGCGCATCTCGAGGAAGCGCTTCAGCCGCACATCGGGAAACAACGTGGTGAGATGATCGGCCCAATCGTCGAGCGTCGGCCTGACGCCGGGCAGCGCGTTCAGCTTGCCGGCGAGAAAATCCCGGAACGAGGCGCCGGCCACGTCGATATAGCGCTCGTTGCGATAGACGAAATACATCGGCACATCGAGCGCGTAGTCGACATAGCGCTCGAAGCCCATGCCCGCCTCGAAGGCGAAGGGCAACAGTCCGGTGCGGTCGGGGTCGGTGTCGCGCCACATCTCGGCGCGGTAGGACTGATAGCCGTTCGGCTTGCCTTCGGTGAAGGGCGAGTTGGCGAACAGCGCGGTGGCGACCGGCTGCAGCACGAGGCCGACGCGAAACTTGGCGACCATGTCCGCCTCATCGGCGAAATCCAGGTTCACTTGCACGGTCGCGGTGCGGAACATCATGTCGAGACCGCGCGTGCCTCGCGTCGGCATGTAGCGCGCCATGATGCGGTAGCGCTCTTTCGGCATCACCGGCGTCTCGGCCAGGGTCCATTTGGGGGAGAAGCCGAGACCGAGAAAGCCGATGCCGAGCTCTCCCCCCACCTCGCCGACCTCGGCGAGATGCTGGCGAAGCTCCTCATAGGTCTCGTGCACATTCTCGAGCGGGGCGCCCGACAGCTCGAGCTGGCCGCCCGGCTCGAGGCTGACCGCGCCGCCCTTCGGGCAATCCTTGCGGCGCAGCGCGATGATGTTGCCGTTCTCGGTGACGGGGTCCCAGCCGAAGCGCTGTGCCAGCATCTCGAGCAGCGCGCTGATGCCGCGATCGCCCGCATAAGGCACCGGCGCGTAGCTCCGGCGGTAGAAGCCGAACTTCTCGTGCTCGGTGCCGATGCGCCAAGCCGATGGAGGCTTGGAACCCGCTTCGAGATCGGCGACGAGCTCGTCCCGTGACTCGATGATGGGGCTTTGCGGCCCATCCACCCGTGTCGACATCAGGAGAGCTCCGTAACGGTTGACTGGCGTCCCGCGGAAGCGGCGGCGGGGCGCCAAAGGGGCGCCTTTATGACGCTCCTAGCATGAGACTGACAAGCGATCGTTACAGCCGATGCTTAGCGCCAGTCGCCGAGCGCCGCGTTCACAAGAGCGAGAGCGGCGACGGCGGCGGTATCGGCCCGCATCACCCGGGGCCCGAGTGAAATGGGGAGCACGAAGGGCTTTGCAAGCAACGCCGCGCGCTCCTCGCGCTCGAAGCCGCCCTCGGGGCCGACCAGCACGGCAAGCTTGGCGTTGGGCCGCGCCCGAAGCGCCTCGATCGGGGATGCGTGCGGGGCGGCCTCGTCGGCGAAAATCAGCAGCCGGCTCTCATCCCACCCGGCGATCAGCTTGGTGAGCGGCTCCGGCTCCATCACCTCGGGTACGCGCAAGATGCCGCATTGCTCCGCTGCCTCAATGGCATTGGCGAGCAGCCGGTCGGTCTTGACGCGCTCGGCAACGGTGTGCCGGGTGATGACCGGGCGCAGCGCGCTGGCGCCGAGCTCGGTCGCTTTCTGCGCCATGTAATCGAGGCGGGCGCGCTTCAATGGCGCGAACAGATAATGCAGGTCGGGCCCCTCGTCTTGCGGGCGGGTCTGATGCGTTACGCGCGCTTCCGCGCCCTTCTTGCCGACGGCGCCGAACTCGGCGCACCACTCGCCGTCATGGCCGTTGAACAGAAGCAGCGCGTCGCCGGGCTTGAGTTTGAGCACGTTTCCGAGGTAATGCGCCTGGTCCTTCGCCAGCGCGACCGTTGCCCCTTGGGCAAGCGCGGAGGTGACGAAGAGGCGCTGGAGCTTCGAGGACATGGATGCTTATCTAAGCCGTGAAGGGTTCCCGCGACACGTCATGACACGTGCCATCACATGACACGTCCCCTGACCCAAGGCAAAGCCGGCGGCGTTGCCGACGCCGGCGCGCGCAATTGGGTCGACCGCTTCGCGCCGGCGGCGATCCTGCCTTATCTCAGGCTCGCCCGCTTCGACCGGCCGATCGGCTTCTTCCTGTTGGCGTTTCCCTGCTTCTGGTCGGTCGCGCTTGCGGCCCGAAGCATCGAGGACCCTTATCCCGATCCTTGGCTGCTGTTCCTGTTCGCGGTCGGCGCCGTCGCCATGCGGGGCGCGGGCTGCACCTATAACGATCTGGTCGACCGCGAGATCGACGCGCAGGTTGCGCGCACGCGATCGCGACCGCTGCCGAGCGGACAGGTGAGCCCGCGCGGCGCCTTGGTCTTCATGCTCGCGCTCTGCCTGATCGGTCTCCTCGTGCTGCTCAGCTTCAACGGCACAACGATCTGGCTCGGACTGGGGGTGATCCCCGTCGTCGCGCTCTACCCCTTCGTCAAGCAATTCAGCCATTGGCCACAGGCCGTGCTCGGGCTCGCCTTCAACTATGGCGCATTGCTGGGCTGGCCGGCCCTGCTCGGACGGCTCGATTGGCCGGCCATCGTACTCTATGCCGGCGCGGTCGCCTGGACGATCGGCTATGACACCATCTATGCGCATCAGGACCGCGATGATGACGATTTGATCGGGCTGAAATCGACCGCCCTTCGCTTCGGCCGGGCGACCAAGCCTTGGCTCACCGCGTTCTATGGCTTCGCTTGGCTCGCTATCACCGCAGCCGGTCTCATGGCCAATGCCGGCACGGCTTTTTTGATCGGCATGCTGGCGGCGGCGGCGCAGCTCAGTTGGCAGGTCGCGACGCTGGACATCGACAATGCCGAGAATTGCCTCGCACGTTTCCGCTCGAACCGCGATTTCGCGGCCATCGTGCTCGGCGCGATCCTGGTCGATGCGGCCCTTGCGGCAATATTCTGAGTTGCGCGCCGCGCGATCGGCGCGCAAAAAGCAACCGGGCCCCAGAGCTGCTCGCTCTGGGACCCGGATGACGCCTTGCTGTTAGCTTCCCCGTTTAGGCTGGCAGCCTTGTGGCGGCCTTTGATTGCCACGATGCTGCCATAGAAGTTTTCTGAAGCGCTTAATGGACGTGTTTAACGTCTGGTATGCGCCAACAAGCTTGCTCACATGGTTTAGAGAACTCTTCCGAAAAGTTTAGAGAATCTTCCCCCCGCCCATGACTGCCGTCGAATCCGCCAATCGCCAGCTAAAGCTTCCATCTTTGGAGGAGGATTACGCACTTCTTAAGCTCGCCGCGCGCGACGCCGGCGAGCTTGCGCTGACTTATTTCAAGCAGCAGATCCTGGTGAACCGGAAGCCGGACGGCTCGGAAGTGAGCGAAGCCGACATTGCCGTCGATACCGCGCTCAAGCTCGATCTCCGTACCAAGCGGCCGGACTATGGCTGGCTCTCGGAAGAGACCGAAGACGATCCACAGCGGCTCAATTGCCGGCGCGTGTGGATGGTCGATCCGATCGACGGCACCAACGCCTTCTTGCGGCATGTGCCGGAATGGACGGTCTCCGCCGCGCTGGTCGAGGACGGCGTGCCGGTGCTCGGCGTCGTGTTCAATCCCGCGACGGGGGAATTCTTCCACGCCATGCGCGGCAAGGGCGCGTTCCTCAACGACACGCCGATCGCTGCCAGCAAGAAGAGCACGCTCGACGGCGCGCTGTTGATCGCCAGCGGCGGTCTGTTCAAGAAGAAGATCTGGAAGGAGCCTTGGCCGGAAGTGAAGACACGCTGGGTAAACTCGGTAGCCTACCGGCTGGCGCTGGTCGCTTGCGGTCAAGCCGACGCCACCATCTCGCTCTCGGCCAAGTGCGAATGGGACTTGGCCGCCGCTGCCGTCATCGTCGCGGAGGCCGGCGGCGCGGTCACCGACCATCACGGCGAGCCGCATGTCTACAACCGGCCCACCCCGCGCTTCCCCAGCCTGGTCGCCAGCGGCAAGGCTCTGCATCCGCTGTTGGTCGATCGCACAAATCGCGTAGACCTCTAGCGATCTCCTCGGCACAATTTGTCAGCGACAGCGTGGGGGAAGGACAGACCATGGCCGCAAAGGACGGCGCCAAGACCAAGGGGCGGCAACTGCTTCACCTCGTGTTCGGGGGCGAGCTTGCATCTCTCGACAAGATCGAGTTCAGCGACCTGAAGCGGCTCGACATCGTCGGCATCTATCCCAATTACGCGCAAGCCTACGATGCGTGGAAAGACGCTGCCCACCGCACGGTTGACGACGCGCATATGCGCTATTTCATCGTGCATCTGCACCGGCTGCTCGACCCGGGCGACAGCCCCGGTGGAGAGGCGCCATAGCGGCATAGCGCGCACCGGGTTTTTCGACTTAGAGGCGCGAAGCCCAGCATGCTAGAAGGGCGGAAGGGCTCATTAAGCCCATCCTGCCAAAGCCGGGAAAATCGGGGAACCGCTTGAAAGACCAGTTGTTCAGGGACTCCAGCGTCATCACGCGGAGCGCGGACGAGCTCCAGGTCGAGTATACCACCGGCCAAATCGTTTCGCGTATCTGGCGGGAGCATCTCAAGCCGCGGATCGGGCTGCTCGTGCTCGCCACGGTCGCCATGCTGCTCACCGCGGCCACCACCGGCGCCATCCCCTTCCTCATCCAGCGCACCGCCGACGACGTGTTCGTCGGCAAGAACGCGCAGATGGTTTACTTGATCACCGCCGCCATCGTGGTGGTGACGATCGTCAAGGCGATCGCCGAATATGTCGCCGACGTCACCGTCGCCTATTTGGGTAATCGCTTCATCGCCGATCTGCGCATTCAGATGTTCACCAAGCTGGCGCGCGCCGATCTCAACTGGATCCAGACGGTGCATTCGGGACGGCTGATCTCCAGCTTTCTCACCGACGCCCTCCTCATCCGCCAGACCGCCAGCCGCTCCCTGGTGACGATGGGCGAGAACTATCTCAAGGTGGTCATTCTCATCGGCACCATGTTCTACATGGATGCGCGCTTCGCGGTGTTGATCCTGCTGTTCATGCCGATCGCCTGGTTCGTGCTGTCGCGCCAGCGCCGCAAGATGCGGAAATCGACCACGCAGTCGCTGCAGGAAACCGGCGATCTCTCCTCGCTGATCACCCAGACCTTGCGCGGCATGCGCGTCGTGCGCGCCTACCGCCAGGAGAACCGCGAGGAGGCGCGCGCCGCCTCGGCGATCAACCGCGCGCTGGAATTCACCATGCGCGGCACCCGCGCCCGCGCACTGTCGAGCCCGGCCATCGAGCTGTTGACCGGATTTGGCTTCGCGCTGGCGATTTATTTCGCCGGCACCAAGGGCGTGCGCGGCGATCTAACCCTCGGTCATTTCATGGGGTTCATGACCGCGGCGCTGCTGATCTATGCTCCGTTGAAAAGCGCCGCCACCTTGCAGACGCAGCTCCAGGAAGGCGTTGCCGCCGCCAGCCGGGTGTTCGGCGTCGTCGATCACAAAGTCACCCTCCTCGAGCTCCCCGACGCAAAGCCACTGAAGCTCAAGCAGGGCGAGATCGAGTTCCGAAATATCTCGTTCGCCTATGAGGCTGAGAACGCCGTGCTGAAGGGCGTGAGCCTTACCGTGCCGCCCGGCCGCACAGTGGCGCTGGTCGGGCCGTCCGGCTCGGGCAAAAGCACGCTGGTCAACCTGACGCTTCGCTTCTTCGATCCCGACCGCGGCCAGGTGCTGATCGATGGGCAGGACATCAAGCATGCCACGATCGACAGCCTGCGCGAGGCCATCGCGCTCGTCACCCAAGACCCGGTGCTGTTCGACGACACGATCCGCGTCAATATCGCCTACGGCTCGAAGCCGCTGGTCGAATCCCAGGTGATCGAGGCCGCCAAGGCCGCGGCGGCGCACGATTTCATCATGGGACTGCCGCGCGGCTACGACACCCGCGTCGGTGAAGCCGGCGGGTTGTTGTCGGGCGGCGAGCGGCAACGCATCGCCATCGCCCGGGCGATCTACAAGGACGCGCCGATCCTTTTGCTCGACGAGCCGACCAGCTCGCTCGAACTCGGAAGCGGAAGCCAAGGTTCAGGCCGCGCTCGAAGGATTGATGCGCGGCCGCACGGTGCTGATGATCGCCCACCGGCTGTCGACGGTGAAGAAGGCCGATCTGATCTGCGTGCTCGACCAGGGCCGCATCATCGAGTCGGGCAAGCATGACGAGTTGGTCGCCAAAGGCGGCCTTTACACCAGACTGCATCGCACTCAGTTCGGCATTGCCGGAGGTCATGCGGCGGCCTCGCCCCCCGAGGGGAGCCATGCCGCCGTCGCCGTGGCCGGCAAGTAGCCGCAGCAAAGCGTCATGTTGAAACGGCTGCTAGCATCGAAGCCCGCCGTAGCCGTTATCGGCGCGCTTGCTGCCGCCTATATCGAGCTGGTCTACGCCACGAGCCGCATCAAGCGCGACCCCGAGGACACCGACGCCAAGCTGTTCTCGCAGCACCCGCAAATCCTGGCGATGTGGCACGGCCAGTTCCTGCTGCTGCCGAAGCTGAAGCCGAAGCGCCCGGCCGATGTGCGGGCCATGGTCTCGCGCCACGGCGACGCCGCCTTGATCGGCGCGGTGCTCGAGCGGTTCGGCATGAGCCTGATCAAAGGCGCGGGCGCGGGAAAGAGAAAGCGCAATCGCGGCGGCGCAACCGCGTTGCGCGAGTCCTTGCGCGCGCTGGCGAGCGGCGCCACCGTGGCGATGACCGCCGACGTGCCGCCGGGACCGGCGCGGCGCGCCGGCGACGGCATCGCCACGCTCGCCTCGCTGTCGGGGCGGCCGGTGGTACCGTTTGCCATCGCCACCAAGCGCTTCAGCACCACGCCGACCTGGAGCGCCTTCACCGTCAATCTTCCCTTCTCGACGCTTGCCATCGTCATCGGCGATCCCGTGCGAGTGCCGCAAACCAACGACGCCGAAATCATCGAGCGATGGCGGATCGCCATCGAGAGCGCGCTCGCCGAAGTCACCGCGCGCGCTTATGCTCTGGCAGGAGCCCGCGATCCCTTGACCAAGCAAGACACCACCAAGCCTGGACTGTCGCTCAAGGCCTACCGGGCGCTGACGCGCATGGCGGCACCACTCGCGCCCATGATCCTCGATTGGCGCACACGGCGTGGCAAAGAGGAGCCCGAGCGCAGGCCCGAGCGCTACGGCATCGCCAGCGCGCCACGCCCGGCGGGCTTCCTCGTCTGGTTCCATGCGGCGAGCGTCGGCGAGGCCAATGCGGCGCTGCCGGTGATCGAGACGATCGCCGCCGAGCGCCCCGAGCTGCGCATGCTGCTCACCACCGCCACCGTCACCTCGGCCCGGCTCGCGCGCACGCGGCTGCCGAAGGGCGTGCTGCATCAATACATCCCGCTCGACAACCAGGACTTCATGCAGCGCTTCTTGCAGCATTGGCGCCCCGATCTCGCCGTGCTGGTCGAGTTGGAGATCTGGCCCAACCTGGTGCTCGAGACCAAGGCCCGCGGCATTCCGCTGGTGCTGATCAATGGGCGCATATCGACGTCGAGCTTCAAGCGCTGGCGGCGGCGGCCGGGGATGAGCCGGCCGCTGTTCGGGGCGTTCGATCTCGTGCTCGCCCAGAACGAGGGACTCGCCGAGCGCTTCGCCCAGCTCGGCGTGGCGCGCACGCTCGACGTCGGGAACCTCAAGGCCGACGCGCCGCCGCCGCCGGTCGATCTGCTGGCACGGCGCAAGCTCGATGCCGCGTTCGCCCACCGCAGCGTGTGGCTCGCCGCCAGCACCCATCCGGGAGAGGACGAAATCATCGCCGCAGCGCATTTGCGGATGCGGACGGTGCGGCCCGACCTGCTCACCATCATCGTGCCGCGGCACCCCGAGCGCGGGCCGCTGATCGCCGCTCAGTTGGAGCCTATGGGCCTTAAAGTGGCGCTCCGCTCGGACGGTCAGCTTCCCGAGGCTGCGACCGACATCTACATCGCCGACACGATCGGCGAGCTCGGTCTGTTCTATGCGCTGTCGCCCGTCGCCTTTGTCGGCGGCTCGCTGGCGGCGCGCGGCGGGCAGAACCCGGTCGAGCCGATCAAGCTCGGCGCGGCGGTGCTGACCGGCCCCAGCGTCCACAACTTCCGCGACTCCTATACCGCGCTGCTCCGTGCCGGCGGCTGCAAGCAGGTGAGCGACGCGGCGAGCCTCGCTGAGGCGGCGCTGGCCCTGCTCGACGACGCGAATGCGCGGCGGGCGATGACCGAGCGCGCGAGCCGCGCCATCGCCGCCATGGGCGGGGCATTGCCGCGCACGCTCACCGAGCTCGAGCGCTACCTGCCGCCAAAGACGACGCTGCAACATGCCTCTTGAGGCACCGTTCTGGTGGTATCGCCGCAAGGGCGTGCTCGGCGCGGCGCTTGCCCCAATCGGCAGCCTGTATGGCCGGATCGCCGAGAAGCGCTTCGCGCAAGCCACGCCATACCGCTCCCGCCTTCCCGTCGTCTGCATCGGCAATTTCACCGCGGGCGGTGGCGGCAAGACGCCGACGGCCATTGCCGTCGCCGCGTTGCTCAAGCAGCTCGGGGCCAAGCCCGCCTTCCTCACGCGCGGCTATGGCGGGGCGAGCAAGGGCCCGGTCCTCGTCACGCAAGGCCACACCGCCGCCGAGGTGGGCGATGAGCCGCTGCTGCTGGCGGACGCCGCGCCGACCATGGTTGCAGCCGATCGCCCGGCGGGCGCCAAGGCCATCGAAGCCACCGATGCGAGCGTCATCGTCATGGATGACGGGTTCCAGAACCCGAGCCTCGCCAAGGATCTGTCGCTCATCGTCGTCGACGGCGGCGTGGGCGTCGGCAACGGCCTGGTGATCCCGGCCGGTCCCCTCAGAGCCCCGCTCGACGCGCAGATCGCGCGCGCCTCGGCGCTGATCGTGATCGGCGAGGCGGAAAGAGTGGCAAAATTGATCGAGGCCTTCACCGCGCAGGCCAAGCCGGTGCTGAAGGCGCGCATGGTGCCGCGCCAGGACCGCCGCTGGCTTTCGGTGTTGCCGGTGATCGGCTTCGCCGGCATAGCACGGCCGGCGAAATTCTTCGCCACGCTGCGCAATGAGGGCGCGCGGCTGATCGATACCCGCGCCTATCCCGACCACTACCGCTACAGCGAGCGGCAGGCGCGCAGCCTGCTGAAGGAGGCGAAGGACTACAACGCCATGCTGGTCACCACCGAGAAGGATTACGTGCGGCTGGACGGTGAGCCGGATTCAGCGGTGGCCGAGCTGAAGCATCGCGCCCGCCCCTTCGCCATCGCGGTCGAGTTCGCCGACAAGGACGCGGTGAAACAGCTGCTGGCGACGGCGATTGCTAATCCGCGGGGTGATGCGTCTCGCGGAAGCGCTTGAGCGAGGCGGCGGCGTCGACATACGCCTCTTGCAGCTCGACGCTCCAATAGCGGAGCTCCTCGAGCGGAATGCTGCGCCCGGTGACCGCGCAGCGCACGAAATCGCCGGGCGTCATCACCTGCACCTCGCCGTCGAGATATTTGAGCTTGGCTTCGCCCTTGAAGGCGATGTTGCGTTCGAATCGATTCATCAAGATCGAATGGCTCGTCGCTGCAAAATATCTGTCACCATAACCTCAAGCCGGCGCGCAACGCCAGCCTGCTCTCATTCTTTTCAGCACGATCTTGGCGAAAGCGCGTTCACCATCCGCGTCACAGCAGAGAGCCCTGCTTGTCGTCGCCACGCCGGCGCGGACTCTTCGCTTCCGGCTCGGGCTTGCGCGCGGCGGCGTCGGCATGCGCCTCGACATGGCCATCGGCGAACTCGATGTCGAGAGCCGATCCCGGCTTCACCTCGGCGGCGCGGCGCAGCATCGTACCGTCGGCGCCCCGCACCAGCGCGAAACCGCGCGCCAGCACATGGTGGTAGCCGAGCGTCTGTAGCAGTTTCCCCTGGCCGTCGAGCTTGGCCCGCGAGCGAGCGAGCAGCGTCGTCACCGAGCGGGCTTGCGAGCGGTCGAGCCGGATCAGTCGGTCGCGGCCCGATTGCGCGGTGTGCGCCACCACCTGCGGCCTAAGCCGACCCGAGGCGCGCTCCAGCCAATTGCGATGGGCACGCGCGTTAGCGATCAGCGCGCGCTTCAATCGCACGCTGGCATGGTCGAAGCGCTGGCGCGGCAAATCGAGAATATTGGCTTTGCGCGGCAGCCCGCGCGCGAGCCCGGCGAAGCGATGCCGCTCGCTGCCGATCCGCCGCCGCAGCGAGGTCGCGACGCGCAACCCATGCTGCGTCACGGTGATGAGCAAATCGGTGCGCACCGGTACGGCGCGCTCGGCCGCGGCGGTCGGCGTCGGCGCGCGGAAATCGGCGACATAGTCGATGATGGTCCAGTCGGTCTCGTGACCGACCGCCGAGATCAGCGGAATCGCGCTCGCGGCCACCGCGCGCGCCATGGCCTCGTCGTTGAAGCCCCACAGATCTTCGAGGCTGCCGCCGCCGCGCGCCACGATGATGAGGTCCGGCCGCGGAATCCACCCTGAGCCATCGAGCCCGTTGAAGCCCAGGATCGCCGCCGTCACCTCGACCGCGCAGGTCTCGCCTTGCACGCGCACCGGCCAGACCAGCACATGGCAGGGAAAGCGATCGGCGAGGCGATGCAAGATATCGCGGATCACCGCGCCGGTCGGCGAGGTGACGACGCCGATGATGCGCGGCAGGAAAGGCAGCGGCCGCTTGCGCGCCTCGTCGAACAGACCCTCGGCGGCGAGCCGCTTCTTGCGATCCTCGAGTTGCGCCAGCAGGGCGCCGACGCCGGCCGGCTCGAGCTCGTCGATGACAATTTGGTATTTCGAGCGATCGGGATAGGTGGTGATGCGGCCGCGTGCCACCACCTCGAGCCCCTCATCCGGCTTGAATTTGAGCCGCTGGAAAGTGCTCCGCCAGATCACCGCCTCGATGCAGGCGCCCTCGTCCTTCAAGGTGAAATAGCAATGACCGCTCGAATGCCGGCCCTTGAAGCCGGAGATCTCGCCCCTGAGCTTCACCAACCCATAGGCGTCCTCCACCGTCCGCTTGAGCGCGAAGGCAAGCTCCGAGACGGTATATTCGACGAGATTCGTCGGCGTTGATGCTATTCGATCAGCCATTGGCGTCCATCAACCCGATGCAATACAAGCTCGCCATGCGGGCCACAAGCCAAGGCTGTTTCTAGATGAATTTGTTGTTGATTGGAGGGGGCGGCCGCGAGCACGCGCTCGGCTGGAAGCTCAAGCAAAGCCCCCTGCTCGACCGGCTCTATTGCGCGCCGGGCAATGCCGGCATCGCGCAGATCGCCGAGCGCGTGGCGCTCGATGTGGCGGATCATGCAGCGGTGATCGGCTTCTGCCGGGAGAACGACATCGGCCTGGTGGTGATCGGGCCCGAGGCACCGCTCGTCGCCGGGCTCGCCGACGCTCTCGACGCGGCCGGCGTGAACGTATTCGGGCCGTCGCGGGCGGCGGCGCAACTCGAAGGCTCCAAAGGCTTCACTAAGGATCTCTGCGCCGAATACGAAATTCCCACGGCTGGCTATCGCCGTTTCGCTGACGCGTCCGCGGCGAAGGCGTATGTAGCGACGCAGGGCCTGCCCATCGTCGTCAAGGCGGACGGGCTCGCCGCCGGCAAGGGCGTGGTCATCGCTGAGACCCGCGAGGCGGCGACCCAGGCCATCGACGATTGCTTCGACGGTGCGTTCGGCGCCGCTGGCGCCGAAGTCGTCATCGAGGAGTTCCTCGACGGCGAGGAAGCGAGCTTCTTCGCGCTGGTCGACGGCGAAACCGCCCTCCCGCTCGCCACCGCGCAGGACCACAAGCGTGCCTTCGACGGCGACCGGGGCCCAAACACCGGCGGCATGGGCGCCTATTCCCCTGCGCCGATCATGACGCCCGCCCTTTGCGCGCAAGTGATGCAGCAGATCATCCGGCCGACCGTGCGCGCCATGCAGGCGCGCGGCACGCCATTCAAGGGCGTGCTTTATGCCGGGCTGATGCTCAAGAACGGAGCGGCCAAGCTGATCGAATACAACGTCCGCTTCGGCGATCCTGAGACGCAAGCGCTGATACTGCGGCTCAAGTCCGATCTGCTGCCTGCCCTGCTCGCCGTAGCCGAAGGGCGCCTAAGCGGCATGGCGCTCGACTGGCACGACGATGCCGCGCTCTGCGTGGTGATGGCGACACGCGGCTATCCCGGCGCCTACGCCAAGGGCTCGGAAATTAAAGGACTGGACGCAGCGGGGGCGGATCCCGACGTGCAGGTGTTCCACGCCGGCACCAAGCGCGAGGGTGAGCGCATTCTCGCCGATGGCGGTCGCGTGCTGGGCGTCACCGCGCGGGGCGGCAGTATCGTCGAGGCGCAGGCCCGCGCCTATGCGGCGGTCGACAAGATCGACTGGCCGGGCGGCTTCTGCCGCCGCGACATCGGGTTCCGCGCGGTGCGACGGGAACGAAGCTGAGGCGAGGTTCCTACCAGCAATCGCTTCAATTTATCTAAAATTGCCGTGCTGGCCGACACCAACGATCAAGTATTCGTAGTATTTCTTTAGCGATATTCTTTCGGTTTATTGCTCTTCTCAACGCCTTGGTAGTTTCCCGGCGCGATAGTACACGCCAACCGATGGAGACTGCCATGCGTTCCTTGTTGCTAACCCTTTGTTTTGTCGTCGTCTCGACCTACCCCTCCCTTGCCGCTCAAAGCGCCGGCCAGCGATGGGAGCAAGCCCTGCTGACCGCCAAGAAGAACGGCACGTTGCCCGGCCCGCGGCCTGGCCAAAAGTGCTTGTGGTCCAAGCCTTTGGGCGCTTGCTTGTGGTACACGCCATCGAAATGGGATTTGATGCTGACCAACTAGCGGCGGAGCTTGCGCCTCAGCCGGGGTGGTGGTTCCCGCGCGAACTTCATCCCTCCCCTTGACGGTAATTAGGGAGAGGTATGGAGCAAGCGGCGATGCAGTGCCCTCGGTATCCCCGGGCTGCTAAACTTCGCTTATGATGCATCCACCTAGTCCACTGAGGGCGCGCTCATGAGGCGTCGTGAGGCGGGACGAGGTGCGGCGCCCGCGGGCCTTGCGCAACAAGGCACTCGGGCGGCATTGGGGCACCCCCCGGGACCACTAGGAGTCCCTGCCAGGAGCTGGCTGAAGGCTCGGTCGGCGCGGAGACGCGCGACAGACCGGACTAAAGCGGGGCCCGATGCCGCAAATGTCGCAAATAGCATGCGCTACCGGCCTCTGGCCTACTTGAGCGCGTGTGGCGCGCCGGAAGGCGCCCGCGTGCCGTAAGGCACGAGCCATAGGAATTGCGCTTTTCGGCGCGCCAATCCCTCAAACTCCGGACGCGAGACGCGTCGCGGCAAGGCGCCTGCATGCCGAATCCCGCGGTGAAGCGGGCATGTCACATGGAGAAATATTCATATCTTACCGCTGGAATAGCGCCGCAAACGCGCCAATATTGCAGGACAGCGTGTCGCAAGTGCGGGGCAATCCACAGGGGTAATCTCTCTGTCACGGTCCGTGCTCCGCGTCATCCCGCCATCGCGGCCGTTATCAGCGTCTGACCCGAGGAGTTCATAGGTGGTCCGGAAAATCCGTTACGCGCTTTTGGGGCTTCTCGTGCTGTCGATTTGTGGCGCCGGCGCCATGGTGGGGTTCGCCGAGAACGCACCGGCGGAAGGCAATGCGCAGCTTTACAAGGACCTCAATCTGTTCGGTTCGGTGCTCGCGCGCGTCCGCTCCGACTATGTCGAGAAGCCGGACGACAACAAGCTGATCGAGGATGCCATCAACGGCATGCTGACGGCGCTCGACCCGCATTCGACCTACATGAACGGCAAAGAGTTCCGCGAGATGCAGGTGCAGACGCGCGGAGAGTTCGGCGGGCTCGGCATCGAGGTGACGATGGAGAACGGGGCGATCAAGGTGGTCGCGCCGATCGAAGACACGCCGGCCGCCAAGGCCGGGCTCCTGAGCGGCGATCTGATCGTCGCGCTGGACAAGGAGCCGATCGAGGGCCTCACGCTGGACCAGGCCGTGGAGAAGATGCGCGGGCCGATCAACGCGCCGATCACGCTGACGATCCAGCGCAAGGGCGTCGACAACGCGTTCGACGTCACCATGACGCGCGACGTGATCCGCATCAAGCCGGTGAAGTTTCAGGCCGAGGACGACGTCGGTTATGTGCACGTCACTAGCTTCAACGAGCAGACCACCTCCGAGCTGGAGAAGGCGATCGCCGAGCTGAAGCGGACGATCGGGCCGAAGCTCAAGGGCTATGTCATCGATTTGCGCAACGATCCCGGCGGCCTACTGGATCAAGCCATCTCGGTGTCCGATTCCTTTCTCGACCAGGGCGCCATCGTGCTCACCAAGGGGCGCAATCCTGAAGAGACCCAGCGCGCCAACGCGCGACCGGGCGACATCACCGACGGCAAACCGATCGTGGTGCTGATCAACGGCGGCTCGGCTTCGGCGTCTGAGATCGTTGCCGGCGCGCTCCAGGATCATCACCGGGCGACCCTCGTCGGCACGCGCTCCTTCGGCAAAGGCTCGGTGCAAACCATCATTCCACTCGGCGGCGGCGGTGCGCTGCGGCTCACCACCGCGCGCTACTATACCCCGTCGGGCCGCTCGATCCAGGCACTCGGCATCACGCCGGAGGTTAAGGTCGAGGAGGAGTTGCCGAAGGACGCCAGCAAATCGGCCGGCAGCAACGTCGGCGAGGCGAGCCTGCGCGGTCATCTCAAGAACGAGGGCGAGCCCGACGAGACGCCGGAAGAGGCTGGAAGCTCTTCCTATGTTCCCGACGACAAGGCCAAGGACACGCAGCTCAGCTATGCGCTCGAGCTGCTGCGCGGCACGAAGTCGGTCGCCAAAAGCGTGGATAAGAAAGCCGAGACGAATTAGCGGTTCAACGTTTGCCTTCGCGCTTGGCGATGACACGATAGCGCCTGAGCGCGCTGGCGTGATCGCGCACGATCAGCTCGAGCGTCACATCCAGCGGGTTTGAGTCCTCGGGCAGGAACAGCCAGGCGGTTATTTGCGCTTGCGACGTGCGCGCAACGGCGCCGGCGCGAGCTTCATGCGGGCCGAGATGAAGGTCGAGCGGAATGCTCGTCGTCGCTTTGTCGGTGGTGGGATGCGACCAGACCTGGAACTCGCCTTGGCGCGTGCTGACCTGCTTGATCGGCGCCATCAGCCGCGCCGCTCGCGGCTTCAGGCGTTTGAGCTCGTCGACGACCAGGGCGTAAGGCGCCTGGTTGGCGATCGAGACGTGGAGCTGGAACCAGCCGGCCTGCAGCTTCTTGAAGGAGGCCTTGGTGATCGGCTCGACCCCGGCGCGGTTCGACCTGAAGGCGAGGCCGATGGTCGAGACGGCAATGGCGAGAATCACCACCAGCACGACGCCGAGTTGCAGCGCGAAAGCCCAGTCATTCATGGCTGTGTCATCAAATCGGGAATTTCCGCATGGTCTTACCGGGACACGTTGCAGCTTGAGCGAGGGGTGTTTAAGCTCTCATTGAACCGATCGGAGAAACACATGACGCATCGCTTGCCCCGCGTGAGGAGAGTGGCCGCCCTGCTCGGCGCTGCCGGAACGATCGCTCTCGGGCTATTGCTGTGTGCCGGCAGCGAGAAAGCGCAAGCCGCGCCCGGTTTTGGCTCTGGCCTCGCCGGCGCAGCCTCTCCCGTCGTCGAGGTCCGCATCTACCGGCGTGGACGCACACCCATCTATCCCTATTATTACAATCCGGGTCGGCCCGGCGGTTACAGCTACTTCTTCGGCTTTGTCCCTTACGCGAAGGGCGACATCGAGAACCAGGCGATCCTGCGGGGGCAATATCCACAGAATATCGAGTGGCCGCCGGTGGGAGCGGCTCCGCCTCGTCCGGGCTGGGGTCCGAAGGCCGAGGATTGACGCCAGCCAGCGCTCAGCGCTTTCCGGCGAAAAACTCCCTGAGCAGGCTTGCGGCCCGGCTCTCGTCCAAGCCGCCGACGACCTCCGGCGCATGGTGGCAGGTCGGTTGCGAGAACAACCGCGGGCCATGCTCCACCGCGCCGCCTTTCGGATCTGACGCGCCGAAATAGAGCCGGCGGATGCGGGCAAAGGAGATGGCCGCGGCGCACATGGCGCAAGGCTCGAGCGTCACATAGAGATCGCAAGCGGTGAGCCGTTCACTGCCGAGTTTCGCGCAGGCCACGCGGATGGCGAGCAGCTCGGCATGTGCCGTCGGGTCGCGAAAGCTGAGCGTGCGATTGCCGGCGCTTGCCAGCACCTCGCCGTCGGCGCTCACCACCACGGCGCCGACCGGCACCTCGCCCAGGTCGCGCGCGTCGAGTGCCTCGGCGAGCGCGAGATCCATCGGCCGCGCGGCCTTGCCAGTCAGGCCGTCATCTGCAAGCTTGCGCTCCATGGGCGGCAAAGTGGGGGCCAGAGCGAGCCGGGGTCAAGCCCCGCGGACGGCCAAGGCCAAGCCACCAGCGGTGAGCCCTTCGGACTCCATGCGCATCGCCAAGGCGATCGCTCATGCGGGCCTTTGCTCGCGACGCGACGCCGAGGCCTGGATTGCGGCGGGCCGGGTCGCCGTCAACGGCACGGTGCTGACCACGCCCGCCACTGTGGTTAGCCCGAGCGACACGATCACCGTGGACGGCAAGTCGCTGCCGCAAGCGCAAGAGGCGCGGCTGTGGCGCTATCATAAGCGGCGCGGTCTCGTCACCAGCCATAAGGATCCGCAAGGGCGCAAGACGGTGTTCGAGGCTCTGCCGCCCGAACTGCCGCGCGTCGTCTCGGTGGGGCGGCTCGACATCAACACCGAAGGCCTGCTGCTGCTCACCACCGACGGCGAGCTCGCGCGGCATCTGGAGTTGCCGAGCACCGGCTGGCTCAGGCGCTATCGCGTGCGCGCGCATGGCCGCGTCAGCCAAGCCGCGCTCGACGCCTTGCGCCAAGGCATCACGATCGATGGGGTGCATTACGGCCCGGTCGAGGCGCGGATCGACCGCGAGCAAGGCGCCAATCTCTGGCTCACGCTGGCGTTGCGCGAAGGCAAGAATCGCGAGGTGAAGCGCCTCGCCGAGCATCTCGGTTTGACCGTCAATCGGCTGATCCGCGTGTCGTTCGGGCCCTTCGCGCTCGGCGATCTCGCCGAAGGCGCGGTCGAGGAAGTGAAGCGGCGCGTGCTCGCCGAGCAGCTCGGATCCAAGCTTGCCGAAGAGTTCGGCTTGTTCGATGCCGCCAAGGAACGCCGGGGACGGCGCCGATGAGCGCATGCGCATCGTAGCCGGCAAATTCAGGGGTGCGCAGATCGAGGCGCCGAAGGGACTTGCCACGCGCCCGACCTCCGATCGCGTGCGACAGGCCTTGTTCAATGTGCTGGAGCACGGCACGCCTCGCTTCGACTTCGACGGCGCCCGGGTGCTCGATTTGTTTGCCGGCTCGGGCGCGCTCGGGCTCGAGGCGCTGTCGCGCGGCGCCCGCTACTGCCTCTTCATCGACGAAAGCGCCGCGGCGCGCGCCGCCATTCGCCGCAATGTCGAGGCGCTCGGCTTGACCGGCGTCACCAAGATCTGGCGGCGCGACGCGACCAAGCTCGGCGTGGCCGGCACGTTGCAGCCCTTCCAACTTATTTTCTGCGATCCGCCTTACGGCAAGGGGTTGGGGGAACGCGCGCTCGCCGAAGCGGTCCAGGGGGCGTGGGCCGAGCAAGGTACCGTCGCCGTCCTGGAAGAGCACGCAGACGCTGAGATCGCCTGGCCGACAGGGCTCGCGGAGATCGACCGGCGGCGCTATAGCGACACCCAGATCGTCATCGCAAGGGTCGGACATTAAAGGGATTTTTCCACTTAACCCGAGCAGATTGGGACCGTGCTTTAATGACCGCAACGCTCCGCCAGGACCTTTACATGAAACTCAAAGCCTCGCTCGTCGTGCCCCTCCTCGCGGCGGCGCTTTTGGTGCTCGGGCCGGACCAGGGCGGCTTCATCTCCGGCGTGTGGCAGGGCGACGCCAATTACGACAGCGACGGCAAGTTCTCCGATTGCACCATGACCGCGCAAGCCGAGAGCGGGGTGCTGCTCGGCTTCGTCATCAGCAAGGACTACGACTGGGGGCTCGTGCTCGCCGACGATCAGCGAAGCTTCGAGCTGGGGACGACCGAGGCGGTCGTGCTACTGATCGACGATCGCGACCCGATCGCGGCCATTGCCAAGGTGGTCGACGTGCATGGCATCGTCATTCCGCTACAGAGCACAGACCCCGTGGTCAACGCGCTGCGCGAGGGGAAAATGCTCACCATCGTAGCGGAAGGCGCGAAGATCAGCTTCAAGCTGACCGGCACCAAGGACGCGATCGCCGATCTCGCGGCCTGCGTCACCGAGCATCTCGGCACGGAAAAGGTGTAAGCCGGCCGCGCCCCGCCTCAGCGGCGCGAGAACAGCTTCTCGATGTCGGCGAGCTTGAGCTCGATATAGGTTGGGCGGCCGTGATTGCATTGGCCGGTAAACGGCGTCTGCTCCATGTCGCGCAGCAGCGCGTTCATCTCCTCCGGGTTCAGCCGCCGCCCTGCCCGCACGCTGCCATGGCAGGCCATGGTGGAGAGGACATGATCGAGCCTGGCTGCGAGCAGCCGGGTCTGCTCGCCGTCTTCGGCTTCCGCCAACTCCGCGGCGAGATCGGCGAGCAGCCCCTTGACGTCGCACGTGCCGAGCAGCGATGGCACCTCGCGCACGAGAATGGCGGCCTCACCGAACGGCTCGACTACGAGGCCGAGCCGCTCGAGCTCGGCAGCGGCGGCGCACAGATTGGCGACGGCCTCCGCGTCGAGCTCGACCACTTCGGGGATCAGCAGCAGCTGGCGGGAGATGCCGCCATTGGCGAAAGCGCGCTTCAGGCGCTCATAGACCAGCCGCTCGTGCGCGGCGTGCTGATCGACGATGACGAGCGCATCCTCGGTCTCGGCGACGATGAAGGTGTCGTTGATCTGCGCCCGCGCGGCTCCGAGCGGATAGAGCGTCGCGTGAGCGTCGTCTTGCGTGACGGCCCCGCGCATGTCCCCGCTCGGCTCGGCAAATCCACCGAACGGCGCCTGCGCGGCTTCGGCGAAGCCGAACGCTGTTCGGCCGGCAGATTGCGCCTGGAACGGTCGGTAGGATGAGGCGGCGTAGCTCTCCGGGGTCGCCATGCGTTGCAGGGCGGCTTGCGACAGAGACGAGGTGGCGCGATGGCCGGCGGCGCCGAGCGTATCTCTGAGCGCGCCGATGATGAGCGAGCGAATGCCGTTCGGATCGCGGAATCTGAGTTCGGTCTTGGCCGGGTGGACATTCACGTCCACCTCCTCGGGCGGCAGCGTCAAGAACAGGGCGAGCATGGGGTAGCGGCCTTGCGGCACCAGATCGCCATAGGAGGCGCGCACGGTGCCGGCCAGTAGCTTGTCGCGCACCGGACGGCCATTGACGGCGAGATAAAGTTGGAGGCTGTTCGGCCGATGCAGGGTGGGAAGGCCGGCAAAGCCTTCGAGCGAGACGCTGCCGCGCTGCGCCCGCACCGGCAGCGCGTCCTTGACGAAGTCAGGCCCGAGGATGCGGCCTAGTCGAGCCAGCCCATGGTCGATCAGTCCTGGCGCGCAGGCTTCGAGGCGAAGCGCCGTGCGCTCCTCGCTGGTCAGGCTGAAGGCGATTTCAGGCCGCGCCAGAGCCAGCCGCTTCACCATGTCGGCGATCGCCGCGGACTCGACCCGCTCCGATTTCATGAATTTGAGCCGAGCCGGCGTCGCGTAGAACAGATCGCGTACCTCGACGCGCGTTCCTGCTGCGAGCGCGGCAGGCTTGAGCTTCGCTTTGCGGCCGGCGTCGACGGCGATCTCGTAGGCCTCGCTCGCGCCTTCGGCACGACTCTGAATCGAGAGCCGGGCGACGGCGCCGATCGAAGGCAGCGCCTCGCCGCGGAAGCCGAGGGTCAGGATCGAGCAGAGATCGTCGCCGGCGAGCTTAGAAGTCGCGTGCCGCTCGACCGCGAGCGCGAGGTCGTCACCGCCCATGCCGGAGCCGTCGTCAACGACGCGGATCAGCCGCAGGCCGCCGCCCGAGGTCACAATGTCGATGCGGCGCGCACCGGCATCGACGGCGTTCTCGACCAGTTCCTTGACGACGCTCGCGGGCCGCTCGACGACCTCACCCGCGGCGATGCGGTTGACGAGGTTCGGCGGCAGCTGACGTATGGCCATCCCGTGCCCCAGCCTGCTCGCCGGCGAGATACCGGCGGGTGAGTATTTTACCCGATTCTACCGCCGGCTGGTCGAATGGGTCGACGCCGAGAAGATGGGCCGCGAGGATGGTTTCCAGCATGAAATGCATCATCAGGGCGCCGAGCGCCCGCTCGTCCAGGCGGTCGAGCTCGATGGTGCGCACGGGGCGGCCCGCGGCGATGAGCGCCTCGGGGATGGCGCGCTGCTGCGCCGCCACGAGGTCGCCAGCGGCGTGGCCGGCCAAATAATCGGCGCCGGCCGCCTTGGCGAGGTCGGGCGCGACGCGGGGTCCCACGCCCTCGCATCGCTCGCGAATGACGGTGATGAAGTGCTGCGGCGCGCCGTCGAGATAGAGCTGCAGCTGGCTGTGCTGATCGACCGGGCCAAGCGCCGCGACCGGCGTCGTCCCCTCGCCTCGCTTGCCGAGGCTCTCGCCCCAGAGCTGCACGTACCAGGCGGCGAAGCGCGCCAGCCGGTCGCTGTAGGGGAGCATCACATTGGCACGCACGCCGCGCTGCTTGGCGAGACCGATGGCGACGCTCGCGCCGATGGCCGGCGCAAACTCTCCCGCGGTCTTGGCCTCGAGCATGGCGGCAATCACCGACTGCGCCCCCTCGCGCAGCGCCACCGCATCAAGTCCACGCGCCAGCGCCGGCAACAACCCGACATTGGTGAGGGCGGAGAAGCGGCCGCCAATGTTCGGATCGTGGTCGAGGGTGGGAATGGCGAAAATCTCGCACAGCGCGCGCAGCCCGTTGCTGGTGCCTTGCGTGTTCGGCTCGGTGACGGCGAGGAACAGCTCGGGGATACGCTCGGCCAGGCCAGCCTTGCGCACGGCATCGATGGCGGAGGTGACCTGCACCAGCGTCTCCGGCGTGCCGCCGGACTTGGAGATCACGACGAAGCGAGAAGTGTTGACGTCAAGCCCCGCGAGGCTGAGCTCGAGCGTACGGGCATCGAGATTGTCGTAGAAGCGCGTGCGCGGACGGCTCTCGCTGCCATGCTTGTCGTCGCCGGGAATGCCCCAACCGCCGAGCTGGGCTAGCGCTTGGCCGCCAAGGCTCGAACCGCCAGTGCCGAAAAATAGTAAAGTGCGTGCGCCTTGGGTCAGTTGTTGCAGGGCCTCGCGCGCGGCAGCGATGTCGTCGCGCCATTCGGGCACGCGCAGCAAGGGCAGCGTTGAGTTGGCGTAGGCCTCGCGCAGGGAGGCAAGGCGCGGCTCCAGCTTGGCGAGATTGGCAGCGAGCGAGGCTTGCGGCAGGCCAAGGGCGCCGATGCTGGGTTCCAGGCAGCCCTGAACGGATTGCGACAGCGACATGCTAGCCCGGGGCTGCCTGCGTTTTCGCCGCCACCGGCTTGCCGACGATGGTGGTGATGAGACGGTCCGCCTCGAACAGGCGCTTGGCGACACGCTTGATGTCCTCGAGGCTCACGGCTTCGATCAGCGCATTGCGGCGATTGACGTAATCGATGCCGAGATCCTCGATCTGGATCCAGAGCAGCTGGTTGGCGATGCTCGACGAGGATTCGAAACGGAGCGCATAGGCGCCGGTGAGATAGCTTTTGGCGCTGTCCAGCTCCTCGGCTGTCGGTCCCTGCTCGGCGAGACGCCGGAGCTCGCCCTCGATCACCGCGAGCGACTGGCCGACCGCCTCGTTCTTGGTGGCGACGTTGCCGACAAACACGGCGCCGTGCTGAAACGGAAACAGATTGGAATGGACCGAATAGGCGAGCCCACGCTTCTCGCGCACCTCTTCCATCAGCCGCGACGAGAAGCCGCCGCCGCCGATGATGTAATTGAGCACATAGGCCGGGATGAAATCGTCGTCCTTGCGAGCGATGCCGCGATGGCCGAATTGCGCCACCGATTGCGGCACGTCCATCTCGATAATCTCTTGGCTCGGTCCCAATGGTGGCTTGGCATCGGCCACGGGCGAGAGCACCGCATTGGCGGGCAGATCGCCGAACATCTGATCTAGCGCGCGCCCAAGCGAGGCGGCATCGATGTCGCCGACCACCGAGATCACCAGCCTATCGCGGGCGAAGACACGGTTGGCATAGCTGCGCAGATCGTCCGGCGAGATCGAGGCGATCGAGGCCGTGGTGCCCTTGACCGGGCGACCGTAAGGATGGCTGGGAAAAGCAAGCTTGTCCCAAGCGAGGGAGGCCACGGTCTCGGGATCGTTCTCGTCGAATTTCAGCCCCGCCAGGATCTGCGCGCGCACCCGCTCGACCGCATCCTTGTCGAAGCGCGGCTCGGTCAACGCGAGGCGGACGAGATCGAACACCTCATCCTGGTTGGCCGTCAGCGTCTGCACATTGCCGAGCATGACGTCGCGGCTCGCGTCGAAATCCATGCGCATGGCCAGCCCCTGCTCGCGCTCCTGGAAGGCCACGGCGTCGAGATCGCCCGCGCCCTCGTCCATCATGGCCGAGATGAAATAAGCGAGACCTTCCTTGCCGGGGTCGTCTTGGCTGGCGCCGCCGCGAAAGGCAAAGCGCATGGCGACCAGCGGATTGGCGTGGCTCTCGACGAGCCAGGCCTCGATGCCGCCGGGGCTCACGACCCGCTCGATTTTCATACCGCTAACCTCGCCTGCTTGCGCGCCCGCGCCGATCAGCGAGGCGGCAACGAATAACAGGAGCGGAAGTCGGGAACTCCGCGCCATCACGGCTACGACTTGCCTTTACCTGGCGCATGGGCCGGCTTTTCACCAATGCTGCTTGTATATTCGGGAGCGGGCAGCAGATAGCCGGTGACGGAATTCTTGTCGACAAGATATTTGCGCGCGGCCTCGCGGATGTCGTCGACGGTGACTTGCTTGAGCCGATCGGGCCACGCCTCGACATCGGCGACGCTCATGCCGGTGGCGAGCCGCCAGCCATAATGCCGCGCCATGCGCGACTGGCTATCGGTGGTGTAGACGAATTCGGCGATATAGGAGGCGCGCGCACGGTCGAGCTCGGCTTGCGTGACGCCCTTCTGCTTCAGCTCGTCGATCACGTCCGCGATCGCCCGGTCGAGGGCTTCGGCACCGACATTCTCGGCGGCGATGGCGTAGAAGCCGAGCCTGCCGGAATCGAGACCTGAATCGGAATACCAGCCGCCGGCATTCGCCGCCTGCTTGTCCTCGATCACCAGCCGTTTGTAGATTTTGCTCACCGAGCCCGTGGCGGCGATGCGCATCAAGAGGTCGAGCGCCTCGGCCTCGCCGGGCTTGGCCGACGCATAGCTCGGCGCGAGATAGAAACGCTGCACGGTGGTGCGCCCGGCACGCGGGTCTTCCAGCGTCACCTTCACCGGCGCGAAATGGGTGGGCTCCTGCGGGCGGTGCCTGCCGTTCAAGGCAGGGTTCGGCGCGAGCTTGCCGTAGGTGTCCTCGGCGAGCTTGCGCACCTCCTCAGGTTCGACATCGCCGGCGACTACCAGGATCGCGTTGTTCGGCGCATAGAAGCGGCGGTAGTAAGAGAGCGCATCCTCGCGGTTGAGCGCGGCGATCTCGTGCTCCCAGCCGATGATCGGAATGCCGTAGGGGTGATTGGCGTAGAGCGCGGCCATCATCTGCTCTTGCAGGATCGACCCCGGATCGTTGTCGACGCGGGAGCGGCGCTCCTCGAGAATGACGTCGCGCTCGGTCTTCACGTCGTCCTCGGTGAGGCGCAGACCCTCCATGCGATCGGCCTCCATCTGCATGACGAGAGGCAGCCGGTCGCTGGCCACACGCTGGAAATAGGCGGTGACGTCGTGATTGGTGAAGGCGTTGTCCTCGCCGCCGTTCTTGGCGACGATCTTGGAGAATTGCCCGGAGGGGATCTTGTCGGTCCCCTTGAACATCAGATGTTCGAGGAAGTGGGCGATGCCTGAGGAGCCCGGCGGCTCGTCGGCGGCGCCGACCTTGTACCAGATCATCTGCGTCACGACCGGCGCGCGATGATCCGGGATCACCAGCACCTGCAAGCCGTTCTTAAGGGTGAACTCGCTGACCCGCTGGGCCGCCTGCGCGCCGTTCGCGGCGACGGCGACGGCCAGGGTGGCAAGGCTCAGTGAGGCGAGCACAACGCCCGCGCCAGGGTTCAGCACGGCGACAAGCTGATCGACCATCCATAGTGTCATAGAGCGGGACCTGGCATGAGGCATCTGTAAGACCCAGCAAAGTTCGTGCCGTTCGCTTGCCGGGTGCTCTTAGCCCCTCATTTCAGGCCTTAGGCCGGCATTTTCAAGCTAGATTCCGAACAGGATCGGCGTGCCACGTTGTGACGCTCAATAAATCGCGCTCGGATTCTTGTAGCTGTCCGGCGCCGCCGGGTGGAACGGATCCTCCGCCTGGGGAGGAGGCAATTCCTGCGGAACGTGCGGGGTCAGGGGCTGCGGCTTCGCCGTCGTGCCGGCATCCGCCTCGAACGGCTTATCGGCCGGATCCGGCTCCGGCGTGTCCTCGGCCGGCACAACCTGCTTTTTCTTGTTCAGCCATTTCTCGATCAGCGGGTTCGACTTGCCTTTGAGCGGGTTGATCGGATCGGACACATCGGCATCCTTGGCCTTTGCCGCTTTCTGGGCATCGACCGTTTCCTGCTCCACGACCTCAGGATTCTTCGGCCAGTCCTCGCGCGCGGTCGCCACCGCGACGCCATTTCCGGGCTGGGGAAGGGCCTTGGTATCGGGCGGCAGAATGAGCGGCGGCCGCTCGGCCATTTTCACGTCGGGTTCCTTGCGGTCGCCGGACAGCCCCATGTAGTCGAACACCTTGCCTTGGAACTCGATGCCGCCACAGCCGCCGAGAACAAGCGTAGCGGCGAGAGCCGACGCCAGAAGCGCCGCCCGCAACGGGCTGGAGATGGCTCTGTCGTGCCCCAAGGTTCCCCCTCGAATGCCCGAGAGTCCGGGCTTTTTTACATCTTAGAAGGGTTTCCGACCTTTTTGTGACCCCTGAACAGAGAGTCATACAGAAGTCCCACCACACCGGCAACAATGGCCGTATCGGCGACATTGAACACGTACCATTGATAGCCGAAGGCGTGCAGCGAGAAGAAATCGGCGACAGCCCCGTAGACGATGCGGTCGATGGCGTTGCCGACGGCGCCACCGATAATGAGCCCGATCGAGGCGGCGGCAAGTCGCGACTCGATGCGGGCGAGCCAAATGGTCAGCGCCAGGCTCGCGGCCACGGCGAACAGGATCAACCCCAAGCGGCCAAGTGCGCTTTCCTGCGGCAACAGGCCATAGCTGATCCCCTGGTTCCACACGAGCACCAGATCGAAAAACGAGGTGAGCGCCACGCTGCCTTTGGCGCGGATGTCGTAGACATAGAGCATCCAGGCCTTGTTGGCCTGATCGGCCAGCACGGTCAGCACGGCAATGCCGAGACCGAGCGGCGACAAGGGACCCCACAGCCAGGTTTTGAGCATGGCGCTACTCGGCTGCCTCGGCGCGGCGGGAATCGAACTGCCGCACCGCTTCGGCATCGCGCGGGCTGAGCTCGGGGAACTCTGGGTCCGAGCCGACCTCGGCCAGGATCTTCCAGGACCGCGCGCATTTCATCCCTTGTGCGCGCTCGAACATCACGGCGACACCCTTGACGTCATCGAGGCGGAACGCGTTCTCGGGCCCCTCGCCCAGCATCAGCCGCGCGCCGCTGGTGATGGCGATCTCGGCGAGGTCGACGCCGGACAGCGCCGCGCGAAGCTCCTTATCGGCGATATACACCTTGGGCGCCGCTTCAAGGCTCGAGCCGATGCGGCCCTCTTTCCGCTCGATCTCGAGCGCGCCGGTCACCGCGCGGCGCACGGCGCGCACCTTGCGCCATTTCTCGGCGAGCGCATCGTCGCGCCACGCGTTCGGGATCTCGGGGAATTGCCGCAGATGCACGGAAGCCTCATCCCCGGGGAAACGATTGAGCCAGGCCTCCTCCATGGTGAAGCAGAGCATGGGCGCGAGCCAGGCGGTCAGCGCGGCAAACACCCTGTCGAGCACGGTCAGCGCCGCACGCCGCGTCACGCTGTCGTAAGGATCGCAATAGAGCGCGTCCTTGCGGATATCGAAATAGAAGGCTGAGAGATCGTTGACGGCGAAATTGAGCAGCGCATGGAAGGCGCGCTTGAAGTCGTATGCCCAGCAGCCTTCGCGCACCGCGTCGTTCAGCTCGGCGAGACGCGAGAGCATGTAGCGCTCGAGCTCGGGCATCTCGGCGTAAGGCACGGCGAGGCTTTCTTGGTAATGGGCGAGGTTGCCGAGCAGATAACGCAGCGTGTTCCTGAGCTTGCGATAGGACTCGACATTGGCCTTGATGATCTCGGGGCCGATGCGCAAGTCCTCGGCGTAGTCCGAACTCATGGCCCACAGCCGGAGGATCTCGGCGCCAGACTGGCGGATCACGTCCTGCGGCGCCACCACGTTGCCGAGCGACTTCGACATCTTGCGCCCGTCCTCGTCGACGACGAAGCCATGCGTCACCACCGCGTCATAGGGCGCGCGGCCGCGGGTGCCGCAGGCCTCGAGCAGCGAGGACTGGAACCAGCCGCGATGCTGGTCGGAGCCTTCGAGATAGAGATCGGCCGGCCATTTGAGGTCGGGGCGCTGCTCCAGCACGAAGGCATGAGTTGAGCCTGAATCGAACCATACGTCCAGAATGTCGGTGACCTGCTGCCAATCTGCGGGATTTTCCACGAGGCCTTCGAGGAAGCGCTGCTTGGCGTCCGGCTGGAACCAAGCGTCGGCGCCCTCCGTCTTGAAGGCACCGACGATCCGTTCGATGAGCTCGCCGGAGCGGGCGAAGTCAGCGCGCGGGATTACTTCACTCGTGTCCTTGTGCACGAAGACGGTGATCGGCACGCCCCAGGCGCGCTGGCGCGAGACGACCCAATCGGGCCGTGTCTCGACCATGCCGGTGATGCGGTTCTCGCCTTGCGGCGGAACCCAGCGTGTGTCCGCGATGGCTTTCAGCGCGCGGGCGCGCAACGTCGTTCGCTCGTCGCCAACGCCTTTGTCCATGGCGATGAACCATTGCGGCGTGGCGCGGAAGATCACCGGCTTCTTCGAGCGCCATGAATGCGGGTAATCGTGTTTGTGGCGGGCGCGGGCGATCAGCGCATTGGCATCGGTGAGCGCAGCGATCACGGCGAAATTGGCGTCGCCGAACTTGCCCTTGTCGTCGATGACACGCTTGCCCTCGAAGCCCGGCGCCTCCTTGGTGAAGAAGCCCGCTTCATCGACGGTGAAGGGAATTTTCGTATCGACGCCGCGCGCTTCGAGCTTGGCGCGATTTTGTTCCCAGATCTCGTAGTCCTCGGTGCCGTGGCCGGGCGCGGTATGCACGAATCCGGTGCCGGTATCCTCGGTGACATGCTCACCGGCGAGCAGCGGCACGTCGAAGTCATAACCCTGGCCACGCAATGGATGAGCCAGCGTGATGGCTTCGAGCGCGGCCGAGGGCATGTGGCCGAAGCGGCGCCAATCCGACACGCGCGCCGCCTTGAACACGTCCTCCGCGAGCTTGTCGGCGATGATCAGCCTGTCGCCGATTTTCGCCCAATTGTCGTCGGGAGCGTGGGTGACCTCGTAGACACCGTAATCGATGTCTCTCGAGAACGAGACCGCGCGATTGCCAGGGATGGTCCAGGGCGTCGTCGTCCAGATGACGATGGAGGCTTTTTCGATCTCGTGCGGGATCAGGAACTCATCATCGTTGGGACCGATATCGAGTTGCTCCCCCGCATAGCGCGCGACAGGAAACTTCACGTAGATCGCCGGGCTCTCGATCTCCTCATATTCGACCTCGGCCTCGGCGAGAGCGGTGCGCTCGACCACCGACCACATCACCGGCTTGGAGCCGCGATAAAGCAGCCCGTTGATGGCGAACTTCAACAACTCGCCGGCGATGGTGGCTTCGGCATCGAAGCTCATGGTGGTGTAAGGATGGGCCCAATCGCCCACCCCGCCGAGCCGTTTGAACTCCTCGCGCTGCACATTCAGCCAATGCTCGGCATAGTCGCGGCATTCGGCGCGGAAGGCGATCATCGCCTCTGAGTCCGACAGATCGGGCTTCGACCTGCCCCTGGCGCGATAATTCTCCTCCTCGACCTTCCACTCGATGGGCAGGCCATGACAATCCCAGCCGGGAACGTAATTCGCGTCCTTGCCGGTCATCTGCTGGCTGCGAACGATCACGTCCTTCAGGATCTTGTTCAAGCCGGTGCCGATATGGATGTGGCCGTTGGCGTAAGGCGGCCCGTCATGCAGCACGAAGGTGGCGCGGCCTTCGGCGTCGGCACGCAGCTTCTCGTAAAGTCCGAGCCGCTCCCAGCGCTTGAGCAGCTCCGGCTCGCGCTCGGGCAGCCCCGCCTTCATCGGAAAATCGGTCCTGGGCAGGAACAGCGTTTCGCTCCAATCGCGCCCGGTCTGAACCTTGCGGCTTTCAGCTTCGAGCATGGCGATGAGCGATTGCGGCTTCGCGGCTTGTGGTGTTGCGGCGGACGCGCGGGCCGCTTTCGGCTTGGGAGTCTTGCGCTTCGCTTCCGGCTTTGACTTGGCAAAAGACTTCGGCTTGGCGGCGGTCTTGGGCTTGGCGGCGGTCTTCGGCTTGGCCGCAGCCTTGGGTTTAGCCTTGAGAGCGCCGGCTTTGCGCTTCGCGCTTGCTTTGGTGAGTTTCACCTTGGCGGAAGCTGCCTTGCTCTTTTCGGTCTTGGCGGCCTTAGGCTTGGCGGCGTTGGGCTTGGCGGCCTTGAGCTTCGGCGCGGCCCTAGGCTTGCGGCCTGGCTTCGGCGCGGGTTTGGCGGCCTTGCTGCCGCTCTTCGCTGTCTTTGCCATGATCCCTTGCTTCTGATTCTTCGCCGCTCTAGAGCCCCGCGGGTTCTAGCAACCAGGCCTCGCACATTCCAGGTTTTCCTAATTGAGCCTTCGCCGCTGCCCTGCGGCGCGCTGCCCTGCTAAACTCGGGCGAACCGACAACGAGGGAGGGCGGCGGCATGGTTCGGCTGACAGTTTGGGCGTTGGGACTTTGGCTCTGCGCGGCCGGATCGGCACTCGCCGCGCCGGCAGGCGACAGCGACGAATCGCTACAGGCGATCGAGACCGCGCGAACCGCGGTGAGCGAGGCCTTGAGCAAGGCGCCGCTCGGCTTCCGCCGCATCCTGTTCGTCAGCAAGGTGCCCGAGGGTTTCGCCGCTTATAGCCCGCGCGACGACGCGAGTTTCAAGCAGGGCGAGCCGCTGATCGTCTATGCCGAACCGATCGGCGTGGCCTGGAAGCAGGATGGCGATGAGTTCGCCTCCAAGCTCACCGTCGATTTCGAGATCAGGACACCTGACGGAAAAGTGCTCGCGGGCCAGAAAGGCTTCGGCGAATTCTCGCTCGAGGCGCGCGAGCCGCCGCTCGACTATATGAGCCACATCAAGCTCGATGTCAGCGGCGCGCCGGCTGGCTCCTACGTTCTTGGACTCACCATCCACGACGCCAATAGCGGCAAATCGTCGACCAAGGATCTGCCGTTCGAGATCAAATAGGTTCGATCGGATCAAACCGAGCTGGCGAGCGCGCGGGCGAGCGGGAACCGACGCATCGGATCGTCTTCGTCGAGCTTGGTCAAAATCGCGCGCGCCGTGTCGCAATCCTCTTGCATCTGCTTGCTAAGCGCCTCCAGGGTGGCAAAGGCCTGGTCGGGCCTGAGAAAGGCGACGAACTCGGCGTCCACCTCCTTGCCGTAAAGATCGCCGGCAAAGTCGAGCAGATAGGCTTCCAGCACCGGATCGCTTCCGCCGAAGGTTGGGCGCGACCCCACATAGCCCGCGGCGGGATGGCTGCGCCCATCGACATCGACGCGCATGGCGTAGATGCCGTGACGCACCGCCTGGCCCGGGGCGAGCTTGAGGTTGAGCGTCGGGAAGCCGAGCCCTTTGCCGCGTCCCGCTCCAGCCTCGACACACCCGCGCACGCGCCACCAATAGCCGAGCTGGTCGGCCGCCTCCCGCGTCTCACCTTGGCGCAGATGCTCGCGGATGCGGCTCGATGAGAAGGTCGCGCCATGCGCGCCGACCGGCGCCACCACGTCGACGCCAAAGCCGAGCGTGCGGCCGAGAGCGGCGAGGCCTTCGGTCGTGCCGGTGCGACCCTTGCCGAAGGAGAAGTCGTGACCGACCACCACATGGCTCGCGCCCAACCCCTTGGCGACGACGTCGGCGGCGAAGACCTCGGCGCTCAGCGAGGCCAGCGACTGGTCAAAGGGAATGACGAAGGTCTGATCGAGGCCGAGCGCCTCCAGCAGCTCGAGCTTCAGGGGCAGCGGCGTCAGCCGGAAGAAGGGCGTGTCCGGCGCGAAGAACTCTCGCGGATGCGGCTCGAACACCACCGCGCCCGACCGGCGGCCTTCCTGCTTGGCGATCCTAATCGCCGCGTTGAGCACTTCCTGGTGGCCGCGATGGACGCCGTCGAAATTGCCGATGGCAAGCGCCGCGCTCTTCAGCTTGGCCGGCACGTCCCGCCAGCTGCGGACAATGTCCATCACGGAAGCCTTCGATCTCGCTCTATTGGCGCGGGGCGCGGCGGTCGACCATCATCACGGCTTCGCCCTCGAGCACGGTCTTGCCGTTGACGGCGCAGTCGCAAGAAAGCGTCGCGCGTCCCTTGTCGACGTCCAGCCCGGTGACCTTCAGCGTGGCGATCACCTCGTCGCCGATATAGACCGGGGCCTTGAACTTCATGCTCTGCGAAAGATAGATGCAGCCCGGGCCAGGCAGCTTGGTGCCGAGCACGGTGGAGAACAGGCTACCGGTGAGGAAGCCGTGCGCGATGCGCTTCTTGAAGATGGTGCCCGCGGCGAACTCGTCGGAGAGATGCACCGGATTCACGTCCCCCGACAGATCGGCGAAAGCGAGAACGTCCTCGTTGGTGATCTTCTTGGCGTAGCTTGCCTCCATGCCGAGGGACAGATCCTCGAAATAGTAGCCGTGTCCCAATCCGCCGCCTGACCCATTGCCTGTCATGTGATTTTTCCAGCTCCTCAAGGTTGATTGGGCAAAATAGCGAAGCCGTTGCTGCACTGCAACATCGGTTGAGGGCCTCTCCGGCGAAGGTAAAAAAACCGGGCCGGGCTATGGGCTTAACTATCCGTTCACGGCCAATCCCTAAGCTGCGCGCGAGAACAGGTTCCAAGGCCTCGTGCTGGTTGAAAGTCTCACGCAACGGCAAACACAACAAAACCGTAGGCCCGTGAGGATCCGGAGGAGACAATGGCCGTCAATCATAGCATGCCGGTTCTGATCGTTGACGACTACAAGACTATGATCAGGATCATCCGCAACCTCTTGAAGCAGCTCGGCTTCGCCAATGTCGATGAGGCGGGCGACGGGACCGCGGCGCTCAACATGATGCGGGAGAAGGACTATGGGCTGGTCATCTCCGACTGGAACATGGAGCCGATGACCGGCTACGAATTGCTGCGCGAGGTGCGCGCCGACGACCGGCTGTCGCGCACGCCCTTCATCATGGTCACCGCCGAGTCGAAGACCGAGAACGTGATCGCGGCGAAGAAGGCCAGGGTGAACAACTACATCGTCAAGCCATTCAACGCGGCGACGCTGAAATCGAAGATCGACGCTATTTTCGGGGAATAGCAATATCCAAAAACGGGTGGGGGTAGCATGCCAACGCGGGGGAAACTTTCCGCGCGGCGCGGCCTGAAGGGTCGTGCCGCGGTCAAGCCTAGGGCTAGCAGCCGGTCGGTCTCCGAGGAGATCACCGTGCTGGTGAATACGTTGCGCGAACTCGCCGCGATCCGCTCGACCGCCGAGGACGCCGCCGGTCGCATCCTCGACTCGGCGGAAGGTCTGCTCGCCTTCGCCGACAAGGATGAGGCGAAGAAGGCCGAAGACGCCATCTTGGCGATCATGACCGCTTGCGGCTTTCACGACCTCGTCGGGCAGCGCGTCACCAAGATCACCAAGAGCCTGGACCAGGTCATCGCCAAGCGCCTGAACGCCGCGGGCAAAAGCGGCAAGCGCGCCGAGCGTCCGGACAACGCGACCAAGCTCGGTTTGGACGGTCCGGGGCTTCCCGGCGAAGGCCAGGATCAGGCGCATATCGACGCGCTGTTCCGCGACAATTAGCTACCAGACCAGCGCCCGGATGGCGGCAAGCGGCTTGCCCCTCGCCTCGGCGAACAGCCCGGCGAGGTGCCGTGCATCGAGCAGGTCCGCGACCTCTTCGTTATCGCCTCTTCCCGGCGCATGCAGCCCGCTCGCCACGAACACCGAGCCGATGCCGAGCCCGGTCGCACCGGCAATGTCAGTCATCACCCCGTCGCCGATCGCCAGGATCTCTTTGCGTGGCACCGTGCGCCCGGCAAGTTTGCCGACGGTGTCGAAGGCGAGCTGGTAGATCGGCGCGTGCGGCTTGCCGGCATAGACGACATTGCCGCCCTGCCCTTCGTAAAGCGCCGCGAGAGCGCCGGCGCACCACACCAGCCGCTCGCCGCGCTCGACCAGATGATCGGGGTTGGCGCAGATCATCGGCACCTCGCGGCTGGCAAGTCCGCTGAGCAGCGCCGCGTAATCGGCCGGCGTTTCGGTCTCATCGTCGAACAGGCCGGTGCAAACCACGAGATCGGCCTCTTCCGCATCGGCGAGCTTCACCTTGAGACCGGCGAAGATCGGACGGTCGCGCTCGGGGCCGAGATGGAACACCTTGGCCGCGCCATGCTTGCCGAGCTCGTGGCGGGTGAGATCGCCGGAGGTCACGATCGCGTCGTAAGCGTCGTCGGGAACGCCGATGCGGCGGATCTGCTCCTGGACCGACGGGCTTGGCCGCGGCGCGTTGGAGAGAAGCACGACGACGCCGCCCTTCTCGCGAAAGCTGCGCGTGGCGGCGACGGCGCCGTGATGCGCCTGGTGGCCGTTATGCAGAACGCCCCAGATATCGACCAGCCAGGCTGAATAGCGCGAGCCGAGCTCGTCGATGGATTGGATGACGGGAATGTCGGACGACTTGGTCATGACGCTCGATTAGAGGCTCGGCCGCGAAGGGTCAAGCATCGGCGGGACGTGGACATGCGCCCGCTTGAGTGAGGTTGCGCACAAAGGCGTTCCGCCCATCGCTCCATATGGGAGGTTTGTGACTTGGCGGGGTCGATCGCTTGGCATAATATTTATGCCTATTCGGTTAAACCGCCCTTCCCCCATGAGGACACCAGCATGACGCAAGCAAATACCCGCACCCTCGTCACCTTCCTGCTCGACCGCACCGGTTCCATGGAGGCGATCCGCGACGACACGATTGGCGGTTTCAACGCCTATCTCGACGGCCTGAAGGGGAACGGCGAGGCGGAGATCGATTTCACCCTGGTTCAATTCGACAGCATCAGCATCGACAAGATCTGCGTATCGGTTCCGATCGCGCAGGTTGCCAAGCTGACGCGCGACAGCTATCAGCCCCGCGCGTCCACCCCGCTGATCGACGCTGCCGTGAAGACCATCAACGCGGTCGAGGCGTCGCTGCGCTCGGCGCCGGCGGCGAAAGTGGTGATCTGCATCCAGACCGACGGCCAGGAGAATTCCTCGATCGAGCACAATTGGGCCGAGTTGAATGCGCTGGTGAAGGAGAAGTCGGCACAGGGTTGGCAGTTCAACTTCATGGGGGTGGGCATCGACGCCTACGAGCAGGGCGCCCGCATGGGCATCGCTGCCGCGGCGACCGTGGCCTACGACCATCGCAGCACGGAGGCCACGCAGGCGGTGTTCGCGGCGAGCGCGGAGAACGCCAGGGAGTACGCGCTCGGGCGACGCCCCAGCTCGGCCTATTGCGAGACGCAGAAGCGCGCCGCCGGCGACAGGTTCGGCGGTCTGTTCTCCGGCAAACCCAAGAGCGGCAAGGCCAAGAGCGACCAGCCCGAGACGCCGCAGTTGAAGAAGGGGATCGTCGACGATATCACTCTGTAGTGGGGCGCCGGTCACGATACGCTAGTCCATTCGGGGCCTCGGTGAGCGTGGCGCTCGCCGAGGCCCGCATGACCCAGACCGAGCTTGCCGCCAAGACCGGACGATCGACGGCTTACGTCAATCAGCTGATCACCGGCCACAAGAAGCCCTCGCCCGAATGGGTCGAGCTGATCGCCGACACGCTGAGGCTCAACCCGGAGCAGCGCCAGGCATTGCACGTCGCCGCTGCCAAGCAGCACGGCTTCAAGCTAGACCTGACGAAGAAATAGGGTTTGCACATGCGGGCTCCTTGCCGCGGCGCGCGCGCGCCCGGAGTGTGAGGGGGATGGCGCGCCGAAAGACGCAAAATCCTTATGGCTCGTGCCTTGCGGCACGCGGGCGCCTTCCGGCGCGCCAATCACGACGTTTTCCGGCAGCGGGCCTCGCTTTAGTCCGGTCTGTCGCGCAGCGAATGCGCCGGCCGAGCCTTCAGCCAGCTCCTGGCAGGGACTCCTAGTGGTCCCGGGAGGAGCCCCGCTGCCGCCCGAGTGCCTTGTTGCGACAAGGCCCGCAGGCGCCGCACCTCGTCCCGCCTCACGACGCCTCGAGAAACGCCCTTAAGTGGACGAGGTGGCTGCATGATAAGCGAGGTTCGGCGCGCGGGGATAAGCTGGGTCGGCGAACGCCCAGAGTCATACTTTGACCGGGAGTCATCACGTATGGTGTGCGCCGAGCTACCAGGGTGTCGACGAGGGGAGACGAACCGATAGCGCTCACGGTAGGCCAAAGGGTTGTGCTCTGTTGCGCGCGCCTTTGCTTGGTCGCGGCGCATCCGGTGCTTGTTTCTCGATTCGTCCGCACACTCGGGTACTGGCCCAACCCGGCTGTGCCGCGGCGTTTTCACGAGAAGATTCTGTGGCGGAAGCTCGTCGATCATAGTCCAATCTTCGTCACCTTGACCGACAAGCTCGCGGCGAAGCGGATCGCGCGGACTCGGTGTCCCGGTCTTGCCGTTGCGAAAGTTCTATGGGTGGGTACCGAGCCCCGCGCCTTACCAATGTCCCTCGTGACGCGCGACGTGGCCGTGAAAGCGAATCATTCGTCCGGCAGCAACGTTTTCGTCAACGATGGCGAACCTGACTACATGAAAATTGTATGGCGGGCGGAGCGCTGGATGGCGAGACGGCACCACCGCCGGCACGGCGAATGGAGCTACAGGAATGTGCCCCACGTTATTTTCGTCGAGGAGAAGCTAAAACTTGGCGGCGGCGACCTGCCCACCGAAATCAAGGTCCATGCGTTCGCCGGCGGCATTGGTCATGTCTGGATCGCCGACACTGCTGGGCGACGCTCGCGCACGTACAGCGCCGATGTTCACCCGCTCGCCGTACGCGACACCGTCAACCCGGGAGAGGAGCAGGAATTGCCCGATAGTCCGGCGACCCGCGCCCTGATCGGGCAGGCGCTCGACACCGCGCCGCGTCTTCTAGGGCGCCTCGACTACGCCCGCATCGACTTCATGGTAGCCGGCGGTCGCCTCTACTTTGGGGAGTACACGCTCTATCCCGGCGGAGGCTACGACCTCTGGCTCGATCCGACCCTGACGGAACGCGCGGAAGCACTGTGGGACTTGCGCCAGTCGCATTTCCTGCGCACGGCTCACCGTGGCCCGCTCGGGCTCTATGCAGACGCGCTGCGCGCGGCAATCGAAACGGAGGGTGTGGCGTTGGCATCGGACCCGGCAAGATCGCAGCAAGGCGCGACCGCCCAATGAAAGAGATCCGGTCGCATTAAAGTCCGGCGCCATCGGATGGTCGTGGGCACCTCTTGCGGCTATTTTTGAGCGAAAGCCGCCGGTGCAGCAACATCTTGCCCCTCCTCGCGCTGCTGAGAAACACGCGTCGCGCTTCGAAGCGGGCGGCGAAGACTCTCGAGCGAGATGCCCTCTCTGAGGGCGAGCAGGACGCCGGCTGCCTCGAGATAGGTCTCGACTTCAACGACGTTGGGCATGGCCATCTTGGCGTTGGTGACGTCGAGGATCGTGGTGTTCTCACGCACCGCAATCAGCGGAATGCCGTGAAATTCGGCCGCGAGAGCCGGTATTCCGCCGAGGCAGGACGCGGGCATTACGATCGCCTGAACATTGTTCGCGCTGATCACTGTAGAGGAGACCTGTGTGAGCCCGTCCAGCTCCACAAGGTGGGGCGCTTTGGCGAGCCCCTTCAGCACGCTGAAATAATGTGGTGTGGAGATGAACTCCGCGGCCGAACGAGGATTGCGCGTCTGCTTGCCCTTCAAATCCTGATAGTAGGGCAGCGGCGCGTGCGCCGTCGGCAACCGGGTCGCCTTGGAAATCAAATGCGTGATAATCGCTTCGACCCCGCCTGATGGATTTGGACTCTCTCCATCCAAGTGTCGCGCGAACATGGCCCAAGTTACCCCCTGAATGACCGAAACGCCTCCGATCGCCTGAGCTCCGTTCGCAACCAAAAGTTCCACCGCGTCCAAAATAGAATCGGGATCCAGCACCTTCCCCACGGCGCACCCGGCGCGCGACCATTCGATTTCGATTCCGGGTCCGCGCGCCAAGACGGTATGAAGTCCGCAATCGATACCCTTTGCCGCGCGCGCCGCATTGAGCGTGTTGATCACATCATCGATATTGCCGATGCCGATGGGATCCACGAACGTGCCGACTTTGTTGGCGTTGACCTCGACCAGGCCGAGATGCCCCAGGAGAAAGTCGTCCAGGCTCTTGCCCTCGACGTAGAGGACGTTCCCGGCCATTTCATTGAGATCGGACGCATTTACGGCGTTCGGGTGCGTCACCAGATAGTCGACAGATGCGGCCAACAGGTTAGTGACTGGGCAACCGTCGCCAGCGAAACCGCCGAATTCACACCGTACGCCAGTCGGTATGATCTGCACCGCCACGAAAGGGCGAGCCTGGATCCCTCTGGTCCGCGGGTTGAAGATCTCGACATTACGGAAGGAGCCGGCATGGCGATCGCGAGCATCGAAGCGAACGATCGTTGCCTCGACCGCGAAATCCTGGCTGCCAACCTCGACGATCGACAGGCGAAGGGGATAGACGTTCGGGCCGAGGGCGGAGGCCAATCCGCGCGCTACGGCCGTCAGCCACGGCCGCCCATCTCGGGCGATCCGGTAGACCGTGTTGACAATTTCCATGTTCTGAATCTCTCGCTTAGCCGGAATCTGTCGCGATCATCGGAATCGAGCGGCGCCAGCAACAGACTTCCGAGTTTTGCTGCAAGCGTCGCGCGCGACGCCGAGCGCCGCAGAATAGGCTCGGCGACGGCGGAATGAAAACGCCGAAAAGTGTGAGGCTTGCGTTTCAGCGACGAAGGATGGGCGGATGTTAACGCAGCTTGCGGAAGCGGAAAATTCGTTCCGTAGCTTTGGGGTTACGCCTTATGCGCCCAGCGCCCCAGCCCAGGCCAACTATGCTGTAGCTGGGGATGTATCCCAATTTCGCCAAGCGGTTCCCAGGTGCTGGGACCCGGGTGGCCCCTTTTTGAGTGCGTCTCTGGTTAGGCTGTGCATGGAACTTCTCTTTTTGGTGCCGATCCTCGCCCTTCTGGCGCTCTACCTCGCCTACAAGGAATGGCTGAGCATCGCGTACCGCCAATGGCAGACCGAGATGGAGCTCTTCAAGCGACGGCTCGCGGCCTACGACGAGCTCAAGCACGCCGTCGCGCGCGACGGCGCCGGCGGCGCGGCTTCGCAGGTCGATACCGAGCGCTTCGCTCAGGCGATGTCGGACATGCGATTTCTGTTCGACCAAGACGTGGAGCGATTTGTCCGCGGTCTCTATGACGCCGCGCTCAAGAAGCACGCCCTGGACGCGCTGCTCGAACAGGCCAATGGTCGCGGGACGGGGCCCGCCGACCAAGCGCTGATCGAGCAAGCGCTCGACAAGAGCCGGGAGCTGGCCAATCAAATCAGCAACGGCATTTACCGGGAAATGCCGGAGCACATGGAAAAGTTCATGCGGCGCCGGCCTCTGTCCTCGCCGACGCATGCCGCTCAGCCGGAGGCGCCGCCATCGCGGCAGCATGCACGCCCCGAGGCTTCGACAAGCCCTTAGCCCGCCTCGCGATTAGGGTCCCCGAAAACTTTGCGGTTGGCGCGGTTTCTGCAACAATTCGAAATGATTTGCTGGTTAGCTTCTGAGGCTTTTTAGAGAGGTCTCTGGCATAAAGCGGCCTCTCGCCGCCCGGCACCAAACGACGACAAAGCGGGCGGAATTCCAGGCTCAAGGAGATTTCACACCATGCGCAATGCTTTCCTCATCGCCGGCGCCGCCCTGGTTCTTGGCGGTCTTTCCTGTAGCGGCCCCGCCCAGGCCGTCTCGCCGCTCCCACTCAACGACACGTCACTCCTCATTCCGGCCGGTGACGTCGAAAACGAGGAAGTCTGGCACGACCTGCGTCCCGACGTGACGCCTCCGGCCGCCGCGGTCGGCAAAGAAGAAGAACATCCCGAAGGCGCCGCCACGGAGCATCCCAACGGCGAAGGCGAGTCCGGCAACATCGAGAACGAGGAGATCTGGCACGATCTAGACACCGGCGTGACGCCGCCGCCCGCCGCGGTGGGCAACTAGCTCGCACCAGGTTCGCGATAGATCGAGTTTGTGAATCGCTCCGACCGGCGCCGGCCGTCCCGGTGCCGGTCTGCTAAGCGGCGTCGGCGCCCTCAAGCTCGCGGAACAAGGCCGGGCTCATCGGCTTCGGCTTGCCGAACAGATGGCCCTGCGCCAGCTCGACGCCGTAGTCGAGCAGCTTCGCCACCGCGTCCTCGTCCTCGACCTTCTCGACGATCAGCTTCAGGTCGAAATCGTCGAGCGCGCGCTTCATCTCGGCGGCGGTGAAGCGCGAGCCCTTGGCCGCCAAGCCGCGCAGGAAGGTGTTGGCGTCGATCTTGACGTAGCGGAAGGAGCGGTCGCGCAAGCTGGCGAAATCCACATCCAGATCGGCGACATGGTCGAGCGAGAAGCCGTAACCGAGCGCGCCGAGCGTATCGAGAGCGCCGAGCTCGTCGGCGTTGAGCGCGAGGATCCCGGGCTGGCCCACCTCGAAGATCAGGCTCTCGCTCAAGCCGGTATTCTCCTCCATGAACTCGACCAGCTCGGGGAAGAACTCGGGATCGAGCAGGGTCTTGACCGAGATGTTGCAGAAAACGCCCTTGACGCGGGAGTCCGGCCCGAGCCGCCGCAGCGTCTGCACGCTCTTCACCAATAGCACATTGTCGATCAGCGGCATCATGCCCGACGTCTCGGCCACCTGGAGATAGGACCCGGGCAAGATCAACTCGTCGGCCCTGGTCCTGATGCGGGTGAGCGCCTCGAAATAACGCGGCCGCCGGTCGGGGAGCGCTACGGTGGGTTGCAGATAAAGGTCGACGCGGCCGGCCTCGATCGCCTGGCTGACGATCTCGAGCATCTCATTGTCGCTGAAGCGAGGCGCGATCACGGTCTCGTCGGTCTCTCGCGCGGCCGGCGCGTCCTCGCTTGACGGAACATCTTCCTGTTCGACGACGAGGATTTCCTCCTCCTCGACCACGGCCATCGACGGCGGCTCCGCCGCGATCTCCTCCTCCAGCGCTTGCTCGAATTCGTCTTCGATTTCGTCCTCGAACTCGATCTTCTGCACCACGGGCTCGGGCGCGCGGCTGACGACGGCAGCGGGGCGCGGCGGCATGGTGGGTGCGGGTGCCGATGCTTGTGCGGGTGCCGGCGCCTCGGTCGCGCCCGCGATCAATTCGCGGGAGAGCTGCTTGATCAGGCTTTCCAACACCCGGAGGTCGCCGGTGATCTTCTCGCGCTGCGTCCTCGCCTCGCCCTCGAGATCGGCGCGCACGCCGTCGATCTTGGCGTGCACCTCGTCGAATTCCCGGCCGAAATCATCTCCCCGGCCGAGGCCACCGATCGGTGCGGTCGCGGCATATTCGCTGATCGCCTGGTCGAGACGCTCGACGCGGTCGGCGAGCAGATCGAGCCGGGAGACGTCGTCCTCGACGCGATCGATGCGTTGCAGGTCCTTGTCGATGATTTCGAGCGCCGCCTCGACCTCGTTCAGCCGGTCGGCGGAGGCGGTGGGGCGGGCGCCGCGTGCAAGCATCAGATAGGACGCCGCCATCACCAGATAGAGCGCGGCCGCGGCGATCAGCGCCGGGATCTGGGCGATGCCGGATTGGACGATGAGCCCGACGGCGAAGGCCAAGGCCGTTACCGCCATGGCGATCAACACGATCACATCGAGCATGGCCAGTCCTCCCGAGGACTCGCTTCGCCTAGAGGCCATGGCAATAGTGTCCGCCACTTCCGCATTCCCCCCGCGCGAAAATCATGCGGCGACAGCCCCCTGTAAGGCAACAGTAATCTGGCGGGTCTGCCGGGACTTCTTGATAGCAGCCTAGCGCGGCGAAACCAAGCGCTGCGCGGCTTAACGCAACGCCGCGAGGATGCGCCTGAGCTTGTCGGTGATGGCGCCGATCTCCGCTTCGCTGGCGATCAGCGCCGGGGCCAAAACCAACGTGTCGCCTACGGCGCGGAGCACGAGATCCTCCTCGAAGAAGGCGGCCTCGAACGCGCGGGCGCCGCGCAAGCCGGGCGAACCATCAATGGGGGCGAGATCGATGCCGGCGGCGAGCCCGATGGTGCGGATGTCGACGATGTGGGGCGCGCCTTTCAGCGCATGCACCGCATCGGCGAACACCGGCTCGAGCGCGACGGCGCGCTCGAACAAGCCCTCATCGCGATAAATGTCGAGAGCGGCCGTGGCGGCGGCCACGCCGAGCGGGTGGCCGGAATAGGTGAAGCCGTGGGCAAGCTCGGGCACATGCTCCGGGCCTTGCATGAAAGCGTCATGGATGCGGCCGCGCACCAGCACCCCGCCAAGCGGCGCCGCGCCGTTGGTCACGCCCTTGGCGAAGCAGATCATGTCGGGGACGACGCCGTAGCGCTCGGCGGCAAAGGCGTGGCCGAGGCGGCCGAAGCCGGTGATCACCTCATCGAAGATCAGCAAGATGCCATGCGCGCGGGTGATCTCGCGCAAGCGCTGGAGATAGCCTTGCGGGCTGGCGAACACCCCCGCCGAGCCCGCCATCGGCTCGACGATGACGGCGGCGATAGTGGCCCTCTCCTCGAGCGCGAGGACGGCGGTGAGGTCGTCGGCGAGGTCGGCGCCCCAGGCCGGCTCGCCGCGCGCATAAGCCTGGCGCTCGCGCGAATAGGTCGAGCGGATTTGATCGACGTCGAGCAGCGGCTCGAACAGGTTACGGTTGGGGGCGATGCCGCCGACCGAGGTGCCGCCGAAACAGGAGCCATGATAGCTGCGGTCGCGCGAGACGAAGCGCGTGCGCGTGCTGGCGCCGGCGAGCTTGTGATAGGCGAGCGCGATCTTGAGCGCGCTGTCCACCGCCTCGGAGCCCGAGTTGCAGAACAGCACGTGGCCGAGATCGCCCGGTGCCATTTTGGCGAGGCGTGCGGCGAGTTGAAAGGCAGGCGCGTGCCCCGCCTGAAAGGCGGCCACGTAGTCGAGCCGCCCGGCCTGGCGACGGATCGCCTCGACGATCGGCGCCCGGCAATGGCCGGCATTGCAGCACCACAAGCCCGACATGGCGTCGAGCAGTTGGCGGCCGTCGGCGGTGTAATAATGCATGCCCTCGGCGCGATCGATCAGCCGCGGCCGACGCCGAAACGCGCGATTGGCGGTGAAGGGAAGCCAATTGGCCGAGAGATCCGCGGCGTCGAGCCGGGGCGAGAATGGAGCGTCGAGTGGGGGCATCGTCTTGGTATCGCGCTTAGAGCAAAGGACGTTTGCGGGGCTGGTTCAAGTCGAATTTGGCGATCTCCGCCAGAGCGGCGACGTCGGGGATGAAGCACCAGCCGTGCTCCCATTGGATCAGCCCGTGCGCCGTAAGCCGCTTCAACGTCTTGTTGGTGTGCACCAGCGAGAGTCCCAAGGCGTCGGCGAGATGCTCCTGGGTGAACGGAAACCGCACCTTGCCCTCGGTGACGAGACCGACATCGTCGGCGCGGAGATAAAGATGCAAGAGGTAATAGGCGGCGCATTCCACGGCGTTGCGCCGGCCGATGCTCAGCAGATTCTCGTTGAGGAGCATCTCCTGGGTCGCCGCCAGCCAGGTCAGGTCGAACGCTAGGCTCGGGCTCTGCTTGTAAAGCTCCCAAACCCGGGCGCGGGGAAACGTGCACAATACCGCCGCCGTCAGCGTGTCGACCGAGTGGTCCATCTCGCCTTGCATCGAGCCTTGGATGCCGACGAGATCGCCCGGGAGCACGAAGCTCGTGATCTGCCGTCTGCCGTCCTCCAGGGTCTTGTAGCGGAAGGCCCAGCCCTCGAGCAGGGTGAACAGCTGCTCAGAGGGAGAGCCCTCGCGCAGCACCGTCGTGCCGGGCCCGGTGCGCAGCTCGCCCACTTTCAGCTTGGCGATGAAATCGAGCTCGTCGTCGCTGATCTGGGTGAACACCTCGCAGCGCCGCAAGGGACATTGCCGGCACGGCACGTCGTAGGTGAAGGGCGCGAGAGAGGACATGACCGCCGTCGTAGCACACCGATATGTGTCTTAGTTTAAAGACTGGGCGGAGGTCATAAGCGTAAGACGGAAGCGTGGGCGCGAACGATCCCCCAACCCTTGCGTCCAAGAGGCTCACGCTACGGCCTACCACCCTCGCAGTATCCAAATGAGCGATTTCAGCAGCGCCTCGGGGGCTGGCTGCTCCCTGCCGCCTCTGCTCGCCGATGCCGAGCGGCTCGGCCGCGCCATCGAGGCCGGCGGCGCGGCGCTGTGGGAATGGCACATCGCCGTCGACGTGATGCAGGTCACTCCCAAGCTCGCCGAGCTGCTCGGCCTGGTCCCTCCCCTGCTCGCCTTCCCGGCCAGCCGCTTCTTCGCCCTGGTCCATCCAAACGACATCGCGCTGTTACGGGCGGCGATGAGCGAGGCGATGCTAACCGGCGCTTCCTTCGCCCATGAGTTCCGGGTCCGCCGCGAGGACACTGGCGAGCTCCGCTTCCTGTGCTGCGAGGGGCGCGTGGTCGAGCGCGATCGAAGCGGCGCGGCGACGGTTCTCGCCGGCTCGAGCCACGACGTGACCGAGCGACGGCTGAAGCAGGAGGCGAGCGACTTGCTCAATCGCGAGCTGTCCCACCGCGTCAAGAATCTGCTGTCGGTGGTGGGAAGCCTTGCCACCATGTCGGGCGAGCACCGGCCGGAGACGCGCGATTACATCGCCGCGTTCCAGGCGCGGCTGAACAATCTCGCCGCCGCGCACGATCTTCTCATCCAGGCCGATTGGGGACCGGTCGTGCTCGACGGGCTCGCCGAAAGGACGCTCGCTTCGATCGGCGTGCGCGATCGCGTCGACCTTGTCGCGAGCGGGCTGGTGGTGGGCGCGCACGACACCCAGACCATCGCGCTGGTGCTGCACGAGCTCGGCACCAACGCCATCAAATATGGCGCGTTGTCGAATGACAGCGGGCGCGTCGGCTTGAGCTTCGAGATGCGGTGTGAGGCGGAAGGCGGGGATCCCGCGACGCTCGTGATCTTATGGCGGGAGACGGGTGGCCCCGAGGTGATCCCTCCCCTCAGCAAAGGCTTCGGCATCAATCTGCTCGAGCGGCTCGCGCGTCGGCAGGAGCCGGGCGTGTCGCTGCTCGACTGGGCGCCGGGCGGCCTGTGCTGCAACATCATGCTGCGCCTCACGCCGGCGCATCGGCCAGCGGAAAATTCGGCCGAAGCACCGGCCTGAAGCCGGTCACTCCTTGCACCTTTTTTAGGCATGGCTTGCCGACAACTGGCGCTTGCGAACCGCTTCGACTGCCGCGACAAGTGGCGTCTGCCTAACCGTCAAATTTGTAGGTTAGGCTCGCGCTTCGCTCCCCTATCGGCTGTCAACGAGGTTCTCCCATGCAAGCCAAGACCGTCGCGTCATGTTTAGCCGTCTCACTCCTTGGCCTCAGCCTGTTTGCGAGTGGACAGCCCGCTTCCGCAGAAGACCCCGGGCCGGCCGACCTGGTCGGCGCGTTGAACGGCGTGTTCGGCGTGCATCCCGGAATGCGCGCGGCCCATACCAAAGGCTTTTGCTTGACGGGTCAGTTCACGCCTGCGCCTGAGGCCGCGGGCCTCTCGAAGGCGCCGCATTTCGCCAAGCCGGTTCCGGTAACCGCCCGCTTCTCGCTCGGCGGCGGCAACCCGCAATCCGCCGACAACGAAAAAGGCAATGTGCGCGGCATGGCGCTCAGATTCGATCTCGGCGGCGGCTCAACCACCGATCTGGTGATGATCTCGGCGCCGGTATTCTTCGTGCAGACGCCGGCCTTGTTCGTCGAATTCCTGCAAACGGTCGGCTCCGGCGACAAGGCCAAGCTCGACGCCTTTTTCGCCGCGCATCCGGAATCGACGCGGCAGGCGGCATGGCTCAACAGTCACCCCGTTCCGGCTAGCTTTGCCGGCGTGGATTATTGGGGCGTGCACGCCTTCACCTTCACCAACGCCAAGGGCGAGACCGCGCTGGTCAAATACAAGGCCATCCCCGATGCCGGCGAGCTCGGGCTCACCGACGACGAAGCAAAGACGAAGGGTGACAATTTCTATGAGAACGAAATGAAGGACAGGCTCGCCAAGGGCCCGGTCAGCTTCGAGCTGGTGGCCATTCGCGGCAAGGACGGCGACCCGACCAACGACCCGACGCTCAGATGGGACGATGAGGATGCGCGCGAGACCACCCCGCTCGGCAAGGTGAGCATCGCGGCGATCGCGCCTTCGGCCACCTGCGATGCGTTCTCCTTCCTGCCGGGGAACGTCGTCGATGGAGTCGCCGGGCCGGCGAACGATCCGATCTTCGTGGCGCGCTCGCCCGCCTACCTGCTGTCCTTCATCAAGCGGCACCAGCAGGGCCAATAAGGGGCAAGATCAGGCGGCTTGGGGACCGACGCGCCGGCTGACGCGAGCCTCGCGGCAAAGGGCGTCGAGTTCCTCTTGCGTGGCGAGGCTGTTGACCCAGGCAGAGGCTTCCGCGTAACCGGGCTCGAACTGCAGCTCGAAGGCGATTGGGCGCCAACCGATATATTGGCCGGAGCGGGCGAGGTCTCGCGCGCGCTTCTGGATGCTCTTCGGGGGTTTACTCATGGCTGCAACCTCACGCTTACAGGCGGCAAGTATAGCGCGAGAAGAGCGGGTCGAGGGAAGCGATCTCCTCCCCGAAGGGATTACATCCATTGCGCCCACCACCCACGTGGAGAGTTCTGCCAAGGTAAACAGGCCGGCTGGAGACCCGTTTTGCGTGCCAGCGAGACGGCAATTGATCGGAAACGACCCGAACCCCTTCCCCCCACCTCCGGGCTCGTTTCACAGGTGATCTTGGGCGTCCGCTCCCCCGGCGGGCGCCCTTTTTCTTCCTATCCCAGCGCCTTCCGCTTGACAGAATCGGGCCGCGACAGTATCTCCAGCCAGCTCGCTAGCACTCAACCTAGCTGAGTGCCAAAGCGGCACAAATCCTTAATTTCCAAGCAATCTTGCGGAGACAGATCCATGAAATTCCGTCCCTTGCACGACCGCGTCGTGGTCAAGCGGCTCGAGGAGGAGCAAAAAACCAAAGGCGGCATAATCATTCCCGACACGGCAGCCGAGAAGCCGCAGACCGGTAAGGTCGTCGCGGCCGGGCCAGGCGCCCGCGGCGAGGACGGCAAGCTTCAGCCCATGGGCGTGAAGGCCGGCGACAAGGTGCTGTTCGGCAAATGGTCCGGCACCGAGGTCAAGATCGATGGCGACGAACTCCTCATCATGAAGGAGTCCGACATCATGGGAATCCTCGGCTAGTTCCTCCTACCCCCCCTGCAACAATTCCCAAGTCAGAAGACCGGAGCAAATTCAAATGGCAGCTAAAGATGTGAAATTCGCGGCCGACGCGCGCGAGCGGATGATGCGCGGCGTCGATATCCTCGCCAATGCGGTGAAGATCACGCTGGGGCCCAAGGGCCGCAACGTGATCCTCGAGAAGTCGTTCGGCGCGCCACGCTCGACCAAGGACGGCGTGACCGTGGCCAAGGAGATCGAGCTCGAGGATAAGTTCGAGAACATGGGCGCGCAGATGCTGCGCGAGGTCGCCTCGAAGACCAACGACACCGCCGGCGACGGCACCACCACCGCCACGGTGCTGGCTCAGTCGATCGTGCGCGAGGGCCTGAAGGCGGTTGCCGCCGGCATGAACCCGATGGATCTGAAGCGCGGCATCGACAAGGCCGTGCTCGACGTCGTTCAGGACATCAAGAAGCGCTCGAAGATGGTGAGCGGCTCGGCGGAGATCGCCCAGGTCGGCACCATCTCGGCCAATGGCGAGAAGGCGATCGGCGACATGATCGCCAAGGCCATGCAGAAGGTCGGCAATGAGGGCGTGATCACCGTCGAGGAGGCGAAGAGCCTCGACAGCGAGCTGGAAGTGGTCGAGGGCATGCAGTTCGACCGCGGCTATATCTCTCCCTACTTCATCACCAACGCGGAGAAGATGATCGCCGATCTCGAGAACCCCTACATTCTGATCTACGAAAAGAAGCTGTCGGCGCTCCAGGCGCTGCTGCCGCTGCTCGAGGCGGTGGTGCAGTCGGGCCGTCCGCTGCTGGTGATCGCCGAGGACGTCGAGGGCGAGGCGCTCGCCACGCTGGTGGTCAACAAGCTGCGTGGCGGGCTGAAGGTCGCCGCCGTCAAGGCGCCCGGCTTCGGCGATCGCCGCAAGGCCATGTTGCAGGACATCGCCGTGCTGACCGGCGGCGAGCTGATCTCCGAGGATCTCGGCATCAAGCTCGAGAACGTCACCGTGCAGATGCTCGGCAAGGCCAAGAAGGTGGCGATCACCAAGGACGACACCACCATCGTCAGCGGCGCCGGCAAGAAGGCCGACATCGAGGCCCGTATCGGCCAGATCAAGCAGCAGATCGAGGACACCTCGTCGGACTATGACAAGGAGAAGCTGCAAGAGCGGCTGGCCAAGCTCGCCGGCGGCGTCGCGGTGATCAAGGTCGGCGGCGCCACCGAGGTCGAGGTGAAGGAGAAGAAGGATCGCGTCGACGATGCGTTGAATGCGACCCGCGCGGCCGTCGAGGAAGGCATCGTGCCGGGCGGCGGCGTGGCGCTGTTGTGGGCCTCCAAGGCGATCAAGACCAAGGGCGACAACGACGACCAGGAGGCCGGCATCAATATCGTGCGCCGCGCGCTCCAGGCGCCGATCCGGCAGATCGCCGAGAACGCCGGCGTCGAGGGCTCGATCGTGGTCGGCAAGGTGCTCGAGCATAAGTCGGCCTCCTACGGCTACGACGCCCAAAACAACGAGTATGGCGATCTGATCCAGAAGGGCATCATCGACCCGGCCAAGGTCGTGCGCACGGCGCTGCAAGACGCGGCGTCGGTGGCGGGCCTGCTGGTCACCACCGAGGCCGGCGTGGCCGAGGCGCCAAAGAAGTCTTCGGAAGGCCATGCGCACATGCCGGGCGGCGGCATGGGCGGCATGGACATGATGTAGGCCAAACCTTAACTCGCAAAATTAAAGGGCCGCTCTTCGGAGCGGTCCTTTTTTTTAGCAACCGACCTGCTGTTGACCTCGCCCCTACCCCCTGCATAGCCTAGCCGGACGGAGCACGCGGTAGCGGCCATTGGCCGCCCCTCTTCGCCCCGCGCCGGTCACGTAAGCCTTACAGAAACGTAATTTCCCAGGGCCTCGGTTTTGGCCCTATCGTCGCCGCCGGGTCGGTGTCCCCTACCCTCTGGCCAGTTCCCGGAGCCGCCCGTCGATGGCGAATTTTCACAACACTTATCGAGACTTCACGCGGATCGCCGTCCCCTATTTCCGCTCGGAGGACAAATGGGCCGGCCGCGCCCTGCTGCTGACAGTGATCGGGCTGCAGCTGTTCCAGGTCTGGCTGAATGTGCGCTTCAACGCCTGGTACAACACCTTCTACACGGCGTTGCAGGACAAGGACTGGAACACCTTCATCTGGCAGATCGGCGTGTTCAGCCTGCTTGCCGCCTTCTTCATCGTCAGCGCGGTCTATCAGCTCTATCTGCAGCAATGGCTGCAGATCAGGTGGCGGAACTGGCTCACCCAGCGCTATCTCGGCCGCTGGCTCGGCCAGGGCACGCATTACCGCATGCGGCTGAAAGGCGATCAGGCCGACAACCCCGACCAGCGCATCGCCGACGACATTCGCCAATTCGTCGAACTCGACGCTGGATATCGGCATCGCCCTGCTCGGCTCGGTGGTCACGCTGGTGTCGTTCGTGGTGATCCTGTGGACGCTGTCGTCGGCCACGCCGCTGATGATCGGCTCGCAGACCTATAACGTCCCCGGCTATCTCGTCTGGGCGGCGCTGATCTATGCGGTGCTCGGCACCTGGGTCACCCATCTCGTCGGCCGCCCGCTGGTGAAGCTCAATTTCGATCAGCAGCGCTACGAGGCGGATTTCCGCTTCTCGCTGGTGCGCTTGCGCGAGAATGCCGAGGAGGTGACGCTGCTCGCCGGCGAGCCGGCGGAAGAAGCGCGGCTGCGCGACCGCTTCTCCTGGGTGATCCGCAACTGGTACGACATCATGCGCCGGCGCAAGCGGCTGACTTTCCTCACCGCCGGCTACTCGCAGGTCGCCATCATCTTCCCGTTCCTGGTGGTGAGCCCGGTTTATTTCTTCGGCTCGATGACGCTCGGCGGGCTGATGCAGATCTCGTCCGCCTTCGGCCAGGTGCAGAGCGCACTCTCCTTCTTCGTCACGGCCTATACCAGCATTGCCGACTGGAAGGCGGTGCTGAACCGGCTGGCCGGGTTCGACGCTTCGATCGGCTGGGCGGAAGGGCTCGATGGCACCGCGCCGCGTGTCGAGGTCGTCGCCGACGGCGCCCGCAATTTCTCCGCCGACGATCTTTCCGTCGGACTGCCCAACGGTCAGCAGATCGTGCAGGTCGATGGCTTCTCGATCGAGCCCGGCGAGCGGGTGCTGGTGACCGGGCCGTCAGGCTCCGGCAAGACCAGCCTGTTCCGCGCGCTGGGCGGCGTCTGGCCGTTCGGCGACGGTTCGGTCCGCATCCCCAAGGAGGGGAATGTGCTGGTGCTGCCGCAGCGGCCTTATCTGCCGCTCGGCACGTTGCGCGGCGCGCTGGCTTATCCCGGGCCGGAGGATGCCTTCACGCCTGCGGAGATCGACGAGGTGGTCGACGCGGTGGGGCTTTCCCCCTTGCGCGAGCAGCTCGACCAGACCGCCTATTGGAGCGACAAGCTGTCGGGCGGCGAGAAGCAGCGGCTGTCGATCGCGCGCGCGTTGCTGCAAAAGCCCGACTGGCTGTTCCTCGACGAGGCCACCAGCGCGCTCGACGAGGCCTCGGAGGCCGATCTCTACCGCCTATTGCTGAAGCGGCTTCCGGATGCGGCGATCGTCTCGATCGGCCATCGCTCCAGCCTGGTGCAGTTCCATGGCCGCTTCTTCGAGCTCAAGCCCGAGGCGCCCGGACGCCATCGCCTCACCGAGGCGAAGGCAAGCGACATCGACGAGGATGAGCGGGACTTGACCGTGGCGTCGGCGTAGCCGTCGCGGATCAATCTTCCACTTTGGCCTTGCAGCCGCTCGAAGCGTCGAGGCCGTCAGGCGTGTCCCAGTCGTTGGCCGGCACGTTTGGGAACGACGCGCCGAAGTCCTGCTTCACCATGGTGAATTTGGACGGCACGTTCGAGTTCTCCGGAAAGTCGACGATCCAGAAATAGTCGTAGGTGTCGCCGGGCCAGGTCTTGGGCACGCCGGGCAGGATGTCGAGCTTGAGCAGATGCCGCAGCGTCACACCCTGGCCCTCGAACTTCGCTTCGAGCTTTTCGTTGGCGATGTGCTTGTGCTCCCACACCATCACCACCGTCTTGCCGTTCAAGGCCGGGTTCTGCATGATGTTGCTCGCGGCTTCCTGGGTGCGGCGGTTGAGGGTCTCAACCGCTTCCTCGTCATCCACGCCCTTTTCCGGCACCACGGAATAAAGAATCAACGGCTTGGACCAGCTCGCGACCGCCGGCGAAGCGAGTTCGAGCGTATGCAGGGTGATGGCGAAGAAGAAGGCCGGGTCGTTGCCTTCGGTGAACAGCGATTTGGCGGCGCCCTTGCCGAGATAATTCAAGCGAAGCGCGTCCGCCCGCTGCTGGCCGATCTCGCAAAGCTTCCACTTGTCGGCCTTCTCGCCATGACGCAGGATGATGATACGCGACGGCGCGGCGAGGGCTGTCTGAGCGCAGGCGGCGAGCAGCAGCGCGGCAAGGATGGTGCGAATTTTCATGGCGCGGACCCTAACCTCTCAATGACCTCACCGCCATTCACCTCACGGTGAACACGGCCGGGACATGATCGCTCATCATTTGCCGGAAGAAAGTTTATCGACAATGACCGAACGGAGCTTGCCGGCGGCCGCGGTCCAGGGCGCGGCGCGCGAGGCGAAGAGATGCGCCTGCGACTGAAGAATGAGCCCATCCTCCAGCACCTTCAAATGATTGGCGCGGAGTGTCGTGCCGGTGGTGGTGATGTCGACGATCAGCTCGGCGGTGCCGGCGGCCGGCGTGGCCTCGGTCGCGCCGACGCTCTCGACGATGCGGTAGCCGGCGACGCCGTGGCCGGCGAAGAAGCGGCGCGTCAGATTCATATATTTGGTAGCGACGCGTAAGCGCCTGCCATGCACGCCGGCGAATTGCGCGGCGACGTCTTCGAGATCGGCCATGCGCGCCACATCGACCCAGCAATCCGGCACGGCGACCACCACATCGGCGCGGCCGAAGCCGAGCGGCTTCAGGAACTCGACCGAGCCGTCGACATCGGCCAGCGTCTCGCGAATCAGATCCTCGCCGGTGACGCCGAGATGCACGCGGCCCGATTTCAGCTCGTGCACGATCTCGGCGGCCGAAGTGTAGACCACCTCGACGCCGTCGAGGCCGTCGAGCGTGCCGCGATAGCCGCGCTCGTGGCCCTTGTTGCGCAAGGCAAGACCCGCGCGCTCGAACAGGGCGGCAGCCTGGTCCTTGAGCCGGCCCTTCGACGGCACGGCGATGAGGAGCTTCGCCGCCATCACCCTTGCCTCCCCACCGCGGCAAGCAGCCGTTCGGTGTGGATGGCCGAGCCGATGGCCGGCACCGGCTTCGGCGCGCCGAGATAGGACAAGAGGCCGTCATAACGCCCCCCGCCGCCGATCGCCTCGTCGAGGCCCGCGACTTCAATTTGGAACACCAGGCCCGAGTAATATTCCAGGCTGCGGCCGAACTCGGTGGCGAAGGTCGCTTGATCGAGAGCGATGCCGCTTTTCGCCAGGCGCTCGAAGCGCCGCGTATAGGCGGACAGCGCAGCGCCGAGATCGATGCCCGCCCCCTTGGCGATCATGGCGATGCGCTCGCCCGCCTCTTGCGGCGGTGCCGAGACGGCGAGGTAATAGTCGATGACGGTCGCGACCTCGCGCGGCAGCGGTTCGGCGCGCAGATCGGCGGCGTGGTCGAGCAGCCGCGCGGCGATCTCGCCGAGGGTGCGATTGCCGGAGAGCGGCAGCCCTTCCGCGTCGAGATAGGCGCCGACCAGCTCCTCGGCGCGCTCGGGCTTGAGCCCGGCGAGGCTCGCGGCGAGTGCTGCGGTCGGTCCGTCGCCGTTCGGCCGCTCGCCTTTGGCGAGCCGCGCCAGCAGCGCGTGGAACACCGGCGGGCGCCAGAAATGGTGCCGCAGCTTGAGTCGCCAGCGCTCGGGGAGCGCCAGCGCATCGAGCAGCGCATAGAACAGGGCGATGTCGCCAAAGCGCAGGCGAAAATTCTTCAAACCCGCTGCGCGCACGGCTTCGACCGCGAGCAGCACGATCTCGACATCGGCGCTTTCCGTGTCGGCCTCGCCGAAGCACTCGATGCCGGCCTGGCGGAACTCGCGCGGGTGGGCCTGATCGTCGCCCTGCGGCTGGAAGCGGAAGGCCGGACCGTTATAGCAATAGCGCGCCGGCTGATCGGCCTGCGGGTGGCGCTCGAGATAGAGCCGCGACACCGGCACGGTCAGATCGGGCCGCAAGCAAAGCTCATCGCCGGCGAGATCGGTGAAGACATAGGTGCGGCTTCTGAGCTGCTCGCCGATCTGATCGAGGAAGATGCCGGCCGGCTGGATGATCGAGGGCGCAACCTGCTCGTAGCCCGCCCGCCCGAACAGATCGAGCAGCGTCGTGGCTTGGGCCTGGAGAGCCTCGAACTCTTTCGCCAATTCAGCGGCCATGGCTAGGCTTTATGGCGGGCGAGAACTTGCCGAACCCTTTCGACAAGCTGAGATTCGGGCACGGCGAATTGCGCCTCGGCCTGCTTCTTTAAGTATTCTTCGCGGTCCTCGATCGAGGTGAGCGTGGCGCCGAGCACCAGGTCCTTGATCTGCACCTCGCCTTTGGCCTTCTCGTCGCCGCCCTGGATGACGACGCAAGTCGAGCCTCTGCGGTCGGCATATTTCATCTGCGCCTTCATGCCGAACTCGCCGAGATAAAGCTCGGCACGGATGCCGGCGGCGCGCAGTTGTTGTGCCATCTGCTGATAATCGGCGATGCGGTCGCGGTCGAGCACCAGCACGACGACCGGGCCTTGCGTGGCGCCGGTCTTGAACTTGCCGAGGCGCTGGAGACCGAACAGCAGGCGCGACACGCCGATGGAGATGCCGGTGGCGGGGACCTTCTCGCCGGTGAAGCGCTCGACGAGGCCATCATAGCGCCCGCCGCTGACCACCGAGCCGAGCCTGATGGGCTGGCCCTTCTCGTCCTTGATGGGCGCGGTTAGCTCAGCCTCAAAGACGGGGCCTGTGTAATAGTCGAGCCCACGCACCACAGAGGGATCGATGACAATGCGACCGTCATCGTACCCGCCTGCGGCTATAACATTCTTGATCTCCGCGAGCTCCGAAACACCGGCTGAACCGACTGCACTTTCCCCCACGGCGCTTTCAAAGTTAGCCAGCGTAACTTCATTCGAGCCTGCGATGCTCTTTGAGCCAGAACCTCGATCTCCCCATCCTGTAAAATTGACGATCCTGGTAATAGCGGCGTCCGATAGTCCGGCCCCCTTGGTAAAATCACCACTTTCATCCTTGCGTCCTGGACCTAGTAACCACTCCACGCCCTCGATCCCCAGGCGGTCAAGTTTGTCGATGGCACGCAGGATGGTTAGGCGCTTTCCAAGGTGATCCTCGTCCTTGGGATCCACTCCAATGGACTCCAGCACGCCGTCCAGCACTTTGCGGTTGTTGACCTTGATGACGTATTGCCCGCGCTGCACGCCGAGTGCTTCCAGCGTGTCGGCGGCGAGCATGCACATTTCGGCATCGGCGGCGACCGAGGAGGCGCCGACCGTGTCGGCATCGAACTGGGTGAATTGGCGGAACCTTCCAGGCCCCGGCTTCTCGTTCCGCCACACCGGCCCCACTTGGTAACGGCGGAAGGGCTTGGGCAGGTTCTGGTAGTTCTCGGCGACGTAGCGGGCGAGCGGCGCGGTCAGGTCGTAGCGCAGCGACAGCCACTGCTCGTCGTCGTCCTTGAAGGAGAACACGCCCTCGTTGGGCCGGTCCTGGTCGGGCAGGAACTTGCCGAGCGCGTCGGTATATTCGATGGAAGGCGTCTCCAACGGCTCGAAGCCGTAGGACTCGAACACGCCTCTGATGGTGTCGAGCATCTCCCGGCTCGCACGGATCTCGCCCGCGGGAACGTCGAAGAGGCCCTTTGGCAGGCGGGCCTCGGGGCGATCGTCCTTCTTGCTCATGGGAATTTCGGCTTGGTTGCTAACGGCTCCGGCCGCCCGCTTCTAGCCCATGATCATCGATCAGTCATCAATGATCGAACCGCTTCTTGACCCGGGAGACTAATCCACCAGGGCGGTTTGCTTGGCGAGCTCGACCAGGGCCTCGATCGGGTGGCCCTTGGCCTTGAGCGGGCCGAGCACGTCAGGTGCGGGCCCGCCGGTCGCCCAATCGAGCATCTCGATGGTGTGGAGGAAGGGGGCCGTGGTGCCGCCCTGCAGCTGCATCATGCAGCCGATATTGGCGGTGACGATCACGTCGGGCTCGACCTTGGCGATGTTGGCGAGCTTCCGCTCGCGCAGTTGTCCCGACAGCTCGGGCTCGAGCAGATTATAGGTGCCGGCCGAGCCGCAGCAGAGATGCCCCTCGGGGATGTTGAGAATGTTGAAGCCGGCCTGCTCCAGCAGCGTGAGCGGCAAAGTGTCGAGCTTCTGCCCGTGCTGGAGCGAGCACGGCGCGTGATAGGCGATGCGCAAGCCCGTCCACAGCACCGGCGGCACCAGGCCGACCTCGTTGATGAACTCGGTGATATCGCGGGCGAGCTTGCCGATATAGGCGGCGCGCTCGGCATAGCCGCGGTCGCGCGCCAGCAGATTGCCGTAGTCCTTGACCATGGTGCCGCAGCCCGAGGTGGTCACCAGGATCGCGTCGAGCGGCTTCTCGCGGATGACGGCGGTCCAGGCGTCGATATTGCGCCGGGCGTAGTCGCGCGCCTGCTCTTCCTTGCCGAGCGAATGCACCAGCGCGCCGCAGCAGGTCTCGTCCTTGACCACGATCACGTCGACGCCGTGGCGCCGCAGCAGTCGGATGGCGGCGAGGCTGATCGAGGGGGCCAGCGTCTCCTGCACGCAGCCCAGCATCAGCGCCACGCGCTTCGCCTTGGGGTCCTTGCCGATCACCGATTTCGGCTTGGTGAGCTTTGCCGTATTCAGCAGCTTGCGCGGGACGAGATCGAGCCAGGCGGCGGGGCGCTCGAAGCCTGCCTTGGCGACCAGCCCGCGGAACGGCCGCGCCAGCCAGCCCAGGGTCAGGGCGGCGCGGAACCTGCGCGGATTGGGCAGCACCTTGCCGATGATCCAGCGCAGCGCGCGCTGGCGCGGCGTGCGGTGACCCTTGGCCTCGATGCGCACGCGGGCAAGATCGACCAGATGCATGTAGTCGACGCCGGAGGGACACGCGGTCATGCACGACAAGCAGAAGAGGCAGCGGTCGATGTGATAGGTCATCGACGGCGTCACCTCGCGCTCCTCGAACATCTGCTTCATGAAATAGATGCGGCCGCGCGGCGAATCGCGCTCGTCCCCGGTCAGCACGTAGGTCGGGCAGGTCGCGGTGCACAGCCCGCAATGCACGCAGCGCCGCAGGATCTCGTCGGCGCGGGCGATGGTCGGGTCGGAGAGCTGGACGGCGTTGAAGCTGGTCTGCATGTGTCGCCTATATCCCCGGATACATGCGGCCGGGATTGAGAATCCCCACCGCATCGAACGCCCGCTTGAGAGAGGCCGTCAGCGCCATCACCGGCTTGTCCAGCGGCTGGAACACGTCGATCGCGGCGCGGGCCGGCGCCTCGGCGCGGATCAGAGTGGCATGACCGCCGATTTCGGCAAGGTTGCGGCGGATCTCGACCGCGCCGGCATCGGAGATCGGCGGCGTCTCGAGCCAGACCAGCCCGCCCGACCAGTCGTACAGCACGCGGACGTCGATCTTGCGGGCGAGATTATGCACGAGCTTGGCGGCCGCGGTCGGCACAGTGGAGATGCGCCAGAGCGGGCGGTCCGCTTGCTGAAACATCTTCAGCGTCCTGATCTCGTCCCAGAAGGCGCGGCTGCGCAGCGTGTCGAGCTCGAGCGCGGGCGCATAAGCCTGCAACATCTGCTTCAGCCGGCTGGAGCGATAGCGGGCGGAGGCCGGAAAATTTTCCACCCTGATGGCGGTGACGGATGCGCCGGCATTGGCGATCTCCTGGTCGGAGAGGCGCTCGGCGAGCTCCGCATGCATATGCACCGTGCCGGACACCTCGAAGGGCGTGCCCATGGCGAGGCAGAGCGCCTCGATGCCGTTCGGATCGGCCAGACCGAAACACAACACGGTGCGGACCTCGCGCTGGGCGGGCAGCACCTTGATGGCGATTTCGGTCATGACCGCGAGCGTGCCCCAGGAGCCGGCGAGCGCGCGGCCGAGATCGTAGCCGGTGACGTTCTTCATCACCCGGCCGCCCGCCCTGATCGTCTCGCCGCTGCCATTGACCGCCTGCACGCCGAGCACATGATCGCGCACCGAGCCGGCGAGGATGCGCCGGCTGCCGGAGAAATTGGTGGCGACCATCCCGCCGAGAGTGCCCTGCCCCCGCCCGAAGCCGAGCACCGGCCCGAGATCGATCGGCTCGAAGGGCATTTCCTGGTCGTGCTCGGTCAGCGCCTGCTCGATCTGGGCGACCGGCGTGCCGGCCAGCGCCACCAGTACCAGCTCGCTCGGCTCATAGAGCTGTATGCCGGTGAGATTCTCGGTGCTCAGCACCGCGCCAAAGTGCACCGGCCGCCCGACTTCGCGCTTGGTGCCGCGTCCCATCACCTCGAGCGGCGTGCGCGTGTCGGCGGCTTCGGCCACGAGATAGGCAAGCTCCTCGACGGTATCGGGAGCGTGGAAGCCGACGCGCATATGTCCGGTCACTGCGGTCCGACCTCTTCCAGCGGAAACACCTTGCCGGGATTCAGCAGCCATTCGGGATCGAAGGCGGCCTTGACCCGCATCTGCTGCATGATATCGGCCTCGGAGAACTGCACGCGCATCAGCTCGCGCTTCTCGATACCGACGCCATGCTCGCCGGTGAGGCAGCCGCCAAGCTCGACGCAGAGCTTCAGGATCTCGGCGCCGCACAGCTCGACCCGCTCGAGCTGGAGCGAATCGTTGGCGTTGTAGAGGATCAGCGGGTGCAGATTGCCGTCGCCGGCATGAAAGATGTTGGCCACGTCGAAACGATAGCGCCGGCAAATCCAGCCGATCTCGTCGAGTGCCTTGGGCAGCTTCGACAGCGGAATCACCCCGTCCATGCAGTAATAGTCCGAAAGCTGGCCGATGGCGCCGAACGCGGCCTTGCGCCCCTTCCAGATCTTGGCGCTCTCCTCCTTGCTGCCGCTCCGGCGCATGACCGTCGGATTGAAGTCGCGGGCGATCTCGCCGATCTTCTCGAGCAGCATGTCGATCTCGTCCTCGGAGCCCTGCACCTCGACGATCAGCAGCGCCTCGACATCGAGCGGGTAGCCAGCGGCAACGAAATGCTCGCAGACATGGATCGCCGGGCGATCCATGAATTCGAGCGCCACCGGAATGATGCCGGCGCCGATGATGGCGGCGACGCAGCCGCCGGCCGCCTCGTTGGACTCGAAGCCGAGCAGCATCGGGCGCGCGCCCTCCGCCGCCTTGAGCAGCCGCACCGTCACCTCGGTGACGACGCCGAGCTGGCCTTCCGAGCCGACGATCAGAGCAAGGAAGTCGTAGCCGGCCGGGTCGAGGCTCGGACCGCCAATATCGACGATCTCGCCGCTCATCAGCACGAGACGGACGCCGAGCACATTATTGGTGGTGACGCCGTATTTCAGGCAATGCGCGCCGCCGGAATTGGTGGCGACGTTGCCGCCGACGGTGCAGGCGATCTGGCTCGAGGGGTCGGGCGCGTAGAAATAGCCGTCGCCCGCCACCGCATCGGTGATGGCCGAATTGGTGGTGCCGGCCTCGACATGCGCCACGCGGTTGGTGAGGTTGACGGACAGGACCTTGTTCATGCGCGACAGACACAGCACGATCGCGTCTTCGAGCGGCAGCGCCCCACCCGAAAGCGAGGTGCCGGCCCCGCGCGGCACCACCTTGATGTGGTTCTCGTGGCAGAAGCGCAGGATCGCGCTCACCTCCTCGGTATTCGCCGGCAGCACCACCGCCAGCGGCAGGCAGCGATAGGCGGTGAGCGCGTCGGTCTCGAAGGTGCGGCGCCCCTCCTGGTCGGCGATCAAGCTCGCGCCAGGAGCGACCTTCTTCAGTTGCTTCAAAATGTCGTTCCTGCGCTGCAGGATCGCGAGATCCGGGCTGGGCAAGGCGATATGCGACATCAGAGGCTCCGAGGGCGTCGGCAACGATGCTGTTAAGGAAAACCGCAGCCCTAGTCTTTCGCATGCTTAAGGGCCGGCGGGCAAGAAGCCGTGGTCGGCGAAGGCAATTGCCCGGCCTTAGCAAGGCAACTGTTAGCCCTGTTTCGAGTTACGATGCCGCAGGTCCCTGCTTTTGAGGGCTTGCAGCGTTCTGCTAAAGTCGCCAAACAACAACAAGACCAAGGGAGAACGCTGGGCCATCGTCCAAACAGAGCGCTGGAGATCTCTGACGGACGATTTAAGGAGGATCGAGATGAGGAGTTTCCAGCTTATTGGACTGAGTGCGTTTGCGTTGCTGATCGTGCAGGGAGCCGCGCTGGCCGAAGGCGATGCCGCCAAAGGCAAGGAGGCCTTCGCCAAATGCGGCATCTGTCACAACTTCCAGACCAATGGCGTCGGACCGGAGCTCAAGGGCATTGTCGGGCGGAAAGCCGCAAGCGCGCCGGACTACGCCTACTCGGCGGGCATGAAAAAACTCGGCGAGGACGGCTTCGTTTGGACCGCGGAGAATATCGACAAGTGGATCACCAATCCTAAGGCGATGCTTCCGGATTCGCCGATGGCCCAGTTGTTCCAAGGCATCCCCGACGCGCAGGAGCGGGCCAACATCATCGCCTATCTTCAGACGCAATAGGCAATCGCGCTACGGCGTGGCTTTCGTCTCGGCCTGGGCCGTCGGCTCGGCCGAGACGTTCGGCGCGCCCGGCGCCGCGGGCGCTTGCGACTTGGCGCGGAATTTCTCGATGTCGTCGAGCACGGTCCTGAAGAAATAGTCCTGGTCGCCCTCGTCCTTGGCAACGTCGACCCAGGCTTGGCGCAAGGATGCGAGCACGCCTTGCGGAAAATTCTCGATGCGGACGCCGGTCTTGGCAAAATCGGCAAGCGCGTCGGCCTGAAGCTTGGCGCTATCGTTCAGCGTCGCCTGCAGCGTGGCGAGGCAAGCCCCGTCGATCAGGCCGCGCTCCCGATCGGTGAGAGAATCCCAGCGATCCTTGTTGACGATCAGCTCCAGCACCGTCTCGGGCTGGTGCCAGCCCGGCAGATAGATCAGCTTGACCTTGTCCTTGAGCCCCGATAGCGCGTCGACCGCCGGCGGATAGAGCTCGGCGGCATCGATCTGCCCCTTGTCGAACGCGGCAACGATATCGCCGCCCGGCACCAGCACGGTGGTGGCGCCGAGCCGCGCCATGACCCTGCCGCCCAGCCCGAAAATACGCATGCGCAGGCCGGCGATATCCGCCGAGGTCTTGATCTCCTTGACGAACCAGCCGCCGGCCTCGGCGCCGCCGAAGCCGCACGGCATGACATGGACCTTCAGCTCCGCATGGTCGTACATCTCTTGATAGAGCTTGCGGCCGTTGCCCTGCTCGAACCAATCGAGATAGGTCTTGGCGTCGGGACCGAAGGGGAAGCCCGCGAACAGCGAAGCGGCGGGGAGCTTGGCGGACCAATAGCTGGCGGTGGTGAAGCCGGCATCAACCGTGCCGGCCGAGACCTTGTCGAGGATATCTTGCGGCTTGGTGCCGTCGCCGGGCTGCTTCAGATCGAGCAGGAGAGTGCCGCCGGAACGTTCCTGGATCAGTCTGGCGAGGCTCGCCGCAGGCTCGCCCAACCCGGGCAGATGCGTGCCATAAACCAGCGGCGTGACCAGCGTCACCGGCGCGGCAAGAGCAGGCTGCGCCGCGACGAGCGGCGGCAGCGACAGCGCCAGCATAGCCAGGGCTCCTACCCGCATTGTCCTCCCCTCTCCTCCCGCGCGCCGCAGGCCCGCGTCGAATTCGCGTTTCTTGAGTCGCGCCGCCGATGCTACATCCTGGCTCCGCCCTCCCGCCACCAGGTGAAAGCCAAAGGCTGCCCATGCCTCCCACGCCTGCCCCATCGCAGCAAGGCCCGCTGGTCGGCCTGTTCGTCACCTGCCTGGTCGATCTGTTCCGGCCCAGCATCGCCTTTGCGGCGATCAAGCTGATCGAGGATGCCGGGGCGCGGGTCGAGGTGCCGCGCGCGCAGACCTGTTGCGGGCAGCCGGCCTATAATTCCGGCGACCGCAAGGACGCCGCGGCCATCGCCAGGCAGGTGGTCGAGACCTTCGAGGGCTTCGATTACGTGGTGGCGCCGTCGGGCTCCTGCGCCAGTATGCTGCGGCTGCATTACCCGCGCCTGCTCGCCGAGGACCCCGATTTCGCCGATCGTGCCACGGCACTTGCCGCCAAGAGCTTCGAGCTCACGTCGTTTCTCGCCGGCGTGCTCAAGGTCGGCCGCGTCGATGCGACCTATGCGGGAAGCGTCACCTATCACGATTCCTGCTCGTCCTTGCGCGAGATGCATGTGCGCGAGGCGCCGCGGCGGCTGCTTTGCAGCGTCGCGGGCCTGACGCTGGTCGAACTCGGCGAGAGCGAGGCCTGCTGCGGCTTCGGCGGCGCGTTTTCGGTTAAATACCCGGAAATCTCCGGCGCGATTGCCGATGCCAAGATCCACGACATCGCCGGCACGGGCGTCGCGACCGTGCTCTCGGGTGATCTCGGCTGCCTCCTGCAGATCGCCGGCCGGCTCGCGCGCGAAGGGGTGGAGGTCGAAGCGCGCCACGTGGCCGAGGTTTTGGCCGGGATGACAGAACACCCGGCGATCGCCGCGCCTCGCCAGAGGCGATGAACGGCAGGCCCGGGGGATGGCAAACGCAAAGCATGACTTCAGGTCGGCCGCGGCCGCGGCGCTCGCCGACCGATCGCTGCAAAAAGCGCTGCTCAACGTCAAGCGCGGCTTCGTCGCCAAACGCGCGGCGGCCAAAGCCAAGCTGCCCGAATTCGACACGCTGCGCGAGGAAGCCCGCGCCATCAAGGACCATACGCTGTCGCATCTCGATCTTTATCTCGAGGCCTATGAGCGCAAGGTGATCGAGAGCGGCGGCGAAGTGCATTACGCGCCCGCCGCGGCCGAAGCGCGGGCGATCGTGCTCAAGCTGTGCGAACAGGCCGGCGCCAAGCTCGTCACCAAAGGCAAGTCGATGGTGAGCGAGGAGATCGGGCTTAACGAGCATCTCCAGGCCGCGAAGATCGACGTGGTCGAGACCGATCTCGGCGAATATATCGTTCAGCTCAGGGGCGAGCGGCCGAGCCACATCATCGCGCCGGCCATCCACCTCAACAAAGAGACGATCGAGCACGAATTTCGCCGCAAGCACGCGCGCCTGCCGCGCGAGCGCCGGCTCGACCGGGCGGAATATCTGGTGGCCGAGGCGCGGGCGCTGCTGCGCGAAAAATTCCTCGCCGCCGATGTCGGCGTCACCGGCGCCAATCTCCTGATCGCCGAGACGGGCTCGTCGGTGATCGTCACCAATGAGGGCAACGGCGATCTGACCGCGACCCTGCCGCGCCTGCATATCGTCATCGCCTCGATCGAGAAGCTGGTGCCGACGCTCGAGGACGCCTCGACGATTCTGCGGTTGCTGGCGCGCTCGGCGACCGGACAGGAGATCACCACCTATACGAGCTTCTTCACCGGTCCGCGGCGCGAGGGCGATCCGGACGGTCCGACCGCCTATCACGTGGTGCTGCTCGACAATGGGCGCAGCGAGATGCTCGGCAACGAGTTCGCCGACATGCTGACGCTGTATCCGCTGCGGCGCCTGCCTCAATCATTGCCCGGTCTATGGCGCGATCGGCGGGCATGCCTACGGCTCGATCTATCCCGGCCCGATGGGCGCGGTGCTGACGCCGCAGCTCGCCGGCATCGACCGCGCGCGCGACCTTCCCAACGCTTCGAGCTTCTGTGGACGCTGCGAGGCGGTTTGTCCGATGGAGATTCCCCTCCCCGACATGATGCGGTCGTGGCGGGAGCGCGACTATGCCCGCGGCAACCCGCCCCGCTTCGAACGGCTCATGCTGAAGCTCTGGGCATTCGCGGCAAAGCGGCCGCGCCTCTACCATGCGCTTGCCGGGGCGATGGCGCGGTATCTCGCGCGGCGCGCGGGCGGGCGTGGGCGATTGAGCCGGTTGCCGCTGATGCAGGCTTGGACCGCGATGCGCGATCTCCCCGCCCCGCAAGGCAAGACCTTCCAGCAGCTTTATGGGCGGCCGACGCGAAAGGATGCTCGATGAGCGCGCCAGATGACGCACGCTCCATTGTCATGGGACGCATTCGCGCCTCGCTCGGCGTGGCGAGCTTGGACCGGGCGCGCAAGGCATCGGTGGAGCGCCGGCTCGAGCGCCATGCGCGGGGCACGGTTCCCTCGCGCGCCAAAGGGGACCGCGCCGAGCGCGTCGCGCTGTTCACCGCGATGCTAGTCGCGCAAGGCGCCGATGTGCGGCACGTGCCGACGCGCAAGGAGGCGGTGGCGGCGATCGCGTCCTATCTCGGCACTTGCAATCTGCCGCCGCGCATCCGCATGGGCAGGGATGCGAAGCTTGCCATGCTCCCCTGGCGCGACGCCTGGGACATCGAGCGCTCGATCGGACCGGCCGGCCCCGGCGACCAGGCCGCGCTGTCGCGCGCCGTGGTGGCCGCGGCGGAAACCGGCACCTTGTTCCTGGTGTCAGGCCCCGCCAACCCGACCACGCTGAATTTCCTGCCGGAGGCCCACACCGTTCTGATCGAAGTGGCGGATATCGTCGGCTCGCACGAAGAGGCCTGGGACCGGCTGCGGACGATCCACGGCGAGGGGTCGCTGCCCCGCGCCGTGAACCTGATCAGCGGACCGTCGCGGACGGCGGATATCGAGCAGACCATCGTCAGAGGCGCGCATGGCCCCCGCCGGCTGCTGGTGCTGATTCTCGGTTAGCGGCAGGGCGCGGCACGCATTTTGCGCCCGAGAGGCCCGGCGCGGCTTCGCTTCCGTTCCCCCGACGCTTCGGATATGGTGCAACGCACTCACCCGCCGCGGGCGAAGATCGGGAAAAAGCCGGCATTGCAACGCCGGTACGGGGTGGCCTTCAATGCGTCTGGCCGTATGGCTGATCGAGCGTCCTCGCTGGTTCAAGCGGACACTCCTGATCCTCAACGACATCGTGATGCTCAGCATCGCGCTGTGGGCCGCCTATACGCTCAGGCTCAGCCGGCTGTACGTGCCCGAGAGCCTGGACAAATGGGCGCTGCTGATTGCCGCTCCCATCATCGGCGTCGCCGTCTTTCATATGCGCGGGCTGTACAAGCTGGTGACCCGGTTCATCGGCCCCGAAGGCACCACGCGCATCTATATCGCGGTGGTGATCGCCGCGCTGCTGTGGGCGCTGCTGGTCTATATGAGCGGCGTCAAGGATCATCCGCGGTCGGCGGTGGTGATTTACGGCTTGATCGCCGCCGGGCTCATTCGCCTGAGCCGGCAATGGGCGGGCGCGGCGCTGCTCTCGGCGGCGCCGCAGCACAAGCCGGTGAGCTTCGATGAGCGGAAGCCGGTGATCATCTACGGCGCCGGCACGCTTGGCATCCAGCTGTTGCGCGCGCTGAACGAGACCGGCGGCTACAAGCCGGTCGCCTTCATCGATTCCAATCCCTCGCTTGCCGGGCAGTTCGTGCACGGCCTGAAAGTGGCGAGGCCAGAGAAGATCGCCAAGCTGATCGCCGAGGAGAACGTCAAGGAGGTGCTGCTCGCCACGCCGTCGGCGTTGCGCAGCGAGCGGCGCATCGCGCTCAGGGCGCTCGAGGCCTTTCCCGTGGTGGTGAAGACCTTGCCGGCGCTCGAGGAGATCGCCTCGGGCCATGTGCAGGTGAGCGACCTCCGGCCGATCGACGTCGAGGATTTGCTCGGGCGCGATCCGGTCATCCCCAATCTCGAGCTGCTGACCGCCAATGTGCGGGGCAAGGTGGTGATGATCACCGGCGCCGGCGGCTCGATCGGCTCGGAGCTGACGCGGCAGCTATTGCGCTTGGGGCCGAAGACGCTGGTGCTGTTCGAGCTGTCCGAGGTCGCGCTGTACGAGATCTCGCTGGAGATCGAGGAACTGAAGCGGCGGCTGCAAAAGGAAGAAGACGTCGGCGGGTCGACGCCGACCGCCGTGACCGGCGTGCTCGGCTCGGTGCTCGACCGCAAGCTGATCGCCCGCACCATTCAGGAGCTTGGGGTAGAGGTGATCTATCACGCCGCCGCCTACAAGCATGTGCCGATCGTCGAGATGAACCCGTTCGCCGGTCTGCAGAACAATACGTTCGGCACCCTGGTGGTCGCCGACGTGGCCAAGGAGCTCGGGGTCGAGCGATTCGTGCTGGTGTCGACCGACAAGGCGGTTCGCCCGACCAACATCATGGGCGCCAGCAAGCGGCTTGCCGAGCAGATCCTGCAGGCGCTCGCCCAGGAGCGCGGCACCCGCACCATCTTCACCATGGTGCGGTTCGGCAACGTGCTGGATTCCTCCGGCTCGGTGGTGCAGCTGTTCCGCAGCCAGATTCGCAACGGCGGACCGGTGACCGTCACCGATCCCGAGGTGATCCGCTATTTCATGTCGATCCCGGAAGCCGCTCAGCTGGTGATCCAGGCCGGCACCATGGCCACCGGAGGCGAAGTGTTCGTGCTGGAAATGGGCACGCCGGTGAAGATCGACGATCTCGCCCGCACCATGATCCGCCTCTCGGGCCTCGAAATTCGCGACGACAAGCATCCCGATGGCGATATCGCCATCGAATATGTGGGCTTGCGGCCCGGCGAGAAGCTCTACGAGGAGCTGTTGATCGGCGAGAACACCACCGGCACCAGCCATCCGCGCATCTTCAAGAACTCCGAGCCGATCGTGCCCTATGACGAGCTGGCCGCGGTGCTGGAACGGCTGGAGGACGCGATCCACAGGATGGACGAGGTGGAGATGCAGGACGTGCTGCGCACCACCGTCGAGGGCTATGTGCCGGCGGGCGGCGCGCATGCGATCGCGGGCAAGGGCGAATGGCAGCCCGCCTCGCGCACGCTTCACTAGCAGGCATGCCGCACCCTCAGTCTGCGCTGTGGGCCGCCATGGTGGTGGCGGGATGCGCGGGTCTCTCGGCGCTGCTGATCGCGTTTCTGCGGCCGATCCTCATGCGCCACCTGCTCGCCCATCCCAACGACCGCTCCTCGCACAGCACCGCCACGCCGCAAGGCGCCGGACTTGGCGTCATGGCGGCGGTGTTCGCCGGATGCGCGCTCGGCATGGTCTTCTGGTTGCCTGGGGCCGAGCCGAACCTGCTCGGCCCATTGGTCGCGGCGGCCGGGCTTACCCTGCTCGGCGCCATCGACGACGCCCGCCCGCTCTCGGTGTGGGCGCGCCTGCTCGGCCAATTCCTCGCTGCCATCGTCGTGGTCGGTGCGCTGCCGCAGACGTTCCGGGTGTTTCCCGACCTGATGCCGGCCGGTGTCGAAGATATGCTGTTGGTGCTCGGCATCGTCTGGTGGGTGAACGCCGTCAATTTCCTCGACGGCCTCGACTGGATGATGGTGGCGCAGGTCGTGCCGATCACGTTGGGGGTTATTGTCCTCTCCGCGCTGGGCGCGGTTCCTCCCTCGGTCGGACTGCTGGCGCTCGCGCTGCTTGGTGCCGTGCTCGGTTTCGCCATCTTCAACAAGCACCCGGCGCGGATCTTCCTCGGCGATACCGGAAGCCTGCCGATCGGGCTGATCCTCGCCTTCATGCTGATCGTCGTGGCGCAAAACAATCTCACCGCGGCGCTGCTGCTATCGCTCTACACGCTCGCCGACCCGACGCTCACCCTGTTCCGCCGCATGGCCGCGAAACAGCCGATCTTGTCGGCGCACCGCACGCATTACTATCAGCGTGGCGTGGCCGAGGGCTTGAGCGTGCCGCAGGTGACGACCCGCATCTTCCTGCTCTGCTTTTTGCTCGCCGTGCTCGCCATCGTCACGGTCGTGGCGGATAGGCTCACGGTCGACCTCCTAAGTCTCGGGCTTGGCACGGCGGCGACCGCGCTCACGCTCTACGCCCTTGGCAGCGGACGGTAGTCATGACCCAACGCGTGCTCATCACCGGCGCCTCCGGCTTCATCGGCAAGTCTCTGGCGAAGTCGCTCGCCAAGGAGGGCTGGCAGGTCAGGGCCGCTTCGCGCGAGCCGGCGCCGATCCCAGTGGTGACCGGGGTGGAACGCGTGGCGATGCCCGACCTCGCGCAACCGGTCGATTGGACCGGGCTGTTGGACGGCGTCAGCCATGTGGTGCATCTCGCCGGCATCGCGCATGGCCCGGGCTCGCTGCCAAGCGCGCTCTATAGCCGCATCAACGGTGAGGCCGTCGGCGAACTGGGCGCCCAGGCGCGCGGCAGGATCGAGCGGCTGGTGTTCATCTCATCGGTCAGGGCGCAGGTCGGTGTCGCGGCCAAGCACATCATCACCGAAAAGGATCCGGCGCTGCCCACCGACGACTATGGGCGCTCCAAGTTGCGCGGGGAGAAGCTGCTGGCGCAAAGCGGCGTCCCCTTCACCGTGCTCCGCCCCGCCGTCGTCTATGGCAAGGGCGTGAAGGGCAACATCGCCGCGCTCGCAACGCTCGCCAAGACGCCGATGCCGCTGCCTTTCGCCCGGCTCACCAATCGCCGCTCGTTGCTCGCCCTGGAAAATCTTGCATCCGCGATCTCGCTCGCGCTCACCGCGGCGGCGGCCGAGAACCAGACTTACCTGGTGGCCGATGCCCAGCCAATCAGCGTCGCCGACATCGTCGCGTCGATGCGCGAAGGGCTTGGGCGCCCGCCGCACCTCGTCACCGTGCCGGCCGGCGCCATCATGCGGCTGATGAAGTCGTTCGGCAGGGAGGCAGACTGGGAGCGCATCTCCTCGAGCTTCGTGATCGATGCCTCGAAGCTCGCCGGGCTCGGCTGGCGTCCGCAGGTCACGACCCGCCAGGGCCTGGCGCGCATGATGCGCGCGGAGAACGGCGCGGCAGCCTAAGACGCCATCAATTGATCGTAGAGGTCGATGGTCTGGCGGCCGATCGCCTCGGCGGAGAATTTCGCCACCACCAAGGCCCGCGCATTGGCGGCGAACCTCCGCCGCATCGCCGCATCGCCGGCGAGCGCGGCCATGGCATCGGCCAAGGATGCGGGGTCGTCCACCGGCACGGTCAAGGCGGTCTCGCCGGCGATGGCGATCTCGCGGCAGCCCGGCGCGTCGGTCGCCGCCATCGCGCGACCGCAAGCGGCGGCCTCGAGCAGGCTCTTCGGCAGCCCTTCGCGGCGCGAGGCGAGCACGGCGAAATGCGCGCGCGCCCAGACCTCCCTGATGTCGGCGACATGGCCGAGCCAGTGAATGCCGTAGAGGCTCGCGAATTCACTCAGTTGCTCCGGCGCGAGCGACCCCGGATTTTCCTTGTCGCAATCGCCCGCAAGCAGCAATTGCAGCGCAACGCCCCGCTTGGTCACGCGCGAGAAGGCATCGATCAGCGTCAGCACGCCTTTGTCGGCGAGCATGCGCCCGACATAGGCCGCGGTCACCGGTTGGGGCGGCTCCGGCAGCGGCGTCAGCGTCTCGGTGTCGACGCCCGACCCGGGAATGATGAGGATGGCCTCGGGGGGAACGCCGAGACCGAGCACGAAGGCGCGGTCGTCGGGATTTTGTACCACGGTGCAGCTCCGCCCCCGCCGCAGCAGGCGGGCGAGGGCAAAACGCACGGCCTTGCGCGTCAGCCCGCTGACGCGCGCTTCGCCGATGAACAGCGTGCCCAACCCGGTCAGGCTGTTGACCACCGCCGTGGCGGACATGCCGAGGCTCGCCGTAGTGCCGAGCAGCACCGGCTTCAGCGAAACGTTGTGCTGGATGTCGGGCTTCAGCTCGCCGATGAGGCGGCGCAGCGCGAGAATCGCCGAGAAGCTGCCGAGCGGCGAGAGGCTGCCCCGGCTCCAATCGAGCGCATGCGGGATGAAGCCTTCCCTGACGATGGCGGCCTCGCCATGCTCAATTCGGGTCGCGACATGCACCTCGTAGCCCGCCGCCTTGGCGGCGCGTGCCATCGGCAGCCGATGCGACAGGAAATACCAATCCTCGGTGACGACATAGAGGATGCGCGGGGCCATCAGCTGGCTTGTAGCAGCGCCGTGGCCCAGGCGGAACAGTGCGTGGTGAAAGGCGCCGGCAGCCGAGCGATCCCGCTATTTTCTCAAGATTGCGGCGTTTGAACCCCTTCCTCTGGCCGCGAAGATTCGCTATGTTCTGCTTCGGCTGACGCAGAGCAGCTTCGGGGGATTGCCATGAAATATCTCGCTCTGATTCTGGTTTCTTGCGCCGTGGCGGCGGTTAGCGCACCCCAATCTGCGCGCGCCTTCGACATTCAAGGGCAGAACGCGACCGTGCCGGACGCCGTCGAGCCGTTCAGCGCGCTGTTCCCGGAAGCGATCGATTCGAATGACGCCAGGGGAAGCTCGCTGGCCCTGCCCTATATCGGCAAGAGCGATAGCTCCACCTTCTTCTCCGATTACGGCAACGCGATCGCGATCCCCGCGCCCGGCGTCGATCGGCCGACCCCCGCCTGGGCCTATCGCTAGGCAACACCCCGCTCCCGACCGACCGTTTTGACCGCTAAATCCACGTGCGCGCCAGGTCGTGGCGTTGCGTTGCGCCGCCGGCGATCACGGTGTGTCGGTAAGCGTCAGGGACCAGTCGACCAGCTTGGTGGAGTTTCCCTGCATGCGACGGCCGAGGACGGGCCGCGCGATCCCTACTTTTCCGAATCGGGCTCCGGGGTGCCAACTTTGGCGCCGAGCTTGGCTCCGATCGTCTCCTCTTGGAGATCGAAGTTTTCCAACAGCTCCCGGGTTACCAGTTCGAAGCCCAGCAGCTTGGCGAAATCGATCCTGTCAGGCTTTTGCATGTCGCACCCTCAAGGTTCGCAAGCGATCAGCATATCAAATCGGCAGCCCTTGGCGAGGGCTCCGACGCGGTATGCGCCGGAAATTAATCTCCCTTGCGGTCACAGACCCCGGGAGCGGATGCGGGCAAAGTAAACCCCGACCGAGGAGAACCCGGCCGGGGCTGGCATTGCCGGAGAGATAGATTAGTGCAGAGTCAAGTAATCGGGCTATCCCGTCACTTAACCGAGCTTCAAGGGCTCTGACACGACGGCTTTCTCGTGATGTCCGACACAGCCACCGAGGCTGAGCGCAGCCGAGACGATGATCGCGCAAGCTATAAAGACACGCATGGCTTATCCCCCATTCGCAGCGTTTGTATGGGTAGACCTTATATGCTTTCACCCGAGAATGCTGTGACACTTGGGACACAGGTGAGGGCGAAAACACAGGCTGCGCCTCCCTAAAACCCGTTGAAAAAGGGCGCCGGCCGAAACCGACGCCCCTGCATCAAGACCCCTCGCGGCCACCCGCTAGGCAGCCAATCCAGCGCGTTACGGGCAGATCAACTTCCACCGGCCGAACACGCCCTGCTTCCAGAAGCAGCTCGGCCTGGCAGGCGGACCCCAAGCCAGCGCATAGGCCGGCTCATCGACGTCGTAACTCACCCAAATGCACCGATTCTCCCCGCACAACCATTCGGCCTTCGCCTGCTGACCGGCGAACAGCAGCACAGTCGCGACCACCGCTCCGGCCAATAACGCTCGCTTCATGCTCCAACCCTCCACCCTATCGCTTTGTTTGATGCGGCGATTAAACCCTCGCCGGTTCCGAGAGTCCATATGCGCTTAGGTCGCGATGGGTTTCGGATGGGAAAGGTTCTCAGCGGCACTCATCCCCGCTATACGCCATGGCACAGCGGGACCGGCTGAGAGCGATCCGCGAGCAAAGAAAACCCCGGCAAGGCTCGTGCCCGCCGGGGTTAGAGAGAAAACTGCAGGGTAAGCTAGCGTGTTATCTCGCCATTTAGCCGAGCTTCAAGGGCTCGCTGACGACGGCCTTCTCATGATGGCCGACGCAACCGGCGAGGCCGACGACTGATGAAATGATGATGGCGCAAGCAATCAAAACGCGCATGGTTGATCCCCCCGTGTTTGACCCCGGGACACCATACAAGATCCGACGGGCAAAAGCTGTGGCTCCGGGAACACGCTGGAACTAAAAATGAGGGCCGAAGCCCGCAACGCTAGGGGGAAAGCGTGCTTAAGGCGGCGCGTTCCCCACAACGGCTCGGCCTCGCGGTGGCGCCACCAATGCATCGATAAGGCTGGTACCGCCGGGCGAATTCGAATCGCCGACCTCTTGATCCACAGTCAAGCGCTCTAACCAGCTGAGCTACGGCGGCATGATGGTGAAGCCTTGGGCGCGAACCTATGCGGAGCGAGCAGCCGTTGCAAGCGGGCCGGCCCGCGGTTTCGCGCGGCGCAACCCCGAGCCATGGCGGCGAGCCGCGGGACGGCTTCCGCCACAAAAAAGGCCTGGGGCTTCGCACCCCAGGCCTTGCTTGCGCGCTACGCTTACGGCCCTCGAAAAACTCGGCGAAACCGTGCGGCGTCCGCCGCTATTTCCGAATCGCATCGAGAGAGCGGGTCACCTGATTCTTGATCGGCTCGGCGGTGTCGGCGGCGATCTTGCTGCTCAACGCCCTGATCTCGCCCGCCTGGTTGGCGAACACGTCGAACTGGTGGCGAATGAAGGAAGATTGCAGCTCGACGATCTCGCCCAGGGTCTTGGCGCCGGCCAGACTCTTGGCGAGGTCGAAGGCGGAATTCAGATTGCGCTGGGCAAGATCGATCAGCTTGCGATTGAAGGCGGTGGCCCCCTGCCCGGCGGCGTCGAACGAACGCTCGAGCGCGTCGATCGCCTCCTCGAGAGCATCCTTGCCGCGCTCATAGGCCTCGCGGCTCTGGTTCACGGTCTTCTCGGCGAGAGCGCGGACGCTCTCCGGCACGGTCGTATCGAGCTTGAAGGTTTCGAATTCCTTGGCGGCTTTGCGGAAGCTGTCGCGCGCCTGCTCGGCTGCTGCCTGCGGCGAATAGGTTTCACTCATGGTCGCACCTCTGCTTGGAGTCATGGGTTTCGGGCAATGCGGACCTGACCCAGGTTGAAGGGTCGCCGCAGAATCTCTTGTTGTGCAGTGCAATATAATTGTTGCGATGCGAAAGCGCAAGATCGCTGATCGCCCGATCAGTACTTTTTTAGCTCTACCGACGAAGTTTCCGGTTTGGCCCTTTGCAAAATACCGAATTCGCCTAAATTTAGTGGATGAGTCGAACGAGCGCCCTATTGCTTGCGCGCAACCGGCCTATTGCCGATTCCCCGCGCTAAGGCGCGCGACCGTTTTTGTCTATTGGGGCCGAGATTGGCCGACCTCAGACCGCAAAGGCGCCTGGACCATGTCGAAGGGGACCGCGAGGCCCTCGAGCATATCGCACGCGCGCTCGAAGGCCGCGTGCTTGCGGGACCGGGAGCGCTCGCGCTTCCCGAGCCGCAAGCCGAGGCCGCGGCGCTGACGCTCGATCCGGCGAATCTCAAAACTTTACTCGAGGCCATGCCGGCGGCGATCGGCATTCTCGAGAACGAAGGACTGATTTACGCGAACAGCGCGTTCGCTTTCGCCTTCGGCTATCGCTCTCCCGCCGAATTGCTCGCGGCGGGTGGCTTGGGCGCGATCTTGCCGAACGGCCCGTCGCTCACGCAAGGCAACGGCCTCGAACGCAGCGCGCCTCTCGAGACGTTCACCCGCTCGCGGCGAAAATTGCAGGTCGCGTTCGCGCTGACCGCTCTCGATGGCGATGTCAAACTGATCCGTCTGATCGACCAGACGAGCCTCGAGCAGGAGGAGACGGCCGCCGTCGCGCCAGCGAATGGCGCCAGCCCGCAGGCCCTAAATGACGCCGGCCCACCCATCATCGAGCCGGTCAAGCCCGACGCCGACGCTGCCTCGCGGCTCGAGTTTCTCGCCAAGGTCAGCCACGAAGTGCGGACGCCGCTCAACTCGATCATCGGCTTTGCCGAGCTGATGGCGCAGGAGCGCTTCGGGCCGATCGGCAACGCCCGCTACAAGGGCTATGTCGACGACATCCATCAAAGCGGACTCTATGCGCTGTCGCTGCTCAACGATCTGCTCGACATCTCGAAGATCGAGGCCGGCAAGTTCGAGCTGAATTTCACCGCGGTCGAAGTGCCGGAGCTGGTCGAGGACTGCGTCGGCAGTTTGCAGCCGCTCGCCAAGCGCGCACGCATCGTGCTCAGGACTTCGCTGCAGCCCGAGCTGCCGACGGTCGTCGCCGATCCGCGCCGGCTGAAGCAGATCTTGCTCAACCTGCTCACCAACGCCATCAAGTTCACCAAGGAAGGCGGACAGGTGATCGTGTCGGGCGGCATGATCGACGGCGAGCTTCGCTTGCGCGTGCGCGATACCGGCGTCGGCATGACCAAGGACGAGATCGCCTTCGCCATGCAGCCCTTCCATCAGCTCGACACCGCGCCGCGCCGGCAGATGGGCACCGGGCTTGGCCTGCCCGTCACCAAGGCCTTGGTCGACGCCAATCGCGCGCGGCTGGTTCTGACCAGCGAACCCGGGGTCGGCACCGCGGCCGATGTGATCTTCCCCGCCGACCGGCTGTTCGGCGCCTAACCTCTCGCAATTCAGCGCCAGCGTCGTCGCCGCGCAGCAGCGGCGATGTTCCTTGTATACATGGCGAAGCTATGTGAGATTCTAACTCTGATATAGGCTATTTTGCCACTATACATTCTCTGTTCAAATACACATGGTCATACTTGCGATTTAATACATCATACTCAAAGCTTAGAAGGCTTCTAAAGTTGATTTGATCACGATATTCTTGTTGACTTCGCCCGACATCACGCCCTAATCGAATATCGACCCCCGGCGCTGGGTTTGGGGGCGAAACGTCCGATACCGGGGCCTTGAACTCCGGCCATTGGAGGATGTCGATGCGATTTGGCTGTGCGCGCGCCGCTGCGCTTGCGCTTCTTGTTTCCCTCCTCGTCGCGCCGCTGGCCTCGGCCGCAGAGCCTGGAGAGGTCAATATCTACTCCTACCGGCAGCCTTATCTGATCAACCCGCTGCTGAAAGAGTTCACCGACGAGACCGGCATCAAGGTCAATGTGATCTATGCCGAGAAGGGCCTGATCGAGCGCATCCAGGCCGAGGGCCGCAATAGCCCGGCCGATCTCTTGCTCACCGTCGATGTCGGCAATCTCACGCAAGCGACCGATGCCGGTATCGCGCAGCCGATCCAATCGCCGACGCTCGATGCGGCAATTCCGTCCGCCTATCGCGCGGCCGACGGAGAGTGGATCGGGCTCACCCGCCGCGCGCGCGTGGTCTACGCCTCGAAGGAGCGCGTGAAGCAGGACACGATCACCTATGAAGAACTCGCCGACCCGAAATGGCGCGGCAAGATCTGCATCCGCTCCGGCCAGCACGTCTACAACGTGGCGCTGATCGCCTCGATGATCGCGGCGCATGGCGAGGCGTGGACCGAGACTTGGCTCAAGGGCGTGAAGGCCAATCTGGCGCGCAAGCCCGCCGGCGACGACCGGCTCCAGGTCAAGGGCGTCTATGCCGGCGAATGCGATATCGCCGTCGGCAACACCTATTACATGGGCGCCATGCTGCAGAACGACAAAGAGCCCGAGCAGAAGGAGTGGGCGAACTCGGTCAACATCCTGTTCCCCAACACCGGCGATCGCGGCACGCATGTGAACATCTCCGGCGCGGTGCTGGCGAAATACGCCCCGCACAAGGACAAGGCGATGCGGCTGCTCGAATTCCTCGCCTCGGACAAAGGCCAGGAGATGTATGCCGACGTGAACAACGAATATCCGGTCAAGCAAGACGTGCCCTGGTCACCACTGGTCAAGTCCTGGGGCGATTTCAAGCCGGACCCGATCTCGCTCAACCAGATCGCGGGCTTGCGCAAGCAGGCGAGCGAGCTGGTCGACAAGGTCGGCTTCGACGACGGGCCGAGCTCATGAGGGGGCAGCGACAATGAGCTTTCATAACAAGATCGACAGGCAGATCGGCGGCAAGCCGGGAGGCTTGGTCGCCCCGCGCAGCGGCGCGGAGTGGCTGGTGGGAGTGGGCTTCAGGTGCTGGCTCGCCGGCTACGACACCGGCGACATCGCCTGCTGGGAAAGCGGCTGGAACGAATATAACCGCCTGCTCGGCACCGAGCGGGCCAAACGCGCGGTGACGGAACTCGCCTGCTGGGTGCGCGCGGTGCGCGCCTCGGCCTCGCGCCGAATCGAATATTCCCCGTTCGGCTGCGCCGGTTTCTGCGCCGACGAATGCATGGCGATCTCGCTGATCGCCGCCTCGCAGCATCACCGCTGTCCGGCGATGCGGGCCTGCGCGCTGGCGCTGACGGGCTCGGACCTGGTCGAGCCGGTGATCGACGCCGCCAACGCTTTTGCCGATGTGTTGCAAGACGCCAATCAACGCCTGTCGCAGGACGCGGTCGCGGCGCTGATGGCTGATCGGCGCAAGCGCGGCTCGGACGGCCTCGCCGGCCGCCACTAACGGCGTGGCCAAGGCTCAGAGCGCGACACGTGAGCGCGTCGCTTTCCGCCGCAAGCTCGCCCGGCTGCGCGAGAGTGGCAATCTCGGCTGGTCGGTCGCGGCCTTCCTCATTTCGCTGATCGCCCTGCTGCCGCTGCTCGCCATCGCGCTGATTGCGCTTCGGCCAAGCGGCGATACCTGGCCGCACCTCATCGCCAACGTGCTCCCCGGCGCGCTCCGCCGCACGCTGTTGCTGATGGCCGGGGTGGGCAGCTTAAGTCTCGTGATCGGCACCGGCACGGCGTGGCTCGTCACCATGTATCGTTTTCCGGGGCGGCGCTATTTGCAGTGGCTGCTGCTGTTACCGCTGGCGATCCCGACCTATATCATCGCCTACACCTATCTGGAGATGCTCGACTATTCCGGCATCGTGCAGACCGCGTTGCGTGGCATGTTCGGCTGGCGCAACGGGCGCGACTATTGGTTCCCGGATATTCGCAGCCTCGGCGGCGCCATCCTGGTGATGAGCGCGGTGCTCTATCCTTATGTCTACATCACCGCGCGTGCGAGCTTCATCGCGCAATCGGTGTGCGTGCTGGAGGTGAGCCGGACGCTGGGGCGAAACGCCGTGGAAACGTTCTGGCAAGTGGCTCTGCCGTTGGCGCGGCCGGCGCTCGCCGCCGGCGTCGCGCTGGTGCTGATGGAAACGCTGAACGACATCGGCGCGGTCGAGTTCTTCGGCGTGCGGACGCTCACCGTCGCTGTCTACGATACCTGGCTCGACCGCAACAGCCTGGCCGGTGCGGCGCAGATCGCCTGCGTCATGCTGCTCTTCGTGTTCGCGCTGCTCATCGTCGAGCGGGCGCTTCGCGCCGGGCGCCGCTTCCATCACACCACCGGCAAATATCGGGATTTGCGCGAGGACAATTTGCCGGGCTGGCGCGGGATGCTCGCAGCTATTGCCTGCACCCTGCCCGTGCTGTTCGGCTTCCTGCTGCCGGCCGCGGTGCTGCTGCACGACGCGCTCGTGCATGTGGCGGCAGGTCTGGCGCCGGAGTTCTGGGAGGCCGCGCTGAACAGCTTGATGCTCGCCGCCGCGGCGGCGGTGCTCGCGGTCGGCTTCGCCGTGGTGCTCGCTTACGCACGGCGGCAGACGCGCTCGCAGCTGATCCAGGCGGCGAGCACGCTGCCCGCCATCAGCTATGCGATCCCCGGCACCGTGCTCGCTATCGGTCTGCTCATTCCGCTGGCGGGCTTCGACAATTTTCTCGACGGAGTGATGCGGTCGTTGTTCGGGGTGTCCACCGGGCTCGTGCTGTCGGGCACGGCCTTCGCCATCGTGTTGGCCTACACGATCCGCTTTCTGGCCGCCTCGCTCGGCGCGGTGGAGGCAGGGTTGAGCAAGGTCTCCCGCAATATCGACGCCGCGGCGCGGACGCTCGGCGCGAGCATCAGCGAGGCGCTGGTCAAGGTGCATCTGCCGCTGCTGAGACCCGCGCTCGGCGCCGCGGCTCTGCTCGTGTTCGTCGAACTCGATGAAGGAGCTGCCTGCCACGCTGCTGCTCCGGCCCTTCAACTTCGACACGCTGGCGACCCAGGTGTTCACCCTGGTCTCGCTCTATCGCTACGAGGAGGCGGGACTTTCCGCCCTCACTATCGTGCTCGTCAGCCTCACCCCCGTGCTGCTATTGCACGGGATCATCGCGGGAAGCCGCCCGGGGGCTTCAACCGACCAGCGAGGCGCGGCCGAGACAGGCCCTGAATGGGCCCTTCCGGTGCCCTGATTGCCAACAGGATGCACCGGAGTTGGGCTCGCTATCTGGGACTAATCGGGCTAAAAGACAGGGTCTTAACGCAAACGAAAAAGGGCGGGGCCGTGCCTTTCAAGGCCCACGTCCGGGAACGGGTGGTAGGGACGGGATGAAGCCGCGCCAAATCCCTTGGAAATGGCTTTTGCTCGGCCTCATTGCCCTTCTCATCGCCGGTCTCGCGATCCTGCCGCGGTTGCTTACCAATTCGACGCAGCTGGCGTCCCGCGTCACCGATGCCTTGTCGGCATGGACCGGCGGCGAGGTGAAGCTCACCGGGCCGTTGCGGGTGCATTACTTCCCCGACGTCTCCATCAAGAGCGGGTTCGAGCTGACCAACGCCTCGCGGCTGCCGCTGGTGAAATCCATCAGCGCCAAAGACGCCAAGGTCTCGATCGACCTGGTCGAGCTCGTGTTCGGCCGTATCCGGATCGACGCTTTGCGACTGTTCAAGCCCGAGATCACGCTGAAGGAGGTGCCCTCGCTGGTCATGGGGCCCGACCAGACGGTACAGGCACGGGTGGCCAACCTGCTGGCAGGCGCGCCGATCGGCGTGCTGCGCCTGCGCGACGGCACCCTCAACCTGCCGACGGCGAGCGGCACCGAAGCGATCAAGAAGATCGATGCCCGCTTCGACGCAAGCTCCGGCACCGGCACGATGTCGAGCTTCGGCTCCTTCGTATTGCGCGACGAGACCGTGGGCTTCGCGCTCGATTGCGGTCCTGCCGCCGAGACCGAGCAGGGGATTCGCGTTCCGGTCAGTCTCACCTTCACCTCGAAACCGCTGGAGACCAAGCTCACGGGCACCGCCTCCTTCGATAACGGACTTCAGCTCGAGGGCGACGTGCAGGCCAAGATGGACAACGCGCGACACTTCCTCAGATGGGCCGGCATCGCCTTGCCGCCGGGGCGGAGCCTGCAAAAACTCTCGGCGGCGGGCACGGCGCGGTGGAACGGATCGACGCTGACCTTCGACGACGGCACCTTCTCGCTCGACGGCAACAAGGCGGTCGGTCTGCTCGCCGTTACGCCGGGACCGCGTCCGCGCATCGACGCGACGCTCGATTTCGAGCGGCTGGCGATCGATCCCTATCTCGGCGGCACCGAGAGACTGACGCCCCCCGCCGCACCGGCCGGCGTCTTGGAGGGAGCGCTGATCAAATATTTCGACGCCGATTTGCGCGTCTCGGCAGCGGAAATTTCCGCTCCCATGATCAAGCTCGGGCGTGGCGGGTTCACCATCAGCACCAAGGACGGCGTGTTGGGCAGCGAGGTGGGGGAACTCGAGCTTTGCGGGGGCGAGGCATCGGGCAGCGTCGGCATCGACCTGTCGCGCGAGGTGGCGAAGGCCAACATCATGGCGAGTCTCGACGACGTGCCGGTCGAGGGCTGCCTCGACGCGGCGTTTCTCGTCCCGCTGAAGGGAACCGCGAGCCTCAAGGCGGAGATGTCGGGAGAGGGCCGCACCTACCCCGAGTTGATCCAGGCGCTCTCCGGCGGGCTCAAGGTTAACGCCGCCAATGGCGCAATCCCGCTCGATCTTGCCCGGCTGCTGGCGGCGGCGGCAACCCCCCTGGACGGCGAGGGTTGGAGCCGCAACAGTGTCACTTTGTTCGATTCCCTCAATGCCGATTGCCGCCTCGCTGGCGGCCATATTTGGTGCGACACCTTCAATATGCAAACTCGCCGCGGAGTGATCGCCGGTTCCGGCAATGTCGACATGGCGCAGGCGACGCTCGATTGGAGCCTGTTCGTCGCCAGCGACGCGCAGCCGCTAAAGGCGTCGCAACAACTCAGCGCGGAAACCCCGCCGCGGATCTCCATCAGCGGGGCGTTGGCGCAGCCGATGATCAGACGAACCGACCGGCCGACGCTCGGCGACGGATCGCTGCCGACGGGCGCGACCGCCAATCAGATTTCGCCGCGGTGACGGCGTGGCAAAGCCATAAGTGAGGCGATGACGGTGTCTGGGCACGCGAAGCGCCGATCAGATCGAAAATTCGCGATGGCCGCCGCGGCGCGAAGCTGCGGCTTGGCCGTCGTTCTCGCATTCGGCAGCGTCGTCTGCACCGGCGCGCGGGCGGAGGATACGCTCAGCGTCGCCACCTGGGGCGGCGCCTACGGGCAATCGCAGGAGATCGCCTATTTCGAGCCGTTCGCCAAGGAAACCGGCACGCGGATCGCGACCGAGGTCTATGACGGCACTCTGGCCAAGATCAAAGAGATGATCGGCGGCTCGGAATCGAATGTCGATGTGGTGGACGTCTCGGCAGCGGCGCTCGGCACGCTCTGCAGCGACGGTCTGCTCGAGCCGATCGAAGCCTCGAGCCTCGGCGCCGCGCCGAGTGGAGAGAGCGCGGAGCTCGACTTCTATTCCGGCGGGCTCACCTCCTGCGGCGTCGGCAGCGTCGCCTGGTCGACGGCGATCACGTTCGACCGGCAGGCTTTCACCAAGACTCAGCCATCGCAGATCGCCGACCTGATCGATTCGAAGCGCTTCCCCGGCAAGCGCGGTCTGCCGAACGGGCCCCGCTATACGCTCGAGCTTGCGCTGCTCGCCGACGGAGTCGATCCGGCGAATGTCTATACCGAGCTTGCCACGCCTGAGGGCGCCGACCGTGCCTTCAAGGCGCTCGACAAGATCAAGGCCGACATCTTTTGGTGGGACAGCGCGCAAGAGCCGATCACCTGGCTGCTCGAAAAGAAGGTCGGGATGGCGGCGGGCTATAGCGGCCGCATCTTCCGGGCCGCGGTCGGCGACCGGCAGCGGCTCGGCATGGTGTGGGACGGGCAGATCTACGATCTCGATCTATGGGCCATCCCCAAAGGCGCCAAAAACAAGGACGGCGCCAAGCGTTTCATCGCCTTCGCCTCAGACCCGGCACGGCTGGCGACGCAGGCGCAGCTGATCGCCTACGGCCCGATGCGCAAATCGGCGCTCGCGCTGGTCGGCAAGCACCCGATCATCGATGTGGAGATGAAGGATTATCTCCCCACGGCGCCCGACAATTTCAAGAAGGCGCTGCGATTCGACGACGCCTGGTGGAACGAGCATGGCGCGGAGCTGCAAAAGCGCTTCGAGGAATGGCGCGGGCCGGTTGCGCCGGGTCAAGGCAAGCCGCCGATCGAAGTGGCCAACCCGCAAGACGCCGAGCAGAGCACCGGCGCTACCAAGGCCGAACCCTAACCCGCGCGTCGGCAAAATATTTCGCGGAATGAAGACGTTGATCTATCGACTCCAGTCGCGATCGCACGCGCGGTAAAAATCTTCGCTGTGTTGCATGCGCCGCAGGTCAAGCGACAAGACTTCGACCGCGACAAAAAGAAAATGCGGGTAAGCTTGAACTCTCATTTGCATCGGCTGTCGCCTTTGTGTCATCCTTGTCGCTGGAGAGAGTCCATCGGGTCCATCCCAACGGACATCCCTCTTACACAGGATGCACACCAAGAGGGCGTTGCTGCCTTGACGAGCCGGCTCCCGGCACACGAAGCAGCAAGCGATGAAGCCAAGCACTGCCGGAGCGGGGCCGGCAGTGCACTTTCATCCGCCCGTCGTCAATTCGAAAGCTAGAACGGCCGATAGATTCCAAGCGCGACATATGCGCTTGGATCATCTTCCAGATAATTGCCGGTAAAGCCGCCGGAGAGCGTGACCTCCATCGTGCGGAAATTCACCCGCGCGAAGCCGCCGCCGCGTCCCGCGGCATATTCCTCGTTGCCGAGCGCGCCGCCTTCCAGCCCCAACGCGAAGCGCGGCGTCAAGCGATAGCCCAGCCGCACCAGCGACCAATATTCCTGAAAGGCGGTGCCGTAGCTTGCGTCGGCGGAGAGGAAACTTCGCGCCGACAGATCGAGCCAGCTTTCCGCCTGCAGCCGCAACCCCAACTCACTGCCTTGCACTGAATTGTTCGGATCGTGCGGCACGATGTGTTGGTCCTCGCCCTCGATGCCGGCGAACAGTTTGACGATCCAGCGTCCGGGGCGGAACTCGTAACCGATCAGCGCCGCGGCGAAACCATCCTGCCCGTCAAAGGTGGTGGGCCGAGCGGCGCCGTCGAGGAACAGCGAGCCCTGATAGTCATAGCGGCCGTAAGCCCCGACAGCGCGCAGGCGAAAACCGGACGCCGTATATCCAGCCTTGCCGAAGGCATAGCCGGCGCCCACATAGCCGCTAGCGTAGTTGTCGCTGACTTCGAAGCCGGTGAAGTATTCGGTGCGGGGCTGGTCGGGATCCGCGAGCGCCTCGGACGCGAACAGGCAGAAGCCGAGTAACAAAACTCCCCCTGCCCCGCTTGCGCGAAGCCAAGCCGCGACGCCTTTTCCGACTTTTTCCCGCAAGACGAGCGCTCGCCCGCCGCATCGCCTCCACTATGCTGCAGCCGCCACGGAAGGTTTAGCAACTCACTCGCGTGCAACTCGGTACGCTGCAATCTTGGATGGTGGTTCGAAGCTTGGGGACTGGAAAAACCGTGCTTTGTTCCCCACAACCTAAGGAAGAAATGAAACCCGCACGCTTCGAGACATGGCTGAGCGTCGATCGCAAGGGCCTCTATTGCCGGCCCGGCGGCTTCCACATCGACCCCTATGGCGGCGCCAAACTTGCGGTCGTTACGCACGGCCATTCCGACCATGCCCGGCCGGGACACGCGCATGTGCTGGCGACGCGCGAGACGCTCGCAGTCATGACCGCGCGGCTCGGCACGCCGGCGACGAAGGGCAGTCAAGCCGCCGCCTATGGCGAGAGGATCAGCATCGGCGATGTGAGCGTGACGCTGTTCCCCGCCGGGCATGTGCTCGGCAGCGCGCAGGTGCTGATCGAGTGGAAGGGCGCGCGGGTCGTCGTCTCGGGCGACTACAAGCGCGGCGCCGACCCCACCTGCCCCGCCTTCGAGCTCGTTCCTTGCCATCTCTTCATCACCGAGGCGACGTTCGCGCTGCCGGTATTCCAACATGGTGACGCGCGCAAGGAGGTGGCGAAGCTGCTCAGATCGCACGCGCAGTTCCCCGAGCGGGCGCATGTCGTCGGTGCCTATGGGCTCGGCAAGAGCCAGCGGGTGATCGCGCTGCTGCGCGAGGCGGGCTTTGAGCGGCCGATCTATCTGCACGGCGCGCTGGCCGAGTGCTGCGCGCTTTATGAATTGTTCGGCGTGCGACTCGGGCCGCTGAAACCCGCGACCGGCGCGAAGCGCGAGGCGATGCGAGGCGAGATCGTGCTGGCTCCCCCCTCGGCGATTGCCGACCGCTGGTCGCGCCGGCTGCCCGATCCGGTAACGGCGTTCGCATCGGGATGGATGCGGGTGCGCGCGCGGGCGCGGCAGCAGGGAGTCGAGCTGCCGCTGGTGATCTCCGACCACGCCGACTGGGGCGAATTGACCGAGACCATCGCCGAGACCGGCGCCGAGGAGATCTGGGTCACGCATGGACGCGAGGACGCGCTGCTGCATCACATCCAGACGACGGGCCGCAAGGGCCGCGCGCTCGCCCTGGTCGGTCGCGAGGACGAGGACCAGTGAAAGCCTTCGCCGAGCTGCTCGACCGACTCGCCTATACGCCGTCGCGCAATGACAAGCTGCGCCTGCTGGCCGGCTATTTCGCCGCGGCGCCCGACCCCGATCGCGGCTTCGCGCTCGCCGCCCTCACCGACGGGCTGTTCTTCAGGCTGCCGCTGCGGCGCATTCTCACCGATCTTATCGCCACCCGCGTCGACCCGGTCTTGTTCGACCTGTCGCGCGATTATGTCGGCGACACCGCCGAGACCATCGCGCTGATCTGGCCGGCAGGCGCGAAAGGCGTAAAGCCGCCGCGGCTTGCGGCCATCGTCGAGGCGCTGCAATCGACGCCGCCTTCCGAGATCCCAACACTTCTTGCCACGTGGCTCGACACGCTCGACGCCACCGGGCGGTGGGCGTTGCTCAAGCTGCTGACGGGAGCGCTTCGCGTCGGCGTTTCGGCTCGCCTGGCCAAAACCGCGCTGGCCGAATGGTCGGGCGTCGATCTCGCCGACATCGAGGAGGTCTGGCACGGGCTGCGCCCGCCTTATCTTGAGTTGTTCGCCTGGCTGTCAGGCTCGGCGCCGCGGCCCGACGTCAGCTCGCGCGCGACCTTCCGGCCGCTGATGCTGTCGCACCCGATCGAGGACAAGGAACTCGCGTCGATCGACCCCAAGGATTTCGCCGCCGAATGGAAATGGGACGGCATTCGCGTGCAGGCCGCCCACCAAGGCGGCGAGAAGCGGCTGTTCTCACGCACCGGCGACGATATCTCGGGTGCGTTTCCCGATGTGGTCGAGGCGATCCCCGAGGGTATGGTGCTGGACGGCGAATTGCTGGTGATGCGCGAGGGCGAGGTGGCTCCTTTCAACGATCTCCAGCAGCGGCTCAACCGCAAGACCGTCACCCCCGCCATGCTGAAATCGCATCCGGCGCATATCCGCCTTTACGACATGCTGTTCGAAAGCGGCGAGGATTTGCGCGAGCTTCCGTTTACCACCCGCCGTGCGCGGCTCGAAGCGTGGCACCGGGCGCATGCGCCGGCTCGCACCGATATCTCCGCCATCATCGATTTCAGCTCGATGCAGCAGCTCGAGACGCTGTGGGCCGGAGCGCGCGAGACCGGCATCGAAGGGTTGATGTTGAAGCGCCGGATGAGCCCCTATATCGCCGGGCGCCCCAAGGGCCACTGGTACAAATGGAAACGTGCGCCGCTCACCATCGACGCGGTGTTGATGTATGCGCAGCGCGGCAGCGGCAAGCGCTCGTCCTATTATTCGGATTATACGTTCGGCGCCTGGCGCGAGGGAGGGGACGGCGCGGCGGAGCTCGTGCCGGTCGGCAAATCTTATTTCGGCTTCACCGACGAGGAGCTGCGCGAGCTCGACCGATGGGTGCGCAATCATACGGTGGACAGCTTCGGCCCGGTGCGCCAGGTCGAGCCCAAGCTCGTGTTCGAGGTGGCGTTCGATTCGGTGCATCGCTCGAGCCGGCACAAATCCGGCGTCGCCATGCGCTTTCCCCGCATCCACCGCATTCGCTGGGACAAGCCGGCGGCGGAAGCCGACCGGCTCGAGGCGCTGACCGCCATGATCGTGGGGTAGAGTCAAATGCAGCGCGAGGTTTCGCAGCAGGAGGTTGCCGGTCTCACCTGGGACACGATCAAACACCGGTTGGCCGAAGGCGTTGCCGCCATTCTTCCCATCGGTGCCGGAGCCAAGCAGCACGGCCTGCATATGCCGATGTCGACCGATCAGGTGTTCGCGGACTATTTCGCCCGCGCGCTTGCCGTGAGGATCGATGCGCTGATCTGGCCGACACTGACTTACGGTTTCTATCCGGCCTTTGCCGCCTATGCGGGCAGCGTCAGCCTGTCGGGGGCGACCTTCCAGGCCACCATCACCGAGATTGCCGACGCTTTGATCGGGTTTGGCGCCAGGCGGCTCTTCATTCTCGACACCGGCCTCAGCACGATCGCACCGACCGAGGCCGCGATCATTGCCGCGCGTGAACCCGCGCGTATCCGCCACCTGAAAGTCTTCGCCGGGCCGCGCTTCGATGCCACCGTCCGCGCGCTACAACGCCAGCCCTATGGCAGCCATGCCGACGAGATGGAAACCTCGCTGATGCTGGCGATCGCGCCAGAGCTGGTCGATATGACGCGGGCCGAGCCGATGCCCTTCTCGCCGAACGGGCCCTCGCCCGGTGCGCTGTCGCCGGACGATCCCTCCGCCCCCAACTACGCGCCTAGCGGCAGCTTCGGCGACCCCACGCTCGCCTCGGCCGACAAAGGGTCGCGGGTGCTTGCCGCGATCATAGAGGATATGGTCGAGGCCGCAGGTTGAAGCGAAACATGGCGAGGAGGCGCAATCATGCGAATGCTGGTTCACGCGATTTTCCCCAACGAGCCGTTCAACACGCTGGTGCGGAGCGGCGAAGCGGGCGAGATCCTGAAGGGCATCATGGAGGATTTGAAGCCGGAGGCCGTCTATTTCACCGAAGAGGACGGCATGCGAGCGGCGGTGATGGTGGTCGACCTTGCCAGCCCCTCGGACGTGCCCAGGATCGCCGAGCCGTTCTTTCTCAAGTTCGACGCCGAGTGCCGGATCAGGATCGTCATGAGCCCAGCCGACCTTAAGAATGCGGGGCTTGACGCGCTCGGCAAGAAATGGGGCTGACGGCTTACATCGCGTGGGCGTGGTCGCCGGCGGCCAGCGCCTTGAGCGCGGCGCGATCCACCTTGCCGGTGGCGTTAACCGGCATCGCAGCGAGGAAGACGATCTCCTCAGGCGCCTTGTAGCCGACGCTGGCTCGCGCGAATTGGATGAGTTCCGCCGGCGTCGGCCGGGGCGCGCCAGGTTTCAGCTCGACATAGGCGCGGACGTTCTCGCCGTGCAGCAGATCGTGCACGCCAACCACGCCCACATTCTCGACCGCGGGGTGGTCCAGCAACGCGTCCTCGACCTCCTGCGGCGCGATGTTCGAGCCGTCATGCACGATGATTTGTTTCTTGCGGCCGCAGAACCACAGATAGCCGTCGCCGTCCGCCTTCATCACATCGCCGGTGTCGAGCCAGCCGTCGCGCAACACCTCCTCGGTGGCGGCAGCATCGTTCCAATAGCCGGCGAAGCGGCTCGGCGCGCTGACGAAGACGCGACCTTCCTCGCCGTCCGCCGCTTCGCTGCCTTGCTCGGTGCGGATGGAAAAGCTGAAGCCCGGATTAGGGACGCCGATCGAGCCGAGCTTGTCTAGACCCGATGGCGGATTGTTGGCGGCGATGCCGAGCTCGGTCATGCCGTAGCCTTCGTGGACCTCCTGTCCAGTCAGCACATGGAATTCCTTTTCGAGCTCGGCGGGAACCTTGTCGCCGCCGCAACGGCAGAGCCGGAGCGAGCTGAAATCAGCTTGGGTAGTGCCGCGTTCGCGAATGAGATGCAGCAGCGAAGCCGGTAGCATCGAGATCACGGTCGGGCGCGTGGCACGCAACAGCGGTCCTAGCTCCGCATGGTCGAACGATCTGGCGACCGCAACCGGCGCGCCGGCAGTGAGCGCGCCCATCGAGAACGCGAACCCGCCGAGATGCGAGCAGGAGGAGGCCGGCAGCATGACGTCTTCGGGCGTCAACGCATAACCCTGGGCGAGGCTGGCGAACATGAAGCCCAGCGACGTCACGCTGTGGGTCACACCCTTGGCCGGCCCGGTCGAGCCCGAGGTGAAAAAGATCGCCGCCGGCGCCTCGAGCGACGGCTCGGGCAGCGCGAGCGAAACCTCTCCCGCGATCAGCCGTTCAAAGCTCGGTCCGGAACCGTCCTTGGCGCCATAGGAAATAACGCCAAGCGGGAGGCTGGCCGCCTGGCTGGCGGCGATATCGGCGGCGCGCTCGGCATGCGCCAGGATGATCCGCGCGCCGCTTACACTGAGCGCGTGATCGATCTCCTTGGGCGTGTAGCGGTAGTTCAGCGGCGTCATGATGAGCCCCGCCTTGAAGCAGGCGAGGTAATGGGCGATCAGCGCCGGGCGGTTCGGCATCAGCGACGCCACGCGGTCGCCGGGTTCCAGTCCCAGGCCGAGATAGCGGGCCGCGAGCCGGCCGGTACGGTCCTCAAGCTCCGACCATGACCAGCTTTCATCAAGGGCCAGCAGCGCCGGCGCATCGGGGCGCATGCTCAGTCCCCTCGCCAGCAGGTTTGTCAATCGAACCGGCGCGCCGAGCGCGGCCCCCGCATGCGGCATCGCTTCTTCCCCCTGGCCCTGTCGGAGCGTTTGACCTCACCTGAGTGTAGCTCAGGACGTATTGAGCGCCGATGCGGATGGGCCTGGCCGTCCCCAACTAACTAACCTGTGTCGCCAAAGGAAGAGGCCCGTTGCATGCTCGCCAGACCCCTGACGCTTGCTCTCACCGTCCTGGCATCCGCCTTGGTGCCCGGCTCCGCCATCGCGCAGGACGCGCAAATCTGCTTCGACGCGGCCGACAAGGTGACCGATGGCGGCATGCTCGAAGACGCGGAACGGCAGGCGGCGCATGCCGCTTGCCAGCGCGCGCTCGCGGCCACCTCGAGCGTGGTGCAGAAATATCAGCTACAGGAAGCGGATTTCGACGTGACCGGCACCCGCCCCAAGCCCTAGGCGCGCCAGGAAAATTGGAGCGGCGGGCTGGGCCTAAGTCCGCGGCCCGCCGCATCCAACGGCTAAGCCGAGGCTACTGCTTTTTCTCGGCCGGAGACGCGGTGCCGGCCTTGCCGTCCGCAGTGACGGACTGCTTGGTGTAATGATCGCCCTCTTTGGCGATCTTCGTGATCCAGCCGGTGTCCCACTTGATGGTGGCGGTGCCGCCATCCTCGGTCCAGGTGCCGCTCATGTTTTTCGGATGAGTCGATGTCGCCTTGCCGTCGGCGTTGAGCGTGATGTCGAATTTTTCCTTCCTACCTTGGACCGTCCAGGTGCCCTCGAACTCGCTCGCGGCAAAGGCGGTGAAGGCGGTCATGATGCTCATGGCCAGCAGTGCAGACAGTGCCAATATCGCTTTCCTACCCATAAGAATTAGTCTCCTTCCTGAAGAACTCTTGGATGTTGATAGTCTCGTTCAGCACGGCCGGCCGGAGGACAGGCCGTTTTGACGCGCATAGCACATGTTATAGCAGTCAAAAAAACGGCATTTGTCAGGCCAGATGCCGCGTCATCTCTGCAACTGACGGGTTCCAACTCTAGTGGGCGACCGGCATTGCCAGCTCGATGTAAGAACCATTGGCGCTGGCCTTCAGGCCTTCGCGGTCGGTGATCAGAATGTGGCCCCGGGTCAGGCTGATCACGCCTTTGCGCTCCAGGGCGTTCAGAGCGACCGTGACGCCGGCGCGACGCACGCCGAGCATGAGCGACAGAAATTCGTGGGTAAGCGGTATCGTATCGTCCTCCAAGCGGTCATGCGCCATGAGAAGCCATCGGGCCAAGCGTTCTTCAATGCTGGATGTGCCGTTCGACAACGCGGTGCTCGAGACCTGATTCATGAAGGCATGGGCGAAATCGAGAAAGACGCGTTGCATCGAGGGGCTTTCCTGCATCGCCACCCGCAGCCTGTCGGCATCAATGCGCCTGCCGTCTCCGCCAACCTGCATAAAATTTTCATTGGGCGAACGGTCGTTGCCGAGCACGACGGCGAGGCCGGTCATGCCCTCAAAGCCGACGAAGTCCGACCTCAATTCGTCGTCGATCATTGTTGTTGCCGGCGACGATCGACGCAATTCCGTGGTCGATGAAATAATTGTGGGTGATGGGCTCGTTTGCGGTTTCGAGAACCTGCCTCAGCTCCAGCGCGACCGGATCGAGGTCCGGCTGCAACAGAGCGAGGTCGGCGGACGACAATGCCGCGAGAAGCCGATTCCTGCGTGGAATTGGGGAGATCTGGTTCACGGCTCTCAACCCATTGGAGGACAAGAGCGCGATCACCTCTCCTAGCCGCCTACGTCCGGGCTTAGGTAGGCGGTACCCCGACGCTAGGCCGGTTTCGCTGTGGGACCTAGTCAATTCGTCCGGCCGCCTCGACATGAAAGTCAAGGCGTAACGGACGCTTTGTTCGGCGAGGTGCGCGGTCCGCCAGACTTACGACACTCGCGCGCCGGTCGGCTGCACAATGATGGCGCCGTTGTCGCCGTTGACGATCTCCTCGTCGGCAAGCTTGAAATTGTCCATGCGCACGGTGAGATAGCGGTCGAAATAGTCGTTCAGCGGCTTTTCGATCGAGCGGTCGTAGTCCGGCCGGACCACGTGCGTCGCGCCTTGCACCACCTTCACCACCTTGCCGTTCTTGACCACGAGCTCGCCGCCCTTGAACACATATTCGGGCGTGGCGAACATCGCCTCGCGGTCGGGATCGTCGCGATAGACGGTGATGTCGCCCGATGCGCCCACGCCCAGATGGCCGCGATCGACCAGGCCGAGGCTCCTGGCGGGGCCGGCGCGGGTGAGAATGGCGATCTCGTCGAGCGTGTATTCGCGGGTGAGCGATTTCAACAGCTCGCTCTGCGCCTGCGCGTCGGGGTTGATCTTCTGCAACATGTGGTCGCGGAAACCCTTGTCCATCAGCAGACGGATGAGATGCGGGTAAAAGAAGAACGGTGCGCCGTTGGGGTGGTCGGTAGTGAGGAAGATGCGCCAGGGATCGTCGAACAGGAGAAACGTCTCGAGCCCGATCACCCATTGCATGGCGTTGACGAAGCTCTTGTCGCGATAGCGCATCGGCACCACGCCACAGCCGGCGTCGCACTCGATGTCCATGATCACCGGCTTCTTCGGATGCGCGCTCTTGGAGATGGCGTATTGGCGCATGCTGTCGCCCGATGCCGTGCAGGTCTGGCCGAACAGCACCTGGCCCACGTCGATCGACACGTTCGGCGTCTTGTTGACCAGCTCGGTGAGCCGCGCCGCGCCGGAGGAAAAATGCTTGTCCCCTTCCGTGCCGTAGCTCAGGAACTGCGTGTGCGTCATGTGCATGCGCAAGCCTTCGGAGGCGCGCACGGTGGCGAGCGTGGTTTCGATATTGCCCGGGACGCCGAGATTGCAGCCGTGAATATGCAGCGGATGGGTGATGCCGAGCTCTTCGATGGCGCGCGCCAGCGTCTGGATGATCTGCCGCGGCGTCACGTGGTAGTAGACGTGCTCCTCGTCGAGATCGAGCTTGCGCTGATTGAACTTGAAGGCGCTGATGCCGCCTGGGTTGACGACCTTGACGGCGATGGCTTGCGCGGCGTGCATCGTCCAGGCGACGTAATCCTTGATCGCCTTGAAGTCGTTCTTGGCCGCGAGCTGGCGCAGGAAATAGTCGTCCGAGCCCAGCATGACGAAGGCGCCCTTATCGACCATCGGCGTGTCGCCCATCTCCATGTGCGCCTGGCGCGCATTGGCGGGCAGCATGGCCGGCTCGAAACAGGCGGTGTAGCCCATCTCGGCATAGCGATAGCCGGTCACATGGGTCGACGGCACGGCGCGGCCGGAGCCGGCGCGGGTGAGAGGGGTGCGCGTGACCGGATCGCCGCGATGATCCTCCGGCAGCAGCATGCGGGCGATGGTCATCTTGCCCCCGCCGATATGGGTGTGCGGGTCGATGGCGCCGGCCATGATCACGCGGCCCTTCACATCGTAGGTCGCGTCCGCCCTGGCGTTCGGCCTGGCGGCGACAATCTTGCCATCCTCGACATAGATGTCGCGCACTTCGCCGCTCACTTTGTTGGCGGGATCGTAAACCTTGCCGCCGGTCAGCTTGATGAGCATGATTCCATCTCCCGGCCTAGAGCGCCGCTTCGATGGCCGCGAGCACGTCGGCGGCGCTCGGCAGATCGGCTCGGCCAAGGTCCTTGAGCGGCAAGGACACGACATTGTCGACGCGGATGAGGCGCCCGGCATGATCCACGCCCGGCGTGCCCACGGGGATGAACACGGCGGGCTCGCTCGCAAGCCTCAGACCCGGAGTCCCCAACACGATGGTCGGCAGTTTGGTCTCGGGCGGCGCAAGCTCGGGCGAGATCGAGGCGATCCACACGAGAAGGTCGCCCTCGCCGTCCTTCAGCATGCGGCCGATGTTCCAACGGTAAGGATCGTAGTCCGGGGCGCCAGTCGCATAGCTGACGCGCAGCGGATAGCCGCTGATCCAGGTGCAGACGCCGGCCGCCGTCATCGCCCCTTCGGCGCCGCCGACCGCCAGGCCGGCAAATCTGATGGTTGGCGTGAGGTCCTTCACCAGGCCGGTGAATTGGTCGACGGCGAGCTCGGCGAACGGGAAGTTGAGCGCGGGCGGCGCCCAGACCACGACGCCGTATTTTGCGTTACGGCACCGCTCGGCGAGCGCATCGAGCTCGGCCAAGGTGACGCCGTCGAGCTTGGACGGCTTGACGCGAAAGCCGCGCAGCCGCGCCCTGAGCAGCGCCACCACCTCGCCCGCCCGCTCGTCCGGGCAGGCAAGCGTGACGACCTCGCCGATGCGCGAGCCCTTGGCGCCGGAGCGATCCAGCCCCTTGCCGATGAACACTACGGTGCGTTTCGGCGCCTCGACGTGGAACATCGAGTCAGGCGGCGACACGACCCTTTCGAAGAAACGCGGATGCAGTTTGTGAATGTCGCTGCCGGCAATGATGAAGAGGTCGGCGCGGTTGCGGACCTCGCTGATGGTCGACATCACCCAGCCGGAGGTCTGCACGATCTTGAAATTTCGATACTGCGCCTCGCTGAAGGCGTGATCGACGATGCCGCTGGAGCGCTCGGCGAGCGCCATCACCGCGCGCATACCTTCGACGTCGGTGGCAAGACCGCCATACATCGGCAGCTTTGCCTTGCCGATCAGCTTGGCCGCCGCGTCGATCGCCTTGGCAAGATCGACGTCCTTGCCTTTGACCTGCGGGCTCGACGGCGGCAGTTGCCGCTCGAAGCCGGCGACCGCCTTGCCGTCGCCATTGTTGAGAACCTTGAGCCCCCTGCCGGTGCGCTCGACCGTCAGGTCGTCAGGCAACGTCCCGCAAAAAGGGTTGGTGACGTTCTCGAACAGTTCTTTGCTGGCGCGCTCGGGCTTGGCTTTACGCGCGCTGGAACTCGGCATCAGGGCGTTTCTCCCCCAAAAGGCGGGGCAAGAAAGCATGGGACGGGCGGCAACACAACTCTGCTGTGCCGCCCGGCCCGCCCCAGCAATGGCGGTTAAGCGCCGAGGCTCATCATGCGGGCGAAGTGATGGTCGGCGAGCTGGCTCTCGCCCAGCACCTTGCAGCCGGCGACAGCGACCTTGTGATCGTTCTCGACCGAGCTGCCGCTCACGCCGATGGCGCCGAACAGCTCGCCGTTCTGGATGATCGGCAGGCCGCCGGGAAAGGTTATGAGACCGCCATTGGAGTGCTCGATGCCGTAAAGCGGCTTGCCCGGCTGCGACAGCTTGCCGATCTCGCCCGACCCCATGGTGAAGAAGCAGGCGGTCTTGGCCTTCTTGATGGCGATGTCGATCGAGCCCACCCAGGCATCGTCCATGCGGATGAAGGCGCGCAAATTGGCGCCGGAATCGACCACGGCGATGCACATTTTGGTCTGAATCTTTATGGCTTCCTTGCGCGCGGCGGCGATGGCCTTCTCGGCTTGCTCCAGGTCGATATGCATGAATGGCTTCTCCTTATGCTGAAAACCTGCCGGTGGATAACGTCTGAACGTGAATAAACGCCGAACCGCGGCGAATGGCGCAAAAGAAAGGCTGGCATGTGGCCATGCCAGGCCCGCGTCGGCCTAGCCTCGACCTCGAGCGAAAGCTAAACAAGCAGGATGCGAATTTGCGTTTTCGGCGCCGGGGCGATTGGCGGATTGATCGCAAGCCGGCTGGCGATCGCCGGCGAGGAGGTGACCGTCATCGGCCGCGGTCCGCAGCTCGACGCGATCAAGGCCAGGGGCATCAGGCTGCATTGGCAGGATGGAAGCGTGGAATCCGCGCGCGTCGAGGCGGTCGAGACCGCCTCTCTCGCCGGTGAGCAGGACCTGGTCGTGCTCGCGGTCAAGGCGCACTCGCTCGAGCAGGCGGCGGTCGGCGCGGATGCGCTGCTCGGCCCCAGCACCATGGTGATGACGCTGCAGAACGGCATGCCCTGGTGGTATTTCCAGAAACATGGCGGCTCCCTCGACGGCACGCGGTTGACGAGCCTCGATCCGCGCGGCGTGCTGAGCCGCACATTTCATCCCGACCGCATCATCGGCTGCGCGGTATTCGTCGCCGCCGACGTGCCTGAGCCCGGCGTCGTCCGCCATATCGGCAGCAACCGCCTGCCCATGGGCGAGATCGACGGCACGCTGAGCGATCGGGTGCGGGCCGTCGAGGCGGCGTTCGTCAAGGCCGGATTGCAGGCGAGCGCGCTCGACAACATTCGCACCGAGATTTGGTGGAAGGCTCTGGGCAACCTCGCGGTCAATCCGATCAGCGCGCTGACCAACGCGACGATGATCGAGATCCTGCGATTGCCCGAGACCCGCGCCCTCGTCCTCAAGACCATGCAGGAAGCGCGCGAGGTGGCCGCCAAGCTCGGCATCTCCTTCCCGCAAACGCTGGAGCAGCGGTTGGAAAGCGCCGAATCCGTGGGCACGCACAAGACCTCGATGTTGCAGGACCTTGAGATCGGGCGCCCCTTGGAGATCGAGGCGCTGACCGGGGCCGTGTTGGAGATGGCGCGGCTGACCGATACCCCGGCGCCAAGCATCGAGGCCGTGTATGGACTCACGAAATTGCTCGACCAGACGCGCCGGCGGCGGAAAAATCCCCGCGATTGAGCCCCTTTTGCCCGCCGTATGTCACGAAGGGGACAAGTATTACTGTTAGTTCACGCGCCCTGGAGACTTCGCAAAATGAAGCTAATCTTTTCGCAGTGCGGGATCAGCTTAATGCATCGTAACTTGGCCGGTGTTCGAGAGTTCTGTTACTCTCGGCCATAGGCTCAAAAACGAAGCCTCGAAGGGATTCAAGCAACCAGTCTGATCTCCAACCGGAGTAATAAGCATGAGCTCTAGAAAAGAATTGAAGGAACTGCGCACGCAGAAGTCCACTAAGCAGATGGCTCAGAACCGTCGAAACATCCTGCGCCTCGGCGCGCTCGGCGCGGTCGCCGTGCTTGCCGCCAATGTCCTGCCGGGATCAGACGTACGCGCCGCCACCGAGCAGGCCGGAACGCGTTCGGTCGCCAAGCAGGGCGCGCAGAAGGCGCTGCACACTCCGGCCGGCGGCAAGTCCGCGCGCAAGGCCGCCACGGTGAAGTCGCAAGGCGAACTCGCCGCGAAAAAGAGCGACTCCTCGGCACGGGTGACCAAGCAGTCCGCGACCAAGGCCGCAACGAAATCCGCCAAGGCGCCCGAAGGCGAGCGCCAAGCCGGCACGCGCATGACGGCGCAGAGCGCGGCGAAAAAGACCATGAAGGTCATGGCCCAGTAGCGAAGAGTTGGCCGAACAGCCGTTCGGCTCGCAGTACTTGAAGTAGGTGGCCCTTGTCTCGTTTGCTCGAGGCCGCATTGGATTGGGCGGTCGCAGAAATGGATCTGCGGCCGCCCAACGCATGCATGCCCCCGCCGCTGGCGTTGCTGCGCGAGAGAGTTGTCTCGGCCATCGACACGGTGAAGTTCTACGCCGAGCTGTATCGGCCCTACGGCGATCCCCCGCTCGATCCGAACGATTTCATCGCCTGGTATTCGCTGCTGCCCGTGGTCAGCAGAACCGATTTCGAGGAGGTCTCCGTCGAGGACCGGGTGAGCACGGCTTACGCCGAGGCGCCATTGGTGCGGAAGCAAACCAGCGGCAGTACGGGAATTCCCCTCGTCATCTTCATCGACGAGAAAGTCGCCTCGTTCCGAAGCTGGCGGTTCCGCCGGCCGCATTTCGAGGCGGGCGAGGCCTCGCCGACCTCGCTTGAGTTCCTGTTCCCGGAGCGGTTCAGGCGCGACAAGCAGGTGCGCGTGGTCGGGACGTCCGGCGTCAAGGACGGCAAGGACGCCTCCACCCGGACCGAGCGGTCTTATTCCACCCTCACCGACGCGCTGAAATCGTCGGAGCTCATCTACGACGATCTCGCGGCCAAGCGCCCGGCGACGTTGATCGGCTACGCGAGCTCCATCGTCAGGCTGGCCGAATGGATGGGGTCCGCGCATCCCCTCCCCTCGGTGAAACGGATCTGGACCACCTCGGAGATGCTCACACCCGACGGCCGCGAGGCAATCAGGCGCGCGTTCGGCTTCGATCCGCGCGAGGCCTATGCCAGCGTGGAATTCGGGTTCATGGGCTGGCAGGCCTCGCCCGACGGCCCCTACACGCTGGAAACCGACCGGCTGGTGTTTCAGGGCCAAAGCCTCGGCACCGGCGGACCGTCCAAGCCCGGCGAGCTTGCCCGCGTCATCGTCTCCGATCTCCTCAACGACACCACACCGCTACTCCGCTACGACATCGGCGATCTCGCCATCATGTCGGAGCCCGCGGTCTATTCAGCGACCTGTTACGGGTCGATCGAGGAGCTGCGCGGCAAGGTCACCGACACGGTGTGCGACGCCGCCGGCCAACGGATCGAGCCGTTTGCCATTCTCGGCTGCCTGAAGGAGACGTTGGGGCCGGCGCAATACCGTCTGAGTCTGCCTGGAACGCGGGCTGTTCGTGCTGCAATATCGCCCGGGCCGCTCGGCGCCCATCGCGCTCGAGGCCGCACTCAAGGGCCTGCGCGATATCGTCGGTGACCCGAGCCGGGTGATCGCGCAGCAAGTGCCCGCCATCGACCGCGAGACGTCGGGCAAGCTCAGGCCGATCATCAATCTCAGCACCATCGAGGGTAAAGGGCGCGATCAGCTCTTGCGCGACCTCAACCTGACGGAGCTTCAGACAGCAGAGATAGACCTCGCGTCCTAGCGCGTTGGTTGGCCGTTATTTGGCATTGATTTTGTGAAGTGCTGGGGAGGCGGATTGTGGAACACGACACCAGGAAATTCAGGGGGCAGAAGCGCCCCGGGCAAGCCGGCGCCCCAGCCCAGGCCGCCAGGCCGCGACCTTCAAGCAAGACGCTCTCGCCGGCGGTCGAACGCCGTGAGGCAACCGCGCTCGCAACCGTGATCGCCGAGGTGCTGCCGCGCTTCGATGCGCAGAACCCGCCGCAAGCAAGCGCCGAGCTTTACGCCGATCTGCTGATCGATTCGCGTCGCTTCCTGATGATCATCAGGGGGCTGGAGCGGACGCTCGCTCTGGAGATCGACGACGAGGATTTGCTTGGCGTCGACCTGATCACCTATGGCGATCTGGTCAAATTCGTCGACCGCATCTCGGCAAAAGCGGGCGCAAAATCCAATGGATAAAGGCGACGGCTCGCCGGCAGAGGATCGCGCCGGTGTCGCCACCTGGTGCAATTTCCTGTTCGATTTCCCCGACCACTACGCGCGATCGACGGCGAGCACGAACCGCTTCGCCTATATGCAGGGCGTCAACGTCCTGCCGCAGCAGCCGCTGTCGCTGATGAAGCAGTCCAACGACACCACCCATGCCGACATCGCCATCCCGGCACCCGTGCGCAAGCTCTATGCGAGCTATCGGCCGACGCTGCTGCGACGCGCCAAGGCGCTGGAGGAACGGCTCGGAACCAGTGCGCGGCTTTATTACAAATTCGAAGGCGCCAACGTTTCCGGCAGCCACAAGCTCAACACCGCGCTCGCGCAGGCCTATTACTACCAAAAGGCCGGAGTGAAGCACCTGATCACCGGCACCGGCGCCGGCCAATGGGGCACGGCGCTCGCTTATGCCTGCCAGCGTTTCGGCCTCGCCTGCACGGTGTTCATGGTCGGCATCAGCTATCGGCAAAAGCCGCAGCGCCGCACCATCGTCGAGCTGTTCGGCGGCGAGATCCATGAGAGCCCGAGCAATTTGACGCGCGCCGGGCGCGAGGCGCTGAAGCGCGACCCCGACCGGATCGGCTCGCTGGCGGTGGCCACCGGCGAAGCGATCGAGCTTGCGCGGCAGAAGAAGGATACGGCGCGGTTCGCGGTGGGCAGCGGCGAGACCTGCGTGTTGCTACATCAGACGGTGATCGGCAACGAGGCCGTGGGTCAGATGGACGCGCTCGGCGACTTTCCCGACTATGTCGTGGCCTGCATGGGGGCCGGCAGCAATTTCGCCGGGGTCGGCATGCCGTTCCTGCGCGCGGGAAGGATGCGCGGGCGAAATGTGCAACTGGTGGCGGCCGAGCCGCTGGCCTGCCCGAAAATGACGCGCGGCGCCTATCTCTACGACATCAACGATTTTTCCGGCACCACGCCGGTCACGCGCATGTACACGCTCGGCAGCTCTTATCTTGCCCCGCCGATCCATGCGGGCGGGCTCAGATATCACGGCACATCGGCCTTCCTGAGCGCGCTCTATGCCAGCGATCTGTTCAAGGCGCGCGCGCTCGGACAGGGTGAGGCGCTGCAGGCCGGAGCGTTGTTCGCCGAAACCGAAGGCATCATCCCCGCACCGGAATCCGCCTATGCCATCGCCGCGTCGCTGCAACTTGCCGCGGAAGCCAAAGCCGGTGCGGCGCCGTGCATTCTGATGAATATCAGCGGGCATGGATTGTTCGATCTGTCGGCCTACGAGCAGGCGCGGCGCGGCGAGCTAACCGACGACACGCCCGACGAGCGCATGATCGAGGCGAGCCTCGCCGGTACGATCGAACGGAACGCCGAGCTTACGGAGGCCAATCCGTCGAATGTCAGCGCCTGATCAAGATGCGATTCTCGCCGAGTCGCCGATCCAACTCGCAGGTAAGCGACTAGGCGCCGGTCTGGCCGCACGTTTCCCGGTGGCCGACCATCGCTTCTTCGGTGAAATCGCCAAGTGGGACGCGCTCAAGCCGGTGCTGCGCGGCGAGGTCGGCGACGCACGCGCCACTACGGACGCCTTGATCGGCCTTGGCGACGGCTGTGCCAACGGCGGTTTGCTGCTCGCCTTCGGCGCTCACGCCTTCGCCGTCGCCAGCTGCATCGCCAAGTTTGCCGCGCCGGAAATCGTCAAATCGCTGCTGCCGCGGCTGGAGACCGGAACGCTGATCGGCGCGCTGGCGGCGACCGAGGCGGATGCCGGCTCCGACGTCATGGCGATGCAGACGAGCTATGCCGAGAGCGATACGGGCTATCGACTGCAAGGCGAGAAGACCTACATCTCGAACGGCGCTGAGGCGGACATCTTTCTCGTGTTCGCCACCAAGGATGCGCGGCTGCACTCGCGCGGCATCAGCTGCTTTCTCATCGAACGCTCCGCGCCGGGCGTGAGCGTCGCGGAGATGAAGCTGCAAGGCCTGAAGGGCGCGTCCCTCGCAACGCTTACGCTCAACGACGTTGGCGTCGACCGGGCGAACCTCATCGGCCGGCCAAATGGCGGGGCGCAAGTCTTCCGGCAGGCGATGCTGCAAGAGCGCATTCTGCTGTCGGCGTTCCTGGTCGGCTCGATGCGGCGGGCGCTAGTCCGCTCCTCGGACTACGCCAAGAGCCGCCACCAATTCGGCGTACCGATCGCCACGCACCAATATGTCAGCGGCCGCATCGTCGAGATGCTGATGCGCTACGCCACGGCCAAGCTGTTGCTCGACGACGCGATACGCCGCCTTGCGCTCGGCACCGTCAGCGAAGCCGATGCCAGCCTGGTCAAGCTCTATGCCTCGGAAAGCGCGCTCGAGTGCCAGTTGAACGCGTTCCGTGTGCATGGCGGCAAGGGGCTGGAAGCCGATAGCGGCAATTGCGACGAGCTGATCGATGTGCTGAGCAGCCTGACCTATTCGGGAACCTCGGACCTGCAAAAGGTCATCCTGGCGGCTTCGCTCGGACTGCCGACATGAGCCGGCATCTCGCATCCTATCTGTTCGACGCCGCCAGCCTGTGGGGCGAGCGCCCGGCCTGCGCCGATGCGTCCGGCACCCACTCTTACAACGACTATCTCAACGAGGCGTTGCGGGTGGCCGCGCTGCTGCGGCGCGCCGGGGTCGAGGCCGGCGACCGGGTCTGCATCTCGGCGCCGAAATCCTTCTCGCTCTATGCCAGCCTGTTCGGCACGCTGATGCTCAATGCCTGCTATGTGCCGATCGACTATACGGTACCGGCCGGACGCGGGCGGAAGATCATCGCCGATTGCGCGCCTTCCGCGCTCATCACCACCAAGCGCAATCTTGAAAGGCTGCTTGGCGGCGACCCGGAGCCTGATGAGCACATTGCCGAGGATTTGGTGATCGCGGCGATCGGCGGGCGGGCCCTCCCCGCCAACGGACTCAGCGGCTTGCCACGGGCTCCCGACAGCCTCGATCCCGCAAGCCCGGCCTATATCCTTTACACGTCGGGCTCGACCGGCGAGCCGAAGGGCGTGGTGCATACGCATCTGAGCGCCGTCGCTTTCGTCGAATGGGCGGTGGGCGAGCTTGGCATCGACCAGGAGGACATCATCGCTCAAGTGGCGTCGGTTTCGTTCGATCTCTCGGTGTTCGACGTGTTCGGCGCGGCGCGCGCCGCAGCCCTGCTTGCGCCAATTCATGAAAGCGCGATGATCTCGCCCATCACGCTGTGCCGCGCCATCGCCAAGGCCAAGACCACGGTGCTCTATTGCGTGCCGAGCCTGGTGCTGCGCGAGATCAAGTCGCACCAATTGGGATGGGCCGAGCTTGGCGCCAGCGCGCTCAGGCATATCGTGTTCGCGGGCGAGCCCATCAACCACCCGGCGCTCCGCCGCTTCCGGTCTTACGCGGCGGAGGTCGCGCTGCATAATTGGTACGGGCCGACCGAGACGAATGTCTGCTGCTATCACCGGATCACCGACGCCGACATCGCCAGCGGGGACAGCGTCCCCATCGGCAAAGCGTGTGCCTACGCGCAGCTGTCCTATCTCTGGGATGCGCCACAGGGCACCGAAGCCGGCGAGCTGCTGGTGGCCGGAGCCTCATTGATGACCGGCTATTGGGGCCGGGACGAGGCGACCGAACGCGCCATGCATCGCGATGCGGGCGGCATCCGATTTTATCGCACGGGCGATTTCGTGCGCCACAATGCGCAAGGCGAGCTCCTGTTTCTCGGCCGGCGCGACCGGCAGGTCAAAGTGCAAGGGCGGCGCATTCAGCTCGATGAGATCGAGGCGACCTTGCAGAAGCATTTCGCCAGCGCCGAGATCGCCTGCACCCTGGTCAAGCAAGACGGCGCCGATCCTTGCATCGTGGCGGCAATTGCCGGCGCGGGCACTGCCGGGAATGGCGATGAGGTCAAGCGCTTGGTGGAAGACCAGTTGCCGCTGTTCATGTGGCCCGAGCGGATTTTCGCGCTCGACGCGCTGCCGCGCAACGAACGCGGCAAGATCGACTATGACGCGCTCACCCGCGTGCTGGCGGCGGAATATCAGAGACTGCGATGATGCTGACGCGCGAGACAACCGCCGGCCACGACTTCGCTCACGCCTCCAACGTCCTCGGCCGCGAGAAGCTCGCCTATATCTGGCCCGCCGCGGGAGGTCTCGCCTCGGGGCGGCCGATCTTCGTGCTGCTGCATCCGTTCGGCGGCAATCGCAGCTCTTGGGCGAGACACGCGCCCGATCTCATGGCGGCGCTGGCGCAGGACTTCGTCGTCGTGCTGCCGGAATGCGGACGCGGCTGGTTCATCAACGATCATGCCGGCAAGCGCTACGAGGACTATCTGCTCGGCGAGCTCATGCCCCTGGTGCGGGAGCGCTACGGTGCCGCCGGCCCAGCTTGCATCGGCGGCTTTTCCATGGGGGGAGCTTCGGCCTTCTTTCTTGCTCTGAAGCATCCGGATGCGTTCGCCGCGGGCTTCGCCGTGGCGGGAGCGTTCACCGCCGGCAATCGCAGCGGCGACCCCTACCAGGCGATCCGCTCAGACGCGCTGCTGATCCCGAGCGAGGCCGAGCACGAGCGCGTCTGGGGACCGCCCGGCAGTGCGGTCCGTGGGCACTACGAGCCGGCTGCGCTGGTGCGGCAGATCGAGGGCCGGACACGCCTGCCGAAATTCTATTTCGAGCTCGGCAAGAACGACTATCCGCGCGCCCTGGAGGCGAGTGAGCTGATGCGCACGCTGCTGGCGGACGCCGGCACCGCATTCGCGTTTGCCCAGCATGAGGGCGACCACTCCTGGCGCTACGCGGCAGAAGGCATGACCCGGCTGGTCGGACAATTTCGCGCGGAGGCGCGCCAGCATGGCTAAGGCGGCTCGCATCTCTCATGCGGGAGGCGATTTGTTTCCGCTGGCGTTCCGGTTCGACGATGAGCGCTTCGGCACCTGCGTGGCGGTTCATTTGCCGGCCGCGGATTCCGCCGATCCCGGTTCGTTGCTGAAGTCGCTGCATCCCGAGGAGCAGGAGCTTGGCCGGTCGCTGCGGGGGCCGCGGCTAATCGAGTTTGTTGGCGGCCGGCATGCTTCGCGGCTCGCCCGCGCCGGCCTGCCGGGAGCCGCCAGCCCGACGTTATCGGGTCCGAACGGCGCGCCGCAGGTTGGCGGCGGCGTCACGGTCAGTATCAGCCACACGCAAAGGCTTGCCGTCGCGCTGGCCCGCGCCGAGCCAAGCTATGCCATCGGCGTGGATATCGAGGCGATTCCGACCGACACGCGTGGCGAGGACTTGCTCGCCGAGCGCATCCTCTCACCCGCCGAGCGCAACGGCGCGACCATCGACACGGTGCAGCGTCTCTCCATCAAGGAAGCCGCCTACAAGGCGATCGTTGCTTTGACCGGCAAGCACATGCCGCTGCGGGAGATCGCCGTGGAGGGCGCCGCCGATGGCGAATTCCGCATGCATGTGCCGGGCGCAGAGATGCAAGTCGAGGTCGTCTCCTCGCGCATCGACGGGCATTATCTGAGCCTGGCGCGGGCGCGTCGCGCGCTTTAGCCCTGCGATTGCGGTTCGAGCAGAGCGAGCAGGCCCTCGAGTAATTGTTCGGGCCGAGGCGGGCAGCCGGGGATGTGCAGGTCGACGGGCACGACCTTGGCGACGCCCCCCTCCACCGCGTAGCTTCCGGCGAAGATGCCGCCATTGGCCGCGCAATCGCCGACCGCCACCACCCATTTCGGGTCAGGCGTGGCGTTATAGGTGCGCAGCAGCGCCTCGCGCATGTTCTTGGTGACGGGACCAGTCACCAGCAGCACGTCGGCATGGCGCGGCGAGGCGACGAATTTCAGCCCGAACCGCTCCAGATCGTAAAACGCGTTGTTCAGCGCGTGGATCTCCAGCTCGCAGCCATTGCACGAGCCGGCATCAACCTCGCGGATGGCGAGGCTGCGGCCAAGCCGGCGCTTCGCCGCGCGATCGAGATTGGCGGCAAGCTCGGCGAGCGCAGCATCGTCGGCGACGGGCGCCGTCTCGGTCACCGGCCGGCTCAATAAATTCTTCAACACCAGCCGCATGGCGTCCTCTAGAGATCGTGGCCCGAATAGGAGCAGTTGAACGATTTATTGCAGAGCGGAAAGTCGGCGACGATGTTGCCTTCGACGCAGGCCTCGAGCAGCGGCCATTGGAACCAGGACGCGTCGCGCAGATGGCAGCGCTCGATCAACCCGTCAACACCGAGGCGCACCGACACGAGCAGGTCGCCGCGGAAGGCCTCGACCAAAGCAAGTCCCTCACCGGCTCCAATTGTGCCAAGCTCGGTGCGGATCGCACCGCTCGGCAGGCGCTGCACGATCTGCTCAAGCAGCCGCAAGCTTTGCTCGACCTCGCGAATGCGGATCCACACGCGCGCGTTGACGTCGCCGTCGTCGCGCACCGGCACCTCGAACTCGAGCCGATCGTAAGGCGCATAGCCAATCGCTTTGCGCGCATCGAAGGCACGGCCTGACGCGCGGCCGACATAACCGCCGGCGCCAAAGGCCCGCGCCAGCGTCGGCGACAGATAGCCGGTGGTCACGGTGCGGTCCTGCAATGACGCCGTGTTGTCGTAGACCGCGACCAGCTCGGGGAACTTGCCGCGGATGGTCTCGATCAGCGCGGTAATGCCGTCGAGCGAGCCCGGCGCGACATCTTGCGTGACGCCGCCCGGGACGATGCGGTCGCGCATCAGCCGATGGCCGAAACACGCATCCGCCGCACGCAGCACGCGCTCCCGCAGAATAGCGAAATCGGCCTGGAGGATGGAGAACGACGCGTCGTTGCAGATGGCGCCGATATCGCCGCAATGATTGGCGATGCGCTCGAGTTCGGCCATCAGCGCGCGGAGCCAGACGGCGCGTTCGGGAACTTTGACTTTGAGCGCGGCCTCGACGGCCTGGGCGAAGGCGAGCCCGTAAGCCACCGTGCTGTCGCCGGAGACGCGGGCGGCGAGCTTGGCGGCCTGGTCGAGATCGGCCCCGCGCATCAGCCCGTCGATGCCCTTATGCACATAACCGAGCCGCTCTTCCAGCCGCACCACCGTCTCGCCGTTGGCGGTGAAGCGGAAATGGCCAGGCTCGATGATGCCGGCATGCACGGGCCCGACCGGGATCTGGTGCAGATCCTCGCCCTCCACCGGCAGGAAGGCATAGGCCGGCTGTGCCTTTCGGCTCTTCTTGTTGGTGCCGAGGGGCTGCGACACGCCCCAGAAGCCGAGATCGAGCCATACCCGCGTGTCGGCGGCGCCGGTCGGCTTCAGGCCGTAGAGATCGCGGATGGCACGCTCGAGCCGGATCGCCGGCGGGTAGGCGACCCCGACCGAGGGAAACTTGCCGTCGGGACAGTCCAGCGTGACCACGGCGATGTCGGCCGACGGCTCCTCGAGCAAAGCGAGATGCACTTGCCGCGCGTCGCCCCACAGACCTAGCAGCGTGGCACGCGCCTCGACCAGCGCGTCGATGGCACGGCGCCAAGCATCGCCCGCGACGATTGTGCGTGGCCATGGCCGATGCGCCTCGGCCTTGCGTCCGCCCTTCGCGATATCGGTCAAAGCCGCCATAGCTTCCGCCTATCCAAGCAGCCTGGCCACGTTCTGGAACCAGGCGACGAGCGGTCCCGGCAGGTAAACGCCGGCGACCAGAACAAGTCCAAGATGAGCGAACATCGGGAGATAAGAGCCCTTGGCCTTATGGTTTGGCCCCCGCGGCTCGCCAAACGCGATCGCGTTCAACCGCAGAAACAGCGCGCCGATGGCGATCAGAACCCCAAGCACGAGGGGAAGCGCCAGCAGCGGCTGCCTCGCGAAAGTCGAGCTGACCACCAGGAACTCGCTCATGAAGATACCGAGCGGTGGCAAGCCGGCAATGGCGACGACGCCGAGCACGAGCCCCCAGCCGAGCACGGGATTGCTCTTGGTCAGGCCGCCCATGTCGGCAATTTTCTGGGTGCCCTTGACCTGTGCGATGTCGCCGACGGCGAAGAAGATGGCCGACTTCGTCAGCGAATGCAGGGTCATGTGTAGGAGACCGGCGAAATTCGCGAGCGGACCACCCATGCCGAAGGCGAAGGTGATGATGCCCATATGCTCGATCGAGGAGTATGCGAACAGGCGCTTGATGTCGCCCCGGCGGTACAGCATGAACGAGGCGAACACGATCGAGACGAGGCCCATGCTGATCATGAGCGCGCCGGGAGCGAGCGCCTCCGGATTCGCCGCAAGCAGCATCTTGAAGCGAAGCAGCGCATAGAGCGCCACGTTGAGCAAGAGGCCAGAGAGTACCGCCGAGATGGGCGTGGGGCCTTCGGCGTGCGCATCAGGCAGCCACGCGTGGAGCGGGGCGAGACCAACCTTGGTGCCATAGCCGAGCAGCAGGAAAACGAAGGCGAGATTGAGCAGCGAGGGGTCGAAGACGCTCGCATGCGCCATCAAGGTCGTCCACACCATGGACTCCAGGCCTTCGCCAATGGCCGGCTGGGCTGCCATATAGACGAGAATGGTGCCGAATAACGCAAGCGCAATGCCGACGCTGCCGAGAATGAAATACTTCCACGCCGCTTCGAGTGCCTCATGCGTCCGGTAAATGCCGACCATCATGACTGTCGTGAGCGTCGCAAGCTCGATCGCCACCCACATCACGCCGATATTGTTGGTGACGAGCGCGAGGTTGAGGGCGAACATCAACACCTGGTACATGGCGTGATAGAAGCGCAAGAAGGTGGGAGTGAGACGGCCGATCTCCAGCTCGTGCTCGATATAGCTCGCGCTGAACACGCTGGTGGTGAAGGCGACAAACGTGGTGAGCACGATGAAGACGTTGTTGAGATCGTCGACCAGGATGTAGGGTCCCGGCACCGGGCGCTCGACAAAGAACAGCGACAGAGCGGCGAGGAAGCTGAGAAATGCCGCAACGACGTTGAGATAGGCCGTGAGCTTGTAGCCCGGCAGCACGGCGAGCAGCATCGCTGCCGTCGCCGGAATGGCCAAAATCGCCGTCACTGCGTTGAAACTCATTCCCGTTCTCCGCGGTAGCTGTCGAGTGCCCCGATATCGACGCTGTCGAAGCGCTCGCGAATGCGGAACAGGAAGATGCCGATAACGATGAAAGCGATGACGATGGAGAAGGCGACGCTGATCTCGACAACGAACGGCATGCCCTTGGCGCCGGCGGCGGCAAGCACGAGCCCGTTCTCGAGCGACATGAAGCCAATCACTTGGCTCACGGCATTGCGCCGCGTCACCATCATCAGCAGGCCGAGCAGCACCACGGAGAGCGCGAAAGCGAGGTCTTCGCGCACCAGCGGGTCGGCACCGACGGTGACACGCAGCATCACCACCATGGAAAGCGCCACCAGCCCCATGCCGAGCAGCATGGTGGGACCAATGCCGACCACCGTCTCGATCTCGCGGTGAATCCCAAGCTTGACGATCATCCGGTGCAGCACCACCGGGATCAGGATCGCCTTGAATAGGAGCGCGATCGCGGCGGTGATGTAGAGATGCGGCGCGTCTTGGGCATAGGCCTGCCATGCCACCGACAGCGCCAGCACGATGGCGTGCAGCGCGTAGACGTTGATGAGCGCATAGAGGCGGTCCTGGTAGAGCATCATGAAGCTCACCAGCACAAGCGAGCCGGCAAGCAGATGAGCGATGTCGAGGGTAAGGCTATGCATCTACAGGCTCCTCGACACGAACATGAGAAGCGTTGCGAGCAGGCCAAGCATCAGCGCCGCGCCGAGGAACTCTGGCACGCGAAATACACGCATCTTGGCAATCGAGACCTCGAACGCAGCGAGCAGGAAGCCGCACACACCGAGTTTGACGACATAGGCAACGACGCCGATCGCCAACGCCTCGGGCGGCGCTCCCCCTGGAGCGAGCCCCCAGGGAACGAAGAGACAGGCGATCAGCGAGACGTAGAGCAGAAGTTTGAGCTCCGCCGCGAGGTCGATCAGCGCGAGGTGCCGCCCCGAATATTCCAGCACCATGGCCTCGTGCACCATGGTGAGCTCGAGATGCGTCGCCGGATTGTCGACCGGGATGCGAGAGTTCTCGGCGATGGCCACCATGATCAGCGCGATCAGCGCCATGCCGAGCGAGACGCGTAGGCCGACCTCCGAGGAAACCAGGAACCCGGCCATGGTGGAAAGTTGGGTCGAGCCAGCGACCAGCGCCAGGGTGAAAACGATCATCAGCATGGCCGGTTCGGCGAGTGAGGCGATCATTACCTCGCGGCTCGAGCCGATGCCGCCGAAGCTGGTGCCCACGTCAAGCCCGGCCAGCGCAAGGAAGAAGCGCGCCAAGCCGAGCAGCGCGATGATGGCGATGAGGTCGGCCGACCAGGAGAACATCAGTCCGGCGCCGAAAGTCGGCACCAAGGATGCCGCGACCCAGGTGGCGGCAAAGATGAGGTAGGGCGTCGTCCTGAACAGCCAAGAGGCGCTGTTTGCCAGGACGACCTCCTTTCGCAGCAGCCGTACGAGGTCGCGGTAGGGCTGCACCAGCGGAGGACCTTGCCGGCGCAGCAGTTGCGCCTTCACCTTGCGCACGAAGCCGGTGAGCAACGGTGCGAGCAGGAGCACTAGGAGCATCTGCGCTCCCTGCACGATTAGATTGAGCATCAGGGCCATATGGCGAGCACCAGAAGCAGGCTGACCAGAGCAATGAAGACGAGGCTGAGATATTGGCGGATGGAGAGGAACTGCAGGCGGTTGAGGACTTGCGCGCAATAATCGACGCCGCCGGCAATCGGCGCATAAAGGACGTGCCAAATAGGATCCTGAAGATGGACCTCAAGCCGCGCCGGGCGCATGTCGCCCGGTGGCGGCATCTCGACGCTCTCGCGCGCGCGGAAAACCAGCGTGCCGAACACGCGGCGGATCGGCTGGGCGAAGCTCGATGCGGTGTATTGCGTCGCCGTGCTCGGGTCGGGGTAGCCGCAATCCCAGGCCGGCCCGCGCCTGACACCCTTCGACGCCAGACGGTGAATGCCAAAAACAGCCGCACCGGACGCGAGCAGCATGAAGAGAAAGATGAGCAGACCGTTATAGGAGCTGCGGCTCTCGGCGATGGGCACGATGGAGAGGAACGGCACGTCGCGCTGGAGCGGCATGCTGTTGCCGACCATGGCCTTGGCTACGGGCGCGAGCGCATCGATGAAAAAGCCTGGCAGGATGCCCGCCAACAGACAGAGCGCGGCAAGCACGAACATGGATGTCAGCGAGAAACCGTCGGCCTCGTGCGCGCGCTTGGCGGCCTCACTGCGCGGGCGGCCGAGGAAGGTAATGCCGAACGCCTTGACGAAGCAGGCGGCGGCCAGCGCGGCGGAGAGCGCAAGCAGCGCGCCGACGGCGGGGATCAGGAACCTCAATCCCCAGGAGGGGAGCTGCGGGCTCTGCAAAATGGCTTGGAAGGTCAGCCATTCGGAGACGAAGCCGTTCAGCGGCGGCAGCGCCGAGATGGCGATGCAGCCGATCAGGAAGGTGAAGGCGGTGAGCGGCATGCGGTGAATGAGGCCGCCGAGATGCTCCATGTTGCGCTCGCCGGTCGCCGCCAGCACGGCGCCCGAACCCAAGAACAACAGGTTCTTGAAGAGCGAATGGTTGAACACGTGCAGCAGCGCCGCGGTGAAGGCAAGCGCTGCGGCCCAGCCAAGCCCGAAGGTCTGGAAGCCGAGGGCGAGACCGAGGCCGATGAAGATGATGCCGATATTCTCAACCGTATGGTAGGCGAGCAGCCGTTTCAGATCGTGCTGCATCAGCGCGTAGAGCACGCCCATGACGCAAGTGATGCCGGCCAGCGCCAGCACCAGCATGCTCCACCACCATTCGGGTGGGCCCAAGAGATCGAACACGATACGCACGAAGGCGTACACCGCGACCTTGGTCATCACCCCGCTCAGCAGGCCGGAAACGTGGCTCGGCGCCGCGGGGTGTGCCAGCGGCAGCCACGCATGCAGCGGCACGAGACCGGCCTTGGAGCCGGTACCGATCAACACAAGAACGAGCACAAGCGCCGTCAGCCCCGTCGTGGGGTGGTTGTCGCGGATCGTGCTGAAGGCATATTGACCTTCCGGACCGGCGAGCAGGCCGAAGGCGAGCAGCAAAGCCAGCGTGCCGAAGCTCGCCATGACGAGATAGACATAGCCCGCGCGCACATTCTCGCGGACCTGGTCATGCGCCATCACCAGCGCCCAGGAGGAGAGCGACATGAACTCCCAGCTGAACAGGAAGGTGAAAGCGTCGTCAGCGACGGTGACGAGAGTCATCCCAACGAGGAACAGCGGATAGAACGGCAGCACGCGTTGCGGCTCATGCTCGTGCTTGCCGTAACCCAACGCGTAGAGGCTCGCGGCCGCACCGCCGATGTTGACCACGACGAGAAAGAACGCCGAGAGCGCGTCCAGCCGGAAATGGGCGCCGAGCCACGGCAGGCCAACGGGAAGCGTCAGAATTTCGGTCGGTCCCTGCCCGAGAAGCTGCGTCAGCGCGGCGACGATGCCAGCGCCAGAGACGAGCAAGGAAACGCCGTAGACGACGATGCGCCCGGCGGCACTCGCATGCAGGAAAAGCGAAAGAGCGGAGACAAGCAAAAGAGCGGCGGCGCCAAAAAGGATGATGGTTAGGACCATCGCTAGCTCACGCCCTCGGCTGCATGCACGCCGCAGTCTCCCCTTGGCTTACCGGCCTCTGCTGGCGGGTAAGCGTTCTCTCCTGCTTGCCGCGATCGACCTGAGAAGCCCCTCACCCCCTCAGCCAATTCCGCATCAGGCAAAGGCCCGAGCGGTAAATGTCCCTACTCCCAGTGCAATGGGATGGCTACGAATAGCGATGGATACACGACCCCGCAACCCGGCTCGCTGGCCTTTTCGACCGGAAAATCGCGGCGTCGAGTGCGGAATGCGAACAAAAAGAAAAGCTTACGCCAATCCTAGCAGGCGGCCGACCTCCGAACCGGCAAGCCTCGCGGCTTTTTAGCAATGGGCTTACCCCGTTGGCAATTCGCCGCCGGGACCGACTGGGGGAGCATGGTTGTGCCGTACCAACTCTTGTAAGCTCGCCGCGGGAGGAGCGAAAATGATTCGATGGCGGCAACCGTTCGTCATGGACGGCATTTTGGTTGCATTCGTGCTCGCTGTGGCATCGCCTGTTTCCTTCGCCCGAGGCGAAACACCCTTCGGCCCCTCGATCCGGCCTGATTTCAGCGAGCCGGTCGTGCTCGCCAGCAAGGACGGCGTGTTGGAGGTGAGGCTGATCGCCAAGCAAGGCGAGGCCCGGCTCGATACCGTCGCCACGCCGGTCAAGAACATGCTCGTGTTCGGTTATGAGCTGATCCGCGGCACGGCGTCGAATGGGCAGATGTCGGGCGACAATCCGTATCCCGCGCCGACGCTGCAAGTGTTTCCCGGGGAGACGCTGATCGTCCATCTCGATAACGCGCTCACGAACCTCACCATCGGGGATTTCTTCGACCCGAAATATATCGCGAAGGGTGAAGTCGTGCCGCTCTATCCCGAGCAGATGACCTCCTCACCGATCAACCTGCATACGCACGGGCTGCACGTCAGTCCCAAGGGGAATTCCGACAATGTGCTGCTGCACATTCCCGGCGGGATGTCGAACACCTACACCTACAAGATTCCCGTAGACCACCCGCAAGGGGCCTATTGGTATCATAGCCATCTCCACGGACTGACCTCGCCGCATACCTATTACGGGTTGGCGGGTCTGCTGGCGATCGGCCGCACCGACGGCAACCTGCCGCTGGTGACCGAGAAGAGCATCCCCATCCGCAACATGGTGCTGCAATACAATTATGTGTTCGACCGGAAGGACGGCCTCGCGCAATTGAACTACCCGAGTTGGCCGCAATGGGTCAGCACGCTGAAACCGCCGGAGGGCGATGAGCTGGCCAAGGGCACGTACCGTCCGCTGCTTGCCCCGGTCAACTTCCTGCAATCGAAGAAGGGAACGCAGTTCGCTACCATCTGGTACACGGGCCCGCTGTCGATCAACAATTTCCGCGGCCTGCTGCAGTTCATCCCGAGCAATTTGCAGCGCTTCACCGCAGGTCCTGAAGGCTCGGGCAAGGACGTGCCCGCCGATCCGTCGCTTCCCGACCATCAGCGGGACGTGCAGTTCACCGTCAACGGTCAGTTCCAGCCGGTGATCAAGAGCAAAGCGGGGCAGACGGAGATCTGGGTGCTCGCGAATGTCAGCGACATGGCCTACATCAACGTGCAGCTCACGGAGACAGCGACGGGGAAACATCCGAAGATCGCCGTCATCGGCAGTGACGGAAATCCAAGCCCCGCTCGCTATCCGCCTACCGACGATGGCACGCGACTGCTCATTCCTCCCGCTAGCCGCTTCGCGATCGCGGTGACGATACCGGAAACCGGGGAACTGATCCTGGAAATGCCGCCGCGAGGTGGCGGCGCAAAGACCATCAGCATGCCCGGGATCCTCTATACCAACGACGGCAGCGAAAATCCCCCGGCGACCCTTGGCTTCTTGAGCGTGCTGCCTTCGGCCATAAGTTACGCCGACGGATTCTTCCTGTTCCCCACCCAGGTTCTGGCGAAGGCAGTGCCATCGGAAGGCCGGGGCGAAACGACCGCGTTCGTCGACGGACAAGATCTGAAGGCCTACACCTCCTTCGAGGACATTTCCAAAGTCACGCCCGATTTTTCGCGGTCGCTGTTGATCACCGGCGGTTTCCTCAACGACCTCGCCAACCCGGCCGATCCCAAGGCCTTCGTCTACGCATTCGACGGCACCGCGTTTCCCAATGTTCCTTTGCTCCAGCCGCGCCTCGACTCCGTCGAGGAGTGGACCTTCCCCAACGAGAACAACGACGAGCATCCGATCCACATTCACGTCAACGACTTTCAGGTGACCAACTATTACGATCCCACGACCGGCCTCCATACCGGCGTGGAGATGTGGGGCCTGGATAATGTCAACGTGCCCGCGCCGACCTTGGGCTCGGGCGAGGCCGTGGTGCAGCAAGGGACGGTGTCGCTGCGCACCAGGTTCAAAGACTACGCGGGCCTCTTCGTGACGCACTGCCATCGCCTGAACCACGAAGACAATGGGCTCATGACCTTGGTCAATATCATCCCGGCAGCCTCGACCTATGCCGTGGCGTTTCCTGGATCGGCGGGACACGCATCTGAAGTGAAGCTTTACGACGGCAACGGCGACCGGCTGGTCGCCACGGTCACGCCCTTCACCGACTTCGAGGGCACGCCATCGATCGCCATGGGCGACCTCGACGACGACGGGATCTACGATCTTGTCGTCGGCGCGGGAAAGGACCACGCACCCGAGGTTGTCGCCTATTCAGGAAAGGCGATTGGCGGCAAGTCGGCATTCGAGACCGAGCTTGCGCGGTTCGAGGCCTTCGCCTCCGATGCGCGCGGCGGGGTCAGCGTAACCGCGACGCAGATCGACGGCTCGACCGCCGACAACATTATTGTCGGTTCGGGGCCTGGAATTGCAAGCGAAGTCAAAGTGTTCAGTACGAGACTCCCGCCCGCGCCGGGGGCTGCGCCCGAGCTGTTCGCTTCATTCAGCCCCTATCTCGACGACCGCAACGGCGTGAGCGTTGCCTCGGGTTTCGTCGATTTCACCACCGGTCGCCAGAGCATCGTTACCGCGCCGGGCGCGGGAAGCATTGCCCAGGTGAAGGTCTTCACCTTCTCCCTGATGAAGCCGCTCGAGAAAGCAAAATTTACCGGTCCTGGCGCGGACCAGTGTGAGCCGGGTGACAAAAAGCCCGCAGTCAGCAATGCGTTCATGCCATTCGGCATGAGCTATCGGGGCGGCTTGTCATTGGCCACCGGCTGGCTTGCCGCGTCACTTGGCGGCGCCGAGCGGATCGTCGTCGGCCAGTTGGCGGGCCCCGGGGAAGTGAAGGTCTATTCCAGCGGGTCGAGGCTGCGCGGGGGGCCGGAGATCTACATCATCGGTCCGCAGCATGACGCCGCCCCCAACTTCGCCGAGATCGCGAGCTTCAAGCCATTCGACGACACAACGGGGGTGAGCGTTGCCACCACCAGCACGACGACTGGCGCCGACCTGCTGGTGAGCGGCATCTCGCCAGTCGGCAACGGCGCGCAGGTTCTGAAATTCGAACTTGTCAGAGCCGATCCTGACGCTACGCGGCTCGACGCCAGACAGCTCAGCACCGTCGTCTCGGGAGCGGGTTCGGCTCCGAACGCGCTCGGCGGCGACTGAGGCAAGCGTGAGCGACGAACCCGCAACGCTGCTGCTTTGCGCGCGCATCCTCCCGGGCCGCGACAAAGAGTTCGGGCAATGGCAAGTCAGCTGGCAGACGGCGGCGCTCGCCGCCGGCGCGCTGAGCGTCGAGTTCTGGTCTCCGGCTCCGCCGGATCAGCTCGAGGCTGTGGTCACGGCGCGTTTCCCCTCGGTCGATGACTTGCGCAAATGGCGGCGCGGCGATCAGCATCGCCAGCTGATCGAGCAAGTCACGCCACTCAGCGAAGGCGGGCTGGTGATGCAGCTGGTCGGCCAGGCGGCGGTGGAATATTCCGTGCGGCACGGCGTGACGATGGTGATGGTCACCGACATCAGACCGGGAATGGAAGCAGCCTATCGCGCGTGGGCCGACCGCATCCAAAAGCTTCAGGCGACGTTTCCCGGCTATATCGGCTCGTTCGTGCAGCCGCCGCAGCACCAGGAGACCGGCTGGACAACGGTGCTGCGCTTCGACTCGGCGGAGCATCTCGACGGCTGGCTGAAGTCGGAAGCGCGGGCCGCCATGGTCAAGGAAAGCGAGCCGCTGGTGCAAGGCTTCCACGCCCAGCGGGTGGACACCTCGTTTCCGGGCTGGGTCGGCAACGATCCAACCACGGGCAAACCACCCAATATGTGGAAGACGGCATGCCTGGTGCTGCTCACGCTGTTCCCGGTGGTCATGCTCGAGCTCAGATTCCTCAATCCGCCGCTGCAAGCGCTCAACCCGGCGCTGCGCACCTTCATCGGCAATGCGATCAGCGTGGCACTGACCACCTGGCCGCTGATGCCGCTGGCGATTTGGGGCTTCCATGCCTGGTTGTTTCCCCAGAACCAGCCGCGCTGGCTGGTGACGCTCATGCCGATCGCACTCGTGGTTTGCTACGCGCTGGAGATCGCGCTGCTCTGGCATCTGCTGTTCTAGAGACACCCAAGCCTATCGGGTGGTTCGCTTGAGCCGCGCCAGGTCCGAGGCCGTATCGACATCGGCGAAAATGCCGGGAGACGCGACCGGCACTTCGCTCACCCGCGCTTCATGCCGCGCCAGCAGGCCCTTGGCGCCGATGTCGCCGGTCAGAGTCATCATCTCGGCGAAATGGCTGGCGCCCCAGAGGATGGGATTGCCCCGTTTGCCTTGGTGCACCGGGACGCAGATCGAGTCGCGTGCGGCGAAGGCAGCCATGAGCGCGTCGATGACGGCGCTGTCGATCTCCGGCATGTCGCCCAACAGCACCAGCGCGCCATCGCAATTGGCCGGCAGCGCCTTAAGACCCGTGCGCAGCGACGTGCTCAAGCCCTCGGTGAAAGCGGGGTTGTGCGCGGTCACCACATTCAGGCCGCTTAGCGCCTCGGCGACGCGGGCGGCGTCGAAGCCCGTCACCACGACGACCGGGTCCGCGCCGCTCACCATGGCGGTCGAGGCGACGCGCGCGACGATCGCTTGACCGCCGACCGTTTCGAGCAGCTTGTTGCGCGGCGCCAGGCGCGAGGAGCGGCCCGCAGCCAGCACAATGGCCGCGAGCTTCGCTGGCATCAGCGCGCGCCCTTGCCGCGTTGCACCGCGGTGATCTCGGCGACGATCGACAGCGCGATCTCGGCCGCGCCCTGCGCGCCGAGATCCAGGCCGATTGGGGCGTGAATCCGCTCGATATCGGCAGCTGGAACGCCCGCTTGCAGCAGCCGCTCGACGCGCTTGGCATGGGTCTTCCGGCTTCCCAGCGCGCCGACATAGAACGCGTCGGACGCGAGCGCCGAGATCAGCGCCGGGTCGTCGAGCTTCGGGTCATGGGTGAGCGCGATCAGGGCGGTGCGAGCGTCCAAGCCGATCTTCGGCAGGGCCTCGTCGGGCCACTCGCGGACAATTCGCGTGTCGCCGAAACGCTGTTGCGTGGCGAAGGCCGAGCGGGGGTCAAGCACGATCACCTCGTGGCCGAGCGCGCGGGCCATGGGCACCAGCTGTTGGGCGATGTGCACGGCGCCGACGACGATGAGCCGCGGCGTCGGATTGAATACATTGATGAAAAGCTCTCCGTCGATTCCCGCCAGTTTTACACTCTTGTCGCAGCGGAATGCCTCGTGCAGCGCCGGCGTCAAGTCCTGTCCCACATCGCCCGACGCATGCGCGAGGCTCCACGTGCCGGTGGCCAGATTGGTGATCAGCGCCACCGCGCGGCGCGCTTCGACATCGCGCAACAGGTGATGCAGCACGCCCTCCGGCGGGCTAGCGTTCCCGGGCGCAACCGGCTCGACGAAGACGCGAATGGCCCCGCCGCAGGCGAGACCAACCTTCCACGCGGCGGCGTCCTCTACGCCGAAGGCGAGGTCCTTCGGGGCGCCGTTGGCGATCACATCCGCCGCTTGGGCGACGACCTCCGCCTCGACGCAGCCGCCGGACACCGACCCGAGAAAATTGCCGGCGGCATCGATCAAGAGCTGGCTGCCCACGGGCTGCGGGGCGGACCCCCAGGTTTCGATCACGGTCGCAATCGCCACGCCGCGCCCCTCCGCCGACCACGCAAGCGCGGTGGCGAGAAGGAGTGGATCTGCTGCGCTCATGCCAAGGGCCTCAGCCTGCGAAGCCGAAACCTAAAGCCCGACCGAGGCCGCGTCGATAGCGACAAGTTTCCACAAATCACCGCACTAGGCGCGGATCGATGAATTGTGGCATCTAGTCGGCGAGCATGGGGCGACGGTCATGAACCTCAACACGGTTACCGCGGTCAAGCGTCCCACCTCGGCGGGCGAGATCCCCCGGTGGCAGCCGGGTTATGCCTATCTCGCGGGCGGCACTTGGCTGTTCTCGACGCCGCAGATCGCCACCCACACGCTGATCGATCTCGAAACGCTGCGCTGGCCGGCGCTCACGCTCTCCCATGACGGGCTCGAGATCGCCGCGACCTGCACGATCGCCGAGCTCGAGCAATTCCAGGCGCCGGCCAACTGGACCGCGGCGCCGCTGCTGAAGCTTTGCTGCCACGCGCTGCTGATGTCGTTCAAGATCTACAACGCGGCGACCGTCGGCGGAAATATTTGCATGTCGCTGCCGGCCGGCGCCATGATCTCGCTCGCATCCGCGCTCGAAGGCGTCTACACGCTGTGGCCGCAGAACGGAAAGCCGCGTAAGGTTTCCGCGCTCGACTTCGTCACCGGCAACCATAGGAACGTGCTCGCGCCTGGCGAGCTGTTACGCAGCATTCATCTTCCCGCCAGCGCGCTGGAGAAGCGCTTTGCCTTCCGCCGCAACTCGCTCACCCATCTCGGGCGCTCCGCCGCGCTCATCGTTGGCACACGCAGCAAGACCGGCGACGATTTCACGCTGACCATCACCGCGGCGACGGCGAAGCCGATGCAGCTCGGCTTCGACCGCCTGCCCTCCGCCGGCGCGCTGCGCCGCGCGATCGAAGGCGCTATCAAGGCAGAAGATTGGTTCGACGACGTGCACGGCTCGGCGGCCTATAAGCGCCACCTCACTTATTACTACGCCGAGCAGATCAGGGCGGAGCTCTCGGCATGAACGTCACGGTCAACGGTAAGCGACTTTCCGCCGAGCCGGCGCCCGGCCAGTGCCTCAGGACGTACTTGCGGGACCATGGCTGGTTCGGCGTCAAGAAGGGCTGCGATCAGGGCGATTGCGGCGCCTGCACCGTGTGGCTGGACGGGGTGCCGTTTCATAGCTGCCTGATGCCGGCCTTTCGGGCCGAAGGGCGCGCCGTCACCACCATCGAGGGGCTGGAGCGGGACGGCAAGCTGCACCCGATGCAGCAAGCCTTTCTCGATGCGCAAGCCTTTCAATGCGGTTTCTGCGCCGCCGGCATGATCATGACCGCGGCGACCTTCGGCGCCGAAGCGCACCAAGAGCTGCCGCGCATGCTGAAGGGCAATCTCTGCCGCTGCACCGGCTACCACAGCATCGACGATGCGCTGCACGGCGTGGTCAATGTCGAGGAGGACGTCGCCGGAGAAGCCTGCGGCAGGAGCGTGCGCAACCCGTTCGCCGAGGCGATCGTCAAGGGCCAGGCGCATTACACCCTCGACGTGCCCAGCGAGGATGCCTTGCATCTGAAGGTGCTGCGTTCGCCGCATCCGCATGCACGCATCAAAGCGATCAAACGCGAGGCGGCTCTCGCTGTGCCTGGCGTCGTCGCCATCTTCACCTGGGAGGACGTGCCGCGGAAGCTCTACTCGACCGCGACGCATGAGGATCACATGGTCGATCCCGACGACACCTACATGCTCGACAATGTCGTGCGCTTTGCCGGCCAGCGGGTCGCGGCGGTGGTGGCCGAGACCGAAGCCGCGGCGGAAGCCGCTTGCCGGGCGCTCGAGGTCGAATACGAGCTGCTGCCGGCGGTGTTCGATCCGGAACTGGCCATGGAGCCCAACGCGCCGATCCTGCACGATAAGAGCGTGGCCTTTCGCGACAATGTCTATGTCGACATCCATGGCGAGCTCGGCAGTGTCGAGCAAGGCTTCAGCGAGGCCGACGCCATCCACGAGATGACCTACTCGACCTCGCGGGCGCAACACGTGCATCTGGAGACGCACGGCTCCATCGCTTGGCGGGGGGACGATGGCCGGCTGCATGTGCGGACCAGCTCACAGGCGCCATTCATCGCCAAGCAGAAGCTTTGCTATCTGCTCGGGCTCTACGACCGCGATGTGCATGTCTTTACCGAACGCGTCGGCGGCGGGTTCGGCGGCAAGCAGGAAATGATCTCCGAGGATTTATGCGCGCTCGCTGCCCTGAAGACCGGCCGGCCGGTGATGTGGGAGTTCACCCGGGCAGAGCAATTCATCGGCGCCACCACGCGCCATCCGATGACCATGCAGGTGAAGCTTGGCGCCAAGCAAGACGGCACGCTGACCGCGATGCAAGTTCGCGTCGTGTCCAACACCGGTGCTTATGGCAACCATGGCGGCGAGACGCTGGCCGCTTCGCTGTCGAGCCCGATCGCCGCCTATCGCTGCCCCAACAAGAAGGCCGACGGCTACGCGGTCTATACCAACATGGTCCCGGCCGGCGGATTCCGCGGCTACGGTGCCTCGCAGACCACCTTCGCCATCGAATGCGCCATCGACGACCTCGCCAAGCTGCTGGGGATGAATCCGTTCGAGATCAGGCGCATCAACAAGGTTCGGGAGACCGACCGGATCGAGTTCGATCTGGAAGGATTCGTCGGATGTCTATTTTGGCAGTTACGGCATCGACCAGTGCCTCGACCTCGTCGAGCAGGCTTTGGCCAGCGGTAGGGGATTGGCCACGCCCGAGGGCGACGATTGGCTGGAGGGGACGGGCGTCGCGCTCGCCATGCTGGACTCCGGTCCTCCGACCGAGCACCGCTCAGGCGCCGAGATCAAGCTCTTGCCCGACGGCACCTATCACCTGGCGGTCGGCTCGACGGAGATGGGCAACGGCTCGATCACCTCGCATCGCCAGATCGCCGCGTCCGTGCTTAACACCCGCGCCGACAGTATCGCCATCATCAATGCCGACACCGACTTGACGCCTTACGATACCGGCACCTTTGCCAGCACCGGGACAGTCGTGGCCGGCCAGGCGGTGGAGAAGACCGCCTCCGCGCTGCGCGATGTCCTCATCGAGTTCACCAGCCGCCATTACGGCTGCCAGCCGGCCGATTGCCGCTTGCAGGATGATGCGATCATCTGCGCCAACCGGAAGATTCCACTGGCCGAAGTGCACGCGGTCGGTGTCGAGGTCGGCGATCGACTGGTGGTGCGGCGCAAGGCGTATTTGTCGCCGCGCTCGGTGGGTTTCAACGTGCATGGCGTGCGCGTCGCCGTGCACCGAATTACCGGCGAGATCATGATCCTGCAAAGCGTGCACGCCGCAGATGTCGGCAGATTGATCAATCCGATGCAGTGCCGCGGCCAGCTCGACGGGGCCATCGCCATGGGCTTCGGCTGGGCGCTGTATGAGAAGATGGTCTATGACGAGAACGGCACCATGGTGAACCCGGCGCTGCGCGACTACCGCATTCCCGCCTTCGCGGATGTTCCGCGCAGCGAGCTGTATTTCGCCGAGACCTACGACAAGGTCGGGCCGCTGGGCGCCAAGGCGCAAGGCGAATGCGCGATCAACGCGGTGGCGCCGGCAATCGCCAACGCGGTTGCCGACGCGACCGGCGCGCGCTTTCCCGACCTACCGCTCACCCCCGACCGCATCTTCGACAAGCTCAACCCCACGGCCTCGCGCTGGTAATTCTCGATATGGCGTGGGTTCGGCGATGGGATTGGTTGCGGGGGCTCGCAACCGTCACTATTTGCTCTTCCGCGCTCAAGGCCTGCCAGCTGTCAGTCCTGCCTGAGAGCACGATGGGTGGTCGAGCAGCCTGCCCTGCCCAGCAAAACTCAACCGTAAGCCGCGTTTTTGCTGAGTCCCCGCTTGTGCTGCGAGGCTGCCGCGAACCTGTCTCGGCTCCCATCAAATTCCCTGATCCGCGGGAAAATACAGGTAATTTCCGTTGAAACGCCCCCTCCCCGCTTGCACAAACCCATTGAAACACGAGACTTCTGTGGACGAATTCCCTGCAATTGGAACAGGGAATTATTTATTGCAAACAGGAAAATACATCGCGCCTAACAGCGAATTCAGAACGTCTGCTTGTTGAGCGAAGCGGACATCGCAACTGAGCAAATGCATGTCCGCTTATGACCCAA
>CAWCUW010000006.1:0-18893 GCA_963798815.1 uncultured Alphaproteobacteria bacterium
TCGAAAACCGTTGTACGGGTAACCGTACCGTGGGTTCGAATCCCACCCTCTCCGCCAATTGATGTCCCACCTCAAAATTTTGGCGCCATCCCCCTTCGACAGCCTCCATTGACGTAGGCTGAGGGTCTAGAGACCTCACAGCGGAAATGCCGAGATCAACTCTTCCTGCCACGCCTCGACCTCGCGCCCGATGGTTGTCGCCTTACTCGCAAGCACATCGGCCGGCATGACCATCGCCTCAGCCCAAGTTATGGGGGCGTTGAAGTTGCGCCCCCTCGTCGAGGCGTAATCCAGGAATTTATGTGTCGGCGAATCCGGCTGCCCCCCGAGGAATGCTATCCACACGCAGGGTATGCCGAACGAATCCGCCGCTATCAAACCATGCAGGCTGCTCGATAGAACAAGCTCAGCCGATGCGATCTGCGTCAGCACGTCATCGACTGGCTGATCCGGGCCGACGAGGCGCCAATGCTTCGGCAGATCGCCCAAGCGTCTCTTATCCAAGAAATGTGGAACCGCCGCCGCGTAGCTGTATTTTTCGGTTAGCAGCATGAGACGGCTCGAAAGAATGCCCGGATCGCCGAGCGTGATGCCGGGGAACGCCGACCCGCTCGGCGGTCAGCGCGCCGCGCAGTGCATGAAAGCGCAGCCTTTGTGGCCACCTAATCTCATGCCGATCGAACAAGGTGCCGGTGCCCCACACGTGGAGGTCGCGGGACTAGAGCAATCGCTTCCATGCTGGCGGCCTTCCGATCTTCCAGACATAAAATTCCAGAATGCTCCCGGCGCCGAGCAGTTCGGCGTGTTCAAGACCAGCCGGCAGTGCCTCGATTCCGAATAAGCGATCGAGAATGGGAATTGTGATTTCGTCGCCGAAATTGCCGTGCTGCGATAGCTTTGTACGCCAGCGATAAAGTCGAACGCGGCGCATCTTACGATCCTCCCACTGACCCCCGACCGAGGGTCGTTGCTAAAACTACAGGCTATTGCAGGACCTGTTAGCCGCCCACGAGCTAACGAGCTCAATAGTCCCGTGAAAACCGCTTTAACGTCTTCTCCCCGTCCATCCGATGCGCAATAACAGGGCCAGGGCGATGACATTGCGTGCCATGGCTTCGCTTCCCCCTGACCGAACGGCGGTATCCTCGCCATGCGCCTCCTCCTGGTAGCCGACCTGCATTATTCGCTGCCGCAGTTCGACTGGGTGCTCGATATGGCGCCGGACTTCGATGTGGTGGTGATGGCGGGCGATCATCTCGACCTCGCCTCGATCGTCGATGGCCGCGCGCAGAGCGTCGTGGTGCGGAAATATTTCGGCCGCCTACAGGCCAAGACCAAGCTCGTCATCTGCTCCGGCAATCACGATCTCGACGCAAGAACGCGGCCGGCGAGAAGGCCGCCAAGTGGCTGGCGGTGCCGCAGCAGGAGGGCGTTCCGTCCGACGGAGAATCCTTCATGCTCGGCGACACGCTGTTCACCGTCTGCCCGTGGTGGGACGGGCCAATCGTCAAGGCCGGCATCGCCGACCAGCTCGCCGCGGCTGCCGCGACCAACGCGGCAAGCACTGGATCTGGATCCATCACGCGCCGCCGGCCAAGTCGCCGACCAGTTGGGGCGGCGATAGATATTTCGGCGACGTGGAACTGCTGGAATGGATCGAGCAATACCGGCCCGACATGGTCTTCTCCGGCCACGTGCATCAATCGCCCTTCGTCAAGGACGGTTCGTGGGTCGATCGCATCGGGCCGACCTGGGTGTTCAACACCGGGCAGCAATTCGGTGCGCCGCCGCGCATATCATCATCGACACCGATGCCGGCGAGGCGATGTGGTTCTCGTCCGCGGGCAATCAGTTCGTGCGGCTTGGCGATCCGCTCGAGCGGCCGGTGCCGAAGCTGCAAGCGCTCCCCGACTGGCTCAAAGCCGCGGATCGGCTTCGCCTCAGGGCCCGGGGTGAACTCCTGGTGCTGCTGGTGGATCAAGCTCTCCAGCACCTCGCCCACCATGCCGAGATGATTGCCGTGCCCCTCGAATTGCCGCTTCAAGTCGACGAGATAGGTGGTCGCCGCGTTGAGTCGCTCGGCGAGCAGCCGGCCGAGCAGGAACGCGATCTCGGGATTAGATTTGAGGAAGCTCTCGGCGTCGTCGAACTCGAACACCACGACCGGGGACTTGGCCTTGACGGTTGCCGTATGCGGCCGGTTGAGCAGCACCGACATCTCGCCGAACACCGCGCCCGCATCGCCGATCACGGCGACCTGCGTATCGCCGCGCAACACCTCGACGCTGCCTTCAGCGAGAATGTAAAGCCGCCGGAGGTCTCTCCCTCTGACAGGAGGACAGTTCCCGGAGCGAAGTCTTTGCGCGGTGCGCCCGCGCATTTATCGAGGATCGAGGCCATCGGCGGTACAACCTAACAGCTTGCGGGCGCGTTGGAAACGCGGCTAACGCGCAGGCTCAGGAGCGGCACCAATCCTTGCGCCGCGGGCAAGATGTCTTGGTGCAGACATAAGGCTCGGCGAGGCCTTCGCCGATCAGGGTCGTCCCGACGTCCTGTCCGCGCACGCTGAGCGTGGCGCAATAGCGGCCGTAATTGCACTGCCCCGTCCCCTCGGTGCCGGGCGCGCAAGCGCACGGGACGCGCCGAAGATCGATTTTGCCGCCGGCGACAAGCTGGCTCAGCCGCTGCGTGGCCGCTTGCGACAGCGCGCGCTCGCGCTGACATCCGGCATTGGCGCCCGATTCCGGCGTGTTGAAGCCAACCAGGCGATACACCTCTCCACCGCTCCGGATCGTGTCGCCGTCGACGATCTCGACGCGGAAGGATTCGAGCCAGGCGAGCGGTTGCGTCGCGCTCATCAGGGTTGGCAGCCTGGAGATCGAGAAGCCACCCCACAGCAAGAAGATGGCGCCGATAATGAGGGTGAGCTCGACGAGCTGATAGCGGGAAGTGACCGGCGCAGAATGTTTGGTCGCGCCGGCACGTAACGCCGGCCGTGCTCGAACTCCGGATGGACGACGCGAGACATGGACGCTCCAGCGGGGTCCTCCCCGCTCCCTCGCCCATGCTTCTAGTCGTGAGACGCAAACAAATCGTTCACTGGCGGCGTTGAGCCGGCGCGCGGTTAATGGCCGCCTAATTGCCGAGGAAGTTCTGCAGCAGCTGGTTTGCCGCTTGTTGGGGTGGGGCGGCTTGCCGCTTCTTGCTCTTCTTGGTTTCGCTGGGCGCGGCGTCGCTCACCGGCTTTGGCTTCGGCTTGGCCTTCGCGGCCGGCTGCGGTTCAGGCGCCTCGGCCTCGTCGGTGGCCGGCTGTGGCTCCCCGCCGAGCAACGCGCCGAGGCCGCCAAGCGCGCCTTGCTGGAGCACGTTGCTGCCGACCTTGCCGTTCTTGATCAGGCCGCCGATCGCGGACACGCTTCCGGTCGTGGCGGCACCAGGCAGTGAGACCAGCCCGCCGCCCAGCCGATTGAGCTGCTGATAGGCAGCCGCGGGGTCCTGGAGAATGCCCTCGATATCGGGATAGATCGAGGGCCTAGCCCAGGGTCCGGCGATCATGATCGGCACGCCGAGACCTTGCAGGTCGCTCTTGCCGCCCTGACCTTCGAGACTTGCGACCAGCTGCGGATCAACGCGGAATTTGAGCGTCCTGCCCGGCAGGTCGACATTGCCTGCCCCGGCCATGCGCACCAGAGGCCCGGCAAGACGGAGATCGGCGGTCTGCGCCTGGCCCTTGGCGATCTTGAAGCTCGCGCCCAGCGTGGCGAAGTCGGTCTTCTCAGCCGCGTTCTCCTGCCATCCCGACAAGATGCCGGTGGTCAACCCGCGCATGGTCTTGGCGATATTGATGCCGCGGATCTCGCCGTTGCTGAACTCGAACTTGGCTGAGCCGTTCAAGGCCGAAACGATGGCGCGCTGGCTTGCACCGTTGCCGACGACATCGAGCGAGATCGCGCCGGTGCCTTCGAGGTTCTCAAAGCCCGCACTGTCCTTAAGGAAGGGATAGGCGGCGAAATTCGCCAGCGACAGCCGGATCCGCTGCGCCGCGATCTTGCCGCTCGCATCGACATCCAGCGCCGCCGCGCCCGCGCCGCCATAAAGCTGGAAGCTCGGCAGCGATGCCGAAAGCTTGCCGCCGGAGATCGTGGCCTGCAGCGTGGCGTTGCCGATCTTGATGTTGCGGTAGATGAGCTGGCCCGCGGTGAGCTTGAGCTTGGCGGTAACGGCTTTGAGCCCCGAGAAATCGATGCTGGCATCGCTCCAGCCGGTCTCGCCTCCATTGCCTCCACTGCCGCTGGTGGCGGAAGGCGCGGCCCCAGGCTGCGACAGCAATGCATCGAGGTTGAGCGTTTGGCCGGTGAACGCGGCGTTGATGGCGGGAATCGTACCCGGCAGATCGGCCACCACCGATCCCGCCAGGCTGTTGCCGCTCGCGTTCAGGATCAGCGGGTGGAGCGTGAGCAGGCTGCCTTGATAACCGCCGCTGCCGGCCAAGGATTTATCGCCGGCGCGCGCGGTGAATTGGCTGAAGACGAAGCCGCCGTTCTTGTAGCTGGCGATGCCGGTCAGCACGGCCTTCGCCTCGAGATAGGACGGCGCAACGATGTCGAGCGAGACCGGTACGGCCTCGCCGTCGAGCAGCTGCGCGAGACCGCCGATCGAGCCCACGGCCTGGATCTTCCGACCGTCCAGCGCGGCACTGGCATCGAAGGCGAGGGTCGCGTCGGGAGCGGGCATCGAGGCTTCAAGGTTGAGCGCCTCGATACGTTTGCCGCGCGCGCCGGCCGAGCCCGGCAGGATCAGCGTGCCGTTCTTGATGAGGAGCTTATCGAGGCTGAGCGACCTGAGCGCGGCCGTCGGCGATCCTGGGTCCGCTTGCGGCGGGTCCGCATCCTCGGCGCTGTTGCCGGCCGTCTGCGTTTGCTGCACTTCGATCACCGGATCGACCAGCGTCACCTCGGTCATCTTGACCTTGCCGCCGAGCAACGCCGACAGCTGCAAGCCGAAGCGGAGCGACTTGGCCGTGGCGATCTCGGACGTCGCCGCCGCCCCGCTTTTGGCGATGCCGACATCCTCCGCGACCAGATCGAGCGAGGGGAACAGGGAGATCTGCACCGGTCCGCTGACGCGTAAGCGATAGCCGGTCGTCGGACTCGACCTGCGCAAACAGGCTATGCCGCAGATCGTCGGTGGAGATGAATAGCGGCCCGACGAAGACGATGATGGCGCCGATGATGGCGATGGCCGCAAGGCCGAAGAGCGTAATCCGCACGTGCCCCTCCGAGGTCAAAAATTCGGTTGGTTAACGAATTACGCGCCAATCCTAAAATAAGGGATAAGGAAGCGATCCTGAGCCGCGCCTGGCGATCGTCTTGAATGGGAGGTGCCCATTGTCCTTCGCGTTGACCCGAAGACAGGTGCTGAAGGGCGCCGCCGGCGCAGCGCTCGGCGCGAGCCAGTTTCGCGGGCTCGCCCGCGCCGAGCTGCCCGTCGTTACAACGTCGCCGCCGCCGGACTGGCGAGGGCTCGCGCAACTCCTTGGCGGCGAGCTCCTGCAATCCGACACGCCCGACTTCGCCCGCATCGCCACGCCCTGGAATTTGCGCTTCGCCTCGACCGTACCGGCCGGCATCGCGCGCTGCGCCTCCTCCGAGGATGTCGCCATCTGTCTGCTCTGGGCGCAAAGGAACGAAATGCCGATCGCGATCCGCTCCGGCGGACATTCTTATGCGGGCTTCTCGACCACCGACGGCCTCATGATCGACGTGTCGCCGATGAACGCGGTCGACGAGATCGACGAGGAGGGTCTCCTGCGCCTGGACGGCGGCGCGCGCAATGCCAATGTCTTTACCGCGCTGCAAACGGGCAATCACGCGATCACCCACGGCCGCTGCAAAGGCGTGGGCGTCGCCGGCCTCACGCTCGGCGGGGGTATCGGCTTCAGCCAGCGCCTGCACGGGCTCACTTGCGACCAGCTGGTCGAGACCGAGATCGTCATCGCCTCGGGCGAGCGGCTCCTCTGCAACGCCACCGAGAATGCCGATTTGTTCTGGGCGTGTCGCGGCGGCGGTGGTGGCAATTTCGGCGTCAATGTCTCGCTGACGTTTCGGACCTTCCCGGTCGGCGACTACACCGTCTTCAAGCTGGTCTGGAGCGAAGGCATCGAGGATCTGCTGCCCACCGCGCTCGAGCTGTTGCCGTCGCTGCCCGACCGGCTCGGCTGCAAGCTCCAGGTGGAGGCCGGCAGCAAGACCGCGCTCAATCTCCTCGGTCAACTCGCCGGAACCCAGGCCGAACTCGCGGAGCTGCTGGCGCCGCTCTACCGCATGGCCCAGCCGAGCGAAGCAGCGATCAGCGTGCTGCCTTATTGGCTATCGCAAGCAATTCTGGTCGAGGAAGGCACGCCCGAATATTCGCATGAGCGCTCGAGCTACATCTATCGCCCGCTGCCCGCCGAGGGCATTGCCACGGTTCTCGACTTCTTGCGCCGCTGGCCCGGTACGCATGACGGCGCCGAATGGAAGATATTCCTGGCGGGCGGCGCCGTAGCTTCGGTCGCGCCAGACGCCACGGCCTTCGTGCATCGCCAGGCGCTGATGCTGAGCGCCATCGACCTCGCCTGGACGCCCGAGGATAACAACGCGGTGGTGGCGGATAACGAGGCATGGCTCGACGAATTTCATGCCGCCATGCGCCCGTTCACCTCGCACGAGAGCTTCCAGAATTTCATCGATGGCGCCGAGACCGATTATCTGCGCGCCTATTACGGGAGCAATCTCGAGCGCCTGGTCGAGGTCAAGCGACGCTACGACCCCGACAACCTGTTCCGCTTTCCGCAGAGCATCCCGCTGTCGCTCTAGCGGGAAAATTTAGTGGCCATAGAACTCCGGAGAATAGCCCGCGCAAGAGCCTTTGAGCCGGTTGTCGTAGCCATAAACCTGGCAGAGATAAACCTTCTTCAAGGCGTTGTTGTGCACCTCTGCCGGGGTGACGTTTGCGCCATAGCTCCGCGCGACGCGCGCGATCTGTTCTTCCTCGCAATAGGGCGTGGCGATCAAACCGTTTTGCTTGGTGACCTGGAAATTGCCCTGGCACTCGATGCGCGCCGCAGCCGGTGACGTCGCGGCGAGCGCCAGGAGCGCCGCGGCCGCAAGCGTGGTGAAGGCGCTGGAAAGATGACTGTTCATGACCGCTCCTTTGTCAAAGCTCGGGCCAGACGCGAACCTGCCAGTTGTGATTTAGGCACGCCTTTCCCTGCTGCAAAGGGGCGGGGCCGCGGGAGTTTAGTTTGATTAGTTGAAAAGTCGCGAACTCCAGCAACGCCGATCATTTACCGGCCGTCTCTAGTTTTCCTGGCCCGTACTATCGATCCCCCAGGGAGCGACTCATGACCAAGCGGTTCCTTGCGCTGCTCATCCCCAGTCTGCTTGCCGTCTCCGCCGCCTATGCCGTCACCGGCGACGACCTTCTGGGTGGTCTACCCGCGCCGCCGGAGAGCCAGATCCTTCGCACGCAAGACATCGCTTCCGGCGGTCAGCTCGCCCACTACATGACCTCGGCCAACCCGATTGCCGTCATCGAGGCATACGCACAAGCTCTGCCGACGTCAGGCTGGACCGTCACGTCGAGCGGTGGGCGCGGCTCCGAAGATGGCGGCAATGCCGGCCTGCAGGCGACCAATGGAGCAAAATACTTGACGATCAATGCCGGCGGGCCGGTCGGGACGACCTATGTGAGCGTGTGCGTTTGGCCGTCCAAGCCCGACCGCGATCATTGCAACATCGACAATTAGACGAGTCCACGCCCGCGGTCCCTATTCGCCGCGAGGCTCGACCAAAATTGGGGGCGCCGGCGACGGTCCGGCGCCCCGTTGATTTTCAAGGCCTTGCTCGGCTATTGCGGCACGACGCAGCTCCCGTCGTCGAGCTGAACAGCGCCTTCAGGACATGGCGCTTTGCCATTGTCCTTCCTGTGCTTGCCCTTGCCGTCCCGCTTGTTCGCGTCTGGCGGCGCATCGCCTGAAGGCGACGGCGGAGGCGGCGCCGTTTCATCCTGCGGCGGGGGAGGCGGAGGCAGCATCTGCTGTCCGGGCTGCATCTGCTCGCCGTGCCCCTTGTTGAATTTGTCCTTGCCCTGCTTGTGGGGCTTCGGAGCCTCTTCGCTCACCGGAGGCGGCGGCAGCGACTCCTCCTGTGGCGGAGGGGACGGCGGTGGTGACGGCGCCTCGTTGGGCTGGAGTTGCTCCTGGCCATTTCCCTCCTTGGCCTTCGGCTTATGACCCTTATTCACCTTCGGCGCCGTCTCCTCGACGGGAGGAGTAGGCGGCGGTGGGGGAGGCGCGATCTCCTCAGCCGGCGGCGGAGGCGGGGGTGGCGTCATTTCCTCTGCAGGAGGCGGCGGAGCCTTCTCCTCAGCCGGAGCTGGAGGGGGCGGCGGCACAGCCTCTTCCGCCGGAGCGGGAGGCGGCGGCGGCGCCGTTTCCTCAGCCGGGGGCGGCGGTGGGGTCGCTTCATCGGCTGGCGGGGGCGGTGGCGGCGGAGCGGCTTGCTCGGCCGGGGGAGCAGCCCCATCGGCAGGAGGCGGTGGTGGCGGTGGCGGCGGCGGGCGGTAGCGGCGTCGCCTGCGCCAGCCTGGCCGTCCTTCGTTCCTTGGCCGGTGGATGGACCGGTCTCAGCGGCCTCGGGCAACGGAGGCGTTTTGACTTCCGGCGGAACCAGCAGTTGGTCCGTGCTCGGTGCGCCGCCTCCCTGCTGCTTGGTCTTGCTCTCCGCCGCGACCTCATCGATCTGCTTCGGTTTGGCCGGAGCGACCGGTGCGTTCGCCGTCTCGGCGGCCGGCTGGAAGATCTCGATCGAGTCGCCTTGGACCTTGCCGGCCCGCTTCTCGTCCCTGGTTCTGTCGACCTTGTGGACGACGACCTTCTCGTTGGTCTTCTGCTCGATGTAGGTGACGTTGACGACCTTGTTCACGACCACATTGTTATTGGTGATCGTGACATTGCCCAGCGGCTGGGTCTCGCGCAGGATCGGATTGAAGCGATTCCTGTCGCGCACGATTCGGCGCGGCAGATCGTCGGACAAGAAGTCCCGGTTGGGCACGACCTGCCAGTAATAGTCCGGCACACCGCGCGCATTGATCTCGATGCTGACGCCTTCGTCATAGGCCGGCGGCAGCGGCGCCCAGGCGAGATAGTCGTTCGACGAACGCCACGACACCCAGGCCGGCGCCCAGCGATTGCCCGGCACCCAGAACCAGCCGACGCGATTGGAGAATCCCCAGCGGCCGTAATGATAGGTCGCCCAACCGAACGGCTCGTTGGAAACCCACATCCAGCCGTAGCGATCGGTGAACGCCCAACGGCCGACCGTATAGGGCCGCCAAGAGGGCCCGACATTCTGCGGCACCCAGACATACTGGCCTTGCAGCCAGATCCAATTGCCGTAGGGCGCAAGCCGGTTGTAGAACGCGCCGCGATTGGTCGCGCCTTCGCCGTAGGGGTTTCCACCGCCCCAGCGGTTTCGATCGGCATAAAACGGCCGGCCACGATAATTGGCATCCCAATAGGGGCCGAGATCGAACGAGACGACGCGGTAGCCGAGCCTCGGCGCATAGTCGCGCAGCGAATAGTAGTAGCCGCTATACCAGCCTTGCAGATAGATCGAGCGCATCCAGCCGCGATTGCCCTGGAACAACACATCGCACCAGGTGTAGTCGCCGAGGCAGCCGAGGATGGCGATCGGCGCGTGCGAGGGCACGACCAGCAGCGCCGGATAATACGTGCCGGGACCTGCCCTGAGATTGACATTGGTGACGGGATAGCCGTTGGGACGCGGCGCTTGCGCCTGGACCGGTGTCACGAACGCGACTGCCGCTGTGAGTATCGCGGCGGCCAGAGCGATGGCGAGCCGGCGAAGGCTGCTCTCGACGAAACTCATGATGCTCGCTTTCCTAGTTTCGAGGTTTGGCAAAAATTCCACTCGGCGATCCCGTGGGCGGCATCGCCAGCCAACACCGTTAGGCCGGCCGACTTGAACCGCTTCCATCCGCGGCGTTCAGCTCGCGTTCATGCGAGAACGGCCGCGACCCCGCAGGCGTTCCCTTACACCCAATCATGTCGAAAATCGGCCTCTGCCGGCCTTTTCGCCACCGCTTGCGCGGCCGGGCCAAAGGCGCTTCGGCTGGACCTCAAGCCCGGTTAGACGCTAACACTGGCGGCCGCGCGCGATTTTGCACCGGCCCCATTCTCCGTTACGGCGAAAGCAAGCATGCCGTTGCCTCCCCTCAAGGACGTACGAATTGGCGTGATCGGCCTCGGCTATGTCGGCCTGCCCCTCGCCGTCTATCTGGCGCGGCATTTTCCCGTGCTCGGCTTCGATATCGACAAAGAGCGCGTCGCCGAGTTGAGCGGCGGCGTCGACCGCACTCGCGAAGTGACCGAGGAAGAGTTCGCGCAAGCGGCGCAGATCACCTATTCCGCCGACGTCGCGAGTCTCAAGGAAGCGAATTTCTACATCGTCACGGTGCCGACCCCGGTCGATCAGGCCAAGCGCCCGGATTTGAGCGCGCTCGTCGCCGCAAGTCATGTGGTGGGCACCGTGCTCTCGCCCGGCAATGTCGTGGTCTACGAATCGACGGTGTTTCCCGGCGCGACCGAGGAGGTCTGCGTGCCGGAGCTCGAGCAGGCCTCGGGGCTTGCGTTCAACCGCGACTTCTTCGCCGGCTATTCGCCTGAGCGCATCAATCCGGGCGACAAGACCCATCGCCTTCCCTCGATCGTCAAGGTCACCTCGGGGTCGACGCCGGAAGCCGCCGATCTGGTCGACGCCGTCTACGCCAAAGTCATCACCGCCGGCACGCATCGCGCCAGCTCGATCCGCGTCGCCGAGGCGGCCAAGGTCATCGAGAACATCCAGCGGGACGTGAATATCGCGCTGATCAACGAGCTCGCCATGCTGTTCAAGCAGTTGGGCCTGGAGACGCGCGAGGTGCTCGAGGCAGCCGGCACCAAATGGAATTTCCAGCCTTACCGACCCGGGCTGGTCGGCGGCCACTGCATCGGCGTCGATCCGTATTACCTCACCTACAAAGCCGAATCGATCGGCTTCCATCCGCAGATGATCCTCGCCGGTCGCCGCATCAATGACGCCATGGCGGCCTACGTCGCCAACGACGTGATCAAGATCATGCTCAAGCGCAAGCAGAGCATCGACCAAGCCCGGGTGCTGGTGATGGGCTTCACCTTCAAGGAGAACGTGCCCGATACGCGCAACACCAAGGTGGTCGATCTCGTGCGCACGCTGCGCGACTTCGTCGCCGAGGTCGTGGTCTACGACCCGATGGCCGATGTCGCGCTGGCGCAGCACGAATACGGCCTGACGCTGACCAACGCTCTGCCGAGCGGGCCGTTCGACGCCGTGATTCTCGCCGTCAAGCACGACGCGATCGCCAAGCTCGGCGAGCCGGGGATCAAGGCATTGCTCGCACCTGGCGGCCTCATTTATGATCTGAAGGGCATTCTGCCGCCATCCGCGAGCCATGCGCGCATTTAGCCGCTGACGCGCGGTAAGCGCCGTTAACCGCGCCGGATCGACGATGGCAAATCAGCGAAGGATGCGGGCGTGACCTTCAAAGTCGAACTGCTTCTCATTGTCGGCCTGATCGTGGCGAGCCTCGTTCTCGCTCCCATGCTCGAAGGCACCAGGCTCGCGACGATCATCAGTCTGGGCGATGCTTCGCGGGATTCCCACCATCATCATCACGCTCACGGCCCTGCATAGACCGGCAGCCGATCCTTGAGCTCCGATAGCAAGCTGCCGTTGCGGTCGCGTTCCGAGACGATCGGCGCGCCAATCCCCCAATCGATGCCCAGCTCCGGATCGTCGAAGCGCAGCACCAGTTCATCGGCAGGGCTGTAGAGATCGTCACATTTATAGAAGAACTCGGCGACGTCCGAGATCACCACGAAGCCATGCGCGAAGCCGCGCGGAACCCAAAGCTGCCGCCGGCTTTCCTCGCTGAGCTCCATCTTGACGTGTTGCCCGAAGCTCGGGCTGCCCAACCGCACATCGACCGCGACATCGAGCACCGTGCCGCGCAGCGCGGTTACGAGCTTGCCTTGGGGATGCGGATTCTGGAAGTGCAGCCCGCGCAGCACGCCCCGCGTCGAACGCGAGAGATTGTCCTGCACCAACGGAGCCGTGATGCCTGCCGCCGCATAGCGGCCGGCATTGAACAGCTCCATAAAGAAGCCGCGGGCGTCGCCAAGAACCGCCGGCTCGATAGCCACGACGCCGGGAATGGATGTCTCGACAATCCGCAAATTCGCCAAGCTTCCGCCCCCCGCGTGTTCGCCCACCCTGCCCCGCAGCAAGATAGCACGCGCGCTCTCGCCAAGCCCACGCCGCCGCATTTCTTGCGCAGAACCGATGGCTAGGGACTAATATTGCCACAGCGAGCCAAGTACGGGTAACAGTTGCGCCATGAAGGGCATCATTCTGGCGGGGGGATCGGGCACGCGGCTTTACCCGGTGACCACAGTCGTTTCCAAGCAGCTGCTGCCGGTGTTCGACAAGCCAATGATCTATTACCCGCTGGCGACGCTGATGTTCGCCGGGGTCCGGGACATTCTGTTGATCACCACGCCGCAGGACCAGCATCTGTTCGAGCGCCTGCTGGGGGACGGCTCCGATCTCGGCCTCTCCTTCACCTACGCGGTCCAGGAGCAGCCGCGCGGGCTGGCCGATGCTTTCATCGTCGGCGCCGATTTCATCGGCTCCGACCGGGTGGCCCTCGTCCTCGGCGACAATATCTTCTACGGCCATTCTTTGCCTGAGGCGCTGGCGCGCGCCGGGCTGCGCGGCTCTGGCGCAACCATCTTCGGCTATATCGTGCGCACGCCGGAAGCCTACGGCGTCGTCGAACTGGACGGCGGGGGACGACCAGTCTCCATCGAGGAGAAACCCAAGCAGCCGAAGTCGAACATCGCCGTCACCGGCCTCTACTTCTACGACAACGACGTGGTGCAGATCGCCGCCACGCTTAAGCCGTCGGCGCGCGGTGAGCTCGAGATCACCGACGTCAACCGCGTCTATCTCGAGCGCGGCGATCTCCATGTCGAGGTGCTGGGCCGCGGCTTTGCCTGGCTCGACACCGGCACCCATGCTTCGCTGGTCGAGGCCAGCCATTTCATCCAGATCCTCGAGCAACGCCAGGGCATGCGGGTCGCTTGTCCGGAGGAAATTGCGCTCAGGCTCGGCTATATCACGCTCGACCATTTCCATACGCTCGCGGAACGCTGCGCCAAGAGCAGCTACGGCGAGTATCTGCTAAACATTCACCGCTCGTTCTCCCAATCCCGCTTGACGGAGCTTTGATCGCATGCGGTTTCGCGGCACCACAGTCTTCGTCACTGGCGGGGCGGGCTTTATCGGCTCGGCCGTGATCCGGCATTTGCTCGACGAGACCGAGGCCAACGTCGTCAACATCGACAAGCTTACTTACGCCGCGAATCTGCACTCAATTCCGCAAGCGGCGAGTCACCCCCGCTATCGCTTCGCCCGCGTCGACATCGGCGATGGGCCCGAGCTGCGGCGCTTGTTCGAGACGCACGCGCCGCACTGCGTGATGAACCTCGCCGCCGAGAGCCACGTCGACCGCTCGATCGACGGTCCCGCCGAGTTCATCGAGACCAATATCGCGGGGACCTTCACTCTGCTTCAGGAAGCGCTGCGGCATTGGCGTGGCCTCGATCCGGCGGCGCAACGGCGCTTCCGCTTCCACCACATCTCGACCGATGAGGTTTACGGCTCGCTCGGTCCCGACGGCTTGTTCACCGAGACGACGCCTTATGCGCCGAACTCGCCTTACGCGGCGTCGAAGGCTTCGTCGGATCATTTGGTTCGCGCCTGGCGCGAGACCTACGGGTTGCCGACGCTGCTCACCAATTGCTCGAACAATTACGGGCCGTATCACTTTCCCGAGAAGCTCATTCCGCACATGATCATCCGGGGTCTCGCCGGGCAGTCGTTGCCGGTCTACGGCAATGGCGAGAACGTGCGCGATTGGCTCTATGTCGAGGATCACGCCCGTGCGCTGGCCCTTGTCGTCGAGCAAGGCGTTCCGGGCGAGACTTACAATATCGGCGGCCGACAGGAGCGCAGGAATATCGATGTCGTGCGCGAGATATGCCGGCTGCTCGACAATTATGCGCCGTCGCGCGACGGCTCCAGGGAGGAATTGATTACCCTCGTTGCCGACCGGCCGGGACATGACCGCCGCTACGCGATCGATCCGTCGAAGATCGAGCGCGAGCTTGGCTGGCGCGCCGTTGAGAGCTTCGAGACAGGGCTTGCCAAGACGGTGCGCTGGTATCTTGAGTCCCGCGCGTGGTGGCAATCAATTCTCGACGCGGGATATCGAGCGGAGCGCATCGGTTTGGCCCGCAAGGCCGAGGCAGTCCAGGCGGGACCGCGCCGGCGCTCCCAACAATAAGCTTGCAGTCAACCAAGAGGTCTCGGCGGCGAGCGATGCAACGCAGAATTCTCGTCTTTGGCGCCAACGGCCAAGTCGGCCGCGAGATCGTCCGGCAGGCAGGCGATGCTGCCACCGGGTTTGACCGCGCCGCTGTCGACATTTCGGACGCCGCGAGCGTGCGGCAAGCGGTGCTGAAGCACCCTCCTGCGGCGATCGTCAACGCCGCGGGCTATACCGCCGTCGATCGGGCCGAGACTGACAGGGATGCGGCGCTGCGCACCAATCGCGACGGAGCGGCGGTGCTGGCCGAGGCCGCATCTTCGGCCAAGGTGCCGCTTGTGCAGATCTCCACCGACTATGTGTTCGACGGCGCCAAGCGGACGCCCTATCGAGAGGACGATCCGGTCGCTCCTTTGAATGTCTATGGACTAAGCAAGGAAGCGGGTGAGCGTCTGGTGCGCAACATTTGCCCGCACCACCTGATCCTGCGCACTTCTTGGGTGTTCAGTCCCCATGGCACGAACTTCGTTCGCACCATGCTGCGGCTTGGCACCGAGCGCGCGGAGCTGAAGGTAGTCGATGACCAGACCGGATGCCCCACCTCGGCAGCCGATCTCGCCGGCACGATCCTGGCGGTCCTGGCCAAGGCCGCCGAGCCTGGTTTCGCCGCCTGGGGCACCTATCACTATCGCGGCGGCGATATCCTCACCTGGTACGGCTTCGCCCGGCTGATCTTCGAGCAAACCGCGCGCTACGGGCACACCACGCCGCGCCTTACCCCGATCGACACCGCTCGCTTTCCGTCAGAAGCCAAGCGGCCCGACTTACTCGGTGCTGTCCACCGAGAAACTCACCACCACCTTTGGCATCGAGCCAAGGCCGCTTCGCGACAGCCTGCGCGAATGCCTGGAGGTCTTGCTCGGCCAGAAGGTGCACTGATCTCGCGCGGACGACGTTTGTCAGGCGGCCGTAACCTGGCTGCTCGCGCCCAGCCTCATAGCCGCGCTCACGCGGCCGCTGCGAGGCCCCGTTCGCAATGTGCCGCGACACACCGCGGCCGACGCCGCGATAAACGAACCCCGCAGCCTCGGCCAGCGCCTGCTGGTAGACATTGCGCAGATCGATCAGCACGTTGCCGCGCATCTTGTTGCGGAAATGCCTGAGATCCACCGCCCTGAACTCGTTCCACTCGGTCAGCACGACGAGGGCATCCGCGCCCTCGACCGTCTCGATCGCACTGTTGAACCAGGCGACGCCGGGCATCAACTCCTCGCCCTTGGACCGGCCTTGCGGATCGCAGGCCCTGATGCTGGCGCCCCTCGCTTGCAGCATTGGCAGGATCACCAGGCTGGGTGCCTCGCGCATGTCGTCGGTGTTGGGTTTGAAGGTCACGCCGAGCACGGCGATGGTCTTGTCGCGCACCGATCCGCTCAAGGCCTCCTCGATGCGGCCGGCCATGGCGATTTTGCGTTCGGTATTCACCTTCTCGACCTGCTCCACCAGCGAAAGCGGCGACTTCGCCTCGCGCGCGGTGCGGATCAGCGCGGTGACGTCCTTGGGGAAACAGGAGCCGCCATAACCCGGACCGGCATGCAGGAATTTCGCTCCGATGCGGCCGTCGGCGCCGATCGCCGTGGCGACCTCGCCCACATCGGCGCCAACCATCTCGCAAAGATCGGCGACCTCGTTGATGAAGGTAATCTTCATGGCGAGAAAGGCGTTGGCCGCATATTTGGCCAGCTCGGCGGATTCGCGGCTGACGAACACCAGCGGGGATTTGCGCAGAGCGAGCGGCTCGTACAGCCGCTCCAACACTTCGCGCCCGCGCTCGCTGTCGCAACCGACCAGCACGCGGTCGGGATGGGTGAAATCGCGGATCGCCGAGCCTTCGCGCAAGAATTCCGGATTTGAGCACACCGCGAAGTCGGCGTCGGGGCGCAGTTCCTTGAGCCGGCGCTCGATCTCCCGGCTGGTGCCGACCGGCACGGTCGATTTGGTGGTGATGACGGTGGAGGGCGCGATATGGGGCGCGAGCTCGGCGACGGCCTCGAACACATAGCTGAGATCGGCGTAGCCGTCGCCACGACGGATCGGCGTGCCGACCGCGAGGAACACGACATCGGCGCCTTGCACGCCGTCGCGCAGCGAGCTCAAGAAATGCATGCGGCCGGCTGCGACATTGCGCTCCACCAGCTCGTCGAGTCCCGGCTCATAGATGGGTATCTCGCCCTGTTTCAGCCGGGCGACGCGATCCTCGTCCTTGTCGACGCAGGTGACATTCCAACCAAAGTCGGCAAAACAGGCGGCGGAAACCAAGCCGACGTAACCCGCGCCAATCATGCAAATTTTCACGGCGACCCCCTCACGCTGACAGGCCGAAAGCGAAGACACCTCTCTACGGTTTATGATCCCAAGCCGCAACCCCCCGGACGAGAACCGCCCGCGCGGCGCGGATCGCCCACGCGCTTGTGCAAGGCTTGTGCGCGGTGCCTAAGACTGCCAGAAAGCTCCGATCTGCATGACAGAAATCGCCATCGTCATGTAGGCTGCTCCGGGGCACGCTGCCTCGACGCTGTCGGGGGCGTATCGGCACAATTTCAGGCTAATGTCCCTCCCCATTCGGGTTTCTTTTTGACGTATGGATGCGATTGTTCACGACCGTTACGGCTTGCCTGCAAAGACGTTGCTTGGTTTTGGGATGAGCATGAAATCCAGCGCCACCGATGATTTGCAGTCTCCGCCAATCCCCGCCGCGGGCGCCCGGGGTTCCGCCGCCGCGCAGGCAGCGCTGCCGGACTTTAGCGTGGTGATCCCCTGCTACAACGAGATGGGCGCTATCGAGCGGACCATCGAAGAGCTTCGCAAAGCCGTGCCGCGCGGAACGCGCTTCCACATGATCGTCGTCGACGACGGCTCGACCGACGACACCAAGCAGATCCTGCACAAGATTCCGCCTTCGGACGATCTGCTGATCCTCGAGCATGCCCGCAACCGCGGCTACGGCGCCGCCCTGAAGACCGGCATTCGCGCGGCGTCGACCGAGCTGATCGCCATCACCGACGCCGATGGCACCTATCCGAACGAGCGCCTTCCCGAACTCGTCGCCGCTTGCGCCCACTACGACATGGTCGTCGGCGCGAGGACGGGCGACAACGTCCAATATTCCAAGCTTCGCTCGATCCCCAAATATTTTCTGCGGCGCTGGATGTCCTGGATCGCCAAGCAAAATATCCCCGATATCAATTCGGGCATGCGGGTTTTCAGAAAGCCGATCGTCGAAAAATTCTTCAGCATCCTGCCGGACACCTTCAGCTTCACCGTGACCATCACGCTCGCCATGCTGACGAACTATCAGCCGGTGCTGTTCGTCCCGATCAGCTACAGCCCCCGGCTCGGCAAATCGAAGATCAAGCCAATCAGAGACACGCTGCGTTTCATCTTGCTGATTTTGCGGACCGGCGTCTATTTCGCTCCAGTCCGATTTTTTGGGCCGATTACCCTGGTGCTGGTCTCTGTTCGCGTTGGCACGTCTCTCTTATGACGTTTTTGTGTTGGATGACATCACCGATACATCTCTGTTGCTCTTTCTGTTTGCAATGAACACCGGCATGATGACGCTGTTGGCGGATATGATCGACAAGCGTGCGGGCGGGTAGGGGTAGGGAGGGATGAAAGCGTTCACGTCCGCCGGGCATCTGTTCGAGGGATTTCGCTACCTGGTGATGAGCGGCTTGAGCTCTCTTCTGTCGCTGGGTGTCCCATTCGTCTTGCATGAGGTCTTTGCCGTCCGGCCTGATATCGCCGTGGCGTGCGGCCTCACCTCCGCCTTCATCATGAATTTCTTCACGGCGCGGTTGTTCGTGTTCAGGAAGAAGGGATCGGTCAAGCAGCAGCTCGGGCGTTTCGCGCTCGTCAGCTTCGCCTTTCGCTCCAGCGAGTATCTGGCATTCTTGGTTTTGCACAACGCGCTCGGCGTTCAATACATGATCGCCAACGCCTCGGTCCTGTTCCTGTCGTTCTGCCTCAAATTTTTCGTCTACAAGATTTTCGTCTTCATCCATCCCGAGAAACAGTTGCAGACAGTGTGAGCCCGCTCTTATTGCGCGCGCCAATCGCGTCGAAAAAACTCCATTCCTGCTAATTCTATTCTTGCGATCTCACCGGGCATAAACCCGCGCCAACAAGACCCCTTCGCGCCGCACCTCCCCTGCGACCCGCAGGCCCTCAACCGTCTCCGGCGCACACTTTTTTTTGCCGCGGCGCATCACAATGAAGTAGTCGGCCTCTTCATTGCGCCCCACCAGCTCGAAGCCCGGATGTAATTTGAGGTTGAGTTTCGATGCGCAGGAACGGATACGCACGGTGTCCCCCGGTCTAACTCTAGCAATACGTAACTGTGGAACCAGTAGGTATACAGAACATAA